>NZ_OZ481790.1:4800000-7222104 GCF_984798905.1 Paenibacillus sp. SRL342
CATAAAAATAAACACCCGTTCCCCTTTGGCTATGCCATATTTGCGGAGAACGTTCCCGAACCGACTCGACTGTTCGCTCAGATCAGCAAAAGTATAGGCCTCTTCACGTGAAGCATCGCTATACAATAAAGCGGTTTTCCCGCCCCTTCCTTCCAGTACATGACGATCAATCGCTTCATGCGCCATGTTTACTTTTCCGCTGGCGTGCCACGTAAAGTGCCTTTCCACCGATTCCCAATCGAACCGGCTTCTCGCCTCCGTGTAATCGCCCAGATTAGATTCAGACACAACCGTTTGCAGCATCTCACCATGTGCTTGACTCATGCTTGCCAGCCTCCTTCAACTCGACATTTCGATTCCCGTTAGGGGTCAATCCTCATTGCCTTTGTGTTGACTGAACTTCCAGTTAGCGCTTACATTAGTAGAGAGAACTTCTCATCATGTACTTGCTCGGCCAAACAGATGTTAACTATACTGTATTGAATTGTGAACATTTTTTGTCTACGCAATTATAGCAAATCTTATCAATTGTCGTCTATGGCTTTTCAATTTTTTGGATTTTTGCTATAAATATGTGTTCAAGAAGAACGGTTTTCAGTACCAAGAAGATGGGATGAAGCTAGAAATGGAGTAGCGGAGCGTAGGGGAAACTACGTGAGCAACTAAAATGTTTCCTTTGGAAACATACTTCGTAAGCCTCCCGCTTATTTCGGGTGAATGCCATATTCGATGCTGATGATGCCACTAGGCATCCTTCGTAATCAAAAGCGTTCCTTTTGGAACAACCTCTATAAGTAGGAGAGAGAGGAGCATGAACCATGGAACATATCAAAAAATATCATATGCGTTCCATCTTCAAGTCCGGCCACCGAATTACTGTTGAAGGCCCTGTGCAGGCCGAGGAGGTAACCCGTCTTGGCTTTCATCCGGATCTGGATGCCTTTCGGCGCCCAACGGAGCAGCAGGAAGCTCTGGCCGAGATCGCAGCGTTGCCTGAAGGGCGAATTATCATTGCACACGAAAATGAAACGATTATCGGCTATGTAACCTTTCACTATGCGGATGATTGTGAACGCTGGTCTGAGGGTAATATGACTGATCTGATTGAGCTTGGGGCAATCGAGGTTGCGGACGACTATCGCTCGCTTGGCATTGGACGTGAGATGTTGCTTACCGCTTTGGAAGATAAATACATGGAGAATTACATTATTTTCACCACAGAATATTATTGGCATTGGGATCTGAAGGGCAGCGGACTAAACGTATGGGATTATCGCAAAATGATGGAGAAGCTGATGGAAACGATCGATATGACCTGGTATGCAACAGACGACCCCGAAATCTGTTCACATCCTGCGAACTGTTTGATGGTGCGAATCGGAAGTCAGGTGCCCATCACATCAGAAGAACAGTTTGATCGTGTACGCTTTCGCCATCGGTTCATGTACTAAGTCAATGATCTGTTCGACAAACGATATACATAACAAAAACCGCCTCTCGCAGCGTTGCTCCATACTTCATGGAACAGCTAATCGAAGAGCGGTTTTTCATTGATTTTGGGTTGGCATTACAATCGTAATTTATGCCATTACATATTTTCTAACATGTGCTCCACAATACGGTGTGAACGCTTCGAAGATTCCACGGTAAATTCAGCAAAGTTAACATGCGCTGAACCATCCGCTTTATCTGACATCCCACGCAGGACAACAAATGGTACACGATTCATGTAACAGACCTGAGCAACGGCTGCCCCTTCCATCTCGGCACATGCACCGTCCATTTCGGTATATAACATGTTAACCGTATCTTTATTCGCAATAAATTGGTCTCCAGATAACACTTTACCGATCAGGTAATTGGCTCCCTGAGCTTTACATGCTTCTTCAGCCAATGTAATAAGCGAAGCCTCGGCAGGGAATGCAGATGTCTCCTGGTAAGGAATAACCCCGCGTGCGAACCCCAGTGGCGTTACATCCATGTCGTGCTGAACACATACAGACGATATAACCATATCTCCGATGTTCAGTTCGGGGTTAACTGCACCCGCAACACCTGTGAAGATAATCCGATTAACCTGAAAACGATCAATCAAGATCTGCGTTGTAACCGCTGCATTTACTTTACCTACGCCGGATTTGCACACGACAATTTGCTTGCCCAGCCACTCCCCGGCAACGTATGTTATACCGGTTTGTTTGACCGTCTCAAGCTGCTTCATACCTGCCAGCAAAAGCTCAACTTCCTCATCCATCGCTCCGATGATACCAATCGTTTCACGCATCTTCTGATACCTCCTATTTTCACTTTTAGCCTCATTCAGCACAAAAGCTCCGTCTCCGGAGCTTTCGCATGTCCACTATGTAGAGAGAATAATGACTTCTCCCTTAATATATCTGTATATAATCCCGATTAAACTACATCTGCGTGACTTACAGACAGACGAAGAATTGTTTCATGCGGCAAAATAACCCGTGGGTTCTCCACATTTTCTTTTTTCATCAACTTGGTCAGCAAACGCATCGCTACTGCGCCAAGATCGTACATTGGCTGAGCCACTGTTGTCAACTGAGGACGCACCATGGAAGCCATACGGATGTTATCCACACTAATAATGGAGAAATCATCCGGTACTTTCAGGCCTTCATCCTGAATGCTGTGAATGGCACCAATCGCCATTTCATCTGTTGCAGCAAAAATCGCCGACGGCTTCTTCTTCAGTCCGAGGAAATATTTCATTGCTTCCACACCGGATTCATAACGATAGTTACCGATACGTACCAGATCCTCCTGGTATTCCATGCCTGCTGCTTCCAGTGCTTTCTTGTAACCTTGGAAACGTGCATATCCATTCGCTGGATCTTGCAGCGTACCACTGATCATCGCAATTTCCTTGTGTCCATGACGAATCAGGGTGTTTACCGCGTCAAACGCAGCAGCCTCATGATCAATATCCACTGAAGGGAATGAGCCCTTCTCATCACTCGTTGCACAAAGTACGATCGGCACAGCCGCAGACTGGAACGCCTGAATGTGTTCATCCGTTACTGTTCCGCCCATGAAGAGCAGTCCGTCTACTTGTTTTTCGAGCAACGTGTTAATAACACGAATTTCTTTTTCTTTCTTCTTATCTGCGTTACACAAAATAATATTGTAGTGATACATATTCGCAATATCTTCAATTCCGCGGGCAATCTCCGCGAAGGTGGAGTTCGAAATATCTGGAATAACAACCCCGACCGTGGTTGTCTTCTTGCTTGCCAGACCTCTGGCTACCGCATTCGGACGATATCCCAACCGTTCGATGGCTTCATATACTTTTTTCCGCGTTTGCGGTTTGACATTAGGGTTATTATTAACTACCCGTGATACCGTTGCCATAGACACTCCAGCTTCACGTGCCACATCATAAATGGTTACCGTCACAGTACTTCTCTCCATTACCAGTAAATTTTCATACCATTTTCATTAAGATTTATATTACGACAAATTTTTGCATTAATCAATTAAAATAGGCTTTAGGACTCACTCAAAACATTCGCAAGTGTGGTTCTAGTAATATCTGAATGGGAAGTATGCCATACAGGAATTCCCTTTTTGATCAGGATTGCCTGTGGAGATTCGTGCTTAACACCCAGCTTGTCTGCTGCTTCATTTGATACCGGGCGATCTTCCACAACATAGATGATGCCATATTTCACTTGTTCATTAGCATTGTTAAGCAAATAATCGTTCATCTCCTGATAAGCATTCGAGCTGATCGGACAGCGCGTGCTATGCTTAAACAGAAGCAAGGGTTGATCCTTGGTAGCCTCCACTGCGGAGTTTAGCTGTTCAATACTTGTCATTTTAGTCATGTCAGCCATTAGATATACATCCCCCTTTACCAGGAATACCGCTATGTTGAGCGTTTTCACTCTTCGATATCTTAACAAAAAGTGCGCGAAAAAGCCAATTTTCATGAAAACAAGCATTTTACACGTCAAAATTAGACAGCATTTGAGAAGTACTCCTGCCACACAAATCCGGATAATTGACTTAATCTGCGCTCCGTTGTCTCAATCCACGCTGCATCACCAGACTTCGTTGCGTAACCCATAATGTCCAGCAGCAGATTGATACGCTCCTCCACTGCTTGTTGCATTCGATATTCCATCTCCCGATCGGTCGCATCCGGCCAGGCCAGCAGTAGCTCATGAAACAGGTCTGCCAGTTCATTACGTTCACCAAAAGATACGTCTTGCTTCACGGGCTGTTCACCCAATGTGCTTATGCATGCTGTTAAGTCCGGCTTGACCGGCGGAAGCACTTCGTATGATACACAGTATGTACACGCAAATACGGGTACGTTTCGAATCTCCACTTTTTTGGCGTATACCACTGTTCTTAATTCCAACTCCATTACATGTCCACATCTGCACGACTTGCGCACCACCATCACCTCATTCGTTCTATACTCTATATAAGTACCATTCGACCTATTTCGGCTCAAATCCTGCTATAAACAAAAGGTTGCACAAATTACCACTCCCACCAGATGAAGGTTGTCGAATGCAGGCAGTTACTGACTTGTAATCGCTTCCTCCAAACTGAATAAGCACTTCCATGAAGTCCCTTGGAGAATCTGTTACAATTAAAGACGCAACAGACCTAATCACCGCAAAAAGGAGAGATGGACATGAGATTAACCGGCAAAAAAGTCATCGCTCTGGTCGATGAAGAATTCGAGGATTTGGAATTGTGGTACCCTGTACATCGGGTTCGTGAAGAAGGTGCAGAAGTACATCTTGCTGGAGAGAAAAAAGGAAAAACCTATATTGGTAAATATGGTGTGCCTGCTGAAGCCGAATACAGTTTCGATGAACTCGACAGTTCAGATTACGATGGCATTCTCGTGCCAGGCGGCTGGGCGCCAGACAAGCTGCGTCGTTATCCGAAAGTACTGGAGCTTGTGAAGGAAATGAATGCAGACCGGAAACCGATTGGACAGATCTGTCATGCGGGCTGGGTGCTGATTTCTGCCAAAATTCTGGACGGGGTTACAGTAACCTCTACACCAGGCATTCGCGATGACATGGAAAATGCAGGTGCGATCTGGAAAGATGAAGCCGTTGTTGTTGATGGACATATCATCTCAGCACGTCGTCCGCCTGACCTTCCCCCTTATGGCAAGGCATTCTGTGATGCACTCGCTGACAAATAAAAACAACCCCATTGTGCTCTCATGCACAGTGGGGTTATTTTATATAACAAGGTGTCCAATACATAATTATCACAAATGTAAATATATTAACTTAAAGGTATTTATATCCATTTTCCCCAATTATGATGCGTTCGATCCACTTTGTTCATCCGGACTTCCCGTGGAGTCATTAAAGACTTGCAGTCGCTCCTCAATAGCTCCGCTGGTCCGTAAGGCGAAGCACTTTCGCGCTTCTTCTTTGGCGGCCGATGCTGTTGTGTTCAGCACTCTGTGCTTCACACGTAACAGGGATTGCGGAGACATACTCAAGTGACGAATGCCAAGCTCCAACCAAAGCGGAATGGCACGTTCGTCCCCTGCCATCTCTCCGCACACACTGACATCAATTCCAGCCGTATGAGCCGCATCTGCTGTCGCACGAAGCATCCGCAGAACAGCCGGATGATAGGGGTGATACATATGAGCAATCTGCTCATTCATTCGATCTACTGCCAGTACATATTGAACCAGGTCGTTCGTACCAATACTGAAGAAATCAGCTTCCTCTGCGAGCAGATCAGCAATCATCACCGCTGCAGGAACTTCAATCATAATTCCCACCTGAATGTGAGGGTCGTATGCTAATCCGCGCTCGTCCAGATCGGACATCGCCTCACGGAGAATCTCATTGGCCTGCTGAAGTTCTTCCACCGAAGAGATCATCGGGTACATGATTTTGACATTTCCGGCAGCGCTGGCACGGAGAATGGCTGTAAGCTGTGTTTTGAACAGATCCTTGCGATCGAGACTAATCCGAATAGCTCGGTAACCCAGAAACGGATTGTCTTCCTCCGGCAGTTCAAAGTAATCGAGTTGCTTGTCACCACCGATATCCAGTGTACGAATAACAACGGATTGTCCTGCTGTTTTCTCTGCCACAAGACGGTACACCTCATACTGTTCTTGCTCACCCGGGAAAGTCGCACGGTCCATGTACAAGAATTCTGTTCGGAACAAGCCCACACCTTTGGCTCCTTGTTTCAAAGCAAGGTCTAATTCCTTCACCGAACTGATATTGGAAGCCAAGTGCAGAACGGCCCCATCTTTGGTTACAGCATCCACGGTAGCAAGGACTTGAAGTTGTTCCTTTTTCTTCAGTTGTTTGCTGCGAAGCATGGTATACCGTTCAATCGTCTTACGATCCGGGTCTGTAAATACCAAGCCATTGTCACCATCCACCACAAGCATATCCCCTGTCTCTACCGGCATGCCAAGACTCGCTTCCAGACCGGAAACGAGAGGAATGCCAAGGGCACGAGCCATAATCGCAGAATGTGATGTTTTCCCGCCAATCAAGGTTACAATACCTAGCACATGGGTCGGATTCAGATGTGCCAGTTGAGATGGCGATAATTCTTTGGCAACGAGCACATATGGCTGGGTATCCGAAGGAAGTGTAATCTCCGGTGCACCAAGCAAATGCTTGAGCAGACGGTTACCCACATCCTTGATGTCAATGGCCCGCTCCTTCATATACTCGTCTTCCAGCAAGTCAAACATCGTAACAAAGTGGTCAATGGCTTCTTTGACCGCCACTTCTGCTGCCTTATATTGACGCTCGATAATGCCGCGAATTTCGTTCATGAATACCGGATCTTCCAGGATGGCCAGATGTGCATCAAAGATACTGGACTCCTCTGGACCAACAACTTCCTTGAACTCATTTTTGATATATTCGATCTCATCCTTAGATGTCCGTATGCCCTCATACAGCCGTTCGAACTCTTGGGCAAGATCCACCGAATCCATCTTCTGATCCGGCAGATCCCATTCCCAACTGGGCAGGACAAATGCTTTGCCGATGGCTATGCCTGCAGCTCCGTTGATGCCTTGTATCTTCATTCTACCCCTCCAACGTTCCTGTCATAGAGCACCACGGACATAACGGATGCCTGACCTTTCTTAACTTGCTTAAATGGAGCAAAACTCCATGATTTTACACGATCCGGATTCGTAATTACCATGGGTGTTGTTAGTGATGCCGCTTGCTCGCGGAGTACTGCCAGATCAAACTTGATCAACAACTGCCCTGGCTCCACCGTATCGCCCTCCTGAACAAAAGCTTCAAAATGGCCTTTCAACTGAGAGGTATCGATGCCGATATGCAGTAATACCTCAAGCCCCTCACGGGTAGAAATACCCAAGGCATGCATGGTCGGGTACAAGTGCATAATCGTTCCGTACACGGGTGAGACCAGCTCTCCCTTTTCCGGAACAAAGGCTACACCATCACCGACAAGCTTGGCTGCAAAGATCTGATCCGGTACCTCTTCAATCGGGAGCATTTTGCCCTGAACGGGGGCACAGAACAGAACCTGTTGCAGATCTCTTTCCAGCAACTTCGCGATTTCTTCCCGAATCAATTCCGAGTAGGTCCCGAATACCACCTGTACGTTACCGCCACCCAGCTTGATCAGTCCTGCGGACCCCATACTCTTCATGGCACCCGTGTCGATCAGCCGGTCATCATGCACAGTAAGGCGAAGACGTGTAATACATGCTTCAACCTGTACAATGTTACTCTTCCCACCCAATGCTTCGAGGATTAAAGGTGCCTGATAAGGAATGTTACCTACCCAATCTTCCAGCATGGAGCCCTCTTCACGTCCTGGTGTTGGAATCTTGAACGTACGAATCGCCCATCGGAACAGGAAGTAGTAAAGCAGCCCATATAGTATGCCAATCGGAATGAGCTTCCACGCATTCTCCGATAGATGGAAATTGAGTATGTAATCAATAATACCTGCGGAGTAAGAGAATCCATGCCGGATATCCAGCCAGTAACTAATCCACATGGCAACGCCGGACATCACTGCATGCACGATGAACAGATAAGGAGCCGCGAACAAAAAAGCAAACTCAATCTGTTCCGATACCCCGGTTAGAAAACAAACGAGTGCCGATGTCAGAAAAGTTTTCTTGATTTTCGGTTTCAGATCTTCCCTGGCTTCCTGAATAATAGCAAAGGCTATCGCCGGAATGGCAAACATCATGATGGGAAACAAACCTGCCATAAAGAATCCTGCTGTTGGGTCACCTGCAAAAAATCGGGGCAAATCCCCTTGCACAATGTTACCATCAGGCGTTTCAAACGTCCCTAACTGGAACCAAAACACATTGTTAAGCAGGTGATGAAGCCCAAAAGCGACCAGCACCCTGTATAACACCCCGTAAATGAACAGTCCAAAACCCCCGAGACTGTATTCCCAAGTGGCAATGCCGTTCAATCCATGCTGTAGGATCGGAGCGAGCCATAACATAAAACAGGAAAACAATGCCGAACAAAGTCCGACGATGAGCAAAACAAACCTTGAACCTCCAAAAAACTGTAAAATTTCAGGCAGTTTAATGCTTTTAAACCGATTATGCATCCCACCGGCAAGCGCGCCGAGTATGATTCCGATTAAGGAAGCGGGCTGAACGGTGCCATCCCCGAAGTTCCGAGTCACCTGATCATATATCACGATACCAGCCAGAGCAGCAAGTCCCGCTTGTCCGGCCTGGTTGGAGAGTCCCAGTGCTACACCGACAGCGAACAAATACGGTAAGAAATAAAAAATACCGTGTCCGGCCACGGTAGACACTTCACCGACAATATCCAATCCCCAGGCGTCCCAAGGCAGACTGCCAACACTGAGCAAAATTGCGGCGGCGGGCAGGACCATTGTAGGCAGCATTACCGCTCGTCCGAGCTGCTGCAAGGATCCGAGCCAATTCATGGCGACCTCTCCTTTCTATCCTAGATGGTAAGCTTTACGCAACGTTTTGTCAAAGCAAAACAGTAACCAATTGGTAATTAATAATGGCAAAAATAGAACAGAAAAAATCCCGTCAACTTCAAGTTAACGGGATTCATCCTATGTTCATTCAATTGGGTCAGATCAGGAGATCAACCGATCTTAGGTGAACGAGCCTCTCAGCCGCGTCCAGCGCCGCGCAGAACGATGGAATCTTCTACCTTGATACAACGATTCGTTACCGCTGTCATGCCGTTCTCTGCAGCAATCTGGACCGCTTCATCACTATGGATGCCAAGCTGCAGCCACAGCACATTAGCTTTGATGGCAGCGGCGTCACGAGCGACTTCCGCGCAAAACTCTTCGCGACGAAACACATTGACAATGTCTACCGGCTCTGGAATATCCGCGAGTGTGGCATATACCGTCTCGCCTAGGATTTCACCTTGCGCCTGTGGATTAACCGGGATAATGCGATAACCTCTGCTCTGCATGGCTTCTGCCACCATATAGGAAGTGCGATCTGATTTGTCTGATAAGCCGACGACTGCGATGTTGCCTGCCTTGCGCAAAAGTTGCCCAATTTCTTCACGAGTAGGGTTGTTAAATTCCATGTTCAAGCACCATCCTTTTCTGATTAAAGTGCGTGTTCAAAAGACAGGTTTCAGTTATTTTACTCTTTTACCCATTGAACCGAGGCGCCAAGCGCCTGCAAATGATCGAAATATTGCGGATAAGACTTGGCTACATGGTGTGCATCCCGAATACGAAGCGGCTCCTTGGAACGCAGACCAACGACAGTTAGCGCCATAATTACACGATGATCGTAGTGAGCATTAATCTCCACGCCGCCTTCAACGCCTTCCGGACGTCCGTGTACAATAATCTCAGCTTGACGCTCTTCAACGTTCGCTCCTGCCTTCCGCAGTTCGTTCAAGTAATCGGTGATTCGGTCACATTCCTTGTAACGCAGGTTCTCTACATTATAGAACCGTGACGTGCCTTCCGCAAACACAGCTGCGGCTACCATAGCCAAAACGGCATCCGTCGCGGCATCCCCATCGAATTCAATCGCTTTCAGTCTGCCATTACCTTGAACGTGTACGACATCGTTCTCATGTGTCAAAGGCACTTCCATCATGCGCAGAACGTCAACGATGGCACGTTCACCCTGTTTGCTCTGCTCCATCAGTCGCAGAATTTTCACATCAGACTGTGTAACCGCAGCTGCGGCAAGAACGGCTGCCGAGCCCGGGTAGTCCCCTTGAACCGTGTAGGTCGTCGGCTGGTAAGCCTGTCCACCTGGTACACGGAAGGACATGTAATCATCACTTGCATGGATAACGATGCCTGCCTGCTCCAACACTTCCAGCGTCTGTCCGATAACGACCTTGGACTTCAGGTCATTCAGTACTTCAATGGTGCTGTCTTCTGCAAGCAACGGAGTTACAAACAACAATGCACTCAGATATTGGGAGCTGACGGAGCCGGATACACGAATGTGTCCACCCTTGGCATTGCCACCCTTGATTGTAATCGGCAGGCGTCCTTGTTCATGTTGTACTTCTACACCCAATTGACCAAGCGCATCGATCAGGTCATCATGGGGGCGTTTGCCCAGTGAATCCGGGTACGTATTCACAAAAGTAACTTCAGGGCAGAGCGCTGTAACGCCCATCAGGAAACGAAGTACAGCACCCGCATTCCCAACATTCAATTCACGCACATCACGGGGATGACTGCCAAAGCCCTGGATCACAATCTTGCTGTCGTCTTCTTCAAGTACTGCCCCCAGATCGCGAATACATCTGCGCATGGCGTCACTGTCTTCACTGTGTGCCGGGAAATGAATGGTACTTGTGCCTTCTGCCAGTGCAGCAGCCAGCAAATAGCGGGTAGTGTAGTTTTTGGAGGACAGAACCCCGATTTCCCCGTTCAGAGTGGGGGTTGGTTTAACAATAACGTCCATGGATGAAATTCTCCTTCGTTGATTATATTGTGGCCAAATTGACATTCCGTGCATCGCTTGGGTATCATTATAGCGTTAAGTCCATACAGAAAAGAGGACCTGAATATGACACAAATAGCTGAAATTGAAACGTCTGAGCTGCGCCGCCGTTTACAGGCGGGAGAGAAGCTGCAGATGATAGACGTCCGCGAGGACGATGAAGTCGCGCAAGGCATGATCGAAGGAGCCAAGCATATTCCGCTTGGACAGATTCCGGACCGACTGTCTGAGATTGAGAAATCAGGCGAGATCGTGATTATCTGTCGTAGCGGTTACCGCAGTGAGCGTGCCTGTGAATATCTGCAACAACTGGGATATGAAGGCTGTACAAACATGGTCGGCGGTATGCTTCAGTGGCAACAGGAAGACTAGAGAAACCCGGAGAGAAGCGAAGTCATTTGTAACCTTGTGACTTCTGTTCTGCTCCACTCCTAGAAACGGGCCTATATGGCCCGTTTTGTTATATCTGCCACCACCTATCAACCATCAAACTTCGATGATAACAAGCTTAGACGCGGTAATGCGCTAAAATTAAACGAGTCACTTCGGCAGCGGATAACTCGGTTGTATCCACCGTATAATGTGCGAACCGATATGCGTCTTTCCGTTCTTCCATAATTGCCTGAATGCGTTCCTCTGCATTGCCTGCGAGAAGTGGACGGTTGTCACAGCCACTAACACGCTCTACAATCACTGCCGGATCAGCAGTCAAGGCAACAACCCAACCATTCTTCAGCATCACGTCACAATTATCCGAACGCAGCACCACGCCACCTCCGGTCGCTATGACCTGTGACTTCTTCTCCAGCATCGAGCACAACATGCGGCTCTCGGCATCACGGAAATACGTCTCTCCCTTGCCAGTGAACAATTCTGGAATCGTACAGCCTTCCTCTTTTTCCACCGCGGCGTCTACATCAATCAATCGATAACCAAGCTCACGTGCAAGCATGTCAGCGACGGTTGATTTGCCGGTTCCCATCATGCCGATGAGAATAATATTGTTAGACTTGCTCAAGGTGTACACTCCTTTAATTCAAGCAATTCGTGAGCACTTTTGTCCTATCATAACACAGCCCTGCGGACTGGGAAAGACCATCTCCTGACCGACTTCTTTTCGACCTTCCGCAACCTTCCAAGACAGATCAAGTAACTTCCGGCATCTAAGCCTACGTCAGATCACCCTCAAGCAGTTTTGAGCCCCCAAACGTCTCAATCAGTGACCAACTATTAACCTAACGAACTCCAATGAGCTTATTTACGGTAAATAGGCGCAGTTAAACTTCTTAAGAATCTGAGTAAACTTATTTCCAAAAATCACCGTCAAAACCTCGACATCTCGCTATGAATTATCGAAATAGTGCCTTCTGAGTTCGTTAAAAAATAGAACCGGCTCATTTTGCCAAAATAGAGTGTCTCCTGTTCATTAGGTCTAGAATCAGCTACATATCTTCTTTATCAACATTATTACTGTATAACACAGTAAAAAAAGAGGCCCAGCGTTGACCGGCAATCACCGGAACGCCAAACCTCTTTTGAGCCCCTTAGCAGGCCAAAGCTCCTACTTAAGGACGCTTTGGCCAAATCTAATAGACTTGTATATGTGGTACTACTCCATCCAGTTGTGGTGGAAGCTGCCTTCTTTGTCCACACGTTTGAACGTGTGAGCACCGAAGTAGTCTCGTTGAGCTTGCAGCAAGTTGGCTGGCAGACGCTCTGTACGGTAGCTGTCGTAGTAAGAAAGAGCGCTGGAGAAGCCAGGTACCGGAACACCTTGTTTTACAGCAGCCGCTACAACTTCACGCCATGCGTCTTGATAAGACTCAACAATGTTTTGGAAGTACGGATCCAAGAGCAAGTTTTTCAGAGCTGCGTCTTTATCATAAGCTTCCTTGATGTTTTGCAGGAACTGCGAACGGATGATGCAACCGCCACGGAAGATCATGGCAATGTTGCCGTATTTCAGATCCCAGCCATACTCGTCGGAAGCTGCACGCATTTGTGCAAATCCTTGTGCGTAGGATACGATTTTACTTGCGAAGAGGGCTTTACGCACGCTCTCAATGAACGCTTTTTTGTCGCCAGAGAATGCTTCAGTCGCTGGTCCATTCAGGATTTTGCTAGCTGCTACACGCTCGTCCTTCATGGCAGACAGGAAACGGGAGAATACGGATTCCGTAATCATGGACAATGGTACGCCGAGATCCAGCGCGCTTTGGCTTGTCCATTTCCCTGTTCCTTTTTGTCCAGCCGCGTCCAGAATGACGTCAACCATTGGTTTCCCTGTTTCTGGATCGTATTTGGAGAAGATATCTGCTGTGATTTCGATCAGGTAGCTATCCAGCTCTCCTTGATTCCATTCCGTAAAGATTGCATGAAGCTCTTCAACAGAAACGTTCAATACGGATTTGAGCAAGTGGTATGCTTCACCAATCAACTGCATATCTCCGTACTCGATACCGTTATGCACCATTTTCACATAGTGTCCGGCACCGTCTGGTCCAATATATGTACAACATGGATCGTCACCGACTTTGGCCGAGATCGCCGTCAGGATCGGTTCAACCAGTTTATAAGCACTTTCCTGTCCACCTGGCATGATGGAAGGGCCTTTCAGTGCGCCTTCTTCACCACCGGATACACCTGTACCGATGAAACGAATGCCTTTGTCTTCCAACTCTTTGCTGCGACGTTGCGTGTCAGGGAAGTATGCGTTCCCTCCGTCAATGATGATGTCGCCCTCATCCAGGTGAGGAAGAAGTTGTTCAATGGTAGCGTCGGTCGCTTTACCGGCTTGTACCATGATCAAAATTTTGCGCGGGGATTCCAGGGATGCTACGAACTCTTCAATGGAGAATGAGCCTGTCAGGTTTTTACCTTCAGCTTCTTTCAGAAGATCATTGGTTTTCTCCGGGGAACGGTTATATACCGATACTGAGAAACCTTTGCTTTCAATGTTAAGGGCCAAATTTTTGCCCATGACAGCCAGGCCAATTACGCCAATTTGTTGTTTTGTCATCTGGTCCTCCATCCTTTGCTCCAATTAATTTTATTGAAATAAATTCTCAACAATACTCCCATTTTAACGGTTTTATGTATAGAAGTGAACCCCGTGGCACAGCTACGCAACGAGAAAACACCCCAATCTGCTGAGGTGTTCATCGTATTTTCATAAATACGGCCTTATCTTGTCATCCTTCCAACATTAACAGATGCCCAGACAACTGTTTTAAGACTTCGCGGCAAGCATTTGCTTTTTCGATATTATCCATCTGCATGGCCGTGTAGAGGCGTTCCAGTTCATCATCCACTTCCATGCGCAACAACATGAGCCTTTCCTCACCTTCACGCGAGAGGAACATCTCTTCCATCTCTTCCGCCGTCGGCGCAGGTTCCTTTTGAAAAATGACACGCTGTTTGAACCCAGACACTTCCACGAGACGAATGACTTCACCGAATAAAATGTTCTCCACGGTCATCTGCTGATCCTTGAACCGCTTCACAACTGCATGCCCGCGTGTATCTCCAATCAGCTTCTCCAGCCACTCTGCAAGTTTTGCATCCTTAATGATATAATCTCCAGTCATCTTGTAGTTCCCCGTGCGTGTCTGTTGAAAGCGGAGCTTTACCAGCTTGCGGCCGGTCCGGACTGACAGGATAAAAAAGGATTCGTCCTCGCTCCAATATAGTGAATATCCCTCACGAATAAGGTCTCTGATCAAATTTTGGATATGCCGACGGTTGAACCGCAGCTCCAGATTGCAATATTCAACTTCATAACTCTTATTCACGGCACTCCCTCCATCTGTACCGGATCAACTCCGGCCCTCGTCTTCAATCGCTTCTACTCAATCGGCTTACCCTATTTTATACTTCATTTTATGTAAGGGTACTTGGTTATTTGACTATTTTTCACCGAAAGGACCACCGGATTGCAGCTTTCCGCAGACGCACAGGGGCAAGCCCCCGATTATCGTGATATATTGGACGCGAAAAAGGGAGCTCCACAACCAAGACGGTTGGTGGAACTCCCTTTTCTTTTGCTTATTTGGCTGGAGCGGTGCGAAACGGATTGCGGGATAACACAAAGTGCACAACGGCAAGTCCTGCCATGACGATGGCACTGCCAATGAATGGGGCCGGATGGCTCACGTGGTCCCACAGCAGTCCGGAAACAATGGGGCCTACAACCATGCCTGATCCCTGCAATGTAAGGAAGAATCCCCAGATTGCTCCCCGCTCTCCTTTGGGAATCAGAGTGGCTACAAAAGCATTCCAGGCGGGCAAAATCATGGCATAACTGATGCCCACCAGCATGACAATACCAAACACCACCGGAATGGATGTTATGGAGGAGAATGCGAACAGACTCGCCGCCGCCATCAAAAAACCAATATTCAGGAACGGTTTAGTACCAAACCTGTCTACCATTTTACCTACAGGCAGCAAGGCAATAACGGTTATTCCACCTCCCGCAATCAGCAACAAACTGTAAAGGTTCGGTGAGATGTGCAGGTCTGTGCGTGTATATAGCGTGATTACTGGACTAAGCAGCCCAATGACAAACGATTGCATAAACAAGGCAGGATACACGAGCGGATTAACATTAAGTGTGCTGCGTACCCTTTGCAGTGTGCCCTTCACACTCTTTTGCAGCCGGATGAACGGCGTGAGCAGATTCGGTTTGGCTGGATATTTCACATCACTATTCTTCGCTGCTTGCTCGGCATGCTCCCCTTCAACAATGACACGTCCAGGAAGAATCATGGCCACCAGAATAACGAGAATGGCACAACCCATCAGCACGAGGAATATCGTTCGATAATCATGATGCGTGCGCTCCAGCAGCCAGTTCATGCCTATAGGTCCAAGCCCCGTTCCCCCGAGAGCAGCCATCTCCAGCGCCCCCATTGCTGTACCATTCTTGTTCTGTGGGCCTGACATCGCAGTCACGCCTGTCATGGCGCAAGGCCATAGTGGTGACGTACCAATGCCAAGAATGAGACAGGCCATGGCCAGTCCAAAGGCACTTTTGAGAAAAAGGATCATAATAACAGCGATTAAGGTACAGATTAGTGCTGTAACCATCGTTGCGCGGAACCCGATCCGTTCTGCTGCCCAGCCGGAAGGCGCCCGGAACAGATTATCACCCAGATATTGAAGAGCAAATGCCACACCAATGACGCCTGCAGACAGACCCAGTATATTGTCCATATACACGGGCAAAACAGCTACCAACAGGGCTCCTTTGATAATTTCAACTAGAAAAAGTGTCAGCCACATCGCGATAAAAAATGGTGATCGCAAAATTTTGGCTGGTTTTGTGTCGGTTTGCATTCTTTTTCCCCTTTCGGTGTTCATTTGCCTATTCCCTATCCTTAGTGTAACCGTGGGGAATGTGCCCAAATCTCGGCAATTTAAAAAATTGTCGATTATACTGTTGCATTCGGTTCTTAATTTGCTATACTCATCTTTGTTTACCAATTTTATTAGGAAGGGTTGTGACAGCACTGATGAATCACCACCGTACGCCGCTGTTTACCGCTTTAAAAAATCATGCGGCACTCAATCCGGTACAGTTTCATATTCCGGGCCATAAAAAAGGATTGGGAGCGGATACCGAATTCCGTGAATTTATTGGCGATAATGCCTTCTCCATAGATTTGATTAACATCGCACCGTTGGATGACCTGCATCAGCCAACCGGTGTCATTCAGGAAGCACAGATTTTGGCAGCAGATGCCTTCGGAGCCGATTATACCTATTTTAGTGTACAAGGCACAAGCAGTGCCATTATGACCATGATTCTGTCTGTATGTTCACCTGGTGACAAAATTATTGTGCCCCGTAATGTGCATAAATCGGTTTTGTCCGCGATTATTTTCTCAGGCGCCAAACCCGTATTTGTTTCTCCTTCACAAGATGCCAATCTGGGCATTGACCATGGAGTGACTACACAGTCTATCCGTCGCGCACTTGAGCGTCATCCAGATGCCAAGGCATTGCTTGTAATTAACCCGACCTATTACGGCGTGGTTACCGATCTGAAAGAGATTGTTGAGCTTGCACACAGCTACCAAGTCCCTGTACTTGTTGATGAAGCACATGGCGTACTCATTCATTTCCATGAGGATCTGCCGTTGTCTGCAATGGCAGCAGGTGCCGATATGGCTGCAACCAGTGTTCACAAGCTTGGTGGCTCCATGACACAGAGTTCCGTACTCAACCTGAACACGAAGAATGGGTTCGTGAACCCGCAGCGTGTACAGACGATCCTGAGTCTGCTCACCTCAACATCAACTTCATACATTTTGCTTGCTTCACTCGATACATCAAGACGTAACCTGGCACTCCACGGTCGTGAGATTGCACAGAAGGCGATTGAACTGGCTGAGTTTGCCAGACGTTCAATTAACGATATGGATGGCCTGTATTGCTTCGGTAGAGAGTTGCTGGGTACAGAAGCGACCTTCAACTATGATCCAACCAAAGTAACGATCCATGTTCGCCATCTGGGTATTACAGGATATGAGACAGAGAACTGGCTGCGTGAACATTACAACATCGAGGTCGAACTTAGTGATATGTACAATATTCTGTGTCTCATCACGCCAGGAGATACGGATGACAGTGTGGATATCTTGCTGAACGCTTTGCAGGATCTCTCCCGTACCTATTATCAAGTGAACCCGGCCCATGAACTGGTCGTAAAAGTACCGGATATTCCACAGTTGATGCTGACTCCACGCGATGCATTCTACGGTGATACCGAAGTGATTCCGTTTAAAGAATCCGCGGGACGTATTATCTCGGAATTCATCTATGTCTATCCGCCAGGAATTCCAATCCTGTTACCGGGTGAGGTTATCACCCAGGAAAACATCGACTACATCATCGATCATGTCGAAGTTGGATTACCCGTCAAAGGACCCGAAGATCGCAGCGTAACCAACGTTAAAGTGATCGTGGAAGCCGATGCCATTTTCTAAAACAACTCCATCACCCTGTGAATGGAATAAACTTGAAGGACCAAGCCTTAAGCTTGGTCCTTTTTTTATTTTATGGGACAAACGAGTTTGCATTTTCCCGTCTATTTCGTCGTTCAAACCGGTGGTGTACATGCTCGTATACCTCTTAAAAACAAACAAAAGGCCCCCTGAGATCAAGGAGCCTTCATGTTATGTTCCAAAAGAATGACTATTCTTGTGATGCAACGAGTTCGTTGTAAGCCGCTTCAACGCGGTTCCACTCTTCTTCGTCTTCAATATTGTAGAGCACCATTTCCTCGTCTTCTTCTTCCATACGCAGGATGATGCCGTCAGCTTCAGGATTGTTACGTTCCAGCAGGAGCGCATAAACATGCTTCTCCACGTCAAACGTCTCCACCAAAACCATCTCCACGTCTTGGCCGTTCTCGTCTGTTAATGTGAGAAGGACTTCTTCATGCTCGTGGTCGTGGTCGTGGTCTTGCCCGCATCCGCAGCCATCGCCGTGTTCATGTGTGTGATCGCTCATTGAAATACCTCGCTTTATAAATAGAAATTGTGTAACCTTGCATATCGTAACATGTTCAATGACCCAGGTCAATTTAACCCACAGGGTTATTTTCGCTTCAATCGTTCAGCGCTGTAATGATTTTCTCCGCTACCAGGACGTAGCTGCTGTTTGCATTTTCTTTAATATGAAAGCCAACCTGATACTTGCCAGCACGACTGAAATCATACGTAAAATCATATGTGCGGAACCAGAAGTTATCCTTCTGTGTCGTAAGCTCCTGTGACTGGATATCCTTCACCTGACCGCTTGGATTGGTAATCGTTACTTTCACCGCAGCTACATCTGCTGTCAGACTGTCCACTTGTGAAAATACATTGAATTTCAGCTTACCTACGTTAACGTTGCCAAATACAGTGTCTCCCTTGAAGAGAAAAATATGTACATTCGGTTTGATCACCGTTACTCTCTTGTTACTGCTGTCCCATTTGACGACGCCTCCGGCTTCTCTTACAGGTACATAGGTCGTTCCATCAATGAGATAACCTCCATCAGCTGCTTCCTTGCCGTTAATGAGAACACGAATCTTCTCGTTCACTGAGTCAGCAAACAATAAAGACCCGCCGAGCAAGGAGAATACCGTGACACAAAGCAATATTCGTTTCCATTTCATTCCGTCAATATTCCCTCCCCTGCTGCTAGCTGTTGTACATTTATACTGCAGATTCATCCACAAAGTTGCGCTGTTTTTCATCATTTTTCATTTTTTATCCAGAATTTTTTCCACCCCTTGGAATGCACAAAAAGAGGCGATCCTCATTAAAGGATGCCCCTGATCTATAATTGTTATATATACAGGATTATACGAAGAGTTATGAAGAAGTATGGCGGGTCAATATACAGGGAACGCCCTTGCCTAAAGCCCCTTCAATTCTCATACGTGCAGCATAATCCATTCCTCGTGTACAGGGTGTCTTACATCTCTCACATACATCCGAAGTGACCAACTTCATGGATACACGTATTTTATCACTCTTTAATGCGGGAGCTTTCTTGCCCTTTGCTTTTGCCATCCCGGATTCCCCATTTCCCCAAGTGCTTACTGATGTAGTCCATCATATGGGGATTCGCCCGGTTGTGTGTCTACTTAGAAAACGTATTTAAATAATAAAAATATGACAAGGAGGATACCTCCGAGAATGAGCCAGTTGCTGATTTCATACCAAATGCTCTTGCCTCCGGACAGGTATTTCTGTTCATTCTCCTGATGACGCTGACGGTGAGTATCGGTCTCAGAGCCATGGGGTGGTTTGCTAAAATCCATCATAAGTACATTCCCCTTTCAGCAGTTTTGTGTAAACTTACTACCATTATAACCCACAATTGAGTGCGAAATTGATTTTTATGCATAAAACACCAAAAAACCTCCGATTTCTCGGAGGCTTCTTATCAACAAATAGTATCAGTGATTACGCGAGTTCCACGCTAACATTCACGTTTCCTTTAATTCCTTTGGAATATGGGCAGTAGTCATGGGCAAGTTTCACAAACTTCTGTGCTGTTTCTTCATCCAGACCAAGGATTTTAACTTCCAAATCGACTTGAAGCTTCACGCCGTTATCCTCAGAGTCCGTCACCAACATTACGGTTGCAGCTACCGTACTTCTTTCAATCTCAACTTTGTGTTTCTTCAATTGAAACTCCAGTGCGGAGTTAAAACAAGCACTATACCCTGCTGCAAACAACTGCTCCGGATTGGTAGCTGTCGTCACTTGTCCTCCGAGTTCAGGCGGTGCAGCAACATCCAGCATAAACACGTTATCTGGGGATTGTACGATGCCTTGACGTCCGCCTGTATTGATTACTGTTGTTTCATATAATGTTTTCATTTGTGAAAACTCCTTTAGTTGATTAGATTTATTTTGACTAAATTTTGATCTCTCTTCAATCGCTAACAATTACATTGTACACAATTAAATTGTGCATGTAAATAGCTAATATAAAAAAAATAATATAGTTTAATGCTACGTTTAAATGAATAGCGATGAGGAGGATTATAATGTAGTTATTGGATAGCCTGCATCGAACCGTTAAGGAGGAATAACACCTTTGGAGAATAATTCATTTCTAACCCCGGACAAGCCCAAACATACAGTCAGAGCACTTTCTGAGGTGTTGGCTGTATCAACCAAACTTGGCCTGACTTCATTTGGAGGACCGATCGCTCATCTCGGCTACTTTCATGAAGAATATGTTCGCCGTAGAAAGTGGATGGATGAACGAAACTATGCAGATTTAGTTGCGCTGTGTCAATTTTTGCCCGGGCCTGCCAGCAGTCAAGTCGGGATTGGAATTGGCATCATCCGCGGCGGTTTGTTGGGGGGACTGATGGCTTGGCTTGGTTTCACACTTCCTTCTGTCATTGTGTTAGTTTTGTTCGCTTTCTTTCTTCAAGGATTTGATATCAGCAGTACTGGCTGGATTCATGGTCTTAAAATTGTTGCTGTAGCTATTGTCGCTCAGGCGATATTGGGCATGGGGCAAAAACTAACTCCTGACCGTTACAGGGCAACCATCGCTATCTTTACTGCAGCGGCGACTCTTGTGTGGCCGACTGCGTTCACTCCAATCCTTTTTATTGTTATTGCAGGCATAATAGGCATGATTCATTTTAGAAAAATGACAGGTATTAAGACAGCAGACTTGTCTGTTCCGGTGAGTCGTAACTTGGCAATAGTCTGTTTGGCTACGTTCTTTGGAATCCTGATTCTTCTCCCGTTACTCACACCATTTGATCGTTCGGGATGGCTGTTATTCTTTGATAGCTTCTACCGTTCAGGATCACTTGTATTTGGTGGAGGGCATGTTGTACTTCCGTTACTGGAACGTGAATTTGTCCCTACAGGTCTGATGAACAAGTCCGACTTTTTGGCGGGATATGGAGCAGCACAAGCTGTACCCGGACCATTGTTCACCTTTGCCAGTTATTTAGGAGCGATGATGCGTGGGATTCCCGGTGCTTTGGTTGCAACGATTGCTATCTTTTTGCCAGCGTTCCTTCTGATCGTAGGCGCATTGCCCTTCTGGAATTCTTTATGTAAAAGCTCGAAAATCCAAGGAGCATTAATCGGAATTAATGCAGCTGTTGTAGGTATTTTGTTGGCATCGTTGTACGATCCGCTTTGGACAACTGCGATCCTAACTCCTGTTGATTTTGCACTGGTATGTATGTTGTTTCTAATGCTCGTTTTTTGGAAAGTACCACCGTGGATCGTTGTCGTTGCTGGTGCAGCAGGCGGTACAATCATGAACCATCTCTAAATAAAAAAGGTACCCAAACACTGCACTTCATTTTCAAAGCGTCCGTGTTTAGGTACCACATTACTTCAAGTATATCTTTCACCTATCCATGCAGATAATCTATTTATTCTCTTTGTCATTCCAATCTCAGTTACTCCAGATATCCACTTTCATCTGTGCACATTTGAAATACTTGGCCTCTGCCTTGCTTGTAGTCAGTTTCAAAAGACACTGCAATTCTCCATGTTGGAACAACCCCCCGCTAAGGTCAGCAGCAACACCGCCATACTGATCATCCGCACCAAGCCATACGGACGGTCTCTCGAACCCCGGTGAGAACTGTAATCCGGTACAGAGCAGCACAGTGAGATTCTTACGGTTCTGTGCTTCATCTCCTGCTACGCCATGTGTGGTGAAGAACACCATGTTTTGATTAAAATCCGTGTACGTTCCATCTGCTTTATAGGCACGGACCATACCATACTTCTGATTTACGTTTTGAAAAAAGGTGATTCCGGCCTTGCTATCCTTCGATTTAATGCCAACCTGAACTGAGATTCCAATGTTCCCGTTTAATTGTAGCGCTTCCAAAGTGATTGCAATTGCGGTTACTTTCGAGCTGTCAATCAGATGTTTCATTTTCAACTCTGCCGTGGCTCCTGCCGTTGTTGGTGTTGTAACGGTTATGGTCCCTCTGTCGGGCAAAGGCTCAAACGTAGGGGTGCCCACCACCTCCACCCAATCCGGTAACGTTCCGTAAAGAAAATCGGCCACAAGCTGTTTGTGAACCTTTCCAAAGGGCACGATCTGACCTGCTGCATCACGTATAACCATCTCTACACCCCCACCGAATAGGCTACACCGATATTATGATCGGTATTGTAATACACGTACACTACGCCGTCCATAACGGACACCATTAAGGATTGCATGTTGGTCGTTTCCCAATTCAATGCCGGAAAATATATATCCGTAGGTTTGTCCAGCAGTTGACGAAAGTCTGCGCTGATCTTGGCAATGGCTGGCCGAGCTACAGTCGTAACCCCACCGGAAGCATAAGCCGACAACATGCCTATCCACCACATGCTCCCTTTGTACATAAATACACCAGCATTGGGTCTCGAAATATTTTCTCCCGCACTTAAAGTGGCATCATTACCACCCATTAATGGCCTTGGATCAGCTAACCAGCTACGTCCGTCATGTGAATGCCAGATACATTTACGACCAAAGTCACCACCGCCCATCACCGAGAAACCGATCCATTTGCCGCCATTTCTGAAACACGAGAAGTAACCGGTATGACCATCACCAGGGAACCCGGGAGGTTTGTCCAAAATCAAACCCACTCTTGTCCAGTTGATCATGTCTACAGAGGTCGCAAGTGCCGTTGATTGATTGATCCCTAGACCGTTTTGTTGATAATACATAAAGAACAAATGTTCTTCATCGTTCCAGATCACAAATGGAGTTTCCGTCGAATTCCCAACCACGGTATCGAGATACACTTGTCCGTGTTTGGTCCATGGTCCTGTCGGGCTGTTCGAATAGGCTAGTCCAATTCCTCCGATGTGATTATGGTTGGTAGAATACGTAGCATAATAATCTGCTTTTGCATCAGGGATAAGCCCTTTTACCTTGATCGCCCGAAACCAATAGATCGATTGCAGACCCGCCATTGCAGCGGTATAGATAGGATTGTCCATTTTTTTATCAAATTGAGGCGTGTACATCCGTCTGGTTTCTGCATCGCAATAATCATAAGGTGAAGTGAAACTGTTGGCCGTGACATTAGCAGTCTGTTCTGCCTGGATATTTTTTTCAATCATTGACATGTTACACAACCTCCTTAACGTGCAGGGTGACAACGTCCAATGGAGAGAAGTATACTAATTCCGATGCGCCCTTTAGTAGATTTGAGAGATCAACAACATTACCCATATTCGCAGCCGGCCCCTGAATAACACGAATGATAGAGCGAATGCCTGTATTATATGAATACGCTTTCATTTTGTTAATTCCTTTGCTTTCCTTACCGTTGTGATCAGTGACTGTCTCTTTCCATGGCATGCCAGGATAATGTTGATCCTTCATATTAATCCCTCCTATTGTTTTCTCACGATAAGTATATTCATGAAGTTACCTTTCTGTTAAAGCATCATGCCCATTTTAAGGCCTAATATTCCAAGACTGGTTTGCAAAACAACATAAAATTTTATCTCCTTTTAGACTTTTTGAAGGTTATATTTTTTCTATGGAGGGGAGTGAGTTGTGCAACCATCGGTTTGCTTTTGTTAAAATGACTGAACAGGCTAACCAATAACAATTGGCTAACCTGATTAGAAGAAGAAACTGCAATATAGATGTTCTCTTAAACAATTATTTCGTGGTGTTACAAGGGATGCTTTCTTCACTTTTCTAAAGCCAATGACTTATTGCTCCGCAAAAAATGAAGATATGGGATTCGCTATTTTTTTATTGGATTTCTCCTTGCCTTGGTGATCCAATAGATAGTATTGGTAAAAATCGTTAGTGAATCCGACAGACTCTTGTATTTTCAGCTTAAAGGCTTCAAATGCCTCATCACTCAGATGATCCTCATTCCAGAAATAATGAAGCATCAATCGATTCTGGTTATAGGGATGTTTGATCACATATGCACCAGCAGCGAGAGGTTCATTCATGGTATTTTTCCAAGGAAAACCTGTCTGTTTCGCCCGATCGATCATGCCGGATTTTAAAGCCTGCACCAGACCGTTTGACTTGGCATTGCCAATGACAATAAGGTTGCTGTTGCCGATCTCTTTTTTCATCTTTTGCTTCAGTTCCTTGCGATCCCGTATAACGTCGTATTTCATACCGGTCATATCAAGGAATCCGGTCAACTGATTAACCATATCTTCCTGCTGTTTAGTTGCAAGCTTACTCACCTGATCGCTAAGCACAATGGTTAATTTCTCGCCTTGAAGGACTTTGTCCATCAATCGATTCATTACTTCATAAGGCAGATTAGGGATCATTCTCATGACAGCCTGATACTGTAGTTGTAACATGTCATGTACATAGGCGGCGGTCTCTTCCTGTGATAATTGGTATTCCGGCTTTAAGACAAAGTTAGGCTGATATAGGGCCATTTGCATTTCTGTACGTACTTCCTTACCAAGCACATCTTCAATGGTGTGGAGCAGCCCCTCTACCGTTGCATTTTGGTACACGTAGCGTTTGAAATATGTCCTCATGAACTCGTCAAATTTCTCTTCACCGACGGAACGGTAAAGCTGATAGATCGCTTGTCGCCCCTTCTGATAATATACCAAACTTGCCAAATCCCCAGCTTCATCGTTTGTTGACGCAATCGCCATATCTACGGGCGCAGTATCAAACTGTATGGATCTGAACCCATTTAGCTTGTCTCCCTGTTTCTCGGCAAAATACACCATGGAGAAATCAGCAAAGCCTTCATCCAGGAAGGATTCTGTCTCCGAGTTATTACCGATCAATGCATGGAACCACTGATGCGCTATTTCATGAACAAATGTTGTGTCTTCTTCTGGAACAGCACCATTTTGAATCTGTCCCATCTGAATGAGCCTCGCATACTCCACGGCAACGCCTTGTACATACGTTTCGACAATTCGGAACTCTGGATAGGGATACTTGCCATATTTTTCACTATAAAAATCAATGACCTTGAATGCCTGATTAATGTACCGGTCAACTATCTTTTTCTTGGATGGATCATCGTTAAAATAATAGTATTCCACCGTTAGACCGTTACGGGTAGCACGTTCCACTTGAAGATTAGGACTTGCAAAGAAAACAAACTCCCTCGTATTCTCGGCTACAGCAGACACTATCTTACGATCATGTTCTGTACTGTCTTGAGTGGTGATCGTGCCCGGCATGGCTACCTGATACTCATCAGGAACATTTAATTGAACTTCAAAGTCCGATGAGGTGTAATAATCGCTCTCAAATGTTCGACTATACGGTGCCTTGTTCCATTGATGCTTAACCTCGTCGTATACAGACATCACCGGGAACCCGTGTGCACCATTGATCATGTCCTTGTAGTAGGACACTCGCTGTGAGCCATAGGGTATATTCAACTGAAACTCCAGTTGGAATGATACCGATTCGCCTGGTTGAACGGGCTTCTTCAACTGCACGGTCAACGCTTGGTTTTCCTTATGGAAGCCCAGCGATTGGCTATCTGCGGTTACAGCCTGAATATCGATGCCACCCAGAAAGTCCTCCGCTGTCTTCTCCGGATGATCTTCACTAATCTTCTCATTATGCTGTTGGTACATGCTCGCCTGTGTAGACTTGGAGAGGTTCGCATCAGCATATGTATGAAGGACCAGCTGCTGGAGTGCATCCTTGCTTGTGTTGCGATACGTTACCATCTCGCTCCCCTGGATTGTCATGTCCTTCTCATTCAACCGAGCCTGGATCTGGTATTGAATCGGGGTCTGCTCAAGAGAGTCTTTCTGTGTGTTATGTATCTTTGTAGATACAGGCGATAGGTCTGCTTCCGCGGCAACAACCCCCATTTTGACAAGTGGGCTTGTTGCCAGTATTAAAGCCAGTGTACCCGCGATCCCTACTCTGGCTAACTTTGATGTAAATGGGTTTGAATAATTCATAAGTTCTCTCCTTCTCCTGTTCTATGTTGACCTCAGAACCAAGTATAGAAGACGAACCTTACGCTGAATTTATGTTTTATTTAAGTTTTGTTTAAAAAGAGGAGAGAAAATGGAGCTATCGCAAATCGCATTCATGTTTGTATGTAAAAAAAAGAAAAGAAGCCTTACAATGTAAGGCTTCTCCTGTATGATCTGTAGTGAGCTCGAACCACTGACCCCTACCCTGTCAAATAAGTGAGCTCTTACTATCCTTACTCTCTCTGTATAGATGACCGAGTAATTCTTTTATTCCACCCTTGATTTCAACCAATATTTTTTCTTTGCTAATGTAGACCACGTCTAACAATGTGCTTAACATCATTTTCTTCTTCTCTGTTGAAGCATTTGTAAATACATCCCGCCAAACTGGGAGATCATCTTTTAGAGTCTCCATCTCTGATATCTCCATTTTTTTGGAGGATAACAATTGCTCTATTCCCTTAATATCTTCAGTAGTTTTCTCAATTTCGTTTTCTTTTTTCTCGATAAGACCATTGAGCATTTCTGGCTTGAATGCGCTCTTACCCATTATAGCTTTTGGAACCTCAGCGTTTAATGCCACAAGCTCCTCATAGTGCCCTTCCAGTAAAGTTTGCATTGTTTTAATTTTTTCCTCTTCTTCATTAGAAACTTTCTTTTTTATTGATTCAATTTCTGATTGGAAATCTATTGTTCTGAGTTGACTTAAGTATACATCCACTCTTTCTAAGACTTGTCTCTCTACCTTCTTTGAAGAAAATGTTGCCTGTCCGTTACAATCCGTCTTTCCTTGCAATTTTCCACTACAACGATAACTTTTATTCTGATTGTATCTAACTATTTCTCCATTAGCTGCTTTGTATTTATTTACAAATGTAGTCGTAGTCAATCTAGAATTACAACAACCGCATCTGGCTATTCCAGTTAAAAGTAAACTTCCTTTAGTGCTCATGGGAATGGAATTTTCATTTCTTTTTGGATTCTTAGGGTTCTTTTTATCCCTTATATCCTGTACACTATTCCAATCCTCTTCTGAAACTATCATTAATTCAGGGATTGGTTTTGAAAATATATCGTCTCCTTTTTCTTTTCTGTATCTCATCACTCCTTTGTAAATTGGATTCTTAAGTATAACGTTTACAGTAGGAGCACCCCATTGTTTTGCTTTTCTTGTCGGAACATTTTTTTCGTTTAGAAGTTTAGCTATTCTTAATTGTCCGTAACCTTCTTCAAGCACTAGTCGGAATATTTCTTGTACGATCTTTGACTCTTCTTCGTGCTTGCACAGTTTTTGCAGTGCTTTTCCTTTTTTATTTACATTACCGGAATCAACACTTTTATACCCGTAGGGAATACCTCCTCCTCTGAAAATACCATCTTCGACCATCTGTATATGTTTTTCGTTGACACGGTCAGAGGTCTTCCTACTTTCATCGCTTGACTGCCAGAATCTTAAATAGTTGACCATCCGATCGGTGTATGCTTCAATTTTTTGCTGACCTTCTATTACAGACCACATTTCAACACCTTTGTTTACAAACCACTCAAGTACAAAGGGAGTCTCATCGTCTTTTCTTCCAAGCCTATCAAACATAAATACCAATAAGACATCGAATAAACCATTCTCTGCATCCTCTTTGGCCTTTTGGATAACATCACGCTTCGAGGCAGGTACTTTGAAACCTGATACCCCTTTTTCTGTATATTCCTTGACTAGCTTCCATCCCTCTTGTTTCTCTACCATCTTCCTGCATGCTCGTTGTTGCATTGGAATATCGTTCCCGTCCATCTGTCCTTTTGTGGACACTCGATATAGTGCTGCAACACGCTTTATTTGTCCCATTCGATCAACCACCATATCTTTTTTCTGTATTATTTTTATCGATAGTTGTAACTACTTTCACTGCTATTTTTATCCAAATTTTACCATTAAGTATATATATTATCAACAAAAACCACCTACACTTATTATTGGAGGTAGCCATATTATTATATAAAAAAACAACTCCTCTTGAGATATAATTCTCAAAAGAAGTTGCCTTTAATTTTTTCATATAGGACGAGTGGGGATCGAACCCACGACCCTTACCCTGTCAAGATAATGCTCTCCCGCTGAGCTATCGCCCTGTAATAATTAAGATGTATCAATAGCGGTCGTACTACTAAATTTAACTGAGCTAACAGATCATGATATATAATTGTTTCCCAATCAAGTAACAGTATCATATCAAGTAACCGTGTTCATTGTCAATGATTTATTTGGTTATAATTCACCCAAAATGGTGCACAATAAAGGAAAGATTACCATTTCTACAACGAGGTGAATTCCCTATGAGAAACATAACAAAACGGTCAAGATCCAATAAACATACATTTACCAAATGCTTCTTCCCCTGCGTTGGGCTTGTGATTCTCATTACAACCGTTACTGGTTGCGGCTTGGAGAGGGATGAACATACGGTACAATTCCAACAATTACAACAGCCCAATGAAAATGGTGAGTCTCTGCCCGTCTGGCTGGACGTGTACTCCAAATCTGTAATTCAAGATGTGTATTCTCCGCGAGGAAGCAGTGAAGTCTTGCCCTGAAGGTTAACAGGTGAATTACTCATCTTCATCCCACTTGCGTGAATATGCTTTCTTCGTAACGTAATACAACAGAGTAATCATTCCCGCCGACATTAGCAATGTAATTACCATGATGCCTGTCATGCCCATCACTACCCCCTCCTCTCCCAATATGTTCCAGACTTCACTATACAGGAAAAACATTTTTTTGTATAATTCAGTCTGATATGTCGCGCAAGAGCAGAAAGAAGGAATGGAATTGGCAGCTGAGATTAGTTATGTATCAACAGAAGAACAACTGGAGCAAGCCCTGGGAATTCGCCATCACGTTTTTGTGATCGAGCAACAGGTGCCTGCCGAGATTGAGATTGATCAATATGATGTCATCAGTCCAGATGTGCATCATGTATTGTTAAGTACAGATGGGCAAGCTGTAGCCACAGGACGTCTGATCTATTACAGCAAGGATACGGCCAAAATGCAGCGGATCGCGGTGCTTGAATCTCATCGTTCATTTGGTTATGGACGTGTGCTTCTGCTCGCGATGGAGGAGCTGGCACGTGAACTCGGCTTATCCTATTCTGTACTGGATGCGCAGTGTCAGGCACAGAAATTCTATGAAAAACTGGGTTATGAAGTGATTTCGGAAGAACCTTTTTATGATGCAGATATTCTGCATGTTCGTATGAGAAAGAGCCTGTAAAACCTCCGCGTTGGCAGGTCTTTATTAGCATATGGTGCATACTTCCGATGAATTGGGATAGGCTAATCAGGTAAGCAGATTCCTATCTCGTCATATAAGGAGAGTGTGACATCATGGATCAGACAACACGCGAGAGTTTCACAGCCGTGCAAAAAAATGGTGACGGTGACCTGACAGCCTTTCAGACTTCAGCAGGACGTGTACTGGATTATCAGCAGGCCCTTACAGAAGTACAGGCTGGCGCTATTGCCGGTGTGAATGTATTTAAAGGCAAGGATGGCGAAATGTACATTCGCGGCGATGCCGACGGTGACCCAACCAACAACCTGGACCAACTTCCCCATTTCTAAAATAGATGCACATGTCTTACATGTGACACAATAAGCACCGATCCGGTTACCCGGGTTGGTGTTTTCTTATGTTCCTAGAAAGTGCCTTAAAACCTACTGAAAGCCGAACTCAGACCCACGACGAATCTAAGGCGTCTTATTCAAGGATTTGAAGCCACCTTAGAGATCTAAGGAATCTGAGACACGCTATATCAGAATTTTTGGCCTTTTATAGCGTTTTTGTCAGGGGATTGCGGGAAGTAACTTGTCTGATGTTCCATACAATTTTAAAAAAGGAGGAGCGGAAGGCCAAATAAGACGTCCTGTGTTCCTTAGAAATCATCTGCTCATTCGTCAGGATCAGCCAACTTGGACTTCCAGGCTGTTTAGATGCTGACATCCATTATCGTCGTATAGCTTGCTTAGTTTGAAAGCACACCCTAATAGTCCGTAAAATATTTTACGGAGTCCCCGGAAGGCTGGCTTTTGCGAATCGGCTGTTGTACCTGTTCCCAAGCCTGCAATATCTGTATCCCTTCCAGAGTAGACCGGTTCTCCCAGGCGATATGCCCGGTGCGTTCAAGCTCCAGCAATGACTCATGAATGAATGCTTTGCTTCGTCCGGTCTTGTTCTCCAGTTCATCTATTCGCGGCAACCTGCGCCGTTGCCCTGCATAGTTCACCATAATACGCAAAATCTTGCGTTCAAAGTCGTTCAGCATACTTTACCTCCCCATTCAGATCGGTAACAGGACGCCATGCCAGAATACCTTGCTCCAGAAATGTTCGGGGTGAGCCTTCTTTTCCCGCTGATGCTCTAATCATCCCGCCACGTACACTGTTAATTCGAATCTGTCGCTGCGTAATCTGCCCTGCACGATCCATGTAGACAAGCTCCACCATCTGGCCAATATATTTCCCTAGCATAATCATCCCTCCGATAAGAACGTTTGTTTGTATTTTATATTATATGCGAACACAAGTTCTTTATTCAATAGTAAAAAAAGGGTTTTTGTAAAATAAAAAAACCAGACTTTCACCTTAATCATTAAGGCAGTCTGGTTCATAACGGATCAGTGTCGATCCGATTCTGAAAATTGTACTTTCTTTAACTGTTGTGTAGATGGATTAAAATCAACATTCACATAAACTGCGAATTGCTTGCCGTCTTTCGCACGAACCCATAACTTGAACTGTTCCCGTGATTGATCCGCTGTTAGAGAGGTGCGACCGATATGCTTATAGTCCAAAATATCCACATTATACTTGGTCTGTGTTTCTTTGACCGCAATAATTCCCCACTTCGCATAATCAGGGATAGCGGTCCCTGATCCTGATGTAATTCCAGCCAAACTCAGGACTACCGACATGACGGTAACGATGAGCATTCTCATTTCACTCACTCCTTGGGACAATATGTTTCTGTTATATTGCCCGTCCGGGTTTCATTTTACACGAATAAACGAAAGATCCAGGCCAGTGGCCGCAGGGAAAAAGGAACCACATGAACAAGTCGGTCAAACGAATCAGGAGGCTCTGTCCGGAAACTCATTCCCCAGTCACCCGAGAAAAAGTGTTGTTGTGTCTTCGGCTCCTGAGGACGATCCAACCCGTATTTCTTTTCAAGCCTTTGCCTCGTTTGTTCATCCACCTGAACCTCGTTCGTAACGTCATATGCTGTGGCAGGCTGGCTGCTTATGTACATCTGAATCATTAGAAACATCACAATCCCAACTATTTGTATCCAACGCTTGTTCATCTCTTACTCCTTTATAGATTAATGGCTCTCTTCTCTTGTACGAAGACTTGTTTGAATGTTTTATTATACAAAAATTTTACCATAGTAGGAAATAACAAGTGGTAGAAAATATGCGGCTTGCGTTATGCGATGCTTAAGTCCCATTTGGTTGTTTTTTTGTTTAAAAAACCCAATAGACGTGTAATAGGCCATGACAGAGTGACTTCACGATCTGAAACCCTACACGATCTGTAATACCAATTTGAGGAGGTTACACCCGAATGTTCAAACGCCTGGATGAAATCCTGATTGAGATTCCCAATGTCGAGAAGCCAGATCCGAATGCTGCGGCAGCCATACAAGAATTACTCGGCGGCAAATTCGGAGAAATGTCAACGTTGAACAACTACCTCTATCAATCGTTTAATTTTCGATCCAAAGAAAAGCTGAAGCCCTTCTATGACCTCGTCATGAGTATTACGGCCGAAGAATTGGGTCATGTTGAGCTCGTGTCTCATGGTATTAACAAGTGCCTCAGAGGTTCAACCGAGTACAAAGAACCCGACGATACACCACTAGGTTCCGTAAAAGATGCTCGTCTGTCGTATCACTACCTGGCAGGTGCACAAGGCGCAATGCCTTTTGACTCTATGGGTAATCCATGGACGGGAGCAAACGTCTTTAACAGTGGCAACCTAGTCGAGGATCTGCTGCATAACTTCTTCCTAGAATGTGGCGCTCGTACCCATAAGATGAAAGTATATGAGATGACGGATCACCCGGCAGCCCGGGAAGTGGTTGGTTTCCTGCTGGTACGTGGCGGCGTGCATGTTGTCGCATATGCGAAAGCACTTGAGATTGCAACTGGCGTAAATGTGACCAAGCTGGTTCCTATCCCTTCACTGAACAACAAAGCCTTCAACGAGGCTCGCAAATATGAAGAAAAAGGGGTACACACCAAACTGTACACCTATAGTGATAAAGATTTCAACACGATTGGACAGATCTGGAAAGGAACTCACCCCGAAGATGGACAACCTCTTGAAGTCATCCAAGGGATACCTGAAGGATTCCCGATTCCAGAAGCTCCTGCGGTCGAGGAAGAATTTGCACCGGGCATATCGCAAGAAGACTTTAAGGAAATTGCACGCCGTCTGAAGATGGCAGGGAATATTGCGGATTAAAGAACAATTTGTTTAACAGGTTCTTTCCCTATATATAGATTTTTTAACTCTATGTTTAAGTGAAGCCCTCGAACCCTGCTGCTGAATGCAGAGAGGATTGGAGGGCTTTGTTCTACTAAATTTATGATACCATTTTATGGTGCAAGATAAGTATATTGTATGCACGTCACTTCCTGATAATTTAGCTGTAAAAGTAAACCGGATCTCCACTCAGATCGTTAAACTTAGTTAAACTCCAATACCGATTCCTCACGCTGACTCATGACTTCAATTAGCATGTTGGCACCCAGACGAAAACCTTGTGCAAACGCTGCTTCCGTATGCATGCCCTCACATCTGCCACACAAGTCAAATAACTGTTCAAGCTCACGGAATTCTTCATCTTCTTCATCGCTCAATCGATTCTTCCATTGCTCTGTCAGAGCTGCAATCTGCCGCCCTAACGCTTGGTATTCAGGATGTGTCGGCATCATCATCTCATCCGGTCGAAGTCGTCCATTATATAATGCTTCTAATATCGAATTCATGTGCATCCTCCTGTATATCAATTCGCACCTCACTTGAATGAACGTTCTGCACATGGTAGGATATTTATGCAGTCGCTCATTTAAGTGATTGCGGCATAGGAAGCAGCGGTGTTCTTCGTCGGACTCAAGCTGCTTCCTTTTTTATTTTTGGAGTTCGCCGTAAATCTTCTCAATCCCTTTGCGAACGATGTCTGATCGATTCGTATTCAGCTTCTCAGCCGAAATATCGAGCTTGTTCATAATTTCCTCATCGACACGTATTTCAATCGTTCTGCTTTTGGGTTTGTCAGATTTAGGCCGCCCCATCTTTTTGACGGACATTGCTTCACCTCTTTTTTTGTCCTGACAATAATATATTATTGTCAGGACAAAAAGTCAATTTAATTATAAAACATACGTTCGTTTTTGTGACAGCAGATTCATAGATAAATTTATAGTCAGTAATCCGTTTGAATGATAAAAAAACAACCTTGAACGGCTAGGCGCTTAAGGTCGTTAGAGTACTATTTCACTCTTCCATTGGCTTTCCATATCTCACTAAGACATGCCAGAGTAATTTTAACTCTTGTAGAACTTCTTTGTAGGTTTCTCTATCGCTCCAATGGCTTGGGTTTCGTTTCAAGTCCATAGCTGCAGAACCAATGGTATTTGCATCAATCAAATCACTTTTTGCAATTCTCTTGGCTAGTGAAGGCATCGAAGGACCTCGAAAATCCATAGGAACTTCATCAACCAATAGTGTAAAGCCCATGTGCCAGTGGAGATCAATTGAATACTTTAAACATATCTGCTCTAAGATTCTTCCTGTATGGGTGCCTTTAAATGATGGGTCGGCAACAAGCATCTTTACATCTTTTTCAAGGGAAATATCACCATGAACCTGAGCTTCGATATAATGGTCCAGATTTCGGTTTGGCTCTTGGTTGGATGGATTTTGGAATGGTTTCTCAAGATTGACGAGCATATGATCGATTAACTTTTGAACCGTTAGATTTCTTTCACCAATGGCAAAATCACTATAAAATACATCCCTCATAAGAGCAGCCAAAACGAGGTCAAATTCCTCATACGTTCCCTTTTCCTCGGGGTCTTGGTGAGAATCCAAATATGTATACGTGCTACGTTGAGAGACCTCAGTGGATAAAAGGAAGTAACATGATCCAAAACGCGGAGCAGGTCCATCGGGATGTAACATAACATTGAGTGCCCCATACTTGGGCCGTTCGCTATTGGTTGAGCCATTTATTTGGTACGCTCCGCCAAACATTTTATTCTCCCAAACGTCACGTTCACCGCCTGAAAATGCGGAGACACTTCCATTTGATAAGAAAGTCTCAAACTGACTTTTATAAACTCCCTGCTCAAGTAGTGCTTCAGCAACGCTTTTCATGGTCGGATCTAATCGATCTGGGTGAAAGTGTAGCGCAATACTTGCATGAGATTTTAGTTTATTGATAGCTTTTTCAAATGTCTTCAGCTCGATGTTGGACATACGAAGGATTTCCCTAATGGTTTGCTCCGCTTCATTTTTGCGGCTTCTTGCATAATGGGTTACATGCTCTTGAGCTAATTGCTGAGACCTTGATAGTTCCATGGGCAGAGGAGTCCTTTCCCTTTTTATAGAATCATAATACATGATGGACAGTAAGTGAACTTACAGGCGGTTCAAAAATCATGATAGCTTACAATGAATCAATCCGTGTCACTTCTTTCAATTTGAATCATATCTTGTGCAACACGCGCTTCTCCACCATCATAAAGCTATGAACCCCTTATTCTCCGCCTTGTGTCTTAACTTTCTCCTCATCCTTCACGGTCACATGAACTACTTGCCCTTCATTCGCTGTCATCGCATCTCGCATAAGAAGGGTCCATGTCCCTGAATCTGCATCAAACCGCTTGTCCTCAATGACTGGAACACGGATGTTCTCTGCATCAGGTGAAAGAAGTCCGCTACGAATCGCATCCGCATCCGTCATGTGCGCACCATCCGGTGCCACTGGACAAGATACGGCTATCTTTTCTGCTCTGGCCTGCCCAGGATAGGGTTGATTTTCCGGGCCTCCATCCGTCCAGATTTCAACATAGGAGCCGATCTGCGGATCAGGCGCATTGGAGAACCATTTTGCCGGATAATACCGATTTCCTCCTCCGTTTGCACTGAAATCCTCATATGCGGGATCAACCACAAGAATGGAATTGTCTTTGCGTTCAACCACATAACCAGTGAATCCATCTTCACTTGGTGCATTCGCTTGAGTCTGCACAGAGTTGCACTCGATATGTCCTGAACATCCCGTAAGGCATACGATTAGGATTGAGAGCAATATGAGGACTCGACGAAGGTTGGACATATGTAAATCCCCCTTTAATAACACCTCTTTCTAAATTTAACGTTCCATATCAGTTTATTGTTACAAATACAGCTGTCAGCTCACCCTTAACTTCCTGACGGGCTCAGCACGATCAAACCAAATATTCACTTCTTCATATCCCTTTTGTATACGTACCTGCCCCAGATCACCAACGCCGCACACAACAAGATCACACAATAAGCCCAAACAAACAGCATGGCAAGCCCCAACCCGATGTTAGCATCCAGGCGCTCATCAAAGATCTCTGTGTATAGCGAAAAACCGAGTGGCACAGCACCAATAATGAAAAGTCCAATGGACCATCCACCCCAGCGTTGGAAACCGGACCCCGCACGAGTACTGGAAAGTTTGCGAATCCCTTGAGTTAGTAGCCACCAAATCAGAATAAATAATAGACAGGTTATAAGAATTTTCAACATATCGTTCAACTGCATATCGTGTACCTCCTATATCTTGCAAGATGATGAACATATCTTACACGTTAAGCGTTCTCTTTACTATATTACCCGTTTCCATATCCATGATCACAGACAGTCTATGCTGCAGCACTCCCGACCAACCCATACGCTAATCATGAAAAAGAAAAAACACCACCGTCCTGACTCCTTCCAAGTCAAGAACGATGGCGTTACTTCTCGTATTTACATTGTTACATCCACATTGAATAGGTTACGCGCCAAACTGCGCATAGTGAAGGCGGCTGTACACCCCACCTGCTGCGAGTAATTCTTCATGCCGTCCCTGCTCCGTAATCCCTTGTTCAGCAACGACAATAATGCGGTCTGCATTTTTGATCGTAGCCAATCGGTGAGCAATAACCAGTGTGGTCCGACCCTCGGACAGCTCAGCAAGGGATTGCTGAATCGCCGCTTCCGTTTCTGTATCCAGCGCGGATGTGGCTTCGTCCAGGATCAGAATTGGTGGGTTTTTCAGGAACATACGGGCAATAGACAAACGCTGTTTCTGTCCACCGGACAGCTTCACACCACGTTCACCAATTAACGTATCCAATCCTTCCGGCATGGATTGAATCAAAGGTTCCATCTGAGCACGTCTGGCGGCCATCCAGATTTCTTCTTCGGATGCATCCAGCTTGCCATAGGCAATGTTCTCCCGAATGCTTCCATCGAAGAGGAACACGTCCTGTTGTACAATTCCGATATGACTACGCAACGAGTCTAGTGTCATATCCTGTATCTCCTGCCCATCGATCGTGATGCGACCTTCCAGCACATCATAGAACCGCGGCAGCAGACTGCATAGCGTTGTTTTACCTGCCCCCGATGGACCGACAAGCGCTACAGTTTCACCTGCACGTACGTTTAGATCGATACCTTTGAGAACAGGTTCCTGATCGGAATAACCAAAGGTCACTTGCTCATAACGGATATCCCCACGCAAATGGGATACCGTAACGGCTCCTGGACGATCTTCCACATCCGGTTCCATATCAAGCAACTCCGTATAACGTTTGAAGCCTGCAATCCCTTTGGGATACGTCTCAATAACCGAGTTGATCTTCTGGATCGGTGTCAAGAACACATTGGATAACATAATAAATGCAATGAACTGACCGTAGGTCATACTGCCTTGAATGACAAACCATGTTCCGCATACCAAGACAAAGAGGGATACCAGCTTCATCAGCATATAACTGACAGAAGAGTTCCAGGCCATGATTTTGTATGCGATTAGTTTGGTCTGACGGAAACGACCGTTGTTCACAGCGAATTGTGCTTTTTCATGCTCTTCATTAGCAAAAGCCTGAACAACACGGATACCTGTAATATTGTTCTCTACGCGAGCATTGAAGTCCGCAATATCACCGAACATTCGGCTGAATGCCTTGGACATTTTGCTACCAAAGTAGAGTGACAGATAAATAATCAACGGTACGATGATAAAGGTTAACACCGCCAGATTTCCATTAATGCTCATCATGATACTGAATGCACCAATTAGCGTCATGACCGCGATAAATACATCCTCTGGACCATGATGGGCAATCTCACCGATATCCATCAGATCGTTAGTCATGCGGGACACGAGGTGTCCTGTTTTCGTATTATCGAAGAAACGGAACGATAACTTCTGCACATGATTAAACAGACTTTTACGCATATCCGTCTCGATGTTAATACCCAGCTTGTGTCCCCAATAGGTAACCACGAAGTTCAGGAATGAATTCAGGAGGTAGATGCCGAGCAATGCCAGACACGCCCATAGAATCCAGTCCCAGCGGCCGCCTGGCAGCAGATCATCGACTACCCGGTTGACCGCCAGTGGAAAAGCCAGTTCAAGCAGCGCGACCAGAATCGCACAGCTAAAGTCAAGAATAAAGAGCTTTTTGTAAGGCCTGTAATAGGCAAAGAAACGGCGAAGCATGGACTGAAGTCCTCCTTATGCAATCACACAACGATGATTACGTTCTATTTCGTCTTGCTTAAGAGATACAGGAAGTATGGCGCACCAATAATGGCAACCAGGATCCCCGCAGGAATCTCCGAAGGCTGCAGGATGACACGACCCAGCGTATCTGCAACCAGTACAAGCAATGAACCGATCAGTGCAGATGCAGGTAACAGGAATTGATGTTTTGGACCCACCAAACGACGTGCCAAATGCGGTCCGATCAGACCAACAAAACCAATCCCCCCACTCACAGATACACATGAGCCGGCAAGTCCTACCGCAGCCGCAAGCAAAATCAGTCGCTCACGCTCAACCGGAGTCCCGAGTCCACTTGCTGTCTGGTCACCCAGATTCAACACGTTCAGTACACGTGCCTTATACAGAACAAGCGGGACAAGAATAATAAGAAACGGTAACAATGCCGTTACAAATTTCCAGTTCGAACCCCAGATGCTGCCTGCCATCCAGGTAGCTACAAATTGATATTTTTCCGGACTAAGCCGTAACGTAAGCACGATCATGGCAGAACTGATTCCCGCCGCTACCCCGATCCCTGTAAGCAGCATACGCGTAGGCAGGATGCCCTCTCCTTTTTTGTAAGAGAGAATGTAGATCAGAAATGCAGCAAAACCGGAACCGATCAGGGCCAGAATTGGCAAAAGAAATACCGGCGCTGCTGTCGTTGTCGGGAAAAAGGAAACAAATAACATGACGACCAGACCAGCACCTGCATTAATCCCGAGGATCCCCGGATCTGCCAACGCATTCCGAGATACTCCCTGCAAAATACAACCAGATAACGCAAGTCCGGCCCCGACCAGCACCGAAATCACAATACGTGGCAGACGGAATTCAAACAGGATCAATTCCTGTTTCGCCGTGCCTCCACCAAATAGGGTTCGCATCACCTCAAGCGGCGAAAGCTTGGTAAAACCTGTGTTCATGCTCACCACAAAAGCCGTAATAATTAATAGGGCAAGCACAATGAGGACAATCGTACTCTTGGTTCTCTTCTTGCGCTCTGCTCCAACTATTGTTGAGGATTCCATCGTTACAGAGTCCTCCTTTCTTTACGCGCCAGATACAGGAAGAATGGTACCCCGATGAGGGCAACCAATGCGCCAATTGGCGTCTCGTACGGCGGGTTAATCATACGTGCAGCCAGATCCGCAAATACAAGCAACAGACTGCCCATCACAGCGGAACATGGAATAATCCAGCGATAATCGACCCCAACCAGCTTACGCGTAAGATGGGGAATAATGAGTCCAACAAAACCGACCGCACCCACCACGGACACAGCTGTACCCGCGAGAATCAGTACAACAATTAGGCCTATGAGCTTGATCAGCCCAGTACGTTGCCCCAAGCCCACCGCAATATCTTCTCCGAGACTAAGCAGAGTAATGGAACGGGAGATGAGAAGACCTGCGATCAGTGCCGCGAGTACCCATGGGAACATGACCTCAAGTTGAGACCACTTCGTTCCGGCTACACCACCGGCCGTCCAGAAAGCCAGATCTTGTCCAATCCTGAAATATAATGCAATCCCTTCACTGAGTGCCGACAACATCGCTGATACAGCCGCACCTGCAAGTACAAGGCGTAGTGGTGTAAGGCCTGATTTGGAAGCTGCACCAAAACCATACACCAACAGGACACCAAGCCCCGCACCAAGGAAGGAATACATGATGATATACATAAATGGCAAGCCAGGGAAGAAGGCAAAACAAACTGCAAGTGCAAATCCAGCTCCCGCATTCAACCCAAGCAGACCTGAATCGGCCAGCGGGTTACGAGTCATGCCCTGCATGATCGCCCCAGCTACAGCGAAACATGCACCTACCATTGCTCCTCCAAGAATACGTGGCAACCGAATCTCCCATATGATCTGATGTGGAGTCAGCTCAGGATTGAAGTCAAAGATGGCCTTCCAGACTACACTAAGCTTAATATCAGCAGCGCCAAAAGAAATGGACAACGCCATACCCAGAGCGAGTAGCAAAACTCCCCCTGTAAGAATAAGTGTGGCCGCCCACGGACGAGTGTGTATCTTCGCTGTGGGTGAATCCGGATTATGTTTTTCTGGTGAAGCTTGTGAACTCATACGCGCCCACCCTCGTTATGAGTGGAGCTGCTCAAACCTATGTACATAACAATCACCTCTCTATAAATACCGAACTTTAATGATATTGATATTGATTCTCATTCCCATAGACCATTGTAAGTGAATCCACGGGCTCTGGCAATGGACAAATAGGACATGTTTATTGCATATATGAAGATTTGCACACAATTTTACACGCAAAAAGGCTGCGCAGGAGCCAAAAAGCTCGAACACAGCCTTATCATTGCATATGTAGAACATGTAAAATATAGACTCGTTTAACGGACATGTACCGTAAGTAAGGATGCCAGGACATCCGGAACATCAGTAATGATCCCTTGCACACCCATGTCAATCAAGGCCTGCATCTCGGCAGGATCATTCACCGTAAATGGGTAGGTAACAACGCCATGTGCCAGTGCAGCAGCAACATCTTCTTGTGTGACCGCCAGCTTGTAGGGATGAAGGCCGGAAGCTTCGAGTTTGGCGGCATAATCATAAGGACGGTACAACTTTTCCATATATAGAAGTGCTGTACGAATCTCCGGGGCAAGACGTTTACATCTCACGAGGGAAGTATGATTGAAGCTGGACAGCACGACCTGTTGCTCCAGATTCCAGTCCCGGATCGCTTGTATAACCTTCTCTTCCATCCCCTTATAGCTCACAATACCATTTTTCAATTCCAGATTAAGCAGGGTTCCTTTCCCCTGTACCAGCTTGAATAACTCCTCCAGAGAAGGAATACGTTCCCCGGTAAAATCAGCATGGAACCAGGAGCCGGCATCCCTTGTGCGCAATTGATCGTAAGTCGTATCTTTAACCCAGCCTTCTGTGCCACCAGTTCGACTTAACGTCTCATCATGAATCAGTACCAGTCTGCCATCACTCGTCATCTGCACATCGGTTTCGATCCCTGTCGCTCCAAGCTCCAGACTTCGTTCAAAAGCGCTCATCGTATTCTCCGGGCATACGGCAGATGCACCGCGGTGGGCAATAATCTCCATGTTCCTCATTCCAGCGCCTCCTGTGTTCAAGCTTCGTTCTATGATCCTTACTATAAACACGGTTTGTTAGACCTGTATTAACAGAGCGTATAATGGGTTACCTGCTTCGCTAATACTAGCGACCGGGTTGAACATCAACGGGCTGGGGATTCACTCATTTTTGCGAACTCAATCTGAAAATCGACATAACATAGTATGAACGATGGAAGCACTGAACTCCGTTATAAGGAGGTTGACTATTGAATCCCTCAAAGAAAAAATCGATACCTACGCGTCCTCACACATCCCAGTTACAGTCGGCTTCCAGGCATTCTAGAGCATCTGTCCATATCAAAAACAAATCTGGCAAGACGGCTAATCAGCGTTCTCTTAACTCCAGTTCACCCAACACACTGGATCAGCTGGCTATTGTTGCAGCAATACTCTCCTTAATTGCAGCCGCCATCGGGCTATATATCGCCTGGAAATCGTTAAGTAATCCGGATCAAACTGCTGTTGTGGTGTAAAGCTGCTTGTTGCACAGCTAATGGCTCAGGAGGCTCTCTCCTGCTTCTGACCTTATTCAGGGGCAGGTTTTTGCTTTTTCAAATACTCAACGTATGCTGAAAACGTCAAAAAACCGTTCCCCTGAAACGCCAGCATATACCGGCGTCTCTTTGGAAAGGTCATTTGTTATTGGGGCGCTGCCTCTGCAGCTTAATCCCCGTCCCGGGATACTGACCGAATTACAGAATGAATGTGCGAGAGATAATAACCAACAGAATGAACAATACCAAAATTGCACCTGTTGATGTCCATGCTCCACCACCGAAGCCTCCGCAATATCCGTAACCTGTACCTTTGAGTTCGCTCATCAGTGACACTCCCCTCTTCATCGAAGTACACTATAGACTATGTCCAATAGCGCAACTTGCTTGGGCAGATCGAAAATTCTCCCGAGGAACGATTGGATACAGGCCCGTCTTCTTATACACTCATTTCCCGTTGAGTTGTGACCACTTCTGAGTCAGCTCTGCAGGAATATAGGATGACATTTGTTTGATCAGTTCAGCCGGATCAGATTCCAGACTCCACAGACTGAGATGCGAATTGTTGGAGAACCCTTCCTGTACGCTATGTTCTACCATCTTCATCAGCGGTCCATAATATCCATTGACATTTAATAAGCCAACAGGCTTACGATGAATACCGATCTGTGCCCAACACAGTACCTCGAATAGTTCTTCAAATGTACCCATGCCTCCGGGAAGTGCAATGAATCCATCGGATAATTCAGCCATCGTAGCCTTCCGTTCATGCATGGTTCCCACTTCAATCAGTTGTGTGAGCCCTCCATGAACAACCTCGCCCCGGAACAATCCGGTAGGCATAACCCCGATAACCTCTCCCCCTCGCTCAAGAGCAGCATCGGCTACTGCACCCATCAAGCCCATGCAAGAACCACCATAGACCAGTGCATAACCACTATCAGCAATCTGTTTGCCCAGTTGAACAGCCTTCTCTGTATATTCGGGGTGATTTCCCGGATTGGAGCCTGCAAAAACAGCTATACGTTTCATTGGGTTTCACTCCTTCTCGTGATCTATTTTAATAGTATACAACATGAATGTAATGGGTATGTACAATAGGTTAACAGAATCAATGGACAAAAAAAAACCGACCGTTTGCAGCCGGCCGGGCTCCCATTTCAATACACATCAATTTAGAAGGGGTTGTTATTACCTAATATACAGACCGAACATTAAATCCGTATGATCTTTGCATGAAATGAATATTAAATCTTCGTATAACTAACGTATCCCACGGCGTGAACGTACAACAAACATATGCTTGTCTTTACGAAGAACCCGACCATCTGCAAGTTCAACCTGATCCTCGTCATGACGCAGAATCGTCGTGGATAACGCTACAATTTTGGCCCGGCGCCAGATCATAACCTGTGACTTGAAATAGATCGCATTTTCGAACTGAATCGCCTTTTTCATCACATATCCAACCTTGTGTACTTCAGAACGTGCTTTCTTTAAGGGAAGACTCTCTTCGGGAAGAGGTCTGATCATTGCGATATTGTCAAACGATACCTTAATCCGTTTCGGTCCGATCCGTACACATTCCGCTTCTTCATCCCACTCGACCAGCGTTCCCTTCAATGGCTCCCGTATGCCTGTTGCACGATATACCGCTACTTTTCGTCCTATCCAATGTCGCAATGTTCTCACCTCCATCTGTCTAGTTTTCAGGTATCTTCCAATCGATCGGTTCAATACCTTTGGAGGTCAAGAAGTCATTGGCTTTGGAAAAGGGACGACTGCCGAGGAATCCACGATGCGCAGCCAGCGGACTGGGATGTGTAGACTCCAGTACAAGGTGCTTGTCCCTGTTAATAAAAGAACCTTTCTTCTGGGCATGACTGCCCCATAGCATAAATACCATTGGCTCTGAACGCTCATTCAACGCGCGAATGACCGCATCCGTAAACGTCTGCCATCCCAGTGCCTGATGGGAGTTCGGCTGACCTTCACGAACCGTCAGAACAGCATTTAATAGCAGGACTCCCTGTTGTGCCCAATGAACCAGAGATCCATGATTCGGAATCGGCAGGTCCAGATCGGCATGAAGTTCCTTATATATATTTTTCAGAGAAGGCGGTACACGCACTCCCGGTCTAACCGAAAAGCTTAATCCATGAGCCTGTCCTGCTCCGTGATAAGGGTCCTGACCAATAATAACGGCCTTAACCTGATGATACGGCGTCAGCTTCAGTGCCGAGAACAGGTCTTCTTTGGGCGGAAAGACCGTCTGCGTTTTGTACTCGGCGGCGAGAGTGTAACGAATCTTGTTAAAATATTCGGCTTCCGTCTCTTCCTGAAGCACCTTGTCCCAATCGTTTCCAAACATATGTATAGGCTCCTTTCCCCTGATGAATGCAGTTTCGTTCAGCCCAACTACTGGGCTCTTCCTTCTGAGAGCCGCATGTCATGCAACTCATAGACTATCCACCATTTTAACATAACCGGGGACAGCAGACCAGAATTGCGCATCAGGTATAGGTCCACCTCGAAATAAATCGTATTCTTGCTACATTCAGTATACTCAATCCAAAAAAGTCACCTCGCTGTTGCGTGATGACTTGATGATTTATACTTGAACGGGCACCTCTTCGACTTCTTTCACAAGCACACTGCTAATTCTCCGTAACCCTTCCTGAAGGACAGAACGGGGACAAGCCAGATTCAACCGAATACAACCCTCACCATTGGCTACAAACATATGACCATCTTCGAGCAATACACCCGCTTGCTCAGCGAAGAATAATGGTAAGCTTACATTATGGGGAGCATATGCCGAGATATCAATCCAGGCCAGATACGTGGCTTCCGGGATGTGAAAAACAGCCCGTGGCAGATGCTGCTTCAAATACTGTTCAACACAGGCGAAATTGGCGTCTAGATAACCTTTTAATTGTTTCAGCCATTCATCACCCGTTTCGTAAGCCGCTTGAGTGGCAGCGATGCTCAGTGGGTTTTTGAAACCATAATGGCGTGCCTGCCAGATGTCTCGAAGTTCATTATTCGGAATGATGACATTGGAGAACATCAGACCAGCCATGTTGAATGTTTTGCTCGGAGACATACATGTAATGATTCGATCCGTATCCGGGAACAGCTTTGCGAGTGGCGTATGTTTTTTGCCTGTCCGCAGCAGATCACAGTGAATTTCATCCGAAATGACCCATACGTTGTTCCTCAGGCAGATTTCACCCACACGTTGCAGCTCCTCCGTTGTCCAGACACGTCCAGACGGATTATGGGGATTGCAGAAAATACATACCCTTACCTTCTCATCCTTCGCTTTGGCTTCAAAATCCTCAAAATCAATCGAGTAATGCCCCTGCTCATTGATCATATCCGAACAGACCAGTTCAAGATTGTTATGCTCCGCAGCTGACTTGAAGAAACCATAAGACGGGGTCACGATCAGTACTTTCTCATCCGATTGACAGAGATATTCCACCAATTCATATAAAGCGGGAATGATCCCGTTTGAGGTCTCCAAATGCTCCTTCGCGAAGGACCAGTCATAGTATCTTTTCATCCAATTGGAGACAGCTTCGTAGTATGCGGGATCGAATACTTGGGAGTAACCCATGATTCTACGATCCAGACGATCCTTAACTGCATCCAGAATCTCGGGAGGTGTGGCAAATTCCATATCTGCAATCCACATGCGAATAAATTCTTCATCCTTGAATGGAAAAGTCATGTCCTCTGTGGCTTTAAAAATATATTGACGGAAACCATCCGTATTCATAGCATTTGTACCTGTGCGGTCTATAATCTCATCAAAGTTATATTTCATAGCTTCTGCTCCTCTGTCTGCTCAACATTTCATTGTCGTTTCATGTCGTATTACATCCATTATTCCATGACGCTGGAATTGCATCAAATGCAATACAATCTATCCTGACGAAACAAATGAAGTTAATTGTTTCTCCAGAATAGGTATTTCGACGAAAAAGTGATATATTTCTCATATAACATCATTTTTATGATGACTTTCATCATTTTCACGTACTCTCAAGAAACATTGCATAAGGAGAACCGTTTATGAACAATATCAATCAGGAAGTTGGCAAGAAAATACGAAACTTTCGGAAGTGGCGGGGAATGACCATTCAACAGCTTGCGGATCAGATCTTCAAGAGCAAGGGCACGCTGTCCAAATATGAGAGCGGAGATATTACACTCGATCTGGTGACGTTACATCACATTGCGAACGCACTCAACATCCAGGTGGAGCAACTCTTGTACCAAGAGCCAAGACATGCTTCTCCCCTGATGAATGCGGTCCCTTCCAGCTTTTTCAAGAACTCCACCCGTTTCTATTCCTACTTCTATGATGGGCGTAACAACAGTCTCATTCGTTGTGTCATTGACATGATGGCTCAATCGGATGCCAACCGTTATCGCACCGTGATGTATATGAATGTGAAGGATTTTGAGAACTATCAAGAGTGCGAGAATATGTATTGGGGCCACACCGAGCATTATGACACACTCACCACCCTGATTTTGAAAAATCAGGCCACGCCGCTGGAAAACCTATATATTAATATTTTGGCGTCTTTTCAGGAATCGGAGAAAAAGTGGGGACTGATGGCGGGTGTCTCCTTCAGACCTTTCATGCCGATCGCGCTAAAAATGTTATTCTCCAGAACCCCGCTGCCCGAGAATCAGGAGTTATATAATGAATTAAAAATCTCAAAGGAAGATCTGCGGACCTTGAAAATATACAACATGCTCGCTGTCACTTGAACAACGCAGCGCGTCACACATTCTCATATCATATGGGATGGAGACAGTTCCTCCCCATTAGAAAAGGCACTTCTATAAGCTGTTGAAACCAGCTCTCATAAAAGTGCCTTTTGCTTTGACGCTTATTGGATCGTGGAATAAACGAGACTAACGCTTAGTTTTTAATTAAATCCAGCGTCTCGTCAAACATTTGCTTCTGTTCCTCAATCTTGTTCTCATTACCGATCACGCAGCGCTGTTGCTGTTCAAGTATAGCCGATAAAAGCTCAGCAAAACCGATAATGTCGCTTTCCTTTGTGCTTAACACTTCGTCACGTTCCTGTTGCAGATCCGCTTCAGTCACATTTGACAGATAACACTCCAGGGAGAAAGCTCCTTCTCCATAAGGCGTTCTCGGCGTATCGAGATCCTGAATCGCACCAATGATATAACGCGTCATTTCCCGCTCGTCTGCCCGGAAATCGGTCAAATATTGCGGTATCTCTTCATATATTTTGTACGTTTTATCGAGATTTGGATCACGATACGATGCAACGTAGCTGTCTCCGTTCCGTCTGAAGCCTGACATACAGCCATAAGCTCCGCCTTTGGCGCGGATATTGGTCCACAAGTAATCCAGAGACAGGATTCCCTGCAAGACCCGAAGTGAACCGGTGTATTGATATCCATTGTCGATATAATTGCCCGTTTGCACCACGTACTGCACCTCTGACGGGGAACGGAATCCTTCCTTATGAGTTGCAGGTGTGAACGTAAACTCTTCCTTGGCAACCTCATGTGTGAACAGCTTCGCTTTCAGATCGGATACCTGTTGCTCCAGTCCCTCATATCCCTGTTCATCGGCAGTATAACTAACAAGCAAGTTCTCTGGTCTGAAAATATACCCCGTCAACTCTTGCAGGCTGGAAGATAACTCTTCTTTTCTCGCCTCAAAGTTCGCTTGAAGATCCTCAAGCCACTGGTAAAAGGCAATGCCACTCACAGCTTCTCTGAAATCCGCAACCGCTGAATGTTTGGACGAAGACCGACCAATTCCCGCCGAATGTCCGCTATTGATCAGATTACGTTGCAGATTACCTTTCATTTGGGAGATGATCTCATATAACCGCTTCGAATTATCAAATTGGGACGTGAACACGATTTCTTTGATCATATCAAAGGCAAATCCAAGCTTGTCATACAACACTTTTGCGTTGAACTCATAGGTCGCCTTGAATTCATTGTGCTTATGCGCGTTAGCATAAGATCCTATCCCGCTATGAATACCACCCGAATGGATATGGATTTCATTGGACAGTTCATTGAACGAGTAGTTTTGAGTATCCACGTAACCCAATACATTCTTGAGCAACCCTGCATACGGCAGGAGATGACGTGGCACTTCTTTGATATCAAACAGCAGTCTCAGATAACCAATTCCGTTGGTGTAGAGGTTATGATGAAGAATGGTTGTTCCGTCGACCTGGTTCACCGTTTGATGCAACGTAGAGGCCTTCTGTTCAATATCTTCAATCGATAACGTCGGAATGACCTGCTGCTGCTCTTTGGTTGAAGGTGTATTCTGATACTCGGCGAGCGCTTCTGTTTTCTGAATCAACGTCTGGACTTCTTCCTCACTAAGACCGGCCTGAATGGTTTTCAGACGTTCTTTCAACGCTTCCTCCTTGCGTGAGTTCAGCCCCTTATCCGGGGTAAGCGCTACAAAGGAAGTATGTGTGTTCTGTAATATATACTTCGCAATGAGTTGCTCGAAGTAACCTTCGTTCATTTTTGTCCGCAGTTCAGCAAATACGTCATTGGCCTCTAAATGGGTGAAAGGTGCATCTTCATCGTACAACCAACTTTGCAGGGAGGAGAATCCGTAGATCAGGCCTTTCGGCATTCTGCCATAGTCCGCTTCTCTGTGATTGAACTCATACGAGTTAATTCCAGCAAGCAGCGCTTTAGGATCAAAACCTTCTTTTACCACACGCTCGAGCACTTCTTGGACCGTTCCCAGGAAATCCTCTTTGCTAGACAGATTGCTCTTCTTCAATCCCACAGTGAATACAGGTTGATACAGGCTGTCATCATACGAACCGTAGACGTCCTTCGCGATTCCTTTATCCAGCAAAGCCTGTTTCAATACCGCTCCCGGAGCGTTCAGCAGTGCATATAACAAAATTTGGAATGAAATGTTCAGTTCCTTGTCCAGACTTGTGCCGATCACCGCGTTATAGGTCAAGAAGCTGTTATCCACTTCCGATTCCGTACTTCCCGCAGAGTAAGTCTTAACCGTGTCTACCCGTTCTGCAAAGGCAGGTTGAAGTTGAATGGCCGAATCAATCTCGATGCGATCATATGCACTCAGATAGTTCTCATCCAGCCATTGCAGCTTCTCTTCCATATCCATATCCCCGTAGAGATAGATGTAACTGTTGGAAGGATGGTAGTATCTCGTGTGGAAATCCAGCAGCCCCTGATAGGTCAGATCCAGGATAGCTTCCGGGAATCCGCCAGACTCGGAGGAGTATGTGGTATCCGGGAAAAGGGAGTTCAGCACTTCTCTGCGCACCATTCGTTCCGGTGAAGAAAAGGCACCCTTCATCTCGTTATATACAACTCCGTTGTAGGTTAATTCATCATCTGCAGAGGTCAGGTTGTAGTTCCAGCCCTCTTGTAAAAATATCTTTTCATTCTCATAAATATTTGTATTTAATACCGCATCCAGATATATATCCATCAGGTTATGGAAGTCATGATCATTACGACTCGCGATCGGATAGATCGTCTTATCGGGATACGTCATGGCGTTAAGGAATGTATTCAATGAACCTTTCAGCAACTCAACAAAAGAATCCTTGGCCGGAAATTTCTTGGACCCACAGAGCACGGAGTGTTCGAGGATATGGGCTACCCCTGTATCATCTTCCGGAGGTGTGCGGAAACCGATACTGAATACTTTGTTGTCGTCCTGATTGGACAAAAGTACAATTTTGGCCCCGGATTTCTGGTGTTCCAACAGATACGCATCCGATTTCAGTTCTTCGATTCTGCGCTCCTGTAACACCTTGTATGGCTTAAGCTGTTTCAACATAAACTTGAGTCCTCCGTCCATAAGATTGTTTTATTGGTTTTGTGACTTATCGTTCAGCAAGGTAAAGGTAATATATGCCTATGGATAGTATACACCATTGTTCCGTCTCTTCATAAAAGTCAGGTGAATGTCCTTCTGATATGTATTATGCAGGGTTTATGTTTATGAACTGCATGGTGAAGTGGTCAGCAATGAAGTGACATTGATATTAATGAACATAAAGAAAGATCGCATGCAGCTTGGTTAACAAGCGTCATACGATCTTTCTTTTTAAGATGCCGAGGACCGGGATCGAACCGGTACGGTAGTCACCTACCGCAGGATTTTAAGTCCTGTGCGTCTGCCAATTCCGCCACCCCGGCAGGATTATGTATTTCTTGGCGACAAGAAATATCTTACCATGAACTAATTAACTTTGCAACACTTTTATTAAAAATAATAAAAAAAATGAAACAGGCACTGCAAGCGTCAGCTCACAGTGCCTAGAAAGTCCGAGTTGCGGTCCCGGACTTCCGGTAAACCAATCTATATTAAGGGAGGTGTGAAATAAGAATACCTCCCCAACATTAAAGAAACCTAAAATCAGCCTTAAATTAAACTAAAAAAGTAAAATAGGTCGAACACGAGCCGCTTCTTCCTCACTGCACTCCACGATAACCAAGATATGGTCCTTTAACAGCCAATCTTCGTAATACCGCGCATCCTCTTCCGAGATTCCCGCTTCAGTCAGTGTAAGCACCAAATCATCGGTCTCACTCCCAATCTCATTACCAGCGAGTCTACGCACTGCATTTCCGATCGACATCGTCTGATCCATCCGCTTCCCCAGACCAGCCAATATGCCTTTCAGAGCGCCAAAGGCACCATCTGTTCCGGCACCCTTCAAAGGTTTGGGCAGCCCCGTCTTTTCGCTCACCAGCTCCAGATTAAGCTGCTCCTTCGCCACCGCTCCCAAATATTTATCCTTGATGCCTTCCTCTTTCACTTGATTCAGCATAATTATAGCCTCGTTCTCGGTACGGGCCAGCCCAATAATCAATTGTGTCATTCCGTTCCCCTCCTTTTACCCTAATATAACCCCGTAATCCGCATTCAAAAACGGATCATCCACAGCTAAGACAAATCACCTAGAAGATTGTTGATTTCTCTTCTGGAAATCTATACCTAGTTCTGATAGACTAGATAAAGAAGACAAATTAACCATTGAAAACATTGACATATGGATTTAACATCTCATAATCAGGAGCAATGACTTATGAAAAAAGAGGTAGAAATTGCCATCCGGCGCAAACAACAGATCATGGTTCGTAATACAAGCGGTCAGACGGTAACCGGATTTCCTGAGCGTACCGCTGATACATCCATTCTCTCCTTACGTACGGTTCACGGAAGTCTGTGGATACCGTTTGATGAGGTGGAACATGTTACGCGTCTGTTAAGCATCCGGTCTCATCATTTAAGCGGAATGCAACTCGTTTAGTCGGCTCTGTAATCCTTGAAACTCCAGTTCCCGTATAAATACGTTAACTAGATCTATTGATGCCAGCACTTTATACCAAAAAACCAGACGCATGCACGTCTGGTTTTTCTCTTCTACTTATCCTGTACCACGCTACCACTGACCTCACAACAAAGGCCTGACTATCCTTGTTTCTGCCCGACCTATCCTGTTGTTACTTCACTACAAACTTCACTCGTGTTCCATCCGGATATGTACTTAACTGATTCCCTACCCATGAACCTGCACCACGATTATCTTTCGGGGTAATGTACTGGATATCTGCACCTGTTCCTCCCTCAGCGCACATCGCCATGGGCCACTCGTCACGATCCTTACCTTTTTTGACCGGAACACCCTTAAGTGACAAATCCCGATTCCCTTCTGCTCCACTACGATCAATGGTGCATACATCCGAATGCCCAGCCTTGATGGCAGCCTTAATATGGTTGGCCGTTTCGGGATAGCGCTCTGAAGGGAACGTAATGGTATGGTCTACACTCTTGTTAGTCCCACCGAATGGAGATGGTATCTCCTCCGGCCATTCTCCCCCAGCCCAGGCATAAAGGGCTACCAGCAGCATCGCTACCAACGTCAGTACCTGCTTTTTGAAGCCTTGCTTACCTTTGCGTTTTCGTCTTGTGCGTCTCTTACTCATGCTGTGTCTCCCCCATTCACCACTTGCATTATACCAGAACGCCCGTTCGTAAAACAATACAGTACAATAAAAAAACAGCCGAGACCGCCCGGCTGTTCTGATTGAATGATTATCCTACATTGGGAATGGCCTGTTGACGCAGCAATGGCAGTGTAACGTCAAACTGAGTACCTTTCCCCTCGGTACTCTCCACCGAAATCTGACCATTCATCAGTTCCAGCAGTTCTTTGCAGATGGTCAGACCCAGACCGCTTCCGCCAAATCGGCGCGCATGGGAGATGTCGGTCTGAGTAAATGCATCAAACAATTGTTCGATCCGATGCTGGGGAATGCCAATCCCCGTATCACGCACAGAGAACATCAGTACAACGGTATCCATCAGTTGTTGCCTCACATCCACCTGTAACTGCACTTCACCTTGTTCTGTAAACTTGATCGCATTACTTAGTAAATTATCCAGTACCTGCCGAAGTCTTAGCGGATCACCGATAAGCACATCCGGAACATTCAGATCAGCATGACAGAGCAGGCGTATGTGTTTATTCCGTGCCGCAGGCTCATGTGTCTTTACAATCTGTTGAATCAGCTTTAGAGGTTGAAACTCAATGTTTTCGACATCCATTTTGCCTCTGCCCAGTTTCGCCATATCCAGGCTATTGTTAATGATGTTAAGTAGCGCCTCACCTGATTGACGTGCTAACTCCAGATATTCTTTCTGTTCATCCGTAGTTTCACCCATACCGACAAGTTCGATCATACCCATAATGCCGTTAAGCGGGGTACGAAGCTCGTGATTCAACTTGCCGATGAATTCCAATTGCCCTCTGCTGTTCATCTCAGCCATGGAAGCGGCAAACTTCAATTGCTGTTCAGCATACTTCCGTTCTGAAATATCGTATTGAATGCCTACAAAATATAAACACTCTCCGGATTCATTAAAGATCGGATCAATATTTAGTTCGTTCCAGAACTTCTGACCACTTTTTGTATAATTTAAGATATCAATCTTAATGGATTGTTGTTTCTTTAATGCATCACGGATCTGCATTACCGTTTCGGAGTCTGTATCCTGCCCTTGCAAAAATCGGCAATTGTGTCCGACAGACTCTTCATACGTGTATCCTGTCAGCCGGGTAAAGTGTTCGTTTACATACATGAGCGGAAGCTCAGGCAAGGTAGCATCGACCACCGTCACGGAGGATTTCACTTTCGAGATGATAAATTCCCATTGTAATGGGAGTTGATTATGTTGGCTCATGCCTTCCTCCTTCATCTCATACACATTAATGTTTATATATTCTGCAATCGTACATTATAAGGAGAGAAAACTAACCGAATGGTATGTGTTGATATAAAACCAATATATTATAATTGTAACACAGTTATTCAAGTCATGTGGTTCTTGGGTAATAGTTGATAACTAACATCCCACAATAATCTAACAACTCATCAGGAGGAACATACATGAAATTTCTGTTAATTATCATCATTATCATTTTGATTGTAGTCTTTTTTACCAGACGCAAACGTTGAGATGAGATCTGTTATGTAAGTCAAGAAAGGAAGATGGGTATGAGAACCCTCTTTTTTATATTCATGATCCTGTGCATCATCAATTTCTGTTTCCCAAAATTCGGCTGGTATCTACGATATGGCTGGATTTCCCGGGGTGAAACGGAGCCCAGCAGGCCTTATATGACTATGGTCAGAATGACCAGCTTGTTGATGTTGCTTATCGCCTTCACTCTGACTATGGCATGAACTATAGAAATCCGAAGACAACTGTCCTATTGGGCAGTTTCTTTTTTTGTGCTGAAATGACGGGAAAATGATAACTTTGTTTGTGGTGCGAAGATGACAATGCCCGTAATATAGATATATCGTTTCGGAAAGGACATCATTGGCATGAACATCGCATTTTATCCGTACTGGGCCGCCAAAACGCTGCTCTCGCTTATTAATGTCATATATATCATGGTCATTACTACGTATATATACGGTCTCACTGGATCGGTACTCTCTGCTGCAATGTTTCCACTTATTCAGATCATTACACGCATAATAGCAGGTTTCACTTTGCCATTACTTGTGAACCGTTTCCCATTCTCCAGACTATTGATCAGCATTTCCATAGCCAAAACATTAATCATGACCTGTATAGCCATTTCGTTGAATCACTTGATTTCACAATTGCCGCTTCTATTGATCGGAGTGGTCATACTATCCTTTTTGGACGGATGGGAAACTCCGTTACTGAAGACTTTAACGCCACGATTGGTTCAAGGTGAAGACCTTATAAAAGCAAATAGCCTGCTATCTTTCTCCAATCAGACTGTAACCATTGTCGGTTACGCCATGACGGGATTCGCCGTGATGAACTGGGGGGCGTCACAGACCTTCTGGGCAGCTACAAGCCTGTCCTGGGCCGTTCTAATCTTCATGATTGCCATGGGCTCGCTCACACGGAATGTAGAACAATCTCAGAAATCTGCTGTATCGCGGAATGTATTGAGGGAAGGTTGGAGTATACTTTGGAACAATCCATCATTACGACTGATTACGCTTATGGACATTGCCCAAGCACTTGCGGGTTCCATCTGGATCGGAGCTGTTACGCTGGCCTTTGCAAAAGAAGCTCTGGGACGAGGAGAAGGTTGGTGGGGACTCATGAACTCGAGTTACGCTGCTGGAACCATGCTTGGAGGTATTCTGGCTCTTGCACTGGCCAAACGTATTCAGAAACATCTAATCGCTAGTATGACCATGGGTTCTCTTCTCTTCAGCCTGCTGACCGTCGTTTATGGTCTAAACAACCTGCCGTGGCTCGCTCTGGTGTTATGTATACTCATGGGTCCAGTTAATCAGATTCGTGATGTGGCTCAGCAGACAGCGCTTCAGAACAGTGTACCTGTCGAATCCCTAACCAAGGTATACGCCACCCATGGCGTCCTGATATCCACGGTTATGAGTGTATCCATAGTTATCTTTGGTCTAGTCGCCGATCAACTGGGCGTTCGGTGGGTATACCTTATTGGTGGAGCCTTGTTTATTGTATCTGCGATATGCTCATTATCCTTGAGCAGGGTTCACAGGAACCATCCCATTACTAAACATACGAAAAATATGTAAATCAAAGAGACGAGCAACATTCTGCTCGTCCCTCACAATCTCAATCCAATCGATAATCTGTCAGCGGCCTGCCTTTTTTATAATACAAATTAGGTGACAATATATTGAAGAAAATATGCACATCCGGCATGTATGCTTCTTCCAAAATAGCTTGCACCGACGATGCAATCCGATTATGAATCTCCTGGTCACGTTGAAACATCAGAATCTCTATAGAAGCCGGAGAAGGTGTTAGCGATTGGACATCATGACGCTCTGCCTTCATTCTCTCCCTTGGAATATGAGTAATTAGGGCCATCTGCTCTGTAATTTGGGGTACAACTTCCTCTAGCTGAGGACCTGTGAATCCTTTAAAGCGAATAAACGGCATTGCTATCCCTTCAATCTCTGTTAATAGTCTCTTATGTGATTTTAAGCACATTGTTTTCAGTTGTCAAATGTCACGGATGGCATATGTGGCTTCTTATAAATAGGAAAAGCCCCGCTGAAGTCTCAGCGGAGCTACTGTTTGCACGTTTCTATACGTGACTTACAGCCAGAAAGATTTTGTGATGATCACGAGCAGAATGAACAGTACGAGAATTGCGCTTGTAGAAGTCCATCCGCCGCCAAATCCTCCAACATTACCACCACAACCGTATCCAACTTGACTCATTTGATTGGCCTCCTTTGAATTTCAAGGTATGCCATAACATATGCGTATTCCGCGCAAGTGACCGGGCGATTCGGCAAGTTCATCAGCCCATTCATCTGGTATTCATGCCTGGTAACTTAACCAGATGGGTCGATGGAGATTCTCAGTTGTATTTCATGTGACTCCTGAGGTGAAGGGTCTGTATTTCCTCTGATCAGAAGGATTGTACGAGTACGTGTATCACTTCGGGATGCCAGAACAACCTCTCCATCAGGAGTTATACAATAAGCGATTGGAATGGAGATCCCGCTATCACGGTATGAACCATCCGCATGGCTTGTCCCCATGACAATACATTGATTCTGCAAGGCGATCTGCCGAGCCCCTTCGACCCACTCACTGTACTGCTCTTCACTGAACATCCCCACACCAATGGAATGCATCACAATGTCCACATTTCCTATATTCTCGTTGCAAAATCCTTGCAGGACCAGCTCATCACACAACAAAGTGCTTATTACCCAACCCTGTTCCTGAGCCGTCTCAGCAGGTGTATATTTTGCTTTCTCCGATACAATCTCTCCAGCCTTACTGATCATAATCGATCGGTCCTTTGGACGTTCGTTCAGTCTGCGATGACCCGATACAATCATGGTCCCATATTCAGCCGCCAACCTGCAAGCTTCCTCAACATTCTGGTTCAGATAACCTTCAGGAAAAAATAATACATCTGCATCAGGATGTTGCTTGAGTTCGGCTTCAAGCTGCAACAAATCCTGTTCGAGCCTCGGTTGTCCAATGATAATCTTCATCTGGCATCCCCCATTCATAAATAAAAGCCGGTTCATACCTGAATAAGGTACGAAACCGGCTTAAAGGTTGTACGGACAGAACTCCTGCTCACCGTACTTCGCTTCAAGAGTAATTAGTTCTCATGTTATTGCTCGCTGAAACAATTACCTTTACAGTTGAATGATATGTAGTTAGGCATTTCTACGTTCAATACTATCATATATCGCCTGCCCATCATAGCTTCGATCTGTCGCGATATCCTTAGCGAATAGAGCGCTGTCTGCATTTCCAGATAAGATACTCAGTGCCCCCAGCACCCAAGCAAGTGGATAAAATGCAACGGATAACATTTTCATCATAGCCCTGTCTCCTTTATGTACTATAGAAATGATTGGTTGAATATCCCATTAATACGATGAAGTTCAATTAAAGGTTTCAATTTCTATATAAACATTACCAATTACACCCTGCATACAGGAGACAAACTACAATCGTTCCGTTCAGATCAACTCGAAACTCTGGAGCAACGCTGCTGCCTCTTCATGATCAGGTTCCAGAGCCAATACTTTATGGGTATATGACAGGGTTTCTTCTTCCAGTTCAAGTTCATAACAGCACACAGCCAAATCGTATAAGACGGCTGGATTATGGTTACTCGGGTCTGCAACCAATGATATCTCCAGAAACCGTTTGGCATCCTCATACATATACATCTCATATAACAGCTGCCCTGCCAGAAATGCGAGACCTCCTTGCTGCTCCATCACATAGTAGGACGACCACATCGTATGAATCCCAGACTGAATATCGAGCATTTCCTCATCACTTGCATCAGGAAGAAGACTGGAAATGTGCGTCGCACTGTGAATCAAGAACTCAGCATCATATCCGCCCAGACGCCAAAATGGTAAAATATGCTTCAACTCCATACTCTCTATCCGAGAGTCTACCCATTGTTTCATGCTGAAAAAGTCATCTGGTCCAAAACGCTCAACAAATCGATGATAGGCTAACCGCGTGTTCACATAATTCATCGGTTCTTCCACCATCAACATGCACCCAACATTCAGATCTTTATAATGATGTGTCGTGAATCGAGTATAGGCGCCCTTTTGTTCCAGGACATATTGAATCGCATGGTAATTGGCTGTTAGAGAAAAACTCCCGTGAAGAACGAATTCGGGTGGCTCTGCGAACTTCCAGTTATCCAGCCGATGATCCCCTTTATCAGCGGTAATCAACACATAACCTGACTGTGACAATTTGTTCAAGCGTTCAAGACAGGACAAGCCGATGGCAGGAAAAAGAATATGTGAATCCTCCAGCTCCGCCTTGTACAATGTGATAAGCTCCTGATAAGGATAGTTATCCGCACTGTATTCCGGCGCTCGGCGATATTCATAACTCAGCGTCATGTTCTTCAGCATCTCAGCAGGCTCAAGATCAAGACGACGATCCGGGGATTGTACAAGCAGATCGCACTCATAGATCTCGCCATCCCCAATGTAGATTAATTCCTGTGGAATGCTGTCAAAAAAGTAATTAGCAATCAACAACAACGGTTGTTTCAGATCACCGGGCCGAATAACCGTACCTGCAACGGCCAGATTCAACTCCGTATCCGCTACAGCGTCAAAACGTGCAAAATCCACTATACCTTGTTGAATAAAGGATTGCATGGATGGATGCTCCTGCCAACCCAGTACATTCTCCGCTACGAGATCCGTCATCACATATCTGAAAGCTGGTAACTCTATTCCGGCAAATTCCTTTAATTCAAGCAGTTTCAGGAGAATTTGATGCGCCAAACGCCCTACACCCGCTCCAAGTTCAAGAATGGTTACGGTCTCGCTGATCTTTCCTTTGTTCGATAGGTCCTGAAGAAAACCAAAGATCATCTCTGCATACGTCGTGGCAATCATCGGATTACTGGTAATATATTGAGGTACTTGGTTCTCTGTCCAAGCTTGTAACCCCTTCTGTTCATAATAAGCTCTCTGCCAATCCCAGACCGGAGCTTCGCTGTAACGAAAACGTTGACTTTCATTTGACGTCATTAAACGTTAAACCTGCTTTCTATCTATAATTTCATAAGATTCTTAGATGTTCATGTATCACTTTATTATCGAATACCATTCCAATCTCTGTAATGTATTATATCATAGAACCTTGTCGACTCGATGGAGTTCAGTGTTCCCTTTCAATAAGAAAAAAACCTGCTTTTGAGGGCAGGCCTGTGATGTCCTTCATTTTAAGAAAATGAATGATCTAATCCACTTTGGAGCAGGTGCACTCAACACTAATCAGAATACAAAACTCCGTCGAAGTTCTCAGGGCCAACACGGACTGTTCCCAACAAGTTAGAGCTCACAAATGCAGTGTACGTCAATTGCGGTGTGATTGGCGGATTGAAGTCATCGGCAGAGAAGGTAATAATCTGAGGTGCCAGGATGCTCAAGCTAAACGTAGACGTTGCGGAATAGATAACAGGGTCTGTTGGCAAAGTTCCTCTGACAATTGTAATGGTTATACCAGCGATCGCTAATGGAAGTTGCACAGACACAGTTCCCTTGAACTGCACCCGCGGGTTTGCCCCAATGCCAGCAGTGGTTATCAAACCAATCTGTCCAAATAACTGAGGCGTGTTAATCACCAGAATAGGTATAGCAATAGAACCTGCCAAACTCGCATTCTGCGAGGTTCTTGCATCAATAAATTGACTCATGAAATCTACCTCCTATGGGTTGGGATAGGATAGTATATGCGAGATTTGGTGTGCGGCGTGGACATACACTGAGATGCGCAAAAAAGGGCATACCAACAATGATGACTTTTACCTTTTAATCCAGCCCCTAAATGAAGACAGAAAAAAACCCTTGCTGAGCAAGGGTTTCAAGAATATGGGCCCTACAGGACTCGAACCTGTGACCAATCGGTTATGAGCCGACCGCTCTAACCAACTGAGCTAAGGGCCCTAGACATAATGTATAACGTGCAGATGATGGCTGTGAATCATCCAAGTGAAACTAAATTGCGGGGGCAGGATTTGAACCTGCGGCCTTCGGGTTATGAGCCCGACGAGCTACCGGGCTGCTCCACCCCGCGTCAGTAAGAAATATTAAAACAGCGACTTAATTAATATACACTATCACCACCCTATAAGTCAAGGGGTAATGTCAGGGAATAAAACGTACACCGTAACGTCCTTTACGTGATCGATAAACTTCCACTTCCGCTGGTTCATTATGACCGTAAATCCACCCATCCTGCTCCATACGTTTGGCCAGACATCCTGCCTGAAATTTGGTTGCATACAACTTGCTGAAATATACCCAGTGCATACCGCTCGTCCTTTCCGGAGTCGTCATTTATTCCTGCTTTTTGTAGAATACCCCATTTTCATAAAAATAGCCGCCAAAGATTAAAATCTTCAGCGGCTATCCCTATCATGATATGACTACTTCATCAAATCTTATTGAAACGTAGCTTTAGGATCCTTTTTCAATTTCTCCAGCATCTCGTTTCCTTTAGCTGCCCACTCACCAAGCGCTTCTTTTGGTGTCTTTTTATTCTCTAGCACTTGGTTGAAATATTCCATACCTTTTTCATTGACTTGCCATAAGCCTGGGGATTTTTGATACATTTTATCCAGGTTGGTATTGGTTGGCGGAATCGGCTTCAGCGCATAGAATGCTTGAATGTTATAATCCAGGCCGTCTTTGGGTTTAATGAAGCTCTTCCGTGATACCATCTCGTAGCTGCTACGTGCTTTGATCTTAGCCCAGTCCTCACTGTTCATGTACTTGATCAGTTCCCACGCATCATCCGGGTTCTGAGCCGCACTATTAATCGCCATGAGGTTGCTCAGATAGATGCTGCCTCCAATTTCAGGAGCTTCCGGGTGAACTGGCGGTGTTACCACATCCCAATCCACTTTCGTAAAGTCTTTCATTTTATCCGCATTTTTATTGGCATCAATTAATTGATTAATATAGCTGTAATCACCAATAACCATGGCTGACTTGCCACTCAGGAATAGGTCACCCTGTACTGGATCATAACGCCCACTCGGATCCTGATCCTGTGGTTCGTCGCCTTTAGGAATAACTTTGTCAATCGCAAGTTTGCTGATGGTGCTCCACACTTTCTCCCATTGAGGAGAATCTACTGTCATCTTCTCTGCTTTGTCATCAAACGTCTTCAGCTGCAACGAGCTGTAGTACTGCTGCATGGAGTAGTACGGCGAACCACCCTGATATGTCGTGAAGGAGAAACCAAATACATGATCTTTACCTTCACCTTTCGTTAGACGGGTACCCAAATTGAAAATATCATCCCATGTCATGTTGTCCGTTGGCGGTTCCACGCCTGCTTTTGCAAACATACCCTTGTTATAGAACAAAGCCGATGAGGAGAACGTTGGTGTCAATGCATAAATGCTCTGATCCCCAAGGTCCTTAATTCCCTCCAGTACACTAGGCACGATATCACTGGTATCAAACTTATCTTCCTGCATCAGTGGGTCCAGCTGTTTCACCAGATTCTCCTGAATTAATGATTTCACTGTGGCGGTATCAGCCACGATAACGTCAACCGGGTTATCCCCAGTCATAATCTTCTTCAGACTCTCCATCGTATCCGGAACTTCCGGCTGTTCTTCCGTGTTGCCATACCCATACATGCTGCTCTGATCAACAGCAGCCACAATTTCGATGGTTACATTGGGATGTGTCAATTCAAAAGCATCGGTGAACTGCTGACGGAAGTAACTATCATCCTGTCCTCCCCACAACGTTGCCACACGTAATACACGCTGTTCCGTATCCTTGGCCTCACTTGCCGTACAGCCGGCAATCAGCGGCAGTGCCAGCGTCGCAGTAGCGATGACAGCCAGCACACGTTTTCCCCACAACCTGTTCTTCATCTTCCAATTCCCCCTCATTAATTATCTTGGCGGCGTAATAACAATACGTTCACCGTCAAATTCCAATGTAGCCCGATTATCAATGGATAAGGCCTCCAGATACTCTTTTGGCACCTGAAGCCGCCCTGCACGGTCAATAATGACAAATGCTTCGTGAATGTCCGGCATACCCGCTTCGGACAAGTTATGCTCATCATCCAAATTTGGATTGCGCTTCACAAACTCGGTACTGGTCAAGCCGTCCCGAATCGCAACGATCCGGTCTACCTTGCCAGCAAGCGTCAAGTCATGGGTAACGATGACAATTGTAACGCCAAGTTCCTTGTTCATTCTTCGGAAAATGCCCATGATTGTATCACAAGTCTCGGAATCGACCGAACCGGTTGGTTCATCTGCAAGCAGAATTTTGGGCCGATTGGATAATGAGATCGCAATCGCTACCCGTTGTTGCTCTCCTCCTGACAATTGATGCAATTTGTTATGCATCCGATCCTTAAGGCCTACCCATTCGAGCAACTGTTTCGCGTATGCACGATCACGCTTGCCTCCCAGAATCATGGGAGTCTCCACATTTTCCAGTGCAGTGAGATAAGGCAGCAAGTTACGACCGTTATTTTGCCAGATAAAACCTACCGTATGACGTTTGTATTCGACCAATTGGGCATCTGTCATCTTGAGCAAATCCCAGTCTCCCACAACGGCCGTACCAGCCGTAGGACGATCAAGCCCACCCAGAATATTCAGCAGTGTGGATTTACCGCTACCACTGTTACCGATGATCGCCATCATTTCACCTTGATTGACAGTCAGGTTGAGACCCTGAAGGGCAACGACTTCCACATCGCTGGATTTAAAAATTTTGACAAGTCCTTCGCATTGGATCACGTTTACCTCTCCTCTCCCATTTTGACTGCCTGGTGAACCCGCAATCTGCGAATCTGCCAGAGCAACATCGTTGCACCAATGACCAGCATCACCACAGTGACCCCATACAGTTGCAACATATCTTGCTGTTCAAACACAATCCGGAACGGAGGTACCTGAGCAGATACATTATCCGTCGTTTGCAGGAATGGCAGGAATAAACGACTGGATACCTGACCAATCCCAATACCCAGCAGGATCGACAGCCCCGCTGTGAACACCTGCTCCAGCAGCAGCATACCGCTCAGTTGTGCCCGGGATAACCCCATGGCCCGTAATACACCAAACTGCACAACTCGGCCGGACAGGTTGAAGAACCAGTACAGCACGTATCCAATCAACGAGATAATAACGGATACCAGGAAACCAAGGCTCAGAATCCCGAATACGCCACCTCTTGACGGATGTTTACCCTGAGACACCAATTCGGTGCGGACGTCACGCACAGAAGATAACTCAATGCCCTCTGCTGCAAGTTTCTCCATAAGCGGAGCCACTTTGGCATCCGGTTCCATTTTCAGCCATACCTCATAAGGAATCAGAGGCACCTGATCATAGATATAATCCAGATTCGCCACGAAAAATGGCATCTGATCCGGATACTGGGCTGGCCAGTAAGGAATGATCCCAAACACGACGAATTCAATCGCCTGTCCCTGTACACCCATGGAGACAAGATCTCCAGTTTTGAGTTTGAACTTGTCAGCAAATTTGGAAGAGATCAACACAGCCCCTTCATATTTACCAAGCAAGTCAAGGTACTTGTAGGGATGTGCCGGGAACAGATCGTTGCGGAACCATGCCACTTGAGCAAAGTCCACATTATCAATTCCGACCAGCATCCCCTGTCCGCCCGATTTACCAGAAACGATAATATTGCCCTTGGTCTGCAGCACGCGTGCTGCATGTTCAACCCCATCTAATCTGCGGAACACTTCGAATGGAGGTTCGGAGTAGATGACTTTGGATGGCTGCGAAGAACCGCCACCGCCACCACCTGGAGCACCTCCACCGCCATTTCCTCCGCCAGAACCCCCTCCAGCAGAACCTCCTCCTCCATTGCCACCACCTTGTTGACCTCCACCCGTACCGCCATTCTGTCCGGAACCACCAGGTTTAACCTCAGGTGTTCCTTCCCACACAGTCTGCATAATCACATCAGAACCATAACGGTACAAGGTACGCTCAGTGGAATTCAAATCAATCGTCCGAGCAGCAGCCGAGTTGTATACCCCAAGTCCCAGTGTCAGTACAAGAAGGATCATCAGCGGATAATATGAAGAAGATGAACGCGACAACTGTGTTAATGTCAGATACAGCGGGACCGGGAGAAATTTACGACCGATCAGCTGGATGAGCTTCAATATCCATGGGAACAAGCGCAGGAAGAATAGTCCAAGCGCAAAGATCGCGAGTGCGGGTACAAAGAACAGAAACGGCTGTACCTGCAGCTGATCGGTTGTCATTCCCGTCTGGAAGGTCAACATCTGACGTTCATAGAACAGGTAGTATCCATATCCAGCCAGACCCAGCAACACAACGTCCAGGAACCAGCGTTGCCATACTGGAGCACGATCTGTTCGTGCTTGCCGCCGTTTGGCCGAAACAATGGTTGCCCGTGCATAGGTTATCGCAGGGATAAGGGATGCGATGATCGCAACAAGGACCGCTGCTACGCCCAGGAGAATGGCTTCTTTTGATACACCGATCGGAATAGACTTCCGATCTACGAACGAGAGAAAGCCACTTGCTGAACCGATACTCTTGGCCATAAACCAACCAAGCAACGGCCCAATAACGAGCGCAATAACCCCCAGAAATATGCCTTCAAGCAGGTAGAGAGAGAATATCTGCCGAGCTGAAGCTCCACGGCTGCGCAATACCGCAATATCACTCTCTTGCTTCTGTAATGACTGTCTGGCATTCATCGCAATAAAATAAAAGACCATCGCAATCATCGGTGCTGCCAAGGTAAACAACATCGTCTGCAGTTGCAGACTCTGACTGCGGAACTGCTTAAGCAGATCACCAAAGGTGATGTCCACTTTTGTATCTTTCAGCCGCTGGTACAGATCGATATCCAGCCTTTCCAGCATGGAAGTCAGACCTGATAACTGGCTGGTTTGAATTTCTTTCAGATCAAAGGCATAATACCAACGTGAATTTTGAAGTGAAATCCCTTTTTCCTTCAGTAAAACATCATTAAAAACCGATTCATCCACATAAAGTCCATTCATCATGCCGTCAAATCCTTGTACCCAGTAAGGGCTGTTCGGATCATCTGCCTTGAAGGAACCCGTAATCTTCACACGTAACGTGATATCAAGACCGCTATACACCGGATATTCCAGAATGTCACCGATATGCAGATCGTTACGATACATGCCCTCTTCCAACATGACTGCCTCAATCGTGTCATCTTTGACCTGGTTTCCAGGTTTCACCCCGGCAGAGTAATTCACCTGTGCATCCAGCCCACTCATCGTACCCAGACTCATACTGCGCGCCCTGCTGGCATCCACTTTGGTTGGATCTTCCGGGCTCACCTCTGTGCTGCGAATAGATCTTGAATTCACATACGTATGAAAAGGAAAACCAATATCGCGAGGGACATCCTCACGAATATAACGATCGACTTCATCCAGACCCCGTGTGTCTGTCTTCACGCCACCAGGTGCCTGATAACTCATAAGCAACGAACCGGCTGGCAACCCTTCACTGTTATCCTGCAGCGTTTGCGCGACGACCCGTTTCAACGCACCATCGGCATACATTGGAATACTGACGGTGAACGCTACCGCCACAATCAATCCGATCAGTGTGCTGAAGGTCATCCAGCGCGTGTTCCACATTTTGCGGAACAGCAGCCGAAGCAATGGCAGCCCCATTAGCGTCCCACTACTTTCTGGCCTACGGTCAGACCTTTCAGAATCTCAACATCTGTCGACGTCTGCTGTCCAACTTCAACGTCCACTTCACGCTTGCTGCCATCACTCTCCACCACTTGTACGTACGTTCTTGAGCCGATGGAGCGCAAAGCGGATACAGGAATCACAATTGCGTTCTCGGTACGCTGCGTTACAATCGAGACCGATAGTGGTGTGCCACGTTCGACGCCTTTTGGCATTTTTGCAAGTGTAACGATGACATACTTATCCAGCGTTTCCTTGGTTGGAGGCGTACCACCTTCACCCGTCCCTTCGCCACTACCGCTTCCCGATGCTTCCGCGATAGGCATGACTTTAATTTTGCCAGCGACTTTACCAGCTCCATTAATATCTACTTCTGCCTTCATACCCGCGGAGAACTTCTCCAGATCCTCCTTGGCAAAGGTAGCTGCCACAACCAGATTGGATGTATCCGCAATCGTAGCAATCGGATCATACGCTTTCACGGCTGCACCCTTCTCTACCTGCACAGCAATAACGGTGCCACCAAACGGAGCGGTCAACGTGGCTTTGCCCAGTTGTTCCTCCAGATCAGCGAGTTCCTGGCGTAGTTCTTCAAACGCAATCGTTGATTCTTCGAACTCTACCGGGTCCATCTCATCCTTCTTGCGGAGTGTTTCCTTCATTTGAACTTCGGATTTGCGAATAGCCAGTTTCTTGCCACGGATCTCCTTCTCTACACTCTCCACATCGAGGACAGCAAGAAGTTGACCCTTTTTCACTTTATCCCCTGGTTTAACATTTAACTCTTTGACATGCATGCCATCAAGCGTGAAGTACACCTTCTCTTCCCGCTGACTCATCATCTTGCCGCTGCCACTTACTTTTTTCTCCAACGTTTCCGTCCGGACTTCATATTCCGGTTTCTTGGAGATCGTTGGTGGTGTAATAGGTGGAAGCACTTCTTCCTCTGTTTCTGACGGCAGCAATGAGCAGCCGGACATCGTTGCAGCCATTATTGCACCAAGCACAACAAGTGCTGCGCGTTTCCCCCTCTTCGGAGCGGCCCCTTTACTTGATAAATCTGCCGTCCGCCATTTCATAAACATGGTCCGCAACCTCCAAAATTGTAGGATCGTGTGTAGTCATACATATTGTTACTTGTTCTACTTCAATAATATTGCGGAATACGGCCATGACCTGAGCGCCCATCTTGGAATCCAGTTCCGCTGTAGGCTCATCCGCAAGCAACAATCTGGGTCTATGGGCAATCGCCTTGGCTATAGCCACCCGCTGTTGCTCTCCCCCCGACATTTCGAAAGGTCGGTGCTTCACCCGTTTGGAGAGTCCAACCAGATCCAGACAGTGACCAACCCTGTCCTTCCACTCCGCTCGTGGCACATCCGCCATTCGAAGCGACAACTCTACATTTTCCCAAGCAGACAATAAGGGCATTAGTGCATACGCCTGAAAAATAAAACCAATCTCCTTGCGCCGCAAAGCGGTTCGCCGCCGGTCTCCCCAATCCTGAAGAGGCTGACCGGAGAACAGAATGTCTCCACTTGAAGGCTGATCCAATCCACCGAGCATATTCAGCAACGTTGTTTTGCCTGAACCTGAACGCCCCTTCAGCATGACCAGTTGTTGCGGATTCACTTCCATATCAATGCCTTTGAGCACATGGATGATGCGACTGCCTGTCTGGAAACTGCGATGTACATTACGAACTTCCAGTACAGGTCCATCATATGGAGGCAGCATATCCTTCTTTGGTTTGATCTTCTTCTGGGGTTCATCAACGGTAGTGACAGCCGTTGCAGCCACTTCATCCGAACCAATTTCATTTTCAGATAAAGATGCTTCACTTGTCGGGTGCGCAGGTTCACTTATGTATGTATTTTCCCCCGACTCCGTCGATGCCTCCAACGGTGTTTCCTCCTGTTGATGTTCATCGCCTGACTGGCTCTTGGCAGATCTCTTTCTGGAAAATAAATTCTTCATGCCAGCAATCACGCTCATCCTTTCTTAAAATCCCGTTCATTTCTTCAAAAAACCTAAAATTAGAAATCTGTTCCATCCTACACTGAATTATAAACGACCGATCCCAACTAAAAGTTACAAGCTTTTTACAACGGTAGAGGGAAAAAGTTAATATTTTGATGAACAAACGAAAAAAGCATCCCAAAGTGCGGGATGCCTCTTGATATTCGATGGTTTTGCCGTTATGACAGCAAGTATTACAATTTTGATACTGTTCAGTCATGAACATTTTTTTGAGCTATCAATGATATTATTTACCAAATGAAGAAGGATCTTCACGCCAAGATTTGAGCAATTCAAAGTCACTCTCCTGAATCGTTCCCTGAGCCAAAGCCACATCCATCAGAGCCGTGTAATTGGACAACGTCTGAAGTGGAATTCCTGCGTCTTCGAATGCTTTAACACCCTTATCCAGCTGGTAGCTGAAGATAGCAAGCACGGCGAGAGGTGTTGCACCTGCTAGGCGTACGGCTTCTGCCGCTTTGATCGAACTGCCGCCTGTAGAGATCAGGTCTTCGATGACAACCACTTTTTGCCCTTCGGCAATCAGACCTTCAATCAAGTTCTCCTTACCGTGTCCTTTGGCTTTATCACGAATGTAGGCCATCGGCAGATTCAGCTTCTGGGCCACCCAGGCAGCATGCGGGATACCTGCTGTTGCCGTACCTGCAATGACTTCTGCATCCGGGTATTGGTTCCGAATAATCGTTGCAAAGGCTTCAGCGATATCATTACGAATCTCGGGATAGGACATCGTTAAACGGTTATCGCAGTATATCGGTGATTTGATGCCGGATGTCCATGTAAATGGCTGCTGCGGACGTAACGCCACGGCTTTAATTTTCAACAGTTGGGAAGCAATATGATTCGGAATCTCATTCAGTTCGATCATGCGTTCAACATCTCCTTCAAAATGGTTTCTGCCGCTTCACGCGGATTGGGAGCGCCAGTAATGGGTCTGCCTACAACAATGTAATGACTGCCTCTGGCGATGGCTTCACCTGGCGTCAAGACGCGTGTCTGATCTCCCAGACCGCTACCCGCTGGACGAATTCCTGGTGTAACGGTATGAAAAGCACTGCCACACGCTGCCCGAATTGCGGGCACTTCCAGTGGAGAAGCAACAACCCCATCGAGTCCGGCCTCTTGGGCTAGTCCTGCATAACGGACCACAGCAGCTTCCACACTTCCCGGGATGCCAATCTCGTTATTCATCGTTTCCAGACTTGTACTGGTCAGTTGGGTGACTGCAATGATCTCGGGCTTGCTAAGGGAAGGATCGGCAGCGATTGCTGCCTCAGCACCTTCACGTGCAGCACGCATCATGAGGGTTCCACCGGCTGCATGTACATTGAACATGTCTACACCCAGACGTGTGATACTCTCAGCACCGCCACGAACGGTATTAGGAATATCATGCATTTTCACATCCAGAAAAACGGAGTAACCTTTGGATTTCAGCTCCCGAATAAAGTCCGGTCCTGCTGCGTAGAACAGCTGCATGCCCACCTTCAGATAACAGGGAATGCCCTCAAGAGCTTGTACCAATTCTTGAGCTTCTTCCGCTCCAGGATAATCCAGTGCCACCATCAGACGGCCAGCCATTTCATTGAAACTCGCTTGATTCATCACCAGCGCTCCCCTCCACTTGCTCATTTTTTCCGTTTTTGCCCGATATAAAGGACATCCCGCCAGCCCGCAGGCTGACTGATGTCCTTCATCAGAGAGTTATTTATTTTACAAAGACAGGCATTGCTTCCGAAGAGAAGTTGATCGTTTGCAGCATGATCAGCAGCGCACGAATCGTATCCAATGAAGTCATACATACAATGCCGTTTTCTACCGCTTCACGACGGATACGGAATCCATCACGCTGCGGTGTTTTGCCTTTGGTGAGTGTGTTGAAGACAAAGTTTGCTTCGCCGCTACGGATCATATCCAGAATGTTCGGCGAACCTTCACTTAATTTGTTCACAGTCGTTACCGGAATGTTCGCTGCTTCAAGCGCAGCTGCTGTTCCGCCGGTAGCCATGATTTTGTAACCCAGTCTGTAGAAACCTTCGAGCAAAGGAACCGCTTCATCTTTGTCTTTGTCTGCCACAGTTACTACGATCGCTCCGGTTGCCGGAATTTTCATTCCTGCACCGATGAGACCTTTGAACAACGCTTTAGCGTAATTCGGATCACGGCCCATAACCTCACCTGTAGACTTCATCTCAGGTCCGAGGGTTGGTTCTACACGACGCAGCTTCGCGAAGGAGAAGACCGGAACTTTGACAGATACATGATCCGATTCAGGCCACAGTCCATCGACATAACCAAGATCTTTCAGTTTCACACCCAGAATGGCTTGTGTTGCCAAGTTCGCCATTGGAATGTTGGTTACTTTGCTCAGGAATGGTACGGTACGGGATGAACGTGGGTTCACCTCGATAATGTACACTTGGCCATCATGGATAACAAACTGGATGTTGACCAAACCTACCGTTTTCAGTTCTTTCGCAATTTTGATGGTAATCTCTACAATTTTTTCTTTCAAATCCTGGGACAGATGTTGAGGAGGATATACCGCGATGGAGTCACCAGAGTGAACCCCTGCACGCTCGATATGTTCCATGATTCCCGGAATCAATACCGTTTCACCATCACAGATGGCGTCAACCTCAACTTCTTTACCCATCATGTAACGGTCGATCAGGACCGGATGCTCCGGATTGATTTTAACCGCCTGTTCCATGTATGTCAGCAATTCAGCATCGGAGTATACAATCTCCATCGCACGACCGCCGAGTACATAGGAAGGACGAACCAGTACCGGGTAGCCCAGACTTTGAGCTGTTTCTACTGCATCATCAACGGAAATGACCGTTTTACCTTTTGGCTGTGCAATCTCCAGACGGGAGAGCAGACGCTCGAACTTCTTGCGATCCTCCGCCTCATCGATGCTTTCCAGATCCGTTCCGAGAATGGTTACACCTGCATTACGCAGTGGTGCTGCCAGGTTGATGGCCGTTTGACCGCCGAACTGTACGATAACCCCTACTGGTTTCTCCTGTTCAATCACGTTCATGACATCTTCGAAGAAGAGCGGTTCAAAGTACAGACGATCCGATGTATTAAAGTCCGTAGACACCGTCTCCGGGTTATTGTTGATAATGACTGCTTCATAGCCTGCTTTTTGTAATGCCCATACTGCGTGTACAGTAGAGTAGTCGAACTCGATCCCTTGACCGATCCGGATTGGTCCTGAACCCAGTACCACAACTTTTTTCTTGTCTGAAGGGATCACTTCATTCTCTGTCTCGTAAGTGGAGTAGTAATATGGCGTTGTTGCTTCAAACTCAGCCGCACATGTATCTACCATTTTGTACACTGGGCGCAGATTCTCTGCTTCCCGACGAGTTCTAACTTCCGCTTCAGTTGTTAATGTGCCTCCTGGTTGACCTTGCGCACGCAGTTCAGCAATGGCACGGTCTGTGAATCCAAGGCGTTTCGCTTGATACAGAATGTCGGAAGACAATTCAGATTCTTCGCGAATGCGATCTTCAAATGCGATCAGACCTTCGATTTTGTCCAGGAACCACCAGTCAATCTTGGTCAAATCCTGTAGCTGTTGCAGCGTATACCCTCTGCGGAATGCTTCGGCAATCAGGAAGATACGCTCATCATCTGCTTTGATCAGACGCTCGTTCAGGGTAGCTTCGTCCAGCGTTTCAGCATCCTTCAGGTAGAGGCGATGTACGCCAATTTCCAGGGAACGAACTGCTTTGTGGATCGACTCTTCGAATGTCCGGCCAATCGCCATTACTTCGCCTGTTGCTTTCATCTGAGTTCCCAGTTTACGGTTCGCCGAGATGAACTTGTCGAACGGCCAGCGAGGAATTTTGCTCACGATATAATCCAGTGTAGGCTCGAAGCAAGCATACGTTTGGCCTGTTACCGGGTTCACGATTTCATCCAAGGTATAACCCATGGCAATTTTGGCAGCCATTTTTGCAATCGGATAACCCGTTGCTTTGGAAGCCAGAGCCGATGAACGGCTTACCCGTGGATTTACTTCGATAACATAGTATTGGAAGCTGTGTGGGTCCAGTGCAAATTGTACGTTACATCCACCCTCGATGTTCAGGGCACGGATGATTTTCAGGGAAGCTGAACGCAGCATTTGATATTCACGGTCCGACAACGTTTGGCTTGGTGCTACGACGATACTGTCCCCTGTATGAACACCTACCGGGTCAAAATTTTCCATGTTGCAGACAACGATACAGTTATCGTTTTTATCCCGCATAACCTCATACTCGACTTCTTTCATACCTGCAATGCTCTTCTCGACCAGACATTGCCCGATCGGGCTGTAACGAATTCCCGCTGCCACCGTCTCGCGCAGCTCTTCTTCGTTCGCACAGATTCCGCCGCCTGTTCCGCCCAGTGTATAGGCTGGACGCACGATGATCGGATAACCAATCTCATTTGCAAATTCAAGTGATTCTTCAAGTGTCGTTACGATGACACTCTCTGGTACAGGTTGTTCCAATTCACGCATCAGGTCACGGAACAGATCACGATCTTCCGCTTTCTCGATGGATGTCAGCTGTGTTCCGAGCAATTTTACATTTTCACGTTCCAGCACGCCTGCACGAGCCAGCTCTACAGCCATGTTCAGACCTGTTTGACCACCCAGTGTTGGCAACAAGCCATCTGGACGCTCCTGACGAATGATTTGGGTTACAAAATCCAGGGTGATGGGCTCAATGTATACTTTGTCAGCCATGTTTGTATCTGTCATAATGGTCGCCGGGTTGCTGTTGATAAGTACAACTTCCACGCCTTCTTCTTTCAGTGCCTGGCAAGCTTGTGTACCGGCATAGTCGAACTCGGCCGCTTGACCGATGACGATTGGACCGGAACCAATCACCAGGATTTTTTTGAGATCTTTGTTAATCGGCATGTTATTGTGCTCCTTTCACTGCGGCTGCCAATACGGCTTGACGCGGCTTTTGCGGGTTAGTGATTTTGTGCTCGCGAATCATCTCGATGAAGCGGTCGAACAGATAGCTGTTGTCGTAAGGACCCGGGGCTGCTTCAGGGTGATATTGAACCGAGAATGCCGGGAATGATTTATGTTTCAGACCTTCAATGGTCTTATCGTTGTTGTTGATATGTGTAACTTCCAGATCTGTACTCTTCACAGACTCTTCGTTTACGGTAAATCCGTGGTTCTGGGATGTGATGAAGCAACGTCCGCTCTCCAGTTCTTTCACCGGGTGGTTTCCTCCGCGATGTCCAAACTTAAGTTTTTCGGTGTCTGCTCCTGCTGCAAGTGCGAACAACTGGTGACCCAGGCAGATACCGAAGATCGGGTATTCGCCAAGCAGTTCACTGATCATGTTAACCGCATGAGGTACATCTTTCGGGTCCCCAGGGCCATTGGACAGTTGAATGCCGTCCGGGTTCAGGCGACGAATTTCGTCTGCTGTTACATCGTGTGGAACAACAACAACGTCACAGTTACGTTTGCTGAGTTCGCGCAAGATTCCTGTTTTAGCACCATAATCCACGAGCACAATACGCTCAGCCGTTCCCGGGCTGTTGTAGACATGTTCTGTAGAAGTCATTGGCACCTGGTTACGCAGCTCGGCAATGGTGGTGTCTCCCATCATCTCCAGCAGTTCTTCCACAGGCTTCGATCCTGTTGTGAGAATTCCCTTCATTGTGCCGTGGTGACGAATCCGGCGAGTCAACATGCGTGTATCAATTTCGCTGATTCCTACGATGCCGTATTCTTTGAGCAGATTGTCTACGCTGTATTCCGCACGCCAGTTGCTTGGCGTTGGCTCATGACGACGCACAACGAAACCGTGCACGTATGGACGAATCGACTCAAAGTCATCACGCGTAATACCGTAGTTTCCGATCAGTGGATACGTCATGGTCACGATTTGACCGCAATAGGAAGGATCCGAAAGCACCTCTTGATAGCCTGTAATTCCCGTATTAAAAACGACCTCACCTGTAGTTTCACCTTCAGCACCAAATGCTTTCCCGGTGAACAGTGTGCCGTCTTCCAACAATAATCTTGCCTGTGCCTGCATCCCATTTCACTCCTCTGTGTTTATCAACGTTGAATGCATTGGGTTGAACATGGGGGACGTTACGATTGTGCGGCTCCGCGTACAGAAAACCCTTTGATCGCTGTTATCCCCGGATTACTTTTTATCATTTTTCAAATGATGTAATCCGGTGATAAAGGCGAACGCTTTGCTTCTTCGGGTCTTTTCTGTTCGCTCCGCATTTACGTTGGTGTCCAAAGTTCAAGATCATGACATTCAACTTTGCTTGTTTCGTATGTTAGACTCTCGGCATGATTTGCCTCGAGTTAGTTGAAAAGATGTTACTGGTGTAAAAGTTATAGATTAAGTTTTAGAGTTAGAGCTAGAGTTAGAGTTAGAGTTAGATTTAAAAAGATTTATTGTTTTAAAAAAGTTAAGAGTTACTATTGCTGATTTAAAGAGTTAAAGATATAGCGTTACTAATTTATCAATTTACTAAATTACCGTTTTATTGTTGTACAGTGTTGCTCCATACGCTTTTGCCATCCACCCATGTTTGTGTGGCCCAGCCTTTCAGCTTCCAGCCTGTGAATGGAGTGTTTCTTCCTTTGGTTGCAAACGTTGCAGGATCTACTGCTTTTTCTTCGTTCAGGTCAATCATCGTGATATCCGCTGGTGCTCCCTCTTCCAGTTTGCCTGTATCCAGTCGGAATACACGCGCCGGATCAGCTGTCATACGTTTCACCAGGAACTCCAAACTCCACAGTCCTGTTTCCACAAACTTGGTGTACAGCAGCGGGAAGGCTGTTTCGAATCCTACGATTCCGAAAGGTGCCAGCTCCATGCCTTTGGCTTTCTCTTCTTCACTGTGTGGCGCGTGATCAGTTACGATCATATCCAACGTGCCGTCCAGCAAACCTTCGATACAAGCCTGCACATCGCGTGGTGAGCGCAGAGGCGGGTTCATTTTCCAGTTGGCGTCCATGCCCGGGATATCTTCATCCGATAACACCAGATGGTGCGGACACACCTCAGCAGTTACTTTAATGCCGATGGACTTCGCTAGACGAATCAAGCGAACCGATTGCTCTGTACTTACGTGACAGACATGGTAGTGAACTCCCGTTGCTTCTGCGAGCAGGATATCACGGCCAACGTGGATAGCTTCGGATTCATTTGGAATCCCTTTGATGCCGTGACGCTTCGAAAACTCACCTTCCGTCACATATCCACCAACAACCAGTGAGTCATCTTCACAGTGAGCGATCACGGGCATATCCATGCTTGCCGCGAGGCTCATGGCATCTTTCATCATTTGAGCGTTTTGTACGCCTACACCGTCATCTGTGAATCCAATAGCACCAGCTTCTTTTAATGCGGCAAAATCGGTAAGTTCACGACCCAGTTCATTTTTTGTAATGGCTGCATAAGGCAACACTTTCACCAGATCAGCTTCTTTGGCTTTATCCAATACCAGTTTCACAACTTCCGCTGTATCTGTAACTGGTCTCGTGTTCGGCATGCAAGCGATTGTTGTAAAACCACCTTGTGCTGCTGAACGGGCACCTGTCTCGATTGTCTCTTTGTGTTCGAATCCAGGTTCACGCAGATGCACGTGCATATCGATCAATCCGGGAATGACCAGTTTGCCTGATGCGTCTGTCACATGATGCGCTGACTTTTCGGCATCCAGTACAACTTGGTCTTCCAGACCAGCGATCTTTTTAATTTTACCTTCATCTATAATGATGGTTTTCCGTTCAAGTTCCCCTTGTTGGTTCAAGATGTTCGCGTTTTTTATAATCTGTAGCATAATTGTCCTCCGCTTCGGTTCTGTCCGGCTTACCAGGCAAGCCGGATGATTTTCTTTATCGTGTACTCTCATATTGCTCTATAAGAACTTCCGTACCATCAGCCTATGACCCACAGCCAGACCCTGTTACAGTTTCATCGCACGTTCCATAACCGCCATGCGGATCGGAACGCCGTTTGCCATCTGCGGGAAGATCCGCGATGCTTCACTCTCCACAACCGCGTCATCTACCTCGACATTGCGATTCACAGGAGCAGGGTGCATGATAATCGTACTTGGTTTTAGGCGTGACGCACGTTCTTCCGTCAATCCGTAGTGTTCGCGATAATCCTCAGCTGAAGTAATCAAGCCATGTTGATGACGTTCCAATTGAACACGGAGCATCATGACTACATCTGCATCCAGCGCTTCTTCAAGACCGACATAAGGAGCATGCTCTGCGAGTTCCGATGCTTGCATCGTTGGTGGTGCACAGAATCGTACATCTGCACCAAACTTTTGCAGCGCCCAGAGGTTGGAGCGTGCTACCCGACTATGCAGAATGTCACCAATAATGGAGACACGCAAGCCCTTCAGTTCGCCGAATGCTTTCCGCATTGTGTAGAGATCCAGTAGTGCCTGCGTGGGATGCTCATTGTTACCATCTCCGGCGTTAACAAGTGGTACATTCACTTTCTGAGCCAATTGTTGCAGAACGCCTGCCGGTTTTAACCGGATCACGCCTGCATCAATGCCCATCGACTCAAGTGTGCGTACCGTATCGTAGATGGACTCTCCCTTTTCCACACTGGATGCCGCTGCCGTGAAGTTCAGCACTTGTGCGCCCAAGCGTTTCTCTGCCATTTCGAACGAGAAGCGGGTACGTGTGCTGTTTTCGAAGAACATATTGGCGACGAAGCGTGATTCCAGTACTGGAACCAGTTTCTCTTTCTGGGCTTCCCAGTGAGCTGCTCTGTTCAGAATCGAATCAATTTCTTCTCGGCTAAGTTCCTTCAGTCCAAGCAAGCTCCGGTCTCTCAATGCTGGTTGTGTAATCATCATGCTTGTTCCCCCCGGTTCTGAGTGATTTTGACTTCGTCCTGTCCGTCTGTTTCCATGAGTGCAACCTCGATCTCCTCTGATTTGGAAGTCGGCACATTCTTGCCGATAAAATCAGGTCGGATCGGAAGTTCCCGGTGTCCGCGGTCTGCGAGTACAGCCAGCTGAATGTTCTGCGGTCTTCCACAGTCCATCAGGGCATCCATCGCTGCGCGAATCGTCCGTCCGGTATAGAGCACATCATCGAACAAAATCACTTTTTTGTTGTGGATCGAAAGTGATTCAGGTGTCATAATCAACATTTCCTTGCGATTCGCTTTATTTTCGTCCAAGCGGTCATCGCGGTAAGGAGTCACATCCAGTTCTCCCCAGGGGACTTTGGCGCCTTCGATTTCTTCAATCTTGGCGGCAATCCGTTCTGCCAGGTAAACCCCGCGTGTACGAATACCGACCAACACACAATCGTCGATTCCTTTGTTTTTCTCCAATATCTCATGGGCAATCCGTGTTAATGCGCGGCGGATCGCCGTCTCATCCATAATGACATGTGTCTCTGTGCTCATGCGTTCAGCCTCCTCAGGATTTCCCTTCAGCATCATGGCCCCGTGACGAGGAGAAAAAAAAAGACTCCTTGCCGTGTTTATTGGCAAGGAGTCTCCGAACTTCAGACCGCTCTGAAGAAAGTTTACTCTCGGGGATGCATCGCTTCATTTGCCGCAGCAAAAAAACGATGTATCGTTCACGTTACCTTGCCAGTCTCACGGGACTGATTTAAAGGTGCTATTCATGTCGTTCATATTGCAGGACCTCACAGGGTTCTGTAATCAATATGTCCGTTTGTCTTCATGAATTATGACAGAAAGACAACCCCCTGTCAACACCTCACCATCGCAGGTGAAAACCCTCTGCTACGTTCTTCTTAGAATCAGCAGTTAGGCTGAAAAACATCCATGCACAATACATCTCATTGGTTATTCATAATTATACAACATTTCTGCATAATTATCCATAGGCAAATGAGAAATTTGATATAACCAAAATAAACCTCTGACTATACTCAAGTAGAGACAAAACACTTCTTTTTAGAACAAACGGTGAGTTCATTTAAGTAATATATGAAGACTCCGAATTAGTACCGAGTGAAATGGGTACAGTTTATAAACATGAACCCATTCATAGATGCTGCAATAATGCCGATATACATAAGATTCACAAATATGCGACATAGAAATAAGATACGCCTACATTTATGTACATTTAGGAGGAAGTCATGCGTCACATTTGGCACGTTTACAAAACAGACTGGTTGCATATTCTGAAGGTTCCCACAGGTATATTTCTAATTGTGGCTATTATTTTACTTCCCGGGGTGTATGACTGGGTCAACGTGAAGTCCGTATGGGACCCGTACAGTAATACCCAGGGGATCAAAATTGCAGTGACAAGCGAGGACGCGGGTACGACTGTTGAAGGAACCAATATTAATATCGGAGACGAACTGGTATCTAGCCTCAAAAACAACGAAAAGCTGGGCTGGACTTTTGTAGATCGAGCTGAGGCTAGTCGCGGGGTACAAACAGGAGAATATTATGCCAGCCTGCTCATTCCCGGAGACTTTTCGTCCAAAATTACAGGTATCGTTGACGGAAAGCTGGAACGCCCAGAGGTAATCTATACCGTTAATGAAAAGGTAAATGCCATTGCTCCTAAAATCACAGGCTCTGGTGTATCTGCCATAACAACACAAATCAATGAAAATTTCACTGAAGCCGTCAGTGAGGCCGTTCTAACCAAGTTGAATGAAGCCGGGGTTGAGATTAATTCCCAGCTTCCAACATTGCGCAAGATGGAGAATGGCATTTTTACGCTGGAGAAAAATCTTCCGGCTATTCAAGCCGCTGGTCAAAAGGTTCTGGAAGTAGAAAAAGCCATGCCTGAGATTGTAAAAGATGCTCAAAAGATCGTTGAAATCGAGAAAAAACTGCCTGAAATCAATGAAGCAGCACAGTATGTGCTCAAGGTGCAGGAGTATTGGCCACAAATTAATGATGCGGCTTCCGAAGTGCTGGCTATTCAAGGGCGGATACCGGATATACAAAAAGCGGTAGAACGCATTCGAGAAGTGGATGAAAACTTTGGCCAGGTAGCAGATGTCATCCAAACGGCGTTGGATAAAACCAACAAAGCTCTGTCTATCGTAACGGCAGCAGAGCAAGATTTGGACAAAGTATCACAAATCGCTGGCAACGGGATTGAGCTTGCAGAGGGATTAAATCAGTTCGTGGATTCCAGTGAAGAAGTGTTTCAGACAATTGGCCCGGCGATCCGCCAAAATCTGCTGCTGGTGCAGCAGATTACTAACGCTGCAGGAGACGTATTTGCACAATTGCAACATTCGGATCTTAGTAACCTTCCTACAGCAGAAGATCTCGACCGGATTGCTTCGCGTTTAGGGATTGCGGTAAAACTCGTGGACAGTATGGCAGAACTACTGGGCAACATCAATAACTTGCTTCCAAGCCAACCACTTGCCGATAAAATTACACAACTGAACTCCATTTCAGATAAACTTCAGTTGCAAATCCGCTTGGCTAGCATCATCAGTGATGCCATGCGTCGTAATACAACTCCACCGACAGACGTCATCGCTCAGTTAAATACTCTCTCAAAGGACATCAGCAGCGGGATTGGCAATATCTTAAACACCTATGAAAGTGAAATATCGCCTGCACTTGCAGCTGGTACGGACAAGCTTAGGTCTATCCTCTCCACTTCAGCAGAAACTCTACAAGGAGCAAAAGATCGTATTCCGGATATTGCGGACATTCTTGCGTCTGCCAAAGAAGGAATTATGTTTGGGCGGACTGAGTTGACAAAAATCCAGAGCGAACTGCCCCAAATACAATCTAAGATCCATGAGATATCAGAGACACTCGCGAACAAAAGTGAAGGTTTTATCCAAGCTCTGAACACAGTGTCTTCATTAATTCGAAACGATCTGCCCAAGCTGGGAAACAAACTGAACGAAGCCGCTGATTTTGTTCGTAATGATCTGCCTAATGCCGAGAAACAGATAGGCAAGGCATCGGATTTTGTCCAGAACCAGCTGCCGGAGGTCGAAAAAGGAGTTCACCGTGTTGCCGCGCTTGTACGTGATGATCTGCCAGCATTGAAAAGTGCTATCAGCAAGGCTGCGGACAAGCTCAGGGAAGTTGAAGGTAATAACCAGTTTGCCGAACTTGCAAAGCTTCTGCGCGGCGACATTGAGGAAGAGAGTGCTTTCCTTTCGAGTCCCGTGAAAATCAAAGAACAACAGCTTTATCCGATTCCGAATTATGGATCGGCCATGTCACCATTTTATAGCGTGTTGTCCTTGTGGGTTGGCTCAACACTGCTGATTTCTCTGCTTCGTGCCGAAGCTGAGAATCCAGGGGGTAAGTTCCGGGGATATGAACTGTATCTTGGACGTCTCGCTACTTTTCTGACCATTGGGTTACTTCAGGCGATATGCGTCACCCTGGGAGATATCTTAATCCTGGGTACCTATGTCGCAGATAAACTGTGGTTTGTCCTGTTTGCCATGCTGGTGAGTGCCGTATTTGTCACCATAACATACACCCTGCTGTCCGTTTTTGGGAATATCGGAAAAGGGATCGCCATTATCTTCATGGTGTTCCAGTTCTCCAGCTCCGGCGGTACGTTCCCAATCAGCATGACATCCCCCTTTTTCCAGGCATTGAATCCGTTCATGCCCTTCACGTATGCGATCAGTCTGCTGCGTGAGTCGGTCGGCGGCATATTGTGGCCTACTGCCATCAAGGATATTCTGTGGTTGTGTATGTTCATCGCGCTGAGTCTCATCGTTGCACTTGCTTTGAAACGCCCACTCAGCAGTCTCACCAAACGTTCAGCCGAGAATGCCAAGAAAACCAAAATTATTGCTTAACTCATGTGCTGGATACTAAAATAGATAAGGCCATTGGACTTTCCATCCAATGGCCTTTTTTTATTTCCTTATATGAATCGATACATTTTGATTATTTGACTATTTCACTGAGCGTTCCTGTTCCAACTGATTATAGGATTGCTTGATTGTTGTTAATGTTTCTACATGGCGATAGATATTGTTACTTGCCGTAACGATAACACATAACATGATCAAGCCTATAACCACTTTTTTTCCCCAATCCCAGACGAAGGCTGATGACAAAACCTCCACCCAACAGGAAGAATGCAAACAGATAATGCCCCGCATACAGGTACATATCATATTGAAATACAGCCAGACCAAAACCCACGACGACATGAAGCAAAAAGGCAAACAAAATGTATGGCGCAAGGGTCCATACTTCACGTTCACGAAAGCCTTTAATGAAGCCCATGAATGCCAGTAGTAAAATAAAGATACCTGTCATCTGCACATAGATTGGATTGGAACGGGATAGATCGGTAACAAAGGCCGCCATGCCCGGGTCCAGTAAATGCATCTTCGGTGTCAGCATCGGATTAATAGTTAACATGTTCAATACTTTCCAATGAACAGCAAACTGGAAAGGTGTTGCATAGCTGGTTCCACCATTTTGAATGCCCATCAACCAGTTACTAACCCAGCTGCGACCTCCAAAGGCAACGTACTGAATGCCAGTTAATACGACGATCATCAGAACCGCCAGTGCCATGATGCCGATGTATTTTTTCAAATTCGCCTTATTGCGCCATGCATGCATATTGAAGAAAGTGGCAGCAGCAAATGGTACGATGTTTGTCGAGGTTAGTCCAAAGTTAATCGATGCAAGCAATGCATTAGGTACATAACGTACGTCCTGACGCTCACGAGTATACTGCATGTAAACCACTGAGAACAGAATAACGAACTGTACATAAGGATACGAATCCGGGATCAACGCGGTATACATCAGGTAGGAACTGAAACCAAACAGTAAGGCAAACAGCAGCGGTACGATGGTCGGTTTATCTTCTTTTTGACTCAGGAACAGATACGCCAGCACCACCGAACCCGCATTCACCAGCGATTGCAAAATTAGAAAGAACCAGTTGCCTCCCAGAAGTTTCGCTACAGCCGCAAGGGTGACTGCGAGAAAGGAAATCAGCGGATGGATCACGGAAGAACTGTTGTCCCCATAATACATTGAAGGATCAAAGTTGAATAAATTGATTGGAAACAGCGTCGTATTAAATGGGCTATACGCCCCAAGCATCTCTGCATTATTTTCAATGTACAGAACATACGAGCCGTTCATTAAACCATAGAACAGAGCAAATCCTGCAAACAGATAAAAGGCTGTCCAGTTGGCTCTGCGATTATAAAATAAGTAATCTAAAAAGTTCATGCTTTCATTTCACATCCAATAAATTTTATAAAAACTATCATAATTTGAACTAATCATTTATACAAAAACGGAGAAGACAGAAAAAACCTGAAGAAGCGGGAGCGTTCGCCTTTATCACCAGATTTCCCCTTGAAAAGGGATCAAAAAAATCTGGGGATAACAGCGATTGGAAGGTTATTCTGTCATCGTAGTACTCGTGTAAATAATCGTTAGTTAAAATTAGAACACCAGTAATAGTAAGCCACCCATAATACATGCCACACCGATCCAGCGTAAAGGGCCCACTGTCTCTTTAAATACCAGTCGCGCTATGATAAGAGTCCACACATATGTTAATGCGTTTGCAGGCAACACTACGGTTAATGGAAGAAACTTCAACAATACAATATTCAGCAACGCGCCCGTTCCGTAGAATCCAAGTCCCATGAGTACATGCAGACGATTGCGACTGGAGGCATAAGCTTTCAGTCCGGCCCCGCCCAGTGCACCACACAACGTCATGACAATTAATACGGCAACCATCCAGCTATCGATCAACACTGGTTAATGTCACCCCGATTCCAAGCAGCACAACTGCTGCCAGCTTCTGCACCGTAATTTCTTCCCCAAGCAAAAAATACCCATAGATTAAGGCAAATACATAGCTGGCACACATCAGAGGATAAGCAACAGAGAGTTTTTCCAGAGCAAAAGCTTTAATCATCAAAATCGCTCCAAGTCCATAACACAGAAAACCAACACCCAGGTAAATCCACTCGGTTAGTCCCCATTTCCAGAACAATTGACCCGTTGCTGTCAGAAAAGCGGAAACGAGCATCAACCATTTACCAGTATGACGCGATTTTATTTCCCCCACGTTAATGCCTCCATGTCCGGAACACGCTTGTTAATAAAGTATCGTTGACTTACAAGTTGCATGACTGGAAGGTCGGATAAAGAATCCGAGTAGGAACAGGACTGGTCATAATCAATGACCATATTCTTCTCACTCAGATAAGCCTGAATTCGGCGTACCTTCTCTTCCCCTTTGCAATTGCTGCCATCAACTCTGCATGTGTAACCATTCTCATGACGGACAAGTTCAGTTCCAATTACATGATCCACCCAGGGAAAATTATTAAAGTATTTCATATAGGCATGCGGAGATGCAGTTACCAGCAAGACATGATAACCTGCTTCTTTGCGATGTTGCATCTCTACACTGGCCTCGGCAAAAATGGACGTACGCAAGCGGGTATCAAAGAAATGTTCGAGATCTTTTTCAGACATACGCTCAATTTCTTGAAAGTAGGATCGTTTGACTTGTTCAACCGTCATGAAGCCTGCCTTGAATAACACGGTATGTAATGCGATGACAGGTAATCTCCATACCTGCCATGGGTAACGGCGAACACCGTAATGCACAAATTGAAACATGGAATCACTGCGTATGATCGTTTTATCAATATCAAAAATGGCGACTTTCGTGCTTTTCACCCTGATCCCCCTCAGCTTTTATTCAAAGATTGCAAAGATTGTAACAACACTTATCACATACAACATAACCGTAATTAATATGGGCTTGTCCTCAAACAGCACACGATCGGGCGAGCCTCCCTGGTTCTTCATATGGATCAGATACAGGTAACGGAACATGCCGTAAATGACCAATGGAATCGTCCACATGAGATGAATGGTTCGATCTGAAGTGAATGTGAACAGGGAATAACTGATAATCGTAGCTGTCGTCACAATCGTATTGAATTGATCCAGTAACGTAATGGAGTAGTTATCCAAAACCTTACGATGTGATCCCGTATTTCCCTCAAGCAACGTAAGTTCATTTCTGCGTTTGCCAATAGCCAAAAACAACGACAACAGCATGGTACAGATCAAAAACCACGGTGTGAATGGCACATGGATCAGCACACCACCTGCAATGGCACGAAGTACAAACCCGGCTGCAATGGTCATCATATCCAGGATAACGAGATGTTTCAGCACAAATGAATACGACACATTCAACAGGAAATAGACGATACATAACACCCCGAATAGAGGGTTCATCATGAAGGCCGTTCCTACGGAAAGGATTAATAGAAGAACGATACTTTTTCACCGGATGCTGTCGATCCCTGTCCCGGTCTACAAAGTCATTTAAAATATACACACAGCCTGCAACGAGGCTAAATAGAATAAAACCAAGCAACGTCGCAAGAATGGTTTCAGTCCGAATCTCCTCAAAAGAGAATAGTAACGCAGCAAATAACAGCAGATTTTTGGTCCACTGTTTGGGTCTTAACAATCTGAATAATCCTGACACTGTACTACCTGTTCCTGTTGCCGGTGAGGACACCGTACTTGTTCGTGATGATAACAATTGAAATAACTCCCTTCAAAAACAACTTCTGTATATAACAAATAACGTAAAGATCTAATCATATGTTGCTTGTATAATTTTGTAAAGGGAGTAAATGAAAAAAATCTAATATGGGCATAAAAAAAGAGACCGTATCCGGTCTCTTCGTTAGTACATGATTTAACTATTGGGTACTGCGATTAAAATTCAAATTGTACGTCGCTCAGACGACGTTTGATCTCAGCAATAACACGTTTCTCTTCCTCTTCACCCTTCGCTTCAAAGGTTACGGAGAAACGAACAAAGTTACCCGCATCATCCCAAGGTACGGATGAGATCAGTTTCTCACGGATCAGGAATTGGGAGAAATCTTCGCCGGATTCGAAGCGACGTCCACCAACCACACCTTTTGGTGCTTCAACATACAGGAAGAATGAACCTTTAGGTTTTTCAGCCTGGAAGCCCAGTTCGTTCAGTGCGGCAACGAGCATGTCGTGACGACGGGAATATTTCTCTGCAATTTTTTCCGTGATCTCAGGGTGATTCAATCCATAAGCAGCAGCCTTTTGAATCGCGATGAACTGACCGGAGTCATTGTTGTCCTTCACGTCGCTGAATGCTTTGACTACAAGCGGGTTACCCGCTACAAATCCGATTCTCCAACCTGTCATGTTGTAGGACTTGGACAGAGAGTGCAGCTCTACGCCGACATCCTTCGCACCAGGTACCGAGAGGAAGCTGAACGGTTTTTTGCCATCATACGTCAATGCTGCATATGGAGCATCATGTACAACCACAACATTATATTTCTTCGCCCACTCCACGACTTCAGTGAAGAACTCCACTGTTGCACTTGCACCTGTTGGGTTGTTCGGATAGTTCAGGTAGAGCAACTTCGCACGTTTTGCGATGTCTTCCGGAATAGCCGTCAGATCAGGCAAGAAGTTGTTCTCTTTCGTCAACTGGATGTTGAACACTTCTCCACCCAGATACTTCGTATGTGTACCCATAACCGGGTAACCTGGAACGGTCATGATCGTCACATCACCCGGATTGATGAAGCATGAAGGCATCATCGCCAAAGCCGGTTTTGAACCAATGGAGTGCACGATCTCAGTATCTGCATCGATACCTTCTACGTTGAATACGTTTTTCAGGTAGGAAGCAGCAGCAGCTTTGAATTCAGGAATACCATTGTCAGCATAACCACGGTTCTCAGGTCTGGAAGCTTCTTCTGCAAGTGCAGCTACAATGCCTGCATCAGCCATTTCGTCCGGTTCACCTACACCAAGGTCAATCAGTTCCACATCGGGAAAATCTTTTTTGGCCGAAGCTTTGGCACGTTTGATTTTCTCGAATTTATAAATGTTCGTGTCTTTACCATAGTTGGAGCCACCGATACGGTCGGCAAAATTAGTCTGAATGTAAGTTTCTTGGTATTTATCGATACTCATAACGTTGTTCATCTCCTCATTTGACGCAAATTTCTACACTTTAATATGAAGCATTTGCGTGATCAAAGCCATGGACAAAGTATCCGAACATTTGTACTTTCTTGGAGCTGTTAACGACTGCGTAGCGAGGCGAGCACGTCTTCCATATCTTGCGGAATCGGAGCTGAAAATTCAAGGTATTCTCCCGTTGTTGGATGCACAAATCCAAGAATGGCCGCATGAAGAGCCTGTCCTTGCATTTTGATGCCTTTATTCCGTCCATAAGTTGGATCTCCTACAAGTGGGTGACCAATAAATTTCATGTGAACCCGAATCTGGTGAGTACGTCCTGTCTCCAGTTTCAATTCCAGCAAGGTGTAATCATTAATCCGCTCTGTAACGGTAAAATGCGTAACGGCATGTTTACTGTTACGTTCTGTGACCGTATACATTTTGCGGTCATTGGTATCGCGTCCAATCGGTGCATCAATGGTCCCTTGATCATGGTTAAGATGACCATGAACAAGCGCAATATACCGTCTATTCACCGTATGTTCCTTCAACTGAGCAGCCAGTGATGCATGCGCACGATCGTTCTTGGCAGCCATAATCAGGCCAGATGTATCCTTATCGATACGATGCACAATACCAGGACGCAACTCCCCATTAATACCCGAGAGGTCTTTGCAATGATACATGAGTGCATTAACGAGGGTACCCGACGTGTGTCCTGGTGCCGGATGCACCACAAGACCACGCTGTTTGTTGATCACGATCAGGTCGCTATCTTCATATACCACTTCCAGCGGAATATCTTCGGCAATGATCTCCACAGCAGCTGGTTCTGGAATCTGTAACTCAACCAGATCCCCTTCGGATAACTTGGCATTGGCTTTGACTACAGTACCATTTACCGTAACCATTCCGTCTCCGATCCACAATTGAACTTGGGAGCGAGATACGTTATCCACGGCTTCCGTAATATATTTGTCAATTCGTTCTTTTTTATGTTCAGCGGCAACGGTCCATTCCATACGTTCATTGCCATTCATTAGTTCTTCGTCGTTAATCTGTTCCTTATTCGGATTACTCATGATGTTCATTCCCTTCAATCTTCGCGGCTGCTTTTTCGCGCCGTCCTTCAAGCAACGTCTCCACAATGATCAACGCTACACCGATGCAGATTGCCGAATCGGCGATGTTAAAAATGGGAAACGTATAACTTCCAAAATTAAGCTGTACAAAATCTACAACTTCTCCGGTCAATGCCCGGTCAAGGAAGTTGCCAATTGCTCCACCAAGCACCAGACTAAGCGCCACAGGCAGCAATTTGTGCGGGGTATCTTTTACCTTTTGCAAATACCAAATCAAGGCAACGACCACAATCAACGTAACCACGATAAAGAACCAACGCTGGTCTTGCAGAATGCCAAATGCTGCCCCTGAATTACGATGTGATGTGATGACAAAGAAATTGCCGATGACCGGAATTTCTTCTCTGAGTTCCATCCGGGTTGCAATCAGATACTTGGTTCCCTGATCCAATAAAAATACGATAAAAGCGAGGATATAATACACCACGTTTGTTTGTCACTCCGTTCTTGTCTTTTCCAAACGATACCAGGCTTACGCCAGACTTGTTTATTGTAGCACAGCTGTTTGGAAATCGTCCACGACGTGCTACATCGCAATGCTTATGGCAAAAACGATAACATTTCCCTTCTGTAATCTTGCCCTTAATGGCACATCCTACAATAGAGTCAAAATCCGGATTCCAGCATGAAAGCAGAAAGGGGAAAATCATGTCACATTTTACTAACGAACAACTGCAATTTTTACGTTCCCAACTGATGTCCGATAAGCGCGATATTGAACATAGACTTTCGGAAAACGAGCATTATGGCCTTGGAGATTCCCTTAAACTACAGACAGGTGAATTATCACCAATTGATAACCATCCTGGTGACATAGCCACGGAGGTGTATGAACGCGAGAAAGATATTTCCCTGCTGGAACATGATGAATTCCAATTGGAACGTATCGATTCTGCACTGCACTCCATCGAAGAAGGACATTACGGTACATGTGCGGTCTGCCAGCAACCCATCCCTTATGAACGCATGGAAGCTGTTCCCTACACCAAATACTGCAAAAAACATCAACCGGAAACCGTTGTCTCTGAGAACCGTCCTGTAGAGGAAGAATTCCTTGCCCCGGCATTTGGTCGAACCAGTCTGGACGAACGTGATGACCAAAATGGCTTCGATGGCGAGGATGCCTGGCAGATCGTTGAGAGCTGGGGCACATCGAACTCACCAGCCATGGCTGAAGGGCGTGATATCGACAGCTATGATGTTATGGCGATTGAAGCCACCGATGAAGTGGAAGGCTGCGTTGAAGCGTACGAAAGCTTTGTTGCAACAGACATCTATGGTCATGACGTCTCCATCGTGCGCAATCGGCAATATCGCCAGTACCTGGAGAACCGTGAGGGCGAGGGTCTGTTAGAACCAGATATGGAGACGGATGACATGTACTAAATGCACTTTGATATCCTTCACCTTTAATCGCTTAATAGGTGTTCATATCAAGCTGACGCTGGACAATGCGCACAATATCAGCGATGTAGTCTCCAACAATGGGAAGATTGAGCGCCCCAAGTAGCTGCAAAACGTAAATGATCGTTGCTGCGAAAAAGGTAAACCCAATCGCGATCCCCACACCTCGGGCGGCTCCTGACAACAGGTTAAGTCCAATCAATTTCCATGGTCTGTTCAGCAATTCTGTGTATTGCGCTATTCGTGAACGTTCCAGTTCATTCGCCAGACGGTTCGTCAGGGTATGTAACTCTTCAATTTTGTCATGGGAATTCAGATTATCTGATGTTGATTGTTGTGAAGTGGATGCGGTTTGCTTGTCATGTTCGCTCATGTTTTGCTCAGTTCCTTTGATCAATATAGATTGACTGTACAATAGAATCATTTCCTTTTTGCCTAAAAACCAAACGAGCCCAGATACAGGGAATATGTCCCTGCCTCTGCGGCTCGTTAGTTTATGCTCTATATTTTGTCACTGTTGAATGGGAAATGCTCCGAATTACGCTTCGATGTAAATACCGATCGATTTGCCTCCGGCTTCAACACGTTCCATGGCCTCATTCGTGCCAAATGTCACTTCGGTTACGAGTACATTTTCACGCAAAACATCATCAAACGCCTGAATAGCTTCCTGAAGTGCTGCATCCACATCCAGCGTCAAACGTACTCTTTTCTCAATCGGCAGGTCCAGTCGTTTCCGCGTATCTTGCACGGCACGAACCACTTCACGGACCCAGCCTTCCTGTTCCAATGCTGTCGTGATTTCGGTATTGAGCGCAACCGTCAGACCGTAACCAGATGCTGAGGCAAAGCCTGATTTGGCCTGTTTATCAACCAACAATTCTTCGCTCGTCACTTGTAGCTCTTCGCCTTCCGGAGAAACGATATTCAGCACACCTTCCGAAACGACTTTACGTGTCTCATCTGCGGACATCCCCTTGAAGAAGTTTTGCAGGAAACCTACGTTTTTGCCGTATTTTTTACCTGCGACCTTCAGGTTCAGCTTCAATGTAAAGTCAACGAATTCCGCATCATTATGCTCTGTACGAATTCCCTTCACATTGATCTCTTCCTTGATGATCTCTTCATAACTTGCGAGGTCAAAGCCTTTATCCAGGGAAACGATCAATTCGGACAGCGGCTGACGTGTCTTGATGCCTGTTTCGTTACGAACGTTACGGGCAAGTTCAACCACGCGGCGAGCCGTCTCCATATCCTGTTCCAGTCCTGCATCAATCAGCGCTTCATTGGCTACAGGATAGTCTTCCATGTGTACACTCTCACCTGTTGCAAGGTTCAGATAGATATCCTCTGCAAGCATCGGTGTGAACGGAGCAACCAGCTTCGCAGTAGTCACCAGCACCTCAGTCAATGTACGGTAAGCGTCCAATTTATCCTCTGTCAGGCCACTTCCCCAGAACCGGTCACGGGAACGACGGATATACCAGTTACTCAACTCATCAACAAACGCTTCAATCGCTTTGGAAGAGTTCAGATAGTCGTTAACCAACAACGCTTTTTCTACAACCAGGATCAGGCTGTTCAGTCTCGACAGAATCCAGCGATCCAGCTTGTGAGCGGACAGTTGGAACGGATGCTCCTGTGGATCAAATCCGTCAATGGTCGCGTAAAGCGTCAGGAATGCATGGGTGTTGACCAGCGTATCCACCATTTTGGATTTCGCTTCGCCTACGATGCCTTTGGAGAAACGTTTGCTGTTCCACGGTGCACTGTCAGACAGCAATGCCCAGCGGAATGCATCTGTACCGTATTCTTCAATCACTTCCCAAGGATCGATAACGTTACCTTTGGATTTGGACATCTTCTGTCCGTTCTCGTCGAGGACGTGACCTGTAGCCATAACCGCTTTGTAAGGCGCCTTGCCTGTCAAAAGAGTAGAAACTGCCAGCAAGCTGTAGAACCAGCCACGTGTCTGGTCGATCCCCTCACAGATCATATCTGCAGGATACTGCTGTTCGAATACTTCTTTATTTTCAAATGGATAGTGCTGCTGGGCAAACGGCATAGAACCGCTGTCGAACCAGACATCAATCACTTCCGGTGTACGTTTCATTTCATATTTGCCACAAGAGCTCATGACTTTAACGTCATCCACGTATGGTTTGTGCAATTCAAGATTCTCAGGCACGTCGCCTACCGCACGAGCACGCAATTCAGCAATGCTGTGTGGAGCAAATTGTTCGCCAGTCTCCTCACATACCCAGATGTTCAGTGGTGTTCCCCAATAACGGTCACGGCTGATGTTCCAATCCACCAGATCTTCAAGGAACTTCCCGAAACGACCTTCACGAACATGACCCGGGTACCAGTCCACTTCACTGTTGTTGGCAATCAGTTGATCCTTGATGGCTGTCGTTTGGATAAACCAGCTGTCCATAGCATAGTACAGAAGTGGTGTATCACAACGCCAGCAGAATGGATAGCTGTGCTCATATTTTTCTTTGCTGAACAAACGTCCCTTCTCGGACAGATATCTCACGATATCAATATCACAATCCTTCACGAAACGTCCGGCAAAGTCAGTAACCTCTGCGACAAATTTGCCTTCCAGGTCCACCATGTTGACAAAGCTGATGCCATTCTCACGGCATACCCGGTAGTCATCTTCACCATGGGCAGGAGCCATGTGTACGATACCCGTACCACTGGCATCCGTTACAAATCCTGCGCCCAAAATGATGTTGGCTTTCTCAGCCTGTACGTAGTTGAACGGAGGATCATACGTTTTGCCAACCAGATCGGCACCTTTCAGTGCACCAATGATTTCATACTCACCTTTGGTATCTTTCATCACTTTCTCAACCAGATTGGTAGCCATGATGTACACTTCATCCTCTTGGCGAACACGGGAGTAATCCATATCCGGATTCACGGCAAGTGCGACGTGTGAAGGCAGTGTCCAAGGTGTCGTCGTCCAGGCAAGTACGAATTCTCCACTGTCATTCAGTTTGAATTTCGCTGTAGCGCTCAAGTCTTTGACGTCTTTGTACCCTTGTGCAACTTCATGGGAACTCAGTGTCGTCTGACAAGACGGACAATACGGGCTCACACGGTGACCACGATACAACAGTCCTTTCTCATGGATCGTCGCCAGGATGTTCCATACACTTTCGATGTAGTTATTATCCAGGGTGATATACGGGTTATCCATATCTGTCCAATAACCGATACCTTCCGTCAGATCACGCCATTGTTGCTCATACTCGAATACGCTCGCTTTACATTCGTTAATGAATTTCTCCACGCCGTAATCTTCGATTTCCCACTTATGGGAGATGCCAAGCTTCTTCTGTACACCCAGTTCTACAGGCAGACCATGTGTATCCCAGCCCGCTTTACGAACGACGCGGTAACCCTTCATCGTATTATACCGTCCAACGAAATCCTTGATTACCCGTCCCAGTACGTGACCGATATGCGGTTTACCGTTTGCTGTAGGCGGCCCTTCATAAAATACGAAGTTTGGCTTACCCTCCCGGTTTTCGATGGACCTTTTGAATGTATTCTCCGTTTTCCATTTATCTAACACGCGTAATTCTCTGGCACGTGCCTTCTCTTTGACGTCAACTCGTTGCATGATGATCAACTTCCCTTTCTTTGGTTAGATTGTGGACCGTCCACAAAAAGCGTTTCAATCCCCCTAAATCCCCCTTGCCAAGGGGGACCCCATAGGCGCTCCGCCCTCTGGACACCCGGGATGGGTTGTCGGTGGGGGATCGGTGGCGCTTATGGGTGAGGGGGGGATGTGCGTAGTGGCGGCCATTTTGCGGCTATTCCCTGCGTGAACGCCGCATGGCCTTACCGCGAGGCGGGTGTTGCCGGGTGCTTCGCTTTCCCGGCGGGTGGGCTCTCTCCTTGAGGTCCCTTCGGGCCTCATGAACGTTCGCCTTTTTTGGACACAAAAAAGCCCCGTCCCTGGAAAGGGACGAGGCTATACTCGCGTTACCACCCTAATTCTGTTCATCACAAACCACATCCAGGCAAGCCTGGGTATGCTCTGTCATCAACAGCGCTTATGCCCCGCTAAACTACTGCAGGGTGCCGTTATAACGTACGGCTTACGGTTCGGCTTACACACGGCAATCAAGATCACCGCTTCAGCGTCACTTCTCCGGGGAGATATTCGGCTATAACTCATCCATTGGTTTGCACCAACCACCAACTCTCTGAGGGATGAGATCATAACGTACTGAACCCGTCATGGAATCACTATTCATTATGAATATAGTTATAGCCTCTTTGCAGACAAAAGTCAACCAGGCGACAGACTAATAAATTTCTTTCATCTCCCGCTCACGGTCACGCACTTCCTGCTCCCGGCTCTCCAGCACTTCCCAACCATCCTGAGTCAACAGTTCAAGCTGCGCTTCAACAAGCGTGCGGAAACGGGCACGATAAATCGAGGCCTGCTTTTTCAGTTCTTCCACTTCCAAAGCAATTTTACGCGATTTGCCCAGCGATTCGTTCACGATCCGGTCTGCATTTTTCTCTGCTTCCTTCACGATCAACTGCGCTTCTTTCTTCGCATTACCCTTCACATCATCAGCAGCTTCCTGCGCAATGATGATCGTTTTGCTAAGTGTCTCTTCAATTGTAGAAAAATGATCCAGTTTCTCCTGAACGGACAGCAACTGATTGCTCAGCTCTTTGTTCTCGCGAATGACGCCTTCGTAATCTTTGATGACTTGATCCAGGAATTCATTGACTTCATCCTCGTCATACCCGCGCAAACGTCGGGAAAATTCCTTGTTGTGTATGTCCAGCGGCGTTAATGGCATGCTGTCCACCTCCTGTTAAAGTTCCTTCCCGTCCAGAGAAGGTTTGCAGCATATGGGTACCACCCAAGGGGCCGTATCGTTGTTGCCTAACTTTGGCAACGTATACGGAATGCAGGATCCGAATTGCACCCTCCAACGTTCATGTAAAGCTTTGACTTAATGTATATCGGATACACCGCGTATTTTCTACACCTTTATGATAAACATTTCGACAAGAAAGCAGATTTTCCTGCAACAGACTCAGGCAAATTTGCCGATTTTCACTCGGCAGCGCCCTTTTTTGGTCATCCCATCCTGTTCCATAACCTTGAAACGGCCAAATCCCTGAATGGATACGACATCACCCGCTTTTAGCGATTTGGAGGGATCTTCCTCAACCTTCCAGTTCACACGGCAGCGACCAGCTTTGATTGGCACCAGCACTTTACTGCGACTAAGCCGATACACATCTGCGCAGATTCCATCCAAACGAAGAGAAGCGACCGTAATGTCCATCGTCTCCAGTTTACTCTCTGACCACCGCATCTGATCCAAAGGAAGTAACTCTGTGAACACATGTAACCGATGCACCTGATTCAGTTGAAGCGATAAAAAAGCGCCGGTTTCCGCCGCCACCACTGTATGGCAACCGTCCTCCAGCACTTGGATATCCCCGATCTTTCCACGTTTCATCCCAAGCCCGAGCAGGGAACCCATATAGTCCCCATGCTCCAGCTCCGAGATTTTCTGATCATCAGACGTGATACTGAGCACCTGCATTCCCATATCCTCATCATCCAGATACATATAATCAGGTGCAACCAGCGCACGCTTGCGTTCAGCAGCCTCGTAACCACCATCCAGACGAATCTGAACGTCATTACGACGATTGGCAAGAGTCTGTAATATAAAAACCTGTCTTGGATCAAGGAAGTCAGTTAGCTTCATGTCATGATACTTACCTGCCCGCTCAACCCAATCCGAAGCCTTATCTACAAAATCTCGCTCATCATGGCTAAAATGTTCGTAAATTTCACCGCTCATCTATGTCACCCTACCCTAATATACAAAATACCGAAGTATAGAGATCAACCCGTTAAGCGCGAGTTGCAGAACGATCAGCGCCACAATCGGGGAAATATCCAGCACACCGAACAAAGGGGGGATAAATCGACGGAATGGTCTTAGATATGGCTCCACTAATTTGCCCAGCCATTCACCGATGAAGCTTTCCCGCGCATTGGGAAGCCAAGACATCAATATGTAGACAATGACCATGTAAAAGTAAATCTGGTATAACGTGTACAACACGCTTTCAATCTGATACAAAAGTGGCTCACCTCATTCTGTTATAATCTTGCTCGCTGTCAGCCAGTATTTCCGTAATTGATCCCTGAATTTCAACCGTATCTGGCGTACAGAGAAAAATGTTTCCGCCGATTTTGGAAATACCGCCACCCAATGCATATACCGTGCCACTCAAAAAATCAATAACGCGCAGCGCTTGGTCCTGACGAATTCGTTGCAAGTTCACCACAACGGTACGATGCGAACGCAGATGGTCGGCAATTTCCTGAGCCTCGTCATAAGAACGCGGTTCATACAGGACAACTTTAACATTTTTCTGGGAATGAATGCTCACCACATTATTCCCCCTTTGGTTTCTACGTTTATCAAGACTGGAGGTTTCAGCTTCCTGATGTTCAGCCTCATTTTCCTCCTGCGCAGCCATTCGTTCACGTTCCACAATCTCTTCCTCTTCCTGAAGTCCGAGGAAATTCATAAATTTATTCATTACGCCCATCGTGAACCCTCCTCTTTTCCTACGAGAATCGATCCTAGCCGTACCCAGGTTGCACCTTCTTCAATGGCCACTTCAAAATCATTGGACATCCCCATCGACAGCTCAGTCAATGGCTCTGCTGTCAGGGCTTGTCCATTCAATTGATCCCTCAGCTCACGCAATCCACGAAATACGGGACGCGTCAGCTCCGGATCTTCCTCATGAGGTGCCATGGTCATCAGGCCGACGACCTTGAGATTGTTGAACGAACGAATATCACGCAAAAAAGAACTTGCCTGTTCAGGCTGTAAGCCATACTTGCTCTCTTCACCCGAAATATTCACCTGCAAAAACGTTTCCACTTGGATGCCAAGTGAAGCTGCTTTTTTATCCAACTCCTTCGCCAATGACAAACGATCCAGTGAATGGATGTAACGAAACTTGCCAATCACGTCTTTCACCTTGTTTGTCTGCAAATGACCGATAAAGTGCCAGGTACCCTGCTGACCAAAAGCTTCCCATTTGGCCTGTGCATCCTGCCACCGGTTTTCTCCAATATGCTCAAGACCATGATCCAGCACCGATCCCGTTGTTTCAAGTGAGACATATTTCGTGACCGCAATCACATTCACATCATCACGATGACGGTTACTGCGCCGACATGCATCCTCGATCTTCTGATTTACCTGTTGTACACGCTCCTCCAATGACACAGAGGGTCACCTCTCTTCCAGTCCAATCCAGCTCGCCATCCGTCCTGTAACACCATTTTCCTTCCGATAGGAGAAAAATAGTTCGGGATGACAACTTGTACACCATGTTGTACATTCGATATGATCCGGCATTATTCCTGCTTTCATCATAATGTGTCGATTACATTCTTTCAAGTTTAACATCGTTTTACCGTTATTCACGGCTCGATATGCTTGTTTAGAAGCAGAATCCTCGTATTTATCATTAACCGTGGAATCATCAAACCAAACCCGTACATGCTGCATGACCGCCTCATCCACTTCATAACAGCAATCCCCAATCGACGGACCGATTGCAGCTCGAATGTCCTGCCTACGGCTGCCATACTCCCGTTCCATCGTCTCCACCATGGATACAGCGATACCCGCGACTGTACCTTTCCAGCCGGCATGAGCAAGACCTACCGCCTGCTGCACAGGGTCATAGAAATAAAGCGGAACACAGTCTGCATAGAAAGAAGTCAACAGCACACCAGGCACATTCGTGACCAATCCATCCGTATCCTGCAACGCAGATTGACGATCAAGTAATCCTCTGCTCCGATCTTCAGCGGTAATTACAGCTACATGTTTGCCATGCACCTGCTCTCCACAGGTCCATGCTTCTGCTGCAAAACCAAGCTTCTCGGTTACAAGCCTGCGGTTGTTAAGTACAACTTCAGGGGCATCCCCCACATGATAAGCACAATTGAGCGTGGCATACGGAACTTTTCCAACTCCACCATGTCTCGTCGTAAACCCGACTGACAGCTGTTCAAATTGCTGTGTCCAAGGCTCAACATATAATAATAACGGATCAGGACCGAAATCTGAATTTGGGTTCTTGGTCCGTTCAAGTAATTCCTTATCCAATACAAAGGGTTCCATTATCTCACCTCACCACTTCCAGTGTACCAAATGAGCCACATTCTGTCTCATTTATATCGTTCGACGCTGATTACGTTCCGACCGTTCAATGCGTTCCACTCTCTCTGTGCGGTTATGTTGCTGTTCATCATACAGGCGCGCTTCGCGATCACGCTCGTCATACGTATTTTCCTTCACCTCATCCATCTTCACCAGTATCACATCTGAACCAATCTTCACAATGTTTCGCCAGGGAATCACCAGATCCGTTCCCCCGCCAAAAAGACCCATAAAACGGCTGTACCCCGGCACAACAATCGCTTCAATTCGTCCCTGTTTCAGATCCAGCTCCAAATCACTGATCTGACCGAGGCGTTTACCATCCGTAATGTTAATGACATCCTTTGTCTGAAAGTCCGAGATTTTCATGCCTCGTGCCGCTACTTCGCTCGTATTTACTTTCATTCATTCCCGCCCCCTGTTATTCCTCTTCTGCCCGTTCTTCACGCTTCTATACAATATATGTTTCAGGGGCGAAAAATGTCCTGTTTTTCATCGAATGTGGAAACGGTCCAAAACAAAAAGACGACCAACGGTATACACTGCCCCGATTGATCGTCCTTCTGCCCTTGCATCGTGTTATGACTTTACATGTTTTTGCATCTGCTGTATCGCTGATTTCTCCAGACGTGATACCTGAGCCTGGGAAATGCCAATTTCATCAGCCACTTCCATCTGGGTTTTCCCTTCGAAAAACCGCATCGACAGAATCATTTTTTCCCGCTGACCAAGACGATGCATCGCTTCACGAAGTGCAATTTCCTCGATCCATGACACATCCTTGTTTCTGTCATCGCTGATCTGATCCATAACATAGATCGGATCTCCACCATCATGATAAATCGGTTCGAAGAGCGAGACCGGGTCCTGAATGGCGTCCAATGCAAAAACAACATCTTCCTTCGGCACATTCAGTACTTCCGCAATTTCAAATATCGTCGGTTCCCGGGAATTTTTATTCGTCAGGCTGTCACGGACCTGAAGTGCTTTGTAAGCAATGTCCCTCAAGGAGCGAGATACCCGAATTGGGTTATTATCACGCAGGTATCGACGGATTTCACCGATAATCATCGGCACCGCGTAGGTTGAAAATTTGACATTCTGGGATAAATCAAAATTATCAATGGCTTTCATCAGGCCGATGCAACCAACCTGGAACAGATCATCGACAAACTCCCCCCGATTGTTAAAACGCTGAATGACACTGAGTACCAGACGCAGGTTGCCATTCACTAATTTCTCTCTTGCTGAGCGATCATGGTGTTGCTGAAGGGAATGAAACAATTCCCGCATTTCAGTGTTGGTGAGGACAGGCAATTTTGCGGTGTCCACGCCACAAATCTCGACTTTGTTTCGGGTCATCGTGATTTACCTCCCAAGGAGAAACATTAATGTACATTATCTCCGGGGCAGGCTTTTTTATTCGTACTTGGCACCCTTGCCAGTAATACCCATTCTGACCAAAGATGTATTTCAGACCATTTTATTGAACTCCTTGCGGAGTCTTTTAATGATTCTTTTTTCGAGTCGAGAGATGTAGGATTGGGAGATTCCGAGGAGATCCGCTACATCTTTTTGTGTCTTTTCTTCCCCATCCGTCAGGCCAAAACGAAGCTCCATAATCATTCGCTCGCGCTCCGTTAATTTTTCCAGTGCCTTGTGCAAAAGTTTCCGGTCTACCTGCTCTTCAATATTCCGATAGATTGTATCGTTTTCTGTGCCCAATACATCGGATAATAATAGTTCATTTCCATCCCAATCAATGTTGAGCGGTTCATCAAAAGAAACTTCAGTTCGGATCTTACTATTACGTCTCAGGTACATCAAAATTTCATTTTCGATACAACGTGAAGCATAGGTTGCCAGTTTGATTTTCTTTTCCGGGTCAAATGTATTAACTGCCTTGATCAATCCGATGGCTCCAATGGAGACCAAATCTTCAATATTGATTCCTGTGTTTTCAAACTTTCGTGCAATGTACACCACCAGGCGCAGATTGCGCTCAATGAGCATCGCGCGAATGGCCGAGTCTCCCGAGGATAATTTTTGCAGCAAAAATTCTTCCTCTTCCCTTGTCAATGGCGGCGGAAGTGCCTCACTACCCCCAATGTAATAGATCTCTTCACTCTTGAGCCCCAACAAAAATAACAGACGGTAATATTGCAGCTGCGCCACCAGTTTCCATTTCACAAGCATGTACGTTCCTCCTATACCACATTCAGCGGCTTTTCTGTTGCTCCCGCAGAGAGAGCCGTAGACTGCGCAGAAGCAGCGTCTTGCACAAGTTCAGGATGAATCACGGCCTGGTATTTCCCATCCGACGACAAAACACCTCCATCCAGCCCAATAAGTACTCTTGTCGTCTCATAACATGTTTCCTCCATGGTCACCTTCACCCGGTCCGGCTTCATTGCCAGCATAAACGCAGTCCCTTTGTTAATGCCCCGATAAGGCACTAGCCGCAGTCGATCCTGCCACTGAAAACTTTCCTGATCAAGCTCCAGAATAAGGTTGTCCGGCGCCTCGTCCTTGAGTCTACCCTTCCATGAAGCGGGTAACATGTCTTGCCATAACGAAACCTCCATCACCATGACCGGCATGCGCGATAAGGGATCTGTAAGTTGATTGCCCGTATCCAGAAGGCCTGTACAAGAAATGACTACCTCATCGATGCAGACCTCAACTTTACCCAAATAGGTCGTCATGCGATCCGTTTTCCGTTTTGAGCTCTGCACAGTTTTGAATAAAAACAGGACAGCAAAAAATACGATAAACGTAAACCAGAAAGCAATTTTCAGATCAAATGACATACCGCCAGAAGCCGTGAACCAAATGCCGTTAAACAACTCACCGGAGCTCTGAAGCATGTAATGCACACCCAGAATACCTCCGGCAGCGACAAAATTAATCACATAGAAGGTACCGAGCGTCCTCGCAAAAGCCTGCAGACCTTTAAAACCAAAAGCAATCGTAAGCATGACCAGCGAGAACCCGAACTTGATCAGAAAGGTGAACATAAAATCAAACTCCGGTACAAACATCATGACCACGTATAATGCGCCCACAATGGCTGACAGCAACCACCGCCACCAAACCAGCTTTGTCTTACGCATCCAGGCGGTCATTCCGATGAGTGCACCGTCAATACACAGGTTTGTCAAAAAAATTAGATCCACATAAACAACCAAAGTCTTCACCTGCCTGCGCGCAACATATCGAAATACCGGTACCCGATATCCTGATATTCATGAGCATATTCACAAGTATACGGAGCCCCCTGTTCAAAGTCTGTCTAATCATGGGGGTGTGGTTCCAACTTTTTTTGTCGGAATTGCTCAGGCCCTTTGTTCAGAATTTGTTCATTGCTGTATGCTATGATATCTAAATAAACAGAAAAAACCCGGTCGCTCCATAAGGAGTACCGGGTTTCCAATAAATTGATTTGCGAATTAATCGTTGTTATTATTGCGTGAACGATTGCGTAAAAATGTCGGAATGTCCAACTGATCATTGCTCGGCTGATTTCCGAAAGGACGCAGGTTCGGCGAACGTGTATCCGTCGTCTCCGCTGTTGCTGGAGCTGGTTTACGTCCTGGTGGTGGTGGAGCAGGTTTATCTTCAAAACCGGTTGCAATAACCGTAACCTTAATCTCCTCTTTCAGGTCTTCGTCAATGATGGCACCAAAGATCATGTTCACTTCCGGGTCGGAAGCAGACGTTACGATCTCTGCCGCTTCGTTCACTTCATACAGGGACAGATTAACGCCACCCGTAATGTTCATGATTACGCCGCGAGCACCTTCAATAGAAGTTTCAAGCAAAGGACTCATAATGGCTTTCCGTGCTGCTTCTGCGGCACGATTCTCACCAGTTGATTCACCAATCCCCATAAGGGCTGAACCACGTTCGTGCATAATCGTTTTGACGTCAGCAAAGTCAAGGTTAATCAGACCCGGTACAGCGATCAAATCAGAGATACCTTGTACAGCTTGACGAAGTACGTTATCCGCTTGACGGAACGCTTCAAGCATAGGAGTCTTTTTGTCTACGATTTCGAGCAAACGATCATTAGGAATCACGATCAGTGTGTCGACTTTTTCCTTGAGAGCTTCAATACCTTGCTCTGCATGGCTGGAACGCTTGCGTCCTTCAAATGTAAATGGACGAGTTACGACACCAACGGTAAGTGCACCACACTCTTTAGCGATTTCGGCAATAACCGGAGCCGCACCTGTACCTGTACCACCGCCCATACCGGCTGTAACAAATACCATGTCTGCACCTTTCAACGTGTTCATGATCAGATCGCGGGACTCTTCCGCTGCTTTTTTACCTACATCCGGGTTGGCGCCAGCACCAAGACCACGAGTCAATTTATCACCGATTTGCAATTTATGCTCGGATTTCGCCAGGTGTAACGCCTGAGCATCCGTATTCACCGTAATAAATTCAACACCTTGTACACCATTTTCAATCATACGGTTGACTGCATTGCTTCCGCCGCCGCCTACACCGATGACTTTAATTTGAGCCAAGCTCTCCATCTCGAAATCAAATTCCAACATATTATTCCATCTCCCCCTCAATGTGCATGGATGGCCCGTCCAATTTTTGATTTGAACCGAATCAATTTCATATATCGACGAACGAAAGCGTTTATTTTAGTACCGGCGCATTCAGACGGCTTCAAGAATGTATGAAATGGATCCAACCTGTTATATAAATTCGCTGAACATATTCTTCAGCCGCTCGAACAGACCGGGTTTTTGCTCCGATTCCTGTGCCGCATTTGGCTTCGGACGGTTGGTCGGTTTCTTGTTGTTATTATTGTTGTTGTTGTTATTTCCACCGCCGTTATTGATCGAGGGACGAATGCGCAAACTACGAATTACACTGTGCAATATGCCGACTCCGCTTGTAAACCCAGGGTCACGCACACCAATATAATCCGGAACTGCAACTCGTACCGAAGCAGCAAGCTCATGCTGAGCGACCTGCAGAACCCCCGGCATAGAGACCGTACCTCCCGTTAGTATATAACCTCCAGGAAGCTCGTTGTAACCAAGACGTTTCACTTCTTGGGATATCATCTGGAATATTTCTTGAACCCTAGGTTCAATAATTGCTGCCAGATCCTCCTGTGAAAACTCCTTGTCTACATTACTGCCAATTCGGGTGACTTTGAACATCACATCCGCAGCAGCATCATCCAACCAGGCGCAGCCATATTTCAGTTTCACCTTCTCTGCCTGATCCGTTAACGTGCGTAAGCCATAGGCGATATCATTTGTTACGAATTCCCCACCTATAGGCAACGTTGATGTTGCAACAAGACTGTCTTCTTCAAAAATGGCGATGGTTGTTGCACCTGCTCCAATATCAACAAGCACTGAACCCATCGTTTTTTCATCTTTGGACAAAGCCAGTTGACCCGCTCCAAGCGACATGAGAACCAGATCGCTTACTTTCAGACCCGCTTTTTCCACGCAGCGCAAAAGATTATGTATCGCGGTTTTTGCACCCGTAATGATCGTTGCTTCAACTTCCAGACGAACACCAATCATACCACGGGGGTCCTGTATGCCCTCCAAGCCATCTACAACATATTGCTTGGCGACAACATCAATAATTTCCCGTTCCGGCGGAACTGCAATGACTTCGGCTGCTTTCAACACCCGTTCCATGTCTTCTTCTCCGATTTCACGATCCTCGTTAGACACAGCCACGACGCCGTGACTGCTCATCAGTCCGATATGATTTCCCGAGATTCCAACATACACTTCGGATATTTGAATACCTACCATACGTTCTGCATGATCCACTGCGTTGCGAATCGACTGCACCGTCTGATCGATATCTACGATTACACCTTTGCGAATTCCCTCCGAGTCGGCAGATCCAACTCCTATAATATTAAAGGTTCCATTATTCATTTCCCCAATAATAGCGCGAATTTTGGATGTACCGATGTCCAAACTAACAATGATGTCATTGTTGCTCAAGTCTGTGGCACCTCCTGACTCCAATAGTAAATTACGTTCGAATTTAAACACTCTTAAAACATATTCAACACACTTCAGGCTTTCCCTCTTTTTTCTACAATGTTTTTGGGTGTCAAAATCTGGTTGCCAGACATAAAACATTGAAGAAAAAAGAAGGAGGCAACTCATGTGCCATAAGTTCAAGTGTATCATTTTTTCTTCATCTCAGAAAGAACAAGTTTCATTGCTCTGACGGGGTCAACCCCCGACCTGCCTAGGCTTTCATATTCAGTCCAGCCTCATCATGGCAAAGATCAGGGGCTTGCTCCTGGTTCAGCATCATCTTCCGGGTCATCCGGGATGAAAGGGACATAGGTATCTGCCTCAAGCATGGTGATTTTCCCAGGCCGTTCGGTCTCAATCACCTGATTCAGATACTCCACTTTATCCGATAAAAGAGAGACGGTTGTAATCACTTCAAACTGCGATTTGGTATACATCCGAATCTGATCCGGAAATGAAGGCGTTGGGTTCGGAATAATTTCCGAAATATCCGTCGTCAATTCATTCGGAATTTTAGCCAGTGTCTGGCTCAGTTTGGCTTTGAGTGGATCATCAGCCTTCCATTGGGTCAATATGGGCTTCTCCACAGCAACACCAATTGTTGCCGGAACCGTCAAGCTTGTCCCACTGGCCAATATCGCTTTTAGCGTACCGTCAGAACCAAGCTCGTATGCAACCGTGGCATATTCCTGAACCTTGATATGGATAATACCCGGAAATTGCTTGTCCACGGTAACGGTGGAAATCGCCTTGATGGTCTTGAGACGCTCAATAACCTCGGCAGTACTTGTCCCAAAAAATTGTTCGCCTTCTTTCAGCCCGCTTTTCTCCAGCAGTTCTGAAGTTGCTGTATATACATTACCCGTAATTTCAATTGCCGAAATCCGACTCATGGAAGAACGAAAGAATAGTACAGCGAGCAATACAATAAATAATAATAAGAGAATAATTACAATTTTGCGGCTTGTGTTTCCTTTTGGCCGATTCTTCTTCAGAACCGGAATTTGACTTTTAGGCATAAGTAGCGCTCCACAAAGCCTCAGGTCCCCTCCCTTCAAGAAGGGGACGCCAAGGACGTTAATTGGCAAAATCCAACTGTTTCGAAACGGGCGACTGTCGCTCAACCGATGCTCCAAGACTTTGGAATAACTTCTCGATCTGATCGTAGCCCCGGTCAATATGATGCACTTGCTCCACAACCGTTTTGCCTTGAGCAGCCAGACCAGCAATGACCAGGGCTGCACCTGCACGAAGATCGGTTGCTTCTACTGTAGCCCCGTAAAGACGGGGAACACCACGGATAAATGCTGCGTTCAGATCGACTGAAATATCAGCCCCCATCACATTCAGTTCATCCACATGTTTGAACCGGCCCTCGAATACCGTTTCCTTCATCACACTGAATCCGTCTGCCAGACTGAGCAGCACCATGATTTGCGATTGCAAATCTGTCGGAAACGAAGGATACGGAGAAGTCACAATACGGTCTACTGATTTGGGACGGCTCATACAGCTCACCGTCATTATATCATTGCAGACTGTGATTTGAACACCAGTGCGCTTCAATACATGTATAAGTGAAGTAAGATGAGCAGGATTGCAGTGTGTAAGCGTAACATTGCCTCGTGTTGCTGCTGCTGCAATCATTACGGTTCCGGCAACGATTCGATCCGGTATAATCTCATAGGAACAAGGCTTCAGTTTCTCAACGCCATTGATTGTAATTGTATCCGTTCCTGCACCAATAATGCTTGCACCCATAGCATTCAAAAAGTGTTGCAGGTCCTGGATTTCAGGTTCTCTTGCCGCGTTGCAAATGGTTGTCGTGCCTTTAGCCAGAACGGCTGCCATCATGATATTCTCGGTTGCTCCCACACTCGGGAAATCCAAATGAATATCTGTACCCACCAGATTGTGTCCATGACAGATAATCTGTTGGTCCTGCTCTTCAATCAAAGCTCCGAGCGCTTCCAGGCCCCGGAGGTGAAGATCAATTTTGCGTTCTCCAATGGCACAGCCTCCTGGCTGATACACTGACACTTGCCCAAACTTAGCCAGCAATGGTCCCATCAAAAAAATGGAAGAGCGCATCTGCTTCATTAGATCTTCTGGCACATCATATGACCGGATAGACGAGGTATTAATCGTCACTGTTCCCTGTTCATGCCGACACGTGCATCCAAGCCGTTCCAGGATATACAGCATCACTTCAATGTCCAGCAAGTGTGGAACGTTATGCAGTGTAACTTCTCCATCTGCCAACAAACTTGCGGCCATAATCGGTAAAGCGGCATTTTTTGCTCCATGGATGCGTATGGATCCTGAGAGGGGTTTCCCGCCTTCAATCACCAATTTGTCCAATGTATCACCTCCGGGGTTTACCGCTCACCCACTACGAAGACTTCCGGTACCAGGTTAATACCGTTTTGAGATGATATAGTGCTCTGTATCTGCTGCATTAGGGTGATAACGTCCTCTGCTGTTGCTTGGCCTGTATTAACAATGAAATTGGCATGCATGGTGGATACCTGTGCGCCTCCCTGGGTCATTCCTTTCAGCCCTGCTGCTTCAATCAGGCGGGCCGCATGATCACCCGGTGGATTTCGGAATACACTACCTGCACATGCCATCTGCAGTGGCTGTGTGCGGCGCCGGCGATCTTTGTAAGCCGCCATCGTTTCCGAAATGACGTTGCGCTCTCCATGCTGGAGTTCAAATGTTGCTTCCAGCACGATGCCTCTCCGATCATGCAGAACAGAGTGGCGATAGGCAAAATCCATGTCCTCCTTGCTGTAACGTACCAATTCCCCTGTCTCCAGTACAATCTCAGCGAATTTGAATATCCGTGACACATCCGATCCATGCGCGCCTGCATTCATGTACACAGCTCCACCAACAGTTCCGGGGATACCGCTGCCGAATTCCAGACCGGTCCATTCCTTTTTGGCAGCAACCACACTGAGTTTAACAAAAGAATGCGCCGCTCCGGCGGTTACACCGCCTTCGTGAAATTCGGCATAATCAAAGCCCTCGCCTGGTTTCACCACAACACCGCGTATTCCTTTGTCTGACACCAGCATGTTTGAGCCCCGTCCAAGTTGCATCCACGGAATCTGATACGTGTGAAGCAATTGAACGAGATTCATCATCTGCTCTTTATTCTCAGGAATGACCAGTGCATCCGCAGGACCGCCGATCTTCCATGTGGTGTATTTGGCTAGCGATTCGTTTTCAAGAACTCTGCCAACATTATTCTGGGATAGTAACGATATCCACTGATGCATGTTTGCTTCCTCCTTTGCTTCAAAACCGATGAACACGGTATATTCTGTTGTTACAGACCGTGCTCTGGCGCCATGGAACGATGGTCACGATTTATACGGTATCTTATGTCAGCCCCGTCTTGTGTGTGACAATCGCCCACAAACGCACTTTATCGGCGTGCAGCAAGACGCTGAATTTCATGAACAAGCACCTCAGCTGCATCGGGTTTCCCCAGTTTCCGGGAGGCTTCAGCCATTCGTTTGCGTCCCGATTCATCATTCATAATCTTGGCAATGGCTTCATACAGGACTTTGCCTGTAAGCTCCTTCTCCAGCATCGTGAGTGATGCGCCTCCACCTTCAAGCGTGCGTGCATTGGCTTCCTGATGATTATTAGTCACGTTAGGTGACGGAATCAGGATCGAAGGAATCCCCAATGATGTAATCTCCGCAAGGAATGATGCACCTGCGCGGTTTACAATCAAGGATGTGCAGGCAAGCACCTCAGGCATATTATGCACGTAAGGCAGGACATGCAGGTGGTTTGGCATCGTACCCAATGAGCTGCGAATGGCTTCACGCGTTTCATCAAAATAGGTATCCCCTGTCACGTAAACGACATGTACATCGTCCAGTTGATCCAGCATTGGAGCCATGTCCACCATGGCCTGATTGATTGCTTTTGCCCCGCGACTGCCACCAACCACAAGAACAACACGGCTGTTCATCGGTACACCTAACGTGGCAAAACCACGATCACGGCTAGCCTGGGCTACCGTAGTCGCTCGCGGATTACCGGTGTAGATCACCTTTTTTGCGCCGGAAAAAGATTTTTCAGAACCTTCAAAGCTAACGGCAACCGTGTCCACATAACGCATCAAAAATTTGTTCGTCAGACCAGGGATGGCGTTCTGTTCATGAATTATACTCGGAATTCCCAGTTTTGTTGCTGCATATACCACAGGTCCACACACATATCCACCTGTACCAATCACAACATCCGGTTTGAATTCCTTCAGCATTTTTTTGGACTTGCGTACACCTTGAATGAAACGCATGACCGTTTTCAGGTTGTCGATGGACAATTTCCGCCGAAATCCCGTAATATCAATGGATTTAAAAGGAATATTTTCTTGGGGAACCAGCTTGCTTTCCAGCCCTCTGGTTCCTCCGATGTATAGAAATGTCGAGTCCGGGTTCTCCGCCTCGCATTGTCTTGCTATGGCAACGGCCGGATAGATATGTCCACCCGTACCGCCACCGCTAAGAACGACTCGCATCGCATAGTCACCTCGCATAACGGGATAAATTCACTAAAATGCCCAGTGCTGTGAGCATGAGGGTCAATGATGATCCACCGTAACTGATCAGAGGCAATGTAATGCCCGTAACAGGCATCATGCCAATGACAACACCAATGTTAATAATGACCTGTACGGCGACCATACCTACGATACCAACACCAAGCAGACTGCCGAAGGCATCCGGAACGGTCATGGCTACACGCATTCCTCTCCACACCAGCACCAGAAACAACAATAATACAATCATTCCACCTATAAAGCCGAGTTCTTCGGCCAAAATACTAAAAATAAAGTCCGTTTGCGGTTCAGGTACATAACTGTACTTCTGCCGGCTCATACCCAGTCCCAATCCCGCCAGTCCACCAGGACCAATCGCGTATAAGGATTGAATGATCTGATATCCGGCACCCAGTGGATCGGACCACGGGTCCAAAAACGCTGTGATACGCTGCAACCGATAGGGTGCTGCTGCAATCAAAGCTGCAAACCCCGCTACGCCACCAAGAGCAAGCAAGCTCAGATGTTTCATTCGCGCTCCGGCTGTGAAAATAATAAGCATCGATGCGCCCATCATCACGGTGCCAGTCCCCAAATCAGGTTGCAGCATAATAATCCCAAAAGCCAACCCGATCAATCCCAGCGGTGGCAGAAGCCCCGATGTGAAGGTTTTGATTTTACCCGGTTCCTTGCTCAGCCAGTGAGCGAGAAACAGAATCATGCCCAGCTTCATGAATTCTGAGGGCTGAATACCGAACGAACCAATGCCCAGCCAACTTCGTGCGCCACCGCGAACCACACCAATTCCAGGAATGAGCACCGCAATGAGCATAATAAAACAGGCAATCAGTATAGGCTTGGCATATTTCCTCCACACCCGGTAGTCTACATTAGCAGTTACGAACATGGCCACAAGCCCAAGCACCGCAAACAGGGCCTGTCTTTTTACAAAATAAAATGAATCGCCATAGTCATGAAAGGCAAGCACCGAGCCCGCACTATATACCATAATAATGCCGATGGCAAGCAATGCCAAAATACAAATCAGCAACCAAATATCTGGTGCCGGTCGCGTCTGTTTCATCAGGTGGCCACCCCTTGCATGGAAGTAGGGGCTTTTCCACCCCCCTACTTACAAGTTATGCGCCGCCTCTTTAAAAATGCGTCCCCGCTCTTCATAGGAAGCAAACATGTCCCAACTTGCACATGCCGGGGATAACAAAACGACATCACCGGCACTGGCAAGCTTCGATGCTTCCTGCACAGCAACGGTTAACGTCCGGGCAGCGTCCTCCTCATTATCGACGACCTTAATTTGCTTTAATCCGGCAAGTTCCGCGACCTTGGCAATTTTTGTCCGTGTCTCACCAATTGCAACGACAGCTTTTATCCGTTCCTGGAACAAGGGTAACAACTCCATCATGTCTGACCCGCGATCCAACCCTCCAGCAATTAATACGACCGGTTCCTTGAACGAATTCAGGGCCATAACCGTAGCTTTCGAATTGGTCGCTTTGGAGTTGTTGTAGTATGCTGAACCGTTATGCTCCAGGACATATTCAAGTCGGTGTTCAACTCCCTTGAAGTCTGCAAGCGGAGCAGCCAGCACCGCAGGATCAGCTCCTGCCGCTACAGCAATGGCCACAGCAGCCAGTGCATTTTCCACATTAAATCGCCCAGGAAGGCCAATATCCTCAACGTCGATAATGATGTGGTGATCTCCGTTTCCATCCGCGTAGATTACCTGACGCTTCACATCGTCCTCTTCTCCATCCACATAAGGAGGATCTGCATACACACCTGTATCCAATTTCTCTGTCACCGAGAAGGGGATCACTCTGCCTTTGATGTAAGGAACCAGACCACGACATACCGCATCATCCCAATTTAGAATGGCTACGTCGTCAGGCTGCTGATTAGCGAACAGTTTGGCTTTGGAAGCCACATAATCATCCATGTTCCCGTGATAGTCCAGATGCGTCTCAGCAACGTTAAGCAAGCTGGCAATCTGAGGACGGAAATCAACCGTTCCTTTAAGTTGGAAACTGCTAAGCTCAACAACCATCCAGTTATCTGGAGAAGCTTGCTCTGCCGCTTCACAGAGAGGTGTTCCGATATTACCGGCAACAATCGGTTTGAGGCCGGCATGCTCCAACATTTTACCCACCCACGTGGTGGTTGTTGTTTTACCGTTGGAGCCCGTAATCCCGATCATGGGTGCAGCACATAGATGATAAGCAACCTCTACTTCGGTCACCACTTCAATGCCCAATGCCATAGCTTGCTGCACAGGAGCTGCATGGTATGGGATACCCGGGTTTTTGACGACCAGCTTCACACCACTGTGAATCAGATCATCCGGATGTCCTCCGCATACAACAGAAATTCCCAAAGCCTCCAATTCGGAAGCTTCGGGACATTGATCTCTCTCTTTTTTGTCATTTACTGTAACCTTCGCTCCGGCGCGATCCAGCACTTTGGCGACCTGTACGCCGCTTTTGGCCAATCCGAGCACGACTACTTGTTGACCGCGATATGATTCAGGATGGTTCATGATCTACAACCCCTTGTTGAGATAAAGTCCAAGAGCGGCCAAAATTGCGCCTACCGCCCAAAAGGTAATAACAACCCGCCATTCTGACCAACCACTTAATTCAAAGTGATGGTGAATGGGGCTCATTTTGAATACACGCTTGCCACGAGTCTTGAAAGATACCACTTGAATGATGACAGACAGGATCTCGATAACAAAAATACCGCCAATGATGACAAATAGCAGCTCTGTTTTGGTTACAATCGCTACCGCACCAATCGCACCGCCAATACCCAGAGAACCGGTGTCTCCCATAAACACTTTGGCCGGATGTGCATTGTATACCAGAAAACCGAGTACGGCTCCGATCATCGCTGCTGCACAGACTGCTGCTGGCATCGACGTGGCTTGCATCGCCACAATGGCAAACGCGCCAAAGGCAATTGCACTTACCCCTGACAGCAAACCATCCAGACCGTCGGTAAAGTTAACCGCATTGGTAATGGCAAGCATCATGAATACGACAAACGGATAATAGAACCATCCTGTCCAGTCGAACGAGAATGATGTACCCGGAATAGAGATGGCTGTGCTGTGTCCATTCTGGATCAGCAAGAAACACATTACTGCACTGAAGAACAATTGGCCCAGCATTTTTTGTCTGGCCGTCAGTCCCAGCGAACGTTTGAACACAATTTTGATGTAATCATCCAGGAAGCCAATCAGCCCAAATCCCAGCGTAGCCACGAGTAAGACATAAAAGTCTGTATTCTTGACTGCCGAAAATTTCAAAAAGGCCAATGTGAACGCAACTAAAATGACGACTCCACCCATTGTAGGTGTCCCGCTTTTTTTCAAATGGCTCTGAGGCCCATCTTCCCTAACTTGCTGTCCGAATTTCATTCGACGTAACAGCGGAATCAGGAGCGGTGCGGCAATCACCGCCAGAATAAATGAAACACCGATTGTTAACAGTAATACCTGAAAATCCATGGGTTCACCCCTCTAGTCTACTCGATTCTGTAATGGTGCTATTTGTAGTGCTTCGACCACGTCCTCCAGCTTCATGCCTCTTGAGGCTTTGAACAAGACAACGTCTCTGGGATGTAGTTTCTCCAGTAGATAACGGGTCATTTCTTCTTTATCTATAAAAGCATGCACAGCCTCTGCCGGCATATGCTTTCTTGCTCCTTCAGCAATATGTGCTGATAGCGGGCCATATACGAGCACCATGTCCATTTTGGCAGAGGTAATATACTCACCAATTCCAAGATGCAGATTCTGCTCCTGAGGACCAAGTTCAAGCATATCACCAAGCACAGCCACTTTCATGCGGTATCCTTTCAGACCTTCTAGTACATCGATTGCGGCCTTCATGGAGGTTGGACTTGCATTGTATGCATCATTCAGCAAGGTTAGACCACTAACGCCTTGAGTAACCTCAATACGCATGCCTGTCAGTTTCAAGCGAGATAATCCCCCGGCAATCTGCTCCGTTGTCACTTTGAAATGACGGGCTACAGCAAAAGCAGCCAGACAGTTAACGACATTATGCGTTCCTAGCAGAGGTAGCGTAAATGCATGTTCTCCAGACTGTTTGGTGGTGAAAACTACGCCGTTCTGTGCATTCATAAGTCCGGTAGGATAGTCATCATTATCGGTTTGCAGACCAAATGTAAACCGCTGCAATCCATCAGGTTGTTTCGTTGCGGGCTCTTCAAGGACTTGTGCAATTAAAGGCTCGTCTCCGTTGTAGATCAGTAACCCGCCAGGCTTCAATCCCGCGGCAATCTCGGCTTTGGCTCTGGCAATCTCCAATCTGGACCCTAGCTGAAGCAGATGAGATTCACCAATATTGGTTATAATTGCTACATCAGGCTGCGCAATAACTGACAAATCGTTAATTTCCCCGCGACCACTCATACCCATCTCCAAAATGATAATCTCGGTATCCGGGTCCATGCTTAGTACAGTCAGTGGTAAACCAATGTGATTATTGAAGTTGCCTTGCGTCTTATGCACTTTGAACGTCGTTGAGAGAATGGCATCAACGATGTCCTTTGTTGTTGTCTTGCCGTTGCTGCCTGTAATGCCGACTACAGCCGCTTTATTCTCCGTTAGATAAGCAGATGCGAGTGCTTGCAGTGCGACAAGTGTGTCGTCAACAACAATGACAGCTCCTTGCGGCGGAATACCATGATCCTTTTGCCAGATCGCGCCTGCAGCCCCCTTCTCCAGACAGGCCTGCACAAATTCGTGTCCGTCAAACCTTTCACCCACTAACGGGATAAACAAACTGCCTTCCAGAGGTTTACGCGAATCGGTAAACACTCCTTCAACCATTACATTGCCATGAGCGGCAACGTCACTTAATGTTCCTCCACACATCTCGGCCAATTGTGCCAATGTTCTTTTTATCAATTGGATTTGCCCCTTATCGCTTCTTTGGCTATGATTCGGTCATCAAAATCGGTTTTGGTTGTGCCGATAATCTGATAGGTCTCGTGACCCTTGCCCGCAATCAATACTACATCGGCTGGGCTTGCCATTTCAATAGCTTCATGAATCGCCTGGCGCCGATCCACAATCATCGTATAACGTTCAGCAGGAACGGATTCTTCAATCAGGCCCTGTTCAATGTCTTTGAGAATCAGATCCGGATCTTCTGTCCGTGGATTATCGGAAGTAACCAGTACAAAATCACTATAATTCGCAGCAATTTTCCCCATGAGAGGGCGTTTGGTACGGTCCCTGTCACCACCACAGCCAAACACACAGATCACACGTCCTTCGGCAAATTCCTTCACCGTCCGCAGCACATTCTCCAGTCCATCCGGTGTATGGGCATAATCGACAATAACAGCAAATGGCTGTCCTTCGTCCACTCCTTCAACACGTCCATCCACGCCCGGAACCGTCTCCAGACTGCGCTTGATCTCTTCCAGCGGAATACCTTCCACCAGCGCTGCAGAGATGGCTGCCATTGCATTGTACACATTGAATTTACCTACCATGCGCAATCGAATATCCGCGTTGCCTGCAAATGTATCCACATGGAAAGAAGTTCCCTGAGATGTAATTGAGATTTGGGATGCGCGTACATCCGCCTTTTCACCCATGCCATATGTAATCACTTCAGCCGCAGTCACAGAGATGAAATAAGCCGCAGCCGGATCATCTGCATTGATGACAGCGAATTTGCGCTGTGAAACATCTTCTGTATAACCGTTACCCAGACGTGCAAAGAACAATCCTTTGGCCCCGCGATATTCCTCCATGGAATGGTGGTAGTCCAGATGATCCTGCGTCAGGTTAGTGAATACCGCAGTACGGAAATTTGTTCCCTTTACTCGCCCTTGTTCCAATGCGTGAGAAGAAACTTCCATAACACAGCAGTCCGTACCCTTCTGAACCATATCATGCAGACTACGCTGCAGATCAAGCGCCTCTGGTGTTGTTCCTGACATCGGGTAGGTGCGACCGTCATACCGCATTTGAATAGTACCGATCAATCCCGTCTTGCGTCCGTAATCACTCATGATTTTTTCAATCAAATAGGTGGTCGTTGTTTTTCCGTTCGTTCCCGTTACACCAATCATATTCATTTTTTGGCTTGGCGAGTCAAAAAAGAAATCTGCCAGAACAGCCATCGCAAACCGGCTGTCCTTCACCAGCAATTGTGGTACAGGCAGATCCAGCAGCCGTTCAACCACCAATGCGACTGCACCCGCATTTACAGCTTTTTCTGCATAATCATGACCATCTACCGTATGTCCCGGAAGACAGATAAACAGATCACCCGGTTTTACCTGCCGGGAATCTGTCTGAAGGTTTTGGCATTCTGTATTTGATTCGCCCACGAGGCGGGCGGTGGTCAGCATCGATGCAAATTGTTTTAAAAGCACATGAATAACCTCACTTTTCCAATTATACTTCTGTTTTAACATATGTCTGTATTTATTAATATCGTCAATACAACCCAATAATGAAACGCACCTGGATGAATTTTGTTGCGCTAGAAGCCTCAAACTACCCCTAAGCCTTGTTATTCATCCTTTGTGTGATCATGTGCATCGTTCAGTACATCCCCCATATATATGCGGATGGTTGATCCCTGATCTACCCTCGCCCCAGGCTTAGGTGCCTGATTAATAACGTATTTACCACTGCCAGACTTCGCCAGCATAAAATTCATGTTCAGGTCTTCGTACAGATCTTCAACAGTAGCTCCTGTCAGGTCTGGGACTGTCACGATTTTGGTTTCACCATACTTGTATTCTTTGGCGACCTGATCCTTCCGAGCAGGGACATTCATATAATGCAAAGCATCTTCAAGGATGTTCTGCACAATCGGGGCGGCAACCACACCTCCGAACTGAATTCCTTTGGGATTATCAACTGCCGTATAGACGACAATCTGTGGGTCATCTGCCGGTGCAAATCCAATAAAGGATACAATATGCTCAGTCGAGGAATAACGTCCGTTGATAACCTTCTGGGCTGTACCTGTTTTGCCACCGACCCGGTATCCATCAATGAATGCTGGACGCCCGGTACCTTTTGCGACAACACTCTCGAGTGCTTCACGTACTTGTTTGGATGTATTCTCCGAGATCACCTGACGAACCAGTTCTGGCTTGGCTTCTTCCATGACTTCTCCCGTGACCGGATGGACCCACGCTTTTGTAACATAAGGCTTGTAAAGTTTACCCCCATTGATGGCTGCTGACACAGCAGCTACTTGCTGAATGGGCGTTACGGATACGCCTTGACCAAAAGCCGTTGTTGCAAGCTCGACAGGTCCCACTCTGGACAGTTTGAACAGAATTCCACTGGCTTCTCCGCTGAGGTCAATCCCTGTCTTGGTACCAAAGCCGAAGTCTTTAATGTAGGAGAACAACGATTCTTTGCCCAGCCTCTGCCCCAAAGCCACAAAGCCCGGGTTACACGAGTTCTCAACCACCTGCAGGAAAGTTTGACTTCCGTGGCCGCCCTTTTTCCAGCAGCGCAGGCGGGCTCCACCCACCTCAACATATCCGGGATCAAAAAATTGATCCTGTTGCAGATTGACCTTTTTCTCTTCAAGCGCCGCCGCCAAGGTAATGATCTTAAATGTGGAGCCCGGTTCGTAGGTCATCCAGATCGGCAAATTCCGATTGTATATCTCCGCTGGATATTGCTGATAATCGGCAGGTTCGTATCCCGGCCTGCTGGACATCCCCAAGATTTCACCTGTTTTGGGATTCATCGCTATGGCCAATGCTGAGTTCGCCTGGAACTTCACCATGGCCTGATCCAGCTCTCTCTCCATGATGGACTGAATGGATTTATCAATGGTCAGCTTGAGGTTAAGGCCGTCCTTCGGTTCCACATACTTCTCGGATGAGCCCGGCATTAGCCTTCCGGCCGCATCGGACAAGTAGGACACACTGCCATTCAAACCATTCAGCTTATCATCATATTTCTTCTCGACACCCGTTAAGCCCTGATTGTCAATGCCCGTAAAACCAAGAATATGGGCAGCCAAATCGTCATAAGGATAAAAACGTTTATTGTCCTCAGCAACAACGATACCCGGAAGCTTCAAATCACGGATGCGCTGAGCTTTCTCCATCGTAATTTTGCGGCCGCCGGGTTGTAGTCGTACAATGAGTTCTCGTTTCTTGATGGTTGCCAGCACTTTTTCTTCCGTCATCCCAAGCAATGGGGCCAGCGCTTTAGCTGTCGATTCAGCTTCTTTAACCTGAGCCGGAATGGCCATAATGGTTGGTGTTGTCACATTATAGGCCAGAGAGGTTCCATTTCGATCCAGGATCTCCCCCCGCTTGGCTGAGTAAGGAATATTACGCCGCCAGGATTCTTCTGCTTTTGCTGACAATTCAGGGCCTTCCCCGAGCTGTACATAAGCAAGCCTGATCATCAGGGCCGAAAATAACAAAACTAAAATCATTAAACTCCATAGCAACCTGCGTCGCAGATTTACGCTTGATCCCTTCACGAAAAGATCCCCCCACTCGTCCCAAAATCATGACATTCGTTCCATTCATGAATATTCAGGACAACCGGGGGTTAGAACAAGCTGTCAGAGCTCCCTAAGGAAGCGAAGCTCCGTTTGTTGCTGGATCATCAGAGGATTCGGATTCATTGGCAGGAGCTTTGTTGTTATCTGTTTCTTCTGTTCCGTCTGTTTCGTCGGTTTTAACTTCTCCGGCCGAAGCCTCTTGTTCCTTCACTTCAGCTTCTGACGACGGATCAGAAGAGATTGGAGCCTCATCGGCTATACCTGTCACTGCAGCTTTGGCAGTTTGCAAGTTCAACTGTACAGTTCTCTGCTCACCTGCGACCTGCTCCGTTTGCTTCACCACATAGCCCTCACCCTTGACCGTAACCCCCACCTTCATGAGAGAAAGTACTTCAAGGGCATCACGGAGAGATTCACCTGTTAGATCGGGAATCTTCATCTTGCTGCTTTCTTCCGTTAGCAGATAGATTCGTTGGCCTGGATTCATAGAGGCGCCAGCAACCGGATACTGCCGAATTACATTATCACCTTGACCAAGAGTCACATAAGCAATTCCTGCGCTTAGAAGCTGGCTTCTGGCTTGTTTGGCTGTCTTGCCACTCAAGTCAGGCGCCTTGGCTTGCACGACCGAGACTTCTTTTGACTTTTTGTCAGGAGTTTTGGCTGTATCTTTGGGTATTCCCATGTATTGAAGAGTCTGGCTGACAATCTTTTTGAACACCGGGGCAGCTGCGGTTCCTCCCCCAATGTTGGTTCCATCCGGTTGGTCAATGACAACAAGTATAGCAATCTTCGGATTATTCACGGGCGCAAATCCAATAAACGATACAACGTCTTTCGACTTGCTGTATGCTCCGTTAACAACTTTTCTTGCCGTACCTGTCTTACCAGCTACACGGTAACCTTCAATATAGGCGTTACGACCGGTACCAATCGTTTGGTCTGCAACGACTTGTTCCAGATAACCACTCACCAGTTTGGAAGATTCCTTGGAAATCACCTGACGAACAACTTTGGGTTTGATGACTTCCGTTGTCCCATCATTCGGGTTCTTGATCTCCTTCACCAGATGTGGCTCCAGCAATTTGCCACCGTTGGCAATCGCAGAGATTGCTGCGACCTGTTGAATTGGTGTTACCTGTACCAGACCGTGTCCGTAAGCAGCAGTAGCAATCTCGGATTTGTAAACCAGTGGCTTGATCGGGGACGCTGCCTCGTTCGGCAGATCAATACCCGTCTTTTTGCCGAAACCGAATTCGTCTATGTAATGACGCAGACGTTCACCGCCAAGCATGTTGTAACCCAAGTTAACAAAAGCAATGTTACTTGACCGTTTGACACCTTCGAGATACGAGATCCAACCATAGGAATGACCATTGTCACTAATTGGGAAACCACCGATATACATGCGTTTGGATTCAAAACTTGCATTGGGATCGAAAAGTTTTTCTTCAACAGCCCCTGCTAGCGTCACTATTTTGAATGTACTCCCTGGCTCATAGATGGATTGCGTAGCATGGTTGATAAAATTCCTTTGATCAGGTGTACTCCCATACGTATTCGGATTAAAAGTTGGCCAGTTAGCCATCCCTAGAATCTCCATCGTATTTGGGTCCGCAGCAATGACCGTCATGCTCAATGGATTATACTTGGCGACGGCTTCTTTCATTGCATCCTCAATGTAGAACTGGATCGTATCATCGATGGTCAGCGTAAGGTTCTTACCGTTCTGAGGTGGCAGATAGTTATCCTGTGAATCCGGAAGTTTGATGCCTTTGGCATCTTTCTGATAATTCAGATATCCGTCTGTACCTGTCAGTGTTTCATCATATGAGACTTCAAGTCCATTGACAGCTTTTCCATCACGGCTCATATATCCCAAGAGGTGAGAAGCAAGTGTTTCTTCAGGGTAAAAACGCTTCGACTCCTGAGCCATCACTATTGCATTACGCGCCTTATATTCATCTTGCAGTTCTTCACGCAACTCGTTGACTTGTGCCGCAATCTCAGGACTTATCTTATAACCTTCACTGCGCACTTCACGCTGTTGAAAAAACTTGCCCTTTGCATTTTTGGCTGTGACCAAAGCACGCATCTCACTCTCATTTTTCCCAAGAAGGGCAGAGAGCTTCTCCGTAACAACATCCTGGATTCCGAGTTCATTAATTAATAACGGATTAACGGAAACCGTATATGCAGGCGCGTCAGTAGCCAAAATGTTACCGTTTCGATCCGTAATCGTTCCACGTGCAGCCTTAATCGTCTGTTCCCGCTCTACCAAACCGGCTGCCCGTTCCTGCCATACACCGCCATTCACAACTTGAATGAAAAAGATTCGGGTTACGAGTACAAGAAAAAAGAGGGTAATACATCCCCCTATAAGCAACGTGCGCATCTTTATTCTTTTTATCATCGGAACACCTCTTTACTTACTGCTTGCTGTATTCGAGGACGACTCAGTACCAGTTGAATTCGTACTTGTTGAGCGAGGTACATAAATGACATCCTTACCGGATGCTTCAACGTAACCAAGTTGTTTTGCATTTTCGATGACCTGGTTGTTCAATGTTTCTTTTTCCACCTGCAGGTCTGCAATCGTCTTTTCATACCCTTTGATATCCGAAATAGTGGACTGAGCCTGCTTGTTCAGATCATAGATATGAGCATAACGAGACATCAAGGTTCCTCCAACCAGGATAACTGCAACTAAGGTAATCAGATACAGAATCTTCTCGCGTGCCGGAAGACCCGTACGACGGGTCACCACTTTGGTGGTTTCTTTGTATCGTTGCTGGGTCACACGTTCCTGGGACGCTTTTTCTTTTACAGCGAGATTACCACGTGTATATGCCATACTCCGATTCTCTCCTCCACTCTTGATCTACAATTTCTCGGCTACGCGCAGCTTGGCTGAACGAGCACGTGAATTTTCGGTCAATTCCGTTTCCGTTGGAATCAACGGTTTTCTGTTAACTAAACGCAGGGTCCCTTTGCCGCCGCATACACACAACGGAAAATCGGGTGGACATGTACATTTTTCCAGATAACTGCTGAAAATCTGTTTACATATCCGATCCTCAAGGGAGTGGAAGGTAATAACAGATACACGTCCTCCTGGTGCCAGACAACGAACAGCCTGATGCAAGCCTTCTTCAAAGGCACCTAACTCATCGTTGACGGCAATGCGTAATGCCTGGAAGCTGCGTTTGGCAGGATGTCCACCGGTACGGCGAGCTGCCGCCGGGATGCCTTCCTTGATCAGTTCCACGAGTTCTCCTGTCGTCTCAATGGTAGACTGCGCTCGTTTTCCGACGATAACACGGGCAATTCTTCTCGAAAACTTCTCTTCACCATAGCGATACAAAATTCGAGCAATCTCTTCTTCTGGCCACTCATTCACAATCTCTTTAGCCGTCAGCATTGCATCCTGATCCATTCGCATATCGAGCGGAGCATCGTGATTGTAGCTGAACCCACGTTCTCCTTCATCAAATTGCGGAGATGACACACCCAAGTCGTACAAAATACCATCGACCTGTGGTGCACCATCCTTCATTGGTACATCCAGATCCTTGAGTACCTGTTCCAGATCTCGAAAATTGGTTTTCACCAATGTTACATGTTCTCCATAAGCAGCGAGCTTCTCGCGAGCATTATCCAAAGCCCAATCATCCTGATCAAGTGCGATCAGACGTCCCCCTGGACCGAGCTTGGAAGCAATCACGGAGCTATGTCCGCCACCGCCTAAAGTGCAGTCCACGTATATACCGTCCTGCTTGATGTTTAATCCCTCTGTTGCCTCTTCTTTGAGTACGGTTATGTGGTGAAACAACCTGCACCCCTCCTGACTTTATAAATCAAAATTAAAATCGACCAGCTTTTCGGCAATGTCGTTGAATGCTTCTTCGGATTGATTGAAATAACTCTCCCATATGCCTTTGCTCCAAATCTCCACCCGGTTTGACACGCCAAGAACAACACAATCCTTGTCCAGCTTGGCATACTCTCTTAAATTGCCCGGCAGATTTACCCTGCCCTGTTTGTCCAGTTCACATTCGGTTGCACCCGAGAAAAAAAACCGGGTAAACGCACGTGCATCAGATTTCATCAATGGCAGTGCTTTGAGCTTCTGTTCCATGACCCCCCACTCCTCCATGGGGTACACGAAAAGGCACTGGTCCAAACCCCGTGTGACAACGAAAGACGGTCCCAGAGATTCGCGGAATTTAGCCGGAATGATAACCCGACCCTTATCATCAATGCTATGTTGGAACTCCCCCATAAACATTGGCCCACTCACTCCTCACCCGTTTCTCCCACTTTGCCCCACTTTCCACCACCTAAGCATAATAGATTCGCACAAAAAAATCAAAACCCTTCTTGCATGACTTGATTTTTTAAATTTTCAGCATAAAAAAACGTCCTTGATCCTGTCACTCAGGATCAAAGACGCTTCCCGTAAACGGGCAATCGTATGTCTACCCGCACATGAGCCATATCATCAATAAACCATTCTATACCTATTGAATCATTTCATCAGCTTGTAATTATTGGATAAAGCTTAAAATTTCCAGCTATCCAGGTATTTCTCTTGCTCAGCTGACAAGGAGTCGATGCCAATATTCAGGCTTTCAAGTTTATAGCTGGCAACCTGCTGGTCAATATCATAAGGTACATTAACAACGTTATTACCCAAGTTTTCATAATTTTCACTTACATAACGCAGACCAAGTGCCTGCAGGGCAAACGTCGTATCCATGATTTCGGCAGGGTGACCATCTGCTGCACCCAGGTTCACAAGACGACCTTCTGCAAGAAGGTACATTTTACGACCATCTTTGAAGCGATATTCCTCAATGTTGCGACGAACTGTGCGAATCGATTCCGAACGTTTAGCCAGTTCAGGTTTATTCACTTCAACATCAAAGTGACCTGCATTACTCAGGATCGCTCCGTCCTTCATCACATCGTAATGCTCACCTGTGATAACATCCTTATTGCCTGTAACTGCAATAAAGAAATCGCCCAATTTGGCGGCTTCTACCATCGTCATGACCCGGAATCCGTCCATGTGTGCTTCTACCGCTTTGATTGGATCGATCTCGGTTACGATCACATTTGCACCAAGACCTTTGGCGCGCATCGCTACACCTTTACCACACCAGCCATAACCTGCTACCACTACGTTTTTACCAGCGATAACTAGGTTGGTTGTACGAATAATCCCGTCGAATGCAGATTGTCCCGTACCGTAGCGATTGTCAAACAGATACTTGCAGTATGCGTCATTAACCGCAACCATCGGAAACTTCAATTGGCCTTCTTTCGCCAATGCTTTCAAACGAATAATACCCGTTGTCGTTTCTTCTGCTCCTCCGCGAATGGTTGCTGCGAGGTCAGGGCGCTCGGATGCAATGATGGTTGCAAAGTCTCCACCATCATCAATAATGAGATCAGGCTTCACCTCAAGCGCACGCAGTTGCAATGTTTTGAATTCCGCAGGCTCCGGATTGTACTTCGCATACACCGTAACGCCGTCTTCCACCAATGCTGCGCAAACATCATCTTGTGTAGACAATGGGTTGCTGTGCGTAATCGTTACTTCCGCCCCACCCGCTTGGATCACTTTTGCCAAGTAAGCTGTTTTCGCTTCCAGATGAAGACAAATGGCAACCTTCAAACCTTTGAAGGGCAGATCCTGTTCGAACTGGCGACGAATGCGGTTCAGTACCGGCATATGCGCTTCTACCCAATCAATTTTCAGGTGACCCTCTGAAGCGAGTCCCATATCTTTAACAATACTGTTTTGCAATGCAGGTGTAGTCATTTCATATCCTCCTCATTTATGTGTTTCTTCTATTATAAAGGGCTCTACAGTGCAATAACCTTATGCTCTCCAAGGAATTCACTTGAGTCCTTAATCAGTTCATCGATCCACTCGGTGCCATAACGATTCAGGTAAAAGAGTGCATTATGTACTCGTTCCTGTGGTTTGCCCGTTGGGAATAAGGAGTTCTGAATGCCGTTCCAGTGCCTTAGACTCACATTGTGTTTATCTTCGATAGCTTTGTGAGTCTGCTGTTTCAGATACTGCATTTGCTCGTTGATTTTACTCAAATTGGTATCGCCAATTCGTTCCAGCCCCGGATGAATCTCTGCGATCTCATCTAGCAACGGTCCATACAGATCAAGAAACGCCTCCTGAACCTTGTCAAACTGTTCATCTACCTGGAACGTCTCCTGCTGTGCGAGCCACTGCTCCTTCTTTTCTTCTATATGATATTGAACATCTTGAAAAGAAAGCCCATATTGTTTCATATGTTTGTGATGAATATCTTCCATAATGGTGAAAGACAACCGCGGCAACAAAATGGGCATTTGCAGGCCGAACTGACGGAATGCCTCCCGAGTCAAACCCCAATATGCAATTTCACCTTGCCCCAAAATAACAGCGGCTACAGGCAGCACGGAATCTTGCATTAATGGTCGTGTCAGTACATTGTTACTGAAGCGCTCCGGATGTTCTCCCAGTTCCTGAAGCAAACGTTCCTCTGTAAAAGAAACCAAACCTTTGCGATCACTATATAACCCGTCCTTCAACAACAAGAGTAGACGCGCACCTTCATGAATGTAGAACAGATTGGCTCCATCCTCTGCTACTTCGGCAGGCATAGCATAACCAGCTTGTTGTACCTGCGAAGCACCTTGTGTGTATGCGTTGCGCAGCACTGCATTTTTTCGTATCAACCGCTCAAACACGGGCTGTTCCAACCTGCGTAAATCTGGATCCGATGCATCCATTAGAACAAGTCCACTGCTGGCAAACAAGGCAGATATCATGCGGGCAAATGCATCACTCAGATTTGAACTGGATTGATGGATCTCTGTGATACATTTCATCAGTCCTGGTTTATGTATCGTATCAGGTAAAAGATGTTCCACCTGTTCGAGTACATTCATCCACTGCTGTTTATCCACATGAACATTACTCACAGAATCCCTTCCTGCGAATCGTCCTTGTAACTTAACCTTCTTCATGTCTCCCTGATGATCAGGTAGATATGTGTGGTTAACCTCATCCCAGTCATGGTCTTCACCGGCAATCCAAAATACTGGGACTACCGGGCGTTGAAGTCTTTCTTCCGCTTCACGCGCAGCTGCCACTACGCTGGCGGCTTTGTATATGACGAACAGGGGTCCGGTGAGCAGACCGCTCTGCTGTCCTCCTGTAACTACGAGTGCATCTTGTTCTGCAAGACGTGTGATAGACGCATGAACCTCTCCATGGTCGTTCACCCGCTTATTATATATACGTAAATACTCTGCCAGATCACGACGATCAATACGTGTGTTTTCCGATTGGTCCAGCCACTCGGCACGCGCCTGAAGTCCTGATTCCCAGCGAATGTCATACTCGTAAAGGCCACGCGCAGCATCTCTTGAACAGATATATTCTTCTGCAAGTCTTGATCCGCTGCGGAGTGCCTCGGTAATACCGTTCATGAGGTCTGCCTCCTATTCTGCTTCAAAGAGCCTTTCTTGATTGTACCGAATTCAAGGCCGCTTCGTCAAAAGAAAGTGATTAAAATACGAAAAAAACCGCCGAACAAGTCGGCGGCATTTAATACATCAATAATAGCATATCGCTTTAATATTCCTATTATACGTAAGGTTCTGCAACCCAGTGACCTTTGGAAACCTCAATCAATTGAGCATTTTCCAGGTTGTACGGGTCATTTGCAGGACCACCAGATCCATTCTGAATCGGGCTCATATGCTCTTCCGGCAGCAAGATGCGACGTTTGTTCGCTTCCACTTCCGGATCAGGTACAGGGATTGCTGAGAGCAATGTTTTGGTATAAGGGTGGATAGGGTTCGCATACAGTTCTTCACTTTCTGCGAGCTCAACCACTTTACCCATGTACATTACAGCGACACGGTCACTGATATGTTTAACCATCGACAAGTCATGCGCGATAAACAGGTAAGTCAAGCCGAGACGTTGCTGAAGTTCTTCAAGCAATTTCACGACCTGCGCCTGAATGGATACATCCAGTGCAGACAATGGCTCATCACAGATGATGAATTTAGGGTCTACAGCAAGTGCACGCGCAATCCCGATCCGTTGTCTTTGACCACCGGAGAATTCATGTGGATAACGAAGAGCATGACTTGGATTCAAACCTACCAGATCAAGCAGTTCCTCCACTCGTCTCTTGCGCTCTTTAGAGCTGGAAGCCAGACCATGAATATCGAGGGACTCCCCGATAATATCCATAACATTGAAACGCGGGTTAAGAGATGCATATGGATCTTGGAAGATCATCTGCATATCTTTACGCATTTCTTTCATTTTGCGCGGGGACAACTTGTAGATATCCGTTCCGTTGAAGTTAACATTTCCGCCAGTTGGCTCATAAAGACGCAGAATGGTACGACCTGTTGTGGATTTACCACAGCCAGACTCGCCTACAACGCCAAGTGTTTCACCTTCAAAGATATCAAAGCTTACGTCATTGACCGCTTTGAGAATGTTACCTTTACCCAAATTAAAGTACTGTTTCAAGTTTTTCACTTGTACCAGAGGCTTATTGCTGCCTTTGATAATACCAGCCGGAGCTGGTTTTTCCTTTTTGGGCTCGTCCAGACGAGGCAAAGCATTCAGCAATTTAATGGTGTATGGATGTTGAGGGTTACTAAAGATTTCAGCAGTTGTTCCTGTTTCAACAACTTCGCCTTCCTTCATAACAACAACACGGTCACACATACCCGCTACGACACCAAGGTCATGCGTAATCAGCATGATCGATGTTCCCAGCTTTTGCTGCATGTCTTTCATGACATCCAGAATTTGAGCCTGAATTGTAACGTCAAGTGCAGTTGTCGGTTCATCCGCAATCAGAAGGGATGGACGACATGCAAGTGCGATCGCAATCATGGCACGCTGACGCATACCACCAGAGAATTGGTGTGGATAATGATTCATGCGAATAGCCGCATTTTTAATACCTACAAGTTCAAGCATCTCCAAAGCCGCTTTATTCGCCGCTTGTTTGGACATGTTCTGGTGCTTGCGCAATACTTCGGTAATTTGTTTACCAATTTTAATAGTAGGATTCAATGAAGTCATTGGATCTTGGAAGATCATACCGATATCTTTACCACGAATCGCTTCCATTTGTTTGTCTGTCTTATTCAGCAGGTCTTGCCCGTGAAAAGTAATTTCTCCGCTTTTGACCTTCGAAGGCGGGGAGGGAATCAATTTCATGATGGTTTGGGCGGTAACACTCTTACCACTACCCGATTCACCTACGATCCCCAGCGTCTCTCCTTTGCCAAGTTCAAAACTCACATGTTTAACGGCATCAAATTCACCAGAACGTGTTGAGAACGACACACTCAGGTCTTTGACAGTTAAAATCGGCTCCATAATCCCACCTCCTGTTTCTATTTACGTAATTTCGGATCGAGTGCGTCACGCAGACCGTCTCCGAGCAAGTTAAATGCAAGCATTGTAAGAACCATCAGACCTGCTGGGAACCACATCCGCCACGGGAATAGCGTCCAGCCTGTAAGTGCATCATTGATCATAGAACCTAGTGAAGATCTTGGTGCTGATACACCCAATCCAAGGAAGCTCAGGAACGCTTCGGCAAAGATTGCATTTGGAATGGACAACGTCAATGTTACAAGAATCGGTCCTATTGCATTGGGCAACAAATGACGGAACAATTGACGCCCTGTGCTTGCTCCCATGGACCTTGCAGCAAGAATAAAGTCTCTGTTTTTGAGTTGCATAATTTCACCACGCACAATCCATGACATGCTGATCCAGCCTGTGATGGTGAGGGCAATGATAATCGTTGTTAGACTTGGTTCCAGTACAACCAGTAACAAAATTACAACAAGCATGTACGGCAAGGAGTAGAGGATTTCAGAAAACTTGTTCATAATTCCATCTACACGTCCACCGTAGAAACCCATGATCGCTCCATAAATAACCCCGATAACAAGGTCAATCAAGGCTGCGGCCAAACCTACAGTAAGGGATACACGTGCTCCTACCCAAGTTCTTACCCACACGTCGCGACCAAGCTCGTCCGTACCGAACCAGTGCTCCGCACTCGGTGCTGCATTGGCATTCAACAAATCATTGGAATAATAATTATAACTTGTAAACAAAGAAGTTGGACCAATCAAAGAGAAAATCACGACAAGAACCAACACGCTCAGACTGATCATTGCAGCCTTATTGGTTGCAAGTCTGTACATGGCATCTTTAAAAAGGGATACACTTTCTTGCGGTTTAACCGCTGCCTGACTAGTCAGGTTCGTGTTCGCCGTTTCATTCTTTTTATTATTCGTGCCAGACAACGTTATGCCCCCTTCCGGCTTTCCAGCTTAATTCTAGGATCAATCAGCACGTAAGCGATATCCGTAAAGAAACGAGCCAACATCAGGAGGATACCATAGAAAATTGTAATCCCCATGATCATAGTGTAATCACGGTTTGTGATACTCTCTACGAATACTTTACCAATTCCCCCGATGTTAAAGATCTGTTCAATTACAACGGAACCTGTGATGATATTCGCTGTCATTGGACCAACATAAGTTACTACTGGTAGAATACCGTTTCTTACAACGTGTTTAAACATAATTGCAGGCCATTTCAGACCTTTGGCTTTAGCTGTTTTGATATAATCAGCATGTAAGACTTCAAGCATGCTCGAACGCGTCAAACGAGCGATAAATGCAATCGGAGATGCAGATAACGCTGCAACCGGAAGAACGTAATCCAATGGACCATCAAAGCCCATAACGTTAAACCAGCCTAATTTAGTAGCAAAGAGATACTGCAATAGTGACGCCAGCAAGAAGCTCGGAACAGCTATACCTATGACAGCCAGGATCATCGTGATATCATCAATGAGTTTACGATGGTAAACTGCAGCAATAAGCCCCAGCAGAACACCCACGATAATGGAGATAACAATTGCAAACACGCCAAGCTTCAACGAAGCGGTGAATGTTTCGCCGATCATTCCGGCTACATCTCGATTGAGATATTTCATTGAGACTCCGAAATCTCCCTTAAGGATTCCACCCATATACTTCAGGTATTGTTCATACATCGGTTTGTCCAATCCATACTTCTGTTCCAGCAAGACCCGAATTTCAGGCGATACTTTTTTCTCGGATGTAAAAGGGTCACCCGGAATAGCCTTCATCAGGAAGAAGGTTGCAGATGCGAGTATGAAAAGCGATAGCAGCATAAATAATAGTTTTTTCAACACATACTTAACCAACCCTTGCACACCTCCACAAACAATATTTTGTATACAAATCGATTGTAGAATTAGACAGAAATAAAGTCCAATCCATTTATCGGAAATTTCAAGAATTATAAGGAAAATCGGTGCACATACAAAAAATCGGGATATATATGGAATTCCACATATATATCCCGAAGTATTCATATTAGACTTCAGAACAACTTATTTCTCTTCCAGATATGCACGAGTGTAGTCAATAGCTCCACTGAAATCAAGTTGTACGCCTTTCAGGTAAGGCTTAGTCAAAGATACGTTAGTGTAATAATAGATTGGCATAACGCCCATTTCATCTTGAATCAGGATTTTCTCAGCGTCAGCAAATGCAGCCATACGAGCAGCTGGATCAGCAGATTTTACAGTTTCTTTAACATCTTTGTCATACTGTTCGTTGCTGAATTTGGAATCATTGTTTGTGTTTCCAGTAGTCCACATTTCCAAGAAGTTGTATGGATCGTTGTAGTCAGCAGACCAACCTGCACGAGCTACTTGGAAGTTTTGGTTTTGACGGTTCTCAAGGAATACGCCCCACTCTTGGTTTTCTGTTTTCACATCAACACCAAGATTTTGTTTCCACATGTCAGCAACCGCCAAAGCGATTTTCGCGTGACCATCACTAGTGTTGTAGATCAACGTAACAGCTGGCAATGTTGTGTAACCTTCTTCTTTCATACCTTCAGCAAGCAATGCTTTAGCTTCTTCCACATTTTCTGTGAAGTAATCGTCTTTGTGCTCATCACGGAATTCGCCGTTTTCACCACGGATACCTGGAGGTACGAAGCCGAATGCTGGAATTTGTCCACCTTGTGTAACTTTGTCAACAATCAGCTGACGCTGAATTGCCATTGCAAATGCTTTACGGATTTTAACGTTGTTAAATGGTGCTTCGTTTACGTTGAACTGATAGTAGTACGTACTTGCAATACCAGTAGCTTTGAACTCGTCCGGCAATTCCGCTTTTACAGAAGGAATTTGGTCGGATGGAATTTCACCGTTAGGTGCACCAGTGTAGTCCAATTGTCCTGATTTGTAAGCTTGCAGTTCGGAAGCACTGCTGTTTGTCAGAGACATATCGATTTGAGCCAATTTAATATCGGCAGCTGCATGGTAACCATCGTTTTTCTTCACAACAATTTTTTGACCTTTAGAGTATTGATCCATTACAAATGGTCCGTTAACGATCATGTTTTTGTAGTCTGTGAAGAATTTGTCATTGGTGTCAGCAGATGCATGTACTGGGTAGTACGTGTAGAATGCTGTCAGACCCAAGAAGTAAGGTGTTGGGTTTTCCAATGTTACTTCCAATGTGTGCTCATCAGTAGCTTTAACGCCTACTTGTGAGAAATCTGTGACTTTAGTACCTTTGTATGTTTCATCTTTGCTGAGGTTGTAACCTTCAGCGCCTTTAATATAGTACAATTGGTATGCATATGGAGAAGCTGTTTCCGGTTTCAAAGCACGTTCCCAAGAACGAACAAAGTCTTCGGCAGTGATTGCATCACCGTTACTCCATTTAGCATCCGGGTTCAGGTTGAAAACATATTTCAAACCATCTTCGGAGATTGTCCAGTCTTTAGCTACGCCAGCTTGTTCTTTGCCATCAGCATCGATGCGTACAAGACCTTCATACAAGAATTTCAGAACTGTGTTGGTTTGGCTGTCTTTTGCTTGAGCCGGGTCCAACGTAGGAGGTTCAGCTGACAGGTTAATTTTCAGAATTTGATCTTTAGCAAGACCATTTCCTTCGCTTGCAGAACCAGTATCGGTGTTACCTGTGCCTTCGTTTTTCGATCCGCACGCTGCAAGTACGGTACCGAACGCCAAAATCAGCGTCAAAAGGACTAATAGACTTTTCCTTTTCATCTAACACGTTCCCCCTAAATTGATATGGTTTATATGTTTATAGATTATACAACCACCGGTCAAAAAAATCTACATTACTTTTTCAGAAAGTAATGTTTTTTTCAGTTTTCGACAAAATCGACACATTTTTTAGCCTTTTTGCGTTATGTATCCTTACATCTGTTGCATGAAGTATCTAAATAATCCAAATAAAGTAAACAAAACATACCCGAAACTCATGATGACGAAAGACATGCGCCATACGGCCCGGAACATTCTACCCCTATCAACCTTCCCTTTTAGTCGATTTTGCGCACCCCCGATGAATCCAAGTGCTACTAGTATGAGTATTAATGTCAGATAAAAACCAAAATTCGAATCAAATGTTAAGTTGAATAACGCTGAAACTGAAAATACAAGAAAAAAAGTGGTTACATCCATTGCCATTCGCAATGCTTTGCGTTTGTCTTTTTTCCACACATACATTCCCCAATAAACAAGAAAGAACGGAAAAAAGGGCAATATGCTCAACACAATAAAAAGTCCCATTCATTCACTCCTTCCGGTTGCATTCCTTCAATCAGATGAAGCAGTATTTCATGTGTAGGTGCAACAAGGTCCAACTTCTGTGCCATTCTTACAATATGACCGTTAATTGACCTCACTTCTGTACCACGTCCAGCGAGAACATCTGCAAGCATGGAGGAAGTATTCGTGGCAGTAGAACGACAGACCGATAGTAGTTGATCCCACATATCCTGATCCAAACATATTCCACTTGCAGAATAGATTAACAATACTTCATCATATAACTGGCGCATTAACCTCTTTCGTTCTTCCTTGACGATCAATTCTCCATTAGGGATTCGCCATAGTGCTGTAAGCGGGTTAATGACTGCATTAATCAATAGTTTCCTGTATATCAGCTTATCGATTTCATTCGACACTGTACAGTCAAATCCTGCCTGCTGCAACGATCCCGACAGAGTAAATGTTCTCTTCTCCTCTATAGAGGTAGAAGCTACTATATGTGTGTTGTACCTCCCCAGCCTGGTTTCACCTGTACCTGCACGAATCACCTGACTTTGTGTACGCTTCGCACCTTCTGTTGTAACCGCACTACACAGAAGCGACTTTGGCAAAGCTGCGTGAAGTTTTGCCAGGTGGCCCATCCCATTCTGAAAACAAGCGATATTCACCACATGATCTTGTAATGGACTAATCTCATGAATGAAATCATCAATGCTTGTCTGCTTAACCATGAGCAGTAACCATTCTCCTGGTGTGTTCTTCCAAGTGTCAGTCAGCTCACTTACTGGTTTCGCCTGTATTTGATCCGGTAGAATATGTATCTCCTCGTCTTGTTCCACAATGGTTACTCCATTATGACTGAGGAGGTCTGCCTGAGCTGTTGTTCTGGTCCAAAATCTGACCTGGTTACCTGATGCCAGCAGTTTCCCGCCATACAAAAGACCAAGTGCCCCCGCTCCTACGATGTCAATGATCATATGATGCACTCCTCTCCGCTTCAGTAGTTGCCTTCTAATATCTATAATAGAACAAAAACACCAAACTAAAAACCCGTCATACCTGCCGTTGTGTAACGGAGGTGTGGCGGGTTCATACCTGACTTTCACAAATCAAACGTCTGAACTTGTTATTCAATTCGTTCCAGATTCCCGTTGGCATCCATCTTGAAACGTGTCTTAAGTTCCTCTTCTTCTTCGGACAAAAATGCGAGTCTGCGAGCCCGATCCATAATCTGAATCAAAGCTTTGTAGTCGTCATTCACCACACGGTAATCCGTCTGTACTTCATTCACTTCCTTGGAGAGACGGTCATTCTCAAGACGTAGTTCAAGCAATTCATCTTCTTTCTCCCGAAGCTCCTTCTCCAGCATCTTGAGTTGACGATTACTCTCCTGCACTGTTCCCTTCCATTGTCGCAGGAAGCGGATTACTGCATCCATCGATAATGAATCGTCTGAGATCCCATCTGATTTGTACAGATGTTCTTCAGTGTCCAGTGTAGACAATGCTGCAACCTGTGGTCCGAGCATAGCTGGCTGCTTTCTGAGATAACTTCGTTTTTGTCGTTGTGCCTTGGCGTTACTGATGGCCGAATCATACTTTTTACGTACACAACTGTTCCAGCGAAAACCGCATGCGGCAGATGTTCTGCCTATTTTTTCGCCCACCTCTTCAAAAGCGGCCAATTGTGTACTGCCTTCCCGAATATGACGCAAAGTAACCTCAGCCAATATCAAATCGTCCTCTGTACTCCAAGCATCCTGTCTCACTGCAGTCATGCTATAATACCCTCCTAACAACATCCTAAAATAACCGTCCGCATTACCGGAAGCCCGGTATGTGAATTAGGTATAAAAGCTGCTTCATTCATTCTTATGCCTCTCATAGAGTTCATAGAATTGATTTCATACTAAAATGTATTTCCACATTCAGGCTTGCTCATACGTGACATATGCAAAACATATCCCTCTATACTTACTTTTAGCAAAAAAAGAATTCGCTTTCATATCCAAATTTGTTTACACGTTTTTCCTTTCCCGGTATAATGTTGTGTAGACAATCTATGAACGTACTTAGGAGAGGAGGATTTACCGTGGCACGCATGTTTCGGGTACTCGGGTTCTTCACGCTTGCAATTGGCCTGATGGCTTTTGCGGGAGATCTGGTCGAAATGGCTTTGCTTTTTTTCCTGCAGACTGCGTTTTTTGTCATTTTGGGATACTTGAAATTTACCGAGCGAACGTACATATTGCTCTTCTGGGGTTATATGATCGTAACATTCACGGGGTTCAGCTACTGGACCGTATTCGAAATGGGGTTGCCGCTCTAATCCACCTGCAGCATCAAAGTGATCCGATATCTGTCGGGTTGCTTTTTTGTTGTGTTCAGATTAAATGAATGTTCGTGGTGTTATGTAACCACTAAGGATATTTCACGTATTTGTTTCATATATTGTCTGGAAGGCAACCAGCCTGTACGATAGTCATTTAAGAAGTGGAAAGGAGAATGGATCGGTGAAACGTCAATACGGCATTGCCGCCTTTATATTATGCATCATTTTATTCCTCCAGCTACCTTTAGCCCATGCCTATGGAGAGTCTTCACCTGAGGATACACGTGAGATATTGCAAAAAAGTCTATCTATTGTTGAAATCGATCACGAAATCGAACGCATCGCCGAAAGGCAGAAGCAGCTGGCTCAACAATACGAGACATTATCCGTCCAGCTTCAGGAACAGGAAGAACAGATACATATTCAGCAAGATCGGGCCGGAGCTGTAGTAAGATCCTACTACACAGGAGAACGAGACAGCCTCCTCATGACGGTCCTGGGAGCCAGGTCATTCAAAGACCTGTTTGTACTGTATGATTATTACCAGATTATTATCGGACGGGATCAGGCTGTGCTGGACAAGTATCAGGACCGTTATCGCAACCTGCAACAGACTTCCACTCAGATTCGTCAGACTACAACAGAATTAACCGAAATGAAGACTAATCTTCAAAACCAGCGGGAACGTGTAGTCACCTTGCAAAAAGAAATGGATGCCCAAATAGCCACCAGCGGAGATGCGGCAGCGATTCAGAAACTGATGGATGAACTTACCCTTTATTGGGAGAATATCGGCATCTATGAGGTGAAACGATATTTCAAAGCTTTGGCATCTGCCATGCAGAACCTGCCCGATTTTATCCAAAAACAAAACGGAGGCATATCCACGACTGGAACAACCTATACGATTCGAATTGGGCAGGATGAGCTTAATGCATTTCTGCGTTCCCAAAATTCAATCTTTGAAGACTTTGCCTTTCAGTTTAACCAGGATAAGATTATAGCTTCCGGTCAGCGGGATCAGTTGCAATTAAGCATTGAAGGACATTATACGGTAGAAAATGAACCTCAAAACTCCATTCGTTTTCATGTGGACAAACTTGTATTCAACCAGCTTGAATTACCAGATACGACTCGTGGAATGCTGGAAAGAGAATTTGACCTTGGGTTCTATCCGCAGAAAATCCTGTCGTTTGTCAAAGCAACCGATGTTTCAACAAATGAAGGCGTACTGGAAGTAAAACTAGCTATATCATTTTAAAGAGGTTGAACACGAACTTAAAGTTAATTCGTCGTTTTAATACTGTCTACGTATTGATTCGCTGTAATTTCTCCCTTTAAGAATTGTTGTACTTTTTGATGAAAACGAGTTATTAGAGCATGACTTTTGATCGTTGCAGCGGGGACATCTTGGGTGGTTGAGAACCAGGATTGTCCCTTTGTCATGTCATAACGTCCAACGAGTTTCTCAGACTCCAGATCCAGTTCCTGCTGCTTTGCGGGCAACCGGTTAACCTGTTGGTACCATTTCAACTGTGTCGTAGCGGACGTCATTCCTTCAATCCATCTACTGGCCTCCTCTGCCTCAACGGAACCCGCAGTAATGACAAGGCTTCTAGATTTTACAGTATCCAAGGTTTCGAAAGAAATCCGCTCCAAAGAATCTTTATCAACTGTACTCGCTTGATCCGCATTTAATAATTGAGATAACAATGATACAACCATCGGTGTGTCGTTCGGGTCAGCAGTCGGAGAGAACCCCGAATTGGTAGAATCAAGCCTAATAAGGGGCTGAATCTGATTCATCAACTGAATCCCCTGCTGAAGATCCCCCGTTTGCGAATCTATTTTCGTTCGTTTAACTTGATCTGGTGCCATCCTCGGTTCCAAATGATTCAGCCACGCATTCGTTCCGTACATATCATTGATGTTCATTGTAATTAAAGGGATGCTTTCCGCAATGGCTTGTTGAGTAAGTTTGACCCACTGATCTTTATTGCGAGGTAATGACTCCAGACCAGCTCTCTTCAGAAATGAAGATTGTGCAGCCAGAATGTACGGATCAAAATCAAAAGGCATTCCCCACTGATAACCATTCCACTCTGTCATTCCCCGTAACCCCACTATCGTATCTCCTAGTGACTTTGATAATGTTGTTCCATTTAACGGATACAAGTACCCTTTTTGGGCATAGTATTGCACTTCCTCACTATCAAGCAGAACAACATCACCGTTCTCTCCCAGTGAAAATTCAAGATCCAAAACTTGTTTATATGTATCCGGCTTCTCATTCCGAAGATTAATCTCTACCAGCTGGGAAGCAGCAACTTCTTTGGCTATTTTTTGAAAAGCTTGAAACTCCTCATCCGACATGGCCACTACAATCTCCAGCAGAGCTTGAGCATCTTCATTACGGGACGAAGACCCAGGAAAAGCATCCTTCTCCTGATCGCGTTCCTGATTAAGCTGTGAACCTCTAAAGTCAAAACTCGGTGACAAGATCGTTAACGAAAGCAGCAATACCGCGAACAAAACAACCTGATGTCTACGCTTCATTAACTTCCCTCCCCGCTCACCTAGTTTTTTCCTGCAGCAATTATTGTAACAAATAAGTAGTACTCTTGTCCTACCCTGCCGAAAAACACTTTTTCGGATTTTTGCATAATACGAGCATATCGTGTTCTGTGTAATAACGCTTACTTATTTTTTCAGCAAAAAGCCGGCTCCAGGAGCCGGCTTCGATAACAACATTTTCCGGGAAATAAATCCCCTAAATATTACAATAAATCAGCTGCAAGTTGTGCCAGCTTGGACCGTTCTCCTTTTTCGAGCATGATGTGTCCGCTGATTCCCTCTTGTTTGAACCGTTCCACGATATAGGTCAGACCGTTACTGGCAGAATCAAGATACGGATGGTCTATCTGTTCGGGGTCTCCCATCAAAATAATCTTACTGCCTTCACCGACCCTTGATACAATGGTCTTCACTTCGTGGCGCGACAGATTCTGGGCTTCATCAATAATGATAAACTGTCCAGGTATCGATCTTCCACGAATATACGTTAAAGCTTCCACCTGAATACTGCCAAGCCCCATTAGAATTTTATCGATATCTCCGGCTTTTTTGGTATCAAACAAAAACTCCAGATTATCATATATCGGCTGCATCCAAGGACGTAGTTTTTCTTCCTTCTCACCAGGCAAGTAACCGATATCTTTCCCCATCGGAACGACAGGACGAGCGATCAACAGTTTTTTGTATTTATGATCATCCTCTACCTTAAGCAGACCTGCTGCAAGTGCCAGCAAGGTTTTCCCTGTTCCGGCTTTACCGGTGATGGTAACAAGCGGGATGTCATCATTCAAAAGCAGTTCCAATGCCATGCGTTGTTGTGCGTTACGTGCACTAATACCCCAGACATTATCATTACTGAGGAAAAGCGGCTCCAGCTTTGTTCCCTCTGTGTTCACTTTAAGCAAAGCCGATTTATTGGTTCCCATCTCATCCTTGAGAATGACAAATTCATTCGGATACAACGAATAAGACAACTGCAACGGTTTGATTGGTAAAAAACGATATGTGTAAAACTCATCAATCACTGACGGATGAACTTTTAGGGCCGTATAACCTGGATATAACTCACTGAGTCCTGCCGTCCGATCTGATAAGTAATCCTGTGTAAACAGACCAAGTACATCCGCTTTGATACGCACAAGTACATCTTTACTGACAAGCACGACCTGACGTTCGACTACTTCCTTTTCGTTCTCCTCAATCTGATAATTCAGTGCGACAGCCAAAATGCGATTATCGTTGGACACTTCACCGAACATTTCCTGAACTTTCACGAAACTCCGATGATTCAGCTCTACTTTCAGGTTACCTCCATTAGCCAAAGGTACCCCACTGTGCAGGTGACCCAGCTCACGTAATCCATCCAACAGTCTGGACACATTACGGGCATTACGCCCAATTTCATCGGCATTTCTTTTTTTGGAGTCAATCTCCTCCAGTACAACCGCGGGAATGATTACCTCATGTTCATCAAAGGCAAATATGGCATTGGGGTCATGCAGAAGCACGTTGGTATCCAATACAAAAATCTTTTTCATTCAATCCCCTCCAAAGCGGCGTCGTTAAAGGCATGGATAGTGTGATCTTTCAGCAGCGGCATGGACAATCATGATCCCATACATAAATGTATTCGACTAGGGCAAAATAATTGTCAACCATTCTGAAAAACTCCAAGAAAGGATGAACATTTATGAAAAAATGGGTTTGCACGCTGCTTCTGATCTTTATACTTACAGGTTGCAACAGTTCCACACGCAGTGCTTCACAGGAGCCACATACCTCGCATCCAAGAAGTTACGGAGGAAATATAACAACTCAGCAAGATCAAAGGAAAGGATCTCACATGCTTAATGCACAGGAAGATCGGATGAATCCTTCACGTTTGGACCGCCTCAATGAGGATACAGGTGAAGTCCATGATACCAACATTGCGGATGATGCAAAGAATGGCCGGATGCCCAATGAAAAACGAATCAATCACCTTAAAGCCCTTGCCAAGCAAGTGGAAGGTGTTGAAGATGCGAACTGCGTCATACTCGGTAATACAGCCGTAGTTGGCATCGATGTTGATGGTGAACTGGAACGTGCTCGGGTGGGTACCATTAAGTACGCTGTTGCCGAAGCACTTCGCAAAGACCCCGAAGGTGTAGATTCCATCGTTACTGCAGATGCAGATGTCACTGAACGAATTAAAGAAATCGGTGAACATATTCGTCAAGGGCATCCAATCTCCGGTTTTGCTTCAGAACTTGCTGACATGGTGGGACGAATTATCCCTCAACTCCCGAAAGACGTCAAAGTCCGTCAAAATCCGGATGAACACGAGGATCAAGAACAACAAATGCAGCAGCATTCAACGGACAAAAGACAACAAAAAGCCCAGTGATCTCTCACTAGGCTTTTTTCATGGCAGCAAAAACCTGCTCATCTAATTTCTCAGCAGCACGCTGATCATATATTTTGACATATTGAGGCACAGAGGACAATTGAGCGCCGTAAAACAGAGCATTCCTCACCGCTTCAATTGTAATGTCGAAACAACACATATTAAATGGAACGTCCTGCAGCGGATCTTGTCGTACCGCAGCACGTCCGTTCACTGCGTACACCGTCTCTTCTCCAAAGACAGTCACTGTAATGAGCGGATTAGTAATCATGTTATTCACTAAACGTGAACGATGATCGATCGCTAAACGAAAAGTAGAAGCATTCTCCGCATAAATCCAGGAGATGGCTGTTGAAGTCGGACCTCCGGATTCTACATCCACTGTGCTAAGAAGCACAAAGGTCTCATTCTTGAATTGCTGTAAAAGAGATTCAGTTAATTGTGTGACGGCTTCGGACATTCAACCAGCCCCTAACCTTCTTTATGCAATTCTTGTACTTGGTTTATGTTATTATAGCATACCGTTTAACGTGCTTCCAATCCCAAAAGAATGAAGGTTATTCGCCTGAAGGTGAAGCCGTTACTTTACCTGAAAGTGTATCTTGTAAAGCCTGCTTTGCATTGGCGAGTTCCGTCTCATTAATATACACATATGGACTTCTCCACTCTCCGGTAACCGGAGTATAGTGCACATCCGAAGTGGAAATGTTCCAATACGTCGAGATAAAGTTTTTCATTTGTTCCGATTCCACATCTGTCGTCATATTCTTGTCAACTGCACCAATCACTTTGCTGATCTTTGTAATGCCCCCAAGAGATTTCATCTGATCCAGCATGGAGTTCAGCACTTGGTTTTGACGTTTGTTACGATCAAAGTCATTGGATTCATCCGTCTTTGGATTACAATTGGATTTGCGGTAACGAACAAAATCCAGTGCCGCTTTACCATCGAGATGTTGTGCGCCTGCGACCAGATTGATATCTGTACCATCGGCTGTATCTCTATAACACATATTTTTATCCACAGTCACGTCCACGCCACCCACGGCATTGACAGCATCACGGAATGCCTGGAAATTCAGGACGGTTGTATAATTAATATTTATATCCAAATACTTGCCCATCATTTCTTTCATCTGATCCTCTGCATTTTTGCCAGTGGTTTTTTCCTGTGCTTTGAATCTTGGATAATAGGAATTCAGCTTGTTGGATTTGTACCCATCCAATTGAATACGCGTGTCTCGAGGCAAAGATACAATGGTTGCCGTCTTGGTCTCCGGATTTAACGAAGCCACCATAACAACATCCGAGAGATATGTGCCAGTTTCAGGACGGTTATCTGTACCTAATAACAGCATCGTGATCGGTTTGGTTGTGGCTGACATCCCGGGAGGTACCGGTTTATCGATGCCTGTATCCACGACTTGATTATATACCCAGTACGCATATCCACCGCCTACCACAATGGCAATAACCAATAGACTTAAAAGGATTCTGCCAAAAGCATTCATTCTCTTTTTCTTCTTAGGCTGCTTACCCTTGCCATTCTTCGATCCAGAAGCACCGGATTGCGTTGGTGCCTGTCTCCGTGGAGGCAGTCCGTTCGAATTTGAGTTCATATCTTCAACACCTTTATCACATCTGTTTTTGTCTAAATAAAAGACAACCGCTTTCCCTAAGGAAAACGGATGGTCTGTACAAGACAGGATTTATGAGTTTCGAGCGGCAGCTTCCGCTTTTTTCTTTTGACGACCTTCAATAAAATAACGCACTCTCACTAACAACATCAAACCAACCGCGACCAACAAACATTGAATGATGGGCAGCTTGTCGATCTGAAAAATAAGAAGCATGAATGTGCCCATCGCCATCAAAATATAGAGAACAATTTCCTTACCCAGTGGCAATTTCTGACGTACCCGAAACACCTTGTTATATACGTAAGTAATCAATACAAAGATGACGATGTAGGCTACGATCGGGTGTGATGCGAACCATGCTTGCATGCACAGCCAGCTCCTTTCGTGTTCATGCTAGGATATAAGTTAACTGGTTGATGGAGCACCAACAACAACATTAATTACAAAGCTCTGCATGTGACCGTTCCGGATTCGGATCGTTCTTTTGGTCGCTGTTATCCCCAGATTTTTTTGATCCATTTTTCAATGGTAAAATCCGGGGATAAAGGCGAACGCTTCGCTTCTACAGAATCGATTCCGATCCCTTCACTACTTCCACTGTGCACAACATCGTTAACTTCTGTATTCCATCAAATGCTAACTTATATATATTTTTTTGTTGTTATTAGGCTTTAGAAGCCATTTTGCGTTGTTTTTCTGCACGCTCACGCTCGGATTTGTTCAGGATCTTTTTACGAAGACGAATAGATTTTGGTGTAATCTCACAATATTCATCTTCATTCAGATATTCAAGCGCCTGTTCCAATGAGAAGATAATCGGAGTTTTAATTTTAACCGTATCATCTTTACCGGAAGAACGAACGTTAGTCAGTTGTTTTTCTTTGCAGATGTTAACAACGATATCATTGTCACGTGTATGTTCACCAACAATCATACCTTCGTAGATTTCAGTTCCCGGCTCCAAGAAGAGCGTACCGCGATCCTCAACGCCCATCATGCCATAGAACGTGGATGTACCCGTTTCAGTTGAGATCAACACGCCTTGGTGACGTCCACCCACTTGACCGGATACTACTGGAGCGTAGCTGTCAAATGCATGGTTCATTACACCGTAACCACGAGTCAATGTCAGGAAGTTTGTGCTATATCCGATCAAACCACGTGCTGGAATCAGGAACTCCAGACGAACTTGACCACTACCTGTGTTAACCATGTTAACCATCTCTGCTTTACGTGCGCCCAGGCTCTCCATTACGGAACCCATGCTCTCTTCAGGGATATCAATCAACAAGCGCTCAACAGGTTCCATTTTCTTACCGTCAACTTCTCTTACGATAACTTCTGGTTTGGATACTTGAAGCTCATATCCTTCACGACGCATATTTTCAATCAGGATACCCAAGTGAAGCTCACCACGTCCGGAAACGATAAATGCATCAGGGCTATCCGTTTCGTCAACACGAAGGGAAACATCTGTTTCTAACTCTTTGAACAAACGCTCACGAAGTTTACGGGAAGTTACCCATTTACCTTCACGACCTGCGAATGGACTGTTGTTCACGAGGAACGTCATTTGCAGTGTTGGCTCATCAATTTTCAGAACTGGCAAAGCTTCCGGGTTGTTAGGGTCGGCAATGGTTTCACCAATGTTGATGTCCTTGATCCCTGCAATGGCAACGATGTCGCCTGCTCCTGCTTCTTCCGTCTCAATACGTTTGAGACCCTGGAAACCGAACAGTTTCTCGATACGTGCAGTTTTACTCTTACCATCACGCATAATAACCGTTACCGATTGTCCTTGACGGATCACACCGCGGTTAACACGACCAATGGCAATACGGCCAAGGTATTCATTGTAGTCCATCAAAGTAACGAGGAATTGAAGCGGTTCTTCAACATTTTCGGTAGGATGTGGGATATGACTAACGATGGTATTGTAGATCGCCATCATGTTGTCATCTTGTTTGGCAGGATCATTATCCATGCTGGATGTTCCGTTCAATGCGGAAGCATATACAACAGGGAATTCGAGTTGTTGATCGTTGGCACCCAGTTCAATGAACAGGTCCAATACTTCATCAATAACCTCAGTCGGACGAGCCGCTGGACGGTCAATTTTGTTTACAACAACGATTGGTGTCAGGTTATGCTCAAGTGCTTTACGAAGTACAAACTTCGTTTGTGGCATACAGCCTTCATAAGCATCAACAACGAGCAATACACCGTCAACCATTTTCATGATACGTTCAACTTCACCACCGAAGTCGGCGTGTCCTGGTGTATCCACAATATTAATCAGGTAATCTTTATAAGTTATAGCCGTGTTTTTGGCCAAAATCGTAATACCGCGTTCACGCTCCAAATCGTTGGAGTCCATTACGCGCTCCTGTACCGTTTCGTGATCTCGGTAAGTACCGGATTGCTGGAGCAACTTGTCAACGAGTGTTGTTTTTCCGTGGTCGACGTGGGCAATAATCGCAATATTGCGAATGTGTTCTCTTGAATGCATGTTTTGTATCCATATCCTTTCCAATTTCAAATCATATCTACTTAAACTTCCCGCAATTTCGCAGGTTACTCACAAAATAAGCGTCGGTGATATCCCGACGCATGTCTATATCCCTTATATTATAGTTTATTATAGGTAAAAATCAAGATATTTCGCACGAGAAGACCACTGGGAATGTTACCAGCCTCTCCCTTGACGTCCTCGTCCAAGTAATAACCAGACTCCGCCCAAGATCAAAAGGACAGCAAGTACATAGATTATTCCCGTTTGCAGCAAGGTAAATCCGAATAATATGATGGACACCGCACCAAGGATCAAAGCTGCAGGTAACACATATTCCGGTCTTCGCCGCTCAGCCATTCCATATTCGAGTAACCCTATGGCGATCCCAAGCAAGAATGCTGGCCACAGCCTGCTCATAAGTCCAGCGCCCCATGTATTCGTTATACTGAATAAAACACCATACACCGTTAGTATGCCGGCAGGAACGAGTGACCATGATGGTGAAATACGCGCATAATATAACGCATGAAGGGCGATGCCTGGCAGCAGGATCAGCAAAGGCCAGAAATTGCGACCAATAAATCCAAACACGCCAAACTTGCCAAGCAGAATAACAATTCCCGCAGCTACAATAAATAGTCCAATCGCTTTTTCATTTCTCATCCTCATCATCAATCACCTCTTATACTATGGCTATGTACTTTATTTCTCCTTAAGCGATACGCATTCCATGCTGACTGTTGATTTCCAAACCTGTAATCCTGCTACTAGTGTATCCGATGTTTCGGCAAAAAACTATACTTTATGTCGCACTTTGCGTGCGCCCTTTACCTGTATTACCCTAAAATGTGCAACTTATGACAGCCCATTAGTTGTTGTATTCACAAGTGTATTCTCTCAACACAAAACCGCCTAAACCGGACGGTTCAGACGGTCTTAATTCAAACTTTTATCCAAAATTAAACTATGCGTTCTTACGCACAAATTTATGTGCGCCTCCAATCGCAACCACAAGACAAGCCATTGCTACGGGAAGCAGCGTATGCACCTCTGATGCCATACCTCCCAGCCATTCTCCTAACTTGGGGTCTTTCATCACCATCTCACCTGCTGTGAAGGCCAGAATGCCTGATCCGACGAATACAAGAATCGGAAATCGCTTCAACAAACCAACAATTAACCCGCTCCCCCATACGACGATGGGGATACTGATTGCAATACCAATGACGATCAAAGCCAAATCCCCATCAGCCAAAGCCGCTATGGCCAAAACATTATCCAAGCTCATTACAAAATCGGCAATCAGAATGGTTTGAATGGCTTTCCAAGTCGTAGATGCTTCTCGAATATGTACTTCATCATCATTTTGAAGCAGTAGCTTTACTGCAATCCAGAGTAGCAACAGCCCACCTGCCGCTTGGATAAAGGGAATTCCCAGCAACAATATCGCTACAAAGGTTAATACACAACGCAGCAGCACCGCACCAAAAGCTCCCCACCATACCGCTTTTTTGCGTTGTATTGGTGGCAGATCCTTGCTGGCAAGCGCAATAACAACCGCATTATCTCCACTCAATACCAGATTGATCATTAAAATTTCAGTTAAAAGCCATAGTGTATCCATGTCCTCATCCCCCCACATTAACTTGTATGTCGGAGTTGTCCATGCTATTCTTAATGATTGAACCGTATATAAGGAGTGACATATCTCATGGAGCTATTTAGTCCCACATTCTGGCTGGCTTTGCTGAACGTTGTCTTTATTGATCTAATTCTGGCTGGAGATAATGCCATCGTCATTGGTCTCGCAGCTCGAAATTTGCACCCTTCTGTGCAGAAAAAGGCGATTCTATATGGAACTGGCGGCGCACTTTTGATTCGAATTTTAGCAACAGTTGTTGTTTTATGGTTGCTTAAAGTTCCGTGGCTCTTGCTTGTGGGAGGCATACTTCTGATCTGGATTGCCTATAAATTATTGGCGGATCAGGGTGATGAACACAATGATGTCCAGGCGGGAACTTCCTTGTGGACCGCAATTCGTACCATCGTAATCGCGGATGCAGCCATGGGATTAGATAACGTGATCGCAGTTGCTGGAGCAGCCCAGCAGCATCTCGTGCTTGTCATCCTTGGACTCCTGATTAGTGTCCCAATTATCGTCTGGGGCAGTACCCTGTTTATCAAACTAATTAATCATTTTCCTTGGATTATCTATGTCGGAGCCATTGTTCTCGGGTATACGGCTTCTAATATGATCACGGAGGAACAGCGACTCTTGCCTTACTTTACTGAACATCCGGCATTGCGCATTCTCTTTATCGTTGTGGTTATTGCAGGTGTAGTCTTTGCAGGTTATCGCAAACGCTCCAGCAGTTCCAGCCACAAGGGATCTGACGGGGAACAGCAGCGCTCCTATTCGTAGGCTAATTTAAACTAAAAATTTCATCCTGAATACAGCAAAGGACTGAACGATATTTCATCGGACAGTCCTTTTTGCAGTTAACATAGCCCTTATTATGTCAGCCATGCTAATTTTTATTGAGTTTAGAACCAATCATCCTTCATGCCATTGTCGCCTGTCGGATTCGTTACCACAGAAGTTTCACCGGCATGCAGGGTGATCGTTTCAGTTTGTTCCACCGCCTGATCCACCCATTCTGACAGATGGCTCATTGTTGATTCTATTTTATCCACAATTCGAAGATTTGGATTGGTTGAAGGTGACTTTGGCACAAAGAGAGTACAGCAATCCTCATATGGCAAAATAGATATGTCATACGTTCCGATCTGTTTGGACAGGGTAATGATCTCCTGTTTATCCATCATAACCAGTGGTCGCAACAGTGGCAGATCCGTCGCACGACCAATGACATTCATACTCGGAAGAGTCTGACTCGCTACTTGGCCCAGGCTATCCCCGGTGATCAGTGCTAATGCCCGCTCACGCTCGGCAAGTTTGGATGCAATTCGCAGCATTGAACGTCGCATCAACGTAATAATAAGATTGTCCTGACCCAGCTGGGTAAATGCCGTTTGAATCTCTGTAAATGGAACCAGATGCAGCTTGATTGTTCCTGCATGATCAGCAAGGGCACGCGCCAAATCAATGACCTTTTCTTTGGCACGCTGGCTTGTGAACGGGTAACTGTAAAAATGTACACATTCCACTTCAAGTCCACGGCGCATGGAAGACCAGGCTGCAACCGGGCTGTCTATTCCACCTGATAACAGTACCATCGCTTTTCCATTCGTACCCAGTGGAAAGCCACCTACTGCCGGAATGGTTTCGTTGAAAATATAGGTGCCCTGATCCCGAATTTCCACTCGCAGTTCGATATCAGGTTGACGAACATCAACACTTAATCGCTGAAACTTCCGAAGAATCGGGGAACCAACCAGATGGTTCATTTCATGGGAAGAATTCGGGAACTCCTTCCATACCCGCCTTACATTCACCTTAAATGTGGTACCTTCCTTGAATTCGTCTTCCCTTTCGTCCATAAATGCAACTGCTGTTTTCACAATCTCATCAAGCTCGGATGGAGTAACTTTAACCGGACTAATCGACATCACACCGAATACCCGCTTCAGCACCTTAATCAGTTCAGTATGTGATTCACCGCCAAGATCTACATACACACGGCCATATTCTTTGCGAAGGCTCGCTCCTGGATAAGGTTTAAGCAAAGCTTTCACCTGTGTAATGATCGTTTTTTCAAATCGGGCACGATTTTTCCCTTTTAACATAAACTCTCCGAAACGGAGAAGCAGCATATCATATTTCATATCCATTACATCCGCCTTTCGAGGGGCCGCAACTGCGCCACCATCTGATGTAAAGCCCGCTCAAGCAAGGCTACATCTTCTTCTGTATGTTCATCTCCAAGACTAATACGCAATCCGCCACCAGCACAAGCTGCATCTCTGCCCATCGCAAGTAGAGCCCGACTCGGTTCAGCCGAACGCGAAGAACAGGCAGATTGAGTCGATATGGTTACGCCAAGTTGCTCCAAGGTGTGCAGCGCCACTTCTGCCTTCATCCCGGGATAAGAGAAGTGCACAATATGAGGTGCACCCTCTGTGCGACTGTTCAATTCAAATTCAGGAATGTCACGTATCGTGTCCATCAACCGATCACGGAGCACCGTTGTACGCCGGGCAAAATCAACCTGATCTTCTGCTGCCATTCGCATGGCCTTTGCCATGCCTACCAGCAAGGCCACGTTTTCAGTGCCTGCTCTTAGGCCTTGTTCCTGTGATCCTCCTGACAATAGTGGCGTAAGCTCCACTCCACTTCGCACATACAGGAGACCTGCTCCCTTCGGTCCACGAATCTTGTGAGCAGACAGACTGTACAGATCTGCACCCCAAGCGGCAGGTGTTGCCTTCATTTTTCCAAAGCCTTGAACACCATCCACATGGAAAAGCACCCGTGGTGCTTTCTTTTTGAGCTGTTTGCCGATTTCTGCAATCGGATGGATGAGTCCAGTTTCATTATTTACATGCATCAGACTTACAAGCACCGTGTCGGGCCTGATCGCGTCTACAACCTGCTGAGCGTTGACCACTCCATCGGAATTCACAGGAACTAATGTCACTTCCCATCCCCACTGCTGCAATTGCATAAAACTTTCATACACCGAGGCATGCTCGGTAGCCGTAGTGATGATGTGTCTGCCTCGTGACTGATAACGTAATGCCGCACCTTTTATCGCAAGATTATTACTCTCGGTCGCACCGGAAGTAAATACAATCTCCTCAGGCTTAACGCCGATTGCCGCAGCACAGCCAGATCGTGCACGACGCAGCAACTGATGAGCACGCTCTCCATACCCATGGATGGAGGACGGGTTACCAAATTGTGTCTCCATAATTTCGGCCATCGTACGAATCACATCGGGATGGGGAGGTGTGGTTGCAGCATAATCAAAATATTTCAAATGAGGTTAGACCTCCCTTTATCTCTTCGTTCATAACCTACAGTGAGCATTGTAACATGATACCCATACAACACAAAGAGACCAACCGGGAACAGGCGTTTCAAGCGCTACTGCTCCCACATTTGATCTCATCCTGCCTATCATGTGTTTTCACAAATGTCTATCTGTGAGTTTAGATCACATATTTCGACTGTGCCTTCTCCACCTTGGAGATATAATTCTGTGTTTCGGAAGGCAAACGGTTAAGTACACTCATCAGTTCGCTATCACTAGACACGCCCAGACGTGAAACACGGCCCGGTCCTGCATTATATGCAGCAAGTGCCATCTTCACTTCTCCACCGAAACGCTGGAGCTGAAGGGAAAGATACTTCGTACCCGCATCAATGTTCTGGGCAGGATCAAATGAATTACTCACACCCAGCCCTGCAGCCGTACCATCCATTAATTGCATAAGCCCTTTGGCACCCGCGGAGGACACGACATTTGGGTTAAAATTGGACTCTGTGTCAATGACGGCCTTGATCAATGATTCAGGAACACCGTATTTGGCACTTGCCTCGGCAATCAAAGATTCATAATCCGTAGGTACAGATGCACCGGAATCCACGATTCCTGTATTGGATGAAGATAATAAAGACCCAACGATGTTATTGGAGACAGAGGACGATCCTGCCGTATTTATATCCGGATTGTACGTGCTTCCGAGTTGCAGCCACAACAAACCATCACTGGATCTTTTGGAGACCGTAGCGGTGGAATCCGTATTACTCATCGAATTGGTACCCGTACCTATCAGCCCGTCCATAACATTGGCGAAATCCACAGTTGAACCAGCATTTGGTTGTGATCCACTAGTTTGGTTATTCACATTGGACAATTGCAGTTCCAATAACTGCCGCGATCCGCTTGGATCAATCTGCATGAGTTATACCCACTCCCGTATAATTAAGCGTATTATGACCTTATTCTACATGGTTTTACAGCAAGGTTCCATTGTTTTCAAAAAAATATATGAATCTTCCCACCTAACCTGCACATATACGAAAAAAACCTTCTGTAATTCACCGCATTTGGGTGAAAACAGAAGGCTGTTGAATGAACATTTTACAATCTAGCGAGCAAATGGAATCATGAAAAAATAACTCAGCGTGGCTACAATACCGAGTCCGATGGACCAAGCTCCCGCTGTCTTACGACCATTCACATAAGCATAGTAACCCAGAACGGCTGCCGCTGGTCCAAGTACGATTGACCACATGAACAAGGACGCGATGCCGAAGGCCAGCCCCATATAACCTGCGACCTTGCCTGTTGACTCCATGACACGGTCTGCCTCATGTTTCTCAGGTACAGGTTCTGAGCGTTCGGTACCTCCAGTTCTTACGACAGTCGGAGGAGCAACCTCTGCCCCGTATTCTTCCCGATGTGTTTTTCTGGGATAATCGACGCGCATACGCTGTTTTTCACCGTCAACATTGGTTTCAGGGCGATCTTTAAAATTAAACTTATTATCGTCATTTTCCATTTGGAAGCACCTCCGTTATGAAATAGGGATGACTGCTCACTTGGGTTTGAACGTGTGACAGCATGTTGCAGAGGATGTGCGTGCATGATCATGGTGATCGGAGTCAAATGTCTCACCAGCAAATTCCTCATGCAGACGACGGGTGGCATGTTGGTCAATGTCAATCATGATGGCATCAGCTTGGCAGAAGTTGTTTTCTCCCCAAAAGTTGCAGTTGGAGACGCTGCATTTGACTATAGGTTTGTCTTGGCTCATTTTTTTATCACCTCGACTACTATTGTCTCCCCGCCACAAACCTGATATTCCCCCGTCAAAATGCCAGATGATGACATGATCAACCTCGTCTGATCCTTACTGAAAACACAAAAAAACCGCCACAAGGGCGGTTTCGTCCAATTTCATATTCAGGTTTAAACGTTCATTAGGCGTGATTCCGTTGATTTTGCATACGGCGCTGAGTCAGGTAATCACTTTCGTAATATGCCAGATCATCGCGCAATTCTTCGTACGTTTTGGAAACCTCAAGAATGACATCCCGTACTGCACGGATTGGCTTGTCACGGAAACGAATGGCATCTTGTCCTGTGTAAGCGTATCTTCCGTCTTCAGAATAACATTCATTTTTGGGATAGAAAAAGCTGTTTACGCATTGGTGATACGTATTATAAAGAGCCTTTTCGGCAAAATCGACATCAAAGTTGGCACGACGCAGCACAACGCCAAGTTTTTCGTAAGAAACTTCAGAAAAAACGAGCAAATGACGGAGATCTGAAAGAAATCCTTTGTAGAAGGCTGTTGATTCTTCCGTCTGATTCTGATCCAGTTCAGGCAAAGCATTCTCATTCAAAAAATTTTCAATCCGATCGATAGCCGGTTTTAACTTTTCCCTAGTTGACTCACATGTTTTCTGTACATTGGCTGCTGACATAAAGGTAGCTCCCCCTTAAATAAGTCCTTACATATAGGTCGGCCAACGGTGGTTTTCCCCTGACCTTTGAATTCTCAGCTATAATCCTACCATAAAAAGATGACGAGCGGTATCCCTTAATCATGCTTTCCGCTTCTGCCGTTAAACATGCCTATTATACGCAGTCAGACTCGAACTCGCCTGCATAAAAATATCCGCTTTTTCTAACGATAGATATAACCAGTGACAACGATGAAGCACTGTTAATGATTGTCCAAAATGAACGAAGGAGGTTCCATCCACCATGTCCAGACCGAAATGGATTAACTGGGCCCTTGCAGCTGGTGCAGGAGCACTCGCCCTGACGCTTCTGCTTCCAACATCAAATCGTCAAGAACCCAAGCCACGTGCCCTGTCAGATTCTGCTCATGAAGAGCACACGAGTAAGCAGCGTCTGAAAGTGCAGGATGTCAAAGCAACCGATCTTCTGACCCGTATGGATGCCAAGCAACATCTCAGTATCATGCTGGAGAAAACCGCCACAATGAATGCTGCGCAGGTTAGCCGATATGTGAATGATCTCCAAAGTTCACATGAACATATCAGATCCATTCATCTCATGAATACCAATGGCTCTTTTAACAAACCCTTTGATCAAGCCTCCACACAAGGAAGCAAGTTGGAACAACAAAAACTTCAACATGCGCTCAATCTTGCCAAAAAAGCGGTAAACAAACGTCAAAGTTTTGAATCCTCTTCTTTTCCTTTGGGAAAAGAAAAATATTTTGTTATGGGGCAACCCTCCAAAGATGGCAAAAGAGCTGTCATTGCCTTGTTCAGCCAGAACGTATTAAATGCTGTTGAACAACATCAGCGCAAAAATCTGCGCATGATCCCTTATCCCCGTGAGGGTAAATTCAAAATTGAATCTGTTCACCCGGATACGCTTAACGAAATCACAGTGAAGACCGGACATGATAATGCCAATGCCAGTCATTTTTATGAAAATGAAATCGTCATCCGTTTTCGCCAGGATCCCGGTGAACGGGACATGCGTATCATTAAATCTGATCTGAGAGCGCAATCTGCGCGCAAGCTGGGATACACGTATGTTTTTCGGTCAGAACACATGAGTTACAAACAATTGCATAGTTATTTCGATAGCAAATGGAATCCACTCTATATGGAGCCCCACTATATGTATTTAACCAATGATACTGTAACTGAACAAACAGATGTAACGATACCCAATGACATTTTGTTCTCCGATTATCAGTGGAACCTGCCTGCGATTGAGACAAACAGAGGTTGGAATATTACCAAAGGAAACAAAGATGTCATCGTTGCGGTGGTCGACACGGGGGTTGATATGAATCATCCTGACCTGAAGGGCAAGCTCCTTGAGGGTTATAATGTGGTCGAGCCGGGAAGCCAACCGATGGATGATGTGGGACATGGAACACATGTCGCAGGCATTATCGGCGCTACTGTCAACAATAATGAAGGCGTGGCAGGCATGAGCTGGTATAACAAGGTACTACCGGTTAAAGTACTCGACAACTCGGGTTCTGGTACCACGTATGCCGTTGCCGAAGGCATCATCTGGGCAGCCGATCATGGAGCCAAAGTTATCAATATGAGTCTGGGCAATTATGCTGATGCACAATTTCTTCATGATGCCATTAAATACGCTTTTGACCGGGATATCGTCCTGATTGCAGCCACAGGGAACGATAATACCGAGCGTCCAGGATACCCTGCTGCTTATCCGGAAGTATTTGCCGTATCTGCTACGGACCCGGATATGAGCAAAGCTTCCTATTCCAACTATGGGGATTATGTAGATGTGATGGCTCCAGGGTCCAGTATCGCCAGTACCTATCCAAATAATCAGTATGCGGCCTTGTCTGGAACGTCCATGGCTAGCCCTCATGTAGCCGCACTTGCAGGTTTGATCCGTTCGTTGAACCCGGACTTGACCAACACGGAAGTGATGGATTTGATGCGCCAAAGTGTTATTGACCTCGGTGATCCGGGTCACGACAAGTATTTCGGCTATGGCCAAATCGATGTCTATAAGGCACTGCAAGCCGCATCAGGCAACAGCGCTCCTTTGCAGTTCTGGCCGCAACATGTCAGACAACAAATGGATAATACGATGAAAAAGTATACTCCCTAATCGCAATAACTCTACTCAGTAAAAATACAAAAGCAGCTGCGCCCCGGGGCGTACGCTGCTCTTTTGGTTTATATCCAATTCCCCGGGGCACCCGCTGCGCTTAGCGCTTGCGAGAAGATGTGCGGGCTTTACTTGATTTTTTTACGGATTTTTTCTTCGGATTATGGCTGGATACATAACAAGGGTCTTCTTCTTTGACAACAACAGGATACATGTGGTGATGAATCGGAACACAGTGATGTTTTTTGATCACTTCAATCGGGTGGATTACAGGCACGATTTGTGGGATGTAATAATCCTCAACAACCTGGATCGGGTCACAGACAATCGGGCAAAGCGGTGGACAGTAATGGTTCATTTCAAAACCAACTCCCTTTCTGGTGATACTATAACCTATTGCAGCAGATCGAAAGTGGATTGGATGTATGTCCATAGTCCGAAAAATTATATGAGCGGTAGCCTGTCAGCCACTGTCCCACCCTGCCCAGGTGTTACTCTGTCAATGACTTGGCACAGTACACGGAGTCCTTCACACAAAAGCTCAACGTTTGTTACAGTGAAACAGATACGCAGACTTGGTGTATCCATCTCCCCTACATAACAGGCGGAACCTGGGAGGAAAGAGACCCCTGCAGCAAGTGACTGATGATGCAACTCACGCATATCCAGGTTACTCGGAAGTTGGAGCCACAGATTGAGTCCTCCCTCTGGCAAGCGCCATTGCATACCCGGAGTAGCATGCTGTTCCAGCACTTCGGATGCTGCGCACAAGCGAGAATACAATTCATCCCTCAATCGGGATACATAGGCACCATACTGATTCTGAATGAAAGATTGCAGCGCCTTTTGTGTAAGCAGCGGACTCCCCAGATCCGCCGTAGATTTCGCGGCCACAAGCCGGGTCAATACACTTCCGTCTGCGATGGCGCAGGCTATACGGCAACCGGGAGACAACACCTTGCTGAAGCTTTTGATATATACGACATGACCTGTCCCATCCATCGATTTAATCGACGCCGGAGGAGGCTCACGAAAATAAAGATCGGCAAAAGGGTCATCCTCCAGAATAAGGCAGTGGTAGCTTTGCGCGAGATTAAGAAGCTGTGCCCGTCTTCTTGCACTCATCGTGATCCCTGTTGGATTGTGATAGGTCGGGATCGTATAGATCAGTTTGGGCGGATAGGTATCACATAATCGGGTCAACAGATCAATACGCATGCCTTCGTCATCCATCGGGACCGTAATGATCTTCGCGCCTCTACTCGTAAATACATCAATAGCTCCGGTATAGCTTGGTGCCTCCATGTACACAACATCCCCAGGTCCGACAAAAGTTCGTGCCACAAGATCGATCCCCTGCTGAGCACCACTTGTAATTAACATGCGTTCAGGTGCAGCCTGTAGTCCACGCTCGGCAAAATGTTCGGCAAAGATCTGTCTAAGTTCCCGATCCCCCTGAAAAGATCCGTAAGCTGCCATACGCTCTGTATGATCAGAGGAGAGTCGGTAGGCGCTGTCGATAATCTCGCGTGTAGGCAACAGTTCAGGCTGAATCGCTGACATATGTAGTTCATACCGTACTTGTGGTGACGTATCAAAATGTCTCCAGAGCTGGGCTCGCGGTAAATAATCCACCAGTGCCATCTGCCAATTCCATGACGTACTAGATTCACTGTTGGCATGGTTTCGCTGCGCTCGGTCCACATCCTCCATCTGATCCACGTTCAATGTACCTCTCACATAACAACCTTTCCCCTGGGAGCAGGTGATCAATTGAATCGCTTCAAGTTCAGCATACGCTTTGGATACAGTAACCAGGCTGACACCCAAATCCGCGGTCATTTTACGAACAGAAGGAAGCCGGGTTCCGGGTTCAATGAGTCCTGATCTGATGCGATCGGCAATCGTTAGCGCAATCTGCACGTACAATTTGGTACTGCTTCCCCGCTTTAATTCAATATGCATGTGTGCTCCCCCAACTGTTATGATCTTCATTTTACTGTTATAGTGTAGTCCGTCTATTATAGTTTATAATATCAGTATAACAGTGAATAACAGGAGATGAGAATAACATGAGTATCCCTTGGTCCAAAATGGCACAAAACACCCCGTCCTCTGTCGTTCGCGACATGCTCCAGGCCGCTCAGGCACCTGGAATGATCTCACTAGCCGGTGGATTACCAGCCCAGACTTCATTCCCGCTGGAAGCCATCCGCGTTGCATATGAAAAAGTATTTATGAGCGGAGCAGCCGCTCTTCAATATGCGGAGACTGAAGGTTACCGTCCTCTTCGCGCCAAAATTGCGGAACGTCTTGAATCCAAGGGCATTCCCGCTTCACCCGATCACATGCTTCTCACTACGGGTTCACAGCAATCCATTGACTTGGTTTGCCGCATCCTTCTTGACCCAGGTGACCGCGTATTGGTTGAATCACCAACCTACCTCGCTGCTCTGCAAGTCATTCATTCCTATCAGGCTGAATCTCACGGCGTAGCCTGTGATGATCACGGCATGTTGCCTGAATCTCTGGAGGAACAGCTCCAGTCGCATCGTCCAAAACTTGTCTACATTAATCCCACGTTCTCCAATCCTACGGGAAAAGTGTGGTCACGAGAAAGAAGACAGCAGGCTGTGGATCTGTGCCGCAAGTATGGTGTACTCATTCTGGAAGATGATCCCTATGGTGAAATTCGGTTCAATCCGGAGCAATTGGATGTCCCTGCTCTCGCAGAACTGGATGCAGTATCCTATGACGGCCCTTCCAACGTTATATACACCAGTACATTCTCCAAAACGGTAGCACCTGGCCTTCGTACGGGCTGGATACTGGCTGCTCCCGATATTGTCAAAATGGCAGCACGAGCCAAACAAGGTGCCGACTTGCACTCCAGCAGCATTGACCAAAGAGCGCTTCATGCACTGCTTGAATCTTTCGATCTGGATGCGCATATCCGCCATATTTCAGAGGATTACGAACAACGCATGAAAACACTGACGACTCTCATGGCAGCCAAAGCCTGGGAAGGCATCTCGTGGAATTCACCACAAGGTGGCATGTTCTTGTGGCTGCAACTGCCTGAAGGCATGCTGGCAAGCAATCTGTTCACATATGGTATCCAGGAGAAAGTGTGCATTGTCCCGGGTGATTCCTTCTATGCAGGTACACCAGAGTTAAACCGCATGCGAATCAACTTTACTCATACGGACCCTGAGCTTCTTCCGGAAGCGGTGGAAAGAATGGATCGCGCCATCCAACGCTGGCATGCTTCCTTGACATCGGACAGTGTTGTTACACTGTAATGAACTGTCATAAACGTTTTGCTGTCCACTAGCGTATGAAGGTTAATGACTTGATATGAGAAACAAAAATAAGGCGGCATGCCCGAGAATCTCGGGTATGCCGCCTTATTTTATAGAACCTGTTATCAACAGGAGTTATGTTTGTTCAGATGTTCATGGGTCCTTCTGATCAGTCAGGCCATCGGATGATTCATACGAGTTGTCCTCGACTGATAGGTGGACTACATTGTGTTGCTATAATGTTGTTGTTGCAGTTAGGAAAGCTTACCGTAAGCCGGGTTCTGTGCTCTTCGTGGTTCATACGGGAACTACCCTCCCACCAGAAGCGACAATCATCTATCTAGGCCATACATTGCTGCACAGCTCAAGCGACCAACCTAGACACACCTCGGGCTAAGGTTGCCTCCTCCGAAAAGGCGGCTGTGTCCCATTAGGTCTTGCTCCAGATGGGGTTTACCAGGAACGAAGTCACCAGCGTTCCTCGGGGTCTCTTACACCTCGGTTCCATCCTTGCCTGTGCCGGAAAATCCGGCCATCGGCGGTCCATTTCTGTGGCACTATCCTTCAACTCGCGCTGACTGGACGTTATCCAGCATCCTGCCCTGTGGAGCCCGGACTTTCCTCTCGTGGCAACAAAGGCCACCAGCGATTGTCTGTCAAACTTTCCGAACAACATTACATAGTATACAGGCATTTAGGTTCCCAGACAAGCTTAATATTACTGGAAACCACATAGCAACGGTCTTTTTAGATAAACTGGAATACTTCCGTATTTACCTCAGAAGCCGTAACTTGCGTATCATATCGTTTCTCTTCCAAACGGGAACGAAGCCAGGCCGCTGTTTTTGGTTTCATAATCTTCTCGGAATTATGTCCCGGGTCAATGATACACATACCTGCCATTAACGCATCATGAGCCGTGTGGTAATCGATATCTCCAGTCACAATAACATCCGCACCTTTGAAGCGGGCAGCGAGCGCATAACGGCTGCCAGAGCCGCCAAGAACCGCTGCTTTTTTGATCTGCTTGTTCAGATCTCCAACTACACGCACATGAGGCACATTGAATTGGGTCTTCACGACCTCCACCAGCTCACCTAATGTCTTAGGTTCCCTAAGGGGTCCCAAGCGTCCCAAACCAAGCGTACGGCCCTTTAAATCCATTGCATAGAGGTCATAGGCGACTTCCTCATACGGATGAGCCTTTAGCATCGCCTGAACGACCTTACTGCGCAGACTTTGGGGTACGATGGTCTCAATCCGCATTTCTTCCACACGTTCCATCTGCCCTTGGGTACCGATAAACGGTTGAGTCCCTTCACCAGGTACAAATGTTCCTGTACCTTGCGTGTTAAAGCTGCACTTGTTGTATTGACCGATACTCCCCGCTCCGGCTTCCAGAATGGCCTGAAGAACCTGTTCATGATGGGTACGAGGCACAAAGACAGCCAGCTTGTACAGATGATCTGTGTGTACATCTTCCAACGATTCTTTACTCTCGATGCCAAGTGCCTCGGCCATCCAGTCATTCATACCACCCTCGGCCACATCCAGGTTTGTATGACTAATATAGACAGCAATATCATGCTTAATCAGCTTTTCATACAATTTACCCATAGGTGTATCTGTACTCAGTGACTTAACCGGGCGGAAAATGATCGCGTGATGAGCGATAATCAGGTTGGCACCAATACGAATCGCTTCGTCCACCACTTCATCCGTCACATCCAAAGCTACTAACACGTGACTGATTTCTTTTTGCAAACTGCCGAGCTGCAGACCAATGCGGTCATCCGGTACAGCCAGATGTTTGGGAGCGAGTTGCTCCATCAGTTGAATTACAGTTTGACCTTTGGCAAACATGCCAAAACCTCCTTCAAGTTTGCGATAAGACGCTCTACCTCAGCCGCCTTGTCCCGGGAAGAATCCTGATCGGATTTGGAGATCGAGTTTACAACCCCTTGCAGTTTGATGATCTCACTTTCCCATTTGGCAAAAAATACATCCGTTGGACGATCCACCAAATATGGCCCCATCCGCAGCAGCAAATCTTCCGTTAATTCTGCCCCGCCTTGAAGCGGACGTGCACGATACACCTCTACATTGGCAATCGGGCTTACGGATTGTGGCATCGCCGTTATAATCTCATAGATCTTGCCATCTTCTTCGAGCAACTGTTCTGCTACAACCACCCAGTGATGCTCCAACAACCAGCGTCTGAGGATATCCTCTCCCACATTTGGTTGCAAAATAAGTAACTGGACTCCTTCCAGTTTGGATAAACCTCGGTCCAGAATAGAGGCAATCAGGGCACCACCCATGCCTGCAATGGTGATGACATCCACTTCTCCTGCAGAGATTACATCCAATCCGTCTCCACGGCGTACCGTTATTTTTTCTTTTAGGCCAGCATCACTGACTTGTTTGCATGCAGCATCATAAGGTCCAGGATTGACCTCCCCGGCTACTGCACTTGCAGCTTTCCCACTGCGGATTGCGGCTACTGGCAGCAACGCGTGGTCTGAACCGATATCAGCCATGCGGCTGCCATCGGGAATTTGATCATGTATTCGCTGTAATCGATTCGAAAGTTTCATGAAGCACCTACACCATTCATTTAATTTATTGATTTGCATTGAACAAGGAAAAGCGATAAAATAAAATCCAATAAAACATTTCAAGGATGAATTTCCAAAACCAAGAAATCAAGACGTTTAAATTAAAAATAAAGGAGACCCCGCCGCCGCTAAAGCGTCTTGCGGAAAGTCTCCCATAGTTCGATTATTCGAGGAAATCCTTGAGTCGTTTACTACGACTCGGGTGACGCAATTTACGAAGAGCCTTGGCTTCGATCTGACGAATACGCTCACGCGTAACACCAAATACCTTGCCGACTTCCTCCAGTGTTCTCGTCCGTCCATCGTCCAGACCAAAACGTAGACGAAGCACGTTCTCTTCACGTTCAGTCAGTGTATCCAATACATCTTCGAGCTGTTCTTTCAGCAACTCATACGCAGCAGCATCCGCCGGAGCAAGTGCTTCCTGATCCTCAATGAAGTCACCCAGATGGGAATCATCTTCCTCACCAATCGGGGTTTCCAGAGAAACCGGTTCCTGTGCAATCTTCGTAATTTCACGAACTTTCTCTACACTCAGATCCATCTCAGCAGCGATTTCTTCTGGTGTCGGTTCACGCCCAAGTTCCTGCAACAGCTGACGGGATACCCGGATCAGCTTATTAATCGTCTCCACCATGTGCACAGGGATACGAATGGTACGCGCCTGGTCAGCAATAGCACGAGTGATCGCTTGGCGAATCCACCATGTAGCATACGTACTGAACTTGTATCCTTTTTTGTGGTCGAACTTCTCAACCGCTTTGATCAGACCCATATTACCTTCCTGAATCAAATCAAGGAACAACATTCCACGTCCAACGTAACGCTTGGCGATACTGACTACAAGTCGAAGGTTCGCTTCAGCCAAACGACGCTTGGCTTCTTCATCCCCGTTCTCAATCCGTTTAGCCAGTTGCACTTCATCATCTGCCGACAACAGTGGCACACGACCAATTTCCTTGAGGTACATACGGACAGGGTCATTGATTTTGATACCTGGCGGCAAGCTCAGATCATCATCAAAGTGGAATTCGTCCTCTCCCTCTCTGGTGTTGTTCTCGGAATCTTCACTAGGACGAAGTGTAACCTCTTCATTATTTTCATTCACTACATCGATACCCAGATCGCTCAGTTGCTCATAGAACTCATCCATTTGCTCTGCATCCTGCTCAAAAGGAGAGAGTTTCTCTATAATTTCCTTGTAATTCAGCGAAGCTCTTTTTTTACCTGATTCAATCAATTGATCTTTAACCTGATCCAGTGTCAATTCTGTTTCTAGTTCAGTATGCTGATCATTCGCCATAACTCGACTCCCTCCTCCCTAGAAACATCTAATCATCAGACGTTCACTGTCTCTCTAGGGCAATCATTTCAATTGCAATCTGTGCCGCGCGTACAGAATCACCTGCCCGCTCTGCAGCAATCATTTCTTCTTTTTTCAAATCGTACTCTTTCTTACGCGGATGCTTCAGCACTTCCCTGATGCAATCATCGAGCATTTGAATACTCCATTCACCTGGACCATCCATCATCGAGATTGAACTGACCGTTTTTTCCAGGCGATCGTCATGCAGTGAAGACATAAAACGGCTTGTATCCGACGGTTTGCCTTGCGCATAGTAGGCATATAGATAAGCAGCAATAGCTGCATGATCCTCCAAGTTAAAAGCTTCACCAAGATGCTCATTCACGTACTGGGCAGCCTCATCATCCTGCAACATCCAGGCAATCAGTTTGCGTTCGGCAGCGTGATAAGCCGGCAACAGATTCGGTGTAGGCACCTGCCTATTTTGTTGCCTACCATTATTCCACCTTTTCGGGTTATTATCCCCGTACTGGAGGTTATTTTTCATTGCCTCCCGTTCTTCATTACACTCCTGCTTCAATGTTTCGAAGGATACGTCCACTTCTGCAGCCAGTTCACGGAGATACACTTCCCTCTCTGTTGGAGAAGGTAAGGGTGCAATCAATTTTACTGCTTCTTTCGAATAGGCGATTTGTCCGCCACCCTCTAGCAGTATATGGCTTTTTTTTAAGTTTATAAGTTTAAATTTTGTAGTTGTCACGGCACCGTCCACAATCTGGTTTCGGAACCGTTCACCACCATGCTTCCGGATAAAATCATCCGGGTCAAGTCCCTCGGGAATCAGAGCCACTTTGACCTGCAATCCAGCTTCCTCAAGAATAGGGAAATTTTTGAGTGCAGCAGCCTGTCCTGCTCTGTCGCCGTCATAACATATGATGACTTCGTCGCACATGCCTTTAAGCATCAGTGCCTGATTCTCGGTTAACGCAGTACCCATTGCCGCTACACCATTCTGGATATCCTGATCCCATGCGGAGATGACATCACCATATCCCTCGAACAAAATGGCTTGTCTTTGTTTGCGAATTGCATTTTTGGCATGATGCAGATTATAGAGAACACGGCTTTTGTTAAATAACCGGGTTTCCGGTGAATTTAGATACTTCGGTTGCCCATCTCCCAATATGCGTCCTGCAAATGCAATTGGCTTACCGCTCCTGCCATTAATCGGGAACATAATCCGGTCTCGGAATCGGTCCACATATCCCTGACCTTCATTTCGCGGTGACAGAAGTCCACCCTTTTCCATCTCTTCGAGCGGATAGTTACGTTTCTCGAGAAATTGTACCAGTGTGTCCCAACGATTTGGTGCGAAACCAATCTGGAACTGGTCGATCAATTTGTCGCCAAAACCTCTTGAGCGTAAATACTCCATAGCTGACTTGCCGTGCTCTGTATTTTTCAACAAAAAATGATACAGCTTCGCGGTAAGCTCATAAGCCTCCAACAGACGTTCAGTCTCCGGATTAACATGAGCAGATTCACGCCCTTGCCAGTCCCCCATGGAGATGTGACTTTCTTCCGCCATCGTTTTGACAGCCTCGGGAAAGGATAACCCTTCGATTTCCATCCTGAATTTGATGGCATTTCCACCCGTGCCGCAACCGTAGCAGTAGAAAATTTGTTTCTCAGGTGTAACGGTGAACGAAGGCGTCTTCTCGGAATGAAAAGGACAGAGGCCCTTCATATACTTCCCCTGTTTGGTCAGATGCACAAATCGGCTCACCGTATCGACAATATCATTCTGCTGTAACACCGATTCAATAATACTTTCGGGTATACCGCCTTGTCCGGTACTCATCTCTGGCCACCTTCATCTCTTCAACACGTAAATATAATTCGATAAACTTACACATTCTCCTGCAAATCTTTTAAAAGTTTTGTCAGTTTATGTTGAAACATTTCTCGATCCTGCTCTGTGAAAGGCTTTGGGCCTTTCCCGTAATGGCCTCTTTTTCGTGCTTTTGCCGCAGTATGACGAGAATCCAACATGAAATCAATGTCACGATCGTTGAATTCACGACCACGAAAGGACAAAACATAACAACGTTTGCCGAGCGCAAGTGCCGCAAGTCCATAGTCCTGAGTGATAACCACATCATATGGCTTAATATGATTAGCAATATACAGGTCTGCGCTCTGATCACTGCGATCCACTTGCACGGTTCGTACCCCTTCTCCTCCTTGAAGCAAATGATCAAATGAAGAGACTAACAGTACGGGGATGTTGAAAAGGCGAGCGGTTTGCGCAATCTCGGTTTTGACCGGGCAAGCATCACCATCCACAACAATGTGACGTATATTTAACTCACTCAAACCCAGACCACCCGGTTTCATAAAATAGCTGCATATTGTTATATACGACCCCGGCCAGGCAAAATCCTTCTGGCACAACAAGGGAAATCAAAGGCTAAAATACGGAGCGGTTGTAAAAAATACATTTCACAACCCGTTCCGTATATTTATACCCTCATATATCCTTCTTTAATACTGAATTTTAGCTTTGCGCCAAGTCTGTGGAAAAGGACTCATGAAATACGCCCAATTACCAAACCAACTTGGAAAAATCAGCAAATCCTTTTAAGTCACGATCAATAGCCGCGAGCAGGGCAAGTCGATTCGCCCGAACAGCTTCATCTTCGGCCATAACCATGACCGAATCGAAGAATGAGGTAATACCATCCTTCCAGGCAGATGCAATAGCCAGTGCTTCAGCAGCATCATGCTGAGTCAACGCCTGACGATATTCTGCATTCGTTTTGCTCCATGCCTCATGGAGCTGACGTTCTCCATCTTCCGTGAACAGTTCTGGATGTACGGAAGCATTGGATGCTTTGGCAGCCAGATTACCCACACGGTTGAACGATTCAACCGTTGTTTTGAATGTGTCTCCTGTCAGAACAGCCGCCATCAACGCTTCACCTTTTGGTACCACAGCGCTGATATCATCGAATCCGGAAGAAATTACGGCATCCACTACGTCGTAGCGAACGGTTTCGGACAACAATTTTTTCACACGAAGACCAAAGAAGTCTTGCAGATCTTTACGAACCTCTTCATCTGCACGTTTCAACAGGTTCATCTGGGCATGTACTTGAAGTGCTACTCCGAACACGTCTGACAATGTCAGCGGAAGCTTGTGATCCAGCAAAATCTGTACAATACCTGCAGCCTGACGGCGCAGTGCGTACGGATCCTGGGAACCGGTTGGAATAATGTTGATTGAGAAACAACCCACGATTGTATCCATTTTGTCCGCAGCACTCACAATGGCACCAACAAGAGAAGCAGGGGATTGATCTCCAGCGAAACGTGGCTGATAGTGTTCGAATACCGCTTTGGCCACTTCTTCTTTTTCGCCAGCTTTACGAGCGTAATCCTCACCCATCACACCTTGCAGTTCCGGGAATTCTCCCACCATCAGTGTCACCAGATCGAATTTGCAAATATCTGCTGAGCGGCTAACGGATTCAGCAACATCACCGGATACTTGCAGTTTGGCAGCAAGCCCATCGGCAATCTTGCGAATACGGCGCACTTTATCTCCAACCGTTCCCAATTCTTCCTGGAAGACGATACTTTCCAGCTTCGATAATGCATCCTTAATCTGTAGCTTCTGATCTTCCTCATAGAAGAACTTGGCATCAGACAGACGTGCACGCAGAACTTTTTCATTTCCCTTAGCAATAACGTCCAGTGAATCACTTCCACCGTTACGTACCGTCACGAAGAATGGCAACAATTGTCCTTCATTGTCCAGTACAGGGAAATAACGCTGATGCTCACGCATGGAAGTAATCAATACTTCTTGTGGAATATTCAAGAATGAGGAGTCAAATGTTCCGAACAATACGGTAGGTGTTTCCACCAGGAACAGAACTTCCTCCAGCAAGTCTTCCTTAATCGCGATATCCCATTTTTTCTCAGCAGCCAGTGCCTGAATCTGGGATACAATCATCTGTTCACGTTCCTCGATATCAACAATGACATGTTCTGCACGCAACACTTCCACGTATGAAGACGGATTGGAGATCACGGCCTCCTTACCGAGGAAACGATGTCCGCGAGTTACATTACCCGACTTAACACCTGTCACTTCCAGATCGATAACTTCACTGCCGAGCATAGCCACAATCCAGCGGATTGGACGTACAAATTTGAAATCATAGGAAGCCCAACGCATGAATTTCGGGAACGTCATGGCATGTAATACAGAAAGTAATCCTTCGCCAACCACAGAAGCCGTCTCTACACCTTTGCTGCTCTTTGTTGCATAGATATATTCGACACCGTTCAGTTCCTTGAACGTGAACTGGTCGGGTTCAACACCTTGACTGCGGGCGAATCCGAGTGCAGCCTTACTCCAATTGCCACTGTCGTCCAGTGCAATTTTGCGTGAAGGACCTTTCACTTCTTCCTCAATATCTTCCTGCTTCTCAGCCACATTTTGAATCAAAACAGCCAGACGGCGCGGTGTGGCATACGCGTTCACTTCACCATAAGCAATGCGGGATGCGTCAAGCCATTTCAAGACACGTTCTTGCAGCTGTGCGATTGCTGCGCGCATAAAGCGTGCAGGTACTTCTTCCAACCCGATTTCAAACAACAGATCCTTAGACATGCTCGGCTCCCCCTTTCTTGATCAGCGGGAAGCCTAGCTTCTCACGCTCTTCCATATATGTTGCAGCGACTTGGCGAGCCAGATTACGGACACGTGTGATGTAACCCGTACGTTCCGTTACACTGATGGCCCCACGTGCATCCAACAGGTTGAACGTGTGGGAACATTTCAGCACATAGTCGTATGCAGGGAATACCAGATGCTGCGCCATGGCCTTGTTTGCTTCTTCTTCATGCATGTTGAAGAGTGTAAACAGCATTTTGACATCAGATACTTCAAACGTATATTTGGAGTGTTCGAATTCTGGCTGACGGAATACATCACCATAAGTGATACCTTCCACCCATTCCAGATCAAACACATTCTCTTTTTCCTGAATGTAAGAAGCCAAACGCTCCATACCATACGTAATTTCAACAGCTACCGGATTTGTCTCGATTCCACCAACCTGTTGGAAATACGTAAATTGTGTAATTTCCATTCCGTCCAACCATACTTCCCAACCAAGACCTGCACAACCAAGGGAAGGATTCTCCCAGTTATCTTCAACAAACCGAATATCATGTTTGAGCGGATCAATGCCCAGACGTTTCAGACTTTCCAGGTAAATTTCCTGAATATTGTCCGGTGAAGGCTTGATGATTACTTGGAACTGATGATGCTGGTACAGCCGGTTAGGGTTCTCACCATAACGTCCGTCCGAAGGACGACGGGAAGGCTCCACATAAGCTACTTTCCAAGGTTCGGGTCCAAGCGAACGCAAAAAGGTCATCGGGTTCATCGTACCTGCCCCTTTTTCCGTATCGTATGGCTGGACAATAATACAGTTATGCTCGGCCCAGAATTGTTGCAGCGTTAGAATCATCTGCTGAAAATTCATAATCATGCTCCTTTTCAATGGTTTGTTAGCAAGCTTAGGACGGTGAAGACAACAATAAATAGCCCCCGTCCTACGCCTGTTGTACAGACGTAGGGACGAGAGCTATTCCCGCGGTTCCACCCTACTTGGCTTAGATCAAACAGGATGATCCTGTTCGTTCCAGCCCACTTTTCCGTGTCCATTCATGCTCCCGAGTGCCGTTTCAAAGACCGATTCAGCCAGGCTCCCACCATCCCCGGCTCGCTCATTCATGATTCTCAAGTGTTATACAACGACTTGTCTCCATAAATGCAATAAATCCAGTCCTTTACTTTCTCGTTCAATGCATGTCTCATAAAGAGAAATTATATTTCATAATATATAAAATCTAGTATGAAGTCAAGATATAGTTTCACTTCCACCAAAACGCCTCAAATCCCGTACTTCTCCATCTGATCGAGGAAAGAACGGGATTTAAGATTCAGACCGAGCTGATGATCCATAAAAGCACGCATCAACTTTTTGATCTCATCACGGGTAGACTCACTCACTGATATATTCCCCAAGCGTTGCAGATCCAACTGTGCGAACAAACGCAACAACTTCAGAGCCTTTGGACTAACTGACATCGCTGGAGGATCGAAATGTTTGCATGCTCGACACAAGACGCCACCAAGTCTGGGACTTATAAACAACTGCTCATCTGGTCGCTCCTGATTGCAGGAGATGCACTCATCGAACTGTGGGCCATATCCGGATGCCTGTAATATTTTCATTTCGTACAGACTTGTAATAACAACCGGATCTTTCTCTTCCTTCAACGCCTGCAAACACGCCTTCAACTGTTTGAACCAAAATGTACCTGTCTCTTCATCCTGAAGCACCCGATCCAATAGTTCACACGCATAAGAAGCATAAGAGGCCTTGACCAGATCTTCACGCAACTCATGATAGGATTCAACAATTTCTCCAGCGTTCAGTGTGCCTAGACCTGTATTGCGAAAATATACATATTGACCATACGTAAACGGCTGCACCAGTGCAGCATGTCGGCTCTTGGGCTTTTTGGCACCGCGGACGAGTACCCCTACTTTCCCGCCGCTTTCGGTGCAAAGCGTAATGATTTTGTTCCCTTCGCCGTAGTCCATGCTGCGGATGACAATCCCTTCCACCCTGTATAGCATGCCTCGTCACCTAACCATTCCCGAATCAGCCAATTATCCTTCGGCTTCTTCATCTTCAATCACTTCCCTTGCATGATCCGACTCCTGTCCTAACGAGTTACACGCCTCGGTATATAACAAATAGGACTCCACATCCCCCGTCATCGCAAAAACCTTCCACGAAAAATCTCGCATCGGAATTTCATCCTCTCTTCGGAAATGACGTCTGCATCTACCAAATAGGATGGAGTCTTGCAAGGTAAACTATGTGTTGCAATTACTGGATACAATTCCGACGATTAGTCGCGGCCAAAGCCAAGGTCACGCAGAACTCTATCCTGATTTCTCCAGTCTTTTTTCACTTTAACCCACAGGTCCATGAAAATTTTGGAGCCAAGCAAATTCTGAATGTCATGTCGAGCTCGTTTACCCACTTCTTTCAGAAGGGCACCTTGCTTGCCGATAATGATGCCTTTTTGCGAATCCCGTTCCACAAAAATGACGGCTGAGATATAAACGACACCATTATCCTGCACTTTCATATCTTCGATCGTTACTGCAATGGAGTGAGGCACTTCTTCACGAGTCATTTGCAGAATTTTCTCACGAATCAACTCGGCACATACAAACTGCTCCGGATGGTCAGTAACCTGGTCATCAGGATAGTACTGTGGACCTTCAGGCAAATACTTGCCGAGCTGTTCCAACAACGTGCTGACGTTGCTGCCAAGCATGGCAGAGACAGGAACGATTTCAGCGAAATCGTGAAGCTTGCGATACGTCTCAATGAGTGGAAGCAGTGCTTCCGGCTCAATTTTGTCAATTTTATTCATGACGAGAATGACAGGTGTACGGATATTTTTCAACTGTTCCGCAATATAACGGTCACCGCCACCCAAGCCTTCCGAAGCGTCAATCAGAAACAGTGCTGCTTCTACTTCTCCGAGCGTATTCAGAGCAGTCTGGTTCATGTAATCGCCAAGTTTGGATTGACGTTTGTGAATACCCGGTGTGTCCAGGAATACGATTTGTTGATGTTCGGATGTATACACGCCATGAATTTTATTACGTGTGGTTTGTGGCTTGTCCGACATGATCGCAATTTTCTGTCCGATCACCTGGTTCATCAGTGTGGATTTACCTACGTTTGGACGTCCAATAATAGCTACAAAACCGGATTTGAATGCTTGTTTTTTCATATGTTCCTCCTCAGGCGCCTAGGCCTGGAATATTGGTTTATTTTTTGGCAGAATTCAGATCAGAAGGCCCAAAAGCCCAAGGTAACAGTTCAGCAACGGTGGTCTCTTGCAGATCACCTTTCAAGTTCCCCAAGATGACTTTCATATCGGGTTCACACAGTTCGTACATCACCTGACGACATACGCCACATGGAGCAATCGGACCATCCGTGTCGCCCACAATGGCGATCGCTTTGAAGCTGCGAGGCTTCTGCCCACCTGCAATGGCACTGAACATCGCTGTACGCTCAGCACAGTTACCTGGTGTATACGCAGCATTCTCAATATTACAACCATGATGCACATGACCTTCACTGTCAAGCAAAGCCGCGCCTACACCAAAATGGGAGTACGGCGTATACGCCTTCGTACGTGCCTTAATTGCTTCTTGCATTAACAAACCGTTATCCATCATTATTCTCTCCCTTAGGGTGCAATATAAAGTTACTACCTACGAATTAAGTTCAACCAAAGCCAAATTTACACTAGTCACTCCGAGTCCAGAATAACCCTTCGATCGCTGTTATCCCCAGATTTTTTGATTCACTTTTCAATGTGAAAATCCGGGGATAAAGGCGAACGCTTCGCTTCTACAGGTTTATTTCTGTCCTCTTCGTTATCGTGTGATGTCTACAAGTTCAACTTAAAAAAGGTCTAACTTCACAAATTTGTGTAGTATTAAAATCAAAACAAGGTTAAAACAAAATCAGTACAAACCCAGCCAGCTCATCACCGGCTTAATGAAAACGATACAACCGATAATGACGGCGAATACCGCAGCCAGCAGAACTGCACCAGCCGCGGTATCCTTTGCCGCTTTTGCCAGCGGATGGATATGGGGGTGTGCCAAGTCAACCGCTGCCTCTACAGCCGTGTTCATCAATTCAGTCACCAGGACCAAAAAGACTGCGGTCAGCACAAACATCCAATCCGTTCTTGAGATTCTGAAAAAAAAGCCGGCTACACACATCAAAATAGCCACTCCCGTGTGAACTCTCACATTACGCTGAGTCCGCAACCCATATGCGATTCCTTCCGCAGCATTGCGGAATACCAGACCCCAGGAGCGCCTTTTCATTATCGTGTCAACCCGGCCTGGGCCAATACCGCTTCTTGTTTGCCCATCATTTCAGCCTCACTTGCTTCATCCTGGTGGTCGTATCCGAGCAGGTGCAAGAAACCATGGACAAACAGAAAACCAAGTTCACGTTCAAATGAGTGTCCATACTCTTCACTTTGCAGGATGGTCCGTGGTACGGAAATGATGATGTCTCCAAGAACATCCGGCATTTCTTCCATTTCTTCATCTTCGTCCAGCTCATAGATAATATCGAGCTCTTCATCCACCGTCTCGTTCATCGCAAAAGACAGTACATCCGTAGGACGGTCAATACCGCGATAATCACGGTTCAACTCATGGATCTGCTCATCGTTCACAAAAGTCAGAGCCACTTCCCCGTCTGCAACACCTTCCGCTTCTCCGGCGAGATTCAGCAACTGTTCCAGCATTGCAATCATTGGTTCTGTAATTTCTTTATCCTGTTGTTCATTATTCCATGCCAGATTAAGACTCATTCTTTCATAACTCCTGTCTGCTCATATTAGAGGTTGTTCAAAAAAGCATTTCTAGCTTCATCCCATCTTCTCGGTACTGAAAACCGACCTTTTTGAACACGAACTATTATTAAATTAGCCTGCTTCGGGTGAAGTCGGCTTTGGTTTCTTAATCTCCTCCGGATATTCTATCCTGGAGTGGAAGATACCCATCACCGTTTCCTTCAATGTTCTGGCGACGATATCCAGTTCACGCATCGTAAGGTCACAATCATTGAATTGATGATCGTCCAATCGTCCTTTAATAATCTTCTCAATCATGGACTCCACTTGCTCCACTGTCGGTTTGCGCAAAGATCTCACAGCAGCCTCCACACTATCGGCAATGCCAACAATAGCCGATTCCTTGGACTGAGCCTTCGGCCCAGGGTAACGGAAATCTTCTTCCGTGAAATCAGGCTCAACGCCTGCTTCTTCCGCCTGGCGCAGTGCTTTGTGATAGAAATAGTGAAGAAATGTCGTGCCGTGATGCTGTTCCGCAATATCCCGAATAGGTCTGGGCAGCTTGTAATCCTTCTGCATTTCCACCCCATCGCGCGCATGGGCAACGATAATGGATTTGCTCAGTTTCGGATCAATTGAATCATGCGGATTCTCCATATTGTTCTGATTCTCAATAAAATAGATGGGCCGCTTCGTCTTGCCAATATCATGATAATACGAACCCACTCGGCAGAGCAATCCGTTAGCTCCTATGGCTTCTGCTGCTGCTTCGGACAGATTGCCTACCATAACACTGTGATGATAGGTACCCGGTGTCTCCGTCAGCAACTTGCGCAGAAGCGGATGGTTCGGATTGGACAGTTCTACCAGTTTGAGCGCTGACAGAATGCCAAATGAAGTTTCAAAAAATGGCATCAACCCAATGACCAGTATGGCAGTCAGCACGCCACCAGCAAATGCAAACCCAACGCCATACAGCGTCGTGGTTCGATTCCAATCGCCCGAGTCAATCAAAGCCAAGGTGAAGACGGCTATGGACCCGAACAAGCAGACCATAATCGCCCCTTTCAGGATCGTGGATCGCTGGCTAGCCTTATGTGTTGCGAAGATCGCAACAAATGAAACCAACACAGCGAAGAAACCCAGTTCGAAGTCAAAAAGTTGACCCTGATGCGTATTCAAAATAATGCTGGATAACATACCGATCAATATCGAACATACAAAGGCAAGCGACGTATCCAGCAATAAGGCAATTAACATCGCCCCTACCGCAACAGGTGCAAGGAAGCCCACATAAGACCGCTCATTGGTTTGGATAATCGCTGTCACATGCATAACCACAATCGTAATAATAAAAATGAGAACAAGCATCAACAGCTGCGCATTATTATATTTAAAGTGCGTTCCGCTGCCTTGCTGAATATACATCAGAATTGCTGCTGACAACAGGCAGGAAAACATAAGAAGACCAAGCTGTGGCCAGTAGTTCACTTCATTTTTCAGCAAATCATTCTCATCCAGCAAAGTATACATCTCCGGGGTGATCATCTCACCCTTGGCAACTAGTGTGTCCCCTTGCTTGATAAAGACAGTTTGCGTGTTCTCACGCGCCTGAACTTTCGCTTCCTTGGTTCCCTCTTCATCGTAGAAGCGGTTAGCGGTCACCACGAGGCGAGCAAGCTCTTGCACGACCTCACGTTGCGTACGCTTACCAAGAGAGCTGACACTCACCATCTCAGCTACTTTGGCACGGGCAGTGGTTGCATCGCTGATCTGATCCGTCATTAACCGGGCAACAATATCCCTCGCAACCGGTTTCATCTCCTGGATATCATCCGATGTCAGCCGTGAGATTTTGATGTAGGTTTCTTCGGGAATACGGTAGCTTTGCTCCTGTACCACATTTCTGATCTCTTCCAAAAGAGTCTCGGAGTATGTACCGGCTTTCCGATTATTATTGATATAGTTGGTCACAAAGTCCTTCTGGCGCTGCGGAATTTCATCCCGATAAATATCAATCTTGTCCTGACTTGAAATCTGATCATCCTGATTTAATCGATCTACACGGTCTAGCAGGGTAGTCATCAAATTTTCGTTTCGCAACTGGACAATCTGAAATATCGGCTGTACCCGTTCAGCAGCTTCTTCCTGTGCTTTGAGTGTGGCCTTGTTATTCGGAATCTGCATGGGCGCAGCAATGTCCACTTCACTCCGTGTCCCTTCCTGAATATCATAGCGCTCAGGGAGCAGCTTCGAAGCCAGACTCACGTAGAAAAGAATCACCAGAAACAAAAACAGAAGATAGCGTGCCCACACGCTATACTTCCATCCTGTAGCCTTATTCTGAAAAGATTTGCCTTTTGACGGTTCCTTCGAGGTCACTTTAGACAATCCCTTTCTATGCTTGATTTTCTGCGGCGTGGTTGTAAGCCACGATAATTTTCTGGACAAGGGAATGCCGTACAACATCTTGCTCGGCAAAATAGACAAATCCAATCTCGTTAACTTCGTTCAAGATCGTATTCGCTTCCACAAGCCCGGATTTCTTACCACGCGGTAAATCAATCTGTGTAACGTCTCCGGTGATGACCATTTTGGAGCCAAAACCAAGCCGGGTCAGAAACATCTTCATCTGTTCAGGCGTTGTGTTCTGTGCTTCATCGAGAATGATGAAGGAGTCATCCAGCGTACGCCCCCGCATGTAGGCGAGTGGTGCGATTTCGATTAACCCCCGCTCCAGTGCCTTCGCGGTCTGTTCCTGCCCCATAACGTCATATAAGGCATCGTACAGCGGTCTCAGATAAGGGTCTACCTTCTCCTGAAGATCACCTGGCAAAAACCCAAGACTCTCTCCTGCTTCAACAGCAGGCCGTGTGAGTACAATGCGTTTGACGCTGCCTTCTTTAATTGCGGCAACAGCCAGTACAACAGCAAGGTAGGTTTTACCCGTACCGGCAGGACCAATGCCAAATACAATATCACGTTTTTTAATTGTAGTTACATAGTGCTTCTGTCCAATGGTTTTAACACGGATTGGTTTACCTCGGTATGTCGTAGTAATCTCGCCTTTGAACAGGTCCAAGAGTTGGTCTGCCCGCATATCCTTGGCAAGTTCAATCGCATACTTCACATCTCTCTCGGTTAACACATATCCATTGCGTATCAATTGCAGTAACACATCAAATAATTGTTCAAGCGATTCCACCTGCTGTGCGTTGCCAAAAATCACAATCTCCGCTTCACGGGATGCAATCTGGGCAGGAATCTCGGATTCAATCAGTTTAAGAAAAGTATCTTGGGGTCCAAAAAGGGATTGGCCCTCTCCCGCACTCTGGAGGGAGATTTGTATGCTGCGTGTTTGCTCTGACAAATATCCTCATTCTCCTTGACTATGGACTAGCGGAAGTTCTTCCGCAATGCTTTCTTCTACTTCAAATAAGACTTTCATATAAACTTTACCATTCTCTTTCTTCTCATGCAAAATTTTTTCACTTATAATTTTTGTTCCTTTGCCGTTTTTGGCCATAATATCATTCCTTGCTCCTTCCAATCCTTTCGTTCTGGCCCATTCTACCGTCTGTTGTTGCTCATGCTCTCGTGTCTCCAGATCTTTCTCTGTCAGCCAACCCATGGGAAGTGTAAAGGATCGCCACGTCAATGGTTTATGATTACTCTCGGTATCAAATGAACTGAACGGTGTACTTCCGTACCCCCACAGTTGGATTGCCCATTTCCCCAGCACCATGTAAAAACGTTCTTTGCTCTCACCTGTCATTGTATTATGTTTTTGCACCAGCGGAACCTCTACCTGATACTCACGCCATACCAGACCACGAACTTCACCTTTGGCAACAATGGTTTTGGTGTTCTCCTCATCCCCGAGAATCCCCGAGATCAATACCTGACCCTTTTTGACACGCATGTCCTTCTGAACAACAGGGCGTCCCTGCTCCGCATAGATTTGAGTGACAACAGCATCTGACTTACTGATCAGATGTCTGGGATTCAGTAATGGTTCGCGCTTTGGTTGTGCCGATTCCACGACCTGAATGGTGATGGTTGTCCCCTCTTTGCTCACGCCAATCCAGGTTACATCCGGCAGAGCGAGTGCAAGCTGCCTGGAGAGCTTGTCTTGGCTTTGCAAGCGGAACCCCCATTGGAAAGGATATATGCCCTCTTTCTTCGCTGCTGCGAGCACCTCGTCGGTAGGAATGGTGACGTTACCCTTGACCTCCACATCCCATACCATGGACGACAACGCAAACAAAGCTGCCACAAAAAACAGCATCCCCCCAAGAAAGAACTTCCTCCGCAATAATCGGGCCGCAAAAAAAGGGAAACCACTGCGATGGGTTACTTTCACCCTGCAGCCTGTCCGTTTCAACACAGGACGCAACCTGAAAAAATGCGGCAGCAGAATGTTCATCTCTGCCACGCGTCCATCGTGAGCACGCAGGTTCCAAACTTCCAGCCCCTGCTCTGCCACCGTGTTGATTAATGTTTCAATGTCTCCCCCAGTGACCGTGATTCGGACTGCTCCCCGCAGTTTATACAGACTGGGCTGCTTCATCCGTTCCCCTCCACTCCATTCATATGAATATCCAGAATCGTTCCTTCAACAGCTACTTCATCCGGCAAAATGTTACGTATCACCAAGGCAGTTCCTTTGATCTCCAACTGGCCTTGGGAAAGAGCCAACACGATACGATCCGGGGTGAAATGGATGACACCGCGATGATTCTCTATATACAGTTGCTTACTGCCAATCAGGGTTAACCGTGGCATATCATAAAGCACATCCTGCGGCAGATCCAACACTTCACTGGTCCATCTGCGCAGCTTGCGGCTGATCCGGGTCATTCGAAGGTCTTCCCCCTTCCTCTACAGTTCAACTTATGCGCAGATTCATGAATTTATGAAAATTCCGGAGCGTGTTAGGGACGAATGTTGAGAAAAAAGTAAGGAACACAGAAAAAGCCGTCTCCGGCGGCTTTCTGCGCACCAGAGACGGCTCTATTTTCTGTTCATAATGAAGACTTGTTTACAGTTTCCCTCTTGTACCAAACGGCTGTTTGGAACGAGGAGGACCCAATACTTCTGCCCACAGCACACCTGTACGAATATCAGCAGGGCGAAGCGGAGATGCTCCCGATTCATCGGTGTTGGGTATATCCCAACTGGAATCAGACACAACAGGTTTATTTGCAGAAGAGAAGCGATTTAATCTCTCTTGAATCAAACGCTGCTGTTCTTCCATACCTCTCATCTGTGCCTCAAGTGAATTTTCCATGGCACTCATCGTGCCCTCACTTCTGTAGTCAGTTGCGGGGCGAGAAGATGCAGCAGGCTCTGAATACGGCTCATCATACTGATTCTCATATTGCACGTCATCATACCGATCGTCATACTGTTCATCATAGCGGGGGTCTGCAGGTCCGGAAGACTGCTGCGGAGATGAATTGTCTCTTGAACGTTCATCCCGGCCTGAATCACCACTGCCTCCAAATGTAGGCATCCCGTTGGCAGGACGCTTTTTGTTCGGATCAGCCGATTTCGCAGCTTTCCCCAAGAAGGAGAAGAGTGCAAAACCGATGACGGCCACAATATACAGATTATCAAAAATCCATTCAAATAGGCCCATATGCACTCACCGCCTATCTTCCGTTTTTGGAATCACCCTGATCGTTGGAATTCGAACCTTCACCAGGTTTTCCTAATGTGTTGCGCATTTGAGTATCCGCTTCAATATTTTTGAGATTCATGTAATCCATCACACCGATTTTACCGTTACGAAGTGCCTCAGCCATGGCGAGAGGTACTGCGGATTCAGACTCAACAACACGCGCTCTCATTTCCACAACGCGCGCTTTCATCTCTTGTTCTTGGGCTACAGCCATTGCACGACGCTCTTCTGCTTTCGCCTGAGCAATTCGCTTGTCAGCTTCTGCCTGCTCGGTTTGCAGGAATGCACCAATATTTTTACCAATATCCACGTCCGCAATATCAATGGACAGGATCTCAAAGGCAGTTCCAGAATCCAGTCCTTTGGACAGGACTGTACGAGAGATCAGATCCGGATTTTCCAACACCACTTTATGCGTTTCTGCTGAACCGTTGGTACTTACGATCCCTTCACCGACACGGGCAATGATCGTCTCTTCACCGGCACCACCAACGAGTCGGTCAATATTCGCACGAACTGTAATTCTTGCTCGAACTTTAACTTCAATACCATCTTTTGCCACCGCAGATACAACAGGCGTTTCGATAACACGCGGGTTAACACTCATTTGGACCGCCTGTAATACGTCACGACCAGCAAGGTCAATCGCAGCAGCACGTTCGAATTCAAGTGGAATGTTTGCACGCTGAGCAGCAATCAGAGCGTTTACAACACGGTCAACATTACCACCCGCCAGAAAGTGACTCTCCAGTTGGTTCATGGTTAAATCAAGGCCCGCTTTTCTTGCTTTAATCAGTGGATTTACGATCCTGCTAGGTGTTACACGTCTAAGTCTCATGGCTACCAGTGTAATAATACTAACACGGACACCGGATGCAATAGCTGAGATCCAGAGCATGACCGGGAAAAAGCTGAAAAATACGCTCAGTACGATAATACCTACTACCGCAATGAGCAAAATCGTAATCATAGATGTGTCCATTGTTTAATTTCCTCCATTTGCAATTTGAATTTGATAAAAATGTTTGAGAAGACACTCATGAGTCCGCTGCTAAATTAAAGAATGCACCACCTCGCTGGCAGCATCAGCACGTGGTTATGTACATTGCCGAAGCGTTAATCCGCTTCGACAAGAGAGCAAGTTACACCGGCAAAGCTTGCTGAACCACAATCCGGGTACCTTCCGCTTTAATCACAATAATCGGGGTGTCAACCGGAATGAAATCACCATCTGTCACAACATCAATTCGTTCTCCTTCAAACATCGCTGTTCCAGAAGGCCGAAGCGGTGTGAGACTGATGCCTTGCAGTCCAATCAACTCTTTACGCTCGGTAGCGGATGAGTATCCACGCTCAGCTGACAGACTGTCACTCAGTATGAATCGATTCCATATCCCTCGATCTTTAAACAGTACTGCGATAATCGCAATCACTACCAATGCTGCTCCGAAAGCGATACCCAGGGAAACGAATGCATCACTCGTATCATAAGCAGCCCTCACAACACCTGCAACAAGCGCAATTGATCCCAGAATACCCAAAATACCCATGCTTGGTATGAACATCTCCAGAATCATCAAGATGAGTCCAACAGTGAACAATACCCACGTCTCTGCTCCTGCAAAACCGGCAACGTAATTTCCTGAGAAATACAGGACAAAACATACGATACCGACAATACCAGGTACTCCGAACCCAGGAACGATCAATTCAATGGCCACACCTGCGATTCCGAGGAACAACAATATGGTCATGACAACCGGATTGGTAAGAAAGGATGAGATGTTCTCTGCTGTCGTCCGTTCTACCTTAAATACATCATCCTGGCTGTAACCGAGCCACGTTGCCGCTTCTTCCGGTGTGTTGCTGATGTGATCAGCATAACCAACTTTCAGCGCTTCTTCAGCAGAGAGAGCAATAATCTCACCTTTTTGCTTGGTTTTATTAATCTCTGGCATTTCCACAACCATGTTAACATCCGTCATTCCAGCTGCAATCTTGCCATCACGACCACTGATCTCAGCTGCTCCCTGCATTTTGCTTTTCCAGAATGCAACAAGCTTTGGATCATCAACATGTTTACCCGTACTGTCCACCATTGCTGCCGCACCAATCATACTGCCTGGTGACATTACGATCTTATCTGCATTCAGAGCCAGAAAACTCCCGGCTGAAGCAGCATCTCCACGAACAAATGCAACAGTCTCAATCGGACTGTCCTTGATCAGGGTACCCAATGCTTCTGCAGTGTCGACACGGCCTCCCGGCGTATTGATATCAAGAACGATCAGACCAGCATTCATCTCTTCCGCTTGCTTGAACCCGCGTTCCATGAACTTGCCAAGTCCCTGCTCGATTGGTTTATCAACCGGAATAATATATACGGCGCCACTCTTCTCAGCTGCATGCGCTGACGGTGATCCAATCCAGACAGGAAGCAACAGCGTCAGCAGCATTAAGAGCATCAATGGCCCCGTAAGCTTCTTCCGGCGCTTTCCCTTCACAATAGTCCCCCCTTTTCCATTAATGTTATACTGTCCAGCTTATGGTATTTATTACGTGCAATGCAACATTTCGTTTCAAAATCTTAAAATTATATTTGAAAACTCAATCAATTGCAAGAATAATAATCCATAATAATATATATTAACCATTAAAAAGAAATTTCGTCATCCCAAAGACATCATGCCTTCTGATAAATGGAAAAAACACCTCCTGACAAGTCAGAAGGTGTTTATTGATTTGCTTTATTGCAGAAATTGTTGAACTGCTTGATTTACCAGTTTGCCGTCCGCTTTGCCTTTAACTTTCGGCATAAGGGCCGCCATGACTTTCCCCATCTCGGCTTTCGAAGAAGCACCGGTTTCCTGGATGGTCTGCTGTACAATAACTTTAATTTCTTCTTCGGTAAGCTGTGTGGGAAGGTACTGGATGAGTACTTCAATTTCCGCTTTTGCATTTGCCGCGAGATCTTCACGGCCCGCTTTGTCAAATTCTTGGAGGGCATCTTTGCGCTGTTTGATTTCACGACTCAGGATATCAAGCACTTCGTTGTCATCCAAATCTCTTTTCAAATCTATTTCAAGATTCTTGATCGTCGAACGAATCAACCGAATGTTGGAGAGTCTGAACTTGTCCTTACTCTTCATCGCTTGCTTCATATCTTCGTTCAATCGTTCGCTAAGATTCATGTAGTTAAAATCCTCCTAAAACTTTCTCTTACGAGCAGCCTCGGACTTTTTCTTGCGCTTTACGCTTGGCTTCTCATAATGCTTACGTTTCTTCACCTCAGCCAATACGCCATCTTTAGCGATGGAGCGTTTAAAACGACGAAGTGCAGCATCAATAGTCTCGTTTTTGCGAACTTTAGTTTCAGACACCAGTTTTCCCTCCCTCCGACCAGACCGTCCAAGAGCAATAACACGGTTCATCATCTTACATTATAGGCGAAAGATAATAAAGGTGTCAACCTCAATGTAATGATCACTTATTTGAATCCATTTTATAACTCAAAGGTATTATGAAATGAATTCATTATATAAGCATTTGGTCACACATTCGTGGATTTAATGCATATGACTAAATCCTCAATATTAGTACCCATTAGCTCGTTTATTTGTGAGAATCGGACAGACTTGTCAACACGCCAAGTCTGGTACCACCCAACAAATGGTAATGCAGATGATGAACGGTTTGTTCTCCATCCTTACCACAATTATTGATTAAGCGATATCCCGTTTCCTCCACGCCAAGACGCTTCGCCGCTTCTTGAGCAGCCAGATGAATCTCGCCGATCAATGGCAGATCTTCTGCAGTAACTTCATTCATGGAAGCAATATGTTTCTTCGGAATGACAAGAACATGTGTCGGTGCAGCGGGCTGGATGTCATGAAAAACGATAACATGGTCATTCTCCAGTACTTTATTGGAGGGAATGCTGCCCTCTACAATTTTGCAAAATAAGCAATCCATAGTTCATACCCTCCTTTGTATTCCAGTGTATGTATTCCCTTCTATCATACTAGAAGTAAAAACCCACGTCCAATCTCTAGACACACAACTAGGCATTCCAGGTCAACTCTCCATCTATCATCGAGCCAAACACTTTACAACATTGGAAGTACACCAAGCCATTTTATCGAAATATGGTTTTATCACGCACTTTTCCCAATTAAACAAATATGTATGGTTAATGACACACAAAAGGAGATTGGTTAATTTGACCGTTTATCAACATGTACAGGAACTTATCGGTAATACGCCACTGCTTGAATTAACTCGTTATCCATTACCGGAAGGAATCCGCCTGTTCGCCAAACTGGAATTCATGAATCCTGGAGGAAGTGTGAAAGACAGGATCGGCAAGTTTTTATTGGAGAAGGCCTTGGCACGAGGAGATGTTAAGCCAGGTGGAACGGTGATCGAAGCTACCGCAGGCAACACAGGCATTGGTCTTGCAATGGCGGCTGTAGGCCTGAATTTAAAGGTCATTTTCACGGTACCTCAGAAGTTCAGCGTTGAGAAGCAGCAATTGATGAAAGCCCTTGGTGCTACGGTCGTTAACACACCCACATCCGAAGGAATCACTGGTGCTATACGCAAGGCGGAATCGCTGGCGAAAGAAATACCGGGTTCCTATATTCCAGGTCAGTTCTCCAATGCGGATAACCCACTCGCACATTATGAACATCTGGGCCCTGAGATTTGGCGTGATCTGAACGGGCAGGTGGATGTATATGTCGCCGGAGCCGGGTCTGGCGGAACTTTCATGGGAGTATCTCGCTATTTGAAGGAGCACAACCCGTTAATGAAAACATGTATCGTAGAACCCGAAGGTTCGATTCTGGCAGGAGGTCCATCGGGACCACATCGTACAGAAGGAATAGGGGTCGAAACGTTATCTTCTTTTATGGATGTGAGTTACTTTGATGCCATTCATACGATCTCAGATGAAGATGCCTTTGAGCGGGTCAAGGATCTGGCCTTGTTGGAAGGCTTACTGGTAGGGAGTTCCTCAGGTGCAGCTATGCAAGCCGCATTAAACGAAGCTGTTCACGCAGCTCCCGGAAGTAACATCGTTGTAATTTTCCCGGATAGCAGCGAACGGTATTTAAGCCAAAATATCTATAATGGAGGACAATGAAATGAAACCAAAAACCAAGCTGATTCATGCAGGTATTGTTGGTGATCCACACACTGGAGCAGTGAGTGTACCGATCTATCAAGTGAGCACGTATGAGCAAGAATCGGTTGGCGTACACAAAGGATACGAGTATTCACGTACGGGCAACCCTACCCGTCATGCGTTGGAAGAAGTCATTAAAGAGCTGGAGGATGGCGTTCGAGGTTTTGCTTTTAGTTCGGGCATGGCTGCAATTCACGCTGTACTTTCTCTGTTAAAAACTGGAGATCACGTCATTCTGACGGATGACGTATACGGCGGGACCTATCGCATTTTCACCAAGGTGCTGAATCGTCTGGGGATCGAATATACCTTTGTAGATACCACCTCACTACAAGCACTGGAACAGGCTTTACAATCCAATACAAAGGCCATTTATGTAGAAACACCTACCAATCCGTTACTCAAGGTCACCGATATTGCTGCTGTAGCGAAATGGTCGAAACAACATGAATTGCTGTTCATTGTAGACAACACGTTTAGTACGCCTTATTGGCAAACCCCGCTGGCTCTGGGGGCAGATATTGTACTGCATTCTGCAACAAAATATATCGGTGGTCATAGTGATGTCGTGGCAGGACTTGCGGTTGTCAACAGCGAGCAACTTGGTGAAGATCTGCATTTTATTCAAAATGCAATTGGAGCAGTCCTGGGACCTATGGATTCCTGGCTGTTAATGCGAGGTCTGAAAACATTGGGATTGCGGATGGAAGCGCAAGAACACAATACAGAGCAGATTGTGGCATTTTTGAATCAACATCCAACAGTGAGCAAAGTCTATTATCCCGGGTTGCCCAACCATCCACAGTATAAGCTTGCTTCCACGCAAGCGAGAGGATATGGAGGTATGGTTTCCTTTGATGTAGGCAGTGCTGAAAAAGTAGATGACGTGTTAAGCAAAGTCCGTTATTTTACATTGGCTGAAAGTCTGGGCGCGGTGGAAAGTTTAATTTCTGTCCCTGCCCGAATGACACATGCTTCCATTCCCTATGAACGTCGGCAAGAATTGGGGATCACAGATGGTTTGATTCGGATCTCCGTTGGGATCGAGGATGTTGAGGATTTACTTGAGGATTTGAAATCTGCATTAAGTTGAGGGCATTTTGAAGTCCATGCTGGCTGATCTTGGAGAAGGAGTAGTGGTCGATGGACGATTTTCCAAGGAACACAGGACGTCTTATTTGATGTTCAGGCCACATTTGAAATTATAAGGAACATCAGGCACGTTTTTCCCGAAATAACCTCAAAAAAATACTGAAAGCGGCTGTTTGTTCGGTTATAACGTGTATCAGATTCCTTAAAATTCTGAGGGCGCTTCAAAGCCTTGAATAAGATGCCTCAGATTCGTCAGCACTCACACATCATGCTTTGCTCCTCCAATCCTGGGCAAGAGAACAACATCGATTTCACCCAAAGCGAAGCTTTTAATCGGAATAGAGAATTAAAGCTTTTCGGTGTCTTGATCGTTGCTCGCACATGGGCACGTTCGCTTATTCAGGATGCAGTAAGCTGCTTGCTGCTACGGACACGTTAAGGCCCGCTTCTGATTTAAGCAGGTTTAAATAGACGCTATTTGCCATCCGTTCATCATCGACCTTACACTAATTAGATTCAAAAAAAGGTCATGCCTTACAGAAGTTCGCTTCTGCACAGACATGACCTTTTTGGATATTCGGTATGTTGCCAGTTGTATTGCAATGACTGTTGCGATACATCAGGCTGAGACTCCGTATGTGATAAGACCTCTCTAATTCATGCTGTACGGTACCATGAATGAAACATCCATCCTCAGCTAGTTATTTTCGAGGATTTTCATAGGATGCCCATAGGGTACATAAGAATGTGTCACTTGCAGTTATGCCTGTTTTTTAATTTCAATAGTACGGTAAAAGGGTTAACGCTGTAAGCGCAAATAACGGGAGCACCAGTCGGTTAAAACGTCTACGGCCATAACCATAATACGGATAAGGTGTAGGGTAGCCGTAACCTGGATAAAATCCGCGAGTATGACCTATCGGATAGTTCGCTCCCGGCATTGCATTTGGAGCCCAGTTCGCATGATTCACCATGGCTTCCGGTCCAACGGGAACAGCTAGGTAGATCATTTCGTCATCCACATTTTCCATAATGCCATCGTAGTGCATACCGTCATTCATCTGTACACATACATAACGGTGCATGTGTTCCTTACATATTTTCTTCGCTTCCACTTTTTCCACTTGCCAACGCCTCCCTGATTCTGCTCTTGATCACCTTTTCATGGTATTCAGAATTGGGCGAATTGACACTACTGACGAAAAAACACAAAAAAAGAAGCACCCCGTGAGCGGCTTCCTTGGAAGTCTGCAGCGCGGACATCTATTCAGGAAACGTCCTGATCAGATGTCCGCCGGGGTACTTAAATAAAGTTTGTCGGCTTAACTGTAGTATAACAGCGAGATGAACCTGTATCTGTGATGTAACTCACTCCGCTATGTTGTAAAAGCAAGAAAAGAAATATTTTTACAATAAATAACATTCGGAAATAATCAGTTACTTGGGCAGAGAGAAGCGTAATGCCTCCCTCTTTTCTCCACGTCCTGCCGTTAAATCGGTAACAGGTCACTTCTCCTGATAAACAAACATACATCCCCACTATATTTTCGGCATTCTGGTCCAAACCCGGATTGTAAGCGGATATTCATCATACACATATCACTCTACAGGGTCTCCAAGACCACCCGTGAGCCGTTTCCGGCCTCACCTGCCGGAATCACCACAAGTTTGCGCGGTAAGCGTGCACGCAGTTCAGGCACGTGACTGATTACACCAACAGCCAGTCGGTCGTCATGCAATTTTTCCAGAGACGTAATGACGGTATCCAACAGCTCAGGGTCAAGTGTACCAAACCCTTCATCCAGGAAGAAGAATTGAAGTGGGTACTGACCTCGCAACTGAATCTGGGCTGACAGCGCCAAGGCCAGTGACAACGAAGTCAAAAACGTCTCGCCACCTGACAACGTTGATACCGGTCGTTTGACTCCCCCGTTAGCATCATCACAAATCACAAAACCACCACCGGAATCCACCTCGAGTGAATAACGCTGTTTGGTCAGGAAGCGCAGACGCTGAGACGCCGCATGACTAACCTGCATCAGTTGTTCTTCGGCAATATATTCGACAAAAGCATTGCCTCTGAACGCGGATTGCAGTTTGCTGAGCAGTTCGCCTTGACGGCTTACCTCCACCCGCTTGTTCTCCAGTTCAGTCCAGCGAACATGTCGTTGCTCCACATCCTCCAGATCACGTTCTGCACGTGCTTTGGCACGAAGGGCAGCCTCATCCTGAGTCCGGACCTGCTGCAATCGTTCGGTGCACGCTAACCACTGTTCCTCCGATACGGCAGCACCACCCAGCTTTTGTTCCAGTTCACGCAATTGGGATGCCAGTTCACGCTCACGTTCACGGTGCTGCTGGATCTCTCCTGCCAGTCGTTCTGCTTCCTGTGAAGGAATTGCCGCGGATACAACAGCATCATCCGAGTCAAACGGGGATTTTTCCAGCAATTGCTTCCACCGCTCCTGTGCCTGTTGCAGATGCTCTGTTGCCGAGGCGGCTGCCTGTTGAGCCATAACGTCTCTCTTGGCTGATTCCTGCTTCAGCGTGTCCGCTTCTTTGAAGCGTTGTGCCGAGTCCGAAGCTGTTTTCCGCAGTCCATCCAGACGAGTCTGAGCTGCAGTAATCAAATCCTCTACCCGCTGCTCCCCAACCCACTGACGCAAGCGTTCTTCCTTCTCGGCCAGCTGTTTGCTATTGCCCTGCCACTCTGTTTGCCACTGGATCAGTTGTTTGTCCAATTCGACCAGCTTCTGCTGAAGAGATTGAATGATCTGGTCTTTTTCCTCAAGGAACGTCACACTTTTGTTCAGACGTTCCTTGATGTCTTCGGCGCGCGTATCGCGCTCCTGCATCGCCTGATAGAGGGTCTTGGCCTCCTCCTGAGCGATGCCCGGCAGTTCCGTGGCCCAGCGGCCCTGCAAGGCAGCCGCTGCGGCCTCGCTCTCGGCCAGCTTGCGCTCCGCCTGGGCGAGCCCGGCACGGCCGGCCTCTTGCGCAGCTGCCGCTTCCATGCGGCGCTGCTGCGCGCCCACAGCCGCCTGCTGCAACGCGGCGGCTTCGGCCTGGAGCGGCGCTGCTGCGGCAGCCAGCGCCTGCGCGGCTTCGCGCAGCGCCGCGGCACGCGACGCCCAGCCTGCCGGAGAGCGCCCGTGTTCGGGCGACCCGGCGGGCTCGGGTTCCGCTGCCGCAGGCGCGGCCTCGGCTGCGGCCGGAGCTTCGCCGGCCGCAGCGCCAAGCTGCGTCAGCAGGCTGCGACGTTCGTGCAGCTGCTGGCGCAGCCCAAAGCGCAGCTCCTGCAGCTCCGCGTGCAGGCTGCGCAGCAGTTCCAGGTCCGCATCGCCTGCGTGCGGACCTTCTCCCGGCGGCGCAGCCGGGAGCGGGTGGTGCGGCGAGCCGCACACCGGGCATGGCTCGCCGTCGTGCAGTTCGGCGCGCAAGGCGGAGGACAGCCGGTGCAGCTCCTGCTCACGCATTGTGCCACGCAGCTGTTCCTCCGCAAGGGCCAGCAGGCTTTGTTCGCGGCTAATATCCTGCTCAGAGGCAAGCAAGGCCTCAAGACCTGCTGACGCCTGTTCTACCAGATGCTGACGCTGATCACTCAGGCGTTTTTCTTCCTCAGCCGCCGCCTTCAGCTTGTCGGCTCCCTGTTCTGCCGATTGCTTATAGGCTTGCATGTCAGCCTTATTTTGCTGCAACTGCTCCGCGGCAGTATCCACACGATGTTTCAGTTCAAGCGCAGCCTGCAGCTGTCTGCGTTCCTCTGACTTCACTTCATTTGGCTTGAGGCTCTCCTGTAGTTCCTCACGCCGTTTGCGTCCACGCTGTTGCAATTCCTTTTCTTTCTCAAGCTGCTGTCCCAGCGCAGTTTGTTCGCCCTGCCCCTGTTCCAGCAGCTGCGCGAGGCGCGAGCAATCGGCCTGAAGCCCGTCCCGTTCCCGTTGCAGCTCTTTTGCTTGTTCGAGTTGCTCCAGGCGCAGCAGAAGTTTCGGTTCTTCCTCAGTCATTTGCTTACGTGCCGTCTCGGCCTTCTCCGCTTCCTGAACAGCCAGACGCTCATGTTCCACTGCTTGCTGATGAGCTGTCTCAGCAGTATCCTGCCGCTGCTTTTGTGCAGCCATGGCATCTCGAACCGTCTGCAATGCAGGCAGTATTACATCTGCCGCAACGGATTGTTTCAGCCGTTGTTCGCCTGCCTCGACCTGCGGTTCCAGCGCTTTAAGCTTCTGCTGTTCATCCGTACGGGCCTGCCGTTCGTTACTTAACTCACGAATTTTACCCAGTTGTTCAGCTTCCTTCGCAGCTTCATCCAGCGCTTTGCGGGATAATTCAGACTGCTGAACAGCGGTTTGAAGAAGACGTTTCGTTTCTTCAAGCGTCTCCTTACTGGCATTGCCAAGTCCCTGTTGCTCCGCAGCGAGAGATTGGTGAACCATATCATTATCCTTGACCCGACGGCTTAATTTGATGGCCAGCTGATCCCCATACTTCTCCAGATGGAATAAGCGTTGCAGCATCTGGCGGCGTTCACTGCCTTTGAGTGACAAAAACTCGGCAAACTTCCCTTGCGGAAGCACCACTGCCCGTGTAAAATCATCCATCTTCAAACCGATCACATCTTCAACACAGCGATTCACATCTGCCAATTTGTCGGCAAGTACCTGTTCTTCGCCATTGACCGTCTCTATGAATTTGCTGATCGTGTTACTCACCGACACTTCATTATTTCGTTTGAAACGTCGCTCTACCCGGAACCTTCGAGTGCCTTCCGCCGACATCAGTTCAAATGTAAAAGCAACCGACAACGAATCCTCTGCATGATTCATAATGCCTTGTGTCCCGTTCACCGCACGTTCCACTTTTCCGTACATGGCGAGTGTGATGGCATCGAGCAAGGAAGATTTACCACTGCCCGTTGGACCAAAAATACCGAATAGTCCCGTCTCCGTCAGCACGGTAAAATCAATCTCCTGCATCTCCCGATAACTTTGCAGTCCGGCAACTTTTAATAAAATCGGCTTCATCTTTCCTCGACCTCCTCACGCACACCCGGCTCGTCTTCATCCACAAGTTCCAGGAAAAGCTGTACCAGGCTGTCTTCCGGCTGTGCACCACCGGTCTGACGCTGATAGAATTTGCGGAACAGTTCATGTACAGGCAGCTCGGATCGTTGCTCCAAAAGGCCTGCTGCAGCCATCTCGGGATACACCGGGCGAATATGGATGATACCTTCATGTGATTTTCGCAGCTGCTGAATCTCCTTCAGGGACATCGCCTCGTCCAGCCACACTTCCATGTCGATAAAAGCCTGTGGATCACGTCCCTCGTCCAGCCAGCGATATACTTCTGCCAAACCACCACGCGCCTGCCAACGCACAAGCGGACGCCCGGACGTTAACAAAACTTCCTCCACCTGTGCAGCTCCGCCCGGTGCCAGATCAACCATCGTAACAGACTTGCTCTGCCCTGCTTCCGAGAAGCTGTAGGCGAGAGGAGAACCGCTGTATCGAATCACACCGTCTCCTTTGACAGCCTGTGCACGATGAAGATGCCCAAGCGCCGTGTATTGCGCACCAGTCGCTAAAGATGAAGGGTCGACCGTGTAGGCCCCACCGATCTGAATCGGACGTTCCGAATCACTCTCAAGTCCGCCGAGCACATAGATATGGCTCATGGCCAAGTTCACGGTATCCGGGCGAAAAGAAGCTGCCAGACGCTGCATTAACATGCCCACACGGTGACTGTATGCCTGACGAAGCACATTTTCGTCACCATCTGTTGTCAGCAGTTCATTCAATCTGGCTTCAGAAGGATAAGGTAATGCGGCAATCTGTGCAATTTCTCCGGTTCGCTTTGCATGGATGGTTACCGCTTCTGAAGTAGGCATCCCTACGAGTGTAATGCCCTGTCTGTTCACAAGTGGAGTTACAGAAGCTACACGTTCTGGCTGATCATGATTTCCAGCAATCACCACAAGAGGTCTTCCATGCTCCGTCAGACGTGCTGCCGCTTCATAAAAAAGCTGTTCCGCCGCTGCGGGAGGATTCACCGAATCATACACATCTCCGGCCATCAATATGGCATCTGCCTGCTGCTCATCAGCGACCCTGACGAGTTCATCAACGAAATCTTCCTGTTCACGCAGTCGGCTTCGTCCTTCCAGCGTTTTTCCCAAATGCCAGTCCCCTGTATGCAGAATACGCATCGTCCGTTCCACCCCTCTCCCATATGAAATCCATGGTTTACAATTCCGATCCAGTTCCTTTACAATTCCACTGCATGTCCACCATCAAAAAAGTACAGCCATTTCCGGTCAACTTTCCGACCTAATATATCTTCAATAGCCCGTCCATACAGATCTAGCTGGAAGCGATAATTTTTGGTAAGTTCATCCAAACCACCACGATGCTCCAAAACTCGATCCGTCTTGTAATCAAGCAAGACAAGCTCGCCGTCCACCTCATACAGACAATCGATAATCCCCTGTACAAGCACGGTTTCATTTTCAATCGTTGCCTGCATTTTGCTATCTTCATTTAGCATCTGTATATCTGAGTTCGCCGCCTGTTGGTGTAGCCATTCCACAGGAGACTGGTGTGCCGGAAGTCCATACACAAACGGAATTTCCCGTTTCACCCACGCTGCACGCAATAATTCATTCCCTGGTTCTGTATTGAAAAATCCGGCCAGTTCTTCAGGTTCGATAGCCGCAGCATGATGGGGCAGCAAAATCTGAAGGTTAATCAACCGCTCAATCGTCTGTTCAATAAGCTGTGAATCAACGGATGATCCATCTATAGGAAGATGCTGCATCAACGTATGATACACATTCCCCCGTTCTGCCCCTGTCAGCTGCGTTGCCTCCATGAATTTCGGACGACGCAGATGCAGTTTGAAAGACGTACCCGCAGATCCCGCATCCGAAAGGTTCACCGTACGGTTTGAATCTGACTCTAACCCAGGCTCATGCTTGATAGATTCACTGGATGCACCATGGAGAGCACGACTTGTTTCATCCTTGATGTTATTGATAGCTGGGTTGTCGGCCAATAATTTCTCGGACTGTTCTCCAAGTTCCTCCATCACCTCTACGGACTGGATGTCCTGCATCGCAAGTAACGTTTTCAACTCCGTGACAGATGTACTGGCTGCTACTTGAGTTGCTGCTTCATAGGGGTACGTCCATGAAAGCCGTTGATCAACCTCGTTGATCAGCCGTGTCTCCTCTTGTTGAAGAGCTACTGTATCGGCACCTTCATCTTCAATGTTTTGGTTAGCCGTATCTTGTGCAATCTTCGTCAGATCTTCTACAGTTGAGGATGTAACCAACTTCACAGGCTGAACGGCTTTTAGCGCAGCAATTCTTTCTTTCCGCACCTCAGTCATCCCGTCTTCTTCTCCGAGTGTCTGATCCACCACATGATCACGGGATACCTGATCGGCGGAAATAATAGAGATCGCCCATCGTGATTGATCATCTGCAAGACAGGCCGAGAACGAATCATTGCTTCCAGCAAGTTCACGCAGCACAGCCGCATCTGGATGTCTCATCAGGGATGGTCCAATCCAGTCCAGGTAACTCCGTCCAGCAGCAAGCAGATAGTCTGGCAATGCCAGTTCAAGGCTGTCCTTGACCTGAGACCACGCGAGCGCTTTTTTCGCGGCATCTTTTACAGTACCCAGCAAAATCATTTTCTCTTTGGGACGGGTCAACGCAACATACAGCACACGCATCTCTTCCGCAAGCAGTTCAAATTGCGCACGACGACGAATCGCCAGATTGGCTAATGTAGGATAGGCAACCCTGTTTTCACGATCCACAAACCTCGGACCAAATCCCAGTTCCTTATGCATCAGAAACGGTGCGTTTAGATCCTGCTGATTAAACATCTTGGATATGCCACCGACAAAGACAATTGGAAACTCCAAACCCTTACTCCGGTGAATCGTCATGATACGTACGGCGTTGTCCTGCTCCCCAGAACTACTTGTTACAGTCCCGAGGTCTCCCCCGTTTTCCCGCAGTCTGGAAACATAGGTCAGGAAACGGAACAAGCCGCGATTCGCAGTTGATTCCTCATATTGTCGTGCGCGATCGTACAATGCCTTAAGATTACTTTGACGTTGCAGTCCTCCTGGAAGACCACCAACCCAGTCCAAATAACCGGTTTCCCGATACATACGCCAGATCAGTTCACTTAGACTGCCTTGTCTTGCCTCAAGTCTCCACTGCTCCAATTGACGCATAAAGCGAATTAATTTTTGCTGTAACTCCGAGCCTGAGATCTCCGTTATGCCCAGATCCTCACTTACATGTCCAGTAACACCAGCATCCTGCATTCCATCTGTATGCACTGTATGCACATCATCGAATTCATAGCCATTATCCAGGATCTCTGCCTCGACTGAAGCTGCTGTCTCCTTCTGTCCCTGTTCCATCTCTGACCAGGCTTCCGGCCACTGTAACTGGACGATATTGGAATCAGGATCGTTATCCTGACGGGATTGTTGTACGGTATTAGTGGAGGAATTGTTCCATTCACCAGCAGCAGATACAACCGCATCATAGAATGACTGTCTTTTGTCACCAAGCCGAATCTGTGCCAGTTCCTCTTCATCCAGTCCGACAATCGGAGAACGAAGCACGGAAGCAAGCGGAATATCCTGCCTTGGATTATCAACAAGCTGAAGCAGAGACATCATGATTTCCACTTCTGTAGCCTGGAAGTAGCCCTTGCTCTGTTCTCCTCCAGCAGGAATTCCCTGCTGTCTGAATTCCTCAATCATGAGCGGAGCCCACATCAAGGTTGAACGCAACAAGATGACCATGTCACCGTAACGTGCCGGGCGCATCGTTTGCAGGGCTTTGTCATATACATGGAGGGCAGGTTTGTCCGTATCCCCAACCATCTCACGAATACGCCTTGCAATCGCCCGCGCTTCCAACTGGGCTGTTTCAAGTTCGGCACTCTCCAGTTCTGCGGAGACCGATGCATCCCCATTCTCATCCGTACTCTCTGTCAGATCAGGACCACCGCCCTGACGATCAATCAACATAAGTTCAGGTGTATACGCCTTATCACCAAGCGTTTCTGACGGGAACGTAGCCCCATATGCCAGTTGCGCTCGTTCATCGTAAGCAATCTCTGCCACACCTTCGTTCATGAGTTGCCGGAATATCATATTGACCGAATGCACGACTTCAGCACGGCTGCGGAAATTCCGCGCAAGATCAATACGTTGACCTGTACGATTCAGACGATCTTCCACCATTCCATCTTCACGTGTGCTCGCTCCATATTGGCGATACTTGTTCATAAATAGACCCGGCTCAGCCAACCGGAAACGATAGATACTCTGCTTGACATCACCGACCATGAATCGGTTACCCGGGTTTTCTCTGGAGATGAGCTTCACGATATCTTCCTGAACCGTATTGGTGTCCTGATATTCATCAAGCAACACTTCATCGAATCGCGAACGGTACTCCATAGCCGCATCGGAAGGCATCGACAGTTCAGGCGTTGAATCCTCATGTCGCAAAATGTGAAGGCAATAGTGCTCCAGATCACTGAAGTCAACTTGCCCCCGTTCCTGTTTGGCCTGTCGATAACGTTCTCCAAATGTACTAACCAGCCTCGACAGTTCCTGCATGAGTGGTGCCGCTTGCTCCAGCTCCTGCCAGAACGAAAAAGCACTTCTTCCAAACAATGAACCTTTCAGGTCGGTAACTGCCTTTTTCGCAGCCTCACGGAGTTCTTTCACCTGATCCTGTAAAGCCGGGTCCGTTTGATCCTTTTTGCAGGGTTTCAGTTTGCCAAATGCAGCGGGTTGAAACACTTCAGGCAACCTCTCCCATGGCATAATCTCAACCGCAGACAGCAGCTCTTCCACCATCACCAGATCTTCTTTTAACGTATCTGCATAAGGTGCCGGACCTTCAGGCTGCATGGAAATATGAATGCCTTGACGGAGTAGTCCTGCTGCACCACTCAAAGCAAGAGCCGCATCACGCAAAATACTCTGAACCCATGCTGAATGTCCAAGTGCCTCCACACTTTCCACCTGAAAAGCAGATGCCATCTCTGAGAGCCAATGATCCGGCCAGGAATGACTGCGGGAGAAATCATACAATCGTTGCACCAGTCGATGCATCGCATCATCATTTCGTTCTCCACTGAACCAGTCGACCAATTCGCGGAATGTACTACCTTCATCTTCCTCGCCATACTTTTCCTCAAATAGTTCTTCGAGTAGTTCCTGGCGCATGATTTCCGCTTCATTTTCATTCAGGATACGAAAAGCCGGGTTCAACGGAATTTGCTGATAGTAACGGCGGATGACTTCCATACAGAATGAATGCAGCGTTGTAATAGATGCCCGTCCAAGCAGCGACAGCTGCTTACGCAGATGCTCTTCTCCAGGCTGTTCTTCCAGCGCACGTTCCAACGCTTCCCGAATCCGTTGTTTCATCTCGGCGGCGGCCGCTTTGGTAAACGTAGCTACAAGTAAACGATCCACACTGAATCCTTGGGAGGGATCTGCGATCTTGCGAATAATTCGTTCAACCAGTACGGCTGTCTTGCCTGATCCCGCCGCAGCGGCAACCAGAATGTCTTCTCCACTTTCCGAGATGGCACTCCACTGGTCGTCACTCCAGAAGCTTCCTTCCGGTTTTGGCATATTCGTCATGATGTTTCCCCTCCCTTGGTGTGAGATAACATATCCCAGATTTGCTGTTTGCCCGGTTTGGACAACAGGTTATACTCATTTCCTTCTATATTCTCATCAAACTGACAAACAGGTTTATACGGACAGAACGTGCACGCCACTTCCTGCTGAATACGATAAGGCTCAATGGCCACATCCCCATCCGTAATCCGGGTACCAATCTCGCGGATATTACTGCGAACCGAAGCAAGCAGCGTATCCCATTGCTCTGGCGTAGCTACAGCGGCGCTGCTATAAAAGCTTCCGTCCGCCTTAAGAGCAACTGGAATAATCGCTGAATACCCCTTATCCAGGGTGTTGTCCATTTGTGCGATTGCATCCCGGTCCGCGAGCAGCAAACCTTTCATTTTGAACCGTTTCAGCAGTTCTTGTCCGGCCTGCTCCGATGTCATGCCATTTGCAGATTGCAACAGCGGGTTATGCACATGGAAATACAACGTTCCTCCCGGCATCGCCGTTTCTCCAAGCCATTCCTCGGCAGCACTAAGCAGCACCTCCAGATAGGTGAGCATCTGCAATGACAGACCATAATACACTTCATGAAGCTTGAGGTCCGTTTGGCTTGATTTATAGTCAATGACACGCAGGAGCAGACCATTCTCTCCTTCTGCGACATCCACACGGTCAATCCGACCCACGATCTCCATCACACAGCCGTTTTCCAGTTCAAAACGTAGTGGCGGCAACGTTTTATCCGGTCCAAAATCAAGCTCCAATCCAATCGGTTCAAAACTTCCGCGTCTGGACTGTTCACCGAGAATAACGGATGCCCGGCTCACGATGTCCTTCAATTTGCGGAAAATATAACCGTATCGCTTGGTGCTTAGCAAAATCTCCCCTTGCAGCTGTGGTGCAATCTGCTCCACGGTTTGCTCGGCTTCCTGACGACATTGGTCTGGAGTCAAGCTGCCCCAACTACGATTTTCTTCACGCAACCGCATAGCCAGTTGGCTAAGTGCAGCATGAAACAGTTGTCCGATATCAGGGGCCTGAAGGCGGTACAATTGCCGTTCTTTGAGACGCAACCCGTGCGAAGCAAAATGGGAGAACGGACAAGCGACGAAACGCTCCATTCGCGAAACACTCGTCCTCACCTCTGTGCCATACAATCTGCGACTGGTAGCTGTACGTAGTGGTAATGCTCTATTACGATAAAAGATCGATCCCATCAACCGTTCCAGCTGAGGTCTGCTTGTCTCCCGAGATACATGCCAATTGTAGACCGCCCACCACATTTCAGGGATGTCTTCTCCGCGGCGCCATTTGCGCAATTGTCCAATGAGCGCAGACAGACTCTGACCTGGATGGGTGACATAGGACCAATGCGCTTCTTCCGAGTTCGCAATCGGTGGTTGAGCGAGCAATGGCTGTTCTTGTAAACCAAACATCTTCCGTACATGGCGGACAATCTCGGAAGGAAGCAGTGCTTTCCCCTCATCATCAGCAACCGGATAACTCAGCCACAACTGGCTGCTTGCGGCTGTAAGTGCCGTATAGATCAGGAAACGTTCATCCAGCATCTGCCTTGTTGCACCTGGTCCAAGCGCCATGCCACGTTCCGTCAGTAACGCTCTCTCCAGTTCCGTTAATACGCCATTATCCTGAGGTACGGCGGGTAATTCACCATCAACTGCGCCAAGGATAAATACGTATTTGATGTCCTGAAGACGTGTACGGTCCATGGAACCAACCAGTACCTGATCAAGTGCTGGTGGTACCAGACCCAGCTTCAGTTCCGTCAATCCGGTCTCGATCATCCCGGCAAACAGCGTGATATCCAGCCGTTCATTCCCCATCATATCAACCATCTGATCCAATAAATCCAGCACAGCTCCCCACATCTGCCGATGTTCTCTCGACCGTTCGGGGTCACCTTGTGCCTTAGCTTCAGCAGACATGTTCTCCAGCTTCCATGCAATCTCAGCATCTTCCAGCAGTCTGTATAGTGCTTCGCACTGGGCTTTGGCTGTCTTTGCCTTTTTCATTCGTTTCTCAAAAACACCCAAGGAATCTGTAATGACCGTTCGGCAGCTCTCCATTAAAGAAAGCATCTGGTCCCGTCCTCGACTACGGCCATCCTGACCGTTGTCTTCCAGCGACAGGCTTGGTACATACTTCCATGGTTTGCCATCAGTCCAGCGATACCCGTGAATACCACAAGCCAGTACATAATTCTCAAGCTGGTCCATATCTTCACGAGTGATGGAACCATCACGCGGAAGCAGCAGATCCGTTTTGACACAGCGAAATACATCCTCGTAACGCCAGTGGCGACGAACAATATCCAATGCGGAACGGATAAACTCGGATAATGGATGATGAAGTTCATTTCTTCTGCGGTCCAGAAAGACGGGTACGTCATAATCCCTGAATAGAGGTTCAGCTATATCGGCGTAGGTATCCAACTGACGAACAAGTACCGCCATATCCCGATAACGCGCACCTTCGTTTTGCGCCAAACGCCGCATCTCACGCAGTGCTCCCTCCATCTCAGCTCGTCGGTTCTCGGCTGCAACCAGTCGGATTCCGGAATCAAAGCCATCACTTTTCCAACGAATTCGGCGATCGAAACCAGCCTCCAGATGAGCAAGTCCTGGACGATCCTTGTATCTCGGTGGAATCTCCGAATCTAGCACGGTTATATCGCTCGGTACACCCAGTTCTTCAGCCATCCCTTTCAGGCGCGCATAGGCACTCGCTGTGGGATAGAACAGTTCAAGTTCTCCAGGCAGTGCGCCGTGATCATAAGGACGATCCAATGTCAGTGCAATCGTCACGGAAGAGGACTGCAACATCAGCCGACCGATCACACTCATCTCCTGTGGCGTGAATCCCTGAAAGCCATCAATCCAGATCTGGGCATCCTGCAGCAAAGCACTTTCCGACAAACGATCTGTCAGCTCGGTCAACGTGTCTTCATCATCAATATATAAATGGGTCAGTTCCTGTTCATAGTCACGATATATCAGATTCAAGTCATGCAACTTGTCCTCCAGAATCGGCGAAGTCGATGAGGTATTTCCTCCAGACAGCCCGTCTTCCAGCAATGATGGATCAACTTCATAACGTTTAAATTCACTATATAAGTCATTTAATTCGCCTATAAAACCCAGCTGGCTGCCGGATGCACCAAACAGCTTCAATTCTTCCTTACGGCGCTGGATTACTTTGTAGAGCAGCATCTTTTTGCCTTCGGCTCCGATCGGAATACGAGCAGAACCACCTGCTTCCTGCATTACACGATAGGCTAAACGGCGAAAGCCCAGCACTTCTGCACGCATCGTACCTTTAATTGCTCCAGAAGACACCAACGCTTGCTCTGTTCGAAAGGAACTCTGTTCGGGAACGAGTAAAATCAAAGGTTTACCTTGCGGTTCTTGTTGAAGCAGGGTTGTAATTTCCCGGGTAATCAGCGAGCTTTTGCCGCTGCCTGCCCGGCCAATAACAAAACGAACGGACATGTCTAATCCTCCAAACTACACGTACAAGATTTTAATTCCCAGTATAACATATCTGACTTGGTTCGGAACATACGTTTGCCACTATCCGGTAAAAACGGAGATCATCTCCGTTAACACAGCCAAACAGCAAAAAGCCCGCAGCTATCACACTGTGGACTTTTTGCCAAAAGTATCATTTATTTAAACTTCACTTTATCTCACAAGAGATTAAAAAAAGTGAAACGAGACTCTTCTAATTCTTTTTACTGCGCACTTCGAAAATAGCAAATTTCAGGTAATGTCCTTCATCCACGCCCAAAATTTGCGGGTGGTCCTTACCTGCTGCCTTCCAGTCGATTAGACGCAGCACTTTGCCTGCATCTTCGGCTGCATCGGCAATCGTATCCAGGAAAAGGTCAGGACGCATGTGATACGAACAGCTGGCTGTTACCAAATATCCGCCCTCATTGACCAGTTTCATTCCTTGCAGGTTGATATCTTTATAACCGCGACTTGCACCTTTAACTGCTGATTTCGTTTTGGCAAATGCAGGAGGATCGAGGATGACGACATCAAATGTTTTACCGCCAGCTGCCAGCGCTTTGGATGTATCCACTTTCTGTTCGCCTGCACGTGCACGTGCGGTACGTTCATCCAGCCCCTTCACTTGTTCACGCAAGTACTGAAATGCATCAGCAACTACGAATTCGACCCGGTCGGTGAAACCGTTCAGCTCTACATTTGTTCGTGCACTCTCAATGGCATGCTCCGAAATATCAAGACAAGTCACTTTTTTGGCTCCATACTTGCAAGCATTCAACGTGAAACTGCCTGTGTGTGAGAAGCACTCCAGCACAGTGGCACCATCCCAATAAGGGAATGTAACTACTTTACCGCTTTTATTCACAGGCAACATCTGCTGTGTGCCATCCTGCTCGGTCGTTTGTAGTGTGATTCCACTCTTATAGCCCCAACCCTTCATGAGCGGTTCGATGGCTGCACGATTCTCGCGTTGGTCGAAGAAGTAACCTGTCTTCTGCCCTTCCACGATATCCACTTTAATGAGTAGTCCATTTTCTGTAACGGTGACATGCCGTGGGCACTCTCCGTACAGCGGACCTTTGGTCTGCTCCAAACCTTCGAGTTCACGAATCGAGACATCACTGCGCTCATATATGCCTTCCGGCTGCATTACTTCAATGAGTGCCTGTACGATGGCTTCACGGCAACGATCCATGCCAAGTGTAAGTAACTGTACAACGAGGATGCTGCCGAACCGGTCAACGATCAAGCCTGGTAGAAAATCTGCTTCGCCGTAAACGAGACGGTATGCCTCTCCATCCTGGATAAAACGTTCACGGTGACGCAAGCAATCGCGGAAACGCGCTGCAAAAAACGCGGTGTCCATCTGTTCGGACTCCAGTGGTTGATACGCTACAACTCTTACTGTGATTTGAGATGCGGGATTGTAATATCCTGTCGCCAGATAGCGACCTTGATGATTCAATACATTGACCAGATCTCCCGGCTCCGGGTTTCCGTCAACAGAGGCAATTTCATTGTTAAATATCCATGGATGTGCATGTTCAAGCCGCTTTTTGCGACTGCGTTCAAGTGTAACTGATGGCAAGGTAGATTCACTTCCTTTAATTTAATAGTTCAAAAGATAGGTTTGGTGCGGCGCGTAGGTGGCGTTTCGGTTACGAATCGATCTTCCGATCGCTGTTGTCTCCAGATTTTTTTGATTCCCTTTTTTAAAGGGAAAATCCGGAGACAAAGGCGCACGCTTCGCTTCTTCAGATTCGATTTCGTCCCCTCCACCACGTTTGCACGAATCACCGTATCTTTCGAATTGGGGTGGGGTAATTTAGGTCGCTTCCCTCTGAATTCCTTTAGGCTTGTCATGGTTGTCTTTTCTTACTCATAGGATGAGTTAAGGAACCCGGACGGAAGGAATGATGTTTCTATGTTTAGAGATGTGATATTGCCCCTACTCTATGGGCTTATTATCTTTTTTGGTGGCATGAAGCTGATGGAGACGGCCTTACAGCGCATGGCAGGGCCCATGTTGGCAGGTTGGCTCAATCGTGCCACCTCTGCTCCTTGGAAAGGCATGGCCTTCAGTGCGGGCGCAACAGCCCTGTTACAGAGCAGTACTGCGGTCACCGTACTCACCATTGGACTGGCTAATGCCAGATTAATTACCTATGGACGCACACTCGGCATCATCCTCGGCACCAACATCGGGACATGCCTGACGACGGAGTTGGTGGGACTGCAGATCGGACGCGCTTCCCTGCCGCTACTCGTCCTGTCGCTAACGGGCTGGGCCATGTTTGTTGTTCTTGGTGAACGCAATCTGGCCGCTCCTGAACGCACGCGCCAGACTCTGTTTAACATCCAGTACAGCTTCCTCGCAGCTGCGGGATTTGCACTTGTTATGACAGGCATTCAGGTGATGCAATCCATTGCCTTACCCTTGCGGAGCATGGGCGTATTTCAATGGTTTCTCGACCGCTCGGCCGACAGCTTGTGGTGGGGCTTCCTGGCAGGTGCCTGTCTGACAGCGCTCATTCACAGCAGCGCAGCTGTCATTAGCATGGCGATTACGCTCGCAGCCACAGGGGTATTGCCTGTGGAGATCGGCATCGCCATTGTGATCGGGTCCAATGTGGGGACCTGCATCACCGCTGTGATTGCTGCCGCGGGCGGAGCATCCGCAGGCAAATTTGTCGCAGCCTCCCATGTTGTATTAAACATTGCGGGAGCGCTGCTGTTTATGCCGCTGATCGGCCAGCTGCATGCAGCTTCGGCCTGGCTGTCAGCGGATAACGGGGCACAGATTGCGCATGCCCAGACCCTTTTTAACATCACCAGTTCACTGCTTGCTTTGCCATTCTGTTACTTGCCAATCTGGCACAAAAAACCACCGGTTCACGCCCCCGCGGCGAAGTCACCCGTGGCTTGATGGTCTGCCTATGCAGTCCCACAGAACGCGCGGCTAACTGACTCGAACTAGAACTATACCTCGTTATACGTTAAAGCCTAACTTGTTCAGGGCTACACGCAAGATATCATCGTTATTATCATATCCGCTCTGCTGCTGTAAGGACCATGCTTCTTCCGGAGCATACCAATCCACACCCTTGATTTCTTCAATCTGAGGCTGTAGATCACCACTCTCGGCTTCAACGAGATAATAATGAACTTCCTTGTCCACCGGGCCAAAATCTGCATGTTGGTACGTGTAAGCAATGATATCGACCGGCTCTACAATGCGACCCACCATACCTGTCTCTTCCAAAATCTCGCGCAGTGCCGTCTGTTCGATTGTTTCTCCATCTTCCATCTTGCCCTTGGCGAGAGTTGTTTTACCATAACGATCTACGATAAGCTGAATTTGAAGACGTCCGTCTTCCCCTGTTCTATAAACAACTCCGCCTGCTGAAATTTCTTTTTTGTTCATCGTGCTCTCCCCCATCAACTTCGATATCTTTATCTTATTTTTTGCAAAAGAAGGACCTCATCTCCCCGGGTAAGCTCCCCAAGGAAATGAAATCCTTGTTTCTGACGCCTCGATTACATCGCGGCGGACTTAAGATTCTCTTCCAACACACGTACCAGCGTAGCCTGACTCTCGTTGACGCCGGCTTCAACCACTTTGACTTGGCACACTTTACCGACCATATCCATCGTTCCGTCAAAGACCAGTTGAATGTAGTTGTCGCTATAACCGTGCAGCTTGCCACTTCCCTCGCGGCCTTTGGCTTCACCTTCGGGAATAACATCCAGTACCTGTCCGACAAACTGCTCAGCGTACTCCAGCTGCATCTGCTCAGACAAGTCAATCAGTTCATGCACACGTGCATTTTTGACTTCTTCGTCCACCTGATCTTCCATTCGTGCTGCTGGCGTCCCCGTACGCTTGGAATAAGGGAATACGTGCATTTCGGAAAAACCGATCTTCCGCATCAACTCATAGCCATTACGGTACATCTCAACCGTCTCACCTGGAAATCCAACAATAATGTCTGTTGTAATCGCTACATCCGGCATTGCTTCCCGAATGCGAAGCATCTTGTTGTAAAACTCTTCTGTCGTATATTTGCGGCGCATGCGTTTCAATACCGTATCATCACCCGCTTGCAGCGGAATATGGAAGTGACGAACAAGTTTGTCCGAACGTTTGATCACGTCGAGCATACGGTCGTCAATCTGACTGGCTTCAATCGAGCTGATTCGAATACGCTCCAGCCCCTCTACCTTGTCCAGGTCCCACAGCAGATCGGTGAGATCATAATTCTCCATGTCATCACCATACCCACCTGTATGAATACCGGTCAGAACAATCTCCTTGTATCCGGCGTGTACGAGCTGATGCGCCTGTTGAATAATGCTATTCGCCTCACGGCTACGTGAGAGACCACGAGACCACGGAATGATGCAGAATGTGCAAAAGTTATTGCATCCATCCTGAATTTTCAGGAACGCTCGGGTACGATCAGCAAAATCAGGTACATCCATCTCTTCAAACACACGGGTTTTCATAATATTACGCACCGCATTAACCGGTTGACGGGACTCCTGAATTTCATTAACATATGGCAAAATCTTGTCACGGTCCTGTGTACCGATAACCAGATCCACCCCTGGGATGTCCAGAATCTCTGCCGGAGAAGTCTGCGCGTAGCAGCCTGTAACGGCCACAATCGCCTCCGGGTTGCGCCGAATGGCACGACGAATAATTTGACGGCTCTTTTTGTCGCCGGTATTGGTTACTGTACAAGTATTAATCAAGTATACATCCGCTGTCTGTTCATCAAAGTCCACTTGATCGTAACCTTCATTTTTGAACAATTGCCAAATCGCCTCTGTATCATAGAAATTAACTTTGCAGCCTAAGGTGTAAAACGCCACGGATGGCATAATTACATTCCTCCCATTTCTCCGGATTCATATAGCACGCAAGTTAGTGCTGCCATTCCAGCTGTCTCAGCACGCAAAATGCGTTTGCCCAGTCCAACAGATACAGCACCTGCCTGATCAGCCTCTGCCGTCTCCTTCTCAGAAAATCCACCTTCCGGTCCAACCACGATCAAAACTTCTGCACTTGCATCAGGTGCAAGCTTCTCTATAAACGGCTTCAGTGCATCTCTCAGCTGTTTACCATTTTCTTTCTCATAACAATAACATACCAGGCTATAGCCCTCAAAAGAAGATAACAGCCCTTTCCAGGAAAGCGGCTGCTCAACGGATGGAATACGATTCCGGTGACTCTGTTCTGCAGCTTCCTTGGCAATTTTCCGCCACCGCTCCAACCGTTTGCCTTCTTTCTTGGCATCATATTGCACAATCGTACGCTCTGATAGGAAGGGTACAAATGATACCGCCCCAATCTCAGTACACCTCTGGATGACTGTTTCCATCTTGTCGCCCTTGGGCAAACTCTGTGCCACGGTTACACGAATCCGTGCTTCACGGTCCATAGCCAAAGACTCTACAATATTTGCAGTAACTTGGCCAACTTCAATGGTCTCAATTTCCACGAGTGCTTCTCTGGAGTTTCCGTCACTGACAATCAGTTTATCTCCAGGTTTACCACGCATAACCTTGCCGATATGGCGTGCATCATCACCTGTGATGATCACAGCGTGTTCATTAAACTGTTCTGCAGATACAAAATATCGCTGCATTAGTCAATCCACCCATTCTGTCCTGTTATGACTGGAATTCACCCCGCCTAATGACAAGCGTGAATCCAATCGCCACAGATGATCATACAACTTTTACGTGTTTCTGACCAGTATATCAGCCCAAAACACGAAGTGCTTTTAGCGATATAATTCAATAACCAGCTTTGCCAGATCCACATACATCGTTTGCGCAAACTCATACAAAGGTTGAATCGTCACATTTTGCAACGGAGGTATAACAAGAATCAACAGGAAGATAAAAATGGACCATTGCTCCACACCTTGCAGCTTGCGGCTGATTGAAGGTGGCACTACATCTTCCAGAATTCGATAACCATCCAGCGGGGGCAACGGAATCAAGTTAAACAGGAACAGGAAAAAGTTGGTTAAGTTAAAGATAGCAAAGAACGTTGTGATGGCTGTCAGCAACCGCTCATTATCGATGCCGCCGAGCGCTCCCGAACCAACCAGTGAAGCATAGATGATTGTACCGATGATCGCCAGCAACAGATTGCTCAGAGGCCCTGCTGCGGATACGATGATGCCCATCAATCTAGGTTTGTCGAAGTTAGCCCGATTAACCGGAACTGGACGTGCCCAACCAAAGCCGGCAATAATGAGCAGCAGCACACCAAACAAGTCAAAGTGTACAACCGGATTCAGCGTGACCCGACCCAACAGCTTGGCTGTCGGATCACCGAATTTGTTGGCAAAATACGCATGCGAGAATTCATGCACCGTAAATGCGATCAGGATGGTCAGCAGGAAAAACGGAAGCTGATCGATCGGATAACGAAAGAACGAATTCCAAAAGTCCATACGTTACCCCTTTCTGGCTACAAACGCCAGCCAATCCTCATCACGGTGGATCGCACTCACTTCAAACCCGGAGGATACCAGCGCATCATGTACAACCTGCTCTTTGTTCTTCCAAATGCCGGATACAATATAGGTACCACCAGACTCAAGCGCATGATAGACATCGTCTACGAACAACAAAATGATCTCAGCCAGAATGTTCGCCACGACAACCTTAACTGGCAGTTGCACACCTAGCGCAGGGTCCTGACTCCCGAGGACGGACAACAGATCACTCTCTTTAACCGTAATTTGTTGCTCCAGCCCATTCAGTTCCACATTCTCTCTGGCACTGATTACCGCAACTGGATCAAGATCGAGCGCCAGTACATGTTTTGCTCCAAGTTTTATTGCTCCTATAGCCAAAATACCAGAACCTGTACCTACGTCAATGACTTCCTCGCCGCCCTGAATAACCGTTTCCAGTGTGCGCAAGCAGAGGGAGGTCGTTGGATGTGTTCCTGTACCAAAGGCCATGCCTGGATCAAGCTCAATAATTTTCTCATCCGGACTTTCTGGTGTATACTCTTCCCACGTTGGTTTAATCGTCAGACGTTCCGATACACGTACCGGCTTGAAATATTGCTTCCAGGCTGTTGCCCAGTCATTTTCATCCACTGTACGCGTCTCATAACGAACTTCACCTGTATCAATTCCGAATTCGGGGAGTTCCTCAATTCTCGGATTAACTTCGGACTGCAATGCAACCATATCGGTACCTTCGGAGAAGTACCCTTTGATGACCGCAAAGCCTTCCGGAATATCATTCAAAGGAACGTCGTATAACTCCCCATATGTTGTGTCCCGTTTTTTATTTAAAGTACCGGACTCTTCAATCGAAACCCCTCCAGCACCCGCTTCATGTAAAAAATTCGAAATCATCTCCACAGCTTCTTCTGTGGTATGTATTGTTAGTTCATGCCATAACATACTTGGTTTTTCCTCCTCATTTTTCAAACATCCCAACTATTGTACTACACAAGCTAGCCGGAGCACAAAGCCGCACCAGTAAAAGAAAAACAAAACAGGATATCCGCAGCCTGACTGCTCGAATATCCTGTCATCTATTCATACATATCTGTTTCATTTACTTCAGCATTTTGTATAATTCGAATCTCACTTAGCAAAAACGCCCACCATTCTGTGTGATCATCTCTGCAGCTTGCGGGAGCGAATCGTTGGATACGGACACGGTCAGCAAAATTTCTTGTTTCAGCCTGTTTGCCGAGTCCTCTTTGGGTGAATCATACACCTGACCATTGGACAACATTTCCGTTTCATCACTAATCAGGGCAAGTACATTCAGTTCGCCACTAAACCCTCCGACAACGGCCGTAGGAGAATTATCGAAGCTCTTAACATCGTTTGAGTCCAATGCAGACGCTTCATTGCCAAGGCTCTCAATACTCAATTGGTTCGGGTGCAACAATTCGAGGGCTCTGCGTGCAGACTCGGCCTCAGTCCAGCTTGTAAAAACAGCTTCGAGGGTCACTGCCGAGCGATCTTCAGTCATTAAGCTCCCGTCCCTGTCGTCGATCAGCCGCTTCACTGCGGCGTAGTGCTTCAACATCTTCATGATCCGCAGCTTCAGCGCTGAATTCCACGTCCTCATTTTTTGCGGATTGCATACGTTTCATCTTTTCCGTTTTCGTTAAAATCTTGCCTGGACGTTCATGTTCTGCCATTGTAATGCTCCTCCTTCAAATTAAAATGAACTAATATTTGTTACACCTGTAAGACTCCGATTGTAGTCCCATCCTCCGATCGCTGTTATCCCCAGATTTCTTAAACTCCCTCCTTAAAGGGAGAAATCCGGGGATAAAGGCGCACGCTTCGCTTCTTCAGATTGGTTCTACACTCTCCGTTAAAGTGTAATTATCTGTCCATCTTATATATATTTCTTAAAACTAGATCATTCCACCGGCTTGTTCGATAATAGACATAGCGCGGTGATGTACCGATTCATCTACGATGACCGTTAGTAATACATCTCTTCCTGTAGGGCCACCCTGTCCACCATCACTCATGCCGCTTGCAGAAGGGTCCGCCGCCGCCATGATTCCAGCACTGGCATTTGTTTGCATCGAATCGGGCACCCATGATGAAAAACTACCGGAAACGCCCGGCTTGTAGGAAGCCCCACTTGGTCCTACACCCGCATAACGGCTGAATCGATTAATTGACAGGTCCTCCACTCGCAATGCCTCCAGTTTTTTGGCTGCCCCTTGAGCCTGCTCCGGGCTGTGAAAGTACGCCAAAATATTTTTCTCGGTCATCCGCTTCACCTGCTTCCCTAATTTCTCGCATATCAGCTATGCATATCATTCTCGCCATGCTATCTTTCCGCAAGTTCGCTCAGAATATACCGAAATGCTCCCACAAATTACTGTCGTTCTTTGTAGCATAGATCCATGAATTTTGCCAAAATCACTGAAACACAAAAAAGGCGTACAAAAAAAGGACACCCTACGGTAAAAACCGCTGTGGTGTCCTTTTGGGCTTGCTTTATTTATTCTCAGTCGCCGCGGAAGGCGCGTTTCACTCTGTCAAAGAAAGATTGTTCATGCTCATGTGTTTGCTCTCCATCCAGCGCAGCAATTTGGCGAAGCAGATCTTTCTGCTCGTCATTCAGCTTACTAGGTGTAACCACAACCACTTTCACATGTTGATCTCCTTGCCCCATACCGCGCAGGCGTGGTACGCCTTTGCCTTTGAGTCGGAAATACGTTCCCGTTTGTGTACCAGCTGGTACTTTCAATTTCACTTTCTCGGTCAGCGTCGGGATTTCAACTTCATCTCCCAGAGCTGCCTGAGCAAAGGTAAGTGGAATTTCGCAATAAATATCGTCACCTTCACGCTCGAAGAAATCATGTGATTTCACGCGAATGACAATATACAGATCCCCCGCTGGTCCGCCACGCAGGCCGCCCTCGCCCTCACCTGTCATACGCAGTTGCGCACCATCATCTACACCCGCTGGAATGCGGACATGGATTTTGCGTTGCTTGCGGACTTTACCGCTACCACTACACGTTGTACATTTTTCTTTGATAATTTGGCCCGAACCGCTACAGTTCGAACATGCACGACGATTAACCATACGACCAAACGGTGTATTTTGCACGACTTCCTGCTGACCGCTACCTTGGCAGACCGAGCAGGTTTCCGGTTTCGTTCCAGGTTTGGCACCTGAGCCATGACAGGTATCACAGCCTTCGGTACGCGGAATCGTAATATCCGTTTCTTTACCGAATACAGCTTCCTTGAACTCAATCGTCATCGTGTACTGCAGATCATTCCCCCGTTGCGGAGCATTTGGATCACGTCGTCCACCGCCACCGCCGCCAAAGAACATGTCGAAGATGTCGCCAAATCCGCCGCCGCCAAAATCACCGCCACCACCGAATCCACCTTGATTCGGATCGACATGACCATATTGATCATATTGTGCACGCTTCTGACCGTCACTCACTACGTCGTAAGCTTCTTTAACTTCTTTAAATTTAGCTTCCGCATCAGCAGCCTTGTTTACGTCAGGGTGATACTGACGGGCAAGCTTACGGTAAGCCTTTTTAATCTCATCGTCGTTAGCCGTTTTACTAACGCCAAGCACCTCATAATAATCACGCTTTTCAGCCACTCTTCCACCCCCATATCATTCACCTTATCGCACATCGTGACAAAAGGAAAGCCAAAGCGCGGGAGCCCCGGCTATGACTTTCCCTCTAATTCGAACGTCACCGATGTTTAATTCGCGTAGAACTACGAATTAGTTTTGTTTTTTATCTTCATCCACAACTTCGTAATCAGCGTCTACGACGTTATCACGTTTAGCGGAACCTTGTTGCTCTTCAGCACCTTGTGCTTCTTGCTCTTGCGCCTGAGCTTGCTCATACAGTTTCACGGACAGTTGTTGAACGATCTCTGTCAGCTCTTCTGTAGCTGCTTTAATGTCTTCCAGGTTGTCGGAAGCCAGAACGCCTTGCAATTTTTCTTTGGCAGCATTTGCTTTTTCAACTTCGCCAGCATCTGCTTTTTCGCCAAGATCTTTGATCGTTTTGTCAACAGAGTAGATCAATTGATCTGCACTGTTTTTCGCTTCAACGAGTTCTCTACGTTTTTTATCTTCTTCAGCGTGCAACTCAGCATCTTTCATCATTTGCTCAACTTCAGCATCGCTCAAACCGCTGGAAGAAGTGATTGTGATTTTTTGAGTTTTGTTAGTACCTTTATCTGTTGCAGATACGTTAACGATACCGTTGGCATCAATATCGAAGCTAACTTCGATCTGTGGAACGCCACGTGGAGCTGGTGGAATATCACCCAACATGAAACGTCCAAGCGATTTGTTACCTGCTGCCATCTCACGCTCACCTTGCAGAACATGAATCTCAACGCTTGGTTGATTGTCTGCATATGTGGAGAATACTTGAGATTTGCTTGTAGGGATCGTTGTGTTACGCTCGATCATTTTTGTGAATACGCCACCCGCAGTTTCGATACCCAGGGACAATGGAGTTACGTCAAGCAATACAACGTCTTTCACATCACCTGTCAGTACGCCCGCTTGTACAGCAGCACCCAAAGCTACAACTTCATCGGGGTTAACGCCTTTGTGTGGATCTTTACCCGTCAGTTTTTTGATTGCTTCTTGTACTGCAGGAATACGTGTGGAACCACCAACCAATACGATCTTGTCGATATCGTTAGCTGTCATACCCGCATCACTCAATGCACGACGAGTTGGTTCAAGCGTACGCTCAACCAGACCTGCAGAGATTTCTTCAAATTTCGCACGGCTCAGGTTCAACTCCAAATGCTGTGGAACGCCATCAGCAACCGTGATGAACGGCAAGGAGATTGTTGTAGTCAATACACCGGAAAGTTCTTTTTTCGCTTTTTCCGCTGCATCTTTCAAACGTTGAACAGCTGCTTTATCTTTACTCAAGTCAATGCCTTGATCTTTTTTGAATTCACTTACGAGATAATCAATGATTACTTGGTCGAAGTCATCCCCGCCCAATTTATTGTCCCCGCTAGTTGCTTTAACTTCGAAGAAGCCGTCACCCAGTTCAAGAATGGATACGTCGAACGTACCGCCACCCAGGTCATATACGAGAATCGTTTGGTCTTCGGATTTCTCCATACCGTATGCCAAAGCTGCTGCTGTAGGCTCGTTGACGATACGCAGAACTTCCAAACCTGCAATTTTACCCGCATCTTTAGTCGCTTGACGCTGACTGTCATTGAAGTAAGCTGGTACAGTGATAACAGCTTGAGTTACCGTTTGACCCAGATAAGCTTCAGCATCAGTTTTCAATTTTTGCAGGATGATTGCAGAGATCTCTTGTGCAGAGTAGTCTTTGCCATCAATTGTTTCCTTGTGGGAAGTACCCATGTGACGTTTGATCGACATGATGGTACGATCCGGATTGGTGATCGCTTGACGTTTTGCAGTTTCACCAACAACGCGCTCTCCATCTTTTTTGAAACCAACTACGGATGGAGTTGTACGTGCGCCCTCCGGATTTGGAATTACGACAGCCTCGCCGCCTTCCATTACTGCTACGCATGAGTTTGTTGTTCCTAAGTCAATACCAATTACTTTGCTCATCCGAAAATTTCCTCCCTCAACAAATTAAAATGAATGGGTCTGATCTGACCCTTATTTAGATGTTCATGTTGCTAATCGTGCTCTATGTGTACAAACCTTTATATTAAACTTCGCCCACATTGTTCAACTATGGAGCCGACTCATTCCTTCCTATAAGGAATTATGAGCTGACTTTAACCATAGCTGGACGAAGCACTTTATCTTTCAGCATGTAGCCTTTTTGGACTTCCTCAACAACGATACCTTCTTCGTACTCGTCGCTCTCCACTTGCATAATTGCTTGGTGGAATTCAGGATTGAACGGTTGTCCTACCGATTCCATTGCCGTCAGGCCTTCGTTATTCATTACGGTTTCCAATTGACGGAAAATCATTTGGATGCCCTTGGAGAAAGATTCGACCTCTGCTCCTTCCGGTACAGTAGCCATGGCGCGCTCGAAGTTATCAATAACCGGTACCAGTTCGGTGACCAGCTTCATCGAAGCGTATTTAGCCAATTCTTCTTTTTCCTTCTGAGTACGACGACGGAAGTTATCAAAATCAGCCTGTGCACGGACATAACGCTGCTGTTGCTCCTCAGCTTCTGCCTTCAGACGTGCAAGCTCATCCTGCTCCTGATCAGCCATCTCTTCAGCTTGTGCTTCTGCAGCGCCAGCTTCATTAATAGGCTCCTGCTCAGTTGCTGTTACCTCTTGTTCTTCTGTAAATGATTGCTCCTCTTTCAAGATGTTCACCTCCTTATACGAATGAAATGGTTCATTCCCGAATCTTATTTGAAACGATGTGTTAGCATCGCCGTCAAGTCACGGGATAGTGTATTTAGAATATGAATGACACGTGCATAATCCATCCGCGTGGGTCCTAGAATACCGATCGAACCCAAAGCCTCACCGTCCAAGGAATAGGAGGCTGTAATCAGGCTGCAGTTGGCAAAGGCTTCATGATCATTCTCAGTGCCGATTCGCACTTGAATACCAGATCCACCCGGCACGGGCATCATCAATTTCATGAGTGTTGGTGTCTCTTCCAGCAGGTCAAGAATATCTTTTACCTTTTCGATATCTTTAAACTCCGGTTGAGTCAACATATTGGTGGCACCACTGAGGAACAGACGATTATCATGTTCGTTGTCAAAGGCACTGTTCAGCACCTGCATAACTTCCTCGTAACGTGTAATATGCCGTTCCATCTCTTGCCCAAGTTCAGTATAGAGACGGGATTTCAATTTGTAAATTGGCACACCAACCAGCTTGGTGTTCAACAGTCGAACCACTTTCTCCATCTCGGCTACCGAGATTTCTGGAGGAATCTGGACCGTCTTGTTCTCCACCTGACCGGTATTGGTCACAATGATTGCCACAGCTTCACTTTCGTTCAGCGGAAGCAATTGGAAGTGACGAAGGGACGTATGGAATACTTCCGGTCCAAGCAGGATCGAAGTATAATTCGTCATATGTGACAAAATATTGGATGCATGTTGAATAACTTGTTCCATGACATTGAGCTTTTCGGCGAAGAACGACTTCAGATCGTCCAATTCCTGAGGCTCCACCTGATTCCAGGGAACCAAATGATCGACGTAATATCGATAGCCTTTATGAGAAGGAATGCGTCCTGCCGATGTATGCGGCTGTTCCAGGAAACCCATATCTTCAAGGTCCGCCATTTCATTACGGATCGTCGCCGGACTATATCCAACATCTCCCCTTTTGGAAATGCTCCGGGACCCTACGGGCTCAGCTGAACGGATATAGTCATCCACTATAGCGTTCAGAATCATTCGTTGACGCTCAGTTAACATGGTGAGTATTCCCTCCTTCTGACTGTACTGTCCCATGTCGTTAGCACTCCAGTTAGATGAGTGCTAAGCGGTAATACAAAAATACCAAACTGACGTGAACATTGTCAAGTGAGTTTGATGAGTGGGCTCATCTATTTATAGTATAGACCAATGTCGACAAGTCCTAACAACTTTATTGAACATACTTTGAAGTAAAAAAGGACTGCATGTAGGGCAGAGGCTGACTCGGCTCGATCCATGCAGTCCATTTAGTTGTTAGGCTGAAACGTTAAGCTCTTTTAATACAGCGATCTCATCACAACAATCCTGCTTGCTGCAATGAACACAGTCGGTCCATACTTTCTCAGGGAAAATCTCTTTTTCCACTACGGCAAAGCCATTTTTGAGGAAGAAGGATACTTCATATGTCAACGCCATAACCTTAGGAATCTGTTGTTTCTCCGCTTCTTCTACCAGTCGGTCCAGCAATCGGGAGCCAATACCGAGCCCTTTGTGCCCTTCCGAGATACCGAGTGATCTGACTTCCACCAAATCGTTCCCCAGACGACAAAGCGATCCGCAACCCACCACTTCACCATCAACTTCGGCTACAACAAAGTGCTCCAGCTGTCGGTGCAGTATTTCCCGTGATCGCGGAAGCATGATCCCACGCTCTGCATAGCCCTTAATCATTTCATACAGTGGTTCAACATCTTCCGGCACGGCTTTTCTGCATATTACCGACATCCTGCTCTCCTCCTATTACCAAGCTTTCCAGAGGAAAGCTGACTTCGTAGTTGTTAAATTAACACGCTCTGTAAAATCAATATGAATAAATATACAACAGAGCGTATAGAATTTCAAGCTATGAATTCAGCGATATGGACCCGATAAACTCCGCAAAAACGTCATTTCCGAACAGGATACCCTGCTCGCTCAGTCGGAAGCCGTCTGCCGTCCGCTCAAGCAACCCTGCGTTCAACATTTTGCCCAAAGGCTTCGCAAACACTTCTTCCATGGACTCTCCGAACTGTTCGCTAAAGCGTGAGGCCGAAGCTCCCTCCAACATTCGCAGTCCAACCATCAGATAATCTTCCATGGCTTCCGGGCGAGCAATCTCAAAATGATCCAGACGAGGCAGCCCTGCTCGTGAAGCTTCAACATAAGGATTTATACCTTTAATATTCATATGCCGTTCGCGGCCCACATATCCATGTGCACCTGCACCCAGACCATAGTAGTCCTCATTACGCCAGTAGGTAATATTGTGACGACTCTCAAAGCCCGGCTTGGCAAAGTTACTGATCTCGTATTGTCCATAACCTGCTTCTTTCATACGTCTCATTAATAGAAGATACATCTCCAACTCATCATCTTCATGAGGAAGTGGTAACTGGTTCTTTTGATACAGTGTATGGAAAAGTGTATTCTCTTCCACTTTCAGGCTGTAGATGGAGTAATGCGGCAGATCCAGTTCCAGCGCTTTGTCGATACTCTCATTCAACATCTCTACGGTCTGGTTCGGCAACCCAAACATCAGGTCAATGGACAGGTTATTCAAGCCTGCTTTACGAGCATTCTCCAAACTGCGATATACATCATCCGTATTATGAATACGGCCAATACCAGTCAGCAGATCATTCTGAAACGCCTGCACGCCAAAGCTGACACGGTTGACGCCGCCTTCTTTCATCGCAGCGAGTTTCTCCGCATCCGTTGTTCCCGGGTTGGCTTCCATCGAGAATTCAATATCGTCCGCCCAATTTGGGAAATACGTCTTCACGGAACGAAGAAATACCGCCATCTCATCCGGTTTCAGAGCTGTTGGCGTACCCCCACCTACAAATATGGTCTTGATCTCACCCGGTGGATTGGCCTTAACTGTATGTTCCATCTCCCGTTCCAGCGCTTCTAGATATTGCATCACGGGCTGATCTTTCAGAACGTAGGAGTTAAAGTCGCAATAAAAACATTTATTCGTACAAAAGGGAATGTGAAGATACACCGCTTGGGGCGCACCTGTCTTCCGGCTGTGTGCTGCCAATGTCATGGCAAGTCCCCCTCTATTTGAAAAAAGGAAAGCCATCCGGCTTCCCTTTCAGCTTAGTTATTTAATATTCTGTGTTGTACCCACGTTTGCAAGCAAACGTCCTACAATTCAATTTCGATACACACATTATGTGATGTACCCGAAATTGAATTCTCCTTAATCTAATTTGAATACACACATCTGTGTTGTACCTCAAAATAGATTGTTTAATCATCAATTTTCAGTACCGCCATGAATGCCTCTTGTGGCACCTCAACGTTACCAACCTGCTTCATCCGCTTCTTACCTTCCTTCTGCTTCTCAAGCAGTTTCCGTTTCCGCGAGATGTCACCACCATAACACTTGGCAAGTACGTTTTTACGCATTGCTTTTACCGTTTCACGAGCAACGACTTTGGTACCTACAGATGCCTGGATTGGCACCTCGAACATTTGCCGTGGAATCAGCTCGCGCAGTTTCTCACAGACAATGCGTCCGCGGTTATAGGCACGGTCACGGTGAACGATGAAGGACAGAGCATCCACCTGTTCGCCATTGAGTACAATATCCATTTTCGCCAGATTGGACTGACGGTAACCGGACAACTCATAATCCAGGGATGCATATCCTTTGGTACCGGATTTCAACTGGTCGAAGAAGTCATATACAATCTCGGACAGCGGAATCTCATAGGTAATGGTAACCCGGGTTGTGTCCAGATATTCCATATTTACATATTCACCGCGTTTTGTCTGACACAGCTCCATAATGGTACCTACATAATCATTCGGTACGATAATATCTGCCTTGACGTATGGTTCCTCGACGTAATCAATCCGGCCCACCTCAGGATAGTTGGATGGGTTGTCGATTTTCATCACTTCACCATTGGTTAAGGTGACGTGATAGATTACACTTGGTGCCGTTGTGATCAACGGAATGTTAAACTCCCGCTCGATCCGCTCCTGGATAACGTCCATGTGAAGCAGTCCAAGGAATCCGCAACGGAATCCAAAACCGAGTGCACTGGATGTCTCCGGTTCAAAGCTCAGAGACGCATCGTTCAACTGCAATTTCTCCAACGCTTCACGCAGATCAACATAGTCCGATGTTTCGATCGGATAGAGACCACAATACACCATTGGGTTAATTTTACGATAACCCGGCAAAGGTTCCGGTGTTGGATTTTTGGCATCCGTTACCGTATCCCCGACTTGTGTATCGCCAACATGCCGGATACCTGCAACGATAAATCCAACATCCCCGACGTTCAGCTCGTCCACGATGGTCATGCGAGGTTTGAACGCTCCAACTTCAATGACTTCAAATGATTTACCTGTTGCCATCATTTTGATTTTGGAACCGGATTTGATTTTGCCGTCAACAACACGCACATATACGATTACACCTTTGTACGGGTCGTAGTGCGAGTCAAAAATCAGCGCTTTCAAAGGCTGGTCAGGATCACCAGTTGGTGCCGGAACACTTTTCACCACTTGCTCCAAAATTTCTTTGATTCCGATTCCTGATTTGGCCGAAGCCAAAACCGCATTACTTGTGTCCAAACCAATAACATCTTCCACTTCCTGCTTCACCCGTTCAGGATCAGCGCTCGGAAGGTCAATTTTGTTGATAACCGGTAAAATTTCAAGATTGTTATCCAATGCCAGATACACGTTGGCAAGTGTTTGGGCTTCAATTCCCTGAGCCGCATCCACAACCAGCAGAGCACCTTCACATGCAGCAAGACTGCGTGATACTTCATACGTGAAGTCTACGTGTCCCGGTGTATCAATCAGATTCAATAAATACTCTTCACCATCATCCGCTTTGTAAGTCAAGGCTACTGCTTGTAGCTTGATCGTTATTCCACGTTCACGTTCAAGGTCCATCTTATCCAGAACTTGTTCCTGCATTTCACGTGAAGTGAGCGCACCTGTGTGCTCCAAGATCCGGTCCGCAAGTGTTGATTTGCCGTGATCTATATGTGCAATAATAGAAAAGTTACGAATTTTACGTTGTCTTGCCCGAATGTCAGTCATTCCTTACCCCCAGAAACAGCCTAGTGTCAATCACTTCATTATAACAGTTGAAGCACAGTGCATCAATCCCGTGATGTCTCAACTTTATAATAAAGTGTCATCATGCACTCCCGGAGGTTATATTGTACCTTAAAATTATGGTATTTTATTCAGCGACGCCGCTAAAAAGAGAGACCACCCACTTGATTCCACTGTGTGAGAGATTTTGCAATAGTCCAGCCGTTTTGTCTGCCAACACATCAACCGGAGCCTTATTTTGATCTGCCCCAAGCACTTGGCTTGGTGACTGAACAGGTACAAATGGTGGTTCTTTAATTTCCTTTTGGACAGGAGCAGTCGGAACAGATTCGGTCACCGATGAAGTTGGCTCAGTTGTCACAACGGTTGACGTGCCTCCTGAGGGATTGCCCATATGAAAGTTGCTGCCAGCCAGCTGCATTCCAAACAGAACACCCAGCAACATTAATACAGCGATGGATAACAGTCTTTTACCGAATCTGGACATGTGCATTGCCTCCTGTCACTCTCTACTATTTTTCCTTCTAACATATATGGTTTCTACCCACCCTGCGACGAGGTTTCCACACTGGCTTTGTCCACCTTCTGATCTTCCCAATACACTTGAGAAATCATGTCTGCGAGAATCTTTGATGTCCGTTGGAGCTCAGCTCCTGTATTGTCGATACCACCAATCTCAATCAAAATGCTGTTAGGTGAGAGGGTTTGGTTATACTCTCCATTGTTGGCTCCTCCGCCATCCTTGCCCCACACACCACGGGATACCCCAGGATACTTGGCTTCCAGTTTCTTATGAATTTTCGCTGCAAAGGCTTCATTCTGCCGCCAATTTGGATTTTCATGTCCAATAATGAAATATACTTTGGCGTAGCCCAAGTCATTAATAGTTGTTGTTGTTTTGCCATGACGCTGTGAATCGCGATGAATGTCTATGAGATACGTCAGATCATCATTTTGGGCGAGTGCCGCTTTTACCGTTTGACGGGAGTATTTATAGGAATAGTTCCAGTTATAGTCCTTTACTTTGGTGGGGTAATCATCCTTGGCGTGTTCTACGCCGATTCCCAGCTTCTCCAGACTGTCTGAGAGGTAGGTTCCCACTTGAAACACATTACCTGTTGATTTGCCCGATGATGGATTATCACTTTTCGTACCAAGCAGTGGATTATAGCCTTCCCGTGGATGGGAATGATAGATAAGAATTGACTTTTTGCCTGTTGTCGGTGAGCCTGAATTGTCTTTCTCGCCATTCTTCGCTGGGGGATCTTCTTTACCTTCTCCATCTCCAGGCTCAGTCGACTCAGGTGGATCCGTATTGTCCTGGCCTGGTGGAACATGCAGCTCACTCCCAGGTTTCCCTCCACCTGCGGAAGCTGTATCAGTAAGACCGGGACCGGGCTGATAATCTTCGGGAGCCTCGGCTTTTTCGTTACCAGATCCAGGACGGAGCAGAACAGGTTGGTTGGAACCCATGCCCGGCATTTCTCTCGCAATCAGGCTCTTCGGATCTTGTGGATTTACATTTGTTAGTAATTGGAAAACAAAAGAGGTGAGATTCTCACCAGATATGGCAGAGGTCTGTTCCTTCTGGGTGAGATGAGGCATCTCCATACCGAGCATATCGACGAAAAAGCGGCTTGATACGGCACTTGCAAATCCTTTCATGGAAGAAACGGGTGAATTATTCAAGCGTTTCTCTGCCATGCCCCCCAGACCCAGTACGACAAAAAACAAGGCAGATATGATCATAAGCAACAACAACGTACGGCCCATGGCCAGCACGTGCAGACATCTTTTTTTCCATTTCCCAATATTCCAGGCCAATATCTTGTTCATTCTGCTGTCTCCTTCCCTGCTGGACAACTCTTATACTTCAACTCTATGAGCCGGTCCAATTTGATAGAACAGGAAAATGAAAGATTCCAGAAACAAAAAAAGAAAGTCCGATAGATTCGGACCTTCTTCTCAGCAGTTTTAAGTTTTAATGTGTATAAGCGGCTACGTTATCTGGATTCACGGCATCATGGAGCGCGGCGTTAAGTCCTGAAGCGATAACATTGGCAATTCCCTCAATAAACTCATCGATTTCCTTTGGGGTCACAATGAGGTCATGACCTAGTGGCTCCAGTACCTCTTTCACCAGACTCAAGCGATCTTGTTCACCGATGTCGTCCAGCATGCCCATGATCTGTTTGGTCTGATCCGTTTCCTGGCGAAAGTGTGAGCTCATCATCTCAATCACATTATTCACGATGGTGGACGCATAACATACGGTTGGTACTCCGATGGCGATGCAAGGCACACCTAATATCTCACGAGTCAGGCCACGCCGTTTGTTTCCAATACCGGAACCCGGGTGAATACCAATGTCCGCGACCTGAATCGTTGTATTTACACGTTCCAAGGAACGGGAGGCCAGCGCATCAATCGCAATAATGGCATCCGGCTTGGTCCGGTCTACAATCCCCTGTACGATGTCACTGGATTCAATGCCTGTTGTACCTAATACACCGGGAGCAATCGCGCTGACTTCCCGATACCCTGGCGCAACTTGATCTGGCACCAATTCGAAATACTGACGGGTTACCATCAGATTTTCCACAACAAGTGGTCCGAGTGAATCCGGGGTGACATTTAAGTTACCCAGGCCAACAATCAAGACCTTGGATGTTTTGTTGATTCCGGCCTTAACCATAAAATCTTCCATTTCACGGGTGAACTCGGCAGCAACTCGCTCCTGTAACTCGGTATCACCATTCCGTAGTGAAGGTACTTCCAAGGTGACATAGTGACCTTTCACCCGTCCAATCGCTTTGGCTGCTTCTTCATTCAGGACATCAATACGTGTAATCGTAATACCCTCTTTTTTCTCTACATCTTCCCGTAGTCCGGGAATCGTCTGTTTCTGTCCACCTTGCGCCATTTCCTTGGAGTCGATTGCCAAATCGGTACGAACTGTATAGTTTTGCAAATCCAGTGTCATTCTGTCCCTGCCTCCCTTACCGCATTTGAGCATATTGTGTGGGAAAAAGAGTTTCTTTATACAGCATGTCGAACATCGTAGGAATATCTGTTGCATTTTACATGCTAGCGTGATAGAATATTTTAAGTTGTGAAACGTTTGTATTCATGCAAATGCCTTACAGGAGGTGAATGTAATGCCAAACATCAAATCCGCTGTTAAACGCGTAAAAACGAGCGACAAGCGCCGCGCACTCAACGCTTCCCAGAAGTCTGCACTCCGTACAGCTGTTAAAGCTGCTGATGCTGCTCTGGTAAGTAACGAAGTTGATACTGCAAAAGCTGCGATTCAAGCTGCTTCCAAAAAGCTGGACAAGGCTGTAACTAAAGGTCTGGTTCATAAAAATGCTGCAGCACGCAAAAAGTCTCGCTTGGCGAAAAAACTGAACGCTCTTTCCGCACAAGCGTAAGAAGCGTTACTTATACGATCCAATGGAAAAATCCTGAATAGCATAGGCTTTCAGGATTTTTTAGTATCTGATTCGATAAGTATAAGACACAAACAAAAGCGACCTTTATTCCGATGATTTAACCATCATGGAGCAAAGGTCGCTTTGTTTGTTATTCACACTAGTAATCTATTACGTTTACGTATTCATTCACGCACCAAGTCTCAATAAGAACAGCTCCAGACCAAGCACTTTATCCACCGCTCCTGTTTTCATCTGGTAATCCAATTCGCTGAGGTGACTCAGAATCATTCTCAGACGTTCCGGCTGAAATTTACGGGCTTGCTCACCCGCAATCTTAACAGCATAAGGATGCAGCCCAAGCTGACTGGCAATCTGCTGCTGGGAGTAACTTTGTTGCCCCAACTCTTTCACCTGGATCATGATCCGAAACTGGCGTGCGATTAAAGCCGCAATTTTAATCGGTTCTTCCCGCTGCTTCAGCAACTCATAGAAAAGAGCCAACGCTTTCTCCAGTCGCAAATTAGCGAGTTCTTCTACCAGCGAAAATACATTTTGCTCCGTACTACGGGCAACCAGTGACTCGATGTCAGCACGCTTGATTGTCCCCCCATTACCCGCAAACAAACATAATTTGTCTACTTCAGCAGACAGGGTCTGAAGACCTGTTCCTGCATAGCTGATCAACGTTTCCGCCGCTCCCGCCTCCAGGGAAACATCCCGCTGCTTCGCAAGTTTCACTATCCAATTCAATAACTCTTCTCCACTGAGTGGAGCAAAAGCAAGAACTACTGCCTGTTTCTTGACAGCTTTCACCAGTTTCTTACGCTCATCCAGCTTATCCCCTTGGGCCAGAAAAACAATCGTACTGTAATCTGCCGGATTCTCCATATATGTAAGCAGACGATCAACCTGATGTTCAATCTTGGATTCTTTACCTGCAGTGAACAGGCTCGCGTCCCTTACAATAATCAATTTGCGCGGAACCAGAAAAGGTACAGTCTCTGCTTCTTCAATGACGACCTCCACAGCCGTTTCAGACAAATCATATGGAATAATCGCAAAATCACGATGTTCTTCTTCGATAACCTGTTCTTTTAACATATCCGTAAATTGCTGTATCTGGTACTTCTCCGTTCCGTACAGCACATATATCGGTGCCGTTTCTCCATTACGTATTGCCTTTGTTGCACTTTTTACATCCATTCACGGCGCCTCCTTATCCCTCTTATCCTACCAGAAAAAACGCAAGACAACAAAGGGACCTTACATCCAGTTATGGATGAAGGTCCCCTGTCCTACATCTATATAAACGCTGACACCAGCAGTTCTAGAAAAAGCCGGTGCGCGGTCATACGACGTCAGTTGTTTGAACTGATATAGGACGTTTTGTTACTTCCACTATATGCTTGTCATGCTGAAATTGTTCTTTCGTTTAGAGGAGCGCACTCCCCATTTTTAATTATTTCGCAGGAGCTCCACCTGAAACAGCAGGTACATTAAACGAGTTCTTGGCTGTTGTTCCGTCCTTGTCCGTTTCGTAATTAAATAGGGTGCCATCCTTCGACCAACTCGCTGACTTCAGTGTTCCCTCTATGCTGCGTTGTTCAACCAGATTCAGAACATCCGGTTCGCTCACAGGTTTGGAGTATATGCTGATTTGATCACCAATAAGCATAACTACATAGGAGCCGTCAGGTGATTTCCATTCTTTTGGTGCTGCCGTTGTAGTCATTCCCTGATCCTGTCCTGCTGCAAATCCTTTGTTTCCGCCAGAAGCGTCTGCACCTGTACTGGAATCAGGTACAGTGTTACCTTCAACCGGAGCATCTTCAGTCATATTAGGTGTTGTATCCTGAGAAGTGAAGGATTTCGCATCTCCATTTTCGGTTTCTGTTACTCCATTCTCTTCCCCATCTGCAGAAGATTTAGGAGAATCTCCTGATTCCTGAATTCTCTGCTCAGAATCCTGGTTCTGAACCTGATTATTCTGATTATCGGTCGAAGGAGTTTTGGACGAATTATCCTGCGGTTCTTTATTCGGAGCAGGCGTTGATTCGGTAGCCGGTTGTTTAGGTGTCGGATCTGACTGAACTTCAGGCTCCTGCACCTCATCTCCACCGTTCTCTTCAGGAATTGTTTCTACGCCTTGGTTATCTGGTTCAGTTGGTGAAACATTCGATTGATCCACAAACACATCGTTGCTGCTTGGTTGGGACGAAGTGGCAGGATCATAATTTTCAATATTCTTGCTTAATGGATTTTCATCCACATTGCCGCTCTCTTGAGAAGCTCCAGAGCTCATCAACATGGAATCGGCATTCTCAATCTGTTCAGGCTGATATCCCCAGATGGCGAATCCCAATACAACTGCCGCAGCCGCTGCACCCACCGACATACGTCCTGCCATCGAGTTAAGCCATTTTTGCTTCGTTTTCCGCTCACTTGAACGTTGTAGATTCTCAAATGCAGCGGGGACAGGATTCATTTCCTGTATGGTGCTACTTTGTTCCTTCCGCGCTTCGTCAATAGCATCAAGCTGTGGCATAATCGCATCAACCAGACTAAATTTCGGGCTTACTTGCGGTAATTCTTCCAGTTCTCTGGAAAGAGCTCTGAGTAAACTAAAATTCTCGGCGCACTCCGGACACTTCGCCACATGCTGTAGCATCTGCGCGGTTTCCGCCTCGCCCAGATCATGATCCAGATAGCGGTGCATCCATTCCACCACCTCTTCGCATTTCATCCTGTCACACCACCTTTCTGATATTCCTGTAGTAGATTCTGTAATTGCTGTCTGGCTCTAAATAAATAAGATTTCACCGTATTCAACGGAAGATCGAGACAATCCGCAATTTCATTGTAGGATAAGTCCTGCAAATATCTTAGAACAATAACGGTACGATGATGCTCGGGAAGTTTGTTGATCGCATCCTGAATGTCTTGGGCCACATATGTAGACATGACCTCGTACTCCACATCCTGATTATCCTGAAAAACCATGTCATGTTCGTCAATGGAGACAGACGGCTTGGTTCTTCTGAATTTATCAATACAGATGTTCGTGACGATGCGTTGTACCCATGTTTTGAATTGGGCCTTTTCTTCGTATGAATTGATTTTGGTGTAAATTCGGATCAACGCTTCCTGCGCAGCATCCAAAGCGTCCTGTTCATTATTTAGAATGTAATATGCGGTCCGATAGACATGTTGTTCAATCTCCCGCAATAGGGTAATTAGAGCGTCGCGATCGCCCGATTGAGCGGCTCTGATGAGTTCCGGCTCTACCACAAAGGATCCCCCTCTCCCTGCAACCTTACAGACGTGATCATCAATAAAATTGTTGCAAAGTTAAGTATTTTTTTAATTTGCCATAACAAAATAACGGCGTATGTATTAGGGCCGCTGAAATCTTCTCTTAGAATAACAGAAATTGCATAACGAGTCACCAAACGTATCCAAAAGGGATTCCATTACTTACACGACTCAATTCAAATGCAATGGCATACATTATAGATAAGCACTTTTTTGGGTCCTAAAATAAAAAAAGTCGAAATTTGTCCAAATTTAAGCTGTTTTTAATGCAATTTTCATGAAAATAGTGTATTGTAAATTTACATTCATAAACACGAGGTGATGAGCATGCCAGCTCTTGCGAAAATTCAAGCTTTAAAAGAACAAATGCCCAAAGAATATCAAAGTATTTCCCACTTTGTGGAACATGCATTGGACTCCATTGATACTCTGGTTGAGGAACATCGGAAGTACGTAGCTGCACAGGCATTATACGGCGATAAAATCGTTGGAACGGAAGAACGCTTGTACAGAGAAACCGTACTTGATGTGAGAGCACAACTGTTGATGACTCTTGAGAAAACGGTAGAAGATCTGTTGCACAAGGGCGATAAACACTGGAACAAACACTTTAAGGATGGCGTAGAATAGTTCTTATATTTCTTCTACATTTTGAAAAAATGGCCCGTTTTCCGATATTCTCCCTCGTGGAGTGTAACGGAAAGCGGGCTTTTTTTGTGCTGTGCTGTAACCTGCAATCAAATGAAGTGATTAATTGGTATATTCATCAGTAAATCGCCATCAGTTTGCCATTGAGAAACCCTAATGCTCTTATGCCTGCGGAGCTGGCATACACCCAAACCTCGATTTTGCCTTTTGAACTCGTTTCATACGTAATGCTCGATGGATCTCCCCATGCAAGGCGCACCTGAGTTATGTTCATTCCTAAAGCTACTTCTCCAGCAATGATTTTATTCCAAGTGGACTTGGACCAATTGTATTTCTTATACGGATCAGAAGAGAAGAATTGGTTGGAATCGGCAAGCATCTCCGTCACACTGGAAGGTGCACCTCCTGCGTAGGCAGAAACGGTTTTTCCTTTTGCATTACGGAAGATAATAGAGTAACTTCGATCACCGTATTTAATCTTCTCAATTTTGATATCTGATATGGTCACTTTGGTATCTCTAGCCCTTCCTCAAGGCGGGCCTAACTATTATTCGGTAAAAACAACCATAATCCTGCAACAAAAATCACCTAACAATAATAAAACCGCAAATCAAACCATATTTTTACATAACTTCAACAAACCAAAAACAAATGATTGCATTTAATAATCTAAAATAGAAAACATATTACAAACGAAATAGGGCGTGCAATCGTAACAAACTTCTAAATGGATATGCGGGAGACTAAATGAATCTAAAAATATTTTTCAAATACTTCCTGGGATTCTTTCTACTCAGTAGTGTGTTATTCATTGCATTTAATATGATAATTTGGCATAAAAGTTGGGATCAAATTGATCACATACTCAACTTATTCAGCGCAACTATAATTAGCTTGCCGATTAGTATCTCAAAAGCAAGAGAGTGAGAGTAGTTCCTCCTAGTCAACTATACTAACTGACAGCCTAACTATCCTCATAACGCATAACGATTAGAATGTGTTATTATCATGAAATTCAAAATGAAGTCGTTCGCAGGGGAACGACTTTTTTTCTGTTATGGGTTAACCAAGTACTACTTTCTCCATGTCCCTCATCATTCTTTTTCAACATGTGTATGTTAAAATATAGTAACTCCCTAAGTCTATCAGTTGTTGAATATAGTTATTCAAGATGGAGGTCAATTTTCGAATGACAAGCACCCATAGAATCAATAGGCCGCTCGGAAAAATAGTTGCAGCTGTATTAACTGCAGTCCTCATTTCACTTGCAATGGGGATATATCACTATGTCCCTATAGATGAAAGATTAGAGAATACTTACTATTATTCATTCGGGTTTAAATTTGCGGTTGGATTATTGATTAACCTCGCTATTTTACTTTTCTTAATTACGCCACTTTCCATATTGGTGGATGGATTACTTTTATACAGAAAAAAAGATAATACGTATATGAAATTGCTCTTTGCTATTGCCGCATATGTTCTATTAGGCTGCATAGGTGGGGTCACCTACTCGATATTTACACGTAACTTCAATACTTTTTCTGCTCAAACTATCCACATTGTGGTATGTTCTCTTGTCTTTTTAACCTTCCAGTTGGTATTAAATCGGCGTTTTCTTCACTCATCTTCACACCGATAAATAGATCGCGTGCCGTCACTCAACTCCAAACAACCTGTACCGAATATCAATCTTCCCATCTTTCACCCTCATCTGGACCTCACCCATCTGATCTGTCCGATAAATCTCTGACCCGGTAGCCTCCAGACGTTCCATCACTCCCGGATTGGGATGCCCATATGTATTGTTAACTCCTGCAGATATCAAAGCGGTTTTGGCATTCCAGTATTGGAGCCAGGCTTTGGTTGACGACGTTTTACTACCATGATGAGCGACCTTTAGAACGTCAATGGAGACAGATGCCGCTGAAGCATCATTTGAATCAACCTGCAACGGACGTGTAAGTACCCTTTGTACAACTCCCTCTGTAACTCCAAGATCTGCACCTTTCTGTTCAAATTGGGCAGCCAATGAGCCATCCTGAATCATATAGAGCAGGTCCTGCTCGGCTGCTGCATCCATATCTCCGGTGAACAACATGGAAGCCCCCGCCATTTCCAGCAAAAAGACAACGGAATCATGATTCTGGTGTTCAGATACAGGCAAATTGCCTGATGCATTTACATCCATATGTGCCAGATCCGGAGCTATAAAATGTAAACTCGTCTGCTTATCAGCCTTATAGGACATGCCCTGTTGAATGGCGTACAGAGGAATTTTCCGTTCCATGGCTGTGTCCAGTAATTTATCAAAGTTTTCTTTACCGCTGGTCGTGCCATTAAACATGAAACGTTTAACCGGAATCTGTTCCAGCACAGCCTGTAGTCCTCCGGCATGATCCTGATCGGCATGCGTTACAATGACAGCGTCCAGTTGATGGATACCTCTCTTTTTCAATAGAGGAACAACGACCTTGGCTCCCACCTCATACGGATCACGCCTTGTTTTCCAAGATTGTTCGGTGTTCCCAAAACTAACCGTTCCTCCGCCATCTACCAGAATGTGTTTGCCTTCCGGGGTTGTAATCAAAGTGCTGTCCCCTTGTCCAATATCCAAAAACTGCACGATGCCGGTTCCAGCAGGCTTGGGAGTCTGATATGCCCACCATAATCCAGCAATAAAGCTGAGCGCCAGCAACCCGCACAACCATTGCTGAGCTTTACTCATTCGTACATTTGAATAATATCCTGCACCTCGCGCGGTAAATGCACTTGTATACTCCGGCCAGGCAATACTGGCTCCTAATGTCGTTAATGAAGTTTCTTTTCCATCTACACGGTTCTTACCTTGATCCTGTGCCATGGTAGACATCGAAGAGCGAATACCCATATTCCCCATTGAAAATGAAGGTTGTCGCCTCACAAGCGGAGCCGTCTCTTCCTCAACAAACGTTGTTTCTCGCTGCTCACCGTTGCCACGATGCAACAAGTAGAGTAAGGCATACAACACGGCATAATATGCAGCTATCCATAACAAGGGCGGTGTTGCCCAGATCAATACAAAACCTGGCAGGCTGTTCATCCACTCCACGCTTACAAATGTCAGTTGATTCAGTTGCATCGCGATCCATGCGAGGGGTTTCGCCAAGGGAACCCATATAAACGACAATAACATGGCGACCGTCCCCAGAGGTAATACAATGGCGCTGATCAAAGAAACAAGCAGAAAGTTAGCCACAAATGAGAGTAATGAGAACTGATTGAAGTAGAGAATGGTTACTGGGAACGAAATCAGCTGAGCGGTTACGGTAACGGATGCTGTTGCAGCCAGAGATTTCGGCCAACTGCTGAACAACCGGTTTATCAGTGGCATATAGATCATCAAACCTGCGGTTACAAGAAAGGATAACTGGAAACTCACACTCAGCAAAAAGTACGGGTCCCACCACATCATCAGCAACGCTGCTGCACTAATCATCTGAAGGCCGTCTCTGGCGAGACCAAGACGTGCCATGTACAACCCAATCATGGACATCATTCCTGCCCGAATCACAGAAGGTGAACCTCCGGATAACAGTACATAAGCTGGCACCAGAATCAGAACAATCGTGAGTGCCGTCTCTCTGGTAAGCCTTAGCCAGGATAAAATAAGAAGAAGAGAAGCTACATATACAGCGACATGGGTCCCGGATATTGCCAGGATATGCGTTAGACCCAGTTGTGAAAACTGACCATAGGTACCCGGATCGATATCAGTAGACATCCCGATAATAAGCCCCTTCATATATCCTGCATGAGGCTCTGGAAATAACTGCTCAACCGCCGAGCCCAACTTATGCCTAGTCCAATCCGTCCACCTTAGTATGTTATATTGTCCAAGTCCCTCAGGAGCAACTGCTGTTATCGAACTGGCTCCCTTCACTTTGAACAACCAGTGGATATGCAGGGTTCGCAAATAACTGCGATAATCAAACCCGCCAAAGTTCCTGGCTTCACCAGGAAGGACAAAAGAACCATTAAGCGTAATCAAATCGCCCCTCTTCCAGCCCGCTGCTACCTGTTGTTCTTCTTCCTCCAACAGTCTGACTTGTACCATCAATTGTTCATCTATGTTGAATGCAGATGATACTGTTGCCAGATCTGTATCTGCTGACGAATCCGATATGGGTAATATTAAAGACATCTGTATCTTAAAGTCAGCCCGGTCTCCATCAATACGTACATCTGACACCAGCTCACCCTGAATTTCGGCTGCCAAACCGTCCAACTCTTTAGCAGAGATGTGAGTAGTCTTGGACAGACTGCTATGATTGCGTGCATCATTCCATTCCCAATGTGCAGCGCCTCCAATAAAGGCAACAAGTAAAAATAAAACAGACCATCCACGCACATTAATAAAATGAAGTAAAAGTGGCAGACATGCCAGAGCTCCAATTAGCCCCCAGATTAACGACCAGCCTGTTAACGCGCATGCTATCCCGCTCCCGCACAACCAACAAATCGTAAAACTTAATAACGGTCTGCCTTTCATTTCTACCCCTCCCTCATTTCACCCGTTGAACGCAGAAAAACCCCCGGAAAGCCAATTCAGGCTTGCCGGAGGTTCTCCCTCACGTATTCGACCATATTCACATTAATTGCTCACAGTCATCATCGTTTCCCGCGGGGGCTGGTAATTCTCCAGTCTGCGGAACGTTATGCCCTTCTGGTGCATCATATTGGTAACCTTGCCGGTATCTTTAGGATAAGAACGATGAAACACGATTTCTGTAATCCCGCTATTCGCCAGCATATTGGCACATGTCCAGCACGGTTCGTCGGTCACGTACACGGACGAGCCTTCGCGGTCGATTCGATCTGTGAATAAAAGCAAATTTTGCTCCGCATGGATTGTGCGAATGCATCGTTGCTTTTTCACCATTTCTTCTTGCCCATCGGTCACGACCAACTCATACTCCTCCGATATCATGCAACCTGCTTCAGAACAATCCGGGACGCCGGTGGGTGCACCATTATAGGCTGTTCCCAGCAGTTTCTTTCCCTGAACAAGAACGGCACCCACATGACGACGCGAACAGCGGGAACGGGTGGAAACCATATACGCGATGTCCATAAAATACGTATCCCAGTCCTTGCGTACCTCTGTACTCATGCTGCTTTCCTCCCGCTTAACACAATTTATATTTTAATATTAACGGATCTGCACATACGGCGCCATCTTCTCCAGCATCTTCATACCGATTCCTTTGACCTTTGTCAGATCACTGACTTTTGCAAAAGGACCATGTGCATTCCGATAGTCGACAATAGCCTGAGCTTTCTTCTCTCCAATTCCGGGAAGATCCGTAAGCTTGGAGACAGGTGCAGTATTCACATCAATCTTACCATTGTCGCTAGCTTCCTCAACTACAGGTGGGTTACTGTTCGAGCCCGTCTCGGAGGTAACCGAAGGATCAGAATTCGTACCCTGCGTAACTGGTTCATTCGAATTTGAGGTGTCCGGTGGATTATCATTCGTCTGACTTGTAGTTTGAACAACTGAATCACCTTCAACCCCAACGCTCGCAAGCTCTTTAGACTCTCCTGCCCTTGCATCGTTCCCAGTCTGCATCCCACTTGAATCCGTTCCCGAAGATGCTCCTGTATTTCCCTGAACCGAAGTAGCCGACAGTACAGCAGGGAGTTCCTGCTCTATCGTCGGCTTCTCGGTGCCGAGCTGCAAGGATTCCCAGCCACTAGGTGGTTGTTCACTTTTGCCCGACCATAATATAAGTATACTTCCAACCACCGCAGCAGCAATGGTCATCCCTTTGTTCCATCTCATTCTTCCACACCTCTCCCTGAATTCAAAATCATTCATTTCAAACACGGGCGGTGCTTCCGAACCGTTGAACTTTCCTGATGAAACAAGTTGTTCATTTTTCATGTCATGTGAAACAGGTCCTCACGCATAGAATAGAGGGAATGAACTGCGCCAGTACCGTAAAGCATGAAAGGAGGCCTGAAACAATGAAGGTTGGATTTATCGGAACCGGCAGCATGGGCAGCCTGCTAATCTATGCCCTGATCCAATCGGGTGCACTTGAGCCCCGGCAGATCGCGGCCAGCAATCGAACCCCGTCCAAAGTACGTCAGTTATCCCTCCGTTACCCCGGTCTGCATGAATCCCAGAGCAATCGGGAAACGGTGATCCGAAGTAATATCATCTTCCTGTGCGTGAAGCCGCTTGAATTCAAACATGTTATTGACGACATCCTGCCTGTCGTGAATCCCAATCATATAATTGTCTCGATCACCAGTCCCGTGCAGCTGCGACATCTGGAATCTTCACTTCCTTGCAAAGTCTCCAAGGTAATTCCCAGCGTCACACACCAAGTCGGCAGTGGAGCATCCCTCTGCATACATGGCGAACGAATGACCAGTGAAGACCGCGCTGTGTTGGAAAGTCTGCTCAGTCATATAGGCAGGCCGTACCAAGTGGATGAAGCCTGTACACGAATCACATCCGACTTCTCCAGCTGCGGACCTGCATTCATATCGTTCTTTTTGGAACAGTGGATCGAAAGTGCAGTGAAGCTGACCGGCATCAAAAGGGCAGATGCCTGCGCTCTGGCTGGCGAAATGCTCCTGGGAACAGGCAAGCTGCTCACCGAAGGAGGATACACCCCGCAAGAGCTTCAGGCTCGTGTCGCTGTACCTGGCGGTATTACCGCTCAGGCACTTGCACTGCTGAAGGTTAGTCTTGACGGCGTTTTCGACAGCCTGATCCACACGACACATGACAAATATGATGAAGATTTGTTAAAGCTGGATGAACTATTCCGAGCCGGTGAGATTAACCGGCAACAATATTAACGAGTTTGCCTGGAACGGCAATGACCTTGCGAATGGTCTTGCCTTCCAGCGCCTGCTTAACAGGTGCCAGCTCCATCGTAAAGTCCTGCATACCTTGTGCATCCAGATCCTTCGCGATTGTAGCACGAGTTACAATTTTACCATTTACCTGAACAACGATTTCTACTTCCGCATCCACTGTCATGGACTCATCATATTCAGGCCAAGCCACGTAAGAGATTCCACCTTCATGACCCAAACGGCTCCACAGTTCCTCTGCCATATGCGGTGCCAGTGGTGACAACAGCTGTACAAATTTCTCCATCGCTTCACGAGGCAGTGTGTCCGCTTTGTATGCATCGTTGATGAAAATCATCAGCTGGCTGATGGATGTGTTGAAGCGCAGATGTTCCAGATCTTCCGTAACTTTTTTGATCGTTTTGTGAGCAGTCCGTTTGAACTCATCCGTTCCACCGTCCACTGTAATTTTGTCATTGATGGCTCCTGTGTCTTCGTTAATGAAGAGACGCCATACACGTGACAGGAAGCGGTGCATGCCTTCAACCCCGTTTGCATTCCACGGTTTTGTCGCTTCCAATGGTCCCATGAACATCTCGTACAGACGCAATGTATCTGCACCGAATTCATTCACGATTTCATCCGGGTTAATGACATTACCACGGGATTTACTCATTTTCTCATTATTGGTACCCAGGATCATACCTTGGTTGACCAGTTTGTGGAAAGGCTCTTTGGTCTCCACAACACCCAGATCATACAGCACTTTGTGCCAGAAACGAGCGTACAGCAAGTGAAGTACGGCGTGCTCTGCTCCGCCAATGTACAGATCAACTGGCAGCCACTGCTGCTGCTTCTCCCTGGAGATCAGTTCCTTGTCATTGTGCGGATCGATAAAGCGCAGGTAGTACCAGCAGCTACCCGCCCATTGTGGCATGGTGTTAGTTTCACGACGTGCCTTCATTCCCGTTTCCGGATCTACCGTATTCACCCACTCCGAAACATTCGCCAGTGGTGATTCTCCTGTACCCGAAGGTTTGATCTGGTCGATATCAGGCAGCAGCAGTGGAAGTTGATCCTCAGGTACTGTCTTCATTGTTCCGTCTTCCAGATGCAGAATTGGGATTGGCTCACCCCAGTAACGCTGACGACTGAACAGCCAATCGCGTAGACGATAGGTCACTTTCCCTTGTCCTTTACCGTTCTCTTCCAACCAAGCAATCATCTTGGCAACCGCTTCTTCATTGTTCAGTCCGTTCAGGAAATCGGAATTCACATGCGCGCCATCACCCGAATACGCCTCTTGTGTAACGTCTCCACCTTGAATAACCTCGATGATATCCAGACCGAACTGCTTCGCAAATTCCCAGTCACGCGCATCATGACCCGGAACAGCCATAACCGCACCTGTACCGTAACCTGCAAGAACGTAATCAGCAATCCAGATCGGCAGTTTTGCACCATTAACAGGGTTGATTGCATAAGCGCCAGTGAATACACCTGTTTTGTCTTTGGCCAAATCTGTACGTTCCAGATCACTTTTACGAGAAGCCTGCTCCTGATAAGCCTGAATAGCTTCACGTTGGTCATCGGTTGTAATTGCTTCTACCAATTCATGTTCCGGAGCAAGTACTGCAAAGCTCGCACCGAACAATGTGTCCGCACGGGTAGTGAACACCTTGATGACTTCCTCGCGACCCTCAATGGCAAATACAACTTCTGCACCTGTCGATTTACCGATCCAGTTACGCTGCATATCCTTGATGCTTTCAGACCAGTCCAGCTCTTCCAGGTCTTCCAACAGACGCTCTGCATACTCGGTAATTCTCAGGACCCACTGACGCATCGGTTTACGTACAACCGGATGTCCACCACGTTCACTCTTGCCATCAATAACCTCTTCATTAGCCAGTACCGTTCCAAGTGCTTCACACCAGTTAACTGCTACTTCATCCACATAAGCGAGGCCTTTATTATACAGTTGGATAAAGATCCATTGTGTCCATTTATAGTATCCAGGGTCCGTTGTGCTGATCTCACGATCCCAGTCATAGGAGAAACCAAGCGATTTGATCTGGCGACGGAAATTGTCAATATTACGGAATGTAATATCTCGTGGATGTTCACCTGTATCCAGTGCATGCTGCTCAGCAGGCAGACCGAAAGCATCCCAACCCATTGGGTGCAATACATTGTAACCGCGCATACGTTTGTAGCGGGAAACGATATCCGTTGCCGTATATCCTTCCGGGTGACCTACGTGCAGACCTGAACCGGATGGATAAGGGAACATATCCAGCGCATAAAATTTCGGTTTAGCAGGGTCCTCACCCGTTTTAAACGTTTTATTTGCATCCCAGTATTGCTGCCAACTTTTTTCCATGACTTGTGGCTGATAGCCGTGTTTCGGCTGGTTATTTTCACTCATCTATTGTTCCTCCTTCAGGTTATTCGCGTTAGCTTTAATTGCAACAAAAAAACCTCAGCATCCCGTAGCGTTTGCAGCGCTAGGGACGAGAGGTTGAATTCCCGTGGTACCACCCTAGTTAGCGGACGAACGTGCTTCGTCATCCACTCCCTTTGGACCTGTAACGGCGGTTAACCGATGCGGATTTCCATTCCTGAACCCAAGTTTTATACAAGCAGGTTAAACAGAATGGTGTAATCACCGCATTTCTCCAAGGCGAGTTCGCAAATCACTGTCAACCGGCTTGCACCAACCGCCGGCTCTCTGTTATGTACAGGAATTACTACTGATCCTTATCATCGAAATATGTATACAATATCGGGACCATTATACAAAAAAGCAAGCCCAAAGTCAATATTAAACGTTATAATCGCCATCTTGAAGTTTATGGTTCGTACCGTTCATAACACTCGTTGCTGTTCAGGATATCCGAAAACGCTCAATGCCTTCCTCCAGATTATGAATGGTCCAATTCACATGTTCCTGATTATCATATTGACGATAAGCGCACTCCGTGCGCAGCACCAGATCAAAGTACAAGTCATAGAGACTTCTTCTTTTCAATTCACTTTCAGTCGTAATCGCATGCCCATATCCCTTCACGAATCCGGGAGTATAGTTAAAATGACTAAAGTAATGCTCCATCAGAGGATCTGCCCACAGAGAACGTTCAAAATCAATAATCGCTGTGATGCGACTTTTGTCTACCAGAACATTGCCATCCCACAGATCCCAACTGACAAGCACAGGTTCTTTGACATCGTCCAGCACATCCGATTTTTCTTCAATCAAACGTCTCAATTCAGGGTAATCGATCGAAAATGTGATTCCAGCTTCTTCCCCGTCGGTAAGAATATCATCCATCAGATTCATAAATGCTTCTTTCCATGTGGAATAACGCTGTTTTTCCTCCGAGAAATATCCAAACTTCTCGCCTCTGATCTCATTAATCCGACGATTGTACCAACCGAGCTGGTGTTCAATGGCCTCCTGCTCTTCCGCAGAATATTGATCCTTGACCTGATTATAGGGTGTTCCAGACATGTACTCCATGATAAAATAATGCGCTGAAGCCATAGTTAACGAATCATCATAGGCCAACACTTGCGGTACAGGAACATCCTGTAGCTCCGTGATGAGGCGCAGTGCCTCAACTTCGGCAATCATGAGATCCTGTTCACAGCGCATCAGATTTGTCGAAGCCGACGGTGCAATTTTCAGTACCACTCGCTGTGCGTCACTCAGTGTGATGAGATATGCATGATTGGCCCAGCCATCCACCATTTCCTTGTAGTCCTCTATACTTGCAGAGAAATGCTGCTCTATTATGGCATTCAACTGTTCTGACGTAAGTCTTGTTTTATATGTACTTTCCATTTCTACACCTCACATTGACATTTGATTTATTTCCTCAGAAAACGCTTTCTATCCGACTATTATCGCCTCCTTTACTTTAACTGGCAATACTTTTTGTCACCTCGTTATGTCTTTCCTAGCATTCCTTTATCCTATTTAAGACTATTGCTATTCATTCTCCATGGAAAATCAAAAAAAACTGTCCTTATGCACGATACATAAGGACAGTTGTCATCTTTCCTTCTTACTTCACAGCCACGTAGAACAAGCGCTGTGCGCTGTCTCCAGCTTCTTTCCATTCAAAATCCGCATATACCTTCACGTCTCTAAAACCTGCCTTGGATAACTCCAGCTTCATCCAGTCCGGATTATATGCACGCTGGACATGAACTTCTTCAAACCGCTGATACATATCCTTGTTACCATTATCCACACGCGAAAAAATACTGAGATGATGTTCGATCTCACAGCGATCCTGGTCCAGATCACAAGTCCAGATATACGACACAGAGCGCTCATCCAGTACAAAAGGCTGCTCCTCATCATAACGAATAAGGGTATTGGGATGATGCACATCAAACAGGAACGTTCCATCAGGCTTCAGCATCTCATATGTCCGCTGGAATGTTCGAATGACATCTTCTTGTTCAAGCAAATAATTGACACAATCACAGAAAGATATCACCGAATCCACAGGGTCTGGAACTCGCCATTCCCGCATATCCTGCTGCACCCAACGTACGCTGCCCTCGCGATACAAACGATGACCCTGAGGTGTTGCCTCCATCTTGCTGCGCGCAACCGACAGCATATCTGCTGAGAGGTCAATGCCTGTAACTTCAAAACCGGAGTTCACGAGCGGGATCGTAATGGAGCCCGTTCCACAGCCAAGCTCAGCGACACTTTTGGGCATTCCATGCTTTTCCCATGCTGTTCTTGCAAACCTTATCCAGTCCGGATAAGGCATATCTTCCATTAATTCATCATACACATAGGCAAATTTCCGGTAAGACATGTCAGGCACCGCACTTTCAATTTCATTTTCCAATCCTGTTAACAAAAGAAAAAGCAGGGGCATCCGGTATTTACCCAGCCTATCCCTGCCTTATCCGAGTTCCATATTACAACTATTTAATCAGGAAGATTACTTGTCTTCACTTTGATCTGCAGGAGCAGATTCGGCCAGATACGTCCAGCTTTCCTTTTGAACCACCAGTCCATCCTTCATCAATTTGCCCAATGCACGCTTGAACGCAGATTTACTGATGCCAAAGCGCTGCTTGATGATATCCGGCGGAGTTGCATCCGAGTAAGGCATGCCGCCCATTGGACGCTCTTTCATAAAGGCGAGCAGCTTGTCTGCATCTTCGTTACGTCCAACTTGTTTGAGTTGAGTCATGGCCAGATTCACACGTCCGTCTTCACGTACCAGTGTCACCCGACATTTCACTTTTTCACCAAGACGCAGCATATGACTACGTTCGGATGAATGAATCATGCCAATTGCGCCAAAGCCCAGTACACCGCCCTCTACAAGTACAAAAGTACCCATCTGCAGTGGCTTGTATACCGTCGCTTCAACCCACTCGTTTAACCATGAAGTTGGAGCATGGAAAGACAATGGTGAAAGTTCACGTTCCCCGGCCAATTTGGCACGCAGACGACCTTGCTTGTCATGTTCCATGATTACAAAAACTTCATCCCCCACTTGAGGACGCAGTTCTTCCAGTTCAGGCAGTTCACGAATAGGAAGCAACAATTGCCGTCCAAGTCCCATTTCCAGGAAACAGCCTAGTCGTGGGTGAACATCAGCCACAACCAGTCGTGCCATTTCGCCGAGCATGAGATAAGGCTTTTTCATCGTTACGGCCAGACGATCTTCCGTATCAAAGAATACAAATACCTCAAGCGTCTCACCAATCTTAATATCCCGCGTTAACTCGGTATAGTGAAGAAGTACATCTTCCGATCCTGTCGTCAAAAAGAAGCCAAACGGAGACACTTCACGTGAAACCGGCAAAGAGACGACTGTTCCAGCAATCAAACTCATACAGTTTCCACCACTTTGGCATCAGACCATAGTCGTTCAATGTTGTAGTATTCACGCTCGTCGCGGTGGAAGATATGAACAACAACATCGCCCATGTCCATCAATACCCAACGTGCGGAATCCATACCTTCGATACCTTTAATCGTCGCTCCGGCTGCATGAGCCTGTTTGCGAATTTCAGTGGCAATGGCTTGTACCTGTGTATCGGAATTTCCGTGACAAATAACAAAATAATCTGCCACCAGAGAAACATTAATCAGATCCAACGCTACAATATTGGATGCCTTTTTGTCGTCAGCGGCAGTAACCGCCATATTCATAAGTTCTTTCGATGATACTGTCATGAACCAACCTCCATAATCTATAATTGTGTGTTCAAAAAGATCAGTTTTCAGTACCGAGAAGATGGAATAAAGCTAGAAATGGAGTAGCGGAGCGTAGGATAACTACGTGAGCAACGGACATTTCGGCTGAATTTCATATTCGATGCTGATGATGCCGCTAGGCATCCTTCGTAATCAAAAGTGGACTTTTTGAACAACCTCTATAATTGTGCAATTAAGTCATTCCGCGACAGCATGGTCAAAGGATAAATGACACGTCGTTGCGAGATCAGCAAGCTGATCGTCGAATCAAATCCGGCAATTAAACCTTCCTCCAGACTACGTTCAGCCTGTTCGCGTATGTGTTCCACTCCCGGGAAATCTCGGCCCGGTTCAATGTAATCGGCAAGACATACCACTTTGTCCAGCAAGCTCATGCCTACCCGACCCGAGGTATGCCACCGGATGGCATTAATAACTTCGGAATCCGTTACACCGTAATCACGCTTGGCTACAAAAGCACCGACTTCGGAATGCCAGAGCTGCTTGTCATGCTGCAGAAGTTCCTGGTTCAATTCGTTATCACGGATGACCGCTTCCATCTCCGCTACGGGCCAGTACTTCGCCACATCATGCAATATCGCTGCCAGATCTGCTTTCACAGGATCAGCACCGTATTTTTCAGCCAACATCACTGACGATTCCATTACACCCAGTGTATGCTTCCAGCGTTTTTCCGGCATTTGTCCGGATACGGCTTGAATCAGTTCATCACGGCTTAGTGCCATATAAACCGCTCCTTACAATGTATTGGTGCACTTCATCAGGAATCATGAAGCGTACCGAATGTCCTTTGGCGAGACGTCTGCGCACGGCTGTCGATGAAATATCGACCAAGGGCATCTCGGCCAGCAGGACCCGATCCTGTAACTCGTCTGGTAAATCATCCAGATGTAACTGGAAGCCCGGCCGACCAACTCCGATAAAGGTTAAGCGTTCTGCAAGCACTTCAATCTGCTCCCATTTGGGAAGATAGTTCACCATATCCGCCCCGATAATGAAATAGAATTCATGTTCAGGATGGCGACGCCACAGTTCCTTCATCGTATCAATGGTATAAGACACGCCGCCCAATTCCATCTCGATACCCAGCACCTCATATTGCTGCACACCCTTCACAGCCGCTTCCGTCATATCGAGACGTTGCTGTCCCGAAGCTCCGGCTCCGCGTTTGTGAGGTGGAACATGGGAAGGCATGAACCAGATCTCATCCAGTGCATGCGAGTCCCTTGCCGCTTCAGCTGCCAGGAGGTGTCCCATGTGGATCGGATCAAACGTACCACCCATGATGCCGATCTTCACCTGCGTCACGCTCCCTTATCTAGGTAGTTCGATTTGTTTGTTATCGCGAGATTCTTTGTACAGGATGATTGTGTTACCGATGAGTTGTACAAGCTCACTTCCCGTTTCACGGGCAACTTCTTCTGCCATCTCTTTTCTGTCCTCGTCATTGTTGTTCAATACTTGCACTTTCATCAATTCGCGCTTCTCAATCGCATCTTCGATGTGACGGAACAGGTGCTCGTTGGTTCCACCTTTACCAATCTGAAATACAGGGGTCAGGTGATGTGCCTGTGACCGCAAAAAGCGCTTTTGTTTACCGTTTAACATGAATACTCCATACTCCTTATGTTGAGCAGGCCCTGATTGACAGTTCAAAGACTGTCCGGACCTGACCGTTCATTTATATTTTCACACTTCAAAACTTTTTAACACCGCTCGTCTCATCGTCGCCACAGGAGCCGGAATGCCGAGCCAATGTTCAAAGGCCACTGCACCCTGGTATACAAACATCCCCAGACCACCGTGCACTGTGCATCCACGTAACCGCGACTCCCGAAGCAGACGGGTCTCCAGCGGATTATAAATCAGATCACTCACAGCTGCGCCTTCACGAATTAGTGCGGGATCAACCGGCAGGTCATCAACATGAGGATACATTCCGGCAGCCGTTGTGTTGATCACAATATCAGCCGTAGCCAAGACCGTCGCAGCGTCTTCCATGCCACTGCCTGAGATTTCTCCCAAGCCATGGCCCCGTAAATCCGAAGCAAGTGCAACAGCCCTGTCCGCTGTACGATTCAGAATGTGAATCTGCTCAGGCTTCTCCAATGCAAGTGCGTATATAACGCCTCTTGCCGCTCCACCTGCTCCCAGTACAGCAATACGTTTACCCGCAAGCTCAGGCACAGCCTCTTCCTTCAACGATCGGACATAGCCAATACCATCCGTATTGTACCCTGTCAGTGTTCCACTTTCATTAACGATGGTATTCACCGCACCAATCAGGCGAGCACTTTCATCGATCACATCCAGGTACTGCATCACCTGCTCTTTATGCGGGATCGTGACATTGACACCACGATAGCCCAATGCCACAATTCCCCGAACTGCCGCTTCCAATTGATCCGGATGAACATGCAACGGCATATACATTCCATTCACTCCTGCAGCCTGCAGGGCCGCATTGTGCATTGCCGGTGATTTGGAATGAGCAATAGGATCACCCATAACGCCAAGCAACACGGGAAGTGAAGGGTTGCCCTTTTTATCCTCAGACATAGGTCCGCCTCCAATCCGCTCTGATGTACAGGTTCTGAGATTACATTAGATTAAGGATGGACGGATCTGTACACGAATGCCTTTTGGAGCATGCACAGCAACAAGTGCTCCAATATCGCCATTAACCTTAATCCAGCCCAGACCCGAGATGAATACATCCGATTGACTGCCGCGTTTGATGCGGAATTCATGTCTGGTCCATTCCGCCATCTCTGCTGCATCCTCACGGGTTGGCGGAGATAACAATTCTCCCAGGTGGTCGCGGTATAGATCATCTGCACGCTCCAGCTTCGTCCGATGAATATCAAGCGCAGTGCTGATAAAACAAGTGAACGACTGGCGATCACCTTCCACAAAGTCAAATCGAGCCATGCCGCCAAAGAACAGCGTCTGACCGGAATTCAACTGATACACAGCCGGTTTAAGCGGTTTTTCAGGCATGATGGCAGCGAGATCCTTACGTGAAACAATCTCGCTGAAACGCCATGGATACACAATTCCAGGCGTATCAATAATATATTTTCCATCATCCAGCGGAATGTTCACCATATCCAGCGTTGTTCCCGGATAACGGGAGGTGGTCAGCTCCTGCTCCAGATCGCTGTAATCACGAATCAGACGGTTAATCAGTGTGGATTTACCCACATTGGTACCACCAACCACGTATACGTCACGATCTTCGCGATACGTTCCTACAAGCTCAAGCAGTCGGTCGAAGCCCTGATTTTGCTTTGCACTGCACAAGACTACATCCACGGTACGCAAACCTTGTTCTTTGGCTTGCTTCTGTACCCAGTTGCGAACCTTGTTCCAGTTGGTTACTTTCGGAAGCAAGTCCGTTTTGTTCACAGCAAGCAATACCGGATTGTTGCCTACAAAACGTTGCAGACCGGAGATAATGCTGCCATCAAAGTCAAACAAATCAACGATATGGATGACAAGTGCATCCTTATCCCCGATTTTGCTAAGCAGCGCCAGGAATTCGTCCTGATCCACCGTAACGGATGATGACTCATTGTAGTTTTTGATGCGGAAACAGCGCTGGCATATAACCGGTTCACGATCCAATGCCTTCTCGGGGATAAACCCTGGTAATTCCGAATTTTCTGTTTGCAGATGCACGCCGCATCCGCTGCACCTTACGGCAAGATTGCCGTTATGCGGTTCTGTCATTTCTTCTTTTCCTCCTCAAGCCATAAGCCTTTCCTGCGTAAACTCGTTAGAGCAATCCGTTCCACGCGTCGATTGAAGCGGGTCATAAAACCTTCGTCCCCAATGGAGATTGGCAGTACCAGAACGGTATATAACCCCATTCGGTTCCCTCCATAAACGTCCGTAAGCATCTGATCACCTACTACAATCGTGTTCTCAGGAGATAACTCCATCATTTTCATTGCTCTACGAAACGGTACATTCGATGGTTTGCGTGCACTATGCACAAACTGGATATCCAGCGGGGTCGCAAACAGGGATACACGATTCAAATTGTTATTTGACACAATCATCAGCTTGAAACCCGCCTCTTTAACACGTGCAAACCATTCAATCAGTTCGGGCGTAGCGTCAGCGGCTTTGGCTCCAACGAGTGTGTTATCCAGATCAGTTATAATTCCACGGTAGCCTTGAGCGTACAGCTCTTCCAGATTAATGTCAAAAACCGTGTCTACACGCAGCTTGGGCATTAACATTTTAAACAAAGAAGTCACCTCAGTTTCATACGACACACTATATCACAAATCCGTCTTTCCTGAAAATGCATACAGCGCCTGATGGCATAGGAAAAAAGGAAAAACGGGACGGGCAACAACTATGCCCGTTCCGCTTTCAGTTCCTTCCGCAGCTTCAAGGCGGTCTGATAGACGCCCTTCCAGTCGTCGGCAGTTACGGACGCTGGACTGTAACGAGTCTGTTCAAACTTCGTGAGAAGCTCATGCAATGTTGCTTCTGCAGCAGGTTTTGCCTGGCTCCAGCGGGTTACCGATTCACGAAGTGTCTCGTCTCCGCTCCGGGTCAACCCTTTGCGTTTCACATACTGAATCCAACGCTCGGTCTCTGCCACTACCTTCTGTTCAGGGGTGAGCGGTCCACCTGTCCGTAGACGAAGCAGGAAGAATCGCATGGAGAAACGATTACGCCAGAACATATATGCTACCCACAATACAATAATGGCTCCTGCAGCCCAGATAACAAAAGTCGGGATGGCTGACGATGTCTGCTCAGGTGCAGGGGTCTGCTCTTCCTCTTGTACCGGCTCCTCTTCTGGCTCTTCTTCAGGCTCATCTACAGGTTGTACATCAGGCTGTTCCGTCAGCAGCGGCATATCAAAGCCCGGCGTTGCTTCAACAGGAATCCATCCATACTCACCAAAATAGACCTCTGCCCAGGAGTGTGCATCTGCATTAGTAACGGTGTAGGTCGTCTCAATCTCCGCGCCAGGTTGACGTGGAGCCTGCATGTCCGAGTTCAGGGACAGTTGTCCAGGCGCATAACCTTTGACCCACCTTGCAGGAATGCCCTCCGAGCGCGCCATCATCACCAGCGCAGTGGAGAAGTAATCACAGTAGCCTTCCATAATGTCGAACAGGAAACCTTCCACAAAGTCGCTGCTTACTTTTCGAGATAAATCCGGATTGTTCGTGTATTCAAAATTAGTTTGTAAATAGTTTTGCAGTAATGCCACTTTTTCATACGGAGTATTCGCAGATGCCGTTATCTCGGCTGCTAGATCTGACACCCGGTCAGGGAAACGGGATGGTAACTGCAAGTACATATCATCTGCCGGATTACTGTTATACAGATCTTCAAATGACTTCGTACGAAGCTCATCTTCCACAATCACAGGGGCTTCCGATACGACAGTATACGTCTTGGGATACTGCGGTTGCTGACGGTCTGTCACCACATGAAGTTCAGCCTGTTCGGCATTCCACAACATCCGTTCCGTTCTGTCTTCACCATTAATCGAGCTAACTTCAGCGATCGAATAAGCACCGAAGAGAATCGGATAGACATTATCATTCAGCATCGTTACATTCTGAGTCACTTGTTTGGTATTCACATTACCGGATTCCTGGTTCTCCAGAGGCTGTCCGGCTTCAACATTCTCTGTTGAACCCCGTCCACGGTCATCCCAGCCTGTGCCTGTATACTCTGCACGTGTCTCACCGCGCCAATAACTGCGCTCATTGGTGGTGACAGACATGACAGGGGTATAGTCGAAGTTGAATCCTCCACCAAGCTGATTGTCTTCCCTGCTGTATCCCGATTCGGTAGCCGTCGGAATATCAAGGTTTCCATTACCAGCCTGATTGGTAGAAGTTCCGGTATAGTTACGCCAAGCTGTGTATGGATCCGTCAAGGTGGGTGGAATCTCCGGCATATTAACGCTGGCTACAATAATCAAAGAAAAGATAATGGCAATATTGGCCAGGACCTTATAAGGATAACGGATGATTCGTTTCCAACCTTGTGGATACTGTAGCTGATAGTTACGGAAATGCTGACATACGAGCCATCCCATCCCCGCAAACATCACCCACGCGATTTCAATCCAGAGTGGGATCTGAGTGAAAGAATCGAGAATCCCCATCGAAATGATGTTAACACCCAGAAAAACAAGAATGCGACGTGTTGTGGTCACGAGTCGAAGCGCAGCTTCAAGCATCACCCATGCACACAGGGAGAACCAGATGTACGGCGTCATGTGTAATATGAATTGTTCCGCTCGGTCCGTTAAAGAGCCATAAGGGATGTACACCGTATAATCAATTAGCGTTTTATGCAAAATGTAACCAACAACGACCGCCTTGATGATCGCCCGATACATCGTTTTGAAGGGCAGAATGACCTCCAGCACACTGACCGCTGCAAGTGTCCATAACACCAGAGAAGTTGTCTCCGTGTACCACGATTCCTGCGTAAATGAAATCCACTGCATTCCAATCAGGAAAATCCAGAGCAACGACGCTGCATGATACCAGGATCGTTTGCCTGCAACACTTTCATTTCCTTTTGTACTCATACAGAACCTCCCCCCATCACCGTTGGAAGCTCCTGCAAGTGAGAAACAGTGAATGACCTCGTGCCTCTTCCACGCAACATGGCATTCCACTCGGCACTCCGGCGGGATTCACTGGTATCGATCAGAATATGACATGGAGTCATGCCCCGCGTATCGGCCCAGCGCAACAGTTCCATTATTTTTTCATCCTTCTGGGGAGAAATCACGACAAAGTAGGCTCCCTGAGGCAGTTGACGTGCGATTCTTTCCACGCCGGGCAACAGATGGGTATCCTGACCGTTATATTGAATATCCACCAGATGATGCATCATCTTCTGTCGTTCCATCAGACTTTCACTGGGGGCCATGAAGGATGTCTGTTCTGACAATGTCAACAAACCCATCCCCATTCGTTCCCTGACACCATACTCCAGCAGAGAGGCAGCCGTGGAAACGGCAATTTCGAAAGCATCCCCATGTTCATAACTTGATGCCAGCGCATCCAGAACCAGAATGGTTTTGGGCACAGACTCATGTTCAAACTCCTTGGACTTCCAGTTCCCTGTCTTTGCCGTGGCATTCCAGTGAATGCGGGAAAGTCGATCTCCGTATACGTAGTCACGTACACCATTGATCTGAGTGGTCTCTCTCCGTGAACGGGTTAACGCCGTCTGAGGACCGGATAACCGTGATTTGCGGTCGTAGAGCTGCCAATATGGAATAAATACCGTTCTTGGCAGTACGCGAAACTCACCTTTGGCCTTAAACTTTCCTCGATGTTCAATCAGTCCAAATATGTCCTCGCTGGCACATTCCGTTTCTGAAAAAACATACTTTCCCCGCTCAAGTGGCGGTGTCTGAAAAGACAACTCGCCATTACCTCGCATATTGGGAATCAAACTTTCCTTGAATGACCACGATTCTCCGTTATGTCGATGCAGCATTTCACGTACAACAACATAGGGAAGCGGGAGGAATCCCGGAATCGTCAGACTCAGCTGTACTTGAACCTGGTCACCCGCATGCAGCAATTCTTCGTGGTCTGGACCAGAAGATAACCTACGAACTCCTTGAGCACGTCTTACCCCGCTAAATCCAGCAATGGCGAGATACACACAGAGCAGGGTCACCATCGACAGCAACATAAGGGATGTCTTCCCGCCCTGAAACAAAACATAAGCCAGACAGCACATCCACACCATTGCGATGCTCCATACGCGTGGGTGGCGTAACCCTCTATTGACTGTTCTAAAAAGCGGCTTCATGAACTATTGCCCCATGGAGACGGGCACGCGTACTTGCTGGAGTACGGCTTTCAAAACGGCCTCGGAACTCATACTGTCCAGTCTCGATTCGGGACGAAGCACAATACGATGAGAGATCACATAAGGGGCCATCGTTTTCACATCATCCGGAAGTACATAATCACGTTCCTGCAAGAAAGCAAAGGCTTTTACGGCCATCATGAACGATATGGCTGCCCGTGGGCTGGCACCCAGCAATACAGATGGGTGGGAGCGGGTTTGACGAACAACATCCAACAAATAGTCCATAACCGGATCACCGATAAAGACCTCTTTAATCTCCTGCTGGATTGCCGATATCTGGTCCATATGAGTCACGGATTCAAGGCGATCTACAGGCTGACCGAGCTGATGCTGTTTCAATAGGATTTTCTCAATTTCTTTATCGGGATAACCTAGACTTATTTTCAACATAAACCGGTCGAGTTGTGCTTCCGGCAAAGTGTACGTACCTTCAAAATCAATCGGATTCTGAGTTGCACAGAGCATGAATGGATGTGGCAGATCATACGTATCACCATCAACGGTTACACTGCGCTCCTCCATAACCTCAAGCAGAGCTGATTGAGTTTTTGTTGTGGCCCGGTTAATCTCATCAGCTAGCAAAATGTTGGTCATCACAGGACCTGGCCGGAAATAAAAACGCTCATCCTTCGGATGAAACACAGATACGCCCGTAATATCACTTGGTAGAATATCAGGATTACATTGAATGCGTCGGTACTCACCACGCATGGATTTCGATAATGCCTTGATTAATTGCGTTTTGCCAGTTCCCGGTACGTCTTCAATCAGAACGTGCCCGCCTGCAAGCAAAGCTGTAAGTAAAAGTTGAATTTCAAAGGATTTCCCCATAATACAGGATTCCAGATTTGAACGAACTGCGGATATGATTTGGATCGACTCTTTGCGCACAGGCATGTGGTCTAACCTCCTAAAAAAGCATACAGATTTCCTTTTATTGTACATGATCCAGAGTCACGAGTACACTCGAAGGAACTCACAATTTGTTTCCAGCCCGTCAGATTCACCGCAGTTCACGCATGAATACGACAAAAAAGGCCCGGATAAAAGTTATCCGGAGCCTCTGTTGAGTTGCAATATGTTCAAGTAGATTTCTCATTCTATGTTTAGCCTTTTGGTTTAACCACCAATGCCGCGAGAAAAGAAAAGATGATCGCTGACGATATTCCCGCCGCAGTCAGATCGAAAATCCCTGTAATCACACCCAGCCAACCCTCTTTTTCCAGCTCCGTCAATGCCCCGTGCACCAAGGAATTACCGAAACTTGTGATGGGAATGGTTGCACCCGCACCTGCAAATTTAACCAGGGGGTCATACACGCCAAATGCATCCGCAAGCGCACCTGTCACAACAAGTGTACTCATGGTATGAGCTGGCGTCAGTTTAACCCCATCCATTAGAAGCTGTCCGATAACACAGATTAAACCGCCAACAATAAATGCCCACAAGAACTGCATTACCTTTATCCCTCCTTTTCTATGGCTACGGCATGTGCAATACAAGGAATACTTTCACCCTGTTGGTACGAAATCGGAGATAACAGCGCACCCGTAGCAACGACGAGCACCCGTTTAAGATCCCCCTTCTGCATCCGGTTCAAAATGTGACCATAGGTGACGGTGGCAGAACATCCGCAGCCACTTCCACCGGCAACAACATAAGGCTGTTTCTCCCGATCATAGATCATCAGGCCGCAGTCATTAAAAACCGTCTGTTCCATGGGAATGCCTTCTTTTTGCAAAAGCTCTTTCGTAATTGGCAGACCAACGGAAGCCAGATCCCCGGTCACAATGAGATCATAATAGCCGGGTTCCAATCCCGTATCCCTGAAATGAGAGATTATGGTGTCGGCTGCTGCTGGCGCCATGGCTGAACCCATGTTAAAGGGATCTTTGATGCCCAAATCCATAATGCGTCCAATCGTGGCTTTGGTAACAACGGGACCATCACCAGTACGGGAGACCACACCACACCCTGATCCTGTGACGGTATATTGCGCATAAGGCGGCTTTTGGGAACCATACTCCGTCGGATACCGAAATTGTTTTTCCACCGTACAGTTGTGGCTCACCGTTCCTGCAAGGACATAATCTCCAGCCCCGGAGTCAACTATCATGGACGCTAACGCTAACGTTTCCATGGAAGTAGAACAGGCTCCAAAGACACCCAGGTAAGGCACACCCAGTTTTCGCGCTGAAAAGGAACTACTGATAATCTGATTCATCAGATCTCCACCCACAAAAAATTGAAGCTCTTCCTTGGTGATATTTGCATTAACCAAAGCCAGCTGAGAGGCCTGTTCGAGCAGTTTGCGTTCTCCCTTTTCCCACGTTTTCTCGCCGATCTCGAGATTGTCATAGACATAATCGAAATCAGATGACAGTGGACCCTCGCCTTCTTCTGGTCCTACAACTGCGGCTTTACCGATGATCCGCGGACGATTCTCAAACTGCCATGTCTGGCGACCCAATCGTTTCACAGGTGCCCACCTCCAAATCCCAAAAAGGCGTAAACAATCCCTACGACAAATGCTGCCACGACACCAAACACGATAACGGAACCAGCAAGTTTAAACATGTTGGCCCCTACACCGAGCACCAGTCCTTCAGCACGATGTTCCAGTGCAGCAGAACACATGGAATTGGCAAAGCCGGTAACCGGCACAGCAGTTCCTGCTCCTGCCCATTGAGCCATTTTATCGTAAACGCCGAGACACGTTAGAATAACCGATATGAGAATCATGACCGCCACTGTAGGACTGGAAGCTTCCTTCGATGTCATGTCGAAACCGGCCATAAAAGCCTCTTGAATGGCCTGTCCAATCAAACAGACAGTACCCCCAACCAGAAATGCCTTGAGGCAATTTTTCAGGATTGGACGAGGCGGCTCATGTTTTTTTGCGACTTTTTTGTACTCCTTTTCATCCATGGACAGGGACGACGACTTTTTTTCGCTTCCCGATGCAGATTGAGCTGGCAAGATACAAGACCTCCTCTATGTGAAATGGTTCAAAGCTACGGCTCAATGCCAGTGTGTGTAATCCTATATTCATTGTTTGTTAATAATCGGAAGGTTATGTATCCGGCGACAGACAGCATATGTTTCCAACAAGATCATGTTGTGGAAGCAGGATGCGAATACGCCGGTTCTAAGGACTTTTAGATACGTTCTATAAATAAAGAAGAACAATCACGAGCAAGATAAAAAGAACGATAAACAGTACTTTTTCCGTGCCCTCTTCTGGAGGCTTCATTGGATATTTAGCTCCTTCCTGAAACAGACAAACAAATATCGAACATAAAGAACATCACAAAATGATGACATCTCCTCCATATATTCATATTCATTGAAGTGTCATCAGGACTAAGACTAAAGCGGATAAAGTCATGAAACTTGGACACGGTAAGCGCCCAAAACATGCCTTAAATACGTGACATAAACATGGACAATCACTTGCGCAAGGTTCATACTGTAATGTGACCAGTGGTTAAATAACAACAGGCGGGTAGCCGTTCTACTGTGACCTGAAATACATACCAACAGAGGAGTTGTTGACACATGAATGAAAAAACGATGGATATGTTTCGTACGTTGACGGAATTTCCTTCCGCATCCGGTTTTGAACGTGAGCTTCGCGGCTGGATGAAAGATAAGCTTTCCGCTTATACCGATGAGTTCGTCCAGGATCGCCTGGGGAGTCTATTTGGAGTATTACGCGGAGAGGAATCCGGTCCCAAAGTTATGGTAGCCGGACACTTTGACGAAGTAGGTTTCATGACTACGGGCATTACAGAAACAGGCATGATCAAATTCCGCCCACTGGGTGGATGGTGGAGTCAGGCTGTACTGTCTCAACGATTGGAAATTATCACACCTGATCGTCGGATTACCGGAGTGGTAGGTTCTACACCTACACACTTGCTGGATGAGTCACAGCGGAACAAACCTGTGGATCTGAACACCATGTATCTCGACATTGGGGCGGACAACCGTACGGAAGCAGAATCTTGGGGCATCCACCCAGGTATGCAGATTGTGCCGATCTGTGAATTCACACCTATGGCCAATCCTAAGAAGATTATGGCTAAAGCGTGGGATAATCGTTACGGCGTAGGACTTGCACTTGAACTGGTTGAAGCGCTTCACAAGGAAAAACTGCCTAACACACTCTATGCTGGTGCAACGGTTCAGGAAGAACTGGGGCTTCGCGGTGCACGTACGGCGGCCAATCTGATTCAGCCTGATATCTTCTTTGCACTTGACTGTAGCGCGGCGAATGATATGACAGGTGACAAACAGTCCTTTGGACATATCGGAGAAGGCGCATTGCTTCGTATTTTTGACCCGGGTATGTTCACCCATCGCGGAATGGTGGAATATGTTCAAGATACGGCTTCATCCAATCAGATCAAAATGCAGTATTTCATCTCACCAGGTGGTACCGATGCAGGTCAAGTTCACCTGAGTGGCATTGGTGTACCATCAACAGTGATTGGTATCTGCGCACGTTATATCCATACCTCATCTTCCATCATTCATACGGATGACTACGATGCAGCCAAAGAACTGATCGTGAAGCTGGTCAAAGGTCTTGATCGGACAACGATGAATACCATAATTAATAACGCGTAATAGCTGTCAAGAGACCTCCTAACAATCGGGAGGTCTCTTTTTTATATTCACAACGATATCAGTTAGATACGTAGATTAATAGGCCGAACATTATAGGGAATTAAACATAAGATACAATAACGGAAGATGAATTAAACACCAAGCAGCGGGGGACCTGTTATGGCAGTGAGAAGGAATGGAAAATCGAATAAAGGCTCCAAAAAAACAAATGCCGCAAACACCCTTCTCAATGGCAACCTTAAAGGAAGAAATCTGGAACTTATCGTTGCAGCATTACTGGTCAGTGGGAAGTTAAGAGTGGATGCGGTCACGTTGTTTCGAGAAGCTACACTGGTCGTTGAACTGGTCGGACAATATAAAACGTTACAAAATATCACACCATCGAATCAAGACAAACTGGTGCAATTCCTGAATGAGATTGGTGGGGACATGACGTTGAATGATGTTATACGGGCTTTCCAACAAAGAATCAATTCTTAACGCCAAGAAATGAGGTTGAAGTGATGTCTGACTTTGACGGAACTGGGTTCGCTGAGCTATTGATTATTGTGATTCTTGTTGTTTTATTTGTATTTGGTTCTTCCGATATTGACGACCTGACTGATTCTCCTTCTCAATCCTGAATTAGCTAGGTTATTACGATCCATTCATTATGAAATGCATACCTGTAAACGCCAGCCCACAATATGCGGGCTGGCGTTTTTGGATGGCTATAGAAATAGCGGTGAGAATGCAATCCAGGCCAAAATAAGAGTAAGCACAATGCAGACATTCTCTACAACGGCCCCACGCTTGGTCCCTGTACTCATCAGATTCACCCGTATGCGCCACTTGAGCGGTGGTAACGGACGAATACCCCGATTGGTGAGTGAATCGGCCAACAGATGCATCGCATATGCCGTGCCTCCCGCTACCCAGATCTCCGGTCCCTGCTGCTGGGTCGTGCTGTACAACAAGCCCGCCCATATTGCGGTTCCGTACAGGGTATGTGTCAGTCCCCTATGAGTCAGTGTGGTGCAGAGCATTAACAAACTGCCTGCAATCAAGTTCCACGGTGCGAACGCGTGACCATAAAAGACCAGCCCGAGTCCAATCGCAAACATCAACACTTTGCGAAGCGAACGCGAAGGCAGGAATGACACGAGCGCAATGAGGATCGCAAGCAACAGGTTCCATGGTTTGGCATGAACATAGAAGTACACAAATACAGCTGTGGGCAACAGAATCGTCTGTAACAGCCTGATCAGACTGTTAGGCAAGGCTTTGGATACCAGCAGCGAATTCGGCTCATCAATGTCAGGCAATAACGAACCAATCAGAGCAACCGTAACTGCCGGCGCTGTCACCGGCATACCGGCCAACTGCAGAACAGAAAGCGACACGCCTGTCCCGATAATAAGGTGGGATCTTCCCATCATGATGCAAAAACGTCCTTTCGAAGAAATCGGGAACAATACGGCCCATTTCCGATTTTACAACGAAAACAAAATAAGAACAATAGTTCGCATTTCTTATTTGTATGAAAATAAATATAACTTTCTGTGATGGGGCTCACATTATTATATTTATGACTCTTTTATCTTTATTAGTGAATTAAATCACATAAACTGTCGTCAACTACTTGTATAATTTCAAATATAAACCACTAAAATTTTGAGTAATGTACAGCGTCTATTCAAGGAGGCATACACACATGAACGGAAAAAAAGAGAACCTCATTATCATTGGTAACGGTATGGCAGGAATCAGTACCGTTGAGCAAATTTTGAAATTAACTACGCGATTTGATATTACTGTTTTTGGCACAGAGCCCTATCCTAACTACAACCGCATTATGTTGTCTTATGTACTGGAAGGAAGCAAAACACTGGACGATATCGTGCTGAACGACCTTCACTGGTATGAAGATTACGGCATTACGCTGCACACAGGCACAACGGTTACACGCATCGATGCCGAGACACACGAAGTTGTGACTGAAGATGGAACTCGCGTTCCTTATGACAAAATTATCATTGCAACAGGCTCCAACTCCTTTATTCTCCCCGTACCTGGACATGACAAAGAAGGTGTTGTCGGTTTCCGCGATATCGCCGATTGTAATGTCATGCTGGAAGCTGCCAAACAGTATAAAAGAGCGGCCGTTATCGGAGGCGGACTGCTAGGCCTTGAAGCTGCCAAAGGGTTGGTACAACTTGGCATGGAAGTTACCGTAGTGCACTTGATGCAGGATCTGATGGAGCGTCAGCTTGATCCGCAAGCTTCAGCCATGTTGAAAGCTGAATTGGAACGTCAGGGTATCCGGTTCAAGATGGGTGCGCAGACTTCCGAACTGCTGGGCGGCGAACGCGTTGAAGGGATACGTTTTGCAGATGATACGGTTCTGAATGTTGATTTTGTGGTCATGGCTGTAGGCATTAAACCAAATACGGCTGTAGCCCGCGAAAGCGGTATGGAAGTCAACCGGGGTATTGTCGTGAATGACTATATGCAGACTTCACTTGAGAATGTGTACTCGGTCGGGGAATGTACAGAGCACCGCGGGGTATGTTACGGCCTCGTTGCCCCATTGTTCGAGCAAGGTATGATTCTGGCGAAACATATCTGCGGTGTGGAGACCGCTCCTTATGAAGGTTCAGTTGTATCCACGAAATTGAAAATTTCGGGTGTAGACGTCTTTTCAACCGGTGAATTCATCGACAGTCCGGAGCACATCGTCATTTCGCACAAAGATGACTGGAAACGGACTTACAAAAAAATTCTGCTTCGTGATAATAAAATGGTCGGCGCCGTGCTCTTCGGTGACATTACGGATTCTGCCGAATTGCAGAAGCTGATTAAACAACAGACCGAAATGACCGAAGAATTGTATGGTTCACTCATGGGTACAGGCTGCGGTGGTCATAAGAAAGCAACCTCTGTTGAAACGATGCCCGAGGACGAGATCGTCTGTGGATGTAACGGGGTAACCAAAGGAACCATTGTTGATGTCATTACAAACCAGGGCCTTACTACTGTAGATGAAATCAAAGCCTGTACCGGTGCAACCCGCTCTTGCGGTGGATGTAAACCGGTTGTGGAACAGATTCTGCAATATGTACTTGGAGACAGTTTCAGCAGTGGAGCCAAACAGGGAATATGCGGATGTACTTCCATGGGACGGGATGAGATTGTAGCCGAGATTCGTGCAAAGGGATTACAAACAACCAAAGAGGTCATGAATGTACTGGGTTGGAGTCAACCTGAAGGTTGTTCCAAATGTCGTCCGGCGATCAACTACTACCTTGGCATGATTGCACCAGATACACACGAAGATGAGAAAGAATCCCGTTTTGTTAACGAACGTATGAACGCGAATATTCAAAAGGATGGAACGTATACGGTTGTACCTCGGATGTATGGCGGGGTGACTACACCAGCGGACCTCAAACGAATCGCTGATGTATCAGTCAAATATGATGTGAAAGCAGTCAAAGTGACTGGCGGTCAGCGTCTCGACTTGATTGGTGTTAAAAAAGAAGATCTGACCAAAGTCTGGGCTGAACTGGATATGCCTTCAGGTTATGCTTACGCCAAATCGCTGCGTACGGTCAAAACATGTGTCGGCTCCCAATTCTGCCGATTCGGTACACAGGATTCCATGGCCATGGGCGCTCGCATCGAACGTAAATTCGAACGTCTGGATCTGCCAGCCAAGTTTAAATATGCTGTCAACGGTTGTCCGCGGAACTGTGCAGAAGCATGTACCAAAGATATCGGTATCGTTGGTAACGACGGCGGCTGGGAAATCTTCATCGGCGGTAACGGCGGTATTAAAGCAAGACTTGCTGATTCCCTGTGCAAAGTGAAAACGGATGAAGAGTTGATTGAACTGTGCGGCGCCATCATGCAATATTACCGTGAGACAGGTAACTATCTGGAACGGACTTCCGAGTGGGTGGAACGCATGGGTCTGGAGCATATTCGTTCGGTGGTTGTGGATAACCTTGAGCAACGTAAAGCGTTGATGCAGCGGATTGAATTTGCACTTGAGCATGTTGAAGAACCTTGGCAAAAAGCGATTCGCAATGAAGAAGGCCAAAGCAAAATGTTCCATGGTATCGAAGTATCGGCTCGTCCATAAGTAAGTTCGCAAGTTTAATATTGCCGGAATGTTAAATATAGATAAGGAGTGGTTTAAGATGACGACCAAACAATCAGGCACCTACTTCCCTGCCGGAGTAGTTGAAGAATTCCTGCCACGAATCGGAAGAGTAGTTGAAATTAAGGATCAACAGCTTGCTGTCTTTCGTGCATCGGATGGAACCATCTTCGCTGCGGATAATCACAATCCCCACCCTAAGGGTGGGCCGCTGGCTGAAGGCATCGTGTCCGGGCATTATCTGTACGATCCGCTGTATGATTGGAAAATCGACCTGACCACCGGTCTTGTGCAAGCACCGGACAACGGTCAAGTACAGATGTATCCGGTGAAGGTAGAGAACGGCCAGGTCTGGATTGAAATATAGCTCCATTGAAACGTTCAAAGATTGATGCAAAATAATGGGGGAAACCGTAATGTATACACCAAGTGTTGAGGGAATTATTGAAGCTGCGGTTAAAAAACGGGATCAAATGAACGCAAGCCTGCCACGTTATATGGTTGCTGCCTTGATGGCTGGTGCCTATGTAGGACTTGGCATCGTTCTGATCTTCAGTATTGGTGCTCCGCTCCTTGCAGCTCAGTCACCACTGCAAACCATGTTGATGGGCATGTCCTTCGGACTCGCGCTCACGCTGGTCATTTTTGCCGGATCGGAACTTTTTACAGGTAACAATATGTTCTTTACCATGAGTACACTGGCTGGCCGAACCACAGTGAACGAAACGTTGAAGAACTGGGGGCTCGTCTTTGTTGGTAACCTGCTCGGCGCAATTCTATTAAGTCTACTTATAGTCGGTAGCGGCCTGTTTAAAACGGCCACACCGGAACATCTGCTGTTTGCCGTCTCTGCCAAAAAGATGGCAGCGCCCGTATCCGAGTTATTCTTCCGAGGCATTCTCTGTAACTGGCTCGTCTGTCTGGCGATCTGGATGGCCGCTCGCTCCAAAGAAGATATCGCCAAACTTGTTCTTATCTGGTGGTGTCTGTACGCATTTATCGCAAGTGGTTATGAGCACAGTGTTGCCAATATGACTTTGCTGTCTTTATCCTGGTTGCTGCCAAACCACCCGGATACAATCACGATGGCAGGCTGGTTCCACAACATGATTCCGGTGACACTTGGTAATATCATCGGTGGTGCCCTCTTTGTCGGCATGGCGTACTGGTACACTTCACCGGTACGAAAAAAGGCATAATAGTTGACTTATTGCACTTATCTACGTTAGGTAGCATAATATTTGCAGATGAAGCCACGATGGATGACGAACTCACGTTCAGTCACCCATCGTGGCTTTTTGGCTTCATTTTACATTCAATGTATACATCGTTAATCCGTGGTTAATATAACTGAAGTATAGTCAGTGTATACGCCCACCTAACTTGTAAAGGATGATCTCTTCTTATGGGAATTCATACGTACTTCAGATCACTGAATGATCTTGAACGCATTATTCGGACCCCTGGCAAATTCAAATTCGAAGAACATTGTGTATCCGCCCATTCCTGGAAAGTGGTTCAGTACGCCAAAACGTTGGCCGATATTGAAGAACAGCAAGGCGTAAGCATTGATTGGAAAAAGTTATACGAGATTACCAGCAGTCATGATTATGGCGAAATCTTCATCGGTGATATCAAAACACCAGTCAAACATTATTCACTGGAGCTGCGTTCGATGCTGCAAAAGGTGGAAGAAGGCATGGTTGAACATTTCATTAATGAAAATATTCCTGAAGAGTTCCAGCCTATTTTCCGCAGACAGCTGCGTGAGGGCAAAGACCAATCGGTTGAAGGACTGATTCTCGAAGTCGCAGACAAGATGGATCAGGTATATGAAGCCTTTGCTGAGCTCCAACGTGGCAATACGGAGAAAGAATTTATCGTTATGTACCGTTATGCCTTGGTCAAAATCAAAAATATCGACCTCCACTGTGTACAGTATTTCCTGGAACAGATTCTCCCCGACATGATCGAAGAAGGTATTCGCTCCCCGTTTGATATTCGCAAAATAACCGAAGAAGCTCTGGCCCAGTAATCAGCTCAAGTCAACATGGTGCTCATCATCCATGGACAGGGCTTTTTTTCGTTCCTGCAATTGCAGTCGGTACTCGCTAGGGTACATGCCCGTTTTGTTTTTGAAGATCCGGCTGAAATAGTGGGAATCACTATACCCTACCGCTCCACCAATGGTCTTGATATCCATATTCTCGTGAGTGACGAGCATGCGCTTCGCTTCATTAATCCGCAGACCTGTCATATATTTCAGGGGAGTCTCCCCCGTCACCTTCTTGAAGCACTTTCCCAGATAGTCCACACTAAAATGCATCTGTCCCGCCATGTCCTGGAGTGTAATCTCATGCATGTAATTCTGCTTCAAATACAACTTAACAGCCTCTGCGATATCCTCCGGCTTCACCTGCTCATCCAGCACGGCACTGACATGGGCAAGCGAATCCACAGCGCTCCCAAGCTTCAATTCCATCGCATCCAGCAGTGTCCGAAGCTGTTCTTCCGATAATGGTTTGAGCAGATAATCCTCCACCTTGTAACTGATTGCCTGCCGTGCATATTCGAATTCATGATAACCACTCAGAATGACAATTTTCACATGCGGATAGGCAAAATACAGATGTTTGGCGAGTTCCAATCCATTCATTACCGGCATCTGTATATCAGTTACAACCAGATCAGGTACGGAATGTTCAATGAGCTGTAACGCTTCCTGACCGTTCCTCGCTTCACCAATCACCTCGAACCGGGTATCCAGCTCTCTGAATTTGCGCGAGACATTCCGGCGAATCAAGGCTTCATCTTCCACAATAATCGTTCTATATTTGATTGTCATGGGTTCAGTCATGCTCCTTTCGAATGGAACCGCCTATAGTAATCTGGACACCGCCGGAAGGCTTGTTCGTAATCTGCATGTGGGCTGCTGTGCCATACCATAATTTCAATCGGACCCATATATTCTTGAGTCCCATGCCGTTAATTTCGAGGTCAGGCATACGCTCCCACTCCTGTGACTGTTCGATATAATGCATGATCTTGGCAAGTGCCTCGGGTTCCATGCCAGGCCCGTTGTCTTCCACGTGGATCTGCCAGGTCTGCTGTACCGGATCCAACTCTCCAGTAATATTCAGTTTCCATGGAGGGGTATCACCCAGTCCATATTTCATGGCATTTTCGAGTAGTGGTTGTACCATTAACATTGGAACCTGAATATGTTGCATCTCATCCGGAATATGAAACTCATAGTGTAGATCATCCTCGAACCTAATCTTCATACACTCCAGATATCGCTCACAATAATCCAATTCTTGAGACAGGGGAACTCCGTTCTTACCCGGAGTAGAAATATAACGCAGCATAGACGCAATATTGGCACAGAACGCGACAATCTGCTCATTCATGCCTTCTTCCGCCATGATGCTAATATTAGTGATGTTGTTGTAGAGAAAATGCGGGTTCATCTGGGATTGCAACGCCAGTAATCTCGCTTCTGTCTCCTGAGATTTCATCGCCAGCCTGTCCTGAAAAGACTGTACAAGCTGTTGATTCAGCCGTATAAACGTATCATTCAGCTCATCCATCTCCCGAATAGAACCGGGATGCTCCAGCTTGAACAATTGACCGGAATCCTGACCCGATACCAGATCATTCTCACCCGTTTTCTGAATAATGCGCTGCAAACGATGCAGCGGCAAAGTAACCCTTTTGGAAATCAGATACGAGAGAACCAGAATCAGCATGAGAGTAGCTAACGTGGCACCGATAAACATCACAGCCATCCGATTGAGACTCGCGAAAAGGGATTGTTTGGACTGCATGACAATAACGGTCCATCCCGTCTCCTGTGACGTCATGTACGTCATCATTTGTTTGGACTGACTCAAAGGATCGGTAATCTCCTGCATCGTATCAGGTGGAAATGAAAGATTTTGAATCAAGTCCACATCATCGAAATGGCCTGCTTGAGAAACATCGGCATCCGAAGAAAGTGGATACAACCGTGTATTTTGTTCATCCACTACATAGATCCGAAGATCGTTGTTATTCGCCTGCAATTCATTCAAATGCTGGAACAGGGTTCCGGCATCCTGCAAAATCTCAACGACACCCTGGCTGACATAATTGCCATCTTTGTATACCCGGGTAAGCGAAATGTAAGGTTGATCCGATTTTCCCTCGCCGGTCGGCATGGGCAAAGCTCCGCCCTCTAACAATTGGATCACCCGCCAGCCACTCCGCTCCCAGGTTTCCTTGTACCACGGTCGCTGAGTCAGGTCTACCGACAGTTGACCGTTGAATGCACCCGCTCCCAGCATCTTGCCATTCACATCATAGATATTGGCCTGTTGGGCTGTGTTGGAGCTGCTGATGATCGCGAGAATGACATCAATTAGTGTGGTTGTATCCTTGTACAATGCCGGATCACTCGTCATTGTCTGCTCACTGCCTTCTGCTGGTGCCAAGTAGTGACTGAAGTGTTCTTTGACCAGATTGGAGTACACGATATTCATGGAAAAGTTGTTCATTTTCACCACTTCCTGATCCAAGTTACTGACGATGGATACCCCCAGTTGTCTCTGCTGTTCTTCACTTCGATGACGAATGTCACTTGCGAGAAAAACATACAGAAGCCCCGCCACAATCAGCGAAAAGATAATAAATACCGCAGAGTAATAGGCAAACAGACTTTGCTGAAGCGTTCCAAATCGATATCGCAATCCCCACACACCTCGTCCTATGATGATATCTGTCACACCATTCGAAAATGTCCACCCAACAGAACGCTTTTGTCTATTGAGCACATCCGCTGTTCACAGTAAAGTTATCCACATAAGAATACGCTTACATTAAGCGTTTCGGCAAGTGACAATTTTCTTTATATTCCGGGAGGTTCAATGATGAGAAAACGATTTCTATTTTCGCTTGCAAGTGTGCTCCTGCTCTCCACTCTGCTGCTTGCCGGGTGCAACTCAGGTAAAAGTACGGAAGGTTCGGGTAAGGTGACACTCACGTTTGGAACAAGCCAATCCGGTATTCCGCGTACAGGCATCATGCAGACGATGGCCAAGGAATATGAGCAGGAGACGGGTGTCAAAATTGACTTCCAGGTCGTACCTGACGCACAGTGGCGTGACCTGATCAAGGTGAAGCTCGCTTCTGGCGAAGCACCTGATATTTTCAATGTCGATGTGGACCCACTGAGCATGCCGGCTAACGTAAGACCGGAGGAAAATGCCATTGACCTGACCAATGAGGAATTCACAGGTCGGATGTCTGAAGAGATTTTGCCAACCGTCAGTCACAATGACAAGGTGTACGGGGTTTCTTTTGCGCCAACGAAAATCTGGTATGTGTACTATAACAAACGTATCTTCCAAGAGCTCGGTATAGAGCCTCCTACATCCTATGCCGAATTCAAGGCGATCAGCCAGAAAATTAAGGATAAAGACATTATTCCATTCTATCAGGCACCTGCCAGCGGGTGGTATCAGGTTCTGCCTTTGTTCGAAACGGGACCTAACTATGAGCAAACAACAGCGGGAACCTACGAGAAATTAAACAATAATGAGATGAAAGTCGCGGATATGACGCAACTCAAGACGGTCATTGAACAGTTGAAGGAATTTGCGGATCTCGGTTATTTCGGCAAAGACTTCTTGTCCAATACGGTAGAAGCGGGAATTGAAGCGTTTGGTCAGGAGAAGGCAGCGATGTTACTGCGGGTTCCAGGGACGGAAAAGGAAGTCTCCGAAGCGTATCCGGCAATGAAAGACAATATGGGGTTCTTCGTCATGCCGTGGGGAGATAATCAGACGATTGGTGTGAATCCGGGCGGTTCAGCTGCGATGTTTGGTAACAAAAACAGTAAACATCCCGAAGAAGTGCTGAAATTCTTCCGCTGGATTACCGAGCATGATCATCTGCAGCGTGTGTTCGATGAAGGTGAAGGCAATCTGACGATCTGTTGGCCGGAAATCGAACCAAAGCTGACACAGGACTATATTGATTATGAGAAAAATCATGAAAAAGGTACGGTCATGCAGGCCGCTGTGAAATACATTGATCCACAATGGATGGATATTGGCAAAGACTTGTCAGGCATGTTCGCCGGCGCAATGACACCGGATCAGATTCTGCAAAATATTGATAAACGCCGTGCTGAACAAGCCAAAGTGCTGAAAGATGAGAAGTGGCAGTAACCACGCATATTTCAGATAAACACAAACGCACAACAACGTTACATGTAGCGGGCGTTTGCCCGCTCATGTATTTTGGCAGGAAGGAAAGGTGTTACCGGTTATGAATGCAAACAAAATCTATCCCTGGTATTTCTCATCCGGAGCGATTGTATTATATCTGCTGTTCATCGTTGCTCCCGCCCTGCTGGGCATCTATTATTCCTTCACTGACTGGAACAGTTACAGTTCGGAGAAGAACTTTATCGGTCTGGAGCATTTCCGTACCATATTGGCGGGTGATCCGACCTATCTTCTTTTTATCAAAAACACAGTCCTCTTCACCCTCGTGACATCCATCGCCAAGACGGTTCTCGGCTTGTTTCTGGCCCTGCTGCTGGTCAGCGGTGTAAAGGCCGCCAATCTGCATCGGATGATCATCTTCTCCCCGCAGGTGCTGTCGTTCCTGATTGTTGGACTTGTGTTCAAAAGTCTGCTCGACCCCAACAACGGGTTCGTTAACGTAACCCTACGTTCCATGGGACTGGACGTTCTCGCCCAGAACTGGCTGGGCTCCCTGACCTGGGCCATGCCATCCATCATGGCAGTGGATACGTGGAAAGGCATGGGGTACATCATGGTGCTGTTCATCGCCGGACTACTCGCCATTCCACGTGATTATTACGAAGCAGCATCCATTGATGGCGCCGGCTTCGGGCAGAAGCTGTTCCGAATCACCATTCCGATGCTGATGCCTACCATTACCATCGCCACGGTGCTTAATATTACGTACGGGCTGAGAGTATTCGATGCCGTATACGTGTTAACCAACGGTGGCCCCGGTAACGCAACAGATGTCATTAATACAGCGGTCTATTCCTCTTTTGCCAAAGGATATTGGGGACTCGGAAGTGCGCTATCTACCATTCTGTTTGTCATCATGGCGATCATCTCCTTTTTCATCATTCGTTTGATGAACCGAAAGGTGGAATACTGACATGCGATTAAGAAAAAGATTGGCTTCGATCGGGTTAAATGTACTCGCCTGGCTGCTTAGCCTGGTGGTCCTGATTCCTTTTGTCGTCATTGTACTGAATTCATTCAAGTCGGACGCCGAGGCCAAAGTGCTTAAACTGACGTTGCCCGAGAAGTTTATTTTCGAAAATTACAAAATCGTCTATGAACAGGGACATTTGGGCGGTTCCTTTTTCAACAGCCTGCTGCATTCCGGGGCCTCTTCTCTGCTGTTAGTGTTTGTTGTGGCCTTCTCGGCCTTCACGTTATCCCGCAACCATTCGAGGCTCAGCAAGTTTCTGTACTTCTTCCTGATTCTTGGTATCACACTGCCGCTCAACTACATTCCGCTGATGGAAGTGATGAAGTCGATGGGCATGATCAATTCACATGTCGGCATGATTCTGCTCTATACGGCTATGGGGATTCCAATCTCGCTGTTCATTACGTATGCGTTTGTGTCTAACATCCCGAAGGAGCTGGATGAAGCCGCGATCATGGACGGATGTAATGGGATCAAGCTGTTCCTGAGAATCATTGTACCTTTGTTAACCTCGGTGCTGGTAACGGTATTTGTTCTTAATTTCCTGAGTGTCTGGAATGAGTTTACTGCCCCGCTCTATATGCTGAATACAGTGGAGATGTGGCCGATGACGCTGGCTGTATATAACTTCTTTGGACAATTCAGTGCCCAGTGGAATCTGGTCAGTGCCGATATCGTGCTCACGTCATTGCCTGTGTTGATTGTATTCCTCATTGGGCAAAAGTATATTGTAGGAGGACTAACTTCTGGGGCGGTTAAAGGATAAGCTCCACCGACAATCCAAATACACAAACGCATCTTGTCTAAGTACATCTGCTGACTCCTCAGCACAAAAAGCCCTTGTCTGCTCATCGTGTGAATAACTTCTTCGTACAGAAGAAGTATCACACGCTGCTGCGGACAAGGGCTTACGCAGTTGGATTCGAATTAATCGTGCGCCAACCCGCCAACATCGGATGGAGCTGTTATATCTGGGCTCTGCTCCAGAGATTTGATCATTTTCAAACGGGATGTGATTATTGCGATCAGAATAACAAACAGACCCGCGATGATAAACAGAAAGGCAATACCTCTGCCTGGCCCAGTTCCAATAATTTGACCAACAGACGAAGCCAGTGCTCCCCCCTCCATCAGCAACGGATTAAACACATGGTCGGCCAGAAATCCAGCCAAACTGTACGCGATAATAAACCCGAGTTGTGACAGAATACCAATGATTCCCCATACCCTGCCCTGCTTATCGTTGGCGATATTGTTTCGCACCAGCACATCTGCGCTCATATTGACAAACGGCAGCGATGACAGGAACAGGAAACCTGCGAAGATAATAAAATAAATATTGGTGGATATCCCCAGAAGCGAGAAAGATAAGCCGCACAAAATTAGACCCATCACAAGCACACTTGCATATCTCTTTGTTATTGTAAATATGCCGATGCACAAGCTGCTAATCAGCATGCCGATGGCGCTAACAGACTGAAACGTTCCAAGTGTCTTTGCATCCGTGAATGACAGAAGCATCGGACCAATGAGTGTCTCCAGGAATCCCAGATAAAAGGTGACAAGTGAAATAATCACCACCAGCAACAATACTCCCTTGTTGGTTACAACTTCTCTCCAGCCCTCTTGAATATCGGTGATCCAGTTTTTTCCTTCTCGATCCTCACGCTCCACCTTCATGCTCTTCCGAATAACCAGCACAGCCAGAATGGCAACCAGGAATGTCAGAATATTAATGACCAGAATGACTTCAATGGTTGTTATACTAAGCAAAATGCCCGCAATGATGGGTGAAAACAGAAACTTCGAGGATTCAGCCAGTTGTACAAGACCGCTTCCTTTCGAGAACTGATCCTTATCCAGCAGGTCCGTAGCAGAGGCCTTATATGCCGGGCTCTGCAACGCGGAAAACACGGAACTAAAGGCTACTCCCACATAGATATGCCATAATTGGATATCTCCTGTAAGCATAATGGACAGAATGAAAATCAAACCGGCTGCCGACCCCAGGTCGCCGATAATCATCATCGTTCGACGGTCGAATCGGTCTGCCAGTACCCCTCCAATAGGTCGAAGCAGGATATTCGGCAGAAACGTGAATAAGGTGATCAATGCAACACTTGTTGCCGTATTCGTTTTTTCGAAGGCATACACCCCCAGGGAGAAGGCTGTAAGTCCAATTCCAATCATGGAGATGAGCTGACCGAACCATACTACCAGAAACTTTTTAAATGATTTTTGAACAGTATGTTCCATGGATGATACTCCTTTCTCGGCTAACCTTGATTCGGAAAATAAAGACGAGTGACGTAGGCGAAGCTTCCTTGTTCTGCTCCCAGCACACGTTCCATAATATGTGTGAATGCTTCAACCTTTTTTTGGAGTTCTTCCTCCTCCCATTGAAAGATGCCTCGATCCAGCAAAAATTGTGACGATACGAGCAGGAATTCGATGGATTCCTTTGGGTTAGGTGTATGAAATACCCCCTCCTGAATGCCCTGCTCTACCACCTCGGCCAAGATGGGACTTAATCGAATTACCGTCTCTACAAGACTCTTTTGGTGCATCTCCACATTATGAACACTGTGCAATTGCTCGATGAGATCATGTTTTCTGCCATCAGGCTGATTCTGCGCCATCATGATGCGAAAAATTTTGTCATGGGCATTCAGTTTGGGATCGGACACCACGTGCCTGGCCGATGCCTCCCCGCTCAGAATAAAACGCATGACGATGGCGTTCATAACCTCTTCCTTGGACTGAAAATAATAATAAAATGTACCCTTGGCAATGTTGCACGCCTGTAGGATATCCATGACCGTAGCTTTGGTATATCCCTTTGTTACGAACAGAATCTCGGCCGCATCCAAAATCTCATTCCTGCGTTCTTCCGGGTTTTTTATCAGTCTCATATCCTGGCCTCCGATACGTTCGACCGACTGTCGGTCTATTGTAGTCATGAAGTTCTTTTTTTAGAACCCCATTTCAGTCAACCATTGCGCCAAATGGCTTTCCCTTGTTTTTAGATCCTGACGCTCTCTTGCATATTTCCCAATATTTCTGTCTGCAACCAGCTTACCGTCCATCATAAACAGCACACGTTCCGATCTGGCAGCGACTTTCACATCATGGGTCACCAGCAGAATGGTTGTACCCGTTGCATTAATATCGCCCAGAATATCCATGATCTCATACGTTGATTTGGAATTCAGTGCCCCCGTTGGTTCATCGCCGAATAGAATATCTGGATTATTAATCAGCGCACGGCAGATGGCAATCCGTTGAAGCTGTCCGCCTGAGGCTTGGGTGATGTTATGCCCAGCCAGCTCATCAATCCCCATTTTTTTCATTAATGACATTGCCCGTGTATTAATCGTTTCTCTGCTGCTATTCTTGGCCAGATACGCGGAAAGTACGATATTGTCTAACAGATTCAGATTCTTGAGCAGATGAATATTTTGAAAGATGAATCCCATCTTGGTCAAACGTAGACTTGCCAGATCCCTCTCCTCAAAAGCCGATATTTTTTTGCCATTAAAATAGACACTTCCAGCACTAATCTGATCCATACCACTTATGTTGTACAGTAAGGTAGACTTGCCTGAGCCAGATGGCCCCATGATGGAAACAAATTCTCCCTTTTTTAATTGAAGGTTGATATCTTTTAAGATGTTATGTTCTTCATTCTCGCCGATCGCTACGGATTTATTCACGTCTTTAGCCTCAAGTATAGTTGTCATCGTTGATCCTCCCTATTCGACAATCATTTTGGATATGCTTGTTTCCTTGATCGATTGGATGCTAATCCATGCTGTTAGTACAATCGTGCCTGCAAGTAACAATGGACACAAAATATATGCCTGTAACGGGTTAACAACAAAAACAATATTGGAAGCTCCGAACGTCGACATAATGGCACTAACCAGCAACGGACCCAACGTATTGGACAATATCGTTCCAGTAACAACCCCTAAGATTAATATGAGAAGTGACATTACGACATACTTGAACTTGATTTTAGACAAGGCAAACCCAAGGCTTCTCAGTACAGCAATGTCGTTGTTGTCCTTGGCTACTAACATCTGAAGGAACAGTGCTGTAATTAAAATAGATATGAAGACACCGATGACCAAGGCCAGCATCGTCACCAATTTCAATTGTTGGATGGTTCCGCCTAACGTTTGATCCAAATAACCTTGAAGATCGGTTACTTTGGCTGGCGAGAAAGCCGCCTCATATTCAGCAATTTTGGTAGCCATGTCCCCGCGATTATTCAGATCCAAACTGACCACATACCACAACACACTATCCTTGTTGTAGGGCAATAAGGCCTTCGCCGTTTTCCCACCATTTGTAACGTCCTGGTATATTCCGCTGACCGTCATCATCTGGTCCTTGCCATTAACCAGCAAAGTAAGTTGCTCACCAGTCTTCAGGCGCAGCTCGCTACTGTTGGCATCCGATAACGCAATTTCATTCTCGGTTGTTGGCGCATTACCGCTAACATAAGACAATGGGAAAATACTGAAATCCCCAGTTTCCACACTCAGATTGTCGTAACTTCCTTCCGCATTTTTAATCTTGAACTGGCTTGTTACCAATGGGGAATACGTTTTGATGTCTTTATCATTTTGGATCTGGGCAACCAGATTATCGTAACGCTGCTCCACATCGTCTGTGTGCCTCAAGTCAATGCGAATATCACTTTGTCCAACACCCATATAAGAGATAAAACTTGGCGCCTGCAAAGTGTTCAGGAAGTTGACCGGCACAATCATAATAAATGAACTGACTACAAAGACGAACAACAATAATCGGAACATCTTGATTCGCTGTATCACTTCCTTCAGACCAAGAAAGACAGGTACGGAAGACCAGCGATTGCGGGACAAACTAAGCCGGTTTCGAATGATCTGTGTATCTCCCAGGCTCCCGGTACGGAGAGCATCCACCGCGGAGATGGAACGAAAACGCCGCAGTACCGTTCGACAGAACAGAACAACCATGGCAAATATTATTCCAGCGGCTAATAACGGAATCGCGAAATGCAACAGGGTTGCGGGTGCTTTTCCCATATACAACATGATGTTGGAAACAAATAGTCTGTTAACGCCAAGTGATGCAATGTAACCAAGCACGGATGCGAATCCGGCCATAAATATATACTTCATCAGATACAGTCTCTTAATATCCTTCTCTGCGATCCCTATCGCTTTCATGACACTAATCTCACGATAATCCTCTTCGATGGTCGCAAGCATCGTGAATCGGATGCAAAGCATCGCGATCAGAATCAGCACAAGACTGACCAGAATAATAACGGCTGCAATAACTCCGTCGGTCATGGCATTCAGTACCTGGAATAGCCCATAGGTTACGACTGGGCCCGCATTGGGAAGTCCGGCATTTTGGTAAGCCTGGGTAAATTCACTCGTCAGTCCGGGATCGGTCAACCGGAATTCGATGAGATACTCCATCTCTCCGATGCCCTGCTTCAATTCCTGTAAATTCCCATCACTCACAATAAAACGTTTGGAGTGCACAACCGATGGATTCATCTGAGCATCACGGACAAAATCAACGATGGTGTAAGAACGCTTAAATTGACCATTATCGATCCGAACCTGGTCGCCCACGCTCAATTTTTTTTGCTGCATGTAATATACCGGAACCGCGATCTCGCCATCGTTAACCTGAATAATCTCACTATCTAGATTCAACAAATAGTCGAAACCCTGATTCTGTGTAACAAAGTCAATGTCCATAACGCTGTTCTTTTCGGACTCTGCTCCGAGAAACAGATTAGAGCCGTCAATGTTGACCATTTCCACAATCTGATGTTGCTGGACCATGGCATTTTCTTCAGCCCATGTGTTCACTTTGGCCTGATCGATCTCTCCGGCATGCATTTGCACAAAGTGTGGTGTTTTGGATTCAGAAAATAGATATTGGATGGAACTCGTCAGTTCCATAATCATTCGTGACCCCGAAGATACCAGCAAGGCGGCCAGCAGTACAAAAATAAATAAAGCAGCCGTAATCCCTTTTTTTCTCGTTATATCGTTTCTCAGCATTCGTAGCAGCATAAACGAACATGGCTCCTCTCATCTACAAGTTGTTCCTATTTATCTGGAGTCATAAAGCTTGTCAGACAATGCGCCACCGTTGAAGGTTGATGCATCATGAACATGTGAGCACCCTCTTTGATGGTTTGAAGCTTCATGGATGTGCCAAAATATCGGCCCCATCTCAACGCGGATTGAAGGGTAACGGTACCATCCCGTTCTCCCCACAGATACAACACCGGCAATGAGAGCGGCTCATATTCAAGCGTTGCTGCAGATTCCAGCATCCTGAAATCCGCCCGGATGACGGGCAGAAAATAATTCAATAATTCTTTTTCATGTATCAGTTCTTGCGGGAGAGCTTCATAGGAAAACAGATGATCAATCAGATTTTCGTCTGACATCCGATCATAATTCTGCATCCCGTATTCGTCAGGCGTGTTGCAGGCTGATAACACAAGCCGCAGCGTTTTAGCTACATCTGGACGTTCCTGATATAAGCGCTGCGCAACGAAGTAGGCTGTAATTCCTCCCAGACTATGTCCAAATAACAGACTGCCAGGCTGTATAACATCCAGCAGCTTGCTGGTATACAGTTCTACGAGTTGCTGCATATGCTCCAGGGGTGTTTCGGTGTTCAGACCATGACCCGGGGGCGTAAACGCCCAAATTTCCGTGTCAGGAAGGTACGGCACTAGGGGCTGAAAACTGTTGGAGTTGCCACCGAGATAAGGAAAACAGACCATTTGTCTGTTTCCCTCCCCCTTTTGTAGCTGCTCCAAGTAGATCGGTTCCATCACTTATCCACCACCTTAACCAGGCTTACTTTCTTTCCAGAACATATGCAGGGAATGTCTGAAGTGAATTATCCACATTTTTACGCTTGAAGATGACATGTATGACAATAGCCGATATTGCAAAAAAGAAGAATTGCATAATTTGAACTTGCGGATTAAAGTAGTACAAATCAATTTGACTTCCTGTGGCTACAAGCCAGAATGCAAGCAGATAAAACAGAAGTGTACCTTTGGTTGCATTGAAGATATAACTTTGGAACACGATAAATGCCATAAGCTGAACAACATAGTATATGTAAGTGGTTGAGGTGCCAAATGAGGAAATCAAGTATCCCGGAAGCACCCATAATCCGAACAACAGGCCGGTAATCAGACCACTTGTTATATTATTTTTTAACTTCCCTTGCAAGAATGGAAGCAAAAATCCGATCCAGCCAAACAGCCCACCAATCAGCCCCGTCTCCTTGATCAGATTCACAATTCCCAACCAGATCATTTCAGGTACACTATATGTCAACTCAGGGACCGGTATGCCGAATAACAAAGAACCAAAGTGCATTGTTGATGCAAAGATGATGGAAATTCCAATAATGAGCGGTATCCAGAACAGGTCCTGTCTGCGCGGAACCAGCTTCATAAACATTCCTTTTAATGCTTCCGTTCCGCCCATCACATAACATGTAATTAATCCGGCAATGGAAGGTGAATACAGAGCAACGATCGCAAGTGGATGCATCAAGGTTAACTCACCTGTTATGGGTACAATAAAATCCGCAAAGAACAAGAACAAACTTGCGATTCCATAACATGTGCCAAAGGAAATTCCCAAAAACAAATACATATATTTGTTGGACGGGCTGGTTGCCGGACTTGTGACTGGACGAATGGATGCCTGATTAGCTGTAATCATAGTGCCGCCTCCTTCTCAGTCAACTTTCTCTCAATAAGATCATGCAAACGGTTAATCGTGCAGAAATTAGCCAAATCCAGATCTTCATTTGCTATCTCAATCTGGAATCTACGCTCTACAAAGTCCACCAAACGCATCGCAAAGAGCGAATTGACGAACCGCTGCTCAAAATAATTGTCATTATCATTAATTTGAGTGTCCTCATGATCCATGGTGAGGTTGTTCCCGATAAACTCCCGAATTTCCTGACGATAATCCACTGCCCTTCCCCCTTGTTATTGATGTTGCCCCTCGGGCACTAAAACCTCAATGTAATCTGGAAACTCTACAGCCTGCTGTAAATCATGATGAAACAGTACTCTTCCTTCCTGATCTGCAGATTGCTGCTTGAAACCGGCAAAGCGGTAGCTGATATTCATCATCCGGTTCCTTCCGGTATCCCTGAAGTCCGCAAGCATCTGTTTGCCCTGCTTCTGAGCTTCACGCATGATATACGTTAGCAGTACACTCCCTGCTCCCCTGGACATCACTCTACAAGACATCAGAAGCATGTTTAGCCGCCATACTTTCTGCTGCATGTGAATAAGTGCAAGCCCAATTTTGCCATACGTCCCGTATTTGTCTTCGAGTTCACACACCAATAACATATGGTCCTGCGAGGTCATCAGTTGATGCAGCTCCTCGTAACTGTAGGTAATTCCCGTTGCATTTAGCTGATTGGTGCGGACGGTAAGTTCCTCTGCACGTTGAAGGTCATCCTCAGTAGCCTCGTAGATGGAAAATTTCATGCCCAGCGTAGCCAGAAATTGTTCTGAAGGTCCTGCATACTGTTCCTCAGCCTGTTTACGGAGTGTATCCGCCTGATACATCTGCCTTCTGCACGCAGAGTCGGCTGTAATGAATCGGGGCATCAGCCTGGGGTCATCAAGCATGGTTTCATATTGATCCGCATGAAGTACCTGAATGTCAGCATGTACACTTTGCACTTCTTCCAGTTCAAAAGGTTGATCATCCACAAACAGAATGGCATCCATGCCGATATTAATGTTCTGCTGAATCCGCTGAACAGAGACGGACTTCGCATCCCAATGGATTTCGGGATACAGAAAATATTCGGCGATGCCCAGTTCGTTCAGTTTCGCCCAAGCCAGCTCTGCATCATTTTTACTGGCAACAGAATGCAAAATACCTCGCTGGTCCAGTTTTTCAATCACCTCCTTTAAGCCCGGCTTCAGATGCACATCTGCAGATTCAAGCAAAACCCCATCCCATATGGTGTGGTCCAGATCCCAAACGATACACTTGATATCCTTGAGCTTTTCCATGGTCATGCCACCCCTCATCTTAGTAGGCATAGAATCCTTGACCCGTCTTCCGCCCCCACTGTCCTGCATCAACCATTTTCTGCAACATCGGACAGCATCGGAATTTGGGGTCCTGATAGCTGTCGTACAATACTTTCAATGAATGCACGACCGTATCCAGACCAATCAGATCCGCCGTCTCCAGCGGCCCCATCTGATAATTGAAGCCCTTCTTCATAATGGCGTCCACCTGCTCGGGTGTAGCGATTCCATCCTGTACAATGTACGCCGCTTCATTCATTAACAAGTGCGAGAGGCGATTAGAAACAAACCCGGGCAGATCCTCTATGACAACTGGACTTTTATCAAGAGTTTCCAAAAACGCTACCATCTCATGTTCCGTACCCTGTGTTGTATGATGTCCTTTGATCACCTCCACCATGGATTTAACGGGAACCGGATTCATCAGATGCACTCCAATGACTCGACCTGGGTCAGGCAAAAATGAAGCGAGCTTTGTCACGGAAATACAGCTTGTATTTAGCGCAAATAAAGCATCCGGACGAACCTTGTGGGATAGTCGTGCGTAAACTTCCTTTTTCAACTCCAGGTTTTCGGTTACATTTTCAATAATGATACTTGCCTCTTCCACACCTTCATCTTGTGTCTGGAACGAGATTCGTTCCATGATCTGATCCAGGGGCACCTGACCGTACCCTTGCTTCAGAAAGCAAGCTGAACGATATTCACGACGTATAACATCAGGGGCATGTTCGATGACCGACGCCGAAATATCCTGCAAAATTACACGATAACCAGCCCTCGCGACATCCAGTGCTGTGGCGCATCCCATCACCCCTGCGCCAATGATTGCAATGAGTCGATTATGCACACCTAATCACCTCCTTATTGAGCTACCATTAGATCAGCTCGTCGTAGATCTCTTTCATTTCTGCAAGTGCTGCAGGGACACGCTCACCGAACAAGGCAACATCCTGCATATCAAGCAGGATATTCGGATACATCCGCGAGAGCGTAGATACCAGAACACCGTGCTCAGCAAGCTTGCTATTTAACAAAATATCAAAAGACATTAATTCAAACGTATAATCAGCCGTATCCGTAAGCGGCTCCGTGCAGCAGTGATAAGAAGCACAGCCAGACGGCCCCTGAACAATTAAAGGCAGACCCACCTTCACTGCTTCCTGGCAGAGTATGTCATGCATCATCTCAGCGTGGCGGTTCATGCTGTGCATCGCCTGTCCTCCATCGCGTCCCAACATTTCCAGCGTAGCTTTTACAGCAGCTGTACCTAATGGATAGCCATTAAACGTACCCGCATGAATTACTTTTTTGTCTACAAGCAACTTCATGATATCCGCTCGGCCAACCAGGGCTGACACCGGAACTCCGCCACCCGCGATTGCCTTCCCAAGTGTAGTCAGATCGGGCGTTACACCGAATAACTGTTGGGCACCACCGAGTCCCATACGGAATCCTGTTATAATCTCATCAAAAATGAGCACGACTTGGTAATGGTCACATAACTGTCTGACTTTTTGCAGATAACCCGGAGCAGGCATGACTCCGCCTCCATTTACACAAACCGGCTCCATGATTACTGCTGCAATGTCGTCTCCATGCTGGCGAAATAGTTCCTCCAGACGGGCTGCGTCATTCCATGGCAGGAGGTAGGATTGAGATTCCATGGCATCCTTTGCCCTCCCCTTTGTTCCTTTCATGTCACCAGGATAGTCTGAAGGTACAGGCGGACCTGTACGTGCAGTCTTGCCACCCATAATATTGTCCGCATTGCCATGATAATGGCCTTCAAAACGTACAAAGCGATTTTTACCGGTCCACGCCCGGGCAAGACGAAGTGCATTCTGGACAATCTCCGTGCCTGATAACCCAAAACGAATCATCTCTGCTGAAGGAACATATTGATGGATCAGTTCCAGAGCCTCTGCATCCAGATCGCAATGACTTACGGAAAGAACACGGTCAATGGTATCCTTCAGACACTCGTTATACTCCTCGTTGCCGTGGCCAACAATGAGGGCACCAAAGCGGGCATATAGATCCAAATACTCGTTGCCGTTCATGTCCGTCACTCTGCTGCGGGAAGCATGCTTGAAATGGAGCGGCGTCTCTTCCCAAGGAAGGTGAAAATTATAGTGCACACCACCAGGCAGCCATTGTTTCACCCGCTGATTGTACTGCATCATCTCCGTGATCATCCCTTATCGCCTCCCCCACTTGTCTGGTTTACTGCTTCATATCGCTCCAGTAACCTGGACCGATCTTGCGGATCATCCAGCGAATAGGCTGCAGGCAAGGTCTTATTCTCAGCCAGCATATTTCTTACGCTCTGGCCTGGACCGATATCGATCCATACCGTCGCTCCCAGATTTTGAACGCGTGCCAATGCCTGATTCCAGCGAATGGGTTGCAAAAGCTGGTTGCTCAGCAGCTTAGGAATGTCCTCGGCTCCGCGAATGAACTCACCATGTACTGTAGAGCATATGGGAAACACCGGTGCAGAGAAGGAAATCGCTGCAAGCATCTCCTCAAGCTCAGGCTGAATGAACTGCATCAACTCGCTATGATAAGGTGCATCTGCCTTCATTGGCATCATGCGAAAAGGAATGAATTCCCCACCGTAGCCATCCACCTGATCATCCAGCAGTTGAAGACCCTTCGCAGTACCTGCGACGACAAACTGTCCCGGTGAATTATAACCGGAGATCGTCACATACTCGTTCTGACGAATATTCCCGACTAATTCTTCAAGCGCTTCTTGGGTTATATCAACAACAATACCCGCTCTTCCTTTTTGCTCCTGAATGGAGCGATGCATCAACGCACCACGCTGAGCTGTAAAACGGATTCCATCAGCAAATCGCAATGCTCCCGCCGCTACTAAAGCCGAAATCTCCCCCAAACTGTGACCTACTGCATAATCTGGAGTCATTCCTGTCCGGCGAACAAATGAGTCAAATAAAACGTAGCTTGCTGTCAGCACAGCAGGTTGAGCATATTCAGAGACCGTCAATTGATCCAGGGTCCCTTCCATAACCAGTGCCTTCAAATCAAATCCGATCACCTCGCTCGCTTCCGCAAAGATCTGATTCGCCTCCGGCTCACTGTCCAACAACTCGCTGCACATTCTGATATACTGGCTTCCCTGGCCGGGAAATAGTGCACAGAACGTCATACGCCACCGCCACGCTTGTAATAGGCTTTTAATCCGTAATGCGAGATCATCTCCTGCTGCATCTGAGAAGAACCTTCAATAATCTCCAGAATTTTGGCTTCCTTATACAGCCTGGCAACAGGATATTGGTTACTAATTCCATTCGCACCATGAACCTGTAGCGCATCACTTGCAACTTCAACAGCAACTTTGGACGTAAAATATTTGGCGATGGTTGTCTCCATGGCGGCCTGCGGGTCCTTGGCTTCTCTCAGCTCGGCTGCCCGTAAACATAATGCTCGTGCTGCATGGACTTTTGTCACCGCATCTCCAATCATGCCGCGAATCAGCTGAAAATGACTCAGCTTCTGGTCAAATTGCTTCCGCTTCCTTGAGTAAGTCACCATGGCATCCAGCGCTTCCTGCGCAATCGCCAGTCCTGCCCAGGCAATGCTATATCTGCCTTGGTCCAGCGCCCCGGTTACGATGTACTCAAAACCTTCATTCAGACGTCCAATAATGTGATTCTTTGGTACACGCACCTCATGGAGATCAATCTCAGCTATACCTGTCTCTCCCGCAACCATGACACCTTCAATAGGTTTGGTCTGTACACCCTCAAACTGGCGTTCGACCCAAAAAGCAGTGCTTCGTCCCTGATTCGAGGCAATAATGATAAATACATCTGCCAGATGTCCAAACGTGATCCACTTCTTTTTCCCATTCAAAACATAACAGTCCGATTCTTCTCTCCACGCGGTCTTTACACTTTTGGCATCCGAACCAACTTCCGGTTCAGTCAGGCCAAAGGCAGCAATCCATTCTCCCTTCACCAACTTGGGCAGCCAGGACGATTTTTGCTCAGGCGTTCCGAAACGTACCAAAGTTTCACTTACAAGTGAAGTATGTACCGTTAACAAGCTGCGAACGGCTGGAAGAGCCTTGCCAAATACTTCAGTCAACAGCCCGTACGCCCTAGGACCGAGACCCATGCCGCCATATTCAGCCGGGATCGAGGCAGCCAAGTAACCTTTTTCAGCCATGGCACGGATCAATGTTCTGGGAATGGCTTGCTGCTCCTGAATCTGTTGAGCATAAGGACGAATCTCACGGGCAGCAAACAATTCAGCTTCATGAATAATCTCTTGCTCTACATCCACTTCAATCATTCGGCAACCCCCTCTTGAAGAAGAGATTCATTGAGATAGGCAGCGAACTCGGCAATTGTTTTGTATTCAAACAACGCAACCGGACTGATGTCAACTTGAAGATGCTTACGCGCACGGTTAATGATCTTGAGCGCCTGCACAGAGGAGACACCAATTTTCAAAAAATTCATCTCTTCATCGATGTCCTCTGGCTCCTGATTCAACGCTGCAGCAATCTCGCTTTTGAGAAAAAGCTCAATTTCTTCTTTTGTCATATCATGACCTCCGTTCCCTGATTCACATCTATCCAATGTACATACGGCTCGAATGGATGTGCTGGCAGATGTACAATCTGGCCAGAGCCATTCGGATGTAACTGTTCCCAATCCAGCGCAGCACCACGTACATAAAGCTGTCCCAACAATAATGCAAGCTGATCCTCCATGGTGAGTTTCGGCTCGGCAGACAGGCGGATGAAGCTCTCCTTGCCATTGTATTCAAGCTGCTGCACTGTCTGATCTGCAGCAATCATAAGTACAATGTCGGCGTTTGCCATCTTGCCAGGTGTGTCTTGCAGACTCTCTAACGTCACTCTGTTGTTCACTGGAATGGATTGGCTTGTATGAGCGCTGTGATGTTCCTCGCCATCCAGATGTAAACTGGATACAAGCTTCTCTCCTGCAGCTATTCCTCGAATCTCCTGAATGGAAGGGACCAGACGTACAAGTGTCTCAAGCAAGGTCACCCAGTAGTTCAAGGTTGATACCGTATCTTCATTAGAATCGTCTGGCCTGATTACTTGACGTGCATGAGCTTCATCTTCTCTGCCAATCTCATGCCCCCCAACCACAATACTGACACGAGCAGCTCGGTTTCTAGGCTTGAAGCCAAATTCCATCTCTTCGATGTTCCACTCTCCGGTTGAGCTGACAGTTACTGCCGCACGATACCGATAATGTTTTCTATATCTGTTCCGAGTAAAACAAAGATCCTCTGGTGCCAGGTCCGCATGTTTCTTCACATACTGCTCCGTGTTATCAATCAACTTTTTTAGAGCCTGCTCTGATTTCGCAGAGAACGTTAACAACTGGCCACGTGCCGGGGCAGCTGCACGGACAGGGGCTTTCCATTCCTCCAGCACAATGTGGGCATTCGTACCTCCCAGGCCAAATGAACTGATGCCGGCCTTCCGTGTTTTCCCTACAGGTACATCCCACGATCTATGCTCGCTAACGATATGGAACGGCGATTGCTCCAGTCGGAGGGCCGGATTCGGATTATCCATATGCAGACTTGGTGCCAGTTCCCCATGCTGCATACTGAGCAGAACCTTGGCAAGACTGGCTCCACTGGAGGCTGCAAATAAATGTCCAATATTGGTTTTGACTGAACCTAATCCAATCGAATTGTCGCTTGGATATCCCTTTTCCCGGAACAGTCGGAGCAAGGCATTCACCTCAATTGGATCTCCAATCCTTGTCCCCGATCCATGTGCTTCAATATAAGAGACCTCGCTCGGGTTTAGATTGGCATCGCGATAAGCGGCACGGAGTACCTCATATTGCCCCTGAGGGTTGGGTGCCATAATGCCAAGTGAATATCCGTCGTTATTCACCGCTGTCCCGCGAATCACACCATAAACATGCTTATTGTTGCGAACTGCCTCTGTTAGCGGCTCCAGATATACAACAACAGCACCTTCCCCCAGGACTGAACCATCTGCTTCCCGATCAAATACCTTCGTATGTTGAGTGGAAGAACAGATTCCAGCATTGCGTGATAGTTGATGAACATGCGGTGTAGCCAAAATGTTCGCTCCACCTACAACTGCCCCAGAGATACGCTTGTCCTGAATGGCCGCCACAGCTTGTGTCAGTGCTACCAGAAAAGAAGAACATGCTGTATCTATGGACAGTGCCGGCCCTGTAAAATTGTACATGTGTGAAATGGAGGCCGCTGCTATATTGGACATATTGCCTACCATAGCGTGAGAATGAACAGCCTTTCCAAGACTCCGGTTCATATAATCAATAACCAGATCGAAGTATGTGCTTGGGTTAATCCCTACATACACACCCACATCACGCTTATCCTCATGGTCCACGAGCATACCCGCATCCTCCAGCGCCTCATGAGCAACTTCCAGCAGCTTGCGATGCTGCGGATCCATAAATGCAGCTTGTTCAGACGGGATTTCAAAGAACTCATGATCAAACGTATCCGGTTGCTTCAGTTCCCCAATCCAGTCATCCCAACCGGGTTGCTTGGAACGTGTTGCACGCTCTAAACTAACCCGGTCAACACTATCTAACCCGTTAACCAGATTGCTCCAGAACTGCTCTTGGGTGTCGGCATCAGGCAGACGCAGAGACAGTCCGGTAATAGCAATAGCACGATGTACATTCAGGTGATTATCTGTTGTTTCAGCTTGTTCAGAGTCCTTCGTTTCTGCTGGAAGTTCCTGCAGATATTCCACCATCTCACGTACTGTACTGCAAAAAACAAGTAGTTCTTGTCCTAATTCACGTCCCATATGTGCAGACAGCTTGTCAAGTAATTGATAGGAGAGAATGGAATTGCCTCCAAGTGCAAGAAAAGAAGTATCCATCTCAATCTTTCCTGCGGGCAATTGAAGAATTTCGGCCCAGGCTTTACGTACGGTATATTCCAAAGACGATGCGGAAACCGTCTCGTGTCCTTGCTGTTGTGTGTTTTCGCAAATCAGCTCTTCAATGGCCTCGATGTCCTTGGTAAATACTCCACGCTCATATTCGTTTCTCAGCATGAAGCGCTGAACCTTGCCACTCGTCGTTTTGGGAATAACCTTGATTGGGAGAACATGGGTGATCTCAATACCCAATCCAGCCCTCATACGTTGGATCAGATCCTGTCGTACCTCCAGAAACTGTGGAGTTCCCGATTTGTATTTAACAAATACAAGCAGCTCCTCTACTTGTTCGAGGCTGTTAAAGTGCCCGACTACCGTCAGATTGCCTCTCGGAATGCTGCTATTCTGGTACAAAATTTCTTCAAGATCATGCGCATAATGGTTCTGTCCCCGGATAAACACAATGTCCTTGATCCGTCCGCTTACAACCAGGGAGCCATCAGCCATATAACCCAAGTCTCCAGTGCGAAGCCACCCATCCACATACATTTCACGATTGATCTCTGGGAGACTGTAATATCCGGAGGTTACCGATTCCCCACGGATCTGGATTTCGCCAACGACCCGTTCATCCAGCACTTCACCCTGTTCATCCGCAATCCGGATTTGAATCCCTGTCATGGGATATCCTTCATGGACAAATTCGATCACATCCGAAGTATGGCTATCACTGCTAGGCAGCTGTACTGGCACAGCCAGTCCTTCCTGCACCAGCCGCGAACGCGAAATACGTTCAATTCGCGGCTCTTCCCCCAGTCTGGAGGTACATACACCTACTGTCGCTTCTGCCATGCCATACGCAGGAAACATCATATTGGAACGATAGCCACAAGAGCTGAATTTTTTGACAAATCGCTCGATAACAGACGTTGATATAGGCTCTGCACCATTCAAGGTCATACGCAGTGAAGACAGATCAAGCGTTGAGAGCTTGGAATCCGGGATCTTCTGAACCATCCATTCGAAACCGAAATTGGTACAGCAAAACCATTTTCCCTGATGCTCCGTAATCTTGCGCAAGAACAGATAAGGCGACCGTACGAAGGTATAAGGTGACATCACCATGATGTTGGCTCCACTCAGGACGGGTGTCAGATGCTGTCCAAATATCCCCATATCATGCGTATGCGGCAACCAGGTAAACACATTATCTCCTTCTTCAGCTCCAAGAAAAGTCTTGCATGCAATACTGTTGGCGATAATATTGTGATTTGTTAACTGCACACCTTTGGGAATTCCCGTGCTTCCTGATGAGAATTGCAGGAACACAATGTCATCAGGAGAGGTTGGGCATAGATCAGCCATCTGCTGGCCTGCTTGAAGCTGGTTCACGCTAATCAACATAAGACCTTTGAATACCGGACTTTCCGCAAGCTGTTTATACTTGGGCATGTAGGCTTCCTCGACGATAACGACTGGACGCCCGAGTACCTCCCACACTTTCGTGAATTTCTCCAGACCGGCTGAGCCTGGTTCCCAGGCAGCCGGAGGACTAACCGGGGCGACAATAATGCCCCCCAGCATACAAGCCCAAAATGTACGGTAAAATTCCTGTGACTGGTCAATTTCCAAAATAACAACCTGTCCTTGTTGAATGCCTTGCTCCTGAAGAGACTGCAGGTACTTGCGCGCCTGCATCAGTAATTCAGGATATGATTCAAACTGTTCGTCACCTGAAGAGCTGATATAGGTCATTCCCTTTTCTGGATGAGTATCTGCAATGTAGATTAGCATCTCAGCCACTGTTGAATAATGTTCTGGCACAATCAGCTCGGGTCCTCGCTGTATGGATTTACTGGACATGTTGCACCTCCATTGCCTCATTGTGAACTACCACTCTCACATCGCTACCAAGCTTGTCATCAATCAGCTGTTTCATACGTTTGATGTCCAGACCAGCCTGACAGGCCAGATGTACGTACAGACACTCTTCGTCGTAGCGAATAACCCATTCGAATTGGGCGAGTCCCGAATTCGAATCTTGGTCATCCGACGACTGAGACGACATTGGGATCGCTTCGCTACTGGAGATGAAGCCTTGATAATTAAACAGAATCATCTGACGCGTCTCCTGTTCTGCTTGCCTGTAGGCAGTTCCCAATTGTTCCTGTATGCCATCATATTGTGCCGAGAGGGAAGAATCATGTGTAAGTGCCATAAAGTTAATGCTGTGTCGCTTCGTAAATTCCAGACGTTCCAACAGATCTTCCTGTGTGAATTCACTGTCTACCAGCACTGGAATCAAATCAAGGAATTCTCCCACATAATCATAGTAGGATTCTTCGCCATACTCCCTTCCGTAATGCACCAGGGCTATTGGCAATTGGCTTATGTTCAGATAAGCCGCAATGATGTTGGAAAAATTTTCAAAGCATGTCCACCAAACATCTGCAGGCTCCTTCCCTGCAAGGGACAACTCAACAGTCATCGCTGAAGGCGACAATGTTTCTGTTTCCTTCAACTTGTTCATGACGATGGTGTTACATCTATTCCATGCCTGAAGCGAAAATTGTTTCTCCATTTCATCTTCTGATACCCCTATGGGGCCTTGAGACAGAAAATTTACATAATCCTCATAATTTCGTACTTGGTACAGAAGATCACTCTCGATCTCTATACCTTGCGGTCTATATAATGCCTTCGATTCAAGTTGCTGCTTGATGATCTGGGCACTCATACCATCAAACGCAAGGTGATCAAAACTCCAAATCAGCTTATGCTCTGTGGCTCCTGTACGCAAAATACACAGACGCCAAGGTAGTTCCTTCAACGTATACGTTTTGTGTAACAGAGACTGAACCAGTTTGTACTCCAACTGCTCAATCGTAGCCGAAGCATAATGACGAATATCAAGATAGGGGATAAGCTGTTGCAACATGTCTGCCGCTAACGATATATCACATGGATGCCAATACAATTGTTCTTCCTCATATATCATGCTGTGCAGCAACTGATGTCGGGATATAACCCCAAGAATCAGGTGTTTTACAGCTTGTTCATTCAATTCGCCTTCCAGCGTTGTTGTAAATCCGCTTGCTCGTGAAGTCGTAGAAGCATGTGCTTGTTGAATTGGAGATAGTGGGAATTGACCCATAGGGGTCATGCCCGCCATAAAAGATGAAACCTGATTGCAGCTGTTTAAGACATGCAGGACCAGGCTATCCAGTTGTTTCTCATGAAGTGTTATGTCCTGTGGTATGACTATCGGGGACTGAATATGCAGGCTATCTTCGGACCAAACTGACGCCGGAGGATTAATGTCTACCAATTTGGCAAGTCCTCTAACTGTCGGATATTGGAATAATTCGTTCACATTGATGGCAATTCCTTCTTTTGCCAAAATTTGAGTGAATGCAATCGCTTTGAGCGAATGCCCCCCATTTTGAAAGAAGTGATCTTCCACACCAATGCCTGGATTACCCAGGATCTGTCGCATGGCGGCAAGAATGACACGCTCTGTTTTTGTCCGAGGTGAACTCATCTCCAGAGACCTCTGCTGCTCTTCAACCAAATGCTCCGACAATGCTCTTCGGTCCACTTTGCCATTGGCATTAATCGGAAGATGATCCATTCGAATAATTCGTGCAGGCACCATGTACTCTGGCAGCTGCTGGTGAAGTTCTCTTCGAATATACTCAGCATCTGCTCCAGTATCGGTTGTATAAAAAGCGGCAATGTATAGACTTCCTGATGGTTCTGTAGCTGTCATGACAAAGGCATCACGAACTCCCGAAAGACGCTCCATACAATTGCCTATCTCCGATAACTCAATGCGGAAACCTCTAATTTTGACCTGGAAATCCGAACGTTCAATAAAAATCAGACTGCCGTCAGCCAGACGTTTGACGATGTCACCTGTCCGATACATTCGTTCTCCCTTGCGGAAGGGATCATCAAGAAAGTGTTTTCGGGTAAGATCCTCACGGTTAAGATATCCAATACCTACCGCATCCCCACTGATATACAGTTCACCTGGAACGTTGGGTGGCACAGGCTTCAGCTCATCATCCAGAACATACAAAGCTGTGTTAGACAGGGGATAACCTATAGGCAGCGAGCTAGTATAAGGCTCTGTTTGCTGTAATAAGTGGTAGGAGGCAAAAAAGGTCGCTTCCGTTGGCCCATATCCATTTAACAGCCTGCCCGGCCCCACGCATGCAAGCGCTTTGTTGGCATGACTCACCGATGCAGCTTCACCACCAAACATCACTCTACGCACATTCCTCAAGCAATCAGCATCCCAATCCACCAGCATATTAAACAAGGATGTCGGAATATAAAATACTGAAATCCGTTGCTGTCGGATGACATCCGCCAAACGAGCCATATCCAAGATGGTCTCTTTTGAGATTAATACAAGAGTAGCGCCGTTTATTAATGAAGCAAAAATATCGAAAATGGAACCGTCAAACGCATAGTTAGAAATTTGCAGGATACGATCCTCTGGCACGACGGTGACAAAATTGCTATTTTTCATGACTTTGGTCACATTGCGATGACTCATCACAGTCCCTTTTGGGGTTCCTGTTGACCCTGATGTATAAATGATATAAGCCGGGTCAAGAGCGGTCATGTTCATATCTTCAACGGGCTCCTGCATATTTCCCGAATCAAATGCTGCCAGTTCATCTGCCGGCACGATACAAGGAACTACAGATTGCCATGTGGAGACATACGCCGTTTCAGTCAATAACACAGCCGCATCGCAATCTTGCAAAATAAATTCAATTCTCGATGGCGGCGAAGCTGGGTCAATCGGAACATAACTGCACCCCACTTTGAGTGTAGCAAGGATACTGATCATCTGGATCGGTCCACGGTCCAGAATGAGAGCAATACTGGAGCCTGATTTTACCCCTTGTCCAAGCAACCTGGACGCCAGCCACTGAACACGTTCATACAGATCTGCATAGCTCCACTCATCGTCTTCCCAGACCAATGCTGTCTTCTGTGGATGCATATGAACTTGTTCCTCGAATAATTGGGAGATGGTCGCATCTCGCGGATACTGGGCGGCATTATCGTTGACTCCGTACAGCAGCCAGTCCTCTTCCTCCGGTGTAGTGAGCTTAATCTGTCCAATTCGTTCATTATCCCCTGTTGTGATCTGAGACAGGATATACCGGAATTTATCCAGCATCCGTTCCATGGACTCCGCTTTAAACAAATCCGAGCGATAGTCAAGTTCAACCGTGTAACATTGCTTATGCTCGACCAGTGTCCAAGTCAGATCAAATTTGGCATCCACCTTACCTTCGACCCATGGTTCAAGCATCAGTTCCCCGGCTTCAGGATCATCGGTCCCCATATTAATGTAATTTAGAACCACATCAAATAGGGGGTTGCGGCTTAAATCACCGAATAGACCAAGTTGTTCTACCAGTGCTTCATAAGGATAATGCTGATGCTCATAACAGGATAACAGCTTGCCACGCATCTTATTCAAATACGCCTCTGTGGACCATTCTCTGTCCATGCTGGTGCGAATGGCAAGCATGTTCACGAACATACCCATAACGTTATTGAGTTCTGGCTTCTCACGCCCCGCAACCGCTGTACCAACGACCAGATCGTCTTGACCCGTATACTTCCAGATTAATAGATTCAAAGTTGCCATGAACAACATGTAGGGTGTAAGCCCTTGTTGAGTACAGAAATCATTGACCTGTGTACTTAACGACTCACCAAGTTCAATGGAACGTCTGTCTCCTCTGTAGGATGACGCCCCATGTCTTGGGAAGTCTGTAAGCAATTCAACAGGTGCAGGCATGTCCTTGAATTCCCGTATCCAAAACTCGGCGTCTTCAACAGATTGTCCATGTGACGCAGCTTCATCACGCCATTCCGCATAATCCTTATACTGAATATCAAGAGATTGCAATGTTTCTCCTCTGTACATACGAGCGAAATCCTGCATCAGAATAGCAATGGAACTCTGATCCGAAATGATATGATGCATGTCGATGAATAAGATGTGTTCCTCTTGAGAAAGGCGAATCAGCTTAACACGAACCAATGGTGCGCAGGTCAGATCAAAAGGCTTGATCCATTCCATGATCTGCTCTAACCCTGCCGTTTCTAATTCCAGCAACTCCACAACGCTTGGAACCTGATCCTCAACAACCTGGAAAAGCTCACCATCAATCATTTCGAACCTGGTACGGAATGCTTCATGTCTCTCTACCAGTGCATCCATTATTACTCTGAATTGGGCAGGGTCAAGTTTTCCTCTTACCATATAAGAGCTGGCGAGATTGTACGCCGTACTCTCACCTTTCATCCACTCATGCACCACATACATTCTTCGCTGTGCAGAAGTGGTCTTGTATTTCTCTTTCTTAGTAACAGGCAAAATTGGGTTCACTGAATCAGAGTCGCTTGTAGCCTGATGTTCAGCAATCCATTGAACCATGTGTTCAAACACTGAATGATCAAAAACCTCTTCCAGCCCCAAATTTAATCCAAACATTTCTTTAATCCTCGACGCCAAGGAAATCGCTTTTAAAGAATGACCTCCAAGTTCAAAGAAATCATCTTCAAGGCTGACTGCTCCATTACCAAGCAACTCCTGCCACAATTGCGACAATATATGCCTTATCTCATCATCAGTCCGTTGAACCCTGACTTTCCCAGCTGGAGATTGGTCTAATGCTGTGATAGAACCCGCTGCAACCTGTGACATACCTGCAAGCTGATACAACGCAACATCATGTTGATGAACAATGGGATCAAAGGAATACGTCGGCAGGGAGATTTTTTGCTTGCGCCCCGTTCCGTTTAACTGTTCCCAATCCAACTCCATGCCAGAGCACCAGTAAAAAGCAAGTACTTTCATTAAATACACGTCTGCCTCAAGCAAACTCTGATGATCTCCAGTAAGAGCAATGACGTTTGGCTCTGAAAATGAAGCCGGGACTATTTGGTCTGTATCCTGCTGCTGATTCGAAACGATCCACAGCGTATGCCCAGCAGATTCAGAAAGCGTCTTGCGATTTAGCAGCGTAAACAGGAAATTTGGAGATAACAGTGGTGCAATGCTCGACGCAAGGTCTGTTACAGTTGCATCTGTCATCCTTCCTGTCATAGCATCTGACAATGCTCCTTCTTCTAGTGACCAATGCGCCCAATTGTATAAAAGCCCCACGGCATGTACTGGATCAAGTGCATCACTAATGACCAACCCCACCAGTTCGCCAACGCCTTGTCCACAGACAGCATCCGGCTTGATACCAAGCTGCATCACGGTTTGATAAAGAGCATATTGCACAACAAAGCACTGCATGCGCTCAAGCCTTGAATCGGTTAACGATCGCCCTATGCCTTGGCGAATGGCATACTGTTCCTTGGACTCAAAGAGGTTCAGTATCTCTTCAAAGTGCTGTTTAAATATCTCTGAGACCTGGCTGCGATACACAGAAGCATATAGTTCCCGAATCTTGCGCGCTTCCCAACTTGCATTCCCGCTAAGGTAAAACATGACCTTAGGCTTCCCATTCATCACACTTGCCTGTGTCTCGAACTCTATAGACTGCTCACTTGGCGGAATATAACCGTCCACAACGATCAGTGCTTTACGATGAATGAATCTGCTTCTTCCCTTTTGCAGAGTCCACGCAGCATTGGGCAACTGCTCCGGCAATGCATGGATCGCCTGTAGAACCGAATCGTACGTGCGTTCCAGCGCAGATTCACTCTTGGCCGAGAAGGGCAGCAGAAGCAAAGATTCATAATTGGCTTGGCTCTCTTGGACGGGTGGTTGCTCCAGAATGACGTGAGCATTGGTCCCCCCGATCCCAAACGAACTGACACCCGCTCGCAGGATACCCTTCGCCTCTTCTAATGGCTGTGGCTCCTTGTTGATATAGAAGGGACTATGCTCCAGCTCCAACATCGGATTCGTCCGATTCATGTGAATCTGTGGCGGAACCACCCGGTGATAAAGCGTCAGTACGGTTTTAATAAAACCGGCGACACCTGCTGCCGCATCAAGATGTCCAATATTGGCTTTCACAGAACCTAGAGCACAATAATTTCTACGATCTGTTCCCCATGACTGCCTGAGCGCTTCGATTTCAATCGGGTCACCCAATTTGGTTCCTGTTCCATGCGCCTCCAGATAGGAGATCTCTTTTGGAGATACTCCCGAACGATGCAGGGCAGATTGAATAACCTTGACCTGCCCGGCCACACTCGGTGCCGTATATCCAATTTTGTCCATGCCATCATTATTAATCGCTGAACCTTTAATGACTGCATAGATATGATCTCCATCTCTCTGCGCGTCGCGGAGTGACTTGAGCACAACCATTCCGCATCCATTACCAGACACAGTACCAGATGCCTGCTCATCGAACGGTCTGCAATGACCATCCTTTGAATAAATCATGCCTTCATGCCAGTGATAACCTTCTTTGAGCGGATAGGAGATAGAGACACCTCCCGCAAGTGCCACATCACACTCCCCCCGAATCAGCGATTCAGCAGCTTGGTGGATAGCGACCAAAGAAGTCGAACATGCGGTCTGTACGGCCATACTTGGCCCTCTCAGATTTAATTTGTGAGATACTCGGGTTGTAATATAGTCCTTTTCATTTAAAGTCATGGCTTCAAAAGCCTGTAGCAAATTACCGGAACGACCTAGAAATTGCACCATCCATGGTAAGCTCAGTCCACTTCCGGCAAACAATCCTATAGCTCCCTCATAACTGTAAGGATCACATCCGGCATGCTCAAGCGCCTCCCATGAGCACTGATGCAGCAGCCGTATTTGCGGATCCATCATGTTGGATTCCTGATGCGGATATTCGAAAAATCCGGAGTCAAAATACTCAGTGTCTTGCAGTACACCTTTGGCCCGTACATAATCGGGATGTTTGAAGTCTTCCGGTCGTACACCCGCAGCGGTTAGATCATCTTCATCCAGACGGGTGATACCGTCCTTACCTGCCATTAGGTTATCCCAGAACTCCTCAATATTTCTTGAACCGGGAAAATGCCCTGCCATGCCAATGACTGCGATATCCGACGAAGAAGAAATTCTGCTACTGTGTTCTGAAGCAGACGGGATACTCTGTTCCGGTCTGCTCTGCTCCACTTTGCTGTGTTCAACTGTGCTCCTCACATACTCTTTTGGAGCTGTTGTCGGGTCCGGGTTCGTAACAGGATATCCAACCGAAGCGATATGCCCGCTCTCCTCTTGCACCTGTTGTGTAACTGTCCGCAGCATCTGCTCAGCCACCAGATGATTAACCAGTGATGCAATGGAGGAATGCTCAAACAATTGCACCAGCGGAACGCTTTTATCCAGATAGGCATTCAGCCGATTATTGATCAGAATAAGCCCCAGCGAGTTGCCTCCGATGTCAAAAAAGTGATCATGGATATTAACCGTATCCAGATTCAATATTTCCTTCCACGTTGCAATGAGCATCTGCTCCAGGTCAACTTTTGCCCGCTCCATTCCTTGAATCGATGAGCCATAAACCAGAGCCGGGTTATCCCTCTCTGCCGTTTCAAAATCAGCCAGACGAAGGGCATTGCGATTCAGTTTGCCATTAGGCAGCACAGGCAGATTTTCCAGACGAATCAAGCGAGAAGGCATCATGTACTGTGGAAGCCGCTGCTTTAACCAGGTCCGAAGCTGTACGTCTTCATCCCCCATAACGGAAGGCCCAATCCCAGGCTTCAGACTGTAGAAAAGGATTAATTGCAATGAATGTGACTCGGCCCCTTCTACCTTAACGACAGCTTCTCTTACACGTTCATAATTCATCGCTGCCTGCTCAATCTCGTTCAGTTCAATCCGGTAGCCACGAATCTTCACCTGCTGATCTAACCGTCCCATTAACTCAACATCCCCATCCGACAGTATACGGGCCAGATCGCCAGTTCGGTACAAACGGCCTCCCAAAACATTGGGGTTTGCAATGAATCGGGCATCGGTCTCAGCAGCGTTGTGCAGATAACCGCGGGATAATCCTTTTCCTGCAATGCACAGCTCTCCATAACTTCCAGGTGGCAGTATTTCACCTTCATCATTCAGAATATAAATCTCTGTATTGGTAATGGGCTTGCCAATGGTAATCGCGGCTGTGTCATTCAATTCTTTGGTCGTTGACCAGATCGTAGTTTCCGTTGGTCCATACATGTTAAAGACTCGAGCGGGCGTAAGCCGCTTCAGATCGGTGAGGAGTCCCACAGGGACGTTTTCCCCTCCAGTAAGAACACACCGCAGATTGCCCAGCGCCTGAGCGAATTCCGGATTTTCGACAAATGCCTTAATGCGTGAGACCGTGCTAAGAATGTGTGTAACACCATGTTCATGTATTCGACGTGAAGCAAGAGCCGGGTCAAGCTGCTCCTGCTCATTGGCCAGATACAGGGAATATCCGGTGCATAATGGTGTCCACACTTCAAATCCGAAAATATCAAAAGATATGGTCGTTACACTGATGATGCGATCTGTCTCATGCGCAAAAATATGTCGGTGCCTGATGTCCTCAACAAAATTGACCATCGCTTCATGAGTAATCATGACCCCTTTGGGACGACCGGTCGATCCTGAGGTAAAAATCACACAGGACAGATCCGAAGACAGGAGGCTTACGTCCGGGTTAAAGGATGAGCGCACATCCTGGGCAGTTGGATCATACACAAATCGCTCTCCGCTAAAAGTCACTGTGCCTTCTTCATCAGGCGTACACAGCAATACGTTCATTCGGCTGTCTTCAATCATATTCACGATGCGCTGCGGCGGAAAAGCAGGGTCCAGAGGCACATAAGCCGCCCCAGCTTTCAGCACCGCCAATAGCATAATGATCAACGATTCATCTCGTCTGGATAATATGCCTATAGGTTCATCCCGGCGCACACCTTGATCAATCAGCTTCCAAGCCAGCGTATTAGCTTTTTCATTAAGCTCCCTGTAGGTAAAAGAAGCTCCAGATGATACAAGGAGAGCTTTCTTGTCTGGTGTGTGTTCTGCCTGCAGCTCGAACAGCCGATGCAGACCCACCGCAGGAGTGTAATCCAGACGTGGACCAGCAAGACGATGGACTGAGTGCTCATAAGAAATGTTTCTCTCAAACAGTTCGCTCAGAGACAGACTAGGCTGTTGTACAACCTCTTGGCAGAGTCCGATAAACTCCTGCATCATACCTTCAACTGTGTCCCGGCGGAACAGATCCAGCGAGTATTCGATATATCCTTCAATCACCTGCTTCTCCCTGTTTTCTTGACAGGTCATTAACAGATCATAAGTAGACGTACCCGTCTCCACCGGAAAAGAACTGAATTGCAAACCATGAAGTTCAAGTCCATGCAAGTCCATGTTCTGATAATCAAAACAAACATCAAATACCGGATTTCGGTTCAGCTCACGTGTCACGCCCAGTTGTGCCACAAGCTCATTAAACGGATATTCCTGATATGCAAAAGCATCCAGTGTATGTTGTTTGAGTTCGCGTAAAAAATCAGTGTACGTACGATCAAACGTTGGAAAATTCCGCATCGCAATCATATTGACAAACATGCCTACCGTCTCTTTCCACTCCTCTTGCATCCTTCCTGCAACAGGCGTTCCTACCACAATGTCCTGCTGACCTGAGCGGTGTGCAAGAAGAAGATTCCACACACTTAGCATTACCATATACATGGATGCTTCCGATGAGGAAGCCAGCTCATGCAAGTGTTGTGTCAACGAACGATTCAACGTGAAATGGAGACGTCCCCCTTGCATGGATCGCTGTGATGGACGCTCATGGTCAAGTGGAAGCTCCAGCACAGGTAAAGAAGGGCCAAGATGGTCCAGCCAGTACGTTTGATGTGAAATGTATTCCTGTGAAGAGAGACGTTGCTGCTGCCATACCGCGTAATCTTTGTACTGCAATCGGACTGCATGCTCTTTGCCAAAATATAAATCATTGAAGTCACGAGTAATGATTTCGACAGATGTACCATCCGCGATAATATGGTGAATATCAAAGAATAACAGATGCTTGCGCTCGCCTATTTTAATCAGTTCAACCCGCATAAGCGGAGCACTCCCCAGATCAAAAGGACGAATCAATGTCTCGATTATCGCAGGCAACTCTTGGTCATCTGCCACATGCTGCTCTGCATAGCCCATACTTAAGCGAACCGAAGGTTGGATGATCTGAACGATCTGACTACCCCGTATCTCAAACGATGTTCTGAGCGCCTCATGATGTTGCATCAACTTCTGCAAAGCAGCCTCAACTCTTATACGGTCCAATTCACCTTCAATAATGGTTGCAGACGGTAGGTTGTATGCCGTATTGCCTGGATCAAGCATCGCTTGTGTGAACATACGCATCTGTGCAGAAGAGATTGGATAAGCATCCATAGTGGGTGCAGATTGAATTATCTGTTGGTCCACTTTTGGTTTCGCCATGACATAGAGATGCTCAGCCAGTTGAATAGGCGTTGAATGATTGAAAACATCAGCTACCTCAGGCTGAATTCCTAAATGAGACCGGATCCATGCAGACAAGCTGACTGCTTTGAGAGAATCTCCTCCAACCGCAAAGAAATTAACCTCTTCATCTAGATCATCGATGCCAAAAATCGTTCGATATGCATCAAGGACAATCTGCTTCAGTTGGTCTGAACCGCCAGTATAAACGGTCCCTTTTATTAGAGTAGAGCCACTTCCCTTTCCCTGATCTGCATGCTGCCTATCATCCCCGGTATCCATTCCTGCCGCCGCTGATGAGCCAGAAAGAGAAACACTGACAGGATAGGATTGTTTGTTGAAAACATAAGTAGGCAGAGAGCATTTGCGTCGTACCGTCTGCCCTTTGAACACCTTCCAGTCCGGTTCAATGCCTTCGCACCATAACTCCGCAAGTCTGCGGTTCACATAGATACTGTCCTGCTCCGTCTCCCTTACGTGACGTAGCATATTCAGTACCGTCTGGGAATCTCTTGATAGACTGTGCTGTCTGGCAAAGGAGCTTAGCGTTCGTCCTGCACCTACTTCAATTAATACAGCCCGTTCATCCTTTAACACTTCAGCCAGGTTTGATTCAAACAACACCGGCTGTAAAATATGACGGGACCAATAGTCAGGTTGTGTGATTTCATCTCCAAGCGCCCATGTTCCACTGGTGTTGGACAGTAAAGGGATCTGTGGCGTATGAAGTGAATGCTCTGCTAGATAACGTCTAAATTCCTCCGCGGCCTGATTCATCATTGGCGTATGGAATGCATGGGAAGTCTTCACACGAATGCACTTCCAGCCCAGTCCTTCAGCCTTGGCTTCCATCCGTGAAATGGCTTCAGCTGTCCCACCAATCACACTGGAACCTGTAGTATTCACCAGGGCAAGCCACATATCTTCCTCCAGTTGTGACTTCACCTGCTGTGCATCCGCCATAATGGCAAGCATAACCCCGGGTTGTTGTTGTTGCATCAGACGTCCGCGAAGTCGAACTAAATTGACAGCATCTCCGAGTTCGAACACACCCGCTACCGCTGCAGCAGCCAATTCACCAATGCTGTGTCCGATCATGCCATCTGGCTTGATGCCCAGATCCAGCAGCGACTTGGCCAGCGCATAACTTGTCATGAACAGTGCGAATTGGCTGTACTCCGTCTGGTTTATTCGCTCAGGGTGCTGATCCCCGTATACAACAGACAGCATATCTTCTCGTTCTTCCGCAGGCAGAAGGTCCAATATTTCCTGAATATAACTTCTGAAGATTGGAGCCAGGCCTGTTTGCTCTGTAGATCTGTATAGTTCTGCACCCATTCCCTGATACTGACTGCCCTGTCCGGGGAACATAAAGTATACGGGACGAGTGCCTTGAGCCGAATGGTATACGCGTGCTTTCCCCAGTTGCTGTATCAGCTTGTCCGGATTATCCTTCCATGTCTTATCCAGAATGAGTGCCTTACGATACGCAAAAACAGATCTACCTGATTGCAAGGTCCACGCTGCGTTTGACACAGATTGATCCGGCTGCTGAGTCAGATGTTCCATAATCCGTTCAGCGGTGCGGTTCAGCGAGTACTCTGTTTTGGCGGAAAAAAGAAATATATTTACGTCATCATCAGGACTGCACTTCTCCATCTCGGGAGCCTCCTCCAATACCATGTGAGCATTCGTGCCCCCCACACCAAATGAATTGATTCCTGCGCGCATGACTCCAACTTTGCCCTGTTTCCAGTCCACCCCTTGTGCATTAACTTTAAAAGGCGTATTCAAAAAATCAATTTTGGGATTAGGTTGCTCATAATTCGCTGTTCCAGGGATATATCCTTGTCCAAGACTGAGCGCTACCTTGATTAAACCAACCACACCTGCGGCTGTATCCATATGTCCCACATTGCCTTTGACCGAACCCAAATAACAAAATTGCTTTTGGTCGGAAGCAAAGGCCCGAGTTAACGAGTTTACTTCAATTGGATCACCAAGCAACGTTCCCGTACCATGTGCTTCGATATAACTCACCGTTTCCGGGTCTACTCCGGCTACCTTATAAGCATCCTGAATGACTTCAGCCTGTCCGCTTACGCTTGGAGCAAGAAAACTGAGTTTCTCTTGTCCGTCATTGTTAATTGCTGAGCCTTTGATGACCCCGTAGATATGATCTTCATCCCGCAGAGCATCGGTTACCCGCTTCAACACCACAATTCCCATACCATTGGAGAAGACGGTTCCACTGGCTGCCGCATCAAATGGACGACAGTGTCCATCTGTGGAGAACATCATGCCATCCTCAAATATGTAACCCCCTTCATTGGGCAACTCCACGGTGATCCCACCAGCCACGGCCACATCACATTCTCCAACGATCAAAGATTGACATGCCAGATGAGGTGTAACCAATGAAGTAGAACATCCCGTAAGAGCGGTATAGGCTGGCCCTTTTAAGTTCAGCTTATAAGCCATTCGGGTAGCGAGAAAATGATTGGTGCTGAGGGTGAATGCTTCGTATTTACTGCTATAGTTAGCATCGTTAAAAAGCACTTGACGGTACCATTCGAAGTCATCGGACCCGCCAAGGAACACACCCACCTTACCCGCTTCATCCGGTCTGCAGCCTGCATCCTCCAGCGCTTCCCATATTCCCTGATACAAAAGTCTGAATTGGGGAGACATCATTTTGGCTTCACCGGGAGTATAGTCAAAGAACCCTGCATCAAACTCATCGATGCCGTTGGCACGTCCTTTTGCCTTGACATAACGAGGTGAACGTAGCAGTGCTTCCTCCACGCCAAGCTCCCTCAATTCATCATCACTATAAAAGTGAATGCTTTCCCGCCGTTCAACAAGGTTACTCCAGAACTCCCTTATATCCTCAGCGCCCGGCACATTCACCGCTATGCCCACAATTGCAATGTCCTCACGCATAATGCCATCTTTTCGTTGAAACAATTGTTCCCTTTCAGTCGGTATCCGAACTCCCTCATCTTTCGGACCCAGTGCGGCAAATTGACGCAATGTCGGGCATTCGAAAAAACGAGGCACAGGGAACTCCACATCGGTATAATGCTTAAGTTTATTGTGAGCCTGAATGACAGAAAATGAATTTCCGCCCAATTCAAAGAAATGGTCATCGCGCCCTACTCTCTCAACACCGAGCACTTCGGCCCACACTTCGGCTATAACCTTCTCAAGCTCAGAAGACGGGGCGGTATAGAACGTACTGGAAGCGTGAGCATGCGTGATATCTGCCATGAGTGCCTTCCGGTCAATCTTCCCACTGCTATTCAATGGAAATTCGGATTTATGTACAAAAACGGATGGTATCATATATGCCGGTAACAAACGAGACAGATGCTCTCTCAATTCGACAGAAGGCAGCTCCTGCTCTGACAGATAGTAGGCATACAGCAAGCCGGACCTACCTTCAAATGATTTCATAACTACCACGGTCTGGATGACACCCGGATAGGATGACAGGGTATTCTCAATTTCGCCTGTCTCCAGTCTGGCTCCTTGAATTTTAACCTGAAAATCAATGCGTCCCAGATATTCGATCGTACCGCTTGGGAGTGAACGTACCAGATCACCTGTGCGGTACATGTACCTGAAATGCTCTGCATCCTGTCCTTCTTGGAAGAAAGGATTAGGGACAAACTTCTCTCGGGTCATCTGTTCCAGATTCAGATATCCACGTGCAAGCCCAACACCGCTAAGACAAAGCTCCCCTGGAATACCTAACGGCTGAAGCTCATCATGATTTCCGACGACATACCATCTGGACTCATTGAGCGGGTAGCCAATCGGTACATTGCCCAAGCCTTCGTAATGGCTTAACGGATAATGAGAAACCCATATGGTGCATTCGGTTGGACCATAAACATTTTCAAGACTTGCTCCAATGCCTAACCTGTTAAATTTCTCAATGATGTCTGGCGTGACTGCCTCTCCGCCAACAAACATCCATTTCAACGTTTCCAATGCTGACAGATCGGAGCGAAGCTCCATCGTTTCCAGAAAAAGACGGAATAACGTTGGAACAAAGTTGATGTGCGTAACCTTATGTGATGCCACCGTAGACACAATACGAGCAGGGTCTTTTTCTGCTCCAGGCTCAAGAATACTTAGTGCGCCTTCACCCATGAACCAGCCGAAAAGTTCCGTGGCCGACACATCAAAGGTATATGCTGTTTTCAGCAAGTAAACATCCTGCGCCTGCATTGGAAAACGACGCTCCAGATCAAGCAGTGTATTAACTACGCTATGATTTTCAATCATGACTCCTTTGGGCTTGCCTGTTGATCCGGATGTGTACATGATATAGGCAAGGCTATGCGGATTCAGCGCCTCTTCGAGATTTGAGGCATCCCCCGTATAGGCCTGATCGCCCTCAACGTAGATGTACTGGACATCCAGAGTCTCGTCATCTTTTTCGGGCTGCTTAGCCAGCACTATGGATATGTCTGCATCCGATATAATATAGGCCTTTCTGGACAAAGGATAGGAAGGGTCTACAGGTACAAAAGCACATCCGGCTTTTAATACAGCCAATAGGGCAATGACCATATCCGAGGAACGTGGCATCTGCACGCCAACCGCCGCGTTATCACTTTTTTTACTTTCAACGATCTGCCTAGCCAATTGGTTCGCTTTTGCGTTGACCTGCGCATAGGTCTGATGCTGCTTGCCTTCCATTAGAGCTACCCGCTCCGGGAAACGTGCTACTTTATCGTGAAATATATCCATAATATGTTGTGGAGTGTAGGGAAAATAAGAAGTTTGATTGAATCGGTACAGTAGGTTTTCTTTCTCATCCTGCATCAGGAGGCTGAATTCACTGATTTTTTGATCAGAATTGGTTACTAGTTGATTCAGCAAGTATAGAAATCGTTGGCCCATTCGCTCCATTGAATCTTCACGGAACAAGCTCGGTTTATATTGCAGCTTCAACTGAGCACCTTGCGGTAAACGACTCAACACCACCATTAGATCTCCTGGAAACGTAACCTTATCATGATCCAGAATACGAGTTCCGAGGATATCTTCCTCATAGGAATCATAAACAAAGGAGATATCAAACAACGATGGTGATCCGGGTTGAGCCTGTAACATGCTGTCTCTGACAATGAGGTTATTGGGATATCCGATGTTCCTGTACGTATCCATCCAGGTTGTGGCTACTTGTTGCAGCAGAGGTTTTAGAGTTGATTCGAGGTCAATATGGAATCGCATAGGCAACATATGGACAAAACATCCAATCGTTTCTTCCAAGTCCATACCGGGACGATGAGAATATGGGGAAGCAAAGGTGATATCGTCTGTACCGACATATTTACTCATAAGAATGCCAAAGGCACCCATAAAGAACATAAAAACGGTTACTTCATTATCTTTGGACATCTGTGTAATATCAGCCATTAACGATTCCGAAATATCAAATCGCAGTTCATGACCAATCCCTTCTTGCACAGAACCTGCTGGAAAGTCGTGCTTTAGAGAAAGAGGTTCCGCTCCCTTCATTTTGTTTAACCAGTATTCCCGCTCTTTGGAGTACTTGTTTTCGTGCAGTTTCTTGTTCTCTGCCTCAACATAAGAGATGAATCCTTCATCCAGCTTGACATCCACAGGCTGATCTTCAAGAAGACACGTATATGACTGGATAAGTTTGTTTTTCATCAGTTCAAGCGACAAGCCATCACATATTAAATGATGAATACATAAGGTCAGAATATATCGGCTTTTATCCATCTGAACAATCATTATACGGAACAGAGGACCTTTCTCCAGATCAAAAGGTGTCCCGATGCATTCATCCACCAGTGCTTCTAACTGTTGTTCCTTTGGATTCTCCTGATTCTCGCTACTTAGGTCCCACAAGGTAAGTGAATAATCCATATCTTCATGAACGGATAACACGGGTACATCATTTTGAATCTCAATCCGAGTACGCAGCACCACTTGCTCATACATAAGCAATTCGATGGCCCGGCGAAATATCTCCATTTGAAGATGATCAAATTGCATTGAAGCTGAGATGTTATACGAAGTGGGATCATTCACCTGACAATCAAAATAGATTCCCTTTTGTGTTTCGGAAAGTTCAACGGTTTTTTGTACCATCACGACCACACCTCATCGTTTAATTGAGATTCAAGCTGTGTAAGGCAAAAAATCAGTTACAGCTTAGTGCATTACCCAGATTCCGCCGGCCAATACGGAGAGAACCGTGATAAACGTTTGATACACCACATCCATAATGAGATTCCCGATACTGTCTCCATCTGCCTTGCGATTTTTAATCATGACATAAGTATGTGACCAAAGACCACTTAACCCGTATATGTACATCGTTACCAATACACCAACCCAAAAGTTCCCCTGGAACCAGATGGCCATAATCCCCATAACTCCAAGCCCTACCTGGGAAAAACCGTATTTAACCTGAAATGGTCCACCAGGCCATCCTAACATTTTGGCTGTCTGATCCGCTCTGGCAATGTTGACAACATAACCAATCACTCCAACCAATCCAAACGTAACCACAAACTGATGAAGCAGCAATACTCTGCTAATCTCGCTCATTTCTCCGGGAAAACCTAACACATATAGGTGTACTCCCCCTGAAATTAGACCTAACAACCATAGAACCAAAAACCACATGCCTGTCCCACTCCCGCCGTTTGTTATTTGGAATCATTTGTAACTAAATGTACAATCTTGTAGATACACACATTATATAATCGCTTTTACATTTGTCAATTCATACATAATTTTCTATTTTGTCGAAGCTTTTGTCATTTTTCTTCTACTGTACGCAAACAAGAAAACCATATAGTTCCATTTAACTTGAAAATAATAGGAATTTAGCCCTATTATTACATTAAAAGGTTTGAATTCTACTTCTTTTTTAACGCTTCAAAAGAACCACAACTCATTTATTTGACATGGGTGATAGTTCAATTATCATCTGTTTGATCATCTACGATTACAGGATAACAGCAACGATCAATTAACCTATGATATAAAAGAATTGACATTCGATCTCTTTGTAACTATTATAGTTACAACGGTGGTGATTATCGCATGAGACAAATCAGCAGTCGCTTTTCCATTGCGGTTCATACCCTGTCCCTGATCGCTGTTATGCCCAATGAATGTACCGGAGATGTGATCGCGCAGAGTGTGAATACTAATCCCGTGATTATTCGGCGGATTATGTCCAAGCTGAAACAGGCTGGTCTGATTGACGTCAGACCCGGTGTGGGCGGTGCTTCCTTGTTGAAAGATCCGGCTGAGATTACCCTTCTTGATGTATATCGAGCGCTTGAGGTGGTGGAGGATGGGGAATTGTTTAACTTTCACAAACATCCGAATCCGAAATGTCCGGTCGGCAACATGATTGAACACACCTTGCGTGCCGAACTCATTGAGGCTCAGACAGCCATGGAACAGCGCTTGAATCGTGTAACCATACAGCAGATGATGGATCAGATTCATGTCTCTGAATAAAAAAGCTCATCATGAGCTTTTTTTAACCCTTTCGTTGTAATCACACCTGTTATAACATATTTGATTACATCCATATGCAACCAACAACACATATCATAGGAGGAAAAGAAAATGAAAATTTTGGTTACTGGCGCAACAGGTCAATTGGGTTCACTGGTTGTAGAGGCATTGTTAAAAAATTCTGCCAAGGATGTGGCAGTAAGTGTACGTAATCCAGAGAAAGCGGAAGCACTCCGCACTCAAGGCGTTGACGTGCGTCACGGTGATTTCGATCAACCGGAGACGTTAGAGAAAGCTTTTGCCGGTGTAGACCGTCTGTTGCTCATCTCGACTGATGGTGACAATGAAACGCGAATTCGCCAACATCAGGCTGCCATTGACGCCGCCAAGAAAGCAGGCGTGGGTTTCATCGCTTATACAAGCGTTGTGAATGCAGAGAAAAATACCCTTTCCCTGGCGGAAGTTCACCGCGCTACAGAAAAAGCTATTCGTGAATCCGGCATTCCGTATTCCTTCCTGCGTAACAACTGGTACCTGGAAAATGAAGCAGGCAGTGTGCAAGCAGCTACGCAAGGTGCGCCTTGGGTTCATGCCACCAACAACAGCCAAGTAGGCTGGGCTACCCGCAGTGACTACGCCCATGCTGCAGCAGCTGTACTCGCAGGAGAAGGACATGAGAATACTGTGTATGAATTGTCCGGCAAGCTACGCACGCAAGCTGAACTGGCTGCCATTGTTGGTGAAGTGCTTGGACAAGAAATCAACGTGCAGAACGTGGACGATGCCGCTTACGCTGAAATCATGAAAGGCGCAGGTCTACCGGACTTTGTCGTATCGATGCTTGTTGATATGCAAAGTGCCATCCGTGAAGGCGCATTGGCTGTAGAAAGTGATACTTTAGAGAAATTGCTTGGCCGTCCGGCTCAACCACTTAGCGAAGGTATTAAATTAATTGTAGGCAAGTAAGTTTTGGATATGAGAAAGGGACACACCAACAAATGTTGGATGCGTCCCTTTTTGGTGTAGTTAAAGATCAATACAATGATATACACGTTGAACGGATGACTGTACACTCCCCGTTGATTGCGACTGCTGTAATTCAAGATAGGTGTTTATGCTTTCCACAACCGTTCATCACTCATTGCTCAAGAATATAACGTGCGGGAATATGATCGGCCAGCCAGATATTTTCGTTTCCATGATAAAAAAGGATTCCGTCTGTGGCCGCTTGAGCAGCATTGATTTTCAAAATGACAGGCTGATCATCCCGTCTTCGTCCCACCTGATTGGCCGTATCGATATCTGCGGACAGATGTACATATTGCCTTTGCCGCGGCTGTAAGCCATGTTCCATAATAGAATGCACTGCGCGTGCCGGGGTCCCATGGTACAGGGTTTCCGGTGGCTCAGCAGATATCTTTGATATCTTATGGGGTGTCGAATGTCCATACAATGCCCGGATGCGGCCTGAACGGATTTCATGTCTCTTTTTCTCCGAGGCTTGAATCATCTGCTCCAAATCGGCTTGCGTGACTTCCTTCCACTGCGGACTTTCATGTAAAGCCACCAGCAATTGCGAGATTTCCACCCAACCCTCTTCGTCCAGTTCCAGTTCATACTCCCATGGTGCATGTCGCAGAGCGTATGAGAGTTCCTTGCTTAATTTCATCAGATCCAATGCAATCATCTCCCACATCTATTAAAACCGTCTATTTTTGCGATTGAACCGCTGTTAAAATCTCCTGAATGTTACGTTCCAATCCTTCATCGTTTTCCTGGTTGAATTGGCGGTGTCCATCAATCCCACGTTGGATAATCGTATTCATCACCGGATGAACCTCACGATCGGAAGCCACCCGAATCAGATCATCGGCAAAATCAACCGCCTGCTGTTCACTGTAATTAAACGGTTTAATGAGCATCCGAATGCTCAAGGCATGGGCCTGCGGCTCCGCTAGCTGATCCCGATGAGTGATGCCATACACCGCGCCAAAACCAAAAGCAGCCATGACCTGACGCTCCAGTTCTGTTGTCTGTTCCAAAGGCGTGCCAATCAGCTCACACATTTTGTCCACCATCTGCTCCAGCTCGTTTGCTGCCGCAGCCAGAATTACGTCATTAATATCGTCAGCGTTGATAAAATCAGTCATATTGGTTTTCTCCATTTCTGCACCGTATTTGATCCATTCTCTCAGACTCTATGAGAACATTGTATCGGAGTTGGGGTGTTCGTTTCAAATTCATCTACGAATAAAGGCGAAGTGAATGCTCCCGAAGCAGTTTTCTTACAGAAAGCTTTTAGGTCTGCTTCTTCAGTGCATGAAGATCTTTATGTATGCGTGGGGCAACTTGGTAAATGTTCATATGCGTCACTGTTAATACCAACGTGATTCATCGTTTGGCGCAGCTCCGATACAAATTCCATAAAATACACTTCAGGACTACGGCTTCCGGCATAATACTGCAAGTCATAATCGTAATTTAACCTCGAAAATACATCATGCAGATCGTCAACCAGTATCTTTTTCATATCCTCTCTCGTAATAGCTGGGTCCATGCTGCACTCGTTGGCCAGGGTCTGCATTGTCTCCTTGAGCGCCTGCTGATCGTATAACGGGTTAGACAACAGATGCTGCAAATCATACAAGTCTTTAAACCTGGGCCTCACTATCGTTTGATGCAGCTTCCATGCAATTTGGATGGAGAGTGGTACAGTGTAAGGAACGACAAAAGCTTCACCAACCATGGGTTGGTAGGATAGAGTAACAGGCTTCTCATCCAAGTCGAGGTTAAAAGATATATCAAGATGCAGTTCATCCTCATACTCATTTTCATTCCTTGGTTCACTATCAATATAAAAGGCAAGCTCCGTGTTCACCGTAGGAAAATCATCCGCCATCGCGTAGTCTATTCTTCTCCAGAAGGCATTCTCCCGAAAGCTTCGGAATATGATACCGTCATTCAGGTCCATCTCCGTTACCCGGATCATCCAGTCTGTAAATACTGCATTGGCCTGATCCTCATTCTCAATTCGACCTGTATACAGAAAGTCGATGTCATCCACATAACGAATATTGGGATTCTCCAAATACTGTCTTGTTAATAAGCTTCCTTTTAATACAAATGGACTATTCACTAGAGAAGCGCGTTTTAATAGAGCTTCTAACACAACAATGAATCTCTCATCCTCATTTAGGAGGTGCATTTTTATGTTTTTTTCTGACACTCGTTCTCCTCCTCCATTCATCGTACTCAACATCCAATTAGATCCATCCACGATCCAGTTCTTCCCGGCTGTCATAGATGCACAGTTCATATTGCTGTTTTAACAGTTCGATCTTGTTCGTATGCAAAATGGTATGGATCTCTCCCACTCTACGATAAAAATGTTCTGCACTCTCATATTCACGGACCGTTACGAATCTCACTTTGCCATCTGCATTAAGTGAGTTCCGTGAGATATGTCCGCCCGAATCCGCGCACAGTTGCTTCAATACGGCCACATCATCCACATATACCTTTCCGTGCCATTCGAAATAAGGCTTGGACTGTGCCAGCATCGGCTGATCAAAATACGTTTCTTCCTTAGCCGGAATTTCCACCTTCGTCCGAACAACTGTGAATCCGTTATCCCGAAACTTCGCCCCAACTTCTTCAATAACATTCTTCACTTCTTCGTAATTCGTGCTATGTACAATGCCTGTAATCATTGGCTGATTAATATATTCACCTTTGTCCAAGACGATCAACACGGGCTTCACGTTCTCTTGATTACAGATGTTGATAAAGGTCTCTTTCTCGTTCTGCTTCAGATCACGCATGGTTACATGATATTCAAATTCCATCAGGTCACTTCCTTACTGATTTTTGTCATCTCTCATTAGACAGATCTCTCTTCTATCTTCTGTTAATTCTCCACTCACATCGCTCAACTCAAATATTTCCACAGATCTTCTTTAAGTTTTACAATTCACGTTCAAAACGCACCCCTAATTTCTCTACAAGATACTGACAATTGGGGCATTCGTTAACATGAACTAGGAGAACTTTATTTACTCAGCAATTCAAAAAATTCTAATATATTGGTCGCGACTTTTTGTGTCACAGGAGAAAACTCCTCTGACTCTTCATGAAACCAAATAACTACAGTAGGCTCTTCTGTTTCTCTAAAATCCAAACAAATAAAATCTCCTGAAAAAAGCGCTGCAATAGGAACTACATTCATTCCCACTAAATCTTCATTATCAGTTAATCTATCACCTATTTGCGTAATAGTAACTTCAATATCATACCATCCATTAATAGGATCAGACTCACTGTCATCCAATATACATAGAAATTTTTCTATTATGTATTCTTGCTGATTCATACTAAACATATTTGTGATTGGTACAGCTCCGTTATGTTCCTTAATAAAGTGCCTATAAGATTCAGGGAATGAAACTCTGAAACTTCGCTCAACTGCATCTAATAAATCATCTCCTGGTAATGGAACAACAATCGTATTAACATCCATTCTCATATGCTTCACTTCCCATTCTCATCTTTTAACACATGCCCCACCACATGGACTTTAACCAGGAAGATCAGAATCCCCTAACAACAACTTCCTTTCGTACACACCATTAGTATAAAACTGGATATGATGCTCTTTCTACCATTTGGAAACTCAAAATAACTCGATTCCATTTGAGTGTTGTCGTCATCATTTTGGCATAGGAATCTGAAACAGGCTCTCCTGTATAGGGGTGAACTCCCAGCTCAAACAAGCACACCTTTAGGTAACAGATGTAACAACTATAGCCATTTCATCAAACTATAAAAAACTCACTCCTGACTCATTGTTCGAGTAGGAGTAAGCCTTTTAATTTTTCTCATATGATTGCATTATAGGAAGAACCTATTCTTCTAGCATATCAAGAAACGATTAACATTATCTGCAATTTTTTCTGTAACTGGGTCATACTCATCTGACTCCTCATTATACCATATACAAACAACTGGATCGACTTTACTTTCAGTATAGTCTAGACAAACAAAATCTCCTGCAAATAGAGCTGCAATTGGTACTAATTCAGCACCTGTCATATCTCCATCAGAGAGTATCCTTTCATCCAATTGACTGAAAACAACCTTGATATCATACATACCTTTATCATGCTCGCTTGGCTTGTCCAATAAACAAAGAAAACGATCAACCACATATCTATTCGATTTAAATTCAAAAAATCTAGTTATTGGAATAGATCCATTGCTTTCCGATATAAAATCTATAAAATCTTTAGGAAACTCGATTTCAAAATTCTCTTCTACACGCTTAATTAAATTACTACCTGGAAGCGGATAAATTATACTGTTATTTTTTATTTTTAACATATTTCACCTCTCAAATTAATGTCTTGGGGCGTCTGCTCAATGTCCCTTTGTTCTTCCTCCATTATGCTTTGCAATATTATGAATACCAAAAGGTACAAGTTGCATCAATCCGCTTTCCTCATTATGGTGACAAATTGTTCTTCTGGTTGTACTTTATTTGGTAATCTAGCGTTCAGCCACTTGAATTGTACAACCTCTGTTGCCTTCAAAAGTTCCTTGGTAATATATCTTCATGCAATACTACACTTCATATCGGAGATTTCAAACCTTTTAATTTCTTCACTTTAACCGTCGGGAAAACCGCTTCGTACTCCTCAATCGCCATGAACAGTGGCTCTAGCTCTGGTGGCAGATTCGCTACATGAACAGGTTTGTTGCTACCCTTCTGTTGCAATAGACCTGCTCGTACGTTGGTCTCCCCGTTCAAAATGAAGCTACCACCCCACCAAGCAACCATTAGTTATTTTCGACACGCAAAAAGCTCTCTAACTCATAAATTAAGTAAGAAAGAGCTTTTGAATGTTAATCAAATGTTTGAATCATTTAATGTTGGGTTCGTTGGATATGGTTGTGCTATACGATTTAATTAGCCTGGTATCAAATTGCAACATCTTGGTATCCTACATCAGCTATTTCTTCATCTAATAAACGCAACCCTAAACCATTCTCTGAATCCCATGTACAACTAAAAAGAACTCCAATGTCACGTTCTTCATTAATGTCTCCATACGGAACAACAATCCCCTCTAAAGTAATCATCTTCATCAGTTGAGTTGTTGTTTCAACTAATGGATAATTCTCATTAAACGCAACATCATAACCCAATTCACTTCTTTTTTGTATGTAATAATCCAAAATAGGTTGTAATAAGTTAAATTGCACTTGTTTCCAATCTTGTATCAATGATTGATATGCCGAATATTGTTTTTCATCAAATCTTCCATCTTCATCTCCATCAATCATCAATGTAATTTCAAGTTCTCCTCCGAATAATTGAAACATAGTCTTCCTAGTCCAACCATAGTTATATTCGAGCACTCCAAAAACAGGATCATTCTTTATCATTGTGTACTCCCCTCTTTATTGTTTATTAGAAATCCCCCAGGTTCAAACGCTCCTGCATTCATTTCTCCCACACCTCCAAGATGCCCAAAAGTACTATTCATCTCTGTAGGTACTAGCTGCATTGTTTTAACATCATTTAATTCGTGCCATGTTAGTTTATTTCCATCTCGATAAATCTTTATATCTTTAGCAGTAATTTTACCAGACTCCATACCAAATTGGCGTGCTATTTCAGGAGAATTATTAAGTTGTTCAGCTAACCTTTGATCTGATTGAGCAAAATTAGCTCTTCTCGCTGCTCCTCCGTATGTGCCTTTTCCACCTAACATATACTCAATTTGAACTTCTGCTTTAGCTACTGGTGAAAGATCAGGGATCAGACAAATAAAAAAGCCAATTTCGACTTATAATTCAAGTTGAAATTAGCATTTCTGCATCCGTCATTTTCTAAAGATTAAACTTCATATAAACTATCTAAAAAGCTATCAAAAGAATCAGATATAAGAAACATATTGCTCATCTTCTCAGTAGGTTCTATATCATGAAGGAAAATATATATTTTCCCCGCATACTCTTCGCTAGTTCCCAGACAAATTTGATTTCCTCCAGAATCATCACCTATAGATATAAATTCGTTTGGGATTTCGCCATATAATGAGTCAAACACACTTGATAACTCATCGTAGGATTCATTGATATCTAGCCCATAAAGTGTGTTGAGAGCAGTCTCTCCTTCATCATCTGAAATTTCGAAAACATTTGGCTTTACATTACCACCGTTATACTCAAGCAAAAAATCGCGATATTGAACCGGAAGTAAGAAAGCATATTTTGCTTCAAATTCCTCAATATTTTTTAATTTAATTTTTTTATTTGTGTTATAAATCGTTGCCATGGTAATTCTCCTTTATAATCATTTTTTCCGTTAACTGTAGACTGACCACCTATATGTCTAAAGTCCCTATGGATATCCTTCTGAACAAGAACCATTGTCTTTCCATCTTCATGATGATGCCAAGTGTACCCAGTTGGAGGTTGATTTAGTTCAGTAACTGGTGGATCAGAATCCTTATTTAGTCCTGCTTCTAAGTTCGCCTTCTTGGAGTCCGCCTGAGGGTTTTTAGGAATAGTAATTTCTATTGTTACTGCTGGTTTAATAGCTGGTTTAATAGTTAGATGGTAAAATGCTGAAAAGTCAGGACACCCATTAGGATAACTAACCGATATTCCATTTTTGTTAGTATATGTCCATGTTCCATTCCCATCAATTGAAATATGTCCACCTTTATCCTACAATTTTTAGGGACAGGAAATTATTGGCTTCGTTTCCATTACTTCTTATGTCAAATCCGACAGTTTTAACTTCTTACCTTTACCCGTCTCCTCAGTGCCTTCCGTATTTTCCTTCGGATTGTTTGTATCCTATTCTACCTTTGGTTTCTTCGGTTCGGATGATTTAGACGGTTTCGCATCGACTTGCCGTTTACCTTCGCCTTTTTTTTAGATGGAGATGGCTTCCACGTATTCACTTCATTCGGCGTTTCATTTTTTTCTGGTTTCGTATTCGATTTGGTGCTATTTTTCGGCGTTGTCGGTGCATTAGGTTCATTCATTTTATTTAGAAATCTTTTCTCACAAAAAGACCCATTCCACCTGAATAATACTGATGAAATAGGCCTTATAATTTTAACTTCTAATTTTTGAAATTATTCACGATTATTCCTACGTCTGAGAAACAAATAAACTATCCAAAAGGTCAGTGAAACTTTCTGTGATCAGTCTGATATGTTCTTCCTCTAGAGGAAGTTTCTTTTCAATATAATTGTCATAATCCATATCGAAATGATACACACTCCCTTTATTAGGTCCTTCTACTACAATACAAACTAAATTATTCCTCGGTGTCTCACCTATTGGATAATAAATTCTCGATAAAATATTTGCTTCTGTGTACAGACGATACTTTTGTTCTGAATTATTATTTAAATTATTAGACAAAGGAAAAAACATCAAAATAGAAGACTCTATTTCACCTTCTTTTTGGTCATCATTTGTAGTAAATCTCCTTCTAGTACCAGTTTTTCCACCATTCTTTAACATTAAAAATTTCTTATAATCATCAGGGAAAATCATATTATACTTCTTCTCGACTATCTCAATCTCCTGAAGACTTACAGGAGGATATGAACTTTTAATAATATTTTCATCTATATTCATACTTATCCACCCACCTATTAAGAAAGTCAATAATATTCATCGCTGGCCTCATGTAATGTTTCTAAGAGCTCAGAAAAACTGTTACATACCTCAGTAATGGAGTCCTCACCAAATTCTTCATTGTTAAGAAAAACAACTGAAGGTGAATTTTTACTTTTTCGGTAATCAAAGCAAAGCTGATTGCCAAAAGGATCTGTTCCAAATGGAAATATCTCTTTTGGCATGAAATCACTTATAAATTCATAAACTAAAACAATATTAGGCTCACTTGTAAAGCTTAGTAAATGGTCAAAAACTCCCTCTCCTCCATCATCATAGGAAAATATATTTGGTACAGGATGCCCACCATTATAGTTTTTAACACATTCTCTATAGTCATCAGGAAATTGTATACCATATTTTTTTTCAACCTTATTAATTATATCTTCACTAATATCTCCAACCGTACGTTCCCAAATTATTCCCATTGCTTACTCTCCAATTAGCTTTTATATACCTCCTATAGATGCCCCTTATAGAAAATAATCCATACTTTTAAACATTTATATCGGTCTCCATTTTTTATTTTCATTCCATTGGTCCCATAAAATGATTGATTATATATATATGCTCAATAAATTTAACTTTTTTTAAATTCTCAACTTTCTCTGCTCCACCTAATCCTAAAAGAGGCACATAGCCAAAACATTCATCGTCAGCAGGCTCTCCATATTTTTCAAACGCTTCAAGATAGGGAGACCAGTCAAGAGCTTTATTCAAAAAATATTCATCACTTATGTCCCCAAAAAAGTACTTAAAATTTTTCCCTATAACATTTACTTCATGCTTTCTGAAGTTAAGCGCCATTAAGTATCCATCTTCCCAAATCAATATATCTCCCATTGCTGTTGTAAATAGAGGAATTGCTAATTTTGCTCGACTGTAGGTATCTTGTAATAATTCTAAATACTGATCAGGATTAATAATTTTCAGATATCCATTGGAAAGACTACCCAGTCCATATTCCTTCCATACTTCAATTAGTTCAACAGGAATTCTCGATCTGTATTTCTCGATAATGCTTATAGGTATTTCTTTCTCAAAAACGAAATTCGGAATAGATGGCATACTTCTTTATACCTCCTTTAGCTCTTAAAACATTTCCTGTTTGAATCGTTTAGTGTTCTATCTGCTGGTTGTATTGTACGATCTGTTGTAAATATTTGTGTAACATTAACAGGCCTAAGTATATTGTTTTGTTTATTAAGTTAACAATGCCAAAAAATCTTTAAAAACTTTCCGCCAAAAAATAACTCACTGGATCGAATTCACCAGAATTTGCGTGATCCCAGACACAAACATTAGGAGAATTTCTAGATTCACGAAAATCTAAGCATATAAAGTCACCAGAAAATAGAACAGCTACTGGTAACAAGGAAACTCCTATTAAGTCCTCATCATCAATTAATCTCTCATCAAGTTGAGATTTTGTGGCATCAATATCAAATATTCCAAATCCATTGTCGGTTGGATCTTCAAGAATGCACAAAAATCTAGTAATTAAGTAATTATGACTATTACAACTAAAATAACATCTTTCTGGAATGCCTCTGTTGTTTATCTTAACAAATTCTTTATAGTCTGAAGGCAATACTACCCTCCAAAAACCTTCTTCTTTTGACAATACCTGATCAGTTGGTAATGGATAGATAATAGATTTTGCTCTCGTTCCCACAATTTTTTTCCTCCCTTATCTCGGTGCATCTGCCCATATTCCGGTTGATCTACCACCATTATGAGTAGTAATGTTGTGTATACCAAAGGGAACTAATTGCATTTTCCCCGGTACTTCTGTGATGCCATGTATAAGGTCCATCGTTAACCGATTTCATTATGTCTTCCGGTAAATTTTATTCAGCCAGTGAAACTGCTCTGTGTCACCTTTTTTCCACAAATCTTTTGGAAGGTAATCTGTGTGCACTAATACACCAGCCCCCTCGAAATCAGCAAAGCCGAAACAAATACCTTCTACTTTCTTTCACTTCAATTTTTGGTATAAGCTTTAATTCCGCAGCTTTATTTCTAATCAGTTTTCTTTGTTTACCTGTTAAATCAGCACCTCCCTGTACACTTTTTCGTAATTTATAAAAATCTATTACAAAACAGATCGACACCATTGGCTCTTTGACCAGGATCGATCTGTTTTATTTATGCCTATATCTACTTTGTTTACATTTCTTTTTCCGATCCCACTTATATACTGTCTTATCGCGTATCCCGGACCTACTCCAAAAAATAATAACTTTTGAACTGATTAGTCTTCTAAAACCACTTTACGATTACTTTATTTTCTCATCCCAATTTTTGTCCAGTTTATCCAGACTATTTTCACTAATATCCATTGGTTCAACCGTGCTCATTTCTACAAAAACAATTCGAGAACGTGCAGCCCTTCCATAGGTTAACTCTCCATTATGGTATCTTATCCTCCCGCCTCTACTAAACAACTTTATAATTGGAGTATAGAGTCCTTGGAATTCAAGTGCTATCGACTCGTTTTCACCAGATAAATATGCCCATTCCAAATAGCTTTTACAAACTGATTTGACTAACCACTCATCCTTAATTTCGTTTAATTCATCACAGTATCCATATATTTCAATTGGCAACTTTATATCACAGATATCTGCTGCACTAAACACTGCAAGTCTCTTGTTAGGTTCTTGATCTATAAAATCATAAAAATGAGAACCTCTCCTTAAAAACTCATATAATAATATTCCATGTGAAGGTTTGTTAGGTTCTTCATTCTCCCAATTAATGTTTCTTATAATGGTTCTGGCATCTTCAAATATCTGATTCAACTAGCTGCCCTCCTAAAATTTAATTATATTAGTTAAATTATAAGATAGTGTCATCCGAATTAAAATCTGGGAAATACTTTTGCGGAGGAGGTGCAAGATCATGAGCCCCTCGTTAGGTGTTTTTCCAATCATACCTTCTATTAGATTTTATGATTCAATTTTACGATATGGTACTCATGATTTATAATTTTGAAGCTTAGTTAATACTTCCTTGATTCGTATAGAAAGATCTGATTGCTCAGCTTCTGTTAATTGTTCATCCACTTCATTCATATCGAATTTCTCGAATTCGCTTTTTATTTTCACAAATTCACGGATAAGTAGTTCTGCAAGTGTTGTTTTAACAACAATTTTCTCACTAAGTGTACTCCTACATTCACGATCGAATCGCTCCATTATTTGCTCAACGAGCCCACTCGTATCTTTCATGTCATTAATGATATTCCCAAAGTAATTTTTAACTTCATTCTCCATTTAATAGCAGTACAATCTTGAATATGGAATATATTCCGCATGTATACTTTCGATTCTATCAAGCACCATATCTCTTCGTTCTAATATGTCCTGGTACTCATCCGGAGTCGTTTCAAGTTGCAACTTGTTTAAATCTAAAGAATTTAATCCCTCAACTATCCTCTGTTTTGATTTTATGAATATACTTGAATGTGTTAAATAAATTCTTCCTTCTGAAATTAATATTACTGATTTCTCCCTTTCGCCTCTTTTTTGTATACCGAAGTATGCCTCAGTGGTACAAGCAAGTGCTTCAGCATTTACTCATTCTCTCGCTTTTATAATCAAAATACCTTTCATAAAAAGCACCAAATAAAGCTTCATAATTTCGTTTCATCTGCTTATCTCCTTTATTAAAACTCAACTAATTTGTCACCATTGTGGATTACTTCAATATCAATATTTGGATAATCTTCGTGGAATTTCTTAATAACTCTGCTCACTACTTGTACAAGTATTAATTTCAGTAAATAATTTTATTTTCCCATGGGCTTGTGAAGGATCATTTAATTTATCCAGTCTAGCAGCTAAATCATTTAGGATCTTATATCTGTATCATTATCTCCAAATCTTACACCTCCTCCTCTATCCGGCGCATGAGTAGCCTCATACTTAGGTTTAGGTAGCTTTATTGAATAATCAGCATAGTCTTTTGCCTTGTTATCACGATTCGATCCACTATGTGCATAAAATTCCTTTTTGTTTATACCTTCGATATTCACTTCTGAATATGCAAAATTCAGTTCATCTACAGTAGTGAGTAAATTTAAGAAACGTAATAAAGCTAAGAAAGAAAAAAGTCAGTTGCGGTAATATACTTGACTCGTTATCTCCTGATCCTTAATTGGCCGTGCATGGTGCGCATGGATGTTGGAGGTACAAATCAAAAAAACGGTCAATCATGGTAATATCTGACCATAATTGACCCGTTCGAGGTACGATATCGAGATTAACTAAACATCTTTATTATTAAGATCAATTCTCTCCAAATTAGAGTCACTTATATCGGTTTCTAGCCTACTGCTATGAAAATCAATCCAATTTTCAAGAACAAAAGCAGCACTACCACAACTCAAAGCCCTGTCGCTATCGAATCTTAGTTTCCCACCTCTTTCAAAAAACTTAATAATTGGTTCATAAATATTTGCTACTTTTAAGACTTCCGATAAGCCTTTTTCAACAACATATGCTGTTTCTAAATAATTTCTACATATTTTATAGTGTATAGGGTTGTTAATGTCAGGCAAACTTTCATCCACAATCCTATCAATTTCTAGCAGCAAATCATTGTTTTCAATATTTAGGACTCTAACTGGACTTCCTATTGGGCTTTGATTAGAAGTATAAGAACTTGTAAAGACAGCAATTCTTCTCAAGTATTCAGCTAACAGAGCTGAATGTGATTCTTTGGGCTTTTCTCCTGTATTCCAGTCTATTTCATTTATTTTTTTCACCGCACTACTAAAAGACAATCTCATATTCATCACCTTTTTTGATTTTATAAAATCTCGAACTTTCCTCCTTATATCCAGGAAATGTTCCAAATTCAGGTTGTGGTACAGCATTATCATGTGCACCAGGAGGCTTTGATTTCCAGGTTTTCGACTCGAAATCCCAAGAACCTGGATGCCTATAGTATTCTTCCCCAGAATCCATTCGGGCTTTTTCATCTAATTCATGTGCTTTTAACTGTTGAAACCATTTTTTCTGATCAGGAGTCAGTTCTCCATCCAGAACTTTGTGATAAGCATATATTACTTCGGGATCAGGTGTTAATCTAGTTTTATAAAAGTATAAACCTTTCTCATCGTAAGCTGGAAGATCATATTTATTAAGAAACAGATGTGATTTTAAATCAATTGCATCCTGTAACTCCAAACCTGTATTCTTAGCAAAATCCTCTATATCTTTCAATCCTGTACTTCTTATTTCTTCAGCTTTCTTTTCAGCAGCAATTTCAATCTTAAATTTAAATTCTTCCTCGGGAGGATCACCATACCTCTTCGTATCTTTTCCCGTCCCCTCAGCCTCTGATTCACTTTTTTGTCTTTCTTCCTCTTCCCTTTTACTTTTCTCCTCCTCTTTTTTCTTTTTATCATCTTTACCTTTTCCTTTTTTCTTAGATGAATCCTGTTTCCACTGATTATGACTGTTGGGAGTCTGATTATCTTTTTTGTTAGCGCTAGATGAGCTTGTTCCTTCACCTTCACTCGACTTTTTCCCTGTACCTGTATTCGATCCTGTAGTATCCGCTTCTCCGGTTGTTTGGGTCTTCTTACTGGTATTCGGAGTTGGATCCTCTATCTTTCCACCACTTGATGATCCTGTTTCTTCATCATCGCCAGGCTTCTTCCCTGTACCTGAACTTGAACCCGTACTATCCGTTTCACCCGATGATTTGGACTTCTTACTAGTACTCGGTGTCTGACCCGTTTTCTTGCCACTGCTTGGTGAGTTTGTGCCTTCACCGTCGCCAGACTTCTTCCCTGTACCTGGACTCGATGCAGTAGCATCCGTTTCACCTGACGATGGAGACTTCTTACTGCTGCTTGGGGTCTGATTCGGTTTCTTGCCATTGCTGGAGGAACTTGTTCCTGCCCCGTCGCTTGACTGATTCCCAGCGTTCGAGCTAGTTTTCCCTCCGGAACCCACTTCCCCGGCATTACCCGACTCTTTGGGCTTGTTTTTTCCCAAGTTGCTCCAAGGCTGAAACCGGACGACCTGACTCTCCTTATAATAATCGCTGACGGCTTTAACCATCACATCTTTTGACTTTTTCACAAATGTCTTTGTTTTGCTTGTAGCCGGTTTGTCTGTCGTCGTTGTTCCTTTAGAAGCAGCTTGGAGAACCCGTTGTACCTGGCTGGTCTGAGGGTTCGGGTACACCTGAAGAACCCTTTTTCGTGCTTACTCTGCCCGTAAATCCATTGAACTCCCCGTCTAACCCTTTCATAGTCATCTCGTGTTGCTCGAATTCACCCATCAGGGTAGATAATTCTTCTTCGCTTATCGGAGCCATAATTCGCCGGGCAAGATACTTCTTCTGTTCGACCGTCAGATTCTGTTTCTGCCAGTAATTATAGTCACCCATTTCCTCGGCGGTGATGTCTATTCTTCCGATATCTCGAGCAATGCTGTTATGATAAGGGCCAAAAAAGAGTTCATATTTAATGTCATTCTGCTTCACATCCCCATAATACACGAGTGCTTCCTTCAACTCTTGGTCAACCTATTGATGAGCCCAATGCTCCCTCGTATTGCCTGGAATCTGATAATACATCTGGCTAATTTCCTTTTCCTGCTGATGCAGTTTCTTCACAAAATCCATAAAGGAAGTAGCCGTGCTTAACTCTCGTGCTACTGAGACAACTTTACCAAATAATTGGTGCTTATAAGCCTCTTCTTGCTGCATCTTGCCCACGAAATCACCATTCAGATAATTCAGAAGTTGTAGGGCCGAAGGCTTAAAGGATCCTGCACTTGGGATGTTCCCGATCAAGCCGATTGCTGCAGCGCCAACGACAACGGCCTGTGCCGCAATGGCTGGTGCACCTCCAAGCATACCCAAAACGGGGATCATGCCCGCCATGGCGACCGCTGCACCAAACAGGGAGACCTCCTTCATGTTAACCACGGAAGGCTGCATAGCAGCTGCCTCATATTGTTCAAGCGGAATAAGGGGCGGCTCCGGCGGCAAATCAGCTACCACGACCGGTGCCTTATGGCTGCCTTCTTGTTGAAGTAGTCCAGCACAAACATCAGCTTGTCCATCCAATATAAAGCTGCTTCCTCCGCCAAGAAGCCAAATTGCTTCAGGGGCGGTAGCTTTAATCTGACCTACTTTAAGCGATAGACTGCCACCCTGAATCGAGATATTACCTGCACTCTGCATCGTTACACCCTGGTCATTCAGTGTGATGACCAATCCAGCTCCAGCCTCTACGGTCACCTCATCCGATGACATACCAATAGATGGTCCGTCAGGGTGGCCCCACATTTTGTGTTGCGTTCCACCGGAAACCGAACGCTTGCTTTCGGGTACTGCATGACGAATATAAGCCTTGGACTCGCGACTTCCGGGAATGTACAGTTCTACCGTGTCACCAAGCTCTGGCATCAAGAGCAGATAGATCGTGGTTTTCGCATATGATGATCTTCTAGCATCATACGATGTGCAATGATGTGCAACCTGGACTCCATTCTGTTTATCCAAATCTTTAGTCATTTTTCTTATTACGTATCACTGAATATAATTCTTAAGACCTTGTGTATCATATGGTTGATCAAAGTTTTGACTTTTATTACGCAAGATTAACCCTTTCTAAAAAACCTCAAAACAAATAAGCCCCAGTCAAATAACTGGAGCCTGTCTGACTTAACTCTGAACTAAATATACAACTGGATATGACGCTCTTTTTCAGGAATATCTTCATCTTCTAGTAAATCCACTTCGGTTAGCGCACCCTCATGCTTAAGTTCGGCGATGAACAATGCATAGAAGTCTCCTGCTGTCGGATAGGAGAATAAACCATATCCTTTTCGAGAAATCAGCTTGTTTACCTCCCTAATTTTCTCAGGGAGATATTTGTAGTCAAACTCTCCCAACTCTTCTAGCTGATCTGCAGTTCCCAATTCGATATCATAGGCATACTCATAGTCTAAGATGTAATTGACGATTTCCTGATCCACTTCTCCTTTGTAGTCCAGAAATAAAAACCGTTTGGTCGCTAAGCCATGATTCAGCATACTATAATACGCCAGTGATTCATCCGGATCATTCAAAATTATGTCGATATCCTCTGTATCATCGAAAATTAACGGCACCAAATCTTCATCTGCCATGCAGTCTTCCTCCTCTCCTATTCAAACAGAACTCCATGGTGGTTTGGGATATACTCTGGATAGTTTTTGCGATAGAAGTCATCAATCATTCGTAAAACGGGATCCCATTCTGGATACGGTTCAGGATCTTGAATGTTCATTTTAGCCTCCGGTAAGTTCATCAGGAAATCATCAAAATGACTTGGGTTGGGCAGACCTTGTTTTTTTCTCACATGAAGCAAATACAAAATTTCATAAGGATAAAAAGCGTAATCATAATTTCCAAACTCAAGCGATTTTCCTAACTCTGAAGCAAGCGTGGAATGATGTTCGGACATTCTTCCAATTAAATGCGTAATTTCATCCACATCAGGTGTATTCCATTGTTCCAATACTTCTCTGTAGATTCCAAGTTCTTCGGGAATCAAGCCACATGGCTGTTCCCGATTTGTTAATGCGGATTTCACAGCCAAGTGAACATATTCATTAGTTCCCTCAATTTCTTGCTTGGTATGTTGGAGATATAACTCTAGTAAAAACCAGATATGTTGATTCCAATCATTCGCTTCCATTAAATTATCTCCAAGATATTTGACTATAAAATCAAAAAATATCTTTTCCTCTTTTACCCATCCGTATAAATTGAAGTGTATTAATGCGATGATGCTATACTCGAAAGAATAATCAATCAATTTCAGGCTCGGATAACGCTCTCTATAAATATGCCTACCCATGCACTGATAAAATTTTATTTGTTGGATTTTTTTTAGCGCACTTACATTTCGACCGTTTTTAATCAATACGTCATTTTTCCACACATCTAACCAAAAGGAAGATATATTATCCATATCAATTAATAGAATGTGATCTCTCTCTGTATCATTAATATCGATGACCTCAACAATCTCATTTTTACCTTCTTCGTATTCATTTACGGCATTACTACCAAAAAAGTTTTTGACATACCTTTTGTAGGCCAAATGCATTTTTTTTGAATTAACCATTGTGTTCTCCTTAAGTTTTATTTTATCTCCTTACTCCAATCTTTTACTTTTACAACATCTACTCCAAAACCAACCGAAGTTTTCGAAATATCAACCTCTACTCTGATATACTCAAACTCCAACCCTGGGTTATCTTTTAAAAGTTTCTTGTACTTTGCTTTAAAATCCGCAAAACTTTTATTTTTACGGCTTGACATCACTTCAAAATATTTAGCACCACCCAGTTTTTGCTCTGTTGAATAATTGAAATTTCCCCACTCGGAAGTCTTAGCCTCAATCATGGTTAATTTAGGAGGCGGACCTTTGGACAAAAAGGCTCCATCTATGCCGTTCCTACCAACTTGAAATTGATCGGAAATATCCTTACCCAGATTGTTGTTTATTGCGATTTTTTTCGCAACTTCCTCGCCAAAATCACCCTTATCATGATCATAATATTTTGTATTATCGATTTTTCGCTCATACCCTTCTACACTGGATAAATCAAATTTACTACTTATATCATCTGGAGTATCCAGTTGATTGATTGAATACCTTACTCCGTTGTCTTGACTGATCATCAGCTTATTTAAAAGTTGTGAGAAAACGAAGGTAATAAAAAAGAGGTCAATCATGGTGGTATCTGACCATAATTAACCTGTTTGATGTATAGGAATAGCGTTATTTAAATTATAAAATTAAAGCAATTGATTTGCGTACAACCGAAATGATGAAATCTTTATACGGGTATTACATGGGTTAGTTGTGTTATTGGTCGAATGATGGATGTAATCGGCACTGGGTAGTCCTACCAAAGAAAAATGGCATTTAATTCGCTTCTTCAAACTGCTTCATTTTTTCGATCTTTATTCTGTCATTCTCTTCTTGTGGAATATTATTCAGATATTTACTTTCCCAATATTCTAACCTGTCTGAAGGGCCAAAATTGGATTCTCCCCATTTTGTATAGTCGTATATTATATTTAATTTTCCTTCAGATGTAAGTTTCATGGTTATTGAAAACCAAGGCTCTTGTCCATCTTCTATAAATATATTTTTTAGATCATTGGTAACTTTCAACAACTTTCTCATAGTTTTTTTATATATTTCTGAATTAATATTGTAATTCTTCAAAATATCTCGGCAATAAACATAATCATGTTTATTTATTGGTTTGAAGAAAAAGAAAACACCCCCTTCTCCATTTTCTACCTCGCCATTAAAATAAAAATTTTCCCAATCTTCAGGTATCAATTCATTTATTGTTTCTGCTATCTCTCTATATAAATCATTCATCTGCTGTTCCATTCTACTAACCTCCCGGTTGATTCTGTATTGTAATAGTAACTTCTTTTTTCTTCCCTATTTGGTAAGTTACTTCGAATGAATGTGGTCTCATTGAACTTCCTGAATAGACTGGTTCAATTTTCACAGTAACTTTTTTAGGTGGTACTTCATTCAGAGCATTCGCCCATTCAGTTTCCATTTCATACCATTTTCCGCCACTTCGATTAATTTGGCTATTCTGTGGCACTAAGTTATCGATATCCTTTGGTCCTTTAAACTGTGCCCCTATCAAGTGTCCACCATCGTCATCAGGTAACCTACCTTGCCCTTTTCCTACCGTCCTCTGGGCATATTCACTACGGTCTCCTTTACCAAGTACAAGTGCTCCTTCACATTCAATAATACGCCCTTGACTGTCCGTACGATAATTATAACCATCTGGTGATGTGTATTCTATATTTGGTTTTAAAACTTTTTTTCTATTCTTTCTTGTAAAATGATCTCCATACTTAACTGTTTCATAGACTATTGGTGGCGGTATAACAGCTTGTCCCGTCCCCTCAGCCTCTGATTCACTTTCTTGTCTTTCTTCCTCTTCCCTTTTACGTTTTTCCTCCTCTTTTTTCTTTTTATCATCTTTTCCTTTTTTCTTCGATGAATCTTGTTTCCACTGATTATGACTGTTGGGAATCTGATTATCTTTCTTGTTAGCGCTAGATGAGCTTGTTCCTTCACCCTCGCTCGACTTTTTCCCTGTACCTGTATTTGATCCTGCAGTATCCGGTTCTCCGGATGTTTGGGTCTTCTTACTGGTATTCGGAGTTGGATCCTCTATCTTGCCACTACCTGATGATTCTGTTCCTTCACCATCGCCAGGCTTCTTCCCTGTACCTGGACTCGATGCAGTAGCATCCGTTTCACCCGATGATTTGGACTTCTTACTAGTACTCGGTGTCTGACCCGTTTTCTTGCCACTGCTTGGTGAGTTTGTGCCTTCACCGTCGCCAGACTTCTTCCCTGTACCTGGACTCGATGCAGTAGCATCCGTTTCACCTGACGATTGCGACTTCTTACTACTGCTCGGGGTCTGATTCGGTTTCTTGCCATTGCTGGAGGAACTTGTTCCTGCCCCGTCGCTTGACTTATTCCCAGCGTTCGAGCTTGTTTTCCCTCCAGAGGCATTCCCCGACTCTTTGGGCTTGTTTTTTCCCAAGTTGCCCCAAGGCTGAAACCGGATGACCTGGCTCTCTTTATAATAATCGCTGAAGGCTTTAACAATCACATCTTTTGACTTTTTCACAAATGTCTTTGTTTTGCTTGTAGCCGGTTTGTCTGTCGTCGTTGTTCCTTTAGCAGCAGCACTTGGAGAACCCGTTGTACCTGGGTGGTCTGAGGGTTCGGGTACACCTGAAGAACCCTTTTTCGTGCTTACTCTGCCTGTAAATCCATTGAACTCCCCGTCTAACCCTTTCATAGTCATCTCGTGTTGCTCGAATTCACCCATCAGGGTAGATAATTCTTCTTCGCTTATCGGAGCCATAATTCGCTGGGCAAGATACTTCTTCTGTTCCACCGTCAGATTCTGTTTCTGCCAGTAATTATAGTCACCCATTTCCTCGGCGGTGATGTCTATTCTTCCGATATCTCGAGCAATGCCGTTATGATAAGGGCCAAAAAACATTTCATATTTAATGTCATTCTGCTTCACATCCCCATAATACACGAGTGCTTCCTTCAACTCTTGGTCGACCTGTAAAAGCTAATTCTTCAAAAAATATAAAAGGAGATAAGCAATTTAAACTCCAGATTAAAAAAAGTTAATCACAAAGAAACTACCTCTCCTCAATCCTGATTTCTATTATCATTTATTCAAAAAAAGGACTCATTCCACCTAAAAATTGGAATGAATCCTCTAATCAAAATCATTTGTCTCTTTTTAGCAGCAATCAGTTACATCACAGAGTTTCTTCTTGTTGGACTATAATTAACATATCCTTTTTCAAACATTTTATCAGCTATAATATATATGTCATCTTCTTTTTTTGCTATCTCCAGTTCCTCAGCCGTTACACCTAGTAATAAATTTATTCTACCGTACCCAGAAGAAACAGGTATAATTTCAGGTAAATCTATTGGTGGAGTAATTATAAAACCACTTAAGTCTGTATTTGGAAGCCTACCTTCGCGATATTCTATAAATTGGCCAGGATAAATATGATTTTTTGTTTCTTCAATATATTTAGTCCAACTAACCAATTCATCTCTAAAAACACTTTCGTTAGGCTTTGCTGTTATCATCAATTCATACCCATATCCAGATGTTTTTCCATTTTCAAACTCAATAAGGGATGGGGTACTATTCTCAGGATTAGTTAGCCCCGATGTGATGTATACATCCAGTCCATCAAAAGCATTTTCATATTTAAGGATTAACAAATCACTCTGCTCACTTCTCCACACGATCCTAGGTTCTATGCAATCAAACATCGACCAATATATTATTTCAATTCGATCTGACAAGGGGAATTCTAAAGGTGGAATGAAAATTCTTTTTAGAATGTTTTCAACTTGAGGATAAATAAAATGTCCCTTATTTATTGTGATTTTCATTTTCGATAAGGGAACTTCAGATGAAGCAAGATTTAATAACTCCTCTTCATCTAATTCTATCCACACATCCGGATTTGCTTCATCACGGGAATATAAAGTATTAATATCCACAATACCTATACTAGATAATCCTAGCAAGTCTACTAATGGAGATTTTTGTTTTCCAGCAAATAATACAAGTTCACATCCACTCGGAAAGCAGAAACCTATTGATTCAAGACATCTACATAAATATTCAAAATATGGGGATCGTTCTAACACCAATTCTAGTACTTGTTTTCTATTTTCCACTTTGAACAAAACCTCCGTTTACCAAAGATTAAAATTGCTGGGTTTGAATACCCATTTTCCTCCTTCATCCACATAGCCCCATTCTCCATTAAATGTAACACAGCCAAGGTTATTGTAAAAAGAATCAGCTGTTGTAAATATATTTTTAATAATATAATTTCCATTTTTGTTAATGTATCCATACATATCCTTACTTTCAACTGGTGCTAAATTATTTTGAAATTCACCTACACTTTGAAATTTATCTTTGATGACCCTACTCCCCAAGTGATCTATAAATCCCCATTTTCCATTTGCTTTTAATTTGAATCCTCCTAATCCTTCGGAAAAACTTGAAACTTGATAATACTCAGGTTGTATAAGAAACTCCCCTTGTTGATTAATAAAGCCATAGAATTCACCGTCCACTGAGGCTTCAGCTAATCCCTCTGAAAAATTGGATACTGAATTAAATTGATAATCAATTTTCAGCTCACCTCTATCATTTATAAAACCAAATTTTGTCCCTTGCTTTACTAAAGCCAATCCATTTGAAAATGTACCCATAACATCAAAAATTGGATCTATAATAATTTCACCAGATACCCCAAAAATACCTACTTTCTTGTTTTTCTCCGCTATAACTGAAAACCCCGGATTTATTCCATGTATTCTATCAAAGATTGGTTCTATTACAAACTCTCCTTGCTTATTAATACATCCATACTTTCCTTTATAATAAACCAATGCTAAGCCATGTTCGAAGTCCCCTAGAAAGTCGGCACTCAATTCAATTACCCATTCGTTTTCAGTATTTATATATCCTTCCTTATCATCGAACGTCCAAACATATGCTAAACCTTCACAAAAATTGTTTACAGCCTTATAAGAAGGCTCAATTATAATGTCACCTTGTTTATTAATAAAACCATACTTCTCATTTATTTTAATTTTATAAAGATTATTATCCTTCATTTTTATTCTGTCCTCCTAATGGAACGGCCCTGGCTGCTTATACCATTCTTTGGGCCAAGTTTTTGCATTTGTTGACAATGGATTATATACAACATCTATTTTTTTATCAGGCATTCTCACTCTTACGTAACCTATCGGATTATCAAGGATATCTGTTATCACTAACTTTCCCTGACCTTCTTTTACTCTATATGTTTCGAATGCTTTAATTTTGGGATCGTTTACTTGACGCGTCTGAGGTACAATATTTAGAGGACTATCTTCAACTGCATTATCAAGAGCCCCTTCATTTATGGATTTAATATGTCCTCTTTCAGTTCCTGGACTAACTTTCGTTCGACTATACCCAGAACCACGCTTCCCTTTAGTACCAACTGTCCAAATCATCTTAACTGTATTTCCGAATTTATCCAAAAGAACCGTTGTTGTTTCTTTACCATTCAAATCTAATACACTAATCTTATACACAGCTCTTCCATCTGTAATCTTTTCGACTGAGAATTTGTTATTTGTTATACCTTCTCTTAATTCTTTTATCATAACACGCGATAAATTTTGAGATTTCAATGCGACAACCAGATCTTCAAATTCTGCATCTGTTAACTTGTTTTTTATAGTATCATTTGATCTATTTCTCTCGTCAGACTCATTCGGTTTCTGGCTATCTTTCTTCTTAGATTCGTTCGTATCCTTATCTTTTTGTGATTCTTGTGGCTTTAATAGATCCTTAGACTTATTTGCAGCCTCTTCACCCTTTTTACCTTTTCCTTTTTTCTTCGATGAATCTTGTTTCCACTGATTATGACTGTTGGGAATCTGATTATCTTTCTTGTTAGCGCTAGATGAGCTTGTTCCTTCACCCTCGCTCGACTTTTTCCCTGTACCTGTATTTGATCCTGAAGTGTCCGGTTCTCCGGATGTTTGGGTCTTCTTACTGGTATTCGGAGTTGGATCCTCTATCTTTCCACTACTTGATGATCCTGTTCCTTCACCATCGCCAGGCTTCTTCCCTGTACCTGAACTTGAACCCGTACTATCCGTTTCACCCGATGATTTGAACTTCTTACTACTATTCGGTGTCTGATCCGTTTTCTTGCCACTGCTTGGTGAGTTTGTGCCTTCACCGTCGCCAGACTTCTTCCCTGTACCTGGACTCGATGCAGTAGCATCCGTTTCACCTGACGATGAAGACTTCTTACTGCTGCTCGGGGTCTGATTCGGTTTCTTGCCATTGCTGGAGGAACTTGTTCCTGCCCCGTCGCTTGACTTATTCCCAGCGTTCGAGCTTGTTTTCCCTCCAGAACCCACTTCCCCGGCAGTCCCCGACTCTTTGGGCTTGTTTTTTCCCAAGTTGCCCCAAGGCTGAAACCGGATGACCTGGTTCGCTTTATAATAATCGCTGACGGCTTTAACCATCACATCTTTTGACTTTTTCACAAATGTCTTTGTTTTACTTGTAGCCGGTTTGTCTGTCGTCGTTGTTCCTTTAGAAGCAGCACTTGGAGAACCTGTTGTTCCTGGATGGTCTGAGGGTTCGGGTACACCTGAAGAACCCTTTTTCGTGCTTACTCTGCCCGTAAATCCATTGAACTCCCCGTCCAATCCTTTCATAGTCATCTCGTGTTGCTCGAATTCACCCATCAGGGTAGATAATTCTTCTTCGCTCATGGGAGCCATAATTCGCCGGGCAAGATACTTCTTCTGTTCGACCGTCAGATTCTGTTTCTGCCAGTAATTATAGTCACCCATTTCCTCGGCGGTGATGTCTATTCTTCCGATATCTCGAGCAATGCCGTTATGATAAGGGCCAAAAAAGAGTTCATATTTAATGTCATTCTGCTTCACATCCCCATAATACACGAGTGCTTCCTTCAACTCTTGGTCAACCTGTTGATGAGCCCAATGCTCCCTCGTATTGCCTGGAATCTGATAATACATCTGGCTAATTTCCTTTTCCTGCTGATGCAGTTTCTTCACAAAATCCATAAAGGAAGTAGCTGTGCTTAACTCTCGTGCTGCTGAGACAACTTTACCAAATAATTGGTGCTTATAAGCCTCTTCTTGCTGCATCTTGCCCACGAAATCACCATTCAGATGATTCAGAAGTTGTAGGGCCGAAGGCTTAAAGGATCCTGCACTTGGGATGTTCCCGATCAAGCCGATTGCTGCAGCGCCAACGACAACGGCCTGTGCCGCAATGGCTGGTGCACCTCCAAGCATACCCAAAACGGGAATCATGCCCGCCATGGCGACCGCTGCACCAAACAGGGAGACCTCCTTCATGTTAACCACGGAAGGCTGCATAGCAGCTGCTTCGGCTGCAGCTGCTGCTTGAGCTGCCTCATATTGTTCAAGCGGAATAAGGGGCGGCTCCGGCTCTGGCGGCAAATCAGCTACCACGACCGGTGCCTTATGGCTGCCTTCCTGTTGAAGCAGTCCAGCACGAACATCAGCTTGTCCATCCAATATAAAGCTGCTTCCTCCGCCAAGAAGCCAAATTGCTTCAGGGGCGGTTGCTTTAATCTGACCTGCTTTAAGTGATAGACTGCCACCCTGAATCGAGATGTTACCTGCACTCTGCATCATTACACCTTGGTCATTCAGTGTGATGACTAATCCAGCTCCAGCCTGTACGGTCACCTCATCCGATGACATACCAATAGATGGTCCGTCAGGATGGCCCCACAGTTTGTGTTGCGTTCCACCGGAAACCGAACGCTTGCTTTCGGGCACTGCATGACGAATATAAGCCTTGGACTCGCGAGTTCCAGGAATGTACAGTTCCACCGTGTCACCAATTTCTGGCATCAGGTAGAGTCCGCTGTGACCTTCGGCGACGTAAGATGTCGATAAAGGATATGGACAGGAAGATTCTGCTTTAATCGGACCATCTTCGATATACAGTTCCATCTGTACACGATCACCAATAATGCGGATTACTTCACCGTATAAGGAGAGGCCAATGAGATCCAGAAGATCGGATCGTGGAACCCGAATATGGTCTTCCAACATCATACGATATGTAGTCATGAGCAACCCGGATTCCAATCGGGATTCCGCTTGAGTTACCGTTAATTCTTTCCCGTCAGGCAGTTCGACTTTATCACCCAAAGCATAGGTTTCATAACACTCCATCGTATAGATGAGCGCCCCCTGTGTACCTTTGGGATCCTGCATCATATACCGATGCTGTTCATCCCCATGCCAATTCAGATGGCCCATTTCTTTCTTGACATGATATGGACGATCCAGAGGCCATTTCCACAACTTGCCCATGGGCAACCCGAAGAACAATTTCGGTGAAGCCGCTGTCACTTCAGGCACCAGTACGGTACCAAACCGGGAAGCCAAACGTCTCAGAAACATCCAGTCGGTTTCTCTATATTGTAAAACAAGTTCTCCCAATTGGGTATTCTCTGTGACATTATCAATTACATCCGAGTAGGTATACGCCTTCATCACGTATTTAACTAATTCGCCATAGGACATCGCCCTGTTCTGGAATGCTCGCTCGGATATTTCAATGTCCATCTGATATGTATTCGATATGGCCTCTAGCTCGAACCTGTATATGCCACCAACCAAATGTACAGTTAATGAAGTCATCACGCCATGAAACAGACGCCTTACAGATTTCCCCATTTGATCTAGCTGTCTTAGTACAATCGGTTCTCCTTCAGCCTGGACATGAAGGATGCCTGGTCCATCTTCCTCCGGTATAACGCCGCTAATATATAACTTCGCATGCTCATTAATCTGTCGGGTAATTCGGATTTCTTCCAGCCATTGCACTTTATACGGCCAATATAAACGGAGTTGTTCGTATCCGATGCGTTCCTGTACCTTTTTCATGGATTCGTTCATCTCAAAAATCCAGCTGCTGTCCGTCATCCTCGATGACGATATCTCCACCATACAGACACTTATGCGTACAGTGACCAAGTAGAGCAGCTTTCCCTTCCACCTTGGCATCTCCTTTGCCATGTAGCCAAGGCATAGTCAATACAGGTACACACGGTGCTTTCTTCACCCCATAGATATCCACCATCATACTGTTGGATACAGCCGGATTCTCCATATTGGAGCAATTTCCAAATGATCCAATATGGACTCCAGGTACATAATCTTCAATCGGGTACGCTGTGTACCACAACTGCAATGCAGAATCGCTCCGGCAACCACATAACTCTTGGAATCTCCTGTAGCAGGTTGAAGACTGATCTCACTCTCTTGATTACCTTGTGTCATTTCGCCTCTCTCCTCTCTATATTGTCTGTTCCTGCTCCAGACGGACCAGCTGAATCCCGGAAAAATCCCGACGCAGCAGACTCTCTGCCAAAGCTAGATTAACGATGATGACAGATTCACGAGGTTCCTTTAATTGAAACAAAGGAAGTTCAGCCTTACCTCGATCCAGAACAATCTGTTTCAGACTTCCATCCAGATGACGTTCCGTTTGGGGAGAGAGCACATCCATTACCGTTGGATAAATAGCCCAATAGGTCTCCTGGGACATACGTGCTTTGTCCGTCAACACTGCCGCCCTGCGAATTAAGCCGGGATGGTACAACGTAAATACTTCCAGCATTCGATCCGATACCAGAGGTACAGGGCGCTCCAAATAATCGGTGTAATCTACATTAGGTCTGCTTTTGATTGAAAGGTTAATTGCGGTGTGATTACCACTCCCCTCCTGAAAAGAAGCATTCCACTCTCGACGCTGTACCTCACCAACCGCTTCTGTCTCTACACGATTTGTCCATCTGGTATCCTGCATCAGCCTAAAGTATCGCATGGCGATTCCTCCTTCACCGACTCCTCAAATATCGCATCTTCCAGATCTGCCCCATCCCATAACACGTTGGTTAGGTTTGCTCTACGAAATATAGCTCCACGGAGTCGCGCTCCCCTGAAATCTGCTCCGGTTAAGTTGGCATTCTCGAAGTTGATACCTGAGTACCCAGGACCCTGTATTCGACCATCAGGATGCCCTTCTTCCCCAGAAATGCCCCTGAAGATAGCCCTCTCCAGTGAACATCCATTGAAGTCAGCACCGTATAGTAGACTGTCAGCAAAATTGGTATCTCTCATATCACAGTTATGCCAACGTGTGCCTACCAAGACACAACGTTCAAAATCTGTTGATTTTAATCTGATGTCATTAAACCTGCTATACCGGAAGTCTAGATCACTGCATATCATCTCTTCCATGTCCAGATCGTGATAGTCCGCATACATCCCACCCAAACCATCACCCTCTTCAAGCTCCCTGCCGATGTCTTCCAGGTTCCGTTCTCGTTGGTCAAGTCGATACACACATTCACTGGTATCCAAATACTCCCCTACACGAACCTCAAATTCGGGCTCCACCTGCATATCCGATATCAGTTGGGAATCAAGGAGCTGATGGAAACATTGACGAATAAAATAAATAACATAGCGGTGAACCAAAGTTACCTCTTGAAGTCGTATTCGATCCAGTTCAACCATCGAGATCATCCCCTGATAATCAGGAAGTGTCTTCTTCAAACGATCAAGCATCCGTTCCAAACAATCAAAGGCCCACTGGGCATCATATATTGCCTGTATAGGCTCTCTGTCGAGAAGCCATGACATATCACTGGCTTCGGCAAGATAATGCATCGCTCCCGTAGCGACTTCTGTCCGCAACAAAGAATATTGGATGTAAGCAACATTCCCTTTGGCACCAATCTGTTGACTGTGCCTTACTTTACTAGTTAATTCTTCGAAATAACTTAGGAACTCCGTAGTCAACATTGGGGATTGGCTATTTAATGTATATTGAAGGTCAGCCATCAGCCTGATTCGTTCAGGCTCCACTTGATTCGTATAAAAGTGCAGTAGTGATTCCTTCCGGCTCACTGACTTTCCTCCTTCCAACGTTAATTAGATTTCACTTCTGTCCCGCTCATTTGAGCCTGACCATCCAGCCTTATTTTCCCTACTCCTCCTTCAAGAAGAAGTTCTGATCCAGCAGATAATGTAATTTTCTTTCCTGCTTTTAGCGAAATGCTCCCTCCTGCTGACATACTTACTTGCTGACTACCTGCAATATGAATACCTTCATTTCCACTAAGTCGAATATAGACCTCTCCTTCTTTGCCGCTAATGATTACAGCGTCTGGAGTAAGACGTATCTCTTTCCCATGAGGAGTGCGAAAAATTTTATGATCTGGATTGTTCAGCTTGTTGGTGGATGTCGACTTGTTATCCAGTCGTGGAGCACCTGTGGCGTAAGCATCTTCTTCATACATCGTTGGGAAATATACAGCTATCGGGTCACCAATTTCGGGCATGACATACCAGCCGGTCTCTCCCTCTGCAATATACGGAGATTGATACAACAGCCACAGTGCATCTTCCGTCCCTTGTTTATCATCACAATCAAGATGCACCTGAACCTGTCCACCATGTACACCGATAACACGCCCCATTAATGAGCTTCCAGCAATCAGCGGATTGTAGTACGTCTTTTGCCGCAATCCTTTGTGAAGACTCAGCACATATTTATGCTTTAGAATACCTCCGGCTAGTTCCGTATAGGCTTCCGTAAGATACAGACTTCTGCCACGGAATGAGATATGGTGTCCCAGTTCCATAACTTGATCTGTCTCCACTTCGTATACAATGAAGTCACTTTCATTCACATTTACAGTCTCGTTCTCTGTGAAGTACATGAACGGAGTCATATTTTTGTGGACGGTATAACGTGTATTATCCAGCTCGATCGAGTTACCATGCTCATATACGCCGAAATAAAATTTGGGGCTGTCGAATTGAGCCGCAGGCATCAGACTCGTATGAAATCTAGAAGCCAGCCTTCTGAGAAATGCCCAGTCTGTTTCCTGATATTGCACGGCAACCTTGCCAATCTTGGCTCCCCCGGTCCCCTCATCGATCACGTCTAGTCCCGGATAATCCTGATCCAGCTCCTTTAACAATTCAGGGAGCGTCATCTGGATGTTTTGAAACGTACGTGTTCGCTTTTTGACATCCATCAGGTACGTATGTGAGATTGCTTCAACTTGGAGCGTATATACGCCCCTCACAACCTGCACTTCTACAGATAAAGGAATGCCTTTGAATAGCGGACTTTTGTTCCCCTCCTCGTCCTTTTGCCACACTTCAATCGGGGTATTCTTATCCGTAACATCTACATAACGATCTTTCCATTCCTCGGATACCATGCCTTTGAAAACAAGACGGGTATGCTCATTCATCTTTTTGCGGATTGTCAATTCTTGCAGATGTACTAGTTCATAAGGTTCAATAATCAGGTTTTCATACGTCAGGCTCATGGACTCAGCTCCTCTCTAATTCATTTCGACAATGAGTGTATCCAGAAGTGTACCACCGGGTTCCATCCAATTTTTCTTCTCATCGTCCGTACAGTTAAAGCCATAAACAAGGACTTTCTGATCTAAAATGGTGAACACCATATGGTTATAAATTTGATCATTCAACCCCTGAACAGCGAATTGGCAGTAACCCGTGGAAAGACCGGCACCCGTCACTCGAACGCCGTGTTTTTTCCATTCTCGTACAGGTTGAGTTGCACGAATCACATCAGCCATCGATTCCGTAAAGGAATTCAGCTCTTCCGGAGCAAGACGATGATCCAATGTCTTGAACGTAAAGTTGATCGTTCCCGAATCATTGGTATAGATCCATTCAGGACGATGGGACGACGGATATTTTAACTGAGCTTCTCTTTCTGTCACCAAACGAAATGTGCGGGGAAGAGACACCGTAACCTTGCCCTCGTATAGCTCCGTTCTTCTCAGATGTATCGTTTCCTGTTCAAGGTGTATCATGGTTATTGGCTCGAATGGTTTAACTTCTCTTGATTCAGGAGAGGCTTCAACATCTCTGGTCTCTGTTCCCTGATGAGGTTCACCGTTCAATGTTTTGCCATATAACATCGGGATGATTTTGCGATCCATATGTTCCATAAACGAATTCCATCCTCCCATTCACTTGAAAATTTTTAATCCACAATCATACGATGTGGTCCACCCACCGGCATACCCGAACGTCCCGTTCCCCGACCTGCATTCGCCAGTATGCGATCCAGATATCGATGAGTCTGCGCATTATCGTATTCTCTGTACTCCAGTCCCAATCGACTGGCTATGTGATGCAAAATGACGCTACGTGCAACCGTTCCTTCATTGAGACACATCATGGCGAAGACCAGATCCTGGGGATCAGAGGTCCCCGTTCGAAGCAACCTCTCGGCATAATCCTTTATGACAACAGGGGATAAGGTGCTCGCCCCCTCGGCTGCATAAGGAACATGAATGACATGCAGCGTGTTGAACTCCGTTGCCAAGTCGGCAAATGTCTGGTAGTCCCGCCGTAGCCGGGCCCCTTCCTTCAGCTTGAATCGAGCCAGCTCCAACTCTCTCGATGTGCACGTTGTCTCTTCATCCAGGAGCAGTTCCGAATGGCTTATCGTCATGTCACTCACGGTCTCCTCCGCGGTAAACCGAAGCTTCAACACATTGACCCGGCCCGTAGCTTGGTATGCCTGTTCCATAGGCTCTGTCAGCATATAAAGCCTTCCTTTATGCAGCACCATCCCAGGAGCAACAACCAGCTTGTCCGGGAACACTTCTACCTCTGCACCTGCAAGAATGCCATCTGCATAACCGCGATAGTACAGTTCGATGAAGTCTCTGGGGAAATCGCGTAGTCCCTCCAACATGGATATTTTCAGAATTCTTCCCTTGTTAAAATGCGGATACGAATACGTGAACATGAGCGTTGTTCCCCCTTTCTGCTCGTGATCCTCACTTCATTCCGTCAAAGAAGTCCAGTTCCGACAAGTCTGTTTCAAAAGGAAGCAGCTTCTGCGATCCCAGATACAGCCGTTCATTTCTACGAGCTACAGGCAACACATGGAAGCCCCAATGACGATCATCCGGAAAGACAAAAAACTTCGTCTCTCCATTCACGATGGAATCCGTATCATCCTGCGGAATTTTATCTCCGTATCGATCCCGAATGTCTTCATAAAGCACCTCTTTATAGAAATCCGGACGGTTGGCATATACGAACTTCTGTCTCAACTGGCCATCACTTCCGCTAAGGTATAACTCCACTTCTGCCGTCTCGAATGGACGGGAAATGCTACCCGGAATGCCATCACTCCGATCCAGACTGCTGATCAGCATTTTTTCACGTCCATTATGCGTGTAGGCACTTACGGTATACGGAATTACTGGTATTATCCCTTTAAGTAGACACTAAAAAAAAACTTCATGTTATCATGAGGGTTCAAGTGACACTTGGAGGGGGAATTTTATAAAAAAAAAGACAAACATTTCAGACCAATACCGAAGAATTCGAATTGAATGCAGTTCAATCGGTTGTCGAAGGTTCTTCGAGCTACAAGGTGGTTACTGAGCGCGAGGGAATTCGAAACTGTTCACAACTAAAGGTGTGGTGAAAAAGTGGAAAAACGGGGAAGCGTTCGATGATGCGAAAAAATAGTGTCCCGAACCCACTGAAGGGACGCCCCCGTACAAGCTTTGGCTGCGCAGAGGAAGAAAGAGATTACCTTCAAGCGCAGGTGGATTATTTAAAAAAGCGGTATCCAAATCTAGTAAAGGAGAAGCGTTGAGCCAGCGAGAGAACTGGCGCTATCCTAGATGAACTACGCTGCTCACATGGCATTACACGCCTATTAACGATAGCAGGAATCCCTCGATCCAGTTACTACAAATGGCGAGCAACACAGCCGCAGCGAGACGCAAGACAAGACCGCGATCGTGAGATCAAAGAATGTATGATGACCATTCATATGAACAACAGAGAGTTTGGTTACCCGCGTATGACAACGGCGCTCTGGGAGGCTGGTCTGAACGTCAATCACAAGAAAGTGTGGCGAATCATGCGGGAACTATCCATACAATCTGTCATTCGCAGGAAGCGGAAGAAGTCCAGCTATACGCCATCCGTTATCTACCCGGTCTGTGATTCAAGACTTGTTCAACAACGAAATTGTAGCTTGGCAGTTATCTAAACGGAACGATGTACAGCTCGTATTGGATACGGTGGAACAATGGACACAAAAAAAGAGACGTTTCGGAAGCCGTGCTCCATTCGGATTAAGGCTTCCAGTATACGTCTCAGGCGTACAACTCACGATTAGAAGCATTCGGCGTCAAAGACAGCCACTCTCGCAAAGCAACCTGCCTAGATAATGCATGCATCGAATCTTTCTTTTCACATCTCAAAACAAAGAAGCTGTACAAGAACCAGTGTAATTCAGAAGCGAGATTCGACAAGCGGTGGAAGAGTACATGTACAGTTACAACTATCGACGTTTTCAAGCCAAACTCAGACAACGCGCACCAATTGAATATCGATGCGCGTTGTTTGAGTTTGGCTTTTTTTCATCTGTCTACTTGACAGGGGTATGACCATTTTTGCTTGTTGAATATTTAAAACTACCTTATCATCTTTTCTATCGTAGTGGCGTATTTTACAGTTGCGATTGATCCAAAAAAATTTTGAGAAAGCGAAGAGAACAAAAAACAGATCAATCATGGTATTATCTGACCATAATCAACCTGCTTCGTGTAATGGAATAGCGTTATTTAGGTTACAAAACTTTAGCATTTCTTTGCGTACAAACAAAATAGCGAAATCTTTTATACGGGTATTACATGGGTTATATGTGTTATTGGTTGTATGATGGAGTCATTCCGCACTTGGTAGCTGCTCCAAGCTTGAATCTGTTAAAGAGTGTACACAATCTATTTTACAGACTTGAGCAGTTAACTCCCATTGCGGCAATTTATAAATCAGAATAGTAACTTCAAAAATAAGTTTTTGTAACTGCTCATATATATTAAACAACTATTCAAAACCAATTACAATCCATTCATCTACATAGCTCCAAAAATTTATATTATAATTCGGTTGTCTTTTTGCTGACCAAAAAGTCGCATTATTATTATTACAATTTTGATAGTCTATTACAATATACGTTCCCATACCATTTGTGAAAAAACCAAAAGATGATTCTAAATTAATTCCGATGGGTTCTTCTAATTCATCAATTATCCCCCATTCTAAATCCTCGTCTCCTAGAAACGTTACAGACTTGATAGGGACTAGCCCCATAGATTCACTAGCATAGTAATAAAAACCATTGTGAACTTCTTCATAGAATTTTTGAATTAAGTTGGGCATTTTCTCCCAAACTTCACGTAATTCCTTATTGTTAAATTGATCCTGTGGATTACGTCCCTCGTAATATAATATGTTTCCCTTAGAATTTTTGATTGTATATAGAACCGAAAAATCCTCCCCTGATTGCATTAATTCAACATCTACAAGAAATTCGCTTAAATAAGATATTGTGTTGCGTAATTCTATCCGTAGATATTCTTTCCAAATTCCTAGAATTCTTTTTATTCTGACTGTGCTATCTTGTTCTTTAAAAATATCATACCAATCATCTGGAAGTTGGTTAGTTGCAATACTACTGATGTCTTTATGAGTAAGCAATCTTATCTCTTGGTTATATTTTCTTAAATACTTCAATTTATCATCCATTGAAATTTTCAACTCCCTACTTGTTATTCAAATTATTCAAATCATCTATTTGCTTTTGTAGCTTCCTTTCTATTTCTCTTTCAATAATCATCATTCTTTGTCTGAATTCAGAATCGATTTCAATTTCACCTTTCTTTCCTTTTTTATAATGAGTCCATTCTTCAAAGGTTTTTGACTGTTTTGAAGTATTGGCTGACTTGCTTAATCCAATAAAGTTATCTGGATTATTAAGAACTTCAAGCTGTTGTGATTTTGTTAATTTCCCGAAACCGTCCATTTTAGTTATATTATTCATTGGTACGATATGGTCTGCTTCTAAAGAACCTATAAAAGTTTTTCCGGGTATTGCTTCGTCCTTTGTCTCCACATTTTTGTTGTGTCCCTCATTAACCTTGTCTCTTAACTCTGGTGTTGGCGTTTCATCTCTCAATATTTTATATTCTTTATCAGTAATTTGTCTATCTCCATAACGAGGCGGTGTCCCAACATCTCCCGCTCCCTCAGTGCCTTCCGAATCATCCTTCGGTTTGTTTGTTTTCGGATTCTCCGGTTCGGTTGATTTAGGTGGTTTAGTATCCGCTTCAGAATTATCCTCAACCTTATTTGGCAGAGATTTCTTCCATGAGTTCACGTCATTTGGAGTAGCATCTTTTTCTGGATTCGTCTTAGTTTCGGTATCTTTTGGTTTCTGTTTTGGTGGCTTCTGGTCACTATCCGCTTGGTTAGGTTTAGTTTCAGGTCCAACTTCAGCTTCTGTTTTACCACCAGAACCTGCTTGTCCCGTTTTTTTCGACTTATCCCCGCTCCAATCGCTTCCTCCCCCAGAAACGATCCTCATTTTCTGGCTATCTGTCCATTTCTTCTTTACAAATGTCGTTGCTGTTTTTAATCCTTTACCAACAACTTGCATGACCTTTCCTTCAATGTCTGGCGTCCTTACCCTTAGATTACCACCAATCATCGTTCCGTTCTCTATTAAATCGCGATGCATTTCATAATCGTAGATCATCTCTACGAATTTCTCATGGCTAATCGGATTGTAAATCAACTGTGTCAGATATTTCATCTGTTCCAATGTCAGGTCCTGACGCAACCAAAAATCATAATCTCTTAATTCCTCGACGGTAATATTATGATATATGCCAGCACTGTCTAATGCCCATGAAATTTCTTGGTAGTAGGGCGAAAAGAAGGTTTGATGTTGAACATCGTCTTTCTCCACACTCTTGAAAAATTCCAGCGACTTCTGCAGGTCACGTTGGAATTTTTCACGCGCCCATTTCTCACGGAAGTAACTCGGAATCTGCTCATAAGCAAGGCTAATCTCCTTGTTCTGTTGTTCCAACTTCTTAAAGAAATCGGTCACCGAAGTCGATGTAGTCAGCTCTTTGGCGGCCGTCAGCATTTTACCAAGCATCGTCCATTTCGCTTCGTTCTCCTGCTGTTGGAGCTCGGTAAATCTGTTCGTAAATCGGTCTAGCAAATTCAGAGCCGAAGGCTTGAAGGAGCCTATCTTCGGCACGCTCGCGATCAGACCCGTGGCAACGGCAGCAATACCTACGCCGATGGCTGTCTGAGCAGCAATCCCCCCTAGAGCTCCCAGGATCGGAATCATAGCAGTGATGGCCAATGCAGCTCCAGCCAACGATCCATCTTTCGGGTTCGTCGTTGATGCCTGCGTCACTGCAGCAGCCTCTGCGGCTGCTGCGGCCTGAGCTGCTTCGTACTCCTCAATCGGCATCAGCGGTGGCTCCGGCTCCGGAGGCAGATCCGCCACATGAACAGGCGCTTTGTTGCTGCCCTCCTGTTGCAATAGACCTGCTCGTACGTTGGCCTCCCCGTCCAAAATGAAGCTACCACCCCCGCCAAGCAGCCAAATCGCTTCTGGTGCTGTGGCTTCGATCTGTCCGGCCGCAAGCAGGATATTGCTGCCTTGAATGGACAGATTGCCTGGACTATTCAATACGATCCCCTGATCATTTAAGGTAATCGTCAACCCGGATCCAGATTGCAGTGTAACCTCCTCAGGCGACATCCCGATAGAGCTTCCGGCAGGATGCCCCCAGACTTTATGCTCTGTCCCTCCGTTAGTGGAACGTTTCCCCTCAGAGATAGAATGACGAATGTACGCTCCGGATTCCAGACTACTTGGAAAATATAATTCCACCTGATCCCCGATCTCCGGCATCATGTATAACCCGCTATGCCCTTCCGCAGCATAAACTGGCGCGACCGGATAGGGGCAAGCGGAGCCTTGCGTCATCGGGCCCTCATCCATGGGTAATTTGATCTGAATGTGATCATGAATCACGCGGACCACCTCGCCGTACAGCGATAACCCAATCAGGTCCGATAGGTTGCATCTAGGTACACGAATGTGGTCTTCGAGTACCATGCGGTATGTCGTCATGAGTAACCCGGATTCCAGTCGCGAATGGGCATACACCACGGTCAGCTCTCTGCCATCTGGAAGTTCGACCTTGTCTCCCAACGCATAGGTCTCGACACTTTCCACCGTATATTGCAATACGCCTTGCGATCCCTTGGGGCCCTGAATGATATATCGATCTTCCGTTCCGGAGCCGTGCCAGTCGATTCCAGCCAGCTCCTTACGAACCTGATAAGGTTGGTCTTCTGGCCATTTCCACAACTTACCTGCGGGCAAACCGATATACAGTTTTGGTGATGCCGCTGTGATTTCGGGGACCAGCACTGTACCGAATCGCGAGGCAAGCCTGCGTAGGAACATCCAATCGGTCTCTTTATATTGTAATACAAGTCCGCTCAATGAGGTATTTTCGGTAACCTGATCCATGACATCCGAATAGCGGTAAGAATTCATAATGAATTGAATGAGTTCTTTGAACGTCCACCCTCTGTTTTGAAAGGCTCGTTCCTCAATTCGCATATCCATTTGATAGGAGTTGGACAAGGCTTCAAGTTCGAATCGATAGACCCCTCCCGACAAATGAACCGAGAGCGATGTCATTACGCCATGGAAGAGTCTCCTCACTGATCTACCATTTTCATCGACTTGTCTGAGTACGATAGATTCCCCTTCAGCCTGAACTTGAAGAACGCCCGGCCCATCCTCTTCCGGAATTATACCGCTGACGTAGAGTTTCGCATGCTCGTTCACTTGGCGGGTAATTTGCACGCCTTCTAACCACTGTGCACGATAAGGCCAATATAGACGTATTTGCTCATAGCCGATCTGGTCGAGTTTTTTCTCCGTAATTTCACTCATCGTCAAAAGTCCAATTGCTGTCCGTCATTCTCTATGACGATATCTCCGCCATACAGACACTTGTGCGTACAGTGACTGAGCAGTGCAGCTTTCCCTTCCACCTTGGTATCTCCCTTTCCATGAAGCCAAGGCATGGTCAGCACGGGAACGCAAGGCGCTTTCTTAACCCCATAGATGTCAACCATCGTGCTTGCCGCTACTGCTGGATTAGCTGGATTGGAACAGTTACCGAATGATCCAATATGAATACCTGGAACATAATCCTCGACAGTCATCTTCGCCTTCCCCTTGATATATACGCCATGACTGAATGGTATCTTCAATCGTGTACGCTGCGTCCCGCAATTGCATTTAAGTATTGCTCCTGCAACGACATAGCTTTTAGAGGCTTCTCCAGCCGTATGAATCTGGGCATCATGATCTTGACTTCGCACCATCATAACCTCTCCCTTCTAATTCGTTTGTTCCAAGTCCAACGGAATGAATTGTACTCCTGCCACATCTCGCCGCAGAATGCTCTCCGACAACGCCAGATTGACAATGATCACGGTTTCGTGCAGCTCCATCAATTGGAACAGGGGTACATCCGGGAAATCTCGCTTCAGTACGATCCGCTCCAGACTTCCATCCATGCGCCGACGGGTATGAGGAGATAATACGTTTGCCAGTGCAGGAGGATGAATGGCCCAATACGTCTCTTGGGTCATTCGCTCCTTGTCCGTTAATACGGTAGCCCTTCGCTTGAGCTGAGGACAATACAAAATAAGTGTTTCAAGCAATTGATCTGAAACCAAGGGAACCGGCTGTTCCAAATAATCCGTATAATCGACATGGAATCCGCTTCGCACATAAAGGTTAATGGCTGTATGCTCACTGCCCGAATCATGAAAAGCCTGATTCCAGGTCCTGCGTTGCAGTTCACCGACAGGCTCAGTCTCTACGCGGTGTATCCATCTGGGATCGGCCATTAGACGAAAGTATCGGATAACCCTCGCCTCCTCTGGGCATCGTCAAAAATCGCACCCTCCACATCAGCACCCTCCCATAACGTATCTGTTAGATTGGCTCCACGGAATATGGCTCCACGAAGGTGTGCCCCCCGGAAGTCAGCACCTGAAAGGTTTGAATTCTCGAAGTTAAGTGCATCGTATTCTGGACCCTGAGCGAGTCCTTCCGGATGTCCCACCTCCCCTATTATCTCCCTGAAAACAGCTCTTTCCAGAGAACACCCGCTGAAATCTGCCCCATATAGAATGCTTCCGGTGAAATCGGTGTTCTCCAGACTACAATCGCGCCAACGTGTCCCTATCAAGATACAGCGTTGAAAATCGGTAGAATGCATATCGATACGATCAAAACGGCTGTAACGAAAATCCAGATCGTTGCACTCCATTTTGCTCATATCTAGTCCCTGAAAATGCGCGTACATGACCTCCAGACCATCACTTTCTTCCAATGCTTCACCAATCTCCTCAATGCTCCTAGTCCTTTGATCAAAACGAAATACGCACTCACTAGCATCCAAGTATTCTCCTACACGTACTTCGAATATCTGTTCCAGATCCATAAGGGAGTTCCATTCGAAGTCCTCCAGCGCGCTACAGCTACGGCGTATAAAATGTACAAGATACCGATTCACCAACGCCGCTTCCTGTAACATGATTCGTTCCAGTTCTACCACTGTAACGGTTCCTTGATAGTGAGGAAGTTCTTCTCTTAATCCATTGAGCATCCGCTCAAGACACTCATAGGCCCAGTGGGAAGAATAGAATGAACGGATGGGTGTTCGATCCAGCAACCATGAAGCATCGTATGCTTCGACCAGGACATTCATCGCCCCTCCAAGAAGTTCTGTTCGCAACATAGAATATTGAATGTAAGCGATCGGCCCTTTCGCCCCACGCTTTTGGGCGTCGCTGACTTCCTGAACCATAAACCTGAAATGACTTTGGAGCTCAGCTGTCAATTCCGTATACCTTGTATGCAGCGTATGCTGCAAATCATCCATAAGTTTGGCCCGCGCAGGTTTTACCTGATGGGTATAAAAATGTAATATAGATTCCTTGCGATCCATTGGAAATTATCCCTCCTGCCCATACGTCACCCTATACTAGTTGGCTTTCACTTCTGATCCACTCATTTTTGCTTGTCCATCCAATTTGAATGTCCCTCCCCCGCCTTCCAGCAACAATTGCGAATCGGCAGATAACGTTATTTTCTTCCCGGCTTTGAGCGAGATATTGCCCCCAGCAGACATCCGAATCTGCTGGCTTCCGATAATCTGAATGCCCTCGTCCCCGCTGAGACGTATGAACACCTCGCCCTCTTTGCTGCTAATGGAGATGGAATCTGGGGTCAGTCTGATTTCTTTGCCATAAGGCGTACGGAAAATTTTATGATCCGGTTTGTTTAATTGGTTCGTTCCAGTTACCTTATTATCCAGACGGGGTGCTCCTGTCGCATAGGCCTCTTCTTCGTTTTGCGTTGGAAAATATACGGCCACCGGATCACCCACTTCAGGCATGACATACCAACCTGTCTGGCCCTCTGCGATGTATGGCGACTGATACAACAGCCACAACGCTTCCTCTTCCTCCTGTTTTTCATCACAGTCCAGCTGAACTCTTACATGACCACCATGCACTGAAAGGATGCGACCAAGTAATGAGCTTCCGGCAATTATCGAATTGTAATATGTCTTTTGTCTTAGTCCTCTATGAAGGCTAAGTACATATTGGTGCTTCACTATTCCTCCCACAAGCTCGGTATATGCCTCAGTCACATATAGGCTTCTGCCTCGGAAGGTAATATGATGTCCAAGCTCCATCACCTGATCTGTCTCGATTTCATATATAATGAAATCTGATTCGTTGACCTTTATCGTATCGTTTTCGGTAAAGTACATGAATGGTGCCATGTTTTTGCGGATTGTATAACGTGTATTGTCCAGATCGATTGAGTTTCCGTGCTCAAAGACGCCAAAATAAAATTTGGGGCTGTCAAACTGAGCGGCCGGCATTAAGCTCGTGTGAAAGCGAGAAGCAAGTCTCCTGAGAAATGCCCAATCCGTTTCTTGATATTGCACGGCAACCTTCCCGATCTTGGCCCCCCCTGTTCCCTCATCAATCACGTCCAGCCCCGGATAATCCTGATCCAGTTCCTTTAACAAATCGGGTAACTTCATTTTGACATTTTGAAATGTACGCGTTCGTTTTGTAATGTCCATCCGGTATGTATGTGAGATGGCCTCCACGTGGAGCGTATATACACCTCTGACAACCTGCACTTCAACAGATAGTGGAATGCCTTTGAACAGAGGCTTCTTATTACCATCCTCATCTTTTTGCCACACTTCAATTGGGGTATCCTTATCCGTAACATCGACATAGCGATCCTTCCATTCCTCAGACACCATGCCCTTAAACACGAGCCGAGTGTGCTCATTCATTTTTTTCCGGATCGTCAGTTCTTGCAAATGCAACAGTTCATATGGTTCAATAATCAGATTTTCATAAGTCAGACTCATGTTTCTCATCCCCTCTCAACTTCAATGGATCGCAAGTGAATTAAGAATCGTCTCCCCAGGCTCCAGCCAATCGCGCTTTTCTTCATCCGTGCAATTAAATCCGTAAACAAGAACTGACTGGTCTAAAATCGAAAAACCGATATGGTTATAAATCTGATTATTCAACCCCTGAATGGAAAACTGACAGTAGCCCGTGAACTGTCCCGTTTCAGTAATTCGAACGCCATGTTTCTCCCATTGTCTGATAGGCTGCGTCCCTCGAATGACATTGGCCATCGTTTCGGTAAAGGAAGTCAGCTCCTCTTCCGAAATTCGATGCTCCAGCCTGTTAAACGTAAAATTGACTGTCCCTGAATCATTGGTATATATCCATTCCGGCCGATGAGACGAAGGATACTTCATGCTCGCTTCCTTCTCTGAAATTAAACGCAATGAACGTGGAAGGGATATGGCTACCCTACTATCGTACAGCTCAGTTCGTTTTAGAAATACGCTTTCCTTTCCAATACGGAGCCTCGCCGGCAGCTCTGCTGAATCAATAGCCTGAGATTTATGTGCCAATTTAACCGCCTCTTCAATTTCACTGTTCTGACCATTCTCTTCATTTTCACGATGGTTATATAATATGGGAATTACTTTGCGATCGAGATATTCCATATCAAGAACAACTTCCTTTCCTTGTGCTGAATCAATCCACAATCATACGATGTGGTCCGCCCACCGGCATACCCGAACGTCCCGTTCCCCGACCTGCATTCGCCAGTATGCGATCCAGATATCGATGAATCTGCGCATTATCATATTCTCTGTACTCCAGCCCTAATCGACTAGCAATGTGATGCAAAATGACGCTACGCGCAACCGTTCCTTCATTGAGACACATCATGGCGAAGACCAGATCCTGGGGATCAGAGGTCCCCGTTCGAAGCAACCTCTCGGCATAATCCTTCATGACAACAGGAGATAAGGTGCTTGCCCCCTCGGCTGCATAAGGGACATGAATGACATGCAGGGTGTTGAACTCCGTTGCCAAGTCGGCAAAGGTCTGGTAGTCACGCCGCAGCCGCGCCCCTTCCTTCAGCTTGAATCGAGCCAGCTCCAACTCTCTCGATGTGCACGTTGTCTCTTCATCCAAGAGCAGTTCGGAATGGCTTATCGTCATGTCACTCACGGTCTCCTCCGCGGTAAACCGAAGCTTCAGCACATTGACCCGTCCCGTAGCTTGGTATGCCAGTTCCATAGGCTCTGTCAGCATATAAATCCTTCCTTTATGCAACACCATCCCAGGGGCGACGAACAATCTGTCCGGGAAAACTTCTACCTCTGCACCTGCAAGAATGCCATCTGCATAACCGCGATAGTACAGTTCGATGAAGTCTCTGGGGAAATCACGTAGTCCCTCCAACATGGATGTTTTCAGAATTCTTCCCTTGTTAAAATGCGGATACGAATATGTGAACATGAGCGGTGTTCCCCCTTTCTGCCCGTGGTCCTCACTTCATTCCGTCAAAGAAGTCCAGTTCCGACAAGTCTGTTTCAAACGGAAGCAGCTTCTGCGATCCCAGATACAGCCGTTCATTTCTGCGAGCTACAGGCAACACATGGAAGCCCCAATGACGATCATCCGGAAAGACAAAAAACTTCGTCTCCCCATTCACGATGGAATCCGTATCATCCTGCGGAATTTTATCTCCATATCGATCCCGGATGTCTTCATAAAGCACCTCTTTATAGAAATCCGGGCGGTTCGCATATACGAATTTTTGTCTCAGCTGGCCATCGCTTCCGCTAAGATACAACTCCACTTCTGCCGTCTCGAATGGACGGGAAATGCTACCTGGAATGCCATCACTCCGATCCAGACTGCTGATCAGCATTTTTTCACGTCCATTATGTGTGTAGGCACTTACGGTATACGGAATTACAGCGGCATCATGCGTGATGTCGGCTTGAACGCTTCCCGTTTTGCGCGCACTCAGATAACGAATCGCCCCTCGAAGGCAGGCAAGTTTAAGATCAGGCACACGCCCTTCCGCAGGTTTTTGCCGAAACTCAATGCTTCTGCCTGGAACGAACTCTTTCAATGCTTCCCGAAATACATCAATGCGACAGGACTGACCTGTCAACTTGATAATCGAGTACTGGTTCATCCGTCCCTGCCGATAGAAATCATCCAAAAACTTGCGAACCACCTCATAGATATCGGCCTTAATCAGCTGGGTAATTTCCTTGATATTGAACACCACATCGGGGAACTCATATTCATCCTTCAACTCCCCATTCCGTTCTACCGAGAGGAACCAACGCTCCATGGTGGTGATCTGCAGATCACTGTCCCCGTCGCCCTCCATCTCCGAGTGGAATCGGTTACGCAAGATGCCGGTTTTGCGGAAAAATTGTTGCTTCATCTCTTCTGCGATTTCCCACAGGAAGTAGAAGTTTCCTCTTACCCGCAAATACTCATCCCGTGAACGGTTCTCTCTGCGCGCAAACGCAGTCGGGATGATGTGTTCTGCCTCCTCATAGCGTTGCTCCAGCTTCTGATAAACGGACTTCACACCCTCTTCGTCCACCTGACGGAACACATCCGCACCAGGTGCCTCAATCAGGCTATCAATATCCGTCACCTGACGGCGTCCGCTATAGTAGTCGGCGAATACAATCTTCATGAATTGCATAATACGATAGGTAATGTTGTGACCTCCGAAGTTCGTATCCCCATTTTCGTAGGTCGTATGGATATCGAGCTTGTACGCCATATGTCCATCCTCGATCGTAAAGGCACAGGAAGATAAATCCGTCGTTCCACCGCCACAATCAATCACGAGCGCATGATACGTCTGCCCTTCCATAAAAGCACCACGTTCCATCCCGTCAGCAAGGGTGTTATAGAGCACAGCCATTCCCTCATCCAGCGCATACGTCTGCTCAATCCGATAATCCGGGAGCATCTCTCCGAACATCTGCAAAAACTGTATTTTCATCTTCACGGGACTCGTAAAGTGCACATGGCGAAACTTGCACTTGAACTGATGCTCTGCCGTTCGGATGATGTAATTCATGTACGCACGCAGCAGATCCATACGAGAAACGATGGCCGCATTGCCATGAACATCGACGATTTCTTCCATTTTGTTGTAATTGTTCACCCATCGCTTCATGCTGCGGAAGACACTCGCCCGGCTACTGTATCCTCCCCGACGCATACTTCGCAGCGCTTCATAGCCGAACTCGTAACGAATGTTCGCTGGATCCGAACACTCCGCCACCCCAATGGCCGTAGGCAAGACCTCGATCCAATCCGTATCTTTGTATGTAGGATCGGGAAAAGAAACGTAGTTGATGGCATCCATACGGACTCGTCCATTCAGCAAATCCTGGCTGCTCGGCGCCTGAATATAACCGTTATGCAAATAGGCGCCTGCCGTCGTATTGGAGGTGCCAAAATCAATCGCAAGCACCGCTTCTGTCGGTTCAAGCTCCCGGATGTCCAGATCTGCCAGTGGGATTTGGGTATACTGAATATGAACGGGTGGAAGCGGTCTGCTGGAATAATAGGTCTGATATAGGTACTCCGAGTCGCGTTTACGGAAAAAGAGGAGACTGTACTGTCTGTTGCCCGATTTCTTCCAGGTCGACCCACTTCCTGCCGTCAAATAAAAGGTTCCCGATACGGAGTCGTCCTTAACCAGGTTGAAGATGCCACACAGCTCCATGCTCTCATTGACTAAAAGTACGTTGGATTCGGTTAGTCCACCCGGTGCCGTAACCACATATCGATCCAGCTTGTCCACGTTCAATCCTTCGTACAGAATCAATCGTGCAGGCACACTAATGCCTCCATCACTGCTCATGGGCGCCGTCATATGACGAGAAATAGCCTTTTGTATCCGCTCGAATCCGCCTTCAACAGACTGATCGATCCACAATATATCGTCCGCTCCCAGAAATTTTAAAATAATCCGAATCAGTTCTTCCCGCTCCGTCCGAGGGCCCAATCCCTCGATTAACCGTTCCTTGTAGCAAATGTTCCGTAATTGGAACGTGGTCATGTCCATCAATTCTTCACGCGTATAACGCATGGTTCCTCTGGAACGTTCCCTGCTCGTGGCATCAGGATACAATCGGTATGAATAGCCGTTCATCTATACTTCCTCCTTACAACTGCTGGTGCTGCTTAATATAGGGCAATCCCGTCCTGTATCATCGTATAGTCCACATCCAGAATGCCAAAATGATGCCCCCAGTATATTTCCGTGTCGAACCGAACCGGCAGAAAGAGTTCAAGAATCAGTTCCAGCTTCTCCTTCGCTTCCGTACGCTCTACCTGACCAATATACAAAAGCAATTCATCCTTTTCCTCACAATTGGCATATAGGGTTGAACGCGGGAACATTCGAACAAGGGTATCCCTCAGCAGATGAACTGCCTCACCCGTATCATACAAACGGAGCATATTGCAGGCGATCACTTCCTGTTCCTCCTGTCCGAACAGCTCCAGTCGCCGCCGAACCCGATCCCCGTATACACCCGAATGCATATCCTTCAGAATGAAGCGAATATAATACTCCCTCTTGTTCATCCCCTGCATCAAATCCATATCCGCCAGAAAATGAATGACCAGATCAAAGAGCGCTTCCCGCAACTCCACCTGCTCTTCATTATTGATATCGAACAGGTCCCGGAAAATATCAAAAAAGCGATAATACGGATTGACTTCAATCGTGCCTTCCACGCCTGAAGCATTCAGGTTCGTTTGGCTGAGTTCCATATAAGGCGAATATACACGTGCTGGCACAAAGGTTACGTCGCGCAAATCGGTTCCATTACGCTTGGCCCGAATAATGAGATCCCAGATGTAATTCATGCTGTACTCACACCCATTCCCCTTCGCAGCAGTATTCCGGGAAAGCCAGCTGGATTTCGGATACCAGAAAGCTCAGCAGATCATCCAGAAAAATGGCCTGTCCCGGCTGCTTCCCGTGTCTGCTGAACCTTAAAATCATTCGATGTTTATCTGTTTCAACACGGACATGATCGCTAACAAATGCATTAAGTGGATACGTAATGCCCAAAGCGGGTCCTGGCGCCACCACTTGCACATCTTCCAGTTCCAACCCCTCTGCTGCCTGAAAAGCGTGAACCATGCGGGCAATTTCTCCTTTGGATCGTACAGAACGTCCTTCCTGACGCGCATATTTACCGGCAAACCCTTCCCTCTTGTTATTGGAAAACAGCGGATAGTCCATCCTGCCAATGCGGGTTGCGACGGGACCCGCTATTTTCAGCACCGTCCATGAATCGGATTTTTCCAGTGGTGATACGATGGTGATATCTTCTTCCGATCTTTTGATATACCGAATATGCGATTCGTCTCCATCCACCAGATATCCGTGTTCCGTTCCGGTTTTGCGGAGTGGCAACACATGTTCATAATTGATTCGGTCCGAAGCCGGAACAGGGAATCCACCCGTTTTCATATCCAGCTTCTGAATGTTCCACAGCGGAATCATATTGGTTCTTTTATAAGGCTCAAACTCTTCGAGATGGATGGAAAGTTCCTTGACAGCATGTTGTTTGTCCCATGCTTCTCCATCGTCCGAACTGACCAGAACACAATCAACGAATTTGAACACATAGGGTGCATTGATCGATTTCCATGGCAGGCTGTTCTTACGAAAGACCCGGTACAATTCTTCAACTTTGGAGATATACGCTGCACTTGATTTCAACCGAACCGTTATGGCATGTCTGCCCCCACTTGTTACTATCTCCCCGCGAAATGTCCGATTACTGTTCAGCAGAGATTGGAGTTCCTGTTGCCCACATTCCATGTAGAATGTGAACAATTTCATCTCTTCCTGACGTGCCAGTGCCTCTGAGGCCTCGCTCAAATAGACGGTCTGTGGTTCAGCATCCTCAGGAATGATCGGGTACAGAAATTCATGAATGGGGTCCAGATCTTCCCGCGCGCATAATGTGACACATACATCATGACGTTCCTCCTGCGGCAACACCTCATCAAAAACTCGTTGCTCAATCTGCTTGTTCAGCGTCTCCTGATACTCCACAAGATTAAGAAAAACGCCTGTCATGAGATCTTTGAGCATGCGGCGTTGTTCGAGATCCTCCATCTTGTTAAGACGGTCACGAATCATGTCTTTCATCATGAATCTCCTCCTCCCGATGATTCCTGTTCATTCACGTCAGCCTCCGTGGTATCGGTGCTTCCGTCAGCCTTTGAGGCAGAATTGCTGCCAGCATTACTTGTCGTTTTTCCAGAAGAAGCACCTGAGCCAGAAGCATCCGCATTGCCATTTCCAGCCGAGGTGCCATTACCAGCGGAAGAACCGTTCCCCACTGTATTGCCTGTACTCACACTTCCTGTACTCCCGGTCATATCCGAGGTTACGCCCGATGTATTTGGTGAATCTAATCCTGCCGTATCCTGCGTAAGATCAGCCGCCGGTATCGGTGGGTTCAATTTCTCATCCAGTTTGTTTATTTTCCGCTCCATGGCCAGCACACGTTCCAGCATATCGATCTCCTGATAAATTCCCTGTGCCGAAGCATAGGCATCCATGGCTCCGCTGTAGTCTCCGGCTTCATTGAAGCGGTCACCCTTCTGTTCCAGCGTATCTGCCTGAAGCTGCCGGGATTGCCGTTTGATATCTGCACGTTTGGTCTCGGCCGTCTCCAGTTGCGTAGCAATTTCCTTCAGCGCATCTTTGTAAGCTGTCTCCGTAGCGGCCGTTCTGGCCCGTTTATACAAAATGATTGCTCCACTGTAATCTCCGTTCTGGAGTTTCAGATCGCCCTCCGTGATCCAGTCTTGCACTTGCTGGAAAGTGGTCATCTGCTCCAATCGCTCCTGAATAACTTCACGGTTGAACATGCTATAGGATTCAGACAATTCCAATGCTTTGGTGTAACTCGCGGTTGCTTTGGTAATGTCGCCTTCTTTCAGGTGAGCTTCCCCATCAACCAGCGTCTGGGCAGCAGACATCTTCGCGGTCAACAGCTTTTTATGTATAGGGTCCTTGATTTTGATGGAATTATTGCGTGCAAGGCTGTAGTCCGAGACCGCCTTGGCATACTCTTGTTCCTTGACATACTGGTCTGCGGTCTGTTCATATTGCAGCATATCTACGACCAATTCAGCTTTTTTGGCTGCGCTTTTCACCGCGTAGAATATGCCGGCTCCACCAAAAATCAGGAGCATAACCAGCATGATGGCAATCCGCTTAATCCATTTCTTACGGTTCTTGGGCTCTTCATGAAAAATCTTGTTCACATATATGGCTGCCGCACTATAATTCTCGATACGGGTACGCTGCTTGCTAAGCATTACTTCTTCAAGCGTATCCGCCAGTGTCTGCGGGTCATTGGCACCTTCAACCGCATCGATCATCTCGGCATCCTGAACCCCTTCCCATAATCCAGGGGTGCAGAGCACAAGCACATCGCCATCGGCCAGCTTGATCTTATCCGATACATACGGCCTGATCATGCCAGGTTTGCCCGCGTATTCGTTCAGATTGCCGCGTTCATCGTGCTGATCCACGCGATCCTCTGCAATCTGGCCTTCGGCTGCCAACTGGACAGCAACGCTATGATCTTTGCTTTTTAGTGCAAGCCGATTTCCACGAAAATGATACAACCGGCTGTGTCCGGCAGATGCCCACACCATACGTGTATAATCTGTCACAACAATGACGAATCCCGCTTTGAGCCTGACTCGGCGGCTTTCATACTGCAACCATTCATGGGCAATCTTGATATACTCTGTTAGTCTGCGTTTGGACATGGTTGGCTTTTCCAAAAAGGATTCCAGAATGGTCTGCACTGTGATCTGTGCGCTATTCACTTCCGTATCTGTATCCAGGCCATCTGCAATGACATAACAGGCCCAATCTTCCAGCTCAACGCAGCCGTAGAAATCCCGATTCTTCAGGAAAGATCCTGCTTCCGAGACAAAAGCCGTCTTGAATTCACTGTTCTCCTTCCTCATCCGTCTCCCCATTTCCCTTCCCTGTGCGTTGCCTGATCCGCTACCATCCTTGCTCCAAAATGATAATCGTGGCATTATCCTGATGCACGAGCTGTTTTTCTTCAATCAAATCAATGATGGTCTGAGCTGCATCAAATGGCGACATGTCTTTCGCAAGTATAGTTTCCAGTTCCATCTCAGTAAGGGAGTTGTACACCCCGTCACTGCATAACACAATCTTGTCCGCCGGTTGCAGTGCAAACGGCTCGTCCGCGATTTCCATTTGTTTAAAATGGTCGTACCCCAAATAGTTGACCAGCCTTTTGCGCTGCGGATTATCCAACGCCTCCTGCTCCGATATCTCTCCAGACATATACTGTTCTTCGAGTTGAGTTTCCAGTGTATGTTTATGATTGATAGCAAGTAGCTCACCTTTGCGAAACACGGCCAAAATGCTGTCCCCTACTGCGCCCCAATACAGCTCCCTGCCCTTGATCATGGCTGATACCAACGTCGTTCCTCCAGGAACGCCAAGTAAATTGCGAAGAATCGCCTGATTTGCTGCATGGGAAGATGCATCCCAAAACTCCTCTGGATCAGGAAACCGCTCCAACTCTTCGAACTCACGGATAAATATTTCTACAGCAGTTGTACTGGCTACTTTCCCACCAGATAAGCCGCTAATTCCATCGGCAAGTACCGCGAGCACACCATATGGCTCCACGGCACAGGCAAAATAATCATCCTGCTCACTGCGAGCACCAATGGTCTGTCCATTCCCGATCTGAACACCTACTGGCCTATCGTCACGTTGCCTTACCGGAATCCGGCTTCGGACGAATAACAACAACCAGATCGACAAACAGCCTGCTACCAGAACCCAATAAGGCGTTAGCTCCTTGTCGTTCCACAAGATCATGAAGGTATTCACTGTTGCTCCCATTCAAAATGCACACCACATAATGGGATGAAAATGAATTTGCTGCGTCCCAATTGAATGACGTCGTACGCAGCCAGTTCCACCGGAGAATAGACCGCTTCGTTGTTATGGTAGGCAAGGCCGGAAGCATCACCGGGCAGCAGATAGAAATTGCGTTTTTTGGGATCATATACAATCACCGCATGATTACGCCTTGAAATCGTGTTATCCCCAAGGATTCGAACATGCATCTCTTCCGAACGCCCAATAAAGTTCTTTTCAGCCATAATTCGATAATCCTGGCCCATCTGTGGACCTTCGATGCACACCATCCATCCCGTTACCGGTTCAATTCCTGTCGTTTCTCCCAGGTATGGCATCGTTCTGTCATCCTCTGCCGTGCGAGGCGCGCGTGGGATTGCTCCCCCTGCTTCACTATTGCCGGAAGGCGGTGACTCGACGGCCAGATTGCAATATGGACAGGTGTTTCCGTGCCGTCTCGTGCTGAACATATGTCCGTTTCCACATCTTGTCAGACTCATTTCTTTTCATTCCCCCGTAAGTTTGTATGATGGTACGCCAACGTTATTTCACCAAAATGCGGGTATTGGCAATATAAATTAAGTCTCCTGCCTCAATCAGGCTGGGTTCTTCGATTTCCAATTTGGATGATCTGCTTTGATTTCCCTTACGTATGCCCACGCCGCTGGCGGAGTCAATATCCTCGATAAACCATTGGCCCGAAGCTTTGTTCAGCACAGCATGTTGCGGACTGATGAGGGAAGCATATGGAGTATCGGACAGATCAATGTCCGCCTCACTGTTCTTCGAACTTTTTCCGATCAATACACTTGTCTCACCCTGAATGTACCATTCCTTCACACTTGTACCGTCATCGTCCAACAGTACGAGTTTCACAACCCGTGAAGACAACTTCTTCTTTTCCCTGTTGCTGGCAGGTAAGTATTTAAAAAACAGGTATGCTCCCCCGGAGAGGACCACAATAATTCCAGTTATCCACTGGGCACTCATGTCCCGGTTAATGATGAATATGTAATACAGCACGGCTAACGAAATCATGGCGACGCATGCGTCAACCCCTATCGTCATTACCGACCTTCCTCGTTTCACTTCCATAACCTCCGCCTGAACCGGCACGATCCATTACAGGCCACCGGCTTACTTTTTTCGAACTCCGAAATATCGGTCAAACATGGCGGACATATCCATTCCTTTGTTGGGATCGGCTTTGCCACTGTTTGAGCTTTCCTTGCCTTTGGGGCGATAGCCAAAAAATTGTTCAAACTGTTCCTGCATTCGTGATGGATCCGACCATACCTTATCGGTATTCATAGGTCCATTTTGGGCTTGTCCACTCTTTTCTCGTGCAGTACTGGATGTTGCTCCATTTGGTCCTCCTGGGTTCCCTGTAGATCGAGGGTGTTGATTGTATGCAGCCCTTAACTCAGGATTTCCGAGTGTGCTGTAAGCCTCATGGACTTGCTTGAAACGCATCTCTGCCTGCGGATCTCCCCCATTAACATCCGGGTGGAATTTCTTCGCCAATTGACGATAAGCCTTCTTGATCTGCTCCGGAGAAGCTTCACGTTCCACACCAAGCACGGCATAATAATCATTCATGGTATTCGTACCTGCCTCCCTGCCGTATTCGGGCGTAAATAAAGATTAAGGGGCACCAAGGCCCCTTAACATGACAGAATTATTCTGGGCCAGCCATAACTGACCCGGAACATCAGCTGCTCCCTTTTATACCGGGAAGCCGCCTTCAATTTTAGTGAATTCCGTTTTGTCTTTTTTCTGTTTGATGAACAGGCTGAATTCACCTACGCCTTCGGTATCTCCGAAACGTTCTGTGTAATCCACAACGAACGCGTTAGGCATGTAAATTTTGCGTACCACTTGATCCGCCGCAACCACTTCAAGGGTTACTTTACGGTAGCAATCTGCTTTTTCAGCTGGAACAAGGGACCACAGAGCAAGTTTCATCGTGTCATCTGCATTGTCACCGTCTGTTGCTGTAATAATTTTGCCACTGATGCGAAGTGTTGCACCTACATCTGTGGATCTAGCGTTGGAATCATCCGGTGTATCTGTGTCATACACTACTGTGCGGATATTATCCATTCCCAATTCGATTGTTTCTGCGCCTTCTACTTTCAATACAAAACCCATTAATAAAAACCTCCTTAAGATTAGAAAACAATGTGCCCGGCATGCTCTTCCATCTGGGGAGAGGTACCGAAATATATGTATAAGGTCAGCCAGTAAAGGCTGCCTCTAACACCAAAATGAATGTCTATAATTCGTTGTTTAAAGAATCATATTCCATTTCTAAAACTTGTACCCACTCCAGTTTCTTACACCTTCATCGCGCTGGTGCCTTTGGTAATCATAACCTCCAGGTTCTTCACGTTGCCGTTGAATACCAGGTCAATGTGGCACATATTGCTCTTCTCATCGATGACAAAGCTCATATCGTCACCTTCCTGAATGATCGAATTGATCGACCCTCGGGTTCCCAGCCACCGACTCTTCTGACTGCTCGGATTGTTGCTGAAGAATTTGACGATATTTTCATGCTTGAAATCACCCGTCTGGAAACGGAGCAAGCGCTCAATGTAAGTACTTACGAGTGTCTTATACAAGGAATCAAAGCCATCTTCGGACATCGCCATGCTTCTCGCTTTGTATACCGTGATCCGCTTGATGTCGCTATCCTGGATTTGGGCATTTTCCGATGAGAAAATAAATCCAAAGTTTTTCCGGTTAATCGAATCCTTGATGGTGTTCGTGAATCCGGAGATTTCTTTGGTCATCGTAGTCACTACACGCAGACTGTTATCGCCTGCCTCAATATCAAAACGCACACCTGGATAATCCCGGTTCACGGTTTTGAATGCGCCTCGTAGATACTCGGGGCACTGATATGCAGCCACAATTCCGGCAGAAACATAAGACGCACCGACATACACACCTTCAATCCACAGCTTCAGAATGTCTTCTTTCTCCTTGGAAAGTTCCACACCATTCTCTGTCTGAAGCATACGACTATCGATAACGACACCCGATTTCTCTTTCGGAATGATGGTGAAATTCGGAGCACTTGGAATGGCGAATTCGCTGTAGTCCTTGCGAGTTAATACCGCGCATTTATCAATATATTTATCGATGCCCGCAGTAGCCATGCTGCTGAATGTAGTCTCTTCTCCGGATTCAAAGCTGAAGAATACTTGTACTTTGTAGTCTTTAACGACTTGCAGGAGCATGGACAGGGATTCCATACTGTTTCCATCTTGTTTAACCACTTTCTCGTTACCACGGAAACGGGCTCGGCTGACTTGAACTTGTCCCGTATTCTCCAGTTCAACGGAAGGAACAATACCGAACCAAATGGTGTCGGTAAAATCATTCTTGGCATTGACTGTGTTGAGATAGGTCTCCAGCCGCGGAATGTTACTGCTCTTAACCAGCATATCCAGCTTGGCATTGGCAATCAGCATGGAAGGCAGCATGCCTTTGTTTTTGGTCGCATATTGATCAAAGAACATTTTGACACCCAAAATTTTCTCTACCAGCGGTTTTACGGTTTTTACAAAGTCATCCTTGGCGTTCTTGTAAAATTCCAGGTATGTATTGTAATTCTGTACTTCAACTGCCGTATCGACATCCGTCTGAACCGCAGGCAGTGGGCAGAATGTACGAACGACCAGATCCTGTACATACGGTGAAGGTGCCTCGGAGAGTGAATCATAATCTTCGGCAAACACCTGAGTCAAATCTGTGCTTGTCGACTCATCCAGGAGCATCAACTCGTTGTTATCACTCTTTGGAGCTTCGATAATTTTCAATTCTCCGCTCTCACCAATCGTGAGTTGTCCTACCTGAATCGCTTCGGAAGAAGTTTCTTCTTGAGCACGGCCCAGCAACAAGCGGGTTTTGATATCTTCGATGGCCAGTGGCAGCATCGCCATGACATTGTTATAGTTCCGGCTCGCATCTTCAAACATGACATTAAGTTTATCCCCGATATCCAACTTCTTCGGGTCCCCGTCATCCAGCTTCTCATGCTGGCCGTACATGTAATGAATTTCTTTCCGTACCTGCCGAATGTCATCCATAACCTTTTTCGGTGAGATCATATCCAGCAAATTCTCAAACTTAAAATCTACATTCGTAATCCCCTGACTACGTTTGGTATCGATCAGGGTAAACAGCATTCTCAGGAAGTCATTGCTATGATCAATTTTGATCTCAGAGATTGCTTCATCCGGAATCCCTTCGGGCTTTTTGAGCGTATACATGACTTTCTGGTTTACCGCATTGAAAAAGGAATACACACTGGGAGAAAACTTGTCCAAAAACTCATCGAAGCTTCGTACAAGCAGGTGTTCATTGATCTCCTTGATCTTGTCGTCATTCAGACTGTCGATCCCTTTTACGTCACCGACAATCGTAATCAAATCCATTTTCTCAGGATTGATCTCTTCAAAAAGCATCGTTCGGTTCGTTTGATTAATAATATCCATTCAGGCAACATCCCCCTAATGATGGTTCATTCGGGCGAATGCTTCCCCCCCTCCATCAATTTTTGACACTCCGCACGCACTATCAGCCTTTAGTCATGATCTAAGAGAATCATCTTCTCAGGCGATCACAAGTCCAATAGAACGAGCTGTCAACATATGACTGGAACTTATGTACCAGATTATGCCGTTTGCTTTGGAGATTTATGGAATTCATCTTAATCATCAGCGATATGTTTTGTCAATATTCCCCTATATAGGTCTAAAAGCTCATTTATGTGACTTCGATATACCTATAGAACTATTTTCCGAATTTCGCTTCACTTCCCTTCGAATCATGCCGATGATAAAGAATATCCTATAATCTGGATGATGTTCAATGATTTAAAACTAGTGGAGTTTTCCCCCTAATTAAGAGGAAAGCACCTTAACTTATGCGGTGTTGCAATATTATTCACTTATCAAAACTACGCATAACGGGGTTTTATCGTGTAGAAACAAATTTTTTTCAACAAAAATCAGTTTGATATCAAAAAACAATTGCAGTACCCAAAACAGGAAGGAGATTCAAAGCATCGTATGATATTAATAAAATTCAAAAAAGCAATTTTCACTCTCTTGTTCATCAGCTTTTTAATTTCAGCATGGGACATGGGGAGCATATACGCTGAATCATCTGTCAAGACCCAGACGTATGAAGGCCTCGATGCCATGTTTGTCCTGGATGTTAGCTACTCCATGAATGAGACCGACAAAGATCGCATTGCCGAAGAAGTTATACATATGTTTATGGATATGAGTAGTGGACCTAAGACCCGATTGGGATTCGTAGCTTATAATGACAAGATCACTTCATCCGTACCACTGATGGAGATTTCATCCTCTGGAGCTCGCAATAATCTTCGTAGCCGTGTGGATGGCTTAAAACGTTCAGGATATACAGATCTCGGACTTGGCTTACGCCGAGGGGCTAGCCTGCTCGAACAATCGCAGACGGACAAACGTAAACCATTTATGATTTTGCTCTCGGACGGAGAAACGGATTTGCGAGGATCGACGAGCAGAACACCTGCTGACTCCTCCAAAGATGTGGACAAGGTTATTGAGATGGCACAGCAAGCTGGTTATCCCATCTATACTGTGGGACTAAACCGCGACGGTACGGTTAACCCGGCAGAATTGGAGCGTATCGCCAAAGAAACAGGTGGTTCTTCCTTTATCACGGGAAGTGCGGACGATCTGCCTGAAATCTTCAATCGTATTTTTGCAGATCAGATTCAATCTGTTCTTGTATCTGTAGCGGCTGTAACTGCAACAGGAGCAATGCAGGAAGTAACCGTGGATATTCCTAACTCCAGCATGGCGGATGCCAACATTATCATGCTCTCTGATCATGCTGTCTCCGAAGCTCAGCTCTATTATCAGTCGAGCAATGTCAGCTTCATTCGGTCTGATAAATATGCTCTGATGAAGATCATTCGTCCGGTCAAAGGACAGTTCAAACTGAAATTCAAAGGCCGTAGCGGTGATCTGGTGAAGATTAACCTATTAGGGAACTACAACGTCTCTGCGGTCGCAAATATGGCAACGGAGCAGCCAGTCAAGGGGAAGAGCATCACATTTGAGGCATCACTCTACGACCAGGCTGTGGACCCTGAGCCCATTAAGGACTTGGATGTGTACAAGGGACTGGAAGCGGAACTCATTGTAAATCCATCTGATGGAAAGACAGAACGTATCCCTTTGACCAATACAGGTAGCGGATTTACGGGAAAATACACTTTTCCCAAGTCGGATCTGTATACATGGGGACTGCGGATCGACGGTCCAGACTTTTATCGAGAAATTACTCCGGTTGAAGTAGACATTACGAATCAAGCACCCGTAGCTACCGGTGAATCCATGGTGTTATCCAAAGACGACAGCAATACAGATGTCGACCTGAACAACTACTTTAAGGATGCCAATAATGATCCATTAACGTATGTCCTTGCAGACGGTGGAAGTGAGCGCAAACTCGGGGATGCCGTCATTGAAGGTAACCTGTTGCGATGGTCTTCTCTTCACACTGGAAGTTCAACGATCAAGGTGACAGCAACGGATTCTGAGGGAGCAAGTATAACTACGGACATTTCGTTGCAAATTCATTCTTTACGTGAAAAGGTACTGCTATATACAGGATTGGGCCTGCTTCTTGCTGGTGGTATTTTCGCACTGTATTGGTTCATATTGAAGCCAAAACCCATATTCCGCGGAAGACTGGAAGGATACTTTCTAGCTACAGCGAACGGCGAGGATATACCGGTGACCAATTGGCCTCTCACTTCATTGGAACGCCGAAAAGTAAGTCTCAGTGAACTGTTTGATCGCATGGACATCGGGGTCAAAGTACCGGAATCGGGACGAATCTGGCTGGAAGCGGGTAAGAAAGAAACGTTATTGGTCCGGCACGATACGAATTGTACGGTTGTCCGAGGCCGAACTCCAGTGAAGCGCAGACATACGGAAGCTATGGAGTACAACGAAAAGTTGTACATTACGTTTGAGGATGGCGTTACGGAGATCGAAATTCGTTACAAAGCCATCAAACCAAGTACCAACATCTATGTAGGACAAAAGAGAGATTCACAGTAAACACCGTGTGATAACTACGTGGAAATGAAGCACACTGATGCATGCCTTCTATCAAAATATAAAAGAAAACAAGCCAGTTCGTCCCCTTCAATGGTAAGAACTGGCTTGTTTATGTTGTTCATATATTCAACTGCTATGCTCATTTAAGTGCATCCACTTTATGAACATAGGTCACGCATGCTTATGCCATCTCATGTTGCTTTTTCGGCTCCACTTCATAGACCTGTGTATGTTCATTCTCGGCCAAAGACCATTCCACCGTTCCAGGTTTACGCACTTTCCACACCCAGGCTTGAACTCGCAACGAGCTTCTGACCCATGCTAAGGAGGCACAGCGTTTCTCAGAACGAACCGTCAAACCCCAATGAATAACACGAGCGAGCCAAGGATTCACATACTCATTATGTGAGCGAACAGATGGCAATTCATCCTGGAACAACCGCTGTTTCACGTCCATAGGGGGTTGCCCGCATGCCCAATAATGGAGCAGAGCTGCCAAACTATAGATGTCCGACATCGGTCCCTGACTGGATTTCTCTGAATAGAACTCCAGTGGAGAATAACCAGCCGATGTAAATATCACCTGTTTCTCTCCGGATTGCATAGGCCAACGGGTGGCTGAGCCGAAGTCCAGAAGTTTGGGTGTACCATCTTCCATAACCATAATGTTGGAAGGTTTCACGTCCCGATGAAGGATGCCTTGCTTATGTATGTAATCCAATGTATCCACCAGTGGAAGCAGCGTCTCCGTTATGAAGGCAGCATCAAGAGCATGATTGTGTTCATTCAGATACTCGGTCAATGTGATTCCCGTGCAGTATTCCATAACCAGATACCCCGTATCATTTGCTTCAAAATGATCCAAATACGAAACAATATGAGGATGGTCCAGTTTCGATAACAGTTCACCTTCAAGCAGAAATGCAGCCAGTAGCTCCTGATATTGCCCACCGTATCCTCGTGAAGAACAGAACACTCTCCGCTTGTCTGCCTGACGTTCAGCCAGTCTCTGTGGGAAAAATTCCTTAATGGCTACCTTGGCACCCGTGTTACGATCTCGTCCTGCATATACAATAGCCAACTCACTGCTGGCTAATACCTGTCTTACCTGATATGTATCATTTATAATCACATTGCGCTGCAATGCCATTTTACAATTGTCTTTTCTCATAACAGACCTCTTTTCAACCTTGTCGATCGGAAGACTTTCCGCGTAAATGCATCATTTGGTTCAACCCGTGAGCAATTCATCGCCAACTATACATATAAACCAAATGATGCAATTTGAAACACCTTAACGCGAAATATTTAAATATTAATTATACCACACTGACTATGAACTGGTCCTAAGCCATATGAAATTCTTCTATAGAAGGAAATATCTCTTATATACTCTATCGACAGATAAAGCGAATTACTTTATTAAACTGGAAAAAAACATTTCTCATCCTTCATTTGCAGCTTTTATTAATAATTCTTTTGTAAAAACTGCTGTATTTCCTCATTCATCTGAACCAAAACGTCCTGTGAAGGAAAATGTCCTGTATCATACTTGATGGCTTGAACATTTTGAATAATCTTTTGAGCCCGTTCAATGCACTTATCCGCAGGGAAAAAGACATCCTTCTCCCCTACCAACAACAAGGTTGGTGACGTATAATTCACCAGTTCTTCTCGCTCCGTGAGCTTGGGCAGATCCTGATCTATGCTGACGTATTTAAAAAGTTTGCCGATAATGTTTTTATCCATTTCTTTCATGCAGTTGCACGACATGTTGTCCGTAATTTTTTGCAAAGAAGATGGTGAAGACGTCATGCGGTACTTGACGAGCGGCAGCGTGATATCCTGAGCTGTTTTAATTTTGGAGTTGACCGCAAGACCCGCAGGAGCAACCAATACGGCACACGAGATGCGTTCCGGAATATAGGTAGCCAGTCTGAGGATAATGCCTCCTCCAAACGATGGGCCGATAAACGCACTCTTTTCAATATCATAGTGATCCAGCAGATCCGACACCCATAAAGCCAAACTATCAAACCGTGTGGAGATACTCGCTTCCTCACTATAACCAGGGTGACCAATCGTATCAGGAGCAATAATCCGGTATTCCTTGAATAAGGAAGAGAACCAGGACAACGTCATCGGATTCACACAATTACCGCCTTGGAGAATAAATAACGGCTTGCCATCTAGAGGTCCTGTCAGTAAAACATGCGTCTTGCCAAAACGCGTCTCTACATACTCCCGAGTAAATTTCTCACCCAACTCGTTCAAATAAATCTCATACTCTTCAAGTATGCTGCTCTTGCCTTCTTCACTTCTATAAATGGAACTCATGTCTGCCTCCTGCAATATATACTCAAATACCCCATTCTATTGAATGGACTTGCTAATCAGTGGACCAAAAAGATAAAGAGGGCCTGCAGATGACAGGCTCCTCCATATGTTTAACTAATCATATTCAGATGATTATAGAGCGGAAACTGGAAATTGTAAATAACGATTCTAATAGACCAGAAATAAAGGAGGCATCCTTTGGAAAAATTCCTACTTCCGTCCGTAATCTGCCTTGATTTCGCCCCACTGCTTGGTCTGCCATTTTAGCACTTTATTGCTGTACGTATTCGTCTGGAGCCACTGCTCCGCACGATCAATCATCAGCCAGATCTCTTCCGTGGAGTTGTCCCGTGCTAACGTCGTGGCTACTTTTTTCTGCTTTAACCATTTCATGGCATTGACCGAGTCGGTATACACCGTTTTGGTACTGCCTTCTTTCTTCAGATGTGCGAGGGCATGTACAATGGCCAAAAATTCGCCCAGATTGTTCGTGCCTTTGGAGATCGGTCCAACAGAGAAAATAATCTCACCAGTGCGGGTGTCCACCCCTTTGTATTCTACAGGTCCAGGATTACCGCGTGTACCCACATCAACGGAGATGCTGTCGTAATCCACTTCCTCTGACGTTTCCATGCCAGCACTTCTTCCGCTACCAGCCGACTTTGTCTTCGACGCTCCGCCTGCACTTGAACCCCAGTTCCCTTTCCATCCAGCACGATACGCTTCTTCTGCGGCTGCTTTGGACTCATATGATTTATATTTTGCTCCGGTATAATGATCCGTCTGCGCTTTGCAATCTGCCCATGTGTTATATACACCAGGCTTCTTGCCTTCCCAGACAACATAGTATTTCTGTTTTGCCACTGTGACCCGCTCCTTTGTTCACTTCATCAATACCCTATTGTAAACGATCCGGTGGGCGGAATGAAAGCTACGGATTTAGCCAACTGCATAATTCCCTTATCTCCAGAACAGCCTAAGAAGCAAAGAGCAAACTGGAATAGAAAGGAATATACGTATGGACTGGATATGGAAATCCGTTTTACTTGTTCTTGTAGGCATGATCCTGCTGAGAATTGCAGGACGCAAGTCAATCTCCCAGATGAGTGTGGTTACAACGGTCATCATGATCTCCATCGGAACAACGATTGTGCAGCCCATCGCAAATCATGAACTTGGTAAAGCGATTGGATCAGCATCGGTATTTATCGCGACATTGCTTGTAGTGGAACAACTGCAATTGAAATTTAATTTTTTTGAACGGCTCATGAGTGGCACTTCAAAAATCGTGGTAGAGGACGGGAAGGTCATTATCCCGAATCTGAAACGTATGCGCTACACGATGGATCAGCTCGAGATGCACCTGAGGAAGGAAGGTATTACGAGTGTGGACGATCTGGAGATGGCAACGGTGGAACCCAATGGTCAACTCGGTTATGTCCTGAAACGACATGCTCGTCCCGTGACGATTGGAGATCTGGAAGAGATCCTACGAAGTTATGCAATTACATCACGTAGTAGCCCAGCAACGGGAGAACACCCTCAACAAGACAACAGCAACAAGTCTTCAACGCATAGTGATAACTCCTCAGATATTTTTCAAGAAGTCAGCAACGGTGCTCATGCTCATCCCGTTGATCCTAAGCTTCAATAATTGATCCCTACCCCCACCTAAAAAAAACAAAAGACCGGCCCTGTGAGCACTCAACAACATCGCTCCAACAGGTACGGTCTATGTTCACTTCAATTGATTATTGCGAAGATTTCTCCACGTCATCCAGACGAAAGATATAGTCCTAATCAACGTGTACTCAGATAAGCGATGCCCAAACCACCCGTAACCGGGTTCTTATAGATTTCACAATCGACATCGAATACCTCACCAATCATCTCACGAGTCAGAATATCTGCCGGTTTGCCATGGACCACAATATGGCCCTTTTTCACCACATAGAGATAATCGCAATATTCTGCGGCGAGTTCGAGATCATGCAGCGCTGCAAGTATACCAATGCCGAGTCCACGGACAATATTTAGAATTTGAAGTTGGTATTTGATGTCCAGATGGTTGGTTGGCTCGTCCAGGATCAGGAATTCAGGTTGCTGTGCCAGGACACGCGCCAATACCACACGCTGTTTCTCTCCACCAGACAGAGACACGTAATTACGATCTGCATGTCCAGTCAGATGTACTTTATCCAGAGCTTGCTCCACGATTTCGTGATCCCGTTCATTATCTGTCTCCAGCATTTTTTTGTGTGGAGTACGACCCATCATGACCATCTCGCGCACCGTAAAATCAAAACTCAATTCATTAAACTGACCGACAACGCCCATATGTCTGGAAACGACCTTCGGGCTGGATTTGAGGATATCTGTATTGTCCAGAAAAACCTTGCCTTGCTGCGGTTTGATCACTTTATAAATGCTCTTGAGCAGCGTTGACTTGCCACAACCATTAGGCCCGATCAGTCCAACGAACTGTTTACCGTTCACCTGTAATGAAATATTCTTGATGATGTCCGTGTTCAGCACAGAGATGGATACATTTTCTACGTTCAGCTTCATGGTTAATTTCCTCCAAAACCGTAGCCTTTTTTGACCAGCATATACATAAACATTGGTGCACCAATCATGGCCGTAATAATACCGATTGGCAACTCCACGCTGGATATGAGGGATCGTGCAATAACATCCGTCCAGATGAGGAAAATGGCTCCAAACAGTACGGATACAGGCATCACTTTACGATGGTCGGAACCTACCAGACCTCTGACGATATGTGGAATAATGAGTCCGACAAAACCAATCATGCCACAGCTCGCCACCATAACACCTGTCACCAAAGCGGTTAACAGCATGTACAGTCTGCGATACACACTCAGATTAATGCCCAGCGTAACAGCTGCTTCATCCCCCAACAACATCGTATTAAGAACTCTGGACTGTAAAAGGAAAAATAGAATCGCCACCAGCACGACGATACCCACGAGTGGAAGCTTGTTCCATCCGGAAGCCGCCAGGCTGCCCATGGTCCAGAATGTCACCGTTTTGATGCCTTCAGCATTGTTAGCAAAATAAATAATAAAGTTCGAAAAAGCGCTGCATAACGCGTTAATCACCATTCCGGCAAGCACCAGCTTGACCGACGTCATTTTCCCCCGAATTCCTGCCAAAGTCAGGACTAGTAAGGACGCACCCATCGCACCGGCAAAGGCCCAGAAAGCAACCCCCGTCTGACCTAGCCACCCAATCGCACCGAATCCAATAAGAATTGCAAAGGTTGCTCCAAGTGAAGCGCCTGAGGATATACCCAGTATGTAAGGATCAGCCAGCGGATTCTGCACAGCAGCCTGCATAACAGCACCGCACAGGGCCAAGCCTGCACCGATAAACATCGCCATCAGCACACGCGGAAAACGAATCTGCCAGATAATATCGGTAAAGGAACCTGCCTCAATGGGTGTTGCCCCCCACTGAAATCCTGTTAATTTGGTTAAAAGAATACGATATGACTCCGCCAGCGGAATACGAACCTGTCCAATGGAAACCGCGATCCCTACAGATATAATCGTAATCATGATTAAAGCTGCAATCAGTATAGCAAACCCGGATTTACTATGAATCAGAGACTCTCTTTTCCCCATACGCTGTGTCTGAACCTGAACCGTCTGTGCCATCTCTTCCCCCGTCAATTCATATAAAATGTAGAACATCATAAATTTAGCTATTTACAACGTGTTTTCTCGGATTATAATTGAGAATGATTATCTTTGTCAATTTAAAACACATAGAAAAGGGGTTCATCATTTAATGAAATTCACATCCGGAAGCATGTTGAGAATACAAATAAAACGACGTATCCGCTCACAATTGAGAATTTCATGTAGGTAAAGAGCTGGTTGTAGGTGCAAATCCCGATCTGGTACTCGGACAGGGCGACCTGTTCGCTGATGCAGACTGGGGCGTAGGTACCGTCGATGGTTTGAATGACATGAATATCCGCACGTTCCTGCTAACGACGAATCACAAAGGCTCACTCGATAGCCTGTATAGCGATATTGCACAACTTGGGCAGATCGTCACGGATCAAAGCTTGACATTAGTTTGATAACAAACTATATTACACGTATGAAAACAAGAGACGCTATTTCACTCATATCCAAAATTAAAGAGAAGGTCAACCGCTTTATCCTGGCCGAGATGGCTGAGCAGGGAATCCAGGATCTCGCTACGTCCCATGGGGATATTATCTATGGCCTGTACAATAATCACAGGATGACTATGGCTGAAATCGCCAAAAAAATTGGTAAGGATAAATCCACGGTGACTGCACTTGTGGACAAATTGGTGCGGACAGGATACATCGTTAAGGAGCGTGATGCAACAGATTCACGAGTTGTTCATGTGGCTTTGACTGCAAAAGGCGAACAATTAAAGCCGGTCTTTGAAGAAATATCACAGCGCATACTGGACGTGTTTTATGCGGACGTTACGGAAGCGGAGAAAAAAGAACTGCTGCGAATTTTAATGAAAATTCATAGCAACTTCTAATTTTTTTTGGAGAAATAGTTTGATATCAAACTAATAGTTTAGAGGAGGTTTTTGGTATGACGGACTACACACAATTTTTACCGGAACATGAGGTAAAGAAGATCGGAGAACATGATTTACACTTGGAGATATTCGCAGGAACCCCGCTTCATGACGAAAAAACAACGACCAAGAAGCCCCCACTGCTGTTCGTACACGGTGCATACACAGGCAGCTGGATGTGGAGCAAATATATCCCCCACTTTGTCCAGCACGGTTGGACCTGTTATGTCATGAACCTGAGAAGTCACTACAAGAGTCGGGTCATGGATATGACAAAGATTACGTTTGACGATTATTTGGAGGATATTCGTGAAGTGTTAGCCGAGTTCAACGAGCCTCCCGTTCTCATTGGCTTTAGCATGGGTGGGATTCTCAGTCAAAAGATTGCAGAAACCGTTACTCTGGCAGGCCTGGTTGTGATCGACGCCAGTCTGAGCAAGGAAGTCCATGAGCTAATCCCCTACCCTGAAAGTAATCGTATCACACCTGGAATTATCATGCCTGCACCTGTCCGTGATGAACTAACCAGTATAGATGAGACGGCAGAAGACATTGCTTTTCAGCTTAAATATCTGCAATCGGAGTCCGCGAAGGCATTTGCTACCTTTTCAGTTCTTTGTGGAGCCGATGGTGTATCCATTAATGGTGACCTGATCCATTGCCCCAGTCTGGTGATCAAGGCTGTTTCCAGTGAAGACGAAGATCAGAGAGGCAAATTAACTGCCAAGCAGCTGCATGCTGCATATGCCGGACTGTGGGATACGACCCATACGGGTTTACTTGTAGGCCAACGGTACATGGAACCTGTCGATATCATCCTTGAATGGCTGAACAGACAGTTCCCCTTTGAATTAACGGAAAAACTCACAAATTAAAATAAATACCATGTTAAGACCTCCTTTTTACCTTTAATCCTGTATGCAAAAGTTTGATTTTTTCAGATAAGCTTATATGCATAGTTCTGGATAGGATTAAAATATAAGAAATGAGGTTTTATTCATGGCCATTAACACACCCCTCCCAAAACAAAGGGAGCTGCCTTCCATATCTTCAGAACGCCTTCCGTGGGCTGGGCTTCTTGCATTAGCCATGGCGGGATTTATTTGCATCCTCACTGAAAGCCTGCCTGCGGGACTGCTGCCACAAATCGCAAAAGACTTGGGGATCACAGAGGCTCTTACCGGACAGTTGGTGACTCTTTATGCCATTGGATCACTTGTTGCTGCCATTCCCTTGACTGCTGCTACACGCGGATGGAGACGCCGACCTCTTCTGCTGGCATGCATTAGCGGTTTTCTTGTCTTTAACACCGTTACCGCCTTATCCTCAGATTATATCCTGACACTTGCTGCTCGTTTTATGGCGGGAGTCTCTGCGGGTGTGTTATGGGGAATGACAGCAGGTTATGCTCGTCGGATGGTCCCGGATTCGTTAAAAGGTAAAGCCATGGCTGTGGCTATGGTCGGCACACCCGTGGCACTAGCCCTTGGTGTTCCAATCGGTAGTTTTCTCAGTTCTTATATCGGCTGGCGCCTCATCTTCGGGATAGTATCTCTTCTGACCGTAGCTCTAATCGTATGGGTTCTCTGGAAAATGCCGGACTTTGCCGGAGAGCCCGCTGGGGAACGTCTTCCGCTGCACAAGGTGTTTTTAATTCCGGGAGTTAGGCCTATTCTGTTTGTTGTTCTGGCCTGGATGCTTGCCCATAATATCCTATATACCTATATTTCTCCCTACCTTGCCCAGACCGTATTTGCTAACAGAGTAGACTTGATTTTGCTCATTTTCGGTATTACTTCCATTGTTGGAATTTGGTTAACCGGAATGCTTATTGACCGGTTTTTGAGGAGATTGGTTATCATTAGCTTGGCATCATTCGCTCTGGCCTCTGTCGTGATGGGAATCGCTACTCATCAACCTGTGATTATTATTCTTGGCGTCATGATCTGGGGACTTACGTTTGGCGGGGCCGCGACACTGTTACAAACTGCCATCGCTCAAGCCGGAGGCAAAAGCACAGATGTCGCCCAATCGATGCTGGTTACAGCATGGAATCTGGCGATTGGCGGAGGAGGCATCATCGGGGGCATCCTTCTTGAAGTATTAGGAGCAGGATACCTTTCTGGGGTGCTGTTTATCTTGCTCATTCCTGCGTTGCTTGTAGTTATGCGTGCTTATAAATATGGATTTCCCAAGTAAGTAAAATAACAGGAAGGCATTTTGCATGAGTTAAACGTAAGACAAAAGAGGAGTTCACTTGATGTGGACTCCTCTTCTGCATTACATTTCAAAGTTTTATAGACTGTAATCTTATTCTGCCTGTGCCAACAGATTTGGTCCTTCCACGAGATTCTTATGTGCAATTGGAGAAGACATGGTGATTAAAGTCATGTAAGTACCGTACGGATCACACTTGTTCTCAAACTCCTCGAGTCCCTGAATGGTGTCTGTGAGGATTTTTAGCAAGTAATTGTACTCCCCGCTTATCCGATAACATTCCACAACTTCAGGTGACGCACGACAGAAATCCAGAAAAGGATAACAATCCCGCGTACGAAAAAGAACATAGGCTGTGCTTTGCTTGCCCAATTTGGAGGGGGAGATCACGGTTCGATATTCCTCGATGATTCCCTTTTCTTCCATTCGTTTGACTCGTTCAGTAACAGCGGGCTGAGATAACCCCACCAATTTGCCTAGTTCGGTCATGGATAATCTCGCCTGATTCTCCAAGTGATACAGAATATGCTGATCTATTTCGTCCATGTGATCCACTCCTTTAAATACATAAGATATATTCAGAAATTACCTTAAGTATATTCGCCAATTCATTATAATACCTTTAACAAACCATGTAATACAAGATCAATCATTTATATAATAAACACAGTTATCACGAGAAATCAAATACATCAGTTGGTGAGAGGAAGATAAGCATGAGAAAAAAAGACATGACAACATTGCATAATTATGTGGATGAAGCCATTGACCGCGCTATAAGCGAAAAAAGAATCGTAGGAACAGTTGTACAGGTTGCATTAGGAGGGGAACTGGTATATAGCCGGGCTGCTGGTTTCGCAGACAGGGAGCAAAAGCGTACCATGTCGGAAAACGCTCTGTTTCGACTTGCTTCCGTAACCAAACCTATTGTCTCGACAGCAGCTCTGGCATTAATCTCCCAAGGAAAGCTGAGTCTGCATGATCCTGTGACCCGCTGGCTTCCTGCATTCCGGCCCAAACTTGCCAATGGTCAGGATGCTTTAATAACAGTACATCAGTTGATGACACACACCGCAGGTTTGACATACCGTTTCTTCCAAGAAGATCAGGGAACCTATGAGCTTGCAGGAGTATCGGACGGAATGGATTGGTCTGAAATGAGTCTGGAGGAGAATTTGCAAAGGCTGGCTTCTGCTCCTCTTCTGTATGAGCCAGGAAACATGTGGAGATATTCCATTGCGACAGATGTACTTGGTGCCGTTATCGAAAAAGTAACTGGGATGTCATTACGAAAAGCTGTTCAAACGCTAGTTACTCTTCCACTCCACATGACCGACACTGACTTTGTTGCGGTGGATTCGGAACGATTGACAGCCGCATATGCTAATGGTTCTGAAGAACCGCGTCTCCTTCATAAGGAGTTGGAGCAGATTCCTTTTATTGAGGGTACTGCTGGCTTCCGACTGTCACCCAATCGTGCGAATCGTACTTCTGCTTACTTATCGGGCGGAGCGGGTATGGTTGGAAGTACCGGAGATTTTCTTACTTTACTTGAAGCATTGCGACAAGGAGGACAGCCTCTTCTTACAGAAGCCGTTGCGGCTGAGATGTCTACCAATCAAATCGGTGATCTCGCGATGCCATACTGGCCGGGCAGAGGGTTTGGCCTTGGTTTTACAATACTTAAAGATCCTGTCGCAGCCGGTACACCAGAATCAGCGGGTACGTGGCGAATGGGTGGAACCTACGGTCATTCCTGGTTTGTTGATCCAAAAGAAGAACTTAGTGTTGCAGCATTCACCAACACGGCACTTGAAGGGATGTCGGGCCAGTATACAACCGATATCTGTGATGCCATCTACGCGAGCATTCGTGAAGGCAAAGAGGCTGCAAGAATTTAAATACGAATAACCGCCCAATATCATTGGGCGGCTTTATTTTGCAACGATGGTAAGACCTACTGTCTGTTATTACTCAAATTTCTCTTTTTAAAAAGGTAGATCCCCGCAACAAGAATAAACCACACCGGCGTGACAAATAGCGCCACTCGCGTGTCCTCAGCCAATGCCAATACTACTAGCACAAACGCGAGAAAAGCCAAAATTAAATAGTTTGAGAACGGATATAGTGGCAACTTGAAGCGACTGCGACTAGCCAGTTCCGGCTGAGTACGACGATATCTGAGATGACAGATCACCATGATGCCCCAGACAAAGATGAAGCATACAGTCGACACGCTCGTGATTAGTGTAAATACGCCCTCCGGCATCACATAGTTCAGTACAATCGCAATCAGAATAACGATTGTAGAGAAATACAGCGCATTGGAAGGGACTTTTCGCTTGTTCAGTCGTGCAAACGACTCAGGCGCGTTGTGATCTTTTGCCATGGAGAACACCATACGGCTTGTACTGAAAATGGCACTGTTACACGCCGAAGCCGCTGATGTTAACACAACGAAATTCACAATCCCTGCAGCGGCCGCAATACCTACAGCGGCAAACACCTGTACAAACGGACTTTCCGTAGGCACAATGGCGTTCCACGGGTAGATACTCATAATAATCAGCAATGCGCCAACGTAGAAAAGCAGTACCCGGATCGGAATCTGGTTAATCGCTCTCGGAATAACCTTCTCCGGGTTCTCGGTTTCCCCCGCTGTCAGCCCCACCAGTTCCATGCCTACAAAGGCGAATACTACCATCTGGAACGATATGATGAATCCATGCAGTCCATTCGGGAACCATCCCCCATGGCTCCAGAGATTACTGAAACTGGCTGGACCCTGATCCGTGGTAAAACCTTTGAAGATCATATATAAACCAACAACAATAAGTGCCAGAATGGCCACGACTTTAATTAGGGCAAACCAGAATTCCATTTCACCGAACAGCTTGACCGTAGCCAAGTTCATGATTAGCAATATGACCAACGCAATTAATCCCGGCATCCACTGAGGTACATTCGGAAACCAAAACTGTGTATACAATCCAACGGCCGTAATATCAGCCATGGCAATGGAGATCCAACAGAACCAATAGGTCCAGCCTGTAATAAATGCCGCCATATTTCCCAGGTAATCACGCACAAAATCGACAAAGGAATGATACTGCAAGTTGCTTAACAGCAGCTCCCCCAATGCACGCATGATCAGGAACAACACAACACCCGTAATGATGTAGGCCAGCAAGATGGATGGCCCTGTTAGCTGGATCGTTTTGCCTGCTCCGAGAAACAGACCTGTACCGATCGCACCTCCGATCGCCATCAACTGCACATGTCGGTTCTTTAATCCCCTTGTTAACGTTTCTTGCTGCATGATCAACCACCACTCTCTTTCTGCAAAAATGCTCTCTACGATGCAAAATATTATTACTCATCATATAATAATCTGCTCAGAATACATATCCCTCATTTATATTTTTTTTCACGGCAAATAGGGCCCTTTTGTAAAAGTGCCCTCACAAGCCATTTTTGATAATTCATAATTTATAAAATGGGCGTGACTATATAAATTGAACTAAAGAATATTTACACTTGCCACTCCGATGATAGATCAACCTTCCAATCGCTGTTATCTTCAAACTATTTTGATTTTCTTTTATAAAGGTGAAACTCTGGGGATATATGTGAAGCCTATGCTTCACATAAACAGTTAGTTCAAGCTATATAGAATAAATTCCTATTCTAGTAACGGCCATTTTCCTTTAATTTAACCCTTAATGTATCCTCATCCCAACCTTAAAACAGCTCCATCTGATCCACCCTCAAGTCAATTCTTGCCAGCGTTTCAGGGGCATGATCCCGGAAATAAGCATGTTGTACTCGATGGGTCGAATCAATAATTTGCTTGGATGCATCGTTCGTACTCCGAAGACGGCAGCTGTATACAATTGGAAAATAGTCCTGCAAAAACTTGCCCTCTGCATGTGCAGTCAAGGAAATGATCTGAAATCCCAGCTGTTCCGCAATAAAGAATACAGGACTGAGCACATGATCACTCGAAGCCTTTCCAAATGGGTTGTCCAGAATAACTGTACGGTGTAGCTTCATATTGGCTTTGATATACTGACGACGTTCAGCAACGTAGTTCAATAATCCGAGGAATAATGTCATATTCTTACTCCATTTTTCTCCACCCGACCAGCGGTTCGATTGCTCCCAAGAATATGAAGCTCTCGTCACCTGGTGGTCATTCGTCACTTTACGGCAGGTGACCTTCATCGCTTCACCCTTCAATACAACCTGAAGAAGTTGTCTTGAATCGAGCCATTTTTCCAGACTTTTACGCAGATCGCCCTGCTGTGTATTACCAGACTCATCGATGGTATATTGAATCCCCTCTAACTGAGACAGAATCCACTCCATATAGCTGCGAATGCGATCCTTACCGTCTTGCTCTTCCCATTCCGGGATAGAAAAACTGAAGATTTCCCGCCAACCTTCAACGGATTTAATCCGCGTCTTCTTCGGCAGCTCTTTCAATTCCTGTACAATTCGCTTCAAATGCGTGTGAATCCTCTGAATAAACTCTTGCAGATCACGATCATAGGTCTGAATCGTTTCTTCCATGATGTGAATTGCCTTCTGAATTCTCGACTCCATCGTCTGTCTGAATTCAATAACTTCTGCATAGGAATCTTTCAATTCGATCCCCTGGATGGCCATTTGCCGAAGTTTCACTTCCTTGACTTTGGAAATACAGAAATTTTTAAAGCTGTCCCTACCTTTGCCAACGATACTCTGCTCCCGCTCCTTCTTTTGCAAACAGGATTTGAGCTCAGTGACAGAGCGCTCGCTAAGCTCCATGCGAGCATAAGTAAAATCCAGTACACGACGTTCCTCCAAATGTGCAGGATGTATCCGTTCGTCATTCATACGATGCACGAGGGTATGCTTATCCCATAGCTGCAGCACACCATTCAGTTCATTAATCTGATGTTCTACGGCATCGCTTCGCTGTTGCCATTCCTTCTTCTCTAGCTTTAGCTTTATATTTTCCTGTTGCAGATTCAGCTTAACTGCCTTCAGGTCATCGTCAAACCGGGCTGGCTGCTTCTCCGGAAATTGAATGCTAAACTGCTGTCGTAAAATTGTCATGCGTCCTTCATTATTTTGTATCTCAGCCTTTTGTTTTTGTAGCTGTTCTGTCAGCTGTTCAAATTCATCGCGGTATCGTTCGATTCGCTGCCATGCCGACTGCTTCTGCCTCTCCAGCTCGACCGGCAGGTACAGCTCTGTATCCAAATCCAAATCAGAATGCTCACGGAGCAAATCGCTCATTCCCTTTTCCGCCAAAGACCTCTTTTCCCGTTCGTGCCCCTGCTCCATTTCAAGTTGATTGCGTTCTTTCATGATACCGGAGCGCTCCTGCTCCAAGACTTTATGCTCTTCCTTAAGCTCCGTCATCGAGCGGATTGCATCAACATAAACAAATCCCTGCACTTTCCGGTATAACTCATCATTGCGCAACAATTGCAGCCTCGTATTCGCGTCATGGTACTCCTGCTGCACAACAGATTGTTCCTCCAGAACTCTGGTCAACCCATATTTCTTCATCCTAAGCTGTTTTTGCATACCAGATAGTTGCTCACTGATCGGCGCAAGCTCCTTCTCCAGCTTGCCTCGCTCCACACCAAGTACTACATAACTTTGCCCATCCTTCAGCCAGACTCCCAGTTGATGAATCACATCTTGCATTTCAATAAGTTCCGTACGGTATTTGTCCATCGACTCTTCAAGCTGCCTGGATCGCTGTTCATTCTGCTGGATTTCTTGTGTAAAGCGGATCACCCGTTGGCGGCTTGCATAAAGTTGCTGCTCCAACGCCTGGGAATCCGACAACGGGTATTTGTGTAGAAACTGCCGAAAAAGATGTTCGGCAGTTTGCCATTTCATCAGTTCCTCTTCTCTATTCTCACGCTCCCGCCTGATCTGCTCGGCCCGCTCCAGCAATCCTGCCTTCCACTGCTGAAAGCCGGCTTCCTCTTCATTTCCCTGCCAATGTGCAGGAACGATCCAATGCTCTTTGGACTCTTGCTTCCCAGTTCCTTGTATCATCGCCGCCGCTTCTGCCGTACTGAGCACACGGATGGGATAAGCAAATTCATCTTTTACAGCCGCGAGCTTCTGCATAAGCAGTTTCTTTTCCCCTTCTGTTGTGACCAGGGTCACGGACCACAGACTATCTTCGCACCGTTCCCAAGCATCATCCCCCAGATTCAGTGCACGAGCATATTCAGTGCCCGTTTGCAGCAAACTGAGTTGTCTTTTCCAAGTCTTGACGAATCGTTCAATGACAGTGTCAGCGAAAAATATCTCCTGTTCATTGTAGTCATCTACATAGCGGTAAGCGAGCCGTTCTTTGTGCAAAAATGTCTTTTTTTGTTCCTGTCTTTTTAGCATCCCTTCCTTGAGCCGCTCCTTGACGGAAGCTTCTTTATCGTATACAGAGGTGAGCCGTTCCCAATTCGGACGCAGCATACCCAACTCACGAACCACAGTGTCATGCTCTTCATTTAGCTGCTTCTGTTGCTGTTCCAGTCTTGCCTTTTCTCGTTCCTTCTCGCGGAGTTCCTCCTCCATTACTCGTCGACGGGTCCGAATGATTTCCTGTTCTTCATTCATCTGCTTGAGCTGACGCATATGATCGATCCGTTTGTCCTCCAACTTTTGCTGTCGTGCAGACCAAACCGGAATCTGCTCCTCAACCTTTTCCAGTGAAGGATTAGCCAGAATAGCGCGAGCAATTTTGTGCTGCTGTTCTTTTTTTTCATCAAATTTGGTCTGTTTCTCATGTAGTTTCAGGTCCCATGACCGGGTCTCAGCAAGAAGCCGATCAATGGTTTTTTTCATTTCAATCTCTTCGATTTTCAGACCCTCAAGAATAGAAGCCTGTTCTGTCAGAGACAGAGATATCTCTTCGTCGTCCAGGGCAAAAGCCGTTCGCAATTCTCCACCGTTTTGTTCCCAGCGCTCTTGCAGCTGCTGCTCGTCCTCATTTTGTTCAAGCCTTTCAAGCTGCTGCTCCACCTGTTGCAAACGTGCCTCGGCCACTTCCATACTTACTCGATGCTCTGAGTATTTCAGTGAATAAAAAGTTCTTGCTGCGTGCTGAAGCCGCTTGTACAGCATATCCGTCTCTTCCTGAACTCGATTTAAGCTGTTCACCAGCACGGAGTGTTCCTGCTCAGCTTCCGCAAGTTCCAGGGATTTAAGCTGCAACTGGAGCTCCTCTTGCTGTTTTGTCCAAAGCTGTAAACGCTCGACAAGCCCGGCCTTCTCCATCTGTTGCTCCCCTTGCTGCTGCCATGCTAACTTCTGATACGCTTTCCCCTCTGCGCGTGCTTCATTGTAACGTTCCCCGGCTTGATGCAGTCCTTCATATAATTGCACATAGTGGCTTAACTCCTGCAAAATCAGCTTATTTTCCTCGATTTGTTCTTTTAATTCCTTATAGCGCTTGAAACCTTCACGATGTGTATTAAATATGTCTACGAAGCTGCCCTTCTCAAAGCCTTCCATTGCTTCTTCAACCGTAGGGATCAGCAGTCTGTCAAACAGCTGTGATGTTGATTTGCAATCATCAAAAAAGTTCTCTATCCCGCCCTCCGTACTATTTATTTTCGCTACAGCCTCCCACTCTGACGCTATAATATGGAAATTCTCTTCAATATAGGCCTTATACTCCTTAAGCGTACCAAAAGTTTGAGCCGTCAGTGGAAAGCGCTGTGCCATCGAGGAATAATACTCTTGCATTTCACCTTTGTCTGCCGGCCTTGTCTTCCCCATATGCTCTTTGACGAACGGGATAGACTCCAGTCCGTTCCCATCATGTTCACCATATTCATAGGTATAACGATAAGAATCAACACCGCTGGTGTTAAGGAAAAGGCTAACGCACGTCATCGCATATCTGCGACGCGGCTTGTCGTTCAAAATCCACTCTATCGCAACATGAGCCGGGCCATTCTCCAAAAGAAGCGTATCTTTGAGCTTTCTCCCGGCCAATTCCGAGTGCGGCAACATTGCCTGCAGCGCCGTTTGAATAAACACCGTTTTTCCGCCGCCGTTCTCCAGGAGAATCGCACCGTTATGGCCATCAAACTGAAATATCTCATCATTATATCTTTTGTTCCCACCTTCATAGAGCACATGGGTAAACCTGATTTTAGAGATCGACGGCATGAATTTCATCCTCTCCAGCAATTTTTTTTCGCTCATCCAGACTGTAAAGAAAATTCAGAATCCCCCGATTATACTCCAGCTCCATAAAATATCGCTGTACAATCATTTTGGCCTTCTCGGTCAAAGCTAACTCACCTGCACCAACCTCTTCAGCCAGCTGCTGTTCCAGCAAAAAACGCTTGACCGTATCCAGAAAGCTGAGACGGCTGATCGTATTCCCTGTTTGCCGCTTTGCTGTTTCTTTTATATCATCCATCGTATCCCATTTCTCAATGACAGCCGACCAATGATAAGAGAACTCGACCTCGTAACTTTTTAATTGCTCCTCTTCAAACTCCTTGAGTAGTTCAACTCTCTCCTGTAACAACACGGCCCATTCATCCAGAGGAATAAAATTCCTGGTTGGCTCCAGACTCTGATAACTGTCATAGAAAGCACCAATAAACACAATGATGGCCATGTACATAAGGTACAAGTCTGCATTTACCGCAGAAGACCGTAGATAGGTTTTCTTCATATAGTCATTGCTCACATGAAACGGCGACAAACGAACGAGTGGAATCAGATACAACCCATCACCTGTTACAATCACAGCGCAATCCACCTCAGCCGCAAACTGATCGACAAGTCCTCGAACTTCGTCATCCGCCATATATTCCTGCATACTCTCTTTCTCTACTTCCCCGCTCAGGGCCAGTTGCGAATACAGCTTGAACGCCTTCATTACCGTTTCATTATTATAGCTATAGGTCACCTTGCTCGTTCCCCCACTTTAACTTCATATTTTGGATTTGATAGCGCGTACCCGTCTCGACCATACCTGGACACTCAGAGACAACCAGCATCTGATGTCCCAGCAGACCAAATACTTCCTCCAGTCCAGTATTGTTATCATCTCTTCGATCCATGGACAATGCCTGGACTGGGCTTCGTTGATGTAGAATCAGCCAAAAGTCATAAAAGCTGCGCCTGTCTAACCAATGTCTTCGTCCATACTTTTCCAATCGTTCTATAAATTGATACAATTCAATCTCCGTTTTTTCATTAAGCTCCCGAATGAGCAATTTCATGATCTCCATAAAGAAAGCTCCCCGATGCAATGCAAACTGTAGATCGTTGTCTTCACCAGAAACCTCCAGGAAGCTATCTACCCGTGGTGCTTGCTCATCCATGCCGGTCATATTTTGTTCAGCAAACAACGTCAACAGCGACCAACTTCGTATCTGCCCCAGCCTCATAAAAGGAGATATTACCCCTTTCATCGACTCAAGAGGCAGCGGTAGCCCGAATACGATACCTGCAACATCCTGTTCAAAATTGAAAGAACTAAGTCCCGTGTAATACAGCGACTCCTTGGCCGAATGCAGAGCATGATTCTTTAGATTCATACATTGCTGTAATAAGCCCGAATGCTCGGCGTGAACTCTCTCTAACTCATTGGAAATGCGCAAAATATACTCATAAGCGCGTTCCTGCTTCTCCAAGTTCGTATCCGCATACAAACGCGTCAGCGTTTCTTTCACGAATTGTCTTAGCTCTTCAAACTCTTCATTTTCCCGTTGTAATCGAGCATAAATATCCTCCAACAGTACACTGTACCGTTTTAGTGTCTCTTCTGATACAATACTGCGTTTAATTTCATGCTCAAGTTTTACCATTCGCTCCTGCAATGACTCGACGTCTACCCGCATTTCATTGATTTGTCGCAGCGCTCCTTGGAACTCACCTTTTTCGAGTTGCTTGCGGAGGACTAGTTGATGAATGGACAGCTGAAATTCTGAATAAAACTCCTTCGTTGCAAACACCAGTTCAAGCCCATCCTCATCCAGCGCATAAAATTGTGTATTGTTCTTTGAATCAAAAGCATTCGCCCTCAGAATAGATGTATATATCGTCTGCCGTTCTCGGGTTTCCCAATTGAAAAATGTAAATTCACGCTTTTTACCCGAAGCTGGACGAAAAACTTGAATAATGTCCCGTGCCAAATCCTCGCATTGCGAGATGTCTACCTTCAACTGCCCTTCCGTAATACGCAGTAAATATAGAGCTAGATCCTTGACCCCCACCTTCGTATTTCTCATAAGCTTATGTTCAAAGAAAAACAACAAGGCCAGCAAACCAAGCTCCATCATCTCAATGGGCTGTCCGAGCTCGTCGTTTTTCTTTTTCCGTTGCAACTCAAATAAAGGATCAAACAGAGCCACCTTCGACATACGTTCCTGAAAACCAGACAGCGTGTCTTCTAATTCAAATCGATCCATTGATTCCATGCTTCACTCCTCCATATGTGCTGCAATTGTTGCGATGACAACGTTTCTTGCGGGTAGTATCCTCCTGAATGAAGGCAGTTTTTGATCTGAGACTGCTGCCGCTGGCTGAAAAACGAGGAAAATTCCTCTACAGCATGATCTACTCTTCGCTGATTGTTTTTTCCTAGTACATAGGGTTGCTCCAAACAAGCTTCATAGAATGGAAGCGCCGGGATCATCATCTGTTGCTTGTTTGCCTCATGCCAGATACGTATCCCCTCATAATCAAGATCCCCAAAGTAAAAGAAACGGTGCTCACGATTTGTTATGGGATACTGCAACGAAAACATGTCCAAATTCCCAGTAATTTTATTGCCACAGCCGTAAATTAACGTATTGAAAGAACTTGACGGCAAAACAGGGAGCAGTGCTTGAAATGTCGTTTTATTCTCTACGATTAAATGTGTACACCTTAAAAAAAGAGATTCTGTTGTCTGGTATGGATTTACAGCCAACATTAACGGATCGGATACCGGATGAATACGAAGCAAGTCCCACACTCCAAGCCGCTTTAGCAGTGCAGCTCCACCTAGATCAGTAATCCACTTCTCATTTCCGGTGAGCTGATAGCTTCGTTCCGGAGCCGGAACCGTCGATAATGGAAAACCCTTGGTTTTCAGGAAATAATCGATACGGTCAATCCACGGTCGATCCTCAATAAATTGCTGTTCCGACATTCCAAAATAGCTATCCAACAGTATTGTTGAATGAATCTTAAGACGATACTGTTGGAGATGCTGATTGTGCTGCTTCACAATGGCTGGTCTGTTGACACGATAACGGTAAGCAAGTGACTTCTGTTTCATTGTACGACCAGCAGACTTCACCGGTTCGAGCACTCCATCTTGCTCCAATTCTAATACCAACTCTACAAACTCACTAGGATTGGATTCAATGCTGCCAAACAGCATTTCCAACTCTTCAAGGGTAATTGTCACTTTTTTGAAAAGACTAAGTTTCTCTTTTATCGTTTGCTTGATATTCATAGGCAATGCATCTCAAATAAATGAATGGATTCAACATAAAAGTGATAAATTTGAAATGACTTTTCAAAGGATATCAAATCTTTGACTGTCTGTTGGGACTCAACCAATATATGTATCTGTTTCATACAATCTCGTCGTTCCTATTTGCAATTCTCTCAATCAACGCTGCCGATAAATTCAACTTTCCCATGAAAAACGCTCCAATCATTAATATTTTTAAATTGTGTCGCAACTAAAATAATGTGTATTTACAGTATACACTACACTCCCCACCAAAGCCGACAAGTCGACCTCTTTAATCTAACCAGATTCAGGAGACCAAATTTAAAAAAAGAGAAATCTACACATCCGTTCAAACAGCAAAGAGGCCACCTTTTGTACAAGGCGCCCTCTGGTCTGTTCAGCAACTACTTTTGCTTATAAAATTCATGATACAATTTCATTAACGCTCGTTTCTCAATCCGTGATACATAAGAACGTGAGATGCCCAGTTCCTTCGCAATTTCGCGTTGAGTTCGTTCCTCCCCGCCTGCTTCCAGGCCGAATCGACCGATCACAACTTCCTTCTCCCGATCATCCAGGATGTCGAGATTGCGATAAATTTTGCTTTTTTCAATCTTGAGCTGCACCTTATCTACAACGTCGTCGGCTTCTGTTCCGAGTATGTCGATCAGCGTAATTTCGTTGCCTTCTTTGTCCGTACCAATGGGGTCGTGCAGGGATACGTCTTTGCGTGTTTTCTTCAGGGAACGCAAATGCATAAGTATCTCGTTTTCAATACATCTCGCCGCAAATGTGGCAAGCTTCGTACCTTTGCCTTGTTGAAAACTTTCGATGGCTTTGATCAAACCAATGGTTCCGATGGAAATCAGGTCTTCCTGATCTTCACCCGTATTGTCGAACTTCTTGACGATATGCGCGACAAGGCGCAGATTGTGTTCAATGAGCAGATTGCGAGAGTGAGCATTGCCTTCAGCCATAAGGCGTAAATGTTTGGCTTCATCATCCTCAGCCAGTGGCTGGGGGAACGCATTATTTTTGACATATGAGACGAGTAACGTTAACTCTTTAATGAATAGAGCAATTGCGGTAAACAATCCGGGCACAGATGACACCTCCTGCAGTTTTACAACGATCTGGCCTGAGCACATGTGGGAACAGGGTCGATCTATTGTATGTAGGCAGTGGCCCAGAAGTGCACGTACACTTGAAAAAGGGGATGATCTTGCGAAGATTTCACAGACTCACAGAAACGATGGATCCCACCCGCTGAAGCAGGAGAAATTCTTTTTCCACACTTTCGATAAAATACTTCTTTTCACCAAATAGGACAACATCATTCTGAGCTAATGAAACATCGCTTTTAAAATAGATCACATTGTCCGTTTCCCGAAACGCACCTTTGTAATAAAACATCCTATTTCTCTCCTTCATGTATCTACCTATGTAATTAACTACCCGCTCCATGTGGATCTGCTTCCTTCATGCTAACATATTCTCTCTCATTCATCATGTCATATTCGCACACTAACCAACATAAAGCCCCAGCCCTGTGCAGAACAGAACTGAGGCTACATATCGATATGAATTCCTGTTTCTCCTGTCGATTGCTTCAAGAAGCTAATTCAAATTAAATTATTTAAAGATTCGTTGTGAGAACTGATACAGGCCGCTGTTCCAGACAGATGGTTCATGTCCACCTACATCCTGATACCAGGTATGCGGAATGTTCATGCTGCTCAAGCCGTTTTTGAAATTCTGGCTGACCCATAACAGACCATCACTCGATCCACAGGAGATCCACAACAATTTGAGTTGGCTAGCGACTTGTCCAGGGTTGGAAACCAGCTGTGATACAGATTGCGTATTCGGTGCAGCCGAGAAGGCCCCTACCCAAGCGAAGGTATTCAGATTTTTCAATCCGAAGTTAAGCGACTGCCCACCACCCATGGACAGTCCGGCTAGCGCACGACTATTCTTGTCTTTGTACACTGGATAATTGGCCTCGATATGAGGAATCAGATCCTTGAGCAGGTCTTGCTCAAACCGTTCAAACGCAGCCACTTTGTCCGGAGCAAAAATGTCACCGACTGGACGGTCGTCCTTCATGGCACGGCCATTCGGCATGACAACGATCATCTGGGACAGCTTGCCTTCCGAATACAGGTTGTCCAAAATGTTCTTGGGTTTCATTGCATTGACCCACTCATGCTCATCCCCGCCGATGCCGTGCAGGAGATACAAGACGTTATACTTTTTATTCGGAGAATATCCTGGCGGTGTATACACGGTCGCTTTCCGTGTATTGCCCACCGTTGTGGAGTAATAGGATATCAGATTGGTATTTCCGTGCGGAATATTGTTTCGATAGCCATCAAAACCCGGTGGTGCCGGCACCACCGAAGTATTAGCAAGCGCATTGTTTGCGTCATTGCCGGATACATTCATAGATTCATACGCTGTGTTCTGAGCACCAACCTCGCTGGAATCCGTAGCAAAAGCCATTGTTGGGGCAATCATGGCAACGATCATCGAAAGACTTAAAAGGATTGTAATACGTTTTTTCATCTCAATTTCTCCTCTCAATTTTGTCAAACTTAAGTATGCGTTTCTCGAAGTTTCACTGGATTACGCTTGATGCTGAAGTTCAACTTTTTTCTAACGCGGTGAAGCAAGCTTCCTCTCAAACCAAAATTGAAAGCCCTTACAATAAACAGGTTAGATCACCTCCCTTCCCTTCAGAAAAAACTGAACCTGTAGATTTCACTCTGTTTTTCCGACATGGAATTACTTATATAGTATATTTAAACTTATTTATCCATTTTTCGCAACAATATTTTCATTTCTAGCGATTCAATTCAATGATCTTATAGCATCAGAGTTTTTCTTCTTTCTTCTTTCTTCTCGAATCCTAATTCAAAAATTGTAAAATACTGTTGTTAAATTGAATATTTTACCTTATTATAACTTCCATAGGGGGGTGTCTATGAACAATTTCAATAGATTCATAATAGTTTTCTTCTGAGAGATGCTTTCGCAAAAGTTTCAACGTCTCGTTCGCCAATATCTTTTGCAACTACTTTATTTTCTGGGAGGAAAATGATGATGTTCAATGTACGCTTTTCGATCAAAAAAGCATGGGCTTCATTTCTGGTTATTACATTATTGCTGCCTTTACTTGTCGGGTTATGGCCATCCAATGTCTATGCTGCATCTAACAATGAAGGAAAAATATCCATAACCGCAGATGATGAGTTCACACTTTTTATAAACGGCAGACAGACGGGAAAAGGCACCGACTGGGCCAAAGCCTATACGTTCCCTGTGCCGATTCAATCTGGCATCAATGTGATTGCAGTTCAAGCGAAGGATATAGGCCTCTATGCGGGACTGCTGGCAGACCTTAGCTACGGAGATGAGAATCTGGTTACGGATTTCAACTGGAAAGTATCTGAACGATATATTGAAGGTTGGGAGCAACCCAAATTCGATGATTCGTCATGGTCACGTGCTACTGACTTCGGACGGTATGGCAGTGATCCTTGGAAACAGATTAGTGGCATGCCTGAGGAGACCAGTGCACGCTGGATCTGGGCAGGCAAGACCAATGTGAATGCTCCAGTTTCAGAAGCATATTTTCGAATCTCATTTAACGTCTCTGAAGATGGACTGGCTATTAGCAATCCCATTTCTTCTTCAGGTCAATTCGAGCAAGTCGATTATCAGTTAAAACCGACCCAACCCATGCCTGCTTCCATGGTGAAGAGACTTCCCGTGGTAAATGCCGTCTTTGAAACGGTGGAAGAGAAAGGTTCAATAGAACTTAGCACCCAAGAGGCTGCCCAAATCGGTAATAACCTAGCTCCTGGTCAGATCTTTCTCGATCAGTCCTCTGCCCGGGCTATCAAAGTTACAAGCGTCAATAGAAGCTCTGGTGGTATGCGGGTAGATTACATCACTCCGGGTGTGGAGGAATTGTTCGATTACTATGATATTCCCGAGCAGGAGGTCTCGTTCGAAGAGCGTAATATCGTCATGCCTGATCCTGAGATGGTATTGGATAGCAAGGAATGGCTTGTTCATGAAACCCCTTCCTTGTTAGAGACCGATATAACTGACGATGCTGAAATGCGACAGTTCAACATCGACAACACGATTCAAAATGATTTGGATGCAAATATGGACAGGGTTGCGGATGCAGAAAGAATGGATATCGCTTCCACGGATATTGCACCCATGGATCTGAATGATGTGATTCGTGCTGCTGGAGCAGGTGATTTTGCCAATTGCAAAAAATCCGGCAATGAGTTTGTCTGTGATTTCAAGAAGGTACTTGTAAATCAACAAAATGCAAACGGTAACAAAGTGTTCGTTGAAGCAGGTGGCAAGCTCACCTTGATTGCACCCAAAGTTACGGGGAAATACGGATTTTGGGGAAAATATGATCTGAAATTTACTGCTGGTGAGAAAGCCAACATCTATATCAAAGGTGATGCCAAGTTCAAAAAAGAGGTCAAGGTTCCAATCATGGGCTTCAATATTGGTGCTGGCAATCTCGGAGCCGTATCAGTCGGCGTTTTTCTGGTCATTGGTATTGACGGCAACGTCACCTTTGAATTTCAGGTCGATCAGGGATACACGGTTACCGCGGGAGTCAAAGGGAAAACACGTGTTTTTATTCCCGTGAAGATCCAGCCTTACAGCAGTGTGAACAGATATCTTACGGTAACCCATAAAATTGAAGGACAGATCACTGCTTGGGCAGGAGCCAAAGCGGAAGTCGGTCTGAAAATTGCCGGCAAAAAAATACTTGAGGTAAGTGTTTTTGCCGGCATTGAAGGCACAGGGAAATGGACAAGCAGCAATAATGTGCCCAGTACCATGTCTCTAAAGATTGATGCTCTCGTCAAAGGAGAAGGAGCTGTATTTAATAAGTCCTTCAAACTCTTCGAGCTGCGCTGGAATTTGGTGAATCTGGTGAAAACCCCTACCAATCCGGGAACCGGACAGAACCTGGCACGAAATGCTGCCATAACGGTAACTTCAACCTATCCCGGGTATTCAGCAGCCCGAATCAATGACGGGGATCGTAACACGGCCTTGGGGGAAAGTTATAGCTGGGCCAATAACCGTAATTCCTCACTTCCCCAATATGTCGTCATTGATTTGCCGGCATCGAGTTCAATCCAGCGAATTGATCTGTATACCACCCAGGGATACCCACTTGCCAATTATGATCTGCAATACTGGAATGGCTCAAATTGGGTGAATCTCGTACAGATTACAGACAATCAAGAGTTAACGCGATCACACACATTTTCAGCAGTCAGTACTTCCAAGATCCGTGTCGTAGCGAGTAAAGGTCCTTCCCATCAGCCAACCTATGTGCGAATCAATGAGCTTGAAATCTATTAAAACAGCATACCCAAAAAGCCTCAGCTCCTGGTTACACAGGATGACTGAGGCTTTCTTGATATCTGTTTAGTATACGGATACTGGATTAACTACCTCTGCACCCTCGGGTGAAGTCTGTCTGTCTTTCATTAACAGACTGATGAACAAGCCCAGCAAACCCAGTGCGGCAATAACTGCGGCATACAAAGGTACAGATATAAGTCCTGTATGGGTAATTGCATATCCGCCCAGATAGGCACCACCTGCATTCCCCAGGTTAAATGCGGAGTGACTTGAGGTAGTCGCAAGTAGCGGTGCTTCACGAGTCATATTCATAATCCGAATCTGAAGTCCCGGCATAATACCAAAAGCGGCAACCCCCCAGAAAAATATCGTGAGCACTGCCAGATACGGATTCTCCAGCGTCAGCGTGAGCACTGCCAGAAGAACAGCAAGGATACCAAAGTTGACGATTAACGAAGGCATCAGCTTCCAGTCTGCCAGACGGCCGCCAACCAAATTGCCCAAGGTTACACCGAAGCCAAACAACACCAGAATCCAGGTCACACTTTGCTCCGCAAAACCGCTAATATCCACAAGCATCGGCGTAATATAGGTGAAGACTGTAAACAAACTTCCGCACCCCAACGCCCCAATAAGCAGAACCAGCAACACTTGGGGACGAACCAGATTCCGGAATTGCTGTCCCAGGTTCGCTGGTGCTCCTTGCGGGAGGACGGGAATGAAACGAATGATACCAATCAACGAAATGATGCCCAAGATCGTAATCGCCCCGAAAGATGACCGCCATCCGAGCTGTTGCCCGATAAACGTACCAAACGGAACGCCAATGATGTTGGCAATCGTAAGCCCCGCGAGAACAACCGATACCGCTCCTGCCCTTCTCTCGGGCGCAACAAGCCGCGTCGCCATGATTGAACCTACACCAAGGAATGTACCATGGGCAAATGCCGTTAAGATCCGTGCCGAGATTAACAACCCATAGGTGGGAGCAATGACAGACAATGCGTTCCCGATAATGAAAATGCACATCAGCAGCACCAGCAGTTGTTTCTGCGGAATCTTGTGTGTAAATACGGTCAAAATCGGCGCACCTACCGCTACACCAAGCGCATATCCCGTAATGAGTTGTCCAGCCTGCGGAATACTTACATTCAGGTCTGTTGCTACATTGGGCAGTAAGCCCATAATAATAAATTCAGTCATACCAATTGCAAAAGCACCTATCGTCAGGCATAACAGGGATAATGGAAACGCCCCTCGTTTACCTGACTGTGAAGCCTGTGGTTGTAATGTGTGTCCAGTCGTGCTCATAGATGTTCTCTTCTCCTGTCTCTTAATCAACGATTTTCTGTCGCCTTTAACCACAAGGCTTCTGTTAGTTGTTCGAACGTTTCACGCATGGCCAGCTTGTCCCGCCAGTGTACCGGTATACCGCTGAGTCCATAATAAGCACCTGCGATCTGCCCATACACCGCGCCCGTAGTGTCCGCATCATCACCCAGATTAACAGCTAACAAAGCGCCTTCTTCAAAGCTTGATGACTTATGGAACGCCCATAGTGCTGCCTCAAGTGAACGAACCACATAGCCACTGCCCTTAATTTCCGGCGGTTCTTTGCTCTGATAGGAACCCATAACAACCTCTTCAATAGCGGGCGAAAAAGCAGGTTCCTCCCTCCACTGTCTGCATGTCTCCGGCATCAGCATGACGCTCTTGTCCGCTCCGCGCAGACCAGCAACAATTATGGCGGCTAGCACTTCACATGCTTCCACGCTTTCCGTTGCAGCATGTGTTGTCCGGGAGCTCAGCCCGGCATAACGAACCGCCTCGTTTGGTTGATTAGCGTAAGCCATCACGACAGGTGCAAGCCTCATAATAGAGCCATTGCCCGCCGTCATCGGATCCGTTGATCCGCTGTAGGCTTCTCCGGTTATCTCAAACCTCTCCAAGGCACTTCGTGTGGCCCCACCGATATCAAAGCAATCGCCTGTGCTGCTCATATACCCGACCTTGTACCAATTGGTGTATCTTCGCATCTGATCCGCAGGATCAAAGTCTGCCTTGCGTACCAGACTTTCTGCCAGGCACAGAGCCATCGACGTATCATCTGTCCACTGCCCTGCCTCCAGCCCGAATACGCCGCCACCCACGATATCCGTTACGGGTTCAAATGTGCCCGGGCTACTGAATTCCACGGTAGTTCCCAACGCATCACCCGTTGCAAGCCCGATGAAGCAGCCATTAAAACGGTCCTTTTGCAGCATGCTTGTCTTCCTCCCTTACTCCATATACTTTCAGAATCTTTCTTCCATTCTCCCACAGGGCCTGATCTGGCGTAAAGCTAATAAAATCCAATACATTCAGCTCCATTTCTTCTATTATAAAAGTGTCGAAAGCTGTTGAACGGCCAGATGATCAAATTTTCATAAAAAAAGTTTTATTTTTTTGAGCTGTAAAAACAGTTTATTCAGTACACCGCTTACATGCAAAAGGGTTAACGGTTTGCAACGTTCACCTTTTTCTGAAAACAAATCATACATGTGAAAATTTTCAATGTAAACAATCATGACGCACTTGACCCTTGGGTTTGTCCTATGTTACGGTTTTATTAGCTTCAAATGCATATTTTTTCCCAAATTAATATTCATTTTCGGTTTATTGTGTCAACTAATATCCCGTACGTTAATGAATACAGGGAATGAATTTGCAGAAAATTTTCATTTTTATCCCAAACTAATTCTGAAACAGGAGGAACAAATTTATGATTAAGGCACTGGTGTTTGATTTCGACGGAACGATTATTGATACAGAGACAGCATGGTATATTGCTTTTCGCGATGCTTACAAGGAACACGGCGTAGATTTAACCCTGGAGATGTATTCACAATGCATCGGTACCAGTCTGAAAACATTTAATCCATATGAGTACCTCATCACAGATTTGAATCTTCCGATCGATCGGGAAGCGTTCAGGGAATCTGTTCAGTTGCAGCACGCTGCATTGATGAACAAAGAGGTGGTTCGTCCGGGCATTCAGAGCTACCTTGATGAAGCGCGTAAAGCTGGACTAAAACTCGCTGTAGCCTCCAGCTCCAAACGGGAGTGGGTTGAACAGCATCTGGAACAATTGAAACTGAAAGACTATTTTGAAGTTATCCGTACCGCAGATGATGTTGCAAATGTGAAGCCTGATCCAGAACTCTACAATCAAGCGCTTGAAGCCCTTGGAGTAACTGCAGACGAAGCCGTAGCGATTGAGGATTCACCTAACGGCGCGCGTGCAGCTGCTGCGGCTGGTATGCACTGCGTAGTCATCTCGAATACCATCACAGGAACACTGGAATTCGATATGCCTCACCAACGGCTGTCTTGCTTGACTGACCTTACATTTAACGATTTGATTTCGAAGCCACTCGTCACTACCGTCTAAGGTCTGCACGAATTTCGCGATTCAATCCTTAAAGGGGGAGTTCATACATGAAAGCTGTACATTTTGGTGCGGGCAATATAGGCCGCGGTTTTATCGGTCATATGTTGTCCGCTTCCAACTACGAAGTCTGCTTTGTCGCACGTAACCCGAAGAAAATCTCCTTGCTTCAAGAGAGACAGGAATATCCCATTACACTCGCCAATAGCGATCAGGATACAACGATTGTAAACAACGTGACGGCGATCAATGTGAATGAGCAGAATCTGGTTGCTGAAGAGATCGCTTCAGCCGATCTGATCACAACCGCCGTGGGTGTATCTGCACTCGGAGATATTGCCGAGCCGATCGCCAAAGGCATTCAACTTCGCATGAAAAACAATAATCAGACTCCACTGCATATTATCGCTTGCGAGAATGCCATCGGTGGCAGCACCAGGCTGAAGAAACGCATCTATCCATTCCTGGACGAACCTACTCGTAAAAAAGCCGAACGTTATATTTCTTTCCCCAATGCAGCTGTGGACCGGATTGTTCCGGCTCAAAACCACAAAGACCCGCTGCAGGTCACTGTTGAACCTTTTTACGAATGGGTCGTTCATCGTCCAGCACTTCTGGATGGATTCAAGAAAATAGATGGCGTCCACTATGTGGATTCGCTTGAACCTTATATTGAGCGTAAAATGTTTACGGTAAATACAGGCCACTGTGTCGCCGCATACTTCGGCTATCTCGAAGGATTCGAGACCATTCGACAGGTCATGAGTAACTCTACCCTTCGGGCCACGGTCCGCCATGTTATGGAAGAGACAGGTCAGATGCTCATCCAGAAGCACGGATTCAACGCACAGAAGCATAACAAATATATCGACACCATACTGGAACGCTTCGCCAATCCCAACCTGACGGATCAGGTCACCCGGGTTGGACGTTCCCCCCTTCGCAAGCTTTCGCCTCATGATCGGCTTGTTCGCCCAGCGCTGCAGGCCAGTGAATTCGGAATTGAAATTCCTCATTTAACTTCTGCTATGGCGGCCGCAATGCTTTTTAATGACAAACACGACGAGGAAGCCATGAAGCTACAACACATGATTCGCGAAGATGGCGTCTCCGCCTTCATCCGTGAACGCATGGGAATTCCCGACGAACATCCCGTTCATCAGAATGTAATCGCCCGTTATCAAGAACTCAGAGGACACAAGGAATCGACTATACTAACCTGAGTAACGGATCAGGGCATGGGTTCGGTCCTGCAAACTGAATAGAAGCACGGCCAAGAAGCCGGGAGGAACCTATGCTGCAGCATCGGTCCTTCTGGCTATTTGTCTATGCACGGCACGGTACATTGTATCTATATTGTAGTAACGTTAACAAAACAGCGCATCTCCTCTCTCAAGGAAACACGCTGTGTAGGGAATCGTTTTAATTTTACTTAGCCGTCCTGCTTAACCATGTGGCTCATCCCTTTTCTACTCATTCATAATGGAATTAAGGGATGCATATGCCATGGGCAGGAAACCTTCCGAAGGTTCACCAATAGGTGCTTGGATGTGGAAAATGAAACCATTGCCGTCCAGTTCTTTCACAATAAAATACTCTGTCTTCTTATCATTCTGGGACATCATATATAATCTTGCATCCTTCATCGGACCGTTGCTGAGTTGTTCAGCCGTTAACTGCTTCACTTCTCCGGTCTCGGACAACTCTTCCTTGGCATCCATCTTCAGCGCATCCAGATTGTAATTCGCCGGCAGCTTCTCAATCTCTACCTCATAATCCGGATCAATCTTCATTGTTAATTCATGGTCTTCCGCGTCAAAAGCCATCGGTTCAAACACATAAAGTGAATAACCTTTTGCTTGTGCCAATGTCACTGGACGTTTCTCGGTTATTCCTTCTACCGTCACTTCCAGCTCTGATGTCTTCGGACGATCGGACGTTACTGTACCGCCTGCATTGGAACCGTTATTGTCATTACTCGATTCAATCTTTGCAATCTCTGTAAGTACCAACTGTTTCGTTGTTGCATCAATCGTTTTCTCTACATATTTGAAACGCACGGAATCTTCGTCATCGATATCATCCAGAGACTTCTGCAGATCTTCGCTCACCTGGAATGACATCGGCTTCTCATTCACTCGAATCTCCACGGTATGCGGATCAGCCCATCCAGTCAGAATACCTTCTGCTTCAATTGCAGCACTTTCATTTGGTTGTTGCTCCGGTGCTGGTGACTGTTCTTCCGTATTATTCACTGTTGGCTGTGCAGCAGGATTACTGTTCCCACATGCCACAAGCGAGAATCCCATAAGTAAAACCAGGAGTGATGCACTGACTTTCATTGTATTTCCTTTTCGCATATGAACACCTCCGTTAGCTTATACGCAATGATGCTTGTCCATGTTGCTTCTCATCCATTGGCTTGGCTGTATACTAGTACTTACACGGGAGACAGGCAGCTCAATCATGAAAAATGTCTGAACGATTATTGTAATCCTCTACCTAACTGGCTTGATCCATCTGTACCAGTTTGGCATTGGCTCCGTTAAATGCTTTGGTCTGGAGGTTAAATTGCTTTCGGAATTCAGCAAGCTTCGCATATTCGCTATTCCGTACCCGAATGGCTCGCTTAATCTTAACCAGATTAGGTTCTGCACTTTCTCTCATTAGATCATACAGCTGCTCATCGGCACTTAGACTCAACTGATACGAGGCAATAAAATTTTCCAATGCACGTGCTCTTGCTTCATATTGATCCAGCACCTTTTCCGCCTGTGCCAACGTATCTTCTTTTTCAAATGATAGTTCTTTCAATGAACTGCGCAGGGCCACCGCCTTCTCGTTGGTCTGTTTCATGGCCTCTTCCGCCTGTTTCAACAACGTTCTTCGTTCATGAATATGATCTGCTGCCTGATCCAGCAGTGCTTCGAGATCACTATTTTTGTTCTTGCCCTTGTCTAAAATAGATTTGTATAACTTCATATCCTCCTGCTCATGACTGACCAGCGTCTTCAGACTCTGATCGATCTCCTGACCACTGAGCACCAATTGGTTCACCTGATTTGCCGCAGGCTCCTGCGGATCTCCACAACCACTTACCAGCAGAATTAGCAATACGCTGACTGCCGCAAGCGCCACTTTTTTACTCGTTAGCACCCAAGTTCTTCCTCTCTTGCATCATCATCTTGTTGTTATATTACAAACGGCTATCTGCGCTAAAATTAGCTACCCAGTGTGCATCCGGATCGTATACTTCGAACTCGTAACCCCGATCCTCAAGTAGCTTCAGAATACGCGGTAAAGCCTGAACGGTCTGCTCGCGCTCGTGCATCAGAATCACTTCCTTATCCCGATGTACACTTTTGCTCACCCGGGCCACAATCTTGTCCGGCTGACCGGGAAGATTCCAATCGAGTGAATCTGTCGTCCAGTCCCACAATTTGAACCCGGCCGCAGCAATGTCACCTCTGAACTTTTCACCGATCTGTGGACTGCTGCCATAAGGTGCACGAATCAGATGAGGTGTAAAACCAATCAGGTCCTGCACCATCTTCTGCTCTTTCTTGAACTCTTTCACAAAGTTCGCAGAACTGCCGCTCTTATACAGCTTTTTATAGTTATGCGTCATGCTGTGGAGTCCAGGGTAACTGCCTTCCTTCAACAGCCGTTTCACTGCTTCCGGATGCTGATTCAACTGACGTCCGATCATGAAAAAGGTAGCCTTTGCCTCATGCTGCTTCAAAATATCCAGCAGTTGTTCCGTATATTCAGTTGGCCCATCATCAAACGTTATGTATGCCAATTTGCGAACCTGGCCCTGGAACCGGGCCGGCTCCTCCTTCGCATCCGGAGTAACTTGTATCATGCCAAGCTTGGCGGGCTGTTCTATTACAGTAATCGGAGGCGGCGCCACAACGCTTTTGATCCAATGCGTCATGCCAAGGAATACATATGTAATACCGGTAACGAACAGTACCAGGAGCATTAGAGCTATGCTTACCCTTCCATACCGGATTTTTCTTCGTTTATGTGTTTTCGTGCGACTTGTGCTAGGCGGAATACTGCCACGTTCTCCCGCTCTCTCTTGTTGAACTCTCACTGTCATGCCACTTCCTTACTTTCATTTTTTCCCGATTATTGGTATATTATCTCGTTTCATGTCTCTATATAGAAGATTAATAGAAAAATGGATCGGGAGAATGACAGAATAGTTACAAGCCCGGTTACAATCTACTTATCTCTTCGTTCTCTTTATCTTTCCTGCGGTTACCTTCTCCTGTATAATGAAGTGATTTACGCCATCAGACTTCAAGAAGGAGCTACACCCATGACAAGCTTGAACCGTGCCGGCAGATCCATTTATCTGTTATTCTTTGTCGGCATTATCGCCATTTCTTTTTCTTCGATCTTTGTACGCTGGTCTACCGCAGATGTTGCGGTCATTGCCATGTACCGTCTATTTCTGACCAATCTGCTAATGCTGCCTTTTGTCTGGAAATACAGACATGAGATGATGCGTCTACGCATACGGCAGTGGGGCTTGCTACTTGCATCCGGTGTGATGCTGGCCCTTCATTTCCTACTCTGGATGGGTTCGCTGCGGCTCACCAGTGTTGCCAGTTCCACAGTTATTCTCGCGCTGGAGCCTATACTGATTCTTGCCGGTTCGGTATGGCTGTTCAAAGCCAAAATTAACCGCATAATGATCATCGGCATGGGCATCGCCCTGCTTGGATCAATCGTCATTGGCGCAGGAGATTTCCAGTTGGCAGGTACTGCCCTGCAAGGTGATGTCCTGTCTTTACTTGGCACAATCGCAGTCGCCGTTCATATGCTGCTGGGTCAATTTTTGCGAGCGGGACTTAGTGCATTTTCGTATAACTTCTGGGTGTTCTTCGTGGCTGCTTGCACGCTGGCGGTATATAATCTGATCATGGGCCATCCGTTCGGAGGTTACGCTGCGTCAGAGTGGGGAATCTTCCTGCTGCTCGCCATTGTGCCAACGATCTTTGGACATTATCTCTTCAACTGGCTGCTTCAATATATGAATGCCACAACGGTATCCATGGGCGTACTTGGGGAACCCGTATTCTCTTCGTTGCTGGCCTGGATGCTGCTCGGCGAATCCCTCAGTGCATTACAGATGTCTGCCGGGGTTGTCATTATATTCGGGGTATGGATATTCATTCGATATGGCAAAACCAAACCTCAACCCATTCCTGCTGATGCTCCTATCGCTGGCAAAGGGCCTGTTGAACCTACCACGGTATAACGTTTTTTTTTCGTAAAGCATAGTTATAAACGACCTACCACTCTCATAAGGCGGTGTATTTTCATGAAAAATATTGTATCCATGCGCTGGCTGCTCGCCAGAATGTATGAACCGGATGTGGTCATTGCAGATTGCCGATTCTTGCTCGGTCAGCCGGAGGCTGGAAGACAAGCCTATGAAGCTGGACATATTCCAGGAGCTGTCTATCTCGATTTGGAAAAAGATCTGTCTTCTCCTGTGTCTGCGCACGGAGGACGTCACCCGCTTCCTGATCCGGCTGTTCTCGCAAGTCGTCTCTCCAAAGCTGGCATCGGCTCCAATAGTCGTATTATTGCTTATGACGATCAAGGCGGGATGAATGCATCTCGGCTATGGTGGCTGCTTCGCTATATCGGTCATGAACAAGTGTATATCATGGACGAAGGTTTCTCCGCTTGGAAAAACGCCAAATTCCCGGTGACCACGGATGTGCCCGTTCAGATCCCGGCTTCCTTTGAGGTGAACGTACAGCCAGCCATGCTGGCAAGTGTAGAGGATGTTCAGCAGGCTTCGGCAAGTGGCAGTGTCGTGCTAATTGACTCCCGTGATGCTCGCCGCTATGCGGGTCTGGAGGAACCGATTGATGCCAAGGCTGGACATATTCCGGGTGCGATGAATTATTTTTGGAAAGATGTGTTGGATTGGGATGGACGTTGGACAGATACTGGGGTGTTAGAAGAGCGTTTCAGTAAGCTGGACAAGGATGGTGCGATTATCGTGTATTGCGGTTCTGGCGTCTCGGCCTGCCCTAACGTGATTGCACTGGAAGAAGCGGGATATACGAATGTGAAGTTGTATTCCGGGAGCTGGAGCGACTGGATTAGTTATGAGGGGAATCAGGTGGCTACCGGGGAAGAGTAGGTACGGAGCACAAGTCTGCAGGATTTCAAAAACAAATACACCGCCATGCAGGCTGATGCCTGGGGCGGTGTATTTTCAGTGCCTGAGCGTCACCCGAGAATACGGTAGAGATAGAGGCATCGTTGCACGCGAAGACTGATCTAACAAGATCTTTTCCCGCTCAATGAAACAGGATCTGCAAAAGAAAATGAGGAGAAGCATTCATGAGTCCATGAATCAAGATAATCACCCATATTTTACGATAGCGGGCCCATAAATAACCAAGGAACAGACCCGTAAACCCATGATTTGCAATCACTGTTGCCACATCAATATCCCACTGACCATTTCCTTGAATGGCAACATGCCAAATGGACCATAGTATTGAAACTAGTAGTATGGCGGGCCATCTTCCAAGCAACGTCTCCAATCGGGTTTGCAGCCATACTCGATAAAAAACTTCCTCCAATACGCTATTGATCATAAAACCAATCAACACCAAGAGAAGTAATTCTGTCATATCGGTTGCTACGATTGCTCCTTCTGGTTGTGCAATTGGGGAATAAAACTTTAGATAACCCCAGACTACAATAACGATCAGTGGTGCAATGACGTGTCCGCGAGAGCGAGGCTTTGCCGAGATAATGTCTTGTTGCCCGGCAGTCATTTTGCGATAAATCAGCAACAAAATCAACGGGATGAACAATAATGTCGTTAACTTGAACGCCAAATAATATAGCTGGAAATGTAATCCTTGCTGGTCTATCGTTATCAGAGAAACCGTAAATAAAACGCCTGACAACAATAATACAATCGATTGAACGACCAAGTGCTGTTTATCCATTTGTTGGAAAATTAGGGAATCATGACTTTGATAAGGAATCATATGGATTAGAAAAATACCAAGGAATGCCGGTAACATACTATGCCATATTGGAATCACTTCCTCATGATCAGCCGTGTACCTTATATTCAAATTTCCGGTCCACACTAACCACAATACAGCAGCAAATATAATGATTATACATAATAAGCCGATTGCCTTTCCCCATGCTGGAAGCATTACTTTGAATTGCTGATTCATTCCAATTGCACTCCTTTGAGTGGCATGTTGCGTTAGCCCATTCTTTTTTTAATTCAGTTGAGTTAAATAAATTCTAGCACATCCCTTCTTCATCGTCTATTTATTTCAGTTGAGTTAAATAATATGATATTCTGTGTGTATGCCAAAAATCGTGGACCATGAGAAGATGAAGAATATTATCGCTGAAGCTACTTGGAAAATCATTAGTGAGAAAGGCATTCATCATGCAACGTCAAGAACGATTGCGAAGGAGGCCGGATTATCACAAGGCGCTTTAAGACATTACTTTTCAAAACAAGAGAGTCTATTAGCGTTTGCAATGGAGTTAGTTAAGGAAAAGGTACTTACTCGAATAAAAAATCTGAATGCAAGAGAACTGGGGCCTCAAGAAAGAATTGTTGAATACTTGCTCGAACTAGTCCCGACGGATGAACAAACATTATTGGAAATGGAGGTTTGGTTTGCATTTGTAAGCTATGGAAAAACGCAAAAAGGGTTCGACGCCAATTATGAGGACCTGCAAAACGCAATCAAGAACTGCATCATGTACTTGAAAAATGAAGGTCTTCTGCGTACAACCGATGAAAAGAAGGAACAAGAAAAACTGTATGCCTTTATGAATGGGATGGCTCTCAATTTGTATCTAGAGCCGGATAAGATAAATAGAACACGAAGCAAAGAAATGATACAAGACTATATCAATTGGATTATACGTTAAAGGAAAACTTGATGCATAGATCAGGGAGCTAAGTCAGCTGACCCGCGCCAAGCAAAATACACAAGAAAGTCCGGTGGCAACGGGGGAAAATAAAGCTAAAGAGCCCACGTTTTGCGCGGGCTTCTCTTTGCTTTCATTATATTCATGTAGCACTTTAGGTGCTTTCATTTCCGACTTCTGTCACGTTCAGGTTTAGCTTATGTTTTCGGCATACTTCGTAAAAATCTTTTGAAACAACGGGTTTGAAGATATTGATGTAATCCAGCATAAAAAATTCATGCCCGCCCATTCGCTCTTCATGAAGGCAGACTTGAGATACAACTTTGACGATCTTACGTGGAGGCTGTTGTACAGATGCAGCAATGACCGCTTTGCGCCCATATTCCGAACGTTCATAATCAAAAACATCCAAACGATCAAGCTGATGTGCAGTCCAATAGGTTTTTTCAACCGAACGACCATCGTGGTAACACACCGTTGTCGGAATAAACTGTGTGTTTGTTTTCGTTTCCTCCAACAGCGTTTTAAAACGATCTGATACGTGTCTCGTTCCTGTGATCGTCTCAAAATAATCTACATTCAGATTCCGCACCGTAGGCAGTAACTCAACCTCTGCCGTTGTCCCCTCTGGCAACGGATTCTCTATCGCCAAATAATTCATATCTAATTCGGGAGTGAAGGCTGTTCCGCCACTAATAAACCCTCTACGTGGATATTGAGATTCCAGAAAATAATAGTTCAAAGAATAATGTCTCCTTTCCGAATGAAGTGCTTTTCAATCAATTATACGGGTCAAATAACGATAAATAAAACACCAAGACAAGTTAGATTCCTCTTATCTTGGTGAACTTTTTCATTTTTGATAGACTACATAGAGGCCCACATCGAACGATGCGGACCTTCGTTAGGGTTATATTGTTTTAATGAATAGCGTTACTGAGGTTCGTTAAACCTTGTAGTCTTTCATAATCCACCATTTAAGATGCGCTAGATTTGTTAACGCTTGAAACGAGGGGGAATCGATAGGAGTGAAGTCCCTCCTGGCTTTGCATAGTTATATGGCGAATATCCATTATTTTAATAGATGCCTTGTTCCATAGTAGCAGATGTTCATTGAAATGTAAGATGGCTTCCTAGCTCCTTAAAATCATTGCTCATATATTAGTCAACAGAGAGTCAACTTGCATGCAAAATAGGGGCCGGATCACCCACTAACGTGGGTACCCGCCCCCTTGCTTTGATATACATATGAATATACAGACCTTAATCAACACTCTAACAGATCGAAAAGAAACAGTCTATATTTTTGGGAAAATATTCTATATATTTAGGTTGCTGGCCGGCAAAATAACAGTTGAAACGGAGCATACGTCAATAATGTCCAACAACCATCTTACTCGTGAGGAATTACAGGATTATGTGCACAATGTATTTGGTGCCAGTTACTTCATAACGCAGTGCACAAGAATACATGGCGGTGCACAAAAAGTCATTTACAAAATTGACTGCAAGAATGGTTTCACTTGTATGTTGTACGTTTGGGATATTTCCAGCAACTATTTTCAGGAAGAGATCTTGAATGAACCCACTTTCCACAGTTCCTATGGCAGTGAACTTTTCTCTTTGAATACTCGCTTTCTCGCTCAACATGGAATTCGAACACCAATCTTGTATGATCTAAATAACGATAGAGACCGGAACTCTTATGATTTTGCTCTTGTTGAGTATGTGGATGGACAGAAAGCCGAAGCGTATTTCCAGCATAAAAATCACAAAGATCGGGATGAGTTGTTTCAACGGATCAGGAATATGTTGTCTAATATGCATGGAATCCAAAGAAACGTTTATGGAAACGCCAACGATAACAGCAAAAAGGCTGGGCCTTGCTACCAAGTTCAGCGGTTAGATGCCGAAAAAGCCTTATCCTATGCATCCAAGCACATGAAAGATATAAGGAATAATGACGAAAGGCTGCTTGAGAAACTTTACGAATTGGAAGCAGCCATTCAACCCAGAGATCTCTATAGTTTCATTCATGGAGAGTTAGGTCCGGATCATATATGGATAGATCATGCTATGCAACCATGCCTTATTGATATTGAGGGTGCAGGATTCTTCGATCTCGAACATGAGCATAGCTTTCTGGAGTTTCGATTTGGAGATTTTTATCACTACTTAAAAAATAACGATCTCGACCCGGAGCGGATGACATTTTATCGATTTTGCCATCATTTGTCCTTGATATCAGGAGGACTGAAACTGCTTCACAGACAATTCCCCGATCAGCAATTCGCTAGGGGTCTCGCGGAGTATCATGCCAGATGTGCAGTTCAGATGCTTTCATGAATATGGATACAACCCCGGAAGGAGATTTGAGCATGGAATTTATTCACGAAGATGAAAAACTTGCAGTGATCGTTATTCAAGCCATTCACACTGGAGATATTCCAACGTTAGAGCAACTGCTGGCAGAGAATCCGGGATTGGCAAAGATAAGAATATTGGAAAGAAAGCCTGACAACGTAGATGCAGATTCTAGTATCTCTCGGACGCTGCTGCACGTGGTGACAGATTGGCCGGGGCACTTCCCTAATGGAGCGGATACCGTGCGAGTACTGACCAAGTTCGGTGCGGAAGTGAACGCTCCTTTTGTCGGCCCACATATTGAAACACCTTTGCATTGGGCTGCAAGCTCCAATGATGTTCAAGTGCTTGATGCCCTTCTTGATGCTGGCGCAGACATTGAAGCGTCTGGCGCGGTGATCGCCGGTGGAACGCCGCTGGATGATGCTATTGCTTTTGCACAATGGGATGCAGCACAGCGCTTGGTTGAACGCGGCGCGATCTTTGCTCTTTGGCATGCGGCTGCCCTTGGAGATATTCACGCCATACTAGAACATTTTAAAGGAGTCAAACTCCCGGAACGTTATCCTTGGGGAACAAACACCTCCCCTTCTCCTCCCGATGCAGTAACCGTTGCCTTCTGGTGTGCTTGCCATGGAGATCAAAGAGAAACAGCCGAATACCTGCTTGACCAAGATGCCGAACTGAACTGGATAGCCACCTGGGATGGAACGACTCCACTGGACACAGCAAAACGCAATTTTTCAGCTGAACTGATCCCGTGGCTTGAGAGTCAAGGTGCAATTCCGCTAGCGAGATTCACAATTAGATGAATGGCTAGCATGGAATTGCCAATCGCCAGCAACTGCGAATATAGTATGAGGAGAATCCGGTGGCTACTGGGGAAGTGTAGAAGACTCCAACAATTATACACAACGAAAAGGACATCGCCACTTGAGCGATGTCCTTTTTGTTCTGGAGTGATTCTAAAACCGTGAGAGGCGACAAGGGTCTAATTCATTTCTTGATTTGCCATCAATAATTTCACTTGCAGCCAGATGCGCAATCAGCGGCGCCAGCGTAATTGCAGAATGCATTACCGTCAGATAAAGTCCATTCATGTGATCATGGAAGCCCACAATTGGATAACCGTCTTCAGGCATGGGTCTCCATCCAACCTTTATGCTTTCCAGTTCCAGTTGATTTCCGTGCTTGAGGCTGCGACGCAATGTGTCGTAAGCTCGCTTACCGACCGCCTGTGGTCCGTTTGCCTCCGACTCGTCGATATAGTCTTCCGCAGCCAGCAACGTATAATCTGTCAGTTGACGCGCTTCAAATTGCGCATTGGAGATTAATGTGTGTATCAGTTTATTAGCAGTTTTCATCCGAATCAGAATCGAAGGTGACGAAGTTACCGGCACGTGACAACCTAACGGCTTACAAAGTTCGGGTGTACCTGTTCCTGCGGCCAGTACCACAACATCCGACTCCACAAAACCCTTGGACGTATGAACACCAACCAGACGGGAACCCTCTTGCTCCAGCTGTGTAACGTTGGTATCGAACTGAATCTTTGCTCCGTACTCTTGCGCTTTGCTCAACAACAGCTCCGTTACCGCTATAGGGTCCACCGCACCTTCTTCGCTGACAAACATGGCTTCATCCGGATATTCCTTCAGATTGGGCTCCAATGCCTCAAGCTGCTCCCGGTTTAATTTTTGAAAGTGTTGCTCCCTTAGAGGCGGAGTGTCCCAAGTTAGCGCTCCATGCCAATGAATGTTCAGTTCGGACAACTCTTGCTGAAGTGTGTGATATTCTTCCACAGCTGCATCGTACAAATGCCAGTATTCAGGAGCCACTCTATGCATCGTATGTATCCAGGCAAATGATTTTTCCGTGACTTCACGCGCCGCGGCTGAGTGCCGTTCAATAACGGTTACATCTTGATTTCGTTTGGCTAGATGATAGGCCATACACGCCCCAACAATCCCTGCACCAATAATCACAATTTTTTGTTTATTCAAAACTAACTCTCCCTTGTCACCCTATCACCCCAAGGAATCGATTTTCCGAGGTTCGGATGGGTGTGCTCCTTTTTCGTCTTCTTCGCCGTACAGCTTCTCCATATGCTGCATATGGCCGGCTCCCCAGTCGCTCATTGTCTGGAGCACAGGTTTCATGAGCTGTCCGTACTCCGTAATTGAGTATTCGACCTTAGGCGGAATTTGAGGATACACTTCCCGATGCACAATATCGTGATACTCCAGTTCTTTTAACTGCTGGGTCAGCATCTTTTTCGAAATATCTGGAATGGATTTTTGTAATTCGCTGAACCGCATTGTACCATTGCTCAGCAAGCGTAGAAGAATCAAAGATTTCCATTTACCCGTGAGGATATCCAAGGCCGTTCCGAATTTGCAATATACCGTCATTCTTATTCCTCACTTTCTGACCATACCCGGGTATACTTTTGGTTACCTGGTTAGGTTTAAGTGCCTACTTCCAGATTGGGCCTTCTCACTTTAGTATAGAGGCAGACATTAAAATCGAGCAAGTGAGGGGATCAGAAAAGATGAATGTAACGTTATGGATCGTACAACTTATATTGGCGCTAGGTTTCATATATTCAGGATGGATGAAAACCATTCTTATCGAGTCGTCAAAAAAGACCTGGGCCTGGGTCAATGATGTGCCAAAAAGTCTAGTTGTTCTGATCGGAATCGCGGAACTACTAGGAGCGCTTGGCCTAGTTTTGCCTTGGGCGCTGAACATCACTCCGGTGCTTACGCCGATCGCCGCAATCGCTTTGGCTGTTGTCACACTGCTTGGAATGCTGTTTCATATTCGGCGCAATGAGTATCGGGAGCTTGGCGTAAATATCTTTTTTATAGTTCTGGCATTGATCATAGCCTTTGGAAGACTATAAAGGAAACGGGGAACGTTTGGGAAAGTGACAAAAAGCCACTAATATTATTATATAATAAGCTCACCACATAAAAGGCTGGCTTCAACAGCTCATGGAAGGAAGTCAACTCTCTATTGAAAGCAACCTTGAATGTACAAGAACACATACTCATCTGGAATTGTGCATCGCTCAAAATCATGGATGTACGACATATTGTCATACAGGCCGATGAGTGCGTACGTCCTTACCTGTTCCCTGCCAGCGCCTTTCTGTACGTAACGGATGGCAATGCAACCGTGATCTTAGACGGAAATGAGCATGCTACCAAACCATTTTATATGCTTCATGGGGGCAAAAACACCCGTCTGGACATCATCCCAACGGACGAATCCTTTCATTATTACCTGATTCTCTATAAAGCCTCCTTACCGCTGCCTGGCAATCAGCATACACTTCAACAACCGGATCAACCATTGCCATTCCACCTCCAGTACGGTTTTATTCCATATCATCCTGCCATCCTCTACGAAATCACTGAGCGAATGCTGGGCGAGTGGAATAAACCCGGACGCTTGGAGCGACTCCATACCAAAACACTATTCTATCAATTTGTATATGAATTGCTCAGACAAATGGATCAACAGCAGGTAAGCATTGTTAGGCCTAACCTTGCTTCTCAGCTTATTCGCTATATGCAGGAGCACTACGCCCAGCCTCTGACGCGGGAAACCCTCGCTCATACATTCCATTACAGCGTCCCTTATCTTTCCAAGTACTTTCGACGCGAAACTGGCGCAAGTCTAATCGATTACTTAATCGGTATTAGGATGAACAAAGCAGTAACGCTGCTGCAAAAGACCGAGTTATCTCTGCAAGAAGTCGCTGCAAGCGTCGGATATGCTGATGTATCCTATTTTATAAGAATGTTCAAAAAACATACTGGAGTCACACCAAAGCAATTCAAGGATGAGTCCGGACAAGTGACGAGAGGTTCTTATCGTCCTATCCTTAGGCTTCGATCATCCATTGCTCCGCGTAAACTCCGTCGTTATATTGATATCAGAGATGATAATCATTATCAACATAGCGAAAAAGGAGATTTACGGATGTATAGAAGCAAACTACCTGTAGGAATTACCCTACTGTTGTGCCTAACTCTATTGGTTAGCGCATGTTCCAGGCCAGCAAACACGAATGGAAGCACTGGCAGTACGCAAAGTCCAACTGTAGGTGCAGAGAGTAATATCAGTAACACCACAAACGGAAGCTCGGAGATGGTAACCTATTCTGCGGTTAACGGTGAAGTACAAATCCCCAAAAAAACTCAAAGGGTCGTAATGGTTGCAGGAGCCTTTACTGGTCATTTGCTAGCTCTTGGCCTTAAGCCTGTTGGAACTGGTGACGAGTCCTTTAACAGTTATACAGAAGGAAAGCTCGATGACGTTGTCAACATCGGTAACGATGTACCCTACGAGAAAATCATGGATTTGCAGCCGGATTTAATTGTCGTTTGGAATGACCCTGAAACGATTGAAAAGCTGTCCAAAATTGCACCGACCGTCGCTGTTGAATATGGAGTACCTCTGCGGCAGCAATTGATAGATTTTGGCAAGATGACTGGTAGAGAAGAGCAAGCGAAGGCCTGGATCGCAGAGTGGGACGCTAAAATCGCTGAATATAAACCACTCGTGGAGCAAGCAGTAGGTAATCGCACGGTTTCGATTTTTGATACGGGAAGTGCCAAAGAATTTTATGCCTACGGGAGCTTTGGTAGAGGTGGAGATATTATTTATGGCGAGTTTGGCCTGAAGGCACCGCCGATCATTCAGAAGGAAGCCATCGATAGCGGCAAAGGTTGGGCCAAGTTATCACTTGAATTGTTACCACAATATGCAGGAGATTATATCTTTATTAGTGGATGGACAGGTGATGAGAGTGGGGATTCCGTTTTTGAAGGTCCTATCTGGGATAACCTCCCTGCTGTCCAGAATAATCACGTTTATCGCGAGGAAAGCCGTGGCTTCGTGTTTAGTGACCCAATTTCGTTGGAAGCCCAACTTAAATTTGTCGTAGACAGCCTAACCAAAACAGAGTGAAATTGAGTAGACCACGATATGTACGAGGCGAGGAGCAATCCTCGCCTTTTTATGTTTTTGTATAGTTCTTATCTTTCATTTGAAGAGAGTTTGAAAACAAAAGCACACACATAAACAGGGACCTCTCACCATGTTGGCAAGGGTCCCTGTCTTTAAACTTGTTATATAGCCCATTTTCCGTTAAGTGATGGTAAGGCCGCCGCTTGCATATCCGGCTATGGATGTAGCCACATCAATTCCGGCTGTTACTGATGCTGAGAACACCATAAGCAGGCGGTCACCAGCAGATACCGGAATACTCAGTCCTGTAGTCACTCCGCTGGATATTGTGCCCAGTGCCAAAACGCCGGTCAGTGGAGGAGCTAAGGTTACCAATGCACCCGGTACAGCCGTAAAGGAGTTATTAGGTGTAGTGGAACGGAATAATTGTGCAGTTATGGTTACTGTAGATCCAACCAGACTAAGTCCTGCTGTCGTGCTGAAATAAGCGGCCAGTGAAGTAATCGTTCCTGCACGCGATGCCGAGAAAGCAAAGTTAAGCAATGTGCCTGCAGCCCCTGTGAGATCAATAATTCCTCCGTTAACACTTACTCCGGTAGCACTGTTGCCAAAACCAACTAAACTGGAAGTATTCAAAAGTCCACCCAAAACTGTAGTCAACGCAACCGGAAGTCCTGATGCATAAGGAATAATTGTTCCGGAACCTGTCGCACCCGTAGCCCCGGTTGTACCTGCTGTTCCTGTTGCTCCGGTTACTCCAGTTGTACCTGCCGTGCCTGTTGCTCCCGTTACTCCCGTTGTACCTGCCGTGCCTGTTGCTCCCGTTACTCCGGTTGTTCCTGCCGTGCCTGTCGCTCCCGTTACTCCGGTTGTACCTGCTGTGCCTGTTGCTCCCGTTACACCCGTTGTACCTGATGCGCCTGTCGCTCCGGTTACTCCGGTTGTACCTGCCGTGCCTGTCACTCCCGTTACTCCGGTTGTACCTGATGCGCCTGTCGCTCCGGTTACTCCCGTTGTCCCTGCTGTGCCTGTTGCTCCGGTTACTCCCGTTGTACCTGCTGTACCTGTTGCTCCCGTTGTCCCTGCTGTACCTGTTGCTCCCGTTACTCCGGTTGTACCTGCTGTACCTGTTGCTCCCGTTACTCCGGTTACTCCGGTTGTACCTGCCGTGCCTGTTGCTCCCGTTACTCCGGTTGTACCTGCTGTGCCTGTTGCTCCCGTTACACCCGTTGTACCTGTGACTCCCGTGATGCTTGGGATTTCACCCAGCAATTCGGAAGAAACCAAACGATGGGCTGTTACCAAAGTGCCCGTGCTGCTCTTACCCCATACGGATACTTGAACAGGATCATTAACCACCGCTGGTGTTGAAAAAGTAAACTCGAAGGCATCAAAATTAGCATAATAGTTGTTGGTTATTACTTGATTGGGTACGATGTCAAAAGACTCACTGACATACAGTATTCTTATTCCACTTTCCATGTAATACCCTTGTATTTGTACGGTTGAGTTACTCACATCACTGCGGTTATCAATTCTGACAGTAACTGTCTGAGTCGGTCTTACACCGCTAACAGCATTATTTTCAATCGGCCCTGTTGATAAAAAGCTCATCGCTACATCTCCTTTTTGAGTAGATTTATCTTTTAGCTGTTCTTGACCGATTTTTCGTGCTCTACAACACGATGTGCATCAACCAATTGTCCAGAGGCTTGTTTGCCCCACACTGAAATCCCTACTTCCTCTACACCTTCCACATCTGTTCCAAAAACAAACTCAAAAGCATCTAAATCTGCAAAATAATTTCTGGTCACTGCTTCATTAGGGGCAATATTGATTACTTCACTCACATACAGCGTTCTTGTTGTGCTTAACACATAACCCTGAATGGACACTGTTACAGAATCCACCTCAGCCCGACTTACCAATCTAATCGTTACCTGTTGGGTCGGTCTAACCCCGGAAACCGGATTGTTTTCAATCGGCCCAGTTGACAAAATAGCCATTTTCCCATCCCACCTTTTATGAACCTCTGACTCTAGCAGTATTTGGCATAAGCTCACTAGATAGTAATATTCAAACACTCAACCAACGGTGTGGACAAAACACAGGGGGCAATCACCATTATCACTTAAGAACCTTTTACGCTCAGGGCTTTAGCTATACAAAAACTGGGATATGTACAACAAAGAGAAGAAATTATGCAATGTTAAAGTTGCCAGCAAGTAAAAGTAGATTTTGTTATATAACCAGGATCGTTTCCAGAAAAAAAACGAAATGACCGTTCCCCCGGTAGATTCCAGGGAAACGGTCGCAGCTTAAGACATCTTTTTCTAGTATCTAAGTTTTATAGAATACGAGATAGTATTTTACCATCAAGCCCAATGTTAAACACATAGAATAATAATGGTCTTCTTCATCCTCTACTAAAAATAGAAAAAGATTGTATTATCTTAAAATTGTGATATGATATCGTCAAGTTAATAAACATTTAAAAGAAAATATGAAAAATAATTACATTTAATTGTGACCAAACCTCTTTCTTCGCCAAATTTCAGTGTTCTAACCCATTTTATTGAAAGCGATTACAAAAAGAAACCTGACTGATTATAGCTTTTCTAATCGCACACACAGATGCAAGCTTACTTCGGGTTATAGCCACTCCCTTGCCACTGTGAACACGTACGCGGTGCACAGGTCGTCTGGCTTAAACCATATATGACAACATGAGGATTTAACCTAACAGCAACCTAACCATTATTTCAATAAGGGGGGTGACATGAGGAGAATCTCTTCGTTTTTTCGGTATTTCATCATCACTGCTATTCTGAATTTCAGCTCACCAACCAATCCAATCTCATGGAGGCGAAACGTATGATCCGTAAACCGCTAGTTTTGTTGTTGTCGTGTCTGCTAATCTTTGTCACCCTGCCCGTTGAATCGAGCCATGCAGCCAATGCAGCCGTTGCCAAACTTCCTGGAAACTCCAATTCCCTCATCGATCATAAACTGGGAGCCGATCCTTATGTGCTCGTCCATAACAATCGGGTCTATGTCTACATGACAGGTGATGCATATCTGTACAACAGTGACGGCTCTGTCAGAGAGAACCAGTACAGCACGATCGGGAAAATTAACGTCATCTCATCAGCTGATATGGTGAACTGGACAGACCATGGTTCCATCCCGGTAGCGGGTGCGAATAATGCCAATAATGGACAAGGGATTGCTAAATGGGCTACCCAGTCCTGGGCTCCTTCGATGGCGAAGAAAACCATTGCTGGCAAAGAAAAGTTTTTCCTGTACTTTGCCAACTCGGGTGGAGGTATTGGCGTACTCACGGCGGATTCCCCCATTGGACCGTGGTCCGATCCAATTGGTCGTGCCCTCCTGACTCACGGTACACCGGGTATGTCTGGCGTAACCTGGCTCTTTGATCCAGCTGTACTTGTCGATGATGATGGCTCTGCTTACTTGTATGCTGGAGGTGGCATTCCGAACGATACCAACGCTGCTTCCATTGCCAACCCCAAAACAGCTCGGGTCATTCGTCTCGGTGCCGACATGACCAGCGTGGTGGGCAGTGCTGTGACTATTGATTCTCCTTATATGTTCGAAGATTCTGGCATTCACAAGTATAACGGCAAATATTATTACTCCTACTGCATCAACTTCGCGGGAACACACCCCACTGCATATCCAAAAGGTGAGATCGGATACATGGTCAGCGACAGCCCGATGGGGCCTTTCACGTATAAAGGACACTTTCTGAAAAATCCCGGCACGTTCTTCGGTGTAGGCGGCAATAACCACCATGCCGTGTTCCAATTCAACAACGAATGGTATGTGGCGTACCATGCGCAAACGGTAAGCAAGGCATTCCTCGGTGATGGTAAAGGGTACCGTTCCACACATATCAACAAACTGACACATAATGCGGATGGAACAATCCAGGAAGTTCAGGGGAATATGACAGGTGTACCTCAGACCACTAACCTCAACCCGTATGTCCGGGTGGAAGCCGAAACCATTGGCTGGCAAGCAGGAATTAACACTGAACCGAGTCAAGCGAGCGGTGGACCTGTAGCCAATCAGAATGTCACTAATATTCATAACGGGGATTGGATCGCGGTCGGCAATGTTGATTTTGGCTCAGCTGGAGCCTCCAAGTTCAAGGCCAATGTCGCTTCTACCGGAAATGGCAACATTGAGGTTCGACTGGACAGTCCGACAGGCCCACTAGTTGGAACACTTAACGTAAGTTCAACTGGCGGTTCGCAAACTTGGCGCGAGATGGAGACCAATGTTACCAATGCTACAGGGGTACATCGTTTGTATCTGGTGTTTACAGGCTCAGGCAATGGAAATCTGTTCAAACTGGACTACTGGCAATTCACATCCGGTTCGGGCGGTAACCCTAACCCAAATCCTAATCCCAATCCAAACGTTACCCGTTACGAAACCGAGAATATGACACTTGGCGGCCAATACGCTGGCGTAGTCAGTTCCCCTTTTAATGGAGTCGCTCTTTACGGGAACAATGATTATGCGGCATACAATCAATATTTTGCATTCCCAACCCATCAATTCTCTGTCCGCGGCGCTTCCAACAATAATAATACAGCCCGTGTTGATCTGGTCATCGGGGGTGTAACCGCTGGTTCTTTCTACTTCACGGGAACGGAGCCGACCGTTCAAACCCTCAGCGGCATCACACACGCTACAGGTAATCAGGAAATCAAGCTGGTCGTAACAACGGATAATGGCACTTGGGATGCTTACATTGATTATCTGGAGTACTCGCTTTAATTCCTAGGACATGATCAATTGGGAGGATAGAATATGTGGAAAAAGATCAGTGCTCTTCTACTCGCTCTTCCTTTGCTTATAACATCATTCCCTTTGACAATTCCGGCAGCTTCAGCCGCAACGTTCAGCAATCCGGTTATTTACGCGGATATTCCTGACAGTGACGTCATTCGGGTAGGCAATGCATTTTATATGACAAGTACAACGATGCATATGAATCCGGGAGTCCCGGTCATGAAGTCTTATGATCTGGTCAACTGGAGCATCGTAAACTATGTATACGATACGCTTGGAAACGGGGATATACAGAACCTGAACAATGGACAAAACGAGTATGGGCGTGGTTCCTGGGCGAGCAGCTTACGGTACAACAACGGTATATATTACGTGGCCTTTGGCTCGCTTTCCACGGGTAAGACGTATATTTACCAAACCAGCAATATTGAAACAGGGCCATGGACACCTTACACATTGAACAGTTATTACCATGACCCCTCTCTTTTGTTTGACGGGAATCGAACCTTTCTTGTTCATGGCAGTGATAACATCAGTATCGTCGAGCTGACGCCTGATGCCAAGGCCGTCAAGTCCGGCGGACTCAATCAGGTCCTGATTCCAAACGCGAGCAGTGTAGCCGGCTCCAACATGATTGTAAAGGCAGAAGGAGCACACATTCAGAAGATCAATGGCATGTACTATGTATTCCTGATTGCCTGGCCTTCGGGTGATGGTCGCATTCAGCTTGCCTATCGTGCAAACACATTGACAGGTCCATACACAGGTAAAGTTGTATTAAGAGACTCGGGAATCGCCCAAGGAGGCATCGTGGATACCTCATCCGGCGCTTGGTACGGCTTGCTGTTTCGTGATAGCGGGGCCATTGGACGCATCCCCTATCTCGTTCCTGTGACGTGGTCGGATAACTGGCCTGTGTTTGGGGTGAACGGCAAGGTTCCCCTTAACATGAATATGCCCGTTGAAGGTCAGCCTGCTGCCAAAATCCACGGGTCCGATGAGTTCAATGCAACCACATCAGGCACACCCTCAGTAACGCAACTGTTAGTGAACGGCGGCTTTGAGGAAAGCAGCATTCAGCCGTGGACCAGCAACAATACGGCGACCATCACCGTAACAAATGCCGAAGCGTTCAGCGGTACAAAAAGCCTGTTCGTCAGCGGCAGACAGCAGACAGCTGGTGGTGCCAAACAGATGGTTACCGGCAAGCTGGTACCGGGAGGAACGTACTCTTTTTCGGCAAAGATCAAATACACTACTGGTCCTGCAACCAAAACGTTCAATCTTAGCATCCAGAACGGTGCAAGTTATACCGGAATTACCATTATGGGCAGTGCGACGTTAAGCCGCGGACAGTGGGGTACCATTCAAGGTACGTATACCGTTCCGTCAAATGCAGACCTGTCCCAAAGCTTTATTTTTGTGGAAACACCCTATAACTCGAATCCGGACCCGACCAATGACTTGATGGCGTTTTATGTAGATGACGTCTCCCTGACGAGCAATTCATCTTCTCGTACATTCAGTCTCGCTACTTTCTGGCAGTGGAATCATAACCCTGATGCTGCCAACTGGTCCCTGCTCCAGCGGCCCGGTTTCATGCGGTTAACCGCAGGCAAAATCAGCAAAAACCTGTTAGAAGCCCGCAACACACTGACACAACGAACCTTTGGTCCAAAAAGCACAGGGATGACTGCTTTGGATACAGCAGGCATGAAGGATGGTGATTATGCTGGACTCGCTGCTTTTCAGGCCAGATATGGTTTGGTCGGCGTAAAAATGACGGGCAGCACTAAATCCATCGTTATGGCTAATGCCAGCTCCGGCACCATGACTGAAGTAGCAACTGTGCCATTAAACCAGAACAGAATCTATCTCCGCGTCATCTGTGATTTTACGAACCAAACCGACAAAGCCTACTTTGCTTATAGCCTGAATGGAAGTAACTGGACAACCATTGGCAATATACTTCAAATGTCTTACACACTGCCACACTTTATGGGATATCGGTTTGCACTATTCAATTATGCAACGAAGTCTACCGGAGGATATGCAGATTTTGATTATTTCCACGTAGAATAAATGTGGTTTTATTCGGTTATTAATTTTTCGCTTATTAATCAGGACCTGTAACTTCACCATGTGTGGAGCCAGGTCCTTTTCAGTATATTTTATATGAAGAGATTCACCTTTTAACTTCAAAAACCCCGAATCTTGACAAGGATGAAGCATACCTCATGTAAACTTCATGTTCCATATATCACCTCTATAGTAAGATATAGATTAATGTAAACATTATTAATTTCTAATCGATAAGGAGGGTTTTATTTGAAAAATATAATTGTCTTTGGTGCAAGCAAGGGATTAGGCGATGCATTCGTCCGAGGTGTGCCACAGTCCGGTGATAAGGTTTGGGTGGTCTCCCGCAGCAAGCCGGAAAGTCTGTCCGTGGAGGATGGCGTCGAGCGAATATGGATTCAGGCTGATCTTTCCGAGCTTCAGGCCGCAGAGCAAGTTGCCAGCCAACTTCAAGGCGAGACGTTGGATGTGCTTATTTATAACGTGGGGATCTGGGAAAAGGAAGGATTTGAAGAGCACTATACGTTTGATAAGGATGAACCGGCAGATATCAGTCAGCTGATTCATGTGAATGTGACTTCTACGATTGTATGTATACAGGCGTTACTGCCTCAGCTCCGCCAGTCTGAAGCAGGGAAGATCATCCTGATCGGTTCAACAGCCGGTTTGAGTAATGCAGGCAGCAGCCAGGTTTCTTTTGTCGCCTCCAAATTTGCCATACGGGGTATTACCGAAGCTCTAAGAGAGCATACGAGAAATGACCGCATCGCGGTGACATGCATCAACCCGGGAGAACTGGCGGCAGAAATCCCATATGAAGACGGGATGGAACGTGCACTGGCCGAGTATGATGGGACCCGCATTCCCCTGCAGGATATGGTCGCCATCGTTCGATGTATCATCAGCTTGTCCAAAGCGGCCTGCGTGAAAGAGATCAACATGCCCGCATTAACGGATACGAACACCTAGATAGCAACCCGTTTACATTAATACATGCGACAAGTGCGCAATACCTATGGAATTCAGGCGTTCATGCTCAGGAATATTTTCATATAACAAATGGGATTTTCCGGCCTTTTCCAGGTGATCACGCATAGCTGCAATCCGTCCCTTGTTAACATCAATAAAACGAAAATCGATTTGGCGCAAATGCTCCAGCCCGGTCAGTCCAGCAAACGAATCCGCCTTGAGCGCCGTACTAATTTCTTTCAATTCAATAGACTCCAAAGCACGGGCTGTCCATAGATGTGTGGTATCCCGCAACGATTTCATATAGTCCAGTTCGAGCTGTCTGAGAGAGGTCATATGGGAAAAGTCGCATAACTGCTCCAGCTTGGGCAAGGACAGATGCAGATATTCCAGCCCGCGCATCTGTTCGAGTCCCTGAATACTCGTCAGTTTGCGAATAGAGCTTAGTTTCAACATCGAGATGGTCGACTGTATTAATACATCCAGTCCCCCTTTTAACTCACAGTGATCCAGGGACAGATACTGAAGCATGGGCAGTTCCGCTAACACATCAACACTTTCGACCGTACAGTTCAGAATGAGCGTATGCAGCTGGAGACATGCCGCAATGGAAGCAAATCCGTTGAATTTGCCACGCAGTTCAAGAAAGGTCAATCGTTTGTAGTGTTTAATAAAATCGAGCCCGGTCGCCTTTGCAGGAGAATTCAATCTTAGAAACTGCAGTTGCTCCATCGCACCCAGAATCGTCAAATCCTGTGCCTGCGAAAGATCAAGCTGCAAGGCAGACACATGTTTTAACTGTGCCAGTCGCCCCAAAAATCCGGATGAATATACCCCTTTAGGGTCCATATGTGATATGTGTAGGATCAGATCCGGCCGGGCAAAGAATACTTTGGCATCGAGCTCGGCAAGGTCCTCGTATGTATCCGCGTCAACGCGAAAATGAACCGTTGCTCTGCGGCGCAACAGATGCACCGCCTGGTGCATCTTTTCGGCATTCCATGGAAGCCCCTGTATTGAAGCATGCCATAACTCACTCACAGATAATCCCCCTTTTCCATCCATAGTTCCAATTCATTCCATTATAAACAAGATCACCTGAATGAACCACCACCGATCCCCGTTTTTTCATTCCTTTCTTCTTTTTTCATCCCTTCCTTTTCATCCTTCTCATACTCATGCCTTTCCTTTCCGTTGCTTTCAGGATTATTCGACAGAAATCTACATAAAACTATAGATTAAGCCGACATATAACTTAGGCGTTTTGAGCTTTTTATTAATCATCTGGGGAGATGGAATATGTCGAACATGTTGAACAAGCGGGGGAAAACGGGAGCACGGACATCCAGTATGGCAAATACGTTGTCCATTGTGCTGCTGATCATTATCGTAGTTGTCTTTGCCGTGCTGGGAACATTTATGTTTGCAAGCACACGAAACATTCTGGTGAAACAGCAGGAATCCATGCTCCAGACCAAGACACAAGCCATTGTTAGTGAATTTGATGCACTATTCAAGGAAAAAGGTGCACTGGTCAAGCAAATGTCCACCAACACATTATTTCAGCAATACATAGAAACAACAGCATCTGCTGCGGATGCGAAAAGTTCAACCTACGCTGCGGAAACACAGGCGACACTCGCCGCTATTGTTAAAGCAGAGCCTTCGTTTGCAGATGCCTGGGTCGCGGGTCTGGATGGAAAAGGCTTTTGGATTCAAAATGATGGTGTCGTATCTGCACCGGACTTTGATATCCAGTCACGTCCATACTACAAGCCGGTTACCGACGCAGACGGACTTTATTTCTCCGATCCGTACATTGATATTGCAGCAGGCGATGTACTCATGGGTATCTTTTATCCGATCAAAGACAAAAACAACAACACGATCGGTTTTGCCGCAGCGGATATTGCATTCAAGGATATTCCGGCGATTATGGAGAGTTATTCCCTTGGAAGCACGGGCTATTCCATGTTGCTATCCAAGAGCGGGGAAATTCTGTACCATCCGGATCAAGAAAAGGTATTGAAGGAGAACATCCTGGACAGTACGGGGGACATGGGGGACATCGGCAAGAAAATGCTTGCGGGTGAAAACGGCGTACAGCTTATGAACGACAATGGGGAACGTCGGTATATCGGCTACGCTACCAGCAAGGATACGGGATGGTCCGTTGGTCTAACCATATCCGAAGAAGAAGTTCTCGCGGAATTAAAAACGTTCACGTGGATTACACTTGGCGGTTTTGCTGCAGCCACCCTTTTGCTTGTGATTATCTGTTACATTACCCTTCGCCGTCTGTTACGCTCCATACCACAGCTGCTGGCCAAGATTAAACAGATTGAACAAGGTGACCTGACTGTCCAACTGGATATCAAATCTAATAATGAAATTGGACAGATCGCCACAGGTTTGAATTCCATGGTGCAGAAAATTCAGGGCATGCTGCAAATGGTCGGCAGCTCGGCGCAAATCCTGAACCAGTCGTCGAATGATCTGCAAGACATCTCCTCACGAACGGCTGTGACCATGAATGACACATCGACAGCCATTAACGAGATTGCCAATGCAACGAATTATCAGTCCATCGAAACGGAAAATATTTTACGCAAAACAGGCTCGTTATCCAGCCAAATTGATGAAATTGCTACCGATGCGCAGGCTATGGGAACGGTCGTGCAGACATCTGCCGATCAAAGCAGCCAAGGACTTGCGGTCGTGGAACAATTATCGAAATGGTCCAAGGAAAATCATCAGTCCACCCAAGCGGTGTCCTCCATCATTCAGGAGATCGATATAAGCCGGAATGAAATATCCAGTTTTGTGGATACAGTCAAACAGATTGCCTCTCAAACGAACCTGCTCGCCCTGAATGCCTCCATCGAGGCTGCACGTGCTGGCGAACATGGAAGAGGATTTGCCGTCGTTGCCGAAGAGGTCCGCAAACTTGCAGAACAGACGGCTCAGGCAACAGAGGAAATCAACAAAAAGGTGAATGTTATTGAAGAGAAAACAACCCTGTCGGTTGAGCATACCATGCGCGGTATGAAGATTGCGGAGGAGAATGCCAAATCCGTAGAAGATACCAAACATGTATTCTTCAGTATTAACAAAGACCTGAAAGATCTACAGCAACGTATGATGCAGATTACCACTAATACCGCCAATGTACACAAACACAAAGATGAGATATTCCAGGCACTGGAGATTATCTCATCCACCACAGAGGAGAACTCGGCATCGACGGAAGAAGTAAGCGCCAGCACGCAGGATCAGCTGGATAGTATCGAACAAGTAGCAGATCTGTCGAAACAGTTGAACCAGCTATCTGGCAAACTGCAAGACGAACTAAGCCAGTTTAAAGTAAAGTCATGATCCACAAGCTTTCCCCTGCTCTTCTCTTTTAGTCGCTGTCCATTTATTATTAATGAATATGCGTACGAAGAGGATTGGAGGCTGAATCATCATCATGAACTTTGCCAAACGAATGGATCATTTCAACGAAGGAATTTTCACCCGGTTACTGGAGATCAAACGCCGCAGACTGGAGAACGGGCAGCCCGTTATTGATCTCAGTGTGGGTACGCCAAATATCCCACCTGCGCAGCATATTATAACTGCACTATGCGAGGCCGCAGCTGATCCGGCTAATTATATATATGCTGTGAATGATCAGAGTGAGTTGTTACAAGCTACGAGCAATTGGTACAAGCAGCGCTATCAGGTCGAGTTAGACCCTGCAACACAGATCTGTTCCTTACTCGGTTCACAGGAAGGGCTGGCACATATATCCCTCTCCATTGTCGATGAAGGTGATCTGGTGCTGGTCCCTGACCCCTGCTATCCCGTCTTCGCGGATGGACCGTTACTGGCAGGTGCAGAACTGTATTATATGCCGCAAAAAGAAGAAAACGGGTATGTTATTCAACTTCAGGATATACCGGAAGATATCGCTCATCGAGCAAAATTCATGCTGGTCTCCTATCCCAACAATCCAACAACTGCGATGGCACCAGATCAGTTCTATCTCGACCTGATTGCCTTTGCGAAGAAGTATGATATTATCGTGCTCCATGATAATGCGTACAGTGAGCTCGTGTTTGACGGAAAGTCATGTGGAAGCTTCCTCGCATTCCCTGGCGCCATGGACGTCGGTGTGGAATTCAATTCCCTGTCAAAAACGTACGGACTGGCCGGAGCTCGAATCGGCTTCTGTGTGGGCAATACAACCATGGTCTCCATGCTGAAAAAGCTGAAATCCAATATGGATTACGGGATGTTCCTACCGATCCAAAAAGCAGCAATTGCCGCCATTACCGGTGATCAATCCGAGGTTGAACGGGTCAGAGCTATTTATGAACAGCGCAGAGACATCCTCTGTGATGGATTCAGCAATCTCGGTTGGCCGATTGCCAAACCTGATGCAACAATGTTCGTCTGGAGCCGGATTCCGGCGCACTACGACAGCTCGGAGCAATTTGCCATGGATCTGGTTACACATGCAGGGGTCATCGCAACCCCAGGTAGTGCCTTTGGTCCTTCGGGTGAAGGGTATGTGCGCTTCGCCCTCGTTCAGGATAATGAAATATTGCAACAGGCGGTACAATCCGTCGATGACAGCGGGATTCTGAAATCCAGCTAACGGGAGCACAATTCGAATGTGCTCAAGCAAATATCCCCTCAAGGTCCACAGGGAACAAGAGTTTCACGTTTGATAACGTGATCTCAACTTCCTGTAGACGTGAGGGGATTTTGTCATTTGGTGCGGGAGTAGACATTCATTGGGTGATTTAAGATCGCGGCTGAATGGTGCCAAGTTACAGCAAAAAGCCTGCTCGGGGAGCAGGCTTCCGGTTTCAACGATTTATACAGACTTGCGCCAGTTAGAACGATACATCAGATACAAGAAGTACGGTGTACCGATGATCGCAATGAGTATGCCTGATGGAATCTCTGTCGGCGCCATGACGGTTCTACCGATTGTATCGGCGAGCACCAGCATGACTGCACCGGCTAATGCGGATAAAAACATGGATCGTCTTAACTTATTCCCCGTCAATAGCCGAACCATATGTGGTGCAATCAGGCCGATAAAACCAACGGTTCCTACACAAGCAACCGCACCTGCTGCAAGTAATACACCAACTGTCATGGCTAATAATCGTGTACGACGTACTCCGAGACCAAGCCCGGATGCACTATTGTCGTCAAATACCAGCAGTTCGAATCTGCGTGCCAGCCACCAAGCCACCGGTACCAGAATAACTAAAAATAATCCGATAACCCTCACCTGTTCCCAGGTACGAGCATAGGTACTTCCTGTCAGCCAGATATATCCGCTGCTACCGTATACCGCACCACGGACAATCAGAATCTGAATACCTGCTCCAGCAATGGCAGACATCGCGATCCCCAGCAACACAACCGCCGAAGGGTTCAGTCCTTTCTTCCAGGCGAGGGAGAACACCACCACTGCAGCAATGGCTGCACCGATGATTGCCGCAATTGGCAGCAAGTATATCGGAAGACCCGGCCATAAGATGATGACCATCATCGCTCCAAGCCCTGCACCTGAGGACACACCAACAATTGAAGCATCAGCCAGCGGGTTACGTACCGCCATCTGAATGAGTACACCACTGATTGCCAGTGCAGCTCCTGCACCTGCGGCAACAAGTGTACGCGGAATCCGAAGCTGAATCAGCGCGGAGAACAGTCCATCCGATTGGAACAGACTTGGTAACCAATCGGCCAGGGGAATTCGCATACCGCCAAACATCGTACTGAGCAAGATAAGCACGACCGTTATGACTGAGAATAATACAGCCATCGGGCCAAATGCAAAGCGACGCGCAGCTCCTCCTGTGCTCATTGAAGTAGACATGCCTGATCCGTTCGCAGCCTTCATGCGTGTAAGAACAAGCCAGATGAGCCACGGTGCACCAATGATCGCCATAACGGCACCCGTTGGCAGTTCCATGCTGGAGTTATGCACCATCTTGGCGAGGACATCTGCTCCAACCAGGAGCGCTGCGCCCCATATGAACACACCGGGTAAAAGTAATCGATTAGAACGTACACCACTCAATCGAACCAGATGTGGTGCGACCAGTCCCACGAAGCCAATCGGTCCGATTACACTTACAATCACAGCAGCCAGCAATACAGCAAGTATTAACCCTACTGCACGAGCCAATGTAACCTTTTGTCCCAAGGAAGAAGCCGTTGATTCATCCAACTCCAGCATATCCCACTGTCTGGAAAGGATTAACGAGAGAAGGGTAATACCAACCACCCAAGGCAAAGCATAAAACACACCACTCCAGTCATTCTGGACAAGTGTTCCGGAGCCCCAAAGGAACAACCCTTGTGTCTCCATGGAGAAAAAAATATGTAATGCACTTGTAAATGAACCAAGCACCATCGATACAATCATACCGGACAACGCAAGTCGAACCGGGCTTGATGTTCGTCCGCCGCCCATGAAATAAGCCGCAAATGCTGCCAGCAAACCACCTAGTGCTGCGAAAAGAAAAGGCGACTGACTTAATAGACCTGGAAAAGCGATAGCTCCCAGCACCACCACAAAGTATGCTCCTGCATTAATGCCCAGGGTATCTGAAGCAGCCAATGGATTACGAGTAATCGTTTGCAGCAAAGCGCCCGCAACAGCCAGTGCGCCACCCGCAAGAATACCGATTACTGTACGCGGCATGCGCAAGTCCCAGACCATATTGTGCTCTAATGAATCCTGTCTGCCTGTAAGAGCGTCCCAAACAACGTGCAAAGGAATGGAAGCTTCTCCATAACACAGACTTACAAAAAAAAGCACGATGAGAGCGGTTAGACCGCCCCCATATATGCTTATTGTGCGCCAATTCATAGCTGGCTTAGACCCTTGAACCGAACTCATTTGGTAATCGCCTCGACTACCCCATCAACCAATACTTTGGAGGAGATCGGTCCACCAAATGTCCATGTTGTGCTATCGAGTTGATATGTGCGTTTTTCCTTCACAAAGTTCAGTCCGTTCCATACCGAGTTGTCTTTCATGGCTGTGCCAAAGACGTCATCGTCTGGTTGTGTAATATAAATGAAGTTACTGTCCTTCACATCGGTTAAGGATTCAATGCCTACTGTAGAGAAGCCATAGTTTTCAACTTTGTCCGGCTGCCAATCGTTAACCAGTCCGATTTTGTCCAATGTACCAATGACAACCGAGTTATCGGTAAACATACGCAGGCTGACTGCATTTTGATATGTGAACGCTTGTGTCAGTGCAAAGTTGAAGTTTTCTTTCCCCGCAGCAGCCAGTTTTTCTTTGGCTTCTACATAGTGCTGATCGAGATCACTCAGAACTTCTTTTGCTTTGTCTTCTTTACCGAGAGCTGTTGCAATGTTATTAAAGATCTCTGTCATCTTGTCATAATCATAGCCGTCACCATCATACGGATCATATTCAATCGTTGGTGCAATTGCATTCAGCTGATCGTAGACCGCTGTATTATTATCCGCATTGGCAATGATCAGATCTGGCTTCAATGCAGCAATAGCTTCCAGATTGGGTTCACTGCGTGTTCCGATATCCGTTACACTGTCATCCAGTGCTGCTTCGGATGTTACCCATACTTTATAGTTAGCGTTATCTGCGTTACCTACTGGTTGAACACCCAAGGCAACAACATCTTCCGTATATGTCCATTCAAGCGTAACGACACGTTCTGCTGGTTTGTCCAGCTTAAGCTCTCCACGTTTATGCTTCACGGTAACAGGACCTGCTGTCTCTTCAGCCGGAGCACTACCGGAGTCACTACCTTGACTTGTATCTGTTGTAGTCGTGGTTTTACCACAACCTGCCAAAACCAGCACAAAGGCCAGCATGATCAACAATCCGTTCAACCCTTTTTTCATATCTCTTTTCTCCCCTGTTTGTATGTATTTATATGATAACAATTATCATTATCACTATTGGATTATGCCGTAGGAATTGATTTTTGTCAATGCAAAGTACCTTATTCCAATTCTTTTATGAGATAAAAAAAGGAAAGGGATAGCTCAAAAGCCATCCTTCCCTTCTATTGATTGCTGTTTACATTAACTCAACTGCATCGTAGTGATGCATGTATTATCATTTTCGTATGTAGACAATTGCGTTTCTGCAACCTTTCCATCTCGAACAATACGAATCAGATAGGTTCTGTCTCTAGGCACCCAAAAATCCATAAATCCGTTCGCACCAGACTTAATCACTGCGTCTTTCATAAAAGTGTTGCCTTGAGAATCGTGAATGGTAACGCTAAATTCCTTATTGCTCATTTCCCCCTGACAACCGGTCAAGCTATGAATTGCACAGGGATGGGTCTGGTCCACATAGGGTGCAATGGAAAGGAAAAATTCATTTTCAGGCAAATCATATGTAATGGTTTTTTCATCTTGATCGGTGATGATTAACTGTTTGGCATTAATGGAGGCAGATTCCGGTGTCTCTTTTCCTGTGCTGATATCTTCCACCAATTTTCGGATGTTGGGCGCATTGGCTTTACCCGCCTCTTCCTTACCTGTATTGCTTGCAAACAGGTATGTTCCGATCACAATCACAACTACAACACTTGCAATGATCCACATTTGTTTTTTCATCTGGAGTCCATCTCCTCGTCCGTTTTCATCAAGTATAATGGAGAACGAAGCAATATGGACTTATACAACAAACAATTCACCAGATTATCACATTATTGGTACGAATCTCTTCGCATCATAGTTGATTGGTTCGAATGGTAGGCTGGGCTCTGGAAACGCAGAGAGCAGCGGTGAAGTCTATGAGCTTCATCGTCCCGCCACTCTCCAGTGCCTACTAGTTCAGACTATTTTGCTGAATAAATAGACTTATTGACTGGATAAAAGACATAAACTTTTATTTTTATGCTGACATAGACTATATTGAGAATCGGAATTAAGGAGTCAGTTTTAGAATGGTCACAGTGGTATTTAGATTGTTATGCAACTGTGCAGGAGTTGCATTCGCATTTACCAGTTGGATCGTGGTCGGAACCGTTGTAACCGTAACAATAACTTCAGCAGATATAGGTCCACCTCCATTACCTGTGAATGGCACAGGTGTTATGGGCGTTCCATTTACCGTGAGGTTGAAATCCGCATTGCCCTGATTATGAATGCTAAAAGAGATCAAGTAACTTCCTGTTTCATTGATTGTTATCGTCGAGGATGGCGGTACAAAAGTAAATGCACCTCCAACATTAGCCAAAACACCGGTTAAAGTTATTGGAGCGTTTCCTGGAACTGTGTCAGTACCTGTGCCAGGATCTGCTCGGAAAACACTTAGGAAATCAGATATTCCTGCCCCAACTGGACCGGCCGGACCTGTTGCTCCTGCTGGGCCTACTGGGCCTACTGGACCTACTGCTCCGGCAGGGCCGACTGGTCCTGGTATACCAGGAACTCCTTGCAGTCCGATCGGCCCCGGTATCCCTTGAGCTCCTGTCGCTCCCTTGGGACCTATCGGTCCTAGTGGGCCAGGAATCCCTGGAGAACCTTGCGGTGCATTAACAATAACTTTAGGTTTAACTTTTACCACTTTTACCTTAACACCACAATGAAAATGTTTTTTAAATTTACGTCTACAAATTCGTTTCCCATGTCTATTTAACAACCAACTCACCTCCGTGATATTTCTCCACATACTATGTGTATCCATCACGAGGGGCATAGACTATTAACTATAAATTAGAAAATTATAGTGCCTATAATGAGTAAATTGGTCTATGAATCCAGTCTATAACATGAATGCATAGACCAATTTTCAATATAAAAGGCAGATAAAAAAGCCAGTTGAACACGAGATACTCTCGAGGTTTGACTGGCTTTTGCTATGCTCATCCCTTTCACACAGGTTCTTCTTATTTTACAATAGTGCTTTGTTTTTCTCATAGAACCGGGCGTTGTGAGAAGAGACACCCGCCATATCAGAAGCAGCAGGTTCCAGATACGTCTTGGCACTGTTGACTGCAAGCACCGCATCGTTAAAAGCACCTGCAATCAGTCGAACTTTGCTTCCATAGGTAATGAAATCACCTGCTCCGAATATGCCTGGAATGTTGGTACGCATGCGCTGATCTACGGATACGCCGTAATCTTCCCGCGCCAGTCCCCATTGCACAAGATTGCCAAAATCACGATCATACCCGTGGCTTACGACGACCTCATCCACCTCAACATGTGTGATCTCACCGGTTTCTATATGGGCCAGCTCGACACGATCTATTTTGTCACCTGTACCGTATAAGCGTGAGATGTTAAATGGCGTCATGACGTTGGCTTGAGCTTTCATCTGAGCAACAGGCGACTCATGTCCGGTGAATTCATGACGTCTGTGTGCTACTGTAACTTCACTTGCTATCTTGCCCATTTCATTCGCCCAGTCGACTGCGGAATCGCCACCACCCGAGATCAGAACACGCTTCCCGGCAAATCGGGACAGGTCGGTTATCGTATAGTGCAGATTTGTCAGTTCATATCGGTTGGCACCTTCAATAGCCAGTTTTTGCACTTGAGTCATGCCTCTGCCCGCGCATAACAGGATAGTACGTGTATAATGACGCTCGCCTGTTTTGGAAATGAGTACAAATACACCATCCTCACATCGTTCAAGCTCGGCTATTTCCTGCCCAAACACAATCGTTGGATCGAACGTTCTCGCCTGTCTCTCCAGTGATTCAATCAGCTTCTCACATCGAATCGGATCTATCCCGCCCACATCCCAGATCAGCTTCTCCGGGTATGTACGCATGAATCCACCCAGTTCCTGCTTGGCTTCGATGATCTTGGTACGCATGGCTCTCATACCACTATAAAATGAGGCATACATGCCAGCAGGCCCACCACCAATGATCGTAATATCGTAGATATCCAATTGTGTCTCCGTTGTCATTTAAGGCACCAACTTTTCAACAACATAGTCCATCAATTTTACAGATCCAATCGGACCCACACCCGATACGAATTGGCTTGTCTTCAGCGGGAAGACATGATCATTCTTCACAGCCTCCAGATTCGACCACACTTGGCTTGCTTTCAGATCTTCCATAGATTTCTTCGTGTCATAACCTACAAGGGTTCTGTCTTCCAGGAAAATATAATCCGGATTCATCTCAGGCAAGAATTCCAGGGAGAACTGGCTAAACCAATCTGTAGAGTCTTTGATCGCTTCAGGACTATTCAGACCCAGGATATCATAGAAGAAAACACTGCTGCTTCCTCCTTTTGGACCCATGAAACGGTAACGATTGTGCTCCACCCGGAGAACCAATACGGTCTTGTCTCCCAGGGCTGCCGCAATCTTCTCTTTCGCTTGGGAGGCTTTCTCGTCGAATTCAGTCAGTACTTTGGCAGATTCTTCGGTCTTGTCAAATATGGCAGCCAGCTTCGGCATAGCACGTTTCATTTCACTGTTGGCATCCAGTGCCACCGTAGGAGCGATTTTGGACAATTCATCATATACGCCCTGTTCCATACCTTCGCCAGCTGTAAGGATCATATCCGGTGTCAACGCAAGCAACTGTTCATAGTTATATTGATATTGCTCGACTTCAATGATCTGGACCCCATGTTCTTTCAGATAATTAGGGCGGTATTCCGCTTCAACTTCTGGAGTTAACAAAACGATTTGAGGTGTAACACCCATTTCAATCAGATACTCGGCATAGATTGAATCAAACACCACCAGATTTTGAGGGTGAGTTGGAATCGTTACTTCTCCAAACTGATCCTTTACCACCTTAGTCCCACTTTCAGTCGCTGTTTCTTCTGCAGTACTCGCTGCTCCTTCAGTTGGAGCACCTGCTGTTCCAGCTGTTGCGTTCTCTTCCTTGGTTCCACCGGAACATGCCGCCAGCATTACACTAACCACCAACAGCATGATACCAAACCCTTTAAACCTTCGTGACATGATATACTTCGCCCCTTATGTATATTGATAATGATAATTATTATCAAATAATATCAAAGAAGGATTATTGCTTCCATAGCATATCGTGCGTATTTAGTTGGATTATTGTGCTCTCTCATGAAGTGTTTCCGTAAGGTAGCGAACGATCTGATTGAGAATCAGAGTGTGTCCCGTAATTCCGTGACCGTCTACCCACAGGTGAGTATCGACGTAAAATACCCGATTATTTTTTACAGCCTTCAGGTCATTCCATTGCGGACTCTCCCATAGTTTCCTCATATTTTCTTCAGCACTGAAGTGCTGCATAATCCGCTTTTCCACAAACAGATAATCGGGATTGGCTTGTGTGAGCAGGTCCAGCGAACAAGGGTTAAACCATGCTGTACCTGAATCCAGTGCTTGCGGCAGTGTTAATCCAAGCTGTTCATATAACAAGTGTGATACCCCGTGTGAATGCCCACCCAGATATCGATAACCAAACGCTTCCACCCTCAGCAGCATGACAGTGGACGCGGATTGGATGATGGGTTGCAACTTTCGCTTAGCTAAGCTGACTTCATGTTTCATCTGCTGATGCAGTCTATAAGCCTCTTCTTCTTTGAGAAACCAGGCTGCCAATTGATCGAGCATGGGTTCTACATCTTGATGAAGTCCGGTTAGAATCGGTGCAATTGTGCGCAGCTCCCTTTTGACCTCTTCCGTCAATACGTTTCCTATCAACATCTCCGGTTGAACTTGTCGAACAAGTTCTATCTCCACCTCATACTGTGTAACCTCCAGCATCTGCACTCCATGCGCTATAAATTGTTCATGGTGATGTGGGAACAGCAGGATTGGGGTGACCACTACGGCATGGGGGATGACACCCAGATGAATCATAATTTCTGCACAGATTGGAGAAAGTGATACGATCTTGCGCTGCGTCATCGTCTGCCTATATATCTTAGGTGATACGCCAGTCAACTGTTTGAAGCGTCGGCTAAAATAATGAGCATCTTCAAATCCAGTCTTTTTGGCAATATCCTGAGAGGTTGCAGCGGTTAATAACAGTTCTTCCTGCGCACGGTAGATCCGGTAGTGGGCCAGATAATCCAGAGGTGGCTTACCATATCGCTCACTAAATTTGCGGGAATAATGCCATGGACTAATACCGGCGATCTGAGCTAACTGTGTACGTGTAATGACCTGATCATAATGCTGCTGCATGTAGTCAATGGAGCGAAGTATACCGTGTTCTGGCTTCAACTCGTTATCCGGCTGTTTCCGATATAGATTACTCAACAACTCATATAACAAATGCTGATTGCCAATCCTTTCTGCACTCTGTTCCTGTGAATGCGCTTCACTCCAATGCTGAATGATACTTGCCAAACCTCCACCGGACAGTTGCACTTTCTGATACGCCTCTCCTGATGGTAAATGCCATTCGAACTTCTCAGCCTCCCGCCTATCATGCAGCACCGAATATGTATCGAACTGAACATGCCAGCCTGCCAGATCCAGGTTGCCACCTTCAATGACCTCCATTACGGAGTTCTCTTCAAGCGCAATTAATTCTCCATAGGAGACGTGAACTCGATGTCCATTTATATTCCAGATCGCTTCTCCATCAATGATAAATATCAAGGTGTGACTGAAAAACTGATGCAGCTCGCCTTTCGTTATCCATGCGTTGCTTAGTGCATCCGTTGACTTCCATTGAGCAATCCATTCCATGTTGTCAGACATAGGTTATCCTTTCAAAGGGATTAGTAATCCAGATTTATAGGTTTCACTATATCAAAATACATGACAACTCCATAACCAACAAGCTATGGCTTGAATAAAATGGTGGACAGCTACTGAGCATTTCATACTTGTATTATTCAGATACAAAAACAACAAAAGGCCGGTACCATCAGGCACAGGCTCTTTCTTACAACTTTAATACTACTTATTCAATTAGTACGTTTTACGTATTACTCAATGCTGGGTTTCGGTCACCCCTATCCCCGTTTCTGTCCTTTTCCTGCCATCCAATACGTTAGTCCACTCGAGACACCAAACGCAATAACCACACCAATGCATGTGTGTAACAGATTCAGGCTACCCTCTTCGATGAAGAGCGGGAGGCTGACCAAGCTCGGATTCCCCACCATAGCAAATGCCTTGACAGATAATAATCCAAAATACAGTCCACCCGCAGCTCCACCCAGCAATGCCGCGTAGAAAGAGGATCTTTTTCTCATGTTGACTGCATACAATGCAGGCTCTACCACTCCAAGGAGCGCTGTTCCCGTTGCCCAGAAAGCAAGTCTTCTGGATGCTGGCTCTTTCGAGCGGATTCCGTTTGCAAGCGCAGCCCCTGCTTGTCCTACAATCGCCACTAACATGGCAGCAATCACCATAGAACCACCATTCATAACCATTTCATTAATGATGATGGCAATCAGCCAGTAGTGTAATCCCATAATTAATATTAGCGAGAAGACTGCTCCCAGTAACATCACCGACAACACTGGAGCATTAGCTACTAGTGAATCCAATGCCTCCGGCAGATATTCATCAATCCAGGTGCCGACTGGACCAAGAATCATCAATACTAACGGAACAAGAACCAGTAACGTCAGGAAAGGAGCAACCATCCCTTTGGAGAATTTTGGACTCCATCGTTCAACGACTCTTTCCAGGTAGGCCCCTGCACAGATCGTGAGAATGACCCAGATGGGCGTAGAGTAAAAAGCTGGCTGGGACACAAGTGGCAAACCCAGGAAATGCACCTCTTTTTCCCCCGACATCAGCATGGTCATCTCCGGATAAAACATGAGTCCGCCAATAGATGCTGCAACATAGATATTGCTCTTCAACCGATACGCTGTGCTGATTGCTACCAATACAGGCAGTACATAAAATACACCGTCTCCAATGATCCTGAAGATCGTAAAGGTCTGGCTGTCCATCAACGCAGAAGAGTCCGTAGAACTGTACGTATCCATTAACGCAATAATGGCGACTATAATTTTAATAACAGCGGCTCCGAGAATCGCAGGCATCAAGGGCCTGAATACATCGGATACAAAATGTAAGATCGAGAATCTGTTCTTCTTCGTGTGTCCTTCTTCCTGCAACCCTGTCCCTGTAGATTCCCAAGTGTCCATACCCAGTAACGTATTGTAGATAAGTGAAGATTCATCTCTTATTACCAGATGGCACTGCTCACCTGTTACCCGAATATCTGCTACAACATCTGCGAAGGCAAGAGCCGACATGTTCAATTGTGTACTGTCCTTCAGTACCAGCGTCGTTGTGCCCTTATCGTGTTCTACGAACCTGATGTTCTCCTTGCCACCTGCGAGTTTCAACCAATCTTCAATCTGTGTGTTATGCATTATGTACAATCTCCTCATGTTACGGTAAACCCGTGTTTTGTGATGTGTTATGATCTAATATGCCTCTATCTATATACACATTTCCATGAAAAAACTTCAATAGGATAAAAAAACTAATTCCCCTTACATTGCATGTTCATTTATACAAGGTATATGGACCTATGACATTGTTTACGTAGCAAAAAAAGCCTACTCTTATGTAGGCTCTTATCCATCTTTAATTATGAGTCATACTCTTCATACTCACAACCGACTTCACAGTCATCAGATGGCGATGCACATAAATATACATCCTCATCCTATGACAGTGCCAACATCGCGTTCATATCTTCTTCTGCTGTTGTAATTAACTTCAGTCCAAACATATCCACGAGTACATCCAAGACACCTTCCGATATGAACTCAGGCGGTTTCGGTCCAATCCGAATGTCCTGAATGCCAAGGCTGAACAGGCCGAGCAGGATCGCAACTGCTTTTTGCTCAAACCAGGACAGCACAATGCTGACAGGTAACTCGTTCACAGTACAGCCAAAAGCATCCGCCAAAGCCATTGCAATTTTCACCGTAGAACCGGAATTGTTGCATTGACCCAGATCGATATAACGCGGTATCCCCGTGTCTCCAACCGTACCATAATCCACATCGTTGAAGCGGAACTTGCCACAAGATGTCGTCAGAATTACAGTATCATTCGGTAAAGATGTCGCGAGTTCACGATAGTAGTTGCCACCTTTGCCTGGCGCATCACAACCAGCAATAACGAAGAATCGACGGATATGCCCGTCTTTCACCGCTTGAATAATCTCGGGCGCAAGCCCAATCACGGTCTCATGATGATATCCTGTCGTTAAGACTTGCTCCGACTGTACATTAGCCGCAGGCAGAGATAATGCACGTTCAATCAGCGTTGAGAAGTCATCATCCATAATCTTGGCAACCCCCTCCAGACCCGCCACTTCGTATGAGAAGAAGCGGTCTGCATATGTGCCTTTGATCGGCATGACACAGTTGGTTGTTGCAAGAATAGCACCCGGGAATTGTTCGAAAAGTCTTCTTTGATCATACCAGGCTTTGCCGATATTGCCCTTGAGATGGGTGTATTTCTTCAGCGCCGGATAACCGTGCGCAGGCAACATTTCCGAGTGCGTATAGATGTTGATTCCTTTCCCTTCAGTTTGACGAAGCAACTCCTCCAATGCATACAGATTATGCCCTGTTACCACGATGCACTGTCCTTCGATCTGATTCTGGCTAACCGTAATCGGTTGCGGTACACCAAAGCGGTCCGTGTGCGCACGATCCAGCACGTCCATAATGCGGATTGCTGCATTGCCGACTTTCATCGCCATCTCCAGATGTTCCTGTACATTAAAATTCGAGTTCGTTAATGTCATATATAATGCCTCATGTGTAATCCGATCCACCTCAGGATCAGAATATCCCAACTGGCGTGCATGTGTTGCATAAGCAGCGATGCCTTTTAACGCAAAAATCATCGTATCCTGCAAACTTGCGATTGTTTCGTTTTTGCCGCATACCCCTACCACGGTACACCCGCCACTCGGCGTCTGTTCGCACTGATAACAAAACATATGGTTTCCCCTCCAAACTTAGATTAAACGTAGTTCGTTATGGAATAGCGTAACAGACCCTGATATGAGCAAGTGTGATGGTGCACACAGTTTCTGATCCAATATCTATATATGGTTCTCCAGACTTTCATCCAAACTGGAAATAATAACATTCGAAAAAAGGCATATCTCGGATCATTATGAAAAATACTGTGTACAGCTAAAAAACGTATAAATCCATAATCTTAAAAAAATACGAAAATGAAACGATTCTAGATTTTGCCCGTAAGGGTAATACACAGAGAAATCTAATATTCAAGGAGCTGGTCAATTGCAACATTACAGACACAGTGCGGAGGAAACCCTTCAGGATGTACAGAGTTCCTCCAAGGGACTTACGACCTCCGAAGCTGCCAAGAGAATTGAAACGGAAGGATATAACGAGTTAAAAGGTAAAGATGCAACACCAGTCTGGAAATTGTTTCTCGAAAATTTCAAAGATCCGATGGTCATCGTGCTGCTGATTGCAGCCGCGGTACAGGTTGTTCTTGGACACCTGATTGAATCGTTGATCATTTTCCTGGTTATTTTGCTCAACGCGGTGATCAGTGTAGTGCAGACCAAAAAAGCCGAAAGCTCGCTCGACGCGCTGAAACAAATGTCTGCACCTGAAGCCAAGGTCATTCGTGACGGGCAGAAAAAAACCATTCCAGCGAGGGAACTCGTTCCCGGTGATATTGTTATGCTGGATGCAGGTGATTATGTCCCGGCAGACGGCCGTATCCTGGAATCAGGTAGTCTTAAAATCAACGAAGGCATGTTGACCGGAGAATCCGAAGCTGCGGAGAAACACGCCGATACCATCCCGGATGAAGCTCCAATCGGAGATCGTCGCAATATGGCCTTTAGTGGCTCACTCGTCGTATATGGACGGGGCATGCTTGTCATTACAGGAACGGCTCTCAAAACAGAAATCGGCAAAATTGCTGAATTGATTGAAAATGCCGAAGCCAAGAACACGCCATTACAGCGCAAGTTGGAATCATTCAGCAAAAAACTGGGCTTTTTCATCCTGGGCTTGTCGATTCTCATCTTTGGCATTGAAGCCGGTCGTGTATGGTTGACCGAAGGTACGGAGAATATCGGGCCTTCCATCGTAAATGCATTGATGTTTGCCGTAGCTGTTGCGGTTGCTGCCATTCCTGAGGCGTTATCCTCCATTGTGACCATTGTATTGTCACTCGGAACAAATAAGATGGCCAAACAACATGCGATCATTCGCAGACTGCCTGCCGTGGAAGCTCTCGGTTCTGCCAGTATCATCTGTACCGATAAAACAGGTACACTAACGCAGAACAAGATGACCGTTGTGGATTATTACATTCCCCATGGTACCAAGGATGAATTCCCTGATGATCCCGATCAGTGGTCAGAAGAGGAACGACGTCTGTTACATATTGCAGTGCTCTGCAATGATTCGAATATTAATCAGGAAGGCAAGGAACTGGGTGATCCTACCGAAGTGGCCCTCATTGCCTTCAGCAACCGGGTGAACAAGGATTACAATGAAATCCGTGACCAGTTCCCGCGTGAAGCTGAGCTTCCTTTTGACTCGGATCGAAAACTCATGAGTACGGTGCATACCTTCGAGGGACAGACGGCTTTGCTGACTAAAGGTGGACCGGATGTGCTGTTCAGTCGCTGTAGTCATGTGTTTATCAACGGTGAGGTTCAGCCCCTCACACCTGAGATTCGCACACAATTTGAAGAAAAAAATGAGGCCTTCTCCAAACGAGCCTTCCGTGTGCTGGCCTACGCGTACAAAAAATTCGATGATAAAAACCAGGTCACCATTGATGACGAGCATGATCTGACACTTGTTGGTCTGACAGCGATGATTGACCCACCGCGTGAAGCGGTATATGGCTCTATTGAAGAGTCCAAAAAAGCGGGCATTCGCACCATCATGATCACCGGAGATCACAAAACGACGGCTCAGGCGATCGGTGTGGATATCGGCCTTGCCGAACCGGATGATCTCGCCATTACCGGAGCCGAACTGGACAAAATGTCTGACGAGGAGCTGGATAAACAACTCGAACACATCTCGGTCTACGCAAGGGTATCACCTGAGAATAAAATCCGGATTGTGCGTGCATGGCAGCGTAAAGGCAAAGTTGCAGCCATGACCGGAGATGGAGTTAATGACGCACCTGCGCTGAAACAGGCCGACATCGGTGTAGCGATGGGTAGCGGAACAGATGTCGCCAAGGATGCGGCTGCCATGATTCTGACGGATGATAACTTTGTCTCCATCGTGAATGCGGTCAGTGTTGGGCGGATGGTATTTGATAATATCAAAAAAGCCATCGCATACCTGTTTGCCGGTAACCTCGGCGCCATTATCGCCATTTTGTTTGCCCTGATCGTCGGCTGGGTTAATCCATTTACGGCCCTTCAGCTGCTGTTCATCAATCTGGTGAACGACTCTCTGCCTGCCATTGCTTTGGGTACAGAGAAACCCGAGCCAGATGTGATGCGGCGTAAACCACGTGACATTAACGAGGGTATCTTCGCAGGTGGAACCCTGCAGGCTGTGATTACACGTGGTGTCCTGATTGGTGCAGCTGTTATTGTGTCCCAATATATTGGACTTGGCATCTCGGAGGAAATCAGTGTGGCTATGGCCTTCACCACCCTGATTCTGGCACGCAGTCTGCAAACTTTTGCAGCACGTTCCAATACACAGACCATCTTCCAGGTGGGCTTCATGACCAATAAATTCGTGCTTGGCTCCATTCTGGTATGTCTCTGTCTCTATGCAATCACACTGATTCCAGGTGTTCGCGGTGTCTTCGCTATCCCGGATACATTCGGTTGGAATGAGTTCCTGATTGCAGGCGGACTTGCTCTTGCTGCCGTCATTCTGATGGATGTCATCAAGTGGATTCGCAATCGCGGTAAACAAGTTACTGCGGCATAAGATTTGTAGATATAACATGCACAAACAGGCGCCCGTTATCGGAGCGCCTGTTTATGTATCTAATTATCCCTGTTTAATGCCAAAAGCGATCCAGCGTCCATCAATATCCTCGATCACAAACTCCTTGTTATTATAGTCTGTATGATTGAGGACTCGTACGATTTTCACATCTGCGTTGATCAATTCCTGTTGAAGCTCTTCCTGGTTCTGGGTAATAAAATATGCATCATATCCATAGCCATATAATTCTCTGTTGGGTATAACTTTCTGTCCATTGCTTTGAGTTAAAATAATCTCGGTCAGATCACGATACAGGCAGACATGAGGTTCTGCGGCATCAAGATATTCGACGACTCGAAAGCTCATCTTTTCTTCATAAAACTGCGCGGTTCGATTCATATCAAGCGTCGGAAATACGCTGTGGGACATTAATAATGCATGAGTCATGGGTATAATCTCCTTCATTTTCAACATGCTAATTACTTATATATCTAGTTACCTAACCGCTGATCCATCTGCTTATGTATGCTTCAATGATCATTTTAGTTAAATTCAGGAAATCCGTCTATTGTTTATTATTAATATCTTTCTATGCTCATCACATCCGAATGAATTATTATGACATTATTGCCATATGATGAAATGGGGTGTAAAATGATATATTGGTTTTCATCAAATATCTATTAAAGATTCTATCCGAATTCATATTCATACCCAAGACAGGAATGGTACCGTGAAAGATAAAATTGTCATGCCACTCTGGACGTGCTGCTTGTTCATCGTTGTGATGAATACCACCATGTTCAATGTTTCTTTGCCAGTCATTATTCATGATCTTCAAATCACCTCAGACCTGGGGTCTTGGGTCATCTCAAGTTATTCGATTGGTTACGCCCTGTCGACGGTGATCTACAGTCGATTGTCAGACCGTATCCCGGTACGCAAACTGTTAACGGTCGGGCTTCTGATCCTGGGGTTATCTTCATTGCTCGGATTGTTCGCGCATAACTTCGCGATCCTGTTACTGACACGCATTCTGCAATCTGCGGGTGCAGGAGTTATGGCCGGGCTGGGTCTCGTCATTGCAAGTCGTTACATCCCGGTGGAACGACGCGGAGCTGCCATCGCGCTGATTTCATCAGGTAGCGCTATGGCTTTTGGACTTGGCCCCATTGTCGGGGGACTCATTAGCGAGTACTGGGGCTGGAACGGACTTTTTGCCATAACCGTGCTTGTCCTGCTCGCCCTGCCTATATTGCTCTATTTTCTCCCCCGTGAGTCCGTCAAAACAGATCAGCCGTTCGATGTTATTGGTGCCATATTAACCGTCATTAACGCAACTACACTTCTCGTCGCAATCACCCAGCAGTCCTGGTTCTGGTTTGCCATCGGCGTTATCTCACTTGTTGCACACCTCTTGTATATTCGGAAAGCGAGTCTTCCGTTTGTGAATCCACAAGTGTTCCAAACGCCGGGATACACCCGGTTAATCCTTATCGGATTCTGCGTGCTGGTGGTGAATCTGGGCAATCTGTTTTTGATGCCGCTTGTGCTTGCTGATCTATATGGGCGCTCTTCGCTCGCCATTGGTTTGCTGATTGCTCCTGGAGCTATTGTTGCAGCATTCTGCACCCGTTTCGTTGGACGCTGGATCGACCGTTATGGCAATATGCGATTTATGATCATCGGACACACCCTGCTCGCAGCGGTACTTGCCTTATTCATGCTCGGACTGGATCAATCCGCCTTGATCATTACCAGTGGTTATCTCTTTTTCTCACCGGCACTGTCAGCCTCCATGGCTTCCCTGAATAATGAAGCGTCACGAGTGCTGCCCAAAGCCCAGATAGGTTCCGGTATGGGCATGTTACAACTGATTCAATTCTTCGGTGGTTCGGTGTCTGTAGCCGTGTGTGGACTGCTGCTGCACAGCATTCCGGGAGTCTCAGTGGAGGAAGCTTATCATGTGGTGTATGCTTGTCTGTTGTTCATCTGCGTTGTTTCACTCGGGCTAACCGTCTGGCATAGCAGAGCTTCACGCTCAAGCATTAAACCTGTTACATTGGACAATTGATAATTGAGGTTTAAAGTTCAGAACAAAAAGGCTTGCGCCAAGCGCGAGCCTTTTTTAGTTTGGAACAGAAATGCCGTTTTTTTAAAAGTGGATCACTTAATGAACTTGAACTTACCGGTTAATTTCCTGATTTCACCCCACAGCAGCATTCCACTATTTACCGTCCAGTGCGAACTTCCAGGCCTCCATTATGCTTATTGGGGCTTTACTGCTGCTCTCGCCGCCACCTTCCTGCGTCCAAAGTGGTGGGTAATACGCGAATACTTGTCCTGTCTGGAGCTGAGACATATCCTCTTGCCAGCCTTTCCAGCGAAAGGTCTGATAGAACTGCTCCAGATCGCCATTCGCCAGCCAGTTGATGAAACCTGAATATGCCAGTTCTGTCGATTCCCATTCGAGTGTATCCGGTGCAAAATAATATATGTGTCCCGTGCGGCCATACTTGCCTGTATCCAGTCCGAAGAAACCGCCTGCCGCATCATATGCAACGACCATCATACCTTCCAGCACATCTACCCAAGGTTGCTCACTTACACCATTCCAACTGGTGAGACTCCCAGATGTACTGTCACCACCCGCACCAAGCAGCGTGATCCAGCCATGGTCCAGTACAATACCTTCTGTCTCATAAGCAACAGCCCCCAAATAGGATTTGGTGCTTATTTGCAGACGATAGAGGGTATCCTCTCCAGCCTCTTGTTTTGCTGGAACATACACATATGTATTTTGCCCACTAGCCAGGAGTTCCTTGAGTTCTTCCCATGCGTGATTCTCCCGATCTACTAATTCAGCTATCGTTAATGTATTCATGAGCAGTCTCCTCGCTGATTTTATAAGAGCATATCATGGGTTATTAACCCGTTCAAATCTGCTATAATCTATCTTCAAAGCTAAATTCAAGGGGGAAACGATTTGATTCGCGTAGTTATACTTATGATTCCGATTCTGATGGTGCTCGTATCCGGTTGTCAGAATCATACATCTGCCATGAAGGAACCCGTTTCTGTTCAAAAGTCTGATCCCCAGGTCATCCATTACATATCACCCCAAGGAAACGACTCGAATAAAGGAACCATTCAATCTCCGTGGAAAACGTTGCAGCACGCAGCCGACCATGCTTCGCCAGGAAGCACGATTTATTTGCGTGAAGGTGTCTATCATCAGAAAGTCAAAATCACCAAGAGCGGTAATTCTTCCGCTAATCCAACCCTATTTTCAAGTTATCCTCAGGAGCAGGTTATCATTGATGGTAAGGGTTTATCTGTCCGGGGCATTGAAGGGTTAATTGAAATTGAAAATGCCAGTTATATCACGATTCAAAATCTCGAAATTCGTAATTTTACAACCACACTTGGGGGCCAAGTTCCAACCGGGATCTATGTCCACGGAGCAGGTGAGCATATTCAGCTGTTAGGCAACACCATACACGCGATTGCTAGTTATGCAACTCCTGAAGGTCCCGATTTGCGGGGCAGGGATGCCCACGGTATTGCCATTTATGGCACAGAGCACCCTCAAGCTTTACGCGATATCATCATCAAGGATAATGAATTGTATGATCTTACACTTGGTTCAAGCGAGTCACTCGCAGTCAACGGTAATGTTGATACCTTTGCCATACAGGACAATATCATCCATGATTCCGATAATATTGGTATTGATCTGATCGGGTACGAGGGTACATCCGAGGATGATACATACGATCAGGCCCGGAACGGCATTGTACGAGGCAACGAAGTATACGATATTACGTCCAATAACAACCCCTCCTACGGTAAAGACCTGCCCAATGATACCAACTCGGCCGGTGGCATCTATGTAGATGGCGGGAAAGATCATATCATCGACCAGAACCGGGTATATCGGAGCGATATCGGAATTGAGATTGCCTCAGAGCATGCCGGACGTTCAACCAGCAATATTACCGTGCGTGATAACCTGATTTATTCCAACAGATTGACGGGCATTGCCATGGGAGGTTATGACGAGGAACGAGGAGCTACCGAGGATAGCAAGATTATGTACAATACACTTGTGGGGAATGATACCCTGAATGCAGGCAATGGACAGTTATTCATGCAGTCACGGACAAAGAACAATACGTTCATGCGTAACATTCTCGTATCGGGCAGCTCGGAAGTACTGATATACAACGAATATACTAGCAATACCGGCAATGTGTTTGACCATAATGTCTATTACTCACCAGGTGAGCAGGAAGATGCCCTGTGGGTTTGGAAAAATAAAGCCTACTCCGGCATCGCTGCCTACATCAAGGGATCTGGCAATGATGCCCACTCCATATATGTGAACCCGGCATTTATGGATGAACCGAGCGAAGATTTTCGTCCTCAGGCGAACTCTCCGGCGAAGGCGTATGGTTATCTTGCACCACGGTAAATTAACCCTAAGTCTGCCATCTCAACTTAGTCAATCTGTTTCACACAAATAAAAGGAGCTTGTGCATGCGGGATCATCTCCCTCATCATGCACAGGCTCCTTTTTGCTTTCTTTTGACTTAAACCAATTCTTAACTTCTTACCATCTGAGCTGCATGTGTCACCCGGTTTCGTCCTCCGGTTTTGGAGGCATACAGGGCGTTGTCCGCTCTTTGGAACAAGGTCTGTTCCGTATCTTCCTCGACTACAGTGGCCGCACCAATACTCACAGTAATGTTATATTCGCCCCAATCGGCTGAAGCAACCTGTGAACGATATTCCTCTCCGATGCCACTCGCTTGCTCCTCTTCACAATCCGAAAGAATGATGACAAATTCCTCTCCGCCGTATCGTGCCACCACATCCGTACCTCGTGATACCGATTGCAGCAGACCCGCGAGATTACCGAGCACCAGATCTCCGATCGGATGTCCGTACGTATCATTAATACTTTTGAAATGATCAATGTCCACAACCAGAAGAGAGAAATGACGTTGCTTCTCCTGGAATAGCAATAGTTTCTCAGCCATTTTCTCCTGGAAAAACCTGCGGTTCTTCAATCCTGTCAACAAATCGGTGGAGGCCAGTGTCTCCAACTGATCATTCACTTTGATTAACGCCTGCTCTTTAATTTTATATTCCTCATGCAGTCGTTCAAGCTCCTTGTTCGCTTCTTGCGTCGCTTGATATAGCTCCTGTAGCTTCGTCTTGGTATGCAAAATATCCTTCTCATGTTCGATTCGCTTACGCATGACTACAACGACACAATCTACCACGTTTCCCCCGTTACGGGTCTGGCGAACACCGTTAAGCAGAACAGGAACAGCCTGCTGATCACGGGTACGGAAACTAAAGTACATCTCGTCCACATGTCCATATAACTGGATGTAGGGATAGAAATACGTATGGAAAAACACCTTGTTGCTCACCGACATGGTGGATTCAATATGTTGCCCTATGAGCTCATCGCGTTCATATCCAAGCATCGTAAGCAAAGTTTGATTCATCGACTGTACGACGCCCGAATCAGAGATAGAGAAGTATCCACAGGGCGCTGAATCTAGTTGGGTATCCATCAATAACAGCCTTTCTTCCGAATTTTATGCGCTCGTCAAATAATCCTTAATCATTCGGATCGTTTCTTCCGGTTGACTTAGATGTGGATAATGTCCCTTGGCCGTCATCTGTTGCAACCTGCTATTCTTCAGATGAGCGTGTAAATAATCCCCTACTTCAACCGGGGCAATACTGTCCTCGGAACACTGAAGAATCAACGTTGGTACAGTTGCCTGATCCAGATCAATACGACAGTCAGATAAAAACGTCACTTCGGCAAATTGTCTCGCAATATGCGGATCTCTGGAACAGAAGCTTTTCTCCAACTCTTCCGCCAGATCTTTCCGTTCCGGATTGTTCATCACAATCGGTGCCAGATAACTTGCCCAGCCTATAAAATTAATCTGCATCATCTCAAGCAATTCATCGATATCATTCCGATCAAAACCTCCATAATAACTTGGAAGATCATTCACATAACGTGGGGAAGGCCCCAACATGACAATCTGTTTGAAATATTTGGGGTTCTGAATGGATGCCAGCATGCCGATCATACTGCTGACAGAATGACCGACAAATATGCTATCTCTTAATTCAAGTGCTTCCATAATTTCCAGCACATCCTGGGCGTACCCTTCAAGGTTGTTATATTTAACAGCATCATAATAGTTGATTTGAGATTCGCCAGATCCAACATAATCAAACAAAATTACACGATAGTTTTCGCTAAAAGCAGGGACGATGTAACGCCACATGTCCTGATCACATCCAAATCCATGCGCAAATACAATCGTTTGGCTACCCGAGCCAAGCACTTTAACATTATTTCTAACAAGCACATCAATCGTCATTTCATATCACCTCTCTGAGGTAGTACTCTCTCGAATCATTTGATCTGATTATTATATCGGAAAATGTTGGGATATGGTTTAAAAATTATTAATAACTTCTCTCACCTACCAAAAAATCATGAACCCTGCTCTGAATACGCACTTTACAATCTGACGATCGTCAGGTAAAATCGGTTCAACATGTCGCGCGACAGAGATCAACATTACGGAGGAAAACCATGATTACTTCAACACACAGCCCAACTCCTCAGCAACTCTGGGGTAGATCATTCCTATTTATCATGTTAGCCAACGCATTATTGTTTATGGCCTTTGAGATGTTGCTTCCCACCTTGCCTTTGTTTGTCTCAAGTCTTGGTGGCGAAGCCTCCCAAATCGGGCTTGTTACCGGCGTATTTATGTTTTCCGCCATCTTGATTCGACCCTTCACTTCGGTTTTGGCAGCTCGAATAGATAAAAAGGTTCTGTTAATTATCGGTATCACTATCTGTGCATTAATGACAGGCGCATACTACCTATCGTCAGGTATTTGGATGATTCTTGTATTTCGAGTAATCCACGGATTCGGATTTGGTTTGGCAACGACATATTTTGCAACGATTGCCACTGAAAACATACCAAGAGATCGCCGGGGAGAAGGTATGGGGTATTTCGGCGTAGGGGAGACGGTCGCTATATCCATCGGTCCATTGATTGGAACAAGCTTGTTGTTTAGGTACGACTACCAGAGCCTGTTTATGGGAGGTATGTGCATTTTGCTGTTAGCTCTCCTGATGACAGTGTTTGTATCCAGAAAGCCGAAAACAGGAGGTAGTAGCGAGTCCCTGCAAACTCATGTCCCTTCGGTGAAACTGATTGAAAAGAAGGTACTCTTCCCTTCCCTTCTCATTATGCTCGTTGGTATTGCAGCCGGTTCGATCATGTCTTTTGTGGCTTTATTCGCTGCGGAAAGAGGGTTTGAGAATATAGCCTGGTTTTTCTTCATCGTCGCCATTGCCAGCTTCGCCGTTCGACTGTTCTCGGGGAAAATGTTTGATCGATGGGGACCAGGTTCCGTGTTGTTACCTTCTGCCGTGTTTGCAATCGCGGGGCTACTGGTTCTGATTATCGCCCAGAGTGATGTGCAATTCCTGATCGCCGGTGCGTTATACGGCTTTGGTTTTGGTGCCATATTCCCGGCGATTCAGACCTGGTGTGTGAATCTTGTAGAAGAACATGAGCACGAAAGTGCGATGGCTTCCTTCTTTAACTTCTTTGACCTCGGAATTGGTGGTGGTTCGTTGATTCTGGGCGTGGTGGCTTCTGCATTTTCCTATACGGTGGTGTATGCTATCTCTATAGGCATTTTTGTGGTATATATCTTGTTATATTTGGTATACTCCCAAAAACAGCAGAGGTATACAGCTCGCCAACTGGAGGTAGACATTGAGTAAAAAACGAATCAAGGAAATTGCCATTCAACATTTTAATCGTCTGGGTTACGAGGGGACCAAGATGGCGCAGATTGCCGAAGAGGCAGGCATCCGCAAGCAATCTCTGGCTTATCATTATTCATCCAAAAAAGAGTTATTGCTGGAGTTATATGAGGAAGTTGTGCAGGAGGAACAACAGTTTGTACGCCAATTTTTCAGTAAGTCTGTTACCCAAACTCTGGATCAGCAGTTATATGCCTTTTTGCATGAACACAAAAATCGCTTTCTAACTCATCCAAACGTCGCTTTTATGTATATCCTGTCCTTTATCACACCACTGGAGGTGCATGATTTTGTACTGGCCCAGTATCGAACGTACCTCGGGACACTGAAGGAAGAGCTGGCAGCCGTATTTACCAGACATTCCGATATACGCCTGAGTCCGGAAGAAGCCACCGTAGCCTTTGTCACCGTGATGGATGGATTGGATGTACAGCTCGTGTATGAGACACGGCAATCCTATGAACTAGCTTTGGCGATCACCTGGAATGTCTTCTGGTCAGGCATCCAACGTTAATGAATCGATTACGATGAGATTACACAAATAAAAGGGGCGTCCCACCAGCCATGTTGATGACTTTTGGGACAACCCCTCTATTTCTTTATTTTACGGTTAGGATCACACGTTGATAATGCTTCAACTGATGCTCTCCATCATCTTGTACTTCGGCAACGATATGAAGGGTATCACCCGATTTGGCATCGTCAGGAACGGTAAATGTCACCGCTTCGGTGTCACTGCCCTGCAATTTTATCGTATCCACCTGCTCATCCTTGGCAAGTTCACGATGTAATCCAAGCTGCAGATCACCCGCCATTTCAGGCTGAACTTTGTTCGGTGTTACTTTGGGATCCTCATATGTGTCCGCTTCGAAATATCTCCACCACGTATACGTCAGTTGATCTCCATCCGGGTCTGTGCCTTCCGCGTGAAGAGTAACTTCCTCCCCAGGACTAACACTCAGATCCAACCCTTCTTTAATCGTTAATGACGGATTATGGTTGGCACCTTCGTAAGTGTCTGCAACTGCCCAATCTGCACGTGCTGCAAAATCATCCTGGATATCGTCAAACCATCTCATCAAAGAGTACTCGGCTTCATACCGTTTCGTATAGGGATCGTAATCAAGCACATTGTTTCTAAACAGCTTGTCGTTCACGACGCCAAAGCGTCCACCCCAACCGCCGTAGGAAGGGTCTTCCATACTGCGCAGCCCATTATCGATCAGATAAAAGAAGGAAGGAGAATCACCCTCGGATATAAAATCGTACTTGTCATATTGTGGATTGTTCTTGAGATATTCAGCACTTCCCCGCTGTTCTTCGGCCAGTTCGCCTTCGATCATTTTGCCGTCACCCATCGATGCATACATATCCATCAGCTTGCCATGTCCATTCAAAATATTCTTGATCATCCAGTCACCATGAAGTTTGCTGTTCACTTCTTCGGCATGCATCTTCCATGCATAGGCAAAATGCCAGAAGTTCGATTGGTCATTAAGAATGCGGATATCCGGCCAATTCTTCGCAATGTATTCGTTGTAGCTGTCATCCTGATCCAGAATGATATACAGGACCAGTTTATCACTGACTTTTTTGCGAATCGTTTCCCACTCAGCCGTGTCCTTGTACTGTTCCTCAATCGATTTCAGCGCTCGGGCTGTGGTATTGGTGCCACCCCAGGTCTGAACAATCAGATCACGGGAGTCATCGTCGAGGAAAAGAGTTTCGAGGAACTCGGAACCTTCGGTTTCCTTCTCCATCTCCCCTTTATCGGAAATATTACCGATCTTGGTCATCGCTCGAAGCTGTTCTGGCTCCGGATAGCCCTCCGCATGTTTGGACAAGTTGGGATATATCTCGCCATAGGCATCGATCATGTCGTATACCCACTGTGTGCCTGTCCACCGGAACGGTTTGATCCCCGCTTCCTCGTCTCCAGCATAATGATACACCGAACTGGTTAGTACAATTCCGGCGAGGTCCATCTCATTCGAATACAAGAGAAAACGAATGACCGAGTTCATATCATCCACTTCACCGTCGGTTGTAATCACTGTTCTGCCTTTGGCAGTTTGGTTGTTTGCAGGTTCCTGGGTTTCATTCTCTGTCTGTTCTGTCGGCTGATTCGGTGTGTCACTTGCGGTTTCTGGCGCTTTGGATGCGCATCCACTAATCACCAGGATTACACTGAGACAACCTGCGGCAAAAATATTAAACCATTTTCTCTTGTTATAATGCTCCCCTTTCTTCTGTACAGCGTGACGTTAGTTGGGTTGGGATCAATGCAAAAAAACCCGAACAACAATATGAATGGAACAAAGTCCACGAATAGTGATGTTCAGGTTTTGCCTGCCCGAAGCAGTAACAATCCTTAATTGAGTGAAAGTATATCATGTCCACTCATGAATGTAAACGTATTCAAATGTTTTTTTGAATTTATCTTTGATATAGTATAATGCTTATAGCCAAGAATCAAACGAATCGGCCTGTTATTATATCAATGTTATTAGGAGGACTCAGACATCATGCAACAACTGGATGCGGCCTTGAGCCGTTTGGTGGAACAGCAGGATTTATATAATGAATCTTATGGACTTTTCCAAAATCATGATCTGCGTCCACGCGAACAACATCACCAGCCGGAAGTGGATACACGAATACCTCTTTCTCCAGAACTTCAGTATCTGTACAGTCATTATGAAATGATGGATGCGGATGCGGAAGGTACACTCAAAATGAAAAATGCCGCCGTCGAGATCGGTGATGCCGCAACTATTTCCTTTGTGGCACCTGAACATCTGCTTCGTCAGCAACTGGGGTTCCGCTGGATTGGCATGAATGAACCTTATGAGGAGTCCTCCACTTGGCCAAAAAATCACGTCGTCATCGCAAACTTTAACGATGATCCGTTAATTGTAGATACTGAATCGCCGAACTCTCCTGTATATGCGGCTTTTACAGGGGGAGAACCAAACCGTGTTGCTGATTCGCTGTCAGACTTTTTCAGTGCACTAGCCATCCTGATTGAAGCGGCGCGCACCTATGCCGGAGAAGTAAAAGATGAGGAAACCTATGAAACCAAGCCCGAGTATCTGGAGCAAGTTGAACCTTTATTGCAGGATCTATTGGGAGAAGAGTATACTGCACATCTGTTCGAGTATCTGTCCTTTTGTTAAAACAGTGAATTGAAGGAATTGGAGGGGCATCCCTATGAACTATGTAGCCTTGTTGCGGGGCATTAATGTAGGCGGGAACAATAAAATCAATATGAAGCAGCTGAAAGAAACGTTTGAACAAGCAGGCATGCTGGACGTCGTTACCTATATCAACTCTGGCAATATTATTTTTGCCGATCATCAGGAACGTGCCGATGCAAATAGGGAGATATCCCTTTTGTTAGAACAGGCCATCGCCGCTGATTTTGGCTTACAGATCAAGGTAATGGTGCGGAATATGGATGAAGTTCAATGCGTTATTCAGGCACTGCCAGAAGAATGGGTTAATGATGACACCGCCAAAAGTGATGTGATGTTCCTCTGGGACGAGATCAATGAGCCCACCGTGCTGGACCAGCTGCCCATCAAACCGGAAATCGGCACACTGATCTATGTTCCCGGAGCCATTTTGTATTCAGTCAGCAGAGAAGATGCATCCAAAAGTGGCATGAACAAGCTTGTGGGGTCCAAAGTCTATGCTTATATGACCGTAAGAAACGTGAATACCACACGTAAGATATATGCCCTGATGCAAGCAGCAGCAGAGAAATAACTCGGAACCAGCACAATGGATAGTCAGTTGTGTATCGTCCAATTCATATGAAAAAAAGCATGCAGAAAACATCCTTATGGATGTCTCCTGCATGCTTTTCACCATGTTAGGAAACTATTTTTTTCCACTGTGTATTAGTCAATCTGAATGCGTCTGCGAGATTGATCATCACCAGGACGTTTCGGAATCTCGAGCTTCAGCACACCTTCTTCCAATTTGGCCTTAATGTGCTCCTCATCAATATGATCAACATAGAAACGTCGGATAAATTCACCGGATCGGCGTTCCTGCCGAATGATGCGATTGGAGTCATCCTTCTGCTCCACCACATCATTGCGTTTGGCACGAATAATCAATTCATTACCTTGAACCTGAATGTCTATATCCTCTTTGGCGATGCCCGGCAGCTCGGCTTCAACCGAATATTTGTCTACTTCTTCACGAATGTCGGTCCGAAATGGCTGGGAGCCAGTTCCAAAAGGGGAGAGGAATGAGGTCTCAACCATGTCATTGAAGGATTTCAACATGTGTCCGAATGGGTCTTCATTTCGTTTACGAAACGGAATCAGATCAAACATGAAAATCAGCTCCTTTTGTGTGGTTGGTGTATTGTTGTTGCTTACATGGATTATTATAATACCAGCGCAAATCAGGCTCAAAGTCCGTAAAAGTCGAAATAAAACGATTATCTTACACCTTAGTTCACTATTTTAAAATAGATCCTTTTTTCTTTCGTTTTGACCTTTTTTGACCTTCTGACTTTTTCTGACTATACCGAATGAATGGCGTCCGCTACAGTATTGGATTCATTTTTCCGCATTCCCAGCATCATGATTGCCAGCAAGACGACCAGAACAGCTACGAACATAAATGGAATATGTCTATCCACCTGGTAGAGTGTCGTTGTAAGTAACGGAGTAATGACGGCAGATATCCCTTGAATCGCTGCTACCAACCCTGCCGCACCTCCCTGCTGTTCTTTGCTGACCGCGAGCGAAGCACCTGCCATGAACCCCGGCATCATCAGACCCGAACCCATGCCGAACAGGAAGAATGAGAAATAATACATGGGTAACACATTGAAGACCAGAAACAGGATCATACTTGCGATCAAGAAAAGGGACCCGAGCATAATCATTGGACGTGGCTGCCATTTCAACCATTTCATCTGAATGACCTGCATGATCAACATGGCTGCTCCAGAGAACATGAGTCCAAACGAAACCATTTGGGCCGTCGCGGCTGGTGATAGAGCCAGTTGATCCTGAAAATAAAATCCCCCGACAACTTGCAATGTCATGATGCCAATCATCGTAACCAAACCCGCAGCAAGATACATTCGTAATCCACGTTGAAACGGGTTGACTTTAGGCGGCTTTGCCTGAATGACCGGTTTGGCTGCTGGAATTAATAACAAAGCGATAATAAATGCAGCGATCGCTATAAAAATGCCAAAATAAAGAGGCCACAGCAGACCGATGATAGTAAATGCTCCTGCAATGGCGGGTCCAAATACAAGGCCAAGTCCATTCGCAGCGCTGATCATGGCCATCCCGCTTGCCCGCTCCTTCCCTTCTGTCACATCACCCATATAGGCCTGGGCAGAAGAGAGAACGGCCGGAATAAACATGCCGATCAGACTGCGCGTCACAATCAGAAGGGTAAGCAATACGCCTCCTCCGATCCATGCATTCAATCCTCCATACAATGCCATAGCAAATAACGCACAGCTAACAGCCATACCTATGAATCCAATCAATATGACGGGTTTTCTGCCCTTCAGATCACTGAATCTGCCCCATACCGGAGCCATAACAGCCATCATAATGGACCCCAGCGAAATAATAAGACCGGAATGGCTTTCTTTCATGCCTAACTCCCGAATAAGCGGTGGCATAATGGGTGCAATCAGCATCAGACCCAACATGGCTGCGAATACGCTAAAAAAAATACTTCCTCTGATTCTGTTCATGCTTATACACTCCTCTATATTTCAGTACAGTATCCACTGTACCTGGAGTATACAAGGCTGAGAGAATCCCCACTGCCTCTATACGGAAAAATTCACGGCAAGACGGATTTATTAATAAATCTTTTTCATTTCAGAGGGCTTCACGCCGAATTTGCGATAAAATTGCTGCGAAAAGGCACTGACATTACTATAACCGACCGCAATCGCGGCCTCGGTGACGTTGTTATCCTGATTGCGCAACAACTTCATGGCGTTGTCGAGACGAACCTGACGCAAATATTCGAACACCGTGCTTCCGAAAAGTGTCTTGAATCCTTTTTTTAATTTAAAATCGTTAAGACCCACCTGTCTGGACAATGCTAGCAAAGATGGAGGATCTACCATACAAGCCTCCATAATCTCCCGTGCCGTATGTAACTTCCGGATGTCCTCTCTGGAGAATCCCGCGGGGATTGGCGCCAGATCAAACAATTGGATCATAAATCGATTCAAGATCTCCAAGGCTGTCGCTTCCATCATTAAGGATGATCGATAACTGTTGTTTAATTCCACAATCAAACTGTCGATCATCGTTCGTATCCGATTATCCAATTGAAATACAATTGGCTTAAACACTTTTCGCCCTAACACCTGATTAAACGCAATCGACTTGAAACTGCCCAGTTGCGCCGCAGCATAATTGAACAGAGAAACCGGAATCCCCAGCGAAAAGGACGTATACAGCTCCCTTGCCGGAGGATGAAACCACGCTTTGAAATCATGCATAAAAATAAGGGCCCCTTGCCCTATCGATAATGAATAATCCTGACCGGATATATCCACATTTCGCTCTCCTGACAAGGCAAATTGCAATTCCACAATGGGTGTCTCGGACGCAAAATACGTTGGATACGGCTGATGATATTCAACCTGGGAATATAAAATCTCAATGCCACTGTATGTCGTTACTCTTTTAATATTACCACTGCCCGCCTTGGGAGAGAGCAGATACGTATGTTCATCTTGCTGACTGTAAGGTTCCTGGGTCAGGTAATGCTGATATACTACGCCTAATGCATCATCTGTGCGCATGGGTATTCACCTCGCCTATATCTTGATCAGACTTGTCAGTAAAGAAAGCCCGAATTAATTGATAATGATTCTCAATTATAATTCTAGCGTATTTTCTCCCGTTCGACCAGTCCTATAAATTATGAAGGTTCCCGTTTAATCTTTTACACAATTCGACCTGCCTTTTTACCATTGCTTAACGTTTCTTTCTTATACTGAAGCAGTTGTACATGACATCACACACGAAACGATAAAGGGGATCTGGAACATTGAAAAAGAGAAATCAATGGCTCGCCGTTCTGTCGATGACTGCCATTCTTACCGCAGGAGCAACCAGCTACACATCAATGATTCATGCCGCTGACGCAACTAAAACCACCAATGATCATGTCGTACTGCGCACAGCCATCCAAAATATGCAGGGTACGGTCACATGGAACGGAAGCAGTCGCAGTGTTGATATCCAGATCGCAGATACTAAAGTACAACTTCCTGTAGGGACGTCTTCAGCCACCATCAACGGTGTGAAAACCCCTTTGGACAGTAAAAGCTACATCACCAAAGGTACAACGTATGTATCTTCACAAACGCTAAAATTAATTACGGATCAACTGATCCTGAAACAAAATAAAACCGGTTTTGAACAGACCGCATCGTTTCAGATGCCTGGTGGCAAAGCGGAAATATCAGCCTCTACGCCAGATGGACAGCGCCTGCTCGTAACCGAAGCAGACAATGGCAGCATTGCCGTACTGGACATTGCTGACTTGAAAAACATCAACGTATTAAAGACGGTCAGCTTCCATGACCTCTCCGCCAAAGCTGAAGTTACAAGCGTAACCGTGTCCAAAGATGGTAAATACGGACTTGCTGTCATTCGTACAGGGGACACAGACAGTGAAGCAAACAAAGGGTTGCTTGCCATTGTGGATCTGACAACCTACAAAACCGTCAAAACGTATGAACTGGGCATTGGTCCTGACTCGATTGCACTGTCACCTGACGGTCTGCATACGGTGATCGCGATAGAGGATGAGGAGCTGAATAAAGCTACCGATGAAATTGACTATGCCAACACCAAACGTCCGGGTAGCATTATGGTAGTATCTTTTGCTGGCGGGAACGTATTGGAGGGCGAGATCACCAACTTACCGGTATCTCTAGAAAATGTAGAAGGCGCCATCTATCCGCATGATCCACAACCGGAGTATGTTGCCATTAGTCCAGATAGTAAAACAGCAGCTATCACGCTACAGGAAAACAATGTCGTTGCTATCGTGGATCTGGAGACGAAAAAAATCAGCTCAATCTTCGCTTTGGGTACTACTTCACATCAAGCGGATCTGAAAGATGATGGTATTGTTCAGTTTAAAGAGACGTTGACGGCTCGTTATGAACCAGATGGGATTGCTTTCTCGGCAGATGGTAAATACCTGCTGACAGCCAATGAAGGGGATTTGGGCAAGAATGAATTTGAGGATAGTGTAAAAGCAGGCGGACGTAATATTGCTGTCTGGAATCTGCAAGGCAAGCGGATGTACGATAGTCAGAACCTCATTGACCAGGCAACCGCTAGGGTTGGCTTGTACCCGGATGATCGCAGTCCCAACAAGGGAAGTGAAGTGGAGAACCTAACCGTTGCTACTGTAGACGGTACAACATATGCAGCCGTAGCTTCTGAACGGGCAGATGCCATTTTGTTCTTCGATCTTGCTGATCCAGTCAATCCGGACTACCTGGGTCTGATTCCTACAGCTGGAGAATCACCAGAGGGAATTCATCGTGTTAACGGACGTAGCCTGTTTGTGAGTGCAGATGAAAGCACCGGAACACTTAGTTTTTTTGCCAAGAAATAGATCAAGTGTCCTTGGTATGCAAAGGCTGAATTGAACGTTTCACACTGTATTGAGCAGGAAGGGGCGAAGAGCCCCTATCCTCTCATCCTGTTGTACCCACACCATTCCGCGTATCCACAAATAGTGGTTCGAAAAGTTAACGAGACTTTATATTTTCCAATTCCCGTCTGTTCCTCTCTACTTCTTCTTGTAACAATCGCACTTCCATCCTTAATGCGGATACTTCCTCTTTGACGCCAGACCTCTTCATCCCAAGATAGAAAACCAGATATAATACAAGACCAATCATAATAAAGAAAATTAATAGCGTTATAATCCCAGCAATACCAAAATTACTAACTCCATCCATAATGTAAGTTTTCCCCTTTCCCATATCATATTAATTTATATTTACAAGAATACCATAATTAAGCATAACGAACAGTACAAAAAGCCAAGAGAGCATGCTCCCTTGGCTTTCAATTTATCTATATATACCTTCCTATCCGGTAATCCTTATTCCCAGAAGAAACGACCTGCGAACACTTTTTCCGTCAACAGTTTGTACGTTTCTTCAGGCAATTCTTTTTTCATCTTTGCCATAACGGCGTCTTTGCCTTGATTATATTGTGTGGACATGCCAATCTCTGCCGTTGTATTGCTTGCATCCAGACGCATGATTGGGGCTTGAGCATCTTTCGTCCAAGGTGTCCATGCCGCCAGATCAGGTGATCCACCCGTACCTGGATTGCCTGTGTACAGGAACTGCTTCAGATATGCTGCCATCGCGGCGGACAACTGATCACGTCCTGGTTTGTTTGTATCGCTAAAATACCCCTCAGGGAAGTAGGCAGCAATTCCGTCTGCGTGTCCTGTATAGAAGTCCATATCCGCACCATGTGGTGCACCCAGTAACGTGAGCAAACGCTCAGAGATGACCCCTGGTTGTGTGCCCCATGCAAAACGATACGCATATACCGGTGGCTGACCTGCTTCACTGGTCAATTGCTCCGCTACACGCTCTGCATTAAAGCCTGCATAAGCTTCGCTACCGTATTTCAACGCAGCAGCATATTGTTCCGCCTTGGTTTTATCAGTAAACAGAGTCTCATCCGTGATGGATGGAGAGAAATTTGGATCACCGAAGGCAAAACCGGAGAACTCCGTTTCCAAGCTGCCGAGCAATACAGGAACTTTCGTGTAATTGCCATTATTGATGGCGTCAAATCCTTCTTTTGGAATCACTGTGCCATCACGGAACAGATGCGGGAATGGGTCCATACGGATTGCGGTTGCACCAAACGCTGTGACCAACTTGTCCGCAGGCAGTGCACGCAAGTAACTCTCCAGCTGTGCCTGAGATTGTTTGCCAATCCATGCTTTTGCTTCTTCTGCGTTAGCCGCTTTCTCATCTTGCACGAGCAGCTTCACAAGTACATCCTCAGATTTTTGCTCGCCTTCTTCAGGTGATGCTGTCGTTAATCCTCCGCTGAAAGCAACTGCTTTTTGATACAGTCCTTTGCTAAGTGGAGAGATCAGAGTTGCCAGCACATCACGTGCACCCGCAGATTGTCCGGCTAATGTAACATTGCCTGTATCTCCGCCAAAACCTTCGATATTATCCTGTACCCACTCTAGTGCACGGAATGCATCGAGCAGACCGTAGTTACCGGAGTCATCCAGGGCATTGCCTGTTTTCAGTGCTGCATTCTCGAAAAATCCAAGGGCTCCCAAACGGTAATTCACGGAAATGATAATGCTGTTGGTACTCCGTGCGAGCTGTTCACCTTGAAAATCTTTACCTGATCCGGTCATATTCCCGCCGCCGTGCAGGAACACCATAACCGGAAGTTTCGAACTGGTTGTGTCGGGACGCCAGATATTAAGATACAACGAATCTTCGCTTCCCGCTGTCGTCTTGCCGGAGATCTGCAAGCTGTTCGCTGCAAATTCCTTAGCCGATCTGGTTCCTGTCCATGATTCCGGTTCTTGCGGGGCTCTCCAGCGCAGTTCACCTACCGGAGGTGCCGCGTATGGAACACCAAGCCAACCGAGCGTGCCATATTGCTCATAGGTCTTGCCATCAATCGCGCCATACTTGGTCTGTTGCACCGTTTGAGGTCGGAACGCCCCAGCCTCTTTATGTTTCAACCAACTCTGCTCCAAGGTTCCACTGCCATTCTTGAGCTGTATCTGCAAAGCCTGTGCGGTTGCCTCTGCCATCAGGCGGTTGGTAAGTTGACTCGCTCCCTTCTCTTGAAGCGCCATGATTCCTTTCCCAGTCGCATAGGTGGAAGCCGCTCCCTGCTCATAATCCGTACCTGCTTCATATCCAAGCACCTTCAGCAGCATTTCGGCATAACCTTCCGCTGTAAGGGGTGCATTAGGTTCAAACTTCTCCGTTCCTGTTACGATCTCAGACACATACGGATGCTGCTTCAAGTAACCAACGATCGGTTGCAATACTTTGCCTGCCTGAGCCGCATCGTCGTACGTTTCCGATCCCTGATAAGCGAGTGCTTCTTTCTCCAATCCGGACAAACGCAAGTAAAGTACTGCGGCCTGAATGCGTGTTGCCTTTTTGTTCAGATAAGCTGCATTAACACCTTGACCGCTGCCGCGAATAAGCTCGGATTGGATCAGCTTGTCCATCGCTGCAGAAGAAGTAGGTCCTGTATTGCCTGCTGCATAAGCTGGTAGAGCGGATACACATAACCCCAGAATGGTTGCTACAGCAATCGAACGTTTAATGGTTTTCATGTCATAAATCTCCTCGCTGTCGAATAGTGTGTGATGGGATAAGTTCATTGGAATGTCCATTTGAGATGCGTATCTAAGAATCAGTATTCCAATGTCTGGATGAGTCTATATCTCTATTTAGGAAAAATTAAATCTGCTGCGCTCCTTTCTGCTCGAAATATCTGCTACGGCGCTTGCGGTCATGCCATCAGGCATTTTTTTATATAAAAAAACCTGAACCGAAGGCAAACAGACATCGCTTTAGCGTGGTCTACTGCCCTCAATTCAGGTTTTGCCTGCAATCAGTAACAACCCTGAGGAATGAGGTTCATTCCATATGAAAATGTAAACGCAATCAATCGTTTGATGAACAAAGAACCAACGAATGAACTGACACAGGTATTGCCCTTAATACGGTTACAATCCTGTTGTTATGGTGATGTTAGCACATAATGTAAGCGTTCGCAATATCTTTTTTTAATCGTCACTATATGATCTCTGAGAGGGGTAACATTAAAAAACTACATTCTCATGCGGGTTTAAACTTTTACATCAGGATGTTCTATCATATTGTCTCTCAGTTCCTCGACATCTATCTTCCTACTCTGTGCAAGACCTAAACTCTAATACCCTTCATTAATCGTAAATTTTACATATAGTTAACCCATTTCATACGGTAGTTTAGCAATTGTTGTATACACTTGGTTAGTGATACCAAACTATACATATATTCTAGGAGGATGCAATCATGTTAAACCGGTTTAATGTCCGTGCAGCCAAAATGATGCTCGCGGTGACAACAATTGTTACGGCTACACTCGGAGGTAGCAGTGCAGCGTGGGCTGTGGAAGACACCACCTCAACGACATCTGCATCACCGATTAAAAATGTCATTATTCTGATTCCTGACGGCATGGCTAACGATGCGACTGCCCTGGCTCGTTGGTACAAAGGCTCTTCCCTGACGCTGGACTCCATGGCAAGCGGTATGGTTCGCACACACTCTGCAGATGCGCCGATTGCGGACTCGGCCCCTGCCGGAACAGCTTTTGCAACAGGTTATAAATCTCATACCGGATTTGTTGGTGTATTGCCGGACAAGGCTACCATGCCTGGACAGAAGGCTATTACGCCTGGAGACGAAAGAAAACCGGTCGCTTCCGTACTGGAAGCATCCAAACTGGCGGGTAAAGCAACTGGCATTATCGCTACATCCGAGATTATGCACGCCACACCAGCGGACTTCTCCTCTCACTATCCGGACCGTAAAAACTATGATGCACTCAGCAAACAACAAGTCTACAATGGCATGGATGTTGTGTTGGGTGGAGGTAGCAAATATCTTGAGCCAGCCGGACGTAAAGACGGCGAGAATCTGATTTCGTCCATCAAGGCACTGGGTTACGATTACGTCACTACACCAGCTGCAATGAAAACATCCGATTCGAACAAGCTGTGGGGTATGTTTGCACCCGCAGGCATGGCTTATAATATGGACCGTGATCCTGCGAAGCAGCCAAGCCTTGCCGAGATGACATCCAAAGCCATTGAAGTACTGTCCAAAGACAAAGACGGCTTTTTCCTGATGGTCGAAGGCAGCAAAGTGGACTGGGCAGCTCATGCCAATGATCCGATTGGTATTATCAGTGACGTGCTGGCTTTTGATGATGCCGTAAAGGTAGCCATGGATTTTGCCAAAACAGATGGAGAGACGGCCGTTGTGGCTGTTACGGACCACGGCAATGGTGGACTCACCATTGGTAACAACGCAACTTCCGGCACTTATGACAAAGAGCCGTTGTCCACATTTATCGGACCTTTGAAAAAGGCTAAGCTGACAGGCGAAGGCGTTGAAGCGAAGTTGAATGCCAAGCGCACAAACATCAAAGCAGTGATGAAGCAGTACTATGGTATTACCGATCTGACTTCCGAAGAGATTGCCACCATTAAAGCGGCCGAGCCAGGCAGTCTTAACTATGCAATCGGTCCAATGATCAGCAAACGTGCAGGGATTGGCTGGACAACCGGTGGTCATACAGGTGGAGATGTCGTGCTGTACACGTATGCTCCGAACAATGACCGTCCATTCGGTGTGATTGACAACACGGATGTCGCCAAATATATGGCTCGTGTATTGGATCTGGATCTCGACAGCGTGAGCAAACAATTGTTTGTACCAGCCAAGCAGGCATTTACAGCCAAAGGCGCGACGTACAAGCTGGATCTGACCGACGCCAAAAATCCGAAGATTCTCGTAACAAAAGGTAACACCAAACTGGAACTGCAAATTTACAAAAATATTGCACTGTTAAACGGCAAAAAGACAACTTTGGAGGGTGTCATTGTTTATAACGGTGTAGAGGCATTTGTTCCACAGACGGCCGTTGATCTGATTCAATAATTCGTTAGAATGACCGGAGATTACACCATTTGGGTGCCGAATATTTCGGCAGCTATTTTATTGTTTACTGATAAGGAGTAGGTTCCTGCTAGCGCCTATCGTATAATGAACGTAACAAAAATACATATCATGCAAAGGAGAGATTCACCCATGTTGATCAAATTAAATTGGATCACGCTGAGGGTCAGTAATTTGGAAGCTTCACTCGGGTTCTACCACGACATGCTAGGACTTCCAATTCAGCGCAGATTCGAGAGCCGTGGACGGCAGATTGCCATGCTGGGCATGGAGAATGAAGCCAAACTGGAACTGATTGAGGGCAGTGAATCCATTCTTAAAATGGAGGCCGGCGTGTCGATCGGTTATGAGATAAACTCGTTGGATGAAGCCATGGAACGACTGGCAGAGCTGAATATTCCGATTGTTCGTGGCCCGATCCAGCCCAATCCGCATCTCCGGTTTATTTACATTACAGATCCAGACGGCTTCGAGGTACAACTCGCAGAGCATGTCTAATTAGGCGAGTGTGAAATGAGTGTGCTTATCCGATGACCAGTTGGTTGTGCAAGTGTGCAGTCAAACCAGATGCAAGCTCACACCTGCATCTGGCAGCGTATGCACGTTTTTGTGTCTGTCTACAGCTTCATGCGGCGCATGAGCGGCACACCTATGCGATTCAACAACCGATCAAGCAGCAGCCAGCACCAGCGTCTGCCCCATGGAAGGTGGCGCTCATACACAGCCGAATACTCAAAATCCGCCACAGCACCACGATTGCGTTTGAACTGCGCAGCCCCGGCGCTCTCATGTAACAGATGGCCGTTCTCGCGAGCCTGTCCGATCAGGCATGCCGATAACATGCGGTATAGTCCGACGGACTGGGGCACCGCTGTATCGTAACCGAAGAGCGGCGTTGTCATGATTCCATTTCGGCAGAAATAACCCATGACCGCATCCAGTCGTCCTTCCTTCCGCAGTCCATACAGTCTGAGTGTTCCAGATGCCATCGCAGCAGCAATGAACCGTTCCGTAAACTGGGGATTGTGATAGGAGTATTTTTCAAGGTATAACAGCTTGTATAGCTCCACGATTCGCGGAATATCTGCATCTGTCATATCTGCTTCGTAGACGAATTCGTATCCATGCTTGCCCAATAATTCGTAATCCCGCTTCAACAGCCAGCGCGACTTCGAGTTGCCAAAATTAGGATCATGTGCTTGGTACAGGTAGATTTGTCGGCTCGGAATCAGTCTACACCCCGCTTCCGTTAGCCTCGCCGTCAGATCGGGATGAAGTCCCGGACACAAGGAGCGAAATACAATGACATGCTCAGGGTATCGCTCTTGTACCGATGCAAGCAGACATTCCGCCTGTTCACCGGACATGGCTGGATACAGATTGGTGGACAACAACCAGTTGTTCACATGCACAACTTTGTTGATCTGCGATTGCTTCATTCCCCAACCTATTAGACCGAGCAGCACAGAAAGACCTTTTTCCAACACAGGCTTCTGCAACATGGTCAATTCCTGCTTGGCGTAACTCACATAATGCGTATATGGCGAACAAACGTAAGCATTATCATACTCTGTATCATTCACCGTCAGCGGAATAACGAGATCATCGATCCGGGCGAGCAACAATGTCGTTTCCACGTTGGACATAAAGCTTCGTGATCCTTGCTGCATCATAGGTTCCAGATAAGCCCTGGCATATCTGCCATCCTCCGAATTGGGCCAGTCCATGTCTTTGAACAAATGTTGATCATAAAGAAGCACGCGTTCAGCGCGGTTATGATTCCTAATCTCATATGTACGGTCATCGTAGGCCGATCTGTCTTTCATTCCATTATTCTTCAACCTTTTACTCCCCCATGAGGTACCATCTTCTCTTGAACTACTCATTCACGTTCCAGTGCTACCCTCTCCAGAGTAATTGCTCTGCAAGCTGACGAAACTTGGGTCCGTCTTCTCTCTCGTTGACCTCATCTTCATCCATCTCCATCCAGTAGTCCGCATCCAGCAGTTCTGCCATATCCAGCCGCGTAATCTCTGCACATTCGGGATGTTCACACGCTGCAATCATCGGTTCAGGACTATCGTCCCAGTTGTATCCATTCACGATGGCATGCAGGAGTACAGCTGAATCCAGTGCACGGATTTGGGCAGCTGCCTTGTCTGAAGACTCCTCGTACAGAATTTCATCTACAATACTTTGCTCCGCCTGAGTTAGCTTGAGTCTGACTGCACCTTTGGTGTCCAGTAACATATCCGCTATGTCCGGATTACGTCTCGCGGCGTTCCAGGCACTGGCCTGAATTCCAAGGAGAGCGTCCAGTTTGACTCCATGTTCAATCAATAGCTGAATAGCTTCAATTTGCTTAAACTTCACAGCTTTTTTCAGCGCGGTATCCCCAAGCTTGTCCTCCACTTCCAGGTCCGGGCCGGATTCCAGAAGACACCGGATTGCTTCAGTTGGCATACGATTTGTCAAAAAGAGTATCAGCGGTGTACGTCCACGATCATCCTGTTCGTTGATATCCAATACACCGACGGCTGCTCTGACTTGTTCCACATCTTTGGATTTGCTAATCTCCAACCAATTCACGGTTCGTTCTCCTCCATCCTCTTCACACTCTACACAACACTGTATAGGAAAAAAATGTCGGCATCAAGCTGTACTCCAGATGAAAAAAGCCCGTCCAGTACGCAAAATACGCACCGACAGGCCCTCAACTATTTATTATTAAAGTTTATTCCCAACGGAAGAAGCCTGATGATCCGAGACTAACTCATTCAGGTTCACAATCAGTTGCTCCAATTCTCCAAAGCTCTCTACCATCTTCTGTGTCAGGTTACGTTGTTCTTCCATGCTCGCCAGAATCTCTTCTGTCGCTGCACTGGATTGCTCCGTTACACTCGAAATCTCGGAAACTTCATTCACAACTCTGGTGGAAGATTCCTTCATGGTCGCCGAACTAGTCTCGATATCTGTCGCTTGATTCAACACATGCTGAGAGTTGCTGTTGATCGTACGGAATACTTCCTCTGCCGTATGGACGCTATCTCTTCCTTGTTGTAACGATTGACGAATGCGTTCGAATCGATCCGTCAGTGCCTGCGTCTGCCCTTTTAATCGAGACAGGATGGTTCCGATATCACTTGCGGACTGACCCGAGTTCTCTGCCAACTTGCGAACTTCCTCTGATACAACAGCAAACCCGCGTCCATGCTCACCCGCACGAGCGGCTTCAATGGCTGCATTGAGTGCAAGCAGGTTTGTCTGACTCGCAATATCCACTATGCTGTTCAACATAAGCGTCATGGATTCACTTTCCTCGTTGAACTTTCGCATGTCATTTGCAGTTGTATTGATCGTTTCATATAGATCTTGCATTTGGATGTTTAGCTGGTCCATCTGTGTACTTCCAGTTTGCGTGCTTGTTGCCATACTTGCGGACAACTTTTTCATCTGCTGGGAATACGAAGCAACGTCCTTGATATGCTGATCCGACACAGACAAGGATTCCGAAATCTCGGCCACACTGGTCGCCTGGAACTCAACACCTTTTGCAACCTCACTGAACCCAAGCGTCACCTCATTGGTAATGGAGCCAGTCGCATTCACTTTTTGCTTCAATTGATCCGTATAACGTGATAAACCTTCGACCGATTCCTTCACACGTTCCAGCATGGTTTCCACTCTTTGTTTAGAGTGCTCCACCTCATTCTGGCGTACTTCACTTTCATGGAAGAGCCTTTGATTCAATTGTGAGACCAGCATCAAGACGGCTCCTGTGAGAGCAAATAATCCCACATTGACGATATTACCCATTAGCTCAGCAGAGTCAACGGTATTCATAACAAATAACTGAAGAACACTGTTAACTAGTAATACCGAAAATCCAACCACAAAAAATTTCTTGTTAGGAAATAACAGTAGAACTGCGGTTATCACCAAACTTAACGCAAAATTGACCGTTCCCCAACCGACATAGACTCCACATATTGTTAGTAATACGGTAATCAGCCATGGAATGAGATGAATATGTTTCTTTTTCACATTAGCGTATGTAATCCATACAACAAAGATCAGAGCTACTCCATTGGACACAAGTAACTTCGGCATCATAAAGGCCAGACCCATACCAATGGCAATAATAATCCACAAAATGATACCGATTAATTTGTTCCTTTTCCAAATAATTTCGTCCATACGATCCATGCATACCCCGTCCTTTTATGTAGGTTAAATGTGAACTGTAGGGCCTTTCTGTACTACATCTACTAGTCTTTGGTCCTGCTTATGCACAAATCGCAAAAACGCAGCGCCTTAACATAGTACATATTAACTTCACAAGTATGAAATCAGCGCTACTTTATGTATATCGGTATTGTTAATTAAAAATTTATATGAACTGTAAAATGATATGTAAGCATATCATTTTACAAACAAAAAAGGCCTGTCTTATACGTTATGGCGCACAAGACAGGCCTTTTGGTCGTGAATGGATGTGCAGCAAATCTTACTTTCCGAATACAAGTGTCGTATTGGAGGAGCCTGCATACTTGGTGACGAACTCACGCGCGTAGCTGGCACTCTCTACCTGATAACTGTAATTGGAGCTTGGTCTCCAGTTCGTTTTAGGAGAAGTCGGACTATTAAGCGCTGGTGTACTTCCCGTATCCGTAAACTCACCTTTTCCTTTGTCATCCAGGATGCCACCCTTTTCAGCACCAGCACCAAAGTAGTTGTTTTCGGAATAAATCCGTGCTTTTTCACCAATTGTGATGGCCTGATTAAAGTTGTTTGCATAGTTGTTTTTGAGATGGAAGTAACCATATCTTAAAAGTCCAGGACCACGCACATACAAATTTTCGAAGTAATTGTTGGACATCGTCACATGAGGCACACCATTGTAACTGCTGTTCCCATCATTCGGATGACCGAGGATGACGCCATACTTATGGTTCGCAAATTTGGAATTGCTAATCGTAATATAGTCCGCGCGATCGCCAATATACAGAAGTTTGTCCAGATCACTACCGCCAGAGCTGTAGCTATGACCAGCAAACGTCACATGATCAATCCAGTAATTGGAGCCTGAAGTGATATACATCTGGATATCATCATTGGCATTAATATTGGAAGCGTGTTCAAAAGTCAGATTTTGAAAAATCACATTGCTTGAACTGCTTGTGGATCTGAAATGAATATTCGTTAATGTATGTTTGCCAAAGGAACCTACAAGTGTCTTGTTCGCTCCGAATTCAACCTTTTGCAGCGTAGAGGAAGAAATATTCTGTTCAACGACTACAATCTTGGCTGTAGAGCCCGCCATATGTGTTCTCAAGTCATTGAGATTACTAACGTAAACCACCTGACCGTTCTTGCCACCTGTCGTGGCTGACTTGGATACACCATTTTCATTCTTGGCACTGCCTGCAAAACCAGTCAACCCGTTCGTACCTGTGTTTGGATAACTGGCCGCACCATATGTAGACGGGGCTGTGGAGACAGTTAGCAACAATAGAGTTACAGCGAGTAAAAGCATCGAAAATTTCTTCAAAATTTCACCATCCTTTATAATATTATCCTCTAAGACAACTCGATTATATCGTGTAACTTTGGCTGTGACAATACAATAATTGCAAAAAGACAACAATATTATCTTTTTCGCAACAGCAGATCAGATATAGTGAAAAACAAAACCAGGCCATTCTTTCATACAAAATAGAGCCGCTAATTAGCGGCTCTATTCACGAGTACTATGTGATACAACTCGGAACTGATCCGCCCTCGGGTCAGTTCCTAAAGCCTCTGACGAAAACCATTAACTTGGGGATAATAATATGTTACGACTTCTGATAGCTGCGGCGGAAGGTACCGGGTGTGATTCGTTCCAGCTTCTTGAAGATGGCTCCATAGTAGCTGGTCGATTCGAAGCCGACTTGACGAGCAATATCCTCCATCCCGCGTTGCACATTATCGAGCAGCAGTTCCTTGCTCTTGTTGACTCTTACCTGATTAACATAACTGATGGGACGAATACCTGTCGTCTTCTTAAACAAATGACAGAAATATTCTGGTGTGACACAGATCAATCCAGCCAGCATTGGCAAAGTAATCTCTTCAGCATAATGCTGTTCAATATAGTCCAGAACCGGTTTTAATCGCTCATACTGCTGCCCGACCGTATCGCTGCCCTCGACAGATACGCGTTGAATAATCTCTGTCAATAAGGTATAGAGAATGGCGGAGCAGGCGTAATTGCTTAATGTCTGCTCTTGTGGTGTTAAGGCAGCTTGCAGCAACTCCCGCATTCGGGATAGAAGGTATTCAGGCGATGCAAGCGTGTATACACATGTGTCGACAATGCCAACAGTTTCAAACAAGCTCGCTGACCCACTGCCATCGAAAATGATCCAGTCGACTTCCCAGCTGTCGGATAGCGCATAGTATTCGTGCTTCTGTCCAGGGAACAAGAGCATACCCATACCTGGCTTGACGATATATTCCGTATCACTTAGCTTGAGCTTGCCCACACCGCTGCGGCATTGTATCCATTGATAATCCTGAATGCCTTGGTCTCGGCGGATGTGCTCCTGTTCATGATGCAGACCGATGCCAAGCAAATAAAAAGGGAGCAGCTTGTCTCGAGCAGATAATACCGGAAAATTGCGATTGGGATGAGGCATGCGACTAACTCTCCTGTTATCTTAATATTGTTATATCATATTAATTATTTAAGATATTCACTCCAATTAATATAGCATATAATCGCAATATATTGATAAATAAAGGAGATCACAGGATGACAATTAAGATAGGAATTGATTATTATCCAGAGCAATGGACTCCGGAGTTATGGGAGAAAGATGCCATACTTATGCAAGAGACGGGGGTTGCTGTTGTGCGAATGGCAGAGTTCGCCTGGAGCCGAATGGAACCGACTGAGGGTAATTATCAGTTTGAATGGTTGGATGCGGCTATCGAAGTATTCGCTTCGCGCGGCATGGAAATTGTGTTATGCACCCCCACCAATACCCCGCCGAACTGGATGACAACCCGTTATCCGGATGTACTGCCCATGGATGAGCAACGCCACATCATCCGGCCAGGTGTGCGTGGACATCGTTGCAACAACAGCTCTTCCTTGAGAATGCTGGGCTCCAAATTTGTGGAAGCGATGTCACAGCGCTATGGTAAGCATCCCGCCGTCATTGGCTGGCAAATCGATAACGAGATGCACTATCAGGAATGCCATTGTGATACATGTAATCGTACATTTGTCGCTTGGCTGCAGAAGCGTTATTCCAATCTGGAGGAGTTGAACCGGGAGTGGGGTACGGTCGTCTGGAGCGGTGAGTACAGCAGCTGGGCTGAGGTAACAACACCGCTCGGACCCAGCAAACCGATGAATCCTTCCTATCTGCTGGAATACAAGCGGTTTTGTTCCGACAGCGTGGGCCATCTGCTGGGATGGCAGCTTGAGATTTTACGCCGTAACTGTCCAGATCAATTTGTGACGCATAATATGTGGCAATATCCGAATAGCCTGGACTATTATGATATGCATAACGAATTGGACTTCGTCTCTGTCGATTATTATCCGAATGAGCTGTATCGCGATTATGGCGATCGGTTTCCGAGAAATGGTGCGCTTACGCTGGACTTGGTTCGCGGCATCAAGCGCCGGAATTTCTGGGTAATGGAACAGCTCAGCGGAGCACAGGGTGCCTGGATGCCGATTCAGCGCACCCCCTATCCTGGACTGATCCGAGCTCGTTCCTGGCAGACAATCGCCCGAGGTGCTGACATGGTCGTCCATTTCCGCTGGCGGAGTGCAACCGTCGGAGCCGAACAGTTCTGGCATGGGCTGATCGACCACAGCAATGTTCCTGGACGCAGGTTCAGGGAGTTTGCCGAGCTTACTCGTGAGGTGAACCAGTTAGGAGAAATGCTGGCCGACTCAACCATTGTTACCCAGGTTGCGATTCTGCATTCGCATGATCAGCATACGGCGCTTTCCCTTCAGCCGCAGGCGGAAGGAGGAATGCACTATATAGACAACTTGTCCTCTATGCATAATGCATTTCTGAAAATGGGCATCGGTACAGACGTTATCAACTGGACCGAGGAACTCGACGGGTACAAGCTGGTCATTGTCCCTTCTCTCTTCCTGTTAAGTGAAGAAGTAGCACAACGACTGGAGCGATTCGCAGCTAAAGGGGGGACGGTTGTCCTCACCAATCGGACTGGTGTGAAGAACATGAGTAATGTATGTGAGATGCTGCCTCTGCCGGGGCTACTGGCGGAAGCGGCCGGTGTTGTCGTAAGTGAATATGATGCAATCGGCAACAGTGAGCATCGGATACGGAACGCGGAGGGCAAGACATTCGCTGCGAAGCAATGGTGCGATTTACTGGAACTGCGAGGGGCAGAGCCGATCGCCTGGTATGACAACGACTTTTACGAGGGTGTACCGGCGGTTACTGTCAATAAGTTTGGTGAAGGTGAAATATATTATGTCGGCACTTGGCCGGAGCCATCGTATTTCTATCAGTTGTTTGAAGGCATACTGAAGGAAAAGGATTTGGCGCCCAAAATCCAGTTGCCGGAAGGTGTCGAGCTGTCGATTCGAACGAAGGGGGAGCAAAACTTCCTGTTTCTGATCAATTTGACGAATGAGCAACGAGAGATTACGCTGGACGTTCCTTATCGCAGCTTGTTGACCAGCGAGAGGTTGGATCAGAAGTTAACCCTTCCAGCTCTGGGAGTAGATATTTTAACTGTATAAGATCAGCCGTTTTCATATTTAAAAAGGGATGTCTCACAAGGCTTACGACCTTGAGGGACATCCCTTCTCTGATTTCACTAACATCCACCTAATCTGAATAAGAGTATTGCCAGTTAGTTCATCTTATTTGATTTTGATTTCCAGTTCATCATTCTTGGCTTCCTGCAAATCATCATAGACCTTATCTGGTTTACCACGAAGTTTTAATACCATGGACTCCGGATGGTCCAACAGATTGCTACTGAAAGAATACATCATTCCGTCTTCCGTTCCGCTCCCGCCTACCATGGATAACTTGGTCTGTTTCCCGTTTTTAGTGGTAGTTACAATCTCGAGAGGCTGAACGACCTCACTGATCAACAACTTCATTTTGTAATCGATCTCTTGCTCCGGCTCAAAAACAAATCTAACCCGAGTAACAAGCGGTGATAATTCCACTTCTGACAACATAACTTCATAACCCCCAACGGTAAACGTACGATTAACGTTGAGGATTTCCGTTTTGGGGATAGAGAATTTAGGATCCAGCGCAAAAGAAAGATTCATTTTTTTGGAATATTGATACTTCCGTTCCTTTTCCCCGTTTTCTGAATATTCCACCACATCTGGAACAACGGAAGAAAGCTGGAACTGAAGATTCACTTGCTCAGGCAGCGGTTTATTTCGATTACGCTCAATTGTATTCCGGCCATAAATGGTATGCTTATCCTTCGAAAAATGTATACCTCCTATATTTCCGTTATCAAGGACATAACCTGTTCTTGCATCCGTCATCTTGGTATTGACTATCGAATAAATCTCTTGCGAAGCATCCGTCTTGGCGGTATACAATACGGTTATCCTGTTCTCATCTGCCATAACCGCATTCACGGTAAACTGATATATGCCCGATGTAACCGTCCGATCCACAAGTTGCACATAACCATGATTGAGCGTTGAAGTAATCGTAGCACGGTCCATATCCGAAGTTAGCAGGCCACGAAAGGGCTCTAGCACTCCCCAATGGGTTACAGGCTCAGTATATGTTGCCTGCTCTTGACCATAACACCCAAGCGGACCTAAGAGAAACCAACCCGCGGCCAGGGCCGTGACCAGCACTGCCGTAATCCATTTGATATGAACGGTCCTACCTGATCGTTTTGTTCTGCCCTTCGCGAGACCACGTTGAATCGCAACAGTCGTATCCGCCGGATTCCATTGCTGTTTCTCTCTTTTTACCTGATATGCATCTGCAAGAAGTGCTTTCTCCTCCGGGTTAGTGGTCATGCCAATCCCTCCTGTTCTTCATCAACTTGCGCAACTGTTGGAGTCCCTTGTGCTGCCAGGTCTTGATCGTTCCTTCCGGTTTGCCGAGGATGGAGGCAATATCCGTCAGTGTCATGTCGTTATAATATTTTAGCAATAATACATGGCGATATTTCGGTTTCACCTTTTGCAAAAGAGATTCCATAGCGATTCGATTATCATCAACGCTAATCATCCAAGATGCCGGAATGCTGTCCTCCATATCCTCCTTCGCCAGAGGTGTCGCCCGCTTGCGGCGCCTCTGTTCATCGATGCAGACATAGATCAGAATTCGAATGATCCAAGATTTGAACGCCTTCTCATTGTTCAGCGTACGACGTTTGATCCAAGCACGGCACGTCATCTCCTGCACAGCTTCCAGCGCATCTTGCTGGTTACGCAGATAACTGTAGGCAATGGAAATGAGCGTATCTTGATGTTCCATAATGGATTGCACAAATTCCGTCTCGTCTTCGGTCTGTACATAGATCCTCTGGTTCATCTCTGCTTTTGTTTCCACCCCGCATCCCTCCTTCTCTCTCTTTCTGTGGTATAAGACGGGTGAGTGAAGCAAACGGTTTTTAATATTTGTTCATCAAAAAAAGCTCCGCCATCATCATGAGGGAGCTTGATTACATAACAATCGGCCGCCGATATACTGAATTACTCACAAGCATGAACAATCCAAGATCAACTAACTTACAGGTTGCCGGTGACTTCGATCCCGTCGGCCAATTGCAGATGGTTTCTCACCCAAGCTATGAACTGATTCAAAAAATTCCGTAATTCAGGCTCTGCAACCACCTGTTGATCCAGCTCTGATAAAATCCCCACCCACACATCCTTCGTAATCGGATTCTCCCAGCAGGGATCAAGAGCCTTCATCTTTTCTCCAGTTCGTGGGTCAGTTAAGGGAAATGAGCGATCCAATGCGGGTCGAATATAGTCAAAGTCTTCATTATATATGAACAGCATGTCTTCCATCTCTACTTCAACCGATTCTTCTATGTATAAAGGGGATAAAACAAAACCCACATTCCGCTGTGGACCTTGATACTGATACATGAGCGCAGGAATTGTTCTCTTTGATTTGTTAGTCATATATGCTCCTCCTGTTTCAGGCAAATCTCTTACCGATCAGAGTTCAAACCAGATTAAACCACCATCAACCTGGCTGGTTTCTCGCTCCATCTGATGCATCCAGCCCCGCGCCTCTTCACCCCAGATATGAAACAAACAGTAGATATACGAATCCCCATCCACAATCTCTTCTAATCCGGAAGCCTCTTCTATCCACACTTCAAGGGCTCTAGGCCAGGAAGGATCTTCACGTTTCAATACAAAGCTGTTGGCTTGGTGTTCTAAGCTGTACATGTTGGTAAACGTTAATGAACTTGCCAAACGCTTCACAACTTCAGGTAAAATCGCAGGTTCTGTTGTGCTAATTCCATATTCCCAGCCCATATGTACAACCTCCCTCAGACTTCTTTTGCTCCAGATGATTGCTTTTGTTCATGCATTTGATGGATTGAACGATCCAACCACAACTCATACCAGTCCAGAAAATGTAATCGATTCGTATTGCCCCAATATTGATCAGGATAGATTCCATTGCGGTTAGCCCGGTCATCAACCCATATCTCTCCGTAAGAGGCTCCCTTAACAATTAGATTCATCGATATGCCACAACCAAAATCACTGATGCGCAGCATGCCTGCCGACCATTTTGGATCAAAATATTCGTGTTCCAGCGCTTCCCATTCCTCTTCTTCCTTGCTGTCATCGAACCAGTCATAGTTCCAGTTCCATGCTTCCGTGAATTGGAAAGGGTCCGAGACCGCGTTCAGCTCATCGTCATAACCCAGCACAGCGTATACACCGTCATTCGGGTTTTCTAAACCATAATAAGGCCCTCCACCCGTTCCCATATGAAGAAGCCATACCTTATAGTCCTCCGGCAACTCAATTCGCCATTTCTGTTCAAATTGCGTAATATCCTTCTGGGTCCACACAGACGCCATTTCATATTCATGGTTTTCTGCGCCAAACAGCTCCAGATCCGGGTCCAGACTTCGGAGAGTGATCAACTTTTCACGCATACGTTCCAGTTGTACAGTGTACATAATCTACCTCTCCTCCTTTGCTACTCCATTACGTTTGTTCCACGGCGTACCCGCGTTGCTGTAACTCATCCAGTGCTGCTGCTACATCTCTCTCAGTACACAACTGCTTAATCAGTCTGGCGGTCACCGGTTTTCCTTCATATACTTCAGCTACGGCTTCCAACGGCAGATCCGGCAAGTCATAGTACCCTTTGGACCAATCAGCGTAATCTTCCGGGTTCTTCTCCACATATCCCAGCAAAAATTCTGCGCCACCTCTAGCGTCCACTTTGTCTTCCTCGGCCATCGCCAGCTGAATCCAGTTACCAACCTTCCATGGCAAGTCGTTCCCTTCCTGCCATAGGCAAAAGGTCACATCCTCCAGATCCAACGTTTCCTCATGATCTCGCAGTACAGCCATCAAGGCCTCTGGTACTTCATCATACATGCCCGGATAGATTTCTCCGTCCTCACGAGCATGTGGGCTCAAGGGTGACTCATGATCAAATCCTTTGATCAGCGTGCCTGAGTTCGTAAACAATACATGCAGATGATCACCTGCGCCGTTATTGATGCTTCCCCATGCCACACCTGGCTGAAGTTCAGCTTCATAATGATGAACGCGTAACCATTCTTCCTCCGAAAAGATGATATCCAAAGCAGCGAGTATTCTCATCCGTTTACGCAGGGCATCTGCATTCATCATCATTATCTCGTTCCAATCCTGCATATGAATCCCTCCTGTTCGTATATGTACACTATATCCGTATTAATTCATCCAGCGTGTTATTTCCCTGAATACTTGGTGTCATGACAATGGTGATCCGACTGGCTTCTCTGGAGACGATACACGCATAATTTCCGGGCTTTAACTGCAACAGAACCCCTTCACACGTCTCATCCGGCTCCAATTCACCCCCAGTGACATCATCCGCCGCTCCCAGATAGACGTGCCCAGACGGAACTTGCAGATGATACCCCTTTCCCCGTTCCGCTGCGTGATCTGGATCTGAATCCTCCTCTTCACCCTCCAGGCTCCATTCCACCTCATACACTCCATCCGCACCCAGATTCAGGAACAGACAATGACCTGCATTCACCTCAGCCAGCTCATCCACTGGAATGGACCACCAGTCCGAAGTATCCTCAAGCCGATGTTTTAACGCTGCCAGATCATACAGGCACAATGTTGCCGTATCTGTAACCATTCGAAATGTTCCTCTCATATTCACCCCTCCCTTCTGTCTGATCCAGGTCTGACCTCAGAAATATATTCCATCATTATATCAAGCCTGATACACGTGTAAAAGGAACCCATGGACCATCTCTGCTTGCGCAACTCTTCATTTCTCGCTCCAAATGGTCGATATAAGCATAACTGACTTTTTTTGAACCTGATGGAGGAAGCCAAGCCATGTCAATTAACAATAGAAAAGAACCCTTTCGCTACACATTGAAGGAACCAATCCACTTTGAGATCTATATTCTCAGCATCAACGGGGTTAACGCACCCGCCAAACCCATCCAGGCCGAACTCTGCGATATCAGTCGATCCGGCTGTCAGCTGTCATTTCCGCTGTCCCTTCCTGTAGAGAATAACGATATTCGGATTGGAATGAATATGCTGCTCTTTGAAGACCCTCTATATATGGAAGGCACTCTCCGCTGGGGTCAAGAAAAAAATACCTCATGGCATTATGGTGTTCAACTCGAAATGCAGGATGGGAACCAGGACCGTCTCTCTAGAGAGATGCGAATGCTTGCAGGACAAGGCAAAATTATTGTGAAATAGTTAGATGCCATATAGCCTGATAACAAAAAAACAGCCCAATCAAATTGGACTGTCGCAAGATGAAACTCTTTATGCCGCTTTACTAACTGTCGCTGGTTGTTCCATTTTGGACCAGTTCACGGTTTTTTCAAGAACCAGTGAGACCAATACCCCAATGACGAGACCATTACTTATGATCGGAATGAGGTACATGGGCAAAGTTTGAAAGGCCTCCGCAGGAATATTCATGACCGCAACTCCCGTAAGGACCGGCAGCGCTACACGATAGATCGTTTTAGAATTAAACGTTGTACCTTCAAGTGTTCTTAGTGCCGTGCCAAACATCTGAAGATAAGCCACGAACAAAACCGCACTGCCGACGCTTGGTGGTATTTGTGCAAAAAATGCTGTCACTGAAGGTGTAAGACCTATCACACATAACATCCCCGCTCCAATTATCAAGGCAGCACGACGCAGAATGCGAGTACTCTCCAAGAATCCGATCGATGATGCAAATAAACCAAAGGGCAGCACACCTACACAGGCTGACAACATCGTGAACAGACCCGTTAGCGTATAGGAATGCCTATACTGACGGCTTGTTGTTTCTGTCCGGTATAGTTTCTCAACTGTGCTTAATGTGGTGATCGAATTCGTCATGTTCACCAACCCCACGAAAAATGCAGTAATGACAATACCCGGTTCCCATCTGGGTGCTCCCCATGGAAACAGTTCGAGTCCAGCCGGGGCCTGATTAGGCTGTCCGCCATGTTGTCCAGGAAACAATAGACTATAAGCGATCCAGCCTGCCACAATCCCAATCAGGATCGCGTAGTTCCCCAGTTTCCCCCTGCCCTTTAATTGAATCCATGCCACCAAAAATGCAATGACAACGGACAATGCGGCAACAGGCAGATCGAAGCGACCAAACTCCGTATATCCAATCATACCTTTGAAAAAATTCATGGTTAATTGAATCGTCATTAGAAACAACATGGCACTCTTCACCATAGGTGTGAACAGCTTTTGCAGCACTTGCGCTGCTCCCAGCCAACCCAGAATCACCATCGTTAGTCCCGCTAATAGAAAACCTGCAGCCAACCCACCGCCAATACGCTCCAGACTCATACCGGCCGATGAAGCAGATACCGTCAAACTTAGCGTCAATCCCCACCATAACCCTGACGGACCATCCATAATCGCATATCGATGACCGAATACAGCTTGAAGAATACACACTGCTCCGGTAAGGATAAATGCGTGCTGCATGGAGGCAGCGATGGCATCCGGAGACAGATGAAAATTATGTCCAATGGATAGCGGAACAACAACTGTATTGGTAAACAGGAAGAAAAACCACTGTATACCTGCCAAAATCAGTGAAGATACGTCCTTCATATTCTTTTGTGAAAAATGCTCTTGATGTCTGTTCATTCGTTTGGAATATCCTTTCACTGTTCTGTATCATAAATGTATAAGTCTCTTCAGACTTGGGTTAATAGTCGTTCCATCACGGCATACCGATGTCGGCTCGCATGTGCAAGTGGTGTAATCCCGTCCCGATCCGCAATCTTTGGATCTGCACCATATTGCAAAAGCAAGGCAACAATCTGTTGGTGACGCGGCCCACCATCTCCCAAAATGACCGCTTCCAGCAAGGCTGTCCACCCCAGGTTGTTGATATGGTTCACATCCACATCACTGCGTGTAAGCAGAAGCTCCACAATGTCCACATGGCCCCGATCCGCTGCCGGGATAAGAGCTGTGCCGCCAAAACGATTCGTTAACTTCGTATCTGCACCTGCTGTAATCGCCAATTCGACCATGTTATACATACCCTCAGCACTCGCGTATAACAGCAGGTTGTCCAATCGTGCATCCTGAAGGTTAATGTCGGCTCCGGCGTCCACTAGCATCCTTGCCGTGTCTATCTTGTTACCGTGCACCGCAGCCATCAGAGGTGTCCGCCCCAATGCATCCCGTTCGTTCAACCGGTTACCCTGTTGTGTGATAAATCGAATGACCTCATCGGTATGGCCCGCTTGAGCAGCATCATGTATTGTTTTAACCACGTTGTTTTATCCTCCAATTCAAGGTCTTTCTCATGCAGTAATATTGATATAGAAACCAAACCCTGTTAGTCAGGTATGCAAATCTAATGTATGGTAACATAAGATCGTAGTATATTAAAAATACATGTTTTGTTGGCTTTCCATACGAATTACATATACATTGCAAGCGAAGGAGAACAACCACTTGGATATCAAACAATGTCGCTATTTCATTGCCATTGCTGAGGAGAAACAGATTACAGCAGCAGCCCGAAGACTTCACATGGCTCAGCCACCCTTAAGCCAGCAGCTTAAGTTAATGGAGGAAGAGCTTGGTGTAATGTTGTTTGAACGCAAAGGACGTATGATGGAGCTAACGCAGGCGGGTCGCAGCTTCTATGATTATGCGGTTACCTTGACCAAATATATGGAGGAAGCTGTAATGGAGATGCAAAGTTTCCGTCATGGCATCCGGGGCAAACTTGCGATCGGCATCAATACCATATCGGATCGCCTGATCCCGCAAGCACTGCAACAGTTTCGCACCACCCACCCACAGGTTACCTATAAAATTCAACAAAATGAATCTGCGCAATTATGCCGATTGCTGGAAGATGGCAAAGTTGAACTTGCCTGTGTACGCATGCCTGTCCAGACTGAACGTTATGAGGTGCTGCATCTGCCACAGGAGCCCCTTTTCTATATTTCTTCGACACCACTTGATAGTCCGACAGAGATGGGACCAGGAGTGGAGATGGGGACTTATTTTGAACAGCTTACAGGTATCCCTCTACTGCTTCCAAGTACAGAGGGACTCGGCATGTTCGAGTTGATTCTGGACAAGTTCCGGGAGCATCAGGTTACCCCCTCCATCATGGGTGAGTGCTCAGACATTAATATGTTGCTCGAGCTGGTCCGACTCGGCTTCGCCAGTTCCATCGTGCCTCATACGGTACTGCAGCTATACCAAGAGCACCCTTTCCACGTATATTGCATTCAGGATCAGCATTCCACGGTTGGCTCGGCGCTGGTCTGGCTACAAAACCGCTATCTGTCCAAGCCTGCACAACATTTTGTGCAATTGGTGCAGGATATGCTTCCCGTGTAAAAGCTATAAGCAAAAAAACAGCAGCTTTACCGGATTACACTCCGGTGAAGCTGCTGTTTCATTTTTTATGGTTAAGCTTTAGCTGTAAACAACAAGTCTTTTTCTTTGATCGTAGTGCGACCAGCAGATTCAATGGACTCATACTGATGCATATTTGTAATAATAACAGGTGTAATCGTCGTGTAACCGGCTTTTTCGATCTCTTCCCGGTCAAACTCCATCAATACATCACCTACGGTAACCTTCGCACCTGCTTGAACTTTAGGAGAGAAGAATTGACCTTTCAGCTTCACGGTATCAATCCCGATATGAATCAACATCTCTGCGCCTGTATCACTTACCAGACCAATGGCATGTCCACTCTTCGATAACGAGAATACTGTACCGTTGATCGGAGATACAACACGTCCCTCAGATGGTTGAATCGCGAATCCTTTACCCATAATCTCTTCAGAGAATGCAGGGTCTGGAACTTCGCTCAGCGGTTTAACTTCACCTGTGATCGGGCTGAATACTTGCTCATCTTGTGCTTTTGCTTCTTCAGTTACAACAGAAGTCGTTACTGCTGATTTTGCAGGCTCAGCTGCTGGTGCTGCTGGCTCAGTTGCATTTTCTTCTTGGAAGCCCAGGATATACGTAATGATTGCTGCAGCTACGATGGCAATCAAACCACCAACCAGAGCATAAATCAAAGTGCTAATTGCTGGACTGACAAATGCCGCAATACTCGGCAGACCTGCAAGTCCTGTAATAACATAAGATTTAACATTGAAGATTCCCATAAATGCACCAGCAATAGCACCCCCGCTGAGAGCTGCGATAAATGGTTTTTTGAACTTCATGTTGATACCATACATCGCTGGTTCCGTGATCCCCATAATAGCCGTAAGACCTGTGGAATAGGCAAGGGATTTGGTTTTGCTATTTCTCGATCTGAGTCCCACCCCAAATGCTGCGCCACCTTGTGCAAGGTTAGCTGCAAACATCAGTGGAATAATAAAGTCGTAACCCAGTGTTGTCATTGAACCTACAACGATTGGCAACAACGCATAGTGCATACCCGTAATGATCAGCAGTGACATCGTACCACCAATCAGGATACTTGCGAAGATGGACATGTTATCGAACAACCATGAAATACCACCAGACAAACCATTACCAAGAACAGTACCGAGTGGTCCTACAGTCATCAACGTCAGAGGAACCATAATTAAAAGGGTAACTGTTGGAACAATGAGTAACTTAAGTGAAGCATGTATAACACGATCAACGGCTTTCTCTACATATGAAGCAATCCAAACTGCCAGAACAATCGGAATAACTGTAGAAGAATACGTTGCCGCTATGACTGTAATCCCCATAAAGGATGAGTTGTGACCATCTGCCAGTAATGCTGTAATGGTCGGGTGCATAATGCCCGCAGCAAGCGCCGCAGCAATATACATATTACTACCCAGCTTACGTGCAGCACTTATCGCCAGAATGATTGGCAGGAAGTAGAATGCACCGTCGCCGATTGCTGACAAAATGATGTAGGTTGAGCTGGTATCGGACAACCATCCAAGTGCGACCAGGATCGCCACGATCCCTTTGATCATACCTGCACCCGTAATCGCAGGCAGGATTGGTGTAAACATACCTGAGATGAAATCGAACAGCGCACTTATTGGATTTCTCTTTTTCTTTTCCCCAGTTGAAGCACTTGATGTTGCATTATCTGCGTTTGGAGATTTGGACATGTTGCCAACAAGTGCGTTATACACGATAGGTACATCGTTACCAATGATGACCTGGAACTGTCCACCGTTCTCCATAACACCCATAACGCCTGGTGTATTTTTTAGCGTCGCTTTGTCCGCTTTTTTGTTGTCATTGAGGTTGAATCTGAGTCTTGTCATACAGTGTGTGACTTGATCGATATTCTCTTCGCCACCAACAAGCTTCAGTATATCCTTGGACAATTGTTGTGTATCCATTGTGTTTTGCTCCTTTTATGTGTAATGAAGGTTAAAAAAAAACCTAAACACTGAATAATGACAAAGCAGAAAAGCTTATCATTATTCAACGTTTAGGTTTTGCCTTTTTAGCAGTAACAATCCTAACTTTATTCAATTGTTTGTTCATTTCTGACAACTCGTTCAATATGAATGGTCAGATACAGTATTTCTTCCTTGGACAACACCCGATTATAGATCTTACGCGTATAGTCACTGATCCTTACTGCACATGCATGTGCTTCCGGATACTGCTTGCTCACCAAGTCATGAAGTGGATTATCTTCTTCTTTATCTTCAATCGCCATTCCTTGCAACACACGTTGGGCAAAGAACTTCAGATGAGTTAAAAATCGATAATAACTCAATGAATCTTCATCAAGTTCGATCACAAAGCTACGTCTTACAATGTTAAGTATGTCCTTAACGATGTTCGTAATACTGATCGTTTCCCTCATCTCACCGTTCATCTGGGCATTAACCAGATGCATTGCAATGAATGCGCATTCGTCTTCGGGTAACAGGACACCTAACGTTTCCTCAATAATCTGTAGCGCCTTGAGTCCAATGGCATATTCCTTCCGGTACATGCGCTTGATCTCCCAGAACAATGCGTTACGGATCTGCAATCCTTGACGATGTCGATCAATGGCAAAATGAATATGATCCGTCAGTGAAATGTAGATGCTTTCATGCAGCTTCTCACCTAACACCGTCTCGGCATAACGGATAATCTCATCCGAGCACTCGACATATTCAACCGGGATATCAGACAGAAGTGTTTTGAGTTTCTGTGATACTTCCTTACTTTCAAGCGAGAATATTTTTTCGACGAGACTCTCGTCAATCGATTCACCAGTATGCTTTTTGAAGGCAATTCCACGTCCCATAACGACCAGTTCGTTTCCTCCCGGATCAATTACGGTAACTACGTTGTTGTTCAGCACCTTCTCAATTTTCATTTCTTCACATCACCTTGCACCGTCAAAGTAGTAAAAGGCAAAACCAAAGCAGGTCACGAGATATGCCCTGCTTCTGGTTTTGCCTGATTGAACAGTAACAATCCAGTATTCATTAGCCTTAGGCCCATCTTACCATATAATTATCCATATGACAATGTTTTTGTGAAAGCGGTTAATGTGCATTAATGTGACATAAGAAGGTGCGTGTACAACCATGCTTTAAGAACTAATATTTACTCGTTGTTGTTCTTAAGACTTGCGCCATTCGTACCAATAACTTCTTTGTACCAGTGGAAAGATTTTTTCTTGTAACGATCCAGTGTTCCTGAACCGTCATTGTTGCGGTCTACATAGATGAAACCATAACGTTTCTTCATCTCTGCTGTTGAAGCACTTACCAGGTCAATACAGCCCCATGACGTGTAACCCATCACTTCTACGCCATCCTCAAGAGCTTCGCCCACCTGTACCAGATGGTCATTCAAGTATTGAATACGGTAATCATCGTTCACCGTTTTATTGCCATTTTCGTCCGTGATCAGCTCATCAACTGCTCCCAGACCATTTTCGACAATAAACAATGGTTTTTGATAACGGTCCCAGTATTTGTTCAGCGTTACGCGTAGTCCTTGCGGATCAATCTGCCAGCCCCACTCACTCGCTTTGAGATAAGGGTTTTGCACACCTGCGAACAGGTTTCCTTTTCCTTCAACCCGTTTCTCCGGATCACCTGTCTCACAGATACTTACATAATAACTGAACGAGATAAAGTCTACAGTATGCTTCAGAATTTCAGCATCGCCATCTTCAAACTTGATATTGATATTATTCGCTTTGAAATAACGATTAATGTATTTCGGATAGTAACCACGTGCATGGATATCAGCAAAGATATCATTGCGCTGTTCCGCATGCATCGCTGCAACCACATCATCCGGGTTCGGAGTTAACGGATACGTAGGCATGCTCAGTACCATACAGCCGATTTTCGCTTCAGGCATAATTTCATGACCCAGTTTCACAGCCAAGGCACTGGCTACCAGTTCATGATGGATCGCTTGGTACAGATCCTGTTTGGACAGTTCTGCTTTTGGCGTGTAGATCCCACCACTCATGAATGGTTCCTCCAGGATGGAGTTGATTTCATTAAACGTCAGCCAGTATTTAACTTTGCCTTTGAAACGGTTGAACAGCACTGTTACATAACGCTCGTAGAAATCGATCATTTTACGGTTTACCCAGCCATCATACGTTTTGGACAAATGCAGCGGTGTCTCATAGTGAGAGATCGTTACGAGTGGTTCAATCCCGTATTTGTGGCACTCATCGAACAGGTCATCGTAGAATTGCAGACCTTTCTCATTTGGCTCCATTTCATCACCTTTAGGGAAGATACGGGACCAAGCGATGGATGTACGGAACACTTTGAAGCCCATTTCAGCAAACAGTTTAACATCCTCTTTGTAGCGATTGTAGAAATCGATCCCGATCAGTTTCAGGTTATCCTCTGTAGGACCTTCCGTTCTAGGGGTTGTAATCCCGTGAGGCATGACATCTTGAACAGAAAGACCTTTGCCATCTGTATTATAAGCTCCTTCAAGTTGGTTGGCTGCTACAGCGCCGCCCCATAGGAAATCCTTCGGAAATGGTGTAGTCATATCAATCATTCCTCTCATTATTTATCATTATAAAGTTGGTTATTGAACTTAGTTGGTTGGCAATTGTTCCAATCGTTGTAGAATCAGCTCCAGCTGAGTACCTGTAACCGACTTCGATGACTCAAATTGATCTTTGGACATACCGGACATAATACCGGCTTTGGCACTATTCTGAACGGCTTCATAAGCCCAATGCTTATCATTCAAATCCTTGAACAATACTACAGTTGACTCGCCTGCAGCATTCCAACCGCGACTCGTCAAAATATGGTCTACGATCACTGCCATCTGTGCACGTGTTACTTCCTCTCCCGAGGCAAACATCTGATTGCTGACACCTTTCATCAATCCTGCCTTGGTCACTGTCGCAATGGCCTGACGAGCCCATTCAGGAGCAGAATCTGTGTACGGGTAAGCAGATTCGGATACTTCAGGAAGATTTAACTTGTTGGCAAGCACGAGGGCGATCTGCGCTCTTGTCACAGGCTCAGTTGGTTTTGTTCCATGCTCTATGTTGCCCCCATCCTGTTCCCCTGAAGTCCCTTTGCTTAGTTGGAACAGGTCGGCAAGTACTTCTTTGTTGTCAAAAGCCGGTACCCATGACCAATGCTTCATGCCACCGTACAGTCTTTGGCTATCCATGTATGCATCGTCATACAGCGTCATTTTGACATGCTTGGCTCCAAGCTCAGTCAAAGCCTGATAAGCCAAAGAGCTTGTCCGGCTGTCAGTGGTTGGATCATTTTTGGCATGCATAATCCATACTGGGACATCCACAATATCTTTCAGTTCTTTTTTGAATGCTTCAACAGATCCGGTGTAATCCGCTACCGTATCCTTGGCCGCTACAATAATCGCTCCAGCAAACAGATCGGGATATTGTGTCAAGAAACGGAAGGCACCACCACCGCCACTGGAAACACCAGACAGATAGATCCGATTCGGATCAACTTCACCTTCAGCAACCAGCTTTTGAATCAACTCATACTGCGCCACGAAGTACGCCTGCATCTGGGCCAGTTGCTCCGGGTTATCATAGATTTTGAAGCTGTAATTCTCAGGATACTGTACGGCCAGTACGGAAGTATCATACCCTGATTCCGTCCAGACTACAGCTCCACGATTTGCAGTAAGATGGCTGCGCCCGTCCGTACCAACTTCGCCACCACCATGGAGCCATACCATGAGCGGCTTTGGTTCTTCGGACGTGCTTCGTTTCAGTTGATAGGACAAGTTCGCACCATTACTGCCTGTAAATTGTCCGTTTTCAAACTCATCGACCGTACGAGTTTTGACTACATTTACATTTTTATCGTCAAAAGAAAGTTCAGGATACGCCTTGCTTGTGACTGCAAATGCCGACTTAAATCCACCTGGATATTTAAAAGGCTTTACCGCCATATGGATGGTATGATCCGTAATTGTCAATTTTATTCCGTCATCTTCATACTCATTCTGTATGATCTCTTCCGCTTCATTTAAGGGATAGCCATCATAATTTCCAGTAATTTCGAAGTCTGAAGCTTTCAGATTCTGATATTTCTCCGGATTCGCTACAGTAATGTCAAAGGACTCTACCATCTCTCCAGGATCACCAACATAGGTATTGGCCTGGATTCGAGTAACCTGGGTGCTTTCCGCACCAACGGTGGCTGGCCAGATCACACTCAGACTTAGTGTCAGGGCAAGCATCCATCCCATACTTTTTGTGTTCATACTCCATCTTTTCAAAAGATATCCCTCCATATGTAATGTTTGCAGCACATAAAAAAACGGACAAACGCTAATCAGCAGGCCCTCAGGAACATTAAATTCCATTAAACACTAACTGTTATATCAGGTTTGCCCGCTCAGAAAACGTGAGAACTACAGTTGCTCACCATTACTGGAGATTACGTTTTTGTACCAGTCGAATGAATCCTTTTTGGAACGTTTGAGTGTTCCGTTACCTTCGTCATCCAGATCCACGTAGATAAAACCATAACGTTTGGACATTTCGGAAGTGGACATACTCACAAGGTCAATTGGGCCCCATGCTGTGAATCCAATCAGATCCACACCGTCTTTGATGGCTTCTTTCATTTGTTCAATGTGTTTTTTCAGGTAATCCACTCGATAGGAGTCATGGATCGAACCGTCTTCTTCAACACGGTCATATGCACCCAGACCATTTTCTACGATGAACAATGGTTTCTGATAACGATCCCAGAAGTTGTTCAGGGTTACGCGCAGACCGATCGGATCGATCTCCCAGCCCCAGTCGGATGCTTCCAGATAAGGGTTTTTCACGCCGCCAGTCAGGTTACCCGATGTTTCTTCCTTGTCTGCAGATGCAGATTTGGTTACGGACATGTAGTAGCTGAAGGAGATGAAATCAACGGTATTGTTCAGCAAGATCTCATCATCGCCTGCTTCTTTTTGAATCACGATGTCGTTTTCTTCAAAATAACGAGCCATGTAGTTCGGATATTTACCACGAGCATGCATGTCTGTGAAGAAGAGGTTAATCTGATTCTCGTGTTGAGCCAGACGAACATCTACTGGATTACATGTTGCTGCATAAGTTTCCATACGAGCAAGCATACAACCTACTTGGGAACCAGGCATAATCTCGTGAGCAAGCTTTGTTACCAATGCACTTGCTACAAATTGGTGATGCAGCGCTTGATAAGTGGTTTGCAGTTTGTTGTCCACTTTATCGATCAGAATGCCGCCGCCAGTGTACGGGCTGAACAGCATGACGTTAATTTCATTAAACGTCAGCCAGTATTTCACTTTATTTTTATAACGGTTGAACACCGTTTCTGCATATCGAACATAGTGCTGGATCACTTCACGGCCTGCCCAACCGTTATATTTTTGCGTCAAGCCAAGCGGTGTCTCATAATGAGACAATGTAACGAGCGGCTCGATGCCATATTTCAACAATTCGTCGAATACTTCATCATAAAATTTCAAGCCTGCTTCATTCGGCTCTTGATCATAACCGTTCGGGAAAATACGTGCCCAGTGAATGGACAAACGGAATACTTTAAAGCCCATTTCAGCAAACAATGCAATATCTTCTCTAAAGTGATGGTAGAAATCGATACCAAAACGTTTCGGGAAACGTTCTTCGATTTTGCCGGAGAGGATCTCTTCGATTCGGGAAGAGGAGATTTCCATGGCATGTCCGCCTGTACGCTTCTCTTTGGGAACATGAGCGATCATGTCCGCTGTGGAGAGGCCTTTGCCGTCCTTATCGAATGCACCCTCCAATTGATTGGCAGCTGTAGCGCCGCCCCATAGGAAGTTTTCGGGGAATCCTTTTTTTGCCGTGGTCATGAACAACAACCTCTTTTCGAAATTTATTTTGGTTTTTCCAGGTAAAAAACTGCAATTTAGAGCAGAAAACAAGAAAAACCTAAACTCAAGGTAAAATAGCACCAAAAAAAGGAGCTTTCATTTCACCATCAGTTTAGGTTTTGCCTGTCTTCACAGTTACAATCCATCAAAAGATGTTATTGCATATTCTGTTGTGTTTGCTCTTGTAATGTAAGCGTAACATATCTATTTTGCAAAATCAACTTCACTGGATCATATGATCGTTCACACACTCTCACCATCGAAAAAATTAACGCGGCATACGCATAATCGCCGCCCTTAATGCCTGCGCTCCTTCCTCCGTTTCCAGGTAAACAGCGGGACTTTGGTCCCCTAAAGCCGGGATATCTTTCGCCATCCATTCAAAAGCGTACTCCCCCGTTTCACACAAAAGCACCCGACCTATATCTGCCGGAATCCCTTGTAATCGCGCACGTTCTACCCATGCAGGGTCCAACTTTTGTCCAAGTTCTTCGAACAATTCGGAAAATGAGTCCCAGCTTGCCTGATTAAACTCCTTTAAATAGATACCTTTCATACTCATGTAATTTCACTCCCTGGATTGCAATTAATAACTCCGAAGTCCTATCTGACACAATTCATCCTTAAGCCGCTTGAATCCGTTTCTGTAACAGGTAGACTTAATTTTAAATGTTTTTCGGGGGAAAGAACAGTCAAGGAGGATTCAATAATGACTCAGGAAGAAAACACATCCGGTTGGGATGCGATTGATCAATCCATGCGTGAATTGTATGGGGAACAGGAACCAAAACACTACGGCACTGCCCTTCCGTATATGCTCGGTGGGCCTGATCCACTTGATGGTATCAGCGTCTATGCGGTGAACACACCTATGCCTCACTGGCATTTTGTCACATATGGTTTCTCTGAATTATATGAAAAAGAGATGCAGGATGCATCCAAGAGCGGATATGGATTCGAGCTCACCTTTCGTCTTACACGCAGTGAAGCAGAGACTGATCCGCCAGCCTGGGCGCTGAATCTGCTACAGAATGTAGGACGTTACGTGTTCAACAGCGGAAATATCTTTCAGCCAGGAGATTACATGGACGCCAATGGCCCCATCTGTCTGGAATCCGATACTTTGCTGACTGCTCTCTCGTTTATTGAAGATCCGGATCTACCCGCAATCTCTACGCCTAATGGTTCAGTGCAATTTATTCAGATGGTTGGCATTACAGGTCGGGAACTGGAAATGATTCAAAGCTGGAATGCTCGTGGATTCCTGTCTGCCTCCTCCATGTTCATGCCCAAATATGTGACGGATCTGATGAGAAATTCGTACGCAGATATTCCTTCGGTTATACAAGCGGTTGAGGATGGAATGGAACAGGACGGGTCCAGTACAGCATTTTTATTCATACAACAACTGGCTTGGGAGTCTCCTCGCAAAAGATTGCTGCAAAAATCGGTCCCGGCCAAACTCCAGCTTGGAGCCAAACAAGCCGTATTAGTTGGCACCATCCTTCGTAGCCGAATTTCGAAAGGTGCCTCCCTATCCTTGATCGGACCGGATACTAATATTCTGTTCGAAGCAGGAGAACAACCAGCCGTATTGGAATCGGACAGACAAGTTACCCTGACGGTGAACAAACAAATTGTTGAGGAGCTGGCAGAGAACCTTCTTCCGGTTGAAGGGACAATTGAAGTAACTTCGTTAGATCATCTTCTCGTTCAGATTGTTAGAACAGAGATTAAGGACCAGGAAGGACATGTCATTCAAACGATTGGATGAGAACTGTACAGCAAGGAGGAAATAACATGCCTGCCATTACATTTGCCACACGACACGAAGAGTCCCCGACTTGCTCGCATGCAGCAGGAACGGCTCCGTTCGACTATTTACCAAAATCCAGTCTGGACAGGCTTCGCAAAATCAATCACTTTCTGATTCATGCATTCCAGAACAGTATCTCGGATATCAAAGAAAATTTAACGGGCACCTATCTTTTTCTACTCACAGATACGGACGGTGTGTTACTCTCCATGGATTACAGTTCAGATCTTGAAGCTGTGGTGAAACATTCCCCTATATGTCCGGGTATGATCTTCACCGCAAAGAGCTGTGGAGTCAACGCCATATCAGAAACGATGGATAACAATAAACCTGCACTGTTGCTGCCGGAACAGCATGAAAGTCCTTATTTTCAAAGCTGGCATTGTTATGCCGCACCTCTGTTCATGGGATCACAACATTTTGGTTATCTGGATGTGTCCACCATTAATGCAGATATGCAAGGTGAACTAATCGCCATTGCCAAGCTAATTCCAGCTTACATGCAGAACTGTTACCAGAGTCAACAGACTGCTGAACTGTGCGACAAACCGACGGTGGAGTTCACCGAACGTCAGTTAACCATTCTGGAGATGATAGCCGGTGGCCTCACGGTAAAAGCCATTGCTTTGAAATTAAAGATCAAGGAGTGCACCGTGAATCATCACAAAAAAGTGATTTTTAACAAATTAGGTGTGCAATCCAGCACAGAAGCTGTTTCAATTGCCAGCCGAATGTCTTATGTATAGAAGACCCCTATAGATTCCTATAGGTAGTATATGAGAACGTTTGTGCTACAATTTAGGAAGCAGGCAACATGTAGAGAGAGAAACACACACACACACATTTCAGGAGGGTAATATGACAATTCCAAAAAAAGCTTCTTTATTCGCCATGCTCATTATGATTATGCTGGTTGCCGCCGCTTGCGGTGACAAAGCAGATAACACAGCCGCAACAGAAGAGCCTACCCCGACAGAAACAACGACTGGTACTGACTCTGATACAGCGAATACAGAAGAAACAGAGAAAACAGAACCAGCAAGCGAAGAGTCCAAGGAAACTGATAATTCCCAAGACGTTGAGCTGGGGACGACGGAAAAAGGTTCTTACAACAATGAATATTTCGGCGTATCTCTGAAATTCCCGGAAGCATGGGAGTTCCAGGATGCTGCAGGCATGAATGAGCTGACAAGTGCTTCATCCGAAGCGATTGCTGGTGATGATGAAACGAAGAAAAAACAAATTGAACTGTCTCAGACCAAAACATTGAATCTGCTTATGGCTTCAAAGTACCCATTGGACGGAGGTCAAGTTGGCCCTTCCGCTATGGCCATTGCTGAGAAAGTAAGCTTGTTGCAAGGCATTCGTACAGGTAAAGACTACCTGGAAGCAACCAAAAAATTCATGGTGGATAGCCAGTTCCCTTACGATTATAAGGAAATGACAACGGAAACCATCGGTGGTAAAGAGATGGATCTGATGCAAATCACGATGGATGCAGGTGACGGTTCAACCATTACTCAAGATTACTATAGTACAATCATTGAAGGTTATGCTTTCAACTTCATCTTCACTTACATGGATGATAAGACCAAAGCCGAAATTGATACCATCAAAAAATCGGTTCAATTCAAATAATCGCTTTCGATTACTGCCATTATACGAAACACATATAACACAACCCCGATAACGATCTATGGAGATCATTGTCGGGGTTCTTTTTTTACTAAAAAAGATTTCTTGCACTAACTAGATATGGCTACCCAGTGCCCTTCCGTGACTTCTACCCACTTGGAATGTTCCAGATTATAACGGTCCTCTACTTCAACATTTTCTCTAGTTGTTTCTTTGACAACATGTCTCTTTTTCTTCGCTTCTACCGCTGGGTCAGGCACAGGAATAGCAGACAGTAACGCCTTGGTATAGGCATGTTGCGGGTTGGAATAGAGTTCTTCACTCTCAGCCAGCTCCACAATTTTCCCGTTATACATCACCGCCACTCGATCACTGATATGTTTAACCATGGACAAGTCATGCGCGATGAAGAGATACGTCAATCCGAGTCGCTGCTGCAACTCTTCAAGCAGCTGTACGATCTGAGCCTGTATCGATACATCCAGTGCAGACAACGGCTCATCACATACGATGAATTCAGGTTCCACAGCCAGAGCTCGTGCAATACCGATCCGCTGTCTCTGTCCACCCGAGAATTCATGTGGATAACGCTGCGCATGGGTGGGATCGAGACCTACCATCTCCAGTAACTCCTCCACCCGCTTCTCCCGCTGAGCTGCAGTACCTGCAAGTTGATGAATATCAAGCGCTTCTCCAATGATATCCATAATCCTCATTTTGGGATTCAGAGAAGCATAGGGGTCTTGGAAGATGATCTGCATATGTCTACGCATCGTTTTCATCTCCGAAGCCGACAAGCGATTGAGCGGGACTCCTTTAAACAGTACATCTCCACCCGTTGGCTCATGCAACCGCAGAATCGCACGCCCCGTGGTTGATTTTCCGCTGCCAGATTCCCCTACAACGCCAAGTTTCTCTCCTTGACGAATATGGAAACTGATATCATTCACAGCCTTTAAGGTGTTGCCTTTCCCCAGATTAAAATGTTGTCTGAGCGATTTCACCTCAAGCAACGGCTGATCATCCTCGAGATCTCTCGGGACCAACGATACCGGTTTTGGCTTTTTCTTCTGATCCAGACGTGGTAATGCATTCAGAAGTCTGATCGTATACGGGTGTTTGGGATTAGCAAAGATCTCTGTCGTTGTCCCGGTTTCCACAATCTGTCCTTCCTTCATAACAACAACCCGATCACATATGCCTGCCACTACGCCCAGATCATGTGTGATCAGAATAATCGATGTACCCAGTTGGTCCTGCATATCTTTCATCAAATTCAGAATCTGGGCCTGAATGGTAACGTCCAGTGCGGTTGTCGGCTCATCGGCAATGAGCAATTCAGGACGACAAGCAAGTGCAATACCAATCATGACCCGCTGACGCATGCCTCCGGAGAATTCGTGTGGATATTGGTTGTAGCGTATTTCACTACGAGTTATCCCCACCCGCTCCATCATGGCAATTGCCTGTTTCTTGGCTTCCCTTTTGGACACCTTCTGATGTTTGATCAGACTCTCGGAGATCTGTTTACCCACTTTAATGGTCGGATTAAGAGAACTCATCGGGTCCTGAAAGATCATGCCAATATCACGCCCGCGGATGCTCTCCATCTCTTTCTGCGTTTTATTGGCCAGGTCGACCCCTTTAAATAGAATCTCTCCCTTTTTCATCTGCGAAGGCGGGGAAGCAAGCAGCCTCATAATGGAACGTGCGGTCACACTCTTTCCACTGCCCGATTCGCCTACAATGCCCAGCGTCTCGCCTTTTCGTACTTCAAAACTCACTTCTCGCACTGCCTGAAACTCACTCTCTCCAGAATGAAAAGAGACCGATAGATCGTTAACTTTCAATAAAGGTTCCATATCATCACCAGCTCTCATCCGTTTTTCACATTCACTCATCTCATATGTATACCATTTAAATCCTTGACAATTGTTTAGACCCTAAATAATATACACTATATCAATCGGAATAATGCAATTTAAACCTGAATGAGAGGAGGCACGCTTGGTTTGAATCTTGCAGAAGGCAGCAGACTCTCGCGGTTGGTGCACAATTTAAGTTTTATTTATGGCAAAATGCTACTTCATCCTTCCTACCGATATGTTCTGTTCATTCTTGGATTACCGATCAATCTGGTCGTGTTTCTAATATGGCGTTCGAATCGAAAAAATGACGGCTGGGTAGCTGCCAGACAGACAGCTGAGCAAGAACTGCTCGCTTCTTCTTACCGGAACAAGCTGAAGTTGGAAGTGGAAGATCAGCTGCGGCGCAAACATCGTTTCTTCCAGCAGCAGGTCAGTGAGGAAGAATTCAGACGTCAGACCGAGGAATGGTTGGAAGAAACGGTTCAGAATGAGTTGAAGGAGCGGATTTCTCGCATACTTCAGGAACAGGGAAGTCAACGTCTTACGATGGCCGATACATTCCACACCCTTATCGACAAACCGTGGTTTTTCGCGATATCCATTATTCCCGGCTGTCTGATGTATGGCATCCTCTTTTTGTATGGAAATCCTTATCTAAAGTACATATTTGAAAGAATACTGATGACGGTATTTGTCATTCTGGGCGTAGCCACACTCGTATTTACGATTTTGTATCTGTCTCCGTTCAACCCGGCAGCTAACATTCTCGGAGAGACAGCAACGCAGGAACAGATTGCAGCATTCAATCAGGTGTATGGCTTGGATCAGCCTTATCTTACACAGCTTTGGAACAATATTAAGGGAGTTGCTCTCTTCGATCTTGGCAAATCTTTTGCGGGAAATGAAGATGTCACAGCAACGATTGCAAGGAAGTTTCCAATTACCTTGACCCTCGCGGTCATCTCCCTGCTGTTAGCCCTTGTCATTGCATTACCTATCGGTATCATCTCAGCGATTAAGCCTAATTCATGGTTCGATTATACGTTTATGTTTATCGCTCTGATTGGATTATCGATCCCGAATTTCTGGCAAGGACTCATCTTCATTCTGAACTTTTCGATCAAATTGCAGTGGCTTCCCGCTACCTTCAACCCGCAAAATTGGCTGTCGATCATTATGCCAACCATTGTGTTAGGCACGGGACTCACGGCTGCGGTGGCACGGATGACTCGATCTTCCACACTGGAAGTCATTCATGAGGACTATGTGATGACCGCCCGCGCCAAGGGGTTAAGCGAACGTCAGGTCATGCTGAAACACGCTGTACGTAATGCATTGATTCCAATCGTTACTGTGGTTGGACTTCAATTCGGAGCCATGCTCGGCGGGGCAGCAGTGACGGAGAAAGTGTTTAATATCAGCGGTCTCGGCAGCTATATTGTGGATAAACAATTCATCCCCGATATTCCGAGTATCATGGGCGGAGTAATCTACACAGCAATTACGATCTCCATTATCAATGTAGCGGTTGATCTGCTCTACGCTTTTATTGATCCAAGAGTGCGCTCCAAGATGAAACAATATTAACGTGTGTGTTGAACTACCTCTTAAAGCAGGTGTATTATGACAAATTCATCCTTAACACAAGAAATGCGTTTCCGGCTTAAGTCTTCTCGAGAATACAGTCAGGCAAGCTTTGCCTGGATCACGTCCCTTCTCTTGACTGCATTATTGCTGTTCAATAGTTATGACTGGAGCGGGCAGACGTTCAAACCATATCTGCTAACGATACTTGGGATCTATGTATTCTTCACACTGGTCCAAAGTGTCATCACCCTTCGAATTCGAAAAGACTTGATCCGTACAGGTACGATCTCTACTCTGACACGCAGGATTGCCTGGGTTCAACTGCTTGCCATCATTTCAGGCAATATATTTATCGTAACGGCAGCCTTTCATCTGATTCGAAAAGCCAGGAATGTGGAGTATACCTTTGCGGTGTATATGCTGTTGACCCAGTTGTTCGTCATCGGTGTGTCCGCGTTAAATGTTTTCAAACCCTATGTGGCTGACAACTTTCTGCCAGCCATGGCGGTGCTCCTATTTATTTTCGTCATTGACCTGGTCGTACTGATTATCGTATCCCAATATAACGCGACCTCTATCCTCTCTCGCTGGATGATTGGTGTCAGTGTAGTACTGATTCTGACCTCAATCACAGGTAATGTATTTGCCCTATTGCTCGGCATTTCCATTATTGGACGTATTCGCAGACAGGGGAAACAAAAATCAAACTTCTGGAATGATCTGTGGGAGCGGCTTGCTCCGAATATGACTGCCATGTCCGGTTTGTTTTTTATCATTTTTCTGTTCTCGATATCGATCTGCAGCTTCTTTACCTTTGACTACAGCATGGCTGTGGAAAATAACTACTCGGCGCTGCTCCAACCGCCTTCCCTTGCGTATCCCTTGGGAACGGACGACTTCGGACGATGTTTATTTTCCCGGATTGTATTCGGTGCCCGGATCTCCTTGATCGTAGGTTGCATGTCGACCATCATTCCTGTGTTGATCGGTGGAGTCCTCGGAGCATTCTCCGGTTTCTACGGAAGACATACGGATAACATCATCATGCGGCTGCTCGATATTCTCTATGCGATTCCGGGAATTCTGCTCGCCATTGCCATTATTGCAGCGTTTGGAGCCAATACGGTCAATCTCATTCTGGCGCTGAGTCTGGGTTCCATTCCAACTTACGCTCGTACCATGAGAGCCAGTGTGCTCTATGTATCTACTTTTGAATTTGTGGAAGCTGCACGTGCACTGGGGTACAACAATCGTACGATTATTTTCAAACACATTATTCCCAACTCCCTTGCGCCCATGATTATCAAGTCCACACTTACAATTGGTGGAGCTGTTATCGCTACCAGCAGTTTGAGTTATCTGGGACTCGGCGTGGAGCCGCATATTCCGGAATGGGGTAACATTCTGAAGCTTGGTAGTACATACCTGGAAACCCACTCTTATCTGGCGATTTATCCAGGCTTGGCTATTATTCTGCTGGTTCTTTCGTTTAACTTTCTCGGTGACGGTCTGCGTGATGCGCTTGATCCCAAGCTGGAAAAGGCCTAATTGATTGGTTGAAATGAATGATATAGAAAAAAAGAAAACACACATCACACAATCAAGATATGGAGTAATCCCATGAAAAAACGTACACTGATCTCATTGTTATTAATTCTCGTCATTGTGATTTCTGGCTGCAGTGTAAAAACGAAAACCGAATCCCAGGCGGAGACCGCACCAGCGGACACAACAGAAACTGCACAAAAACCGGCTGACATTGAACTGCTCGCCATGAGTTCTTCCGAAAATGATGTAAACATTGTCCGCGACCAGCTGACCAAAAACGGCTTCAATGTGAAACTGAACCTGCAGCCGGATTACGGCAGCTTCAAATCCCAACAGGATGCAGGGAATTATGACATTGCCTTGTCCAGCTGGACAACGGTAACGGGAAATCCCGATTATGCGGTGCGTTCCCTTTTCAAAACAGGTGGAGATTACAGTATCCTTGCCGATGGGGAACTTGATAAGCTCATCGATCAGGCAGCTACTCAAACTCCAGATGAGTACAAAGACACGTACAAACAATTGGAAGATCGCTTGGTAACGGATCAGGCATATATCGCTCCTTTGTACATTTCCCTGAAAAGTCAGGCTGTGAACAAAGACATTCTGAATGTAGACACCGTTCGTCTCTCCAAATCCCGCGCCATGGCTTGGGAACCGATTGAATTCAAGGACAGCTCCAAAAATGCCAAAGATCCGTTGATTCTGACGCAAAGTGCATCCGTACTGACTTCCCTTGATCCAATCAAAGGAAACGACGGCTCCATCAACCAGTTGAACACCAATATGTACGTACGTCTCGTTAACTTGACGGATGACGATCAGCTGACAGCAGATGGATCACTGTCCCATAACTTTAGTATTGCTGAAGGTAATTCGGACTACTACTTCATTCTCAGAGACGATATCAACTTTGCGAAGATTGATAACAAAAAAGCTGTAGATACAGGAGAACGTGTCGGTGCAGATGATGTGATCTTCTCCCTGGATCGTGCTAAAAATAAAGATTCCGTTCCGGATCACCGGACGTACAGTCTGCATGAACACATCAAAGAAGCTGAGGTTGTAACGGATCTGAGTGCATTACAATCCATCAAACAATCCAGCGGTAACGGCACAATCCTCGAAGCATTGGAACAAGGATTGGGCAGCAAAATTACAGAACTCGTGACTGACAAAACCAAAGCAGATAATAGCGCAGGTAAATATCAGGTCGTTAAACTGACCACAACTGAACCTTTCCCGCAAGTTCTGAACTACCTGGCTCACCAATCTGCGGGTATCGTGTCCAAAAAACAGGTGGAGAGCATCAACACATATGATGTAGCTTCCTTTGACGTCAACAAAGATATTCCTTACGGTGATCAGAACACGGTGACTGAAGGCGCAGCATACAATAACACCCTTTATACTAGCGGACCTTATATTTTGTCTTATAAAAATGACTATGAAGGTGTGTTCTTAAAAAATCCGGCCTACCGTAAAGGCACGGAAGATGAGCCAAAAATTGCTCAGGTTAACGTCCGATTCATCGCGGATGCAGACAGCGCACTCTCTGCTCTTCGCAGCAGTGAAATTCACTTATACTACGGTGTACCTGAAACCAAGTATGACATCATCGAAAATGACAGCAAACTGAAACTGCAGAGTCTTCCAAGTAACGCTGTCTCCTATCTGTTGTTTAATACGGCCAATCGTGAAGTTGCCAAGAGCAGTGACCTGAGAAAAGCCGTGCTGTACTCCATTAATCAGGATGAGATTTTGAGTTTCTACAAGAACAACAAACTTAAAGCATACTCCACAGTAAGCCCGCTCGTTCAGACCGGGAATGAATTGAAAGCTGATCCTACAAAAGTAAAAGAATTCTTAAGCAATTATAACGCTTCCAAGTAAACGTATAACAAAAAAGGTTGTCACCAAGATCATCTATAAGATCTTGATGGCAGCCTTTTGTCATTCTTCCAGCACACGGCAATCTGCCAGAACATCGGGATAGTTTCGCATGCTGTCTTCATCAGTAATTTTGCGAATAACTTTGCACGGTACGCCTGCTGCAAAAGAATGCGGTGGAATATCACGAGTCACCACGCTACCTGCTCCGATCACACAGCCGTCTCCAATCGTTACGCCCCCGCATACTGTAACGTTTGCCGAGATCCATACATCGTTACCAATCGTGACCGGTTTGGCATAACATAGTGACTTCACATCACCGTTCTGGTCCACCATCCGTCTCCGCTCGCTGGCAATCATGGGGTGAATGGGAGTAACAATCGTGACATTGGGTCCAAAACTGGTATAGTCCCCGATCGTCACTTGTGCGTCGTCTTGTATCGTCAGATTGTAATTACCGAAGAAGTGATCGCCTATTCGGGTATGCACACCATAATGAAAAAAGATGGGGCCTTGCATGAATCCACCTTCCCCGATCTGCCCCAGTAACTGTTGCAATATCTGATTTCTTTCCTCAGTCTGTTCTTCAAAGGTCTGACTGTAACGCTGACTGAGATTATGGGCTCGCCTTTTGATGATCTTTAATTCGGGATCACTTGGACTAAACAACACGCCCTTCATGATTCTCTCTTCTTCACGCATCATGAATCCTCCTCTACGCTTGTTCCTGCAATTTGTAGAATTAAATCCACCAACATGACCTATGGGTCATAAGGCGTTTGATAGAATTCCTGACTTCAAGGCTTGAAGAACCATTTCTCGTAACCCAGCATCGAAATCATGTTGAAACGAGTCCTGATGTACAATCTCGGGCAACGACGGCATGGGATGATCCTTCCCGTACTGTTTCCATGCCAAGTCCAGCTCTTCTCTCTCCACCCGTTCCTGATAAATGACAATCTGGTGCGGGGCAACGACGGCATTAATCGTTTGCAGGATGTGACATACGTTCAGTACAAAATCATCTTTGCTCATGTCACGGTGCCAATCAGGTGAATAAGGAAGATATTTGATCTCACCAAACATCCCGTTTTTCCCACGGATCATCTGTCCATTCAACATCATGCCCATACCCGGCGGATATCGGTTCGGAAAATAAATTCCGGCTACATTCTGTTCCTTCATATCAGCATGCTGAGTACAGTATCCGCTAATCGCTGCATTAACATCATTTTCCACGAGAACTTTCAGTTGGAACTCGCTCTCGATCTCCCTGATCAGATGTGAATGGATAAGTTCTTCATGACTGCTCACTGTGATGTCTCCATCCACGGCTTGCCCCGGAATACCGATGCCGATCATATCAATGGACGGATACTCCGCAATGAAACGCGCGATAAGTTGCAGCACATGCTGTTTATCGAAAGCAGGCAAGAGACTCTCTTCCTTCAACACAACCTTATTCTCCAGATTCATGACCGTTGCCGAAATTAACTCCTGACCTTTCATCTCTTTGATGTAAAGAACAAGAGCAAGCTTGAAGTTATAATTATATCGATATGCCTGAGCAGGACGACCACCGTTAGACGGAACCACTTTATCCTGGAACAACTCTCCGCCATCACATAATTCCTGAATCAGCGCATTAATGGTAACTACACTAAGATTGGTTAGTAAAGCTAATTGTGGTTTGGTCGCCGTCTCAATCTGCTGCATGACTTCACGCACATTATTCAAATTGATGTATTTCATCATTGTAGCGTTGGCTTTTTTCATAACCCTCTCGTTTCTACTCTGGTTCAATTGAACCAAAGCAATGGTATGCATGTCATTTCACACCATATCATAACATAATACCTTACTCCAACACATGAGTTCCATCGTGCTGGCAAAGGATCGAAATCGGCAGAGTTGCATTGTTCACTCAAACAAATCATCCATCGACTTCACAGGCTTCACTTCTATCGGTTGCTTGGACAAGGCCATACTTCCATAGGTACCTGCCCAAATGATAACTGCCATAATAACGTAGACCATCCATACTTACCTCCCCGTTTCATGTGGATTATGATTTTGCGATACTTACCACATGTGACTATTTCTCTAGTTAATAAACAAACTTTATAAAGTATGTTACGTAAGTATGCGAGGATAATAGTTCTTTGTCAATATGATTTAGATTTATCCGAGCCCTTTTCAGTCCAAGGAAGATGTGGACAACATGACTACAACAACGCGTATTATCTCGATGCCCATAAAAAAATAACTGCCGAAAGAATCATTTAACGATTCTTTCGGCAGCCGTTTGTTCAATATACAAGCAGTTTATTTTGAATAGATTTGTTGTACCCCGGGCAATAAGGTCACAACTTGAATACCCACTCCCCATGCAAAATAGACCAAGTGAATGATAGAAACATCCTGAATCCAGTACACCTGCGCCATAATCCAGATGATGAGAGCAAACCCTGTATACAATGAAAAAGTCCAAGCCCAATAGCGGTCAGGATAGAGATTCATTCTCTCACCCATCCCCCAATGAACGTAGCGGATGAGCGAAATAGCAATCGTTGTAGGCATCACGCCAAGAACCAGCAATAGGATGATCCCCGGGAACAAAAAACTGGCAAACGGAGAATTCTCTAACAAAGATGCGGGCAAATTCACCATACTTCCGGATGGGTCTATGATTAAAATGATGCCTCCAATGATCGCCCCAATCCCCAGCATTCCAAGCATCAACATGAGTAACCACGATCTGCCTATACGTTGCTTCATCATGAATGGCTCCTTCCTTTCTCTCGTTTCTCAACTTCATATATGGAGGATTATGCTCAAACCCTCTAGTACCATTCTCACACATGCCGCGTATTGTTCCTGTGCTTCTTTTCACTATATAGATCTCGAAAATCATTCGTAATGGAAAAACTTGATAAAAGAACGTACGTTCGGTATAATGAGATTATCCTGAATAAGCGAGAGGCAGATATGGACGACAAATTTATTAAGGAATTACGCGAGATTAGTCGGGATGACAGACGAAGATCGGAATTTATGATTCAAGGCTTGAAGGAAACACTGCAAGAACGCAAAGAAGAAGGCATACTCAAGCGCTGGATACGGCGTAAGAAAACAGAGAAAAAAATCTCTCAAAGATTTAATCAAGATCCTCACTCGGATCAAAAGTAACAACATAAAAAGGAGGCGGAATACGCCTCCCTTGCTATTTACATATTTGAATCATTTAGACTTTGTTAGTTGTGACTTAACCCATAAGTTTGCCAAAATACAATTTTTTGTTTCAATAGGTCAAATCCTAGCTAGACTTGGTTCCTGATAAGTTTCTTACCTGTTGCCAGTTTATTGCCTTTATGTGTTAATCTAGTCCAAGGGACTTTCTTATAAAGGGAGTGAAAATATGACAAATACTTCGGACTCAATATCAATAAAGAAGGTGATAATTCTGGTGACAGGAATGTCGGGTACAGGTAAATCAACGGTTCTAGGCGAACTTGCTCATAGGGGGCATAGAATTATCGATACCGATTATGATGGTTGGAGTGAGAATGTGGATGGTTCTGGGTGGTTATGGAACGAGAATCGAATTGATGAGCTGCTCACTGAACATAGCGAAGGTACTTTATTCATTTCAGGTTGTGTATCAAATCAGAGGAAGTTTTACCCGATGTTTGACGCAGTAGTGTTGTTAAGTGTACCCCTCGAAGTAATCCTTGAACGTATAGCTTCCCGTAAGACAAACGATTATGGAAAAACTGTCGAACAACGTGAAGAAATTATAAAAAACGTCGCTAGTGTTGAACCCCTCTTACGTGCTGGAGCTACTGTTGAGATCGACACCAGGAAGCCACTTGATGATGTTGTAACCGAGCGTGAGCTCATTGCCAACTCCACTAGCTAATCACTTCTTCGCACTGTACAAAACCGCCCAGTTCGACCAATTTAAGTACCTTGTTAAACTAACCTGCCCGCTAGTTGAATAAAAGCATCCAATCACAATGGTCGGCTGCTTTCTTAGTTTTATTGAATTAACGTTTCCCGTTAGTTTAATAATCTAGTATATAAAGATTATACTGCTTCCTATCGCTCCATCTTTGTCATTGGCATAATTTATCTTGTGTTCACAATTGTTTTACTTGCCCACATTACTTAAATTCATTAACTCGACAGATACTTAATACGTCGCTTTTGGAGCAAACTGACCTTGATTCTTTAGCACAGAGTCAAAAAAACGAAGGATAAGTTCATTTTGAGTTTCAATCGCATAATACTTATCGATATCTGCTTTTCCACCCTGCAACAGGTCTGCCAATATAGGAGAGAATAAAGGTAGATCAGTCAAACTTAAATGTTTTGCGCCTTTAAAATGAACGGTGTATGCTCCTTTAAAATTTTCATTTGAAATTTTATTCGCGATATAAGAAGAGCTGCTGTCCAGCTGTACCCATACATCATCCGAATAAATGTTAAGAAGCGGGATTGTGTAAGCTTCGGATTTTACAGATAGTTCGTTCGTAGCTTCATCATACGAAAGCTCGCTAAAGAACGGAGAATCTATATTTACCACTGCGTCAATGTCATCGCGTTCTCTGCCCAGTGCTACGCTTGCCGCTCCACCCATAGAATGACCGAACACGCCTATTTTTTGTATATCGATTCGCTCATATACAGGATCTTTATTTTGCCCTGCTTGTTCTAAAATAGTATCCATGACAAAATCCATATCATCAGTTCGCATTGTTATCCATTTTTGAGTAAGCTCGAAATACTCACCAAGCGAATAAAAACCTGCTTTATTTGCATTGTTGACTTCTTGCATATACTCGGGGTTAACTGTCACAATCTTTCCAGCCTCGGAAATGGTATAAAAAGAATGATAAGGATGATCAATGGAAACGACGACATAACCGTGGCTCGCAAGTTCTGTAAAGGTAGAAGTGTTGCTTGCTTTAATACCGAATGCTCCATGGGAGAACATAAGTAAAGGATAGGTTGCGTCTGCATTTTCAGGATACCAAAATTCTACATTAACAAACCGATTGTTTTCTCGATCCGTAAATTCTTCAATACGATTCATGTCCACATAGCTGTAAGTGGCGGTGGCCACTGCATACGGACCTGTCACTTGTGGCAATTTATACTGTGGAAAAAGTAAAACCGGAACAAGAGTGACAACGATAGTCAGTGCTAGCAAAAGGAATTTCAAAATCGTAGAAAAAACTTTGTAACCCGGAGTATGTGTTTGTTTGCGCAGGAGTGCAACCATTTCTTTGAAAGCTAATATAAAGAGCAAGCCTGCAAACAGCCCCCAAGTGTACTCCCATACGACGATGTTCCCTAAGATCAGCATTATGAATACTATAAATGTTGTGATTCTCATCAAACTCTTTATCTTGCTGTGGCTTTGCTTGGTTGCAATGGAATAAACGGCAATTGCAAGCTCAAAAACCAACATAACAATAAGTATTAAAATTTCCATAAGTCTTCTCTCCTCCTCCAACTTTTTATGAGTTCATCATAAGAAATGGTAGAGGATGTGTATACGCATAAACGATAAGCTGTAGCTGAAGGCCACTAAGTTGTAAAAAACAACGCAATGAAGTGTACTTACTCTGCGTTGTGTATACCTTCTAATTCTCGTTTTTAAATGTTTTTAATCTTTTATTAATCATTTGAGCTTCCTTTTTGTCGCTCCTATAGGCCAGCAGGCGAACGATCGCATATACTACGGCAATTTGCAAAGCCAATAATAATATACCGGAAGTGGTGTATACGAGATTCAATATGACAGCGAGAGAAATTAAAACAGATTCCAGAAAGAGAAAATGAAAAACTACCCACAAGCGCATTTTATTCTCGCTAATCGAATGCGGCATATATAATATGATTCCAGTTAAAGCACCCAGAAAAGAGAACGCCATAATTGTGAAAATCGTGTTTAACTCAAAACTAGAATCAGGAGTATAGATTTGCCGTAATATAGCGATGATTATCATGATGGAGGCGAATATAATTAAGAAATCTCTGATCATTTCTTTGATGAGGCCAAAATACTTCATGTAGGTCCCCCTTTATAATCCAAGCATGTGCTTAAGCATGGGCACATACTGCCGTGATATGACTACCTTTTCCCCGTTATCCAATAATGCCTGAAAACGGCCGCTAATCGACGGATGAATACTAGTAATCTTAGCTATATTTAGGATGGTGGATTTGGAGGCGCGAAAACAATGCTTCTCTCTGCATAGTTCCTCAAGTTCATAAAGCTTTTGTTTGACTTCATGAACGTTGTTCTTACCATACGCAAACACTCTGCCGTCAACAGCTTCAAAATAATAAATATCACTAAGTTTGATACGGCTGATCTTATCCTCATGGTAACCAAGTATAATGAGCGTTTCGGTTTTTATTTTATTAACGAGCTCATATATTTCTTCGTCTACCTGGTGACACCTGATGCGGATCTCCTCTTCTTCTGTATGGTCTATAACTTCGATGAAAATTTCGATGAAAATCACCTCAAAAACTCGAATTAAAACTTGTTAACGTTTATAACATGAATCATAAATCCAAATAATCAGATAATCTCGATTTCCACGCCTTTCTAAATTAGAAGTAGGTCCTGGTGCTTGCGAACTTATCGGCGTCCAATAATGTCCTTATTACCTTAATTTTAAAGTCGTCCCTCCAGAAACAAATTGACATAACCCTATTATAATTTTCCGTGTTCCATTGATTCCTCCTCTTCGTTCAGGTATATTACCACTCATCTTACTGGAATATAGTAGAATAATCTATTTTATGCTTACTGTTCATTTAAGCTAACCTGCCCGTTAGCTTAATACATCAGGTGCAAAGTTTCATTTATTATTGAACAGTTTCATTTACTAATTCATCATTCCAATGATTATCGCTATACCCACGGCTGTTGTTCCATTCTGCTAACATTTTTCTTTGTCTCAACTCTAAATCTCTGTAAGGGGCTGCAACAAACACGATGTCGTGGAACAGATCATTATAAATAGGTAATTCGCTATTTAATTCCTTGAATTTTTTAAATGCACCTATATCCCTATCATTTGCAGCCCAAACCACTTTTTTAATCAAAGACAACACGATTGTACCTGTGCACATGGGACAAGGCTCACAGGTAGTATATAAGGTAAGTTCGTTCTTTGGAATAAATTTCTTGCTCTCAAGATGAAGTATCACATTTCCGGCTTTTCTTATAGCGTCCACTTCGGCGTGAGCTGTAGAATCACAGCTTAAAAAAACTCTGTTCCTACCTCGGCTTACAACTGAACCATCTGCATCAACAATAATTGCACCGATAGGAAAAGTACCTTCATCTCTAGCCTTTTCTGCTTCTTCAAAAGCTAACAGAAGGTTTTCGTAATGCTTGTCCATCTTATACACACCCCATCTCAGTAATTCCCAATAATAATATATTCCAGAAATATACTGCTACTCCTTCTCCCATAATGCTAATTTTTCTTGTACGGCTACGCTAACCTGCCAGTTATCTTAACTGAAAAACAGCCGACTATTTAGCCGGCTGTCTACTTGAGTATTCTGAGTTCTGTGCCTGATTTATCTATTTCAGCTTTTGATCTAGCTAGTTTTACGGCAAAATGGCAAAAGACCGGACTGGAAAGCCAGATGCTTTCTCCGCTTTGGGTACAATATTGAAAATAACAGCGCCTTTAGCCGGCACCTGATCCAGGTTTGTTAACAGCTCGACCTGGTATGTATCCTGAGCAAGTACATAATATTCTGCCAGAAGTGCTCCATTCTTCTGATAATCCACCGCTGAATCCGTGTCAAAGGTTTCATGCCCAATGGCTTGTACTTTTCTCTCCTCAAATAAAAACATGAGCGCACTAACCGACCATCCGGGTGCATGACTGTTGCCCTCCGCATCCTTGTTATCAAATGTTTCATGGTTAGGCCAGCGTTTGCTCCAATCGGTACGTAAGGCTACAAAGCTTCCAGCTTCAATCACGCCATGCTCTCTTTCAAATGCAAGAATATGCTCCACTTCCAGTGTAAAATCCGGATTGTTCTCTACTTCGGCAGACTGGTCAATGACAACAAGCGGGAGCACAAGCTCCTTCAAACCTAGTTCATCCAGATACCGGGTATCCCGAACGAAGTGGATCGGCGCATCAAGATGTGTCCCGTATTGACCCGGGAACTTGAAGCTCTGGGCAAAGAAGCCTTGATCGTGATCAAACAGTGTATCGAATTGCGCTGCTTCGAAAGCTGAAAAATGTGGAGAGCCTGGACCAAACGTATGAGTCAGATCCACCCATTTCTTTTCTTTTAACAATTGAATGGCTTGAATGAGTTCGTTGGACATCCTAATCACCTCATGCACAAAATGGAATAAATTTCTCCTATTATATCTTATTCCATTACAATTGGGGAGAATACCTATATTGGTTGGCAGGGCAGTTAATTTTCAAATTTAAAAACTTCACTGACCGTAGATGTCAGTGAAGTTTTTTTATAATAGGAGAGTAATCCATTCAATCATGAATAACAAAAGGAGCGTGTATGATGCAAACGAAGAACGTATATCTATATGTATTTGATACGATGTCAGACTGGGAGATAGGATATCTAACTGCTGAATTGAACTCGGGAAGGTATTTCAGGAAAGAGATCAAGCCTTTACAGGTCGTAACCGTAGGCGTGGATAAACATCCGGTAACTACCATGGGCGGATTGAACATCCTTCCTCATATTTCTATTGATGAATGTTCATTGAAAGGTGACGACGTCATCATTCTTCCAGGAGGAAACACCTGGATGGACACCATCCATGATCCCCTATTGAAAAAAGTTGCTGCCTCTATAGAAGAGGGTACGGTTATTGCAGCGATTTGCGGTGCGACTGTTGCACTTGCAAAAATAGGGATACTGGATTCCAGACAACATACAAGCAATGATTTAGAATACCTGAAGATGATATGCCCAGAATATACTGGGGAAACATATTATCAAACGGAGCCAGCAGTAACCGATGGAAATCTAGTTACTGCATCTGGAATAGCTCCGTTAGAATTTACGATGCATGTGTTGAAGCTGTTGAATGTCTTTGCACCAGAAACATTACAGGCCTGGTTCAATCTGTATCAGACTCATGAGTCCAAATACTTCTACCAGTTAATGAATTCTATTGCACCTGAATAACCAGTTTCCCTCGGGTATGATGGGTTTCACTCTTCTCATGTGCTTCCCTTACTCCCTGTTGAGTTAGCGGGTACGTTCCATCAATAATCGATTTGAGCTTGCCTTCCGCAGCCAGTTCAGCCAGCTGATCCAGTTGATCCCCTTTGGGCTCCATCATGAAGACGTTGGCCGTTACTCCGGCTTCCTTAGCAAGCTTCTCATCCGGTTGTTCCACCAAGGACACGAGATGTCCGCCAGACTTTAACACTTTGAAGCTGTCGCGCTGAATATCACCGCCCATGGTGTCCAGTACAACATCATAACCGGAGAGAATCTCCGAGAAATCTTCTTTTTTATAGTTGATAAAATGATCCACACCCAACGAGCGAAGCAACGCTTCGTTTGATTCACTTGCCGTGGAAGCCACTTCAGCGCCTAGGGACTTGGCGATCTGAATTGCATATGTTCCCACACCACCTGCACCAGCATGAATGAGTAACTTCTGCCCTTTGCCTAAACGTCCATGATCCACAAGGGCTTGCCAAGCCGTCATCGCAGCCAGCGGGATCGCTGCCGCTTCCTCGAAACTCAGTTGCTCCGGTATACGGGCTATAATGTCTGCATCGACAGCAACATATTCTGCATAGGTCCCGAATTGACGCGGACGCGCAAATACCCGATCACCTTCTCTGAACCGCGTGACATTGGAACCTGCTTCAGCCACAATACCCGCAACATCGCCGCCCAGAATCAACGGGAAATTCTCCGCTGCTTCTTTCATATCACCTTGTCTGATTTTGAAGTCTATCGGATTCACCGACGTGGCATGCGTTCGGATTAACACCTGATTCACTCCACATCTTGGCTTGGCTACTTCCTGTTCCTTCAATTGTTCCGCTCCACCAAATTTCTCAATCACAATTGCTTTCATTAGAGATCCCAGCCTTTCCATTGGATTATCGTTATGCTCTCCTCCATCATTACCCTTTCCCAGCAATCACTTGACCTATTCATTCAAAATTCACAACAATCTGAGATTCACAAGCCAATTCAACAATCGTGATATAATGTCGATTAGTGATGAAGTTAAATCTTAACTCAATAATTGAACAAGCGAGGTAACACGATGGAAGTAGAAGTAAGTACATTACATGCATTTTCGGATCAGGCTCATGGCGGAAACCCCGCAGGTGTTGTTTTACAAGCAGCTCATTTGTCTGAAACCCAGATGCAGGAGATTGCCAGACAAGTCGGTTTTTCAGAGACTGCATTTGTTATGCCGTCGGATCAGGCTGATTTCAAAGTGCGTTACTTTACCCCAAGTGATGAAGTCAATCTATGTGGACATGCTACAATTGCTTTGTTTTATCTAATGAAGACACAGCTGCTCGTTAATGTTGGTACATATACACTGGAGACACTGGCCGGAATTCTTAAAGTTGATATCGAAGTCAATGGAGAAGTCTATCTGTCTCAGACAATGCCGGAGTTTGGGGAGATCGTGGATCGACAGCAGATTGCCGATTCGTTACGTATTTCTATGGAGGATTTGCATGCTGAACTACCTGTACAGATTGTGTCTACCGGGCTACCCGATATCATGATAGCCGTTAAAGATATTGATGTTCTAACCAAAATCGATCCTGACTTCCAGCGTATCACTGAAATAAGCAGGGCTCATCATGCCATAGGTTATCACGTGTTTACACTCGAATCAGATGATATGGACGTTCTGGCAGAATGCCGTAATTTTGCACCGCTTTATGATATACCGGAAGAGAGCGCGACGGGCACATCCAATGGTGCAATGCTCTGTTATTTATCCCAGTACAACCAGCTTACAGATCCTCATCTTCACACGTACACGATCAGACAAGGGTATACCATGAACCGCCCCTCCGAGATCCGAGCCAGATTAACGCTGGGCAGCTCTAATGAAATCACACAGATTCAGGTTGGCGGTAATGCAATTCATATCGAAAACATTCAAATACACCTCCCTTAATGGGAGGTGTTTTACGTACGTAGGATATGTAAACTATCTTATGGGAAGCAGTGTAGTAGTCTGGCCTGTGGTCATCATTGAATTTGTTGTAAAAATCGTAGTACCGCTACCTCCAACTGGTTCAGCCCTGGCTGCTCTATAGGAAAATGGCCTGCCCCTTCCAAGATCACACATTCCTTGTCTACCACCAGACGATCAAAAAAAGATTGGCTGAACCTGATTGGTGTCATGGGGTCCAGTTCAGGGTGAACCAACAGGACCGGACACTGGCTGAACTGTTCCGGGCTTACCTCCGGTTTTTTATTAAGGAATGTTCTTAATAATTCCAACGGAATACGTGTAGCTGCCGCTTGTGGATCATCCATAATAAGCCGGGTTAAGTCCTTGTTATTGGTAATCAGTTGCATCCGGGATACCTGCTTGACCGAAATACGTACATGATCCAGCAGACCAGGGAACATATCCATCATCCGTTTTCCCGCCCGGCTTACCAGACGATTCGGCGCAAGCTGGTCACGCATTTCCGGGTTACTCGTATCTACAAATGTAGTTGCGATCAAACCCTTAACACACTTGCTGCGTGCACTGGTGTGATAGGCAAGCATACCTCCGATACTACTTCCCAATACAACGATTGGCTTGCCGTCTTTCTTGTATTCCCGTTCGATGAGTGACACAAGCAGCTCTATCCATAGTTCGTAGTTGATACGTGTACCAGACATTGCGTAACTTAACCCATACGGTGGAAGGTCTGGCGATACCACCTCGTACCCATGCCGCTGCAACATACGGGCATACGGAGCAAGCAACCTGCCATTGCCTCCCGCCCCATGAATGAACAGGATTTTCATTGAAGACTCTGGCGCAGGCAAGCGGTCGATATGCAGATGAACCCCATTTGACTCCCACCATTCTTCCTCAGGAACTGTATGCTCCCCTAGCCTGACTTCTTCCGGGAAAAAGGCCTGATACTGTTTCCAATAGGGATGTGTTGTCTGATAGGAAGGCAAACTTTTTTTCATACGGGTACATTCTCCTCTTTTCGTATACAAAAAAAGCCGTACAGTGTACGACTTTTCGTTAAGAATTCGTCTATGACCATACTTCTTTTTATAACACCTTCGTATATCTGTCAATCGGGAAACTGTACATTGCCCGGTACGATATATGCACCACCTGACCCATCATTAGGCAGAGCCGGGATCGTGTCATTTAATACCTGACCGCGAATATCGGTAATACGAACGTTTAATTTTTCTTTGCCCAGTCCAGTTCCGAGGAAATGATTATAGTCTTGCTTTTCAAGATTGAGCCACGTGCCATCCTTCTGTTTCACTTCGAACTTCAGCACCGGATATTTGTGATTACGAACCTGAATGGCTGCCCACCACTGACTGCTGCCTTCCTTGATCCGATAGGAGACGTTGCCTTGAATTGGAGCTTTGACCACTTTCCAGCTGATATCGATTTTGCCTGCCTTTGGGTCACCGATCAGGTTAAAAGCATTCGGTGAGAGATCCAGCGCTCCGCTGGCACCCTCTGGATAGAGGTCTGTTACATAGACGGTTGTTTTGCCTTTAGGACCCTGCACCTCGAGATAGGCTCCCGCTAAGGCGGCTTTGACACCGTTATAATTGAGTTGGAACGGATTAAGTGCAGTAATTTTCATGTCCGCCGGGATGGGATCAAGCAACACTGCACCTCCCGAGTAACCTGAGCCTGTATACGTCGCGTAACCCTGATATGTATCGTTCCATGCGGCAGATGCAGGCAGAGCAAATAATACGAGACTGAGCAACATCCCTGTACCGGCCCATTTTAACCGTTGAAATCTACTTTTCTTGTTCATGAGCTATTCCTCCTCGTCATTCTACCTTCTGTTACATTGAAACATAAGTTGAACTAAAGAATATTTACACTTGCCACTCCGATGACAGAATAACCTTCCGATCACTGTTATCCCCAGATTTTTTGATTCAATTTTACAAAGGTGAAAATCTGTTGATAAAGGCGAACGCTCCGCTTCTTCAGGTTTCTTCTGTCCTCTACGTTCTCGTGTAAATGGTTGGTTCAACTGCTAGATTTGAATATAACATTATTTTACATAATAACTTCTTATTTTCAATCCCTCTCTACCAAATCACATCTATAGTCCTGCCTCTAGACTTAAACATTCACGACCACGCACAAGATATGGATACATACCATAATTTGGTGAAATAGGTATAATAACAAGGCTTGTATTGGTCCGATTCCCCGTAATAAAAAAACGCCACACCCTGGAGTAATTTCGCTCTCCAAATGGTGTGGCGCCTATTAAACACTACGGTCAGAATAACCTGTCTGTCCTAGGACAGACAGCGTTTGACTCAACCCGTTTCCCTTCGTTTCATCCGCTTCCTTAGCCGCGCATACTGAGCATAGATCCGCGGAGATTCTTTCGTCAGGATAGGCCCCAGCACAGCCAGAATTAACACATACAACACGGCAAACGATTGGATGGATGCCATCAGCCCTCCGGCCTTGCCGATGTTTGCCATGATAATGGAGAATTCGCCCCGGGAGACCAGGGTAAAGCCCACATTCAACGAGGCCTTAGGGCTCATTCCAGCCAATCTGCCAGCGATCATACCTGCACCATAGTTACTGGCAATCGTCAGAATAACGGCAATAATCGTCATCCCAACAGCTCCACCAAGTGAAGCCGGCTCGATGGTCAGGCCAAAACTGAAGAAGAAAATTGCACCAAAAAAATCTTTGAAAGGCATGATCTGATGTTCAATCCGACTCACATGTCTTGATTCGCCCAGCACAAGCCCCATCATCAACGCTCCAATAGCTTCCGCTACATGCAGTGTCTCCGAGAAACCAGCCACCAGGAAGAGCAGTGTCATGACGGTAAGCAGGAACAACTCTGATGACTTGATATTCAGTGCCTTATCAATATATTTGATGCTTTTCCTGCCAATAATCAGGAACAGCACAATAAACAGCAGGGCAGACAGCGATACCAACAGAACACTTAAGAATGAAGTTGCCCCGCTGAGCACAAGCCCAGTCAGGATGGAGATATGAATCGCGATGAACAAGTCATCAAACATGATCATGCCCATGATAATCTCTGTTTCAGGGTTTGCCGTGCGTTTCAGATCAACGAGCACTTTAGCTACAATGGCTGTAGAAGAGCTGGTCATGATCCCGCAGACAACAAGTGTCTCCTGAAGGGGCAGATCCATGAACCACCCCAACAGCAATCCAGAGACAAAATTCAGACCAACATAGAACATGCCCCCGGTCAGAATGGCTTTACCAGACTTTAATAAACGGGAGACCGAGAACTCCAAACCCAGATAAAATAGCAAAAACAAAATGCCAAGTCTACCCATAAATTCAATAAAGGTCGAACTTTCGATAAAACGTAAATCCACTATGCCGATCTGTGGTGCATGTGGTCCAACAGCCATACCAATGAGGATATAGAAAGGAATGACCGAAAATCGTAATTTTGAAGATATCAGCCCAGTAAGTGTAATCAGCGCAACGGCAATTCCCACTTCGAATATGAGCATATCCATAGGCTAAGTCCGTCCATCAGTCAACAATTGTTTGAGATGTTTGATCTGATTCCGTTCACCGGCAACTACAATTGTAGCTCCAGCGGTAAAAGCATAATCCGGACCTGGATTAAAATGCTTCTCCTTATCCTTGGTAACAACAGCGAGAATAACGGCGCCCGTAGCCTGACGGATATCCAGTTCACCAATCGTCATGCCAACGCTTGCGGCGTGAGGTTCAATTCGCAGCCATTCGATTAACAGCCCTTCAAGCATCACTTCACGCTCATCCTGAAACTTCGGTTTATAGGTCATACCACCAACGATGGCGGCTACTGCCCGGGCTTCATCATCGTCCAGGGTGACAAGAGATACCATATCACCCACCTCTTCAGGCGTATCCCCTGACTCCATATGGAACAGGTCACGTCGCTCGTCGTTATGAATCACAATGACCAAGTGCTCACCACTACGGGTATGCAACCAGTATTTACGTCCAATCCCTGGTAAATCTGTCTCTTTAAAGTGCATGATCTGCACCCCCTAGGGCCGGCTCGTTCAAGGTTTCGCTCCTCAGCTCAATCCCCGTGATGCGAATTCTCATGGAACCTGATGGTGTATGAACAGACCTAACTTCCCCTATACTGCCAAGCAGTAATTGACTCCCTACTGGAGAGAGGAAGGAAATACGACCCTCATCAGGATCGGTATCTTCTGGCATAACAATCATGAACGAATCTGACGTATGAAAATCGAGATATTCAAAATCAATATGACTGCCGATCAATACAGCTGAGTCCAGATCTTCATCAGGGCCCAGGAGCAGTTTTTCCACATACTCCGTATATGCCGACAGTTGTTTTTCCAACTGTATCCGCTCTGGATCACGCACGTCGAAATAGGCGTCGAGAAATGTTCTTTTCTCTTCACCGAATGTAAATAGCTGGCTCACCAGCTTCTCTCTGCAATTATGGCGGGAAGTCCTATGGTTCATAGTAGATTTCACCCCCTATACAAGCCTTGTTCTCCATGTTGATTGGCATGTTTCTCTTCATCATCTTGTTTTCCTCCTTTTTATTATAAAAAGACCCCGGGATACGAGACCTTCTTACCATCTTACCAAAACTAATATTTTAATCCAGTATATTCGTCTAACTTGCTTTTTTATTATCATTTGTGGTCATATCTTCCATTTAATAACTTAATTCTTCACATCATATGGTAGATCCATAGAACATTTTAATTACTGCATAAAAAACATTTTATGAATTTTCATCTCGTATTTTTATTTGCTTTCCTGTATATTTAACTACAAACTTTTATTCAATTTATGCAAATAAGCCTCTACAGACTTTAACACAATAAAGGAGTGCATCGAAAAAGTGTCCACGATAACAAAAGCAACTACAGAGTCCGTTCAAGTTACTGCCGCAGAATATGTTCATTCCGTTTATGAGTCGGTTGTCGCCAGAAATCCGCACGAAGATGAGTTCCATCAGGCTGTCAAAGAAATTCTGGATTCCCTTATTCCTGTTATTGAAGCACACCCCAAGTATAGGAACCATAGTCTGCTGGAACAGCTTGTTGAACCCGAACGTGTAATCACATTCCGTGTCCCATGGGTAGATGATCAGGGCAAAGTTCAGGTTAACCGTGGATTCCGGGTGCAATTCAACAGTGCCATTGGCCCTTACAAAGGCGGACTTCGCTTCCATCCTTCTGTATACTCGGGCATCATCAAGTTCCTTGGCTTCGAACAGATCTTCAAAAATGCTTTGACCGGTCTGCCCATTGGCGGTGGTAAAGGCGGTTCTGACTTCGATCCCAAAGGAAAATCGGATCTGGAAGTTATGCGTTTCACGCAAAGCTTCATGACTGAACTGTACAAATATATTGGTTCCGATACCGATGTACCGGCAGGTGACATTGGTGTAGGCGCACGGGAAATTGGTTACATGTTTGGCCAATACAAACGTATCCATGGCGGGCATGAAGCAGGCGTGTTGACAGGAAAAGGTCTGCTGTACGGAGGAAGCTTGGCACGTAAGGAAGCGACTGGCTTCGGCTGTGTGTACTTCGTGAAGGAGATGCTGCAATCCAAGGGGCTCAGCTTCCAAGACAGTACAGTCGTTGTCTCTGGCTCTGGTAATGTGTCCATCTATGCCATTCAGAAGGCTCAGGAGCTTGGAGCTACAGTTGTGGCGTGTAGTGACTCAGGTGGCTACATTCACGATCCACAAGGCATCAACCTGGATACCGTGAAACGTCTGAAAGAGGTTGATCGTCTTCGCATCAGCGAATACCTCAAAGAACACCCGCATGCTACATATACCGAAGGCTGTGAAGGCATCTGGTCTATCCCTTGTGATATTGCACTTCCATGTGCAACGCAAAACGAGATCGATGAAGAAGCTGCGGCCCTGCTGGTTAAAGGTGGCGTGAAGGCCATTGGCGAAGGCGCAAATATGCCTTCCACCCTGGCTGCCATTGACGTCTTCCACGGTGCAGGCGTGCTGTTCGGTCCAGCCAAAGCGGCTAATGCCGGCGGTGTAGCCGTGTCTGCTCTTGAAATGTCACAGAACAGCATGCGGTTGTCCTGGTCATTTGAAGAAGTAGACGCCAAGCTGCATGACATCATGAAGAACATCTACACCAGCTGTGTAGAAGCTGCTGAAGAGTATGGCTGTGAAGGCAACCTCGTAGCCGGAGCGAATATCGCCGGTTTCCTCAAGGTAGCCGATTCCATGATTGCTCAAGGTGTGGTTTAATTCATCTCTCACTAATCTATACGGAATGAATAAGGGCAGTTCCCCGTAATTCGGAGAACTGCCCTTATTGGTGTTTTTACGTAGTTATATTGAAATGCTATTACTCTGACATATCATACGTTTTTATTTTACAGTGATCAAAGCTTCACCATGTTCGATGTTACCTTGTTGTTTAGCCTGAATGTCTGTGTAAATAGCTGTATTCGATACGATCACAGAGGTCATTATATCCAGCCCTGCGGCTGTAATGCCCTCCAGATCGAACTCCACCAGCTTGTCTCCTTTGCGAACAGTATCGCCATCAGAGACATATGAAGTAAAATGCTTGCCTTTGAGAGTCACGGTATTGATACCCACATGAATCAAAATCTCCACGCCATCCTCAGACAACAGTCCAATGGCATGTTTCGTTTTGAAAATCGTAACCACTACACCATCGAACGGGGCATATGCCACACCCTTTGTCGGAATGATCGCCGCTCCTTGACCCATGGCTCCACTAGAGAACGCCTCATCCCCGACCTCTGTCAACGGAATCAGTTGGCCCGTCAGCGGGCTGGACACGATCTTCTCTCCATACACTTCCGTAGTTGCCTGAACTGGAGTCGTGGCAGAAACATCACCAGCAGATTCTTTGTCATCCGATGATATACGGTTTGGTTGCACCTGTTCTGCTTTTTCCAGCTTCATTGAAGCAGAAGACGTGGCTGCATTTTTGTAACCGAACATGTACGTCAGAATAAAGCCCAATACAAAGGCGATAAGGACAGAAAGAATGAAACCAACGAATCCGGTATCAATTCCATTAGGATTGATGAACAACGGAATACCGAACACCCCTGCACCAAAGCCATACGCAGTAGAACCCATGAAACCAGCGACAGATCCTGCGATACCACCTGCAATGGAAGCCATAATAAACGCTTTTTTCGCCGGTAATGTTACACCGTAAATGGCGGGTTCCGTTACACCCATGAGGCCTGAAATTGTCGCAGACATCGCAATCGGCTTCAACTTCTTATCCCGGGTTTTGATCGCAATTGCAAATGCTGCCCCGGTTTGGGCAAACGTAGTAGCATACAACATACCATTGATTGGATCGAATCCGTTTGTTACCAAATTATTTAGCAGGATGGGAATAAATGCCCAGTGTAACCCAAAAATAATAATGGTTTGCCAGAGGCCAGCCAGAAGCAATCCGGCAACAATAGGGCTTAGCCCGTAAGTCCACATTGCTCCTTTGGCCAAATAGTCACTGATTAGCGTTGCTACCGGCCCCACTGCCATAAAAACAACCGGGGTAATTACTGTCAGTGTAACCAGCGGTACGGCAAACATTCTAATGGAAGAAGGAGATATTTTTGTAACCCATCTCTCGAAATTTGCTGCCAGATAAGAAGCAATAATAATTGGAATAACCGATTGTGTATAATTGATTAAAATGACCGGAATGCCCAGAAAGGACATGCCTGTCCCTGCCGTAGCGGCAGCGGTCATCGTTGGATATACGAGTGCAGCACCAATGGTTGCAGAGATAAATGGATTACCTCCAAACTTTTTCCCTGCAGAGAACCCAAGCAGAATCGGGAAGAAGTAGAACAGTGCATCTGCGGTTGCAAACAATATCTTGTATGTGCTCATGTCTTCCGTAAGCCATTTCAACGTACTGAACAGGGCTAGCAACCCTTTGAGAATACCCGCTGCCGCGAGCACACCGATTACCGGCATAAATACGCCAGATATCACGTCAACAAAGCGATTGAACAGACCTTGCTTATCTCCTTGCCCCTTTTGTTCTGAAGTGGCTGACATCGGTTCTTTTCCCATTGTTCCTATCAGGGACTCATAGACTTTGGGAACTTCATTGCCGATGACCACCTGGAACTGGCCACCACTCTCCACAACAGTGAGTACTCCGTCGATCTTCTTGATCTCTTCCTTGTCGGGTGCCTTCATATCTTTCAGGTTGAATCGGAGACGAGTCACACAATGAATGACGTTATTGATATTTTCATTGCCACCGACGGCGCTGAGAATTTCCTTTGCTGTTTGGTCGTGATTCATGTCATATACTCCTTTACATGGATGCCATAATATCTTGCAATAATTTCTTAATCAGACAAATTAGTATTTAAATACCGTTGTTAAATGATTTATATTTGAATATCGTTCTTGATTGGTGTAGCCCATGCTGCTACCATCGCCGCACTGATGCCCCCTGTCAATTTGCCCACAATCATGGCAGTTACCATAGATTTGTCCATCCCTGCTACGAAACCCAGATGACCCCCAAGCACAAAGGAGCCGCTGACTGCAAAAGCGATACTAATAACTTTTCCCCTTGGATTCATATTTTTGACCATTCGAAAGGTCGGAATATTGTGAGCCAGTGAAGCAACAAGTCCGGCGGTTGTTGGCGCATCCAAATTGAGCAAACGGCCCGCTCGCTCAAGCGGGGTTTGGCAGACTTTATTGATTACCGCAACCATGGGAAAAGCACCCGCCAGCACAATCGCAATTGTACCTACCGTTGTAATGCCTTCCGAGAGCGGTGCCATATTGGGAATTAGTGCCCAACCTGTAAGGGTTTTGACAGCTATAGCCACCAGTCCAATCAGGGACAACAAGGTGATACCGCTTCCAAATATTTTAAACAACCTCACGGTCTGATTCGTAAAATAGCGCAAGCCGATCATAATAATTACAGATAACAGAATCGGTATCATCAGATTTCGGTATATCACTGTAAAATTGATGCCCGCTACTAGACCGCCGACTAAACAACCAACGGGAATGGTACTGATGCCGATCAGTACCCCTTTGGCAAAGTACGGATGATCCTTCCGATCCAAAATGCCCAGTGCAACAGGGATGGTAAACACGATAGTTGGCCCAAACATGGTCCCCAGGAACGCCCAGGAGAACAGGCCAGCCTGTTCACTCTGGGCCATCTGTCCAGCCAAAGCGTACCCTCCCATATCTACCGCGAGGATGGTATTGGCGAACGATGCCGGATCGGCACCGATCGCTTCATATAATGGAGATATCAGCGGAATAAGCATATTCGCTAGGAATGGCGCAAGGGATACAATTCCCACCATCACCAGGGCGAGTGTGCCCATCGCCATAATGCCCTCCGTGAATGCTGCTCCAAGGCCCAACTTGTTCCCGAAAGCCTTGTCCACAGCGCCAAGCACCAGAAAAAATGCAATAAGAATCATGACAACATCGTTAATGGGCATGATTACTCCTGTACATACCGCTTCACGTTGTGATGGGTTGCGCTGTCATACGTATCGAATACCAAGCGAAGCGTTTTAACATTATCCGAACCGCTGGTCTGGAATTCCGCACCTGTATTCAAACATTCAATAAAGTGGGATTGCAGTTTACGATGACTGTCCTCGTAGTTTAACTCTGTACGTTCAGCATATACCGTCTCCACACCAGCATTATCAATGATGGACAACCTTCCGTCTTTATATAGCTTAATGGAAGCCTTATCCCCTTCAATGATGAGTTGCTCCTTATGATCCGGAAGCACCTGATTCGGTAAAGGTTCACTCAGTTCACGACGAGTCGCCCAGCTCATATCCATGAGACCGACATAATCCCTGTATCCCAGCATGACCATACCGCTGTCTTCCCCCAACGTATATTTACTAATCTTTCTGGTCTCGGCATATAGACGTTCAGGCTCACCAAACAAGAACCGCCAGGTGTCAAACCAATGCACACCCATCTCATAGAACAGCAATTGTGGCATGTCTCTAAAAAAAGGCTGTGGCAACTTCTCTCCCGGTGCGAATCTCGGAGAATAATAATCCGTATGAATATACCGAATCGTATTCAATTGTCCCACAGTACTTTCCTCAAGCAGTTGCTTGATCAACTGGAAAGGTTCTAACCAGCGCCAATTCTCCGTCACCATCAGACGCACACCTGCCTCTTCCGCAATACGCACCATCTCTTCAGCTTCCTCAATAGAACGGGCAAACGGCTTCTGGCACATAATATGCTTCCCCGCTGCTGCAGCCATTTTCACCAGCTCCAGATGAGTTTCCGGTGGCGTGATGATATCGATTACATCGAGATTCGCATTATCTAGCATTACGGCCACATCCGAATAGCGGAACGTTGCTGGAATGTTAAATCGCTCTGCTTTGTCATTCAGCGTATCTGAATGCCTGTCGCAAATGCCTGTTATCTCGGCATCGGCAATAAATTGCCAAGCCTTAATGTGTTTTTCTGACCAGTACCCTGTTCCGACAATACCAATTTTCCACATACCTTCACCCCATCTATAATCTAAATCTCTATTTGTGCCAGCTTTGGCACCTCTCTCTGGAAATCTTATTTACGTGTACCAATCACCACTACGTCATGTTCAAAAGCATGCATGGGAATCACACCATATTCGTTCTCGCGATAAGCTGCTGTCTTGGCAAATCGGCGCTGTACGAGATCAATGGTCGTAAAATCGTATTCTTCAACCGGGAAGTCCAGACGTACCTTGGTATTTACCGGAACATACAGCACGAGCGTGTCCTCCGTGCCTGCCGCACGAATCTCCTTCGTTTTGTTGAATACGATATCCATCGGCTTCACACCCACCAACTTGTACTGCTCAAAGAGATACTTGATAAAGGAATAATCCCACGCACCTTCGAATCTTAGAGCTGATCTCCAATCATAAGGGCTATCAAAACCTTCACCCTCCACAATGCCAAAAGACTTGCCTTTCTTGTGCCAGCTCCAGATGCCATGTGCCCCATAAGTGACACCGGCCCCACCTCCGGCAAGCAAACTCTGCCATGCAGCCTTGCGAGCATCGAATGCAGAGTAGCGCCCATAGACGTTGCGGCTATAACTAATCTGTTCATAACAAGGCTCACCGTTGATCACTGGACGTACAGGCGACTGATGATAGAAGTGATCTGCAATCTCATGCGCATAGGCTTGGAATTCCGAGTTATGCCCAGACTGATACATGTAAAAGTCCAGCCCTTCATGGTTTGCAAACACTTCAGGAATCTCTCGTAGTCTGCCTTGGATGTGTAACGTCGTCAGACTGGATGGGCTGATGCGTTTTACAGTCTCCAGCGCTATCTGATAGTAGGCATTCGCCTCTTCGGAAGGAAAATCCGTATCCCCACTGACCAGATACAACGGATTAAACTCCGAGAATCGATTTACCGCATATGTCACATAAGGCTCAACAGCTTCAAGTGGCATCTTGCCATCCTTCTGAAACATGGTGGCCCAGGTATCGGGTACATAGTTGCACCAAAGGAGCACAAGTGCGGGCGTGAATCCACGTTCTGTTGCCATACGAACCATGTCTTGTGCACGGTCAAAATAAGCTTCATTAAGTGAAAAATAGTCCGTCGAGCCATCTCCTTGCTGGTTAAAAGGTTCGATATTCAGATCAGAACCACTCGCATCCCATTGGCGCAAAATATTGATCTGTACGACGTTGAATCCCTGCATACTGCGATAATCGAGGTATTCTTCCCATTCTTCCAATGAAGCATTGGTAAATGCACTCCAAACCGTATCCGCCAAATAAAAGAACGGATTGCCTTCTTTCTCAAACGTCCTGCGGTGAGTCGTAACCTCAACAGACATCATTTCACCTATCCTTCCAACTAAACTAATTAATATTATTTTAGTTAAATTAATATAAATAAACATTCAAAAGGGATTATAAATGCGTTTTCAATTTGAATATTAGCACCGTAAACATAAACAGTCAATCACAATTTTAGTTTATATCCCAAATATTTTAGTTAAGTTTAGTTTAGTAATCAGCTAAACTAAACGCTTAATTCATGGTATACTGAACCAATGTACACTATTTAGGAGGTTCCCTATTGAAGATTGATGATATTGCAAGGCTTGCTGGAGTTTCCAAAGCAGCGGTCTCTCTGGCATTTAACAACAAACCTGGTGTCAGCGAACAGACACGTGAACATATACTTAACATCGCACAAGCACATGGCTACAAACCAAGAACAGTCAAAGTTGGAAGAGAAGCACCGAAAAGCAATGCTATTATTCGTTTTGTTGCCTGCAAAAATTCCGACATCGTCACAGAGCATTATGATTCTCTCCCGTTCTTCAATGAATTGATCCACCACATCACGGAACAGGTCAAGCAACATGGCAGTACACTTGTCATCTCTTCCATTGACGTACAGGATTTGCAGCAAGAACTGCAAACGTTGGAAAAGGAACAACCGTCCGCCGGCCTTTTATTGCTCGGGATCAACCTGACTGCGCCCATGATTGAAACCATTCAATCCATTCATAACAATGTCGTCATTCTGGACACGTCATTTGAACATGTGGATGCAAATTTCGTATCCATTAATAATACATTGGGCGGATATCAGGCAGGTCAACATCTGGTTAAGCTGGGGCACAGTCGCATCGGATATGTGAAATCCGGTACACGAATCCCAAACTTCATCAAACGGGAAGATGGATTTCGCACAGCGCTGGCCGAACATCATCTGACCGTTGCTGAGACACTAACCTTCCATCTGCAGCCCATGCTGGTGATGGCGCAGGAACATTTGCAGCAATCGATCCTCCACCTAGAGGAACGACCTACTGCTATTTTCTGCGAGAACGATTATATGGCAATCAGCACGATCAAATCATTGCAAAATATCGGCATCCGGGTGCCCGAAGATATTTCAGTAATGGGTTTTGACAACATTTTCGAAGCCAATGTAATCAGCCCTGAATTAACCACCGTACATGTCAAAAAAGATATGATGGCCAAAACAGCCGTCAATCTGATTATGACTAATTTGGGGAACAACGAGAAAAATGGTGCTCACATCTATGTAAATACTGAAATTGTGGAACGTAGATCCTGTGTGCCTGTTGCCACGCCCGGTGTTGAATAATTGTGAATAAGGGAATTGATCGTATTCCGGTGGGATGGTAAAGTGGTACTGACGTAATTCCATCTATTTGTACTATTATAAGGAAGTGTTTACATTGTCTAACCAACCATTTGCCAGCACTGCGAGTCCTCATCTTAGCGCAGACTGTGAGCAATGTTTTGGCCTGTGCTGTGTTGCCTTGCCCTATGGCAAGTCATCTGACTTTGCTTTTGATAAAGCCAGCGGCACACCCTGTCCCAATCTGCGCACGGACAATCGCTGCGGTATCCATACCCAGCTTCGGCAGAAAGGGTTCAAAGGTTGCACGGTATACGACTGTTTCGGAGCTGGACAGAAGCTGTCCCAAGTGACCTACGCGGGCAAAGATTGGCGTGATCATCCAGAGTCTGCAAACGAGATGTTCGAGTGTCTGCCTGCCTTGCGACAACTTCACGAGTTGCTCAGTTATATGAAGGAAATGATGATGAGACCGGAGACGTCATCCCTTCACTCGGCATTTGGTAAGTTATATGAGGAGATTGAGCACTTGAGCAATCTGGAGCCTGCGGCACTCCTCCGTCTGGACATCGCCAATTATCGATTCAGTGTGAATCCACTCTTGGTCCAGGCAAGTGAGATGGTACGCGCGAATGTGCCCCCCACCGCTCATGGACAAGGGAAGTCGAAGAACAGTAAAAAACGTACCGGAAGTGACTTTTTTGGTGCCAATTTAAAAGGGGCTGACCTGCGTGGCGCAAGCTTCCGAGGGGCTTTAATGATCGCAGCCGATCTCCGAAATGCAGATACACGAAATGCGGATTGGATTGGCGCGGACTTGCGGGATACGGATCTGGGCGATGCAGACCTGAGAGGTGGCATCTTCCTGACGCAATCCCAGATTAATGCAGCCAAAGGTAATGTGAATACCAAGTTGCCGGATCATCTTAACATTCCCTCACACTGGGTGTAGGCGCCATTTCCACAAGAGCACGAGCAGGGATACAGGCAGGATTATACCTGCTAATTCATATGAATGTATGAATCGTGTACAGCAACAGCCAAAAAAAAAAGCTCGTCCTGTACATCCAAGGACGAGCTGTTTGTTATACAAATCACTGGAACGAATCAGAATTATAACAAGTCGCGACGAAGATCTTCAGCCGATTTCGGAGACAAGTGACCGAGCGGAATATCAAATACCGTTTTCGCTCCCTTATGTCCTTCCACGCTCAAGCGTTGTGCAGCTCTTGCATACGCCACAAGTACGCTTGCTGTAAATTCAGGATTGCTGTCGAGTTTCAGACCAAATTCAATAATTTGCTTTTGACCGGCACCTGTAACCCCACTGCGAATAACAAATCCACCATGCGGCATACCTTCATGCTCGGATTTCAATTCTTCTTCGCTAATGAACGTTACAGTTGTATCGTAATCTGCAAAATAGTTAGGCATCGATACAATCGTCTCACGGATCTCATCCTGGTTGGCACCATCTTCTGCTACCACATAACATTGACGCAGATGTTTCTCACGTGTAGACAACTCTGGTGTCTCCCCTGCACGAATGCGGTTGATCACTTCTTCAACAGGTACAGTATACTGTACACCCGCCTTAACGCCTGGAACACGACGAATAGCATCCGAGTGGCCTTGGCTCACACCTTTGCCCCAGAACGTGTACTCTTTTCCTTCTGGCAGGATGGACTGTGCAAGCAGACGGTTCATGGAGAACAAGCCTGGGTCCCAACCTGTGGAAATGACACTTACGTGACCGCCTTGTTCTGCCGCAGCATTAACTTCTTTGTAGAATTCAGGAATCTTCGCATGTGTATCGAAGCTATCTACCGTATTGAACAACTTGGCGATGGCTGGTGTTTGCTCTGGAAGGTCGGTTGCAGAACCACCACAGAGGATCATAACATCAATCTTGCCTATGTATTGCTCCGCTGCAGAGATATGCTCAAAACGTACTTCTGTGCTTTCAGCGACCATCTGCTCCGGATTACGACGTGTAAACACAGCAATCAGTTCCAGATCCTCGTTCTGGGAAATGGCTTTCTCTACACCTTTACCCAAGTTACCGTAACCAACAATACCCACTCTAATCATGTTCAATCCTCTCCTGTCTTCTTCTATAGTTGTCTATTACTCTGTTTATAATGATATAACATACCATGTAACCTGTCAGGTTTCCAGTTCGAAATAAAAATACCTTGCAGCGGTGCAGCAATAATGCGGCTCCGTATGCAAGGTATTATGACGTTCATTCGTTATTTTAGGAAGGCAGAAAGCAGGAAAGAAAAATAGCCCTTATCTTCTGCTTATGATTCTGTCCAGGTCAACGTCAGTTCAATGACGCCTTTTTGCCCCGCCAATGGTCCTCCAATCAAGGACCAGACATCCTGCGTCTCCGGATCGGTTCCCTGAATGATAATATTTTTGTCATCGATCGTCTGACCCGCATCCGTCAACTTTTTGGCGTTGAAGTACTCTTTATACAGCTGGGATACGGTTTTCATATCTTGTTCAGTGGAGAAAATCACCATGGCTGATTGCTTGCCTTCATTCTCACCAGAATTGGCTAAACGTATTGTTGCATCTTCCGGCAATGGGAAATCACTTGGCAAATTCTCCGGCAACTCATTGGTTCCAGCAGCGGCTTCCTCATCACTATCTGAATCCGAGTCGGCTGGCGCAGTCGTACCCTCCGTCTCGGTCACTGCACTTGTTGTTGCTTCGCTTGCACCTTCATTAGTCGCTTGTTCACCAGTTCCGGAGGTAACTTCGGTGTCCACCTTCTCCGTATCACTCGGTTCGTCTGCCGCGCTGCTGCAAGCACTCAAGGCCACCATCATCGCTAATGCCGCACAGGCCAACACATATTTCCTTCTCTTTACCATCCGTTACCACTCCTTCATCTTCATTTTATGTGCTAATCACGTTCAAACGGCTGGATCACAGGCACCGCATGAACGTTATTCTTAACCCATATCACAGATACAGATAATACACTTAAAGACAATAGACAACTGGCTACCAGAATGGACAGGAAGCGGGTTATTACTTTAAACTTTTTCATCCATCCCTCCTCCTCATCCTGTTCATCATGTGTTTGTGGGGTCATGTTACTCATAGGTCACTGGACGGTGTCACTAATTTCATGATCTCGGCAGCGACAATATCCGGTTGACTGTTGTGGATGTAATGCTCGGCGTGAGGGACAATCTGCTGGGTTCCTTGTCTGGACCATGAAGCAAATTTCACTTGATCTGCCTGCCATGCCCGACTCCCCTCACTGGGTTGATCTGATCCGGCTGTCAGGATCGTCAGAGGGAAAGGAAACTCCTTTTTGTTCTCCAGCACACGTAATGCGTTGATCTTGGAATGACGAATCTCATCCATCACGTTGTCATTGTATGCATGCTTCAGGGTAGAAATGGTGGCAGCCTTTTTCATCGGCGCAGAAACCAACTCCGGGTCAATGACCAGTGTTGCCATCATCTGATCCGAATGCAGCAATGTACGCGCAATGCCTGTTTTAACCAGGAATCGGACTGAAGTAAAATACCATTCGGGCGTATCCATTTCCACCGTACTGTAATATTCAGGACTACCTCCATCGATCATGACCATGCCGGCTACCTCATCAGGATACCTTTGCGCAAACCGAAGCGTCTCCAGCGCACCCAGGGAGTGACCGACCATAATGTAAGGTGGACGTTGACCGGATGTGCGCAGCAATTGATGGATCTCTTCCGAGATGGTATCAACATCACGAGGTTCATCCGTATAGTCGCTGTATCCATACCCGAACCGATCATATACCGCAATTTTTACCTGTGATTTCAACTTGTCATATAGCGGACTGAAATCCACATATGGATTCGGTGTACCCCAGCCTGAAGCAAACACCACGGTTACCTCTCCTTTGCCAGCGGTGTAGAGGTGCATGTTGCGACCACTCACTTCATAATACTTGCCTGGCGGGGGATAGGACTTCATATCCTGCGTGGATTGATACGCTTCATACGTTGTACCTGCCAGCAGCAAAAGTCCTGTGGCAAGCATTATGCCTCCCAGCACTTTTAACCCTCTCCGTAACCCCTTCTTCATCTTCTCTACCCCTTATCCCAAAGGTTCATCTATATATGTATGCTTCAATCGTACCCAAGAAATAGCGAGATTGAAACAATCCCGAGTCCAGTCCTTTCCCCAACCAAAGTCCAGTGTCCCTCCCCTACCTGTGACGCAAAAAAACTGCAAATCTCCGATTAAGGAAACTTGCAGTTCATCTATGCCTATATTTTAAAATTCATGCCTCTGTCCATCTCACGATGATCCTTTTACCTACAGTTGCAGTGTAAGACCCACCGGGCAATGATCACTACCCATCACATGGCAGTCGATATGCGCATCTGCCACCTTAGGTGCCAATTGATTGGATACGAGAAAATAATCAATGCGCCAGCCCACATTCCGTTCTCTAACCTTCGGCATATAAGACCACCAGCTGTATACATCCGTACGATCCGGATACAGATGGCGGAAGCTGTCCACATATCCAGAAGCAAGCAAATCGGTCATTTTGCCGCGCTCTTCAAGGGTAAATCCGGAATTACCCAGATTGGGCTTCGGATTCTTCAGATCGATCTCCTGATGAGCCACATTCAGGTCTCCACAGACGATAACCGGCTTGGTCTGCTCCAGTTGCAGAATGTATCCCCGGAATCGATCCTCCCATTCCAGACGGTAAGGCAGCCGGGTCAGATCCCGCTTCGCGTTAGGGGTATAGACGTTCACCAGATAAAACTCATCATACTCCAGTGTAATCATACGTCCTTCCGGCTCGCTGTCCTCCTTCATCCCGTAACGAACGGATAAAGGCTTGATTCGGCTAAATACAGCCGTGCCGGAATATCCTTTTTTGATCGCATAATTCCAATATTGATAAACATCTTCCCCCAGGTCCATCTCAATCTGTCCGGCTTGCAATTTGGTCTCCTGAAGGCAGAAAATGTCCGCCTGACTCTCCTGATAATAATCCATGAATCCTTTGGTCACACATGCCCTTAAGCCATTCACATTCCAGGACACCAGCTTCATATCCTCATCTCCTCACATCTCTCCAATATAGCACGGGCTCATTCAGAGGGACAAGCCTTACGGCTCTGGAATGAGATGGAGTCATTGAGATCCTTATGGGACTGACTTGCCTATTTTTCGCTTTGTAACTTAGAGAACACCGCAAGGTCAATATATCTGCCTTTCTCGAACTCATGCTGTCGGAGTACGCCTTCCTTCTGAAAACCGAGCTTGTGTAACAGGCGAATGGACGCCTCGTTCTCCGGTTCAACCTTCGCTTCGATCTTGTTAAGCTGCATGCTCGTGAATCCAAAATGCAGCACAGCATGGGCTACTTCCGTCATAACACCGCGGCCCCAGAAAGCCGAACGCAAGTCGTATCCGATCTCAGCACGGTTATGTACATCTTCATAGTTCAGGAACCCACAGGTTCCGATCACTCTACGAGTTTCACGGTCTTCAATCATCCAGCGTAAACCCGTGTGTTCCTTGAAAATCTTCGTATACCAGTTCATCTCACCCTGTGCATCCTCCACGGATTCAAAGGGAGTGAATGGCATATATTGGACCACAGCTTTATCGGAATATAACTCCAACAGATCATGGCTGTCTCCAGTCTCGGCTGACCGGAGGATGAATCGTTCTGTCTGAATTAATGGAAATAGATCAAACCTAAATTGCTCACTCATGCGAGGTCTCCTTTGCAACATTCATTGTAGAAGTCCATTTTACTATTAATATGTTCTATTAACATCTCTCTCTTCTCTATAAGCTGTTCTATTGACTATTAAAATTAGGGAGACTACATTATGCTTTAGAAGACTAACATTGGAAATAGACTAGGAGGCGGAACCATGACCACACAATCATATGACGTTATTATCGTTGGAGCCGGCTCCATGGGTATGAGTGCAGGTTATTATCTACCGCGCAGTGGATGCAAAACTTTATTAATTGATGCCTTTGATCCTCCACACACGGAAGGAAGCCATCATGGGGATACCAGACTGATGCGCCATGTGTACAGTGGCGGAGCTGACTATATTGCCATGGCATTACTCGCACAGAAGTTATGGCACGAGCTGGAGGAAACGGTGGGCGATCAACTATTTGTTCCTTCCGGTGTAATAAATGTGGTTGATCCAGAGATTCATTCCTTCCACAACCGATTGAGCCATGCAGATGATGCAGGCATTCGGTATGAAACGTTGCACGCAGCCGAGGTGATGAAACGCTGGCCAGGTATTACCGTACCTGAACACTACGAGGGCATGTATGAACCGGATGCGGGTTATCTGTATAGTGAACCCTGTATTCGTGCCTACCGCAAAGCAGCCGAGACTCATGGTGCCACCTTGTTAACTCACACTCGGGTAGAGCATATTGAATACGGACCACATTCCGTCGCAGTTCAAACTTCAGGTGGTGAGACCTACCACGCGAATCAAATCATCCTGAGCGCTGGTGCCTGGTTTCAGACATTGAAACCTTTCGTGGATCTCCCCATCCAGGCAGTGCGTAAAACGGTTGGATGGTTTGATGCACCAGAAGCTTTGTATGGCGAGGCACACTTCCCCGGTTTTACACTGGCAGGAAAAGAAGGTACATATTATGGATTTCCAAGCATTGGCGGATCAGGACTGAAGATGGGTCGTCATGATACGGGCCAGGTGTGGACACCAGGAAGTACACTGGCTCCTTTTGGTACGGAAGAAACGGACGAGGGGGATCTGCGCAGGCTGCTCGAACTTCATATGCCTCAGGCAGCTGGAGAATTGAAACGTGGTAGTGTGTGCAAGTATGAATTCACTTCGGATGAAGATTTTATTATCGACCGACACCCTGCCCATGAGCGTGTGTGGCTGGCTGGTGGTTTCTCCGGTCACGGCTTTAAGTTCGCAAGTGCCATTGGGCAGATACTATCCGACTTGGTGCAAACGGGTCACACGGATCAGGATATTAGCAGGTTCGCCCTATCCCGTTTTCGTTAAGTACCTGCCGGGTGGATGAATATATGTATATCTAAAATAGCTACTTTCCTTGAGGGTGCAGTGTTGCTTAGAGCACTGCACCTCCAAGAAAGAAGGACACGCAATAACGTTTAATTCATGCGTACTCACACTAATTAACTTTGACTAGGCTCCATTGCTGATTGGCTCCGCCATTGTCGGCCCACTGAATCGTCGAGGCACCCGCGGTCAGAGACCCTTGATTGATGTCAACCGTCAGGCCACTGTTTCGATTCGCAAGTACCACATATCCTCCCACATCAATTGGCAGCCATTGCTGATTGTTGCCCCCGTTATCCTGCCACTGAATCAGAGCGGATCCGCCTTGTGTAGAAGCCGAATTCACATCCAGCAAAAGCCCACTGCCCACATTGCGGATGTTGTAATATCCGTTACCTGCGGACTCCAGCTTCCACTGCTGGTTGGCTGCTCCATTATCATTCCACTGAATGATTGTTGCCCCACCCGTAGAAGAAGCACCGTTAACATCAAGTGCAAGTCCACTGTTGCGGTTGATTAATTTGTAGATGGCCCCTGCTTCATATCCTGTACCGCCATTATAAGATGCACCGGAAATGACGTAGGTTGTGACCGAATTGGCCTTGGCCGTAGCGGTAAAGGTTTTGTTTTGCACCGAAATATTGGTCAGTTGCTGCAACTTCTCAGTTGAAGAAGTCCGATGTACTTGAGCAGATGTGCCTGTTTTAGTAAAACGACTTAGATCATAAGTTACCGTTGTATCCGTCGACTCCGAATTGGTTGTGACCAGCACAACTTTGCCGGAAGCTGCATCATAGGCTGCAAGGGTATTGGCATCACTCATGCCAATAATCTTGTATCCAGGACGAATAAATTTGCTGTAGTTGCCCATGACATAATATTTTTGGTTCACGGTGTAGCTGGTCGTTTGCGTATTGTTCAACACGTTCTTGAAGAATCCCCATCCTTCTGCACTATCCACGGCTTGCCAATACACCCATCTACTTGCGCCCATATTACGAATATCCTTGAGGATGGTACGTGACATGGTAAGTCCGCTTGCATCTCCGTCTCCATATTCCGAGGTCCACAGATGTTTGCCCGCAGACGTCGCTGTGTTACGCAAAGCAGTACGATTGCTTCCGCCATACGTATGGGTGTTGATCTGAGTGATCGCTGATTTCACCGCATTGTTGTAGCTGTTGAACGACACATTGGTATCATCGATACTGTATTCTTCCGGTGCGCTCAGCTTTGTGGACAGGCCCTTTGCATTCAACGAAGCTTGTACCTGACTCAGAATTGTGTTCTGATCCGCCCGGTCAAAGTGCATGCCCTCCTGGTCATTGCCCTGCTTCCACCACGTCGAGATCGGTTCATTCAGCGGAGTTACGCTATCAAATGTGATCCCCCAGTTATCCCGAAAATGCTTCACAACCTCGGTTAAGTAATCGGCAAAATCATCGTAGTAATCGGGCTTGAGGTTGTTACCACCATTGGCCGAACCGGACACATTGCCACTGATGGTCATCCAGTAAGGTGCGGAATTCGCAAAAGCTTCGATGACATTCACGCCTTGAGCTTTGGCAGCTTGCAGCATATATCGTTGGTTTGCATCTGCATTCCAGTCATACACCCCCGGAGAAGGCTGGTAACCAGGAACGGCTTTACGATATTCGAGGATATTGGACGATGGATTATCCCCGCCTCCAATGTTGTACCGCAGGATATTCAGACCCAGTCCGGTATTTGCATTGAACATTTTCTCCACATACTCATCCCGATTGGAATATTCTCCGACCACTTTGCCCCACCACGCGAGGGATGTTCCCCATCCTTCCATCGTCTGATATTGCTTCGATGGATCGGCAACAGCCGTGTAAGCTCCCGCAGCAGATACCTCTGTACCCAGTCCCAAACTGCCTGTTAGCAGACTTCCTGCCAGCAGCAGCGAACTCATTCGTTTTAACCACTTCATCTGCTTCACTCCTTATGAATTTACACTTGCACTCCGATGTCAGAACAACTTTCCGATCGCTGTTATCCCCAGATTTTTAATTATTCTTAAAAAGGGGAAAATCCGGGGATAAACGCGCACGCTTCGCTTCTTCAAGTTATTTCTGACCTCTCCGTTATCGTGTAAATGTATAGTTTAACTTAGAAAATAAACACCTATTATTGTGCAACCTCTCGGAAGGTCGCGTCTGACTTATCAATTGCGGTAACAACAGCTTCCAGTTTCAGCACATTATTATAATGTCTCAGGAACAGGTTCGGGTTACTAAACGAGCTATACGATGTCCAACTAGCGTTAGCAAGTCAATTTACACGTTTGAACGTGGCGTCAATTCGGAATGTAGTGCTGCCGTCATTTTTCACGAGTGTGATGTTGCCATTATTATTGCGCAGGAAATAACCCGGATAATTCATGGACTCAGACGAAATGCCTGTTGCATTCGACAGCCCGGGAACGATACGGAATTGTGCATCTTCCGCCGGACTGACATTGGCATCAATCCTTGCCTGATAGTTATAGCGACGAATGAAGCTGCCAGGCACATTGAATGACTCCAGATTGCGGATATCCCCCTGTTGTCCAGACTCTTTCAATACGGTCATATGCCGGACGAGTCCGGTAAGACCCGCAATCTCTTGTTTGGCACCCCAAGTCTGGAAGTTGTCAGCAGAGTCGCTGTAATAATATTTTTGTGTCGCATAGCCGTCAAAGTAGATTCGCCAGGAACCATTATCCAGCTGAACAAGGGCCGGGCATTCCACCCAAGAACCCCAACCTGCCCAATCCCCTGTGCCTTTAAAGGTATAAGGACCCGTTAGCGAAGTGGATGTCGCATATTCAATGTATTTGGTGGTCTCGTTCTTGGTAAAAGCATGATAGGTTGAGCCTGTCTTCACGATAAAAGTGTCGATATAATTGGGAGCAATGCCTGCCAGTTCAGTAGGTGCAGACCATGAGGTAGATGTTAGATTGCTACCTGAAGCTGTGAGTACATAAGGTTTGAAATTCTGATAGTTGCCTGGTGAGAGGGACACGATAATGTTAAGACTGCCGTTGCTGTCTTTGAACCATTCTGGTGCCCAGGTGTGTGCAATTGTGGTAGGTGTGGATAATGTAATATTACGGACAAATGTCCAGTTTACCTTATCCGGGCTGGAGGCGATGCCGATGGTGTTACCCGACCAGTTCGTGGTGTAGACAACGTAATATAGACCATCTGTGTGCTTCATGATGCTGGGATCGCGGATCAGATCGGCCGGAGGTGTATAGGCTGGCCCTTTTAGCAAACCATAGTGGGTTGCATTATACGATTCATAGATGTACATATTGGACTCACTTGTGTTCGTAAAAGCGGATATCGTATATACACTTGTCGCTGCTCTGGCTGTATTGGGGAATAACATCGTTAATAGAAGTAAAGTTCCCAGCAGCAGAATCATTCCGGCCTTGAAACCATTGGACTTTCCTGCTCCTATTCCTATCCCCTCTTCCTTCTTCGTCAACATTGGGTCATCTCCTTATCCATGAGTGATGAACAGAGGAATACCTTACTGTATTACCAAAGACAGAGCGTACCTGGGACTGCCCCTGAAGATCAACACCTCACGACTACCATCGGGTATATTTCAAATTCTCAGTTTACGAGTATTTTTAAGAAGCACTTTTCTTGTACTCCAGCCGAATATCGGCGATTCATCCGTATGAACTGTAACGAAGGGAGAGTATAACATACTTAACATCATTCAATTGAAGTTAAAATGAGTTTGGTTATTAAGAAAATAAAAAAGGTGATCTCTGCACGAGAGAGTTCACCTTTCTTGTATTTATCAAAGATGTTTAATTCAATCTACTTTAGATAGGTTAATCTCACTTCCTCAAGATCTGATAACAGTTCCTGAACTGCCATCCGTTCCTCCTTCTCAATCTTCTCAATTAATTCAATTATTTTTTTTATATGAATTGTTTTTTCTGAAATTCTGTGCTTTATACATAAATTTCTAAGAATTAAGCACATCTGTTTAATCTCTCTGTAAGCCTTCTCATGAATATCAAATCTAGTAATATACTTTTTCTCATCGAGATAAACCAAACTTCTCAACATCACTTCTTTATGGTCAAAGAGCAAATGGAGAGATCTAATCAGACTAAATTCAAATAAAGCAGTCTCTGTAATATGTTCTCTTAAAAAACGATAAACTCCTATTCCCCAAGCATCTGTATCTTTTCCAGGTTCTTCAACCAACTTATAATCGTTAGAGGATTTTGTTTCATTTATATAGTCATGCAACTGTTTAATCAGATAACCCAGATCAAACTTGAAATCACTTTTTCGTTCATTAAATTGCAAAAGCTGAACTCCTCTGAACCATTCTCCCTCAGAATGAGGACTTACAAATGCTTCGTTAATACTATCAAAATTCGCTTCTGAGAACGAATATTTGGAATTAAAAAAATCAGCTACGTAAAACATTTGTTTTTCTTTGTTATATCCATAGATCAACATATCATGCGGGGCATGCACTTTTCCAAAATTATCATAGGCAGCAATGTAGTATTGATCTATGCTTAAATATACATAATTGTCTTCATCAATTGCATCAATAATAAACTGTTTTATATCGTCACACCACTTTACTAAAACCTTCTTATGGTAGTGGTGTAATTCAAATAATCGATAGTATTCTCTAAAAACAGGCGTATAAAATTGTATGTAAACCTCTGGAGTCTCCCAGGCTACTAGCTGGACATGATTATGACAAAACCACGGAAAAAAAACGTCTTCTTGAGTGCTAAGAATAGCAGTCATGTTTGCAAACGCAGGAAGTGAAGTAATCATTGGATATTTAATCGGTAACCCTTTTTCTGTTAGCATCCTTATCTTCCTTTCTTAATCCGCTAGATTTATTACTAAATATTTAATTTAGACCAATTTTTTCTATCATATCAGAATTTACCCTATACTGAAAAGGCTTTCATAATTGAACAACTAAAGCGCAGTGTAGTACATTAGATATCTGTCATCATCACATTTCGAGTAGTTATACTACAAGAGTATTTTCAATCTGGGCCGTATACTATATTTACAAAAGAACATCCTCGGCACTTTGCAATATGCTTAAAAATCCGATATCTTTTAGCCTCTTTACCCAAACTCTTCTTTACGCCCACCCCACTTAATGTTAGATTTTATAACATATCATTATGAAAGCGAGTGGGTTGAAGATGGATCTGCAACAGTTATTGACTATCCCCATTCTCTCCAAAGCAAAGGTTATTGCTGGACATCGCGGACTAGATCGCTTGGTGCAATCGATTAATATTATGGATGCCCCAGATATTGTACAATTCCTGAAGCCGAGGGATATGCTGCTGACCAACGGTTATATCCTGAAAGACCGCCCCGATGCTCATCTTGGATTCATTACAGACATGCATGCAATTGGCTGTGCAGCGCTTGCGGTCAAGACACAGCGTTTCTCTCTTGAATTATCTCCGCAACTGCTTGAGACAGCCAACAGACTGGGCTTCCCGATCATCGAACTGTCTGAGATAGACAATACACTCGGTGAAATATTTCAACATTCGATCAGTGCCATCCTTCAGAACAAAACCCATGAGTTACACTACGCCTTATCTATTCACAAGCAATTTTCCACGATGGTGATGCAAGGAAAAGGCATACCCTCCATCGTAGATACGTTGTCTCAGTTGCTATCCTCACCTGTACTTCTGCTTGGTTCGAAGAAGCAGATTACGGCAAGCTCCCATTATGCACAACAGATGGATCACCAGTCTCTCGCTGCGCCCTTACTGACTTTTATAGATGAGCACCCTTCCTTCCACACCGTAATCTCGATCTGCCTGCTTACTGCTGATAAATATCGACACGCTGAGCTTCATCCCATCTTCACGGATCGGCACGAGGGCTATTTGATCGCACTATACGACAGTTCCGCAAGCTCTAAACTCTCCACTCTGGCACTGGAACAAGCCGTCAATGTGATTGGTCTGGAGTTAACCAAGAAGCAAGCGGTTAAGGAGCGTTCCCGCCGTTACAAAAATGAATATTTCTCCGATCTCATTCAGGGCTTCATTCGTTCGGAACAAGAAGCGCTGCATCGCGGCAAGAAATATGGGCTGCAAACCAAAGGCAGTTCCGTTCTCATCATCGCCAAAAAGGATGAATCCTTAGCGGGCATACCTAAGCAGAACTCTACTTCCTCCGGGGAAGAGCGGTTCATCTCGGAACGAGACGCTAATTACGAGTTGATTAAACAGGAATTCGCCAGATTGGATCTCTCCTTTGTCATGTTCACTAAGAACGACCAGTTCGGCATACTCGTCTTTTTGGTCGAATCGTCTTGGGACGAACAAACCATTGTTCAGCAGCTTGAGCGGATGGCGAGCAATCTGTATACAGAGTCGCAGCTCAGCCTATCCTTCGGCATAGGCAATTCCTACACCAATGTATTGGATATTGGACTCTCCTACATAGAAGCAGTCAAGGCGCTCCAATCCGGCTATCAGATGCGAAAGACCCGCTTCGCTCATTCCTATCAAACCATGGATATAAGCCGTCTGCTGCGCATGATTCCCCACGATGAGATGCTGCAGTTCCATCACGAAACCTTTAAGCCCTTCAACGACCGAGATCCAAACGAGCGTAACGAACTGATGAAAACCCTGTCCTCCTTCTATGAAAATCATTGCCAGATCGTCGATACAGCCAAAGAACTATTTGTACATCGCAATACAGTGATCTACAGATTGGAGAAATGCGAGAAGCTAACCGGCAGGAACATCAAGGACCCGATGGAGAGCCTGCGCTTCCGACTTGCCTTCGCACTTGAGTCCCTTCTGAATGTTAATCCAGCTCCTAGCGAAGCTAATCATACGTCTTAAATCGAGAACGTGTCATGTATAATGACACGTTCTTTTGTTTTCTTTTCATATTCAATTCATGTTCAATCTTCATTTGTGCATTTTAACTGATTTAATTCTATTTTTATGTTCAGATTAACTAATGACAATGATGCAAACAGTCTATATGATTAGGAATATATTCATTGATGTCATGTTAATTAACATCAAATCACATCAAGAAACGAAAAAACATCAGGCTGTAGGAAAGGGGCTACCTATCATGGCTATACAGATACAAGGCGTATCCAAATCATTTGTCAGTGCAACCGGAGAAGATATTCAGGTCCTGGCTGAGGTTTCGATGCAAATCAAGAAACAGGAATTCTTCAGTATCGTGGGACCGAGCGGTTGCGGCAAAAGTACGATTTTCAACATTATCGCAGGTCTGCTTAAGCCAACAAATGGCAAGGTTATCGTCTGTGGCGAAGAGATCGATCAGACCACCGGGCATGTCGGTTATATGATGCAGAAGGACCTGTTACTTCCTTGGATAAGCATCCTGGACAATGTCACGCTAGGCTTGGAAGTGAAGGGCATGTCCAAAAAGGATCGCGGCGATATTGCCATGGATTATCTGGATCGTTATGGCCTAGCTTCATTCGCAGAAGCCTATCCCTCCACACTATCAGGCGGTATGCGCCAACGTGTAGCCCTCATTCGTACCCTCGTTACCCAGCCCGATATTATATTACTGGACGAACCCTTCTCCGCACTTGATTATCAGACCAGACTCATTCTGGAAGATGAAATCTTGTCCATTCTCAAATCCGAGGGCAAAACAGGCGTCCTGATCACGCATGACATTGAGGAAGCCATCGCCATCTCCGACCGTATTGCCGTTATGAGTAAACGACCAACAACCGTGAAGCAGGTGTATGACATTGGTCTCGCCTCGCAATATGGCTCAGCACTGAAAGCCCGCTCTGACCAGAAGTTTAAACAGTATTTTGAATCAATCTGGTCAGAGCTTGATATCCAAATGGGGAGGATCAGCTAATGAAGAGCACATCACCTGAAATTACCCTTGCCGGAAAGCCTGCTGGAGTTGCGAAGAACAAACGCAGACAGTCCATCTTCTCCAAAGAATGGCTGATGACGATGCTGTGGCGGTTCATTATTGTAGCGGTCATCCTGGTGATCTGGGAATCCGCTGTTCGCTTGAAACTGGTTAACGGATTCCTCATGGGATCGCCAAGCGCCATTCTTGATGCCGCCATCACCATGGCTAGCTCAGGGCAACTGCTTACAGACGCGTTCGCGACGGTGAATGCCACCGTTATCGGCTTCGTAGCCGGAAGCTTAATCGGCTCATTGGCAGGACTGCTCATGTGGTATTCCAAGTCCGTTGCCCGTGTGCTCGATCCGTTCATTGTAGCGATGAACGGTATTCCGAAGATCGCCCTCGCTCCCATGATTATCATCTGGTTTGGTTCAGGCATCTTCTCCAAGATTGCTCTGGCCTCCGTAGCAACATTTATCGTAGCGCTATTATCCGCCTACCAAGCGACTCATCAGATCGACGAATCCCAGATTAATCTGATGAAATCATTCGGTGCAAAGAAATCACAAATTTTCCGCAAAATTATCGTTCCTTCCTCCCTGCCATGGATCATCTCGGCCTTCCGGATCAATATCGGTTTGGCACTGGTGTCTGTTGTAGGTGGAGAATTCATCTCTTCTGACAAAGGACTCGGACATATGGTATTCGTCGAAGGTAATCTGTTCAACCTTCCGGCCGTGTGGGTTGGTGTATTCATGCTAATGCTAGTCGCCATGCTCCTCTACACCTGTGTCGGTTATATCGAATCCCGTCTCCTTCCATGGAATGACAACAAGACCAGCAGCACATCCACATCTGTATAGCTGACCTACAACGATTAAAGGGGACTGATGACTAATGCGTACATTCAAAAAGATAACTTTTCTAGCAGCGATGACGGTTATTTTGACTACACTGCTTAGTGCATGCGGAAGCAATGCCACAACACCCGCGAGTAATGCAGGTGCATCTAATAGCGGAGGGCAAGCAAATACGCAGGTGGACAAAATTATGGTCTCCGAGGTGTATCACAACCTGCTCTACCTTCCCTTGTATGTAGCGAACAACCAAGGTTTTCTAAAGGAGAATCGTATTGAGCTATCTTCCATCCGTGCTGCCGGAAGTGGTCCAACAGCATTGTCTTCGGTGATCTCAGGCGAGTCGGCGTTCTCCTTCCACGGTCCTGAGCATGTCGCATTTGCTAATGCAAAGGGCGGAGATGCTCGCTCACTGGTCCTTCTATCCGGCAGTGCTCCAGTATGGGCAGTTGCGCGAGAAGGCGTAACCGTGAATTCAACAGCAGATTTCAAGGGTAAAACCATCGTTGTGGGCTTGGCACCTACAAGTTCCAACAGCTTACTGCGGAAGCTATTCGCTGACAACAACATCGATATTGACAAGGATGTGACGATCACTGAGGTTCAGAATGGTTCCGAGCTTGGTGCTGTATTAGCAGGCAAAGCCGACATTGCTATCGTTTACGAGCCGCAGCTGGATCAAGGCATTGCTGAGGGACTGCATATTGTCCATGATTTCACGAAGGATTATCCTGACTTCGCCTTTGCAACGATGAATACAACCGCAAGTTTCATTGAAAAGAATCCTGATCTCACCCAGCGCTTTGTCACCTCTATTGAGCAAGCCCTGGACTACATTCAATCGAATCCTGAAGGCGCAAAAGCAGTTGCCGTGAAGGAATTCCCGAATCTGGACAAAAACGTCGTGGAGCAAGCGGTACAACGCATGATCGACAGCAAGGTATATCCTGCGGAGGGACTTATCAATGAATCAGCATTCGAGACCGCAATCGATATGCAGCGCTTCATCGGCAATCTGAAGGAAGACCTCGCTTACGAGGACATTATCGATTCAAGCTTCACCACCAAATAGAGAGAGAAAGGGTGATTACTCTGAACCAGGACGACTATCTCACACACCGCCGTACAGAAAGCGCCAAATATACGGACGGAGTTATTACAAGCGAGGAGCTTGCCCTATTTACAACAGACTTGGAGCTGATTCGAAACTTCAAGTTGCCAGAAGAAGTAGGGCCCAATCCCCCGCATAGGAGCGTGCCTCTGCGATGATTACGAAACCACTTAACGAGCTGACGATTGCTGAAGCCGCAACACTGATTAAAAATAAGTTGATATCTCCTGTCGAGCTTACAAAATCCTATTTGAATCGCATTGAGAAAGTAGAGCCTGCTGTGCAAGCCTTCGTTATGGTCACCGCCGAACAGGCTTTGCAGGCCGCAAGAGAGTCTGAACAAAAACTGATGAATGACGAATATCTCGGTCCTCTGCACGGCATTCCCTATGGAGCCAAAGACATTATCCATACCGCTGGCATACGCACCTCGGCCGGATCAAGTACCTTTCCAGACTTCGTACCCGGAACGAATGCAACTGTCATTAATAAGTTGCAAGCTGCAGGTGCTATCCTGCTCGGCAAGACAACAACGACGGAATATGCCTTTCAGGGAGGAGAACCGCCAACCCGCAACCCATGGAATCTAGAACATACCCCAGGCGGTTCCAGCTCCGGCTCCGCCGCTGCAGTAGCGGCTGGCATGGCTTCCTTCACACTCGGAACACAGACCTTTGGATCTCTGCTTAGACCCGCAGCTTACAACGGATTAACCTGTATGAAACCCACTTACGGCAGGGTTAGCCGTAATGGTGTCATCACAGCCAGTTGGAGCCTGGATCATATTGGCGCCTTCACTCGATCGGCACAAGATAACGCAATCGTTCTGGAAGCAATGGCCGGGCAAGATGAGCTGGATTCCTTCACGCTTCCTTATGGCAAGCCAGACTTAACAAGTGCTCTTGAGCATCCTATATCAGGAATGGTGATCGGTCTGCCGAGCAACTTCTTCCAGACGGATGAACCGGCGATATTGTTAGCGGTGGAGTCGGCAATCGCTGTGCTTAAGAAGCTGGGCATGCAATGGAAGAAAGTTGACCTGCCATCTTATATGGAAGAGACAATTGCTGCTCATCGTACGGTTATGCGGGCAGAAGCTGCCGCCTTCCATCAGGAACGCTTCGCGGAAGCCTCTGAACGTTACGGCCACACGATGCGGGAGCAGCTTGAACTCGGCTACCAGACGAGTGCCGTTGATTATTTGCAGGCACAACGCATCCGAACAATATTCCGGAGTGAGATGATGATGCTTTTCGATGAAGTGGATGTGTTATTGACTCCATCAACACCCTATGTGGCCCCATATGGCTACAAGACGGGCAGCCCGATTTTCAACGGACCGTTCACCAATACGGGTCTACCGTCCATCACCGTACCCATCGGGTTTGATACCACCTCAGGGAAGCCATTACCTATCGGCATGCAGCTTGCTGGTCCACTTATGCGAGAAGACCGCTTGTTGTCCATTGCTCATCATTATCAGCAGGCTACGAACTGGCATCAGTTAACACCAATCATACACACTCATTAGGAAAGGAATGACCGCTACGATGTCTACCATCATACATGCAAGTGCAGCACCCAAGTTCCCACTTCCTTTCTCCCATGCTGTCCGCGCAGGAGATTTAGTCTACGTCGCAGGTCAAGTAGGTGTCGATCCACAGACGCTTGAGCCTATCGGCGGCATTAAGGAGCAGACTGAGCAGTGTATTCGTAATATTGAGGTGATCCTGCAAGAAGCCGGACTTACACTTGATCATATTGTGAAGGTAACCACTCATCTGGCCCGAGTCGAGGATCAGTCCGAATACAACGAAGTGTATGCGCGAATGATTAAGCAGCCCTATCCCGCCCGCATTACCGTATTTAGCGGGTTAGGCCCTTATTTAATCGAGATGGAAGTGTTGGCGTATGCGCCTTCCATTCGAGGAGAGTAACACATCACCAAAGAGCACCTGTAGCCATAGATGGGTACAGGTGCTCTCTTTGTCTAGAAACGCGGTTCTCTTTAGAAAAACGGGTTTCTTTTCGTATTCCTATGTTGTTTTGAAGCGAGATGATTCCTCGGCAAGTTGTTTGGTCAGTTCATCAATTCTCTGCACCATATCTGTCAAATGTTCAGTCATGCCGGACTGTTCCTGCATGGTTGCTGTGACTTCCTCAACAGAAGCCGACACCTCTTCACCGGAAGCAGACAAGTTCTGTGCAGCTCCAATGACGTCATCCTTATCACGTTCAATCGATTCGATCTCCGTGGCAATAGCCTGAACCTGGCTCATCATCTCATTCATATTCTCGGTGACAAAATTGAATGTCTCCTTCGTCTGGCTAACGCTGCTCTTATGCTGTTCCGCAATCGCTTCAATAGCCTGAACACTTCGGTTATTCTGCTCCACGTGATCAATGGTCTGCATTACGATTCGGTTGATATCCTCCGATTGAGCTGTCGTCTGCTCTGCCAGCTTGCGAATCTCAGAAGCAACGACGGCGAAGCCACGTCCCTGATCACCAGCTCTCGCCGCCTCGATTGAAGCATTCAACGCAAGTAATTTCGTCTGATTTGCGATCTCGGCAATCGTTCCTGTAATCTGGTGAATGCCCGAGGAACTTTCGGCGAGTTGCACTGTAATTTTGGAGATGTTGCCAACTTCAATCTCGTTCTGCCCGTTCACCGCAATGAGTGCATCAATAACTTCATGATTATTTTGGAAAGCATCCGTAATTTCATCTGCCTTGAACTTCACTGCCTGCGACATTCCATTCACGTTCGCAATCTTGTTACCCACATTCATGAATTTGTCCACAATGGCTCCCGTATCGTTCGCCTGGGACTCCATAGCACGTGAAATCTCAAATGCTGTTGTCGTTGTTTCGGCAATCGTGGTCGAAGTTTGCTGAGTGGACTGTTCCAGCTCGGATGTACTTGTTTTCAGGATACCGATGGAATGGTTCATGCTGGAGATCAGCTGTTTATTGCCTGCTGCCATGGTATTGAAGCTGTCCACCAATTGTTTGAATTCTCCGCTATATTTACCTTGAGCCTGCACCGTCAGGTCGCCGCCCGCAAGCTGTCTGAACAACACAGTTAGTCTTGTAATTGGTCTGGTTACCAGCAAAGAGATCAGGATACCGGCTACGACGGAAACCGCAATCGCACTAAACAGAACAATATACATCTGTTTTGCCATCGCACGCAAAGGCTTCTGCACATCACTCATTTTATCTTCAACAACGACGGTCCAGTCGGATCTTGGAATTTTGGAGTAATACGCCACTTTCTCATCTGTGCTAATCTCCCCTTGCTGTAGTTCAGCGTTTGGAGCAAGATCAATCAATGATTGGTATTCGCCGGACTCCATCTTCTGGCCTGCCAATTTCTCATCCGCTGAATCGTAGATGACCGTACCTACACGGTCCAGAATGATCACTTTTCCCTCATCATTAATATTGATATTTTGTAGCTGATTAACGAAGAACGAGGTGGATGCCGCAGATACGAGCACTCCCTGTACTTCTTGATTCTCATTGTAGATTGGCATGGCAAAAGCCGTACCAAGTTGTCCTGAGGACTTGGCTACAATCCCTTCACTAATCACGTTTTTACCCTGAATTGCTTCTTGGAAATATGCCCGATCTCCGCGTTCCGCCTTGATAACTGCCGGATCATTCGCTGCAATAATAATGCCATTCCGATCCAACAAAATCAGACTGTTGTTACCTTCCATACCTGCCAGACTGTCCGCGAGAATACCACTTGCCTTATCCAGCAGTTCATTGTTTTCCGAGAAAAAGTTCTCACCTTCCTGCCCATCCGTATTCCGAATCTCCAGCAGATCCTGGAAGGTACGATGTGTTGTGATCAGAAAGGTGGATTGTTCTTCCAAACTTAGTGAAGCATACAACCCTGCCCCCACCCGATCCGAGGTTGCCTTAATTTCATCTTTACTTTTGTCGAGTGTAATAACTGCCGCTACGCTGTAACACACTACCGCAGTTACCGCCAGTACGATACACACCAGCAGACTGATCATAAGTGGTAGTTTGACTCTGAACGACATGTTGCGCATGCGTTCTCTTGCCTTGCTAAATACCATGATTACATTCACCATCCATTTTCATTTTCATCATTATGAAGTCCAAATTCTATGTATCTACTTTATATCGGTCGATATCAAATAATCTGTAAGCTGTTTCGCCAGTTATACTAGGTCAAAGGCCACTGCAAACGATTGGAAAATGAAGACTTTGGGTTAATACAAAATATGACATCGACATCGTATAATATATGAAATACATATCGTGCAGGAAGAGGGACAACGCATTGAATCCGAAAATGCCTACTATATTAAATGTCGAATAGGAGAAGTGATATGGTAAAAACAGCATTACCCACGCTATTAAATGTCGTGCGCATTTTATTAAGTGTAAAACTGATCTATGTGATCGTGTCCTTTATCGTGTTCCTCATTGACTTCAACCAGAACATGGAGGCCTATCTGGGTTTCTTACGCAAAGGAGATGATCTGGCTTACGCCTCTGGCGTAATCTTAGCCAGAATGTTGTTTATCATCGGTCCCAGTCTGCTCGCTGTTATATTCATCACCAAAAGAAAGTTCAAGCTCACCGTGACGTTTCTGAGTCTGGCGCTATTCGTTTCCATTCCGAATGAGAGTAACCTGTTCACCCTGATTCATCTCTTCGCCCTGCTCATCGTGCTTTTGCATCGTCCAAGCAAGATGTATCTGAAACGAAAGGATACCCCTGTCAATGAAGCCGTAGTTGAACCGAAGAATTAATTCAAAAAGGGGATCACATGACATTGAAGTCCAGAAAAAAAGGTAGAGCGCACAAGATATGATGTCATAATAAAAAACAAGGGCGTTCCTTAGTATTAAAGGAAGGTCCTTGTTTAATGTCACTCACTATACAAAGTGATTGTGAGATTTACAATTACAGTGCAGCTTGATAAATTTGTACTACATCTTCACGCTGCAAGTTTTTGAAGAATCCGAACGGACCGAATCGCATCGCTTTATCAGCCATCACATCAATCTGACTGTCGTCGATGTCATAGTCAGCCAAACGGCTAGGGGCACCAATTGAAGTCCAGAATGTACGCAGCGCTTCAATGCCTTCTTCAGCCACTTGTTTGTCCGACTTTCCAGTAGGATTAATATCAAATACATTAACAGCCATACGTTTGAATCGATCTACATCCACATCCAGATTATGTTTCATCCAGTGTGGGAAGAGGATTGCAAGGCCACCCCCATGCGGAATGTCGTACACGGCCGAAACGGCATGTTCTATATTGTGAGAAGCCCAATCTCCGGCAAGACCCATATTCAGGACATCGTTAAGCGCCATTGTTCCACAATAGAGAATGGTTTCACGCAGTTCATAGTTTTCCGGATCTTTAATCAGACGAGGGGCTGTATCGATAACGGTACGAAGAATCGTCTCACAGAATCCAAGCTGAACCGGTGTATTCGTATCCAGATGGAAATAATGTTCAAACACATGAGACATCATGTCTACCATGCCGTATACAGTCTGATCCAGTGGTACGGTGTATGTGTACTCCGGATCGAGAATGGAGAACGCTGGGAAAGAATACTCGCTGAACCATGCCCATTTTTCCTGCGTGTCCTGATTGGTTATTACTGAACCGTTGTTCATCTCGGAGCCTGTCGCTGCCATCGTTAGAATTGTCCCCAGCGGAAGTCCGCCTTCCGGGGTTGCTTCACGCACAACAACATCCCACATGTCTCCATCGTAATTGGCTCCTACTGCAATGGCTTTCCCACAGTCAAGTACACTGCCGCCGCCAACCGCAAGAACCAGATCAATGTTATGTGTTCTGCATAGTTCTACACCCTTATGAACCGTAGACAGACGAGGGTTCGGTTCCACACCAGCCAGTTCCGTAACCTCTGCTCCGATCTCATTCAACTGGCTGATTACCTGATCGTACAGCCCGCTACGTTTGATGCTTCCACCACCATATACAAGCAAAATACGTTTTCCGTATTTTGGAACTTCGGTTTGTAGTGCTTGAAGTTGCCCTTTGCCAAAAATCAGCCGGGTCGGATTATAAAACTGAAAAGATCTCATAACGTATGTTCCTCCAAAGAAGTCTGAAATTTTGTGCATCCACCATTATAGTTCTCTTTATTCGTAAAAACAAATACAGGCAAGAAGGAGATAACCGATGAGTATGGAGTCTGTCATGGCTAAACACTGTTTTCCTGGACAAAAAAGCTCCTGCCAGCAAAGCGGCAGGAGCTTACATCACAGGGATTCAATATAACCATCGCATGCTTCCATAACATGCATGGTCTACATCCCCTCAGATATTAAGAATTCGGCACTTAGGTTCTACCCCAGATCGGCAATCCGCTGTCCAATACGTGGAAACAGCCCAAAGGCATTCTCGTAGAAGACTTTATCATGATGCTGTTCCGGTACAAGTCGGCGGACAAATTCGGCATACAGATCGATTGGCGCAAGCGGCCAGTCGGTGCCAAACAGCATTTTCTCGTAATGATCCGAATAGACCAAGGCCCGGCGGAAATGATCCATGAATAAAGGTTCGTTCATGAACCGTTCAAAATGAGGCCGATCCCCCACCACAAGACCGGACAAATCCGCGTACACGTTAGGATTCTTCGCCACCACTTCAGCTGCATCCATCACCCAGGGATCACCCAGATGACAGATCATGAAGTTCACACCTCGCTGTTGAAAAGCCAGTTCATCCACCGTCAGTGGATGCGAGTACTTAAGCAACCCGTTCATGGAGTACGTGTCACCCGTATGAATCACGACAGGCAGGTTGTACTTGGCTGCGAGTTCATAGACCGGAGTATAGATTTTGTCATACACATAGTGATGATAGTATCCGGCATAGAGTTTGATTCCGGCTACCTCCGGGGATTGCAGTCTAGCTTCAATCCGGTCCAGCTCGTCCTGAGCGTTTTTACCGTCTAGCGCATTAGGGTTGATGCCCACGCATTCCATGAGGAATGACGGAACCTCCTCTTCCAGGTCAAGTCCCATCGGGTTAGGGGAACTGGAATCCGGGAATGCTCCCTTCGTCTGCTCCGTAACCCCCATTCCGATACCCATTATGACATCGTTTTTATCAAACTCCGCTTTAAGACCTGCGGCAGAGTAATCCACTTTCGACAGATCGATTGCTGTTCGGTGAAAGCTGTCGATGTCCGACAGGTGAATATGAATATCAATGATCGGCATGTGAAGCCTCCTTTTCATCGGTAGAAGTTGCAAAATTCAGTTTGAGAAGGTCATGCACATCCGATGAACTCATCGGGATGGGTCCCAGAACCAGGTATGTCGGCTCCGTCCAGACCGTCTCCCCCTGCTGGAGTGTCAGATGATGATGAACGTTCAGACCCGTCACCTGATTATTGGCAAACCCCCACGCACTCTGATTCGGGTAACGATGGACCGCATGCAGCATGTTCTCACGCGAAACCGAACCTACTCGCAAAAGGTCTTCAAGTGGCAGGCCCAAATCCACCTTGCCCAGCGGGAATCGATCTTTACCCGGTTGTTCTATCCAACCTTCCGCAAATACAGATGAAGGCTGGAGGAAACGTTCCTCCGCAAGCGAGTAATCCGTCAGCGTCAGGCCGCTTTCGTTTGTCACGGCAAGCAGCGTACATAGCACAGGAACACCAGGGAGCATCAGATAATGCTGGTGGATCGTGATTCCCCGATTCGCTTCATGCTTCTCAATCCGGGTAGTCAGCTTTATGCCTTTCCAGACGTTGCCGTATTGATCCTTCTGCTCTGTCCAGGAAGCGACTCTTTGTTCCAACTGCCGGCTGAAACCATTCATGCCCGGAATCCCCACACCCAGTCCGCCGTACCACGGATTCCACCACGAGCGTGGAGCCGGTTCAGGATACGAGCTATCCAACCATTCTTCTCCTGAATATTTCAGAGAGTGTACTACACTCCCGAATTCAGGAGCAACGGCGATCGACAATACTCCATTGTCTACGGTATACAAAGGTCCAGATGAACCTTCTTCAATCTTCTGCTTCACCTCTGTTCCGCTCTGCGGGAACCAAAGGGCAGTTCGCTCCTGAATCCGATCTTCGCCCCGGTATAGCCCACGAACTTTCCAACCACTCACGTGCTGGTCTCGGTCCGCTTCGTCTGGTGAAAATGTCAGCTTGGCGGAGTTTAGGTTCTGCTCCGGACTGAATTCCTTAGCATTGGCCATAACCTCCTGTTCACCACCCTGCTGTACATACAGCTCCAGCTTGCCCGCAAGCGGAACCAGTTTGTGTTCAGTCAACGTTGCTTGCAGCACGTCCGGGGCAAATGGATTCCCCTCACTCAGTGTCAGATCCAGATGACTGTCCAGCAACGGAATGACCGGGTTACGCTGCTTCCGCGCAAAAGCACGGAAATCCGACCATTTGGCAAACGTGTTCAATGCATATACAGTTGCTTTTGTCCGCACAACGGCTCCTGCGGGAATACGGCCAAGCTCATGCTGAAACCCCAGCGTGTATTCCGGGCGAAGCAACTTCAGGGAAGGGTCCCAATAGATACCGCTGGCACCATACTCCTCCTTACAGAACAGCCAGTTCTCCGTGATTTGGGCGCTGTCCCAATGGCTCGGATCGCCAGCGTAAGAATCCCCCATATCCACAAAACGATCTTGATACGGGAGAATTAACCGGTTTCCGTAAAACCCGAAGTTGTTCATTAGAAACAGGTCTTCTTCCCAAGCGTTACCTTGTGTATTTTCAACCTCGTGGTGGAATTCGGCGATTCCATTCGCAGACAGCTTGACCACGGACTTGATCTGCAAGCCAGGGAAATCCTCCGAGTCATACAGTGCTTCAAGAACCTGACGTTCACCTTCGGGATAAATATTGACTTCTTTTGCTTGTTTCTTGGATAACTCTTCGGCAAACGGCTTACCCAGCTTCGGATAAGTCCACCAGAACGAATGACGGGAGCCCGGGTATTCAATCCACATGTTATTATCTTGCTTGCTCATATGAATAGAGAATGCACCATTAACAGCCACCCATTGATCCTCAATCTGCCCACCATATTTCCCTTCGATTCCCTTCATCAGTACAGAAATTTTGCTTGTAAAAGAGATCGCATGGTTCCCCACTGGGACAGCCGTCACTTCTACTTCTTGGGAATAGAGGCCATATGAACGCAAGGTGAAAGGCACTGGCACAGACATTTTACCTTTGGCAGGCACCGTAAAGCGCACCGAACGCTCCGCCCATTCAAGGAATTCATCCTCAGGCAGGTCCAAGCTGAACTCCGTTTCTGCATCCACATTATTTTCCACGTTCAGAACCAACTCCGCCGGAATACCTGGATAGAGCTCCTTCACAGGCAAGACGGTCTTGATCTTGGCCGGGAATTTCGGGGCAATACCTAACCTGAACTCCGCTTTCTTACCGCCAATCAACCATGTGCTGGCAACCACGGGATGAGTCTTATTGTTATTCTGTTCCTCTGAAATCGGATCAAGGTGAAACTCACCTTCCACGATGATGGTTTCTCCCGGAGCCACTGCTCGTGCAACGTCCAGCGCAAATCGAATGTTTTTGTTATCCTCACCCTTGATCTCAACTGCCTGTTCGGACGCAGAATTGTTCTTAATGCGATAGCGAACCTTATAGCTGGAACCGAATACCAGATCATGATCATCGACTTCTGTTGAGATTTCGTAATCTGGTGTTTCGAGGGCAGTCAGCCCGCGACCCGACTTTTCAAATTCAGCCCGCAGGGAGACATCTCCCTTTTTCCACGTGTAGTCAAAGAGATCAAAACCACACTCCCGTCGGCCATCCGGCTCGACCACGAGTTCACGCGTGCTGTCTGCATACCAATCCAACTCCTCGAAATATGGAGCAAGTGCTTCGGTCTGCAAAATGGTAGGGATGAAATTCATCAGATGCACATTATCATCTTTTTTCTCCCAGAAGAATCCGCATTTCTTGTACATCGGTACAGCCTTTGTATTCCCTGCCCATGTGAACAGATCCAGGCGGGGCCATCCGGCCTCCACGGTCTTGCGCACAGCATTCAGGATCAGGTTACGTCCAACCTTATAACCGTGATAGTCGGGGCGTACGTTAAGCAAAGGTACATATAGCGCTCTCTCGTCATAGCGGTAATGAGCAAAACTGCAGAAGCCAACAACCTCTTTCTCATGAACGGCTAGAAACACATATAGATTGGACGAACTCTCCATCTCCCGGCGAACTGTTTCTTCTGTTCTAAGATTGGTGCCCCCTCCCCAGCTTTCGTTACTGCGGTTCCACATATCCGCAAGTGCGGCAGCGTAAGAGGGATCGTATTCAATAATATGGATTTGGTCGATAATCGAAGTTACGGTCATGTTCTGATCTCCTTCTCTTTATGTACAGGATGGTCTTTGTGAACTTTCGATATGGCCTTTGCCCGATAGCCGCAGAGATAATACAGGCCATGTTTGAAGAAGCTAGCGATAGTCTTATCATACTATAAATGGAAGCATTTTCAGAGAATTAAAAATCTTTCTTTCCAACTTATATGTGCCTTTCGGAAGCTCTTGTTAGAAGCGTCAAGGATGGACGAATCTATTTAGGCATGAAAGAAAAAATCCACGTCTTTTAGTTAGACGTGGATTTAGGAATATGATCAGCTACTAATTTTCATTATGCCAATATAGAACGGACATTGCGTAGAACTGATTTCATAAATTCAGAGGTTGGTTCGGCATGCCCCGCAATTTGGATACGTCGTTGCCGCACATCAAGACTCTTCAACTGATCCGTCAAAACAACACCTGAAAATGGCAGCTCTTCTGGTAGTGTAACTTCAAAAGGATAATCCTTGGCTTGGCTCGTTATGGGACATACAACGGCAAAACCCGTTATTTCATTGAATTCAAGTTCCGATAGAACAATAGCCGGTCGTCTCCCGGCTTGCTCGTGACCCGCTTGAGGATCAAAGTCAAGCCATATCAGATCGCCTCGTTTGGGAATAATCAAAGTAACTCGTTCCCTTCAGTACCAAAGTCTATTTCTTCATGTCTTGTATCCTGTTTCACTTTAGAGAGCAAAGTCTTTAGATGGTTACGTAGTTCCTCATTGGACTCTACAGGCTTGGTTTTTGGACGCAACAACAATTCATTATCTTCTGTCACCAAAATCTCGATTTCCGAGCCTTCTTCCAGATTAAGACGCTTAAGCAATTGGTTAGGAATGCGAATTGCACTGCTATTTCCCCATTTGCTAAGTGTGGCTGTAGTCATGGCAATCCCACGCCTTTCGTTTGATTGATGCTCCAATTATACCTCACCTCCCTACAGTTGTATATCTATATGATATACATGAAACAATAAAAGGATACATTGTATTCAACCACAAAATAATGATTGTACAGCCTATGATTATGAATAGATATACCATTGGTATAAAGCAAAATAAGCATATCATTGCCTGGTATCCACTTCTGTATGAAGTGTCAATGAATCCATGCAACCCTTATGTACGGGTAAACATATTGCCGCAGTGTGCCCTGAAATGGACATACATGTGAACTTTGACAAGCTCTATTCGCTATTGTTACTCTTTGTACAGGAGTGTTTCTTTTATATATAAAAAAAGATAGATTCATGGAGGGAAAGCATGACAGAATGGATCACGCAATTTATACTCTTTTTTAAAGATTTGTCATACGCAGGTCTGGTTATTGCCCTGTCGTTTGAATTCGTACCTGCTGAACTTGTACTGCCCATGGCGGGATATTGGGTGTATCTTGGGGATATGAAGCTTTGGCTGGCTATACTCGCTGGTACCGTAGGCGGTACGTTTGGACCTCTGACGTTATATGCCCTGGGACGATACGGCGGCAGACCGATGGTCGAAAAATTCGGCAAGTATTTCTTGATTCGCCCCCACCATCTGGACGCTTCCGATAAATTCTTCGAGAAATATGGCAGCGGGGTAGCATTCTATGGACGTTTTGTACCCGGTATTCGGACAGTCATCTCGATCCCATGTGGAATGGCGAAGATGAATGTGTTTAAATTCAGTATCTTTACATTCTTGGCCATGCTCCCGATCACCTCATTGTACATTTACTTAGGCTTCAAATTAGGCTCTCAATGGGAGCATGTGGACGAGATTGTTAAACCTTATATCGTTCCGGCAGCGGTGGTTTTCTTAGGTGCTTTTGGATTGTATGTGCTTTTGAAACGTTGGAAAAGAAGAACGGCTTTGAACAAGTCATAGGCTTGCTGAAGTAAGGAAAAGAGATGCGCAGTTTGATGATTTTTTGAAATAGTCTTATGCTAAAATTCATCTGATTATATGTAAAGACCCCACTCGATCCTAAGAATCAGTGGGGTTTTGCGGTTTATGAAATATTCAACTAGTCACCCAAATATATTGTAGGGTACATTAAAATGCTAAAAATTCATTCAGAATCAATGATATTTTTCACTTTTTATGAGGTTATCGACATTAAGCCGAATAATGAAGAAGGAAGCACCGTTTCTCTAGATCCAGCACTTACTCTATATTTTATTTTAGGTGAAATAGAATAGAATTGAGGATTTTCGTCATCTGCCGAAATATCCGCATTTATTTCTGTATGTTACCCTAGTGATATTGTCGGTTTTCTGTCGTTGTATCCTCAATCTTAAAAGCGGAATTAAAAATGTAAATTAAATAAATAATATATTTATCCATAAATGTTTACATATTTAAATAATAGAAAATAGTATTTTGTCAATAATTACTTTCAGTACATTTATCTCGCTTTAAAATCACCCTAATTTTTTTAGTTACCAAGATTAAGATTCACACGATTTACATTTCCCACCATTGATCTTATCTTTATCATATAACATGTTACAATCTGGACAATAATCGTACAAATCAATATGTTTTTCGCAAACCCCTTCCCCTGATTCTGTGTATACAATTACATTTGAAATGGAATTACAATGAATACAACTATCATTTATAGGGTCTAAAAATTCAGTGAAATTTGCTACTCCAAATCCACCAACAGTTATTTCCGCTGTACCATCTTTATAAGATTCTTGACCTTCTTTGTGTTCTAATTCAAATTTTACAGAGAACTTACCTTCTATAACGCAAAGTCCTTCACTTGCTTGATACGGATGACCGCCTATTGTGGTCGAATCAATAGATAGTTCAACACTTGTGTTAAAGTATCCATACATAAAGGCTTCATCTTCATAATAATCCGTTCCCTCAACTTGCATGTATACATCTGCCGCTGAAGGATAATCATTAACATCAACATCGGCGATCGAATTACTGATGTATGGCTGTAGATCTCCGCTATGTATGAGGTAGGTAGTTAAATCACCCTGTTCGTTTAGGATCAAACTCCAGTCCGTAGTTATAAATATTTCCTCGCATAGCTCCTCTGAAAGCAACTCTAATGAAGCACGTTTATCATCAATGTGATTGATTTTCGACACGTAGCTGATAAAATTTGCACCGCTTGTCATGATAAAATTACTATCCACAACTTCACTGAATTCCTTTATAAGTTCAGGACGTGCTTCTACAGGTTTCTTTTTATCACTATGTACCCACCAATCTTCTTTAACATCATTTGTAACAAAGATTACAGCTCTATTTTCTGTAGAAGCCTTTTCAAGAATTTGCTTCCATAAGATTAAATCACCGTATTTTAGTTGTTTAGTCTTATCATCTTTGTCTTTAACCATATCTTCGTAACCAGGTGGTATCAGGTGTTTGTACCTTACTTCTCCTTCTTGAAATATGGAGATCATCTTTGACAGTGAGAAGGATTCACCAGTAGCACCTAATCCCACAATTTCATACAAAAAATTAATAACATCGTCCTCTTGGAGCATCTGTGCATTTATTTTTATATCTTCTTTAATGGAACTTTCGTAGAGGTCTACAGCTGCTTGCATCCCGGACATACATTCATTGATTTGTTTTCTCAATACATCAAGTAAAGGATATTTATATTCCTGGTATTTAAGAAAATCTCCTTCTAATGTATTTTTATTCTTTTCAATGGTCTGTCGAATTGATTTTAAGAATTCCCTGTATTTATTGAAGTTTTTCTTATGTTCCGTATCATGAATGTCTTCAAATTCTTTTAATACTTGATGTGGCAACCAAATTCTTTCCTTTGAAGATCTTAAAATTGCAAGTGCCTCTCTCGTTGCTTCTGGGCTAAGATGATATAAGCGTGAAAGGACGTTTGTATCCAGCACCACTAAAGCTTCAGAGTCCCAAACTGTTTTAAAATTATTAAACGTGTCTCTCAAGTAAACTCCCTCACATTCGCCAGTATATGAACAACACACATATGATTGTAACAAGGAATAGCATGACTTCCAATGACCTTAAGATAATTCGATACTAGAAGAGTGCATATTACAAAATACAAAAATTATATTACGTTACTTAACAGCGAAATTAATTTTCTTATCAGTTATTCGGTCAATCGATATTACAAGGGTGAAAAGCTAGAGTTCCATGCTAATACCAGGGTGCCACTTAGGTGTTTTATTCGTTCGACGCTGGTTAGATCGCATTTGACCAACATGGAAGAACTGACAAAGATGAAAAAGTCCAACAGAATGAAAAAAAACGCCTTTCCTTTAGGAAAGGCGTTTCAACATGCACTTTCTTTCTATGTGGCTAGACTCTGTTAGATTTATATTATCATGTTGCAATCAACATTCATTCCCCTAAATCAGTTCCTGTCGTCTTTTCAAATACATATACAACACTACGCCAGATGCCGCACAGATCACAGCACATAAACCGATGAATCCATATCCCGCTTGAAGTCCGCGCAGCAGTCCCAACTGAGTCGTTGAACCGTACAGATTCTTCACACCTTCAATCACCCAGCCAATCACATAGTTACCGATGACACTACCAACCCCCATCAAGGTAACCGTGAATGTAATCGCGGTGTCACTGCCGTTCGGATATCTGCGTGCGATAAATGCCATCACTGTTGGATAGATCATCGCTATTCCCGCGCCAGATATCGCAAAGAAAATCGCAAGACGCTCTCCCCCTGCAAGCGCCACGAACGTACATACTCCCGAGAAAGCCGAGAACAGAATCAGTGACAATACAAATCCGATCCGGTCTGTCAATGGTCCAAGCAGCAGGCGTCCCAGCGAGAACGTGAGGAAGAACGCAGATAATAACCCGGAGGCTTTGACCGTGTCCCACGTATAGGCTTTCTCCAGAAAGTTAACGAGCCATCCCCCAACCGCCAGCTCCGATACCACGCCAAAAGAAAGAATGAGCACCATCAGCCAAAGGGCAGGATCACGTGTTAACGTCTTCAGTGAAGTCCGATCCTCATGAGGAAGGTCATCCCCCGGAAACTTGCTGCGCAGCGCCGCAATGATCGGCAGCAGACAGAGTGACAACATCACCAGATACATACCGCGCCAGTCCAGTTCGTGTCCAAACACCTTCAATGACATGACACCCGTCGCCAGCAAAGGTGCTACCGTTGAACTCAGCCCATAGAAGAAATGGGACAGGTTCATCATCGTACCTGTGTTTTTTACAAAGATCCTTGCACCCAGAATCGCCAAAGCAATCTCCAGCATGCCGTTACCGATGTACATGAAGAAGTACGATGAAGCAAAGAGTGGATAGGTATGAGACACATAAATGAACACACCCGAGAGGATCATCGATGCAAACGATATGATGCCAACCGCCTTAATACCCCATTTGCGAACCAGAATAGCCGTGAAGGAGCAGGCGATCAGGTACCCCAGTGCATTCAGGGACAATAACGTCCCGAGCTGTTTTTCATCCAGATTAAAATCGAATTGAATGCGCGGAATGGCCGGGCCCTTAATATTTTCCGATATGCCGAATACGATAAATCCCAGAAATATCGTTGCCAGTTGCATGGCGTACAGCTTGTTGAACTTTCGTTTGTTGCCTTGTGTACCTGCCTGCTGATTCAAAATAAGTTCCTCCATTGTGTTCAGAAAAATGGTTACAATCTATAACTACGATTGCAGTACCATCTTCCGACCGCTGTTATCCCTGTATTTTTTTGATTTGTTCCTAAAGGTGAAAATACAGTGATAAAGGCGTTCTTCAGATTGGTTCTGCCCTCTACGTTATCGTGTCAATGATTTGTACATTTGAAATAGGAAACATAGTTAAGCATTATTCCTAAAAATAGAATACTTGTAAAAGTTCCTTTGTCCTTTACCACTGCTTCTCAATCACCTGAATGCGGTAGGTCAGGCTCTCCAGCGTCACCGCGACTAGCCCCGTAACATATTCGCGCCGAGTGTCTCTTTGAATAATCAACTCCGGCATATGCTCCAGTGGAATCATTCGATCCAAACAACCTTGCGTCAGGTCATCACGCATCGCCGGGTCAATCGTATCCCCTGTAACCACAATCGTAGCCGGGTTAATGATCGCGATGATGGATACAAGCGTCTGCACAACCAGTTCCTGCAAACCTTCAGTCGTTTTCAACATTCTCAACTGCTCTTCTCGTGACACGCCAAAAGGTAAGAAGGACACCTCGCCCCCAAATTGCGTATTCCCGGTCAGCGGACGACCATCAATGATAAAGCCTGCACCCGGAAAATGATTCTCCGGAAACGTCACCACCGCGAAGTTCTTCTCTTCCTCAAATTGTTGTTGGTTATACAGTCCGTAGACCGTCAGGTTCATGTCGTTTCCAATGACCACTTCCACGTCTTCATATTGTTCCTTAAGCCTTGGCCCAAGCGGCTGATACATCAGCTCCGGTACATCGCAAATGCCAATAACACCGTTGTGTGCTACACCAGGTATACCGATACCAATCGCCTGCACATTGTGGTGTTGTTCAATCAGGTTCGCAATTAGATCCTCTACCACCGTTACATTAATTTCTTCCAAAATGAGCGTCTGTTCGTCCGCCATCTCTCCGTTCAGATTGGCATATGTATGTGTAATGGAGTGAATACCGCCCTCTGTTCGAATAATTAGGCACAGCACACTGGCGTAGTCCGCATTGAATTGATACCGACTGGCAGGTCTCCCCCCACTCGATTCATCTGGACCCAGATCGATAATCTCACCTGTCTGAAGCAATTCGTTCAGGATCGTACCGCATGTCGCTACGCTGAGTTTCGTCAGGTTTGCAATAGAAGCCTTCGTGCCTACGCCCATTGATCGGAGCGTGTTCTTCACCAGCTCAACGTTAATGCGCTTCACCTGTTGGGTGTTGTGTGATGTGGGTAACATGGTTAGTTGTATGCCTCCTTTCGTTCATTTCGAGCCATTCAATGAATGTTTTTAAAAGTGTTTTAATAATTGAAGTGTAGGGGGATATGGGAGGAAAGTCAATGCTTAATTGGAAGCAAAAATCGTTTGGAGGGAAAGGCAAAAAGGACAGTGCTAGATCATCTTATATGATCCTACGCTGTCCTTTGGTTAAGGTGGTTTTATGTAGACTGGCTCATTTGATTGACCAAGATGCTCTTCTCCAGCCGGACTTCAAATAACTTTCGGTTCAGATCCTGTTCCATGGCATGAAGGTGATATGCTGCTTGCTTCACGGTATCCATGTCTAGCACGCCTGCCTGCTTCGCAATAATGTCCATGGCGTCCAGGATGAGTTTGTTGCATGTAACCAGTTGGTCGACGTAATCGTCTTCTTGTTCAATGAGTTGTGCGTACTGCAAAGCGAGGTCTTCGCTGTTGGTACTTGTCATGTCACCACTCCTAAAATTGGTACGCATAAGAGTACCAGATATACAAAAAGTATATGGTACGCTCATGCGTAACGTCAAGACCATATGGAAAATTTAGGAGTGATACTCATGGCTAAGAAAGTCGTCGTCAATATTCATAAACTCACGGAAAAACATAATATCTCGCTGCGCGAGTTGGCACGTTTGTCTGATATCCGCCATGCTGCACTAAGTGAGTTACAGTCTGGGAAAAGAGAAAATATCAACTTTGCTCATATTGAGCGGATTGCAGAAGCCTTGGGTATTGATGATATTAGAGAAATTATTGAGATTCGTAATTCCTAATCTAATTCTACTCATTATAATTTCCCTCTATAAAACCATATCTACCTTTGTTTTTATTTTTCGTAAATTCAATATAATTAATTTTTTCTATTACTTGCTTTGGAGGAGTTTTGTTCTCAAAGATAATAACTTGTTTTAAAACAACATCTTCTGATATAAATTCAAAAAATTTAGTCTGTAGATCCTCAGATGTTTTATCTTCAGCTTCATCTTCTTCCTTGTATGAAGTGACAGGTGAATCAAGCACTACTATTCCCGGATGTGGAAGACCTTTAATATTACAATATCGCATCAACCCTAATATAAAAGCACTGTAAGATATTGAACGATAGCCTTTACCAAATAGCCTTCTGGGCTTACCGGAAATTAGTATATCTTTCTCTTTCATATCAAAACTAATTTCTTCAAAGCCTGGATACTCCCATCCAGCTAAATAATGTTTAATACACTTGGAAAGCTCCTCATAGTTGTTATTCTGATCAATTAATGTTGACTCAGTTGATTTTCCATCTGATTCAAATTCAATATCTGTTCCTAGTATATTCTGTATTTTCTCTTTCTCATCCAATAATCTCGTTAAAATAACATGCTTTTGTTTCAAATCATTGATATCTTTCTGCATCTTTAGAACGCTTCGCAATTCTTCCTCTAAAATATAATTTTGTGGTGCTAATTGCTCATCAAGTATTCTACTTAATCTTGAATAGCTAGCTTCTTTTTCGTATAATTCCTTTTTCAAAATTTCTAATTCGTCATTCATTGTACTAATTGTATTTTTTAGATCCTCAAGATGAATCAATATTTTATTAAGCTCAATTTTATAGGATGCTTTCCTCTGCTCAACTTCAAAATGGGAACAATCTAGTTCAGATTTGTTCGTCTGTTGGCTACAAAGTGGACATCTCTCAACACTTAATAAAGAGAAATAATGATCTCCTTCTATTAGAAAATGTATTCTATCTATATCAGTTTCATACTGTTTTTTAAGCAAATAAAACCTATTTAACAATTCTGTCGTTGACAATATTTTTGAATTAACTTGTTGAATTTCCCTCCACAAAGTTATCCTTGAATCAGATAACTTCTCAATTTCAGAGCTAATTCCGCTTCTTTTTGAAATTAATTCTTTTATTTTTTCTTCTAAGTTTATCTCTGTTTCTTCTGGAACTCTTGGTATATTCAATTCCAAATCATCAATTAATTTTTCTAATAATCCAATCTGTACTAATGAAGTTGAATCTAATTTGTTTAGATCTTTATCTTCTGTCAAACTACTATCATCTTTTCCAGTTAGAATTAACCGGAAAGCAGATTCCTCTGAGGTTTTAGTTTTATTGTTATCTGAATGAACTGGTGACTGTTTAGAGATTATATCGATTTCATTTATTAGGATGAAATCATTATAATTTCTATATGTAAATCTATTTAATTTATTTAATTTGTTTTTCTTAATAAATAAATCAGTGTTTTGATAACCCGATAAAGACATAAGGAAATTTGAAATACTTTCCTTATTCTTACTATGTCTAGTGGAGAGGACTTCAGAGTCTACTCCATCATGTATTTCATCTATAGGACCATTGTACTTTTTCACATTTTTCCCTTTTATATCTCTTTCTATTGTATACTTTCGCCCCTCAGCGTTCTCTAATTCTAAAAGAACAACATCATAGTCATTTGTAACAACTTCTTCAATTGGATCAGGTACATCTTTACCGCCAAACATAAAGTTAATACATTCAAATATAAAAGATTTCCCGGTGTTAGTAGGTCCAACAATGACATTCAAACCCTTTTTAAACTCAATCTCTGAAAATAATCCATTCTTATTGATTAGACGCAATCTACTAATAAAAAAGCCTTTAGTTGTCATTCAACACCACTCCTGACATAAGCCTCATACATAAACTCTCCGCCCCATTTTTCAATGTTACTTTCAATGAAAATCTTGAGATCTTCTTCTGAATATGCTGAGAAATGATTCGTAACCCATGAAGCATTTTCCCTAAGTCTATCGCTGTAATTGGAAATAAATAAATCAAGAAATGGTTCTGTTAATTGAGAAGCTACGTACGATACTCCCTCATTATTAAATATGATATCTATAAGGCTCTTACTATACATTAAATCTAAACCGACTTGCATTGCTTGTCTTCTAACAACGAGACCACCTGATCTATGAGGAATATCAGGATGTAACGAAGGTGGACAATTTTTTACACCAACATCATTAGAATGCAGAATTAAATAATCATAATAAATAAGTCTTTGAAGGTTAAGACTCCTTGGTGAATTTACAACAATGATTGCTAAAGTCCTTAATCCAACCTCAAATGGAGAATTATATCCCTCTCCATATCTTATTTTTTCATTAATCATTATTCAGTCCACCCAACTTATTTTATCTTCATTCGCTAAGTGATGACATAACCCGTTTAAGTCGTTTCCTTTAATTGAGGTATATAATGGATAACTCGGCATATTAAGATTTCTCGCAGATTTGCACACCTCTTTAACTCTCACAAATCCATCAGAATGGTCTGACTCAACGATATCAATTATCCCGTCATAAACCTCTTGTTTTAAATCCTCGAAAGCATCTACTCCTGGCGGAAGAGTATCCCTTTCAAACTTCATTAACGACTCTGCAGAGTAAAAACATTTACGTTGCCTATTAAAATGATTAATATAATTAGAATGAGCTGATAGATGAGAAATATCTTGAATTACAGATTTATGGTGATCAGAATACGCTTCAAGCAATTTCTTGACATAGAGTAATTCATCAGGAAATATCTTATCTGGAGGCTCAATAGCTTCTGGACGCGTCCTATGAATACCCCCGAATCTATAGTAGTAATATTTTGTTTTCGAATGCTGTTCAATCAGTTCTTGAGGATCGATATCATCAATAATTGAAAAATCGAAGTTTTCAACGTATGCAAGAAAATCACCAATCAATTCTATCTTTTTTCCTGATGTAATGTTGTTTTGACATTTATTTACCCATTCTTTTATCAGCCCTTCTTTTAATTTACCTGGGTTATCAATTAAATTTGATAGCTTTGTTGATAAACCTTTAGGCGTAACAAAGTAGTATTTTCTTGGAGCTGGATATTGTTTTTCGAAAGTGTAATAACACAATTTTCCTAGTTCTATCCAAATTGCACTTGGAGACAATGGTGAATTATAGTGTTTACATTGATAGTTGTCCCACACTAAGTTCTTCCCTTTTTCATTATTCACATAGGCAATAACGTCTCTACCCATATCTCCAGATCCACCGCACCGCTTTACTTTTACATATGTATCTTTTAAATAACCACATGACCACTCTCTGACTAAATCTTCAAAATCTGTGTCGGAAATAACTTGAAGTCTATTAATAGGTTCAATAGGCTTCCCCAATAATAGATCGGTATTCGACAATTTAGTTTTTAATATTGGTTCATCAATATCAAATGTATTTTCTTCTTCTATCAATCCGTTCACCCACACTCAATGATTTTTATGTAATCAAATGATAACACAAAATCTTTTTTCCATATATGGGAATTTGACAACCCCCTCAAAAAAGCCTATCCTAATAACGAATAAACCATTCACTATTAAGGAGTCGTTCCCGATGGTGCAAGCCAAGAAAGACGAAGTCAGGAAAGAGATTGAATACGCGGCGCTCAAAGTCTTTTTCCAAAAAGGCTATGTGGATGCCAAGATGAGCGATATCGCGAATGAGATTAATATTTCCGTGGGCAATATCTATACTTATTTTAAGAACAAGAAAGAACTATTCTACGCCGTCGTGCCGCCGGATCTGGTGGATTATCTGAAAAATGTGCTGGTGGAGACGATTCACTTTGATAACCAGACCCTGTTCGAGGAAACGGATAGCGAGCGAAAGTCGGCGCTGTTGCAGGAACAGGTGGATGTGTTACGTAAATACCGGAATCAGATCGTCATCATATTTGAAAAAAATAAAGGCACCATCTACACCAACGCCAAGAATGAACTTGTTGAACTGATGATCGAGACCAAAAAGGCCTATCTGAAAAACCAGTATAAACGGTATGAGATTGGCACCGAGGAGAACTTGATCTTGCTGAACATTCTCGCGCATAATGTGATCGACATGAACCTGGATCTATTGAAGCGGGATATGAGTGAGGACAGCCGGAAGCAAATATTCGAAGCTTTGTATGTATACAGACTGTATGGTATGAAAAGTCTCAACGAATAACGCTCCATCTCATCATTTATGCCAGGCAGACAAAGCGTGCAGATCAGATCAACTTCACTTGGTTTGCACGCAAAAAAATATCTAACATTAAGTCGCTCTATTTTTTTACCCCAAAAACGAATTGATAATTCATTTTTAAGTTGAATATTTACCATTTACCAAACTATTTAAGTTGAACCTACATTTACACGATAACGGAGAGGACAGAAATAACCAGAGGAAGCGAAGCGTTCGCCTTTATCACCGGATTTCCCCCTAATAAGAGGGTATCAAAAAAATCTGGGGATAACAGCGATCCGAAGGTTGTTCTGTCATCGGAGTGACAAGTGTACATACCCATCATTCAACTTATATAGCTTCACCCCCCACATTCCAAGGAGGAACACAATATGAACACCGCTTACGCATTGGAAAACGTCAATCTGATCCACGGCGACTCAAGCCGCAATCTGCAAAAAAACATGACGATTCTCGTCAATGAACAAGGACTTATCCAGGATATCGGCCGAGATCATGAGTTGCATATCCCAAGTCACTACACAACCATCGACCTCTCAGGGAAATACGTGATGCCTGGATTAATTAATGCACACGTACACCTCTTTGCAGATGGTAAACCGTTCAGTCTCTCGTTCAGTGAAGGTTTGTTGCAGTTTGCCTATGATCTGATATTGAACACCAAGTTTGGTAGAAACGCATTGAAAAAACGCATGAAATGCAACGCGCTGACCGCACTCCATGCGGGTGTGACGACAATGCGCAGTGTCGGGGAATTCTTTTACACCGATGTCCAGCTGCGGGATGAGATTAATAACGGCGACTTTGTCGGCCCTAATCTGCTTGTCTCCGGGTTTTTCCTAAGTGTCACTGGAGGACATGGTGCTCCATTCCTGGCTCTGGTTGGCGACTCCCCTTGGGAAGCACGAAGAAATGTACGCATCAATGTAAAACACGGCGTGGATCTGATCAAAATCTGTGTGACGGGTGGCGTGACGGATGCGAAGATGGTCGGCGAAGCTGGACGTTTACAGATGACGGTGGACGAAGTTGCGGCGATCTGCGACGAAGCGCATAAGATTGGTTTGCGGGTGGCAGCTCATGTGGAAAGCACGGAAGGCGTAAGGGTCGCTTTACAAGGTGGCGTTGATACCATCGAGCATGGTTCGGAGATGGACGACGAAATCATTCGTTTGTACAAAAATAATCCCAATGCCCTGAATGGCTACACCGCACTCATCCCCACCCTGCAAGCCGCTTATCCCTCCGCTTCACTGGAAACGAGCGTAACGAAGGTAAGTGCAACGGTAAAAGAGAATTCCAGACTCGTCTACGATTCAATGCTCAAAGGCGTAAAACAGGCGATCGAAAACGACATCACCATCGGTATAGGTACTGATGCCGCCATGCCTTACGTGACTCACTATGATATGTGGAGAGAGATGGACCACTACATGAGACAGGCCAACCTGAACAACAAACAGGTCATCGACATGGTGACTCGAACCAATGCAAAGATCCTCGGTGTTGACGATGTTACAGGAACAGTGGATATCGAAAAACATGCTGATCTGATTATCATGGAGCAAAATCCGCTCGAACATATCGAGGCCTTGTCAGACATCTCTATGGTCATGGTCAAAGGAAATCTAATTCAAACACCATCTGTCACAAGAATCAAAGAAGTCGACGATGTTCTAAACTCAGTTTGGTGAATTCAGGAGTGAATATTAATGAACAAAATCATTCTTCCAGTATAAAAAAAAGCACCTACGAAGGCAGGATACCCTGAAACCGTAGGTACTTTTGGTTAAACAAAACTTCAATTTAACCCTCTTCATGCTTACTTTTGTGAACGGAAGGTGAGTTCTTCGTTTTAAATGTTGTATGTGGAGTTTAAATCATTTCAAGCTCTGTCTTTTTCTTACCCACATGTACACTACTATTGAGCCTACTAAAGCAATAACCAAACTTATTATTGTTATACTCATATAATTATTCGCAGATGTACCGGAGTTGATGACCGGATAACCACCCGCACCGTCTACTTCTGGATCAACTCCTTGGGATTGCACATCTTTTAAGAAATCAATCGTCTTGGAGGAATCCCATAGCTGATTATTATCCATACCTCCCATAAGTGATTTTTTCTCAGTAGGTACATCTGGTATATTTACTTCTTTACCATCGATCTTCACGGCCAAATAACGGATATTTCCGTCCTTGATTAATACCGGATTAAGCGTGTCTACGTCAGTAGATAAGGATTTTGTCATCGTATTTAAGGACGCATCCAACCTTGAGGCATCTCCTCCTGCAAGAACTACTCTGAACTCACCTTCAAATTGTTCTACACTAAGAAATGACTTTCCAACACCGCCCGATTGCACAATAAAGTCATACTGTCCTGTCGGCTTAGACACATCAATCAGACTGTCAGATACTTTTTTAAACTTGTCAGAGTCAAATAAGTATACTTCGAAGCCAGGGCCTAAAGTGACAGACTTAACTTCTTCTTCATTCTCATAGCCGTATCCCACAGGATCATCTAATACCATTTTTTTGAATTCTTCCAATCCTTGTCCTTTGGCAAAGGTCTGTACATCTTCAGGTACATTGCTGGCATAACTACTTGGAGCCATAATGTAATTGACCATTAGACCTATCCATATCATCATTAAAATTCTAATATATTTCATGATTATAGACCTCCTCAGCTAATCCTTATTGATAATGCCAAAAGTCTTTAAGTCCCCATCTCCACGTTCTTTCTGCTCCCGTACCTCCGTTAAATTTCGAGAATTCCATTGAAGTTTTCACACCATCCCAAGGATCCAGATAATGCATATAATAAGTATAGGTTGGAGTATTACTATAGCCATAAATAGCAACTGCATGACCAATAAGAGCCGTAGGACTATTCCATTTCCAGCTTACATACACGGGGCGTCCTCCATCAATCTGACTTTTTACTTGGGCAACATTCAGATTACCTGAGTAATAATTAGAAGATACTCCATAGTCATGCATTCCACTTTGGGCTTCTACTGTGGATGCCGATACATTTGCACAAGAACTGGTTGACTTCACTGTCTTAACGAAATCGCATTGATAGACATTTTTGTTAGCCATGAATTTAAGAACACTTGAACTAACTGCTGCCCAACACCATTCACTCTTCTCTTGCTTTGCAATAGGATATGATGGCAAATTAGTAGAAGCAGCATATGCTTGTGACACAAAAGAGAGTGTGAATATTAGTGCAAATACGGAGAATAATAAAGTTCTTCGAGATTTCATTTTAAACCTTCCCCCTCATTTCATTAGAATTGAATAAATTTGTTAAAGTGGGCTTATCTACCGCAATCTTTTTTGTTCCCTCCAATCCAAACCTTCCATATTTATGTCACCCCACACTGTATATAACGAGTTATTTATCATAAATGTTTACTTTTTTTTAAAATATTTTCAATCCAAATCCAAAAAAAGTAGCGAAAAGCATATCCACCATTTGAGGCTTGTTGCAGTGTGCCTATGATCGATATTGGATACCAAGTTCGGCAGAAACGTTTTGAAAAAAATGAAACATAACGCACTGACTGTACTCCATGCGGGTGTGACGACGATGCGCCGTGTGGGAGAATTCTTTTACACTGACGTGCAGCTGTGGGATGAGATTAACAACGATGTTTTGTCAGACCCAATCTGCTCGTCTCCGATTTTTTCCTAAATGTACGGATGGACATGGGGCTCCTTATCTGGCACTGGTGAGCAACTTCCCATGGGAAGCATGAAGAATAAGGGTCGCTTTACAAGGTGGTGTGGATACCATTGGGTACGGTTCCGAAATGGATGACGAAATCATTCGTTGGTACCAAAATAAACCTAACGTCGTTCTTCTTCCTGACGATAGGCGGGATAATTGGGCAACTCATTAATTTCGAGAACATCTTGTCCAACATCAGGACCAAATTCTCGTCCAATGGCTTAAATGAAGGATTAACGGTTGCCATCTCATTGTTGAGCGTGGGATCGATCCCGATTCTGGGGCCACTACAAGGTGCATTACAGGGGGATAACACCTTTTGCAAATCAATACGATTTTCTCGGGCATTACGTCATTGATTCTCGCCTCCACCTTCGGGATCGGCATTATATTCTATTGGTGATCGAAGTACTGGTATTCTTCTCGGCTGATTTCTTATCCGTCTTCATGACGACAAACATCATGAACGAAATTACGCTGATTGGCGGCATCCTGGCGCTTTGTACGGGGTTAAATATTTTGAAGATTACGAAGATCAAGGTATTGAATCTGCTGCCTGCCTTATTTATTCCGATCTTTCTGCTGTAGCTTCTTATATTGAGGTCTTTTCATAAACATAAAAAGATAGTTAAGCGGCGGCCTTGGTCCTGAATTCTTCAGGACTGAGGTCTTTTATGTCCAACCTGAGACTGAGAACAAATTCAATCTGGCGTACGATTTTAATCAATGACGAGTCACGTAAGATAGAATTATGAGTTTATGAACAATAATTACATCAAGACATTGAACCAGAGGAGACATATCCTATGAACAAAATGAAGAAAACAGGTTTGTGGCTAGGCGTCACGACCCTAACACTATCACTCGCAGTTCTTTACTTTCCAACATGGACGCCAAAAATAAAAGGCACAAACCCTATTCATGTATTGGAACAAGTTAAAATCAACGGCACGGGACATGAAATCATGATCAGAGGACAGGATCTGGACAACCCAGTTATCCTTTATTTACACGGTGGACCGGGTGCATCTGAACTTCCGTACGCGAAAAAGTACCAAGATTTATTAGAATCTCAGTTTACGATTGTGAACTATGATCAGAGAGCAAGCGGCAAATCCTATCATTTTTTCGAGGACTATTCCAATCTCTCAGCTGATGTGCTGGTTAAGGATGCACTGGCCGTCACCGATTATATTACTAAACGTCTGGGGAAGAAAAAGGTAATATTAATTGGTCATTCATATGGAACATACATAGGAACTCTTGCTGCGCATCGGGCACCCGATAAATATGAAGCCTACATTGGGATCGGGCAGATGGCAGATACACAACTGAGCGAGATGGACGGATGGAATTACGTTATGGAGCAAGCCCAGTTGGCTGATAATCATGAAGACGTAGACCAGTTGGAGCAGATCCATGAACCGATCAAACAAGGACAGGCATTCACGCCGCGAGATATCGTTAAACGTTATGGGGGCACATCAAGGTTGATGGACAGCCCTGACACCAGCTTTCTGGGAATGACGTTCAGCCAAGAATATAATATGCTGGATGCCATTCGTTTTAATAAAGGGATCATTTATTCGCAAGAAATACTGATAAGTGAAGCCCTGAGCTGTCCTTTGCCATCCTTGATTACGAAGCTGGACCTCCCCTTTTATTTTGTCATGGGAGATTACGACTTAATGACTTCATCCCATGCCGCCAAGGTGTTTTTTGACCAGATTGAAGGAAATCAAAAGGAATTCATTGCCTATAAGAACTCGGCTCATTACCCACATTATGAAGAGAAACAAAGATTCTTTGATTGGATGGTAGATACCTTTATCAAGCAAACACCTTAATCATTCAATCCTTTGCCCTCCAGGATCGGCTGCATGTACTTCTCGATTCGTGACACTTTTGTTTTAGATTGCTTCGGTTGTGAGAAATAATAGAGATATGCCCGCTGACGTCCGGGTGTCAGTGCTTCAAATGCATCTCGGAAGGCAGGATTCTCATTGAACTGCTGCTGAAGCTCCTCAGGAACGCTATATTCGGCAGTCTTTTTCATTTCCACTTGCAGTCCGGCTTGTTCCACTTCAATCGCTTGCTGGATATAGGCTTTGATCATAGCCTCCTGCTCCACAATCTGCTCCAGACTGGTGAAGCGAAGCTGGCGTTCTGCCTGTACATTCTCCGTTTGCTGGACCAAAATGCCGTGTGTATCCTTCAGTAGAGCACCTTTGAAGAACAGAATGGCCACGTATTCTTTGAATCCATGAATTAAAACGATGTTTTTCCCATCCAGCATGTAACACGGATGCATCCACTTCATATCCTCTGTCAGTTCAAAATCCCGAATAATCTCTCTCAGCTTAGCGGACTCTTCCTTCCACGTTTTGAGTTTCTTTAGATAGCCGTCAACTTTGCGATTCCCACTTGTATCCGTCATGGAGAAATACCTCTCTTTATCTCATGGTTTTATAGGTTCAATTGTACTGGTTTTCAGTGGATTGTACAGCGTTGCTTACAGAGCTTTTATTGACTTTTCCAAATGAATTTAAACCTTAATAGCAACAAAGACCATCCTGTTAGATGGCCTATAATTAAAGAAAGTGATTTAAGAAGATGTATTAATTGGTTTGAATTATTTGGGGCGAGTTCTATTAAATAAGTGGCTAAAGAAGTCAATATGGACGTAGAGTATAATCTATTGTACTCCACCTACTCTCTTGAAACACATTCCGTCAATCCCAACCAAATGATTGAGTACCATGAGGGCATTGCTACATTAAAGCCCCTACGAGGTTATGAAGATCCTGATACTCTAATTTTCATGGCAGTTAATTATTTATGGAGAGCAACGGACCTGATTCTAAAATCCTTTTTCCCAACTAAATAACTATCCTTTTCAATGTTTATAATGACTCAGCAAAAAGGAACTATGTGCAAACTAACTGAAGAACAACTTCAATTCTTTAAAAAGACGGACCCACAACTGTTTGATAAACTCGTAGAACAAACTGAAATCCCATCAAGTTAATTCCGGCTACGAATAAGAAATAAGACAGCCAGCTCCCAAGTATGGGGGCTGGCTGTCTTATTTAATTGTACTTGTTGATGGAACAGAAAGTCTTATGAACCTTCAAGCACCTTATCTTCAATTACAGGCGCCGGTATTTCTTTAATCTCTACGGATTCTTCCGGAGCAAAGCTCTGGATCTTCATCGGCATAGAATCCAGGTACTTGTACTCTTCGGTCTTGGTAGAGCTAGTTACAATTTCACCGTTTTTGTCTTTCTGATAAATCACACGTTTTGTCGGTAAACCCGTATTTACATCAATGGTTACAACTTCCTTGTGGAGGTTATCCTCCGAAACAGCTTTTTGCTCGTTACTCTGTGTAGCAGAACGGGATTGTGTGCCCGCTGCTTCCAGTACTGTCCAATCCTGACTCTGTAATTCTTCTTTAGCATTCTCCAACAGCGAGATCTGTAGCAACTTCTCATTTTCAGCAGCTATGTTGTCCGGCATGGTCCAAGTATTCCCAACCAATTTTCCTGTCTCAAAATCTCGACCATACGAAGTGATTTTCTTACCACCATCTTCAATAACCAATTTATTATGAAGCTGGTTATCACGGTATTCCTCAGTGATTTCTGTCAAATTCACTCGGTCCCGGTAGCGAACGATATATGATCCGTCTTCAAACGATTCTTTAATGTAATCAATCTTACCCTGGGTCGCCTTAAGTGCTGCGCTTTCAACATCGCTTTGAGCACTAACTATAGACGGTTCATTCAAGTACATGTAGCCACTCACAGATGCAGCTACCAGTGGTATGGTGAGTAGTGAAACCAATGTTTTTTTCTTCACAGGTTGGCCCTCCTCTAATTTAGTCAGTATATATTCTTAACGCTTTATTCTGCTTTTTACGTGCCTAACATTTCATATCCGCTATATAATTATCCGTTTTGTACTTAACAATCCACTTAGTGAGGAATTAACCATACTATCCAATATGGAACTCAGTGTATTACGTTCGCATTTAATCTCTAAACCATTCAAAGTGTTGATACTACTTTCTAACACTAAAAAAAGCGATACTCCTGAGGAAGAGCACTGAAAAAGTCTTGGTTTTGTTGCCTGAAGCAACAAAGCCAAGACTTTTTTGTCATCCATTGCTTGCAGAGAACGGGGCTACCCAACTATCGAGCCACTTTTGGATTTGCCAGCTTCACCATTCGCTTCGCATTTACAGCAATGGCGGTCAGGACTGCTTGTATTCGCATGCCAAGAAGGCCTCGGCTATACTGTGAAATCGCCAGACCGTGATGGTTCTTTAGCTCATGGTTCTTCTGCTCAATCTTGTACCGCATCCGGTACCGTAGCTTGAAGGATTCAGATTCATGGTACTCCACCGCCTTTTGTTTAAAATCGGGCACGATGGGAACCGAGTATGTCTTGGAATCCGATCCTGGTTTGTAACAGCCTTTTTGAAGCGGACATGCCTTGCATTTATCAACGTCAAAAAAGAATGTCAACCTCTGGCATTCATTCCCGTTTTTACGTCCCATTTTCGCTTTGCGAATACTGTGATGCCCTCTCGGGCATTCGACCGACTCGCTATCTTTGTGGTAAACAAACTTCTCACGTTGCTCGTCTTGATGCCCGTACAGCATCATTTCATTCAGCCGAATGGTAGGAATTATGTTTTCCTTCGCGAGAAGTTTGAGGTTTGTAAAACTACCATAGGCCTTATCCGCGAGTACTTCATCTACTACGAGTCCGGTTTCGGCGGTTTGCTTGATCAGGTCAGGGAATGCTTTAGGATCACTCGCGTTGCCCGGCTCAACTTTCATAGCCGTAATAATGCCATCTTCGGTCATAGCAATGCTTTCTTTGTAGCCGAAAAATGAGGTCGTCGCGCTTTTCCAGCCAAACCGGGCATCGGGATCAATTGCCGACTGTACCCCTTTCCAAGCTAATAATCGTTCATCGCTTACAATCTTCTTCGTTTCTTCCAGACGTGACCTCAACGATCCTTCGGCATCGGGAAGCAGTTGTTCCACGGTATCGCCGAGATCAGCAAGATAAGCAAGTGCCTGTTTTTCCTTATCCCCGGTTTCCCCCTCGAATTCAGGCATTTTGGGCAACTGCTTTAGCAGTTTGCTATTATGCTTTTTGACCGCTCGCTGTAAACGATTGGCGGCTTGTTTCAGGACTTGAAGCGGTTTAGAGGCTTCATATTTAGAATAGCTATGGGTTGCATCCACGAGGATAGCCGACGATTTCACAAGCCCTTTTTCTACGCATTGTTTAACGACCTCAGTCAGCAGATTTTCAACCTCACCGGCCCCAATTTTGTGAACACGAAAGATAGAAAGCAGCGAAGAGTCGGGCAAAGGATCTTCCGGGTTCAGCCCAATGAACCATTTGTACGCCAAATTAACTTTGGTTTCTTCAATGACTCTCTCATCGGAGAGGTTGTACAACTTTTGAATGAAGATCAATCGAAACAACATCTCGGGATCTTTCGCACGCCTGCCATAAAAGAGGTTATATTGCTCTTGAACAAATTCAAGAATAAATGAAAAGTCGATAAGTTGATGAATCCCAATGAGTAAATGATCTTGGGGAATGAAATTATATAGCTCGCTATGAAAGGAGAGCGTTTGTTGTTTGTTAAGTTCTAACATTATGGTCACCTCAATTAATTATATCATATTGCCGCGGTGATTTAATAAAGTAGGCGGCAAAAAAAGAGACTGATGATTCGCTCATCAGTCTCACTTAAATATTCTGTAATCGTTTTTCAGTGCTCTCCCTGAGGGAATCTCGCTTTAAGTTTATTATGAAATCAGCATCTTCACGTATTATAAAATATTTTGGAAGTTGAGCTTAAACAAATCAATTAAGGTTACGGCGTACAGTTTCTCCATTCAATAAATTTACAGTTTGATCATTAATTGAGATTGTGTGGTTATCAACCCATTCCAACTTAACTTGATCTGTCTTTCGCTCATAGTAAAATACTCGTTTAAACCATAGAGGTCCTTTTAGTTCTCCTATAACTCCAGAAGACCCCATGGCACCAGCGTCAGTTTTAAAGAAATTTAATGTATAGTTCTTGTCTGGTGAATGCGTAGTCGTAAGTAATTCTTTTGAACCCGAAAACATGGATGTAAATGATAAAACACCAAAAAGTAAAACGATCAGTACTACCGAAAGAAGCATGGATATCCAACTTCTTACCTTAGCTGACTTGCTCGATTTATCTTTGAAACTTATTAAACTTAGGACCAAACCTATAACTGAAAATAGTAGAATCACGTAGTTTGGTGGTATAACTAACCATTTATTATTCATGTTAGAATACAGTGAATACATCGAAATAATGGACAAAAAAAGTACTAAAAACAAAGCTAACCAGCTTATTTTTTTCACTAAAAATGAACCCCCTTTTCCTTAAATAGATAAAAATTCGCGGTTAATACATCTTTTCTGCTTAATGAGATGACACATATCCCTCAATATATAAAGAAAATGATTCCTAATTTTACAGGAATCATTTTCTTTATATTATAAAGTTTAGTCGAAGATTATGTCCATTGTTAATTATCTTGTAGCGTCATTGAATCCTTGTTGTATAGCGGCTCTATCATTTTTATCTTCTGGAGTCCAGATATCACCGTTAGCATACTGACCACCATAAAACAAAATTTGCAAAGGAAATAAAAATTGTCCAGTGAACCCATAATTGTAATTTCCAATATATTCAGTAGTTACTGTTCGACGTCCTGTGTGTGTATCGGCCAACCATTGTTTCTGAGCACCACCCCAACCTGGTTGGGTTTTATAATCCCAAGGTCCACGTATATTTACTTTTGCTTTAAACCATATTGCTGTGGACGCTGTTGCTACTAATGCGGGTTGGCCCGTCGTAGCGGAAGAATAAAAAACATTCCAATAGTAACTCGTCAGTTGGTTTCTATTGGCTGTAACCATTCCTTTAAGATCCAGAATTTCGCTATATGGTGTAACCATATCATCAGAAGGATTAGAAGGTTCAACAGTAATTAAATTGCTTGGTTCTTCTCTTGATAACTTAGCGATTTTTTCATCAGATACCATCTGAGGGTCATTATTATCGTCAATATATGAGTAGCCCGCTCTAATCAGAACATTTGTTGATTGAAGACTATTAATATAGTCTTGGTATACGTTTTCATCTGTAACCTCCAAGCTTCTCTTTATTGACTTCAATTTCATTGATGTTGATCAGACCTCTTACAACTTTAATAAGGTTAAGATCTTTAGCTTTTTCATGTAATTGTTGTACTTGAGCGACCTCTATTACTTCAGAGTCTGCAGCTTTTGCAGAGAGATTGAAACTCATGAATAGCGCTATTGCTAAGATCGTTCCCAGTACGTACTTCAGTGATTTGTGATTTATAGTATTCATTTAGAATAACTCCCTTCAAATTAAAAAGTTAGACGAAGTTACTATCCTCCTTTCTACATATGAGGCTTTGAATAAACAGCTAAAGATACTATTGTTAACTCCTATTTTGGAGTAGACAATCAATTCAACTCTGGTAAAGAAGTTAAGATAAATTACCGCTAATATATGTATTTATACATAATCTAATTTAAACATATATATATTACATAAAAATATTCATTAAATACATTGATTCTAGTATTTTACATTTAATTGTTACAATTTGTCAACAACGGCGAACTATTTTGCTTATATACCACAATATCAAATCCATAAGATATAAAGAAAGCCATCCTCCTAATTTCAGGGTAGCTTATCGAATGGATACTAAATACGAGATTGCACTTCAAAAATAATCTTATGCCCACTCTTGTTCATGGAGCTTCAGTGTAATGTTAACTATCGGTTTGTACGTGCTGACTGATACATATCTATCAAATCTATTTCTTGCTGAATTTGAAAACTAGATTCTCACTCGTTTTTCTAAATATTTCCAGCAAATCTCCCTTCAGCAAGTGGGTTTGATCCTTATTAGATATACCCTAGGCAGCGTGCAATATTTCCATTGAGTTGCTCGTCAGTCATAACAGACAACCGTGACAGTTGATGGTTCATATACAGACCTCCATCCGGATTTGGATAGCACGGACCGGGTTCTTTCACAAGAAGATATGACTCCACATGTATACAACCCACTTTTACTTGTATAACCCCATTTTGCAATCATAGCTGTTCGTGTATATGATTCAAGCTATTGAGAAATACGGGGCGATTAAAGGTCTTTCCTTGGGCATTCATCGTCTTCGTAAATGTAATATCAATGGTGGAGGATATGATAATCCATAAAGCAAAAAGGTCCATAGACTGTCTATGGGCCTTTTGGTTTGGTTAACATTTATGGCTTAAGCTAATATCCAGTAGTGACAATGTCTCATTTTCCAACATGGAGGAAGCTATCATCATGAAGTCTTCAGCCCCAATCTCAAAGTGACCTTTACGAAATGGAACCCCCAATTGCGATTCCCGCGTGTAAAACTAAGTTGGTCTAACAACGTTGCGATCTTTACTTCTCGACACGGAAGATAATGTAGATCTCGGCGAAAGGGTACAAAGGATTCCGACATCTGATATTGGTATATCCTGTCATCGGTAATTTGACCAATAGCGGTAAACGCCTGAAGTGGCTGCCCTATTGATATGTCTGTGCGTGGAGAATAGTATATCAGCCAGTCACCCGCGGACATCTGTCGCAACAGTGCTGACTTGCCATGGCACAGCTGCGCAAACCCTCCCTCTACGGCTACATTTACATGAGAAGCAGATACAACACCAATCCAATATCTGCTGTCCTGATTTGGTTTCATGAATACATCCCATTCCCTTCTCTCGTTTACATCTCCAGATTCGATATCAATCGATCCAATTGTAAAAAATGATGTCTGTAGTGCATCTCTATCAACAAAAACCACTCCTGAGCGTTTAGAGCGCCAAGCCTTGGATGACGTATTTTGTTGTTTACGGACGCTTGGTGTAGAACAGCTGCCGTGCTTCTCATCCGTTCCACGACCATGCGAAGCCCATCGATCAAAGACTCCATACTCTCGGGTGGTTGCGGGGTGTACTGCGGGGAAGCAGGAACCTTAATTGGAACGGGAGGGAATTGTCCTAATTCAAACACTTGCCTACCCAGTTCTGTTTTTTCCTCACCCGAGTTTAATGTTGAATCCCCGCTGCTCAAACACTGCTCAATATTATGTAGATGCAAGAAAAGCGCTGATTGAATCAAATGTACATACATCTGTCCAATGGACCATTCCTCTTCACTCTGTTTTTTATATAAGCTCCCCATATCCAATTTGTTCAGTTCTACCAAATATCGTTCTACTGCCGTTTCAAATGATGTCAATACTTCCGTTGTACTTCTCATCCTTCAACCCACTCCTCTTGATCTGTGATATATCAAAGTATAAAAAAACACTACTGACAGGTGTATGTCAGTAGTGTTTTAAGATGTTTTTGGCTACTTCCTTCATTCGGAAGCGTAAAGACTCTGGCTCCAAGACCTCGATATCTCCACCCCAGCCAAGTAAATAATGCAATATTTCTTCCGGGTAGCGGACACGAAAATGAAAAACAACACCTTCCTCTTGCTCCTCAAATGCATCCATATAAAAATGCAGGACCTCCATAATTTTGTCAGCAATTTCAGGATTAGCCCGAATTACTACTTGTTCGTTACGGTCCTCAGGAGGTCGATAACTGTTTAGATCAAAATCCGGTGGCAAAAGGAACTGATCCTCCAGCACGGAAAGTTCAGTCATCCGTGACAAACGAAAATGACGGATGTCTTGTCGCATATCACAACGTGCAATTAACATCCAATTCTCCTGAACCAGTGAGAGTCCATATGGAGAAACCTCACGCATGTTATACCGATTGCCATCCGTTCCTGGCATTTTTTTCAGATACATAAAACTGATTTTACGTTGATCCAGAATGGCACTACGTATCTGGTTAAGGTATGTTTTCACCCGTGCTCGGGTTAAAGGTTCAACCGTATGAAGCAGTCTCATCGTTTCCCGAACACGTGTTGATTCGACACGAACGGATTCAGGTAAAATCGCTTCAATTTTGCGTTGAGCCGACTTAGCCTCCATCGCGTATTCTGTATCCATTCTCTGTTCGATAAAATCAGCTCCCATGAGCAGGGAGACGGCTTCTTCTGCGGTGAAGCTTACCGGGGGCAGAAAATATCCTTCCATGAGGGAATACCCATGACCCGGAGCACCCATGATCGGAACACCAGCCTCACTTAATGCCTGAATATCTCGATATATCGTACGTACACTTGTCTCAAATTGAGCAGCTAAATCTTCTGCTCTTAACATCTTTCTCCGCTGCAATTCAAGCGTAATCGCAAGTTGCCGCTCCGTTTTGTTCATATTCCAAGCCTCCACCGTTTCATCATCCAAACCTAACTCATTCTATCACAGTAACTTGCCCTTTCGTTTCGTGAATTAAAGCTATGGAACGTCTTAAATACCATCCAAGATGAGATAGTCTTAATCCAAAAAAAACTGATACCCCAAAAGGATATCAGTTTTTTATCTGCTTTATATCTACTTTATCTGCTTTATATACGGTTAAATCTCTTCGTTACCTCTTACACGTACATGGCCAGCAACAAGTTATAGATCATCGTCGCAGCTTCCGCTCGAGTCGTTTCACTTCCTGCTCGAACCGTATGGTCCGTATATCCACTCACAATCTTGGCCTGCACCGCTACATCCAGTGCTTCTTGTGCCCAAGATGGTGTCTGCGATGCATCCGTGAAACTTGGTTTAACGGATGTATTGCCAGACATTCCGGCTTGTGCATCTAAACTTACTTTCAGCGCATTCGCCATCATGACAGCCATCTCGGCACGGGTAATGGTCCGATCAGGCTTAAATGTGTTATCACCATAGCCTTTCACAATTCCGGCTTGCACGGCTGCGGCAATATCACCTTTTGCCCAGTCTGGCAGACTACCTTGATCTGCAAATGTCAGATCCGAATCCACGGACTTCAATGCCAGTGCCTTACTGAGCAACGTAACAAACTCTGCCCGTGTGATCTTCTTCGATGGTTGGAACGTACCATCTGTGTAACCTTGAATCACGTTCATGCCCAACAAACGATCTGCATAGTCGGAAGCCCAGTGTCCATTCAGGTCAGACAGATTCACAGGTGTGTAACTGGACACAACGAATGTACCCAGATGATTAACATTGGCCGTTATGCTTCCTGCTGCATTCATCTTGCCACCGATAAATACCCAGCTCTGACGAGCTTCATTATAATAGTAGATTGCAGGTTGGGTACCGTTAGGCAGATCTCCCGAATCCATATTCAGGCTCAATGCCGCCTGATCATTCAATGTTCTTCCGCCACTGCGGCTGATCTGTACAGCTTGTCCAAGTACATTCAGGGAAGCTGTATTCTGCAACTTGTCCTTGGCAACCACAGACACTTGCAGTGTATCCTTGGAACCAATGGCTCCCGATGGAACATTGAATTGCACGATGTCTTTCAGACCCGTTTGGACCGGCTGATTCGCTTCCACCTCTACCTTCACTTCAGTGGATGAATCTGACCCCGTTTCCGGATTGGTTGGTGTGGTTGGAACGGTAGGCGTTGTTGGCACACTTGGTGTGTTTCCTCCAGAATCCCCACCAGAGTTGCCTCCATTACCTCCACCTGAACCCCCGCCACCATTGTCTGAGCGGGCTTGTACAGTCACGGTACGGATAACTTCCTGTGCAGCATTACCAGCGATATCCTTCACGTTATACCGAAGGGTGTAAATCCCTGCTGCTTGTGTGTTCACCGTGCCATCCACCTGCACGGAACCACGGATGCCGACATTATCAGAAGCCTGTGCTCCAGGCTTATTGTACGTATCTCCCACGTTCAGCGTCATCTGGCTGCTACCTTGCAGGGTGATGACGGGAATCTCACGGTCTATTTTAATGACCAGAGGTAAAGTATACGTTTGTTCCAGATCGTCAGTTGCTCGGAATAAAAGGTTATGCTCTCCAGACTCCGTTGCCTCCAAAGGCGCATTCTCTGTATAAAGTTCATACGTCTGCCCTCCATCACGGGACAACTCGATAATCGCGGAAGTATCAGGCGCGTATACTGCGCTGGTTACACTAACCGTTACGGACTGGTTCGTCCACGTATCCGTGTGATACGGCTGGCCGTCAGCGGTAGTTAAGTTGCTTTTTAACACCAGCGCCTGATTATTCGTGCCTTCCACAATGACAGTGAACGTTTTGGGTTGAGACTCCGTGCCACGTTGCACGGTTGCTGTCAGGTCCAATCGCTCATTATTGTCCGGTTGCGTTAGCAGCTTGCCCTCGTTATTCATTAGTTCCGGCTTGGAGCTGGACCAGCTAATCGTTGCACCATGTTTCCCTTCGACAGGAAGGGTGAGATCGGAATGGACCGCGTTAAGATCGCCCAGATCAATTGCTTGGAGCGTATCGGTTACAGCCTGTGCGTCACTGTAAGGTGTGGCACTCATGAAGATTGGGTTGGAGTAGAACCACAGATCGCGATAGTTGCTATCGTTAATTTGATTAAAACGGGTCGTTGCATCAGCTGTCGTATTTTTCGGATCAAGTTGTGGTTCACCATTTACAGTCTCACCTGTCACGTTCATGCCCAGATTCGTACCGCGCAGGCGGAAATACTTGTCCTGATCTGTGGCTTTGATCTTGGTTGTGATGACATTATAGCCTTCGGCGTCTGTGGTCCAATCGTTGGACGTGAAGGTAGCCAGCACTTTGGTAGTGTCGTTGGTGTCTTTGTTATATGCGGCTGTACCCTTCTGGGCCTTGACTGTCACATCCCCAGCGATGAGATCGATGTGATCCACCACGGGTACTTGTCCAGCGGACGTGCCACTGTTGATTGGTTTTTCATAATTGTTGCTCGTCGTTGGACTCTTGAAGCGGATCTTCAGCTCTACTTCATCCCCTTGGGTCACATGAAGGTCTCCGCCCATCTCAACCTGAGCACCCGCTCCGGAAGCTGTAAAGTCCAGTGCGTTGATCAGGTCGCCGAATACGGAAAATGATTTCCCCGAACGCAGTCCATCCAGAACAGCCTGCATACCTGTACCCTCAACCCAAGAATACGTCTTGGCATATTCGCCCGGAAAATAACCACTGGAATTCGTGCCAATCGTCTTGAAGTGGTAGTCCGAATTGCCATAGTTCCAGAAGTGACGCCCTTCTCCAAGCAATGCATCCCATAGTCCGCCAACCTTGGCGACCATATAGTCTACACCGCCGTATGTACGGTATTTGTATCCATCATCTGCGGTCGGATTAGCTACATTGTAGCTTGTGTTGTACCCTCCACGGTCCGGTTCCATCTGATTGCCGAGCATACCTTCGATACCAAACACCACTTGTGGAGCCAGATCGTTGAACTCACGGAAGTCGGCGACGGTATATTTGTTTTTGCCCCGTGAAGGATGGTTGATCATCGCATAACTTGTCGTTGGATAGTTCGTTGCGAGCCAGTTGATGGCGGTTAAGGCATCTTGATGAGTCGTGTACGCACGCCCTCCGTTCTGATCCCATTTCGTTACGTCTGCCGCATTAAACAGGTTCGCTGCGCGATTCGTGAAACGGTATTCGAATTCCTTGGCAGCGTTCAGCGCTTCGGTTGAATTCGGCTCATCCGTGAGAATTCCTACCCCAACGTGTTCATGTGTAGGCATGTCCCATTCGAAACCGGAGAAGATCGTTTTACCCGCGTATTTGCCTGCATCCTGAAGTGCCTTGATCTGTGGTACCTGATATTCATTCATTCCTTGGGACATCGGGATTGGTCCACCCGAAATGTCGTTCCCGTTGTGATCTCGCTTGGATAACCGCAAATGATCCGTTAGCGCGATCCAGTCCAGCCCATATTTGGTTAAACCCGCATCGAGCACGTTCTCCAGTGAAACCTGTGCATCATCGGACTCAAACGTATGTACATGCAAATCTCCCGTTTGCCAAGAACCTGTTGCGGAGCTGTTGATCGATGTGTTGTCCCCCGAATCTGCATACGTTATCGCAGCAGGGAAAGCTCCCATGACCATCCCTGTAGCCAAGGGTATAAGTGTAAGCATAGCGAGCACTTTCTTGCCTTTATTAATGAACAAAATCATCCCACCACCCGATCTGAGTTGTTGTGTCGGGAGTAAATATAAGAGACTTTTGGGGGCAGGGTCAACGGCCTGGAAGCATGTATTTAAAATTTTACATATACCTGCATTTCTTTCATATTCCGTTAAAGGTTTTTCTAACTTATCCTAACGAAGTTATACTCTATACTGCTCCATATTGGGGGAGTGAATCTAGTGATAACGCTGCAAATAGGAGGTGATACAAAATTCAGAGATTGTTCACGATTCAGGAAAGTTCCACCACTGCTGTGGATCATTAGGAGGAGAACTGGTGTAGCGGAATGATGAGATGGAGTAGATAGTGGATTTTGTAAAAAGATCAGGGTTGCGCATATGCTGAGTATAGAAAAAAGTACCCACGAATCATAGGCATGATATGCCCTGAAGCCGCAGGTACTTTGGGTTGAGTGGGATTTTGTATCAGCCTTTACATCTTTACTTTTGTGAAATGGGGGCGAGTTGTTTGTGAAATCCGACCTATCTCCACTTTATAATTAAACTGGAAAAATACGATACATAAACTGATAATGTTGAAGATAGCTAACAACGCAAGGATCATTATTCATTGAAGGAGTTGCACACTTTTGAAAAGATTCTATCTAGGTTTTGGATTAACGATCATCATTATCATTGTACTATTATCAAGCACTACTCCAACAGAAGCAGCATCGAAGAAAGTAACCTTAAAATTATCAGATGGAGCGACGTACTATGGTGAAGTTTTAAACGGGAAACCTCATGGTAAAGGAACCGCGAGATGGGGAAAAACCGAAGTTTACTCTGGAGATTGGGTGAGTGGTACACGGCAAGGAAAAGGCAAGTATACATATACATTAGTTGAAGGTGGAGGTGTCCCCTTTGAGGATTACAATGAATCTAATATGGGCCATGGAACAGGTGAATTCACTACAAAAACCTACACCGGATCATGGATTAATGATACATATCATGGTAAAGGAAAAGAAATTACGCAATGGTTAGAAGTACAGTACCTTACTTCTTCTGATGGCAAGGTTCACCCTATACTTGGCAGCTACATCAACACCATTAACGATGGAACATTCAATCAGGGCAAGATGTCTCAGGGATATTACGCAATCCACTCTTCAGATACTGTCTCACTAGGATATACCGATCATACAACTACGATTGCTCTCAAAAATGATTATTTCAACGAAAAGTTAATTGGGGATAAGGACTTTTTTGACACGATTATCAATTATAAAAAGAAACACGGTTCTTCTGAAAAATATATTGGGATTAAACCATCCGAATTCTCCAAAGGTACATTAACTAGTGGCAAATTCACGGGGGTTACGCATCTAATCGATTATAGTAATTCAGTTAGTTATTCTAAACAAGTCATAATGAACGATAACGTATTAAAGGAGAATCACATAACATCTGCCGTCTTTAATAAGGATCGCAAACAAATCATTAATGAATTCCTGCAAGCTATTAAGCCCTATTCAGTCAAAATCAATACCATCTCTGACGAGATTATGTCATTAAAAGTCATTAACTATGAGGGAATGATCCCTAGGTAGTGGAGGTCACAAAATGAGAAAAAGGCGATGGATTGTGAGCATAGTCATTTTGATTATCATACTTTTCATGAGTGAATTGATGATGTTGTCCTCAGGAAAGGTTGGCGTTCTCAACATAACGCAGAGAGTTATTTCAGGTGCACCTCATGTTATCGTTCAAGGGCAGACACTGTCTTACCAAGGTAAGGTTCATTGGGAAGATATCCAAAGTAGTATTGAAGAATATTCCGCAAGCGATGAAGGAACGGTCTTGTATAAAACACTAGGCACCCCTGTCCCACCACCTTGGATATATGTGAGAAAAGGAAACCATCAGGGTTTCCGATATAAAAACCCGCAGCTTCCCTGGAAACTATAAAATGATCTGGGAACTTCACGAGCGGACATCACCAGATGTCCGCTTTTGCTATGAATTTGTAGACTACCTCGCTCAATGGTGACATCTCCTATGGTTCAGGTATCAAATACAATCCACACTATTGTTCCTCTCACTTTTCCACCAATCCGTTAAACTGCCTGAGCATGGCGGTGAAACGCTCCAGTTCCTTATCATCCCATCTGGATATACGGTCATAAAAAGCTGACTCCTTCTCCTTGAGCGCAGCAACCGTCGATTGTTGACCCAGTTCCGTGAGAGACAATAACACCCCGCGGCGATCCTTGGGGTCTTGTTCTTTGCTAACATATCCCGACTGTTCGAGCTGTTTGATTAATCGGCTGACCGAGCTGCGGTCCATTGCATTCGCTTCTGCCAAAGCCGCGGCGCTTGTTGGGCCATAGGAGTAGAGCCACCGTACCAGTTGAAAAGCGGCAGGTTGCAGGTTCGCATCAAAACGCTCGGCAGATCGAACGTTAAGCGCATGCGAAGCACTGATCAGTGCATGAATCTGCTCACCCAGCGCTAGCTCCAGGGTTGCTCTGTCTTTGGTTTTGACTGGATTTTCACTCATTATTGTTAACTCCCTCTCCCTGAAACATGAAAGTAGATTCCTAAAATATAGTTGACAAATATCAATTAATATTTATAGTTGATTTATGTCCATTATATAATTCCGAATCTATTCGTGTCAAAAGGAGATCTTCTTATGCAAACTAAACATCCCATTATTGTAATTACCGGAGCAACAAGCGGTTTAGGGCAGCTTGCAGCCATGGAACTCGCCAAACGCGGGGCACATCTTATACTCACAGCCCGAAGCAAGGAACGTGCAGAGGCTACCAGATACAAAATTAAGGAAATCATGCCTTCTGCCAAAATCGAATTTTTCTATGGAGACTTGTCTTTACTGAGTGATGTAAAACGTATTGGGCTGGAGATTGTAGCCGCTTATCCGCGTATAGACGTACTTTTGAATAATGCCGGACTTCATGCTTTTGAACAGCGAGTCACGTCCGAAGGATATGCCGAGATGATTGCCGTCAACTATTTGGCACCTTGGCTGTTAACGCACACCTTGCAATCTTCCCTGATTCAGTCGGGCCATGCCCGTGTCGTCAATGTTGCATCTGAAGCTTCGCGGAATCACGGCACTCTAGTGTTGCCAGATGACTTAACGGATATCACTCCTTTTACTGCACGTGGTTCCTCTCCAATCTATGGCAAAACCAAACTGCTCAATATTATGTTTACTGGTGAACTAGCCAGACAATGGCGTGGAACTGGAATTCGCGTAAATGCCTTGAATCCTGGCTTTAATGTTACGGGGCTTGGACGAGAGCTATGGTTTGCAAGTGTGCTTGAACGCCTGTTAACCTTTTTGCACATCGGCGACCCGCGCCGGGGTGCGGATATCATTACTCGTTTGGCTGTGGAACCGAAGTATGGCGAGGTTTCAGGAGGATATTTTAATGTGGGAACTGGAGCATCTATTGTTCCTATACATCCTGGGGGAGATGAGGCCATGCAAAACAGACTATGGATCGTTACGAAACAACTGATGAAAGATCACGGCGTGCTGGATTAATTGAACAAGAACAGGGGTGTTCCAAAAGCCATAAACACAGCTAGTAACACCCCCTCCTTTTTTCAGTACTTAGATTGCTGCAAATACCTTGTCAAAACCCGCTTTCGACTTAGCCAATATTTCACTCAAACTTAGTTTCGATGCCGGTGCCAGTACTTCCTGAGCCACCACGCCATTGTAACCAATCGCCTGCAGATTTCTCAGAAACCCACCCAGATCAATGACCCCTTCCCCGGGATACAAACGCTCATAATCCAGCAATTCTTCAACGGGCAGATCATAGGCATCATTAATGTGAACATGAACAACCTGTTCTTTCTTCAGCTTCAACAGATCTTCCATCGGTAAACCATTCGTACGCCAGTGATAGGAATCTACCAATAAACCTACGTTAGGCGCATGGATCGTCTCAATCCAGTCCAGCGTATCTTCCACACGCCAGATAAACGGATTCTTCCATTGCGTCCGCAAATGGTGGCAGCCCACAAACTCCAGACCCAACTTAATCCCGTAAGCATCCAAGATATCTGCACAGAGTCTCAAGCGTTTCGTAGCCGCGGCCATAAATTGCGCTGTCGGTTGATCCGTTGAGGGTAAAATATACGTGCAACAGCTGTAACAGTCCAGCGAAGCAGAAGCTTCTGCCATAGCGACCAACGATTGCAACCCCTCACGGAACTGTTCATCTGTCGCCCGCCACTCCACTGTCAGGCCCGATGAACCGATGATCACCTGATTGCTTTCCAACAGATGTTGCGCTTGTTCTTTGCCATACGTTTCAATCAATGAGAGCGGATTCAAATCTACAGATCCGAATCCGTGCTTGGCCGCATCTGTGATATATTGTTCATCAGACTCGATGTTCCCCAATCCCGCATTTGTTAACCCTCTAATCATCCCAATCTCCTCCTGTGACTCGTCTGGAATTACAGATTGTCCAACCACTTTCTTGTCCCCTTAACCAACACTCTGGTTTGAACAGGGCATATTTTTATAATAACAGTACTCTCTCAAAAAGAAACCATCATATCCCATTCTTGAAAAGAGTAGTGCAAGCAGCTGCAACTTATATCCAACTTTCACGTATTAAAATGAACATCTAATTAAGGAAGGGATTGGTAATCTTAAAAATGAACTCCATACCAAAAAAACATGTCCCTACCCTAATCTTTCTGGTATGCGTTGTCGTCGTGTCCTTACTTGTTGGGATATTATCCAGACCCTATTTTACTGAGCCCATATTCTATGTAGATCAGCATAAGTACACTTACGATCACGAGCAAGGTTATCAAATTACGTATGAGAGCAGTACAGCAGACCCCATTCAGGTCACCGTCAATCAGCAGAAGCGTACGGTCAGCATCGATCAGCAGAACTATGTCATTACCCAAATCGCCTCCACCCCTATTGCAACGTATAACGTGGTATACCCTAACGACCACCAATATACAGTTGAACAACAATCCGAGCAATTATTAAGCTACGATGAAACCGGGAAGATGCTTTCTCCGGTCAACATGTATGTAGACAGCCAACGAGTCATGGAGGATGACGAAGAGCAGTATACACCTGCTATGCTCGTGACTGCTGCCTATCCGGAATATCATCACACGCCAGGTACACCCGTTCTCCTGTTCATCGCGCTTGCCGGACTCATCTATGGATGGTGCAGCTTCTATTATCCAAAGTTTCAGAAGTTTCAATTCTTGCTCTCTCTCCGCTGGATATGGTTAAAAGATCCCGAACCTAGCGAATTTTATTACGTCATGAGCAAAATTGGCGGTATAGCTTGCATGATCGTAGCCATATGGGCCGCGTTTCAAGCATTTTAAGATATTTTCTTCTGAGTGGAGTGTGCTCAGAAATGCTCTGCATCAGAACAACGGTAATCACGTCCAATCCATGGATGATGTGATTACCGTTTTGTTTTATTTTATAAGGCTCACAATTAAAATATATCTATCTCACACGCTCTAACGTATATCGATTACGCGGAATTTCAAGACCCAGATTACCACGGAGCGTATCCTGTTCATATTCAGTCCGGAACAGCCCTCGTTCTTGCAGAACCGGGACAACCAGTTCCACGAAATCTTCCAGTCCATTGGGCACCACGGTACGAACATTGAATCCGTCTGCCGCTTCGCCTTCATACCATTCCTGAATCTGATCTGCGATCTGATCCGGTGTACCAATAAACGATGTGCGTGGAGTCGATGCCAGCAACGCCACTTGGCGCAGGGTCAGCCCCTGTTCCCGTGCCTGCTGCTTAATTTTATCTGTTGTACTGCGGAAGCTGTTGCTGCCGATCTCCCCTATCTCGGGAAAAGGTTCGTCCAGCGGGAACTGGGAGAAGTCATAATGGTCGAAGTAACGTCCCAGATAATTCAGCGCTTGGTCAATGCTGACCAATTCAGCAATCTCCTGATACTTCCGCTCAGCCTCTTCCGCTGTTCTACCCACAATGGGACCGATGCCTGGGAAGATCAGAATGTCCTCTGCCTGACGTCCATATGCCACTGCTCTTGCCTTCACATCCCGGTAGAACTCCCTTGCTTCCTCCAGCGTCTCATGTCCTGTATATACGGCATCCGCCGATCGGGCAGCCAGATCTTTACCAGATTCGGATGAACCCGCCTGAAAAATCACCGGATGACCCTGCTTCGAACGTCCCACATTAAGCGGACCCTGTACGGAGAAGTGCTCCCCCTTGTGATTCAGCGTATGCATCTTCGCAGGATCGAAGAATACGCCCTGCTCCTTATCTCCGATAAAGGCATCGTCCTCCCAGGAATCCCACAGGCCTTTGACCACATTCAGATGTTCTTCCGCAATTTCGTAGCGCAGAGCATGGTTCGGATGTTCGCCTTTGCCGAAGTTCAGTGCCGAGCCTTCCAGAGGTGAAGTGACCACATTCCACCCGGCCCTCCCACCGCTTAATTGATCCAGTGAGGCAAATTGCCGCGCAACCGTGAAGGGTTCACTATATGAAGTAGACAATGTAGCAACCAACCCAATGTGAGAAGTTGCCCCGGCGAGTGCGGACAGAAGCGTCAGAGGTTCGAAGCGATTGAGAAAATGAGGATTGGACTTCTCGTTAATGAAGAGACCATCTGCAATAAAAAGCAGATCGAACTTCCCTTTCTCCGCGATACGTGCCTGCTTCTGGTAGAATTCCAGACTAACGCTCGCGTTAACGGGAATGTCGGGGTGACGCCAAAAGGAAATGCTGTTCCCTACGCCGTTCAGATTGGCTCCCAGTTTCAATCGTCGTTGTGACATATATATTCCTCCCTATTTCATTGTGAACGTTCACTTCTTCATATGTGTTCTGCCAGAGTCTACTGTCATACGCAAACCCGGTTCACCCGCCTGTTTCACATCACTTACACGGACTGCCCAAGCCGCTCCCAGTAGTACAATCCCTGTAAATAGAAAAATAAACGGAATGCCGATCCATCCACCAAGAAAACCGCCGATTAATGGTCCAAGGACAATGCCGAACTGACTCGCCGTCTGACTCAAACTGACAGCCCTTCCACGAAAATCGTGATCAGCATACTTGATGATCAGCGCATTGAGCGCCGGATAGACCGCGGCAAAGAACAGACCATAGACAAATCGCAGGCTGCCAAAATAAATCAGATTCGTTGCTGTCATCTGCAGCAGACTGCCAATTCCACCACCAATCAGTCCAATAAACAATGTTTTCTCGTATCCGATCCTGCCACCAATCTTCCCCCACCGGGGCCCCATAATAACTGTTGCCACACCAATGGCTGAGAAGACGATACCAGCACTAAGTGTTGCACTGCCGATATCTCCGCCAATCTGTACGACATAGAGCGTCAGCACCGGTTCGATAATGAGCACTGACGTTGAAACCAGCAAAATCAAAACGTAGATGCGCATCAACCCGGGAGTAGAAGCGGCTCTCTTCAAATCCCCCATGATCCTTGTTGGAACCACCGTACGAGTTAGCCGTGACTCCTTCACACCCAGAACCATCAGAGCCGCAAGCAACGTAATCACAGCCGATGCAATGAAGCATCCCCTCAGTCCAATCCAGTGACTTAATACCCCTCCGGCAAGAGGACCCAGTATTCCGCCCGCAGCGCTGGCCGTGGAGATCACGCCAAGTGCATAACCCACATGTTTCTCCGGAGTATTGGTGCCGATCAGTGTAATTGAGGCGGGATGAAAACCAGCCATGAGTCCCTGAAAGACCCTTACCGCGATAAACGTATACGGATCGTAAACAAAGAAATTAGCCAGATGCGCAATGCCTAGCCCAACGCCTGAACGCACCAGCATCAATTTGCTTCCATATCGATCAGCCAGCGATCCCCAGAAGGGTGCGCATAATCCACTGATCAGAAAGCTGATGGAGATGGAGATACCGGACCAGGCTTCCAGACCGGTATCGATCCCGAGATCATTTTGCAGGAATAGAGGAAAGAACGGAACGGATAGCGAGTACGCCATATGATTGAAAAACAGACCGAACCACAGAATATACAGATTTCGTTTCCATTGTGGCATCTTGGCTTCTCCATACTATATAATTCCTATATAAAAAGTAGGTTATTACCCATATTAGGGTACGACCACTGGAAAGTATAATAGAAAAGTTCAATAGACCCATTCAAGAATTAAATGAATGGGTCTATTATATCCAATCGCTGTTATCCCCAGATTTTTTTGATTCCCTTTTCTCAAGGGTATAATCCGCTGATAAGCCTATGCTTACGACGTAGCTTCCTTTCAGAAAGCTTTCAGGCGAACGCTTCGCTTTTCCAGGTTTTTTCTGCCCTCTCCGTTTCTGTGTAAAAGAATAGTTCAACTTATATAGATGTACAGTAAAAATTACTACACTTGGACCGACATAAACACATCGACCTCATCTTCACTGTCCAATATAAATCCAAATCGTTCATACAATCGGCGAGCAGGACTTCCCTGCAACACATTTAAAATAACCCGTTTCCCCTGAATTTGATCCTGTTCCAGCAGCAATTTCAGTACCTGAGTTCCTATTTTCTGGCCCTGATAATCGGGATGTATGTAGAAATGTTCCAATAGAAATGCCTCAGACTTGGGCTTCAAGGCGACACAACCTACCGTTGAACCCTCCACTTCAATAATATGTGTGTCGGCAGGGTCGAATGTATTTCGGAAACGTTCACGTACCTTCACATCATCGTACCTTCCCAGTCTGGTTAAATCATCGTATAATACCAACGCCCGCAAATCGGCCAGTTGCTCTTGGTCTGTCTGTACGGCTTGACGCATCGTTATTTGGTTCATTGGGTGGATTCCTTTCATTTTGAGGCACGTTAAATTTAAATTTGGAATGTCTTTATCGCACGATAGAGATCGAACACTAAAAATCATACCTTTGGCAGCTCACTTGAGCAACATCGAATTTTAGAGCGTACTATATTTTCAAACTACTTAACTCTTCAAAAAAATAAAAAAGCCCAAAAAGGACAGTGCGTCGTTTGGCTTATACCAATAAGCGAACCCGCAACCGTCCCTTCTGGGATGTATATTATTTTAGAGAACTACGAAGCATGTGAAGCTTGTGCTGCTTGTTGCAATGCTTCCAGACCCAAAGCGAGTGCACCACACAGGCCTGCATGCTGGCCCAATCCGGGCTGGACAATATATTGATCGATATGTTGCGTAATTGAAGTTGCATTCACATAACCATTGAGATTCCGCACTACCCGCTCCCGGATCATAGGAAACAGATGATCTTGCTGCATCACACCACCGCCCAAGATGATCTTCTGCGGCGAATGAAGCAGAATGGCAGTTGTAATCGACTCCGCAATGTAAAAGGATTCAATCTCCCACGCTGGATGATCTGCCGGCAGTTCACTGCCAGGGATCTGCCAGCGAGCTTCAATGGCTGGACCTGCTGCCATTCCCTCCAGGCAATCGCCATGATACGGGCATAATCCGGCAAAGTGATCGTCCGGATGGCGTCTTGTGCGTATATGTCCACCCTCGGGATGTAACAATCCGTGTACTCGTTGGCCCCCTGCCACGATTCCAACACCAACGCCTGTGCCAATCGTGTAATATACACAGTTATCCAGTCCTTGCGCCGCTCCCCACGTCACTTCACCGAGCGCGGCAGCATTCACATCCGTATCCCATCCAAAAGGAACCGGAAATTCATGCTTCAAGGTTCCAATCACATTACAGTTTTCCCAACCAGGCTTAGGCGTGGTCGTAATATACCCATAAGTGGGACTATCCGGTTGCAGATCAATCGGACCAAAAGAGCCTATCCCGATTGCTTCCACGTCTTTATCCTTGAAATAGTCGATAACCTTGGCAAGTGTTGTCTCAGGATGTTCTGTTGGAAAACTGATCCGATCTTCAATCTGTCCATGCTCATTGCCTACACCACATACAAACTTTGTTCCGCCCGCTTCTATGGCTCCAATACGCATCGTTCTGGGCTCCTTTCCTTCATTACAATTAACCTTAAGCCTTGTTAGCCTTGGTCGGTGATATCTCATAGATATGAAGTGAAGAGAAGACCAGATCTGTATTTTCTGCATGAGCAGAGAGGCCTTGGCAATCCGCATCAGGATAGATTAGATCCGTAATAACGGCCTGACCATCATTTGCAAATACCTCCACAGATGAATGATCTACAAAGATACGCAAACTTTGATTTCCATTCACTTCTTTTAACTCAGCTGTATGACGGCTCAGGAAAAGTTCATGAAAATTGCCGATGCCCGATCGACTACGATCAACGTACACTTCACTTCGGATCGAGTCTACACCAATGACCGTCTCGTGATCTGCGCCGCTTCTTAGCGCAAAATGGAACGACTGATCCTGAGCCCACTCTGCATGGATCTCATAGTTCACGAGTTGCAAAGCGTTCAACTGCTCACTCACTTGCTGAATCGAAGCATCCTGTAGAGACAATACTGGTGTACGGGCTTGCTCAAGTTCACGTGCAGGACGTTGAATCAATATAACTTCTCCCGCTCTTGTCTCCAGTGTCAACTCCCGGGCAATGGTCATTGCTCCACGGTAATCATTGGTTGGCGTCTGGTTGGCATACATCCAGTTGCTCATCCAGCCGATAATGAGGCGTCTTCCATCTTCCTCAGGAACGTCAGACCAACTAACTCCTGCGTAGTTATCCCGACCATAATCAATCCAGCGAACCGTATGGGATGCCTCGTCTGGGACAAATATAGTTCCATCAAATTCTCCGGTAAAATATTGTGTTCTGGAGCCTTCAATAAAAGCAGGATCTGCACCGATGCTAACGAGCATCACCCATTTCTCCTGCCCTGAATCTCCATCCACTGCAAGCGGGAACAGGTCGGGGCATTCCCATACGCCATCATGTGAACCAATCCCGGCGCCAAATTCACTTCCTAACGTCCAATCCTTCAGATTGGGAGAACGATACAGACATACCGTTTGACCACAAGCGATAATCATAACCCACTCCTTGGTCTGCTCATGCCAGAACACTTTGGGATCACGGAAATCAACAAAGGACTCATGCTTTAATACCGGATTACCCTCGTACTTAGTCCAGGTTCTGCCGCTGTCTTTGCTATACGCCAGACTCTGGGTTTGTATGGCATCTTGGTTTTTAACTTCAAGATGATGGGTGAAAATAGCAACCAATCCTGGCTCACCCTCAAAGAATCCGCTCGTATTATTCCAATCCACTACGGCGCTTCCCGAGAATATAGTGCCATTCTCATCAGGGAGTAAGGCTATCGGAAGTTCCTCCCAGGAGATCAGGTCCCGGCTCACTGCATGGCCCCAATGCATGGGTCCCCATGTGGTTCCATGTGGGTGATGCTGATAGAACAAGTGATACTCCCCATTGAAAAACACCATGCCGTTCGGGTCGTTCATCCACTTCTCTTTCGGTGAGAAATGGTATTCATTTCTGTAATCTTGTTTAAGAATTGTCGACATTATGGTTTCTCCTCCGTACTTCTCTTTATTTGTTATTACGGTCATATCCCGCTTGTTTAATCTGTAGCCATTCTTGCAATCCAAGGCGATCCAACTCTTTCAAGTAAGCGTCCCATTCCTGATCTATTTTCCCGTTCTGATACCATTCTGTACGCAGACGTAACACGTAGGCGAAGAGATCAGTCTGAATCGTGGACAATCGATCCAATTCATCAATGGAGAAGAACACACTTGGATATACGTTCTCCGCTTTCATATGCGGAACCATAACCTTGTCGAGAAGTTCCATCCGCCAAGCCGCATCTTCCGGTTTGGTTGTGTATTTGTCATAATAACTGTCGAGAATGGCCAATGGTCCTGCGATACTGGTTTTTTGTCTAAGTTCCACAGGTGCAGATCCTTCCAGTGGAAGATGCTTCAGCATCCCTTTGGCTTCATCGAATTCAAAAATATTTTGCTGACTCTCGTCTCCATAGGTACCCCAGTTGTTCTGTACGGATTGGAGCGGATCGTACAGTTGGTCTACCCACTTCGCTGTGGATTCCAGGTTTTTATTGCTGCTGGTAATGACCATACGACCACGATCAAGTCCTATTCCGTTTGTTCTTGTGACATTGACCTCTCCGTTAGGCCCGGCAACCGGAGGCATAACATCATACGTATCATTCATGCCTGTAATGTTAGCCTTATCCCATGTGAAGTACATGCCGTACTTGTTATCCTTGCCTTTCGCCAGGTACGTGTTCCAATCCTGCTGGTACGATTCGACATCGATCAGCCCTTCCTTAACCAGCTCATGAATGTATTTAACCGCTTCCTTGTAACCTTCATCAGCTGCCGTGAAGACCACTTTCCCATCATTGGTTACCACGGTATGATCCCAGTTCTCTCCGAGTCCAAATGCCGCAAAGAGAAATGTCAGATCTTCTCCGCCCGGTTTGTTAATGAAAGATAACGGAATTTCGTCGGCCTTACCGTTGCCGTTTGGATCTTGCGTTTTGAACGCGATCAATACTTCTTTCAGTTCTTCGGTTGTCGTTGGCATCTTCAGTCCAAGCTTGTTCAACCATTCCACATTAATCCAGGGCAAGTTATCCACTGACTGAATCCGTTGTTTGCCACTTCCGAGTTCTTCAATCCATGGGAATGAATAGATATGTCCGTCTGGAGCCGTGATCATGCTCTTGTATTCGGGAGCTTCCTCCAACACCTTTTTCAGATTGGGCATGTGTTGTTCAATCATGTCCTCAAGTGGAATGATCGCCCCGTCCTTCGCCAGTTTCAGGAGATCATAATCCCCGTAACCTGCATCAAAAATGGCATCCGGCAAATCACCGCTGGCGACCGCCAGATTTCTTTTTTCTGCAAACACATCACTCGTATAGTTCTTCCAGTTGATATGCACATTGGTTTTCTCTTCGAGTCGTTTGTTAATCAGCTTGTCGTTCGGATCAGCAGGAGCCAGCGGAGAGCTCTGTGTTATAAAATTCAATGTCACCTTGCCATCAGGGGATTGCGCCTCACTTGCCGCGCCGCCTCCACCTCCGCCACAAGCGGTTAGAAAGAGCATTGCAGATAACATGGAAATGGACGCCGTTGTAACGGCTTTTCTGGACTTGTTTACTTTTTTCATAATCATGACCTCCATGTGTTGGATTGGATCAACTTACTGTATCGCAGGCTGTTCACTATTTGAGGGAACCGACCATGACACCTTTTTCGAAATACTTCTGGAAGAACGGATACATGATGATGAGTGGCAGACTCGAAATGACAATCGCTGAGTATTTAATCATCTCGGAGAGCCGTTTCAGTTCCGCCATCGCGAGCTGATCACTGATCATGCCCGGTGCAGCCTGATTCTGAATCAGAATGGAACGCAGAACGAGCTGTAACGGATGCAGGTTCGGATTATCGAGATAGATCATTGCATCAAAATAGGAATTCCATTGCCCAACGAACGCATAGAGTGCAAGTACAAAAATGATCGGTTTCGACAACGGAATGACGATCTGGAAGAAAATCTTCATCTCAGAAGCGCCATCCACGTTAGCAGCTTCTTTCAGTTCTCGAGGGACTCCTTTGAAAAAGGTTCTGGAGAGAATGATGTTCCAGACGTTAACCGCTCCAGGGATGATGATCGCCCACACCGTATCAAGCATGCCGAGATTACGTATGAGTAGATACGTAGGGATTAATCCCCCACCGAAGAACATCGTAATGATAAAGATAATCATAAAAAATCCACGTCCCGCGAGTCTATCATCCGACAATGCATAACCTGCAAATATGGATACGGTCACGGTGATCAGTGCAAAAGAAACCGAGTACAATACCGCATTTGCAAACCCCCGGATCATGGCTGGATTGGACAAAATCATCTGATATCCGTCCAGACTCCAGTCCGATACATTAAAGGACAGTCCACGATTCAGTAGCACCGTGGGATCCATGAATGAGGCGATAACAATATAAATCAGGGGAACAACCACAACCAGTACAGCACAGGTGAGAAAGATGGCATTGAGTGTGAGGATCAACCGATCCATTCCCGTGTGTTTAACAACCATGGATAATACTCCTTTCCTAATAGAGGCCTTCGCCTTCATTCAATTTCTTCACAATCAGATTCACCGTCACCAGCAAAATCACATTGATAACCGAGTTGAACAATCCAACTGCCGCTGAATAAGCATAATCTCCAGACTGTAACCCCACCTTGTAGACATATGTGGCAATAATCTCGGAGGACGGCAGGTTCATGGACGTCTGCATCAGATAGGCCTTCTCAAATCCAATGGACATAATCCCGCCAGCTGCAAGGATAAAGACGATGGCCATAATCGGACGAATCGTTGGAAGATCAATGTGGCGAATACGCTGAAGGAGATTGGCTCCATCCAGATTAGCCGCATTGTGAAGCTCTGGATCAACATTGGCCAAAGCCGCGACGTATATGATGGAAGCCCAACCCGCTCCAGTCCAGATATCGGACAAAATGTAGATCCAGCGGAAATATTCCGGTTCAGACATGAACATGATTGGCTGACCTGTAATCCATGTGGCTAATTGATTAATTGGCCCTGTCGGTGAGAGGAAGATAAATAGCATACCCACAACAACGACAACCGAGATGAAATTGGGTGCGTATAGAAACAATTGGATATTTTTCTTGATGCCAGCTTTGCGTACCTGATTCAGCATGAGTGCCAGTAAAATGGGCACCGGGAAACTGAATATTAATCCCAAAAAGCTGAGTTTAAGCGTATTCATTAAAATGATATCGAAATTGGGTGAAGCTATAAATTTCTCAAAATGCTTCAGGCCTACCCAATCACTACCCATGATGCCTTTGATCGGACTGAAATCCTTAAACGCAATGATGGCTCCGTACATCGGAATGTACTTGAAGATAAGAGTCAAAATTAAGGCAGGTGCAAGCAACATATATAAAAAGTAATTTTTTTTGAGCTGCTGCAACCTGTGACCGCTTGTCGTCCTCACTTTCAGTACCCTTCCTTCGCCCTTTTTGCTGTCGGCTATGTTATCCAACACGATACCCCCGTTCATTCTAGAAGTTGACAATTGTTTTCAGTAAGGGCTTTCAATATTTACAATTGCCTATTTAATAATTTACAATTTATCAGGTTTCAACGGATTTAGTCAATACGTTTTGTAAAAAAATATTTGTGCATTTGATCATTTCATCTTTGCATTAATGTAACTAAAGAGGATTGAATTTGCATGTATACAGCACTGGATCGTTAATACCAGCCTAGATATTTCTATATCATTACTGTAATAGATCATCATTGTTACACTAGTTAACGAAACTTCTGGAACAATTATGAAAATAGAATTCACCTATCTAAATGTAAATGTAATTGTGCATTTGTAAAACAGAGATTGCTATTTGTCCCGTTCTATTATACATTTGACTTAGAGAAGAATATGGATGACTATTGATGATTAGAGGTGAAGCATTAGATGGCAAAGGAAAAAGTCACGATACAAGACATCGCTGATGCTTTGGGGATCTCCAGGAATACAGCTTCCAAAGCATTAAATGATAGCGGAAACATCCCGGATGAGACCCGAAATCGTGTAATTAAAAAAGCAATTGAACTTAAATATAAACAGTTTGCCTATATGGACAATGAGCATGTTCTAAGCAAGGCTCCGGGCAATATCGCCCTGTTAACTGAAAACCTGCCTAATACATCTCACTTTGGTTCGTTGTTAATCAGCGGTCTGGAGAAAAGAATCAGTGCGGAGGGATACAATCTCTCGATTCATATCGTGCGTGAAGACGATCAAGATACACTTACACTTCCCAACAATTTTGATATAGCCAAAGTAGACGGCATTATTTGCATTGAATTATTTGATCTGGAATATACACAGCTGATTACCGATCTGGGCATCCCCACCATCTTTATCGATTGCGCTTCCAACATATGTTATCCCGAATTCCAAGCAGATTTGCTACTCATGGAGAATGAACATAGCATCTACCAGTTAACCACAAAATTAATTGAGAGCGGCTACACAAGTATTGGATTCGTTGGAGATTACAATCACTGCAAGAGCTTTAATGAACGATGGGTTGGATATCACCGTGCTATGCTGGAGGCGGGGTTGCAGGTCGACCTGTCCCATTGCATCCTGGACAATGATCGCCTGTGTTTCTCCAAGCCAGGATGGTTGAACCAGCGAGTGGCCGAGCTGGCATCCCTACCTTCTGCTTACGTATGCGCTAATGACTTTATAGCAGTTGATCTGATCAGGGCGTTAAAAGATAGAAATGTCGCTGTGCCACAGGATATTGTGATATGCGGATTCGATAATGCACCCCAATCTCGAATTATTGAGCCAGCATTAACGACGGTTCATATTTATAGCAATGAGATGGGCATTAAGGCTGCGGAGATGCTGTTATCCCGGATTAATAGCCCGACACAGCCGTATCAGGTCTCACACATTGTGACCAAACCCATCATCAGGGAGTCCACACCAGCAATTATGGCCGATCATTCTCAGATGGTTCATAGTTCTGCAAAATAAAATAAACGTATGTCTCACGAGTAACAGCTCGTGAAGCATACGTTTTTTGGTGGTTTCGATTGGGTTGGATGAAAACTCTATCTTATCCATCGCGGCCTAGAAAAAAAATCATCTCGCGATTAGATCTCTTTCAAGATGCCTTTTACAAGTCCGATAAAGGTTGTTTTCACTTGCGCAGCCACTTCAATAACTTCATCATGACTTAACGGCTGATCCAGAATACCACAGGCCATATTGGTCAGACAGGAAATGCCTAGTACCTTCATACCGCCATGAATGGCAACAATGGCTTCAGGTACCGTCGACATCCCCACTGCATCCGCACCCATCGTACGAATCATGCGAATCTCTGCTGGTGTCTCATATGCCGGGCCACTCCACCATGCATAGACACCTTGTTGCAGGCCAACATTCTGCTCTTCTGCAACCTTAAGGGCAATGCTGCGCAGTTCGCGATTGTATACCTGTGATACGTCTGGGAAACGAACACCCAGTTCGGCATTATTCGGTCCCATCAACGGGTTATTGCCTACCAGGTTAATATGATCTGTAATGAGCATCAGTTGACCCGGCTCAAAGCTTGTGTTGATGGCTCCGCAGGCATTGGTGATAAGCAATTGCTCGACACCCAGCGCCTTCATGATCCGAACGGGGAAAGTCACTTCGTCTAGTGTAAAACCTTCATAATAATGAAGGCGGCCTTTCATCGCTACAACCGTTTTGCCCATCAGTTCACCAATAACCAATTCATTGGCATGACCAATAGCCTCCGATTGGGCGAAATACGGAATTTCTGTATACGGAATAACGGTCGCATTTTCAATCTCATCCGCGAGCGCTCCCAGTCCGGAACCCAGGATCATGCCTACGGCAGGTTTGGTATGGATTCGGTTTAATATGTAATCTCTTGCTTCCTGAATATGTGCGGATTGATGCATAATGATATCCTCCTGATGATCTGAATTGAGTAACGAAAACTGAGTTAATGAGGTGTTACTCATCAAGTGTAATGAACAATGGTCTTGATGTAAATGGAAGCTGTTCTATATCCAATAAAAAAACGACCCTGTGTTCCAGAATCGTTTAAAAACATGGACATGTCCTAATCCAATGTATATTTGTTTCTACTTTTCATGTAATCAATTGTCATGATCAGCAACAGCATCAATGTAGCAAACATCAGCGGTTTGGCAAAAGTACCTTCTTCAAAAATATAATAACTAAATATAAAATTTCCGGCAAAAGTAATTAAATAGTTTCGGATGTAATCCATCTTCTCATCTCATTTCAGGAAAGAATTTGGTTCACCATTTCTTCAACCCTATCACATAATTCCATTTAATACCATATTTTATCATCCACACAAATCAACGCCTCAATCATGCACGAGATGGCCGTTCTGTATAATCTATATTGACTACAACAAAAAATCGGCCACATCGTGACCGATTCTCTCCAGTTCCCTGATGTTCAGGACATAGGGTTAATGATACGCCAAAATGATTCCTTAGGCTGCAACTGCTGATCAAAAACAAAGGGCCAATTTTTGCGCCCACGAACCGGGAAATGGTCGAGCCAGGTATAATTGTCCGCTACTCCCCAGAATGTCACAGAGATAATGGATGATTTATACTCACGGAACAAATTAAAGATTTCTTCATATCGACGCTCCTGTAGCTCAGCCATCTCCGAAGTTGGCGCGGTGAGGTCCGTTCGACGATCCTCATGACGAAACACGGACATATCCAGCTCCGTAACATGCAACTGCACATCCAGTGAAGCATAACGCTCAATAGCCATTCGGATCTCCTCAATCGAAGGACCATGAATATTCCAATGCCCCTGCAACCCAATCCCGTGTACAGGCGCTCCCTTGTCCAGCAAAGACCGAACCAGATTGTAGATCTTCTCCCGTTTGACCGGGTCCGTCTCATTGTAGTCATTATAGAAAAGAAGAGCATTTGGATCAGCTTCATGAGCCATACTGAACGCTTGCAGCAAATAATCTTCCCCCACCAGCTCTAACCACTTCGTGTCCCGCATGAACAGGTCGGTCTTATCTTCAACAGCTTCATTAACGACATCCCACGCATATATTTGCCCCTTATACCGACCTACTACCGTATCAATATGTTGCTTCAAGCGAGATAATAATAGCTCTCTGGAAGCAGGAGCACCTGAGTTATCCTCAAAGACCCATTTCGATGTTTGATTATGCCAGACCAAAGTATGTCCGCGAACCCCAATCCCTTGGGCAACAGCAAAATCAACAATTTTATCCGCCGCCTCAAAATTATAACGATCCTCTTCCGGGTGAATTTCTTCAAATTTCATCTGATTTTCAGCCGTGATGCTATTGAAGTGTTTGGCGATGAAATCCCCTTTGGACTGCAACATTCTGGTATGTACTGCAGCACCTATTTTGAACGTATTGGCATAAGCAGCATGTAGTGATGGAATTTCGGTTGGCATTTACAATTCCTCCCTGCCATTTTTTATCCATCATATCGTTTGTTGAATACGCTTACAATGAACAAATTATACTTCTTCCCCCTCATATTTAACTATTTATGATCCTCGGCCCTGTTCGCACAACAAAAACACCTCCACTTATGTTCCACTGCTCATCGCAACAGAACATTTCTCGGAAGGTGTTTTGTGATCGGATGTTCAGTTAAATTCAACTCATGTACCAAAGAGGGTATGAAGCGTTACAGCTTGTCCACCTGTAACAAGGTCACCTGTTTCACTGTGCATGCCGGGTTAATTTGCTCCTCGGACAGAATGTTCAGCTTGATGAGGCTTTTCAGCTTATGGCTGTCTACCTTGGATAACAATCGCCAGATGTCCGGGTCTGGAAGAGAAGCATACAGCTTCTGATCATCGTATTCCTTCCGGTTCTGAAGCACTGTTTTCACGGTGTAACCACCAACCTGCGTCTCATACACCCCTTGTTCTACACAATACGCGACAATCTCATCTCGTAGTACAGACAGCTGCTGCTCAATATCTTTTTGCTGCTGCTTCAGGTCAAAGTAAGTTTGTACTTTCTGCTCCATATCGATCACGCTCCCTACTATCATAGGTATGCGAGGATCGCTAGTTTAGGACTGGCTGTTTATTTTAATTAAAAAAAGTGGTCTTTCTATTACTTAATCGTATACTATCTCATTGTGTATCCCCGTATTACGATTGCAGCAGGTGTTCATTTAAATATGGATTATGGACAGCCATACTGTGAACCCTTTCCATTACATCTGGCCCCATGGGTACATCCCCAACACGCCTCAACAGAATCCAGCGCAGGCAAGCTATTGCTCCAAAAATCTGTTCCTCTTCCAGCGTGTACGTATAACTGGCAGAACGTGCAAATTGAGCGTGATACATCTCGCCGTAACTTTCCCCATTATAGACGGTGATCAGAAATACAGACCATGCCATATCGTACCTTGGATCACCATACTGCCCATTAGTCCAATCAATGATGGTGTAATGGTCGCCCATCTCAAGAATGTTTCCCAGATTATAATCGCCATGAATCAAACGGTCCTGTCTGATCTGGACCTGCTGAATCAACTTTGCCAGAAGATCATTTATATCATCATGTAATTCAATTTGAGGAAAAAAGTATTGAACAAAATCGTATCTGAATATGTATTCTTCACCTTCTCCAGTACCCACTTCATTCACCGGATAACGATGGACCTCCATTAATCGCTCAGCCAAATGTGTCAATTTGGTTTGTGTTAATTGGGTAACGGGCTTTCCATCATAGCTCGTTAACAGCACTTGATTCTCTTGCTCGTCTAATCCCCAACCGTAGGGTTTGGAAACACGAATTCCACTTTGATAAAGCTTGGACAATAATCGATATTGTCTGGCGATATCCGGTTTGGAATCCTTGTCCCAGACTTTCAATACGTACCGCTGATCTTCCGTTTCAATTCTCATCACACTGGCTTCCAGTCCAGGTGGCAAGGAAATGATCTGATACTCCTGTTCAATCACCTGCTGGATATGTTCATCCAGTTCTATCCAATTCATCTGGCTAAGTTGAATTGTCATCGTTTCCCCTTCTTCCGTGTTATGAACGCCTCTCCTGGTTAGTCAGGCCTTTGCCAATGACATTAGCGGATACCGGCTGCTTGCCCAATTCTCTCGCCCATACGGATAACTGTCCCATATGGTGAATCTCATGGGCAATCACATGTCGCATAACTTCTCCCCATGAATCTGTACTGGCCTTGCCAGCTGAGCGATGATCGATATAAGCTCTTTTTTCCATACTCGAATCCCAGGCTGTAACAAATGCCTCCACATCAGGACGTAACTTGCGATCGAGTTGCCTTACTGCCTCAAGATTCTGGTAGTTTGCAAAATCTTCTGCATCATCCGGTTTGCCCTGAAGCAACTGAAGCCAGCTCCACTCTACATCAATGATATGAAATAATGTTTCTAATATGTTGCCTACTCCGCCTGTGCGAGGCCGAAGCAATTCTTCAAGCGATACATCTTCACACCACGCATACCATTGCTCACGTACCATCCAGTTATAACGAAAGAATGTTTCCATTGGTATATTCCCCTTTATCGGCTATGTTTTTCAGAGAGCTTTGATCAATTCTGTATTGGCAAAGGTTTCATCAGAATGTTCAAGATCACCATAAATTCCGCTGACCTGATTGAATCCGGATTTGATCCAAAAACGTAAAGCATGCCAATTTTTGAGCGCTACGTTGATTCGAATTTCCTTGTAACCAAGTTCGGAAAATTGACGCGTCAACGCCTGAATTAATTCTTGTCCATATCCCTGCTTCTGGATCTCGCTATGGATATATAAAAATTCGAGATAGATCGAATCCTCGGAGGGATACCCATGGTACACACTTAACAAACCAATATAGCGGTCATCCTCATTCGTGCGAATGGATTGAATTCGATAATTCTCCAGCCTGCCTCCTGGCGGAAGGTGGCCTTCTTCAAAACATTCTTTCACATAGTTCCGATCATGCTCTTGTCCATCCCATTGATGCAAGTACCGACTGGTCTCATATATGGACTCAAGTTCAGGAATATCAGATTCTTCCACATTCGAGACAATAAGTCGGTCTGACTTCCATTCTACTGGAAGTTGTTTCATCGTAATCACTCCATCTTTATATTCTATATAAAGTTGCACTATTGAATATTTACACTTACCACTCCGATGACAGAACAACCTTCCGATCGCTGTTATCCCCAGATTTTTTTGATTCCTTTTATAAAGTTAAAATCCGGGGATAAAGGCGAACACTCCGCTTCTTCAGGTCCTTTCTGTCCTCTCCGTTTTGTGTAAATATTCAGTTCAATTTATTTAGTTAATTTCTTTTTTATATACAAGATTACATGAATTCCTGCATAAATAAACAGGACATTGAACAAATATAGAAGTACATTTAAATAGATGCCAGATATAAACCAGATTGTTCCCTCAGAATTAGCATAATGATAATCCGTAAAGAATCGGATCGGGAAACCATACTCTGTTCGGAGCGGTCCATCTTCAGTATGTAAAGTTCCAGGAATACATAGGATGGCTAATACAGCAAGCCAGGCTGATAGATTCATTATTCTTTTGTTAATCGTCAATACCTCTCCTCCTTATTCAACACTAACGGTATCTTCACCAAAATACGTCCCTTCCAACTTTTGATCCATAAAGTCTCTTAAGTCCTTTTGATCAAGTTTATATTTCGTATCTCTATTAAATCTGCTTTTTGTGGATACTATAATCTGTTTCCGATTGTATTGAATTGTAACTTCAGCGTTATGTTTTAATTTTAAAGCAATTCCTGCACTCATGCTTCCTGTGACATCATCTACTGGTATTTTGGCTGATTCCGGGGCTGCATTCAGCCAGCCGACTATACGGCTAATGTCTTCTTTACTTAACGTAACATTGTCAATGCTAACGTGTGCTCCACCGTCGCCTGTCCTGGTGTACACAACTATGCTCATCTCTGTGCTTATCACTTGATTTCTCGAAATCGGCTTATTTGGATCTGGATTACTCGTGATTAGAAAATACAGAAACATAATTGCCGCACCTATGAAAAACCAGAATCGCCTACGTATTCCTAGCATTACAGCGCATTCTCCGTATCCACCACGTTGGCAAACAGTCTCAGTACCGTATTGTGATGTGCAATAATCTGCTCTGCTTGAAGCGTCTTTGAATTCCATGTGCTGTGCGCATCTTGAACCAGATTGACCGTGTATCCCAGACTGTAGGCTCTGCGGCAAGTCGTGTCTACACATACCTCGGTCTGCATTCCCGCGAGTATCAACTCCGTCACGCCGTTTTCTTGCAATTTCAGATGCAGATTGGTTTCGTGAAATGAATCCGGTTTCTCTTTTTCGATCACGAGGTCACCAGCACTAGGTGTAATGGACGGATGAATGACCCATCCCGGAGTTCCTCGTTCCAGTGGACTGCCTGCCCCTTCGCAGTGCTGGATATATATGATGGAATGCCCTGCTTCACGGGCCCTGGCAATTAACACCTGGATCTTCTGAAGCAATCGTTCCCCCTGATATACGGGATCTGCTTCATCAAACATCGCTACCTGTACGTCAATGATGAGAAGTGCACAATGCGTTGTCATTTTGCTTCCCTCCTGACAAATCAATTTAATTCAACTCTTTTTTCTTCGTACCTTTAACAAAACTTCCAATCCCATATCAATCAGTACAAATAGGATAGCGGCAAGAACGCCAAATAAGGTCAGAACTAACGTCTCTTTGAAATCCAAGATTGCTTCTCCTGCGCCCATGACCAGATAATAGATGTACATGCCTAAAACTCCAGCACATGCATAGCCTAATATCCTCGTACTTAGATACAACACATGATTAGAGAATTGTATTCGGCTGAGCAGGTAGTCCAGCAATATCGATAAAGGTAGCCCGATCAACAGGATCAAGGGAGTCGCGTATACCAGATAAATAAGAATATAAAAATCAAAACTGTAGGATTCATTCATCGATATGAGACTTGCAGCCAAAGTAAAACAAATGATGGTTAGAACGGTTGTCATCAGCTTTCTTCCCATGTTCATCTCATCACTCCAATACAGTTATCTCTATTCATTGGATGTGCTCATGCGTCAGATTTTGCCGGTTGCCATCCGATATCTTGAGACCAACGATGCGCTCTCTGTAATATGCTCCACACCATTGGTCCTTTTCCTTCAACATATTTGGGACGCTGATCTTTATACAGTGACATAAGTCTGTGCTTTTCTTCTGCATAGTTCAAACAATCTTCTGGATGCTCCCTTAAATAGTCTCTGAACAGCAAGGTCATCTGCTCGGAGAAACTACCTGCCTGTCTAACGTGTATATGTATCCTTCTGCTTCCGGGCACTTCCCGAAAGTAACGTTTAGTCTTATCTGGATTTTCTGCTCTGAATACAAATCCGACGGTTTCGATCTCACGTTTGTAGTCCAACAAATTTTCATACTGCGAAACAGATAGTTGTATATCTATGATGGGTTTGGCGTCTATTCCCACAATTGAAGTGGACCCAACATGATCAATCCGCACGGCCTTTTCTCCTAACGCTTCTCTTAATTTCGAACCCGTTTCGAGAAACAAATTACGCCATGCCGGATCATACTTTGCAATTCTCCATTGATCCTCCATACAACTCCTCCTTGGTTATCCAATCAAGCTTTATAATTAAATAACACGTTCTTTTAACCTTTTGTTACATGTAGATTATTTAGTGATGCCATATTGATATCATGCAAAATCATCATTGTTTATCCCTAGTTCTATTTGTTTTTTGGATTCAATCATGTATTCGTACACATCATCAATTTCTGTTATCCCTTTAATTTTCTCTTTTAACAGTTCAATAATTAATTGATTTTCACTCTCTCGCATCTTTATATCTTTCAAATAGTTATCGTTATAGTCATTCATAAAATCTAATTTGTTCTTATAAAATCGAAATCTCTCCAAAACATATACTTCCTTAAGATTAATAAATAATGCTACAAAATCCTTAAAGTTTCTGGCAACTAAAGTTACTTGATTACCAAACGCCGTAGGTTGGATAAAGATAACCGGAGCTTCTTCCAAATCACTAATGGATCTGTTAAACGTGAAAAAAGCAAAATGGTCACCATCTGCCCCTGTTCTTCCAAATATAATGGCATCATCTGGCGTACAATAGTATCGATCATCATCATTGTTAAAACTAATATAAAACCCCACATAATCATGAAGGGTCGCATCATGTTGTTTACGTAATTCCTTATCTATTCGAACGATGCCTTCTAATGATTCCGGCATTTTATAATGTACTTCCACGTTTGCATACCTCTCTTCTATTGGCATTGATTAATATATCTATATTTTGACACAAATTAAAAAAAAGAGAAGGACCCTTAGGCCCTCCCCTTAACTTCTTAATGATAATCACACTTGAAATTTGTAAACTCAGCTGAAGTATCTTGCCCGCTCGCGTATAACCCAATAAGTACGCCCGTAAAACCTCCTGCCACCTCCGAGGATAGGTATCTCGTCTGTGCCGTGCCCAGCAGAACCTCTTCACCATCTGCTGCTTGAAACAGGAAACTGTAGCGTTCTTGGCTTGATCGGATCACCAGCGTTGCATACTGTTTATTTCCCAGATCCACTTCATGTTCTATCGATTTGATATCACCGATATTTAGACGCTCGACCACCTTATAACCGTTCTGCTGCCCACGAATAGCCACTTCATAATGATGATTCTCATCCATGTAGATCGTGATCCCGGCTTCTCCAATTGTCAGACTAATATCAACTGAAATTGTTGCATTAAAGTCTTTTTGACGTAGCCCGATGAACGTCGGGGATGCCGGAACGTCCAGCGTTACATCGGTTCCTGTTAGCGTAAGCTTGTCTGATTCGAGCTGGTAATGCTCTGTATTTGGATGACGAAGATAACACCAGTCGAGGTTCCAGTCTGTATTTTCAAACGTATAATTCTTCTTATCCTGCTGGATCACCGTATCCGGGATACGATTGGTCTCAAAACTCGTCAGTGTTGTGCCTTCATGCCCGGCTGTAAACCATCCGTCTTCACCAAACGTAATTGGAGTCAGAAATACTTCTCGGCCCAGATGATGGTACGTAGCCCATCTGCCAATCTGTCGGAATCCCAGGTGAAAGAGCCACCAGTTCCCCCGATCATCCTGAACCACATCACCATGCCCTACTCCCTGGAGCTCATATCCGCCCAGATTACGGTTGGTTAGAACTGGATTTTTCGCATAGGCCTCGAACGGTCCTGAAGACGAAGTTCCCCGGGCATACGTTACCATGTGACCATACTCGGTGCCGCCTTCGGCTGCAAGCAGGTAGTAGTAACCGTTCATTTTATAGAGATGCGGACTTTCCAGATATCGTCCACCTGTTCCGTTCCATATCGAACGACTCGGGGTCAGTTTGCGGCCAGTTTCAATTTCAAGCTCACACTGAACAATTCCGCCAATGCCTTCATCATCCACCCCGTTACTCATAAACAAGGTTTTTCCATCTTCAAAATACAAATCGGGATCAATCCCGCCTTGATCCACATAAATAGGCTCAGACCATTCTCCGTAGATATCGTCCGTCCAGACATAGAAATTCTGATGCGTCGTATCATTCGTTGTGACCATATAAAAACGCCCGTTATTGTGCCTGATGGTTGGGGCAAATACACCCCCGGAGCTATTCACCGTCTCGAGCTGAATCTGGCTTTTACGAGTCAGGCAGTGACCAATCTGCTTCCAATTCAGCAAATCCTTGCTTTCAAAGAGCGGTACGCCCGGAAAATATTGAAAAGAACTACACACCATATAGTAGGTATCGTACACCTTAATCACACTAGGGTCTGGATAAAAACCTTTCACAACAGGGTTATTGTATTTCATTACTCCACTCCATCTCTTATTATAAAATTCACATATATAAGAATTCAACTTGGTAACAACTACAAAAATTAAACACCATCGGGCATTAACTTGCAATGAATCTGGATTGCATCTTGGAGTTAATTTCATTAAATTAATATATATGTGATTTTAGAGGGTAGGGAGTTGTACAGATGATCAAAGCAAATGGGGAGCCCCAGTTCCTTCCTTTATATGAGGCGCTGGCAAGCGAAGTCAGATGGAGAATCATGGATATGATTGCAGATCGCGAAATGAATGTGAAGGATATTGCGGCAGCCCTAGAGCTTAGCCCCTCCATTGTCACGATGCATATTCGCAAACTGGAGGATGCGGGTCTAATTGGGAGCAGACGAGTTCGGATAAACGGAGGGACGCACAAATTATGTTACCTCAAGCAAAATCAGATTGAGATCGAGCTGCCATCCCCAAGCCAAACTTCACGAACCAGAGAACAGACGATAGCCGTGGGACACTACACTGCTTTTGATATTCACCCTACCTGTGGGCTAGGAACACTTGAGAAAGAAATCGGCGTATGGGACGATCCACGTTACTTCCTTGATCCTGAACGTGTTCACGCCGCTATCTTGTGGTTTGGGAAGGGCTATGTTGAATATAAAACACCTAACTTTGTACTACCGGATCAGACAACTGATGCTATTGAAATTTCGATGGAACTGGCGTCTGAAGCTCCGGGATTGCGAGATCATTGGCCTTCGGATATTCGTTTCACCTTCAATGGCATTTCACTTGGAACGTGGACAAGCCCTGCCGACTTTGGCAGAGCAGCACGCGGCAAATATACGCCGGAATGGTGGCATCGCAATGTGAATCAGTATGGATTATTGAAGACCATCCGCATTGATGCCTCCGGTACGTATATGGATGGTGAGCGGATGTCAGACGTTACTCTCGCGGATATTAAGCTTAGCGAACCGTTCTGGACGCTTCGCTTCACAGTTGACGAGGAAAGCCCCAACGTAGGAGGATTAACGATCTATGGTGCCGGTTTTGGTAACCATGATCAGGATATTGTTATTCGTGTACTTCAGATCTGAAGTAACCACTGAGGGGAGGTGGTGATATCATCAGATCTGGCATTAGAAAAATAACCTGTCTATGTGTTAGCAATCATTTTGTGTCTGGAACCACTTTCTTAGCTGATTCATATGAGCTTGATGATAACGGTTATGGTCAGCCATATGCCATAATCCCCAACGTACCGTAGCTTGCTTTTCGTTCTGATGTCCAAAAGTAACTACTCGATTTAGGTCAGCATCTGCTACTTGTGTGCAGGTTTTTTTCAGAAGGGTTAATATACCCTCATATTGAGAGATAAGTATGTCACGTGACACACCTTGAACCAGCGGAAGTCTATTATTTTCATCAATCATGGGACCATATTCCTCTATTAATGGCTGCGGAAGGGCAACTCCCTTTATTCTATAAACCCAATTCATATCAACAAACGTAATATGTCGTATTAATTGAGCTGTACTATTAAACTGGTTCTGTTCCCCTTTGTAATCTACCTCTTCTTGCGACATCCCCTCAGTAATCGATTTAAGTCGCTCACTATTCTCTCTTACTGCCGAAAATAACATTCCAACAATAGGTTCCATATTTGCTTCACCTTGTAAATCGTAAATCATAGCATCCCTCCTCGCTTGAATACATGTCTATTTCGCTGACTCTCTGTTCAGTCTTTGATTTAATTCCCAGATTGCTACTCTATTACTATCCCATTTAAGTATTTCACGAGCTTCTTCATAAGCCACCCATTTATATTCTGAGTGCTCATTGGATAAAGACAGATCCATTTCATCCAGTTCTACTCCAAAGCAATACTCAGGAATAACAAATGTATCAGGTCCCCACATAAAATAACCAACCACATCTACCACGGAGTGAGTCGATCTTGAATTAAGACTCCTGTATTTACTATTTAAAGGGATACCCGCCTCTTCAAATGCTTCTCTCATAGCTGCTTCTAATGGTTTTTCTTCATCTTCCCCTCCCCCAGCTATGCCCTGCCAGTAACCTTCTCTTGATCTTCGAAAGATAGCGTATGCATAGTCATTTGAATCTTTCAACCTGGTATAAGGAAAAACTAATATTTGAAATGGTGCTCGAGACACAAGTACATCCCTCCTCTTTACCCTCGTTCTTTTAACAGGTCCTTAATCTCCCTTAACTCTGATAATATTTCTTTGGTGTGCTGGCTATTTTTTGAGTTATCTATTCCAACTTTCACAACATAAATACCGAGGAACAGATACACCACCAACATAATGATCATTCCCAAGTACATCTCTCCTTTCCAAAGTAGCAGCACATTGCTACGAACGTTCACTATACTCTCTCTCCAACTGAATTCCATGGAATGCCTTCAAAATAAAAGCCCGATCCGGAACGTTCAACCGTTCATACGATTTCAGATACTCCCTGTTGTCATATGGAACGCCAATGAATTTCACGTCCACTTTACCCTCTTGGAGATCCACGATCCCATATCTGGCAATGGCAAGATCGTTACAGCCTAAAGCTCCCGGATTCAGATAGATTCGTTGATCTGTCTTATAATAATGAAGAATGTGATGATGACCAAAACAAACCAAATCATAGTTCGTATCCTGATACCTTGCATCCAATTTGGTTCCGGATGATTCTTTATCGATGACATCCAGCTTGTCGTTGTTCATATGATAATGAGTCAAAAGGAACTGACGTCCTTCGACCTCTATTTCAACGAATTTTGGTAGATCTTGTATTCTCTTGATCGATTCTGCACTCAAATGCTGACCAATCCATTCGTGATGCTCGGCCATGCCTTTGTGCCCTTCTAATGGACCCTTATTTTGAAGCAAACTTAATACGGCCTCTTCGTGATTCCCTGAAATCGCTAGCATATTTTTACGGCTATATAACATCTCGATCACTTCATTGGAGTACGGGCCAATACCGATCATATCCCCCAAACAAAATGTATGCTCAACATCCACTCTGGAATCGATATCAGCCAATACCGCTTGAAGCGCAGGAACATTCCCATGAATATCGGTTAAGATGGCAACCTTCATTGTGATTCCTCCTCTGGAATATACATTGTCTGAATCTCCTGTACGCCCGGAATAAATCCCATATTCAGATATACGGACTCGGCATCATTTCCCTGCATCACATACAATCGCAGAACGGGATACTCACCCTTAAGTCCATTTAATGCTCTCTGTAACATCAGTGTAGCAAGCCCTCTTCCTCTATAGGCCGGCCGAACCCCTATGCTGTATACAGCAGCCTGATTATCTTGCAAGCACAAGCGACAATTTGCAATAAGCTGTCCCGTTTCCTTGTCGTATACAAGTGTGGACGCTTGGGTCAGAATTTCATTCGTATAATTAGGGTCATCGCTTGGTATGAAATCTGCAAGAGTGGTATGTTTTCTTCGTGTAGCTTCAAGACTTCCCGCAAAACTCTCCAGGTCACATTGAGCAATTTCAGCCTCATTCACATACTTTCGGGTACCCGCTTCATCTTCGATAATTTCCAGACTCTTTACAGTTACCCTGCTGTCCCACTCGATCTCAAAATGATCTGTAGGCCGCTGCATCCAGCGACATCTGAACTCCACTGGCCAGAATCCTGCTCTTGCGTATAGATCCACTTGGTCTGGAAGAATCTCAAAGGTCAGAATGCGTTTCGTGCGATCCGACCACTGTAATAATTTATGCTTCAGAAGCTTCAATACCTCAAAGCACTGCTGGAATGGCGGGATAAAAAACAAATGATACATCCGGTTAGGCTCCATTCTCACGCCACCTATTTTGCTTTCCCCTTTGTAAATCCAGTACGCACTGATCTTGGAAGAACTGAACTCTTCTTCCCTGAAAAATCCGACATAACGCATATCATAATAAACCGTGCAATATAATCCCCATTCGGCAAAATCTGCTTTGCGAATCGAATATTCATCCGACAGATCATATTGAAGAATATCTGTAGACCACTCAGTTAACCCCATATGTAATTCCTCCTCAGTTTTAATTAAATGGCAAGCAATCAAATCATTTTTCTATACCCCACCCCGTGAACATGAATTAACACATGCTGTGCCTCCATACGTTCGAAGAAATCCAACATGTCCTTAAACGGATTCTCGAAATACAAAAGACTACCAAGGAAAACCTCTAATGTCTGCCCTGTTTCTGTATTCTTGAACATACAGTGCTCGCCGTGAACATCAAAATACCAATTTCCCGTTAATTCTTCTTCTCCGTGGATTACATCCGCATTGGTCAGCAGATGGTACGCACCTGCGAGAATTTCCGCCCGATCAGGCTGATCGGTTTCCAATATCAGTTGGTCGATCAATTGCCGCGCGATTCTTTGGTACATATCCATCACAGCCAACAATTCTTCCGTGATTTCCTGGGTTATTGCCTTCATACCTTCATATCCTTATCCGGGTATCCAATTTCTGCAATTTCACCTTCGATATCACTTAATTTCAGTTCATCATTTAATTGCTGTAGTAAGACCTCATCGATCGGCTTCATATCAAATACCTGTTCAACCAGTTTGATATCCAACGCTATCTCGTAGTAATCCTGTGCCCAAGCATGATAATATTTCGCGCCGCCTACCAAAATCTCTAACAGTTCGTATTCATGATCCCCAAGCTCTGTGCCCGCAGACCACCCTTCCTGATCCGCCACACTCCAGATACAGAACGTCGTCTGATCCATTACAAATGCCGGCTCTACCACAAAAGTATTAAATGCTTCTGGAACGCTTTTTACCACCTCGCTCCTATCAACCTTATGCTGAAGTGTATACTCTTTATCAAAGCCTTTAATTATCAGCCCATTCGGACTGAATATTGCAAAATAATGATCTCCTTGCCCATCTCTCATGGATGCCATTTGCTCATTCGTGTCCCACTGGGAATTATACGAGTAATACCTGTACTCCCATTCCGGCATCAAAATGGCATCCAACATAGCTGCTGCCTTTAGAATCTGTTTGCATTCACTAATGTGAGGAAGTTTATCGATAAAATTGAGATTACCCATCGTGTGATATTGCCTCCTTGGTGTCATTTTTATAATTAAATAGGCAATGGCTGTTCCTTTACCCTTTTAAATGGAATAATTAGTTGCCCGACCTTGCGGTTAGCAAGGATATAATAACGTATCCAAAAAGTTGAACCGTAAATACAATGGCAACAAACTCAACCATCATGCTGTTCGTTGCATTAAAATCATTCACAAGATCCACGAAAATCTTCCCAGGCCGGGATAATACATCCCACGAATTCCACCGATTAAATCTACCAATGTAAACCCCTATACTGCTCAATAGGAAAATAACACCGACAACCATCATGCTGATGTACTTATTTACTAATTTGTTTAACATTTCGTGGATTTGAATGATCGAACAAGTCGAGAGCAGCAATCCGATGATCGCTACGGCAAACGTCAGGGTGAGTCCATACCAAAAATCAATATTAACCCAAAATCTAACTTCCCCTTGAGCATCAAAATATCTGAATGAATGCAGAATCTCCGTAAAAAGGTAGGCCGCATTGGGCAGAAAAAAGAGCCATACTCCACACATCAGCCCCATACATATCATGCTCGTTGTGGTTAATTTCTTATTAAATATGTATCTAATGCAGGATGAGATGATGAATGGTACCCATGCCAGGAACATGTCCCAACTTAAAAATCGATACATATTCGTATCTGATTGGGCACGTAAATACATCACAACACCTAGACAACATAAAGTAGCCACGAGCAAGGTAACGATGAGTCGGAGATCTTGAACCGGATGTTTGTTATCTTTCATTTCTTTGCTTCTACTTCCTTCTCCTTGATGAATGTTATAAGTTATAAATACTTTTTAAATGCCTTGCTGGATTCTCCGTTGTACCCCAATTTCGTATAAAAGTGATGTGCTTCATGTCTGGATGATCCGCTCGTTAGAAACACCTTCACACAATTTTTCTGCACACATACATGCTCTATATGTTTCATCAATTCAGACCCATATCCCTTGCTCTGCACATGTTCCGTAATGATAACCCGCTCAACTACGCCGAATGGTCTATTTTCCACCAAAGCATCCAGACAAATATGTAAATGAGCCGTGCCGATCACCTGATCACCCATTTCATACACAAACAAAAAACTGTTTGGATTATTCCGAACCTCTTCAATCCGTTCTGCCAGTACCTTCGTGTTTAAGTTGTTCGGCAATAATTCTTTATACAGCCTTTCAATAACCGCTACATCCCTAGCTTCTGCCTCTCTTATCATCAAGCTTCCCCTCCCTGTTACCTCACTTGATAACTTAAAATGATATCACCGTTGTCCTCGAATTCACCCGTGTCCTGAAATCCGCAACGTTTGTACAGCGCATTTGCCGCAATGTTATGGGGAACATGGGATACCCTGATTTGCTGGCAGTCACTCCTCTCTTGCAACATACGAACCACTTCTTGAATGGCAAGTTTGCCGTAACCCTTCCCCTGGTACTTCTCATCAATCATGAAGCGCAGAATCCAGTAATACCCGTCATTGTAGATCTCGTTATCAAATAAAATAAAACCGACCATCTGATCCTCTGCCAAAATACCGTATGGTTTGGACGTAATTTCCTTCGTTGCATGAATCAATGAATCCGCATTGCTAGCTACCAAATCCAGCTGATCTTCCCGTGTTTTAAGTTGGATGCACTCAAGTTCATTTTCTTTGGTTATAGGTTGTAACGACACTTGCTCCATACCCACAATCCTCTCTCCTTGCAGCTTACTTATTAAATTTTCTTGATCAATATAATTTCCAAAGGTTGTGTATCGAGCAACAGAGCCCCAGCATCAACATACCCCAGCTTTCGATAGAAATGTTGGGCATGTTCGTCTGATTGCGTTGAAGTCATCACCGTATCGAAGCCTTGTTGCTTCATTAAATTTTCCCAGTAATGCACCACTTTTTTGCCATATCCGCCGTTTCGATAGGGTTCATCAAGCCAGATCATATTCATGAAGGGAAGGTTGTCCCAAAAGTAACCGTACCTCATCCATCCAACTCTTGATCCCTCGTCCTCGTCCCATAGGATAAATATTTCTTTCTCACTAATCTTCGTTTTCACAAGTGGCTGATGCATATGCCGATCTCTTTCAATGATATAGTCATAGTCGGCTTCCGTTGCATATTCAATCTTCATTGGAATTGCCCCCTTCATTAACTACGTCCATCATAACCCAAAATGTGGTATATGCGAACAGTTCCTTCCTCTTTTTCTCCCATGCCAAAAAACCACGGTTTCCCGTGGCTCCAGCCGCTCTATTTTCCTCAATCCGATGTCGATCTGCTCACCAATTGCCCCATGTACCATACAGCTTGCCGCGCAGATCGCCGCGCAACGGCTTGCGCCGAACAACTCGCATGCACCAATACAAAACTCGCGGTGTCGCCTACCTTCGGCCAGACTTGCTCCCCTTGTGAATCCAGTGGTGTAATACCGCCTGTTACCCATGCCAAAGATTGAGACAAGGACAGTTCGTCACTATATCCGTACAGTTCTGCGAATCGTCCCGCTTTCTCAAGCATATCCCCATTGCCAAAAGGAGACCAATGATCCGTCAAGCTGTCTGTGGCCAGCTTCACGTTCACACCCATACGGCGGAGCATGGGAAGAGGCATCATCGTTCTGCCAATGGGCACCGTGGAAGCAATGCTCATCCCAAGCGAGGCCATTCGCTGCGCCATATCTTCTGCCTCCTGCTGGTCTGCGCCGCCGAACCAGAACGCATGACTTACCGTAACTTTACCCTGAAGCCCTGCGGCTTCGGTCAGATTCGCGAGTTCCAGCAGCGTTTGTTTGCCGGCCTGCCCGCCATCATGCAGATGAATATCGATGCCCGCCTGGTGCTGAACAGCCAGTTCAACCATGGCGTTCAGTGATTTCTCAATCTGTTCGTCCACCGTATGGGGATCAAGTCCGCCCACATGTGTTGCCCCTTCCTTCATCGCTTGGCCCATAAGCTCCACTGAATGGGAGCGAAGAAGTCCATGCTGCGGGAAAGCCACGATCTCGGAAGAGATTTTGCCCGAGAATGATTCCAGAGCCTGCCGCGTCGCTTCCAGTCTTTTCAAGCCACTGACAGGTTCAATATTGCAATGACTACGTACATGAGTGGAGCCGTACCCCTGGATCAAGGTCAGAATACTCTCCGCTTGACGCTGGGCATCTGGTAGCAGCTTGGGCAACAGAACCTTCTCTTCTTCAATACGTTCGAAAATACTGGAGATACGTTTAACGGCTGTCCACGGCCCATCGTAGTAGGTTTTATCCAGATGAATATGTGCCTCCTCGAACGAAGGTAACAGCAGAAGTCCCTTGGCATCTACTTGTGGTAGATCGCTAGACAGCGGGTTGTTTCCTTCCACAATATCCGCAATCACTCCATCTTCAATCCGCAGATGAGCGAGGCTTGTCCGTGTCCCCGTCACCTGTTGCCCTTCCCGAATATAACTCCGCTCCACAGTCACGTTTGTTAACCAATAAGCCTGCTTCATCATGTCGTCCCTCTTTCCTTACCCGGCATTACGTCCCCCGGATACCAATTGATCTATGATCCATGGTACCATACGGTTTCACCGGGCAAAAATACGTAAAAGGTTGGTGTTCTATATGCGGAACGTTTGCATTACGCTACCTTACATACATGCAAAAAACAGGCACAATATGTGCCTGCCCTCTATAATCGCCTTAATCTTCTTGATTACGCGAGTCTATTAGAAATGAAACCTCGCATGCCCTCCATCGGTCACGCCTTCAATCTGTTCGATATCCAGCAGTCTGCGCTTCATCTCCAGGCCTCCCCGGAACCCGGTCAGCTTGCGATTAGCCCCAATAATGCGGTGGCACGGTAGCAGAACCGGAATTGGATTGGCTCCATTTGCAGCACCAACCGCTCGCACAGCCGAAGGTCTTCCAATCGCAGCGGCAATGTCACCATAGGTCCGAATTTCACCGTAAGGCACACGCCCTAACTCTCTCCATACCTCCTGCTGGAAGTTCGTTCCGATCAAGTCCAGTGGGATCGCTTCTGTATAAGTCATGGGCTCTCCTGCAAAATAGGACTGCAACCAGTTCATCATACCTGTTTGTTTCAGAGCATCCTCGTTCTCTTCCAGTTCCACGCCAGGTGCAACTTTTTGTATCCAGCCGTTCCAATCTTCCAATGTTTCGTTGGGCATAACCACTCGGCACAATCCCTGTTCCGTAGCGAGCAGCACCCATGGACGACCGTCCAACTGCATCGTGGTGTACATCAACTTATTTCTCATTCGTTTATCGCCCTCTCCCCGGTGGAATGCTTCAAGTTAGGACTAAGAGGTAACCTGCCTCTTCACCTTACGTTTCATACTGCGGATGATCTGCTTGCTCTCCGGATCAACGCGATAAGATTCCGTGATTTTCTGAAGTGCCTTATTATACGTAAAATCGTCCAAGGTATTATCCTTTAGATAACGCATAGTCACCTCAGGTTGTTTCACATAAGCCATTGAGATGGCCCAAGCAACTGCCATTTTCACATAATACGCCTCGTGTCTAATCTGATCCAATGCGGATAGAACCTGATCGATATATCGCTCATTCAGATAAAAATTCAACAGCATTACCACACCAAACCGGATTTCATATTCCTGATCTGATCTTAGATACGGCTGCAAGAACGCCCACATGGGCTCCGAATGGACCTTCGTATATTTCAGTCCCGCACAGAAGCTGTCACACACCGACCAGTTGTCAATCTTCGGTACAAATGTTTCAATAGCCTTTAACAGTTCGTCCAGATCAGCCTGTACATGTCCAATGACCATTGCTTGCAACATCACTTCTTCAAAATATTCATCCTCTGCCGTTTCCAGATACGTGCGCCAGTCCCCGGCGGCAAGCTGCTTGGCAATTTTTCGTAAGGCTGGCAACCTTACACCAAGTACATTCGTGATGTTGGGAATAAGTGCAGCCGAGAATTTCTGATACTCCGGCTCAACCATGCTGAGCAATTGTGTTCTGATATCTACTTCCACTAGCGCATGTCCTCCTCGTCTGTTGCTGTACAACAAGTATATCCTTGCAGCGAATGTTTGTAAGCCCATATCGAATGTTTGAGCAAGATTACAATATCATTTTGGGTATTCTCTTTTTCTCCATTTGTTTAACCGCCAACCTATTTCGTTTAAAAATATGAAGCTGACCGAATAGAAAGGAGTGTCGATATGAACGGACCTCATACCAAGAAAGATTTCTCCGTGGAGGAGATCACCGAACAACTCGTGCAACATGTACAATCCCAGAACCTTCCCGATTTCTATAAATTGGTGAAAGAACTGCATCCCTACGACCTCTCACTTGTATATAAAAAGTTCCCTGAAGAAGAAACCAATCGGTTTCTGCTCCTGTTCAAACCCGATGCTCTGGCGGATCTCGCCGAGACCTTGAAGCTGCACGAACAGATTCAACTGTTTGAACGACTTGGGCCGGAACGAACACTTGAAGTCATGCAGCAGATGGACAAAAGTGATCTGATTCGGTTCATGCACGATTTACCCGCCAAACGCAGAGAAGAATTGCTGTCCAACATGAATCTGGATCACTCTGCCATTATCCGATCCGTGCTTAATTACCCGCCGGAGACGGCAGGACGCATCATGACAGATCGGTACCGGACCCTGCTCTCCCACGAGACAGCAAAGGAAGCCCTACGGCAATCGCAAGGCACCATGCATATCTCCCCCTCCAGTTACCTCTATGTGACCGATGATGAAGGCAAACTGGTCGGTGTTGTGAGTTATCGATCTCTTGCCTTGGCTGACGATAAGACCCAGGTTGAAGAACTGATGACCCGGCGGGTGATCCATGCAACGGTAGATATGGACCAGGAAGAAGCAGCACAGCTTCTACAGCGTTATGAGTTTATTGCACTTCCGGTGGTGGATGAAAATCACAGGTTATGCGGTATCATTCAGATGGATGATGTCATCGATATTATTATGGATGAAGCCAGTGAAGATTTGGCCAAGATGGGGGGCGGCAGCAAGGATATCGACTTTGATACCAAACCACTTGTGGCCGTCACACGCAGGCTTCCCTGGCTCATATTGCTTCTCTTGATTGGATTAATCTCGGGAAGTATCGTGGATTTTTTCGAGGATACATTGAATCAGGTTGTAGCACTGGCATTTTTCATGCCGATGATTGCAGGTATGACAGGTAACACAGGAACGCAGTCTCTGGCTGTTGTGGTACGCGGACTGATCGGACGCAAACTCGACAAAGCCACCGTACTCGCACTGATTGGTCGGGAGATCAAGGTAGGCATAATGATTGGCTTGGTATGTGGATTGCTGATTACTGTCATCGCTTATTTCTGGCAAGGGGACTGGCTGCTGGGCGCCATTATAGGGGTATCTCTGTTCCTCACTCTTGTCATTGGTACACTGACCGGTACATGCATCCCGCTTCTGCTTAGTCGTTTCAAAGTCGACCCGGCTGTTGCCTCTGGCCCGTTAATCACCACATTGAATGATATCTTGTCCCTGTTTATCTATTTTGGCATCGCCACACGTTTCCTCGATGCCTTGATGTAAATAAGTTGGGCATACAGCAAAACAGACCTGATCCTGAGATCAAGGTCTGTTTTTTCATTTTATCCAGTGTTACGCTGATCTTTTATTTTTATTATAGATATCAAACGCTACAGCGAGCAGTAGTACCAATCCCTTAATTCCCTGCTGCCAGTCAATACCGAGACCAATCAGGGACATCCCGTTATTCAGCACACCCATAACCAAACCACCGATGATGGCACCAAATACCGTACCTATGCCCCCTGAAGCGGAAGCACCACCGATGAAGCAGGCCGCAATGGCATCCAGCTCGAAGTTGGTACCCGCTCTTGGCGTAGCTGCATTCAGACGTGCGGCGAAGATCAACCCGGATACCGCGGCAAGTGTACCCATGTTTACGAAAACCCAGAAGGTTACCTTTTTTGTTTTGACCCCAGACAGACCTGCGGCCTTCTCATTACCTCCAAGCGCATACACATGCCGTCCCATGACAGTACGATTCATAACGAAGGAGTACACAACGATCAGGACAAACAGCAGGACCAGGATATTCGGAATACCTGCATAACTTGCGAGTACAAACGTAAACAGATTTGTCACAACAGCCACCACAATCAACTTGAGCAAAAACAGTCCCTGTGACACGACTTCAAATCCATATTTTCGCTGGGAACGGCGTTCCCGCAGTTCATTGACAATGTACCAAACGGTGAGCACAAGACCCACAATGATAGATACCAGACCAAAACCTGAGAATTGAATGTCCGCCAGGAAGCCAGAGCTTATTTTCTGGAAACCACCCGGGAAAGGAGAGATCGATTGCCCCTCCAGCACGATCATCGTCAAGCCGCGGAACAGTAACATCCCTGCCAGCGTCACGATAAATGCCGGAATCCGCACATAGGCGATCCAGAAGCCTTGCCATGCACCGATCAAAGCTCCAACCAGCAAGGAAGCGATGACTGCAAGCCAAGCCGGAAGCTGCCAATCAACCATCATAATCGCAGCAACGGCACCAACAAAGGCTGCAATGGAACCAACAGACAGGTCAATATGCCCGGTAATGATGACCAGCACCATTCCGATCGCCAGCACCAAAATGTAACTGTTCTGCAAAATCAAATTTGTAATATTAATCGGCTTGAGCAACAGCCCGCCTGTAAGTACCTCGAACAAAAGCATAATCACAACCAAGGCAATAATCATGCCGTATTGACGGATATTATTTTTGAACAGTTTTGTTATCATTTCCATGCTTGCCGCCTCCAGACTTGGTCATATATCTCATCAACGTTTCCTGCGATGCTTGCTCCCGGCTGACTTCACCGGTGATTCGTCCGGCATTCATCACATAGATCCGGTCACACAGGCCAAGAACCTCCGGAAGCTCGGATGAGATTACCAGTACACCCTTGCCTTCAGCAGCAAGCCGATGAATGATCGTATAGATTTCGAATTTTGCTCCCACATCAATACCGCGGGTAGGTTCATCCAGGATAAGAATATCTGGTCCGGCAAAAATCCATTTGCTGAGCACCACTTTTTGCTGGTTGCCTCCACTCAGATTACCGGTCTTCTGCAAAATACTTGGTGCTTTGATGTTCATGCTTTTCTTCATCTTTTCTGCTACCAGTACTTCTTCACGCTCGTTCACTACTGCGTTTCGCGTCAGCTTGCTCAGACCCGTCAAGGAAATATTGCGCTTGATGTCATCCATCAGAATGAGTCCGTATTCCTTGCGGTCTTCTGTCACATAAGCAAAACCGTTCTGAATAGCCTCTGTGACAGTATTGTTGTGGATCGGTTTACCATTCTTAATGAGTTGACCCGAAATATTCCGGCCATAGGATTTGCCAAAGATACTCATGGCAAGCTCGGTACGCCCAGCGCCCATCAGCCCGGCAATACCTACAATCTCACCACGTCTGATATTCATATGGATCTGATCCAGTACTTTCCGCTCGGCATGATGTTCGTGATATACCGTCCAGTCCTTTACCTCAAGGATAACTTCACCTATGGTGGCATGACGCTCCGGATAACGGCTGGTGAGATCACGTCCTACCATTCCGCTAATAATCCGGTCCTCCGTCACTTTTTCCTTCTTCATATCCAACGTCTCAATCGTCTTGCCATCCCGTAAAATGGTCACGGAATCGGATACCTTGGATACCTCATTCAGCTTGTGTGAGATCAGGATACAGGCGATGCCCTGTTTCTTGAATTCCAGCATCAATTGCAGCAGGTTTTCACTGTCGTCCTCGTTCAACGCAGCGGTTGGCTCATCCAGAATAAGCAGCCGCACCTTTTTGGAGAGCGCTTTCGCAATTTCGACCAGTTGCTGCTTGCCTACCCCGATGCTGGATACCAGCGTGTTTGGATTTTCGCTCAGTCCCACCTTCGAGAGCAGTTCCCGTGTACCTACAAAAGTTTCCTTCCAGTTGACAATTCCTCTGCTGGCACGCTCATTGCCCAGATATATATTTTCCGCGATTGAAAGGTAGGGAATCAGGGCCAACTCCTGATGGATAATGACGATTCCCAGATCCTCGCTCTGCTTAATATCCTTGAACTCACAATTTTTGCCCTGAAATAAAATGCCACCTTCATACGTGCCATGTGGATATACACCACTCAACACCTTCATCAACGTAGATTTACCTGCGCCATTTTCACCACATATGGAATGAATTTCGCCTTCACGGACTTTCAGATTGACATTTTCCAGCGCTTTGACGCCAGGAAAGGTTTTGGTGATGTTTTTCATTTCCAGAATGATTCCGGCCATGGGATGTGCTCCTTTCATTTATTATTTCAGTCCGATTTCTTCCTTCGTGTAATACTGTGTACCAACGATATCCTGCTCCACATTTGTACGGTCCACTGAGATCGGATCCAAGAGATACGCCGGAACAACCTCAATTCCGTTGTTATATGATGTTGTATCATTAACTTCCGCCTGTTTTCCTTGCAAAATACTATTGGCCATCTCTACCGTCTTCTCCGCTAGCTTCCGTGTATCCTTGAACACCGTCTGCGTCTGTTCCCCGGCCACAATGGACTTGATTGAGGCAAGTTCTGCATCCTGTCCTGTAATAACGGGTAGCGGCTTGTTCGAAGTACCGTAACCAATCCCTTTCAAGGATGAAATGATACCAATACTGATTCCATCATAAGGAGATAATACTGCATCCAGATTATCACCCGAGTAATACGCACTCAGCAGGTTATCCATCCGTGACTGGGCCAGTGCCCCGTCCCAGCGCAAGGTCGCAATCTGGGCCATCGTCATCTGCTTGCTGCGTACCACCAGTTTGCCGGAATCGATGTACGGCTTCAGCACAGACATCGCACCGTCGAAGAAGAAATAGGCGTTATTATCATCAGGAGAGCCACCAAACAGCTCAATGTTATACGGTCCTTTTCCATCCTTGAGTCCAAGCTTTTGTTCAATGTAGGAGGCTTGAAGCACACCCACCTTAAAATTGTCGAACGTGGCGTAATAGGTTAAGTATGGCGTATTGCGAATGAGCCGATCATACGAGATCACTTGTATCCCTTCGTCATGCGCTTTCTTGATTACATCCGTTAATGTGTTGCCATCCACGGACGCGATGACCATCACATCCACACCTTTGGTGATCATGTTTTCAATCTGTGAAATCTGATTTTCGACCACATCCTCAGCATACTGAAGATCGGTTTTGTACCCCTGCTCCTGAAACAGACGGACCATGTTCTCCCCGTCTCCCACCCATCGTTCTGATGATTTGGTTGGCATCGATATACCGACATATCCCTTGTCTTTGCTGCCTGGACCACTCTCTGCCAGATTGCAGGCCGAGAGCATCAAGGTCATCACCAGAAGCCAGATGAGCATTGCTCCTTTTTTCATATGAAGTTCCCCTTTCCTCACGTCATACGGTTCTGAATGAGTTATAAGATAACGCTTACAATGCATGTAGTGCATCCTGTTGCTTGCTGTTCCTGTCTGAGACTAATGGTAGCATTCGAGATGCCGCAAGGTCTTTGCACGTTTTGAACCTTTTTTATAAAAATTCAACTTTTGATGGAAACGCTTAAAATACAAGTGTGACCCATGAGAAACCATACCAGAATCAAAAAAAGACATGCTCCACTTCGCTTCACACGAAGTAGAACATATCCATCTCATTTATCACACGTCTGAATGAACAACTGTAATGCGATATTTAATTCGCGGAAGGATGATAAGCTGTCCCCCCGTTCTTTCGATACTGCACTGGTGAAATGCCCATTGTTTTCTTAAACGCAGTGCTGAAATAATGCTGGGTATCATAACCTACACGCTCAGCTATGGTGTGGATCGGCAGTGTTGTTGAGTCCAACAGCTGTATAGCCTTGCGAATGCGAGCATGCGTGACAAGCGTGACAAAGGAATCATTCAGCTCTTTCTTCAGCACACGACTAAGATATACAGCAGATACTTGTAGACGGGAAGCGAGCGATTCCAGCGTCAGTTCCCGATCGGCATACTCTTCGTGAATAAGTTGTCTTGCCCTGCGCACCAGAGGCGACAACTGCACTTCCCCGTAAACCCGTTCACGGCAATGACGGTACGTATCGGGCGTTTCTTCCAGTGTCCCTGCATGTGTCGCCACATGAGCATGAATGGCAATATTCAGGCAAGAACTGATCTGTTGTTCCAATAGAGACTCTATTTCTTCAGGAGCTTCCTGCCACAGACACATGCCGATCAAGCCGCTTACGTCCCGAAACAGGACATGTGGCACGTCCCCCAGCAGTTCACTAATTATATTTTCCACTGCAAACAGAAACAACTGACGATCATTCTCTCTCAGTATCGTCTGACGAGCTTCAGCGGCAGGCCAGCGTACGACCCCGATCTGCACAGGTGGGACGGCGGGCAGCCGTAAAAACACAAGCTGCTCCGTCAGATCCCTTCCTTCAGCCTGCCCCTCCAGCCACTCCAGCATAAATCGCTGGCGAAGCAACGGGATATTACGTTCAATCTGATGAGCTGCCTGTTGTACATATGCCGTCCTCTGGTGCTCTTCAGTAAGTCGCTGATGCAATCGCTCAAGTGCAGCATATAATTGTTCTGCTTGCACAGGCTTCAAGATGTAATCCTCTACGCCAAGACGAACCGCCTCCTGCGCATATGCAAATTCATCATGTCCCGAGATGATCAGGTAACGACAGCCCGGGCACTTCTGCTGAAGGGCACGGATTAGTTCGATACCGTTCAGGAATGGCATATTCATATCAACGAGAACAATATCCACACCCAAGTCAGCCGCCCGTTCCAGCGCTTCCTCGCCATCTTCCGCTTCACCAACAACCTCCATCCCAAGCGTTGCCCAGTCAATGGCATCTCGAATCCCCTCACGAATGATCGGTTCATCATCAGCGATGAGCACGCGGTATTTCTTCGCCACATCGCTATCCTGCGTAATCTCCATTACCGTGGCTGAAGCGGGTGTCTCATCTGTTTCAGTGGAAGTTGTCACGGTCGACTTCATGAATTTTCCCATTCACTCTCCTGCCTCTCTTCGTTATTGATTTGCTTGGTTGGTGGGAGCTCCCGCATCAACGGATGAATGATGGTCACACTCGTTCCTTCACCTTCCTGGCTCTCCAGCACAATACCGTACTCGTCACCAAAGGACAGCCGGAGACGGGCCTGCACATTCAACATTCCATAACTTTTGCCTGTCATCCCAGGCGAAGACGCTTCCAAACTGGCCAAAGGAGCTTCGAGCAGCTGTTGCATCTCGGCAAGCCGTTCGTTGGACATTCCTGCTCCATTATCCTGAACGGTCAGCAGCAGTCTGTTATGTTCCAATCTGGCCTCCACCCGAATGTGTCCCGGCCCACGTCTGCCCTTGATTCCATGATAGATTGCATTCTCTATTAGGGGCTGAAGCAGCAGCTTTAACACAAAAAGGTTCCGCAGATCCTCTGGAATATTCAATGTATACTGAAGACGATCGCGGTATCGTGTCTGCTGAATTTGCAGATAGCTGGTCATATGCTCAATCTCGGAATGCAGCGGAATGTAATCCTGTCCTTTACTAAGCCCTATGCGAAATAATCGAGATAACGCGCCTACCATGCCGGATACATCTTCTGCACCCTCTTTGCGTGCCATCCAATGAATCGTATCCAGGGTATTGTACAAAAAGTGTGGTTTGATATGCTCCTGCAAACTTCGCATCTCAGCGTCACGCTTCTGCCGCTCCCGCAATTCATTAAGTGATATCAGTTCTCGAATCTGTGCCAGCATTCGGTTATAACTGTTGCCAAGCATGCCAATCTCGTCAGCGCGATCACTCCAGCGGCCTGGTCTGAGATTGCCGGTCTCCGCCCTGCGCATGTAGGACATGAGCCGAAAAATGGGCTGAGCAATGGAACGGGAGAACCATAAAGAGGCGCTCAGGCCAAACAAACACACCACAAATACAAAGCTAACCACGTAAAACTGGATTTGGCGTACTTCGGATATCGAGTCTCTTGTGGGAAATACCCCTACCGTTCTCCAACCCGTAAAGGTAGACGACTGATACATGAATAATAACGTTCCACCTTCTGTATCGGCGGTAAATGTTCCACTCTCACCGGAGGGGAACCAGTCTGTGGGAATGTGTTCTATTAGCGGGTGCTCCGGCTTGTATACACTTTGACCTTCTGCATCCGTCACCATCACATAACCGGATTTCCCCAAGGTTACATTACGGGCAGCCTGAGAGACGGACCTTAGTTTAAGATCAATCATAATAACGCCCCGCACACGTCCTGACGCTTCATCCGTTATGGAGCGTGCAACCGATACAATCTCATCATCCTTGTACCGTACATGTGTCGTGAGATTACGGTCTTTCGGCTGACCCAATACCATGAAGATGCCCGGATTGGCCGAAGCTTTTTGGTACCAATTTTCCTGGATCAGGCTCTGTTCCGCTCGGGGATACATCTCGTTGCTAATATAGTCACCACTTGCATTGACGAGAACGATCCCGGCGATTTCAGGATACAATGTTGTGAACCCCTGCAAGGTTTGTTTGATGCCATATAACCGATTTTGCTGTGTTTCGGTAATTGTGTCCATGTCCATCGATTCGATGCCTGCATCATCATTCGGTGGCATTTTGTCGTTCATAAAACCATCAATATCCGGGTCAAATGCAATCAGATAGGTCATATTTTGCAAATTCTCCATTTTGCTGTTCAGAGCTTCATTCACTTTGCCAATCAGTTGCATGGTATGCCCTTCAACCTGTCGCTCAACTACCCGCTCCACCGTCCAGTTCACAAGCAACCCAAGTCCTACGGAAGGTACAATGGCGAATAGCAGAAAAAGCAGCATCAGCTGGTAGCGAAGGGGCATATTACGCAAGCGTAAACGCCGAATCCCGTTCCTGAAAGTTGAGAGAATCGCTCTCCTGCTCCAATGCCCTGGACTCTTAAAATCCTCCTTGTTATTTGGCATAGTAATCATCCACATCCGAGCGTGTCACCACAGAGATGCCTGTGTCCACCATCACGGGAAGCGGTGCATTTTCACCGGATGAAGATGGGGCAGGAACCGTTAACTGGTGATGTAGATGGAACAGATATTGGAGTGACCAATATCCCATATTCCAGGTTCCCTGTGCAATTGTAGCTGAGATCGTACCGTTCTTGATCATATCCAATGTAGCCTTATTTGTATCAAACGAAATAATCTGCAACGGATGTCTGTCCCCGGCAGTTTGAACGGCTTCCCCCGCTCCTGCCCCTCCGGTAGCTTCAGTCACAAAAATACCCGCCAGCTCGGGATGTTCCTTCATCATTCTCTGTGTTTCGTCTCTGGATACCATCGCATCGCCGTGTCCGTCTGCAACTTCAACAATCTGCATGGAAGGGTATCTCTCCTTGATCGTATCGCGGAAGCCCTTCGTGCGCTCTTCATGATTTTGTTGTCCGGGCAAGGTTAATACCGCGACCTCTCCCTCACGACCCAGCAGTTCAGCCATTTTATCGGCAGCCATTACACCCGACTTGTAATTATCTGTCCCAAGAAAAGAATAGGCCTGGCTATCGGGTGCATCCGCGTCAAATAATACAACAGGGATATCTGCGTCGATTGCCTTGTTAATCGCTGGAACTAACGATTGAGGATCGATTGCAGATATAGCAATGCCTGCGGGTTTACGAGCGATAGCCTGCTCGATTACCATGGTCTGCTCCTTCGCATCATACCGGGTAGCCCCGCGATATTCTACGGTCACGCCAAGCGCATCCGCGGCATCCTCGAAGCCTTTGAGCGGGCTCTTCCAATACTCCAGCCCGGACTGGAATGTAATCATGATATACGTCTCTCCGATATCACCGCGCAGCCCCCGGTCCTCCCAAGAACTGTTTACCTGACTGGTGTATTCGAATCTCAACACATACAACGCAAATGCTGAGATTAGCAAAATGTAAACAAGCAACATTTTTTTCATTCCGTTCACTTCCTCAAGTTGTCTGATCACCTTGTACTTCGTTTAAATTGTAAACGCAATCATTCAAAAAGAAAACTCCCCCTTATCTTTTAAAAGGAAGCTCCTGTTGCTAACGGTGTACCTGCTGCAATAATGTACTATATGGTTTCTCCCTCTAGACGTATGATCATGGAACTAAACTACAACCTGAGGAGAGCATCATCACTATGAATCTTGCATCTTTTTTAATCTACTGCATCGTCGTTACATTCACCCCCGGCCCCAGCAATATCGTAATTCTTTCTTCCGTACAACATGTTGGGGCACGTCAAACGATGCAATATGTGTGGGGAGCTACGCTGGCATTTGGTCTGCTGCTTACCGCTTCAGCTTTTCTTAATCAGCTTCTTGCGGGAGTGTTGCCCGGAATTCTGAAGGTGATGCAGATTGTCGGCGGCCTGTACATGGTGTATCTGGCGTACCAGATCTACAAGATGGGTACCACGGAGGATGCACCAAAACAAGTTACCGGATTTTGGAACGGTTTCATCATGCAATTTGTGAATCCAAAGGTAGTCTTGTTTACTTTCACTGTCATTCCAAGTTATGTATTGCCCTTTTATCAAAGTTCATTTTCTTCGTTCCTGTTCGTGGTGTTAATTACCTTCATTGGATTCCTGGCCTATTCCAGTTGGGTTGTTTTTGGCACGGTTTTCAAAACGTTGCTGAATCGCCACCAGAAAATACTAAGTATTCTCATGGCCCTTTTTTTGTTATACTCAGCCATTATAGTATCCGGATTAATCTAAAGCTTGGGAGGTGTGCTGCATGGAACGATTTAACTATAAAAAGTCGCAAGACGTGCTGGCACTATCCGCCAGCTTTACTGATTTTGCATACAAAAAACATTGCCATGAAGAGTATGCGGTTGGCGTAACCCTGCGTGGCATTCAACAATACAACCTGGACGGACAATATCAGGCGTCTCACCAAAATGGTGTCATGTTGTTCAACCGTGAACAGTCCCATGATGGAAGTTCCTATGATAAGGCTGGCATTGACTATGTGATGCTGTATTTGAAGCCGGAATTGGTAGAGGAGATTATAGGCAAAAAGGAATTGCGTTTTGGAAGTCCCATCGTCTATGATCCCGAGCTTGCCCGTAAGATCCTGATGCTGAACGACGCCGTTCAACTCAGACAGGACGAAGCCGAGTGCAGCGAACGGGTCTTCGATCTGGTTCACCTTCTGGCTCAGAAGGAAATGGACACCAAGCTCTGGTTGCCTCAGGACAGTCTGGTTCGAAAAGCCAAGGAAATCATGTTTTGCAGCACCGAAGATGTGCTCAAGCTGGACAACCTAAGTTCCGAATTTGGCATGTCCAAGTTTCAATTTATCCGTGAATTCAAGGCACATGCAGGTATATCCCCCTACCAGTTTTTCTTAAACTGCAAGGTGGAGCGTGCCCGTCAATCCATCGAAAAGCAGAAGGACGTATATACTGCTGTTGCCGATTGCGGATTTGTTGATCTGACCCATCTGAATCGTCATTTCAAACGGGTATTTGGTGTCACAGCTTATGAATACATGTTGCAGTTAAACTATAAAAGATGAACTAAAGAATATACACTGGCCACTCCGATGACAGAATAACCTTCTGATCGCTGTTATCCCCAGATTTTTTTGATCCCTTTTTATAAAGGGAAAATCCGGGGATAGCGTATGCTTCCGATGTAGCTTTCTTTCAGAAAGCTTTTAGGCGAACGCTACGCTTCTTCTGGTTCTTTCTGTCCTCTCCGTTTTGTGTAAATGTTTAGTTTAATTTATATAGTTTCATCGGATCGATAGTTCCAGCTCCAATTGGATACAATTTTGACGCCACTCCTGAAAATCCCCGTATGGAACGCGGATGTACCTCAACGTTCTTACGGGGATTGGCTTCTTTTTTCGTTGGGCACTCAGATTCTTTTCTTTCGTCTCCATATCCACACGACTGCCAACGCTGCCAATAAAATGACTCCACCATATAATATGAGTTGGATATATTCACTTCTCCCATCGGTGGTTTCTCCAAAATCTTCTTTACTTACAAGCTTGCCCGCACCCAGCAATTTCAGATCGTCTCCGGCTTGTTCAATTGGAACATTGCGACTGCACAGATTCGTATGAAGCTTATGATCCACTTCATATTGATAAGCATAGATCAGGTAGGATTGATTCTTTTCAAATTGAATGCCACAGGACTCAGAACCACCGTCACTCGCGAGAATTTTCATCTTTTTGGCATTAACCCCCTTCCATGCAGTATCTACATCAAAGGTATACTCTCTTAAGATGCCATCATGCTTCGACTGTTGAGAACGTCCCTTCTTCACCACTTCTCCTGTAAATACAGTTGTGTTTGTCTTCAATCTCTCTTGAACATTACTCTCGACACAACTGCAAGCATACACTTTCTCTCCGGGAAATAGAGCTAACCCAGACGTAACCAACAGTAAGACCAACATGCACATCACCAACCGTCGTTTCATTCCGCCCACTCCCCTATTAGATTCTCTGCTCAAACAACCGTGTTAAGGTTACATATTTTTATTGCTGCAATAATTATTGTAAAATTATAGCACAATACCAATATGGCTATGATCGCATTCGCAGACACAATCTACAAAATCAAACATCGCGGAGGAACTGAACATTTGATGCAAAACTGGAAAAGAAACGTCTCATTCCCGTTGCTCGTTGCAGCGTTATGCATGATCGCTTTTGTAAGCATCGCCCTGTCCATCAGCGACAACCAGATTCATCGATTTGATGATACCTTAATCGGATGGATTCAGGGGTTGGAATCCCCTGGTATGACACAATTCATGCACCTTTTCACCTGGATCGGCAGCGAAATGCCAGTGGTCTTCATTACCATCATCGCCATGATTGTGTTATACATTTTCCTGCGACACAAACGCGAACTGCTCTTCCTGGCTTGTGTGATCGCAGGTTCAACCCTGTTAAATGCATTGCTCAAGCTGGTATTCCAGCGTGCCAGACCTACCATTAACCGAATCATTGAAGTGAGCGGTTATAGCTTCCCCAGTGGGCATTCTATGGCAGCATTTAGCCTGTATGGTGGACTGGCCTTTCTAATCTGGAAACATGTACCCACCGTCACTGGACGTGTACTGATGATTATTGCCAGCGCCGTATTTATACTGACCATTGGGATAAGTCGTATCTACTTGGGGGTACATTATCCAAGTGATATTGTCGGCGGATACTTCTTAAGTGGTTGCTGGCTCTCCACATGCATATGGTTTTATCGGCGGCATTTGGAACGCATGTCCCAACTGCAAAGCAGAAGACTGGCCTAGGCGGCCCGCTGTTGTACTACACAAAGAAATACCCGGCTTTCCTTAACTGAAGGATAGCCGGGTATTTCTATATTCATTATAGTAGTCCTGAACTCGTTCAGATACATGAATCCGCTTGTCCCATTTAAGCGAACAGACGGATCTGTTTTTTTTTACACCAAATTATAACTCTTCACCATTGGATTCGATAACTTTTTTGTACCAGTGGAAACTCTTCTTCGGTGTTCTGCTCAAGTCTCCGTTACCGTCGTTGTCTTTATTGACATGAATGAAGCCATAACGCTTCTTCATCTCTCCAGTGGATGCACTAACCAGGTCGATACATCCCCACATGGTGTAGGCAATCAGATCTACGCCGTCAGCTACCGCTTCTTTCATCTGCTCAATGTGACCTTTCAAATAATCAATGCGATAGTCATCTTGAATGGTGCCATCTTCCTCTACCACATCAACAGCGCCCAGACCGTTCTCAACCACCATCAGTGGAATCTGATAACGATCATACAGATGATTCAGCGTGTAACGCAGTCCTTTTGGATCAATCTGCCAACCCCAGTCGGAGGCTTCGAGATATGGATTTTTGATACCGCCAAGCAGATTACCTTCTGCTCTCTCGAGGGACTCGTCTGCACTTTCAACCAAAGACATGTAATAACTGAAGGAGTAGAAGTCTACGCAGCCGTCACGCAGGGTCTGTTCATCATCTGGTTGCATCTCGATCTGGATGCCTTCTTCGGCGAAGAAACGTTTGGCGAATCCAGGATACGCTCCACGAACCTGAACATCACCGCAGATCATGTTGGAGATTTGGTCTTTCTTCTGTGCGAGCAACATGTCGTCCGGGTTACATGTGTTTGGATAGGTTGTCATGAAAGCGACCATACAGCCGATCTGAAAATCAGGGTTGATTTCATGTCCCAGCTTCACCGCTTTGGCACTGGCAATGAATTGATGATGTAATGCCTGGAAACGAGTCTGTGGATCATCCACTCCGTCGACCAGTGTCTCTTTACCTTCAAACAGAATACCTGCAGCCATATAAGCACCCATCGGCATCGTCAGACAGTTGATTTCGTTGAACGTTAGCCAGTATTTGACCTGATCCTTGTATCGATTAAAGAGGGTTGTACAATAGCGGATATAACAGTCGATGACTTCACGGGAAGCCCAGCCATTATACTTCTGTGTCAGACCAAATGGCGTTTCATAATGGGAGATTGTTACGAGCGGCTCAATATTGTATTTTTTCAACTCGGCAAAGACGTTATCGTAGAACTGCAATCCCTCTTCGTTTGGCTCCAGATCGTAACCGTTCGGATAGATCCGGGACCAGTTGATGGACATGCGGAACATTTTGAAGCCCATCTCTGCCATCATGGCAATATCTTCTTTGTAATGTCCGTAAAAATCAACCGCTTCATGGCTCGGATAATACGTGCCCTCTTCCAATACAGGCGTAATCCGGCGTGGAATCGTGTGAGTTCCCCCTGTCATCATGTCCGACGTGCTTGGCCCTTTGCCACCCTGGTTCCATCCACCCTCGAATTGATTGGCAGCCGTTGCGCCACCCCAGTAAAATCCTTCTTTCATTGTCATGACCAGTTCCTCCTTCATATTTAACTCATTTCGATATAAAGTGCTTGATATTATGCGAGTAGCCGTTCCGGTCACGAATCGTTCTTCTGATCGCTGTTATCCTCGGATTTCTTTTATTCCCATTTCTAAATGGAAAAATCCCATGATAAATGCGAACACTTCGTTTCTTCAGAATCGATATCGTCCCCTTCACTACTTCGCAATAAATGAAGAACAAATTATAAGACTGAGTCAAAATGTCTTGGTAAGACTTTTACACCAGTGTACCACCCATACCCTGACACCTATTGTCATGGTATAATAAGAGCATGGAAAATAACCGACTATTTCGAATGTTGCTTTTGTTATTGGAGAAAAAGAAAGCCACCGCACCCGAACTCGCCCGTATGTTCGAGATTTCTGTACGCACGGTGTATCGTGATATCGATCGGTTGAGTGCTGCGGGCATTCCCGTCTATACAACGACCGGCAAGCATGGCGGTATCCATCTGATGGACAACTATGTCATGGACAAGTCCCTGTTGTCAGAAGAAGACCAGAATGAAATTTTGATGGGACTATACAGCATCAGTGCGATCCCCCATCTTAACAGTGCCCATATGCTCCAACGGTTAACCGCCCTTTTTGATCACAAGCTGGATTGGATCGAATTCAATTTCTCACCATGGGGCAGCATCCCTCTGCAGGAGAGAGAACTGTTCAATCAGGTGAAGCAGGCTATATTAACGAATCAACTGATTACGTTTCATTATGTTAATTCGGATGGTGAGAAGAGCATTCCGACCGTGGAGCCACAGAAACTTATATTCAAAAACAGTACATGGTACTTCAAAGGCTATATTCATGATGATCCTGAGCGGAAAGAATTCGAGACATTCAAAATGAAACGGATCACCCAATTGAGTTTTCTAACGAGAAAACACGATCACTCTGTTACTGCCGGATCAAACGACCCTGAATCAGAAGCAGCTCCTGTCCTGACTCCTCTTACACTCTCGTTCTCCAGCAATATTGCATACCGAGTGTATGATTTTTTCGAACCCTCCCTCATTAAAAAAGAGCCTGATGGCAGGCTCCGTGTTTCTCTCGAACTGAATGTAGGGGAATGGCTCTACTCCTTCCTGCTGTCATTTGGTTCCGAGCTGACCGTAATTGAGCCTGTTCATGTTGGACAGGAATTGCTCAGACGTCATATCAAAGCCGTTGAACATTTGCAGAACGTCATGAACAAACTTCCCAACCATGAATGATATAATATAGGCCTATACAACTTTTGATCACAGCTGACTCTCCGTCATCCATCTGACCGAAGGAGGTTTATTCATGCAAGACATTAGACGCAACAATGTGGAACGTTTCAAAGGTTTTGGTACGTTATACGATCAGAACCGACCAGCTGCTCCCACTGAAGTGGTGGATATTCTAACGACATATCTTGGCAGCACACCGCGTATGGTCGCAGATATTGGTTGTGGCACCGGCTTATCCTCGTGGATCTGGCTTAATGAAGCTGAACGTATCATCGGCTTTGAACCCAGCGATGACATGAGGTCTGTAGCTGAATCCAAGTGGGAATCTGCCGGGAAGCCGGATAACCTGCGGTTTGTGTCCGGCTTGTCTCACGACCTTGGACTACCAGATGGCAGTGTGGATGTGCTGACCTGCTCGCAATCGTTTCACTGGATGGAGCCGCAACCCACACTACGCGAGTTTGCACGTGTACTTCGTACAGGGGGCATATTTGCAGCCTACGATTGTGACTGGCCGCCAATGTTAGACTGGCAGTTAGAACAAGCCTATCTGCAGCTGAATAAGGAAGCAGATCAACGAGCAGCCAGTCTGGCTCCCCAGGATAGTCAGGCACACAAATGGAGCAAGGATGGGCATTTGCAGCAGATTCAGCAGTCCGGGCTGTTCCGATATGTTCGGGAAATCGTATTTCATCACCACGAGACATTCACAGCCGATCGATATGTCAATCTCGCCCTGAGCCAAGGCGGCCTGCAAACGGCGTTGAAGCTCGGAGCGGATGATCTATTAACAGCTGCTGACGAGTTCAGAGCGCTGGCTAATCGTGTATTTGATGGAGAATCCAGAAAAGTACTCTTTTCTTATCGCATGCGCCTTGGTATTGTTTGAAAACCGTCCGTTCCTTGTATCTCTATACATACCAAATGAAAAAGGAGGTCCTACACGTCATAAACATGATCTGTAGGACCTCCTTTTGTCTACATCCTCAGGAAGAGAATAAGTCACTTAATTGTCGCTCCTGTACATTCAATGCCAACACCAATTTTGTTGGATCTTGTCTTGAATAAATGACGTTAATGATATGACCTTGCTGCACCTGGGGCAGCGCAGATGATAAAATTTCTTTTTGCGTTGTCACAATGAAGGTTTCACCGTTCGTTTTCGTTATGCTGAGTTTGAGCTGAAGCTTGATCTTATTAGTGCCTCCACTCCCAAGTGGAGTGACATCAAGGATCTTGGCCATCGCTTTTTCCCCTGTTCTTGCAATATCCATCATTTCAGGTGATACCCCTTGCTGTACCATCTTTTCATCCAGCAATTGCTGCATATCCTCCTGTGATAATTGCCCCTTCATATCAAGCCCTACCTTGCGCTCATCCTTTACGGAGACAACTAACGGAATAAAACTGCCCGGCTGAAACTGTGCCATGGAGGTCAGTGGAATGACGCTTTTCATCTCGGTATCGTATTTCTCTCGCCCTTTACGCGACACCGTCAGACCCAATCGAACCTCAGGTTGTTCATTAATATACGTCCCCGTCAGTTGTATTGTCTTAATGACTCCCACTGCTGGTAAACCTGTCCTTACTCGACCTACGCCAAAAATATTGCTCAAAATCGCAGGAACAAAGATCAGTGCAAACCCGGCAAAGATCGCCGGAGTGTACCACCATGCCTGCATAATCATAAACGGATCATTCCACAGCTGCTGTGCCAGAAATGGGGAGAACCCCACCCCGAATACAGTTAATACGCCAATGAATCTCAGAAATCCCACCATATGATCCACCCTCTCTTAATCCTTTTCTTAATATCTCTATTCAACGTTGTTATAAGCATTATCTAAATAGATTATGACGTCTTATAACCAAATACCTTCTAGCTGGACAATAGCCCCATGTAGATCAGCTCGGACGGATTTGCTGGATTCTGACCTAATCCCACCCGATCGCCTACTCGTGGAATCTGCATTTTGGACACCAGTGTCTCCAATGTCCGCTGATACTGGTTACCATTCGTTTCGGTCACATCCAATACAAGCACAACAATCGGATCAAAGTTGATCAGTTTGCCTGTATCGGTGATTGTCACCACCGTTGCTGTTGCCGTTAAAGGCAGAGAACCACTCGCAGCCAACTGTGCCTGCTTTGCCGAATCCAGACTTTGGTTGATCGCCTCCCGATGTTCCTTTGATACAAAACCTTTCATCATCATGCCAGTGAGTCCTTTATTCATCATTTTATCCGCTTTAGCAATCGCATCTTCCTGTTTGTTCTTTTTACCGAACCATCCCATATCAAACACCTCATTTGTTTTATTTGTTTTTAGAAGTTGTTCAAAAAGTCCACTTTTGATTACGAATCATGCCTAGCGGCATCATCAGCATCGAATATGAAATTCAGCCGAAATGTCCGTTGCTCACGTAGGTCTCCTACGCTCCGCTACTCCATTTCTATCTTCATTCCATCTTCTCGGTACTGAAAACCAGACTTTTTGAACACGTATTTATAGTTAAATTATAAACACCGTGACTTGTCCTTGAATACCCTTCTGGCGGCATACAAAAAAAACGAAAAATCCGGTCATTGAATGACGGAATGATCGCCTCTTTAGTAAGGAATGATGCTAATTTCACAAAAAAAGATCTACTGATCCGATCTTCATTTCACGATTGGTAGCCATATTTTGTGCCAAATCCATCGGCAATGCACAAAATCATGCCAAAAACATAACTTTAAGCTTTCCCGAACCTCCAGACGGACTAGTGGTAGCCTTAATGCAACCTGCCACTTACTCCATTAATCTCCTTTTATTTCATTGTCGTTCGGTATTAATTCATACAAGGTACGAACATCACAACCGATGGAATCGGCGATCGATATGGCAATTTTGAGTGGCATCACTCTTTTGTTTTCAATAAAGTCGTAAACTCGTTCCGGTTTAAAAAGTAAGTCTTTTGCCAACCATTCTGCTGACTTTCCGGATTCCATCAATCGTTCACTCAGTAAGCAACGTCCTAGTTCAAATTTCAAGAAGCGATGACCTCCCGCATAAGATAATATTTAACCTTAAGCGTGGTCCATTGCCAGCATGAATATACTCTTATGGATAAATCCAAGCTGATTTCCGCTCTATTTTTTGCGTAACAGATAGACAAGCTTCCGATAATACATCGCCGCTTCTTTGTATTTCCGCTGATCCTCGGATACTACGGCCATCCCCTCATATAACGGTTCAAGCCGCATGACATGCTGCGCGGATTCAAAATAAGGCAGACACGCAAGTGCACGCTCCATGAAAACTTCGCGATCTCCATGCGCAAGAGCCAGATGGCTTTGGTAGAAGGTTGCGCTCATCTGCTGGTCCTGTGTTGTGGCACATTTCAAGAGTTGATCTACACTCTGCGCGAGCACGCCCCAGTTCTTCCGTGCCAGAGCCACTTCGCATCGATACACACTGACGAGCGGCTGCATGGCGATCTGTGTTTCTTCCGTTTCCTGCTGCAATAACGATTCAAATCGTTCAATCTCCGCCTGTGCCTGATCCAGTTCACCTGTCATCGTCAGCATGACAATCCGATTGTTGGCAATCGCCGTCACCAGATCTCCCTGGTTGCCAGCATACACGAGGTTTGCCTCCGCCATGGTTAATGCCGAAAGTGCCTCCTGAACCAGCCCCATTGCGAAGCAATAACCACTATATGCCACATATAATCCAGACAACCGATGAAACATCCGCTGATCATAGACATGATGCATCGTAAGCTCAAATACCTGTTTTGCCTCTTCATACTGTTTGACCTGGATGTAGGCTTCCATCTTGATATTTTGCACAGACAACCAGAATTCACTACCAGGAAGCGCCAGCTCACTGAGCCTGGTTGCATGAGTTAATACATCCACAAAAGCCATTTTGGAACGATAATATTGTATTTTATAGAATAAAAGTGCCTTGACTAACGGACGTGGCAAATCAATATCGTCTGGACGACCGTATTTCTCCAGGTAAAAATTGAGGTAGGACGTATGTATATATTCATGAGCTGTTGCATCGTTTAATTGCTGATAATAAACCGCCTTCATCAAGGCCGTTGTCAGCTCAACGGTCAACGTGTCATCCCGATCTGCCAGTGCATGCACCGTATCTTCGGATATCGCCGACGCTGGAACAGACATTTGTTCGAAAACGACCTCTGCCCGTTCAATTGTTTCCTCGTCCTGAGCCGCAGCTTTTAGAATATAGGAAGGGGATACCCCAAGACGCCCAGCGATGGCTTCTGCCAAGTCCTCAGGTAGAGGATAACGATCCGCCAGGATATTGGCAAAGTGGGCCTGCGTGACCAGACCTTCCACAAGGTCTTTACGGGAGATTTGTTTTCTTTTGCTTAGCAGTTCAATGCGTTCCTTCAGCATGGTATCCCTGTCCTTTCTATCCTAACAAGCGAGTACATTCTATTCACATCATCGCAAAATTAGAGATATCACGCCACCCTTCCAGCGAAATCAAACGAAACGGTTTCCGTTTCCGAGGTAATTGTTTTACAATAAGAAAGTATGTGTAAGAGCATTTTATCGAAATGCTGAAACATGAGCTGAATATGAAAGGATGCAAATAAATGATTATTAAACCAAGAACACGTGGTTTTATTTGTACCACTTCCCATCCTGTAGGTTGCGCTGCGCAAGTGCAGGAACAGATTGATTATGTGAAATCCCAGCCTGAGCTGAAAGGACCGCGTAATGTGCTCGTGATCGGTGCTTCCACCGGATACGGTCTCGCGTCACGTGTTGTTTCTGCCTTTGGAGCTGGAGCGAATACAGTCGGCATTTATCGTCCAAGCAGTTCCACAGAGAAACGTACGGCTTCTGCAGGCTGGTACAACTCCGCTGCATTCGAAAAAGCCGCTGAAGAAGCAGGCCTGAAATCGTACAGCGTTACAGGTGATGCATTCGCAAACGAAACACGAGACAAAGCCGTTGAACTGATTCGCAGTGAACTCGGTCAAGTCGATCTGGTCGTATACAGCGTAGCCTCGGCACGCCGTACCGATCCGAACACGGGTGAAGTATTCAACTCTGTGCTGAAGCCTATCGGACAATCCTACACGAACAAAACGGTGAACTTCCACACAGGCGAAATTAGCTCCGTTACCCTTGAACCGGCAAACGAAGAGGAAATTCGTCAGACGGTAACCGTTATGGGCGGAGACGATTGGGAACTATGGATGGATGCCCTGCAACAAGGCGGCGTGCTTGCTGACGATGCAACAACGATCGCTTTCTCTTACATCGGTCCTGAACTTACCCATGCTATTTATCGTGATGGTTCCATCGGTCAAGCCAAGAATCATCTGGAAGCGACTGCACACAAGCTGAATGATCGTTTAAGTGAAAAAGGTGGACGTGCGTACTTAACTGTAGCCAAGGCGCTGGTGACTCAATCCAGTTCGGCAATTCCAGTCGTGCCGCTGTACATCTCAGCATTGTACAAAGTCATGAAAGAAAAAGGCTTGCATGAAGGATGCATCGAGCAATTGCAACGTCTGTTCGCTGATCGCCTGTATGCGGGAGGAGAAGTTCCAACCGATGCAGAAGGTCGCATTCGCATTGACGATTGGGAGATGAGAGCTGACGTTCAGGAAGAAGTGGCGAAGCTCTGGAATGAGTTGACCACAGAGAACATCTACGATCTGTCCGATTTGGAAGGTTACCGTCGTGAATTCTTCCAGCTGTTTGGTTTTGAAACCGATGGTGTGGATTATGAAGCAGACGTTGATCCAAACGTTGAAATGCCTCATCTGGTGAACTAAAGAAGTTTGGGCGTGGACGTGAGCTTAGATTTTCGTTAGCTAACTTGCGGATATCATGTTAAAGATCGGATTTTAAAATCAATGAAGGAGGAGCCATCTGGCTCCTCTTTTTTTTGCCCTTTTAAAATCACTCATCAATTCCAATTTCCTTATCCATACATTCTTTCGTATTTCCCCGAATCAAATCGATTTAAGCAGCTTTTTCAGCTCTTTTGGTATCGTCTTCTCGATAGTAATAGAACGTGCTCCATGCATGGACGCAAAGAATTGAAGCCCCTCCCGAAAATCCGTGATCCATTCCTCCACAGGTGGAGCAGTCTCTTCCATCGATAACAAACGAACGGTAAGTACTCCCGTTTTGCGATCAAGTCTTGGGTCCATACGTCCAATCAACCGATCACCGTGAAGAATAGGCATGGCATAATAACCGTAGGTTCTTTTCACCTCTGGCGTATAAATCTCCCATTTATAATGAAAATCGAATAAATCCACAATACGCTCTCTTCTCCATAACAGGTTGTCCAGCGGCGGCAAGAAACGGACCGGACCGGACGGATCATAGTGTGGCTCTTCCCTTTCCATGTGCAGCAGCAATTCCTCATCTTCAGCACGAATATAATAAGGCGTGGCCACGTCCTCCACCTTAAGCGGGATCATTCGCCCATCTGACACACGGGCAGCAATATCGGCGCGTCGTTCAGCCGCTGTAGATTTTAACCAACCCAGACGGGGATCACGGGCATCTACGACACGATACGCATAAATGTATTTATCCAGCAGAGCCTGTCTCTGGGCCAACACATCGATGTCTTCTTTTATCGTAAGTCCCTGTTGCTGCAATCCGGATTCGGTAATATGAAAATAACGTTCATTCCCCTGCCTCGCCACCACACGAATGACAGCGGAGTCCAACAGTAAATTCAGAGCAAGTGTGGTATCCTTTGTCTTTGGCACATCTGCACTGTCCCAATAACCACTTACCCTTTCAACAGCACGGAAGGCTCTGGAAGGTAAAGGTCCTTCTTCCTTCAAACGCTGTAACACATGCTGCACTGTTTTCTCTAAACCTTGCAAGGAGGGAGCCAGACGCTCCTTTAATCGAGCACGCACAGGTTCAAAGAGAGCATAGTCCTCGATTGGAATGACACAGGCAGCATTTGCAAAATATTCAAACACCTTGTGATCACTCAGCAGTGTATTTAAGCTGTCAGCAGTATAACCAGGGTCACGAGCCCCCAACACCAAATGCTGGTTTCCGGTTACAGCAGCCACAGGATCGATCTGCACGCAACCAAGTGAGCGAATCATACTCAAAACTTGGTCCGGTCCTGAAGGTAAGGAAACTGCGGGCCAACGTCCCAGTAAAGCTTGCGTTTGCAGCAAAAAACGCCGAACGATTTTTTTATTCATGCGCAGCGCTGTTGTCATATGTATAGGTTCTTCCCTTCATTCATATATACAAGGCTTTATAGTCCAATTTATCAAGATACATTGATTTTAACAGTCCACATGATTACTTTCCAACCAAAGAAAGAATTCAATGTCTTACTTATCCAGCAATCCGTTCCTTATGGACAAAATAAAAAGAAGCACCACCATCCTGGATGATCTGCTTCTTGTGTTTGACCTTTTGCAATTTTTCCTGCTTCGTAGGCATGAGCCGTACATGCTGGGATAACGCACCATAATCTCCGTTAACTCTTCGGCTCTGTTCCAAGCACCATTGACCTGACCGCTCTGCTTTGCGTAATGCTTTTTGTGTTTGTGTACGTGCCATAATGGATCACACACTCCTTTGGTTGATATACACTCAATATATCATGTGCAGCTACACAAGTGAAGGTGCTTCCTACTGGAATGGGCATATACATAATTAAGAAGACTTCCACCGAGTACCTTAGCGGGATTGTCGCTTTCGCCGGGACTGCCACGTCTCGATTGGCTCATGATCATCTTCTTCGATCAGTTCCAATGCTTCGTCTACTCTTCTGGCTTTGAACAACAAAATTAACTCTATCAGGTCTTCCCGGTCCAGCAGCTTCACTCCATTAACCGCTGCAAGCGTACGACAGGCTTCGGTGTAACGGGCGGACGTTAATACAATCGACCGGTCGGCTTCATAATAACGCATCGATGTATATATCTCCTGCACAGCACTCAACCCTACGGGATGGTTCGCACCATATCGCTTCGCTTGTATAACACTTCGTCTGCCAAGTCTATCAACAAACACCAGATCTGCCCCGAAATCCCGGCTGCTCGTCGTCTTATGAACTTCATCGTACCCGAGCTCTTCGAATAAATGATAGAGATATAATTCAAATTCCGAACCATCCTCCATTTTGTCGATGTCCTTTATTGTGATCTTACGAGGATTGGCTTCACTTCGGATCCGCTGCCCGCGCCCGATAACCCGCCGAATAATCCAGGCCAGCAGTAGTAATATGACAATAATTCCTATGACCCATAGGGTCACATTTTCACTCCAGTTCATAAATTCTTCTCCTTGTGTCATTTCCTATATTCTATCCAACGTCTTACGCAGATACGGCTTGTCACCGCACTAAATATATCAGACTTCCACCTTCATCGAAAGAAGATGAATTCCCTGTAACCCTTATACTTCACGAAACATAGTGATTTCGACAAACCAATGATAAAAGGTTACAGTACGTTCGGTTGAATTCAGCTTGACTTTAATGGTAAAATTCAACAATCGGTTCTATTTGAACCGAAGAAGAAAGGTGGTTTATCACTTGCATACATTGACCAAACACAAGTCCAAAACATGGGCTGCCCTCATTCTGAGTAGCATGCTCCTCTTCACCATGAATACAACTGGTTACGCCGCTGCGTCAACCGAATCCATGCCGAAACCTGCGTGGACGTCATCTTCCCTGATGTTATCTGAGGCTAATACAGAGAAAGATGTCATGATCAAGGGAATCCATGCCGTGCCATCCAAAAATCTTGTATATGTGCATGCCTCGCAGCCCGTGACCAAAACAAGCAGCAAAACAACACTCGACTGGCAACTGGACTCTCTCCAAGCATTCGATGTTACGACTGGACAATTGAAGTGGAATACAATATTCCATGAGAAAAGTGGTCCTTATACCACCTACTCCGATTCGGTATATGCCAGCAACGGTACGGTTTATGTGTATATGGAATATTCGGACAAAACCAAAAAATTGTACTCATTCAATACATCCGGTAAAACCAACTGGATCAAAACGGTGAATTCACCTGCAAGCATATCCCTATTGGATAACGATACGCTGATGGTTGCTTCAAGTCAGGGCGTACAATCGAATGGTTCAGTTCGCTCAGCCATCTCGTTATATGACAAAAAGGGCAAGCTGATTACCGAGAAGACCATTAACGGTAGCGTGCTTAAGGCTGATCATGGTCGAATTGTGGTGGATGCCAGTAAACAAACCAAGGTAGGCAACTTCTGGCAGCAAGCTGAAAATCCCAAAGTGGAGATCTATGATCGTACGTTGAATCGTCTGTCCTTCTACCAATTCCCTGCCAATGCAAATACATTAGGAGATGGCGGCGGTGAATCCCTGGCCATTCTGGACGATGGTTCCATCATTATGCGTGCCAATTTTGAGAACACAGGTAACCGACTGATGGGCTTTGGCGTCGATGGCAAGCTTGCTTGGGGACGTGCCATTGCTGGTGATGCCTACATTCAGACGGCTGGCAACGGTTATACAGTCTTTACAGGGCAGAAGCTGGAATTGTACACGATGAAAGGCAAAGTGACTGAGCGTACATTCAAGGACGCACAGCCTGCACTTATGCGTGTGGACCAGACGCAGGATGGACAGTACCAGCTTGATTTTGCCAAAACAGGATACATTCTTGATCCACAGAAGCTGGAAGACGTGCATATCTACACTACCAGTGCCTCGGTTCCTTCATTAGAAGGTGTCTCTACCTATGTCGATGATGTCATCTATTCCATGAACAATGAGACATTGTCCAAATATGTATTAAAGGCTGCTGCAAAATAATGAACAGAGCGCTTCTGTATGACCGCCTAAACGGTTGACAGGGCGCTCTTTTATTTCAAATTCCCCTGGCTCCCCTTACTTGTCATTTCTTCTCATCCTGTTATACTATTAACGTTCTCTTGCTTCACCCTAATCTTGATAGGCAAAGGAGCTTAACCTTCCTATGATTATTCAGTTCATTCGATACAGATAACTTGGGGCATAGCCATAAACCTCTTTTTTTGAATTTCGTGCAGAGGTTTATTTGTTATGCCCTTTTCTTCAGTTATCCAAATCTGAATGAATGGGGTGTTATTCCATGTCAGTCCATCGCAGAGAACGCAGCGCTGCGCTTATTAATCCATACATCCATATGTTGAACTGTCCCATCTGTCATAGCCCTATGGCAACCATTAACTCAGGGAGCATTCAATGTGTGTCCAGGCATAGCTTTGATTTTGCAAGACAAGGCTATATCAATTTCATGACACGTTTTTTCAAGGGCAACTATGACAAACGTTTATTTACAGCCAAAAGGAATATCTTATCGGAAACCGGTATTTATGCTCCTCTGACCGAAGTACTACGCAGGTGGATCGCACGTTATTCCGTTGACATCAACTATCCCGTGCATATTCTGGATGCAGGCACAGGAGAGGGAACATTTCTCCAGCAGATTACGCAGAATACTCCAGCCGTTGGCTGGGGCATCGACATTGCCAAAGAAGGCATTGCCATGGCTTCCTCTGCCTACAACCAGCAAATTTGGTTTGTCGGCGATCTGGCATGCAGTCCGTTTGCAGAAGGTCAACTGGACATCATCCTGAATATATTTTCTCCTTCCAACTATGAAGAATTTGGACGAATTCTGAAGGATGGGGGATGGATCATCAAAGTCATCCCCCGTGAACGATATTTAATTGAACTGAGAGAAATGCTGTTCATGAATCGACCTGATCGAGCAGACGGCCGGGAACTTACGCTGGACCGATTCCGCAAACATCATCATCTCATCGCCAGCATTCCACTGACCTACACGCTGCCCGTCACCGCAAGCATGCTGGATTCACTCGTCCATATGACACCACTTTCCTGGCATCGGTCGGGATCATCCCTGGTGAGCATTCAAGCTTCCTTGTCGAAGATTACCATTGACGTAGAAATACTGGTGGGAACGAACAATTAGATAACCGTTATGGCTGATTTCAGCCGCCATACAGCCAAAAAGCCGGGAAAGTTCCAACTGGAACTTTCCCGGCTTTTCATGTGATCTGATGCATTATCTCCAATTCTCGTCTATAAATTCGTCCCGTCCGGATAAAGCACGGTCTTCCTTATAATGTTTTTCGTTTTTCTTGTGGTAATCCTGATGATAGTCTTCAGCCGGATAGAAAATAGCTGCATCCCGAATTTCCGTAACAATCGGTTGAGTGAATCGTCCGCTGGCTGCCAGTTCCTGTTTGGACTGTTCAGCAAGCTCACGTTGACGTTCATTATGCACAAAGATTGCCGTACGGTACTGTGTCCCCCGATCCTGGAACTGGCCTCCGTCATCCGTGGGATCAATCTGCGGCCAATATAGCTCCAGCAGTCGTTCATAAGGGAATACATCTGGATCAAATGTAATTTCAACCACTTCGACATGACCGGTCTCCCCGGTTTTGACCTGCTCATATGTTGGATTCTCGACGTGGCCGCCAGCATAACCTGATATAATGCCATGAATGCCCGGTTGTTCTTCAAACGGTGTAACCATACACCAGAAACATCCGCCGGCGAATGTAGCTTTTTCCATTCGGTTCATCCCCTCTTATCTAAACGATCTATAGAATACTGATGCTAAGTTACGCATATCTTTATATATTTTAAAACAACAAGAGGTTGATTGAAAGCCATGGTTATGGCTCTCAATCAACCTCTTCATTGGTAAAACATTTAGCTGACAACTAATGCAAGAAATTATCTTGATTAAGTTACCCGCGACTACGTCCCATCGAACGGAAGATCAAGCTTACGATGGCTACAAGAACGATCGCACCAATCAATGCAGGTACAATGTGGAATCCGCCCATCTCAGGACCCATATCGCCCAAGATTACTCCACCTAACCATCCACCGATGAAACCGGCAATGATGTTACCAATAACACCACCTGGAATGTCACGACCAACGATCAAACCTGCCAACCATCCAATGATACCACCGATAATTAATGACCATAACCAACCCATATCATTCACCTCTAATTAAAGTTTTTGTTGTTGTCTGTCTACTATTAACCGCTACAGAAGCATTTAAACAATTGGCATAAAAATTTTTGCATATTACCTTTTGTCCCCATGCATCTCCCTCTGCAAAACAAGCCTTAGTCAGGTATGGAACAGATCGCGTTACTTTCCGGCATCTCACCAGCTCAGGGCTGCGTTATGTACCTCCCGAAAGTCATTGTATGTTAGAGCAGACAAGGTTAGTATCACCAATTGAGGTAGGATTATTTATAAAAGTGCGTCATATTATAGGATGGATGGGTTAGGTCTGATCAATAAAAGCCTGCACGGCCCTTACCTGGCTGCGCCAGCCAAGTATGTTTATGGCTCTTGTCCAGCTCGCCACGCATCGACTGAATGACTTTCACTATGTCTGTCTGTCCATTCTGATGCCATTCCAGCGCAGCGCTCACATACAACTCACCTAGCTGTGCAAGAGAAAACGTGTCGGTCAGGCGGGCTGCTTCTATCGTGCCTTCTTCACCCGCAAATACGGTGAAGCCTCGTTGGCGCAAATATTGCAGGCGCAGCGCTTCATCGGGCAACGGAATTTCATAAGCCCGGTCGAACCGTCCAGCACGGTTCATGAGGCCAGGATCTATTTTCTCCGGATAATTCGTTGTCCCAATCAGGAAAATGCCTTCTTTCGACGTAGCACCATCCAGTGTATTCAGGAAAAAGGAACGGACTTCATCCGGCATCGAATCGATGTCCTCAATGATCAGTACCATGGGTGCCAACCGCTTGGCAGCCTCGAACACTTCACGCACCGATTCACTGTTGGTATACTCCGTAATCTGCCAATACGCAGCCGGGCCCGGGATACTTCCCGCAATGGATTTTACCAATGTGGTCTTGCCATTCCCCGGATGCCCATACAATAGAATGCCTCTTTTGTACGGGATATCATAATCCCTGTAAAAAGAACGATCCGCTTCGAAAAATTGATCCAGCGAGCGGAAAATATCCTGCTTGATCTGTGCCGAGAGAACAACATCCTCTCGTCCCACGGAACGAGTGATGGATTCCACATGACGATCGCTGCCATTCCGGGCATCGGTGTAGACCGTTACTTTTTTCATATTTTGCTGACGTTCCCGTTCCCGGACACTTCCCAGAAATTGCTTCATCTCCTCATCACCGATGGCAAAGACAAAGTCTTCACTGTAGATCCCGTTATCTCGGAAAAATGGAACCCGCACAAGTGCTACGCCCCATTTCGGATAAGCAAATACGTTATTGCGAATGGAGTAATGAACACCATAAGTGGGTATATCTCCATCATCGTCGTAATGCAACGTCTGAAGCTCCAGATCCTCGAATATACGGGCTACCAATTCCACTTCGTCACTGCCATTTTGCAAGTCTTCCCGGAGTAACTCCCAGTATTCATTGTTCGGGTCAGAACTGGCATAAAGCTTGTACTCAACTCCATAGCGCTTATGGAGCGCCTCACTGATTCCACGAATCAGCCTTGAATAGATGGCGTACCCTTCCACTCGAATTCGGGTATCATGTTGTTCGTCATAGGTATAGATCGCTTGAGTTGGATCTGTTTGTTTTTCGCTTATTGTCATTATTTCGCTCCCTTTACCGCTACAAGCGGTTTGCATTTGGCTACAACTTGAGCCAGGCCTGCGCCGGTAACACTGTCTATAATTTCATCTACATTTTTATAAGCCTGAGGTGATTCATCAATAATGGATTCAAGTGAGCGTTGGTTTACCACGATCTCATCTTCTGTACCCACACCCAGTGCCGTAGCAAAATCTTCCACGCTAATCAATCGTTTTGTTGCCGTCCGTGAACGGATTCGACCCGCACCGTGACATATTGAATAATAATTATCAGCACCCTGCGGCTGACCTACCATGATATATGAAGCAGTTCCCATGGAACCGGGAATAAGCGCGGGATGCCCTGTTGCCAGATAAGGCTTTGGATTGTCCGGGTGACCTGCCGGCAACGCACGTGTCGCCCCTTTGCGATGTACAAAAACGGAACCTTGGTCTGCGTGAGATTCCTCCCAGGCATAGTTGTGCATCAGATCGTATAACGTACGAAATTCACATTTGGAGCCAAACACATCCCGGAATGCTTCGCGAATAGCATACGCAATCAGATGACGATTGACAACAGCGTAATTCAATGCAGAATACATCATGTTCACATAATGACGACCTTCCGCATGCTCAAGTGGAGCAAATACCAGTCTAGGATCGGATGTACCCAGGTTAAGCCGCTGCATGACTTTGGCAATCGCTGAAGAACTCGTCTGGCTTACATAACCACCCCATGCACGAGAGCCGGAATGAATCATGACCACGACCTGTCCATCATACAATCCCCAAGCTTCGGCGATTTCACGATTCTCTTCAGCGATCTCAATTGCCTGGATCTCGGCAAAATGATTCCCCCCACCCAGTGTTCCGAGCTGACGATGCGAACGATGCCATGTCATATCAGGAACGTGGTTTAACACATCCTCATCGTAACTGAACTTGCTGCTTTCCACATGTGTCATCGCTGTTGATTTTTTCGGTGTATAGCTGTCTGGAATATACTTTTTGGGTAAACCATGCAGTCCTTTACGAACAATATGCTCCAATCTGATATCCGAGTAATGACCTCGCTGGTTCGCCTCCATCGGCAAAACTTTCTCAATGGCCTTGACGAGTTTGCGACGGAGCTTGATGTCTTTCAATTCGTCCTTGTGCAAGTTCGTCATATGCACTCGCATGCCACAGCCGATGTCACTGCCCACGATGGAGGGAGAAACGTATCCGCTCTGCGCATCCCACACGGCTGTCGTTCCAATGCATGTACCTACCCCGACGTGCACGTCTGGCGTGTAACTCATATAAGAGATTCCCGGAATCTGCAGATTATTGTTTGCCATCTCGAATACCTTGTAATCAAGCGAGGAGAAGAGCTGTTGCGCCGCATATACGGTTAGGTCGCCTGCAGGCAATTTTACTTCATGCCGGTAGCCGCCTGCGATTTCATCTGGATTAGTAAATAAATTAAATTCTGTATTCATAAAAGTGTATTATTCCTTCCTGTACGTTCAGCAAATTCGGTTTGCTGACTCATCTGTAAAATAAAAATAAAAAAAGCCATAGGCTAATCGCCCATGACTTCTACTGAATGACAATAACGGAGAACAGATCCGCATAAACATGCTGTGTGTCTGTCATCCATCGCTATAATATAAGCGAAGAACGCATATCGATTATAAACCCGTTAAACGATATGCCTATCCCCTATGTCGACCGTATGAGGCCAATGAAACGATGAGCCGGATATGCTATTGTGTCTACATTGCGCCGTGTTTGAATCAAATCATAACCAAGCATCATGTCTCTCGGCCTCCCTTCGTTAATGTTAGTCTTATATTAAGGGGACTAGAATTCATGTGTCAACCCTTTTCTTGGAAATTGGACCCGGCTGCATTGTTCATATATATACAAAAACAGGAGATTGTCCTAGGACAATCTCCTGTTTTCCAAATAATAATGATGTTGTTAGCGTAACATGATTATTATAGACCTGCTTGTTTTTCCAACTCTTCAACCGGATTCTCGTCTTCTTTTTCAGGAACTTTGGAAGACAGGAACCAACCACATACCGCAATGGTGATCAGTACAATATAGAATCCGAATTTCCAAATTTTATTTTCCGGGAAATGCTCATCCAGAACACCCAATGAAGGGTGTGCGAGTGTAATAACTGCCAGCTTAACCCCTACCCAACCTACGATCACAAAGGCAGCAACTTCAAGCCCTGGACGGGAATGAAGCAATTTCACAAAGTATGAAGCTGCAAAACGCATGATCACAAGCCCGATGAATCCACCGAGGAAGATAACGATAAACTGTCCACCGTCAAGTCCGCCAATTGCAGGCAATCCACTTGGTGGCAACGCCACGGCCAAAGCAACCGCAGCCAGAATGGAATCAACTGCAAATGCGATATCCGCTACTTCGACCTTGAAAACGGTCATCCAGAAACCGGATTGTTTTTTCGGTTTCTTAGGCGTGGAATCAGCTGCTTCATCTGTTTTATTGCGACTACCCAGTATCTTTTTAACGATATGGTTAATCGAAATATACAGGAGATACAGGGCACCGATCGCTTGTACCTGCCATACATCGACGAGGAAAGAGATCAGGAACAACGAACCTAAACGGAAAACAAATGCACCCATCAGACCATAGAACAACGCTTTTTTGCGCTTATCTTCAGGCAAGTGTTTAACCATGATTGCGAGTACCAATGCATTATCCGCTGCGAGTAATCCTTCAAGGACCACTAAGACAGCAAGCACCCACCCATATTCTAATAATAATGAAACATCCAACATTGACTCCTCCTTAATATTCTTATGATGTACAAAAAAAAGGACCTTTACCATCACTGGTAAGGTCCTTTTATATCCACAAAAAGAGACCTTTACCGAGCATGAAAACTTGGTAAAGGTCTCGCTAACAACAAAATTGCTGCCAATAAAGCCGGGGATATGATCCCGAACTGACGACTTTACTGTAAAAGCTACTCCCCTTTAACAGGAATATGTAGTTTTAGTTGGAACGGGTTGTTTAACCTGTACTCATCATATTTCATAACGTTAAATAAAGTCAAGCTTTATTTAGTTGACGATACAGCTTACGGAATACGACAACATCATAGATCATATTCCCCAGTGGAATGAAAGAAACAAAGAACAGAGCAATTGGACGGCGCAGACGCCATTTCTGTGAGGTGTACATAGTCACCATAAATAACAAATACATTAAAAACAAAAAACCGTACAGATTCCCAAACCATGTGACAGCCTGCGGCATAACCCCGGCATCTCTCAACGGAAAAGCAACAAACAGTAACAACACGTACGAAATGCCCTGCAACCACAACAACAGCCGGAAGCGCCCCAGCGTAGAATGTAACATTATTTTCCTCCTGCTTTTATACATGTAACGAATTCAATTGTTCCCGTACAGTATATCACAAAAGCTGAGCATCTCGCTTAATGCCATGCAGCAGATTCTTCCTGCAGCTTATATGGGTGGCTCATCTACCATTTCGCAGGAGCCAAATGCTTTAACTTCTCATAAGATATATGACGAAGATTGTTACAGATGTCGGACAAGGAGGAGCCGGATCATGAAAATAGCTATGGTTGCACCCGAGAAATTGCCTTTGCCTGGTAATGGTTCCGTGGAAATATGTATCCTGGGCATCGCTCGTGAACTTGCACACCGCCATCAGGTGACCATTATAAGTCGTCAAATGCAAGGTCTCGCCGCCACAGAACAGATCGACGGGATCACCATTCAGCGTGTCCCTGCATCGAGTCCTGTCAGTTACACCAAAGCAGTCATACGTCTGTTATCCCAACAACCCTTTGATGTAATTCAAGTGGATAACAGGCCACGAAGCATGGCTACCATCAAACGAGCTTTTCCACGTACACCTGTTGTACTCTATCTTCACTCGTTAACGTTTGCTCAGCCCGGACCTTCCACACTCACACTAATGAAAAAAGCCGATTGGATTGCCGTCAATAGTCAATCCCTCAGACAAAGGTTAGGCCGCAGATTTCCCTTGGTAAAACACCGGATGAGTGTTGTTCCATTGGGTGCAGATCTAAGCCGCTTCAGACCTGTTGAATCCAGCGAAGAACAGATTCATCTGCGTACACAATTTGGAGTAACTAAACCATTCTCTATTCTCTATGTCGGCAGACTGATCCCTGGAAAAGGGGTAGACGTATTAATTCGTGCAACTGCCCTCCTTCAGCAACAGATGCCTGTTCAACTGGTTGTTGCAGGCAAAGGACCTCCGTATTACATGCGTAAACTTCGCGAACTTGCTCAAAAACAAAAAGTCCATGTTTCCTTCCGTGGTCAGATAAACCATGAGCATATCGATCAGTTGTATCGGGCAGTCGATTGTCTGGTCTGTCCGTCTCAAGAACATGAAGCTTTTGGCCTGGTTAATGTTGAGGCGATGGCTTCAGGATTACCCGTCATTGCTTCGGATAACGGAGGTATTCGTGAAATTATTGAATCAGGTATCAATGGATACCTTGTCACCGCTTATAAGCGTCCCCAACGTTTCGCCTCTTACCTGTACACACTTGCAAGCAATCCCACTTTTGCGGAGAAGTTAGGGAAGGCTGGCCGAGACAGCGCAAGGGCACATTTCAGTTGGGCAAGAACAGCCATGCATCTGGAAGCGACCTATACCAGGCTCATCCGTAAATGAGCCTTCTTCTGTTGCGATGATCAAGCTTTCTCACGAAATTGCCATCCCTTAATCAAAGAATCCATCTGCGGAACAGAAATGTGACTCATCTCAATTAACTCCATAATAACCATATCTCTCATCATGAATCGTACTTTGGCACACGTTAGTTGATGAAATACATCGTAGAATTCCGTCCCGGTCCAACATCCATGTGGTACGACCAGCGAATCATTAACGATATAACCTACGGCTCCAATCGGGGGAATAACAACCTTAATCGCTTGATGATCCAACCGATTATCTGGATCTTTGACGAGATACACGGTATCCCCCACATGTAAAGCTTGTACGCCATGGTAGTGGTCCATCCCATACATAGCTGCGAATAATTTGGTGCTCATATTACCTGCTCCTTTTCCTGTATTTCTCCATGATTGAAATTTTTACAAAGATACATCGGTTTCATAATGTTCCAACCACTCGACAAGTTGCCTGCGTATCTCTCTACGAAACTCACGAGGTTCAAGTACCTCTGCCTCGGGCCCAAATTGATACAACCATTTCAAAAATTCTCTGCTGCTATTCAGTGTCACTTCAAATAACAATCCCCCATCCGACATATTCGTCATTCGCGGGCGAACAAACATCTCTTCTTCTTTTATGTAGGGGGCCACTTTCTCAGAGAATCTTACCTTGAAATGGATATTTTCGTCGCCACGGTCAATAGACCATGTGTTCTTCATGTACTGCGTTATGTTGAAATCACCCTTGTCGAAACCGGCATTTGTTCGTGTCACATCCAAAAAACGGCTAATTCGAAACAATCGAACTTTTTGCAGCAAATGGCAGTATCCAATCAAATAAAAACGTTGATCACGTGGAATGAGATAATAGGGATCGATATCCCGGACTGTAATCTCATTTCTTGTCAGCGTATGATATTGAGTACGAATGGTTTGCTGGCTTAGAATAGATTCGATAATGGGAATCAGCAAATTAGGGTCTTTTCCTTCCTCACGATAAGCTGGCGTGCCCATCCGAATAATTCCCGCAATATTTTCTACAATATCACTGTTTCTTGATTTTAATTTGGTATGAGCCGACATGACCTTGTCAAAAGCTGAATCGAACTCAGCAGGTAACTTGGAGGTATCAACTACGGACGGCAGCAAGGAGAAGACCATTGCTTCCTGTTCAGTAAAATCTAATGGATACATCGCAAACTCACCAATAAATCGGTAACCTTTGCCATATCCTTCATTCATAATCGGGGCGACCCTATCCAAAATCCGGAGATCACGATAAATCGTGCGTACAGTCGTACCGCATTTCAGCGCCAATTCCTTGGCCGAAATTCCAGGATTTGCTTGTATAGCCTGAAGTATACGCAGCAGACGAATTAATTTCTCTGTCATGTAGTTTCTCCCCTTCGATATTTTATCGGCAAGGAAAACTAGTTCCTTTAGTACAGGACTAAATCTTTAGTCCCAATTTTATTTTCGCAATTTCACCATTTTTGTATAGTCCAATTGCACTTTTACCCCCTTTTAATATACATTCTCTTACTTGCTTGCGTAAAACATTAACCCGAAAGACCTTAAACCTAAGTCTGAAAGCCTATACAATTTTCTAAAAATAATACAAAAAAAGCCCAGATCTCTATAAAGAGACAAGGCTTTTCTCGAAATTACTTGTTATGCAACTGTAATAATTGATCCATCACATTCGTCATATGCTCACAGAGTTCAGCAATGTCTCCCATCTGGTCTTCATTCACACTGCGGTCAAAATAAACGTGAGCCGTGACGTTATACATGATTGGCTGTTCATCAAAAATATACCGGATGTTCTGGCACATCCTCTGCTCAGGCCAGCTCTTCTGTAATATTGGACGAATAACCGGGCACTGCTTCTCAGGCTCCTTCACAACCATGCTAAACCGTAGTTCCAAACGGCAACCCGGATTCGCACCAGGCGTCTCCAGGATCTCCGCTGCAAGCTCCTCAAGGGAGTTGCTTAATACAACTTCCCCTGTTACTTCCGGGCGATCCCTGAGACAGAATTGTAATGTGAACTCTCTGGACATCACTGCCATCTCCAGCCGATCTTTACGCCCCGTAATCTGAATACGTTCATCCAGGTTATCCATATCATAGAGATAATTCTCAAACCCGACTTTCAGATTGTCATACACCGTTGGATCAAACATTGAAATAAACCTACTTTCTAACCCTTTAACATGTATTGTAGTACATTCTCAATTTTCATGCGACTAGCCCAATCCATTGTCCTGAAAGTATAAAAAGCCCAGTCACCAGGACTGGGCTTCGGCTAAACATGCGATCTGATAAGATCCCTGAGCTTTGCTTATTCTTCTGTAGCTTTTTCTTCAGCTGCCGGTTCAGCTTCCTCAGCAGAAGCCGTTGGCTCTTCCTCAGCGGCTTGTGGCGGCATGACGGAAGCGATGATGGACTCAGGTGATGTTATGAGTGTCAAACCTTTGTCCAGCTTGATATCCGCAGCAGTCAAGCGATCACCAATATCCAATCCGCTAACATCCACTTCAATGGACGTTGGCAGATCCGCAGGCAATCCTTCTACTTCCAGCTGTGTCTCCTGTGTCTGGAATACACCGCCAGCTTTCGAGCCGGCCGCTGTACCCTGGAAGTCGATCGATACACTTACACTGATCGGCTTGTTCTTGGAAATTTGCAAAAAGTCTACGTGCAGCAAACGTCCGTTACGCTCTTGCTGATCCTTGATCAGCACCGGAACCGTATTACCGCCTTCAACATTCAGGTTGAACATTTCGGAGCGGCCTGTGCGTGCCACTTTCAGCATTTCTTTTTCATCTACATGTATTGAAGCACCTTCAAGTCCCGGGCCGTAAACGACTGCAGGAACTCGTCCGCCTTGTCTTAACAGGCGCAATGCTGCACCTTTCTTTTCCGTTCTTGGCGTTGCTGTAAGTTGAGCCATTTTTCCGTTGGATTTCATGATTGAACATCCTCCTTCAAGGGATCACTACATTATATTTGTTGGAAAGCGCTGAGGCTTATCTCATAGACCATGATGGTCTTTTTCCTTTGGCCGAATCGTGGGCCATATCTATATTTACCCCAATGATAGAGGATCTCAAACACAAAAGAGGACAATTAATTATTTTTTGGCAAGTTATGCGGCTTATAATCAGACCAAAAAAGCAGTCGGAGTCTCTTCCAACTGCTGGTTTAACAAGGTTTTGACGAATTACATTCGACGTTATAAATAAAGAAACTATGCGCTATTACGATCCTCTGTTTTTTCGCTTTTACGAATGATCTGCATCTCGTCTGATCCGCTACGGACAATAATGTGCACATCCCCGTCTTCAGGTACAATGTCGACGTAACGGTCTCCGCACGTATCTTTAGCTTCCCATTCGTTCAATCGAATGATCAATCCCAGGTGATGCAGACCCGGAGCAACGCGGAAGCGGGCTTCGGCGGCATTTCCGACTTGTTCCAGCCGTACTGCTCCGTCCTCCATACCTGTGCCCCATACCCAGACATCCCAACCTTCATAGTGCTGGTCTTCCCGTTCGTATCGAAGCGTGACGGTTCGCGAAATTTGTTTATGAATCGTTACGCCAAGCGTTGCCCGGATTCCTCCGGCTTCAGCAATAATATGGGTTACTCCAGGTGTCATCGCACGTACGATCCCTGCTGCACTCACCGCTGCAAGTTCTGGGTGAGAAGAGCTCCAGCGTATATTCGAATCCTGAAGCGGCTGACCAAATTGATCCAGAACCAAGGCACGGAAGCAACTGATTCGAGTCATATACATGACAGGTTCGCCCACAATTTCGATTCGTTCAGCATGACGATAATCCACTTGTAACATACAGCTTGCCGTTATGTTCCCACAATGGACTGTAATCGAAGCTTCCCCTCGTTCCAGTGCATGGATTGTTCCATCAGGCTGGATCTGAATGATATCCGGATCAGAAGAAGTCCAGGTGACTGGAGCTTTTTCTACCACATTGCCAATGCTGTCCCGTACGATCGCTCGCAGTTGAGTGGTCTCCTTCGGACTATATACCTGGCGAGGAAAACTAATCTCCACTGTTGATGGTTCAGTGCCTCCAGCATGCTCTGTGTCATACAGTACCATTAAGGACCATCGTTCTACCTGAACAGTACCACGAACAGTCTCGATCACGTCTGTGCCTGCCTGATGATCATTGACTACAACATGCCAGTCTCCTTCTCCCAGGTCGACATGCTGCTCATGTTCCGTTCCGTTATAGATGACCAGAATCTGATTCCAGGTGTCCTGATTCGCACCATACTGAAGTATAAAGGCAACTACGTTGCCATCCGCACGAATAACACGAAGGTGATTTCGTACCTGTTCAGCATCAATCATACGAAAAGCGGGATGTGTTCGCCGCAAATGAATAAGACCACGATAGTAGTCGAACACCGGTCTGAACCGTGATTTGTTGGCCCATGTGATGGCGTTCACCGCATCCCCGCTCCGATAACTGTTATGATCACCGGCTTTGGATCTGAGCATCTCATCCCCTGAATGCAGAAACGGAATTCCCTGAGAAGTCAGCAGAATGCCCGAAGACAGTAAAGAGCGACGAGCCATCTCATGATTCAAAACATCATCTGCATCCACATACCGATAAGGATCTGCTGCTTTTACAGCGGACTCAGCACTCCCACCACCCACGGGCTGTCCGTCCTTCCATACGGGAAATCCTAATTCATGTCTAAGGTTCATTGTTGTCGCAATTTTATCCCACAGATTGAGATTATCATGAGCAGTTACATAATTAACAACTTCCACAGGTGAAGATGTGAAATCATCCAGTGCTCCCGCTAATCCCCTAATAAGCTCATATTCCTGCCCTCCGGCACCCGTGACAAACCCTCTGCCACTGCCATCACTATCGCCCTTGATTGCACTGCGAAAATGATCATTAAATACTGCAAACCCCTGACCTCGCTGGGTTCCTTTTAATGTTTTGCGGTCCAAAGGTGAATCTCCACCCATCCAGGGTTCCCCATAGATCAGAAACGCCGGATCGATCTGTTCCTTCAATTCACGTGTCAATTCATTCATCGTTTCCGTATCAATCAGGGCCATAAGGTCAAATCGAAATCCGTCCACATGATATTCTTCTGCCCAATATCGGAGAGAATCCAAAATATATTTTCGCACCATTGGACGTTCTGTCGCCAATTCATTGCCTACACCAGAACCATTGCTGAGGGTGCCATCCTCCCGATAACGGTAATAATAGCCTGGTACAATCCGTTCAAAAGGTCCCTCTTCCACGCTATACGTATGATTATAGACAACATCGAGTACAACGCGAATGCCTTGTCTGTGCAAGGATTGAACGAGTGATTTGAGCTCCCGGATGCGAACTGCAGGATCACGAGGATCTGTCGCATACGAACCTTCGGGAACGTTATAATGCTGGGGATCATACCCCCAGTTGTATGGTGCTCTGATGTTTGAACCCACATCTGCTGTAGCGAGTTCATTCACCGTCTGATAATCCGCCACAGGCAGAAGATGTACATGAGTGACTCCCAGTTCGGCAAGATGGTCTACGCCAATACTATTGCCCGCTCTATCTGTCAGACCGGATGCCGTGAATGCCAGATATTTTCCCTTATACGGAATATCTGCATGTGGATCCGAGGAGAAATCACGGACATGCAACTCATATAACACGGCATCAACAGGATGCAGAAAAGCAGGTTTGAAATCTAGGTCCCAATCAACCGGATTGGTGGTCTCAGGATCTATAATAGCTGTTCGTTGCCCATTAGCCGTTACCGCTCTGGCGTAAGGATCAACAACCACTTCAATCCGCTGATCATCATGGATAATTCGGTACATATAATAATGTCCTGCCCAATCGCCGCTGAGCTTCAGACTCCATATTCCGTCCGCATCACGTGTCAGAGTATGTTCCTGCCCATTTTCATGATCTTGTACTTTACCACTATCGTTGTAATGCCCTTCATCGTCAAAAATCAATATATAAACCTGTTGTGCCGTAGGTGCCCACAATTTAAAAGTACTTGCTGCACGAGTATATGTTAAGCCAAGATCGTTGCCTTCGTAACAAAAAGAAGTCCATTCCGGCATCGTTCCCACCGCCTTTATATCCATTGATTTCGTGTTGTCCCGATGTTATTGAGCGGGACGTTGTTTGTCAACCCGGGGTTGTCTGTACTCATCATATCGGTCCAATTTGCGTATTCAATTAGCAATCGCTTTCAAAATATAGGATATGAAAACAAGCGCCATAGATTGACAGCATTTGTACCTGTCCCGACAAAAAAAATTTGGAATATACAAGAATAAATTGCAGGATGTCATTTGGTTGAGATTAAAATGCACCAACAGGTGCACAGCATAAAGAAGGTCAGACATGACAAGGTATAGCCTTGCGACCAAGGCAATGGTTTCTGACGCATCAACAAATCCCCCTTTCATACAGAAAAGGGGGATTTGTTTTATCTCAATTTATTTGATTAGATTGGATTGGACCCTTCAATTCTTGGTAAGCATGGCGTTCATTAGGAATTCGAATACATCACCGTTAGGGATATCGCATTCACATGTACCTGTCCGTCCTGTATGGTACGTATCGTATCAACGCCTGCTTGTCCTTTGTCTACAATCACATTCCATGTCCCTGTGGGAACAGCGATGTCACGGTTTTCTTTTGCTGCGTTATAGATAACAACAATATGTTCCCATGAATCGCTGGCTGCTGTACCGTTCAGTTCATAGGCTAGCAGCCCATTGCCTTTTTCTATTAGACGAACATACTTCTCGATCTCTTCCCGTGTACGAAGCCGAAAGGCTGGATGTTCTCGCCGAAGACGGATCAGCCCACGATAATAATCAAATACCGGCTTGAACAGCTTCTTCTGCTCCCAGTGTATGGCATTGACCACGTCTCCACTCTGATGGCTGTTGGCGTCCCCATATTTGCTTCGAAGCAGCTCATCTCCAGCCGCGATCAGGGATACACCCTGGGAGGTTAGAACGATACCATTGGCAAGCAAACTACGCCTAACGGTCTCATTCTCCAGAATGTGTTCCGGATCAATCTGCAGGTAAGGCTTAGCCTTCTCTACAGCCTCTTCCACGCTCTCGCAACCACAAATACTTCCATCCTCGTTATAACTGAGGAAATTCAGGGTATCGTGGAGTCCTTGTGTACGCGCGACTTTATCCCACAGATTGAGATTATCATGCACGGTTACATAGTTAATCGTCTCGGATGGACCATCCGTAAAATCTTCAATGGCTCCCCGGACGCCAGTCCACAATTCGTCTTCTTTCCCGTCCGCGCCCGTCGCAAAGCCCGTACCCATGCCATCGCTGTCTCCCTTGATCACTCCGCGGAAATTATCGTTAAACACAGCAAAACCCGCCCCGCGCTGCGCTCCTTTTAGGGTCATATCATCACCAAGCGGCGAATCCAGTGCGCCCCATGGTTCACCATATAACAATATGGAAGGTGACACTTCAGTGTGCACCTCCGCTGCAAGCTGTTTCATCGTAGTTGTGTCGATCAGACCCATCAGGTCAAATCGAAAACCATCCACATGATACTCCTCTGCCCAGTAACGGACCGAGTCGATGATAAACTTGCGAACCATGGTGCGTTCAGTAGCCACCTCATTGCCCGTACCTGAACCATTGCTGTAGGTTCCATCGGCGTTTTGACGATAGTAGTACCCTGGTACAAGTTTTTCAAAAGAGCTGCCTGCCGTATCAAACGTATGATTATATACCACATCCATAATGACACCTATTCCCTTGTTATGAAGGGCAAGCACCATTGATTTGAACTCACGAATTCGTGTCTCCGGCTCATCTGCACGTGATGCATAGGAACCTTCCGGGACATTGTAATGAAGCGGATCATATCCCCAGTTATAGTTGGAGCCATCAGACGTATCACCATCTACTCTGGATTCATCCACCGTCGCAAAATCAAATACAGGCAGCAGATGCACATGTGTAATCCCGAGTTCAACCAAATGATCGATCCCCAGTGTGTTACCCTCTGAATCACGCAGACCCGTCTCGGTGAAAGCCATGTATTTGCCTTTATTCTTTATGCCAGATGATGGGTGAATAGAAAAATCACGTACATGCAGTTCGTACAAGATTGCATCTACAGGACTGGTCAATTGCGGACGAATATCCTCACTCCATCCATTCGGATGTGTCTGCTCCAGTCTGACAATTACACCCATTTCTCCATTCATGGTCACTGCTCGTGCGTAGGGATCTACAGCATGGGTTGAATGTCCATCTTCGAAAGTAGGCTTGTACATGTAACGATAGCTACTTAAATCACCCTCCAGTTCCAGAACCCAGATGCCTTGTTCTTTCTTTTGCATAGGTAACGCCTGCTGTTTCTGTTGATTGGGCTCTTCCTCCGGGCTCCCCCCTGTCAAAGGTGGGTATAGAAGTAGTTCCATCTGAACGGCTAACGGTGACCAGACTTTAAAGTGACAGGTTTGTGCTTCTAATGTGACACCTAAATCTCTTCCTTGGTATGTATCTTCTGAAATCAATAGTTCCTGCTTATCCTCTTCAATCATGTGTGTTGTTCCCCTCTCGTTGAGAAAATTGATGAACATGGATGATACGAGTGCTTCTTACCCTTTATACCCGTTCTGCTGCCCAACCATAATCCGAATTACACAAAAGAAGACAAACGTCATGTAGATTCACATGACGCTTGCCTTCTTTATGGGTAAAACGATTTCTCTCTAATGTGGTACCTGGGATTGGAAATCATTCCGGCTGGATTGATCGGCGTGGTACAAAACCACGTCCCCATCTTGCATCGGCCAGCTTCTCCCCTGACCATCTACCGGGCTGTTATCAAAACCTTCCATTTGCCATTGATTCATCAACGGTGCGTGAATATATTGCAGATGTGGCGCACTCGTATTGCCACTGCGCAATGTTTCGATATTGAAGTTAACCACAATGTAACCGTCTCTCAGAAATACCATTGCCTTCTCATCCAACTGTTTTTGTCTGGCAAGTGGCTCTAAATCGGTTCCTTTGGGTACTGCATATACATCTGCTGGCAAGCTATATTCCCCATACCAGCGCTGAATCGCTGCATTCGCCCGATCAACATTAACACCAGATGGAATATCTGTTTTTGGGCCAATGAGTGTACGGATCTGTGAAGGAAGAATCATCCAATCATAACGACCTACCCACGTTATATGATGAGAGGTCTGATCCACGAAACGAACCATATGTTCCGCCATTGTACCCTGATTGCGTTCCTCCTCCGACAGTTCATAGGTATACTGATAACGCGCTGTATCACCTAACTCCGAACCGGGGACATTCCGCAACCGTGAGTTCAGGACAACAAAGCGTTTTTCTAAATCTTGTGCCGATCCGATACGAATGAGTCGTTCCTGTCCTCGATGGTAGTATAGATCCACTTCTTGCCTTGTGGTGCCATCTTTACTGACAAAAGAAAATATCGGCGTGATTCGGATACCATCCTGTTTCCCAAACATATTACCCTTGGTTTTCAGATCAAACTTGAAATGGTAACCCGTCTTCACTGCAGCATTTCGGAACCCCTGTACCGGATGACTGCCAGGACGAACTGGCAGGACATAGGGAGCCAAATTTCCTCGGGGATCTCCGTCTATACTGTTTTCTCCGGTCCAGTAGCTTACACCCGTTGGTTCGGGGCTGCCCATCCGCTTACGGAACACATTCTCCCAGTTGTAGTCTGAAATATCGGTGATGTGAAAATCATATAATCGTCCGATAACCTCTACAGCAACGGTATCTGCTGCGACATGATGAGTCAGATTCGTATTGGCATCCTGTTGTTCTGTGAAGTTTGCAGGTGTATTTTCGGCGATATTTCGAAACTCGACCTGATAATTCCCTTCATCTACCCATACAGGAAGAAAAAAAGGAGTGTCCAACTGATTTACCGGAATATCCACCCATGTCATAGCCGGAATAAACTGACTTCTGGCACCGTTATAGACATCGAATGGGAAACGAACCTGTTTGATCCGGAAATATTTCGCATAATCATGGTTTCCATAACCTGGGTAACTCGCTACATCCAAATGTTGACCTGAGGTCGGTATTCGCACAATGAATGGACGCTCTAAAATAAGTGCAGCTCTGGTCGGATCAGGCGTAGTCTTCTGATTATGAGGCTGATCATCAGACACCCAGGCATAGTTCACAACTGGAGTATGTACTGTCACCGTGTTAATTCCCAGAATGGGGAACTTCTGATCCTGACCTCCGTTAACATTGCCAGGGAGCAATCCATACGTAATCTCACCCGTGGTTGGCTGGTTAGCTTTGTTCATCAATGTGTTCTTGATTGTCAGACGGTTCTGGTACAGAACATCGTCTCCGATCATGCCAGGTTGGGGGATCGTGCCAGGTCTTGGAGTTGTTTTCTCCACCGGGGCAGGATCCATAATCATCCCTCCATTAAAGACTACCTTGTCGTTATTAACGGTGTTCTCTCTAACCTCCGCTTCAGCTTCAGATTGAAACAATGACGTTTCATCTGGCGTAGGCGGTTCAACCGAACCCCCTGGAACCCCTTTGATACCAAGATCAATTTCTCGACATGGCGCAGGTTTCACATGATTGGTAATCGCAGTATCCATAGCCGATTGCAAAGTCGGTGGTGTATATGCATTGGGCGTCAGAGTCACGGTGTCACCATAACCGCCTAGCGCATAGTTAGATACCTTAGCTTCATTTAACTTGTAAACCTCCAGTTTATCGATCTGCCAATAGCTATATGTCCGTGTTACTTGCATGGTTTTATCCCCGGGCACATCAAGTTCTTTGGGCTCAGGAGGTGTTCCTGGATCCCCCTCACCACTAGACGCTCTTCCCGGGATCGTCCAGGTTTTATGATAAACCCTTTTCACTTTAACGGTGTAAGTCACCGTTCCTGTCATGTTAACCCAACGGTGCTGAAACAGATATTCCTTGGCCAAAACATTGGCATAAAGATCTTCCGAAGTTGGAATACCACGGGTAACATCAAACTTCTCTGATCCCCGATCGTCTGCCTTCAACACACCTCCAACAGACGGGTCCATAACCGATGCTTCAATAACCGTGCCTCTACTCGGTGGGCTGATGGTCACAGGGCAAGCGTTCACAGGGTCGCCCCCCGGATCACCATCATTACCACCTTCTCCATTATCTGTGCAGTCCTTCACCTCAAGCACCTGAGTCCCTTGTTCATTCAGTTGCTGAGCAGAATCAAGAAAATGAGCTTTTATGGTCGTGCTACCCACGATCCCTTTTGTCGTGATTCTGCCATCAGCACCGATCGTTGCCACAGCCGAATTCGAGCTCTGCCACGTCAATTTGGGATGAGCCGTCAGTTTATGAACAGAGCGATCCGGTTTGTTTAGAACGGCTTCTGCCTGTAGAGGTGTCGTATTGGCTTTACAAGCATTCGGCAGATTTACAACGAGTCCTGGCTCAGACGTGACAGTTATGGTGGCAGTATCCGAGATTAGATATGTACCATTGTTCCAGATCGCACGCACAGTGACCGTGCCCGGACTTTCGGCCGTTAGCATCCCTGTTTTGAGCTCTATACTCGCAATCGTCTCGTCAGAGGAAAACCATTTGATTTCCGTTTCCCTTCGCGATACGTCGATGCCCTCACCAAAGGCTGTCGCACCATAGCCCTTCGTCTTCACCTTGGCTACCATCTGCTGAGTTTGACCTAGGGTAAGGGTTTTATTTGGAGTTACATCGATTTCTTTCTCTTCGTGAATCTTACCTTCCCAGAAGATGCTAACAGGGGTGTGGTATACCATCTTATATTTGGGTTTATTGCCTGGCCTAGTCCCATAAGGTTCCCTTTCAAAGAACTCAAACCCTTTGCCAGTATATGTTCTAAGATCCGCATTTTTTTCACTTGTAACTCTTGGACTACCTATTCCTTCATAACTATTTACCTGCTGATATTTTACACCATCAGGATCGTTCTTTAACTTAATATCAGTTACCATTTCCTTATCAATTCCTATACCTCTATATGGCTTCCAACTTAGTGGCGGCCATCTACTCATATCAACATTATCGGGAATTTCTGTTTTTACAGGGTATGCATCATAATCAGTTCCTCCGTTATCCACATCTTTGTGTGTGCCTTGATATTCTGCCCTAAATTCTCCTGAATCAAGTTGATACCAGTAAACTCCCGGTGTTCCTTGAGTTGGGTTTGCATCAACTGTTACTGCTGGCCCTTTCATGGATTTGGAACCATATTGTTCTTCTACGGCATTAGCTTTAAGAGTATCAAAAGTGCAGTAATAGAATGGTAATATCATAAATATAATTACTAAGATTCTATATAAACTTTTAAAACCACCTAATAGATAACGTTTAATATTAAATTTAAACACCACCAAAAGTTCTATTGATAGATTTGAACTTCTTTACCAGCATCATTCTTCAACATATATCCTCCCTTTACAGGATCCAGAGTATGTGATGACCAAAATTCGGTAGATACCCCTTGCTTCAACATTGCGTTTGAATCGTCTGGTAAAGTAATAAACCCTTTTTCTTTCAAATAGCTCACGTTAAATAATCGTTGAATTGGAATAGCTATATTATCATTCGCTCTAGCAATAGTTAAAAGATTTGACTTATCAAGTTTTGAAGTAAACGTTATCTCAGCGTAGGTAGAGAAGCGTCCCTTTTGTGCCCTAGTCAAGTTATTTTGATCTACAAATAACGTGGCGTACAGTCCCTTGGGCTTAGTCCCTCGGGTATCCACTACGATAAATCTATGGTACCTTACGACCCCCACATTATTTTTCAACGTGTACTCTGTGTTAACTATATTTCCGAAGTTACCTTTAATATATTTGTAATTTGATACTGTCGTTAAATTCGTCCCCGTCGTGCCGACCTCTCTCATCTCATTCAGGTCACTATATTTCCCGGCATCCGTGCCTTCTACGTCCATATAACGCAGCAAAATGGCCGATACTTCTGCACGAGTGGTGGAATCCGCAGGTTTTAATGTGCCATCTTGGAATCCACCTACAATGCCTGTCCCACGGACAAGGGCAAGATACGGAATCTGTTCGGCACGAATGGTGCCGCGGTTCACTTCCGGTGTGGGGAGAAGCGTATTTTTTGTATCGTTAAAAGCATTCTGGAAGCTGGCTCCGGACTTAATCAGTCCATTGGCAATCCATTTCATCATCTCGTAACGTTTCAGTTCCGCATTCGGATTGAACCCTTTGGCGTAATCGCCAGCGTTAATGAATCCTTGTCCGACAAGCTGGCTAACCGCCGCTTCAGACCAATGTCCCTTGAGATCAGCAAAGGGATTCTGCCCCTCTAGCTTCTCCAGTCCAGTCGCACGGGCAAGTATGGTCGCATATTCCCCACGCGTGATTTTGCCATTGGGACGGAACGTTCCGTCTTGGTAACCTGAGATCAAGTTTTTTTCATACGCTTTGGCAATTGTTGCTTGAGCCCAGTGGCCCTTGATATCCTTGAACTTGCTAAGGGCAGTGTCACTTGTTCCCGATGCGGCATTCGCTTTTGACGTCAAATGTACGGGGCCAACGGGCAATAGTATTCCTACCAATACAGCTGTCGTTAACAACCCGACAATCCAACCGTTCCGTTTTTTCTTCTTCTCGTGACCTTCAATCTGCTTCTTCAATCTACTCACGCTCCTATGTACCTTAGTATGGGGATGCTTTACTTGGTCAGCCTAGTCACTTCTCTTCATAACCAAAACCTAAATTTGCCATAATAATCAATATTCTACCATGTTATACTAGGCTATTGGTATTATTTTTCGTCCATCCCCATCACGTCAAGGCGTGCGCCCCTCCTTCCATAGACCCACTTCATTCGCCTAAAACACAAAAAAAGGCCATGAATCCGCAGATTCATAGCCTTATGCTTTAAGGGTGTGGTCTTTCTTATGATATTGAAAAATGAACTCACTCATAGAATAAACCATATCATTCCATTTGATCAACCCTTTTTTTTTATTTCAGCGAGCTTTATTTCCCGTTTAATTCCTTGTAGGATGCTTCCAATTCCGTGATCAATTGATCACCACCAGCTTTTCTCCAGCCTGCGATTTCCTGCTCCCAACCAGCATCATCGATTTTCCCCATAATGTACTTGGTCTGCGCATCCCAGATCATCTGATCCAACTCCTGACCACGCTCGGTATAGATTGCGGAAGACAAGGTGAGTGCCGGATTGGCGATGGCATACTGCTCATTCTCACGCGCCATCTTTGTACCTTTCATACCAATGGGAACATCAACCAGTTCAGCTACGTTATACCCTTCAATACTTAACAAATTATCGCGATATGGCTTCACTTCACGCTGATAAGCGTCAAAATCTTTGAGTTCGGTTTTCCCATCCGCAGTCTTGGTGTAGTGCACATCGAGCAATCCACGGAGCTGCAAAGCGCTCAATTCCTCATCCATCAACTGGTCCAGGAACGTAAGAACCTGCTTCAATTGCTCCTCATCCGTAACGGATGCCTTCGGGATGACCAGCATTCCGTAGTTTCCTGGCTCCCCGGCGATACGAATACCATCGGTTCCCTGGAAAGGAGCCACGTCAATCTCCCCATCCGGAGCGTTAGGTGTAAGTCGCTGCTGAGAGGACTTTCCGTTCTGGGCCACACCGTTAAGCTTCATGCCAACCAGGCCGGAATCCATTTTTTTGTCCGCATCGGAAGGGTCCAGGGCAGGGAAATCACTATTAATCAGTCCCTCGCTGAACAGTCGCTTGAAGAGTTTCATTGTGTCCACATATTCGGTGGTCAGGAATTCCGGGGTCAATTTCCCGGCATCATCCACTCCCCATTTATTAACGCCACCGATACTTACAGCGATCCGCGTCAGAGGGGACGAGACACCTTCATTATATTTTTTGAACAGCAGCGCACCATACGTATCCTCTTTACCATTCCCGTCAGGGTCGTCCTTACGAATGGAGCGCATCACTTCATACCAATCATCCAGCGTTTTGGGTATATCCAGCTTTAATGTATCAAACCAGTCCTTGCGATATACGATCGCAGTCCGTCCAATATCCCGGAAGTTCGGAATACCGTAGACCTTGCCTTCAATTTTGATATTGTTAAAATAAGCTTCGGATTGCGCAGACAGGTTTTTATAATCCTTCAAGTAAGGCCCCAGTTCCCAGAACAGTCCCGTTTTGGCGGCATTAAATGTGGTCGGCACATAATTCACACGCATAATGGTCGGCATCTCGCCTGAAGCAACCATAACATTCACCTTATCATCAAAAGCAGACTGCGGAATCCACTGTACATTGACATCCGTATTTGTATATTCCTCAATCTTCTTTTCAATCCCGTTCTCCTTGGCCGGTATGTCTCCTACCTGCATTAAAGAGATGGAAATGGGAAGTTTACCTTCCCCTGCAGCAGGTGCTTTTTCTCCCCCGCAACCTGCAAGCAATCCAGCGGACATTGCACCAATTACAACGATTCCGCCTAAACGGGACATTGGACCTTTTGGACTCATGAACCATCTCTCCTTTTGGATAAGGTTATGTACACAGACCACTCCGATGACAGAACAACCTTCAGATCGCTGTTATCCCCAGATTTTTTTGATTCCCTTCTAAACAAGGGGAAAATCCGGGGATAAGCCTATGCTTCCGATGCAGCTTTCTTTCAGAAAGCTTTTAGGCGAACGCTTCGCTTCCTCAAGTTATTTCTGTCCTCTACGTTCTCATGTACATGTTAGTTGGACTTGTAAAGTTCAATCTCCACTCCTGCCAAAATGAACGGAGCAACCGATTTCGGATCATTGATTCGAATGGACTCGGTAACATAATACTCGTATGACCCATCACGATACGGGCTTCCTCCGAGGCCGGCTCCGCCGTTACACTGCGTCAGGGACAGTACGCCTTCACGATCCGTTTGCAGCAGATGCTGCAGCAGACCCTGATATCCTTTTTCCGCAACCGCTTTGAACTTGCCACTCAGATATCCTTTACGCACACCTTTGGCCAATGCATAGACAAACATTGAAGTACCGGAAGCTTCCAGATAGTTCCGCTCACGTCCCGGCTGATCTAACAGATGTGGCCATAGTCCGGTCTGCTGATCCTGCACATGCACTAGTGCGTTTGCTATTCGTTCGAAGATACCCACAATCTGCCCGCGCTGCGGATGATCTACTGGCAGGTAATCCAATGTGTCCACAACCGCCATCACATACCAGCCCATTGCCCGGCTCCAGACATGTGGAGAACATCCGGTCTCTCCCGAACTCCAGCGCTGCTCTTTGCTCTCATCCCAGGCATGGTACAAGAGACCACTACGCGGATCACGTGTGCGTTGCTCCACCAGCAAGAGCTGCAGAGCCGCTTTGTCAAACCACTTCTCTTCACCCGTCACTGCGCCATACTGGGTCAGATACGGAGTAGCCATGTACAATCCATCCAGCCACATCTGGAAAGGGTAAATCTTTTTGTGCCAAAACCCGCCTTCACTCGTATGTGGCTGTCCCTTAAGCTGAGTCATAAGCAACTCCGCAGCTTTGCGATACTTCTCTTCTCCCGTTTTCTCATGCAGCAGGAACAGTGATTTTCCCTGATTGATCTGATCCAGATTATATTCCTCGATCGCATAGGAGCGAATGGAGCCATCTTCCTGAACGAAATGATCCATCAGCTCACGGATGTAGTCAAAATACTTTTGCTCCCCCGTGTGTGTATAAAGCTCCTCCAGTGCTTTCAAAAAGCAGCCGTTCTCGTAATGCCAAGTGGCGTACAGCTCATGGTTGCGATAACTCTCCATGAATTGCTGTGCCATGCGCACCGATGTGAATTGCAGTGTTTCCTTCATGATCAAGCCTCCGCTTCCGGCTCTTTATTGAGCCTGTTTTTTGTAATCTTCGGCATATTCCTCACGAATCTTGTTTCCACCAGCATTGCCCCAATTCTCGATTTCCTTTTCCCAGCCACTTTGATCGATCTTGCCCATAATGTATTTGGTTTGTGCATCGGCAATCACCTGATCCAGATCCGCCCCACGGTCACCATACGTTGGAGAATATAACGTCAGCGCAGGGTTTGGCACAGCGTGCTCCGCCAGTTCCTTGGCAAGTGTCGTACCTTTTTCACCCAGTTCGGTATCCTTCAATTTCGGTACGTTATATCCTTCCACATAAGGAAGGTTGTCACGGTAAGGCTTCACTTCACGCTGGAATGCATCGAAGTCACTCATCTCCACTTGATCTTCGCCCACTTTGGTGTGATGTTTGTCTTCCATACCACGCATCAACAGGGTAGCCATCTCAGGGTCCATCAATTTATCGAGGAAGGAGAGCAGATCCTTGAGTTCTTCTTCCGATTTCACCGTTGATTTAGGGAATGCCAGAATTCCGGAGTTACCCGTCTGTCCTGCAACACGATCTCCGTTCGGTCCAAGCAAACCAGCGATGTCTACCACACCATCCGGATTGTTTTTGGACAGACGCTCTTGCTGACTTTTTCCGTTCTGAGCAACACCAACACGAATACCGACAACACCGGAATCATACTTTTTCTCCGCTTCTGTAGAGTCGAATACGGCAAAGTCCTGGTTCAGCAGTTTCTCATCGTACAAACGTTTCAGCAGATCCAACACCTGCATATATTCCGGTGTCATGAATTCCGGCGTGAAGCTGCCATCATCCTCGACTTTCCATTTGTTAGGTGCACCAAAGCTTACGCCAAGGCGAGTCGTGAAGGAATATTGGTCCTCATTGTATTTTTTGAAAAGCATCAGTCCAAATGTATTATCCTGACCATCTCCATCCGGATCGGAGGTAGCCAGCGTTTTAATCGTTTCATACCATTCATCCGGTGTCGTTGGCACCTTCAGATTCAGCTTCTCGAACCAGTCCTTGCGATAGATCACTGTAGCCCGCGCAATATCCGAGAATACGGGAACACCATAGATTTTGCCCTCTACCTTGATGTTGTCAAAGAAACGCTCGTTCTGTGCCGACAGATTTTTGTAATCTTTCAGCAAAGGCCCCACTTCCCAGAACACGTCATTACGCATTGCACTGGTCACCGTTGGATTATATTGCACCTTCACAATTTTCGGCATATCACTTGAAGCGATCATTACGTTAATTTTGTCATTGTAGGCCGAAGCCGGAATCCACTGGATATCCAGTTTGGTATTGGTATACGCTTCAATCTTTTGCTGAACTTCATTGCCTTTGCTTGGCACATCACCCACCTGTGCAATGGCTATGGACACATTTTGTACGCCGCCCTCGGCAGCCTGACCCTCGTCTGATCCGCATCCTGCCAGCAAACCTGTCACCAGTGCTAGTGTGCTCAAGACAGCTACGGCTTTCTTTTTTGTTGCTTTCATAACATGAAAACCTCCCTTTTTTTATGCAGTCATAGTGAACTGACTTTGAACCATCTGACGACTCAACCTTTCACCGAACCCAGCATCACTCCTTTGGCAAAGTGCTTTTGCAGGAATGGGTATACCAGCATAATCGGAATCGTGGAGAATACGATAACTGCCATGCGAATGGTAAGCGGCTGGATCTCGGTCTCTTCGATACTTGTATCGCCGATTCGGCTCTGTGCCAGAATGACAATCTCACGTAGCCAGACTTGGACAGGCCACTTCTCACTATCGTTGATATAGATAACAGCGCTGAAGAAACTGTTCCAGTGGGCCACCGCGTAAAAGAGTGAAAATGTCGCCATGGCTGGCATGGACAACGGCAGGACAATCCGGAACAATACGCTGACATCGTTACATCCATCAATTTTGGCTGCATCCTCCAGTTCATCGGGAATGGCTTGGAAGAAGTTTTTCAGTACAATCAAGTTAAATGCACTAATAGCGGTCGGTAGCATCAGCGACCACAACGTATCCGTCAGGTGCAAGGATTTTACGACAAAGTAGGTTGGAATCATCCCGCCACTGAAGAGCATCGTGAACAATACACCGAGCAAAATGGGCTGACGTCCACGCAAATATCTTCTGGAGAGCGGATAAGCCATAAGTGACGTAAACAGCAGGTTAATGAAGGTACCAATCACCGTAATATAGATCGATACGCCCAGACTGCGAATCAAGGTATCTGTAGAGAAAATGTAACGGTACGCAGCCAGAGAGAACTCTTTGGGAAAAAGAATAAATCCTCCCTTAGCCACTTCATGCGGACTGGTAAACGAGACGGCCAAAATATAAATGAATGGGATGACCGTCACGATTCCAATCAACAGCAGCAAGCCATGATTGAGAATATCAAAGATCCGGTTGCCCCACGTTTTATCCTGTTGCATCTTAATGTTCACTCCTGTCTGGTGAAGAACGTCTGCACCCAAAGGTTAGTAGACGCCTTCCTCCCCGAATTTTTTGGCCATCGTATTGGCACCAAGGACAAGCGCCAGCCCGACAACCGATTTGAACAACCCGACAGCAGCACTATAACTGTACTGTGCCTGTGTAAGACCCTTCGTGTACACGTAGGTATCAAATACCTCGCCCACATCCCGGTTCGTCGGAGTCAGCATCAGGAAGATCTGTTCAAAGCCTGTATCCAGGAAATTGCCCAGACGCAGAATGAGCAAAATGACGATTGTACTGCGAATGGCCGGCAGCGTAATGTGCCATGTTTGGCGCCAGCGATTGGCACCATCAATCCGTGCAGCTTCATAGAGCTGTGTATCCACACCGGAAAGCGCAGCCAGGAAGATAATTGTGCCCCAACCAACTTCTTTCCAGATGGATTGTCCGACAATCATCGTTCGGAACCAACCAGGTTCAAGCAGGAATGCCACTTTTTGTCCTGTCAGGTTATAGAGCAATTCATTAATCGCACCACCCTCGGTTGTGAACAACATGTAGAACACACCAACAACAACAACCCAGGAAACAAAGTGTGGAACATAAACAAGAGTTTGTACAAATCGTTTGAAACGTTCACGGCGAACTTCATTCATCATGAGTGCCAGTACAATCGGCAGTGGGAAAAAGAACACAATGTTATAAATGGCTAGTAAAAACGTATTCCGAAATAATGTCCAGAACTGCGGTTCTCCGAAGAAACGCTGGAAATGTTTGAAGCCTACCCATTCACTCCCCAAGATACCCTTGTAAGGGGTGTAATCCTGAAAAGCCATCGTGATGCCATACATGGGTATGTATTTGAAAATAACAAAGTAAAGCACACCCGGTATTAACATGATATACAGCCACCGGTTTTTGATAATGTCCCTCCACAGCAGGTTTTTGTCACTGCGGGTAGCGGGCCGTGTTCGAGCCGCCGTTTCGGCTTTCATATTGTCTTCCTCCCCACATTGGAAACGATTACAAAATATCACTTCCTGAATTCATGTCTTCATTGTGGAGGATAAACGAATGACTGGCTATCGTCTCGTTTTAGCCTTTTATTTTTCCTTATGTAGCAAGGGTTTAGCTCATTTCCCTCACAGAATCTAAAGGCATAATGAACTGCTTTCAACCTCCATATTCCTGTCTTAACTTCATGGAGGAAAGTGGTCTTCTTCCTTCAGCCGAACATAAAAAAACCTGCCTGCCATGGCGGGCAGAGCAGGTTTGTTTTATCGCTGCTGCTCCCGGTACTTGCCGGGGGTTGTTCCTGTGATTTTGCGAAACGTACGGATAAAAGCGGTTGGGTTGGTATAGTTTAATTTCTCGGCAATCTCCGATATTTTAAGATTTGTTGTTTGCAGCCATGTCTTTGCTTTTTCCATACGATACTCTGCGAGATATTCCGTAAAATTGACTCCAGCTTCCTTCTTGAATACCCGACTAAGGTAGACAGGGTGAAAATTAAGCTCAGCGGCACAGGCTTCCAGCGACAATTCACGATCATAACGTTCCTCGATCAAACGAATCATACGTCTCGCAATATTCATGTATTGGGATTCTTCCTGCTCTCGCCAGAAACGAATGACGGGCAGGAACAGCCGCTTGCGGAACCAATTGGTCATTTCGTCCAATGTGGACAACTTCAGCAAATGTGACATGGATGCTTTTTCACCCAGTACTTCGGCTACATCCCCACCTTGCTCCTGCACAAGCTGATATACACGAGACAATAACTGAACCATAATGACGGGGTATTCACTGAAATGAAGCTTTTTGTCTGCAAGTAATCCCAAATATTGCTTAAAATAGGCGTCAGTCTTTTCTTCATCTCCTTGCTTGAGCGCAGAAGCGAGCTGATCCTCAATCATGCGTAGTTGGGTATACAATGCGGCCTCCATCTGACCACGTGGCTGAATATCCTCGTAATGCAAAATAATACGGCTACCCAGACTTACCCGGCCTTGCAGAGCCTCGCGGCTCTCCTGAACCGCTCTTGGCGTATCTCCGATACAAGTGTAAGAACGACTGATGCCGATACTTACGGGCAGATTCAGATAAGTCACGACACGTTCACGAATCCAGTCTGCCTGAGTATGCATCCATTCCTTCAGCTTCACCTCATCCGTGAGTTCGGAGGCAAGAACGGTGACCTGAGCATCATCCAGCATGACCGGGGTGAACCGAACTGCCGAAGGGAGTAGCTCACCTACCATATTGTTGACAGCAAACAGCAGCAGATCGCGATCCTGTTCCTCATATCGGGTCCCTTCCAAGGTATCGATCTGGAGCATGAGTACGCCAAGACTTGCCCACCCTGTCGGGAAATCGTACAATTCTCCCTGATATCTGAAATCTTCTTCCGAGATTTTGCCTGTCAGCAATTTGGTCATAAAAAACTCCTGGAGGTGCACATGCTGCCCCTTCATCTGCTCACGCATCGTTTTCTCCGAGCTGAACAAGGTTGACAATTGCTCCTCAATATAGATAAATTCATCCTGTCGGCGTCCTGACGGAGCAACTGGGGAATCCAATCCCTTCGTAAATTGCAGCAGTCTGGAGATCGGTGAGTACATCCGCCGACTGCCGTATATGGCGAACAATCCCGTTACACATAACATGACAAGTGTAGCGATACCGGTAACCAATGCAATTTTCTGCGACTGGGCCGTAATCTGTCCAAGAGATACAACGGACACGTATAACCAGCCATTGAGCGGAGATTGCCTGTAACTAACCGCCACTTGATTACCTTCCACCTCCGCACTGAAGAAACCCTCTGGCTGCCCCGTCGTTTGTACCATTTCGTGAATTTCCTTATTCAGCGCGTCATATTTCCCGCCTTGCTGCATGTCGTTCAGAAAATACTTCTGCTCCCGATCCAGAACGTACATATCTCCAGAATTCGTATTTCGGCTCAAGTAGGTGCTCAGTTCCGTATCGGCGATATCAATCACAAGAAATCCCTTTGGTTTCACATTGGTTGGTATCATCGGGATTTTGAATACCATACTGACCACATTATCCGATGATATAAGGGCAGGTGCCTGTTCGGGTGTTAGTTCACCCATACCTGCTGACACAGGTACACTTTCTTTGGCTGAACTGGCATTCTGAGTGACCCAGAACAGGCTGTTGGTATAACTTAGGTAGGAGCCAATTCGGTCTCGAATGCTGAAATCATCCAATTTGCCAAAAGAACGCATCGACACGACCCAATCTTCATCCAGATTAACCAGATAGGCTTGGTCAATGTTCGTAACCGCTTGCAAGTTGTTAAAACCGGATGTCAGATCACGAATTTCCTGAAACTCGCTGCTGTCTAGTGGTTTCTTCATCGCCTGTAGTACCAAGGGAGAATTAACATACTGGATGGATGATAATTGCAGGCTGCGCAGAACTTGTTCTACCCTCATTTGGGTCTGATGCAATATCTGAAGATTGCTCTCACGCACTTTCTGTTCAATGTCACGTGATGCAATCGTATACGAGACCGAACCAATAACAATGACCGGAAGGGCTCCGAGGATCAGGGTAAAACAGAGCAAACGCAGTAAATACTTAGGCAAGAAGAGCATCCTCCTTTATACGTATGTTTATTAAAATAAATCGCTTTCATTGGATTAATTTACTATTGTTATTTTAAAACCCATTCTTATTCAAGTCCACTCATTTATTCTAAAGGTTGACTTCAAACCAATTTCCAGTTTATATTGGTTGCATATTCCTCAATCAAAGGAGAGATTTTTAATGTCGGTGAATGTTCTTAACTAACCAAGTTTCATATTCAGGAGTTTGGCCTTTCATTGCGCTTGTGCCCATATGGCATACGTGTATTTCATGATGCGCCAGATCCCTGTACTTAGTTAAGAACAGCGGATATCATAAATCGCCTCCGGGATTGTAATTGTCCGGGTCTATTTCCGCGCTATGTTCAGCGCGGATTTTTTAATATAGACCTGTAGTGGACTTTGCTTTCCCATACGTTTAGGGCGGAGAATGACGTTTGTTCATTCTCCGCCCTTTTTGCGTTTTCCAGGAATATGTTTCAGCGCGTCAACTGAAATCCCAATTCAAATTCAAGGAGAGATTACGCATGAATGAGAACACATTAAACAGTTTGGGCTATCCACAAATTCAAAAAAACGTTGCAGACTGCGCCCTGTCTTATCTGGGCAAACGTTATGCCAGAGAACTAAAACCGATGGCAGATGCTCACCTGATTCAGATTCGCCTGGAAGAAACAGCAGAAGCAGCTGCGTTGATTCGCTTCGGGGCCAGTATCCCCCTCCCTTCACTCGACGGAATGGAAACCATTATGGATCTGCTTGGCACGGGTTATCTATTCAGTGAGCGCGACTTCAGTCATCTAGCTCAGTTCCTGCGGAGCTGTGCACAACTCATGAAATACATGGAGGGTAAATCCGGGGCCGCTCCCACCGTCAGTCGTTATGCAGCATCCATGATTCTGATCGAACCTTTGCTGAGTGAGATTGAGCGCTGCATCCATAGTGGAAGCATTCAGGATCAGGCGAGCAAGGAACTGATTCAAATTCGTAAAAAAATAACGGTGAATGCGGAACGCATGAAACGAAAACTTGATTCTCTAGTGAGTAAACATCGCTCCATTATGCAGGAACATGTCATCAGCCAACGGGGAGGAAGAACGGTTCTGCCCATTAAGAAAGAGTTCCGTAAACAGGTGAAAGGCAGTGTACTGGATGAATCCGGAAGCGGGCAAACCGTATATATCGAACCTGTTGAATTAGTAAGTTTACAGATGGAATTGGCCGCTCTACAAGCGGAGGAGTCCCGAGAGGAGATGAGAATTCTCGGTGATTTAACCTCCCTGGCCGAATCGTATAACCGTGAAATCGCCCTCAACACCGAAACGGTAGGTGTACTGGACTTCCTGTTTGCCAAAGCCAAATATGCGGCCACCATGGATGGACGTACCGTTCGAGTCAATACTCAGGGCCACATTAACCTTCAACGTGCACGTCATCCGTTCATGGGTTCTTCCATGGTTCCCCTTGATTTTGCCATTGGCAAAACGTACTCGTCGCTCATTATTACTGGCCCGAATACCGGGGGTAAAACGGTCGCACTCAAAACACTTGGTTTGTTAACCTTGATGATGCAATCCGGTTTGCTTATTCCGGTGGAGGAGGGTGGCGAGATGGCTGTTTATAACGAGGTAGCGGTTGATATTGGTGACGGGCAGAGTTTGGAACAAGCGCTAAGTACATTTTCCGCACATATTCGCAATATGATTGGCATACTGGAACAGGCCAATACATCAACTCTGGTGCTCATTGATGAGATGGCTTCGGGCACAGATCCCGGTGAAGGCGTTGGACTGTCCATCGCCATGCTGGAGGAACTTCACAGCCGCGGAGCAACCGTTGTGGCGACAACACATTTTGGTGAAATCAAACATTTTGCAGCTGCCACGCCAGGATTCGAAAATGCCCGTATGGAATTTGATACCGTATCTCTCCAGCCGCTGTATCGATTGCGTATCGGAGAAGCTGGTGAAAGTTACGCCTATTCCATTGCATTGAAGCTGGGCATGCCACAGCGAATTATCGAGCGATCCAAGTCCCTGTCCGATCAAAGTATTTCAAGAGATCGTACATTCGTGTTCACGTCACCTCCTTCGGATCGCCTGCCTGTATAACAATGTCGAGTACCATTCGTTGTGTGAAGGTATAAAAATGTGGTGAATTATTCTGAAAAACTCGTTGATACGATAGTTGCATACCATTATTTAAAGCACAGAACTCTCGTTATGCTCGGCAAAGTGAAGGAATAGTCCTTTCCTTGTGGTTCTAAAAAGTCCAACAATTCTTTGAGCATCATACCTAACCCAGCCCAATAAAGCTGAACCCCAAGAGCTTTGCCATGGTAAACCAACATAATACAACCCAGCAACTGGTGTGACACCTGAATTATGATTAATTTCGCAGGGTTAAGCCCTAGGGATAAATAAAAGAAAATAAGTGAGTTAACAACTCTCTTATTAAAACTATTCGAAAGCATATTATCAAAAGGACGATTATCTGGTTTGACGCCCATTAACCGATATCATTACTTCGGCATGTTGCCGTTCCATCTAATCGATTTATCTCTTTGTACCAACCTTTTATGGATTCAGATATATACGCTGATATGTTCAACAACTTTTTATTTAATTAGCCATTACGCTCCGCCCCACTAATTGTTCCATTTTTATTTCCTCTATAATCTTTCCATTCGCTGATACATAAATATAAACTGCACCATTTAATTCTTTGTAATCCGCTACTATCATCTGCTCATCTAATGCTTTTAATGATGGCGTTACTAAAATAAAACGAGTATTTCCATCCGCTTCTTCACTTGTAAAATCGACTAGTCCGTATGCTTTCTTTTCACGAATTTTTAATCGACCATTATCATATTCATATCGCTTAACAACATCTATATAATCGCCGGGTATAATCCTTGCAGCATTACTAATCGGTTTTGCATGCAATTGTGCAACCAGTTTAATTGATTGTAATTGGATGCTTCGTTCACGTTCGATATCCTCTAATCTTTCTTTACTGCGCTCTTCTAAATCTTCAATTTGTGTGTATGTCTGATTGATTAATGCGATATTTTTATTGTTTGGGTTATCTTCTAAATAGTTTGTTAGACGTTCCTGTAATATTTGTATTTGTTCATCAAATGATCGACGTAAATAGGTGCTTTTACGATTTAAATAGTCATCTCGCTTCATTTGAACGGATTGTAGCACTTTTTTCGCTTGAATAATTGACTCTCGTTTAAACGTTTTATCTTCGTTAGCCTCACTATTTATATACTTTAATGGCTGTTGGAATAAGAGATAAGGATCTATTTGAATAAATTCCCCTGTTTCTCTTTTAGCAAGTAACATTAATTCCTGTTCCAATTCACGACTATTCCCATCGACCACATTTATACGACTTAATTCAATAATTAACGGCTCGCTGACAGTCGATTTTATATGACAAACGGGTAACGCAACCTGTTGCAACTCCTGGCTTGCTAGTTCCATCGCTAACTTCTTGACGGGGTGATCATTAGGCAATAGCGGCACATCTTCCGTCTGTCTAAATGCACTCAATGAAAATCTTAACGATTCATCTGTTCTCAATGCATATTTCTTTCTTTTAATTAATTCACGAATATTTTTAGGGAAACGATCAATTCGAACCATTTTGTTATCACTTGAAAAATTCAATTTTACTCGAGTCGTTTCAAATTGCTTTACTGCAAATTCACCGTATACACGCATGGGCATACTATTCACTGAAATTTCTTGATAGGCCCTTCTCGCTCCAGGTAAATCAAAATCAGAGTCATCTAACCGCTCTTGTTTCGCAATTTCTAATAAGCGTTTATGCTCGTCAGATAACGTTTTTTCCATCGTTGCTACAAGCTCATCGAGATTCTCACGTCCACTAATTGCACGTTCCATTAAATTCGCCAAATCTATATTATTTTCTTCTAGTACCTCGCCGACAAAGTCATATACTTGATCATGTCCTAAGTCATTACGCATTTGGTCCATTTTTGTCAATAAACGAATGAGGACATCACCTTCTCGTGTATTACTCGCAACTAGATTAAAAATAAATACTTCATTCTTTTGCCCAATACGATGAATACGTCCCATACGCTGCTCTAAACGGTTTGGATTCCACGGGATGTCATAGTTAATCATTTGATTACAGAACTGAAGGTTAATAGATTCCCCACCTGCATCTGTTGCCAGCATAATTTGCACATGATTACGGAACTTTTCTACTTGTTCGCGGCGCTGATCCATCGAGAAATTGCCAACGATCTTTGTAATTTCAGGTACGTGATATAATAGCTTTCGTTCAAGATAATACAACGTGTCCTTCGACTCTGTAAAAATTAAAATTTTCTCACCTTTAGAAAGCAATCCACCCTCACCAAAAAGAGTTTTTTCTAGTTCAGCATACTTAACTTCTACGTCTTGATATACCAATCTTTCTGCCTTTTGAACTAATCCACTTAATACAGTTATTTCCAAACGAAGCTCCTCAATATCAATGACATCCGTTTCACCTTCGATTAGTGCTTCAACTTCCTCTTCTTCATCAATCGACAGTTCATCGTATTCAAAAGGTTCAACCGTTTTAACTGTTGATAGTTCCGACTGCAGTAGTTCTTCTAATTTTTCTTTTCGTCGTTTTAACGATAAATAAATCGCGTCTATGGATGAACTTAAACGACGCTGTAAAATCATCATTGCAAACGCAACATTAGGTTTATTATTTTGCTTCGCTCTATTAAAATAATCACGTGCATATGCTGTTACTTCTTCATAGAGCTGTTGTTCCTCATAGCTTAAATCAAATGCTATTGTTTTAGTTGTACGCTTCGGGAATAATGGAGTGCCATCAAAGTTTTTCATCGTTTCTTTTAAACGACGAATAACAAACGGATTACTCTTCTCATAAATAGATTCTCCTGTATTTAATCGTGAAAAAATATCATGATCAACTAAGCTCATCAAATGACGGAAGTTCTCTTTATCGCCCTTATGGGGTGTAGCAGTTAACAATAAGCAATGTTCGGTATGGCGAAGCAACCCTTCACCAAGCTGATAAATCTTCGTTCGACTAATTTTCCGTTTCTTTACACCATGCGTATAGGCAGCCATTTTATGAGCCTCATCCACAATGACTAAATCAAAATTAGCCTTCATTATGTACGCTTTAACCTCTTCTCTTGCAGCCCAATAAATCGATGCGATTATTTTGTCATGTGTTTCAAAAGGATTCACTTCGCTCGAACTATTCAATAGGCTACGGTTAACAATCGTAAACTCTTCGCCGAACTTATCCTTTAATTCCTCTTGCCATTGCTTTAATACTAATGGAGGTACTAAGATCAAAACTCGCTCTGCAGCTTGTCTAGCCATTAATTCGCGAATGAGCATTCCAGACATAATCGTTTTCCCTGCTCCTGGATCATCGGCAAGTAAATAGCGAACTTGTGGAGACTGTAGCATTCGACTGTAAACAGCCTCAATTTGGTGCGGAAGCGGAATAACCTTTTTATTGCCACGTGAGCGGGATTGAGAGTACTTCTCTTCGGTTTTTAAGATGTAATATTGAAGATAATGCTGCAAACGCTCTGCATTAAATGTACTTTCTTCTTCTTTAATGTTCTCTAGCTGACTAAGTTGCACTTTATCTAGATACTGCTCATAATACTTATTCGTTTTACGTCCAATCGATTCTACTAAATATAAATCTTCATCGATCTCTTCAAAGTGCTTAATTTCTACTATTTCTGGCCAGAATGAACCTTTTATTATTTCTCCAACTTTAAGCATAAGTCAATTCCTCACATCCGTTAATTTCTTGTAACTAAAGTATAGAACAACACCAATCATTTGTTAATGAATAGTTCTATTGCAATGGACAACTTATGTCAATAACATGAGCGTATGTGTTCTTATCCAACTAAAAGAAGCCCTGAAGATTACATTATCAGGGCTTCCTTACTAATACAACGCATTATACATATGAATCGTAAATTCCGCTTCACTATAAGGCGTTACTTTATTACCTTCTACTGTCGCCATTTTTAGCATACATTTTTGGCCTGCTTTATAATATTGCTCGGTTAAATCAAATACTAATTTCGCAGTGCGTTCATGGCTTTGTCCATGCATAGCAAACGTATAATCAATTTCATTCGAAATACGTTCTCCTTCTAAATAAAACGCAAAGCGAACAGTATGTGACATAAATTCTGTTGAAATACTTTGCTCCTGGTACACTGGTACTTCAATACGGAAGTTTTTAATGACACGTGATGACATAGCTACACTAATTCCTACTGGTGTCGCTTGTGACGTACGGCGATAATCAATTAACGGTGTAATGGCCTCCTGTGGTGTTGCTCCACCGTGAACAAATTGTAACCCACCACCACCAACAAAACGGTTAATCCCTTTCGCTATAGCTTTCTCTGCGCCTAGTAACGTCGTAAAGGTTTCTGGTACAGCGATTGCCCCATCACCAATCACTAAATTTTCACCAATGATAAAGCGACGATTGCTATCAAATTTTTCACCGTCAACACTTGCTACTTTCTCCGTATTATCAACTTTTGAATTTTGATATAAGAACCCATGATCTGCCGTAATGAAAATCCGCTTAGCCTGCCATCTTGAAAGCAGGTCTACTAGCTTTTCTAAATCTTTCATCGCTCGTGCAACTGCTGCATATGTTTCACGCTCTGATTTAACAGAATCACCCGTAGCGTCAATCACGTCATGATATACATACACTAAACGTTTACCCTTTAACTGCTCATCTGCTGTTGCACGTGACCAAGACGTAATTTCGTCAAATCTAATAGCAACTGCTTCTGGCTCAAATTTTTGTAAAATCTTAATACGATTCGTTAAACCATTTGTCGGCTCCCCATCTGCTACTACTGTTCCTTTTGTGTCAATCGTTAATGTTTTATGCGGTAAAAGTGAAGCCATACCGAGCTGTGTATAGGTTGGCATATTTGCTACAAGTGGACTAATCGTAGCACTACCATTTGCACGTGCATCTAATCGCTCACGCAACTCCGCACCTGCTTCAAAACGTAACGCATCGGAAATCAGTACAAATACGCGAGTTGATTCCTTTTGCATTATCGGCTCAATGTTTTCCTTATAGAAAGCAACTTGTTTTGGAAGCTTACCCACTTCCCCTGATTCTAACGTATAATTCGTTTCTTCCGCAACTTTTGATAAATACTTATTTTCATACCAATTCGTTAACTTTTCAGCTAACTCATCTAATACTTCTCTATTTTCAAGTTGCTTATAACCTACTATAAAACGGCGATAAGCCTGATCAATTAAATATAAACTACTCGCATACTGTACATATAACGGAATACGCGTATCATATTGCTTTAACAACGTTTTATATATCGTTAAATCGACCGCATGTACTAATACTGTTAATAGTCTATGAATACGTTCACTACGATTTGCCCAATATATGTTTAAGCGATTTTGTATAATTTCTTTCCATTCTTCAAGATTAGCAGTTTGATGCAGTAGCTCTGTCATTAGCTTTTCAATCAATAACACATCAATAACAGGGAATGTTGAAATATCTGCATAATGCTCAATGGGACGTTCATTTAACAATTTAATAATCGAAAACGTCCCTTCGATTTCTTGTATATATTGCTCCAACACTTCACGATCTTTTGTTTGTAGCCAGTCATCTATAAATAACGCGCTGGCATTAGCACGTGTCGTTTCATACTTTTTCTGCAACGTAGTATCCTCAAACTTCGCATAGCGTTGGAAATGGGCATACAAAATATGCTCCATTAAATGTTGTAATGTATATGTCTCAATATGAACACCGAAATACTGTCCTAATAAAACAAAGAGCTGCTCTTTGCTAAAACGCTTCGCAATGGATTTATATAATTCATTCGAATCTTCTTGTAAGCCAGCCATCAATAAATATTGCGCAATCTTATCCATTTCCGCAATTTGCGCTCCAGTTAGCACAGCTAACATTGCATATTCAAACTCACGCTCACTCGCTTGTGGTTTCAACACTTTTTTCAGCTTTTCTTTACGTTCTGTTCTTTTAAAAAACTCAGGATACTTTTGCATCATGTCGCGCAGCAGCGCATCACGCACTTGTAATTGCTCTGCAAATAAAGCCGTCGTATCTGCTTTGAATTCTGTACCGTACAGCTCCATATCAAGCAAATAATTTTTTTCCTTTTCAGGTTTTAAAAATTTCGCATATAGTAAAAACGAATCGTCTATTTTTTCTGTTTCAATTTCAATTTTTAACGAGAAGAAATTATTACGCGTCAAAGCTCGCACATGAATCGGCTGATTTCCTAATGATTCCTTTAGCGACTCCACCGTATACTCCCCCTGCTCGTCATACCAAAAAACCACCGTACGAGGCTTGTTCTTTTTTTGTAACTCATCCTCTATGCGTTCTTTTAATAACTGTAATACGTTCAATGTAAAGCTCCTTTCTAAACTTATTTCTAAAACTTTTATACAAAGCGTATATAATAACAATCTTACTATTATCTATCCTTACCGCATTAGCAAGGAGTAGGATTTTTTTGTTTTATATAGTAAAACATTCGTCATACTATAAAATAGTATAACGAATGTTTCATGTTAAGTAACTATTTAATCATCGCTAAAACTCCTCTTCCACCACGATAAAACTTTTCATAATTCACCTTCACGCCATCATCCAAATCAATTTCAATCTCCTCTGTTGCAATGGCCGCTAAACGTTTATCAAACTCACGAAGCTCGTCAATTTTCTTCTCAAACGCCACTTTCTCAGCATTTAACTTCTTTTTATCCGTTGCACTTAAATTCGGATTCACTAAACGATTTTCTAAATCGACAATTTCTTGCTGATACTTCGCTTGGATTTCCTGTAAATGTTCAAAGCGAATTATTGCCATTGTGTCGGGTTGATAGCGATGCATGTAGATTAATGTTCGTAAACCCTTTTGTTTTCCTGAGTCCACTAGCCAGTAGATAGGGCGTTTTTGATACATTTTGCAATGATCTGAAAAAAATTCATCTACGAAATAACGACGAATACGTGTTTCTGCATCTTCACCATTTCTCATCTCAAGGGATTCGGCTAACCACTGGAAGTTTTCCTCAACATTATCTAATGAAAAAGCATTTGCCAAGAACTCTCTTAAGCGAAGAATAATATCAGATTCAAAATAAACTGAATCCGTGAATTGTACCATTTTAATTTCCTTATAGCTATTAATAGAATATCTGCCAAGCAAACAACCAATAAAATATGAAAGAAAACTAATAGTATCTTTTTTTACATCCGTTTTAAATAGAGAAATTTTCGAGTCATCTACTATTGGAGACAACTCATCTTCTAATTGAAATTTATTTATTATAGTTTTATTTAATTCTATTTCATTTAGCTTTAGTTTATTAAAATCTGACCTTTTTTCACTTTCCCATTTAGCAAAGGCATTCGCTAAGGTGTTTTCTCCATTTATGAATGGATGCTTATCGAAATTCCATGAAGTTTCGTTTGAATCCCAATCTTTTTTGCTTATGAAGATATTTTCTTTTACTATTTTTGTATTTATATCTAGCCTTTTCACAGGCATTTTAGCAACACTTCCATTTGTATAGTGTAAGGATGACATTGTTATTTGAGCAAAGTAATTAAATACAACACTATTCATATAGGCTAATGTTTCATATAAGTTTTCTCCAAAATAACTTGGACCAGTGGCTTCAAAAATAAAACCTTCTGGAGAGTATCTAGCTCCGAAATCTGCAGTACTTAAGTCCGACCATGTCAAAGATTCTTTAAAATAATATTTTTCATTTCGTATATTCGAAGAACTAATAGATTTCAACTCTTTACCATCATTCTCCCAATCAATAAGATATAATTGATTTCCATACCATTTCCTATACCCCCCCCCTTTATTTAATGGAAACCATTTTTTGTTTACTTTTTCAGGTGAGACTTCAAACCACATTCTTAAGTACCTATCATTTTTTCCTGTATCTAAACCCTTTTTAGAATCCCCTACATCTCCCAATTTCAATGACTTTTCAAAGATATTAACTACTTTATCACTTAACCAATAAGCTATTGGGGAAGATGGAATTTTTAAAAAATCTCTTTGTTCAAAAATATAATATTCACGATTAGAAATTTTATTTAGAGCTACTTTCCGTTTTAATTCAGCATTTTTATAATCAATTAGACGAATATATTTTCCTTGTTGCTGTTTAATGGTATAGTTTCTAAGTACAAAAGTTGTAGATTGAACTACTTCTCCAGCAATTTCTTCAAATGCTCTTGAACCTAGGTGTATCATAGAATCAATAGTTTTTTTTGATAAAACCCCTTCTCTCAATTGAACAAAACTTGATAAAAACATCCATGAATGCTGATTTATTGCCGTATAAAGCCCCACACTTTTCAAATAAAAATCTAATTGCATAAATGCTGCATATAAATCCGATTTAGAATCGCTATAATATACTTTCAAATAATCCATCAATTCTTTGCTCATATTACTAGAACCCATATACGGTGGATTCATTACCACTACATCATACTCATTACGCATAACCTTCGTCTGATGAATCAATGTCGACAATACTTGTTTCGCTATTTCATGCTGCTCCACATAAAACAAGTCTTCCACTGGGTTGTTTTCGATTTGCTTAAATCGTTCCTCAATAAACGAAATTCCACGTTCCGTAATATTAATTAATGATCCGTATGTTTTAGCATTATGATATTGGTCAAAAAAGGCTTTTACGTGACTGTATTGCTTACCAACTTCTTGTTGTGCAATATAGTAAATTACATCCTCCGTAATATGATTAGTTTCCTGGATGGATGCTAAATTTAATTGAATGCCTTCACGTTCTACACTGCGTAAGAAGCGTTTTGAGTATGAAGCGGCCTTCATTACTACCGCAAATGCAGCCATTTGATATGCGCGGTCATCAATATCTAAACCATATAAGTTATGTTCTAAAATTAGGCGTGGGATATCGCGTTCTGGATAACCGCACTTCTCGTAAATTTCATAGAATACTTCAAAAGCGTACACTAAAATATGTCCGCTTCCCATTGCCGGATCTAGTAGCTTAATGTCTTCTACCTTTAATTCTTTATTCACATATGGAGCAATTTTATCGTGGAAGTCTTCTTCATGTTTGATGAAGTATTCCCAGTTCTCGATTAAATCTTCGTCTTCTCGATGTGCTTCTGTCCAATAACGACCAAGTGAGTTTTGTACCATGTATTGTACTATCCATTTTGGTGTAAATAGCTGTGTGGCAAATGGGATTTCTTCTTTTTTATACTTGGACTTTTGCGCGAAGACACGGTCTTTTTCTTCTGCGATATAGTATTGATACAACCAACCAATCACTTCAATTTCGGAAAAGCTCTCTGTCAGCTCTTCACTTTGTACAAGCGTTTTAATGACAGACTCTGCATCTAGTAAAAAGTCCGGTAATAATAACTCTGAATAATCTTGAATTTTCTCAAACATAAATGGGAGAATCGGATTTAGCGCATTACATTGTGCCACAAATAAAATACGGTATGCTGCCTCTGTATTCCCAGCGTTTATTAGTTCACGTACTTCCTCTTGCTTAATCGCTAAATCCATCGTGTCATATTCAAATAAAATATCCGGATCTACTCGTCCGATACTACTAGATAACACATTCACTCGCTCTGGTAAGTATTCATGTACTTCCATATAGCGAATAGCAATGATTCGGTTAAACCATGTGTACGCTGCTTCTTCAAGCAGTTGTTTATAACCTTTTTGATCTAATTGCTTTTTTAAAGCCGTAAATGCGCTTTTCATCGATAACGGGTACGTATATCCATTAATTAATAGCTGTCCAAACTGTTCTTCTATATGCAAACCATTCTTTTCATCGATTCCATATAAGAGTGCTTTTGTTTGAACTTGCTCAATTAATTTACGACGTGACCAAGTTGCGAAGTTTTTTAATGCTGTTTTATTCATAATTTTGCTCACCTCTAGTAAGTAAAGAAGGGGGTCACCCCCTCCCTTTTATAGATCAAATTTTAACGTATTGTCTTTTAACTCTTTTAATAGCTGTTGTTTTAACCCTGCTAATAGATCATCTAATTCTGACTGTGTTTGGATTTCCGTTTTCACTAACATGCCACGTAGTGTCTGTGATGAAATAACCTTCGTCCCTTTTTCCCGTACAACTGTCGGTTGTGTAGGTTCAGTTGATGTTTCATATACAGGATTCTTCACTACACGAAGCAATTCGTCTTCTTTTTGTTTTGCCGCTTGTTGAATTTGTGTTGTCACATCTCGTAGCTCGTTTAATTTCATTTGAATCATCATTAAACTATCAGCTTCCAATAGTTGCTGCAATGCATTCGTAAATTGAGGCATTCTTTCAGAAATTAAGCTACGTACCACCTCGTTATTTGAATAGTATTCTTTAAGCTCACTTAATTTTTGTTCCAGCTGAGTAATTTGTGTACTAACTGCTTGCTTATGGGCATTTACTTCATTCGCAATTGTCTGCTGTAGCTTTTCAATAATTGACGGAATTAACGGAATATCACGGTACGGCTGTGTCTTTACTAAAATATCCGTAAGCTGTTTTCTTAATAAATTCACTTCGTCCGACTGTGTATGTGTTAAATCATTATGAATCGCGTTTAAAAACTGTACCGCTTCATCAAAGCGCTTAATTGGTGAATTTAAGTAGAAGCCCGATAAATCTTCAAGCTGTTCTTGAGCGTCAATCAGATCATCCTCTGCTTCTATAAACGCCTTCACTAGCTGCTCTGGGTCACGTATTTGCATTAAGCGTTTTATAGCATTTGAAATGGCGACTACTTTCGTATATTCAGGGTATGGATATTGCGCCGAATTGCCTTGTTGATAACGATTTGTAATGTTTTGAAGCGGATTACTAAAGTATTTGTTCATTGCTTCATTTAAAGCATCTGCAAAATCTTGATAAGAAACTCCACCATCTATTCGACCAAACAATTCTTTGTAAATTGCCATAAAGTCTCGACGTACATTCGGATCGACTTCAATTTCGGGTACTACACGAATTTTGTCGCGATCTGTTGTGCGATTTAACTTTGTATAGAAATCAGTTGCGATAGTTGGACTAAATAGTTCATCTGTAATCGTAAATTTCAATTTATTGTCATGCATTAGCGCTAGCAAAATGCCAATCGTATCAATTTCTGTCCAACCGTATGGCACTTGACTATATTTATCTAGTACCTCTTTTAATGATGGTTTTTGATGTAAACGGATCAGTTCTTCTAAATAACGAAGCACTTCATTATAAGCACGAATATTCCCTGTTGTATTTAGCAAATCTTGCTGAATTCCTTGCTCATATATACGTTTCCATTCCAATGTCACATTCTTCATCAGGATTGGCTCATCGATATATTCTAAATACTTATATGTGTTTTGGACGAGCATTTCAAATGCATCATTTACTTTCTTTTCAAAACTCCCACGGAATGTACGCTCCTGCATTTGTATATAAAAAATTGCTAATTCACATGCTTTTGCCAATAGCTCTTTTGCTTTTTGATCATAATCATCGACACTCGCTAATTTCGCATCATAAATACGGTGCTGGGCTTGTGTTGTACTTGCATTACGCTTTGAAGATACGTATCGACGAATTTGCTCCGATAAACGAATTGCCTCTTCCGCCTCTGCCACTAGTTCTTCGTTTAAATACACAACCATATGTCCCTCAGCAGATTGCAAAGCTGCTTCTGCTGGTGACATAGAACCTGTAATGACTTGCATGGTTAACGGATATTTCATATTCGACTTTGAATAGTTATCAAAGCGTTTATTGTATTCAAAGATAAAACCTTTATTATTTGTGAATTTCGATTTATTGTACATTTCAGTGAAAAATGTTTCTGCTAAGTTTGCCTTGATAATACTCAAATTTATGTCTACATTTCGAATTTCACTATTAATTTCTTGTTCCTCATCAGAAAGGAATGAGTACGTACCATCTGCATGTTTTTCAATAAACATCGTTTGCTCTAAACGACTTAACGATTCTTTAATGGCTGTTTCGTTTTGCTCAGCATCGATACGTGTTAAAAGGAGAGCCGTAATATTACTTGGTGTTGCTTGAATATGATCAATTCCTTTAATTAAGTAAAGTACTTTTAAAATATCAACATCTGCTGCGTAAAGCCCTTCATTATTAGCAGCTCTACTTTCGGCCTTCGTTATTGTTTGCACAATCGTTGACTCTAAGTGCTGACGAATCGTTGGGTAAAATTCTGCCATCGTTACTAATGTGCCAAGCTCATCATCATTATGCTTAATCGCTGCATCTTGGAATGATTTCAATAATGAACGTTCTCCACGTGACGCGTATGAACTTCCTTCACCGTGAATACCGATTTTCTCAAGTACAGCTTGTAATAGTTCTACTTGATAAGGTACAAATGGATAAATCGCAACAAATTCTTCAGTGGTGCGGTAAGCTGAGTTGTATTGTGTTTTCTCTTTATCAAAAGATAAGCGGTTACGAATTAATTGCTCATTCGGCTCATACATCGCTTCTAATGTTTTGGTAGCTGTTTCTGACTTTTCAAGTAGACGACGCTTTAATACTTCATCTGTATTGGAACTGGATAGATTAATACGTGTTTTAAAGCGGCCTTGGATTTTCGAGAAGCTCGTTGTATCGACAACGTTTGCTACAGATTTAATGCTTTCTTGTGATGTAATAGCAATCCAAGCTTGTCCATTTGTAGCAGCACCAATTTCTTCGACTGCATTTTGTAAATCAAGCATTAAATTGTTGTCCATACCGATGTACTGACCTACTTCATCGATTAGGAATACTAAACGGTAATCTGCACCCTTTGACTGGCAATATTCAGCGATTAGTTTACCTAATTCTTTCGCTGAAATGCTAAATTCTCTTTGTGCATTGCGAACCATAAAATCAGCGGATGCTTCGTCGTAACCAACCGCTGATAATGCTGCTATCATTTTTCCAAAACGCATACGGAATTTTAAGCGATAGTTTGACCACGTTTCGCCGTACAGTTCTTCAATTTTATTTGTAAAAGCAAGGTACTTCCCTTCTCGCTCTAATTGGCGTTCAAAATCAGCCACCCAAAGTGTCGTTGAATACCCAACATGCTCATTGAAAATACGTAAAATGATTTCAATGATGCTTTCTTTACTGGCGCGTGTCGCATTTGTACTTGCTTCAGAGCCAACATTGAATAGTAATGCATCAGATGATTTACCGCCAATTCGACGCATGGCAGCTAATAACTCTTCATCCTTAATTTTGTATTCAAAATACTCGAATGGTGCACGACCTTTAATTTGTTTGTTATCTAGTAAGTAGGAAAGAATCTTTAAAAAGTGCGATTTACCGGATCCAAAGAAGCCAGAAATCCATACCCCTACATCCTTTGTATGTACTTTGTAAACACCTTCATAGTTATTATAAAAATCTTTTAAACTATTTAAAATCTCATCAGTAACAACGTATTCCCTTAACTCCGTATAAATTGTTTCTTCGTCTATTTGCCCTGCCTGTACGACACCATTAATGGGACGATTAATATCTTCTTTAAAAATACTTTTAATGATCATTTAAAGCACTCCCTATGAAATTCGTGTAAGTTGATATTCGTCTTCGTGACGGAATAGATTGTATAAACGTAAATCGAGGCCCGTAAAATGTCCTGGGTAGAACAAGATTAGCGGTTTTCTATACGCATGATTAGACAGTTTTTTTAATAGATGGCTAGAACGAATAAATGGATGCACTGTACCCACCCCTGTAATAAATATTAGTTCGGCATCTTCAGCTTGTTCTATAAAGCTATCTACTAACAGCGTGCGGTCTTCAAGTACCGTTTGAATAGCTTGAGATAGTTCCTCATACCCCTCTTCTTCTGCCAATTCAATGAGTTCTTCTAAATCGTCTTCAAATAATGTGAGCAGAAACTGAAATAAATTGATTTCCTTGATATTTAATAGCGAACGTTTCAGTAAACCTTCTTTAAATGTACGAACAATCAATTCGTCTTCTGCTGGATAATCAAATACGAAATGTGGAATTTCACTGCCGATACCAGTGGGCTTAGTAAAGCCCTCTTGATGAATTCGTACTTCTAATTGTTCTAGTCGTTTATAAATCGTCAATATTTCCACCTACCTGTAACGTAATCATCGCTGCTAATAATGGATCATTTTTGATTGCGTATTTTTTTAATTGTGGACTTACATGTAATGGTGTAATTGAGTAGACCCCATCATTTAGGTCAATTATACCACTAGAATTATAAAACAAAAGAAGTGTATTATTGACCTTTTTCTTCGAAACTTCGCTCCAGTTTGCAATTTTTTCAGAATGTTGCTCCTTTTCTCCCATAAATGATTCTAAATGGGCTAAAATCAATTTCTTATTTTTTTGTTGATAGCGATAAATAATTAATTCATATAAGCTTTCATATGCATACCGATAAATTTTTAGAAATGTATATAAAATTAAAGCTCTTTGATCATATTTAGTTCCTGATAAATAGAAGCTTCTAAGCTCTTTAGATAAACTAATAGCTCTTTTATAAGCTAACTGAAATCGTTTTTGTAAGGCAGCCTCTGTTTTCACTAAAAATGGATTTTCTTGTAGTACCAATTCTCGAATTTCTTCTCGTCCTAGGTCTTTTTCTAATAAGGACAAAACATACTCAATGTCATGCTGATACCATCTTTCACTTGTTATTCCTGCAGAGTACTCCATATATTATTGACCTCCGTTTTATTCTTTCTTTAAGTATAACGATTGCCTTTACAATTTGATATTTGATTAATATTCTGAAATAGTGAGTGAAACCTTCCTCGAATTTACTAGCACACCTCATATATTGGTGAAGCATCTAAACAAAGTGGAGCGTGCAGTCACTTACTCCTAACCAGGACATTTCAAAACACATTCCGGACATCAGTTTGAAAATTAATGATTATAAGTACATCTTACTGTTATCACTGACATTACTGCATCTATAGATCAACTATGATAACGATTAAAATGCCTAAGATATATATGATCTTTCTTTTCAAGCGAACACCCCGTTAAGGTTTGGATTAATTGGTGAAATGCCTCAAATAAAGCTTATTAAATTTATCACATATAAGTTTAGGTTTTAACTCCCAAATAGTGGTGATTTAATCTGGGTATAGCACAATCATTATTCATATATGACGGATTGTAATATGAAGTGCGACACCCGCTGGAAATAAATAAAAAATGGCTCATGCCGGATTCGTGTAGAATGAAGTCACCACAACAACCACCATGAGCTACAGACATCTTAGCATAATTGAGCGCAGCAAGCTCGAAATCCTCCATCGGCAAGGTCAGAGTTCAAGAAGCCTCGCAAAAGAATTCAATCAGTCAGGCATCGTCTGTGATGTGGAGGATAGCCGTGGAAATATCGGGGTCATGCTGCGGGGACGCAAAGTCAAAATCCATAAGAAACGCCTGACCCTGCATATATCTGCCGATGAGCTTTATCCGGGTGAAGATTATGACTTGGACATTGTGCTAGAAACAAAGGAAAATCGAAAGAAACGTAAGTTGATGGGACGCAAACATGTGGAAGGCCTCCAAATCGAATTACCGCCTGAAGAATAGCCGATGGGAGAAACAGATGTAGTGAACTGGAAGTCATATATACACAGTGAAATCCATAATCAGAAGCACATTTCTGTTATACTGGGACCAGTATGTTTAACTTCAGCTCGTAGCTATTCCACAGGGAGGGAAGAACTGTATGTCTGCAGAACAAGACGATCAAGAGCACATCCATATCGATGTTCTTGTCTGCCCATTATGCGGGGAAGCTAATCGCTGTTCCTATGCCGCAGGACATCCTCATTCGGAATGCTGGTGTAACCGGGCTACTTTCCCCGAGGGTGTGTTTGACCGCATTCCGCCAGAGCAGCGCCGAAAATCCTGCATATGTCAACGCTGTTTGGACGACTATGCCGATAAACGCCAACCAAAAGAAGAGCCACACAGTTAATAACTGTATGGCTCTTCTTCATTATGCCTCATCAATACTGTTAGCTTGCTACCACTGTTCTTACATTTGGTTATACTGGGCAACAGCCTGTTCAAGCACCGGATGATGCTCATCCATGGACGTATAATGGTGGAGCGCAGCTGTAATCCCCTTCTCGCGGATCATGTCCTGTAGTTCAACTGCTTCCGGATCATCGGAGACATCGAACTTGCAGGCTGCTGCCATACCCATAGCCAGATAAGTCGTATCAGTTCCATCCGCATATGCCTGAAGGGCCGGGCGAACCAGACGATCATTTGGGGACAACTTGCGCAGCGGGGAACGACCAACACGAGTGACCTCATCGGTGAGATACGGGTTGACAAACCGTCCCAATATTTTGACAATATACTGCTCATGTTCTTCCGGGTTGAATGCAAAACGCTTCACCAGAACTTTTCCAGTTTCCTGCAAAGCACCGTAGACAATCGATTTCACCTTCTCGTTGGCAATAGCCTTTTGAATCGTGTCATACCCGTGCACATTACCGATATATGCTGCAACGCAGTGTCCTGTATTAACAGTGAACAGTTTCCGTTCGATATACGGCTCCAGATCATCGACATATACAATGCCCTCAACCGGTTTGAATGCAGGAGCCATCTGGGAACGATCAACTACCCACTCGTAAAAAGGCTCAACCTGTACATGCAACGGATCTTCATGATGCTGAATAGGCACTATCCGGTCTACGGCTGAATCTGGAAAATAAACATACTGATCTGCAAGGGAACGTACTTTTTCATCAAGCAGAGCATATACATGCTCTTTCAATTGTGTGCTGGCTCCAATGGCGTTCTCGCAAGCAATAATGTGAAGAGGGTTTTGAGCAGGACCGGAATTCAGTCTTTTCTCAAGTCCCTTCGCAATCCCTGGTGCAATATGTTTTAACACGCCCACACCCACTGCGGTTGTAATCAGATCAGCTTCCACCACAGTTTGGGCAACCGTTTCTAGCTGAGTCCCATCGATTGCGTTTACACCTGTAACGGTCTCCTGATCCTTGCTCTCGTTAGCCAGTTCCACCGTGTACTGTCCCTGCTCCTGAAGAGCTGCTACCAAGTCCTGATTCACGTCGGAGAAAATCACCTCATACCCTGCACGGGAGAGAATCAATCCAATGAACCCACGTCCAATGTTACCTGCGCCAAAGTGTAGAGCCTTCATAGTTCCATTTCACTTTCCAGAATAGCGATAACTTCTTCGGCTGTTTTCGCCAGACGCAGGGCCTCCATATTCTCATCCTCAGCACAGATCACCGCAATGCTAGTCAAGATCTCCATATGTTCCCCGCCTTGAGCCGCGATACCAATGACCATATAAGCCTTTTCTTCGCCAAAATCAACACCTTGTGGATACTGAATGACAGAGATACCTGTGGATAAAATGAAAGCTTTGGATTCCTTTGTACCGTGTGGGATCGCAAGGCCGTTCCCTACATAGGTTGAGACAATCTCTTCACGTTCAATCATCTTCTCAATGTAATCAGCGGTAATATGTCCCGCATCCTTCAGAATCTGTCCTGCCATGCGAATCGCTTCGTATTTATCCTGAGCCGTCGCATTCATGATGACTTTATCTGTTGTTAACATACTCATAATGGTTGACCTCCAATTTCGGTTTTACTGCGATAAAATCCAACGAGTTCCTGGGACAGGTAATGAATGAGTTCATCCCTGATTCCCTTTTCCAGCAATGTAATCATTTCTTCCTGTAATAACAGGGCGCTGATCTCACTGAGAACCTCCAGGCTTTCCTTGGATAATTCTCTGGGACCGAGCATCAAGAGGACATGGGTAACTCCTGCCGGATCATCCGGCGTACGAAGGAGTGGCTCAGTGAGCTGAAACAAGCTAATGGACGGCCTGTAGATCCCCTCACTGCGTGTATGAAACAGCGCAAGTCTTGTGCCGGGAATCTTCTGACTCCCCACTGCCTCACGTGCCTCCAACCGTTTTGCGACCTCCTCCGGTTCCCTCAACACACCAGATCCATGGAGTACGTTGCACATCGCATACACCGTTTTATAGAATCCGATATCTTGGTTATCCAGCGGATACACCTGAAACTTTCCAATAATTCGGACGATCTCAACTAAAATAGCTTCCATTCCGTCAGGGTCAGAATAACGACTTGTCGTCTGAACCTCTATTTCACGGGGCTTATTATGCTGTTGTTGTAATGTTGTTGTTCGGATAAAATGACGCAGACGTTCGCTCTCTTCCGCCGTAAGCAGTGGACTTACTTTGTAATACTGATGCTCATCCATCGGCAGATCAACAGTGGATAAGACCAGATCATATTGATCTGTAGGCATCCGGGCAGCTTCATACCAGGACACGCTGTCCATGATCCGAATTTCGGGAATCTCCTTGGATAATCGGCTGGAAAGCATGCGTGATGATCCGATTCCGCTTGTACACACGATGATGGCCCTGATCTCCCGTTTCAATGCACGTAACCTCTCGATGGAAGCGCCAAAGTGCATGACTAAGAAACCAATTTCCTCATCCGGAACGTCAGTACCTGGCCAAGCTTGATGCACGGATTGTTTGACTTCTTCGAAGAGTGAATCATAATCCTTGCGAATCTGCTGCAGTAGCGGATTACGAATCATCTGTTGCCCTTCAATTCGCTCCATTACAGGTTGCATATGACCAAGCAGACCTTCACGAAGCAACCGATCCTCATGAAAGGCATAATGTGTTCTCGCCTGCATCTGATCAATCAGTGAATGTACCCTGTCCAGTAATATCAAGTCGTCTATTGGCAACAGCCGTGAAGAGTGAATCCGCTGCTCTGTCTCAATTAATAGTCTGTGAAAATAAGCTTGCTCATCTTGGGAGAATGTCAGTCCCAGTTGGGTGGATAACACACCACACAAGCGGGAAGCCATATAAGGTGGAACCTTCATCTCATCTTGCTCTGCAACTTTATCTCCCGTGTTCTCTTGTGGAGACATACGGCCAATGCCAAAGCCTTTACGAATACGTACAACCGCGACGGATAATTGAATCAGCAGCTTCATGTATTGGCGTTCCGGGATGTTCTCCAGCCATTCGATGTCTGGTTGCCATAACGCATTTTCGACCGTAAGCACATCACCGTGTCCAATCATATCCAACAGTTTTTGGTTTACGACGGAGCCCCCTTGTTCTGGCTGTCTTCCGAACAGGTCGGACTCATCCAAAAATTCGAGAGCAAGTGCAGCTATGGCTGTGCGATGAATTTTCTCACTTCCGTTAATCTTGACGCCATATCCACGTCTGCGAACCAGCTTTAGTCCCGCCTGACGGATCCGTGACTCCAGATCGTCCAGATCCGTGGTTACGGTGGATACGGTCACTTTCAGATCCGAAGCCAAGGCGAGTAACTTTACAGGCTCCGGTTCATCCAGCAAGATGCAAAGCATGAAGAGCTTACGCTCTTCTGGCGTAAACTCTACATATTCTTTACCCTCTAGTTGCTTGCGCAATACAGCCAGATCATCGGAACTGGCATCGATTCGGATACCGGTTCCTGATTTTTTTTCCAGCCTCATGCCCAAAGGTTCAAGCCATTGTTCAATCATTTGCAGCTCCCGGTGAACCGTTCGGGTACTGACCTTTACTTCAACGGCGATTTCGCCGGCAGTGACTTCATGTGGATGCTCCAGCAGAAACTCCACGATTTCACGTTGTCTTTTGGTAATACTCATATCTCAGCCTCCGGCTCAGGGAAAACGAATGCGTGCAATTACTTTAGACGTTCAACGAGCGCATCGTATTCCGGGCTTTTTAGGAAGTTGTCGATGGATATATGTTCTGCGTTCGGCGCTACGGAGCGGGCACGATCGGTCAATACTTGTTGTGTAATTACCACATCTGCATCCGGTGGGATATCACTGATAGCCGTATTGGTCACCGTAACGTCAATCCCCTCTGCCTTCATCTTCTTACGTAGAATGGAAGCGCCCATGGCACTCGACCCCATGCCTGCATCACAGGAGAAGACAATTTTCTTCACATCTGTTTTCACTGTAGAAGAAGCCATATCTGCGACTCTGTCTGCTTCACGTTGATTAGCCGTAATACCAGCGTTTGGCACGGTTCCTTGACTCTTCATGTCTTTCATCCGACTGGATGCGGACTCCAGATCTTCGTCTTTTTGTTTACCCGTTTTCAGCAACACTGCTGCAACCAGGAAGGATACAACTGCTGCTACAAGCACCCCTGCGAGCATCGGCAGGTATCCACCTTTTGGTGTTAAGAGGAAATACGCGATAATACTACCCGGTGATGGTGCCGAAACAAGTCCTGCTCCAGTGAGCATGAATGTTAATGTACCTGCGACGCCACCCGCAATTGCGGCAAGAATCAGAATCGGTCTCATCAAAATGTAAGGGAAGTAGATCTCATGAATTCCCCCGAAGAAATGAATGATAACAGCACCCGGTGCAGAAGATTTGGCCATTCCGCGTCCGAAGAAACAGTAAGCAAGCAAGATACCAAGTCCCGGACCCGGGTTCGATTCAAGCATGTATAAAACGGATTGCCCTAATTCTCTTGCCTGATCTGTTGCAATCGGTGTCAGAATCCCGTGGTTGATTGCATTGTTCAGGAACAATACTTTACCTGGTTCAATGATTAGATTGACCAGCGGTAACAAGCCCAGATTCATTAAGCCTTGTACCCCGGCAGACAATACTTTGCTAATCGCTTCTACAGCAGGCCCGATGCCCAGTAGCGCAAAAATCCCCAAGATCCCGCCAATAATACCGGCTGAGAAGTTGTTAACCAGCATTTCAAATCCGGCTCTAACTTTACCTTCAATGGATTTATCAAACTTTTTAATGATCCATGCTGCCAGTGGTCCGGCAATCATGGCACCGAGGAACATTGGAATATCACTACCCACGATGACCCCGATGGTCATAATGGCACCCACGACACCACCGCGCTGACCATGCACCATCGTACCCCCGGTGTAACCAATTAACAGTGGCAGCAAATATTTGATCATCGGATCGACTAGCTGGGCAAGCGTCTCGTTAGGGAACCAGCCTGTTGGAATGAACAGAGCCGTAATTAATCCCCAGGCGATAAATGCGCCCATATTCGGCATGACCATACCACTCAGGAATCGGCCGAAGCGCTGAACCCCTACCCGTAGCCCACCTTTGGAATTGGACGATTGGTCCAAATTACTCATTGTATTATCCTCCTTGGATCAAGTGATTATGATTTATGAAAGGGGTATCATTTCTCCCCTGTTGTAATCCTAAGCGAGAATGCTCTCCTGTTCAATGAAATGAAAGCGTACTTTCGTCATGAACAATGATGACAACATTAGGTTATGTAATCGTTTTAATCGATGCATAATGACTCAACCCCTTGATACACAAGGCTTTTTCCGCCTATGACTTTTATCATTTCCAGAATCATTTTCTAACCTATAGCTTGGTCCAATCAGGTGATTTACATCCACAATCTGCTTCAATCCACATTCAAAACCATTCTTGGAAAGCACAAAAAACCCGTGCAAGCATCAGGCTCACACAGGTCGAAACAATATGAAGCTCATATCATTTGGTTATAAAATATATGTTAATAAGTACAAGTTCGTTAAAACTATTCTTCCGTATGTTTCCGATACGCGTCTGCATTCATCAATGTAGACAATGCTGCTGTCAGATCTCCCTCAACACGAATCTCAATCATCCAGCCTTCCTCGTAAGGAGAGCTGTTCACAAGTTCAGGGGAATCCTGCAACGAATCATTAACTGCAATAATTGAACCTGTGACGGGAGAGAACAAGTCCGAAACCGTTTTGACCGATTCGATCGTTCCAATGCTATCTTCTGCTTTTACATTGGTTTCAAGGTCAGGCAGTTCCACAAACACAATGTCACCCAGCTGATGCTGTGCGAACTCGGTAATGCCAATACGTACAGTATCCTCCCCTACGGTTTGCACCCATTCATGCTCTTCACTGTACAGGAAATCACTTTTCAATTCGCTCATCGATATCCGCCTCGCTTTTCATTAAATGAGTGCATGCGTTCTTTGACCTTAACCTTTTTCCCAGAACATAGCGTATGATATTTATGAATCAAATGTCAATATACCTCACAATTTATTTACTGAACACCTCTAAATCCTGTAACCGGATTACACTCTTTCTTCATATACTGGTGAATATTAGAATAGTAAGCGCACTCTTTATAAATACACGAACAATAACATAGAAAACAGATTAAATATTCGGTTTTAAATTGTTATCTATGATATCGTTCTTGACATCGGTAGTGGATTCACGTTTTAATGAAAAGAGTAAATATGTTTATTGGACTATGTAATACCCGCGGATGAATGTAAAGGGAGAGATTACCCGTGACACCCGATTCGGGATGTACATGAGGTAACGCCGAAGGAGTAAACCACCGATAAGCGGAGGTGAATCTCTCAGGCAAAAGGACTTTTACGGGACGCAACTCTGGAGAGCATCTATTCGCCCTGTGCGGGCGTTATGATCACCCAAGGGGAAACCTGCTGCACAACGCAGCGGGGTAACTCTCAGGTACAAGGGACAGAGCCTTAGAATACAGCGTGCTACTTGGCATGCCGATTCTTTGGCCTGTCCTTTTCCTTTTTCCCAAAAAACGAAAAACAGGATGTAGAACGGCGCTGCCATAGCTGCCTTACCATACTTATGTGATGAAATTATCTAGCTGGAAATTTAAAAATACCCTGGTTCATTGATCCACGATTGTATATCCGGCCGGCTCACGGCCCATGACGAGGTGATTTGATGTCCGATTTGCTTAGAACACCACTCTTCCCACTGTATCAGCAATACGAAGGCGTACGGTGCATTGATTTTGGAGGCTGGGAGCTTCCGGTACAATTTAGCGGAATCCAGAAAGAACATGAAGCGGTACGCGAGCGCGCGGGACTGTTCGATGTATCCCATATGGGCGAATTCACGGTACAGGGTGAGCAGGCTGAAGCGTTTTTGCAACAAATGATGACCAATGATGTGACCACGCTGGTTCCCGATCAAGCCCAGTACACCCTGATGTGTTATCCAGATGGCGGTGTGGTGGATGATCTGCTCGTGTATAAGCTGGAAGATCAGCATTATATGCTTGTGGTTAACGCCTCCAACATCGACAAGGATTGGGCGTGGCTGCAAGAGCACTTGATTCCCGGCGTAAGCATGACCAACGATTCGGAGCAGACGGCGCTACTCGCCTTGCAAGGTCCACTGGCTGTAGACATTATCGGAAAAGTTACAGATACGGATGTAAGCTCGATTGAACCGTTTCGTTTTGTGCAGGATGCTGAAGTATGTGGAGTAAAATTACTGTTGTCCCGTACCGGTTATACCGGTGAAGATGGCTTTGAGCTATATGTTCCTGCAGATCAGGCCGCTGTGGTCTGGAATGGGTTAATGCAAGCCGGTGAAGGTCACGGACTTGTACCCACAGGCCTCGGTGCTCGGGATACACTGCGCTTTGAAGCAAAGCTCCCTCTGTATGGACAGGAATTGTCGGCAACTATCTCTCCACTCGAAGCTGGCGTAGGTATGTTTGTGAAGCTGAATGCCGGACCTTTTATCGGACACGAAGCCTTGTTACAGCAAAAAACTGACGGGCCCGCCCGCAAACTGGTCGGCATCGAAGTGTTGGAGCGCGGTATTCCCCGCCCCCACTATCCGATTTACGCCGAAGGCGTACAGATCGGTGAAGTGACAACAGGCACGCAATCACCTACATTGAAGCGTAATCTGGGGCTTGCCCTCATCGACAGCAAATACGCTGCGCTGGGAACCCCGCTTGAGATTGAGATTCGCGGCAAGAAATTAAAAGCCGAGGTCGTGAAGACCCCTTTTCATAAACGGACACGTACGTCGAAGACACCTACTCAAGGAGCTGATCAAGCATGAGCAAGCACCGTTACATTCCCATGACTGAGCAAGATCAGAACGCCATGCTCGCAACCATTGGTGTGGGTACGCTGGAGGATCTGTTTCAGGACATTCCGCAGGAGATTCGTTATCAGGGCGAGCTGCCCGTATCCTCCAAACTTGATGAATATGCGCTGACACGTCACATGTCCAAACAAGCCGGCGCCAACGCCAATTTCGAAACACACGCCAGCTTCCTCGGCGCTGGCATATATGATCATTATGTTCCTTCCGTCATCAATCATGTCATTTCCCGTTCCGAGTTTTACACTGCCTACACACCTTATCAGCCTGAGATCAGCCAAGGTGAACTACAGGCCATTTTCGAATTTCAATCCTACATCTGTGAATTAACCGGTATGGCTGTAGCCAATGCCAGCATGTATGACGGCGCAACAGCTTTTGCGGAAGCCGGTAATCTCGCCGCAGCAGCAACTCGTCGCAAACAGCTCATCGTATCCCGTACCGTTCATCCGGAAGCCCGTCAGGTATTGCAGGCATATGCGCACGGACTCCGTCTGGAGATTGTCGAGATTGGTTATAAGGATGGCGTCACTGATTGGGATGCCCTGCAAGCAGCCATATCCGACGATACCGCTGCTGTCATGATCCAGAGTCCAAACTTCTTTGGTGCCGTGGAAAATGTAAAGCAGGCTGCCGATCTGGTGCATGCGCACAAGGGCCTGCTCGTTGTAAGTGCCAACCCGCTATCGCTGGGTCTGCTGGAAGCCCCAGGCAAGCTGGGTGCCGACATCGTTGTAGGTGATGCGCAGCCCCTCGGCATCGCCGCTTCACTCGGCGGTCCGACATGCGGATATTTCGCCGTGTCCCAGCCTCATATGCGCCGAATTCCTGGCCGAATTGTAGGCCAGACCACGGATCGCAACGGCAAACGTGGTTTTGTACTCACACTGCAAGCACGTGAACAGCATATCCGCCGCGAAAAGGCGACATCCAACATCTGTTCCAACCAGGCTTTGCTGGCACTCAGCGCATCTGTCTATATGTCCATCATGGGGAAACAAGGAATGATCGATGTAGCGGATCTGAACCTGCAAAAGAGTCATTACACCCTGAATACATTAACTGTGATTCCTGGAGTTAGCCTTACTTTTAATGCACCAACATTTAATGAGTTTGTTATTCAGCTTCCTGAGGGAACAGACGTGGATGCTCTTCAATTGAAACTGCTGGATGCGGGCTTCATTGGTGGTTACGAACTTGGACGTGATTATCCAGAGCTTGCCGGACATATGCTGATTGCTGTTACCGAACGACGCAGTAAGGAAGAGATTGACGAATTCGCACGAGCATTGGAGGGATCGCTGTGACTCAGGAAACGACGACAACGACAACATCGGTACAGGGACAATCGGAAACAGGTACCTCTGTCTCCACTTCGGTTCAACCTGAGACGGATACAACATTTAGTGCACAGACCTTATCTCCTGCTCCGGAACAATCATTGATTTTTGAACTCAGCAGCCCGGGGCGTGTCGCTTATTCCTTGCCAGAATGTGACGTTCCTCGTCAGGCCGCCAATACGTTGATTCCCCGGGAAATGCTCCGTTCGGAAGCAGCGGCACTGCCGGAAGTGTTCGAGATAGATGTTATTCGACATTATACTGCGCTATCCCGTCGCAACTTCGGTGTAGATAACGGATTCTACCCACTGGGCTCTTGTACGATGAAATACAATCCAAAGATTAATGAGGATGTTGCACGTTATAACGGTTTCGCCAAAATCCATCCGTACCAGCATGAATCCAGCATTCAAGGTGCTCTTGAACTGTTATATACGTTGCAAAACGACCTTGCAGGTCTGACAGGTATGGACGCTGTGACTCTGCAACCAGCCGCTGGTGCCCATGGAGAATGGACTGGACTTATGATGATTCGTGCCTACCACGAAGGTCGTGGCGAACAACGTACCAAAGTCATCGTGCCCGATTCATCTCACGGGACCAACCCGGCAAGTGCTACCGTTGCAGGATTTGAAACTGTGACGATTCCATCCCGGGCAGACGGACTAGTTGATCTGGATGCACTCCGTGCAGCCGTCGGTTCGGATACGGCGGCATTGATGCTGACAAATCCGAATACACTTGGTTTGTTCGAGAAAGACATTCAGGAGATTGCATCCATCGTACACCAGGCTGGTGGTTTGCTATACTACGATGGCGCGAACTCCAATGCCATTATGGGCATTACCCGTCCGGGTGATATGGGCTTTGACGTGGTGCATCTGAACTTGCACAAAACGATGAGTACGCCTCATGGCGGTGGTGGACCTGGCGCCGGACCCGTCGGCGTGAAGAGCCGTCTGGTTCCGTTCCTGCCTAAGCCGATGGTGATCAAAAATGATGACGGTATGTATGCATTCGATCGTGAAGGCGATCAATCCATTGGCCGGGTGAAAGCCTACTACGGTAACTTCGGTATATTGGTACGTGCCTATGCTTACATTCGCACCTATGGACCGGAAGGCTTACGCCGTGTCTCTGAATGCGCGGTACTGAATGCCAACTATATGATGGCCCGTCTCGCCCCTTACTACGAGATTCCGTATCCGGGCGTATGTAAACATGAATTTGTCATGTCTGGACGGGGGTTGAAGCAATATGGTGTACGCACACTTGACGTTGCCAAACGACTGCTTGATTTTGGATATCATCCACCAACCGTGTACTTCCCGCTCAACGTCGAAGAATGCATCATGATCGAGCCGACAGAAACCGAAAGTAAAGAAACGCTGGATGGGTTCATTGATACGATGATACGGATTGCCAAAGAAGCGGAAGAGACACCAGAATTAGTCCTGAACGCACCTTACGGAACACCGGTCACCCGTCTGGATGAAACCACCGCCGCTCGCAAACCTGTACTGAACTGCGCTTGCAGTTAAAACTAAGTGAGTTTCTTGTCCATGCTCTTGCTGATGTTAACTACACCAGTGAGAGCATTTTTTGGTTAAACATTACAGGACTTTTCCCTCGTACTCCCCTTTATTTCCTATACATCTACGCAACAAAAAAAGCCGGTATCCACAATGAATCGCGGATACCGGCAATATCGCTGCATCAATGCAGCTCATTATCGGAAAAAGAAAAAACCTCAAATCCGGAGGAAACCCCGGCAAAATTACGCTTGAATGCTTTGAACCAATTCAACAACTTGTTCAGCCGTTTGCATATCCAGAGCTTTAGCAGCCAATTCCTGCATATCCGCACGGGACAACTTGGTGATCTGACTACGAGCTGGCAGAATGGAGGTTGCGCTCATGCTGAACTCATCCAATCCAAGACCAAGCAACAATGGAATTGCTGTTTCGTCTCCTGCCATCTCACCACACATGCCAACCCATTTGCCTTCACGATGCGCTGCATCGATAACCATTTTAACCAAACGCAAAATGGCTGGGTTGTAAGGTTGGTACAGATAAGCCACTCGTTCGTTCATACGGTCAGCAGCCATTGTATATTGAATCAGATCGTTTGTTCCGATACTGAAGAAATCCACTTCTTTGGCAAATTGATCCGCCAGAACTGCAGTCGAAGGAATTTCGACCATGATTCCGAGTTGAATGCTGTCAGAAACAGTAATACCTTCAGCAACCAGCTTGTCTTTCTCTTCGAGCAAGACAGCTTTTGCTTCACGGAATTCACCGAGTGTTGCGATCATCGGGAACATGACACGCAGGTTTCCATGTACGCTTGCACGCAGCAATGCACGCAATTGTGTACGGAAGATATCCAGACGGTCCAGACACAGACGAACTGCGCGGAAGCCGAGGAATGGATTCATTTCTTTTGGCAGATCCAGGTATGGAAGCTCTTTGTCTCCACCGATGTCGAGTGTACGAACAACAACAGGTTTACCTTCCATTTTTTCCAGTACCGCTTTGTAAGCATTATACTGAATGTCTTCGGAAGGGAGCTTGTCTCTGCCCATGTACAAGAACTCGGTACGGTACAGGCCTACAGCCTCGCCACCGTTCTCCAGAACACCCGTTACATCATTTGGTGTACCGATGTTGGCTGCAAGTTCAACATGAACGTTGTCCACCGTTACCGTTGGCTCATCACGAAGTTTTCTCCACTCTGCACGTTGTGCATCATACTGTTCCTGTTTGGCACGGTATTCAGCAATAACTTCATCAGTAGGGTTAACCAGTACGTGACCATCCAGACCGTCAACAATGATCATATCGCCTTGTTTCGCTTGAGCCAAGATGTCCTTGGTTCCAACAACAGCTGGAATCTCAAGAGAGCGAGCCATAATCGCCGAGTGAGAAGTACGACCACCAATGTTGGTTGCAAAACCTTTAACAAATTGACGGTTCAGTTGAGCCGTGTCGGAAGGTGTTAGATCCTCCGCAAGCACGATCACTTCTTCGTTGATCTCAGCCGGACTCATGAAGTCGATACCAAGCAAGTGATTTAGCACACGTTTGGTAACGTCACGCATATCTGCAGCACGTTCCTGCAGGTAAGCACTCTTCATGTTCTCAAACATGGAGATAAATTGCGATGCCGTTTCGTTCAAAGCAAATTCTGCATTGATCATGTCATCCGCAATTCTAGCTTTAACCGGATCAATCAGTTCCGGGTCATTCAAAATGAGCAAATGCGAAGCAAAAATCTCTGCTTTTTTCTCGCCAAGCTCTTGTAAAGTGCGCTCTTTGATCGCCTCAAGCTCAGCCTGGGATTTACCCAGAGCTGAGTCGAGTTTCGCGATCTCTGCGTCAACGTCGTTAATTTGGCGTTTTTCTACAGAGTAGTCAGGATGCTCCAAGATAAACGCCTTGGCGATAGCAATACCCGCCGAAGCCGCGATCCCGGAGACATTAAGCATTAATTTCGCCCAACCCTTCGTTAACCATAACGTCAGTCAAAGCTTGAAGAGCTTCAGCTTCGCCTTCGCCTTCAACGATGATGTTGATGGTGTCGCCTTGTTCCAATCCGAGAGAAAGAACACCCAGAATGGATTTCAAAGTTACTTTTTTACCGTTAGCTTCTGCAAAGGATTCTGCACCTTTGAATTTGTTTGCTGTATTTACCAGGGCTGTCGCCGGACGTGCGTGGATACCATCTTCGTCTGTAATTCTGAATGTTTGTTGCATTACAATCATCTCACTTTCAGTAGTTTGGTTTAGGCATTGCATATATTTACACTTGCTTGCCATTGTCGTAACACTTCTTATTTTATCTCAATGATTGGCTGTTCGCCAACTTTCAGCACTCCGCTCTTCTTCAGAGTTACTGTGGAGCCCTCTGGCAGGTTGGTGAAAATAACTGGTGAAATGATCGAAGGAGCGTTTGCTTTGACATACTCCAGATCCACTTCCATAATCGGCTGACCTGCCGATACCAGATCACCTTCCTGTACCAGTACGTTAAAGCCTTGACCTTTCAGCTTCACCGTATTAACACCTATATGAACAAGCACTTCCTTGCCTCCATCGGACATGATGCCCACGGCATGTTTGCTTGGAAATACATTAAACACTTTACCATACACAGGAGAAGTTATCGTACCATCATGTGGCAAAATTGCGAATCCATCACCTGTCATTTTCTCAGCAAAGACCGGATCAGGTACATTTGTAATGTCCAGCAATTCACCATTGACTGGCATGACGATATCCTCAGCAACGATGCGCTCGCCTTGCTCACCTTGTGCCTTCTCCTCTTCAGGAGTTGGTTTGGCAGCTGCTGGCGTTGGTGCTGGTGTTCTTCCTGCAATAATATCCTGCATTTGAGATTTGATCGTGTCAGAACGTGTTCCGAAGATGGCTTGAACATTATTACCCACTTCAAGTACACCAGATGCACCCAATTGTTTCAAACGATCTTTTTTCACATTGGATTTCTCATTAACTTCAATCCGCAAACGAGTAATACAAGCGTCCAGATGTTTGATATTCTCTTTGCCACCAAAAGCTTCGAGAATGTTATGGGGCAGATCATCCGTTGAACCAGAGCCTCCGCCAGATTCGGTTTCAGGCGTTGCATCCTCTCGTCCAGGTGTCTTGAGATTAAATTTGCGAATGATAAACCGGAAACCGAAGTAATAGATCACCGCAAGAATCAATCCGACAATAATAACGTCCCACCAAGGTGTACGGTTCGGAATAATCCCGAAGATCAGGAAGTCAATGAACCCACCGGAGAAGGTCATACCGATCTTTACACCCAGAATTTGCATGGTCATGAAAGACAAACCTGCAAAGATACAGTGTACTGCAAACAGGATTGGTGCTACAAACAGGAACGAGAATTCAAGTGGTTCTGTGATACCTGTCAGGAACGAGGTCAGTGCAGCTGAACCCATGATACCTGCAACATACTTTTTGTGCTCCGGTCTTGCTTCATGGTACATCGCAAGTGCCGCTGCTGGCAAACCAAACATCATGAACGGGAATTTACCAACTTGGAATGTTCCTGCTGTGAGAGCAACGCCATCACGTAACTGGCTGAAGAAAATCTTCTGATCCCCACGAATAACATCTCCGGCTTTATTCACATACTCACCGAACTCAAACCAGAATGGGGAGTAGAAAATGTGGTGAAGACCAAACGGAATTAATGACCGTTCCACAACTCCGAAGATGAATGCCGACAAGGTCGGACTTGTATCTACCATGAAGTGAGATACAGCATTCAGTCCATTTTGAATCGGAGGCCAGATAATCACAAGAAGCAACCCGATTACAAGGGATACTACCGATGTGATAATCGGTACAAATCGTTTACCTGCAAAGAAACCGAGGTAAGACGGCAGTTCGATTTTGAAAAATCGATTGTAACACAGCGCGGCGGCAATACCTATGATAATACCTCCGAACACGCCTGTACTTAATGTTGGGATACCCAAGATGCTGGCATAACCCGGTACTTCACCGATCATTGCAGGAGTAACACCTACTGCAGATCCTAATGTAACATTCATGACCAGGTAACCGATGATCGCTGCAAGACCTGCAACGCCTTCGCCACCAGCCAATCCGACAGCTACGCCGACGGCGAACAGCAATGCCAGATTATCAAATACGATCTGACCTGCGTTCATCATAATTGTTGCGATCGAGTTCACCCAAGGGGTGTCGAGCGCCGTTACATATTGCAAGAAATCTGGATTAACCAGCATGTTACCAATTCCGAGCAGCAAACCTGCCGCAGGTAGAATGGCTACAGGCAGCATGAGAGCTTTACCTACTCTTTGCAATACACCAAAAAGCTTTTTGAACATCGCGTCGTTTCTCCCTTTCGTCTAATTTATATGTTGTGATGCAAGCAAGGGAACACAAAAAAGGCATGAATTAACAAAGTAAACTGTGCCAACCTTGGGGTATAGCATACCCTGTACAAGGAAAGAACAATCACACTTTAATTAACTCATGCCTGATCGAGTCAGTAACACGTCGCTTATGTTTATTCAGTTGCTTGATTACGGAAACCATTGTAGCACCAGTTCTAATCTATTGCAAGCCTTTACACCAAAAAAATAAATTCCACATTCCATCACTGGAATGACCTCACTTATTCTCTTCTTCCTTCCGCTGATTCAGTCTTTGCAGATGAATGGTCAGATAACCTACCTCCGCAGGATAAACCGGCAGTTTCAGTCTTTTCTCCATTACTTTGGTCAGTTTCCATGCAAGCGAGTACATTTCGGGATACTCCAACTTAAGCAGGGAATCCAACTTATGAAGCTCTTCCACTTTGTCTCCACGGCGAACACGCTCAAGGGCAAAACGAAGATGAGTCAGCAAACGAGAGTAATCAAGTGATTCCGTTTCAAACGAATAATCGAGTTGATCGGACACCAGGTTCACCAAATCAGTGATCAATTGTGAATGTTCACGTACCTGGGATATATTTTGATTGGTCATTGCGCTATAGATATGGAGGGCAACAAAACCAATCTCGTCCATCCCCAAATCTACACCCATTTTCTCTTTGATCAGACGAACAGCGTATTCTCCCATTCGATATTCTTCAGGATAAATCTCGCGGGTTTCATATAAAAATGGATTTTGTATGATAATGCCCTGCTCCTTGCGTTTTAACGCGAAAGAAATGTGATCGGTTAATGCAATATGGATATGTTCATTCAGAGGAACGTCCGTACGCTCTGCAATATACGTAATAACTTCGTTAATAATCTCGATCAGTGCTTCATCCACCTGTGGAAGAAGCTGTTTGTACTGCTCTTGCTCCTGCTGGTTTTTCAAAATAAACATTTTCTCCACAGCCATCAATGGAATGTGATCACTCGGTTTTCGGTTAAAGCCAATGCCTTTACCAATAACAACGACTTCCCCGTGTTCTGGATGCTGTGCAATGATTACATTATTATTTAGCGCTTTATCTACATGCAAGCTGCTCATTGTTTGCACCTCTTTTTCACACCATCTTAGGTGTGATTAAGTCACACCCTGTTACGAACGAAAAGACACCCGGAGCGGGCAAACCGCGCCGGACGTCTCGCTTAAAAAGTAACAAAAATTCGCCTTAAGGTCAATAGAGCAACCATGCAAGATTCGAAGTGCTTCTTACTCGTCAACTCCAGCTCTTTCCACAATCTTGTCGATTATAGAAGGAGTTGTAACAGCCTCGCTCTGTTGAATGGCAACTGGCGCAGGTGTTTTAGACTTCGTAAGGCCTTTAATCAGCTGCTCTACATCGATGCCGGATACACTTTTGAGCATCTCTGGAGCGGTCGCCATAAGTTCAGTAACATAGTTACTCACTCGTGCTGCACCTTCACCTTTACCTGTATCTACCACCGTCAATTTATCAATGGATGCAATTGGCTCTGCAATTTTGCCAGCCAGTTCAGGCAGCATTTTGACAATGATATCGAGTACAGCCGCTTCGCCAAACTTTTGGAATGCTTCGGCCAGTTTTTCCTTCGCTTCTGCTTCAGCAAGACCACGCAAACGAATAACTTCTGCATCTGCTGTACCTTTGGCAAGTTCCGCATCCGCCATGGCCTGACCTTCAAGTCGCTTCTGTTCAGCTGTTGCTTTGGCATGTGTTTCGATGGAGTACTGTACCGCATCGGCTTCACGCATTCTCTTGGCTTTATCCGCTTCGGCTGCCTGTTCCACCGCATAACGATCCGCTTCTGCCTTTTTCTTCACTTCAGCATCATATTGCTTCTCACGTACGACGATTTCTTTTTCCTGAAGATCGATCTCACGTTCTTTACGAACAAGTTCAACCTTCATTTCTTCCTCCACCACAGTCTGTCTGGCGCGAGCTTCATGGATATGGTAAGCCTGATCGGCTTCTGCTTTGGCTGTATCCTGATCCCGCTTAAACGTGGCTACTTTCAGTTCTTTCTCTTTGGCTGCCTCGGCGATATTGGTATCCCGCAGCAACTCTGCTTTTTGCCCCTGTTCCTCCGCATTAGCCTTCTGAATACGTGCATCACGCATTGCTTCTGCTTCAGCAATCTCGGCATCACGCTTCACTGCGGCAATTCTCGGTTTACCGAGAGCATCCAGGTAACCCTGTTTGTCACGAACATCCTTGATGGTAAATGAAACAATTTGCAGTCCCATTTTCTTCAAATCTCTAGCTGCTACGCCTTGAACCTCTTGGGCAAAACGATCCCGGTTCCGATATACTTCTTCCACCGTCATAGTACCGAGGATGGCCCGCAAATGCCCCTCCAGTACCTCCTGTGCTTCGCTTCTCAGCGCTTCTACAGGTTTACCGATGAATTGCTCAGCTGCCGTAGCAACGTCTTCTACAGCGCCTCCAACCTTGATAATAGCTACACCGTCAGCAATAACCGGAACCCCTTGCTCCGTGTACACTTCAGGTGTGGAGACATCCAGCTTGTGGGACAACAAGGAGATAAACTCGGACTGCTGGAATACCGGCAGGATAAATGCACCGCCACCACGAACAATTTTGATTTTTCGGCCAGAATCATCATCGGAGATATTTTTGCTACCCAGGAATGACCCCGTAACGATCATCGCTTCATCCGGTCCAACCGTTTTGTACCTCGCCCAGAAAGCCAGACCCAAAATTAGAATGACTCCGACTACAACTATAGGAATCAACAAAACATCCCAGTTCAAATTTAAATCCATTCCACATCTCTCCCCTTATTCATTCATGATGAGTGCTTAAACTAATTAGGTGATTAGAATACTTTATAAATCTTTAAGTACATTTTCATCCCATTCCGACACACGCAGTACGCCATCTACAACATCCACCACAACAACACGTGCTCCCGCCGCAATGGGGAGGTGTTCAAAACTGGATGCCGTTTGAATCGTACTACCGGATGCAAAGCGGATCATCACTTCGCCAAAACCTTTTTCCGGCACCGGAATGGTGATTTCCCCAATTTTCCCAGATAACTCTTTCATTGAAAATGCAATAGAGACATCGCTGTTACGCATCGGTTTGATGTATGCGAAGAATACCAGCATGGCTGCAGCAATACCTATAAGCAGGGATAGTATTAGACCGGACATCGCACTTAATGAACTATAACGTGTCAGCATTATGCCTGCACCACCAAAGGTTGTAATGGAACCAGCTAACACAACGGGTTTGAAAAAATCAAGGCCTGGCATTTCAAAAGCTCCGTCCAGCAAGCCATCAATCAAGTCACCCAGCACAAGGCTGACAACCGCAAATATCGCCCCTCCGATTAGACACCCCCAATACATTGTTTCCATCCCCTGTTCCTCCTCTCTCTGCCGCAAATTCATCCTAACTGAGCATTCCACATGTAAATAAATACGTAGCTACCATCAAAATGTTTCAAAATCTTTCCTCAAATGTATTCTGGAGCCGATAATGGGTATTATCACAACATTCTGTTCTCCTTGCTTCATGTTCCTCCATCATTCTCGTGCAGATCCGAATACACGAAAAAACCGCAAGCCCCCATGAAGGAGACTTGCGGTTATTGGACGACAGAATGTGTCCTTCACTTTGCAGTGATTATAGAATTACAGAGAAGCCTTGTAGATGGATACAACATCTTCCCGTTGCAGTTTCTTGAAGTTACCGAATGGACCAAACAACATCGCTTTGTCAGCCATTACGTCGATCTGGCTGTCATCGATATCGTAATCTGCCAAACGGTTAGGTGCACCAATGGATGTCCAGAATTTGCTGAGCGCATCGATACCTTCTTCAGCAATCTGTCTGTCCGACTTGCCCTCAGGGTTCACTTCGAATACATTAATTGCCAGACGTTTGAATCGATCCACATTCACATCCAGGTTATGTTTCATCCAGTGTGGGAACAAGATCGCAAGTCCACCACCGTGTGGGATATCATACACTGCGGAAACCGCATGTTCAATATTATGTGTTGCCCAATCTCCTGCGAGACCCATATTCAGCACGCCATTCAGTGCCATTGTTCCGCAATACAGAATCGTTTCGCGCAGTTCATAGTTCTCCAGGTCTTCAACCAGACGAGGCGCTGCTTCCATGACAGTACGCAGAATCGTCTCACAGAAACCGAGTTGAACCGGTGTATTGGCATCCAGATGGAAGTAATGCTCCAGTACGTGGGACATCATATCCACCATGCCGTATACCGTTTGGTCCAGCGGAACAGTGTATGTATTCACCGGATCCAGGATAGAGAATGCAGGGAATGAGTATGCGCTACCCCAACCCAATTTTTCTTGTGTATCCTGATTCGTAATAACCGAACCCGAGTTCATCTCCGAACCGGTTGCTGCCATCGTCAATACGGTACCGAGTGGAAGAGCGTCCTGTGCAACGGCTTTGCGCTGAGCAAAATCCCACATATCGCCATCATATTTGGCACCTACCGCAATGGCTTTGGAGCAGTCTAGTACACTACCGCCACCTACAGCCAGGATCAGGTCGATGTTATTTGTTTTACAGAGGTCTACCCCTTTATGCACCGTAGAAAGACGCGGGTTAGGTTCCACACCAGCCAGTTCAGTCACTTCTGCTCCGGCTTCCTTAAGCAAACCGATCACTTGATCGTACAGACCACTACGTTTGATACTGCCGCCACCATATACAAGCAGAACCCGTTTACCGTATTTCGGCACTTCTGTCTTTAATGCTTCCAGTTGTCCTTTGCCGAAAATCAGCCGGGTTGGATTATAGAATTGGAAAGATCTCATATCTATTGTCGCCTCCAATGGAGTTTAGTATTTTTGTGCAACTCCAATTATAGTACCCTGTTTATAGAAAAACAAATCGATAGTCACTCACTTTATAACAACCCGTTAATCTCCAAATGAGCTCGAAACATCTCGCTAGATGAAGGCAAATTCTCAGCATCCACCCATGTTTCTGTGGCCCATAATCCAGCCTGTTTGAATGCCCGCGGACAATGGATAAAACACTCTTCCACATCTACAATGACAGCCGCACCTATGGTTTTACCACTCCAGCCCATACTGGCGATGAATTCCTCATCCTTGGTAATGGATGCTGTGCCATTAATACGCAGCACTTCATTCATACCCGGAATCAAAAAGAGCATGCCAACACCAGGGTTCGACAACATGTTCAACAACGAGTCTATCCGCCGATTGCCTGGGCGTTCGGGATAAACGAGCCGATATGTATCATACACTTTCACAAATCCCGCTCCATCACCCCGAGGTGACACATCACTTTTTCCATCACGATCGGAGGTGGAGAGGAAAAATAATGGTGACATGGATATAAAGTTCTGAACATGTGAATCCACAAATGAAATTGCCTTGTTACGCACATGTTCATGCGGTTCACCCACCATGCCTTGCAGTTCCTCAGCATCTGTAATCAACGGAATATTCAGCGCCTTCTTTTCCAAATCATTAACCCCATTTCCTCAATTCATCATGGTACTCTAGGACTTCTCCCCATTATAACTGCCTCGGAGGTTCATTCCAATGCGTGCTCATGACAAGAAACACCCGCTCCTGAATGGGCGGGTGTTCTTGATTTGTTGATATTATGTTGATTATTCAGTGTATCCCATGCTGCTTACAAAACGACGGAAAGCCTGGCGTCCTGCTTCATCATATTTGTAGACACCTGCATGCTCCAGAATCTCGGCGAATTTCAAGCCGACTTCCTGCTGTACAATGGCAACGGCTTGTTCTTTGTCCAGCTTAGGACCAAACCGTTCAATCAATTCTTCCGCCCAGCCCAGATGTTTGTTCAACACATGATCGGAAGCTTTGGCCGCTTCAGCAAGCTTGGCATCTCCAGCGAGGATATCCGCGATACTGTCCAGTTCTTCTTTCAAACGACCTGGCAGAATGGCAAGTCCCATCACTTCGATCAGACCAATGTTCTCTTTTTTCAAATGGTGCATCTCACGGTGCGGATGGAAAATCCCTTCCGGATGCACATCATTTGTACGGTTGTTACGTAATACAAGATCCATCTCATAACCACCATCTGCACTACGACGAACGATTGGTGTTACCGTATTGTGTGGCACTTGTTCCCCGTCCACTTCACTGAACGCTTCGATATCCACAGCAGAATCACTGTAGACCTTCCACGCTTCATATACGGCGTTACCCGCTTCAAGCAGCTCTGCAGGATCGTGTGAAGCCAGACGCATTACAGACATTGGCCATTTTACGAGACTCAGTGTAAGTCCAGGTGCATCCGCATGGCGGAAGACAGCCTCAGGCTGTGCATTTTGAATCGCGAACGTATGACGTCCGCCCTGGAAATGGTCATGTGTCAGAATCGATCCGCCTACGATCGGCAAATCCGCGTTAGATCCGATAAAATAATGCGGGTACTCCCCGACAAAGGCAAGCAGTCTGCGAAGCGTATCCTTCGTCAGTTTCATCGGCACATGATCATGATGGAAAATGATGCAGTGCTCGTTGTAGTAAACATACGGCGAGTATTGGAACAACCAAGGCTCGTTGTTAAGCTTCAACGGAATGACTCTCAGGTTTTGGCGAGCAGGGTGATTCACCCGACCAGCGTAACCTACATTTTCACGACACAGCTGGCATTTAGGATATACCGGAGGCGGAAGCAATTTCGCCATGGCAATTTCCTTTGGACTTTTCTCCGGCTTCGACAGGTTGATAGTAATCTCCATGTCTCCATAGGCCGTGTCCTGTGTCCAGTAGACGTTCTTCGAGATCCGATCCATCCGAATATAGTTGGAGTTAATCGACAAGTCATAGAATTGAGATGTGGCTGCCTCAATGCCTTCCGTCTGCTCCGTGTGGCGGAATGCGCGTACCACTTCGGATGGGCGTGCCATCAGATGACCCATGATTTTGGCATCCAGCAAATCACGGAATGTATCGCTATTTTCAGGAATGAGTCCAATGGTGAATCCATAATCAATCAACGTATCCAGCATAGCCTGTGGACCATCGGGCACAGTCGTGTCCAACTCACCGGCATAAGGCTCTGAGAATCCGAATTGTTCCAGCAAGAGGTTGCGGCTATAATCCCAATCCGCTTCCTCGATTAATTGTTTCTGCAAGGCAAATGCAACCAGACGTTCAATGGCATGCAGTGCTTCCTGCTGCTCCGGTGTCCGCTCTGTGGCACCTGCTGCAATATGAGTCTGTGACATAAGGTATTCGCCTCCTAGTTTTTTCCGTAGCCGTCAGGACGTGATTGGTGCCAGCTCCAAGCGCTTTGAATGACATCTTCCAGATTGGTCCATTTTGGATTCCAGCCCAGGACAGATCTCGCTTTTGCAGATGAAGCTACCAGCACAGCCGGGTCACCTGCACGACGTGGTTCCTGTACAACCGGGATATCGAGGCCAGTCACTTTTTTGGCTGTTTCGATCACTTGTTTTACAGAGAATCCTGTGCCGTTACCCAGATTAAACACGTTACTGTTCTCACCTTTGCGAAGATAATCTACTGCACGCAGATGTGCATCAGCCAAGTCGCTCACGTGGATATAGTCACGGATACATGTTCCATCTTCTGTTGCATAGTCGTCACCAAACACGGCGATGTGCGGGCGTTGTTTCAATGCTGTTTGCAGTACGAGTGGAATCAAATGACTCTCTGGCTGGTGATCTTCACCAATTTTGCCGCTGTCATGTGCACCTGCTGCATTGAAGTAACGCAGGGAAACGTATTTGATATCCTGAACTTTATCGAACCATGACATCATGCGTTCCATCATCAGCTTTGTTTCGCCGTATACGTTGGTTGGCTCTGTACGATCACTCTCTTCGATTGGCACTTTCTCAGGCTCACCGTAGGTAGCTGCTGTAGAGGAGAAGACGATGCGGCGTACGTTCGCTGCATTCATCGCTTCCAGCAGACAGAGTGTACCAAACACGTTGTTGTCATAATATTTAACCGGGTCTTTCATACTTTCGCCTACGAGTGAGTTGGCTGCAAAGTGAATGACTGCATCGATTGAATTCTCAGCGAACAGCTTCGCCAGAATTTCTTTGTCACGCAGATCCCCTTCATACAACTTACCGCCGAGCAACGCTTCACGATGCCCTGTCTGCAAGTTATCCAGTACAACAACCTCTTCTCCACGTTCCAACAATGCTGCTACCGTATGAGACCCAATATACCCTGCTCCACCTGTCACCAAAATTGCCATTTTACTTCGCCTCCTTCAATTCTTTAACACCGTCGCCTACGCCGCATACATAAAAATCACCTTTGAGATGGGTACGCGCTTCATATGCAGCGCCCACTTCACTTACAAAACGCTCGACATCATCTTCATGCACAAGTGATACGGTACAACCGCCAAATCCTGCGCCAGTCATTCGAGCACCAAGCGTGCCTGGAATCCGCTGAGCTTCTTCAACCATAACATCCAACTCATCACAGCTTACTTCGTACAAATCGCGAAGCGATTCATGAGAAGCGTTCATCAGCTTGCCGAAGGTTTCCAGATCGTTACCCTGCAATGCTTCGACCGATGCGAGCACACGAGCATTCTCTTCCACAACATGTTGTGCACGCTGTCTTACTTTCTCATCCTTGATCTGATCCTGTAGTGTTACGAACTGCTCTGGCGTCAATTGAGCCAGGTAATTCAGTGCAGGCAGCTGTTCCTTCAAGATGGCAAGTGCCTGCTCGCATTGGGAGCGACGTTCATTGTAAGCCGAATCCACCAGACCGCGGCGTTTGTTTGTGTTACCGATGACCAATTTGTATGAGCCTGTACGGAAAGGAACCTTTTCGTACTCCAGTGTGTCACACATCAGCAGGATCGCGTGATCCTGAGCACCGTTTGCAACAGCGAACTGATCCATGATTCCACAGTTGACGCCTACGAACTCATTTTCCGCTTTCTGGGACAGAAGCGCCAGTTGAACCGTGTCAATATCCGATACACCCTCCAGAGACTGAATCGCAAATCCGGTAAGTACCTCCAGAGATGCGGATGATGAAAGTCCTGCCCCGTTCGGAATCTCCCCGTGGTACAGGAAGTCGTAGCCTTTTGTTACATTCACACCTTTGCCTTGCAGTTCAACCATGACACCAACAGGATAGTCGGTCCATTCTCCGGTTTTTTCCTTACCGATGGAGGAAGTGTCTAGTCCCCCTTCATAAGACATGTTCGTGGAAGCCAGTTGCAACTTGTTGTCCTGACGCTCACGAATGATCAATGTTGTTCCGAATTCAAGTGCTGCCGGAAGCACGTATCCACCGTTATAGTCAATGTGCTCACCGATCAGATTCACACGCCCAGGGGCATGAAATACACGGATGTCCGCTCCACTCTCTCCGTACTTCTCAATAAACTTTTGTTTCAATTCAGTTATGTTCACTGCTGGTGCACCTCGCCTCGTTGTTGTGGTTTTCTTAATGTTATTATATAAGAAAGCGGTGCCTCTTGTAATGCAACCATGTGTGTTTCATATGGATAAATGTGACCTTAAGGCGTATAATGATCGGAGCATCCCGGAAAGAAGGAAACGACCATGTCAGATCAATTCAACGCCAAGAAAGAATCCCTTGCATCTTCTAACGAAAAAATACAGGAATCACCTTCCGGTAAAAGCGGAGCACTCAGTTATTCGGTTGCCTCCAATCCGGTCTATTATGAACAAGGCGCACTGCATGTCCTGTTTGCCGGGGCAAGCCAGACCCTTCCGGGTCACGCCCTCGGTCCTAAATTGTTTGATTATTATCTGCTGCATTATGTAGAAAAAGGGGCGGGTACGTTCCGTACCGAACTGCACACCTACGAGTTATCCGCAGGTGATTGTTTCCTCATTCATCCCGGGCAACTGGTAAGTTACCAGTCTCACGCCCGCAACCCATGGCAATATCGCTGGATTGCCTTCACAGGCAGCCAGGCTGGCCAACATACCGAGGAAGCCGGGTTCCGCCCGGAGAAGTCTGTTTTTCATGCTGGACCATCCTGTGGAATATCCGATTGGCTATCCGTGATGCAGGATGCTTTTGCCGAGCGCAAAGAAAGCTCCCATTTCACATCACTGGGTACGTTATATATGATTCTAGCTGAAGCACAGAATCACCTTTCGCAGGGCCAAACCTTAATTCCAGGTGAATCCTCCATCCGACGTACGGTGAAACAGATGATTCAATATATGTCCACTCAATATGCTTATCCAGTCTCCATTGAACAAATGTCAGCGAGTCTTGGTTACAACCGTGCGTATCTATCCCGTATTTTCAAACAGGAAACCGGACTGTCACCGGTCACTTATCTGCTAAAACTTCGGATCGACAAGTCGCGCCAACTCCTGAGAGAACGTCCGGATCTGTCCATCGAACAGGTATCTGCATCGGTCGGACTGCCAGACGCGCTGTACTTCTCCAAACAGTTCAAACGATTTCACGGTGAAGCGCCCAGCTTATATCGAGAGAAAATACTGTCCCGCCCACTACATCAGGGGTTACAGCAGAATGCTCAACAAAACAAACGGTGAGCAACATAACGGACGGAACCACGGACGACAAAAAAGGTGCATTCCGCCATTATGGCTAAGATGCACCTTTTGCACTTTATTTATTTGTCATCAGGCTCCGGAGACAGGATGGATTCAATCCGTTCCAATTCCTCTGTAGAGAAATCCAGCTGACTGAGCGCAGCCACATTCTCTTCAATCTGGGAAGTACGACTTGCGCCAATCAGCGCGGAAGTTACCCTGCCGTTACGCAGCACCCATGAGAGTGAAAATTGGGCCAAACTCTGACCACGGGCTGCTGCAATCTGGTTCAGCGCACGCACTTTGCGGAGTGTCTCTGGAGAGATGTTGTTTTCATTCAGGAATACCGACGGTCCTTTGGCACGTGAGTCTTCCGGAATACCATTCAAGTATTTGTTCGTAAGCACACCTTGTGCCAATGGACAGAATGCAATACTGCCTGTTCCATACTCATCCAGCACGTCCTGCAAACCATCTTCAATCCAGCGGTCCAGCAGCGAGTATTTCGGTTGATGGATTAACAATGGCGTACCCAGACCTTTCAGAATTTCGGCAGCCTGTCTTGTCTGCTCTGCGGGATAGTTGGAGATCCCTACATAAAGGGCTTTGCCCGAGCGAACAATATGATCCAGTGCCATCATCGTTTCTTCCAAAGGTGTTTCGGGATCATAACGATGTGAATAGAAAATATCCACATAATCCAGGCCCATACGCTTCAAGCTCTGATTCAGACTGGATACCAGATTTTTGCGTGAACCCCACTCTCCATAGGGCCCGGGCCACATATAATACCCCGCTTTGGTGGAGATCACCAGTTCATCACGATAAGGTTTCAGATCCTGGGCCAGTACCTGTCCAAATAACTGCTCTGCCGAACCTGCCGGTGGGCCATAATTGTTGGCAAGGTCAAAATGTGTAATGCCCAGATCAAATGATCGGGTAATCATATTACGGCCATTCTCAGCGTTATTAATACCGCCAAAATTATGCCACAGCCCCAGTGAAATCGCTGGCAGTTTCAAACCTGAACGTCCAACGCGGTTATATTTCATCGTTTCATAGCGAGTATCGCTTGCTACGTAGACCATTATGAATCCCTTCTTTCCCCAGGTTCCGCCTCTTGTATCCGGTCTATACCGGATAATGCGGTTATTCAGTACGTACGTTTAACCAAGAATCTGGTCCACATTATTCATTACCTCGCCAATCGGCTCTGTAATCAGCAAATCAGCCCTGCGGTCGTAAGCGGTAGGTGTAGCGTTGAGCAGAACGGTATGTTTTCCCTGAAAATACGTAATTAACTGTGCCGCTGGATATACCGTCAGTGACGTGCCTCCCACGAGTAACAGGTCTGCAGAAGACAGTGCATCAATGGAGCGGTACAATGTCGTCTGATCCAGTTCCTCTTCGTACAGCACCACATCCGGCTTGATCACACCACCACATGTGGTACAGCGAGGTACCGTATCTTGGGATTGTAAAATATCATTCAGCGTATAAAACTGCTTGCAATCCATGCAGGCATTACGATGAACTGAGCCGTGAAGCTCAAAAACATTGCTGTTGCCTGCCTTCTGATGCAGTCCGTCGATATTTTGCGTGATCACTGCCTGAAGTTTTCCTTCCTGCTCCAGACGGGCCAATAGTCGATGGCACCCATTCGGTTCAGCATCTGGATGAAGCATTTTGCCACGATAAAAATCATAAAAAATATCGGCGTGTTGATCAAAAAAATGTCGACTTAATAACTCTTCCGGTGGATAAGGCGAATGCTGCTCCGTCTGATACAGACCCGCAGCCGAGCGGAAGTCGGGAATCCCGCTTTCCGTTGAAGTTCCGGCCCCTCCGAAAAAAACAATCCGGGAGCTTTCCTGAATCCAGGCAGCCAGCTGTTCTGTTGCGTTCATCCTCTCTCCTCCTTTTGTTTACTATATAAATTGAACTAAAGAATATTTACACTGGCCACTCCGATGACAGAACAACCTTCCGATCGCTGTTATCCACAGATTTTTTTGATTCCTTTCTAAAGGGAAAAATCCGAGGATAAAGGCGAACACTCCGTTTCTTCAGGTTATTTCTGTCCTCTCCGTTTTGTGTAAATGTTGAGTTCAATTTATATCGTTCAACCAAGCCAGGGTGACTTATAAAATAACGCTTATCTCATTATAATGACGAATAATGGCATGGGCATCAACCAGGTGAGATCCTTGATCTAACTGCGGACAGTAACCGAGGGTATAGGATACCTCTGCGTGCCGCCCCATCTGCATATCCCCATTACTGTCTCCAATTACAACGGCCTTCGCAGGATCGATATGTAATTCACGGCAAGCCAGGAGGGCTGCTTCTCCATCTGGTTTGCCCTGTGTCACCCGATCACAGCCCACAATGGAGGTGAAAAAGGAACGAATCCCCATCCAATCCAGATGTGTTTCTGCTGCCGCTGTACTGTCTGAAGTGACGACTGCCAGCTGTATGTCTGCTGCCCTGCAACTGTCTAAGAAAGCAAGTAATCCTGGCATCGGTTCAGCCGATTTGCGCTCCCTTACCGATTTCATGGCCACACTTGAAAATTGGCGTATCGTTGTGATCGCTTCATTCCATGGCATGCCTGCTGCATACAGCTGGCCGGCAAGCAATCCCGTACATTCATCCACAGTCGCAATGGCCAGTGGGCCTTGCGGATCATAGCCGACAATATGACCTTCTGCATTATGAATGGTGCCCAGGACGTGCTCCCGTTCAACCGTAAATGAAGCTCCAAGCTCATTCATACGTGATTGTAACTGACTCAGCAACGTCTCTGCCCACGGCCCCCATAGCTGGAGGAATTCCAACAGTGTTCCATCTTTATCGAACAGGATACCTTTACATGGGATCTGCACTCCATACACTTGAAGCATGGTCATCCGTATCACCTCCATCAAGTTATGCTATACATGCATACAGCCCTTAATGCAGAATAATCAAAATCTATTTGATCGTACTTAACCAAGCCAGTACTGTCTTGAGCGTCTGATTCAACTGTTCTTCTCCACTCACTTCCGGCTTGCCATCTCCTTTTTGATGACCATAATCACCGAACTGGGCGTGGTTTCCACCTTCAATGGTGTAGTACACCGTCTCCACGGGCAAATACATACGTCCACTCTGATACTTGGTCATATTCACAACCTCATCTTTAGTACCCAAAATGGTTAAAGCAGGTATTCCCAGTGTCATTACACTCCCTTTTTCATCCGGGTAAGATGCCAAGAAGAAGATCCCATGAAGTGCATCTGGATGTGCTGCTACATAACGTGCAGCCATGGACCCGCCGAGAGAGTGTCCACCCATAACGAATTGTTCGTCTGGATAGGCGGCCAGAATCTCATCTGCCAAGTTTGGCTTAAGCACTGCCAGGTTAACTGGCATCTTGGCAATAATGGTGTGATGACCCGCAGCAGCCAGCTCATGCGCGAGTGGTGCATAACTTTCCGGTTTCACCAGCCCACCAGGGTAGAAAAGTACACTTTTTCCAATCGGTTTATCTGGCACAAAATCAATCCAGTTCTCTTGTTCACTCACCGTCACCCGATTGGCTGTTTCCATGGCTGTTTGAGCTGATTCCTGTGGACCGTATGGTGTGAATAATTTCCACGCAACAAATCCACATCCAATGACAATGAGCGCCAGAAGTACGAGCAGGAATTTCCCGATGCCCCTCTTCTTGCGCCCTGTATTATACCGATTTCTCAACTTTAATCACCTTTCTTCACTTCCGCAGGTGCCGCGGCTCACAGAATTGGGAGCCTTTGTTCATCAGGCTCCCCTTCTCCGAATTGAAAAAATATTATTCTGCCTTGGCCTTGCGGTAAGCATCCATATATTGTTCCGCTTTGCGACGGACATGACTCAGGTCACCCGTCTTCACAGCTTCCGATGTCAAGTCGGAACCAATCCCTACAGCCACTGCTCCACCCTTGATCCAATCCCCCAGATTAGACAAGGATACCCCGCCAGTTGGCATAAAATTCGCCTGCGGCATAGGGCCCTTCATCGTTTTGATAATCGAAGGATCATACAGATTACCCGGGAACAACTTCACAATGTCCACGCCGAGTTCCAATGCGCGTTGAACATCAGCAATCGTCATCACACCAGGCAGAATCGGAATTCGATACAGGTTGCAGATCTGAACCGTATCCGGGTTCAGGGAAGGTCCAACTACAAACTCGGCACCCGACATGATAGCCGCTCTCGCCGTTTGCGGTTCAAGCACCGTTCCCGCACCAATAATCGCGAATTTCTCTGGATCTTGTGTGTTCCAATGGTATACACGGCTTAACTTTTCAATGGCTTTGAGTGCACTGGGTACTGTCATCGTAATCTCGATAACTTTAATACCACCCGCAATCGCTTGCTCGGCCATGGCAATGACTTGATCAGCAGAATCTGCACGCAGAACTGCCACAACCCCATTGTCCGTAATCTTTTGCAACAGCTGAAGCTTCTTCATTTCATTCTCTCCCTTGTCAATGTGGTGGTTGTGTATACAAGCCTTACATTTAAGAACGAAGATGAGCCATATATGATTCCAGAGCGACTAACGCTCAACATGGGCAACGTTGTTCAGCTTGGCCTCGACCTGCCCCCACGTCGGGAGCGCCTCCCAATCGCCAACAGCCTGTATAACCATGGAACCGGTCAAATTGCCGAGACGGGTTGCTTCCTGCGGGGAGTATCCTTTTAATAAACCCGATAAAAATCCCGCACAGAAACCATCTCCTGCTCCTACCGTATCCAGAACATAATCCGCCTTAAAGTACGGAACTTCCGTTAGGGTACCATTCGCCAATACGTAGGTCAAATCAGGGCCACCCTTCACGATGCACACAGCATTCATGGCAGATAAACGCTCAAGTACTTTTTGATCATTTTCTTCGTTATATAGAAGTTTCATCTCGTCCAGACCCGGTAAAAAGTAGTCTGCCAGTTCAGCTAAACGCAGTAAAACTGGACGGGCCTCATCCGCAGACCATAGTTTGAGACGCAGATTTGGATCAAAGCTTACTTTCACCCCTGCCTGTTTGGCAATATGTATGGCAGCCTCTACCGTAGCAAGTCCGGACGTGCTTATCGCTGCCGTTATACCCGTAACGTGCAATATCTTCGCCCCGGCAATATAGTCGGGATCCAGATCATCAGGTGTGATCGCACTTGCAGCAGATAGCTTCCTATAATAATGCACCGAGGCTTTCCCGGAAGCGTTCTCACGAATCATCAAACCAGTCGGCTCGTGATCACTTAACCTTACCCGGGATACATCTACGCCTTCACCGCGAATGGCTTTCAGTATCATACTGCCGATCGGATCATTGCCCAAACGTCCAAACCAACCACTGGTATGCCCCAGGCGTGATACGCCAATAGCCAGATTGCTCTCAGCCCCCCCGAAAGACTTGTCCAGTGTGGCTGCATATTCCAGCCCTCTTGTATCCTTGGCAGTCAGCAAACCCATACTCTCCCCAAACGTAATAATTTCCGGGCTTGGATAAGGACTCGTTGACATGATTTCTTCCCTCCTTATATTTACATTCCCTCATCTTCTTTTACTATTGTCATCCTCTATGCAACCGTTGTCAATCCCGTTGTGTTCATTTTGTTGTCACAGCTTTGAGAAAAGATAACGCTTACAAATGTGAATTAAATCACAATAGAGAATACACATCCATATTACCCTTATTACAGATGCAAATGACCTTTCAACCAGGATCTATAAGGGGGCTACACCATGAAAAATCAGACACTGATCCGGGATGATCAGGAATCTTTCTTTTACAATCTGCGCTTTATTCTTATCGTCTGTGTCCTTGCTGGCAATGCACTTGAACCACTCATTACACGTTTTGCAGGAGCCGAAGCTCTGTTCCTGTGGATATATACGTTTCACATGCCGCTCTTTGTATGGGTAACCGGGTATTTTGCGACACACTCACTCCAAGGTGCATCTGGGCGAAACGTCCTGAAGCAGATTGCACTACAGTACGTACTGTTTCAGTCCTTATACGCATTGATGGACTTTACCGTATTCCATACACCCCATATGCGGCTTTCCTTCTTTGCACCTTACTTGCTGTTATGGTTTCTCGCGAGTCATTTCTGTTGGCGACTGCTGCTTCGTCTGACGATTTCCTGGAAACCGATATATCGGCTGATTGGATCGATTGCGCTCGGTATAATTGCCGGGTATTTGCCCATCGACGGGTTCTGGCTCAGCTTCAGCCGTACGTTTGTATTTCTGCCGTTCTTTGTCATCGGTTATGACTATGGAGCAACCATCCGTTCACATTTATTATCCGGTTGGGGGCGAAAAACCGCAGCCATCCTCTCTGCTGCACTGTTGGTATGGATCGGGTATGGTGGTTTGAATATTTCATCCGGATGGTTACTCGGCAGCATGACGTACGCCGAACTGGGTCACCACGAATGGTATGCCGGCATCTTCCGACTTGGAGTCTACCTATTGGAGATCGCATCGGCAGTACTGTTCTTGGCCTGGGTACCTTCCTTGACTTCCAGACTGACGGACCTTGGACGACGCACACTCTATGTATTCCTGCTGCATGGGTTTCTCGTTCGTCTCGCGGTCTGGTCCGGAGTCTACAGTTATATGGGAAGCTCGGCGTATATTCCAGTCATACTTGTCATTGCCGTACTCTTCGCAGTCACCCTGGCTCTGCCGGCTGTACGTCACACGTTCAAACCCTTAATTGAACCGGATATATCCCGATTTTCTTTCCATCGACCTGAGGTGTTTAAACGGTCGGCCTAATGCTCTGACGGATCTCTTCACCATCCGTTCTATCCTGCTGTGTTGTTTCAGGCTGGAAATAAGGTGGTAAATTAGGGATACGCGCTACAAAAAACAACTTATCGTTGTAAGGAGTGATTTGTAATGGCACGTCAACCGACGTCAGAACGCAAGATGAGCCGTGAGGAAGCTGGCAGATTAGGTGGTAAAGCCACTTCCAAGAACCATGATCGAAGCTTCTACCAGATGATTGGAAAAAAAGGTGGAGAAGCGACTTCAGATGCCCATGACACTGACTTTTACAAGCAGATTGGTCGCAAGGGCGGCGAAGCAACCTCCGAAACTCATAATAAGGAATTCTATCGTGAGATTGGACGCAAAGGTGGAAGCAACTAATGAATTCCGCTCGCCACATCGAAACATGATCATAGCTTTTCCGCAAATCAAGAAGTCTAATTCCATGAAAATGGTTTGAGGCTTCTTTCTATTGATTGTAGAAATATGACGACGGTTGTGATAGACTCAATAGAAAAACCGGGTGTTCACGGGTTTAAAGCAGCAAAGAATTTCACAAACTACGGGGAGCTCGACACCGGCATGCCGGTCCTTTTTTTTAGAGTACGGATGAAATTAAACGACAGATGCACTGCCATTTACTTTTCCATTCATGTTGCTCAATATTATATATTTGGGGGGAATACACCATGTCAGCCAAGAAGATGCGTTCCGATATGATCAAAAAAGGTTTTGACCGTGCACCACACCGGAGTTTGCTCCGCGCAGCGGGCGTTAAAGAAGAGGATTTCGGCAAGCCATTTATTGCCGTATGTAACTCTTACATCGATATCGTGCCCGGCCACGTTCACCTGCAGGAATTCGGTAAAATTGTAAAGGATGCTATTCGTGAAGCCGGTGGCGTTCCATTCGAATTCAACACCATCGGTGTAGATGACGGAATTGCCATGGGACACATTGGTATGCGTTACTCGCTGCCAAGCCGTGACATTATCGCGGATTCCGTGGAAACCGTTGTATCTGCACACTGGTTCGACGGCATGGTATGTATCCCGAACTGCGATAAAATTACACCCGGCATGATGATGGGTGCACTCCGCTGTAATATCCCTACCGTGTTTGTCAGCGGTGGTCCGATGAAAGCCGGTCGTGACAGCAATGGTAAAGCTCTGTCCTTGACCTCTGTATTTGAAGGCGTAGGTGCTTACCAAGCAGGTAAAATCGATGACAAGAGCTTGCTTGAGCTTGAACAGTTCGGTTGTCCAACCTGTGGATCATGCTCCGGTATGTTCACAGCGAACTCCATGAACTGTCTGGCTGAAGCGATGGGACTGGCTATGCCAGGTAACGGAACCATCCTGGCTGTTGCTCCTGAGCGTCGTGAGTTTGTTAAACAATCTGCTAAACAACTAATGGAACTTATTAAAATGGATCTGAAACCACGTGATATCGTTACTGTAGAAGCGATCGATAACGCGTTTGCACTGGATATGGCGATGGGTGGATCTACGAATACAGTACTGCACACGCTGGCACTGGCTCATGAAGCTGGCATCGAGTATCCAATCGAGCGCATCAATGAAGTAGCTAACCGCGTTCCGCATCTGGCGAAACTTGCACCTGCTTCCGATCTTCACATCGAAGACGTTCACAATGCAGGCGGCGTAAGCGCAGTGCTGAACGAATTGCTCAAGAAACCAGGCGCGATTCACGGTGACTGCATTACCGTAACGGGTAAAACGATCCGTGAGAACGTTGAAGGAAAAGAAATTCAGGATACAAATGTCATTCACCACCTGGATAACCCGCATTCCGAAAAAGGCGGCCTGGCTGTATTGTTTGGTAACCTTGCACCACAAGGCGCTATCATCAAGGTTGGTGCTGTTGATGCTTCGGTTGGCGGATACCACAAAGGTCCTGCCATCTGCTTTGACTCCCAGGAGCAAGCGCTCGAAGGCATTGCTAACGGCAAAGTAAAAGAAGGACATGTTGTTGTTATCCGTTATGAAGGACCAAAAGGCGGACCAGGTATGCCTGAGATGTTGGCTCCTACTTCCCAAATCGTAGGTATGGGGTTGGGTGCTAAAGTCGGTCTGATCACCGATGGACGCTTCTCTGGCGCATCCCGCGGAATCAGTATCGGACATATCTCTCCGGAAGCAGCTGAAGGTGGTCCAATCGCCTTTGTTGAAGAAGGAGACATCATCGAGCTGGATCTGAACAACCGTATCATCGAATTGCACATCAGTGACGAAGAGTTTGAACGTCGTCGTGCAGGTTGGAAAGGCTTTGAACCGAAAGTAAAAACCGGTTACCTGGCTCGTTATTCCAAACTGGTTACCAATGCAAGCAACGGTGGCGTACTGAGTATCTAATTCATTAATCAATAAAGGGTTACTCTTCTGCCAAATCTGGCGAAGGGCAACCCTTTTCTTTTGCTGGTTGGTAAGATCAGTCCGTTAGTTCCGCTCTGGCAATATCTCTTGTTCAATTAACAATGATTCATCTCTGGATTCTTCTACCGTTGCTGCCACCTGCATAGTATGTTGACCGTAACGTTCCAACAGTAGATCCAGCGGCATAGCAATCATCTTGGGTACCAATTGTTCTGCACGCTGTTTCAGGCGTTTGGTTCCGGCAGGATGGATCACACTTAAGAGCAGTTTCAGGTATACTTTAGATGCAGCACTGAACGGACCAGGAGGCAATTCTTGTATGGTAAATCCAAATTTTTCCGGACCTCTGTTAATCATACTCACACCGTATATGGCCTTGGCAGATTGTAACTCAGGTTCGAGTGCCACCATGCGTGCCAGATCCGGCAATTGCTGTTCCATGGTCCGAATCATGCGAATAGCCAAATGCATACTGGAACGTGATGTCACTCCAAGTTCAAACAACTTTTGATTGTCAAAATGCAGTTCTATCACCGGATCTCCATTTTGAATGACATGGCCGTCATTCATCTCCACCCGTGCTCCGTGATATACACGTGATCTGAAGTGCAGCATGGGGTCCTCTGGCGAAGCCGTCCGTAGATGATACACCCAGTGGAACAACTTCTCCCAGCCCAGCCATAAGGCAACAACGATTCGTTTCCATAGCTTCAATGGTGTCTGTAATTGCGTTTTGTTCTGAGATTCGCTCACTGTGATACCTCCCATCAACGTATCAACGCGTACGCTTTGCAGGCCTAGCCGTTCAGCTTCCTGCAAGACGACTTCCAGCGCCTGAAGCATCTGCTCCGGCGCGCGTGCATCAGCACCAAGGGTCGTTCCTCGATCATGCAGCAGCATGACCTCTCCGCCTCTCAGTTCCTTCAGCATCCGTTCGGTCAATCTCTGGGCACCTACTCGGCTTCTCCAGTCCTCAAACATGGAAGACCACAGTACAATCTTTCGCTCTTTCTTACTGAAAAAATCAAACAGATTCATAATCCCCCACGGCGGACGATAATAACAAGTCTTCACACCGGTTACTTCATGAATAATCTGACCTGTTCGCTGAATCTGATCACGAACAGTACGCGGCCGCATGAGCCAGTTCGTCTTGTGAATATAATTATGAATGCCAATAAGATGACCTTCGTCATGTATGCGCTGAATGAGTTCAGGATGACTCGCAGCATGTTCTCCAACAACAAAAAATGTGGCTTTTGCTTGATGCAGACGAAGCAGATCGAGTAGTCTCGGCGTATAATGTGGATCTGGCCCATCGTCAAATGTTAATGCAAATTGTGTATCACTTCTTCCCCGTCGAAATACACGAAAACCAAAAAGCCTGCTAATCAAACTTGGAATAAAGGCGTAAAAAGATGAAAGATACAATAACCACAGTAGAATACTCTGAAGTATCATTGTCATGTTGCAAGCTCCCCACTTCTCCTGCTGAATTACGGTGCACGATGGCACTATCTAAAATAAACCGCCTTTAATTTTATCATAATTCAGACTTTTCTTGAATCCTGTTTTCCCAAAAAGATAGCTATCGTGTACAATAAATACAATCTAATTATTGCCATCAAAGGAGCCATGTCCATGCTACCGCTTTACAAAAAATACGGGCGAACTGTCTTTGACATCGCATTGCTCATATTAACCGTGTATGTGATCATGTACAGTTTCAGTCAATTATACCAAGTGGCTGCACCAGTCTTTCTATCATTCATCGTGTATTGGATGATTGAACCGCTGGCCAAATTTTTACATCGCAAAGGAATGCCCAAGACGCTTGGAGCCGCCATCTCCGTCTTGTTGTTTCTTGCATTGATTGTCGCTGCCTTTTTTGGTGTGGGCTTAATTATCATTTCACAAATTTCCAATCTGCAAGATAATTTCCCCGTATACATTGAGATGATACAACGTGAATTCACCAATCTGGTGTTATTCATTCAGGACAAGTCAGATGCTCTCCCTGATGGAGTTATGGAAAAAGCGAATGATTATTTTGCAACACTGACCGGATTCCTGTCCAAATGGGTAACTAGCGGCGCGCAATTCGTCGTAGGTTTCCTCAGTTCATTCTCTTCTTTTATTACGAACTTCGGAATTGCGATTATTCTGGCATTTTTCCTGAGTATCGAGATTGAGTCCTGGCGCAAGTTCGCCCGTGCGAAAACGCCCAAAACATTAAAGTTAGCTATTGAATTCATGCGTAATCACGTGTTCAAGACAATCCGCTCGTATCTGAAGGCACAGATGATCATGATGCTCATTACGTTTGTATTGATTTATGCAGGTTTGTTGATTTTGGGAACCTCTAACGCCTTTACCATTGCGGCAGTCTGTGCGGTTTTTGATCTGGTACCATTGCTTGGCGTTCCTGTTGTGTTTATTCCATGGATCGTCTACTTATTCATTATTGGCAATAGTAGCCTGGCGATTGGCCTGATTGTGATTCTGGCAGTGACGATGCTGACAAGACAATTGCTGGAACCGAAAATATCGGGTAACTCGATTGGTGTATCTTCGGCGTACTTGATGCTTTCGTTTATGCTGATCTCCCTTTCGATCTTTGGCCTGGCTGGTGTCGTGTTATCTCCAGTGCTTCTGATCCTTCTGAAAGAACTGTTACAACAAGGGTACCTGCAAAAGTGGATTCACCTGCCAAAAGATGAATTTGAATCCTCTCCATTGGTCATGGACCCACCGGTTAGTAAGGCATCAGCGAATTCTGCCGAGTCTACTGTACAACGTCCCGTTTCTGCGAAGGATCATGAGGACTCAGCCAAATAGTCCATCACCTTCCTGAATAGAGCCGTCGCTTGATGTTGGCTGTCAGGAGAGACATTTTGAACAAGAACAGCTACAGCATATCGGGGTTGTTCTACCGGTCCATAACCAATGAACCATTGATTGTTGCGCTTCTCTCCATGTTTCTGTATCTGAGCTGTACCTGATTTCCCTGCAACATGCCACCGTGCACGCTGCAGGGATTTTCCTGTTCCCTCACGTACTACCTTATTCATCCATGATAACAGTTTATGCGCTGTTGCGGGAGCAATCTGTCCTGATGCTGAAGGTGAATCATGCAAGGGCATTTCCAGCATGGTGCCACCATCCGCATATCGGATGCGCTTAACGAGACGTGGTGCACTAACCTTTCCATCATGTAACAGTGTAACGATCAGATTGGCAGCTTGCAGCGGTGTGACCAAGACATCGCGCTGGCCGATTGCTGTCTGTATTTTCGCACCTTCATCAGTAGAAGAAACAGTCTCTGTTCTCACACGACCGTGATCCTCATGATCAAAGTGTCGTAACACGGGCATTCCTGCCATCTGCTTCCCCTCCCAGCCAATCGGACGCGCGAGTCCCAGACGATCAGCCGTGTTCTCCAGTTGCTCCATACTAAGCCTGCGCGCCGTTTCCGCGAATACGATGTTGCAAGACTCCGCGAATCCTTGCTCCTGATTCAGGTCTCCATGCCCATGCTCCTTCCAGCAAGACAGCCCATATCTTCCGTACTCACCACCGCAATGGAATTCTTCTCCGCTAGAAACCGCATGATACTCCAAAGCAGCAGCCGCAGTGACAATTTTGAAAATGGAACCCGGTACGGCTCCCTGCACTGCACGATTACCCCAGGCCGATTGCTTGGGGTTCACATGTTGTGGCTGATAGAAAGGGCGGGAGATCATGGCACGAACATCCGCGTTAGCAGCATCTAACACAACAATGGCCCCTTCTTGTAATCCAGATTCTTGCGTCAACTCTTCCAACCCACGCTGTAACTCAGCATCCACTGTGGTTTCTACACGTAAAGGATAATGGGTATTGGCTGGTGCAATGACATGTGGCTGAATATCAGGGATAATCTCTCCACCACCCGAGACCATGCGTGATACAAGCGTAGGGCCAATTCCCCTTAACAGGGGTTCAAGTGTCCTCTCCAGTCCAGCCGCCCCTGATTTCATAGCAAATGGCTGTTTTACTTCATCCTGATGCCCAGTTATAACCTTGGAGGACTCGGGCTGTTCAGCCAGATAACCCATCCACTGCATCCCTGTATGCCCCTGGAGATACCTTGTCATCATTGGATAGATGCCAGCTCCTTGCAGCTGCAAACTACGTAGGCGCTCCACTTGAGCAGCGGTCAAATGAACAGGCTGATGTGAACCTGCTGTCCAGAAATGAGGTGTATTCTCCTGATTCCATTCCTTCTTCAATTGATCCGGATCGGTATGTAATATAGCTGCCAACTGTATCATCTCGGAGCCTTCTAATGTCCCATGCTTGCGTAATGTCTCTAATGGTCCTGCCTGTGGAAAAAGAACCAATCCCCATTGCAGCTTACCAGTCAACGCTTCACCCTTGTAATCCGTAAATTGTCCCCGCCCCGGGTCAAGCATCACCCCGCGTTCACGCTGCAATACAGACATTTCCCGTACCGTTCGGTGAAGTCCGGGCATCGTCTGATTCACCTGAACAATCTGGACCCAACCCAATCGTAGTATAAGCAATCCAAAAACAAGAGTTAGAAGAATACAAGTTATATAGATTCGCCGTTTCGCAAGGAGATGCATCCCAATCTCACCTTTTGTCGTTTTGACATATTATTGCTGATATGACTTGGAATTATCCGGTAAACAAAAAGAAAACCTGTCCCATGTGCGGGACAGGTTCTCCTCATTTCAACCTTGGCTTGTTACACCGTAAAGCGTGACAAGGTTTCTTTCAGTTCAGTAGACACATTCTCCAGTTTGCCAGACAGATTGACCAGCTGGTTACTGATATTTTGCTGTTCACTGCTCAAGGAAGCTACTTCTTGGGACGTTGCAGAAGATTCTTCAGCTACAGCGCTGACATTGCTCATGGCTTCAGACAAGGTACCTTGAGATTTGTTTAAATCTCCAATAGAACCTGTCACCATGCCCAGACGTTCCACAAATGCACCCATCTGTTCCTGTACGGAAGCAAAGATGACGTTGGTGTCTTTAACCGCATCCATCTGTTCCTTGAATAACGGATAGGCTGCCGACAAAGCATCCACGGTCTCATTCATTTCAGTCATGATTTTGTCTGTGATCTCTCCAACCATCTCAATGGATTGTCTGGATTGAGCCGCGAGCTGACGAACCTCATCAGCCACCACCATAAATCCGCGTCCGGCTGCACCGGCACGTGCTGCTTCAATGGTTGCATTCAGGGAAAGGATATTGGTCTGCTTCGTTATGTTTTGCAGTACTTCAAGCACTTTCAGAACAGAGGACGTGCTCTCTTTCAGCGAATCAACCTTATTCACCAGTGCACCAATCATTTCTTCTGTCTTCTGGGTTTTGGTCATCAACTGATTCAGATGTTGTGTTCCTGTCTGACTGGACTTCTCTACATGACGAGCAGAATCACCCATCTGTTCATTAGCAGCGATTACACTCTGCATCTGACGAGAGATATTGTCAGTTAATTCATTACCACGTTCCGCTTCGGTTGCCAAACTGCCTGCACCGCCTGCGATCTCCTCTGTAGCTACGGCGATCTCCGAAGCAGATACAGCCGTTTTCTTGGATGCACTGCTCAGCTCAGAGGCTGTATCCAATACTTCCTGCGCAGAACGATTGGTTTGTTCAACCAGCTTAGTAATCTGCTCCATCATCAGATTGAAGGCGGTCGAGAGCTGACCAATTTCATCCTTGGAGCTATATGGTGTACGAACTTTAAGATTACCTTTCGCACCTTCCTGCATCAGGTCTTTCAATTTGCCGAGTGGACGAGCGATCATACGCACCATCCAGATCCCGATCAATACTGCAATCCCCGCATCAATCAGCGCCATCCACAAGGTCAGAGTCAGAATGCCCTTTGCATCCTGAACCAATACAGAGGTAGGTATCATACCAACCAGTTTCCAATTGGATGTATCCATCGTACTGTATACAGCCAACATTTCCGTAGATTTGCCATCTACCACATACTCCGTATTCGTACTACCTGCTGGTTCGGTCAACTCTTTGACAAATGCAAGCTCTGTATCTTGTCCCGTACGATCCGAGATGGAGGATGCAACCACTTTATTATCCGGAGCAATCAGTTGAAGAACAGCTCCTTGCCCCAGATCAAGCGATTTCAATTGTTCCTCCAAAACTTCCAGTTTCAGTTCAATAACCAGAACATACGACTGAGTAGTCCCCTGCAGGTTTTTCATGGAACGTGCAATTTTAAACGTTGGGGTTGAGCCATCTTCCTTGACCTCAGTTGGAAGCCAGCGATAACCGCCCGCCTCAATCAACTCACTGTACCACGCTTCCTGGCGAATGTTGCCCATGGATGAACTGTTGCTGCCTGTACCCATAATGGACTTTGTATCGTCCGTAGGTACCAAATAAATCGCTTCCATAGATTTATTTGTAAATGCAACATTAGACAGTTGCTTGTTGATGGAACTTGAGTTTATGAATGTATCATACGCAGTCAGATTTTGATCTGACATTTTTTGTAGCAAGGACTGCATTTCAGGATCAAAGAAAATCTGTGTGGATGTATCCACAAATCTCTCCAAAATAATGTCCATTTTTTGTTTGGTCTGATCAATGGTCTCCTGATTGGCACGTGAGGCATTTTTCTCTATCGTACCCTTGGCTTTTGAATAGGATAATAGACCTAAACTCACTACAAAAATCATAATTCCCGCAAAAAAGATCAAGAACAGTTTAACCCCTACGGATTTAACCGGATTTGCCTTCTTAATCTGTTGGAAAGAAGAACCTCCAAGGTTTTTCCAATCCCGGTTTTTAAATTGTTTCTTCACCCAATCAGTCTTGATCCAGCCCAGCTTGAGCTTGCTGCGGTCAATCTTAAACAATCTTTTGCCAGTGCCTGTTGTTTTGCTTTTGACTACTTTTTCTTTCTTCACTTTCTGAACCTTCTCAGGATTAACCTGCTCGGCTTTTGTCACTTGCTCCCCACTGTCTTTCTGCTTCTTTTGAACCAATCCCATTCACCTGCCAGTAATTTACTTGTTGGATTTTTCTTTCTCTCCCCTATAAATATGTAGTATTCGACAGCTTTCTTCGTTCCCCTTTCACTTCCCAGAAATATTTTACAACTTTATTCCTATTTTTCTATAAAAAAAAGACCCCCATCTGCCGATAAACGGAGGTCCCTAAGTAAATTTCATAACACTATTTTGTTAAATCATAATACAATATTGACACATCGTAGGTATTTGAGCCTACTTCTTTTTTCTCATCATATCGAAGTACGAAACCGGTTGGTCTACCTTCATTTTAATCAGCTGCAACGGGTGACGAGCAGCATCCAGAACATTGCCTTCTTCATCCTGTATTTCACCGACGACCTGTTTGAAAAAGTGACCTCCCGGACCGAAAAATTCGATTTCCTGTCCTGGTTTGAAGTGATTGCGCTGTTGAATGGTTGCCATTCCTGTTTCAGCATCATACCCCATGACCAAGCCAGCGAAGTCAAAAGGTACAGCCTTTTCTTCCGGTTCATAGATATGATCTTCATGGTCTGGTGTATCATAGAAAAATCCGGTATTCAGCGGGCGATTCGCCGCTTTGTTCATTTCTTCAACCCATTCAGGTTTCAGAACATAATTTTCCGGGTCTGCCATATAGGAATCAATAGCTTGACGGTAGACGTTAACCACAGTTGCCACGTAGTGGATCGATTTCATACGTCCTTCGATCTTGAAACTGTCCACTCCCACATCAATCAACTCGGGAATATGGCCAATCATGCACAGATCCTTTGATCCCATGGAGAATGAATTATCCTGTTCCTCGAACAGGGGAAGCTGGTTCTCACCCAGTTTGAATGTCGCAGGGGCCTTCATCTGCATGTCCTCTTCGCTGACCCACACCGTATCTTCTCTCGCATCCTCGAACAGATCATACTTCCAGCGGCAAGACTGGCAACAGCCGCCCCGGTTGGAGTCCCGATCCGTAAAGTGATTGGAGAGCACACAACGTCCGGAATACGAGGAACACATCGCCCCATGAATAAAGGCTTCAATTTCGATATCCACATTGGCCTTGATCTCTTCAATCTCTTCAAAGCTGGTCTCACGTCCGAGAACAACACGTGGAAGTCCTTCATCTTTCCAGAACTTCACGGCTTGCCAGTTGAGTGTGGATTGTTGAGTACTTAGATGTACCTCAAGGCCTGGGACAGCACGAAGGGCTACTTCAATGATAGCCGGATCGGCTACGATGATCGCAGAGATCCCCGCATTATAGAGGTTTTGCAGGTACGTTTCGATACCCTCAACATCCTCATTATGTGCATAGATGTTTGTCGCTACGAACACCTTGGCTCCATACTTTTTGGCAAACTCCACACCTTCACGCATCTCTTCAAAGCTGAAGTTATCCGCGTTGGAACGCAGTCCATAGGCTTGTCCACCGATATATACGGCATCTGCACCGTAATGGATCGCAAATTTCAGTTTTTCCAGATTACCCGCCGGAGCTAGCAGCTCCGGTTTGTCCAGACGGTTACGTTTCCCCGAAAACTTCCGCTGTACCGCCACTGTTTCCATTCTGTTCACCTCGTCTATTAATACACTTGTTCTTTATAGAAAAATCCAAACGACAATTCACGTTCAGGGTCCTGTAACTTCCGTACCTCAGCGAGCCACTCTTCAGAGAACTCATATGCATCAGAATCGGCTATATAACTGTCAATCGCTGTCCGATATGCACGTACAACAGCTTCATTGTAAGTGAGTGATTTTAACATACCTTCAATTTTGAAACTGTGCACACCCGCCTCCATCAACAGATGAAGGTCTTCGAGGATACATATATCCTCAGAGCTCATAATGTGTGTACCGTTAATATCCTCGTAGATCGGGAATTTCTCATCTCGACGTTCAGCCTCGATCAGGAACAATCCCCGCTCTTTGCCCAGATGTCCCTCAACCGGCCGCCCTTGATGAGCCATATAACTTTGCACCAGACTGCGCTTGGAATGATAAATATTCGTCATGCCATGCACCTGAACCTGAGCTTCCACCTTCAAAAAAGGAACCATTTCCGTCAACTCGTCCATATTCAACTCTCGGGCAAGTACAACGCGACTAGCTCCCTTGGTTCCCCAATAGTTGGCCGTCGCATAGTTCGTTGAAGTCATTTCCGCATTCCAGTGCAACTTCACATGTCGCGCGTATTCCTTCATGGTAGCCAGCACGGATGGATCATTAAACTCCACACCATCAATACCGATTCTGCCAAGTGCTTGGACATATTCAGGCAATTCTTTCAACAGTTCGTTGGACATCAGATTAGTCATGGATACATACACACGCGCCTGATGTTTGGCTGCAATGGCAACCACCTCTGCTGTCTCTTCCACGCTAAAGCTGCCTGGAAGACGCATGCCGAATCGATCATCTCCAATGACCAGAGCATCTGCTCCCGCCTGGAGCAGCACTTCTGCCTCTTTCACATTCGCTGCTGTAACGAGCAGTTCATGTTTCTTACTCATATAATCCCCTCCGCTTATTGCGCAGCCTTACTTTTGGCTATATTTTGCTGGTGTTCCTTATACGTTTTGGCAAATAGATGTCCAGACGAGCCATCCTTTTTTGTCACATAGAACAGATACTCCGAAGCTTCCGGATTTAGCGTTGCCTCAATGGACGGAAGACTTGGACTGGCAATTGGACCTGGTGGCAAGCCTTTGTTCAGGTACGTATTATAGGGACTTTTCACCTTTAGATCCTTGAAAAACAATCGTTCCTTCGGTCTGTCGAGCAGATATTGCACGGTAGCATCAATCTCCAGCTTCATATCCTGATTGATCCGATTGTAGATTACACCTGCAACCAGAGCACGTTCCTCGTCCACTACAACTTCTTTCTCCACAAGTGACGCAATCGTCAGCAGTTCATGCAGGGAAAGGTTCTTTTCCTGGAGCTTGGCTTCCAAATCAGGAATGGAATTAATCTTGGTCTGGAATTCTTCCAGCATCCGTTGCATCACATCATGCGTGGAACTTCCCTTTTTCAGCTCATACGTCTCCGGGAACAGATACCCTTCCAATACGTAGCGAAGTTCTTCATCCACTGGAATATCTTTGATGATATCTACATCAAAGGCCGAAGGATCATTGGCCAGCTTGATGAATTCATCCCGATCTACAACATGCTCATAAGAAAGCTTACCCGCCATTTGCAGAACGTTATAACCCTCCGGAATCGTAAATTTCACCATTTCTTCCGGTACAACTTCGCCACTCCTCAGCTTGCTAACAATCTCATCATATGTCACGCCAGGATTCATTGAATATGTACCCGCCATGAAATTAGAACCTAGTTTCTTCCACTTTAAATACCCTTTGAAGGTTAACCCGCTTCGGATGAGGCCTTCTTCTTGAAGCTGATCCGCGATTTTCGAAGTTCCCGATCCGCTCTTAATCTCGAATACGACCGGTTCTGTAGAAACTTCCACAGGACGCATCATACTCCACACGTAACCGCCTGCGCCTCCGACAAGAACTACAATGATAAGCAGTATGACTACAATTGCTTTCCCTTTCAAAAAAGAAACAACTCCTTTACACAACCAAAAAGAGCGGACTTCTCCGCCCTCCCGGTTTCTTCAATTTGAAGCTGATTTAATCTTCGTCAATGGGGAGTGTACACTCATCATACAGTTCCGAGATGTTCTCCCACTCATCATCATCGTCGATCGTAACTAACTCTGGCATGATCTGGTCTTCACTTCCAGGTGATACCCGCAGAAGTTCAACCTCGTCATAAGGTCGCAACGAACTGCGGAGCACCGCGTACTGCTGACCGTTCACTTCGAACTCAGCCAACAAGTCATACGGTTGTGATTTACCGTTCTCTTCCTCGAGCTCAACATGAGCACCGAATGCCAGACGCAGTGAATCTGTCCATTTCAGGTCTTTGCGGCTATATTCCGTCATTTAGTTCGCTTCCTCTTCATCTTCAGCAAGAAATGTATTAAACGTCTCCTCAACGATATCCCATTCGGCATCATCTTGGATGACGAAAAGTTTAATATCGTCGCCCTCTTCTTCATAACGGAATGCATATACATCCGTTTCGCCATCTTCAGGTTCAACCGGAGCAACCATCATGTACTTGGCCTCCGAACCATCTACTTCAAACTTCATGATGACTTCGAATTCCTCTTCATTACCCTCGTCATCCGCAATGTAAATAATTTCCGCTTCTTCTTCCATACCCAGTTGATCTTCAGCCATTGTTGATCCCCCTCACCTTCTACTATTGGCATCCAAATAATTTTGCAAAATCAAGCTTGCGGCCATTTTGTCCACAACCTGTTTGCGTTTTTTCCGACTGACATCCGCTTCAATCAGCGTACGTTCTGCTGCCATGGTTGTCAGCCGTTCATCCCAAAGGTGAACAGGTAAATTCAGTTCATCCCGCAGGCGATCGGCAAAAGCAATGCATATCTCACCGCGCGGTCCTACGGTGCCGTTCATGTTTTTGGGAAGTCCGACTACGATCTCACTAATCTCATGCTCACGCACAAGTTCGGCAATCCGAGCGAACTCGCCTTCATCACGGCGGCGTTCTAGCACTTCCAATCCCTGGGCAGTCCAACCGAAGGCGTCACTCGCGGCAACTCCGATTCTTCGGTCCCCATAGTCCAAACCTAATATTTTCATCCATGCTCTCCCATCCTGGGGCCTGCTCAGGTCGATTACAAATAATCGCCTTCTCAAGCTTCAGGCTGTCTTCTGTCGGTTCATTTCCCGCTGCCTGCAAGGCTGCAACACAGCGGAAGCGGCGTACATTACCGGTGATTGGCCAGATAGGAACGTACAAGCTCTTCAATCAGCTCATCGCGCTCCTTTTTACGGACCAGACTACGTGCGTTGTTGTGACGAGGAATGTATGCCGGGTCTCCAGAAATCAGATACCCAACAATCTGGTTGATCGGATTATACTCCTTATCGACCAATGCATCATATACCGTGAGAAGAATCTCTTTGGATGATGCTTCCTGTTCGTCACCTTTCACATTAAATTTAACCGTCTTATCCATGGAGTCCATTGATGACACCTCGCTCCTGCATGAACATGGGGACCATGTCCTGCCGAATTGATTTCTGTTTATATAATAACATATTCTGACTGCCACAAGTAAACAAAGGATAAGGCAATTGTGTTTTTTGCTTGTCCTTTACTGGCTTCAGCATAATGCATCATTCGATTCCACACGCTCTCGGGTACAAAAAATAAACGAACAGAACCATTTCGATTTATTTTTTGACGATTGAAAGCCACTCAATGGATTTATGCATTATGCCCGCTAACCAGCGAAACTGCCAGTTTCAGCGCTTCATCCAGCTTGGTCGCATCCTTACCTCCGGCTTGCGCCATATCTGGACGTCCACCGCCACCACCGCCGCATACTGCTGCGACTTCTTTGACGATTTTACCAGCGTGCAGTCCTTGTTTTACTTGTTCAGCAGGTACAGCTACAACAAAATTCACTTTGCCGTCCGCTGGAGCACCCAATACGAGTACCGCGTTAGGCAATTTTACTTTCAACTCATCTGCCACTGTACGCAGCGCATCCATGTTCGGAGCATCTACGCGTGCTGCCAGCAATTGTGTATTTCCTGCTTGTACCACTTGATCCGTCAATTGACCCGCTTCCATGGCACTCAGCTTGCTTTGCAGGGATTCAGTCTCTCTGGCTGCTTCTTTCAGTTGTTGGTTCAGACCTTCAATCCGTTTAGGTACATCAGCCACATTGGCTTTGAGCAGTGCTGCTGATTGTTTGAGCAGTTCCAACTGGCTTTCCACATACAGATATGCGCCGCGGCCAGTTACAGCTTCGATCCGGCGTACGCCGGATCCAATTCCGCTTTCGCTCACCAGTTTGAAGATTCCGATCTCTGAAGTATTATTTACGTGACAGCCGCCACAAAGTTCCAAACTGTAGTCTCCGACTTGAACAACACGTACAATATCTCCATATTTTTCGCCAAACAGGGCCATTGCACCCATTTCTTTAGCTTCATCAATAGCTTTCAGCTCGATGTTCACGTTCAGACGATTCCAGATCTGTTCGTTCACCTGACGCTCAATTTCTGTCAACTCTTCCGGTGTGATGCTGCCGAAGTGAGAGAAGTCAAACCGCAGACGCTGTGGCTCTACGAGCGATCCTGCCTGGTTTACGTGTGTGCCGAGCACATCTTTGAGTGCCTTGTGCAGCAAGTGGGTTGCTGTATGGTTTTTGATAATGTCGCCACGTTTCGCAGAGTCTACTTCGGCGTTGATCACATCACCTACACGCAGTTCACCAGACTCCACAGTCACCAGATGTACATGTTGTCCGAGTGGAGCTTTGAACAAACCTTGTACTTTTGCTGTTACACCAGCACCTCGCAGCAAGCCCTGATCACTCACTTGACCGCCACTTTCCGCGTAGAACGGAGTTTTATCCAGAACAACCTGACACGTCTGTCCTTCGCCTACAGATTCAACAAGGGCGTCACCAGCTACGATGGCTACCACTTTTGCTTCCGTCAACAGGTCAGTATAACCAACAAACTCGCTTTTAACCTCCAGATCGGCAAGTGGTCCGCCTTGAACTTTCATGCTCTCGTTCTCTTGACGCCCAGCACGTCCAAGCTCACGTTGTTTCTGCATCGAAGCATCAAAACCTTCACGGTCCACAGTCAGACCATGCTCTGCTGCGTAATCTTCTGTCAGGTCAAACGGGAAACCGTACGTATCATACAGTTTGAAAGCTTCAGGTCCGCTAATAACCGTGCGTCCTTCGGATTTGGCAGTGCCACTGATATCAGCCAGAATAGCCAGACCATCTGTGAGTGTTTCGTGGAAACGCTCTTCCTCGGTTTTGATTACTTTGGCGATGAACTCCTGTTTGTCTACTACCTCCGGGTAGTACATGCCCATTACTTCACCAACGGTTGTTGTCAGTTCATACAGGAATGGACGGTCAAGTCCAAGTACTTTTCCATAGCGAACTGCACGGCGAAGCAAGCGACGGATGACATATCCGCGTCCTTCATTACTTGGCAGAACGCCATCACCTACTGCAAAAGCAACCGTACGGATATGATCGGCAATGACTTTCAATGCAACATCAATCTCTACGCTGTCGTTATATTTCACACCCGCAAGAGCGGCTGTTCTTTGAATCATCGGTTGGAACAGGTCTGTGTCGAAGTTGGAATCCACATTTTGCAGAATGGAAGCAAAACGCTCCAAACCTGCACCTGTATCAATATTTTTGTTAGGAAGCGGTGTGTAGCTGCCATCTTTGTTATGGTTGAACTGGGAGAATACCAGGTTCCATACTTCCAGATAACGTTCGTTTTCCCCACCTGGATACATTTCAGGATCACTCATGTCGTTTCCGTAAGCTTCGCCGCGGTCATAGAAGATCTCGGTACAAGGTCCACATGGGCCTTCGCCGATATCCCAGAAGTTTTCATCCAATTTGATGATACGCTCCGCAGGCAGTCCCACTTTTTCGTTCCACAGTTTGAAAGCTTCTTCATCTTCCGGATATACCGTAACGGAAAGACGCTCCGGATCGAAACCGATCCACTCTTTGCTCGTCAGGAACTCCCATGCCCAGGTAACCGTCTCTTCCTTGAAGTAATCTCCAATGGAGAAGTTGCCGAGCATTTCGAAGAACGTATGGTGACGACGCGTTTTACCAACATTCTCAATATCATTGGTACGGATACATTTCTGGGAGTTCGCAAGACGAGGGTTCTCCGGCTTCTCACGTCCGTCAAAATAAGGTTTGAGCGGTGCCATACCTGCATTAATCCACAAAAGAGAAGGATCGTTGTGAGGTACGAGCGATGCGCTCGGCTCGATTTTGTGACCTTTACTTGCAAAAAACTCTATCCATTTGGACCGGATTTCACTGGCTTTCATACTGGATGCCCCCATTAAATTATAATAGTCCGTTGCGTATTCGCTCCGGTTGGTCAACATTTTTTTTGTAAAAATAAACACAAAAAACGCCCCTGAATAATCAGGGACGATGTTATCGCGGTACCACCCTGGTTATTGCTGTTCATCCCTTGCTGCCCGGACAAACAAACAATCTCCTCGTTCATGCGAAATAACGGTCGCTCCCGGCAGGGTTGTCCTGCACTCCGAAATTAGCTTTCCGCCGCTTCATCTTTCAAGACTCTTCCAGCCATCAGTTCAGGCTCACCCTGATCCAATGAAGTCTATTCTCTGAGGAAAGGAACCCTCGGCGTACTTTATTTCATCATCGATTTCATGTTCTCAACATACACACTCATTATATCGGTAGCACAAGCGGGTGTCAACGCGGCCTCGTTGATGTTTTACCCCTGCTATTTAGTCGGTCCTTCGTTTGATGTAATAAGCGAAAAAGTGTTGCACAATCACCTTCAGCACGGCAAAAACCGGTACTGCTAGAATTAAACCTACAATGCCTGCCAGTTCACCTCCGACGAGCAGTGCAAATATAATCGACAGTGGATGCAGATGCAACGTACGTCCCACCACCTGAGGAGAAATAACGTTGCTCTCCAACACTTGGCACAGTGTGTTCACAATGACAACAAGTAGTACCATTTTGAACGATACGGTTGATGCCATGACCACAGCAGGAGCAGCTCCAAGGAACGGCCCCAAGTAGGGCACAATGTTAAACACAGCTACAATGCTTGCAAGTAGCAGGGCATACGGCATATCAATGATGATATAACCAATGTAGGCAAAGATACCAACAATGACACAGACAATAAACTGTCCCCTAATGTAGTTCCCCAGTGCAGTATCGATCTCTTTCATTACCGAGACAATCGCTTTCCGACGTGAACGCGGAAGATACGCCACAATGGTGCGTTCAAACACCTCAAAGTCTTTTAACATATAAAAGATCAGAAATGGCACGATAAACACATTAAATAACACATTAATAGTCGCCCCGATGTTGTCCATGAGCACAGCAATTCCCTGAGTTAGTCGATCCTCCATCTGAAAAAACCAACTGTTCATGCCTGTTCGCACACTTGGCGGCATTAATTTGTGATCCATATTGTTCATCAGACTCTGGGCACGCATGGACAGTTCCGGCATATGCTCGTTGAGTTCCCCCAGCTGTTCAATCAATACCGGAATGACATTCATCAGAATGACACCGAGGCAGGTCAGGAAAAAGGCATATATGAGTAGTACCGCAATCGTACGCGGCACCTTGCGCCCTCCCAGCATGCTGACAATCGGATTAAGTACATAGGATATGATAAGGGCTACGATAAAGGGTGCCAGCACTGTTTTCAGGAACGCATATATGTGAAGCAGTAAAGGCCGCAGCAGCCAAATAAAATATAAAATGATCAATCCGAGCAGCAGCCAGATCGCGTAACGGAACAGCTTGTTTTTGGTTAATTGCTCCACTTGCATCTCTCCTTTTGGACTGGCTCTGAGAGTCAGTATATGTAGGAAAGGTAATATTTATTAACACAGCGCAGAAGTGGAAAGGAGCAATCCGAACATTTTTTCTTAAACCCAAAAAAACGCCTCCTTCATCAGAGAAGGAAGCGCATTTTGCAGTACGGGTTAGCATATAATCATACATACACCAGCCGAACCACTATGTGACCGCATCTATATACATCTGCCAACAATTATCGACAGCCTCTCATGGCAGACATTGTCATGAAACCGCATATAGAGGAAGTTATCCTGCCTATTAAGAAGAAGCGTGAAGATGAGGGAAGTCTTGTGGCAGCTCGTCCCCGAAAAACAAATCATCCAAGGAGCTCAGCGTACCGTCTTCTTCCACCTGATATACAGACATTTTCTCACCGTTCACCGTTAATTCGATAAAGCATCCCCAGCAATAAAACTGGTGGGAACCAATTTTCCCGATATCTTTGGAACTACAGTTTGGACATTTCATATTCATTCACCTATCCATTAACAGAATGAATGGCATTTTCCAAGCGTTGTTCACTCAGAGACGGCACCATAATGGCACTTTCCCCGATGGACATATCACTTGTACATGGCAGCCATTTGCGGCCCTCGATCAGATCGGACACAAAACCGTCCGTAATTTCAATCCCTATTATTGTATTTCCCAACTCTTGGTCAAAATAAACATCGGAGACACGCCCAAGCAGCAAACCTTCTTCGGTGAGCACGGACATCTCCTTCAATTTAGACCGACCGAGGAGGTACGTGTATTTTATGTCGTCGGCTCCCGTCTTGCGGACAGCCTGTTGATTACGGATCATGACGGCATCTTCGCCGTAGGCAACGATATCTTGCCACTGCACGATTTTGACATGATTGGTAAACAGACCTTTGTTCTCAAGCTCAATGCCTTCGATCTCCCAATCATCATTCACAATGAAATCCTGGATTTTACCGACCTGCTTCCCGTCCTCAACATCAAAAACGGCAAGTCCGATCATTTCCTGAAGCTTCATCGCTGGGTCCCCCTCATCTTCTTATCATTAAATAAGCGCGGCGCTATTGCTAGGTATGCCCAAAGTTGATGAGTGGCAATCAGACGCCGATCATCAAAACCGCTTCTATCCAACCGATGAAATGGAACTTCTTCCCTCCTTCTGTTCCATGTGTAAAGTTCCCCTTAGGGTCTATTACGCAGTCGTCCAAGAATGGTTCCAATTTTTTCGGCGGTTATCATGATTTCTTCCGTAGTATTACCCAATCCCCAGCTAAATCGAATCGCAGAGTGTAAAAATGTTTCAGGCAATTTCATCGCTTTGAGCACATGGGAGACTTCAAGTGAACCGGAAGTGCAGGCAGAACCGCTTGCAACAGCAATCCCTTCCATATCCAGATTCATTAACATCGTCTCTGTGGACACTTCCGGAAAGCTGATATTCAGGATGTTTGGCAACGTATGCTCCGGGTGCCCATTCACGTGAAAGTGCTCCGTCCCCACATGAATTTCAAGCTGCTCCAACAAAAGTTTACGCAATGCCAAATCATACTGACGATGCGCCTCCGTCTGTGCTGACGCAATCTTGAGAGCCTCTGCAAATCCGGTAATACCTGCGATATTCTCCGTACCAGCGCGACGCTGCCGCTCTTGCAACCCACCGTGAGCTCTTGCTTCCAGCACAATTCCTCGCCGTACATAGAGTGCACCCACGCCCTGAGGTCCGTTGATTTTATGCGCAGAGAAGCTGATCAGATCCACCGGCAGTTCCTTACAGGAAATATTCTGGCTGCCCAGAGCCTGAACCGCATCGGTATGGAAAAGGATATTATGCTGACGGGCAAGCTCACCCACCTCGCGGATCGGCTGAATCGTGCCTACTTCATTGTTGGCATACATCATGGTGATTAACACCGTATCCGGTCGAATGGCTTCTCGCAACTCATCCAGATTTATTCGTCCATAATGATCAACAGATAGATAGGTTACTTCATAACCTTGCCGCTCCAATTCCTGACACGCGTGCAAGACAGCATGGTGCTCAATTGCGGTCGTAATGACGTGTTTTCCCTTATCCTGCCTGGATGAGACTGCTCCAAAGATTGCCAGATTGTCGCTCTCCGTACCACCTCCGGTAAATACCAATTCGTCCGGGAAACAGCCCAAAGACGCCGCAATGACATCCCTTGCTCCGCTGACAGTCCGTTTGGCCTCACGCCCAAAGGCATGGATACTTGATGCATTGCCAAATTGTCCTGTCATGACGTTCATCATCGCTTCTGCGACTTGTGGATGCATAGGTGTCGATGCGGCGTGATCCAAATAAATTCGTTTCATTTATCTTCACCCCGTTATATGTTAAATTTCTATTTGATGGCAAACTGTCAAAATTGGAAACTGAAACGGATGCTCTATTGTCACAACTTCGTGTATAATGTTCTATATCCATTTCAAAAAGGAGAGAGAGACATGAGTAATCCCATTCTCGGGCAGATTCTGAATCAACTTCAACAAATGGACAAACGGTTCGACAGTATTGATGGACATCTTGGAAAAATAGACCACCGGCTTGATGCTATGGAAGAGAGGCTCGGTGCCGTAGAGAGCAGACTAGACACTGTCGATGACAGACTTAATGCCATTGAGGAACAAACCAAAAACATTCCGCTTCTTCAACAAGCTGTTCTGGAAACATTGACCGTTACGAAACGTCTTGACGCTTCACACTCTGCCTCTGAACGCAAAGTAACTACCGAATTGAATACCCATCAGCACAGCATTGATATTTTGAATCGCCGTCAGTTACGCATGGAAGCTGATATAGAAACTTTAAAAAGTCGCTGATTTTACAAGTGATCCAGTTAAGTTCACACTTGACCATCTTGTAAATCCCGTGGCTGAATACATAGCGCTGCTCAATTAAAATGATCTGTAGAAATTGAAGAACAAAGTACCCATTGGCATGTCTAAAGCCCCCAAGTTGGGGGCTTTATTGTGTCTTCTGTGATGCGAATTAATGATCTTAAATGTAGAACATGTAGCTGTCTTTTTTGTCCTGATCCTGGAATGTGATCAGGTCTTTCAGTGTTGTGGAATCCAACACTTCCGCAATGCCGTCACGAATACGCAACCATAGATCACGTTTCGCCGGATCATCTTCCTCTGTGAAATCTACTGGAGAGATTGGCCCTTCCAGTACACGGATTACATCGCCTGCAGTCACGGTTGCAGGATCACCTGCAAGGATATAACCGCCGTAAGCACCTCTAATGCTCTTCACCAGCCCTGCATTACGTAATGGAGCAATCAGTTGCTCCAGGTAATGCTCCGAGAGCTGGTTGCGCTCGGCAATGCTTTTAAGTGATGTAGGGCCTTCGCCTGTTCTGGCAGCAAGCTCCATCATGATTGTGAGGCCGTAACGGCCTTTTGTCGATATTTTCAAAGGAGTCACCTCTTTCAATTTTCAGAAACGATTGGAAACTTTTATATTTTATCCTGTGATCCATGACCATCTGTTTCACGATCTGTCCACAGCGGAGATGCATAGAGATTAGCATAAACCTTCTAATCCTCCGTATTCCGATCATAACCCTCAGCTAATGTTAACATATCTGCATGCTTTATGGAAAAGAAAGATTGACGATATTCCAAAATGTGCGCCTGTGGTGGACACTATCCAAAATTGGCCGGGTGTATCGTATCTTGAGTCCGGTTATGCTAGAATAAGAAACGAAACACATTTATATATAGAAGTGGTGATAACGATGTCCAAAACAATTGAAAATACACGGGTCGTCGTTGGCATGTCCGGAGGTGTCGATTCTTCCGTTACCGCACTGCTGCTGAAAGAGCAAGGGTACGATGTCATCGGCATTTTCATGAAAAACTGGGATGACACCGACGAGTTCGGCCACTGTACCGCTGAAGAAGATTCAGAGGATGTACGCCGTGTATGCGAACAGATCGGCATTCCTTACTACACTGTCAACTTCGAGAAAGAGTATTTTGATAAAGTATTTACCTATTTCCTTGATGAATATAAGTCGGGCCGCACGCCAAATCCGGATGTCATGTGTAATCGTGAGATCAAATTTGGTGAATTCCTGAACAAAGCTCTGGATCTCGGCGCAGATTATGTAGCTACAGGACACTATGCTCGCCTGATTGAAGAAGATGGCACACTCAAGCTGCTACGTGGTGTGGACAACAATAAGGATCAGACGTATTTCCTTAATGCACTCAATCAGAACCAGTTGTCCAAAGCCATGTTCCCGATTGGTCACCTGCCCAAACCGGAAGTACGCAAAATTGCAGAAGCCGCTGGCTTGTATACCGCCAAGAAAAAAGACAGTACAGGTGTCTGCTTCATCGGCGAACGCAACTTCAAAGAGTTCCTGAGTAACTATCTGCCTGCCAAAGGCGGAGACATGGTTGATATCGCAACCGGTGAAGTCAAAGGTCGTCATGACGGTCTGATGTACTACACACTTGGACAGCGCCAAGGTCTTGGCATTGGCGGTTCCGGCAATGGTGAACCCTGGTTTGTTGCAGACAAGAATCTGGAGAAGAATCAACTGCTTGTTGTTCAGGGCGATGCCCATGCAAGCTTGTACTCCACTGGTCTTACTGCAACGGGTGTGAACTGGATTGCTGGTGCAGAGCACGTGCCTAATGTACCATACCGTTGTACTGCCAAGTTCCGCTATCGTCAGCCGGATCAAGGTGTAACATTGACCTGGCAGGAAGATGGAAGTGTGGATGTACAATTTGACCAGCAGCAAAAAGCCATTACGCCAGGACAAGCCGTTGTTTTCTACGACGGAGAAGTCTGCCTGGGTGGGGGTACGATCGATCAGGTGCAAAAAGTACCTGTACCCGCAATGCAGTAATAGATCTTGTCCATTAAAATAAGGATTATACACAATACCGTGTATCCCTATTAAAAAAGCCGTCTTTCATGTATACCATGAAGGATGGCTTTTTTCCTGCTTATTTTTGCAAAAAAATAAAAAATAGTTCGTTATGCAGTTAACCAGACTCCTGCCCAGGCGGCCAACACCCCAACTAGAACCGAACTGACAACGTAGAGCGCCGCGCTTGCGTATCGTTGTCGACCCATAATTCCTAACGTTTCATAACCAAAGGTAGAGAACGTGGTGTACGCACCGCAAAATCCGGTTCCCCAGATCACCCAGATTCCATCTGAGATCATTGCAGATTGATGCCACCCGTATAACAGCCCAAGCAGCAGTGAACCACTGACGTTGATGATCCATGTTCCCCAGGGAAAAGCCGTTCCCAGCAAGCCAGAGACCCATTTTCCCAGACTGAAACGCAGTACCGCACCCAGCACACCTGCAAAACCAATCCACAGGATCATGAGGCATCACCCTCTTGTCTTTGTGCTCCCAACATACGATGTCCAAGGCTCATTCCCAGCGCACATAGCATTAATCCTGCCAACAGACTTACGATCATATAAATAGCCGTATGGACCCATTCGCCCCCTTCGGATAAACGAACAATATCCAGTGTAAACGTGGAGAATGTCGTAAATGCGCCAGTAAAACCTGTACCAATCGCCAGTCGAAGTTGTGGTGATATTTTGCCTGGGACAGCTATGGTAAAGAACCAACCCAAAAAAAGGCTGCCCATCGCATTGATTAACAGCACCGCCCAAGGGACCCCCCCATGGACAGTGGGTATCGCTAACTGTATGGCATATCGGGTTAATGTACCGAGAAATCCACCCGCCCCTATATACAAAAGCTCTTTCATGTTGTGTGCATCTCCCGAGTGATCTGACTGATCTTATAGATCTCTGCGCCGCTGTTGGTTCAGCCTGATCTTCGATTCGTTACCCTGCTCCGTTGCCTCATAGAATACTCTCCGTGAGAGCTGCTTTGGCAAATATTCTTGTTTCACGTAATGCCCCGGATAGTTGTGTGGATATTGATAACCCTCATGTCCAAGCTTCACGGCACCCGAGTAATGCGTATCTCGCAAGTGAAGCGGAACTTCTGCCGATTTCACCTCATCAATCGCGTTCATGGCTTTGGAAATGGCAGTGTACACCGCGTTGGATTTTGGACTTTCGACTGCAAACAGAATCGCTTGTGCAATGTTCAGCTTGGCTTCTGGCCAGCCGTTATTTCGGTACGCATCAAGTGCTCCAATCGCCTGAGTCATGGCTTGCGGGTTCGCAAGTCCAATATCTTCACTGCTGGCTGCAATCAGGCGCCGAATGAAGGTCATCGGGTCCATGCCGAGCTTCTCCACCGCGTATAGAAACCAGAACAACGCCGCATCACTGGAACCCCGAATACTCTTGTGAAATGCAGACAACACATCATACTGTGTGGATTCATCCGCCTTCACAATCGGTCGCCGAATAGACTCTTCTGCCACACCAAGCGTAATATGAATGGATCCATCTTTCTCCGGTGGCGTGGTCAAAGCAGCCAGTTCAAGGGCGTTAAGCGCACGCCGAATATCCCCGTTGGCCATCGTGGCAATATGTTCAAGCGCCTCATCGTCTGCCTGTAGTTCCATGAATCCCAAACCTTTGTCCGCATCACTCAATGCTCTGCGCATTGCAATTAGGGAATGATCTTTATTTAGCGATTCTAGCTGGAACAGAGTTGAACGGCTCATCAAGGCCCCATTGACATAATGAAAGGGATTCTCTGTTGTTGCGCCGATAAAAATAATCGTGCCCTTCTCTACCGCTGGCAATAGCGCATCCTGACGTGAACTGTTAAACCGATGTACCTCGTCGAGGAACAAAATGGTTTTCGTTCCATACAGCTGTTTATTCGTTTGCGCCTGTTCGATGACTTCACGCACATCCTTGACGGAAGCTTCCACTGCATTCAGACGTACGAACTGTCCTTGCGTTTGCTGGGAAATGATATGTGCCAAGGTTGTCTTGCCACATCCCGGAGGGCCGTATAACAAGATGGACGAAATCTGATCAGCCTCGATGGCGCGCCGGAGTAATTTCCCTGGTCCAATAATATGTTCCTGTCCAATATATTCATCCAGATGCTCTGGCCGCATGCGGTCCGCGAGCAATCTAGCTTGTGGTTTTGAGTCCTGTTGAAACGAAAATAAATCCATTGCTCATCACTTCCTTAACGGATTGCCTTGCCTTGATTACAATTACACTTCTGATGGTTCTCCACTCTCTATCATATCATACTCTCGCGGTAACATAGCCATAAATGCATGAAGTGCACTGCTGACAAAGGCATCCTTGCGAGTAATAAAATGAGTCATCATGCGATTCATACCTACGGGGAGTGTATGCGTGCGCAGTAATCCATTTTTGATCTGATGCCTAATCACAATCTCTGGTAATAAGGAAATTCCCATGCCGGACGTAACCCCACTAATAATCGCTTCAAGGGTTCCGAATTCCATAATTACTGGGCGGGTAACACCACCCACCTCTAACCATTCCTCCAAAACCTGACGATAGGAACACCCCATGCTGTAGACAAGAATGGGTTTACTCTTAAGATCTTCATCCGTAGGACCCATACCAGAATAAACAACAAATAGTTCCTCATCAAATACGGGAATAGAAACGATGTCGGGATGATCACAGGGACAACCAATGAAAGCCCCTTCCAATTCATACCCAATAACCTGATCCATAAGCATCTGCGAATTGCCAGTAACCAGTGACAAGGAGACATCTGGATACTGTTTATAATATCTGACGAAAAGTTCAGGTAGTCGCACGGCCGCTGAGGTTTGTGTAGACCCTATTCGCATTGGACCCGATGGTGTGCTCTTCGCCCGAAGCGCCTTGGAAGCATCATTCAGCAAACCAATAATTTTATCTGCATAGGTCAGCAGCATCTCTCCGGCTGGAGATAACGTCATGCCTCGGTTATGACGAATGAACAACGTTGTACCTACTTCTGCTTCCAGATGCCGGATTCGTGCCGTTACGTTGGATTGAACATACCCCAGTTTAGAAGCAGCTTTGGTCAGATTCCCTTCCTGTGCAACACACTGAAATATTCTAAGATCCCCGCTCTCCATGGTCCCCCCACTCTGACATCATTCAAAATGATATCGGCTTCATTACCAATCATTATACTTCATGTGTAAACCGAACTACAATTCATGTAGATCCCAAACCAGTCATCTGACTGGTTGATGATAAGGAGTGTTCAGCATGACATACTGGAAAAATAGAGTTGCTCTAATCACAGGTGGTGGAACAGGTATAGGTCGTGCTGTAAGTGAGATGCTCGCTGAACGCGGAGCCTTGGTCGCTGTCAACTATTCCCGCTCACAAGATGCAGCAAGAGAGACTGTTCAACACATTTTGGATACAGGAGGCCATGCATTCGCCGTTCAAGCTAATGTTGCCAATGATCTTGATGTCCGGCGGATGTTCACTACAATAACTGAAACCTATGGCCCGATCACTGCCCTTGTAAATAACGCCGGAATCACACACCATATCCCCATGCACGATCTGGAGTCTGTTACAGATGACATTTGGAATGAGCTGGTTGATGTGAATGTGAAAGGCATGTTTCATTGCGCTCGTGCAGTGACGGAAGGTATGAGACAGGCTGGCGGTGGCTCTATCGTGAATTTGGGCAGTATCGCAGGCAGTACGGGTTCGGGCTCCTCTCTCCCATACGCCGTCTCCAAAGCGGCAGTTCACGGTCTGACCTTATCACTTGCGCACGCACTCTCACCACACATTCGGGTGAATGCTATCGTCCCTGGCGCAGTTGCTACAAGGTGGTGGGCTGGAAACGAGGAGCGAATGTATCGTCTTGGTGGAAAAGTGTTATTACAGCATATTGCCTCACCTGAAGATATCGCACACATGATCTGTGTTGCGCTGGAACAGCAATCCATGACCGGGCAACTAATTACTGTAGATAGCGGACAGACGTTATGAGCTCTAGTCATGATAAAGATACCCGGATTATACAACCCTTGAAGTATACAATTTTGATCATTTTGACAACGCTAATCATGGGTACTTCTTTTCCAGTTGGCAAGATCGGCATGTTATATGCCCCACCTTTCCTGCTCATGGGCATACGTTATATACTGGCAGGTGGCTTGATGGCCTTGTTCCTTCGTAAACGTCCTTTGCCTACTGGATGGCAGTCTTGGTTGAAAATAATCCTCATTGGTCTGTTCCAATCCGCAGGAGTGATGGGCTGCGCCTACTACAGCATGAACTGGATTACATCCGGTGAATCCGCCATTATTACGTTTACCAATCCGCTACTGGTCATTATCCTCAGTGCTCTCTTATATAGAGTGACCTACCGTTTTAGTCAGTGGATCGGTGTTATACTCGGTTTCATCGGGATTATGTTAACTTTTGGGTGGCAGATGAGCTTCAGTCCCGGAACCTGGATTGGATTTGGTGGTGCGATCTCCTTTGCCGTGTCCACATTGCTCATCAAACGCTGGGGCGATGGCTACGATACTTTTGTCTTAACAGCCTATCAGATGCTCGCGGGAGGTGCTGCGCTTCTTCTGCTGAGCGTATGGACTGAACAGCCTCACTTTATGGTCAATACCACCTCGGTTATGGCGCTGCTCTGGTTAACATTTGTGTGCTCCATCATTCAGTTCTCACTCTGGTTTTATCTGCTTCAGAATAGTGACCCAGCCCAAACCAGTTCGTATCTGTTTCTGGCACCGTTCTTTGGTGTATTATCGAGTTGGATTTTACTAGGAGAACACGTTCAATGGTTTGCATTAGCAGGTGGTTTATTTATTGGTGTTGGCATATTCCTGGTGAACCGTCGCTCATCCAGAATGAGAAATAGCGTAACATAAACTTGAACTCCTCCATCGTCCTTCGTCGGAAGATTAAGCAATTCTCGCACAAAAGCAGAAAAAGGCATGCGCTTATGGGACTTTCCCATGAACGTCATGCCTTTTGTTGTATAAACAAACTTTATCTAACCAAGCTCTGGCCAACCTTGAACGGTTACCGGCTCGCCGTCGGGATTATGTGTTGCAGCCGCGTATTCTGGCAAATCACCCTCGTGGAACAACCACAATTCGTGCAAGGCCCGTGTACAACCAACGTACAACAGCTTTGCATCACCCGCATTGGGCAAATAATGCTTCTGGTCTACGTCTGCCACAATAACGGCATCAAACTCCAACCCTTTGGACAGATAGACTGGTAAAACGGAGTGTCCACCCGTGTACTGCTTTTTGCCACCATCGATCAGATTCAGATCCCAGCCTGCGTCCTGAAGTTCACGATGAAGTTCCTCTGCTTCATGCAGTGTACGAGTCAGGATGGAGACCGTTCGGTAGTCTTTGACGGTTAACACCTTCAAAGCCTCTTCAAGACTCGCCGTCCGCCCTTCGCCTCCATAAGCCAACGTCCGAACCGGATCACCACTACGGAAAACAGGAATCGCCGTAATCCCGCTCTTGACACCACGTTCCAAAATCGTATTGGCATAATCGATAATTTCCATCGTCGAACGATAACTTCGGGTTAACGCAAAGTATGCATTCTGTTCCTCAGGAAATAAAGAACTCATCTCTTCCCACGCATGAACACCACGGTACTCATGAATGCCTTGAGACAAGTCACCCAGTATGGTGAAGGAATGCCCTTTGACGAACTGATCCAATAACGCCACATGAAAAGGGGAAAAGTCCTGCGCTTCATCAATCACGACATGATCAAACCGCTCCGAACCCTCAATATCATGGACCAATGTATGAATGTATACCAATGCAGGCAGATCCTCTTCACGGACGATATCCTGTTTCAGATCTGCTGCCGTTTGTTTCATTACGCCTTTGGGGATGAGCCCGCTGAGCGAGGCTGGAACAGAACCACCCTTTGCAGCTTTAAACAGCTGTTTATATAACGTAAGCGGCTCGTATTGCGGCCATTTTTTGGCATAAGCTTTCTCACGAGTAGACGCTTTTTTCTTGCGTTCTTTGCGCACAGCTTCTGGCATCGGTTTCTTAAGTTCCATCTCAATCCAGCGGTGAACCCGCGCCATGACCCGTTCTTTGCGTTTGGCTAGTGGATAATGCTTATATTCCTCACCGAACCAGTTCTCGATCTCCGTCTTGCTGAGCACCTTACCATCCCATGGACTGAAGTCCATATCCGGTACGGAATCCGCTTCCATGCCCGAGAGCCACTCTCGAATAAGCTCCATGAAACGGATGGATCCTTTGTAACGTCCAGGTACATCATCATTTAATTCAGGCCGCGCATCTGGAGTTTCGAACCAGGTGTTCAATGTATCCGACGTATTCGCCAAAGGCATTTCCAGCCCCAGCAGGTTCATCGCCCAATCCGGGAATGTCCGCTGTTGAATGTCCCCTACTCCAAGTTCCGGAAGCACATCCGAGATGTAATCCAGAAACATGTGGTTGGGCGCAAAAATAACCATTTTCTCTGCAGATACCTGCTCCTTGTACTGATATAGCAAAAAGGCAAGCCGATGCAGGGCAACCGTTGTTTTCCCAGATCCAGCTACACCCTGAATGATCAATGCAGTGTTTCTCGCTGCACGAATAATCAGATCCTGCTCCGCCTGAATCGTAGATACGATGTCACGCAGTTTGTTATCCTTGTTCTCTCCCAGACGATAAACGAGGAATTCATCAGATACCGCTGGTTGGTCGCTGTCACGGTTATATGTATCCGCCACACGTTCCAATATCCGCTGCCGAATGACAACGTTTCGTTTCAGATATACGAGACCTTCGATAAGCCCTTCCGGGGCTTCATACGTAGCGGAGGCTTCCCCTCCCGTAAATGAGTAAAACAGGCTTGCGACAGGAGCACGCCAGTCGATGACGAGCGGATGCTCTCCCACCTCTTCGCGGTCTACGCCGATTTTGCCAATATACAGCGGTTTCCGTGCACCACTGCCCTGTTCTTCGAAATCCAAGCGTCCGAAATAGGGTTGCTGCGCGCTCTTGGACAAGGCGGTGCGGCGCTCTTCGCGTCCAGCTTCCAGCACTTGTTCTGTGAAGTCGTGGCCGGTGTATACCGGAATGTTCTGCAGTCGTTCCAACTGACTGTCCACTTCCTCCATCGTTCGCTCTAACCTGTACTCTTCTTCTTGATAGGCACTTTGAAAGCTGTCTGACATGTTTCAGTTACCTCCTAAGAATATGTTTTGCTCTGCATCGCCAATCACTGACGACGCAAAAGGATACCCACTATATCATATTGATGTGTAAAAAGCTACAGCAACCTGGGAATCTCATAAAAGAAAACCGTTGCTCACGCTCGTACTGAACGAATGAACAACGGTCTTAAGTTGAACTATTTTTGAACCTTATCTTTGAAAAACAGTTATCGATCTAGTTCTGACTTCAATCTTGCCCTTCCTGTGCCACAAACTGTTTCTGCGCTAATTCACGGTATACCGGATGACTGCTGATCAATTCCGCATGAGTTCCTGTTCCGGTAACATGTCCATGCTCCAATACAACAATCTGATCGGAATCCACCACAGTGGACAATCGGTGCGCGATCACGATCGTAGTTCTGCCTTCCATCAGGTTGGACAAAGCCTGTTGTACTTCATACTCTGAGGTACTGTCCAGACTGGATGTCGCTTCATCCAACATGAGAATATCCGGACTGCGCAATAAGGCACGAGCAATAGCAATCCGTTGACGTTGTCCCCCGGATAACTTAATTCCTCTCTCGCCCACTTCCGTCTCATATCCCTGTGGCAACTTGTCTATAAAGTCTGCCGAATACGCCATCTCTGCCGCTGTTCTGATCTCATCCATCGTGACCTCACGGTTTAATCCGTAGGTCATATTATCTCGGATTGAACCCGCCATGAGGGGACTTTCCTGAGACACATACCCGATCTTACTGCGCCAAGAAGACAAAGAATAATCCGTTATCGCTTGTCCCCCATATGAAATATGGCCTGAATCGGGCATATAGAACTGCTCCATCAAAGAGAACAGTGTTGATTTGCCGCTACCGCTGGGACCGACAATGGCTGTCACTTTTTGTGTAGGTACCGTCAGATTGATCCCATGCAGCACTTCCTCACCTGTAACATAGGAAAAGTGTACATCATGGAATGCAATCGTCTCATTTCCTTTTGGTGCTACCTTGGTGCTGTCATGTGGCTCTTCCTCATCGGCAAGAATGGCTTGTATGCGCTCCGTTGCACCTACAACTTTCTGCAAACGGGAGTATAACGTCGTGAATTGTCCCATTGGCATAATGACCTGGAACAACAGTAATATGAACGCGACCAGTTCACCCGGTGACAGCATGCCAGACGCTACACGCATTCCCCCCACACCCAGAATAACGACCAGTACGGCAGTCATGACAAATGTAAACAAGGGACCGATCAAAGCAAGAATGCGTGCTTCCTGCAAGCCAAAAGCAAACATTTTACGAATCCGGGAATCCCCTGCTTCCACTTCCTGCTTTTCCGTACCGTAGGCTTTGACCAAACGGATCTCGCCAATAACCTGACTGAGCACGGACGTAAGACCTGCCATCTCGTCCTGTTGTTTCTTGGAGATCTTGTACATCTTCTTACCCACAGGCAGAAGAATTAGCAGCGTAAGTGGAACCAGACTCAGAATAATGAGCGACATCACCCAATCCAAGTAGAACAGTAATGCCACACCACCCACAACGGCAACAATGTTGGATACAAAAGACACCAAATAATCTGCGATCAACGTCATGATCTGGCTTGTATCATTTGTAATCCGGCTCATCGTATCGCCTGTCCGATTGCGATCGAAATATGGCATTCGCAGCGACAAGACCTTGTTCCACAGCTTGGTGCGAAGTGTTGCGACCACGCGTTGTCCGGCGTAATTCAACATATAAATGCTGATACCCGAAGCAATCGCCTGAATCACAAATGCCCCGAGTAACAATAAAATAACAGATTTGTTCAGTGCCGAAGTGGTAAGTCCATCAATCAGACCTTTGGTCATCAGTGGCACAATCAGTCCGGCCGCCGTTTGAATCAGGGTTAAAATGAGGGCCAGAATCAGGATCAGTTTTGGCGGGTTCGTAGAAGCGATAAGCTTGACGAAATCCTTGAATCCCTTTTTTCCCACCTTCGGTTCATTCTGCCCTGTTTGTTGCTGCTCTTCCATTCCCGTTCCTCCCGTTCTCCATCTGCTCACCAGAGATCATACGTATGAAGTTACATGACGTTGCCTTTTGTTGTTAACACAGCTTTACAAGATACCATGTAACACAAAATTGGCTAAAAAGAGGATGGAAATGCCATACATGACTACAGGCACCTGCTTACCTTGACCTGCTGCCAGCTTCGCTAGTGGATAGGCAATAAACCCAAACGCCATACCGTCCACGATGCTATATGTAAATGGAATCATGACCATGATCAGAAATGCCGGGAACGCCTCTGTAAAGTCACCAAAATCCATATCTTTCACACCTTGCACCATCAGGCCACCAATAATGATCAAAATGGGAGCAATTGCACTGTCCGGAATGTAACCGAGCAGCGGGATGAAGAAAAAAGTAGCCCCGAATAACACGGCTGTAACGAGCGGAGTCAAACCTGTGCGACCGCCTGCGGCAATTCCGGCTGTAGTCTCGGCTGCAGCAACTGGAGGACTACTTCCGAATATACCTGCCAGCACGGTACTAATCGATAGGGCGCGAAGACTTCCTTTGAACCGCTCTGGACGACCAATCATCTGTGTCTGAGCCGTAATTAATCCGATATTTTCGAACACCACAATCAGCAGTAGCAAAAATACCGCGATCCAAAATGCAACATCAGCTAGCTTCATCAAAGACAATTCGCCAAACAACCCACCGTATTGACGCAGCGCATCCATCGCTGATACGGACTCGCCCGGGTTTACTGCTCCAAGTACATAGGCAAGACCTGTCCCGACCAGAATACTGATGAGAAGTCCACCCTGCACGTTACGTATAAATAAAATCAAGGCAATCACCAGTGTAACGCAGGCTGTAATGACGTTTGGATCATTGAAGTGCCCAATCGCGACAAATGTGGTCTGGTGCGCAATAACGATTCCACTTTTTTGTAAACCGATAAATGTCAGAAACAAACCAATCCCGACCGTAATGCCATGCTGTAGATTTTTCGGGATCGCTTCGCTGATCATTTTGTATAGTGACGTAAACGCAACAATGGCAAACAGTATACCTGTAACGGTTACAACGGCCAGCGCTTCTTGCCAGCTTAATTTCATGGAATGTACAAGTGTATACGTAAAAAATGCATTAATCCCCATGCCGGGCACAACGATAATCGGTGATTTTCCGCCAAATGCCATGAGCAAACAGCCTGCAATGGACGTCAGCAGGGTTCCAACCATGGCCGCCTGCAAGGGCATACCGGCATCGGAAAGAATTGTAGCATTGACCATAACGATATAGACCACGGCAAAATAGGAAATGGCTCCCGCCACAATTTCCTTTTTCCACTGGTCTCCTGGCTCCATGCCAAGACGTCTGGTCATCCATCCGTGTTTCATTTCGTTCTATTCCCCTCTCTCTAGCCGCAAATTCATTATGTATGTATCATCATTTCGCGCAGCAGTGAATATCATACACGGTTTTGACTTTGAAGTACATGACGTAACTCTGACATTTATCTATGAATACAGTTCAGCTATCATAGACGATTGACGTCCCATCCGCTCCTCTCTTGCGAAGTATGATCACACAAAAAAGCGCAGATGCCTTGTCAGCATCCACGCTGTTCTGTTGGCAGCAAGTTACTGCTGCTTGTTCTCTGCAATTTCTAACAAATCCTTAATCGCAACACTGACCATAATCAGTCCAGCTACCGGAGGCACAAATGAGTTACTCGCAGGTGGCTGTTTGGCCTTACGAATTTCCGGAGCATTCTCGGGAACGATTTTCTGTGTTACGTCCTCACGCGGCTTCATCGGTTTTTCAGTCGAGAAGACCACTTTCACGCCTTTTTTGATGCCGTCTTTACGAAGTGTGGTACGCACAACACGGGCAATCGGGTCCATGGTCGTTTTCGAAATATCCGCAACCTGGAATTTCGTTGGATCCATTTTATTCGCCGCACCCATGCTGGAGATCATCGGAATTTTACGTTTCAGGCACTCTTTAATGAGATGGATTTTGTAGATAATCGTGTCGGATGCATCCAGCACATAATCCAGTTCATATTTGAACAATTCCTCATACGTTTCTTCCGTGTAAAACATATTCAGGGCAATCGCATCACATTCCGGATTGATCAGTTTCACACGTTCCACCATCAGATCCGCTTTTTTCTGCCCTACTGTCGTGGTCAGCGCATGAATCTGGCGGTTAATGTTGGTGATGTCCACAACGTCTTTATCAATCAGGATGATGCGACCTACACCGCTGCGGGCAAGAGCTTCTACAGCAATTCCACCTACACCGCCAATACCGAGCACGGCTACTGTACTATTCTTCAATGTGTTCAGACCTTCAGGTCCGATCGCAAGTTCTGTTCTTGAAAATTGATGGAGCATTGAGAATCGATGCCTCCTTATTTCTTTTCCGCTACCGGTTTACGGGCTACACGGATGTGAAGTTGTTCCAATTGAGAATCATCCACTTCGGAAGGTGCATTCATGAGCAGATCCGTTGCACTTGCCGTTTTCGGGAAGGCAATCGTTTCACGCAGATTCGTGCGGCCCGCCAGCAACATCACAAGACGGTCCAGACCAAAGGCAATACCACCATGCGGTGGAGTTCCATATTCGAATGCTTCCAACAGATAGCCGAATTTCTCATTCGCTACTTCTGGTGAGAGTCCAAGGGCAGCAAACATCTTCTCTTGAACATCACGTTTGTAGATACGCATCGAACCGCCACCTACTTCATAACCATTGAGAACAAGGTCATAGGCTTGAGCGCGAATTGCACCCGGATCAGTGTCGAAGAGATGTACATCTTCATCTTTTGGACGTGTGAACGGATGGTGTTCTGCTACATAACGTTTCGCATCTTCATCATATCCGAGGAGTGGGAAGTCCACAACCCAAGCGAATTTGAATTTGCTGTCATCGATCAGTCCGAGTTGACGGCCGATTTTCAGACGCAGTGCGCCAAGAACGTCAGCAACCACTTTTTTAGTGTCTGCGGAGAAGAGCAGCAAGTCCCCATCTTCAGCACCAGTACGTTCTTTGACCGCTTCGATTTCTTCAGGCGTGAAGAACTTCACGATTGGCCCTTTGAACTCGCCGTCTTTCACTTGAATCCAAGCCAGACCTTTCGCACCGTAACGTGCAGCAAATGGTCCGAGATCATCGATCTCTTTACGGCTCCATGTGCCACAGCCTTTGGCGTTCAGCACTTTCACTTCTCCACCTTTTTCGATGACAGAAGCAAATACTTTCACACCACTGTTCGCTACGATATCGTTCATTTCAACCAGTTCCATACCAAAGCGCAGATCTGGTTTGTCTGAACCGTATTTACCCATTGCATCTGCATACGTAATCCGTTGGAAAGGCAGTTCCAGCTCAATGCCTTTGGTTTCACGCAGCAATTTGGCCATCAGTTCTTCCATCATCGGCAGCAGGTCATCCTGTTGCAAGAAAGAAGTCTCGATGTCGACTTGAGTGAATTCTGGTTGACGGTCTGCACGCAGATCCTCATCCCGGAAACAACGAGCGATCTGATAATAACGCTCAACGCCACCCACCATCAGCAATTGTTTGTAGATTTGCGGGGATTGTGGCAAGGCGAAGAATTCACCTTCATGCACACGGCTCGGTACGAGATAATCACGTGCACCTTCCGGGGAGCTCTTGGTCAGGATTGGTGTTTCCACTTCAACGAATTCTTCTCCATCCAGGTAGTCACGGAACACTTTGGACGCTTTGGAACGCAGTTTCAGTGTTTCGAACATCTCCGGACGACGCAGGTCCAGGTAACGATATTTCAAACGAAGGGATTCATCAACTTCAACACCATCTTCAATGAAGAATGGAGGTGTTTTTGCCGCGTTCAGCACTTCGATTTCTGTAATTTGAACTTCAATTTCGCCTGTAGGCAGGTTTTTGTTAACTGTTTCTGCATCACGTTTAACAACTTTACCCGTTACAGCGATAACATACTCACTACGTACGCGATCTGCGATTTGCAGAGCTTCACCGGAATAAGCCGGGTTAAAGACAACTTGTACAATCCCGCTGCGATCACGCAGGTCGATGAAGAGTACGCCCCCCAAGTCACGGCGGGTCTGAACCCAACCGTTCAATGTTACTGTTTCACCGATGTGTGCGGGTGTTAATGCGCCGCAATGATGACTTCTTTTCATAACCAAACTCCTCATTATGTGAATTTCCGTTCTGTATGGGCAGTCAGTGCCTGCTCTTCAACAGTCCGGTTACGTGTAGACCATGTATTCGAAAAGGCATATTACCTCTGGCTCGCCAACTTCCAATTAGTCGGAAACGTCAGTGAACCTCAGTGATTTTGCCGGATCAATTGTTTTACTTGAATGTTTTAAGATTTAATATAACACTTCGTGCTTATTTACCCTCGCGTATAGCCGCTACCAGATCATCCAGCTTCACAGTTTGTTGTTCACCTGTATCCATCGACTTGAGGGCAATCTCACCACGCTCCAGCTCGTCATCACCAAGGATGGCAGTATAGCGGGATTTGAAACGGTCAGCTGATTTCATCTGTGCTTTCATCTTGCGGCCCAGATAATCGCGTTCACCAGACAGTCCAGACTGACGAAGTTTGAACAACAGACGGTTCACTTCACGATCAGCTGCCTCTCCCAGAGCAACAAAATACACATCCAGTGGAGCCAGCGTAGTAACCTCAATGTTTTGATGCTCCAGAATCAGTTGAATACGCTCCAGACCAATACCGAAGCCGATGCCAGGCTGATCAGGTCCGCCGATATCTCCAACCAGACCATTGTACCGACCGCCGCCGCCAACCGTATCGATTGCTCCAATACCTTGGGCTTTTAATTCAAACGCAGTCAGTGTGTAATAATCCAAGCCCCGCACCAGACGATTATTCACAGCATAATCCACACCGAAATCATCCAGGTATGACTGCAGCTTGGCAAAGTGGTTCAAAGACTCTTCATCCAGGCTATCCAGTATGGACGGTGCCCCTACGAATTTGTCCTGATCGACTTTGCAGTCAAGTACACGCAGTGGATTGCGCTCCATGCGGGACTGGCAGTCCTTGCATAGACTGTCTTTCATCGGTCTGAGGAACCCGAGTAATGTCTCGCGGTATTCTGCACGGCTGGTTGAGTTACCCACGGAGTTGATCTCCACTTTGACATCCTTCAAGCCGAGCTCTACGCACAATTGGTAGCCCAGTGCGATTACTTCGGCATCAATTGCCGGGTCCAGCGCACCGATGGCTTCTACGCCAAACTGGTGGAACTGACGCTGACGGCCTGCCTGCGGACGCTCATACCGGAACATCGGACCGATGTAATAGAGCTTGCTCACATCCGGTTCACCGTAGATTTTATTCTCTACATACGCACGGACAACACCCGCTGTTCCCTCCGGACGAAGAGTCATGCTGCGATTACCTTTGTCATCAAAGGTATACATTTCTTTCTCAACGATATCGGTAGTCTCTCCTACACCGCGTACAAATAAAGAAGTCTGTTCGAAGATCGGTGTACGAATCTCACGGTAATTAAACCGTCGACACAGATCTCGTGCTTTTTCTTCTACGTACTGCCATTTCTCGACAACTCCAGGCAGTAAGTCCTGCGTTCCAGTCGGTTTTTGAAAAGCCATCTTGATCCCTCCAGCATTGATTTTTTTCTCTAAAAGTTAAAAAATTCTACACGTGATCACTGCGCAGGCAGAACAACCTTACAATCGCTGTTATCCCCAGATTTTTCGAATTAATTTTATAATGTGGAAATCCGGTGATAAAGGCGAACGCTTCGCTTTTACAGGTTTTTTCTGCCCTCTCCGTTTTCGTGTATTTCTTTTAAATCAACTTATAGAACAAAAAAATCCCTCGCCCTGTCGCTGTAAATACAGCAAACAAAGGGACGAGAGATTGTGTAATATACATTCACCCGTGGTACCACCCACATTCCGGAAACCTGACACTTTAGCCGTTCAGGTGATCTCTGATGATTCAGGTTTGCCCAAGGCATTCTGATCAAGCAGATATTCCGCTCTACGTGTAACGCACGTCCTGCGCAGGCCAGCTACTGGTCAACAGATCATATCTGCTGTGTTCGCCGTCTGTTCTCGGGGAAGTCATTCGTCCGCTCATCAAGAGAATCCTTACAGCCTTGGGATTCCTCTCTGGTCATGTGGGCACGGAGTACTTGGTCCCGTCATCAAATCAGTAATATAGTTCAAAAATCGACTTGTATTGACTGTAGTCAACGTATTATTTTCTGATTGTAATGAACCGCAGTGCTAAAGTCAAGGGTTAACACGAAAAGATAGCTCTAGAAATTTTTGCTCACACACAGCATGGTATGAGGAGTCCACAGAAAATATGGCTAATAGAAGCTGGATTCATCATATGAATTCCAACTTCTATTCGCTTCTTATTCCTCTATTGTTGCAGCATCCACTTCAACAGATCCGGCGCGCTCGCCCATAAACGGGAATGCATAATGACATATTCAATCGCTTCGTCGGAGTCGCCCATTCCGACAAAGTCAGGGAGGTTATGCGGCAATCGCTTCAAACCCAACAGGTAATCAGGCACATGTTTGTTCACACCCCGCGCCACACGGTACAGCATTTTGAGCTGGGAGGTGATTCCGTTTTTCTTATACTCCAGAATAATCTTGTCATAGGCAAAGGCCGCTGCGGCGTCACCTTTTCCATACTCCTCCAGCAATTGCTCTGCCTGTTCCAATTGGTTACTGTACAAATACACAGCAGCGAGCAGGTAACGTGCTCCGGTATTGTCTTCCGTATTAAGCTCTAGCATATGCTCCAGGATCTGAGCTGCTTCTTTCGTATCTCCACCAAACCAGCAGGATTCGGCATAACTTTTACATATCCGGATATAGGGACGAGTCTCATGAAGCCCCCAGAAGTCCCCTTTGTTCTCCTCAAAGAACAGTTCGCCCAGTTCACGTTTGCCAGCAGCGATTCCTTCCTTGAGGTAAGATCGTGCATCATCCTCACTGTCCGATTCCTCAGCTAGAATAAGATACGCATCAGAGCTGTCAGGATACATCTCCAGCGCTGTTTCCGCCAGATGTACTCTCCGTTTGGAAGAGCTCGCTTCCCTCGCCTTAGACAGCAGAGCCTGTGCTTTGTCTTTCGATGTGCCTGGACCGTTCAGCATCAATAGCTCGTCCGTTTCACCGCCCATGCCGTATTCTTCGATGTAACTATTCATCTCCTTAACCTTCCGGGAGATCGTGCCTGTCGTTACCTCATATTTATCAGCCAGCTCAGCCTTTGAGACATTGAAGCCGTATTCCTCGGACAGCAAATACTCAATTGCAGCAGAGAACGAGCCTGTCTTCTTCACAGTAGGGCGGGTCTGACGGGAGTAGCCGTTCCATAGCACCAGAGCTTCCAAAATTACCTCTGGCTCGTATTGGTTCCTCATGTTCTCAATAGTCTGCAGGGCCAGCTGTTCGTGAGCCGGGTGCTCCCATTTCAAATCGCTTGCCACCATCTTTTTCAGCTTGGTCAAGGTCAGTTTGCTCTCAGGCTGAATGGAGGCTTCCCGAACCGGTTGCTCCGTTGATATTATCCCCAGTATGGATTCTACAGCAGAGGACTCCTTGTTCAGACAACATTTCTTATATTTTTTCCCACTACCGCATGGGCATAAATCATTTCTTCCAACCTTACTCAAAACTAATTCCCCCTTAAATCTGTCTCTAGCCATTCGCATGAGAACTCTGTTGCTTTAGCATTGTAGGTGTCATTTCTCAAACGAGGCATTCTATATAACTTTCAAATTCCATCGATCAAGCAGAAACGGCTGCCCTGTACTTATATAAAAAAGGTGGGGCCGTTTCAGCGAGTATATGTTCATCTGGAATATGACGGATCACTCTGGCGATGAGTTCCTCATACTCTCTGTCATAGGATTGGATTCGCCTGAACCCAATCGCTGGAGCTAGAATTACCGTCCAATGTAGCCCAACTATGAAAACAATTCGCTGTAGAATATATAAACCCATCTCTCTATTCTAGCAAAAATTGAATAAAGGGGTAAGCTCTGCCCAAAACATACACATTCTCAGCTCAAAAAAAATAGCCTGCACACGGTGTGCAGGCTCAAAGGATATATAAAAAAAGGGGGTCATGTGTGTTATTATAAGCCCACTATGTTAAAGGCTTATGTAACTAATATTACAGTAATATTACAAAAATGATAGCGCTTTATAATTGTGTTTTTTAATATATTTATAATTGAAAAACCCTTGCACATTACTCGACTCTGTAGTCAAGCAGTGCAAGGGCCTAGAAGTATCTACACGTTAATTCAACTCTTCCACATAGGCATGGTTGGAACGAAGTTTATGAACAATCTCTTCATAATCCTCATCCCTTACTTTGGCAGACAGAACATAATGCAGATCATCATAATCGGCCGAAGACACATCCGAAGCATTCAGCATGTCTCCATCCTCATTCACTCTATCACGAGTATCCCGTTCTGCATCACGGTCCACATTGGCTACCACAGGGATCACATTTTCGCTGGCTGGAACACCCGGGGCTGCACCTACACCCATTGCTCCGTTGGTACCTACGCCACCTGCTGTATTATAAGGCACCAGTGGCACCATAACACGCGTGTCTCTACCTATCGCACTATCGAGCTGACCTACTTCCAGATGCTCTGTACGGAACGTCTGAAGTGAAGTTCTTGCGCCCTCTGCCTCGTCTTCGGTTCGAAAATACGCCTGAATATGTTTTGTCATGTCAAACCCTCCTTTTTCGGAATGAAATGCAACGTGAAGTTTGTAAACGTCACGACGTAACGTAGTTAAGATACATCCATGTATGTCAGTTGAACTGGGTGAAGTTATATAACTTTTAGCAGTTCACGTACAAACGCTGGCTCATCTTCGGGTGTTCGGGATGTAATATAGTTTCCATCCACAACGGCCTCATGATCCTTGAACTCTGCTCCTGCGTTTACCATGTCATCCTTAAGTGGTGGATAGGATGTAATGGTGCGGCCTTTCAACAGACCGGCACTAGCCAAAATTTGCGGACCATGGCAGATCGCTGCAATTGGTTTCTTCGCACTGTTGATCTCGGTGACAAACTTCAAGATGTGTGCATCCGTTCGCAAATTCTCTGGGGATGATCCACCAGGAATCACGACTGCATCATAATCTGAAGCGGATGCATCACCAATCGCCTTATCTGTGGTATAGGAGGCCTTTCCTCCTTTACCTTTAAGGGTCTCACCGACTTTCAATCCGATAATCTCCACTTCATGTCCAGCTTTTTTTACTTCGTCATACGGGACCTGCATCTCCGAATCTTCAAAGTCATTCGCCAATAAAAAAGCAACTTTACTCATAACGTATGTTCTCCTTTCCGTGTTCGAACTTTCTTTATAAAATCGGGTCTTGCAGTACATTGGCACTTCATTGTGCCTCGTTTTGTTATTACCCTCACCAGAGCAATTTATAACAATTGGGTGTAATTTCATTTTGTGACGAAGTCCTCAAACGAATAGTTAAAAGAATCAACTCACGACAAAAAGTCCTGATTCGGGAAGGAATCAGGACTTTTTAGAATCTGTATAATCCAAATATCGGATATTTATATACCTGTGTAAACATTCAAGATCGCGGAAGATGACTCTTCTTCCCTTTGTCCGAATCCTGAAGTGCCCAGATCGTTGCAACATACTCTGCAGCCGAACGGGCAAGGTGCAATGATTCATACAGGTTGCCAGGGAGTAACAAAGGTTCTGTACGGGTACGTGTTTCTTTCGCAGATTGGCGCATAATTGGATGGGTACTCCTTTGATCATGAAATAGTCATCAACGAATTATCCCTTATTATGGCCTGAACCCTATGAAATTATGCACCTGGTTCCTGACGAACCGGACTTTCAAGTATCAAAGTCACGGGTCCCCAGTTGGTAAATGTTACATCCATCATCGCTCCGAAACGCCCGGTTTCAACCTGAATACCTTTATCCCGTAGTAGTTGATTAAATGTTTCATATAACAGTTCTGCCGCTTCAGGTCGGGCCGCAGCAGCAAAGCTCGGACGCTTTCCTTTGCGACAATCTCCGTACAGGGTGAACTGGGAAACAGACAATACAGCACCGCCTACATCAAGCAGGCTGAGATTCATCTTCTCCTGATCATCCTCAAATATCCGCAACCCACTAACTTTGTCAGCCAGATACTGGGCATCCTTCTCGGTATCCTCATGGGTAATGCCTACGAGCAGCATTAATCCGGATTCGATCTTACCTGTAAGCTCGTCTCCCACGGTCACCTGAGCCTCTTTACAACGTTGTACAAGCACCCTCATCTAACAGGCTCCTTACTGCATAATCCGATGCACCGAATAGACATCTTTCACACGTTTGATCCGTTCTACAACGGATTGCAGATGATCCGTATTACGAATCAGAATTGTGACGTGCACCAATGCTAATTTATTTTTATCTGTCCGTCCTGTAACGGCAGATATATTAGTTTTACTTTCGGATACAGCCTGAAGTACCTCGTTAAGCAAGCCATTCCGATCATGGCCTGTAATCTCAATATCCACACTGTAACTTGCTTCGATATTCTCTTCCCACTCGACCTCAATAACACGTGCTGCTTCTTCACCGTCTGCACTTGTCGGGATATTCGGACAGTCACTACGGTGTACGGAAACGCCGCGTCCGCGTGTAACGTATCCGATAATGTCATCTCCAGGTACAGGATTACAGCATCTTGCGAATCGAACAAGCAGATTATCGATGCCTTTGACACGAATACCGTTGGTTGGTCGATTTCTGCGCTCAGGTGCAGGTTTCAGCTCGCGCATCTCGGAATTTAATTCCAGCAAACTGGACTCTTCCTGCTCTTTACGCAGTTTTTCGGTTGCTTTGGTTACAATCTGTGCAGCAGTAATCCCACCGAATCCAACAGCCGCAAGCATGTCATCAATATCATTAAACGCATATTTTTTGGCAGCTTCCATCAACTTGTCATCCGTCATCCACGCAGAAGGATCAAGCCCCATGCGTTTCAGTTCACGCTCACAGCTCTCCCGACCTTTTTCAACGTTTTCTTCACGGCGTTCCTTCTTGAACCATTGCTTGATCTTCGCTCGTGCATGAGAAGATTTCGCAATTTTCATCCAGTCCTGGCTCGGTCCGTAAGAATGTTTGGACGTCAAAATTTCGATGATGTCACCTGTCTTCAGATGATAATCGAGCGGAACAATCCGACCGTTTACTTTGGCGCCAATGGTACGATTACCAACCTCTGTATGGATTCGATAAGCAAAATCCAAAGGAACAGAGCCGATTGGCAATTCAATGACTTCTCCTTTTGGCGTAAATACAAATACCAGATCCGAGAAGAAATCCATTTTGAGTGACTCTACGAATTCTGATGCATCCTGTGCTTCGTTTTGAAGTTCAAGAATTTCACGGAAGAACGTAATCTTATCTTCAAAATGATTTCCGTTCGCAGCGCCTTCTTTGTAGGCCCAGTGGGCAGCAATACCAAATTCAGCAGTCCGGTGCATATCCCATGTCCGGATCTGTACTTCCGTTGGTTCGCCATTGGGACCAACTACCGTTGTATGCAGCGATTGATACATATTCGCCTTTGGCATCGCAATGTAGTCTTTAAAGCGTCCAGGCATCGGTTTCCATAGCGTGTGTATAATTCCCAGGGTAGCATAACAATCCTTGATATTATCCACAATAATACGAATGGCAAGCAGATCGTAAATTTCGTTAAACTGCTTGTTTTTGGTGGTCATTTTCTTGAACACGCTGTAGATATGTTTCGGGCGGCCCGAAAGGTCTGCCTGAATTCCCATCTCATCGAGCTTGTTCGTAATTCCATCCATAACCGTATCAATATATTGCTCCCGTTCCGCACGTTTTTTGTGCATTAGGTTTGCAATTCGGTAATACTGCTGCGGATTCAAATAACGGAGGGCGATGTCCTCCATTTCCCATTTGATTGCAGAGATACCCAAACGGTTTGCAATCGGACAGAAAATTTCCAGCGTCTCATATGAAATCCGGCGCTGGCTTTCTTCCGACTGAAACTTGAGTGTCCGCATATTATGCAGACGGTCAGCCAATTTAATCACGATGACACGGATGTCCTGCGCCATGGCGATGAACATTTTGCGGTAGTTCTCGTTCTGCTGTTCTTCCTTGGAGCGAAACTGAATACGTTCCAGCTTCGTCAAGCCGTCAACAAGCATGGCACACGTATTGCCGAAATGATTGCGGATCTCTTCAAGTGAGACCGTAGTATCCTCTACTACATCATGAAGAAGCGCTGCTATTATGGAGATGGTGTCCATCTGCATGTTCACAACAATGTCGGCAACCGCAAGCGGATGCAGAATATACGGTTCTCCCGATTTTCGCGTCTGTCCATGGTGGGCCTGATCAGCAAATTCGTAAGCTTCTCGTATGCGCACCAGATCGGGTTCTTTGATATATGCCCCGGCCTTCTCGAGTAATTGCTCTATGCCCATTCTGATCTGTTCCGTGTCCTTTCTATACCAAATGGAACCCGTGACAGTGCTGCAACACAGGTTCCCCGTAAAAGTAATTTCCTATAATTATGACGCTTCACCCGTTTCCCGTCAACTGCTGACGAATAAGAGCGCTTATCCAATTTTTATATTGGTGATCTGAATTACTTCTAACCCGTTTCCCTATGACTCACAGGGGATTGGATGTATTTCTTATTTTCTTATGTATTATTGCCGTTATTTGCTGAAATAGAAGGAAAATTCATGAAATTATAAATTCCATGGCTCTGCTACGTCAAAAATGTTATTGCTTAATTAAGAGAAACTCTGTAATCTATTGAAAGTTTGTGTTTCGGAAAAGGAGATGAAATTCATTGCAACGCGAAATTCAGGTTAATCAAAAGATGCCACTCGGCTCAGGTTCACTGCTTAGCCTTCAGCATTTGTTCGCCATGTTTGGCAGTACGGTGCTTGTACCGAACCTGTTCGGTGTCGACCCTAGTATGATATTGCTGATGAACGGAATTGGAACCCTGCTGTACATACTAATGTGTAAAGGAAAAATCCCCGCCTATTTGGGTTCCAGCTTTGCTTTTATTGCTCCTGTCACGATGATATTAAAAGAACATCCAGAGAACGGTTACTCGATGGCTCTTGGCGCCTTTATCATAACAGGTATTGTTTTCTGTCTGGTAGCTCTCATTGTGAAATATGTCGGAACAGGCTGGATTAACGTGGTATTCCCACCAGCAGTTATGGGTGCCATCGTTGCTTTGATCGGTCTGGAGCTTGTACCTGTTGCAGCTGGTATGGCCGGATTGATTAATTCCGATCCGGTAGCTAATCCCAGCTGGGTTCCTCAGGCGAAACCTATTATACTCTCCATGGCCACGCTCGGGATCACTGTCATTGGTGCCGTAACATTCCGTGGATTCCCCAAAATCATTCATATTCTAATCGGTATCGTAGTGGGTTATATCCTTGGTTATTCTATGGGTCTGGTTGATAAACAGGCTATTGGAAATGCTGATTTCCTCTCACTACCAACCGTAACCACTCCTACATTTGACTGGTCTGTTGTCTTTACCATTTTACCTGTAGCACTCGTGGTTATTGTAGAACATATTGGACATTTGCTTGTAACGAGCAGCATTGTAGGCAAAGATCTCTCGAAAGACCCTGGCCTCCATCGTTCCCTGCTTGGTAACGGCGTATCCACCATACTGTCAGGGTTTGTAGGATCAACCCCGAATACAACCTATGGTGAGAACATCGGTGTTATGGCTCTGACTCGGGTATACTCCACATACGTTATTGGAGGCGCAGCGGTTATTGCAATTGTACTCTCCTTCTCAGGAACATTTTCGGCGCTTGTAGCCAACATCCCTGTACCTGTTATGGGCGGCGTATCCCTTCTTCTGTTCGGGGTAATTGCGGCATCCGGTCTGCGTATTCTGGTTGAACAGAAAGTTGACTTTGCCAAACCAACCAATCTGATTCTCACTACACTTGTACTGGTCATCGGACTGAGTGGTACAGAAGTTATCTTCTACGGCGTTCATCTGAAAGGGATGGCACTCGCAACCATCGTTGGAATCCTGATGAGCTTGTTGTTTAAGCTGTTTGAAGTGCTGGGTTGGTTGAATGAAGACTCCAGAAAACAGCCTATTACTGAAAAAACACCTGATTAATTTCCATCATATACACATCAAAAAGCCTGTTCTTCCAACCGTAAGGTTAGGGAGAACAGGCTTTTTGATAATCATTAATGCTGTATATTATTTCCCGGGAAAAGGGAAAAGCAATTCAGGTTTTAATCACAACACTCCAAGTGGAGATTTTAAACTTAGTAGTTCATCAATGTGAATACATCGATTTTCTCTGGCAATTTAGCACGACCATTCAGATCAGACAGTTCGATCAGGAATGCAGCTCCGGCAACGTTCCCACCCAATTGTTCAATCAAGTTGATGGAAGTTGCAATCGTTCCACCCGTTGCGAGCAGATCATCTGCGATCAGGACATTTTGACCTTTTTCAATCGCATCTGTGTGCATCGCGAGTGTATCCTTGCCATACTCGAGATCATAACCAACTTCAATCGTCTCTCCAGGCAGTTTTCCACTTTTGCGAATCGGAGCAAAACCGACACCAAGAGCATATGCCAGAGGGGCGCCCACAACGAAACCACGTGCTTCAGGTCCAGCAATAACGTCAATTTTGAGATCAGAAACCATCACTTTCAGTTCATTGATCGCATTGCGGTACATTTCTCCATCCTTCAACAATGTTGTAATGTCCTTAAAGCTGATTCCCGGTTGTGGAAAGTCAGGAATGACACGAATATAATCTTTAAAATCCAAAATAATCTCCTCCTAAAATAAATACACAAACTTCCATCTAAGATACGCCCTTCATCCGGGATATCATCCATTGTGTCAGTTGCGGTGTGGCTGCATCCAGCATCACCTGTTCTATCTCAGCCATATTTTCGAGCGCCTGATAGTGACGTGAAGCGGTTAGTTCACGCTTAGGCGGGTTATCCACAAACGCAATTTTGCCGTTATCACGGGTAATGAAGGATAACTCTTCGAATACATCCAACATCATCGTAATCATGCGCGGCGAACAACCACACTGACGACTGAGCACAGGAGTAATCTCTTGTTCCTCCACGGGTTCAGCTTTCCATTTCAACACCTGCATATAAATACGCTTAAAGAGTTCTCTGGAAGGCATCTGAAGGCGATCTCGGCGGTTGCCTGATCCGTGCAGAAGGATGATATTCTCAGCTCCACTGAACAAAGCCAGCATGGCATCAAGTTGTTCCGGGGTTTCCGGCGTATCAAACACAAATAACGTCCGGACTTGTTCCTGTCCATAATGCTGTGCAGCAGCATTACACGGAAATAACCCGACCTTTCTATCATATACCCAAAGGCAAGGTTCATACAATGAATTTCCCTCGGAAACATCTGTTTCTTTCCGAACAATAGCACCAACAGAACCTGATTTATATCGCAGATGCACCTCAAGTGAGCTCAAGAAATGCTTCATTGCATTTAGTGGCTCGGCATTACCGCGTAAATCAAACACTTGGACCTGAGGAACATGAATGTCCTGAAGCATCAATTGAGGTTTTCTCATCCCATTCCATTCATTGATGGACAGTTCCCCCATCACATCAATAACGGAACCCGGGAGAAGAAACTCTGCTAACGCTCCCTTGCCAAAAGCGACGGTTTCCAGTTGCAGACCATCCTGCTCCAGAACCAGTTTCAGATGGCGTTTCTCTCGTCCCATTGTTCTGGTTTCCTTCACAGTCACACTTCTCAATACAAACCGTGGCGAAGGATTGCTCATCCCGAAAGGCTGCAATCTGTCGATCTCCTGGATCACTTTCAGCGGAACATCACTAATTCTGCATTCATCATCCGCAAGACGTTGAGGTACAAAGCCCTCTTCGGTCAACACGGTTGCAGCAAACTCATTCAACCCCACCTCAAGTTCTTCCAGTTGATCCCGATGCAGGGTCATCCCTGCAGCAGCCGGATGTCCTCCGTAATGATCCATGGTGTGTTTGTTGACTGTGAGTGCCTCATAGATATCCAAGCCCTCAATGGAGCGCGCAGAGCCTTTGCAGACTCCACTCTCTGGATCAATCCCAAGAATAAGTGTAGGTCGGTAATAGCGGTCCAGCAATTTGGAAGCCACAATACCAACCACTCCGACATTCCAGCCTTCACCAGCCAATACGATTACATCTGGAACGGATCCAGAACGAAGCTGTATCTTTTGTTCCAACTGTGCCGTTGCTTCTTGTAATATGCCCTCTACGACTTGCTGCCGTTCCCGATTCAATAGATCAAGCTGACCGGCTAGCGTATGAGCTTCATCCAGATTCTCGGTTGTGAGCAGCGACACCGCCCGTCCCGCATGGTCCAAACGTCCACTAGCATTAATACGTGGTGCCATGGCGAAGGCAATATTAATCGAGGTCACCTGACTCTGATCCACACCACTGATTTCCAGCAACGCACTTACACCTGGAAGACGCGAGCCACGCATGGATTCTATTCCATAACTGACGATAACCCGATTTTCACCTTCCAAAGGCATCAGATCGGCAACCGTACCGATAGCGGCAATCTCCATCCATTCACCGGGCACTTCCCCGATCAATGCCTGAGCCAGCTTTAAGGCTACCCCCGCACCTGCCAAACCTTTAAAAGGATACGGACATCCCGGAAGTTTCGGATTAATAAGTGTATAAGCTTCCGGTAAAATTTCAGGTGGTTCGTGGTGGTCTGTCACAATGACCTCGATGCCCAGCGTTGCCGCATAGGCAATCTGTTCAACAGCACTGATTCCGGTATCCACGGTAATAATCAATGAAACGCCCTGTTGATGGGCCCAATCCAACGCATGGTTGTGCAATCCATACCCTTCATTCGAGCGATGAGGGATATATATATCATACGAGGCCCCAAGATGACGCATCAGGTGGATCATCAGCGATGTACTGGATACGCCGTCAGCGTCATAGTCCCCATAGATTAAAATATGTTCTTCCCGCTCCAAAGCCAGTTTAATTCGAGGGACAGCTTCATTCATGCCGAGTAGCAGATACGGATCATGCATCTGATTCAGATCAGGATGCAAAAAACGTTCGGCCTCCTTCTCATTGTGCACTCCTCGACTCACAAGCAAACGTCCAACAAGGGGTGAAACGGAAAGCGCCTGCGAGAGTCCCGCAGCCGCCTCCAGATCGATATTCGGTGTATTCCACCGGTATTGCGAATAAAGCAATGATAACGCTCCTTTCCTGATCTACTGGACCCGCGCTTCACTACTGAATTAATGTCGCTTCGTGATCGGGCAGTTCATGATTGGATTTATAAGGATAGCCTGGATCATAAGGTATCGCTTGAATCTGTACTTCTTTCACATGACTGAAACGGGTTAGCAGTAGAGTCTTGGCCCGATTAGCAATCTCCTGTGCTTCCAGTATTGAGATTCTCGGATTCACACTAATGACCAGCTCAATCGTAACGTCATGTTCCTGTTCACGTGCAACCAAATGCTCAATGGTAATGATGCCATATACCCGCTGTACGGTCTCTTTGAAATCTGACGCTTCTTCCTGCTCCAGCTCCTGAACGAGTGAACCATAGACTGTGTCCACAATCATTCGGTAACCCTTGTGAAGCACAAAACAGGAAGCAATCAACGCAGCCGTGGGGTCCAGGTAGAGCAGCATGCTCAAACCCGTCTCTTCACCAGCCATCGATCCTATAATGCCGATTAACACGGTGAGCGAACAATAGAGTGCACGGCGATGTTGCTGTGCATAGGCCAGCGCCTGAGACTGGTTTCGTTTACGGAAATATCTGTACTGAAATTGAAAAATCGCTTCTTTCACAGCCAGAGCTGCAACAGCCACCAAAAGTACCGACTTGCCGGGTGCTTCCGGTTCACTTCCGGAGAGACTCCCCAATGCGGAGATGGCAAGCTGTAAGCCGCCCATAAGGATCAGCACAGATAACAATACTGAAATTCCCGGTCTAGCAACACGTGAGTGTTCTTTAAAGCGTTCCCTGCGTGCCTTGCTCTTATGGCGTACAGACTTGGAGGGAAAGAGACCAGCCAGGGCAGAACCAGCTTCAGAAGCAGAATACAAGCCGTCTGCGAGCAACGATTTGCTATTTGCCATGTAACCGACCCCAGCCTTGATCACCGCAAGTCCCATATTACCAGCAATACCGCTCCATGTGGCAGCTTGAGCAGATGGGATATGTTCTCTGGTCATGAATATTCCCCCTTAATTCTGTACATAAAGTTGCAAAACCGCGCCTGGCAGACGCGGCTTCACAATACGATGTTTAGTTAGATTCTTTAGCTACTGTTTTTGGCTTATCCACTTGTTTACCTTTGAGCGTGAACCATAATGGAGCGGCGATATAGATTGAAGAATAGGCACCAAAGAATGTTCCGATCACCATCGCCAGAGAGAACATACGAATAGACTCTCCGCCAAAAATAAACAAACAGAGTGAAGCAATAAATACAGTAAATGTTGTATTCAGCGAGCGCGTCATCGTTTGGGCTAAACTCCGGTTGACCACTTCACGTAGATCAGCTTTCGTTGATTTTTTGGCGAAACGCAGATTCTCCCGAATCCGGTCAAAGATAACGATGGTATCGTTGATCGAGAATCCGACAATGGTTAGTACAGCCGTAATAAAGGTCAGATTCACTTCAAGACGGAATATAGAAAATACACTTATAACTACGAAAGCATCATGGAATATGGAAACAACCGCTGCCAAAGCGAATCGCCATTCGAATCGAATCGCAACATAGATCATGATTCCGATACTAGCAATCAGTACCGCATAGATCGCATTACGCTCAAGCTCTTTGGCCATCTCTGGATCAACGGTATTCACTTCATAGGAAGCCGTCTCATCCAGTTTGCTAAATTCTTGCTTGAATTTGCTTTCTTGGTTTTCATCCAGTACGTTCGAGAATCGAACATTAACCCGATCAGATCCAGTCGTGATCTGGACTTCCTTTGTGTCAACACCCAGTTCATTCACGATTGGATTGATTTGCTCCGCTGTGATGGCTTTGGATACGGTGATATCCACATTTGATCCTGAACGGAAATCAACGGCGTAGTTCAATCCAAGTGAGAGCAAACTGATAATCCCTACTACAGTCAAAATGATCGAGAATGTATAGGCAATTTTACTTCCTTTAATATAATCAAAATTCCAATTAAAGCGCACGAATTTCACTCTCCTTCACTCCGAAGTACTTAGGCTTCTTCAACACGTTAGCCCGTACGAGCAGGGTCAACAGGAAGCGGGAGAAGAAAATATTCGTGATAATGCTGGTGACAATATCAAAAATCAGCACGAGTGCAAACCCTTTAACCGCACCTGTACCTAGGAAGAACATAACAGCGGCTGCAATAATGGTTGTGACATTGGAGTCAATGATTGTACGGAAGGAATGTTTACCACCCGCTTTAACCGATGACAAGATCGACTTACCACTGCGCATCTCTTCCTTAATCCGTTCGTACGTGATGATATTGGCATCCACCGCCATCCCTATACCCAGGATAAACGCCGCAATACCTGGAAGGGTAAGCACGAATTCTCCCATATAGAAGATTGCAAGTACCAGCCACGTATGTGTAATCAAGGCAAAACTCGCGATAATACCAGGAATGCGATAAAGCCCAATCATGAACACTAGAATAATAACGGAACCAATCAATCCCGCTTTAATGGTCTGATCCAGAGAAAGCTTACCAAGTGTTGCACCAACACTTTGTGAATACTTCTCTGTAAGTTTCAGTGGCAATGCACCCAGGTTAATGGTGTCACGAAGCTGGTTTGCTTCGTCACGTGTGTAAGCACCCGAAATCTGAGCGGAACCATCTGTCAACTGTTGTCTAACGGTTGGAGCAGAGAGCAGCTCATCGTCCAAATAAATGGCGAGAGGTTGTCCGATCAAACGTTTGGTGATCTCGGAAAACTTAGCTTTGTCTTTCACTTGAATGTCAATCATAGGCTCATTCAATTGAGTGAACACAACTTTGGCTGCATTCTCAACAAATTCATTTCCGCGAAGCTCAATTTTGGTGTATTCGCCTTCCTTGTCGTTCTCAGCTTTACTACGGAAGGTCAGAACAGCCGGTTCTTTCATTTTGGCTCTAACTTCAGCCTCATCCGTAACCCCTGCCAACTTCAATCGAATCCGGTTGCTTCCTTCAGTGGTTACCTCCGGTTCGCTTGTTCCGAGCGCATTGGCGCGGCTTTCAAGGCTTTTGGCCGTTTGCACCAAAGATGCTTTGGTGACTTGTTGACCTGCTTCGAGCGGCTCTGCTTCATATAAGATCTCGTAGCCTCCCTTTAAATCAAGGCCCAAGCGTATATTTTTGAGCAGTTCCGGGCTTGTTCCCACCATTACCCCTGTGGTGACAAGCACGACCAGAATGAAACTGATAATTCTTTTCATGCCGTTCCTAGATCCCCTTTCGTTCTCAATATTCCTATTATAGCGATGCCGTAAAAAGCAGTCAATTTTCAACAAAAAAGATCCCTTTCGTCTAGAAAGAGGACCCCCGGTATGCAGACACGGTCATAAAGTTCATAAAGCTTGTTGCTTTCAGTGACAAAATGTCGTTCACCAGCTGGTGAAGCGGTGGAATGCCCTGTTTTTCATATTTATGACTGACGCAATTCCAGACATCTTTGCTGGTGACATATTCGTAACCGACAAGCCTTAATTCCTCCGCTTTGCTACGGCAGAGCATCTCTATTGACTGTTCCAACTCCACATCATTCATTTCTTCCAACGGGGAGCCTCCCTTCGTACATCCAAGCCTTTATGCGGCATCAATATTACATGATTCGACTTCGCCTGATCATATTCCTTCTTGCTGATTATGGTTCTTTTTGTTAATCGTGTCCAAGTTGTCATGAGAAGATAAAGGACTGGCATAGGATGAAGAACAACGGCTTTGTCCCGTTTATGTTGATAGCCTGTACTTTCAACCGGGAAAGAGGGGTAGTCTTGAAGAAACAGACATTTATCCAGGGGGCCATGATCCTGCTCGCGGCAGGCATAATTAATCGAATACTTGGTTTCATTCCGCGCATTGCGCTGCCACGAGTCATTGGTGCAGAAGGTGTTGGCATCTACCAATTGAGCTATCCCTTTTTTATTGTACTGGTGACATTAATTACGGGTGGCATTCCGCTCGCCGTAGCCAAGCTCGTAGCCGAAGCTGATACCGGTGCCAATCGTTATTCCCCTCAGCGAATCCTGCAAGTAAGCTTAAGCTTTACGTTGACTCTGGGTGTTGTATTCATGTTTTTGTGCATCCTGTTTGCACCCTGGGTTACCAAGTACGTGCTCACAGATGAGCGGGTGTACCATACGTTCGTTAGTATGAGCCCCATGATTGCTATTATCGCCGTATCTGCTGTCTACAGAGGGTATTTCCAAGGTAAGCAAAACATGATGCCTACTGCCATTTCATCCATTGTTGAAACCATCATTCGTATCGTCTGTGTCATTTGGTTTGCCTGGCTTCTCCTCCCCCACGGTATTGCCCAAGCTGCTGCTGGTGCCATGCTGGGCGCACTCGTTGGAGAATTCGGCGGTATGCTTGTACTCTTGTGGAAGTATAACAGGCAGAAGAAAGAGTTACCGCTCGCCAAACATCAGAACATGCCCAATCTCACAACCAAACCTTTAAACCCAATACCTTCAGTTCTGAAAGAAACGGGTACTCCACAGCCCGGATTAATCCGGCGTTTGCTTGCAATCTCTATTCCTGTTACAGCAGGCCGATTGGTTGGCTCCTTATCCTATCTTGCCGAAACTATTGTTACTGCCCAGAGTCTGGCTCTGGCAGGCATATCCAAGGGACTTGCTACAGCACAATATGGTGCATTACAAGGTATGATTATTCCTTTGCTGCTGCTGCCGGGGGCACTAACCTCATCGCTCGCGACATCACTTGTGCCTTCACTGTCCGAAGCTTCTGCTCAGGGAGATCGCGCTCTGATTCACAAAAGAATGCATCAGGCCTTACGCTTGGCACTTGTGACAGGTGCTCCGTTTTCCGTGTTTATGTATGTGCTTGCCGAACCGATGTGTCTTGTTCTGTATAATGATGCATCGATCGGAAGCATGCTGAAGCTAATGGCTCCTTTTGCGTTGTTCATTTATATTCAAGCTCCTCTTCAAGCTGCGTTACAAGCTCTTGACCGTCCAGGTAAAGCACTGCTGAATACGTTTATCGGTGCGGTTATCAAAATCACCTTAATTTTAACACTCGCTTCCCGGCCCGAGTATGGCATCTTCGGTGCGGTTATTGCTATCTGTGTAAATTCTACTGTGGTTACCCTACTACATGCCCAAAGCGTACGTAAACTGCTACAATTCCGCTTTAAGATCATGGATTGGGTCAAGACGGTTGCCGGAATGTTTATCATGGGAGCAGCGACCCTGCTGGTATACGAAGAGACGGTCATGATACTGCCTTTTTGGGTCAGGATGCTTCTTGCTCCTTTTGTAGGGCTTATCGTTTATTTCATCGTCATGGGCTGGACGAAAATGATTGACTTTCATGATCTGTCCCGTGCTCCTTTTATTGGTTCATGGTTCAAACGTCGTTCAGGCAAATGATATTCATTCATTTTTTATCATCTTTTGGACTTACATACACTTTGCCATTGTGATCGATGGAGCATATAAATACATCTTTGAAATCCAAAATGCCATTATGCTGGATCTGATTTTTTAGCCAAAATCTCGTTTTCTGGATGAGCTCCAGATTCTGATCCTGGACTTTACCATCCATTATCAGAGGCAACGGCAGACCTTCATATTTGATATTTGGAAATCCATCGATTTGGTTTTTTCCTGTTTTGGATTTGCTGGAAGAAGACCCTTCTGAGTCAGAATCAGTAGAACTGTTACTGCTGCCATTAGAAGCATTTTGATCTTTAGGAAAAACGGTCAGCTTACCTGTGGTCTCCAATATTGCGAAATCAACCTCACCAATACTATCTACATTTTGTTCTCGGAGCTGTAATAACAGATCATCCAGGTTATATCGCTGTTTGCGCATCTCATCCCGATGAAGAACTCCTTTGGAGATCAATACGGTAGGTTTGCCATCAATCATCAAACGGAGTCTCCGACTCTTCAAACCGACAAAGGCCATTCCGATTTGCACGATGATAACCGTCAACATAGGTGCAATGCCATGAGACAATGGTTTATCTATATCTTCAATCACAAAGGCAGCCATCTCAGCGAGCATAATTGAGACGACCAGATCAAACATGGATAACTTACCTATCTCGCGTTTGCCCATAACCCGGATAGCACAATACACAAGGAAGTACATGAGAATGGTTCGAAAGATATGTGATCCGACATCTGGGAAGTTCACAACAGGGGTCCTCCTTCGAAACTGAGTTTTTTACAGTTAGCTGTAGTGCAATCCCTATTTTGACCTGAACCTTATATGCTCATGCAGAAATAATCCGTTCATTTAATGGAAATTCAGTTCATAAGTCCAAAGGCTTGACCATACACTGTATTAACTTATAACTTGTACAAGGGGGTTGCTTCATGCAATTGATCCGCCGCTTGGTTTCGTTTCGAGTGTCCAATCCGATTCTGTCAGGCCTCTGTCAGGCTTTTGTATGGATGTTTATCGGGGCATTAATACTCTCTTTGTTTCTCTGGATGAGCGGAATGCGGGAACAGGACCTCTCACTCTATACCTATGTTGTTCATGGCTTGTCATTATTGGTTGGTGGTTTTGTGGCAGGCAAACGTTCTGGTGAAAAAGGATGGTACTACGGAGGCATTACCGGAATTGTATATGGACTCCTTGTGCTATTGATCGGATTTCTCGCGCTGGATGCTTCGTTTAATTGGAAGGATAGTTTACAACTGCTTAGCGCGTTCTTCATTTCAGCTCTCGGTGGCATGTTCGGTGTTAATACGCATCGCTCCTAACTGACTGGTAAAGAACATCGACCTTCCCTCATAAATCAAAAAAGAGAACCGGTTCTCCAAGGAGATCCGGTTCTCTACTAGGGAATACGCCACAAACGCACCCTCGTTATTCTATGTTACAGTAACTATTCAACAGCCGTATCACGAGCTACAGCCGTGCTGATTGCATTACGGTCAAATGTAAGCTTAGTTACATCGTTTACACGCAATACAACCACATCATCCGTAATCTCAGCGATCGTACCGTGAAGGCCACCAATCGTTACAATTTTATCGCCTTTTTTCAATTGGCTCAGCATGGAATTCCGTTGCTTTTGCTTTTTGTTCTGTGGACGAATCATTAAGAAGTAGAAAATCGCAACCATGAGTACTAAAGGTACAATCAAAGATACGATCCCACCGCCTTGCGCTCCTGCTAGAGGCATTCCTTGAAACATTCAAACTCCCCCTTATCGACTATACATACAGATATTGCTTGTTACGCCGGTTTCCTCAAAACTCAATCAGAAACCTTTGTCATTGTCATGAAGACCATATTGATCGAAAAATTCATCCCGGAAATCAAGCAAACGATCTTCCATAATGGCTTTACGTACATTACGCATCAAATTCTGCAAGAAATGAAGATTATGGATCGTTGTCAAACGCAGGCCAAATGTTTCATCTGCTTTGATCAAATGACGCAGATAAGCTCTGGAATAGTTGCGACAAGTGTAGCAATCACATTCAGGATCTAATGGTCCAAAATCGGTTGCAAACTTGGCATTACGAATTACCAGACGTCCTTGGCTGGTCATCGTTGTTCCGTTACGGGCAATCCGAGTAGGCAGAACACAATCGAACATGTCCACTCCACGAATAGATCCCTCAATCAACGCATCGGGCGAACCTACCCCCATCAAATAACGTGGTTTATTGGACGGCAACAAAGGTAACGTATAATCCAATACACCATACATCAAATGTTTCGGTTCTCCAACACTCAGTCCACCAATAGCATACCCCGGGAAATCCATGGAAGTCAAATCTGCAGCGCTCTGACGGCGAAGATCTTCATGCATGCCTCCCTGTACGATGGCAAACAGACCTTGGTCATGCGGACGAGCGTGACTTTCGAGACAACGTTCTGCCCAACGGCTTGTTCTTTCGAGTGATTTTTTTACATATTCATATTCAGCCGGATACGGTGGACATTCATCAAAAGCCATCATAATATCGGAGCCAAGTGCATTCTGGATTTCCATCGCCACTTCAGGAGAAAGGAACTTCTTGTCTCCATTCAGATGAGAACGGAAGTTAACGCCTTCTTCCGTAATTTTGCGCATCTCGCTGAGAGAAAACACTTGGAATCCGCCGCTGTCCGTCAGAATAGGACGGTCCCAGTTCATGAATTTGTGCAGTCCGCCAGCTTCACGGATGATTTCATGTCCTGGTCTCAGAAACAGATGATAGGTATTACTCAAAATAATCTGAGCATCCATTTCTTTCAACTCTTCAGGGCTCATTGTTTTGACAGTCGCCTGTGTACCTACAGGCATAAAGGTTGGTGTCTCAATAACACCGTGAGGTGTATGTACACGTCCCAGACGTGCACCGGATTGTTTGCAAGTTTTGATATGTTCATACGTAATTGCTGCCATTGGTTTTAATCATCCTCTAAAAGTTAATCGTTATACCGTTATACTAATATATCAACATGGCATCGCCGAAGCTGAAGAACCGGTATTTCTCTTGGATGGCTTCCTCATATGCCTGCATAATATGTTCCCTGCCTGCTAGCGCACTAACCAACATAACCAACGTGGATTTCGGGAGATGAAAATTTGTAAGCATCCCATCGATCACTTTGAAGGAATAGCCCGGATAGATAAAAATGCTGGTCCATCCGCTGCTCGCTTGCAGTATGCCATTTTCAAATTTGCTGCCTACCGTTTCCAAAGTCCGGCAGCTCGTTGTCCCAACCGCAAAAACACGGTGTCCATTCTCTTTGGTCTGGTTAATCAGATCTGCCGTTTCTTGTGACAAAGAGTAATACTCCTCATGCATGACATGATCTTCAACAACGTCAACCGACATCGGTCTGAATGTTCCCAGTCCTACATGAAGCGTAATGAAGGCCACATTAACACCTTTCGCACGAATCTGATCCAACAACTCATCCGTAAAATGTAATCCTGCTGTAGGTGCAGCCGCCGATCCTTCATGCTTGGCATACACGGTCTGATACCGTTCGCGGTCATCCAATGTCTCCTTGATATAAGGTGGCAACGGCATCTCACCCAGACGATCCAGAATCTCTTGGAAGATTCCATCATACGTAAACGTAAGTGTACGTGCCCCCATCTCGCCCTCTTCTTCAATGATTGCCTTGAGTTCCTCACCAAATACGATGACTGAACCGGCTTTCAGCTTTTTACCCGGCTTAACCAGTGCTTCCCACTTGTCACCTTCCACATTTTTGAGCAATAACACTTCCGCTTTTGCTCCGGTATCTTCTTTTGTACCGAATAGACGGGCTGGTAGAACACGTGTATCATTCAGAATCAATGTATCGCCGGGATTCAGAAAATCGATGATATCAGGAAACGTTTGATGATTAATCTCACCGCTATCTTTGTTCAAGGTAAGCAAACGGGATGCCGCGCGATCAAGCAACGGCGTCTGTGCTATCAACTGCTCTGGTAATTCAAAATCATATAAGTTCACATTCATTTAGTTTCATTCCTTAACAATAGTCGCATTTTGATAATAGTGTTTCAATATTGCCTGGTAATCATACCCTTCATCTGCCATGCCTTTGGCTCCCCATTGGGACAAGCCCAATCCGTGGCCATTGCCCTGACCGATGAACATGAAGGTCTGACCCTGCGTTACCGCTCTCGCTTGACCATCACCACTCATAACTACAAGTGCATTACCGGATGATGTTCCTGCGCCAGAAGAAGACAATATAGAGGCACCATTTGAGCCGGTTTTACTGGCTGTTTTGCCGTCAGCGCCTAATACAGTATAACTTCCGGTCCCTGCAATATCAAATAAAGTACTCGGTAATCCACCGAGCGCAGAGCGGTATGTATCGGCATATTTCACCGTCATAGCCTGTCCATTGGCAGTGACTTCAAGTGCTCTTCCGGAAGGTCCACGCTTGGTTACTTCCAAGGTTGAGATTGAAGCAGGAACAGATGCTGTTGTTTTGCCCTGAAGGGATTTAACCAACTGGGCAGACGTGAAAGGTCCTCTCACCCAGGCATAATCGTTGGATTGAGCCACTTTTGCCAACACAACAGCTTCGTTCCCTGGATTCATTTTGGCTACAGGTTCCACGGTGGATTGAATTAACGGAACGGAACGCACATTGGTATTCTGAGCCGTTACCGTCACTTTTGCCAGTCCCGCATTGGTCTTGGTCGTTAATTCTTTGATGTTGTCCTCACGAATGTACCCGCTAACGCCTGAACTGAGCAGCACATGGTACCACATATGTAATCCTGCCTGGGCTGATGCATCACCCGAGCTAACTACATTGGTGAAAACACCTGCTCCACCGTTCCATACCTCAGAAGGATGAGCCGTCTGGCCACCCGCATTGGAGGAGAACACAGCTTCGATGATTTTACCACCGCTCTTGACCACTTCTCCAGTAGTTGCATCCACTGCGCTGGTTACTTTATCGTTCTCCGAACCAATCCCGTTATAGGCTTGGCTGAGCGTTGTATCCACGACATTGGCAATTTTGAAACGTTCACCCTGTTGAAGCGCGTAGGATCGAGCCGCTACAGCTTGAACTTTCAGAGCCTCAGCAGGCCAGGAGGAATACACCTCTGCCCCAACGACAGAGTACAGATATTGCTCCAGTGGAACGACATTGACCAACGCCAGATCACCACTTACGATGCTGATTTCCATATCTCCACGATACGTTCGCTGGGAACGTTCCACTACTTTGATGCCATTGTCATTCCCTTGTACCAATGCTTTGGATTCAGTACCTGCAATGGTGTAATGCGGAGCTGTTTTCAGTGCATCCGTACTTAATCCAGCATCCTGACGGATGATGAGCCCTGCACTATTGTTGACAGGTGAAAGGCTTACCCCTGGAGCTTTGGCTTCCACACTGTTCTTCAATGCGGTTAATTCCGCATCCGTTGAAGCTTCACCCACCCATACCGCATAGGCTTGGCTTCCTCCACTCAGTTGAAGGACTGGATAGGCACTACTAACCCCTGCTGATAAAAGGTTGGCTTGTGCTGCCTCTGCTTCCTGAATCGAACCATAGGTTCCAGCAGACAGGCGTTTACTTCCCGTTACAGCTGGCTTTTGACCAGCCAATTGAGCTGCTGCTACCTTTTGTACTCGTGTAACAGCTTGTCCAGCCAGTGCCTCCGTTGCATAGTTGCCTGTGTAGAGCTGGTAAATGGCATTTCCATTCACAGACGTTGTGAACAGCAACGGTTTATCCGCGGTTGCCTGCAACAGTTTTGCTGCTGCAGATGCTGTCTTGAAATCCGCTGTCTCCAACACTTTCACTCGAAATCCGTCTGCGCTGAAACGGACCTGCCCTGCAGGAAGGCTTACATTTGCGCCACTCTCCGATTGGATGCTCCATTTTTCTGTAGATTCAAGCGTAATGAGTGGTGTAGTTGATTTATACGTACTACCCAGATTTGCAAACATGGCTACCCGGATCGTTTGTCCATCATTTCCTGCTGCATAAGCAGGCACTTGCAGGCAACCCACTGTCAAAAGAGCTGCCGCCAGTACCTTCAATCGACGACTCCACTTCTTCGTTCGTATTGCTTTTCCCACAATCAGACTCCTCTCCATGCATTTCCTTCACTTTTATATCGGGTTAACGTGATTATTTCAATGTTTATGATGAATGTTCAAATGAGCATGTTCAACAGGTTCGATTATTTACCGTCTCTTGGTGGAACAGGTAGACCCAAATGATGATAGGCGAGATCTGTTACGATCCTGCCCCTTGGTGTACGCTGAATCATACCAATCTGAAGCAGATACGGTTCATAGACATCCTCTATCGTCTGACTTTCTTCACCAATCGTAGCAGCAATGGTATCCAGCCCTACCGGGCCTCCCCGGAAGCTGTTGATCATCGATTTGAGCATTTTGTGATCAATCTCATCCAGGCCACGCGGATCAATCTGGAGACGTTGCAGTGCTTCTTCCGCCAGTGTCTGCGTAATAATCCCGTCACCACGCACCTGTGCAAAGTCGCGTACTCGTTTTAACAAACGGTTGGCGATCCTCGGTGTCCCACGTGAGCGCAATGCAATCTCTTGCGCAGCATCTCCCACAATCTCCACACCCAAAATTTCGGTAGAGCGTGAGACGATATAAGCCAGCTCATCAACCGTGTAGAATTCCAATCGACTGATAACACCAAATCGGTCTCGAAGTGGAGCAGACAGCAAGCCAGCACGCGTTGTAGCCCCAATTAGAGTGAATGATGGCAGATCCAGCCGAACGGAACGTGCACTTGGACCTTTACCAATCATAATATCCAATGCCGAATCCTCCATAGCCGGGTACATGACTTCTTCAACCGTACGATGCAAACGATGAATCTCATCAATAAACAAGACATCACCTTCCTGCAGATTGGTTAACAATGCTGCAAGATCACCCGGGCGTTCAATAGCCGGGCCTGACGTGGTTCGTAAATTAACACCCAATTCGTTGGCAATAATATTGGCAAGTGTTGTTTTACCAAGTCCAGGTGGTCCATATAACAAAACGTGATCCAATGCCTCATTACGAAATTTGGCAGCTTCAATATATATCTTTAAATTTTCCTTCACCTGATTCTGCCCGATATACTCATTCAGATACCGGGGACGAAGACTCAACTCAACATTTTGGTCCTCCATCATCAGGTTCGCGGAAATAATCCGGTCATCCATGTTCATCCCTACCTTTTTTTGCAGGCTACAGCTATATTATAATATGCAATTTGTATTATCCCGTAAACAGCATTTGCAGCGCCTTTTTCATCAACACATCAACGGAATCTGCTGTAGTAACATCCTTTTTCAATTTGAGCCACACTTTATCAAGCTCACTGTCAGTATACCCAAGTGCCTTGAGACCTTCACGTGCCTCATCCCAGGCTGAACCACTTCCCGACTCTTCCGATGGAGGAGCGAACAAACCTGTTGCGTACGCTGCCGCGCCAAAACTATCCAGCTTATCCTTAAGATCCAGAATCATGCGTTGAGCAGTCTTCTTGCCGATGCCTGGCAATTTGGTCAAGAACGTAAGATTCTCCTGATAAATCGCCGTAACCACATGTTCTGGTGTACCTCCAGCGAGTATGCCCAGAGCTACTTTTGGACCGATACCGGATACTTCAATCAGTTTACGGAACAAACGTTGCTCATCCCGTGTAACAAATCCAAACAGCAACATCGCATCCTCACGCACATGATGGTGAGTGTACACGGTAATTTCACCTTCTTGCTTCGCAAACGCAAATGGATTTGGACAGAATACGCGATAACCTACACCATGAACATCCAGCACAATATAATCATTCTCTACATGAATGAACTGTCCTCTTAGAAAATCAATCATTTTCGCAATACCTCATTCAACTTGGAATTTAATGTATAAGAGTGTGCGTGGCACACGGCTACAGCCAATGCATCCGCTACGTCATCCGGCTTAGGAACGACCTGAAGACGCAAGAACATTTTGACCATTTCCTGTACTTGCTTCTTCTCTGCTTTACCGTACCCCACAACAGCCTGCTTGATCTGCATTGGCGTATACTCTGCAATAGGCAGACCCTTCTGTGCGGCAGCGAGTACCATAACTCCTCTAGCCTGACTCACAGACATCGCTGTTGTAACGTTCCGATTGAAAAAAAGTTTCTCCAGCGCTACTGCGTCCGGTTTGTATTTATCAATCAATTGCACCATACCTTCATATACGTGAAGCAATCGTTCCTCTTCAGGGGTATGAGCTTCCGTCTGAATACATCCATATTGTACGGGTACCACCTTACTGCCGATTTTATCCACAAAACCAAAACCAACAATCGCAATCCCCGGGTCAATTCCCAAAAAACGCAAAACCATCTCTCCCTCACAAAAGCGAACATATGTATCGTTCATTTCATTATAACAAAAGATAGACCCTGCGGCAGGAAAAACTTTGTCTAACTGACTACTCGTCTTTATTCGCGGATTTTTTACATGTTTATGCGTATTTTCATGTATTTCAGTTCAAACGACAAAAAGGACATCTCTTCGATGTCCTTCACCACATTCCACGTATTTTGGATTCTATCGCTTGGTTACGTAAACCACGAATGTTATTGCTATTGCCACCATCGTTTCAGTAATTCACAATCTTAATACTGTAGGTGAGGGCGTTTGGATTACCCGCCATTGCGGATTAAATGGTGATCTTCATCCACGGCATAGTCACTGAAGGTGGAGATTACGCTATCATACTCATCCTTATCCTGAATCCGAATACCCTGCTGAAGTTGCTCCAGCACCCCATCAGGCAAAGAACTCTCCAACGTCCCAACATCCAACTGAAAGAACGTACGAATAACCTTCTCTTCTGCAGGTTTGCCCTCGTACAAATTAAGGTTCCCTACAGCATCAATGCTGATATAAGCCTGTTGTTTACATAGCGGTGAAAGGTCATCTACACGTTGCTTCAAATGCAACTCATCTGATGTTCCAACGGTAGCATCCCATTCCGGATGTTGAGCTAGTAGCATTTTCAACTGCGGTCTAGCCATCTTGCCTAACTGCTCTGTCTCCACTCCGCAGATGTACTGTATCTCCAAAACCACACTCGTTAAATGATCCGGATCAGAATCAAGTTGCTCTACTAACGCCTGAATCTCCTGTTCTGATCTTGTTTCCTGCGTAACAGGGCCCATCACACTGGTTGCCTCACTAAAATTAGTTGTCAATAAACGCTCTATGGCCGATGAGATAGACAACCCACTGTAAGCCAATATCGTAACTGCAAGTAAAGCCGCCGTCATCCATACTGTTCGTTTCCACCGTCGCCAGCGTCTCTTGAATTGTTTTCTGAAGTTAAACGTGTTCACATGAACCCCTTCTATCACTTTTTAAACCTATTGTGACCTAAAGAACGAGGCTTTATGCACAACTAACTTGTCGTCTGAAGAAGGATCACGCATGTGATAGCTTAGAGAATTTGTCATAGTGAATACCGGAACCTGCATTTATAGAATCTTATATATAGATAAATAAAAAAAACACTATCTAATTATAGATAATGTTTTTAGAGATCGGGATGACACGATTTGAACATGCGACCCCCTGGTCCCAAACCAGGTGCTCTACCAAGCTGAGCTACATCCCGTTATATATACCGGCGAGAGGACTCGAACCTCCACGGTTTCCCACTCGATTTTGAGTCGAGCGCGTCTGCCATTCCGCCACGCCGGCAAATTTGAAGTTATAATGGCGCGCCCTGAGAGATTCGAACTCCCGGCCTTTTGATTCGTAGTCAAACGCTCTATCCAGCTGAGCTAAGGGCGCAAATATTGGAGCGGAAGACGGGAATCGAACCCGCGACCCTCGCCTTGGCAAGGCGATGCTCTACCGCTGAGCCACTTCCGCATACGGTATTATTAATATAAAAATGGCGGAACCGACGGGATTCGAACCCGCGATCTCCTGCGTGACAGGCAGGCATGTTAGGCCAACTACACCACGGTTCCAGATCACTTTCTCAAAGGAAAGTATAATTGCGGGGGCAGGATTTGAACCTGCGGCCTTCGGGTTATGAGCCCGACGAGCTACCGGGCTGCTCCACCCCGCGTCGTTATAAAGTTTATATGGTGGAGGCTGAGGGGATCGAACCCCCGACCCTCTGCTTGTAAGGCAGATGCTCTCCCAGCTGAGCTAAGCCTCCATAATATGACCCGTAGGGGATACTCTCACTTCGTTCGAGACTGCGAAGCAGTTGCTAACGAGGTATATCCTCCGACGAACCTTTGGGATTCTCATCCCTTGTTAAAGCTATAAATATAGCTATGACCCGTAGGGGATTCGAACCCCTGTTACCTCCGTGAAAGGGAGGTGTCTTAACCCCTTGACCAACGGGCCTTACTGGCTCCCCGAACAGGGCTCGAACCTGTGACAACTCGATTAACAGTCGAGTGCTCTACCAACTGAGCTATCAGGGAATAATATGCATTTGCACTGCAAATGCAATTCATCGTACAACATCAACATGCAGAGCCTGTTTTCTATGTATGATGAAAGAGTTCGCTTGGCGGCGTCCTACTCTCCCAGGACCCTGCGGTCCAAGTACCATCGGCGCTAGAGGGCTTAACGGTCGTGTTCGGGATGGGTACGTGTGGAACCCCTCCGCCATCGCCACCAAACGCATAGCTTAGCTTACATTCAGAGATCGTTCTCTGAAAACTAGATTCGAAACGAAACATGCGAATTATCACTTGCTATTGGATAAGCCCTCGACCGATTAGTACTGGTCAGCTCCATGCATTGCTGCACTTCCACCCCCAGCCTATCTACCTCGTCGTCTTCAAGGGGTCTTACATACTGGGAAATCTCATCTTGAGGGGGGCTTCACGCTTAGATGCTTTCAGCGTTTATCCCGTCCGTACATAGCTACCCAGCGGTGCTCCTGGCGGAACAACTGGTACACCAGCGGTACGTCCATCCCGGTCCTCTCGTACTAAGGACAGCTCCTCTCAAATTTCCTACGCCCACGACAGATAGGGACCGAACTGTCTCACGACGTTCTGAACCCAGCTCGCGTACCGCTTTAATGGGCGAACAGCCCAACCCTTGGGACCTACTTCAGCCCCAGGATGCGATGAGCCGACATCGAGGTGCCAAACCTCCCCGTCGATGTGGACTCTTGGGGGAGATAAGCCTGTTATCCCCAGGGTAGCTTTTATCCGTTGAGCGATGGCCCTTCCATGCGGTACCACCGGATCACTAAGCCCGACTTTCGTCCCTGCTCGACTTGTAGGTCTCGCAGTCAAGCTCCCTTATGCCTTTGCACTCTTCGAATGATTTCCAACCATTCTGAGGGAACCTTTGGGCGCCTCCGTTACTCTTTAGGAGGCGACCGCCCCAGTCAAACTGCCCACCTGACACTGTCCCCGCACCGGATTACGGTACCAGGTTAGAACCTAGATACGATCAGGGTGGTATCCCAACGTTGCCTCCATGCAAGCTGGCGCTCACACTTCAAAGGCTCCCACCTATCCTGTACAGATCGTACCCAAATTCAATATCAAGCTGCAGTAAAGCTCCATGGGGTCTTTCCGTCTTGTCGCGGGTAACCTGCATCTTCACAGGTATTAAAATTTCACCGGATCTCTCGTTGAGACAGCGCCCAAGTCGTTACGCCATTCGTGCGGGTCAGAATTTACCTGACAAGGAATTTCGCTACCTTAGGACCGTTATAGTTACGGCCGCCGTTTACTGGGGCTTCGGTTCACAGCTTCGGGATTACTCCCTAACCACTCCCCTTAACCTTCCAGCACCGGGCAGGCGTCAGCCCGTATACTTCGCCTTACGGCTTCGCACAGACCTGTGTTTTTGCTAAACAGTCGCTTGGGCCTTTTCACTGCGGCCCCCTCGTGCTATTCACACTACCGGGGCACCCCTTCTCCCGAAGTTACGGGGTCATTTTGCCGAGTTCCTTAACGAGAGTTCTTCCGCGCGCCTTAGAATACTCTTCTCGCCTACCTGTGTCGGTTTGCGGTACGGGCACCATCACCTGGCTAGAGGCTTTTCTTGGCAGTGTGAGATCATGACCTTCGCTACTATAATTTTCGCTCCCCATCACAGCTCAGCCTTACAATGTGCGGATTTGCCTACACATCAGCCTCACTGCTTAGACGGACATCCATCAGTCCGCGTCACTACCCTACTGCGTCCCCCCATTGCTCATAACGGCTTACGGTGGTACAGGAATTTCGACCTGTTGTCCTTCGACTACGCCTTTCGGCCTCGCCTTAGGTCCCGACTTACCCTGAGCGGACGAGCCTTCCTCAGGAACCCTTAGGCTTTCGGCGGATCAGATTCTCACTGATCTTTTCGTTACTCATACCGGCATTCTCACTTGTATAATGTCCAGCGCTCCTTACGGTACACCTTCAACCCTTATACAACGCTCCCCTACCCCTGATGCAAAGCATCAAGCCATAGCTTCGGTGGTGTGTTTAGCCCCGTTACATTTTCGGCGCAGAGTCACTCGACCAGTGAGCTATTACGCACTCTTTCAATGGTGGCTGCTTCTAAGCCAACATCCTGGTTGTCTGTGCAACTCCACATCCTTTCCCACTTAACACACACTTGGGGACCTTAGCTGATGGTCTGGGCTGTTTCCCTTTTGACAATGGATCTTAGCACTCACTGTCTGACTCCCGGAAGTAAGTCTATGGCATTCGGAGTTTGACTGAGCTTGGTAACCCTTGCGGGCCCCGCACCCAATCAGTGCTCTACCTCCACGACTCTGTTTTCCGAGGCTAGCCCTAAAGCTATTTCGGGGAGAACCAGCTATCTCCGAGTTCGATTGGAATTTCTCCGCTACCCCCACCTCATCCCCGCATTTTTCAACATGCGTGGGTTCGGGCCTCCAGTGCGTGTTACCGCACCTTCACCCTGGACAGGGGTAGATCACCCGGTTTCGGGTCTACGTCCACGTACTAAGTCGCCCTATTCAGACTCGCTTTCGCTGCGGCTCCGGCTCTTCACCTTAACCTTGCACGGGAACGTAACTCGCCGGTTCATTCTACAAAAGGCACGCCATCACCCCTAAAACGGGCTCTGACTTTTTGTAAGCACACGGTTTCAGGTTCTATTTCACTCCCCTTCCGGGGTGCTTTTCACCTTTCCCTCACGGTACTGCTTCACTATCGGTCGCTAGGAAGTATTTAGCCTTGGCAGATGGTCCTGCCGGATTCATACGGGGTTTCACGTGCCCCGCACTACTCGGGATCCGTCTCGGAGGGAACCAACTTTCAACTACAGGGCTTTTACCTTCTTTGGCGGGCCTTTCCAGACCTCTTCGCTTAACCGGTTCCTTTGTAACTCCATGTGAGACGTCCCACAACCCCAAAGAGCAAGCTCTCTGGTTTGGGCTTCTCCGCGTTCGCTCGCCGCTACTGACGGAATCACTATTGTTTTCTCTTCCTCAGGGTACTTAGATGTTTCAGTTCCCCTGGTATGCCTCTACACAACCTATGTATTCAGTTGTGAGTAACTGGAAATTACCCCAGCTGGGTTTCCCCATTCGGACACCCCCGGATCAAAGCTTGCTTACAGCTCCCCGAGGCAGTTTCGTTGTTCGCCACGTCCTTCATCGGCTCCTAGCGCCTAGGCATCCTCCGTGTGCTCTTAGTAGCTTAACCTCGTGCTCCGGTTTCGACTGCTCGCTTCCCTTGTTTTGCTTGTGCAAAGCCAAAAGTCGCTCTCACCCGATACCATCGTACGTGCAATCTACCGTTTTTATTTAAACTTGTTTAACACAAGTTCAGCTAAAAAGGAATGTTCTAATTCGCGTTTGTTTCGTTTCGATATCTAGTTTTCAAAGAACAAGCTCCATGCAAAAGCAAGCTGTTTGAGAGTTTGAGCTCTCAAAACTGAGCAACGAGTGAGTAACTAGCCGACCTGGCTAGATTTTGTATTTGAATGTTTCCGTTGCAGGAAACGATTCTCCATAGAAAGGAGGTGATCCAGCCGCACCTTCCGATACGGCTACCTTGTTACGACTTCACCCCAATCATCTATCCCACCTTCGGCGGCTGGCTCCTTGCGGTTACCCCACCGACTTCGGGTGTTATAAACTCTCGTGGTGTGACGGGCGGTGTGTACAAGACCCGGGAACGTATTCACCGCGGCATGCTGATCCGCGATTACTAGCAATTCCGACTTCATGCAGGCGAGTTGCAGCCTGCAATCCGAACTGAGACCGGCTTTGTTGGGATTGGCTCCATCTCGCGATTTCGCAGCCCGTTGTACCGGCCATTGTAGTACGTGTGTAGCCCAGGTCATAAGGGGCATGATGATTTGACGTCATCCCCACCTTCCTCCGGTTTGTCACCGGCAGTCTATCTAGAGTGCCCACCCGAAGTGCTGGCAACTAAATATAAGGGTTGCGCTCGTTGCGGGACTTAACCCAACATCTCACGACACGAGCTGACGACAACCATGCACCACCTGTCTCCTCTGTCCCGAAGGAAAGGTACATCTCTGTACCGGTCAGAGGGATGTCAAGACCTGGTAAGGTTCTTCGCGTTGCTTCGAATTAAACCACATACTCCACTGCTTGTGCGGGTCCCCGTCAATTCCTTTGAGTTTCAGTCTTGCGACCGTACTCCCCAGGCGGAGTGCTTAATGTGTTAACTTCGGCACCAAGGGTATCGAAACCCCTAACACCTAGCACTCATCGTTTACGGCGTGGACTACCAGGGTATCTAATCCTGTTTGCTCCCCACGCTTTCGCGCCTCAGCGTCAGTTACAGCCCAGAGAGTCGCCTTCGCCACTGGTGTTCCTCCACATATCTACGCATTTCACCGCTACACGTGGAATTCCACTCTCCTCTTCTGCACTCAAGTCACCCAGTTTCCAGTGCGATCCGGGGTTGAGCCCCGGGATTAAACACCAGACTTAAATGACCGCCTGCGCGCGCTTTACGCCCAATAATTCCGGACAACGCTTGCCCCCTACGTATTACCGCGGCTGCTGGCACGTAGTTAGCCGGGGCTTTCTTCTCAGGTACCGTCACCTTGAGAGCAGTTACTCTCCCAAGCGTTCTTCCCTGGCAACAGAGCTTTACGATCCGAAAACCTTCATCACTCACGCGGCATTGCTCCGTCAGGCTTTCGCCCATTGCGGAAGATTCCCTACTGCTGCCTCCCGTAGGAGTCTGGGCCGTGTCTCAGTCCCAGTGTGGCCGATCACCCTCTCAGGTCGGCTACGCATCGTCGCCTTGGTGAGCCGTTACCCCACCAACTAGCTAATGCGCCGCAGGCCCATCCCCAAGTGACAGATTGCTCCGTCTTTCCAGTTTCCTTCAGGCGAAGAAAACAACTATTCGGTATTAGCTACCGTTTCCGGTAGTTGTCCCAAACTTGAGGGCAGGTTGCCTACGTGTTACTCACCCGTCCGCCGCTAAGTATCAAGGAAGCAAGCTTCCTATCAACTCCGCTCGACTTGCATGTATTAGGCATGCCGCCAGCGTTCGTCCTGAGCCAGGATCAAACTCTCCAATAAAGTATTGAAAAGAGCGATAAGCTCATTTTGAATCTGACGAGATTAAAAATCTCATTTGTGCTCCAGTCGATTCAAGCCAAGGCTTGTCTCTAACTTTCGCGTTCATTCTGCAAGCAGAATGTTTACTCACTCGTTGTTCAGTTTTCAAAGATCAAACTTGTTTCATTATCTCTTGTGTTTCCCGTGTCAGCCGTGTGTTTCAGCGGCGACTTAAATAATATATCATACGGCTGAATGTAATGCAACAGTTTTTTTCATTTCTTTTCTTTAGTAGTTTTGCATTAGCTAAAGCTACCATATCCGTTCCCTATCTTGTCCTATCATAATAGCTTACGCTCATAGGGTACAAATATTTTAACACATTTATGAAAGGGTTTACAACAACTTCTCAAAAAAATGCTCTTTATCATTTCCAGAACAGCTGTATCTCCGTAATGCGAAACTCAATGTTTATTAAGGAAAGCGGGAAGCCTCTCTCCATTACAGAGCAGACTTCCCACTAAATAAAACATGCACCTGACTTTTTCATCAATCGCAATCCGCGCTAGGTTAGTTTTGTATCCATGGATTACGACGCTTTTTATCGGATTTCCGTTGGTTAGAAGGAGCTGCACCCTCTCTGGATGTTTTCCCGGACACGGATACTTTGGATTTATTCTTCAGAGGAGCCTTGGTTGTTCTGCGTTTTGCAGCTGCCAGCTTATTCCCTGCTTGCTTGGACTTCCCTTCCGAATCTGATCCAACCTCTTCAATTGCTACCTGACTTAAGTTAGCGTCTTCACGCCCCCCTTTTTTACCACCCTTTCCTTGCCCATGAGGAGGATACATTTCACCAAATGCTCCAAGCGGAGACGGCGGAACCATGTTCTGAGTAGGATACGGATTCTGATAAGCATACTCAATAGGCTGGTTTGGCATCGTGGATGTGGACATTTCAGGCGGCATACCGTACGAAGGACCATACATATTCCAAGCCGGATCCTGATAACCATGAGAAGGATAAGTATACTGAGGCATATGTGTATGTGAGCCACATCCGCATGGAGGGTACGGAAGCATTGAGTATGGAGATATGAAAGGCGGCTGATGATTCATATGACCAGGTGCTGCATACGTCGGAAATGGACTATTCACTTCGGCAGCTGGCGCAATCGGAAATGAGTTGTTTTGCATTGCTGCGGACAGATTCGGCATAACGTTATTGTGGTTATAACCCTGTTCCGCACCAGTCCACGGACTGTTTGGCAGATCACTGCTACTATAAGGACTAACTTCCGGAATCCCCGGAAACGACGTATTGTTACTCGCTCCTGCCGTGTACATGTCTTGCTGCGCACCATACACCTCTTGTGCAGGAACCGGGATTTGAACATAAGGGTGTTCGGCTGGCGCATGATGCAACTTATTACCACAACCACAAGGCTTTTTCGTTGCTGGTGCAACCTCAGTTGGAGACTTTGTATTAGGCATTACAGGCAAAGGCGTAATTTCAGGCGAAAGATTAGGCATTGTATATTTCTTGGATTCTGCTACCGGTTTTACATGAACTTCGGTTTTAACCTCTTCTTTTTTGTGCGTTTCCTTTTCCGGCTTCACTTCAGGAAGCTCTGGTAACTGCGGCAGTACCTCCAGTTCCGGCATTACATTCGGCATTACCGGATTGGCAGGTGGTGGAGCAGGCACCGGGACCGGAACAGGAACCTCTGCTACCGGGGCAGGGGGAGTTGGCGTAACTGGAGCCGGGGGCTCCGGTTCTTTGACTCCCGTATATTCCTTACCTTCAGGTGACAACTTTTCATGAGCAGCAATGTTGCCGGCACCCGGATTAGATGTGCTGTTTCCTTGTGCGTGCATAGATGGAATGTAAACTGTCTCCCCCACCAGCAGAGCGTTCGGATTTTTCAACTGTGGATTGGCATTGACCATATCTTTTAAAGGAACTCCCCAGGCTTGTGCCAACTTCCATAACGAATCTCCTTGCTGCACCTTGTGACTGTGGAGCACACCCTCCGGCTTCGGTGTTACTGGCTCTGCAGGGATTTTGACCTTCATGCCAATATCCAGCTTGTCGGGATTTGTGATTTGCGGATTAGCCGCGATCAATTTGTCCAGCGCTACATTGTATTTTTGGGACAGCAGATATAATGTGTCGCCTTTTTTCACCATGTGTATTTTCACAGGGAACTAACCTCCTAGACGTCATACTTGGGCAGTACATTCGCCCATACCGTTACTACATCCTATGCAGAAACCGGGCTAATGACATCAACTAAACAAAAAAAATCCTCCTGTCTCTAAAATCCCCATACACCAGGTATGCAGAATTTTATCGGACAAGGAGGATTCCTGTTCCCTATGTTATGCAATTCTAACTTAAGATTCCCACACTTTATATCCATCTTTGTCAACAATCTGACGAAATGCTTCCAGCAGTCTCAGCGTTACTGGACCTGCTACCCCCGTGCCAATTGTTCTTCCATCCACTTCATATGCAGCGATAACTTCTGCAGCTGTCCCGGTGAAAAAGACTTCGTCTGCGATATACACATCATGCAGGGTGAATGGCACTTCTTTTAATTCAAGCTCCAGTTCGCCACATAGATCGATAATCGCTTGACGTGTAATCCCTTCAAGTGCTCCGAGATAACAAGGCGGCGTGTACACTACACCATTTTTGATGATGAAGATGTTATCACTTGAACCCTCAGTAACGTAACCTTGGGAGTTCAGCATGATTGCTTCACCAGCACCTGAATAGTTAGACTGGATTTTAACCAGTATGTTATTGAGATAGTTCAACGATTTAATTTTTGGATTCAATGCGTCCGGAATGTTCCGGCGTTGGGATACCGACACGGCTTTCAATCCAGTAAGATACGCTTCCTCGGGATAGATCGCCAATTGCTCCACGATGATGATTACGGATGCCTTAGGGCAACGTAACGGGTCCAACCCCAGATTACCAGGGCCGCGCGATACAATAAGACGAATATAACCATTACGCATATCATTGCGGCGCACCGTTTCAGCCATGACTTCCAGCATCTCATCAATGGACAGCGGAATGTTCAAACTGATGGATTTCGCCGAATCATACAAACGATCCAAGTGGGCCTTACATCTGAAAATATTTCCGTTATAGATCCGAATACCTTCGAAAATCCCGTCTCCATACAAAAATCCATGATCATATACCGAAACGGTTGCGTTCTCCTTGGTCACATACTGACCATCCAAATAGATCCATTGTTCTGCCACCGATGACTGCACCTCCATAAAATATCCATTCACTGTACTCCGAAACGTTATTAACCCGTCCATTGTACACCAAATGACAAGCCATTACTCGCTCATTCTATCCCGACTTATGACAACCTTCTAACATTCCCAAACACCACCAGGTCAATTATCTTGAAGGATATGTATAACAAGGATAGCTACCCAGAACGCGCACCTGACAATTCAATGCTTCAATCTCTGCCATGGCTGCGGTAAGCAATACCGAATCGACCGTTTCCACAACATCAATGTAAAAATAGTAACTGCCCAATCGTTTCTTCGTTGGACGAGATTCGAGACGGGTCAAGTTCAGCTTCCGCCATGCAAAAGCCGACAATACCTGATGCAACGCACCCGGTGCATCTTCTGGCAATGTCACCAGCAAGCTGGTTTTTACATGATCCGGTTCACGTGGAATGTTCACAGGTTCATGGCCGATGAGCACAAAACGGGTGTAGTTGTTGTCATGATCTGTAACCTTTTCAGCCATAATGTCCAATCCATGCTTCTGAGCAGCAAGCTTGGTACCGATCGCCACCCAGCCCTTACCCGGATTTTTTTTCACAATTTCTACAGCTTCGGCCGTACTGTTCACACCTTCAAGGTCCGCCCCAGGCGAATGCAGCCGAATAAAATTCTGACACTGTGGAATAGCCACAGGGTGAGACATGATCTTGGTAATTCTACCAAAGTCATACTCGCCACTCTCTGTCTTAAATTCCGAGCCATGTCCAATCACATTCTGGATAGATGGATATACCCACTCTGCTTGCATCGGAATATCTACTTCATTCACAAGCCAGTCCATATGAAGACTAACGGAGCCTTCAATGGTATTTTCAATCGGAATGACACTGTATTGTGCAATCCCGCTATCCGTTGCTCTAAACACATCCGAAATCAGCTTGGAATGAAGCAAGTCTAATGGTTCCCCGTTGAAAAGGAAATCAATTGCCTCATGAGAAACTGATCCTTCAGGTAATACTGCAATTCGTTTCATGCATTAACTTCCCCTTTGATTCTGTCCAGAAAAGGACGTTCGTCTTGATCAGGCAGCACGGTTACACCGTCCAAATCCGGATCGAGCCACAGTGCAGAAGCAGATATGCCCTCCCGCTCCATGGTGTCCAGCAAATATTGTTCCAATCCCGCTTTCCGGGTGTCATGACGATCTACCAAAGTCAATACGGTCGGTCCAGCTCCGCTCAGGGCAGCTCCCAACGCTCCATGATCGACGGCATGTTCCAATATCTCAGCCATGCCTGGCACCAATGATGCCCGATATGGTTGGTGAATTCGATCTGACATCGCCTTCTGAATCATATCCAGTCGTCCACTCGCCATAGCGGCAACGAGCAGTGAGGATCTGCTAATGTTATGCACCACATCAGACATGCCAAATTGTTCTGGAATTACATTCCTTGCTTTTGAAGTAGACAGCTGGAATTCAGGTACAATAACCAAAGCCTGCAGATCCTGGTGTGGTTCAATACGTATATGATCTACCTGTTGACCATTCCATGCAGCCGTAATAATACCGCCATACAGAGATGCTCCAACATTATCAGGATGCTTCTCAAGGGATGTGGCCATATCCAGAAGCTTCGCATCGGATAAAGGAGCACCAATTAATGCATTAGCCGCTGCCAATGCCCCAACGATGGCTGATGCACTGCTCCCGAGTCCCCGCGTAAGCGGAATATCCGAATACATGGAAATCTCCAATTCAGGGACGGATACCCCAGCTTCATTGAATACCATCTGTGCCACTTCGTAAATCAAATTCGATTTATCTGTTGGCAGGCCTGTCAAATGATTGCCGTGAAGATGAAATGACGTCTGCTCGGCAGGTTTCATTTCCAACCAGGCATACAAAGACAATGCCATGCCCAGGGTATCAAACCCCGGACCGAGATTGGCTGTGCTTGCAGGTATTTTTACGGTTACCTTTTCACGCAAACTCATACAGATTGCTGCTCCAGTTGTGCAATGGCCGCCATTACCGCTTCTTCCGTATCTTCAACAACAAGTGGCTCAGTCGCTACTGTTTTGATCGCAATATTAGGATCTTTCAGGCCATTACCTGTCAGTACACAAACTACAGTCTCTCCGCCTTTAAAGTACCCTTCACTCTTCAGTTTGTATACACCAGCAAGGGAAGCCGCAGAAGCAGGTTCAGCAAAAATTCCTTCCCGAGAAGCAAGTGTACGATACGCTGTAAGGATTTGTTCATCCGTTACATAGTTGATCTGTCCACCAGATTCCTCAGCTGCAGCTACTGCCGTTTTCCAGCTCGCCGGATTACCGATTCGAATTGCTGTTGCTACCGTTTCAGGTTCAAGGATCGGCTCACCTTTGACTATGGCCATCGCACCTTCTGCTTCGAAACCAACCATACGTGGAAGCGTGTTGGATTTACCTGCCTCTTTATATTCTTTGAAACCTTTCCAATAAGCCGAGATATTACCCGCATTACCGACTGGAATAGCCAGAACGTCAGGCGCTTCGCCAAGTTGTTCAATTACTTCAAACGCTGCTGTCTTCTGTCCTTCAATCCGGAACGGATTCACAGAGTTTACAAGCGTGATCGGATGTTTGGCTGTGATCTCACGCACAATCTCCAGTGCACGGTCAAAGTTACCATTGATCGCTATCACTTTGGCTCCATAGATCATGGCTTGGGCCAGTTTACCCAGTGCAATGTTGTTATTCGGGATCAGTACGATACAATTGAGGCCACCACGTGCGGCGTAGGCCGCTGCAGCTGCTGACGTATTACCTGTGGATGCACACATGATCGTACGGCTGCCCTCTTCCATAGCTTTGGCAACAGCCATAACCATACCGCGGTCTTTGAAAGATCCCGTAGGGTTCAAACCTTCGTATTTGAAGTAAACATTTAAACCGAGTTCCTCAGACAGATTCTCTGCATGAATCAACGGTGTATTTCCTTCCTGAAGCGTAAGCAGGGGTGTATTTTCATTAACTGGAAGGTGCTCTCTGTACGTTTGCAAAAGTCCTTGATATCTCATTATGGGTAAACTCCTTTATGTTTTATTAATCTGAAATGATGACCTGTTGAACCGGATATGATTAACTTGTACGTTATAACTGAAATAATTGAGATGCCGTATGGGATAAGAACTATTATCCTTCGACCCGGTAGACACTCTTAATGCGGCGAATGACGCTGAGTGATTCAAAATGTTTTAACACTTTATCCATGCTTGCCTTACTTGCATTATGTGTAACGATAATGATCTCGGCATCCGGGTTGTGCTCATTCGGCTGTTGAACAACCGACGCCAGACTGACATCATACTCTGCGAAAATTTGTGTGATTTGTGCCAACACCCCGGCTTTGTCGTCTACGTGTAGTAAAATAAAGTTTTTCGACACGATCTGCTCGTCGCTTTGTAGTCGCTTAATCTTATAAGGCACAATTGCTTTGAGACCGTTCACGCCAAGTTTAAGGTTTTTGGTAACCGCCACAATGTCAGCTACAACCGAAGTTGCCGTTGGGAGTTCTCCCGCACCCGCACCGTAGAACATTGTCTCCCCTACAGCTTCACCGTGTACATATACTGCGTTGAACACACCGTTGACTGAAGCAATCGGGTGATTCTGTCTAACCATTGTCGGCTGAACGCTGATCGTGATCTCATCGCCAATACGGTCCGCAATACCAAGTAACTTCATCTCATAGCCCAGTCTTTTGGCATACATAATGTCTTCACGAGTCACGGAGGATATTCCTTTAACGGTTACATCCTTCAACTCCACATTGGTGCGGAAACCGAGTGTACTCAAGATCGCCATTTTGCGAGCTGCGTCAAGTCCCTCCACATCGGATGTTGGATCCGATTCGGCGTATCCCAGAGCCTGTGCTTCAGTCAGTACTTCTTCATAGGATGCACCTTCCTGACTCATTTTGGTCAGAATAAAGTTCGTTGTTCCGTTCACAATCCCCATAATGCGGGTAATCCGGTCAGAAGAGAAACCTTCAATCAGCGTACGAATGATCGGAATCCCTCCAGCAACACTCGCCTCATAGAACACGTCACATTGTTTTTCCTGTGCCTTCGCCAAAATCTCTGTACCATGCAGTGCCATGAGATCTTTGTTTGCTGTTACGATATGCTTCCCACGTTCCAACGCTTCAAGAATATACTCCTTCGTCTGATCAATGCCGCCCATGACTTCAACGATGACATCAATATCCGGATGACGAATGACTTCCCAAGGATCTTCCGTAAGCTTGGCACGGTCTACAGCAATAACACGTTCTTTCTCTGTATTTTTCACTGCGATCTTCTCGATGACAATCGGCGATCCAACCTGACTGCTCAGATCCTCCTGATTCCCTTCCACAATGCGAACGACTCCCGTTCCGACAGTTCCCAGACCCAACAATCCGACTTTTACTGGTTTCACTAACGATCTACCCCCTAATGTCTATTCTTGTCTGTCAGTCCTGTATGTTATTAAAGCCTAATTACCCTTGGCCTACTATACGTGTGCGTCTTACTCCAGGCATATCTTGCATTCGATCCAGCATTTCACCAATTTCACCATGAAGATGTGTCGTTTCCACTGAAATGACAACATTGGCTCTTCCCTGAAGCGGGATACTCTGATTAATCGTGAGTACATTAGCTCCATAACCAGCTACATGTCCAAGCACACGAGACAAGATACCCGACTGATGCTCCAAGTCAATGGAGATCGTTACAATTCTCTCGCGCTCAAGCTGGTTGATCAGATGTATTCCATCCTTGTACTTGTAAAAGGCACTCCGGCTTAATCCGACCTGTTCAACCGCCTCATGCACTGTTTTAACATCGCCAGAAGCCAGTAGTTCTTTTACCTGCATGGTCTTCACCACTGCCTCTGGTAAAATATCTTCCCGTACTAAGTAATAGCGTTCGTTCACAGAACGTCCTCTCCTCAAAGACTCATGTATTCATATAGTGGACATTATATAGGATCTATGACAAAAGGGCAATACATGACACGCCTATTTTTTGAAATACGTTCCTCACAGTATACAAGTTTATCCCTCTCCCATGTCAGGAAAAAACAAAAAAACGCAGAGTTGCGGGTCAACTTCCCACTTCTCTGCGTTCCTATATCGATCTGTCTCTCCACGGAAGACAGCTACTTAATAGTAACTGCTGCCTTCCACGAATTCGAATTCAAAGTCTCCAATACGCACGATGGTGCCTTCTACAGCTCCGCGCTTACGCAACTCAGCGTCCACACCCATATAACGAAGTGTACGTGCGAGTTTCAGTATAGCTTCATGCGAGTTCAGTTGCATCCGTTTCATCATGCGGTCAATCTTGGCACTTTCGACAACGAACATTTCGTTCTCACGCACAATTTTGAAACCATCGTCTTCTTTTTTGTCCAGACTGTATACTTTACGTTCAGATACATCTGCTACCTCTTCAACCACTCGCTCGTCTGGAACCTGATCCAGCAGATCAGCTGCACGATACAGAAGTTCTTGAATACCTTTCCGGGTCAAGGATGAAATTGGCATCACTTCAATATCAGGTTGAACTTCGCGAACTTGCTGTAAAAATTGCTCCAGGTTCGCTTCAGAGTCTGGCATATCCATCTTGTTAGCTGCTACAATTTGCGTTCTCTCGGCGAGAAGCGGATTGTATAACTTCAATTCGTCATTGATTTTCTGCCAGTCTTCAAAAGGATCGCGTCCTTCTGAACCCGACATATCTACGACATGAACAATAATACGAGTACGCTCAACATGACGCAGGAACTCATGCCCCAGTCCGACTCCTTCATGTGCACCTTCAATCAGTCCAGGCAAATCGGCCATAACAAAGCTTCGGCCTTCTCCTACACCGACTACACCCAGATTCGGTGTAATGGTTGTGAAATGGTATGCCCCGATCTTTGGCTTGGCTGACGAAACGACAGAAAGCAATGTGGATTTCCCGACACTCGGGAAACCAACCAGACCAACATCTGCCATAACTTTCAGTTCGAGTACGATGTAACGCTCTTGTCCTTCTTCACCGTTCTCAGCAAGTTCAGGTGCAGGATTGTTCGGTGTAGCAAATCGGATGTTACCCCGTCCGCCCCGACCACCACGAGCAATAACAACCTGTTGACCGTGACGTGTCATATCCGCCAGTACTTCTCCACTGTCTTCATCCAAGATGATAGTTCCTGGTGGAATGCGCACAATCATATTCTCCGCGTTTGCACCATGCTGACTTTTATTACGTCCCTTCTCACCACGTGGGGCCTTGAAGTGACGCTGGTAACGGAAATCCATCAACGTACGCAAACCTTCATCCACGCGGAAAATGATGTCAGCTCCTCTGCCTCCATCGCCCCCGGCAGGTCCGCCGTTTGGTACATACTTCTCACGACGGAAAGAAATAATTCCGTCCCCTCCGTCTCCGGCTTTTACATAAATCTTCGCTTTATCTACAAACATTGGTTAACCCCTTCTTCCTATATTCCACACGGCATTCTGAATTGTATAAACGTATCCTCAGACGGAAACTGCTCCGTTCTGACTTTTTTTCCTTTGAGCACGGCAGTAAGCTGCCGCAGTGTTTCCGGATCGGGTGTTTGATCCCCGTCCAGTCGGACAACCACATCTCCATGATCCTGTCCGAAGTTCAAGGTCAGTTTGCGAACCTCTCCCCAAGAAGACCGGCCGCCGCCATATTGATAGGCCCTGATTGCATCTGCAATGGCCCCGGTAAGTGACTCGCCATCCTCGGGAGAGACCAGAGCACTAAGCTGCAACTCATCTTCTATTTCCACATGCAATTCCAGCGCGATTCCACTGGCCCGAAAAGACTGAAGATAAAATACGAGGGAAGGAATGCCTAATCTGGAGATTCGACTTTCTTCTGTAACCCGCTCTTTTATTCTTTCCACACATTGCAAGGATTTATCAAGTTTGCCCAGCCGAAGATATCCATATAACACCTGAAGGTCGTTCATCCAGTCGTGTCGATGATGATTTAATGAAGCAATTGCTGTTTTTTCCATGGATTGTATGATGGCTCTGCGTTCCGCCTCGGCCTGTTTCTTCATCGCATTCACAGAAATGAGCAATACTGCGACGGACCACAATGCGCACACGACGCTTGAGATCATCGCCGGATACAACATAACGAAAACCAAAGGAATCAGAAGTGAACATGCCGCAATCCACGGCACTCTTTTCCAAGATTTCATGGCTTCTCCCCGTTCTACAAAACTCGGTTGGTCTACACCCACCGTAACCAAGTATAACATGTCTTTTCTGCCAGTTCATTATCGAATAACCGTTGAATACAAAAAACCTTCGGCAAAAATGCCGAAGGCTCCTTAGGCGGAATGCCGATATTACGCTTCTACTGCTGCTGCTACAGGAGCAACATTAACAGGATAGATGCTTACTTTTTTGCGATCGCGTCCCCAACGTTCGAATTTTACAACGCCGTCGATTTTCGCGAACAAAGTGTCATCTTTACCGATGCCAACGTTAGTTCCTGGGTGAATTTTCGTTCCGCGTTGGCGAACGAGAATGCTACCACCAGTTACAGTTTGACCATCAGCACGTTTAACACCCAGACGTTGAGCATTACTGTCACGTCCGTTCTTCGTGGAACCTACACCTTTTTTCGATGCGAATAACTGAAGATTTAATTTCAACATGATTGGTTGTCCTCCTTCTTTGCTTATTTGAATTGCTGTATTTTAATATACTTCCCGTATGACTCTGCAATATTAGAGAGCATAACCACCATGGATTCGAGTAACAATTGTACCTGGGACCAGGTTTCCCCTCTCTCTAACAAAGGTAAAGAACCGCTTAAAAAGCCATTCTTCATCTTGGCATCCATTTCGACACCGGTCAATGTTTCAATCGAGTTCACCGTACCCACTGTAACAGCGGATACCCCGGCACATACGATGTCTTCTCCCCGCTTGGCAAAATTAGCATGCCCTTCAATGGAAAAACGTTCGATGTTCCCGTCCTCATCACGAAAGATTTGAACGATAATCACTTATCGCACCTTCTTTACGCTTTGATTGTTTCGATAGTTACTTTAGTGTACGGTTGACGGTGACCTTGCTTCACATGGTAGTTCTTTTTAGGTTTGTATTTGTATACGATAACCTTTTGTCCTTTGCCATGTTTCTCCACTTTAGCCGTTACAGTAGCTCCGGAAATCAATGGTGTACCTGCTGTCAAACCTTGATCGTTAGATACAGCCAGGACACGGTCGAACGTTACGCTTTCGCCATCGTTCGCAGTCAATTTCTCGATGAACAGAACATCGCCCTCTTGGACTTTGTACTGTTTGCCGCCTGTTTCAATAATTGCGTACATTTGCCTTGCACCTCCTCATGTCTCAGACTCGCCCGTTCTCAGGTGACAGTGTCCTTGCGGAACTGTTCTTATACCCGGCCAGTGCGGTTACAGCATGTGCAAGACCATTAGGCTAAACACATACTTGAAGATTATATCACGCAATATATCAAAAATCAATGCAAAGGTGAAATATATCTTTTTCCCGTTCCATGGCAGGAAGAACACGGCTCCACATAGGGCAACGTACTTTCTTCCCGCACTTTCTTACGGGTAAGTTCGAGCAAACCCAGTTTGGTCCAACCCATTACAAACGCTTTGGTCCGATCCTTCTTGAGCTCACCCTCCAAGGTTGCTGCGACTTCATGCCGATTCGAGGCTTCCTCCATATCAATGAAGTCGACAATAATCATGCCACCGATATCCCGCAGGCGCATCAGACGGGCAATCTCTACTGCTGCCTGTATGTTGGTCTCTGTCACGGTCTCTTCCAGACTGTCACCGCCAGCTCCCGTATACTTCCCCGTATTCACATCCACGACAGTCAGAGCCTCGGTATGATCAATAACAATGTATCCGCCTCCGGGCAACCACACTTTCCGGGCAAAATCCTTATTCAACTGTTCCTGCACACCATAGGCTGCAAAGATGGATTCTGTTCCCCGATACACCTGTACTTTGGGTTGGTGACCAGGACTAATCTCTTCGAGCAATGCTTTTACCTCACGGGCTTGTCCTTCACTATCAGTGATGACTTCGTCACTCCCTGGCGTATACACATCTCTGATGATTCGCTGTACCATGCTATGATCCCGATGCAAGAGGCTTGGTGAAGGCAAACTGTCCGCTTTTTCACGAATCAGATACCACTGCGCGCGTAATGTTTCCAAGTCCGACTTAATGGCTTCATGCTGCTCTTCTCCAGATACGGTCCGAATAATAAGTCCTTCTTCATCCCGCCTCAGTTGCTCCCCAAGTGCCTTAAGACGGGAACGATCCCCTTCACGGGCAATTTTCTTGGATACCGCTACATAGTCAGCAACAGGCATGTAGACAAGCCAACGGCCCGGGAGTGAATAATGAGTCGTCACCCGGGCTCCCTTGCCTCCTACCGGTTCTTTCAGAACCTGAACAATGACTTCCTGACCCGGGCGAAGCAACTCCGAGATGGAAGGCTTCACCTTGGGCTGTTTCTCCAGATGGGGATGCAACACATCGTCCACATAGAGGAACGCATTCTTTTTCTGACCAATATCCACAAAAGCAGCTTGCATACCTGGTAACACATTCACGACCCGTCCCTTGAAAAAGGAACCCAGCAGTCCACGATCACGTGTACGCTCTGCCGTAAATTCCACAGCTTTGCCTTCTTCCAGAAGCGCCATTTGCATGAGGTTATGTTCATTATGTACTATCATTTGTTTCATGGCTTCACCTCTAGAAGACAATTCAAATCATCCACATCCATTTCAGTATCTTTTCAATTCTCATTGTACATATATTAACCCATTTCAGAACAGGTCCACCAGAACACTACAATTTATCACCATTTTGTTGAAAATAGGAACCGATTATCCGTTGCTCAGGCAAGACGGCCATAATTCGCCCCTGTCTGTTCATCACGTATACCATATGGTATCTTTCTCTCTTTAATAGACGCAAAATAGTGTCCAAAGGTTTCGCCGGAAATGAGATTATTGGCTGCGCCAAACTGCCAGTAGCCGCGTGACGAGCGAACGCGCCTTCCCGATTCATGAGAAAACGGATGAAGCGATAGGGCACATTTCGATAATCCGTTACGTTGGAATAGAACAAAAAAAGGCCGATTAACAGAATGTTGAGCGGTAGGCCGTAGTCGCCAGTAAACCATCGGCTGATAGCATATAAAATAACCCCTACGCTACACAGAATGCTAATTCTGTAAGTCCACATTAAAGTTGTGTAGTAGGGTGCCCACAGACTGACAAGCGCCTGAACAATTTTACCTCCGTCCAGAGGAAGTACAGGCAGCAGATTAAAGAGAGCAATGAGCAGGTTCCCCTGAATGATATAGTTGAGAAATACCGGATCGCCCAGATTGCCATACTGCAACAGCATAACCACGCCAACCATCAGGATGTTTTGTAATGGACCAGCCAGAGCAATCATGATTTCCCGGTAGGCCGTGATTGTACCTCCATCTTCGATAACCGCTACTCCTCCAAAAGGGAGCATCTGGATTGACAAAACACGATAGCCCAGAAGGGCAGCAGCCGTAGCATGTCCACATTCATGAATGAATACGATGGCAAACAACGTAATAAGTTCAATGAAATGTCCAGTCAGAAGGGAGGCCATCATAATAATTACAAAAAACGGATGAAACGTAATGCGGACTCCCCACACCCTAATCAAGGGCAACAACTTCCGCTGGGTCTACGTACTCCTCCCCCTCTTTGACTGCAAAATAGAGCGTGGCCGGTTGTTCACCACCCGTAGCCTTGAGACTCCCCACCAGATTCCCTGCTTCCACCCAGTCATTCACGCTCACTTCACTTTCGTTCAGACGACCGTATATTGCCGTGACATTGCCTGTATGCTGGATGACAACTGTGAATCCACTTGCTGCATCGCCGATAACCTCCATGACACGCCCTGCATCAGAACTTGCGACCTGTATAAGTTCTGCACCTGCGGCATCCGGAACGATCTCAATTCCCTTCATGCTCAGCGCGAATGGCTGAACCACTGTGCCTGAGATCGGTTTGCCCAATAACTGCCGAATGCCTGAACCATTGACAGCATCCGTCGTATGTCCGAGGACTGGAAGAAACGAAGGCGTTCCTCCAAAATGCCGTTCATACCAAGCCGCTGCTGAGGCAAAATCCATATCTCGATGGAGTGCATCCGCAATTACTGTTTTGGTTGATGTCGTCCACGATGTATCCAACTGAAACAGACCCCATACTCCGCCAAATATCAAAGCGCTAATGACCGTCCGTTTGAGAAGTGACTTGAACAGGTTGAATCTCGAATGCCCCCCTGGAACAAAATGACCATTCTCTTTTTTCCACAACCATTCCGGATCTCTTTCCTGTATCCCCTCACTAGGCGTAAATGGTTTTGGGTTAATGATCTCATTCTTGTCCAAAAGTGAACCTACTTTTTGCTCCTGTAAGACCTCCACAGTGGCACCATCCATCAATCGCCGGATGCGTTCTTCTCGTCTCTGCTTGATTCTGAGTTTCGTGTTCATGAAATGTCCTCCCGCCGAGGCTTGTTTACTACATCCTATGAAGAGGCGCTTGATAATATGAACAAGCCTGCCCGCAGGTAACAAAAAAAGCCGGGCTATATGCCACGGCTGTCATGTAATTGCTTAATGAATAAGTTCGTTTAACGAGTTAACCCATTCCGAAGAACTTTTTGAACCGAGTGAAAGCTCCCTTTTTCTGCTCCAGCTGCATTAATGGGACCGTATCTCCCAGAATGCGTCGTGCGATATTTCGATACGCAATCGCCGCAAGTGAATCCGGATTCATGACCGTAGGTTCTCCTGAATTGGCAGCTTTGATGACCAGTTCATCATCAGGCACAATGCCGATCAAGTCAATATTAAGTACTTGTAAAATACCATCGATATCTAACATGTCACCCGATTTAACCATATTATTGCGAATTCGATTCACCACCAGCTTTGGTGATTGAATGTGCGAACTCTCCAGTAGGCCGATGACACGATCCGCATCACGTACTGCAGCATTTTCCGGTGTAGTGACCACGATGGCCTGATCTGCTCCTGCTACCGCATTTTTGAAACCCTGCTCTATGCCGGCTGGGCAATCAATAATGACGTACTCAAAATCTTTTTTCAATTCAAGGATAATATCCTTGACCTGTTCTGGCGACACTGAGTTTTTGTCTCTCGTCTGCGCTGCAGGCAACATGTATAATTCTTCGAAACGCTTGTCTTTGACCAAAGCCTGATTCAGACGGCAGCGGCCGTCCGCAACGTCGCACAGATCGTAAATAATACGGTTTTCGAGTCCCATCACGACATCCAAATTACGAAGGCCGATATCGGTATCTACCAGACAAACCTTTTTGCCGAGCAGCGCCAGCGCTGTCCCGATGTTTGCCGAGGTGGTTGTTTTACCCACGCCGCCTTTACCCGAAGTGATCACGATCGCCTCTCCCATGAGCTACACTCCTTTAAACACATTAAAATCTCGGCGTAACCGAACGATATTGCTCATTTTGTCTATCTGCATCTGATTGTCCTGTAAGTAAGCAAATTCCATTCCGGTCTCTCGGCTCTCCCATTCATCGGGAGGACGACTGATGATATCCGCAATCCGTAGCTGCGTCGGTGCAAATACCGAAGCGGCAATGATCGCTTCCTCGTCCCCGCCAATTCCGGCATGAGCCATACCTCTGAGTGAACCCAACACATATATATCTCCGGTACACGTCACTGTGCCCCCCGGATTGATATCCCCAAGAAACAGGAGATTTCCTTCATGATGAAGCACCTGACCTGAACGCACCATACCACACATGGTTACAATCGGCGGTGGTCCTTTAACCTCCGGTTGGAGTGCAGGTGAGTCGATGGATCGAATAAGCAAATTCCCTTTTTGCTTCAATATATCGAGGATTGCTTCTTTCTGGTCCTCTGTCACTTCGCGGGCACCCAACTTGATATCCACATGAACAATCGGTCCGGTCAAAATATTTTGATGGCTGTGTTCCAGCTTATAGCGGAGCTCATAGAGCAATTCCTCGAATTCACATTGATCGTCCAACAGGAAAACCAGGCCGTCTCGGATGCCTTTAATCGTTACGTGATTCGATTTTACCGTCATAAGCCTGTCCCTCCCATCTCATTACATTTCGTGCCCGGGGCCCCAAGTTCCTGCTTTGCGCTCCATAAATGTATTTAGGAAGCTTCTTCTGTCTTGCTCCGTCTCTTGCCGATCCGCTCCAGTTGTTTCCGAAGCGGGACATATATGATCAAGGCAAACACAAAATGAATGAACAAATTAGGAATCATGTATTCAATCAACGCCCAGTCAAAGGTCACGTGGTTAAGTTGGAAGAGCTTGTACAGGAAAAATAGCATGGTGTCATTAAGCAGACTTCCCAAAATGACAACCGATACCATAACCGGCAGTGGTGCACGTGGTGCTTGAAAAATGAGTCCCATCATGTATGCCGATAATCCCATCGAGAATCCATAAGGTCCAATCATCTCGCCGTAGAATACAACGTCATGCAATAGTCCAAAAAATATACCGAGTACTAGTGCCGTGTGACGATGATGATATACAGCGATAAACAAAATTACGATATAGACCAGATTGGCAGAAATACGCATGTGCCAGCCAGAAGGGATGAGCAGCGGCAAAATTGTGCCTTCCGCAATGAACAAAACGAATAGTAACAGGAACAAAACTTGCTTGCGTGTTACCATTATTCTTTTACCTCAGGCGGGATAATGACAATCAGCTCTTTCCAGTCAAGGAAGCTGGCGTATGGTTCGATAATCGCAGTCCTTGTTAAACCGTATTCCCCAACTTCAACCTTCTCCACTTTACCAATCCGCATGTACTTCGGAAAATTGTTAATAATTCCGGAGGAGATAATCTCATCATCCTCTTTGATATTAGAATCCTCTGAGATTTTGGTCATCTTGAGCATGCCCGTCTTCGGATCGTAACTCTCAATCATACCAAACACTTTCTCTTTACCTACTGCCGTTGCTGCAATGGCATTGGATGTTGGATCATTGGCATCCATGGACGTTAACAGATTAACCGTTGATGTATAGGAGCTGACATGACTGATCACGCCGACCAGCCCTTCCTGGGAGGTAACGGCCATCCCCGGCTTGATTCCCGCATTTTCACCGATATCAATGTTAATGGTTCTGCTGTTTGGATCCGAATTGGCACTGATAACCTGAGCAATTCGTGAACCGTAATTATAGCGATTCTTCTGTTCTTCTGTGAAATTGAGCGCTTTCTGAAGTTGCTCATTCACTTGCTCCATATCATTATACTTCAGCCGATCTCGGGTATAGTGACCCATCGCGATGCGGAGCTCTTCATTCTCTTCATATACCGTACGCATGTTCGCTACATCTTTGAAAAAGCCCGCTACATAGGAAGCGGGCTTGTAAAATACGTATTGTACAAATCCAACTGAATCCTTCAGGAATTTCTCCGGCCAGGATAGAGTGGTTCGCGGACTGAGCGTAAAGCCCATTAACGCGATAAATGTAACAAGGCCCACCAGCAAAACAAAAAGTCTTTTGTTGCCTAGCAGTTTAAACAGTTCGAACACCCTCTAACATCCATATTCTCTTCCGAGCCATGCCCGGCGGGGAGACTGTCAGACCTGTAGTCCCTGCGAGAATATCAGCCGATCCTCCCCTGTTAAGCGGGTAATAGCTCATCCCCGGGGTTAACCGGGTCCTCTATAAAGATATCTTGCCACTTGGTCGCTATGCCAAGTTAGGCAAATACCAATTAACGTTTGGAACGAACTGCCGAACTGCTTCTGCTTTTGAACAAATGAATATTCTCTAGCGCTTTACCTGTTCCGATTGCTACACAATCCAGCGGGTTCTCAGCCACAATGACAGGCATTCCTGTCTCACCAGCGAGAAGCTTGTCCAGGTTACGAAGCAATGCCCCACCACCTGTAAGAACGATACCCCGATCCATGATATCGGCAGCAAGTTCAGGCGGGCATTTTTCCAGTGTTACTTTTACCGCTTCAACAATTGCATTCACCGTATCAGCCAGCGCTTCACTGATCTCGTCCGAAGTAATCGTAATGGTCTTCGGCAGACCTGTTACAAGGTCACGTCCACGAATTTCCATCGTTTCTACTTGTTCCAATGGCATAGCTGATCCAATATCCATCTTCAATTGCTCTGATGTACGCTCACCGATCATCAGATTGTATTGGCGTTTGATGTACTGGATAACGGATTCATCCATCTCGTCACCTGCAACACGAACCGAACGGCTCGTAACAATACCACCAAGAGAGATAACAGCCACTTCTGTTGTGCCGCCACCGATATCTACAACCATACTACCCGTTGGTTCCCATACAGGCAGATCTGCACCGATTGCAGCTGCAAAAGGCTCTTCAATTGTATAGGCTTCACGTGCTCCGGCCTGTTTGGTTGCATCTTCAACCGCACGTTGTTCTACTGCCGTGATCCCGGATGGTACACATACCATTACGTTTGGATGACGCTGGAACATGGAGCGTTGTTTCTGAGCTTCACGGATGAAATATTTGATCATCGTTGCCGTTGTATCAAAATCGGCAATAACGCCATCTTTCATTGGACGAATGGCACGAATGTTACCTGGTGTACGTCCAATCATTTTTTTGGCGGCTTCACCTACTGCCTCGATGCTATTTGTATCTGTCCGTATAGCGACAACCGAAGGTTCTCGCACCACAATTCCTTTTCCTCGTACATAAACCAACGTATTTGCTGTCCCCAAGTCAATACCCAAATCTTTCGTAAAACCACCAAACATAACATAATCTCCTTTTCTGCCTCATATAGCCGCTCCATTCTGATCCAGAGCGTAATAATTTTATTCCCACGCAATACGTGGAGCTAATATTCGCATTTGTTTTTTTGCATTTGTAAAGTGAACCTATCTTTTACGGACAACGCCGTTAACATTCATAGGAAAACATCAACGCCAACCATTATATTATACTAAGCCCTTCTCCTTCAAACTTACGTACGTTCCATCTCCGATAATAATATGATCAAGCACGTCAATACCAACAATAGCGCCTGCTTCAATCAGTCTCTTGGTTATTTGGATATCCTCCGGACTGGGCGTAGGATCACCACTCGGATGGTTGTGTGCGCACACAATCGATGCGCTGCTGCATTTGATGGCAGCCCGGAACACTTCACGTGGATGTACAATCGAAGCGTTAAGGCTGCCCATGGAGAGTGTTTCCTGGGCAATAATATGATTTTTGCTATTCAGAAAGAGACACACAAAATGTTCTTTTTGCAAATAACGCAATTGTTCCATCAGGATATCAGCTGCATCACGCGGTGTACGAATTGAAGTCGACTGTGTGAGTCTGCTTTTGGCAATCCGATGACCCAGCTCAATGCCAGCTTTCAATTGCACAGCCTTGGCATTGCCAATCCCTTTCATCGCGGTCAGTTCTTCCAGACTCAAATCCATCAACGAGCGAATGCCACCCGCTTCGGCCAGAATCCGCTGTGCCATATGCACCGCGGATTCCTGTCTTGTGCCTGTTCGAAGTAAAATTGCCAGCAATTCAGCATGGCTTAAGGCGCCCGCCCCGTATTCCATCATGCGTTCTCTCGGGCGTTCTTCCTGGGGGATGTCGCGCATCATGTATTGAGGCGACTCCATATGTTCCCTCTTTTCATTTCACAACATTTGGCTTCATTCATGTTCGTGGCAACACATGTACGCCGAACCCGTCCAACATATCACTTAGCAAAGATAGCGGCAAGCCAACCACATTAAAATAACATCCTTCAATGCGGTCGATCAGTGAAGCACCAATGCCCTGAATGGCATATGATCCTGCCTTATCTGAAGGCTCACCTGTCTGCACATAAGCACGGATGGTCGCATCCGACAGCTCTTTCATCGTTACATCGGTCTGGCGGTAATGAACTAACGACTGTCCATTGCCCGCATCAATACAAGCAACGCCCGTAAACACCCGATGTACGCGGCCCTGCAGCCGGGATAACATACGTTCAGCATCCGCTTCGTCTAAGGGTTTGCCTAGAATCTCACCATCCAGAACAACAACGGTGTCACTACCAACAATAATGGCTTCCTGCTCGCGGCCTTCAAGCCCGCGATACACGGCAAGCGCCTTGCGCAAAGCAAGTTCCTGTACCGTCTGTTCAGGTGTCCACTCTGGTGGTGTATCTTCATTGGCATGACTTGGTATTACATCAAACGCTAGGTGGAGTGATGCGATCAGTTCTTTGCGCCGAGGCGATGTGGAGGCCAGAATAATAGGGCGCTGTTGTGTGTTATCCAAAATGAACGGCTCCTTATGCCACGGCAACATCCTGTCGGGATCACGATAATAGATGTCACTGGTTTAATTTTTTTCGTCATAACTCGTCATTCTCCTACAGTCTGCGATACAGCCACACAGCGGCAATCATACCGATCAGACTCAGAAGGCTCATTTGAAATTGAAGTGAAATATTATAACTGATAATATCCAAATCAGCCTGTGGCGACCAACGTATGGTCGTGGCTTTCGTAAGAAAGGCTACTGCCTTTACAGGCTGCAGTGCCTTGGCGATCCACGCTCCGGCCATCCAGCCGAGCAGCAGAAACAGCAATAACATGCCGAAGTTTTTTTTCATCGGTAATCTTCCCTCGCCATTTTTTGACACCCACATTATTATACGGGGTTTTGTACGTCAATACAAACACAAATCCGGCAAGGGGAACTATTTCCAGTTCCTTGCCGGATGGGTATTTCCAAGCGTTGTTATGGGAAAGAACATGTTACTGCTTTATCGCTTCAAGCCATTTTTTCTGCTGCAGTACATATTCCATCAGATCGGACTGCACGGACCACATGTGTACATCATCCGGGTTTTTGTTGTACTCCGCGATAGCCGTAATTGCATTGTTCATTGATTTCTCCATTCCACCAATAATAGGTTGTACATCTGCGGTCAGGCCAGGTGTAAGACTATTCAATCCCGTCAGCCATGACTCGTGCTTATTTTGGATCGCGGTCATCGTTTCTGAAGAGACTGCTGCCGGAGCAGACTGTCCCAGCTGCTGAATGGACAAGGTAGATAATTGTTCCACCAGTGCAGAACTGTTTGTGAAGAAAAGCTGCACATCCTCTTGTTTGCCACCGAATATAGCCGGATTGATCTCAGGGTTCACAATCTCCTTGACATACAGTTCAACTCCCTGGGCTTTTAGCCTGGAGCTAAGCAGCTTGGCCTCTTCACGATCAGCCGAAATGCCTGCATATACTCGATTGCCATCTTCAGGATCAGAACCTGCGGCTATCCCTGCCTGAGCGAGCTCAAGCTTGGCCTGCTCAGCACGTTCAGGAGAACTGAATACACCGTATTGAAGTGCATAATACGTGCTGCCAGTCGCCGCTGTCTGGAGTTGCTGTTCTGTACCTGCAGCCCCCTCCTGACCCGTCACAGTAGAAACTGCCTGATTGACGGGCAGAAGATCGCCTGGCTTCGCGGCTCCTTCTTTATTAAAAAATGAAAGAATAACCATACCAAAAAGTGCTCCGGTAACAAGTGCCCCAGTGACAGAACCAATCATTTTCCATCCCCTTGGAGGGCGATTGCGTTTATAGGAATAGTTCTCCGAATCTGCAAGCCAGTCGTGGCCTTGATCATCATGGAAATTGGGCAGATCACGACGCTCTTCCTCCGGATTATCGGTGTGATTAACATAACCGGAACTGGAACGGTTCCTAAAATAATGGGCCTCATCCAAGTTCAAGTTCGAATCATGACTCACCCGTTCGTCAGGTTCAGCTACAGTAGAGCTTGTCAGCACCGTCTCTCCCCAGTCTCCGGGGATATCCTCAGGCGTCCATGATGGGGTTGTATCCATCTGCTTAGGCGTTAGCGGTTGATTATGCGGTAATTCTTCACTTAACGTCACCAATGGACTGGACGCAGATATCCTCTTGTTTTCAGGCTTGTCCGACTCATGATCCCCGAAGCGAAACGTCATTCTAGCATTGCTCACCCGTACCCTCTCCTTTGTCCCATTTATATAAGCTATATGCAGAGACTGGAGAATACATTCCATATAACGCAAAAAACGCCTGCTTCGTATCGAAGACAGGCGATTTCTCAATTGATCTATTTCAAACCTTTGGCAAGTGTATCGCCGACTTTCCAAATATCACCTGCACCCATCGTAATCACAAGATCTCCTGGCTGCAGACGATGCTGCAAATCAGCCACAACTTCCTCTTTCGTTGGGAGGTAACGTGCAGAAGCATTACTGTTTTGAACGATCAATTCAACCAGTCTGGCTGAGGTTACCCCTTCGATCTGTTTTTCGCCCGCAGGAGAATAGATATCCGTAATAAGCACCTCATCCGCTTCCGCGAAAGCACGACTGAACGCATCCAGCAGGAAGAAGGTCCGCGTATAACGCTGTGGCTGGAATACTGCAATAATGCGTTTGCCCGTTGCTTTGGCGGCACTGATGGTAGCTTCAATCTCAGTCGGGTGATGAGCATAATCATCGATGATCAGCATATCACGCGCCTCGCCCAATACCTGGAATCTGCGTTTGGCTCCGTGGAACTGGATGATAGCTGCCACAATCTTCTCAAATGGAATGCCTGCCTCCAGACAGGTAATCACAGTAGCCATCGCATTATAAACGTTATGCTTACCCGGCACTGATAATTCCACCGTGCCCATAGCAGCACCCTGATGATTCATCGTAAAGGAGATACGGCGATCGCCCAGTACAATATCCGTTGCCGTATAATCTGCAGCACGATCAATACCATAGGTTGTAATCCGTGACTTGAGTTCTGGCAAAATCGCTTGAACATTCTCGTCGTCAGAACACACAATCGCTGTTCCTTCCGGACGAATCTGGCTCAGGAACTGCACATAAGCCCTTTTGAGCTCCTCAAAATCACTGTTGTAATTCTCCAGATGATCTGCCTCAATATTGGTTACAATACCGAGCCATGGATGGTACTGCAAAAACGAACCATCGCTCTCGTCCGCTTCAGCGACTACCCAATCGCCTTGACCAGCCTTCGCGTTGGTACCCACATTCATGATTTCTCCGCCAATAATGTATGTCGGATCTGTATCACATTTATCCATAACAAGTGCAATCATGGATGAAGTGGTTGTTTTACCATGAGCCCCAGCTACAGCCACACCTTTACGTTCGTTCAACAAACGTGCAAGCATCTGGGAACGATGCAGAATCGGAATGTTCAGCTCTGCAGCTGCTACCCGTTCCACATTATCAGCAGGCGCTGCCGTAGAGTAGACAACAAGGTCTGCTCCAGTGACGTGCTCTGCCGTATGTCCGATATATATTTTCGCTCCCTTGGCTGCCAACTTCTCGGTCAACTCCTGTGAAGCGACATCCGATCCGGTAACGGTGTATCCCATTTCCAACATAACTCTTGCGATGGCACTCATGCCATATCCGCCAATCCCTATAAAATGAACGTGTTCCGATGTATTTAACAAAACTTTCACCAACCTTTTTCAGAATCGGTTTGATGCAAAAGGGCTGCCCGCACATCCGCAATCAGGTACAGTGTGCCGGAGACCACCCCCAGATCTTCCGCTTCCGTCCGTGACTTCAATAGATCAAGTGCCTTTGCCCATTCGGGCTCGACGATGATTTCCAGTTCCTGCTTCGCAATGGCGGGACGTACCCGTTCGACAATCTGCAGCAATTCGGCTGCATCCATTTTGCGTCGGAAATCTGGCTCGGTCAGGATCAGCGTATCCACTAGTGGCAGTATATGCTGCAAATACGCTTCGTGATGCTTATTTGCCAACATACCCATCATCAAAATTAACTTGTTGTGCGGATAGACATCCATAATGCTCTTGGCCAGTGACTCTGCCCCTTCTGGATTATGTGCTCCATCAAGCACAATTCGGGGTTCATCGACGACTTTTTCGAATCTTCCTGCCCAGAAAGCATTCTCCAGTCCAAGTGCAATATCGTTGTCATCCAGCATAAATGCCATGTATTGTCTAAGCAATTCAAGCACCATAAGTGCGGCCGCTGCATTGTCACATTGATGTGAGCCCTGCATACGTATGCGAACGTCCAGGTCACGAAACGGGCCTGTAAAATGAAAAGATTGTCCGTTCTCATTGCTGTCCAGTCTATGATAAGAGAATTGATCTCCAGCCAAATACACGCTTGATTGAAGCTGCTGTGCTTTCTCCTGAATCACCTTCACAGCTTCGGGTTGAGTCGCGCAAGTCACAACGGGTACTCCCGGCTTGATAATACCTGCCTTTTCTCCAGCAATCTGCTCAATCGTATCTCCAAGCACATCCGTATGATCCATACCAATGTTGGTGATGACGGACACAACAGGTGCGACAATATTCGTTACGTCCATCCTTCCCCCTAGCCCCGTCTCCCATACCACAACGTCAGGGTAACACTCCTCTGCATAGTACAGAAGCGCCAGAGCCGTGGACACCTCAAACATCGTGGGTGATCCAAGCGGAGTGGAGGCCATTTCCATGACCAGTGGATGTAATCGATTCGAGAGCTTAAGCAGGATTTCTTCAGGAATATCCTCACCGTTGTATTGAAAACGGTTTGTAAACTTGGTGATATAAGGCGAAGTAAAGGTACCCACATCATATCCAGCCTGAAGAAGCACTGACGTCAAAAAAGCGCAAGTCGAACCTTTGCCGTTCGTTCCCGCGACATGAATAAATTTGAGACGTTGGTGTGGGTTGCCTAACATGGACATCAGACTCTCGATTCGTTCCAATCCAGGTCGGATGCCAAAAGGAATAAGGCCATTGATCCAGTCCACGGCCTCGTTATACGTAAGTAAAGGAGCTGCTGCATCTGTCCCGTCTAATTCCGTCATCTGATTCACCTTCGGTCCCGAGTTTGAGTGAAAAAAGCGGCCGGATGGCATAATGGCTCTCCATCCGACCCAAATATATTAACCTTTAAGTTCCTTGATTCGTGCAATCACTTTATCCCGTTTATCGGAATAATCGGCTTGCTTGGCGCGCTCTTCCTCAATAACTTTGGCAGGAGCTTTGGCAACAAAGCCTTCGTTCGCCAGCTTTTTCTCTACACGGAGAACTTCGCCCTCAAGGTTCTCCAACTCTTTCTCCAAACGAGCCACTTCCTGCTCGATATCAATAAGACCTGCGAGCGGCAAGTATAGTTCTGCCCCCGTAATGATCGCAGTCATTGCCTTGTCCGGTGAGTTTAAATCCAGCCCACTATCGAACTCGGACGTATTACAGAAACGTTTGATGTAGTGACTGTTACGCTCAATGATGCTGGACGTCTCAGGACTGTTTGCTTTGACCATCAACTCGATCTTTTTGCTCATCGGCACGTTCACTTCTGCACGAATGTTTCGAACTGCACGAATGGTATCCATGAGCAGGTTCATCTCGGCAACAGCCTCTGGGTTCTCAAGAGCAGGATCATATACCGGCCATGATGCCAGCGTAATCGTCTCACCTTCATGAGGCAGATGCTGCCAGATCTCTTCGGAGATGTATGGCATAAACGGATGAATCAGGCGCATGGTCTGATCCAGCACATAAGCAAGCACCGATTGTGTTTTCTTCTTGGCAACCGGATCTTCCCCATAGAAGGACAGCTTCGCAAACTCAATGTACCAGTCACACAGGTCATCCCAGATAAAGTTATACAACACACGACCCGTTTCCCCAAATTCATACGCTTCGATTAGACGCGTAATATCGCGGGAAGTTTCGTTCAGACGGTGCAAAATCCAATAATCCGCTGTACCAAGCTCTCCACTGATGTCACGTTCCTCATAGGTGAATCCTTCCAGATTCATCAATGCAAAGCGCGAAGCATTCCAGATCTTGTTGGCGAAATTACGAGCCTGCTCCACCCGTTCCCAACGGAAACGCAGATCCTGACCTGGCGTGCTGCTGGTTGAGATCATGTAGCGCATTGCATCTGCGCCGTATTTCTCAATCACATCGAGCGGGTCTACACCGTTGCCCAATGATTTGGACATTTTGCGTCCATCTGCGTCACGAACAAGACCATGCATCAGTACATCCTTGAACGGAATCTCATCAGTGAATTCCAATGCAGTGAAAATCATACGTGCAACCCAGAAATATATGATGTCATACCCTGTCACAAGTACACTTGTTGGATAATAACGTTGCAGATCTTCCGTATCTTCCGGCCAGCCTAGTGTGGAGAAAGGCCATAATCCGGAGCTAAACCATGTATCCAGAACGTCTTCATCCTGTCTGAGCTTGCGTCCAGCATACTCTGGCAGCGTTGTTGGATCTTCAGCAGATACGATGATTTCACCCGTTTCCTCATCATACCAGGCAGGAATACGATGTCCCCACCACAGTTGACGGGAAATACACCAGTCACGAACGTTCTCGATCCAGTTCAGATAGGTTTTCTCAAAACGGTCTGGAACAAAATTAACCCCTTCGCCGCTCTGTTGTTTCTTGATCGCTCTCTCTGCAAGTGGCTTCATCTCAACAAACCACTGTGTAGAGAGATACGGCTCAACAACAGCTCCGGTACGTTCACTGTGTCCAACCTGATGCGTGTGATCCTCAATATTGATCAATACGCCCTGCTCTTTCAAGTCAGCAACAATCTGCTTGCGGCAGTCACTGCGATCCAGTCCCTGATACTTGCCAGCCTCAGCATTCATTGTGCCGCTCTCATCCATTACAGTAATTTGAGGCAGATCATGACGAAGACCTACTTCAAAGTCATTCGGATCATGCGCAGGCGTGATTTTAACTGCACCACTTCCGAACTCTTTATCCACATAATCATCAGCGATAATTGGAATTTCGCGTCCAATGATTGGCAGTACAAGTACTTTACCAATCATATCTGCATAACGCTCATCCTTCGGATGTACAGCAACCGCTGTATCACCCAGCATCGTTTCAGGACGCGTTGTTGCCACGGTAACGTAGCCACTTCCGTCTTTGAGTGGGTAACGCAGATGGTACAAGTGACCCTGAACCTCTTTATATTCAACCTCAATGTCGGACAGAGCTGTCCGGTTCACCGGGTCCCAGTTAATGATGCGTTTCCCTCGGTAAATAAGGCCTTTTTCATACAGTTGAACAAATACTTTGCGAACCGCTTGGGACAGACCTTCATCCAGCGTAAAACGTTCACGTGAGTAGTCAAGCGACAATCCCATTTTGCCCCATTGCTGACGAATGGTAGTGGCATATTGATCTTTCCAGTCCCATACTTTCTCCAGAAACTTCTCACGTCCCAGATCATAACGAGTCAGACCTTCTTCACGCAGCTTCTGCTCCACTTTGGTTTGGGTTGCAATACCTGCATGGTCGGAACCCGGAAGCCACAGTGCATCATAACCTTGCATCCGTTTGGTGCGGATCAGAATATCCTGCAGTGTAAAATCGAGCGCATGCCCAATGTGCAGCATCCCTGTCACATTTGGGGGCGGAATTACAATTGTATACGGCTCGGCATCTTTACGTTGACCGGCTTTGAAATATCCACGCTCCATCCAGGTGGCGTACCATTTATCCTCTGCCGCCTTAGGATCGTAAGTGGTCGGCATTTCTGTTGCAGCTGATTTTTTTTCCTCAGACATGTGTCATTCCTCCGTTACTTCATCATCTTCGCCAAAAAAAACAAAAAAAACCTTTCATCCATCAAAGGACGAAAGGTTAGCTTTCGCGGTACCACCTTTGTTTCACGCCGACAGCAAGATAGACTTCACCCTCTGTACATGACGTGACACTTCAAGCAGATAACGGCTGCTACCGGCCCATCCTACCTCAGAAATAAATGACGATAGATCTCATTCATCCCTTGTATTCAAACAGGCAACTCCCGGGCGACTTCGATCAGTTGGTTCCTGCGGAATCTCACAGCGTTGCAATTCCACTCTCTGAAAGGTCATACTGTCTACTACTCCCGTTCCACGTTGTTCTTCAAAAAACCTACACACATCATACCTTGCTCGTGCGCGATAGTCAACCTGACAACAGCGGATAAAGAGCGCTGGAATGCAGGTTTAGGACGAATCATGCAAAAACCCGCAATCCTCAAGGGGATCACGGGTCGTAACGAAGGCTTTAACTGCGGATTAAGGGATGTACAATATCTGACCTTCTTCCACAACCTGCTCAGATAATCGGTTATACAACTGAAGTTCCCTCGTGCTCAATTGATAACGATCTGCAATGGCATCCAGTGTATCTTCTCGCTGAACAATGCACAGTTTCACCTTGCGGAATGGGGTCTGGTCCACGATTGTTCCCAGGAACAGGTTCTTCCATTCCACATCATCAGCTGGATATGTTTCTTCCTGTACCACCCCCGCAGGAACTTCATCACCTCGCTCCACTTCAGCATCGCGTGCCGCTCTGCCCGAGGATAACAAGGAAGAGATACCTACGCCCTCTTCTTGCCGTGGTGCGGATTCTTTTTTGCTGCCAAAAGCAACCTTCAGCTCCGGCTTGTCTTCCGTCTCAGCCACAGGTTCAGGAACAAATGCTTCGTTCTGTACGAACTCGTCTACCCCAGTCGCTTCAAAAGACGGCCGGTCTTCCTCCGCGTTGCCTGGTTCGGACGGAGCAAATACACCTTGCCAGTTCTCCGCCTGTGATTCGCCCGGGACATCGGCAACCGCCTGATTCTCCTGCTGAGGTACAGATCTCGCTGATTCGAAGTGCCATACCTCTGGTGCGTCCGGTACATCCCGTGCTGCCAACTCATTAGATGATTGAGCAGTAGGCTCTGAGACTGCTTGATCTGCACTTCTCGAGTTCGCAGGCAATACATCCACGGAAGGCTCGGACCAACCCGAAGACTCGTCTTCCAGGGGCAGCAATGGTTCCGACTCAGGGTAAGAAGCTAACCGATCAGCAGTCTCAGCCATAAATGACGAGATCGGAGAAGGTTCGCTATATTGCTCATTAGATGCCAATTCATCTGCATTCGCCGTCAGAGATGCGGGATCTTCGTTTGCATCAGGTTGTCTGTTTTCGTTAGCGTACTCCGCACTTTGCTCCTCGGATTGAAGTGGCTCGGCCAATGACGAATTCGCATATTCCTGCTGCGATTCTTCGCTATTCCCTAATTTCTCTTCCCTTGTGGACAGGTCAGCGAATTCAGGAGCACCATATGCAAGTTCTGCTGCATTTGCAAGTCTCTCTTCCTCACTCCGCTGGAGCAGGTACTCCTGTGCAAATATGTTGGGGTCGCTACCTGTCTGTGCTGCTTCATCGGAACGGTTGGATTGCTGAGCATCAGGTGAGTGGACAACTGTAAACTCATCTGCTGACCACACTTGTGGCTCTTCAACAGGAAAACCTTCGATGCCTCGCAGCGACAATACGCCTGTAATGTTCAGACTGCGATTGGATAACAGATCCACGTCAAAATTTTCGATCTCGATGGAAATATCCTCAATTGATCTGACCCGGTTCAGCGGCACTGTGATCTCCACGGGAATGAAATGTTTGAGCTCCTCTGAAGCCTCATTTTCTCCTCTGTACGCACCTGTAAGTAAAAGATGCCCTCTTAAGGTGGCATGATCATCCTGCCCTATGACTTGAATGCGCGGGTATAGTTCAATCTCCTCCAATTCCTCAATCGCAGGGACTCCCTCAGACAAATGAACGCGCTCATAAATATCGAACCGCAAACCATAAGGTTGATTCAACAAAGGTGGCGTCCTCCTTTCGGCATATGTTCACCATGATCCTTCTCATGGGACTGATCCATGGTCCAAATCCTTCGTTACCCCATCTATATGCCTTGAATGAGGGGAGCATGCCACCTTTTGAAAAACCTTGTTATATTAAGCGAAATAGAGAATGTTGCACCTAGCCACTTCGATGACAGAATAACCTTCCGATCACTGTTATCCCCAGATTTTTTTGATTCCCTTCTTCAAAGGGAAAATGCGGGGATAGCTTATGCTTCCGAAGCAGCTTTCTTTCAGAAAGCTTTTAGGCGAACGCTTTGCTTCTTCTGGTTGTTTCTGTCCTCTCTGTTTTCGTGTAAATAGTTAGTCGAACTTATATAGTGTATTAATAATTTTGACGCTCACGCTCTGCCAATTGTGTGAAATCGGACGGCCATGGGTCGTTCACTTCAATCATCGCTCCGGTTAAAGGATGACTAAACTTAAGCATCTCTCCGTGAAGTGCTTGTCGCCCAATGGCATCCGCTCTACCTCCATACAACGCATCACCAATAAGCGGATGTCCCGCGTAACTCAGGTGTACACGAATTTGGTGTGTACGTCCTGTATCCAGCTTCAATCGTACAAGGGTTGCTCGTTCCCATACTTCGACGATCTCCACATGAGTAACCGCTTCCTGTCCACCTTCGGAGACACGCCTGCGCTGTTTGTGATGTCTGTCCTTGCCAATCGGAGCATCAATTTTGTGGAGTTCAAGGGGGATTTGTCCACCTGCAATGGCTACATAATGGCGGCCAATCTCTTTGCGACGCATCGCTTCATCCAATTTGGCGAGGGCAAAAGCATTTTTGGCATACAGAACAGGTCCGGTTGTATCCTCATCCAGTCGATGAACATGGCGTACGCTTGCCTGAATTCCGTTCATTTCATAATAGGAGGCAACCACATGATCCAGCGTGATGGCCTGATCAACACGGCTTCCATCCGGATGCAGTTTCATGCCTGCCGGTTTGTGCATAACCAGACAGAAATCATCCTCATACAATACATCCACATCAGCCCAGCGTGGCTCAACATCGATTGGCTGGGACGCAAAAAGGGCCAGCCGAAACCGGTCCCCTGCAAGTTGTATTCCTTGGTTTGCTTTTAACTGACGAAGCAGTTTCTCTGGAAACTGAAGTTCAGACAATAGCCATTGCTCTGCAGCCATCGGTTTGTCCGAACTGCCTGTTACGGCTTTTCCTGGCATCAGCTCAAGCCATTCCCCGCGGCGTTTCCAACTTTTGATGGTCATAACGATTGAAGAGCTTTACGATTCGCCTCAATCGTATCGTCAATATCCTGCTCTGTGTGCACACCAGAGACAAACATGCCTTCGTATTGCGAAGGCGCAACACTCACACCTTGATCAATCATGGCCGCAAAATAACGACGGAATTGATCCAGATTACTTTCTTTGGCAATATCATAATTGGTTACGGGAACGGCACTGAAGAATGGACAAACCATGGAACCGACACGGTTAATGGTTATCGCAATACCCGTCTCCACTGCATTTTTCTCAAATCCGGCTTGCAAACGTGTAGACAATGTCTCCAGACGATCATAGACCTCTGGTGTTAACAATTTGAGCGTGGTATACCCTGCTGCCATAGCCAGCGGATTTCCGCTCAATGTACCCGCCTGATAGATCGGTCCTGTAGGAGCAATCTGTTCCATCAAATCCCGACGACCACCATAGGCACCAACGGGGAGTCCACCACCGATAACTTTACCCAGACAAGTAAGGTCAGGTGTAACCCCATACCGTCCCTGAGCACAGTTCAACCCTACGCGGAAGCCGGTCATGACTTCGTCAAAAATAAGCAGACTGCCATATTGGGTCGTCAAACTGCGCAGGCCTTCAAGGAAACCGGAAGCCGGAGGTACAACCCCCATGTTACCCGCCACAGGTTCCACTATAACAGCGGCCAGTTCTTCACCATAACGTTCAAAAGCAAGCTTCACGGACTCCAGATCGTTATAAGGTACCGTAATTGTATTCACAGCTACACCTTCAGGTACACCTGGACTATCCGGCAGACCCAGTGTTGCAACACCTGAACCCGCCTTGATCAGCAAACTGTCCGCATGTCCATGATATGATCCTTCAAACTTCAGAATTTTACTGCGTCCGGTTACCCCGCGTGCCAGTCGAATGGCACTCATCGTTGCTTCTGTACCAGAATTGACCATCCGTACAATATCGATAGAAGGTACACGCTCACAGACCAGTTTTGCCATCTCGGTCTCCAGCAAGGTAGGCGCACCAAAACTTGTTCCTTTCAAAGCTGTTTCACGCAAAGCTTCTACAACGTCAGGGTGTGCATGTCCCATAATGAGTGGGCCCCACGATCCCACATAGTCAATAAAAACATTGCCATCAATATCGTAGATTTTGGACCCTTCACCGCGTTCTGCATAGATCGGAGTAAGTCCCACCGATTTGAATGCGCGTACAGGGCTGTTCACACCCCCGGGTATGTACTGCTTCGCTTCCTCAAACGCGCTGCGTGAGCGCTCATCCTTGCGACGATTACCTTGTTGTGCAGTCATGATTATCCTCCTTAATGTCATTTATTTTATTTCTCAGCCAACCAGCGTGAAGCGTCTTTTCCGTAGTAGGTAATGATCATATCTGCACCTGCGCGTTTCATGCTGAGCAGGATTTCCATGGCAACTTTTTTCTCATCGATCCAGCCTTGAATCGCCGCCGCCTTCACCATGGCATACTCGCCACTTACATTATAGGCAACAAGCGGAAGATCAAATTGATCCTTAATCGTGCGCATAACATCCAGATAGGAAAGGGATGGTTTTACCATCAACATGTCCGCTCCTTCGAGCACATCCGTCTCTGCTTCACGCAAGGCTTCACGCGCGTTCGCCGGGTCCATCTGATATGACTTGCGGTCTCCGAATTGTGGTGTGGAATCCGCAGCTTCACGGAATGGACCATAAAATGCGGATGCATATTTAACAGAGTAAGACATAATCGGAATATGACTGAATCCATTCTCATCCAGTCCCGCGCGGATCGCTTGTACAAATCCATCCATCATGTTGGATGGTGCAATAATGTCCGCTCCTGCTTTGGCTTGAGACACTGCCGTTTGCACGAGCAGATCCAGTGATTCATCATTTAATACATCTCCGCAGATGTGGCCGTCAATCTCCACGGTGTGTACCATACCGCAGTGACCGTGATCCGTGAATTCACACAGACAAGTATCCGCAACAACCAGCAGTTCCGGGTACCAGGATTTGATCAATCTTGTCGCTTCCTGCACAATGCCATCTTCAGCGAAGCCAGATGAACCCACACTGTCCTTCGTCTCCGGAATACCGAACAATAACACGGCTGGAATTCCCAGCTCGGCAATTTCCGTTACTTCCTCCTGAAGCCGATCCAGCGAGAAGCGGAACACGCCAGGCATGGATTTAATTTCGGATTTTACATTTTCTCCATACGTCACATAGATCGGTTGAATAAAGTCATCCACGGTTAGATGGGTCTCTCTGACCATATTACGAATACCTGTGGATTGGCGTAAACGGCGATGCCGTACAATTGGAAAACTCATACGAGTAAAACCTCCTTGAAAAAAGTTAAATAGAGCAAAAAGGGAAGCGCGCTGGTATCCTATCGAATTCAGCACGCTTCATATGTTGACATGATTACATGTGTATTAATTTCGAAGAGCGCCTTCTTTGGTGCCTGTCCGTTTCCAGTCGCATAGAATTGTGATCAAGCTATCCATCGTTGCTTCCTCTGCCATCAGTGTAACCTTTAGTCCAGCGGCTTCTGCCGTCTTCGCTGTAACAGGTCCGATACACGCAACCTCCACATCTTTCAATAAAGGCAATGGATCTTGCAACCCCATACGTTTCAACATACTCATGAAGTTGGTAACCGTCGATGAGCTTGTAAAGGTCACCGCATGAATACCACCTTCTTCAAGCAACTTAAGCAATTCGTCATCATCCTCACCAGCGAGGATCGTATCGTAGATGATGGCTTCGGTGACCTGAAGTCCTCGTTCTCTCAACTGGTCCCGCAACCACGTACGTGCAAGATCACCGTGCGGAAGCAGTACTCTCTGACCTTCCTTCAGTTCACTTTCAAAAGTCTCAAGCATGCCTTCGGCCTGGAAAGGACCTTTGACAACCTCTGCAACGATCCCATGTTTGCGCAAGGCATCTGCTGTGGAAGGTCCTACGGCTGCAATTCTCGCTTGATGAATCGAGCGAATGTCCTTGCCTTCCTGTTCCAGATGGCGGAAGAAAAACTCCACGCCGTTCACACTTGTGAAAAACACCCAGTCATAGGTATTTAAAGCACTGAAGGCGTCTTTGACACTTTGCTGCGCAGATTCACTGGACGGCATGACCGTCTCAATGACCGGAAACTCATACGGTTCGCCGCCGAGTTCCTCAATGCGATTCACCAGTTCACTCGCCTGACTGCGAGCACGGGTTACCAGAATTCGTTTGCCAAACAGCGGCAGCGCTTCTGCCCATTTCAACTGTTCCCGCTGATTGACGACATCTCCCACCACAATAACAGCTGGTGGTTGGAAATTGGCTGCGATCACTTTCGCTTCTATATCTTCAAGGGTGCCTATAAGGGTATCCTGTTCCGCTCGTGTTCCCCAACGAATCAGAGCTACCGGTGTTTGCGCTGGACGACCATGACGAATCAATTGTTCGCTGATATATCCAATTTTGGCAACCCCCATCATAAATACAAGTGTGCCCGTTGCATTCGTCACTTTATCCCAATGAATACTGCGATCAAGCTTGTCCGGACTCTCATGCCCCGTAATAATAGAGATGGAAGATGCATAGTCACGGTGAGTGACGGGAATTCCGGCATAAGCAGGTACACTTATAGCAGCGGTAACCCCAGGTACAATCTCAAACGGAATCCCGTTTTTGTGCAGCAAACCCGCCTCTTCGCCCACGCGTCCAAAGATAGTTGGATCGCCGCCCTTAAGCCGAACCACAACCTTGCCCTCAAGCGCCAGATCCACCAACAGTTGATTGATCTCTTCCTGTTTCATCGTATGCCGATCCGGGCGCTTGCCCACGTAAATCTTGACTGCGCCGGGTTTCATTTGTTTCAACAATCTCGGACTTGCCAAACGATCATAGACTACAGCATCGGCTTTACCGATGGATTCCCACCCTTTTACCGTAATCAGCTTTGCATCCCCAGGACCTGCCCCTACCAAAAAGACCTTTCCCACCATGTCTTCATCCCCTAACTTCTGCCAGTATCTGCTCTGCTCCCCGTTCGATCAATCTCCAAGCCACTTCTTCTCCCAGACGAACCGGGTCCTTGCCGATCATAGCTTCCTTAAGAATCAGTCCACCATCCGGTGTGCCGACCATACCTGTTAATTGTAACGTGTTTTCACCATTCAGGGAATCTGCATCTTGCTGAGGCACCCACACCGCATGAGCACCGATGGGAACCTGGCAACCCCCATTCAATACACTGAGAAAACGGCGTTCCGCCTGTACAGGAAATGCTGTCTCGGGATCGTTATACAGCTGCAGCAAGTGCAACAGTTCCTCATCGTCTTCACGACATTCGATACCAAGCGCGCCTTGACCCACTGCCGGAAGGCAAGCTGTTTCCGTCAAGTACTCTGTGATCCGGTCTTCCCATCCCATACGGTACAATCCTGCAGCTGCCAGAATAATCGCATCGAATCCTTCGGTCTCCAGCTTCCGCAGACGGGAATCAATATTGCCGCGAATCGATTCCAATTGCAAATCTGGACGATAGGCCTTTAATTGACTCGACCGGCGCAGACTGCTTGTTCCGACTCTAGCTCCTTCTGGCAGTTGATCCAGAGTAAGTCCACCATTGGAGATCAGCGCATCCCGTGGATCTGCACGACGGGGAATAGCACCATTGATTAATCCTTCGGGTAACTCGGAAGGCATATCCTTCATACTATGAACAGCCATATCAATCGTACGATCAAGCATCGCCTGTTCAATCTCTTTGACAAACAAACCTTTGCCTCCCACTTTTGACAACGTTACATCCAGAATGAGATCTCCCTTGGTAACAATCTTATGTACTTCAAAGTCAAAAGCTAATCCTTCCCGCTCACAAATATCGCGTAAATCCTGAATGACATGACCTGTCTGGGTTAGCGCAAGCGCGCTCTGTCTACTTCCAACTTTAATTGTACGCATATCTACACTTCCTCCTGATTATGGGATATCCAGTCCCCGATTTCTTCTTCGGTCCACCACCGAAAATGGCCTGTACGAATATCTTCTAATATGTGCATTTCAGTTAATTGCCGAAGCAACGTACTTCTGAGACTTGAAGAAGATACGCGTGACTTCACCTCAGTCCTCATCTGGTGCAAAAACTCAAGGTACGTCTCATATTCATCACCGAACTGTCGTTCGAGTGTGGCACGTATCTCCGCAGCTGCTGCCGGTCCCGCTCCTGCTGTGGATATTGCTATGCTTAATCTCCCACGCCTTACCACGCTTGGCGTAATAAAGCTGCTGTGCTCCGAAGACATTGCATTATTCACCAATATGCCCGCAGCCTCCGCATCCCGAACCACAGTTGAATTGACCTCGGAATGGTCAGTCGCTGCATATACGAGAAAGGCCCCCCGCAAATCTCCATTGCGGTAGGACCGGTCTATCCATTGAATTCGGGATTCATGATGCAGTTGTTTTAATACGGGAGTAAGCTCCGGACTAATGACCGTAATCTGTGCCTCGGCATGCAGCAATCCCTTAATTTTACGTTCGGCAACACGTCCACCACCAACCACGCAGCACTTCTTGCCTGAAGTATTCACAAATATCGGCGTGTAACGGTCCATCCCCTTCACTCTCCCGTCCAACGATGAAACGCTGAATACGCATTGGATAAAAAACTTATAATGACAAATCCGTACCCGATCAGTGTCCATCTTGCCATGATAATCGTAGAGAACTGTTTCCTTCTCTTGGATACGAAGTAACCTACATAGATGGCTATAGCAAGACCTGTCGAAATAACTTTGAGATCCAAGAGTAGAATCCAGCGTCTTTCCGCCACAATGGATAATACGGCAAGCATCACAGAAACACCAAGTAACGGTGTTCCTATCAACGTAGCACCATCCATATACTTCCCGATCACTTCCAGGCTTGGCAGCCGTCGCATCGTATCATTCCACTTTTTTTTCTTCAACTTACGGTGCAAGAACAGATATAACAAGGCAAATACCGTAGCAACGGTTAACGCCGCAAAACCAAGATTCGCCAAGGTAATATGCATAATGAGTAATCCATGTACCGTTTGCCAGTTATGCAGTGATATCTCTCCGGCCGTAAACCACAGTCGGTTTAATACCGTAACGGAAAAACCTACAACATTCAGCAACAAAATGACAAATTCAGAACGCTGGATGCGAGTCATGACGAGAGACATCAGCACAATACTGAATGAAAATATAAACAAAAAATCAAAGGTGGTATAGATGGGGAAATGACCTTCAGTCCACATGCGCAATATGACATGCGTTACCTGCAATCCCCAAACAACGACAAGAAACCCTGTGCCTGTCCGCTTCGCCCCCGCATTGCGTCGAATGCAGTCCGAGAAATAGAACAGTAGGCTCAGGGCATACATATAGATTAGAGCTTCATAAACTTGTTCAGCAAGGGTCAAGCTGCCCACCCGCCTTATACGCCTGCCGGAGCATAAGCCGGCACGGGGTCTTGCCGGTTTTCGTTAAGGTGAGCGGCTGGCTTCGCCAGAGCTGTGGCATCACTCTGACTCACTTTTTCAGCGGCCATCTCTACTGAATCTTCCAGAGCGAAAATCTGAGTAAACATGCGCAGAGCTTCATCACCTTGCTTCGTGCCTGCCATTTCCTTAATCCGATTAATCGGATCTGTCGTCATTTGGTTCACAATACTCTTGGTCAAACGACGAATGACTTTACGTTGATGTTCATCGAGCTCAGGCAGTTTATTAAACAGGCTATCCATCGTTTCTTCATGAATGGAAACACCTTTTTCCTGCAAAGCGCGAATAACGGGACGCACACCCAACGTTTTGAGCCAATGGTAATAATCCTCCATCTCAAGCTCAATCATTCTCTCAATCTTGGCAGCTTCCACCTTACGCATCTCGAGGTTGCTCTCCACGATTCCTTCCAGATCATCAATGTCATAGAGAAATACGTTGGATAATTCACCAATCGCTGGGTCAATATCGCGTGGAACCGCAATATCAATCAGGAACAATGGGCGAGATTGACGACGCTTCATGCTCTCCCGTACCACTGCTGCATCCATGACATAACGTTCAGCTCCAGTGGAACTAATCACAATATCAACTTCATTAAGTCGATCTAGTGCCTGTTCCATCGTACAAGGTGTACCCCGGAACTTGGCTGCCAATTCTTCAGCTCTTGCGAGCGTACGATTCGCCACGATGACCTCGGATGCCCCGTTGGCATAGAGATGTTTCACGGTTAGTTCACTCATCTTGCCAGCACCCAAAATGAGCACCTTCTTGTCTGTGAACATGCCAAAAATCCTCTTACCGAGTTCAACAGCAGCATAACTGACAGATACGGCGCTCTCCCCGATGGAAGTCTCCGAATGTGCCCGTTTACCCAGCGTAACGGCCTGTTTAAATAACTTATTAAACCAGGTACCTGTTGATTTTTCTTCCTGCGCTTTAAGAAAAGCCTGTTTCACCTGTCCAAGAATCTGAGTCTCACCAATGACCATGGAATCTAGTCCGCAGATGACACGGAACAAATGGCGCATGGCTTGATCATCTTCATATATATATAAGTGTTGCGTAAATTCTTCCCGTGGTACATTAAACCATTGTTCCATGAATGTTCGAATAAAATAACCACACATGTGAAGACGGTCCACCACAACATACAACTCGGTACGGTTACATGTGGCTACGATTACACCTTCCAATACACTCTTGGTCAGCTTGAGCTGCTGCAGCGCTTCAGACAAGTCCTTTTCTGCAAATGTGAATCGTTCCCTAACCTCTACAGGCGCCGTGCGATAATTCAAACCAACGACAACGATGTGCATTGCAAGTTCACCTGCCTAATAAATTTCCAATCAAAGTGCTTACTGCATATGTCTATCCATTTATGATTGACATGGTTAATTATATCACACATCATAGCCGTGACCGGGTCATTTTTATGAAATGTTTATGAAATCACCATGTTCATCATCATATGCACTGTCATTTATTGTAGTGTCTCACCAAAGTTCACCGTTATGCGTTAAAAAGTGTTGATTATGAATATTCATAACGATACGCATATTAAAACAAATAGCCATGGAATTATTCCATGACTATTAGAGTTTGGGAGGTTATGTGTCCATCCCGATATGTGAACATTGTATGCAATATACTTTTTATTTAAACCCGTTCCGTCTGGTTGTTCATCTCTGGTGTTTCAACTTGCAATTCGCCCAATCCACGTACCAACTTCTTTGCATACGTTTTTTCAGGCTTTAATACGGATACCAGGTAGTCAATAGCAAGCTGTGGATCTACGGTCTCCCCACAAGTGTAACAATCAATCGCTGCAAAACCTCTCTCAGGATACGTATGAATGGAGAGATGGCTCTCAGACAATAGTACAAGTACGGTTGCTCCCTGTGGGTCAAACTGCTTGGACTGCACGGACATTACTGTCGCGCCACATGCCTCCGCTGCTTCAACCATTTGGGCTTCCAGATACTCTGCATTGTTCAGTAGATTAAAGTCGACACCCCAAGTATCAACAGCAACGTGTCTTCCGAAAGTTGAATATTCCATCCTTCGGTTCCCCCTTCCTAGGAATAAAATGTTTGAAAAAATTTCATCCGCTAGGACCTACGTCATTCACTTCCCGAGGGAAAAATCTCTCGCAACATATAATGTCCTGAGTGAATCCTGGTTCCTATATTGTTTTCAACGAGATTAAAAATAACATTGAATCAGAGTGAAATCAACCCTTTTCCAGAAGATTGTAAAATAAATATGTTCAATTCGGAATATTTGATCTCACATCAAAAAATCCCCCTGAAACCTCCACATTGGCGAGTGCCACTGCCCGGAAGATACAAGGGAATTCATTATATACACATACGTTTATAAACATACAATTTTAAGCTAATAGGCTTCAAGCTCAAACAACCGTTTTTGATGACGAGCAAGGGTCTCATCAATCTGATGGAGCTGATCAGCAGTCGCATCTTTTCTAGTGTCCAGCAGTGAATCGATCTCGGCATACACACGGTTGATTTCGCGTTCTACATCTCTGGCCTGGAACAGATGTTGCAATTCAAGCAACGTATTTTTGTATTCATAGATCACTCGGGTGTTCTCCCCGGTCTTCTCCACAATTTTGTGGACAGTGCCTTGAGCATAAACATACGTCATGGTGAACCCTTTATAGATCCGATGAACGACCCCGTCACCCTTAAAAGTCACAAAGAGCTTCCGGACAACGTTGGTCAGATGCAGATTCACCAGGCGGCAAGATAACTCACAGATATAGAACCCTTCTATGCGGTCAAAAGGGAAATGCACTTCTTCTCCACTTACATCCCCCAGCACGACCTCCTGACAACCATTGTCCAACACCTTAACCCGATGATGAAGCCTGCCGTCTTCTGTCATGCGCAAAAACTGATGCATCTGGGGTTCTGACAATTTCATAGTGGCCTTAACATACTCTGTGGCTAACCGCTGAGCCATACAAATCCCTCAATTCTTTCCCGATTGTTTTGTCTTCCTGCACATGTAGCAGTCATCTCAAAATTCTTCAGGCCGGCTAAGCCGGATGTTTGGTACTGTTGGCAATATGCACCTATGCTCATTATACACTACCCTAACGTTATATTTCTCCAGAGCCAGATGATGAATTCTCACGAAATCCCATAAAAAACCGGATTAATCTGGATCTCATCAAAGATTCACTTAGCATGCTCACTTTCCTGCACTAAAACGGTGTACTATCTCGGTTATCCGTTAATTCCGTTGGTTTCTTCCTCATCAGAAGCACCCTCTGCATCCAGCACTGGTGCATACTTATCTATGCGGGCATGGCGGGTAATGATGTCCCATAACTCTTCTTTCCCCAATCCCTCTTCGGATGAAAACGGCACAAACAAATCCCCTGAACGAAGACCCAGTGATTCCTTAATGACTTTGATATATTTGGCTCTGCGTGTTTTTGGAATCTTGTCCATCTTGGTTGCTACAACAACCAAAGGCAGTCCATTATGACGAAGCCATTCGTTCATCATCTTGTCCTCTTTGGACGGTTCATGTCTCATATCCACCATCTGCATAACCAGTTTCAATTCTTCGCGTCCCAACAAGTATTTCTCCATCATTTTACCCCAGGCAAAGCGTTGCTCTTTGGAAACTTTAGCGTAGCCATATCCCGGAAAATCGACGAAGTAGAGATCCTGATTAATTTTATAATAGTTGAGTTGCTGTGTCTTACCCGGTGTTGAGCTCGTCCGAGCCAAATTTTTACGATTGATCAAACGGTTGATCAGGGAAGATTTCCCCACATTGGAGCGTCCCGCCAAAGCAATCTCTGGCAGACCGTCATCGGGGTATTGTTCAGGCCGAACGGCACTGATAATAAATTCAGATTGATTTACTTTCATATTTGTATCTTTCCTCTCTTGAACGCCTATGCTATGCATCACCTGTTGAAGGTATTATGCCATGGATTGTTCTATCATACCAAAAAAACCGTTCCAGCGGACGCCGAAGCCTCCGCAGAACGGTCTACTCTTCATACGAACCTTTCGGATGTGTGGATTACAGGTTAATGCCTGTCTGCTCCACAAGTGCATGCTGCAATACCTGATCCATATGGGCTACAGGTACAAACTCCACATCTTCCTTGATGCTGTCTGGAATGTCACGCAGGTCCCGTTCGTTATCCTTAGGCAATAATATTTTTTTATAACCGGCACGATGGGCTGCCAGTGATTTCTCTTTCAGACCACCAATCGGCAGTACACGTCCACGCAGTGTTATTTCACCAGTCATCGCGATATCCTTGGACACATGTTTGTTTGTTAAGGCTGAGATTAACGCTGTTGCCATCGTAATCCCGGCAGATGGACCATCCTTCGGAATCGCTCCTTCCGGAACGTGAATATGAATATCGTTCTTCTCATGGAAGTCAGGCGAAATTCCAAGCTGTGTAGCTTTGGAACGGGTGTAACTGAATGCGGCTTGTGCCGATTCCTTCATGACATCCCCCAGTTTACCTGTGAGAGTCAATTTACCTGTTCCAGGCACAACAGTCACTTCAATGATAAGGGTATCTCCACCCACTTCAGTCCACGCCAGACCCGTTACAGTACCAATCTGATCTTCCAGTTCGGCCATACCATAACGGAATTTGCCAGGTCCAAGGTAGTCTTTGATCTTATCTGATGAGATGTTAATCTGACCTTCCACACCAGATACGACGTTCTTGGCAGCTTTCCGGCACAACGAAGCCATCTGCTGTTCCAGATTACGCACACCTGACTCCCGTGTATATTCACGAATTACACGCAACAACGCGTCATCCGGTATTTCCAATTGCTCTTCTTCCAGACCATGGTCCTGCTTCTGTTTGGGCAACAAATAGTTTTTCGCAATTTGCAGCTTCTCCAGCTCCGTGTAACCAGGGATGTTGAGCATTTCCATCCGATCCAGCAATGGACGCGGAATATTGTGTACCGTGTTGGCAGTTGTTATAAACATAACGTTGGATAAGTCAAACGGCAATTCTACAAAATGATCACTAAACGTATTATTCTGTTCCGGATCAAGTACCTCAAGTAACGCTGCGGAAGGATCTCCGCGGAAGTCTGAAGCCATCTTATCAATCTCGTCCAGCAGGAATACCGGATTCAGAGAACCTGCCGTTTTCATCCCCTGGATGATACGCCCAGGCATGGCCCCTACATAGGTGCGTCGGTGACCACGAATCTCAGCTTCATCCCGCACGCCGCCAAGAGATATTCTTACAAACTCCCGACCCAGCGATCTCGCGATCGAACGAGCAAGTGATGTTTTACCGACCCCTGGAGGTCCAACCAGACAGAGAATGGGCCCTTTGAGCTTCTTGACGAGTTTCTGGACAGCCAGATATTCAAGCACACGCTCTTTGGGCTTTTCCAATCCGTAATGATCTGCATTCAGCACATCTTCGGCTTTTTGGATATCCAGATCATCCGCTGTCATCTGACTCCAAGGAAGGCCAAGCAACCAATCCACGTAGTTGCGAATGACTCCGCCCTCAGCTGAACTTGCAGGCATTTTCTCCAGTCGATCAATTTCTTTCTCGACCTTTTCTTTCACCTTGTCCGGCAAGCCGAGTTCTTCCATCTGTGTGCGAAGTTCCTCAACCTCACCCGCACGGCCTTCTTTTTCACCCAGTTCTTTCTGGATCGCTTTCATCTGCTCGCGCAAGTAATATTCCTTTTGCGTTTTCTCCATCTGTTTCTTCACACGTTGGCTGATCTTGCGTTCAAGCTCCAGCACTTCGCGCTCATTGTTCAGGATATCCAGTAATTTCTCCAGACGTTCCCGAACATCGATGGTCTCCAGAATTTCCTGTTTATCCTTGATCTTCAAGGACAGGTGACTCGTGATGACATCGGCCAGACGCCCTGGTTCTTCGATGTCAGACACCGCTGCGAGTGTCTCTGGTGTCACTTTTTTGGACAGATTAATATAATTCTCGAACTGATTCAGAACGGTACGCATCAAGGCATCCGTCTCCGGATGGGTATTCTCCTCTTCAGGCAGCTCTTTAGCCAGTACTTCATAATATTCCTCGTTGTCCGTATATTCAATAATTTCAGCCCGTTCCAAGCCTTCAACGAGTACACGAATCGTACCGTTCGGAAGCTTCAGCATCTGTCTGACCTTGGCCACGGTTCCGATTCTGAAAATGTCCTCTTGTGTTGGTTCTTCAATATTTACTTCGGCTTGGGAACATAGGAGAATCAGATGTTCTTCTACCATCGCTTTTTCTAAAGCCTTGACCGATTTCTCCCGGCCCACATCGAGATGCAGTACCATACTCGGGTAGACGAGAAGTCCTCTTAAAGGCAGTAAAGGAAAACGACGACCTTTCGCTTTGCTCGGTCCCATCGCTTTCGCACCTCCAATGGCTCTCAGGTTGTAGTCATTCATTATTCTATCAAATGTTCACATAAAAAACCAATGAAGGGAAGCGCTTAGCAGCTTCCCGAATCTGTAACCTGTCCTGGGCGAGGCACGTCCGCACGCAAATAGGAAGCGGATGCCGGCGGAAAAATCTCCGGTGCAGGTGCAACTGTCTCCTCTGCAAGCTTCGTTTGTTCCATCTGTTGTGATTCTGGAACCCAGGCGAACACTTCACGGAATACATCCTCTACGGTATCTACCGGGATAACGCGCAAGCCATCCAGATTCTCAAAAATGGACTGCCAGTTCTCCGCGGGAATAATAACGGTCTTCGCTCCTGCCTGAAAGGCAGCCTCCACCTTGGCCAGCACGCCACCAATAGGCTTAACCCGACCATGAATACTGACCTCGCCAGTCATCGCTGTCTCATGATCCACAGGGCGTCCCTGAATCGCTGATGTAATGGCAGTCGCCATGGCAATCCCGGCGGATGGACCATCAATAGGTGTCCCACCTGGGAAATTCACGTGTAAATCGTAATCATTCGGACGAATCCCCATGGCTTTTAATACGGTTAACACATTTTCAACCGAGCCTTTTGCCATACTTTTTCGCCGGAGTGTACGCGAACCGCCTCCAATCTCTTCTTCATCCACAACGCCTGTAATGTTGATTCGGCCTTGATCTTTAAGAGCCGGAACAGCAGACACTTCGATCTCCAAAATGGTTCCCATATTCGGTCCGTATACCGCCAAGCCGTTAACAAACCCCACCTGCGGCTGTGTAGGGACCTTCCGATCAGGCCGTGGCTGAATCTGGCTGCTACCCGCCACCCACTCCACATCAGACGCCTGAAGCGTCTCACGCTTCTCTGTCAGCGCAAGTCCAGCAGCCAGCTGGATGATATTAACCGCTTCGCGTCCGTTGGTTGCATATCGCTTGACCACATCAACGGCATCCGGACATGGACTGAACCCTATTTTCTGAACAGCATCCTCTGCAATTCGCCCAATCTCCTCAGGCAACAAAGGACGGAAATAAACTTCCATGCAGCGTGAACGCAAAGCTGGTGGCAGTTCATGAGGCGAACGAGTCGTTGCTCCAACAAGGCGGAAATCGGCCGGAAGGCCATTTTGAAAAATATCGTGGATATAAGCAGGAGTATGCGTGTCTTCCGAGTTATAGTACGCACTCTCCAAAAACACCTTGCGATCCTCCAATACTTTCAACAGCTTATTCATCTGAATCGAATGTAATTCACCAATTTCATCAATAAAAAGCATTCCCCCATGCGCTTTTGTCACAGCGCCCGGTTTGGGTTGGGGAATACCAGCAACGCCCATAGCTCCTGCTCCCTGATATATCGGATCATGAACCGAACCAATTAAGGGGTCCGCTATACCACGTTCATCAAAACGGGCTGTTGTTGCATCCAGCTCCGTGAATTTCGCATCTGGCTTGAAAGGAGAAGATGGATTCTTCTTGGCCTCTTCCAACACAACCCTTGCGGCAGCTGTCTTCCCGACTCCGGGTGGGCCATAAATGATAACATGTTGCGGATTCGCACTGCATAATGCAGCTTTAAGGGCACGCAACCCATCTTTTTGCCCAACAATATCGTTAATGGTAGCTGGACGCGTCTTCTCCGACAGCGGCTTGGTGAGTGAGATTGAACGCAGCTTGCGCAGCTTCTCCAGTTCCTTGCGAGATTCACGCTCAACGGCACTGCGGTTCGTTTTCTGGCCACGCAGCAGGTTCCAGAAATACAAACCAATCACCACTCCAAAAAATAACTGAATCAACATGATGACCATACCAAATTCCATGTCTTCACATCCTCCTATTTTGTCGCTATTCTCATATGAGATCATGCTAATACTTGGTAGTATAGCCTTTTCAACGCGACGTAAACGGGCGATGCAGAATTTGTATGCGAGAAAATAAAAAGCCCGCCATCGCTGGCGAGCTTTTGTTGTAACAAGATATGAATCAATCAGTGCGAACGACCAGGAATAACCCCTGTCTCTTCGTAGGCTTCGACGATTTTGTCGATCTCTTTTTTTAATTCCTCAACCATGATTTCTTCAGGTACTTTACGAATCATCTTGCCGTGACGGAACAAGAGACCTTCTCCACGAGCACCGGCTATGCCGATATCCGCTTCTTTGGCCTCACCTGGACCATTAACCGCACAACCCAACACCGATACTTTAATCGGCACCTTCAGTTTGGAGATATACTCTTCCACTTCGTTGGCAATGGAGAACAGGTCGATATCCAATCGTCCACACGTTGGGCAGGAGATCAATGTAGCTGCATTTGTAATGAGTCCAAATGTTTTGAGCAGATCACGAGCGACCTTAATTTCTTCTACCGGGTCCGCACTCAGTGAGATCCGCATCGTAGAACCAATACCCATGGACAATAAGGCTCCCATACCTGCGGAGCTTTTGATCGTACCGGAGAACAGTGTACCTGCTTCGGTAATCCCGAGATGCAACGGATACGGAATGATTTGAGCTGCTTTGGTATATGCCTCAATCGCCATCGGCACATCCGATGCTTTGAGTGACACGATGATATCATGGAAATCAAGCTCTTCCAAAATACCAATGTGATACAATGCACTTTCTACCATAGCATCTGCCGTAGGATACCCATACTTCTCAAGGAGATGGTTTTCCAAAGACCCCGCATTTACTCCAATCCGAATCGGAATACCACGGTCTTTACAAGCCTTAACCACTTCTTCCACTTTCGCACGTTTACCGATGTTACCTGGATTAATCCGAACTTTATCGATGCCGTTCTCAATCGCAAGCAAAGCCAGCTTATAGTTGAAATGAATGTCCGCTACGAGCGGTATATGAATGCGTTTCTTGATTTCCTTGATGGCTGCGGCAGCTTCCTCATTATTCACCGTTACACGTACCACTTGACAACCCGCTTCTTCCAGTCGCAGAATCTCTGCAACCGTTGCTTCAACGTCTGCCGTTTTGGTTGTACACATACTTTGGATAATGACTTCGTTACTGCCACCGATCGTTACGTTTCCCACTTTCACGGGACGTGTATCCTGTCTTAAATACATGAGTGATTTCTCTCCCCACAACGTCAAAGCTCCACCCTGACAGAGACATGAATTCGCCTTCTGCCAAAGTGGAGAACTGACAAGTCTATATTTCAGAGTTCAACGGGATTCAGGCCTTTATTAGGCGCTCTCTTCCTGCTTATCGTCCTTCGATTGGCTTAGTTCAGGCACGACTCTTTTCTCAACAACTTCTTCGGTAATGACACAGTTCGTAACATCATCACGTGAAGGCACTTCATACATGATTTCAAGCATGATACCTTCAATGATGGCACGTAATCCACGTGCACCTGTGTTACGTTTAATTGCTTCTTTTGCAATCGCAAGCAATGCAGCTGGTTCAAATACCAGATTCACATTATCCAGCTCAAGCAGTTTTTGGTACTGTTTGGTAAGCGCGTTTTTTGGTTCGGAAAGAATCCGTACCAACGTATCTTCATCCAATGGCTCCAAAGTGGAGATGACTGGCAGACGGCCTACAAATTCCGGAATCAGACCAAATTTCAGCAAATCTTCCGGCAATACCATACCCAGGTATTCACCTGGTTTCAGATCTTTTTGCTCAGAAACGGTATTAAAGCCGATGACTTTTTTACCGATCCGGCGTTTGATCATTTGCTCCAGACCATCAAAGGCACCGCCGCAAATGAACAGGATGTTCGTTGTATCGATCTGAATGAATTCTTGATGAGGGTGTTTACGACCACCTTGCGGTGGTACAGAAGCCACAGTTCCTTCAAGAATTTTCAAGAGAGCCTGTTGCACACCTTCGCCCGACACATCACGAGTAATGGATGGGTTTTCGGATTTACGCGCTACTTTATCAATCTCATCGATATAAATAATGCCACGCTCTGCTTTTTCCACATCATAATCAGCAGCTTGAATCAGTTTGAGCAGGATGTTCTCTACATCCTCACCTACATAACCCGCTTCTGTTAATGACGTAGCATCCGCAATAGCAAAAGGAACATTCAAAATTTTTGCCATCGTTTGCGCAAGCAACGTTTTACCAGAACCTGTTGGTCCTAACAGCAAAATGTTACTCTTTGACAATTCAACGTCTTCAATTTTGCTTTGTGTGTTGATCCGTTTGTAGTGATTATACACCGCAACAGACAATGACTTCTTCGCTTGTTCCTGTCCAATAACATATTGATCCAGGATATTACGAATTTCTTTTGGTTTTGGAATATCTTTGAGGTCTACTTCTTCGTCATGACCGAGTTCTTCCTCAACGATTTCGGTGCAAAGTTCGATACATTCATCACAAATGTACACGCCTGGTCCAGCGACCAGCTTACGCACCTGCTCCTGAGATTTACCGCAAAAAGAGCATTTCAGTTGCCCTTTCTCATCGTTAAATTTAAACATGAAACCACCCCTTTAGGAATTGATCGGTCTACTGAGCACCTGGTCAATAATGCCGTACGTCTTAGCCTCTTCAGCGCTCATGAAGAAGTCACGGTCTGTATCCCGCTCAATTTTCTCAAGAGACTGACCCGTACGATCGACGTATATTTGATTCAGTTTCTGACGTGTTTTAATAATCCATTCTGCGTGTATCTTAATATCCGCAGCCTGTCCTTGAATGCCGCCAAGCGGCTGATGAATCATTACTTCGCTATTTGTCAGCGCATATCTCTTGCCAGGTGCACCGGCTGTCAGCAATAACGAGCCCATGCTTGCTGCCATCCCAACGCAAATGGTAGATACATCCGGCTTGATAAATTGCATCGTATCGTATATACCCATCCCTGCGGTGACAGAACCACCAGGTGAGTTAATGTACAAGCTGATATCCTTCTCAGGATCGTCGGCTGCCAAAAACAAAAGCTGTGCTATGACAAGATTGGCTACATCGTCATCAATCGCACTGGTTAGAAAGATAATGCGATCTTTCAGCAAACGTGAATATATATCGTAAGACCGCTCGCCTCGATTGGTTTGTTCTATAACCATTGGCACCAGACTCATGAGACCAACCTCTTTTCTACATGTAATTAGACATAGGCCACCTGTAAAGCAAACCCAAATTCATTCTAACACTTTCCTGTGACAATGTCATTTTTCACAAGAAGGGTCAGACATCCGTTTGTTTACTTTTTTAGCCTGATCATATTTAACCATGTTTTCTATGTATGTGCAAATTGAAGCCATCCTATGCCGTATTGCCTTTTTTTATTTGCATGAAGTACATAGGTATGTAAAAAGTGTACAGGGATCAATAAAATTAGTGTTCATCCATATAATTACTTCATTTTCTATAAAATGGATGTCATAATTTAAAAATAAGGCACGCAATAATTCACGTGCCTTATCGTTTATTCAACTGACAAGTTGATAACAGCTTGTCTTATTTTTCGTCAGCTTCTGCAACAACTTCTTCAGCTGGAGCTTCAACCGGTTCAACAACTGTGCTGTTCTCAACAAGAACGTCAATCGTTTTACGCAGTTTAACTTCATCGCGAAGGCTGTCCAGGGAACCATTACCTTCGAGGATGCCACGGATCTCATCAGCAGGACGCTTGTAAGATTCAGCCATTTTCTCGAGTTCTTGATTCACTTCTTCGTCAGATACTTCAATGTTTTCCGCTTTACCTACAGCTTCAAGCACCAGGTTGTTGCGAACACGTTTGGAAGCATCTTCTTGCATTTGTCCTCTCAGGTCAGCTTGAGTCTGGCCAGAGAAGCTCAGGAACATTTCAAGGTTCATACCTTGGTTACGCAAACGGTTATCGAAATCGCGCATCATGTTTTGTACTTCGCTCTCAACCATTGCAGCAGGAATGTCCACTTCAGCGTTCTCAGCCACTTTTTCTACAACTGCATTTTCTTGTGCAGCTTTGGCTTCGTCAGCTTTACGGGATTCCAATTGTGTTTTCAGGTCAGCTTTGTACTCTTCAAGAGTGTCGAATTCGCTAACATCTTTAGCAAACTCATCATCCAATGCAGGAAGCTGTTTGCGTTTGATTTCGTGAATTTTCACTTTAAATACCGCTTGTTTGCCAGCAAGTTCTGCTGCATGGTAGCTCTCTGGGAAAGTCACTTCTACGTCTTTGAAGTCACCTGTGGACAGACCCACAACTTGTTCTTCAAATCCAGGAATGAATGTGTTGGAACCCAGTTCCAGGGAATAACGCTCAGCTTGTCCACCTTCGAAAGGTACACCATCAACGGAACCATCGAAGTCGATTACTGCAACGTCGCCGTTAGCAGCGGAACCTTCATCGATTACAACGAGTTCAGCGTGACGTTGTTGAAGACGCTCAAGTTCTTCAGTCACTTCTGCTTCAGTTACTTCACCTTTTGCTACAGCAACTTCGATTCCTTTGTACTCACCAAGAGTAACTTCAGGTTTCACAGTTACTTTTGCTTTGAACTTGAAAGTTTGTCCTTTAGCGAATTGTTCAACATCTACGTCAGGACGATCAACCGGGAAGATATCCGTTTGGTCGATTGCTTCTGTATAAGCTTCAGGAAGCAAAATGTCGATTGCTTCTTGATAAAGGCTCTCTACACCAAAACGTGCTTCGAAGATGGAACGTGGTACTTTACCTTTACGGAATCCAGGTACGTTTGCTTGTTTAACCACTTTATTAAAAGCTTTGTCGAGTGCTACAGTTACACGATCTGCATCCACTTCAACCTCAAGAACCCCAAGGTTCTTCTCTATCTTTTCCCAAGTTGCTTTCATTGTATACTTTCCCCTCCAAAATTCACATGTTCACGTAGACAATCACGTACAAAATAACCATTTTAGTATAAACAAGATTAGATTCTTTTTCAAGGGGAATCCCTTGATACGGTTTAAGGAAAACGTTTCCGGCCTCTATTAGCCATCCAATCCGGCAGATACAAACTGCTTCATGGAACGATAAGCCTGCTCCAGCCGAAAGCGCATTGCCCCTGTCACAGCATACATTGAGCGAGTATTTTCCTCATCATGCGAGCCACCCAGACTGTCTGCAACGGTCATATGTAGAGCTGCTGCCCATATATCTGTCATGGAATCATTTTCTTCCAACATGGATACATAATCACGAGTTCCATACACGGCCATGACATATTGTATCCATAACTCCTGAGCAAAATAAAAGAGCGTAGGTTCATGAACCTCCGTCTGATCTGCCACTCGTTCCAAAATCTGAACGATCTGGAGCGGGAATTCCTCTGGTTTAAGAGGCACGGTATCAATCTCGACTTCAACCTGCTCTTCGCCTCTCGTAAACAGGATCATACCTTGAACGCCTCGGCGACGCAAGGTTTGCAGCACCCGAAATTGAAGCAAAGGGTGAAGTGACTTCTCTTTTAACCAACTCGTAAGTGCCTCATCAATCTTCGGCAGATCAAGATAGGCCAGCTGCTCCAAAGCCAGCATTGTCTGTTCAGACAGCGGCTCTTCCATGACTGTGCGAAGCATCTTATCTGCATAGCCATCATCCTGTTCAAGCTTCATTCGGGCATGCTGTCGTGCCATGTCCTCCTCACTAATCTCTTCTTCCTCTTCTCGTTCTTCAAGAACGGCAGGCGAGGTTTCTTCATATTGAGGAAACGCAGCCTGAAGCCATTCGAGCAGGGCCCGCCATTCATCGTAGTGGCGCTCTTCCTGTCCCTGACATTGCAGCAAAAAGTGAAGCAATTTCATCGCTTCACCATACCGTTCATTTTCAAGCATAACTGTCAATTGAATCTGGTAATAGTCCAGCGTCTTAGGAAACAGCACAATATTGTTGTTATGCTCGGTTTCCGGGGTCGTGGATTCCTTAATGGGAGCACCTCCTCTATATCCTGAATCTCCAGTTGGCATCAACCTAAATAGATATATATTAAAACGATTGTTGATCTATTTTTTTGAGTTCTCCTGATATTCTAACATAACCTTAAATATAATGAAAAAAACGTTACTGCCGCCAAATATCATATACGAAAAACAGTTTAAAATAAAATGCTTGATATTCCTGTATGCATATGATAAAATCAATTTTGCTTGAAAAAATCATGTCTCAGTAGCTCAGCTGGATAGAGCAACGCCCTTCTAAGGCGTCGGTCGGGGGTTCGAATCCCTCCTGGGACGTATTAAAAAGAAGCTTCCTTCGGGAAGCTTTTTTTGCGTTCTGGGGATGAGAACCCCAATGGTTCGTCGGAGCATTCGCTTCGTTAGCACCACTTCGCAGTCTCGACTGCAAGGAGAGTATCCCTCCTGGGACGTATTAAAAGAAAACTTCCTTTGGGAAGTTTTTTTTGCGTTCTGGGGATGAGAACCCCAATGGTTCGTCGGAGCATTCGCTTCGTTACGTGCTCTATGTCACTGCATTGGAGGGCCCGCATTTGATCACTCTATAAGCAACAGGTGTCAGTATCGATGTTCTAACGAACATAGGACACTTTATTTGCTCCAAATTCAGCATCATGGAATTTTAACGAATCTTAGTGAGCTTATTTCACCATTCTGGGGTATTAACTCACTTATTTGCACTTCATAGCCTGATTAACGTCGCTGAGGTTCGTTAGAATCTGAAAATAGCGGTTTTACCCATTATAAGACCTCGTGGATTCGTTAGAGTTCACAGGTTAGTCAAGGCACCCACGGTCCATTGGGTGTTTTTTCATTTCATTGCTCAATATTGACATAGAATGTTATGCTTACGGAGTGGATTATGTAACAATCCATACATATTAACTTCTTAGGACACAGGAGATTTTATCAATGTCATCATCAATACAGCAACACTCATCTATCCATACCGAGGAAGAACATTCTTCAACATCCAAAAGATTCGGCCTGTTGTTAGCAGGCATTATCGTCATCGCCGCTACCATGAGGTCACCGATTACAGCAACCGGACCTGTAGTGGAGATGATCCGCTCAGATACAGGTATCGGCCATACAATGGTCGGGCTTCTGACCTCACTTCCTTTGCTCGCCTTTGCAGCAGTCTCCCCTTTTGCTCCACGTCTTGCCAAACGGTTAGGACTCGAATCTGCTCTGCTATTGGCTGTCATGATTGTAACCATTGGGGTGGCCCTACGCTTGTTGCCTTCCGTTCTCTCCTTATATGCTGGAACCGCAATTTTGGGGTGCGGCATTGCATTAAGCAACGTGCTTTTGCCAAGTTTGATCAAACGCGATTTCCCATTGCGAGTAGGTATCGTCACCGGATTATACTCTGTATCCATGAACATATTTGGCGCCATCGCCTCAGGTGTGAGTGTACCCGTAGCAGGAGCCACATCTATGGGTTGGCGTGCTTCGTTAGGCATGTGGGCCTTGTTGTCCATATTGGCGCTTCTCTTGTGGCTCCCCCAGATCGCCGCAGGACGTCAGCGAATGTTATTCATAGCCACACAGAGTGAAGGGACGCCTGTACGTCTACGGACCTCTTCCCTTGCCTGGTTCATTACTTTATTTATGGGTCTGCAATCTCTAATATTCTATACAACGATTACCTGGCTTCCCGAGATTCTCGCTGAGCAAGGATTCAGTCCCACCTCAGCAGGGTGGATGCTCTCCCTAATGCAGATGGTTAGTGTACCGGCTACCTTTATCGTTCCAATCCTCGCCGGCCGAACGCGAGATCAGCGTGTTCTAACCGCGATTACGTGCTCTTCTTTGATTGTCGGGTATGCTTTATTGTTAAGTGGCATCGCTTCGCTCGTTACCATTGGTGTCACGTTGGCAGGAATAGGTGCTGGAGCTTCATTTGGCATGGTAACCATGTTCTTCGTCCTTCGCACAAAAGATGCCAGACAAGCTGCCAGCCTGTCCGGTATGGCCCAGTCCTTCGGATATATGCTTGCGGCAGTAGGACCTCTACTGTTCGGCATGCTTCATGACTGGACAAAAGGATGGACCCTGCCGTTGCTAATACAGGTCATTCTGGCCATCGCTTTGCTAATCGCAGGGATTCAGGCCAGCAAAAATAGAATGATCGGTTAGTCATACAATTCATTTATAAAAAAAACAAAACAGCCTCCATCCTGCAAATCAGGATGGAGGCTGTTTATGCATAAAAAAATTCCTTCATTAATTTAATCAATTTTAATTCAATTTCAATGAGGGATAAACTTACTTCACTTTTACCTTAATCGTGTCTGTGCTGGTCACTCCGGCTGCGTTAATTAACTCTGCCCGATACGTATACGTGCCCGATGCTTTCCCGGACAGTGTAGTCACAGCACTTTGCGCATTAGGTGTAGCCGAACGGAGTTCTTGCGTATCGATCAACTTATCATTTTCATAGAGACGATACTCTGTGGCGTTGGTCCCCCACCACAGGTTCATGGTCACCTTATACTTTCCATCGCCATCCCAGTTATCCTGAGAGAGAACCGCTTTGCCTGGCGTAGCGTTGGTAACCCGAACAGTCAACGTCTGACTCCGCGTTGTTCCCTTGTCGTTGGTCAGCTCAGCCACGTACGTATACGTGCCATTGGCTTTGCCCGTGATCTTCGTCTGAGCAAACTGCGCCCAAGGTGCGTTGTAAGTCAGCTTCTGCGTATCAATCAAAACCCCGTCCTCATATAACTTGTAGCTAGTTCCGTTCTCACCCCACCACAGGTTCATGGTAACGATATACGAGCCCTCTGGCAGGCCGTTGCCTACCCAGTTATTGTGAGACAACACAGGCGTACCTGGGGCCTTGGTTGCCGGAGTTTCAGGTTCAGTCTCCACGGCTTCCAATTTCAGTGCCGTATTGGCTGTGCCCGCAAGCCCCTGTTGGTCTTTTACTGTAAGTTCAACAGCATACTCACCGGCTACAATCCCCTCCAAAGGAAGGCTGAAGCTGCCATCAGCTTGTACTTCAAAGACTCCTTCTTTATAAACCGAACCATCCTCTTTTTTCACAACATACGTTGCTTCCAGGGAAGCGGCCGGATCAAACGTGATGTCCCATCCGCTGGCAAGCGCAGGAGCTACACGGAAGTACAAGTCTTCCACGCTACCATTAAGAACAACAGGCTCATCCTCTTTGAACTCCAACGCTTCTGGTGCAGTTACAGCCGGAGCTGTCTTTTTCACCAAAAATGGCGAAGTGTCTTCCTTATAGGTTTTGCCGTCTGTACCAATGGTAGTGATGTCTACCGTATATAAACCATCCGGGATCTCAGTCACTTCATCGGTTGTGTAATCTGCATAGGAGCCGTCCCAAGCAAGATTGTATCTTGCATTGGCATTGAAATTAAAATAGTTACCAAAGATGGAGCCAATATAACCATCTTGATAATATCCACCTTCCGGATTAAGACCATCATAGATCTCAATCAGGGCAAATGTCATCGGATTATAGAATTCCATAGCTACATTAAGGGTATCCAACGCACCATCAGCCTTCAATGGATAGTGGAATGGATTTTTCTCAGTGCCTTTTACGGTTTCAATATATTTAACCCCACTCAACGTAACGTTGAAATGAGCAACATATGGCACAGTAAAAGTGTTGGTTCCGTTCGAGAACTCAATGTATCCTTGTGCTTCTGTAGTCGCAGTAACCCCTCGTGGAACGGTGATTGTCACTGCAAGTTCTTCTTCACCATTCAGTGTGAAGGAACTCTTGTCTACCGCAACGGATACACCAGCGACATTACGAGTTGGATTCACATTTACGGTGTAATCCCCTCCACTACCATTCAGCGCTTCAACTTTAATCGTTTTGGTAATCGTCTTTTCATCTGTGCTCAGGAAATTACCGTAGTTGATACTTCCCGTGATATTCTCCTTCTCAACAACAGAGCCACTTTCTGTGTATTGAGTTACATCAAGCACTTTGACAAAAGCAGCAGGATCAATGGTATTTACAGCCTGAATACGGCCAGCACCTTGATCAAATACATCAAACTTGGTTGTATCCAGCACCTTACTATTGTTCATCAGTGCAACTTTGATATCAAATGGTGTCCATTCCGGATGTTTCTCGATCAGCAGCGCAATCAAACCAGCTACATGAGGTGTAGCCATACTTGTACCTGATTTACGATCATAAGCTTGTGCGTAATCTGCGTCCGGCTCATCCTTGCCGTAGGCAGGAATCGTAGACAAAATACTTGTACCTGGTGCAACAATATCCGGTTTGATGTCCAGTGTTACCTTTGCAGGTCCACGTGAACTGGATGAATTCATTTCATCACCCGGAGTTTGGGAACGTTCAAAATCACTAAAGCTCACTTCAACGGCTTGGCCTGCGTCCAGCTCAGCCTTGATCACATCTCCATCTTCCTTGGACATGCTCAGTGTTGGAATGAGTTCAAAGTTATCGCCCAGACTTACACCGATTGGGCCGGGAATGTTGTTATATACAATAACAGCCAAGGCTCCAGCCGCTTTAGCATTGGCGATTTTCTCTACAAATGCGATTTCACCACGCTGTATTAATGCCACTTTACCTGTAAAATCCTTGCCTTCAAAATCAGTTGGCTTACCCAGTGCTGCAAATTCAAGTTCATATTTGCCTGTCAAAACAGTTTCAGGGTCTGCAGACAGGCTCCATCCCATCAGATCCAGACGGTAAACCGACTCTGTAACAGCCAGTGGAGCTTCAGTCGGAGCAATTACAGACTCTTCTTCCACAGGAGCAGCTTCAGGAGAAGCTTCAACCGGTGCAGAAGGTGATACAGATGGAGTATTTTCAGTATTTTCTTCTGTTGTAACTTCTTCTACATTCGGAACTTCAGCTTCGTTAGAAACTGTGTCCTCCACAGCTGCTGCACTTTCCTCATCAGCAGTTGCAGGTACACCTTGCTCCGAACCTTCTGGCTCTTCTGTTCCAGGTGCCGTACCCAGTTCAGGAGATTGTTCAACCTCTGGCACCGGTTGTTGTTCAGGTTTTGCCTCTTCGTCTTCCTCACCAATCCAGAAGTGGGTATCGGCTGTAATCACCTGGCTAGGTCCTGTAGAGTTACCTACTGTAATGGCCATTGCAGACGCACCCGGAGAACCGAGTGTATAACGGTTGGGGCCACTGTTACCACTTGCCACAACTGCTGTCACGCCAGACAGCATGGCATTGTTCAGGGCAACTGAAGTAATATAACTCGGATCGTTGGCGGCGTTACCTAACGAGAGATTAATTACGTCCATGCCATCTTGAACAGAACGATCAATTCCGCCGAGTACCCATGAGGTTTGACCACTACCATACGGTCCAAGTACACGGTAAGCATAGATATCTGCTTCAGGAGCCACACCAACAATACCGTAGTCCCCTGCTTCGCGAGCAGCAACGGTACCCGCTACGTGCGTACCGTGGGAGGTATAATAGGCGCTTCCAGTATCATTGAACTCAGGTTCACCCGAAGCTTTCCATTCTTGATATGTCGCTTCATACGGATCATTGTCGTTTCCAACAAAGTCCCATCCGCCTTTGTAAGCTTCCTGCAAATTAGGATGTTCATAGTCAATCCCTGTATCGATGACGCCGACTTTAATGCCATTTCCTTTGTAACCCAGATCCCATACTTCAGGTGCACCAATAAAAGGCGCTGTGTCTTTCATATACGGGTTCACTTCATCTGTCTCAGGCGCTATTGTAACTTCAAGGTCAGGATATACGCTGACCACGCCAGGTATTTGAAGCAATTGTCCCACCTGGTTTCCTTTAAGTTCAATTGCTACACCATTCAGGGCATATGCATATTCTTCCAATACTTCATGTTTGATTTTCTTCTGAGTGAGGCTATGTACAAATGACTGTTGTTGTTGCTCAACTTGAGTCACAGCCTTTGTTTCCATAGAGGAGGTAAAAGATTTTCCAGAGAGGGTTGATTCACCTTGCGCTACTGCAACAGGTTTAGTGGAAAGCTCAACGATCACTCGGGTGTTCTCTCCACCCAGACCTTCCAAGCTTTTATCCAAAAATGGATCTGCGGCAAGTTTTGCTTCCCGTCCTGTAAGAATCTCTCTCCATTGTTTGGCTTCGGCTGTACTGGATAAGTTGTCAAGCTGAATAACTGATTCTGCGGGAGCGGCTCCAGCCGCGGGGAGAATAATGGAAAAGACCATCAGAACACTTAATAACGTGGATATCAATCGTTTACTCAAGGCTTAGCCCCTCCTTTTAAATGTGAATACCTCACCAAATGATGGGTTCCTGCTGTTTGTGCGTACTGCAATACACACTCCAATTTCACCGCCTATCTGCAAGAAGGATTGACCCTTGGTAAATTATTCTATCAAAATACCACATTTTCCTTCTAAATACTTACAAATATGATATAGAAATTACTTATATGGGTCTTGAGTATGATAAAATTACCCATTTGTAATTATTTGTCGTTTGAATATTCCACTTTTAAAATAATGCATCAAAAAAACCAAGAGCCTCTTTATCCGAAAGAGATTCCTGGTGTATAGGTGAAGCGTGGTTAGCATATAAAGGAATTGCGATAATTCGTTTAACATCGATAAAATTGCTACACATCACAAAATTCTACTTTATTCTGACTTCACGGCTTCAATACGCAGGCGCTTGTAATCGGCATACATCGCATCATCTTTCCAAAGGTGAGACATCACGATCTGACTGGTTTCATGACATATTTGTTGTATCTCTTCATGATTGAGCCCTTCAAAATAGTCCCCTCCAAAATGAGTCAACCAGCCTACTATACCTTGCTCACCATCTTCCAATCTGGTTGGACGGTCATAGTGATAGGCATGACGCACCACAAATCCACGTTGCTCTAAAATATGGCTATATTCTCCGATCGAAGGAAAATACCAAGGGTTGCGTTCCGATGCACGAATGCCCGTGTTTCGCTCCATAACCTGCTCTAATGCATTCACAATGGTCTGCACGTTCCCTTTACCACCAAATTCTGCTACAAAACGCCCTCCAGGCTTCAAAGATTCCCATATACTATCCACCACTAATCGCGGGCTTCGCATCCAGTGCAGGGCTGCATTGGAGAAGACGGCATCATACAGTCTATTCGTCTCAAACTGATGACCGACTCCTTCCACGAACTCAAGTTCAGGGAATTTCTTCCTCGCACGGCGAATCATGTCCGTCGATGCATCCATGCCAATAACTTCAGCTTCGGCCAGAGAAATTTCATGTGTCAAATCCCCCGTCCCGCAACCCAGATCAAGGATGTATTCCCCTTTTTGGGGTTGAAGCCAAGAGATCAGGTTTTTGCCGTATCCGGACACAAAAGCCAGTTTGTTGTCATACTCATCTGCTTGCCATTGATTTAATGATTTCATGAATACCACCGTCGCTTTCGTTATTGATATCCTCATTGTGGCATAGAATTGTTTATTATTTAAATATATAAATTCTATATTGTTTATAGGTATAACCAATAAAGGTGCTAACGAAGCGGATGCTCCGACGAACCATCAGGTACTCTCTTCCCCTGAACGAAAAACAAGAAGCTTCCCGAAGGAAGCTTCTTGTTCTCTACGTCCCAGGAGGGATTCGAACCCCCGACCGACGCCTTAGAAGGGCGTTGCTCTATCCAGCTGAGCTACTGAGACAAATATGTATAATAAATTTTCGGCGCGGTTCTTATTATACTCTGATTTCTATATTTTTCAATAGTTTTATAAAAAAATTAATAATTACACTTATAACTGTACTTTTCCGTGTTATTATCATACTCCAGTACCCTTCGGAATATGATAGCTTGAACCGGGCTATATTGAGGAGATGGGTACTTCTTGAGCAGGATTAACATCAGACATTTTCAATGTCAGGATTGCTGGGTAATCTTTTGCATACATACATTTCAATGTTCCATTGAAGGAGAGAATCGTCATGAGACAACTTTTATCAGCCCTATCCTATTTTAGCATTTTCTTTGCCCCGTTCCTGTTTCCGATCATTATATGGATTATTGCCAAAGATGCTTACATTGAGGGACATGCCAAACGCGCCTTATTCTCTCATGTATTCCCGTTTCTCGCTGCCATTCCGCTATTTTATTTCTTCGTGACAGCGCATAGCCTGGGTTCCGCCGTCGGGTTTGTCATCCTATTCTTTGTGATCTACGGATTAAGCTTTGTATATAACGTGGTCAAAGGGATTCAAGTGCTTCGTGAGTATGCTTGATTACCTCTCCACCTGGATCTGACCTCGCATAACAAACCCCGCCGTTCAACAACGGCGGGTTTTTCCAGTTACAGATGCTGTCACAGCAACTGGCAACAGCAACAGATCACATCTACGTATAACTCAACATCGAACTCTACTCCGCTAACACCACATGTATTGCTGGAGCGTTACCTGTTAAGCCTGCCCAATCAGATAGCGCTGAAGTGTTGGACCAAGCAAACCAAAGGCAAACAGTTCACTTTGAAACCGAGCTTTATCTTCTTCGGCAGTAATGCCTTCGCTGTTCTCAAAGGCGGTTTCTGTCGCCTCTTCAAATGCGGTATGCATATTATTGTTATACCAGTCGATCGCCGAATCGGAGTGATTACGTACAATTCGAACAACTTCCAGCGAATTTCCGGGCTGAGTGGAGGCCACGTATACAAGTAATGACGGGTCTCCGGCATTTCCAGGCTGCACTTCAACCTCTGCACAGGACAACCCATCTACCTCAGTTAATCTGCGTATTTTGGCATCTTGAATGGCATACATTCGTATCGCGCTCCTTTTCCTTTGTGCTTATCATGTACTTTGTTCAATCTGGTATCGCGTCTCTGGTGTACCCAATCGATAAATCTCCCGATACACCTGTTGTAATACCGTTTCATACGCCCGGTTTACGGACTCCTCCGGTGTATCTGGCCATGGGAATACCATGCCAGGAAAGGCCTCTTCCTCCTTTTCCTGCATGAGATTGAGCAGTCCCAGTAATTGCTCCGCTTCCTGTGGTGTTGCCTGAATGATCCATTCATACGATGTTACAGACGGATCCGGAATAACGGAGCGGCCCATGACAGACACATAATACTTCATACTGTCCATTGCATGTTCTCTCCTTCACAGGCATGTTGAGGCCGTTGTCCCTAGAACTAGTTTCCGAAGAGGACAGACATTTTATGCCTGCTTTCGGCATATATTTGTTACGACCTCTGACGAAAAGACAACATTTGCTGGTTGCCAGTAACTAAGCAGCCATACGGATGAATGACTCGACCAAGAAAGGATGAACAAACCATGTGCGGTATTACCGGCTTCATACAGTGGAATCGGGATTTGACCCAGGAATCAGAGCTGCTGGTCCGTATGACGGATAGCTTGTCGAACCGGGGGCCTGACGCTTCAGGTACATGGATCTCCAATCCTTGTGCCTTTGGACATCGGCGTCTTAGTGTAATGGACCCCGAGAACGGCGCACAGCCCATGCATGCGTTACAGGGAGATACCTCCTATACCGTCGTGTATAACGGAGAACTATACAATGCACCCGAGTTGAAAAAGGAATTGCTCCAGCGGGGGCATCAGTTCCGCACGCAATGTGATACGGAAGTGTTGCTCGCCTCTTATATTGAGTGGGGACCGGCATGTGTTGACCGGTTTAACGGTATTTTTGCCTTTGCCATATGGGATGGGGGACGCGAACAGGTTTTTATCGCACGAGATCGCCTTGGCGTGAAACCTCTGTTCTACAGTAATGCCAAAGACACTCTCGTATTTGGTTCAGAGCCCAAAGCTCTACTTATTCACCCTGATGTGGAAGCCGCTGTAGGCCCGGAAGGATTGGCCGAAGTGTTTATCGTAGGGCCTGCACGGACACCAGGACACGGCGTATACTCTTCACTGAGCGAACTCAAGCCCGCGCACGCGCTGATCTATAACCGAAACGGTATCCGAACCTATGCCTACTGGAAACTGGAAAGCCAGAACCACGAACATAACCTGGAAGAGACGGCAGCCGAGGTACGCTCTCTCTTGCAAGATACACTGGAGCGCCAGTTGGCTTCGGATGTTCCAGTATGCTCTCTTTTATCAGGAGGACTGGACTCCAGTGCCTTGTCTGCATTAGCCGTGGATTATTACAACCGGACCGGGCAAGGCCAAATCAGTACGTATTCTGTCGATTATGTGGATAACGCCAAGCATTTCCAGGCGCATTCCTTTCAGCCGGGTGCAGATGGTCCCTGGATTAAGCGAATGGTGGATGAACTCAAGACCGACCATCACTGGATTGAGATTGAGAACGGAGAACTGGTTCATGCACTGACACAGGCCATGCTAGTCAGGGACCTGCCAGGTATGGCAGATGTAGACTCCTCGCTCTATTTGTTCTGTAAAGAAATCAAAAAAGGGGCCACCGTTGCCATCTCAGGCGAAGCAGCGGATGAAGTGTTTGGCGGTTACCCCTGGTTCCATCGAGAAGATATGCTGAACTCCGGTACGTTTCCGTGGTCTGTAGCGCCTGATATGCGAGCAGCATTGTTATCCCCGGATATTCGGGAATGGATTCGGCCACTCGATTATTTGGCAGACCGCTATTCGGATGCAGTGGCTGAAGTGCCTCTGTTGGACGGGGAAACGGGTAAAGCTGCACAAATGCGGGTGATGTCATACCTGAACATTACACGTTTCATGCCTACACTTCTGGATCGCAAAGACCGGATGAGCATGGGGGCAGGACTGGAAGTGCGGGTACCTTACTGTGACCATCGTCTGATCCAGTATGTGTTTAACATCCCTTGGGAAATGAAAATAACGGGCGGACGGGAAAAAGGTATTCTGCGTAAAGCACTCGAAGGTGTCCTTCCTGACGATGTGTTATATCGCAAAAAGAGTCCGTATCCGAAAACACATAATCCACAATATCTGGCCGCGGTCAAACAACAGGTACTTGATATCCTGGATGATCCCACTTCGCCGATTTTGCCTTTGATCGACAAAACTCAGATCCGGAATCTTGCGTCTTCACCAGATGCAGCTTCCAATCTTCCCTGGTTCGGACAGTTAATGTCGGGTCCCCAGTTATTTGCTTATCTGACTCAGATCAATACCTGGTTGCGGACATATAAAGTCGCTATTCGTTAAATCATGTTATGCATTGATTCATCAAGGTGAATTATTTAAGGGTGCCCAAACAGTAACTACTGTGTTTGGACACCCTTTATTACTTTTTTATAAGAATCTCTGTACGTATGCGTTCGTTCTTCATCCACATTCCACTCAGTTCAATTTATTGCACTTTGAAACGACTGACGGTCTGTTGCAACTGTTCTGCCATCAAGGAGAGATCATTGGCTGCGGAAGCAATCTCCTGCATCGCAGACAACTGCTCCTCAGAAGATGCACTCACTTCTTCTGTTCCGGCGGCCCCCGTTTCGGTCACTTCCATGATTGTTTTCATAGACCTATTAATCTGTTCTACCCCTGTTGACATTTGCTCAATTGAAGCAGAGACTTCCTGTGTTTGCCCCGCTACGCCCCCAACCGCCTCACGAATTTCATCAAATGTGGCTCCCGCCTGGTGAACAAGTGTAATCCCCTCTTGAACCTCTGCGGATACAACCATCATAGATTCAGCAGCATTTCGCATTCCCTTCTCAATCGATGCCACCAATGGAACAATTTGATTAGCAGAAAGCGCAGACTGCTCAGACAGCTTCCGAACCTCTGTAGCAACAACCTGAAACCCTCTTCCCTGTTCGCCAGCTCGTGCAGCCTCAATAGCAGCATTAAGGGATAGGAGATTCGTCTGTGCTGATATTTCCGAGATGCTGTCCACCATTTTAACAATATCCTGAGAGTGTCTGCTCAGTTCCTGGATCACGACCGACAGATTCGACACCGTCCCTTGTATAGAATTCATTTGACCTATCGCAGACTGAACTGACTCGCTACCCGATATTGTTTTTACGGAGACTTTGGTAGCTTCTTCAGACATATGGAGTGTGTTCTCCGTAACTTGTTGAAAGCCTGTCGTTAACTCATTCATCGTCTGGAATCCATCACTCGCCATTCGAACCTGTGTATCCATACCTGTTGCAATCTCACCCATTGTGATGCCCACTTGCTCTGTGGCGGTTGCTGTCTGTTCGGTGCTTGCCGTCAACTCCTCTGAAGAGGCAGCTACCCGTTCTGCACTGTCTCCTACCTGATGAATGAGTGTACGCAAATTTGCAGACATGATGTTAAAGGCTTGGGCGAGATCACCAATCTCATCCTTGTTACGGACCACAATAGGCTCACCAGTCAGATCTCCGTCTGCAATCCGGCTCGCGGATTGGGCAATAGCAGCAACAGGCAAGGATATCATTCTGCCAATGACATACGTCACAAGTGCCCCGATTAGAAGAGAAGCCACTCCAATAATTGCAATCCACCTAAGGACCTGCACAATCTGAAGATTAGCCTCCACAACGCCTGAGTTCATGGCATCTTGTTGATGCGTTTCCATACCTTCCACAATGCCTTCAAATTCAGAGATCAGACTTGGGGCTGTATCCTTCAGTAATCTTGAGATTTCACTGTTATTCCCCTGTCTTGTCAATGTCATAATCTGCTGCGCAAGTTCATAATATTGGCTCATCGCTTCATCCGATCGTGAAAGGTAATCTTTCATCTTTGAACTTGAAACTGATGATTTTAATTCTTCATTTAATGCTATGTAATCTTCATAAGCTTTATTAAATGCCTGTTCGTTCTCCGCACTGTCTTCCAGAATATAATTTCTCAAAGCAATCTGCTGTGATTTAAGATCAATCGACATATTTTTAATGAGTAATAGTTTGCTTGTTCTATCATTAATTAATTCTGTATACGTTTTCTCAACGGCTATAAACTGCGTATATGTTATAACCGTTATAGCCACCAATAATAACAGCACAGATGAGAAACCCATAAGTAATTTACGGCTAATTGAGATTTTTTTCATGTGTACTCCCCCGAAAGTTCAGATAACGTGCATGATACTCCTACATCCACCCTCCTTTCAATTAAATTGAGACTTTAGACCCAATTAAAAATATAATTCGCGATTATATGTACAAATACTATTCATAAAAGGGTCTTTTTTCCTATTCATACTAACCCATAAAATATAAAAATTGAATCATAAACTTAAAAATATTATTTTTCAAAATTGTCAAGGCTCTTTTAATAAAGAACACAAACACTAACTCTAGTCCCGTAAAACAAAAAAAACACCTTCCAGAAGGCAAGTCCAAACCAAAGGTCTGATCCTGCCTATACTAAAAGATGCGTTTGAAGTTACGCTGATATGTGGTTTAGAAACGAATAACCCTATTCCAGCTCCCCAGTGGAATAGCTAAATATGAAATGCCGGTCAACGAATCAATACCGGATTACGTTCAAGTAGCCCGCTGCCAAAGGTTTCTCTGAACGGGGAATCCTCCATATGGATATAACCGATGTAACAGCCACATTTTTTCATGCGACAGGGCCGATCCGCTGCCAAAGCCTGCAAACCATCGCGGTACAGATGTCCAATGATACGGCGATCCTTATAACACCTTTTCACATGCCCGGACCCCTGTACATAAAATACTTCCGAACCGGCAGAACATCGTTTGCCCAAGCTTTCATAATCCTGCAGATTACCTTCAAAAAGCGGATCAAGCCCACGTAAAAACTGAATCTCTTCCGGTGTGTAATACTTGGGCCGATCTTTGAAGGCATTGACCCACATATACACATCATCCGGTAAAGCCTGTCTCATCGACTCGATTGCGGGGAAAGCACTACGGAGTCCGACAGTACCGACACTAAAAGCAAGTCCCATCTGACGCAAGGTCAGACATTGTTTTACAAAAGAAGCCTCTTTTGTCTCACGAGGATGATACGTCGCCCAAAAGGCTGCTTTATTCGCATCCAGCTCCCTCGCCCAATCCAGTTTGACGGACAGGTTGGTTTGAATTGCAACTTTATCCACATGTGGCATATGTGACAGCTCAACCATCGCTTCCCTGTACCACCGACGCACCAAAGCTTCACCATAGGGATTAAAGAAAATAGAAAATTGGTGTCCCTCAACTTCCTGCTCGCTCACCCAATTCACAAATTGACGCAATTGTTGTTCATCCACTTCCAACGTCTCTTTGGAATCCACGGTTTTGCTAAAAGGACAGTAGGGACAGTCGTAATTACAGGAAGACAACTTCCCCCGATAATACAAAGTCGCTCTCATGAGAAAACAAACCCTTCCATCTGTTCACGAATTTCGGCAGATATAAGCCAATCTCCAATCGCATCGGAGTAACCTAGTCCTTCTTCTGTCAGACGCAGCACCTGCTTGTCCTCATCACTCTCCAACTCCGCCATGCCCTCTGTCAACAGTTCAGCCAACCAGGCATAGTCGGACATCACATCGGTACCAAAGCGCTGTTGGTAGTCAGACAACGTCAATCCCTCGCGATGCAGCAAGGCTTTCAGAATAAAGCGCCGTCTCTGTTCCTCACGGCTTAACACGATGCCATAATCCGCCACATCGTAGCGCTCGGTCGCCACATAATCGGCAATGATGCTTTGTGTGGCCTTGTAACTCACGCCATACTTGGAAGCATAATGTACTTCACTCGTATAAGAGCGTGCGCCACATCCCAGACCAACCACGCCCTCCTCCTGACAGCTATAAGGCAGAAGCACTTTGGAGGACGACTGTTCTTTGGCAAATCTGCGCATCGAATATTGCACATAACCTTTACTTTTTAAAGTCTCACGTGCAGCTTTATACAATTCCATCCGGATGTCAGGTCCCTGACGGCGAATATCATCAGGCTTCACGATTGTATTTTCCCGTGTATACAAGGGATAGATAAAGATCTCGCCCGGTTCGTAGGCCAGAACTCTTTCCAATGAATAGATCCACGATTCCACCGTTTGACCTGGCAAACCATAGATCAGATCCAGATTTAACAACGGGAAATCATACCGAGTAAGCTTCTCAAGCGCTCGTTCGACCTCCTGCGGTTTTTGTGGACGATAGATGGCAGATGCTTCAGCTTCAATAAAACTCTGGATGCCCATACTGATACGATCCACACTTCGTTCCTTCATGATGGCCAGCTTGGCTTCCGTAACGGTATCCGGCGACGTTTCCACCGAAATCGATGCTTGCGCAGGGTCCAGCCCCATCACATGTTCAGCAATTTCAAACAGACGATTTAACTGAACCTCATTTAATAATGTAGGCGTTCCTCCACCAATCGCGAACCGTGAATACGGTTTTCGAGATGTAATAGGTGCCCACTGCTTCGCCTGACGCTCCAGTGCATCCACATAGCGTTCATGTGTATCATCCCGTCGATCCGGCAGTGTGAACAGATTACAGAATCCGCAACGAGCAGCGCAAAAGGGAATGTGCATATATAAAAAATACGTATCGGTATTCTCTCGTTCCCACAGTGGCCCCAACGGTAGTGGTGGGTCAAGCTCCCGATAGGCGGTCTTGTGTGGGTACGAGTATAAGTAAGAACGATAAGGGAATGCCAGTACTTCACTGAGACTTGTAGCTATATTGGATCCGGACTGTGTGGAATGGCCTGTTGTTGTATATTGTATATGTTTCTCCATCGGTTTCCTCCTGTCTCCGGTTGTTGTCCTCATAAGATCAATACATTCTATACTAAAAATTCACGGTAAGGTACCGTCCACACCACATCATGTGCGAGCCGATGTCCTTGATACCCGTCTTCACCGTAAGCTGTACCATGATCGGAAAAAGCCAGGCAATACGCAGGCCGGGCGCGTTTACTCATCGCCTCGAACAATGGTCCAAGAGCCTCATCTACATATCGAAGTGCAGCCCTTTGAGTTTCCACCGAGTCCTCCTTGGCTCCTTCCACAAAGTAACGATTGGGTCCATGAATGGCAGACACGTTCAAAAACATAAATATCTTTTCATCCGGCGCTGTCTGTTCAAGCAACTTTAATGCATGCTGTACCTGATGCTCTGTTGATTTGGGGTTGGTTACCCCAAAGTTCATTCGCCAGTAGCTCTGTTGGAAATAGCCGGGCAATACTTTCGCAAGCGGGTTTTTTTTCGTAAAAAAGATGACACCGCCAATACAGATGGTACGGTAACCTTCAGCTGCGAACCCGGATACGATATCAGGTGTATCAAACAGCCAGGTGTGTGGATGTGTTTTGAGCCCAGAATTCCGGGAATGAAATAGCCTAACATGAGATGCCTTGTCCGTATTAGCAGGAGTCGGCATAAAACCACCAAAAAAAGCATGGTGTGCTGCATATGTAAAACTGCCCGGGGTATGACGTTTCTCCCACGGACCCGAACCACACAGATTAGGACAATTCTCCTCTTCCAGCTTGGCTACGTCATATCGTAACGTATCCAGCGTAATCATTAACAGATCATGGGAGCCCACAATGGTGTTCATATCAGGCATGTTGAATAGGCTCCTTTCGTAAAAGTTCCATTTCCCACTCATAGGTTCCGAGGCCATGATGCTCAACTCTGTATAACAGATCTCCAAACGGATTCACATCCAGCACATAAGCACGCGGATTCGAACCACTAGTAAGCATCACATCAATCCCGGCTGACCACGAGTTGGGAAATGCAGACATGGCTGCTTGCGCTGCCGTCCTAACCAGCGACATCCGCTGTTCATCCAGCTCTGCTTCAGCAGGCAGCATACGTTCATTACGCAGATGCAGATTGGTAATCGGCGTACGGCTCAGCCGCATAATCGCGTGACCTGCCTGTCCACCTGCAACCAGTTGGCGAATATCGTAGGCCCGCTGATCAAGCGTGGCTTTGGGCATCCATCGTTCAATCTGTGCACCTTCTGCACATAACCAGTTCATCAGCGTAGCAATCTCTTCACTGCGGGTATACTTGCGTAGACGTCCTTCATTGAAGAAAATCGTCTTGCCCTGTCTCTGTTCCATCCCCATCGTTGTTACAGCGATTTCATCACCCGTTCGGGGATTGACTTGATAGGCAACAACTCCTGAAGCCCCGGAGCCACACGCAAGCTTCACAAACACACGATGCATCTCGGCAGCCTTCATTGAGCTACGCAGGTCCATATAATTGCGGATTGGCTGCGAAGATGGAAGCGCCGGAGGTACATCAACTCCATGTGAAGATAGATGCTTCTGACATGTTCTCTTGTCAAACATCAATTGGATATCGGCGGGATCATTCATGAATCGGACTTCAGGCCATATTTCCCGAGACTCACGGCCGATTAGATCCAGACATGCTTTCCAGCCACGGAACCACTGAGCAGGAGCGTAGATTCTTCCCCACTCCTGTTCCAGCGCAAGTGCCTGTTCTGCGGAAAATTCTTCTGCTCCCATTTCACCCGTTAATGTTGTCGATGACGTATCGTTCACAGCTCCAAGGAACAGTAGGTCACGCTCCACTTCCCACTCCTCACCAGGAGCATCAATCCGAATCAGGGGTACGGGCAGATTGGAATCTACTGTATCAGCGATGGTTCGACCCTGTCTCCAATTCTGGAGCAATTGAGCATATGGCAGTACAACCGCAGGTTTCAAACCCAATCTATGCCTAGCCTCTTGCAGCCCTTGTGTTCGTCGGTTATCAGGGTTTCCGATCAATAAAAAGGGCTGATCTTGCGTTAGATCATACACATCTATTGGCTGGTGCAGTCTTTCATTCATTCCCTTTACACCTGACATCAACTATTCCGTTAAGGATGGATAACGCCAGTCATCCTCATCACTCTGTTGCTGGTCGCTAACATCTACAGAAATACCCGATTGGTTCCAGCGACTGATCATTTCATTGGTCATGTAATGGTAACTTAGATCAAGATGTTTCAGTTTCTTGATCTTGTCACTGGCAAGCAACGCTTCAGCCCCTTCATCGGACAACGTTCCTTGCGATAGATCCAGTACTTCAAGTTGATCCAGAATAGGTGCTTCAGCTGCTGCTTTGGCAATCTCGTCCTGAATTTCACTGTCTTTCAGACCCAAGTAAACCAGCTTTGGAAATAATCCTTTTTCTAGCAAAGGGAGTACATCTTTAAGTGATCCATCGAAACCATAATTATCCACACCCAGGTACAGTTCCAGTTTACGCAATTCAGGCAACTTGGCATGGGTGATTGAAGATAACACGTCTTTCGGCAGCCCACCACAAATAATAATTAATTCTTCAAGCTTGGCATGCTGGAGTGGTTCCAGACTGAGGCCGCTACTGCCCATTACAGAGAATGATTTTAATTCTGGAAAGGCACCTAACAGTGGTGTGAGATTTGTCTGGATAATCCACGATACTTCACATTCTTCAAATCCCATATCTCCAATAAACAGTTTCTTCAATGACGGAAAGCTTGGAGCCGACTCGACGAGCGTACCCATGAACTCATCAGGCGAATTTTCATAAGCCTGTCCCCAATCTCCGATGACCAGACTTTCCAATGAGCTGGCCTCCGGTTTAGCCGCCAGTTCTTTAATTAACTTTTCCATACGAATGCCGTCCTCGTAATCATCGTAAGATACAACAAGCTTCACTTCTTGCATGAGTGGATCCCTCCGTTTAAGGTCATATGTGATTCGTTAGTTTGAATGTTAACCCATACCACACAAGGCTTGCAACTTCTTCCAACTCCAGTCCCAATGAGATTCCCAATCGTGCAACGTAAACTAATTTTCATATAGGTATAAGAACATACGTTCTATTATATAGTCACAGAAAATAGCCCTCACCATTAGGTATATGGATGGACCTCACCAAACCCGATCAAATACTTCATTTCATACAAAAAGCGTTAATGGCGGATGAACCATCCCATCGGAATGCTTCTGTCCTTCCATTAACGCTTCGATGTTCACATATCATGAAGTTAAATCAAGATGTTCTGTTCCGTTTAATCTCAGCCTTCAAGTCTGGATACAAGCGCTCTCAGCGCGTGACCACGGTGGCTAATCGCCTGCTTTTGCTCAAGCGTCAGCTCTGCCATCGTCATCTCGTATTCAGGTACATAAAAGAGTGGGTCATATCCAAAACCGCCAGCACCTGCAGCTTGAGCCGTGATCCAGCCTTCCGCAGTGCCTTCCGATTCATACTTATCACCTGTTGTCGGATCGTACAGTACCAACGCACAGACAAAACGAGCCGGACTTAGCAGCGGCTGTTCGGTGTCCTCACCGGATTTTAACGATTCCAGTGTCTCCAGCAACTTTGCATTATTCTGTGCATCCGTTGCTCCTTCGCCTGCATATCTCGCTGAATATACCCCTGGCTCACCATCCAACAGGTCTACGCAAAGTCCTGAATCGTCTGCCAGAACAGGCAATCCAAGCGCATCACCAACCGCCTTGGCTTTCTTCCAGGCATTCTCCGCAAACGTTACGCCATCTTCTACCACATCCGGCAGCTCCGGATAGTCAAACATGCTCTTGACCTCTTTGCCAAGCGGTGCGAAAGCATGAGCGAATTCACGGACTTTACCCGCATTGCGGGTTGCAACAATGAGGATTGGGCTGTCCAAACTCATCTTAAGCTTCCCCTAATCCACGCGCGCCGATCTTGAGCGCAATCGGTCCGAGCACTTCTTTTTGACGCTCGATCATCTCCAGAATTCCCTGTTCGCCCAGTTCCAACATGGCGTTCAGCTCACGGCGATCAAATGGTGCTTCCTCACCTGTTCCCTGAAGCTCAACGTATTTACCGCCGCCTGTCATCACCAGGTTCATATCCACCTTGGCTTTGGAATCTTCATCATAGTTCAGATCCAGTACAGGCTGTTCACCCACAACACCCACACTTACTGCTGCAATGAAATCCGTAATCGGGAACACTTGCAGTTTGTGCTGTTGGGAGATCTTGTTCACGGCAAGCGCCAGCGCTACAAACGCACCGGTAATGGACGTTGTGCGTGTGCCTCCGTCAGCTTGAATGACATCACAGTCCAAGGTAATCGTACGCTCGCCAAGAGCCTGCAGATTAACTACCGAGCGAAGTGCCCGACCAATCAGACGCTGGATTTCCATGGTGCGTCCAGTTAATTTGCCACGATTGGCTTCACGTTGGTTCCGGGTATGTGTTGCACGTGGCAACATGGAATATTCAGCTGTTACCCAGCCTTTACCTTGCCCTTTCATAAAGGGAGGAACACGTTCCTCCACTGTAGCTGTACAGATCACCTTTGTATCTCCAACTTCAATCAGTACAGAGCCCTCGGCGTATTTATTCGTGTTCACTGTTAAATTCAGCGGGCGCAGCTGTTCGCTGGTTCGTCCGTTTGATCTCATATTTTCTGCCTCCTACGACTTAAGCATCCTGTAATGTTGAACTTATTCACACTTTTACGAATCCCTTATATTTTACCAAAGAGTTCGGTTAAAAGCATCCTTAAGCATTTCTTCGTTCATTAAATCGGAATTTCGTTGATATATTCAGGCTTGGAAACCGGCGCACTGTAATCCCTGTTATCGTCACCCATGACCGTTTTTTGGCCATTCCATTCGATCTGCACTTTGGCATCCTTACTGGCTGTGTTCTCCGCAGTGGTTAATACGACAGACTGTAACAGCTCGCTTGGCACGATATCCCCTTCGGCAAACATATCATCTTTCAAGGCAACCGTTACCGTGCCATCCTCTGCCGTTTTGACCGATTGCAGCTCCGTTCCGCCTGTCATGACCTCTTCCAGTTCTCCACCTTTGTCAGGTCCCTTGATCAGCTCATTCAATGCTGCCTGCACCCGATCTTCACCAGGTGTAACCAGACGTGTCACCGGAACATAATATTGGATGCCTGCTGGTGAAGCAGCGGAGAAATAGACCGTGACCGGGCTGCTATTCGTCACAAACGTATCACCCAGATCCAGATTGATTCCCACAGCCCGATTCAGCGGTTCAGGCAGCGGCGTGCTGTTTACCGGCATTTGCGTTAACTTTTTGCCATCCACCCAGATCTGCACATTCTCCACATCAGGTGTTCCCGTCAATGTCCACGTGACAGCTTCTAGCATTTTCCGTTCTTCCTTCGCATCATACTTGGCAAAATTACCCGAGAACTCAACGACCGCCAGCTTGTCATCCGCGTGAATCGTTACATTCTGCACAACCGTTCCCTGTGGGAGAACGCCCTGGAATCCTTCAGGCAGCATACCCGCATAGGCCCCGCCTGTGACAAGTGTATCCAGTGCTGTCTTCGGACTACTTGCGTCTGTTCCGGAAGGAAGTGTCAGGGATACCGGAGCGAGCAGCCCCTGCTGGTCTTGCAGATATACCGTCGTTAATGGGAGCATTGCGAGTGCACCATTTCCTTCGGCTGCCTGAATCATGGCTGCTTCCTGAATGGGCGGTGGTGGATCAACAGCTTCGGAAGACTGTGCTCCAAACATGCCGCAGCCTGACAATACCATAGGAATACTCAGCAGCGCTGCTGCCGATACCGTACGCAAAGATTGGATCTTTCTCATGATCACGTTCCCCCTCATCATTTTTACAGTTTGTACTACCATGTATACGAGCCTTTGTCCAAAAAATAACTAAAAGATAATAAGAAAAATGTCTATCAACGCACTTTCACGGAAGACAGACCGTGTTTAGCTGAAATTTTCCATGTGGTAATCGAATTGTTCAACTTTACTGAAACTTATAATTTTATTATCTTAAAGAAACGTAAACCAGGTTAATAACGTATTAGGAAGCAAGAGTAGGGACATTGCTAACTTCAGAGGAGGAATCGCCCATGGAACATCCTGAGCAAGAAAAAATCCCTTACAGCCTGAATAGCCGCAAGGTGGCGGAGGCCACAAGGGAATGGCTGCATAAGCGGGGCGTCACGATCCCTGAGATCGCAGAGCTGGTCATGTTATTGCAGCAAAAATATTATCCAGGTCTTACGATGGAAGAATGTATCGAAAATGTGGAGATGGTTCTCCGTAAACGTGAGGTACAGAATGCTGTTCTGACCGGGATTCAGCTTGATATTCTGGCAGAACAGGGGCAGCTCATATCTCCTTTGCAGGAGATGATTGAGAACGATGAAGGACTGTATGGCGTGGATGAGATTTTGGCATTCTCCATCGTCAATGTATATGGCAGCATTGGATTTACGAATTATGGTTATGTGGACAAGCTAAAACCAGGGGTGCTTGAACGACTGAATGACAAGAGCCTGGGCCCTGTCCACACGTTCTTCGATGATATTGTCGGTGCGATTGCATCAGCAGCGAGCAGTCGGATCGCCCATCGCAAACAATCCGAGCTTGAAGAAGCACTGGGAGAAAAACCTGTCAGTGATGACGCTGTATAATGCGTAACTCGTTTCATATCTGAAGCCATGTGGAACATTGGACATGCGTATGGATGCTTCGTGAAATAACTGTTCAATAAAATAACTGTTCATGGAAAAAGCGGCCAGATGGCCGCTTCTTTTGCATGTGTAACGATACATATTGGATAACCCACATGTTATTATTTCAGATGTTTAGGTCGTACCGTTCCCACCAAACCAAAACCTTCAACCCAATTCTGCTCGGCAGATGAACCAGATGTTGCCCGTTTCGGTCCAATCGTGATTTCCGGGCCTTTGCGCTCTCGCAACATGCCACGCAGCACGGTGATACCGAGGATGCTGAGTCCGGTAAATACATACATCATCCGCATGATGATATTGCCAGAATCCGTTCCGGTAACCATGCCGTGAACCAGCAGACCAATGAACACTGGATAGGACAACATGTGGAACATGAACCACCATTTACGGCCCAACTTGTTCCGCAGATCACTGGATAACAGGACAATCACTAATCCGTAGAAGGCTAGCGTTCCCAGACCACTGCCGATCGGATGCACGGAGGCGGTAAAAGGAATCAGAAGTTCTCCCCAGCTAAATGGGCTGTAATGATCAATATATAACGTTAATGCGTGCACGAGTCCAAGTCCGAAGGCGAGCCAGGTCGTTCGAGTATGCCATTTGAACATGTCTGCTTTTGGTTTGCCTTTGGCCAGAGGCATCCCTTGCGCAATGCCCAGAAACACACCGGCAAAGAGCAGCACATAAGCAGCAATTCCACTAATTCGAATGATATTCCACGTTGGCAGGTAATCTACAATCCATTGTGCCATAACCGGCTCCCCCATATCTGTTAGACTTGTCCTCGTTTATAATAGACTGAAGCGATGATCCGGATCAAAACCAGGCCAGTGCTCAGCGAGCGTATCCGTATTCCCTCTAAAATAAATACTCCCATCCCGTGTCATCCACAGGACGTCATGCCGATCGTAATGTCGGTTTAACCAGCCCACGGCTTCGGCACTCCCCAAAATGCAGACCGTCTTGGCAATGATCTCGCATTGCGAAGCATGCTGTCCCATAACGGTACACTGCAATACGTCCGTATCTGCAGGCTCCATCGTCCGGGGGTCAATGAGGTGGTGTGCAAAGCTTCCATCCGTATTCTGCCATTGTCTGCGGGAAATACCCGAAGTGGCAACAGCTCCTCGCTGTATACGGATCGCTCCCGACACAGCACCCTGATTCTGCAAAGGATCTGCTACCTGCAAGGTCCACTGGGAATGGTCTGGTGAACCCCATACTTGAATATCTCCACCCGCGTTAATCAACCCCGCTGGAATATGCAATGTTCGCTGCAACCAGTCTGCGATACGCTCCACTGCCCAGCCCTTAACAATGCCTCCCAGGTCTAACTCAGCTCCGGGGTCCAGATGAACCATCCGGCTACCTTCCCGCTGAATCCAGCTCGGACGGCTGTGGTCATGTCGATCTTCCATCCAGCTTGATGATTCAGGTGTTCTCGTTCGCAATATGCGTTCAATTAATGGACGTTGCAATTGTCGTTGCTGCACCTTCTCGAAGCTTAGATCATATCCCGAAGCCTGAAGAGCCTGCGAGATACCCGGTTGAAAAATCCCTTCAGTCAGCCCAATATATCCATAGGCCAGACTCAAAACTTCATCCATCGCAGCGGAGATGGGCATCCATCCGGTTGAAGCATTCAGACGATTTAGTTCACTGTCTGCTACAAATCGGCTGAAACGCTGCTCCTGCGTCTCAAACCAATTCTTCACCACGGTTGCTGCATGTTCAGCTTCTTCCCGTCCAGCGGACAGTTGCACTTCAATATCCGTGTTCATCGCACGGAATTGAAATCGGAGCGGACGAGCAACTTGCTCCGTGCGGCTCATGATGCACCTGTGCGTGACTGATAGTTGCCACTGCTGTATCCGGAGTCTGTACCCTGGTTATTTTGCCCGATACGCTGAGAATCTGAATAATTCCCCTTGTTACCCGTGCTCTGATCTGGCCCAGCTGCTTGTGTGCTATCAGTTGTTCCAATATATTGACTATCATTATTGTCATTGTCCTGCGTGTTCCAGTTGTTGCTGTCCGTTGTACTGTTGATCCATTCATCCATCACATCATCATGCGTATCCACCTGGCTTGAAGCAGTAACACTTGTATCTGTGCCATTCGCTGCTGCATAGGCCACATCAAAGGCATCCGAAGTTCTTACATATTGAAAGAGTGCAGCCACAGTCAACGTTGCTGCCGCTGAAGCTTGCCATTTTCTCCATTGATTCCGTTTTCTTCTGGTCATCGCTCTTCCCTACTTTCTTTAGGGTATGTCTCAAGACACGCCCTAGCGAAGTTCATAGATGTATCATAGGTGCGCTGGCTTAAAAATAGATGAATGAACCGTTAAGAGAGGCTAAAAAGGCCCAGAACAGCTGAATTTCCTGTCCCGAGCCTCTATATAAGATCGTATTATCATTTCATATCCATATCATCATACCGTTAAAATCGAAAATAGAACGTGCCATCCGGTTGTTGCTCTTGCTTCACTAGTTCGCGTCGAATTAACTCCTGCAAATGGGCCAACGTCTCACTCATGGCAAACCGCAGTTGATGGGTACCCAGCCGATTGCCAAACATGTGCACACAGATATCGTACGCATTCGCCGGTGACTCCTGAATTCGCTCCGTCATCTTCTGAAGACGTTCCTCGTGATGAGCCAGCAATTGTACTGTCCGTTCGTTGAACTGGGCAAAAGGATTCCGATGCCCCGGATACGCCTGCTTGACGTTCAGCTCCCCGAGACGTTGCAATCCTCCCATATAAGACAATAATGGCTGAGGGTCACTGCCGGGTTGCAGACTGATATTCGGTGAAATCTGTGGCAAAACTGCATCTCCGCACAGAATCTCCATGGACTCCGGCGCATAAAAGGATAAATGGCCTGGGGCATGTCCACCCGTCTCCACAGTAACCCAACGTCTCCCGCCCATATCGAGCCACTCGCCATCTTCAATGGTTGTCACATTTGGAAGTGGCGTGATCTGCGAAGTAAATGCCTTCATATGTTCATGTATCTGCTCAGTCTTGTCTTCCGGCATACCATGACGACGATAAAAATCAGGTAATAATGTATTAATACGTGAATCAGGTCCCCACATATAGTCGGCCTCTTGGCGGGAGCGTGTGGACATTCGAACGGGTGCCCCCGTCATCTGTTGCATCCAACCCGACAACCCAAGATGATCGGGGTGATGGTGGGTGAGTACAATTTGACGAATATCGCTAAAGGTCAGGCCAAGATCTGCCAGCGCTTCACTCCACTCCTGTTCTGTTTCCGAATTACGCGGTCCCGGATCTATAATAGTTATCTTCCCATCCGGTTCTGATAACAGATAACTGTTCACCCATCGTAAGGGAAACGACATGCTGATCTTAACCCGGTGTATGCCCTCTGTCATGGACATCTCTTCTGTGCGCTTCATGTTATCCCCCTTCCAGACTGTCTCTGTTCACTCCACAGGACGACGACCCACAAAAATCATGCGCGGAGAAGTCTGCTCGTCATATTTCTCTTCGTCATAGCCGCCATGTACCTGATCTACCCGGAGTCCGGCGGCACTTAACATCTGACTCAGTTGTTCCCGTGTGTACAACTTCACACGCTCCTGATATACCCGTGGTTCATGCCCGGATGTGGTATCCGTAATACGAATTTCCTTTTGCACAAATCCATCCTCAATCTTGCGGTACTCCTCAATTCGCTGTCCTTCATCCTCTCGGACGGAGTGCGGAACCAGATGACGAGTCACATAAGCCGTATTCATAAAATCAATAATGTAGCTGCCACCCGGCCGAAGCATGCGATGAATGGCACGTAATACTTTCAATTGTTCTCCGTCCTCAAGGAAATAACCAAACGATGTGAACAGATTGACTACGGCGTCGAAGCCACCTTTCAGCGGGAGTTCACGCATGTCCGCAAGACACCACGATACTCGGTGTTCAGTGTCCATTAGTCGGGCTTCGCGCAAAAGCACATCAGAAAGATCGACCCCGGTCACTCGTAATCCCGCATCAGCAAGTGCCAATGAGTGCCGTCCCATACCGCAGCATAGATCCAATACTTCAGAGTTAGGCTCAAGCTTCAACCATTTGATCATTTTATGTACTTCCTGATAGGCACCCTGCACATCCCGGTGCTTGTATACGAGCAGATAATCTTCTCCAAAACTCTTTTCATACCATTCCGTCATCCATTCTCGCCCTCCACTTGGTCACTGGCTCTCTATCTGTAGTACGCTTTGTTCAGGCCTCATCATTTCCCCTAGCTTTAATGTATTGTAACGTCTTTATTCTGCAAACTCAAAAAATTCCAGTAAGTTTCCAACATTGAAGAGCCAAAATGCACACGATATAATGTTAGACATATGCCTGTAAATCGGTTAATTATAAGAGGTTGTTCAAAAAGCAACAGGAGGTGTTCTTATGATTCGCATTGGACTTACCGGATGGGGGGATCAGGGAGATCTCTATCCAAACCGTACCAAAGCCAAAGACAAGCTCAGTCTATACGGACAATACTTCTCCACTGTGGAGGTGGATAGTTCCTTCTACGCCGTTCAGCCGCGGGATCGAATGGCACGGTGGGCTGCAGAGACGCCCGAATCCTTTGCTTTTATCATCAAAGCCTATCAGGGAATGACCGGACATCTGCGAGGCAAACCCTACTTCACCAGCACGTCGGAGATGTATAAGGCTTTTCGAGAATCACTAGAGCCCGTCATTGAAGCTGGCAAGATGCAGGCAGCCTTGTTTCAATATCCGCCCTGGTTTGAGTGCAATAAGGACAATGTCAATGAGCTTCGTGAAGTGAAACTTCGAATGGAGGGTATTCCGTGTGCCCTCGAATTCCGTCATCGTAGCTGGTATGAAGGTGACATGCGAGAGCGCACGCTTGCGTTCCTGAAAGAGCAAGGCTGGATTCACAGCGTCTGTGACGAACCTCAGGCGGGTTCAGGTTCCATTCCCATCGTGCCACAGGCCACGGATTCGGAGATGACGCTCGTGCGCATGCACGGACGCAATGTGTCCGGGTGGCATCAGAATGGTGCGCCCAATTGGCGCGAGACCCGTTACCTGTACCGTTACAACAAGGAAGAGCTGTTGGAGTGGAAAGGGTATCTGGAGCAGTTGCAGGAACAGAGCAAGGATGTCTATGTTATTTTTAATAACAACTCCGGTGGCGATGCAGCAGCGAATGCCCAGATGATGATGGACCTGCTGGATCAGCCGGTGAAGCCTTTCCCTGACCGTTCTGAGCCTGAGCAGGAAGAAGGACCGGAACAGCTGGAATTATTTTGATCGGTATTAACGACGGAGTTATTCACATTATAGGGTGAAGGTACGTGTATGTTATTGCTATCATGCAGATCGGATTCGAAATTGGAATCAACTAAAAGCGGCAAGCCTTGGGGCTTTGCCGCTTTTTCAGCTCGTACCTATTGAAGGCCATCCGCAAATATACGTTCCGTTACGTCAAGCACTAGCGCTGCGCAGCCGTAACCGAAGAATCGATAGACACCTTGGAGAGCTGCTGGTTCATTTTATACACTTCAATGCCTGCCAAGAGCACAATGCCGATCCCATGGGTATCATTCAGATTCCATCCCAGATCATCGCGATAATACAAGGCGGTAAACGAGTAACCGGAACCGCGGCATACCCCGTATATATTGCCTTTATAGTCAATCGACAAGCGCGTCATGCCTTCCCATCCTTTGCGTACGGCCTCCAGATAAGGCTCCGGTTGTTCTAGCCACCCTTCCCGAATTCCACGGGCATAGGCGTAGATGAACATCGATGTACAGGAGGTCTCTTCATACGAATCCGAGCGGTTTAACACCTGATGCCATAGTCCATTTTCCCCTTGCAGCGCCAAATAACCTTGACTTAAATCACGATAGAAACATAACAGTTCCGGCCGTTTCACATGATCATGCGGCAGAATGGACAACAGTTCGGTTAAGGAGAATAGCACCCAGCCGTTACCCCGTCCCCACGGAATACCTGTCGCCCGACCACGCACAAAATCATACACATGGGACATGATCTGTTGTTCGGGAAGGTAGAGATACTTACGGAACATCAGGAACTGATTGACCGCATCATCCCAATACGTCGCATCACCTGTCAACTGACCATAACGCATCAGAAAAGGTGTACTCATGTACAAGTCATCACACCACATCGTCTCCTGACGCATCTCCCCACTGCCTCGTACCCGGTAAAAGGCGCCATCCTCCAGACGTTCCTGCTCATCCGTAATGTAGCCCGCAATTCGATCCGCGGTATCTCTTCCCCCACGAATATCGCCGAATTCCATCGCAGCAAGCAACGTAGATCCGAACGAACCGCAATCATCCAGACTGTCGATGGCAGACAGCTGATTATTGATTCCTGCCGCACCGTACCCTTCCCGATCCCACAGACCATAGCGGTCAAATGAAGTGCTCAGTTCAATATGTTGCCGCACATACTGAATGTAATCATCACGTCCCAATTCCTGTCCCGTTTGGAGAAGTCCAAGCAGGGTGACGCCTAGCGGATAATTCCACTTTCCGTAATGTGTGTTCTCCAGATAGGGACGAACATGCGTATCGGGAAGATCTACTCGCCAATACACACCTTGTGCGCCATCATCAAATACGGTATCTGTTCGCACGATGTCGGCGTAGGATGGCTCAGCGCCGAGAGCAAACACACCTGTGTACAGCCAGGGGTCCGTGCATCCCGCAACCGGATGAGGAGGTTTCAGTCTCCAGCCTGTGGAACCCGAACGCTCGGCATCTTCCAAAGTGAATCCCCAGGAGCCACCAAGTGCTTGAATTTCACCTTTTGCGACCAAATCCGAGGAACCGTAACGTCGCGGGAGTTCAACGTGAAAGTTACCGCTACTTCCAGCAGAGTATATTTCCGTGCCATCCACATACAAGGTCAAAGCACCATCATGACGGCCTTTTAAAATAACTGGCTTTGATCCTGGCAAGGTTACATCCAGTTTGGACCACGCATAGGCAACAGCCGGTTGTTCCGTACCAAAGATTCGAGCAAATGAACCTGCGCTCTGCTCCTCATCTGTCCAGCCCCTGCGCGGATACCAGGTAAGACCCGTTTCTTCTTCCGTCATGCCGTCACAAGGAAGTGATAATACAGGTTCATCGACGGGTTCCGAATATAACCAGCCTTCCTGACCCTGACGATCTGCCCCAGGAGTGAGGAAGTGCAGCGGGAAATTTTTGAACGAGGCTGTTCCATAGATACCGCCGAATCCCACTTCTGTTTTGACAAAACACAGTAACACATCATTCCAGCCATAGTTAATGGAAATCGGAATCTGGGTTCTTCGCTCAGGAAATAATTCCTGCAACAACTCAGACTTGAATACCTCTTCGCCGTTCACATAGATTGTCACCGGACTATAACAGTTCAGGCCCGTATTTAACGTTGCATTCTGCTCGCTCCATAACTTGCCCCATACATACACGTATTGCCCTGCATGCGCCTCTACGCATTTCTCATTCAGATTCAGGTCGTAGCGATAATCGCCAAGCCTGCGAAAACCTCCCTGATGATAGGCTCTGAGCAAAAATGAATGTTTCGGATGATCGCCAATATAACGCTGAGCCACCGTAGTCAATATATCCGGAATTGAATCGTACACCTTGCCTGCAATCGCCTCGTTCTCATGAAAATAACGAATGATCGTCAGCTCCCTTCCTTATATCTTGATTCGTTCGCTTAGCCGCAATGTCTCTCCGCCCTGCACTTCAACAACCTGCTGATCTGCCGTGAACCAAACCGGGATGGCAGACGGATTATGGATGATGGATCGATCAGCCGAACACTCGAGTCGTTGTACCGCTTTCCAATAGGCAATCACTTCGATGTTCGTGACATACCAGATATCGTCCCTGCCGCCAATCTGCTCACCGAACTGTTCGATGATCTCCCAATTGTCGTTGTCATTGAACTCATAACTGTGACCCCAGACGTAGAGTAATAGTGGCGTACCTGTTTTGGAATGTTGGATAAAACGTTTGGCATGCCCCGCCAGATCATGGTTATGATGACACGTCGGATGCCATTCAAGCGGGCGCTCTGGCAACGTGTATCTGCCATGTGATTCAACGGTACGGGCATAATCAATGCCAAGCCACTCCAGCTTCGAACTTAACGCACGGTCGTACCCTCCATTGGGATAAGCCATACCTCGTACGGGATAACCGACACGCTTCTCGAGTGCTTTTCGGTCCTCAATAATCTCTTCGGTCAGCAGTTCATTCGGAACATAAGGCAGTGTAGGATGAGTAACGGTGTGAACAGCTACTTCATGTCCAGCGTACAGTTCCGCGACTTCCCCCGGCTCGATGCGGCCTGGATTGCCCAGGGTACCGGAGTTCAGATTAAAGGTTCCCCGTAGGCCATACCGATTACAGATATCCACCAGTCTGCGATCATGCACCACTCCATCGTCATAGCTGAGCGTTAACGCTTTCATCACACCACCTGGATAGCGGTCAAACTGAATACGATGTCCCATCTTGCTCCTCCTTCTGCTTCTTTTCCTGCTCCCTATTTCTGAATTTCCTTCACATTAAAATAGTGAAAAACACCCTGACCTCCACGATTCGCAAACCGTGTGTTTACAGCATAGATACCCATCTTCGCTCCAACCCAAAGGGCTGTTGTTGCGCTAAACGGTGTACCCATCGTCTGAAACTCAGCTCCGTCCGCACTCCAACTAAACTGGCACAAAGCAGGTTCTGTCAGGGTAAGCCGAAGATGAATGGTCCAGCCGGTTGCCTGCGAACCCTGGCCCTCCCAGTCCAGTCCCGTTTCCTCCCATTCTTCGGCATGCAGATGGCTGTCTTCGCGTTTGGCTCCGCGAATCAGCGATAACCGAATGGTTCCGTCTTCTGTCTGTAACAGGCACAGGCTTGCATACGAATCACCAAACATGATGAGACCTGACTGATCCCCTTCCTGTCCAGGCAGGAACGTGAGCCGGGTTGTCGCTTCAAATTCAGAGGCAGGCAGCTTCTGCAAGAGAAGATGAGGTGTACCAAACAAAGACTGAACGCCCTCCGGGTATGGATGACCACGCAATACGATCCCGCTTTCTGTACCTGCCTCAGCCCATTCAGGACGGGAGTTCGCCTGCCATTGCCACTGCAGCCCCAGACGATCAGCCTGAAAATTATCGGATACCTCAGGTACAGTGATCGGATACGCTGCTCCTACATCTGGTTTGATGTGCACATCAACAGGTTCCCCTGTTCCCGTTCCCTCAGAGTCAATTCCAATGACAGGCCAGCTGTCTTCCGTCCACGTCATCGGCTGTAGATGAACAATTCGGCCATACGCATCCCGATCCTGAAAATGAATAAACCAGGACTGCCCCGATTCCAGCTCCACATATCCTCCCTGATGAGGCCCATTCACAGAGGAAGATCCCTGATGCATCACAATTCGATCCTCATATGGCCCAAATACCTGTTGGGAACGCAAAACCGTCTGCCACCCCGGCTTTACACCACCAGCCGGAGCAAAGATATAATAATACCCATTGCGCTTGTAGAACTTAGGTCCTTCAATGGTCGGATGATGTTCGGTCCCATCGAAGACGATCATGCCTTCGTCCAGAAGCTTCCTGCCATTCGTAGCCATCCGGCACACTTGGATTTTGCTCTTGATTCCACTGCGACTATGGGCAAAAGCATGCACAAGATAGGCTTGGCCATCCTCATCCCATAAGGGACAAGGGTCGATCCAGCCCTTCACTTCATGAACCAGATGCAGCGGTGACCACTCGGCTTCAGGGTGATCCGCCGTAGTCATGAAGATGCCCTCATCCGGTGTGCTGAAGAAAATCCAATACTTTCCGTCATGATACCGAATGCTGGGTGCCCATACGCCTTTGCCATGAAGAGGTACATCGTATCCTGGCAGTTCAAGCCGTTCTATGGCATATCGGACAAGTTTCCAATTCACCAGATCCTTCGAATGTAGAATAGGTAGGCCCGGTGTATGCGAGAAACTGGAGGCCGTCATATAGAAGTCATCTCCTACACGAATCACATCCGGGTCCGAATAATCTGCATGCAGAATCGGATTGCGGTATGTACCGTCACCCTGATCTGCGACCCAGACCGGGTCCAGTCTTTGTTGGTCAGATTGAGCTGTATTCATACTTCCACTCCTTCATCTGAATTCTTCAACAGGTACATGACCTGCATCCTGTAATCGATGATGTTCCGAATCAAAATACGTACCTTCCAGCAGGCCGATCAATGTGTTGGTAATCCGCACTTCAATGTCGTTGTCTCCCAGACGCAACCAGGAGGGCTCTCCCTTCCAGCGATACGGAGACCAGCATCTTACACCCAGGCTATGTCCGTTTACCCGCACTTCCACCACATCCTGCACACGCCAATCGCCAAATTCCAGTTCAAACGAGGCAACACCTTCCTCTGGTTCATCCAGCCAGAACGTGCGTTTATAACTCATTTCCCCGGCATAATGGGGATACAGAGGCTGAGGTTCAGGCCCGATACGAAGGGCCGTATCCGACTCTCGCACAAGCGAAACCATGCCTTCATGATGGAATTCCACACCGAATCTTCCCTGTAGATACAAGGGATCCACGATGCCATCCTCATCTTTCGTCACCTGCACAATCACCGTCATTTCGTTGAGACCGCTGTGCAGCAACTCCGTGATATCACAAGCGATGTTATTGTGGTCGGTTATTTCGATTGGATCGAATTGTTCTTTTTCAAGCAAATGCCCATTAATCTCCATCGACCAAATGCCTGAGATCGCCGCTCTGTCCATGAATAGAAGGCATGCAGGCAATACCGTTCTCAGCTCAAATGTGGTCGTATATCGGCATTCGATGGGATAGGCTACGGATGCTTTCTTGGGTGTGCCAAATACCTGATTAAACTGGACTGGCAGATGCTGCTGCTCCGATAATTCTGCCGCCTGATCAATAAACGGTTTTACAGCTACATGCTGACTCTCCAGAATCACTCCATTAGCATTGGAAGCCTGAAGATGGAATTGTCCCATTCGCAAAATGTTAGACTGCACCGTTTCCAGTCGCCATGGCCCTTCCGAAGGAACTTTGATCTTACAGGCTTGATTCGCCCCTGCCGAAACATCCGCTCTGAACGTCGAACCCGTTTTGTCTGCTACATCCACCTTCGTTGGTACTGCCTCTTTCTTCGCAGCTTGTAAAGTAAGGCGTACAGCATGCGCTTCATAAGGCGCCAGCGTTAGTGAAATGCACCATTCCCCGCCACTGCTCGTATACGGTAATGCCTGAAGCTGCCCTGTCTCCAGATCGAGTCGTTCTGCCACGAGACAAGTGTTCTCTGTCAGCTCCGTTCCATCCCACAGCTGTCTGGCGACCAGCTTTAATTGGCCCTTTAGGTCCTGCCCCTCCTGATTGGTCAAAAAAACCATACGCTCCCCATCGGACAATTGACGGGTGTGCATCAGCAGGGATGCACTTTCTTCCTCCATGATCCAGCAGATGGGTTCCGGCAATACCTGATCGAGCAGGAGGGAGATTAGCTCCAGCGAAAAGTCATCTCCCTGCCCCGTTCCTGCGGGTAGAAAATAGGCATTCCCCTCACCCTGATGCCACATGGTTTCACGGTTATCATGATCTGTTGACCCGCTACGGCCCCAGTACACCTCTTGCGGCTGCTCGCCTGCACCAAAGAACTGGGCAGCTTCATCCCCCTCCGGACTTCCCGGCTGGATCGCAATATACGGAGGCATCCCAACAGAGATGACAGTTCCTCCCTGCCGAACAAATCGCTTCACCTGTTCCCAGGCCGCGGCCTCCAGATTCAGCATCGGTGGCAGAATCAGTACGTCATAACGGGCAACGCCGATCTGAATGATGCCATCCGTTAAGTCAGCTTCAGCCAACAATTCGGGGTCAAGGTGATCATAGTCACGTCTGTTTTCGAGCAGATGTGTCGTAATCCTCATCCAGTCCTTCGTTAGACGATCCAATTGTCCCCGTTCTGCTTCGTCTTCGCCGCTATATTCAAATCCATGCAGCGGATTACCCATCAGACTCCAGAATGTCGTCGTTGGGTCAAGCACGGCAATACGAATGTCTGCTGCTCCGGTGCTCATGAGATAGCTCAAACGTCCGGTGTAATCCCCCAACTGCCCGAAATGCTTCCAATAGGGATTCTGCAAAAATTGAGATGGCGGTGCATCATGCTTTGCCAGCCCACCAATCGTATAGAAAAAGGCGTGAAAGTTATAAAAATTGGTACCCATGGCGGCCATTCGATCGATCATCCACTTGGCATCCTGTAGCGTCATCGACCAGCCCACACTGTGAAAACATTCAATCAGATTGCGGCTTCGGCCCAATTGCCGGGCAAGCGAACTGACCATCTTGGGATTGTCACGCATCTTTTGACCGTATCGTTCCAGAATCCACGATAAGGATCGTCCGATTTTCTCATGTGCCGAATCCCCCCCTGGCATATGGCTGAACAACTGGGTCGTCATCCGTACGCCAGGCACTTCAGCCGCATATTGGATTCCTGCTTCCTCACACCAATCATGCACCTGTTTGTGATAGGACTCCCGGAGAAGCAGGTGCAGCGACTGGTAATAGTCATACCGAATTCGATGCGCGTCCGGAACATCACCATACAGCAGGGCCGGTAGCGAATCGATCAGACTATAACCACAACGCTCATTGAAATAACGGGGAAGCTGTCGTGACCAGGGGATACGGCCCAGCGGTGCGATCTCATCCGAAAACATACCTTTGATTACGCTTTCAAATCGATCTCCAACCGCTGACTTATAACGCTCATGTGTCAGTTCAATAAAACGGCTCATCGCTTCCTTGTGGCAAGGATCAACAAAGTTGCCGTAATATTTGAAATCATCGATCTCTTTTTCCTGAAATATAATCAACTCCCAATCACCTGCCGGAACTTCCCACAACATATGGAACGCTGTGCGATAGGTGAAGAAACGCTTACGATTATACGAAGTGAGTCCGGTCTCCTGATAGACTTGATCGGTCTGGATATTGCCGATTTTACTGCGCAAGTCAATGGATTCATGCCATAACCGTTTGCCCTGCGCATCCTTGGGAATCGCCTTGGCAACCAACACTCGTCCCCATGGCAACTGCAGATCCACAGCTTCTCCACCCTGAACCACCAGTTGATGATGCACGAGCTGTCGCTGCTTCGCTTCAGGGAAATCAAGGGTCACTTCTCCGCCAGCCATCCCGCTTGGATATGGATATTCGTCATATAACCATACCTGCATGCCGTGAGCAGCCGCCGCTTCCACTGCAATCCGCACCTTATCAAACCATGCTTCAGAGAGATAGGGAATCTGTAGTCCCTGACGCGGACAGATGAAGAATCCGCCTACACCTTGCGTGGCCATCTCAGCCACCTGCCGCTTAACCTGCTCTTCTTCCATATCCCCGTTCCAGAACCAAAAGGGATGGACCCTGTACTGCGCCTCGGGATTTTCAAAAGCATCCCCGTTCCACATATTGCCTTCCTCCCTGCATGTTCAAGAGTGGTCGTTTAACTTTACCAATAACGTTCATTTCAGTTCATATAGGTTTGTTTCGTTATGATTATACATCAAAAACCATATTCAGGAAGTCATAATTTCCAACTACTTCAGTGCTGCGTACAGTTCATTGACTTCTTTCACATAATCGTCTCCGCCGTTGTTCTTCCACAGAGCAACAGCATCTTCAAATCCTTTCTCATCAATCTGACCTACGATATATTTGATTCGTGCATCGTTAATGATATTGTCCAGCTGCGGTCCTTTCTGAGCATAAACATCAGAGATCAGCGGTTCGCCAGGATTGGCGATGACAATCTCTTCGTTGGCTTTCTGCACTTGTGCAACCTTTTCACGGACAGGTGTCTGTTGTACACGAAGCGTTCTGTCTTCCGGCACAAACATCAAAATCTGATTTAAGCCCTGCAGGTCGCGGAGCGCAAGCTTGTCAGTGCTCGGTACGATGTAGTCTTCTTTTTTCTCGTATTGCTTACCTTCCAGTCCGTTGTACAACAATGCCTGCAATTCCGGTTCATTCAGCTGATCCAGGAAGCTCAGTACCTTCTTTAGGTCTTCTTCCGTTTTGACACTGCTTTTGGAGATCGCAATCAGGCCGGAGTAGCCAGACGTTGGCATATCACGCAATCCCTTTGGACCTTCCATCGCTTGCAGCACGTCTACACGTCCTGTCGCATTTGGGTCTTTATCGAGTATTTTCTGATCCATGCGCTGGGCATTATCTGCTACATCCACCATGACACCGGCTTGCCCATTCACAAATGGATCAGGCAGTTTGGTCGCATCCATCACGGCAAAGTCCTTGTTGACCAGACCCTCACTATAAATTTGACGGAAAAATTTCAGGGCTTCCATGTATTCTGGTGTCTCATGCGCCGGGATCAGGCCTCCACTGCCATCATCTCCCCATTTGTTCGGTGCACCGAACCATACCTGCATGTTATCCCACGGGCCTGTGAATTTGCTGGCAACCAGACCATAGGTATCATCCTTGCCGTTACCGTCTGGATCATCCTTCGTGAACGCTTTCAATACATTGTAAAATTCGTCAATCGTCTTTGGCTCTTCCAGCCCCAACTTCTCCAGCCAATCTTTGCGGATTGTGACCCCATTACGTCCTAAGGCGCGTGCCCGATAGATCCCATAGGTTTTGCCATCGATTGACGCATTGTTGGTGATGATCTCATTCATTTGACTCAGATTCGGATAGTCTTTCAGATAAGGACCAAGCTCCCAGAATGCTCCGGTTCGTGCCGCATTAATGAAACTTGGGGACTTCCCTAACACCACCATAATCTGAGGCAGCTTTCCCGAGGCCAGTGTAATGTTGAATTTGTCTTCGTACGAGCTGCTCGGCACCCATTGCAGATTCACATCCACCTTGGTCAATTCCTCAAGCTTCTGGATGACTGGGCTATTCTCCGGCGGATTCTCCGCTTCAAAGTTCGGCAGCATGATTGTAATCTGATCAGTGCCACCCGCAGCGGTTCCTGAACCTTCTTTGTCGGTGGAGCATGCGCCCAGAATTGTACTTAGTACCAGTGAAGCAGAGAGTAGCAGTGCACCTTTTTTGAATCCCGTTTTTTGTCCCATACGTTCTCCCCCTTGGCTTTAGCCTTTGATTGAACCTAACATGACACCTTTGGCAAAATGCTTCTGCAAAAACGGATACACTAGCAAAATCGGAATGGTACCCACAACGATCACCGCCATTTTGATCGACTGCTCTGGTGGCTGTACAAAATTGGGGTCCATGTTAGCCATATCTCCGACACTGGCCTGCGAGAGTAATACGATCTGTCTCAACATGACTTGCAGCGGCCATTTGTCACTGTCGGAAATGTACAGCAGTGCCGAGAAAAAGTTGTTCCAGTGTCCTACGGCGTAAAACAAGGCAAATGTGGCGATGACCGGCTTCGATAAAGGCAGAACGATTCGCCACAGCACCCCAAGATCCGAACAGCCGTCGATGCGGGCCGCTTCCTCCAGCCCGGGCGGCATTTGCTGAAAAAAGTTTTTGACAACTATTAAGTTAAAAGCGCTGATCGCGCCAGGAAGCATAAGGGCCCAGTAAGAATCGAGCAGTCCCAGTCCACGAATAACGAGATACGTTGGAATCATGCCACCACCGAATAACATCGAGAAAATCACCATGTTCATCATGACATTACGGCCCCAGAAGTCACTTCTGGATAGTGGATAGGCCATCGTTAGTGTGAAGAACAGATTAACCAATGTACCTGCCACCGTGATGAAAATGGAAACACCAATGCTGCGAAAGATCGTGGACGAGGAGAAAATATACTCATACGCACTGAAGGAGAACACCTTCGGAATGAGGAAAAAACTGCGTTCGGTGATCTCGGCTTCCGTTGCGAAAGAATTCCCTATAATATACAGGAACGGAAGGACGGTTAATATGCCCAGAATCCCCAGCATGACGTAATTGAAGATATCAAATACCTTGCCGGCAGGGCTGTTGTATAGACGGCTGTTCATGGGCGCTCCTCCTTAATAAATTCCGGGATGGCCGAATTTTTTCGCAAGTTTATTACTGCCAAGCACCAGAATGATCCCCACCACAGACTTGAATAGTCCCACAGCGGTACTGTAACTGAATGCACCTTGCGTAATCCCTACCGTGTACACATACGTATCAAATACGTCGGCCACATCCCGGTTGAGGGAGTTGGTCATCAGATAGATCTGTTCAAAGCCGGTATCGAGGAAGTTCCCCAGTCTGAGAATGAGCAAAATGACTATCGTCGTACGAATGGCTGGAAGCGTGATATGCCACATCCGCCGTAATCGTCCAGCGCCATCCACAATGGAGGCTTCATATTGTTCCGTATCGACACCTGCGAGGGCTGCCAAGAAAATGATTGTGCCCCAACCCATCTCCTTCCACATCATCTGAACAATAATGAGCGGGCGGAACGAACCCGGGCTGGAGAGTACATCAATAGGCTTGCCTGTAATCCAGGCGATCAGGTCGTATAACACCCCGCCCTGCGGGGTCAGGAACACGTACGTGATACTCGCGATAATAACCATCGATACAAAATGGGGTACATAGACCAGCGTTTGAATCGTTCTTTTGAAGAAAGCGACCCGAATTTCATTTAATAACAAAGCGATAATGATTGGTGCCGGGAAAAAGAAGATAAGATCATACAGGGCAAGGACCAGCGTATTGCGTAATAGTCGATAGAAGTCTGGATTGGAGAAAAAGTTCGTAAAGTTCTCTAGCCCTACCCAGTTACTCTCCCGGATGCCCAGGAAAGGCTGGTAGTCCTGAAAGGCAATGATGATCCCCCACATGGGCAAGTATTTAAAGATGACAAAGTACAAAAAGCCGGGAAGCACAAGCACATATAACCACTTGTTTCGTTTAATCTGCCTTTTCCAATTGGACTCCTGTTTTAATGGTCTTGTTGCCATATCCGCTTGAGCAGTTGCAGTGCCGTTGGTATTCCAGTCCGTCTTCCCGTTCATCATGTCTCCCCTCCCTCAATGATGTAAGCGTTATCAATTAACCTGATACTCAGACTATACAGCCGATCTTTTTCCGGCAACCTTCATTTTTTGCATTGCTGTGGCATGATGACCGAAAATCCCGCTATAACGCCATTTTCACAAGAAATTGCACATAACGTAGCAGGTAGAATTGCACATTTTTGCGGGTTTATCCTTCTTTGTATCACGGTAAAAAAAAGAAAAAACCGGACATCCATTAAAGCTGAATGCCGGTCTGCAAATGACAAAGATATAAACGGTTATTGTCCAAACCATTGATCGCGATACTGACTCGGTGTAACTCCCTCCTGTTTCTTGAAAATCCGATTAAAATAACTATGCTGATATCCCACAGCCGCCGCAACATCATTGATTTTCATCGTTGTCTCCCGTAACAATTGCTTCGCCGCATCCATTCTCACACGTGTCAGATAATCAATAAAATTGATGCCCGATACCTGTTTGAAAGCCTTACTCAGTGCATAGGGTGTCATCTGTTCCTCGTCAGCACAGTTTTCCAGCGAAATGTCGCTGCGGTAATGTGTATCGATATACAACATCGTTCGTTCCACCACCAGTTTCAGCGGTTCCTGCGATCGGACTTCAACCTCTTGTATATAAGGTATGAATACCTCATTCATCATCCATTGCCTCATCTGTACAGGTTCACGAATACCGGATAGTTGCTCATACATGTTGTAACCACCAAACAGTTTATAAGGTGTGACACCCGTTTGCAGCATCATGTGCTGAATGCTACCGAGCAATTGAAGCATCATCTGTTGCACCTGAAATTCGGTACTACCCATCCGCGTAATTTCACTCATGAATTGTTCCAGCACACGTTCGGCTTCGGCTCGTTTGCCCAGCCTGACCGCCTGTAACAACTCCCGTTCCAGCCCAAGCGGATAGGAAGCTGCTTCATTTCTGCGGAAACACTCCTCATCCTCCAGATCGAGAATCTGACTTCCTTCCTCCACACTGCGATAAGCCACGGCCTGTTCCATCTCGACGAATCGTCCGGGCAGTTCCTGAAGTGAAGCTGCCGGGCGACTGACCATCAAGGTCACCTTCATTTTGAGCGTACGTCCAATGACTTCCACCAGTTCCTGTCCCCATAACAGCGCTTGTGACTTCACAGGTTCGTCCTGAGGAGCAATCACAAGCATGGCGGAAGACAGGTCATGAAAGTTCATGACACTGATCTGTCTGAAATAATTTTTCGCCACTTCCTGTGTAATATTCACTGCTGCAAAGGTGACTAATCCCGTGTCCTGGCTTCCAAATCTGCCTTGCAGCTGCTCGTACCCCGTAAAATACATCTGCACCAGCAGATACTGCTGACCCTCCAGCTCAAATCCGAGATGACACATCCGCTGCTGAAGATCCTGCTCGTTATAGGCATATAGATGGCCCTGTACAAGTTGTAAGACAAAACTGTCACGCAGATGGGGAAGCTGCTCCTGCAATTGGCGATGTGCCGTAACACTGCGGGAGGTCAGTTCGTTCCACTGTTGCTCCAGCAGCTCAAACTCGTCCAGTTTGGCATCCGTTGGTGTTGTTTCGTTTCTGCCAGGCGTAAGCAGATGCAGCATCCGCGCTACAGGCGAATAGATTCGGCGTGAAGCAAACCAGGATAACAATAATCCCAGGATGAGACTGCCTGCACTGGCAATGACGATGATTTTGGATACCAGTTTTACTGGCGAAGTGACTGAGGTCAAAGGTGCTGCGGAGACGTAAGTCCAGTCTGAATCGATCCGACTCAATGAGCCGTATGAGACAGAATAGGTCTGATCCTCATATCGGAACAGGAATGAGCGGCTGCCCGCATGCAGGGCTACTTCTTCTTTTAGCTGCTGCTCAAAAGCAGAAGTCTCTCCCGCCGTTCCCGGATTCCCGGTAACCAGTGTGTTTCCTTCCTGATCCATAAGGAACGTTAAACCTTCGTCATACGGAGTAAGCGTTTTCAATAAACTGGCGACTTTCTCGTTATCCAGCGTGATGATCAGTGCACCAAACGGATTAATGCTCTCCCCCGGTATCTTATGTACTAGAACAAGTGCATTGCCTGCATCCGTATGCAGTGGACTATCGTTGGTCGAAGGTTCGGTATCACTGTTGATGCTGGAAACCCAGTCTGTCCAGTACACGTGGTTCCCCATGGAAAGGTAACGATCATAGGCTTGTACTTTCGCTTCATCGTTCAATTCGGTATAATCCCGATTAAACAAGATTGGCTTCGGTTCCTGCAAATACAGCTGTGCTGACTTGATCAGTGGATGGGAACCTTGTAACACGTATAAGGTAGTCACAATCTCCTGTGTTTCATTAAAATAATACACAAAATCCAGCGTTCGTAGTGCATTGCCAAACCTCGGCTCAAAAGCCCAATGGGATAAGTTCATCTCCAGATAAGCCAGCTGGTCATCCACATTGCGTGCCCGGTTCTCGATCTGGTTCTGATGCATCTGATTGAACTCGGTTTCCATCCGGCCAACAACCTGTTGATACATGACGATACCTGTGATTAGTCCGGGAATGCTGGCAATGAGTAAAATAAGCATGAGGCTGTTTCGATAAAATCGTCCTTTATGCCTTCCAGCCTTCAAATCGGATAACCGCTTGAATCTGCCAAATATTCGATCGCTCCTAGTCGGTTCCATCGCTGCTCACCTGCCTGCTTGCATCGGGTCTGACTGTCATGGAAACTTCCTCAACTCCCCTGAGAATATATGGATGAAATCCTTTTCTTGTATTATACGCACAATCCTCAGGTGAATGAAACGATCTGTAACCGATCATTTTTTTAACCAATGTTTTATTAACATGACAAAATGGATTACAATGAGATATAGCAAACATGAAGGAGGCCTTTTTAATGAAAGAACAGACTTATTTTGAACAAAATAGAGAAAAACACCTGGCAGAACTGAATGAATGGTTGTCCATTCCAAGTATCTCTGCCATTTCAGAGCATAAAGAGGATATTAATCGTGCAGCACAATGGGCAGCAGATGCGCTCACACGTGCAGGCATGGAAAACGTTGAGGTCATTCAAACGGCTGGACATCCGATTGTCTATGCAGATCACCTGCATGCACCCGGCAAACCAACGGCTCTGATCTATGGACACTATGATGTACAACCTGTTGATCCGCTTAACCTGTGGGAGACGCCTCCGTTCGAACCTACCGTTCGTGATGGCAAGCTGTATGCCCGCGGCGCGACGGATGACAAAGGACAGATCTTCCTACATATCAAGGCAGTTGAAGCCATTCTCGCCGAAAACAAGGAACTTCCAGTTAATATCAAGTTCTGTATCGAAGGTGAAGAGGAAATCTCCAGCCCGAACCTGCCCATCTATCTGAATGAACATACAGACAAGCTGCGTGCAGACATGGTACTGATCTCGGATACGTCCCTGCTTGAAAAAGGAAAACCGGCAATCTCCACTGGCCTGCGCGGCCTATGTTCCATGCATGTGGATCTGAACACAGCCAATACCGACTTGCACTCCGGTTCATTTGGTGGCGGTGTACCCAACGCACTGCATGCACTCGTGTCCCTGCTCGCTTCGTTGCATGATGAGCAAGGCCGTGTAAGTGTAGATGGTTTCTACGACGGCGTACTGCCACTGTCTCCTGAGATGAGAGAAGAATTTGTAAAACAGGGCTTCAATGAAGAACAGCTTCGTCAAGACCTCGGGCTGGAGCAATTGTACGGCGAAGAAGGTTACTCGTTCGTGGAACGTGTTGGCGCTCGTCCAACATTGGAATTGAACGGCGTATGGGGTGGTTTCCAAGGCGAAGGTAGCAAAACGGTTATTCCAAAGGAAGCTCATGCCAAAATCACCTGCCGCCTCGTGGCGGATCAAGATCCACAACATGTATTGGATCGTATCGAAGCACATCTGCGCGCTCACGTTCAACCGGGTGCAACGCTGCATGTGAAACAGATCGAGAAAGCTTTCGCTTTCAATACCGATCCTTCGAATCCAATTCTGCAAAAAGCGGCAGATGCGTATGAGCACGTGTATGGCGTTCGTGCCCTCTTTACCAAAGATGGCGGCTCCATTCCGATTGTTGAGAAGCTCTCCCGTGTACTCGAAATCCCTGCTGTTATGATGGGCTTTGGTTTACCGGATGAGAACCTGCATGCACCGAACGAGCACTTCAACCTGGAGAACTTTGATAAAGGGTTGTTGACGATTGTTCAGTTCTTGAAGAGTTTGTAATCATCGTGTTTAAAACCAGTTCATGAGAGCGTGCTGAGTGGACGTTCCGGGGCCGAATCGTTCTTTAGATCGCTGTTATCGTCGGATTTTTTGGATTCCCCTTCTCAAAGGGTAAAATCCGACGATAAAGGCGAACGCTCCGCTTCTTCAGAATCGATTTCGTCCCCTCCACTACGTTGCAGCTTCTCGCATGACTGATTTTAAAGATTGAGCCTAACTATTGATTGGTTAGTGTAATGGGGAAAACAAAGAACGGCCTTCGGGTCGTTTTTTTGTTATTTATTTTGTTTCTTTATTCTTTGTTCTTTGGTTCTTTGGTGAAATTGTAGTTTTTTTTCATGGTCTCTTTTTATGATGGAGACGATGGAGACTTACTTTTAAATGGGTTAGTGTATTAGTGATAACAACATGGCAGCCCTATAGGACGTTTCTTGATTTTGTCGCGATCGTTACGTTGGAGCCTTATCGCGGCTGCTTCGAAGGATTGAGTCTCACTTTGATGGGTTAGTGTGATAGATTACCTTAACGATGGGCTGCTGAACACTTTTTCGATTTTTTTCTCAATAACTTCGTTATCGTTGTTCCTATGACTGATTTTATAGACGGGGTCTCGGTTTTAATGGTTTAGTGTATTAGAGATAACATACGCGACCTTATAGTCTTTTTTGATTCGGTCTCCTTCACTGGGTTTCAGGCTCTTACCGTGGTTGCTTTATTGTGACTGGTTTTAGACGACGGCTAACTTTTAAGGAGTTGTGATAGAGATAACTCAAGCGGTGGTATTCGGCTGTTTGGTTGAAACGATTGATATTTAGAATGCACCCTTATGGAGTATGTTGCGATCGGGTAACGAAGATGTTGATAGCTAAAGGGGTTTTGTGGATGGGAGGATCTTTAGGGATTCCTGCGTTTTGACTTGCTTATGTTCAGCGACTTCGGCGCGGGGCTTTTGCCATGAGTTTTACGTGGTGTTGCGCCCCAGCAAGCTAATCCAAAATGATGAGGTGAATGTTGTGTCTGCTTCTCACCTAACCAAAAATGCGCTGGCTCACTCGCTTAAATTACTGATGGAGCACACCCCGCTGAACAAGATTACGGTCAAACATCTGGTTGACCATTGCGGCGTGAACCGGCAAACCTTTTATTATCATTTTCAGGATATTTACGCACTACTTGGGTGGATCTATCAGACTGAAGCGGTGGAGAGTCTTACGGAGTACCGAAGCTACAGCACATGGACGGACGGATTCAATAAAATTTTTTGTTACATCGAGAACAACAAAACGTTCTGCTGCAACACGCTCAACTCGCTCGGGCGCACCCACTTGGATGTATACCTCTATGAAGTAACTCATGATCTGATCATGGGTGTTATTGATGAGCTGGCCTGTGGGATTAAGGTCCGCAGTGAAGACAAAGAGTTTGTCGCCAACTTCTATACCCTGGCCTTTACTGGGCTGATCATTCAGTGGATGAGAGGCGACATGCAAGAACCGCCAAAACAGATTATTGAGAAGCTCAGCGAGCTGATCGAAGGCAATGTCCTGAGGGCACTGCACAAGTATGAGAATAAGCTGCCATCTGATTAGGATGCGCGGCTTTTTTCGTATGTGATCTAAGCCTAGGTTTTAGACACTTTTCCAAAAGTGACCAAAAACTGGACACTCCCTTTCTTTTGATCATACCTTACGGGACCTGCAAGGTTTACATTAGGGATGTGATTACAGTAACTTTTGGAGGCGAATGATCGTGAAGAAAGAACATGGTAATAAACAGGTCTATTTTGTAGGCGGCGGCATTGCATCTTTGGCGGGTGCAGCTTATCTGGTTAGAGATTGTGACTTTCCCGGAGAACATATTCACATTATCGAAGAAATGCCGATTCTTGGCGGCAGCAATGACGGAGCTGGTAATCCCGATCAAGGATATATCATCCGTGGCGGACGGATGCTCAATGACGAGGCCTATGAGAATCTGTGGGAGTTGCTGGCTTCCATCCCTTCCATCGACCGTCCGGGCATATCTGTCCGACAGGAAATCACCGAATTTGACGATGCCAATCCCACACATTCCAATGCGCGGCTCATCAACCGTGACGGCAAGGTCGAAGATGTGCTCTCCATGGGTTTTGATATGGCGGACAGGTTGGCGATGGGCAAACTAATTATTACTCCTGAAGACACGCTGGGGAAATTGCGAATCAACGACTGGTTTGGCCCTCATTTTTTCAAAACGAACTTCTGGTATATGTGGGCGACCACCTTCGCCTTCCAACCTTGGCATAGCGCCGTGGAATTCAAAAGATACATGCTTCGCTTTTTTCACGAATTCCCGAGAATTCAGACGCTGGAAGGTGTTACCCGCACGCCCTTCAACCAATATGACTCAATCATCCTCCCATTGCATAACTACCTGGAGCCGTTTGGCGTAGATTTCACGCTGAAATGCACGGTTACCGATCTGGATTTCAAAGACGGCGAGGGCATTACGGTAAGTCGGATGCATGTAAGACGCGACGGTACCGAGGAGGTCATCGACATCCTCGAAGGTGATCTCGTCATTGTCACAAACGGTTCGATGACCGAAGGGGCCGATATCGGCTCCATGACTTCCGCCCCAAAACTGAACGGCAAGGGCAGCTCATGGAAGCTGTGGGAGAACATTGCCGCCAAGAAACCGTTGCTAGGCAACCCTTCTTCTTTTAATGATCATGTGGATGAGTCCAAATGGGAGTCGTTTACGGTCACCTTCCAGGATTCGGTTTTCTTTGATCTGATGGAGAAATTTACACGCAACCGGGCAGGTACCGGCGCTTTGGTTACATTCAAGGATTCCAACTGGTTCATGTCTGTCGTTCTGGCCTTCCAACCGCATTTCCGTGGTCAGCCTGAGCATGTCAACGTATTCTGGGGATACGGATTATACCCGGATAACGTGGGCGACTACGTGAAAAAAAGAATGTGCGATTGTACCGGGGAAGAGATTATGCAGGAGTTAATCGGCCATCTTCATTTCCAGGAACATCAAGAGGCCATCATGGCTACCGCCAACTGTATTCCATGCATGATGCCTTACATTACAGCGCAATTCATGCCAAGACTGAACAGCGATCGACCAAAGGTTGTGCCTGATGGCTCCACTAACCTGGCCTTCATTAGCCAATTCTGCGAAATTCCCGATGACGTGGTATTTACCGAAGAATATTCAGTCCGGGCAGCACGGATCGCCGTCTACACTCTTCTCGGAGAGAACCGGCCGATTGAGCCGATCAACAAGTATCAGTATGATGTTCGGACGCTGTTCAGCAGTTTTGTAACTTCGTTTAGATAACTGCTTTTAATGACGATTCAGACATAAGATGAATGAAGGAATGTTGGATGGATCTGTGGATGCGGATAGATCTTTGGAGATATCTGTAGGATTCGGTGAGTAACTTTGTGATCTTTTAGGAAGCTTTGTTATCATAATTCTATTGATTGTGCCAAACTAGTAAGATAAGAGTTAATACATGAGTTAGCTTCAGAAGCTTGCATCCCCGTTGAACGATTCCATGAGTGAATATGGTTGTTGCTGAACTGAAGAGTCGTTGTATAAAGAAAATAGAGAGAGTTCCGTCAGCTAAGACAGGACTCTCTCTTTCGTTTACTCGTGTACTATCTAAGTCCAACCCATAGCTTTCATCGAGATTGCCAACTGTCGTCTAAAGAACCTCACAAACCTTATTACTTAAAATTTCGCAGGTTTGAAAATCTAACGAATCGTAGACATCTTATTTGCGCTTTAGACATGTTTAAGTAACAAAATATCGTTAAATTGCATTAAATAGCGTGTCTGAGATTCGTTATATTTTCTATGACTGCCAAATCATTGGAATAAGGTTTCACAGATTCGTTAGCGCTACGCGGCCTACGGAGAAAACTACTTATGAGAATGGAATCGTAGTGAAATGTTGTTTTCGAGATCCTAGTCCATTCTTTCTTGAAACTTAACTTATAACTCTCCCTAGTTACTCATGTATACTCTTGTGGTTGTTCTTATTGTTCTTATTATTCTTGGTGTTTATTTTCATTTTTCGTTGTTACTCATCGCTTATGAGAGCCACATATTAGACTCTTCCTACTCACGCCGCTTATTACAGTCTACATAACACACTTCGCTTATGTGCGGAATGTTGTGAACTTCAGCATGTGCACAAGCTTGGAGAAATGTGCGATCTCCTGCTGGACTCCAGCGGTGTCCGTTCCAGTCATGGCCTGGTTCGCTCGCAGCGTTCTGCGCGTGTTCAGCATACCTTCAATCAGTTTCATGACTGTGTTGCGTCCACGATGATCGACAATCATATACTTTTTGCGTGCATCCAGCTCTACCCATACGATGTTGCTGAATGATGTGAACAGATGCCTGCGGTACAGCTCCATATCGGTCTCATTGTAATGCTCGCCATAAAAGGCATAATATCCGTGTATGTGCAACTTCTCCGCCAACACTGTGATGAACGGATCATGTTCGAGCATAGCGTTACGTTCCATGTTTCACGCCTCCGTTATGCGTGATCCGCAGATCCCGTCTTTTTGAGATCTATTTTAACATATTGTGCAAGGTGTTGCCTCTACACAGGTAGAAGCCAAGTTTTAACTCCGAAGACCGATGCATCACATAATGAGAGTTATTAGCACGATACTAATTTTCTAAATCTAATATGACTCACCGATCCGTCTGCCCTTGACCCACACACCCTCAATATCCAGCTCCGCGTTCAGCAAAACGATATCTGCCTGTTTTCCTTGAGCCAGGGAACCTGTCCGGTGATCAATACCCAGCAGGCGTGCCGGGGTCAGACTTGCTGCACGTGATGCAGCGTTCAGACTCAAGCCCACTTCCTGTATCAGGTAACGGAAACCGCGAATCATCGTCAGTGTGCTTCCCGCCAGTGCGCCGCCGTCCTTCAGTCTGGCCTCGCCATGCTTCACAATTACGGGCAGGTCGCCGATTTTGTACTCCCCATCATCCAATCCCGCAGCAGACATGGCATCCGTGATCAACACGAGTTGATCATCATGTTGCTTCAGCTGAGCCAAGATTGAGATCGCCGCAGGATGTACGTGAATTCCGTCGGCAATCACCTCAGCACTGATACGTGGATCACTCAGCACGGCTCCGGCAGCCCCGGGTAGCCGGTGATGCAGCGGTGTCATGGCATTGAACGTATGTACTGCGTGATGTAGTCCTGCCTCAACTGCCCGCTCCACCTCTTCATAGGTCGCATCCGTGTGACCAAGTGCCGCTGTAATCCGTTGTTCTCGCAGCCATGAAATGACTTCCAACGCGCCTTCACGTTCCGGTGCCAACGTAACTTGACGGATCAGGCCAGGATATTGCTTCTCCCATGCTTCGAGCCAAGATACATCAGGCAGAATGATGTGTTCCGGATTTTGCGCTCCAGGCCATTTCGGACTAAAAAACGGACCTTCCAGGTGCACACCCTCAAGCTGTGCATAGGGCATTTCACTCGAACGATAGCGGTCGACTTCGGCAAGTACGCTGTCCAGGCGCTCTTTCGGAGCCGTCATGGAAGTCGCAAGCATCGCTGTTGTTCCCTGCGTACTATGAAAAGAAGTGATCTTGTCCAATACCTCCGGGCTTGCGTCCATAAAGTCTTCTCCGTTCCCACCATGGACATGGATATCAATAAATCCAGGCACAATGAGACCACCCTCGGGTACAGGTATAGGCAAGGCCTCTTTCCTAATCTGTTCAGACAGACCTTCCGCTATCCCAGCATAGAGGATTTTCCCATCCCTCCATGCTAATACACCGTCTTCCAATATCTCATTTGAAAGGAGCAGCTTGCCCCGAAGAAGAGAAATATTTTCATCATGCTGGCTCCCTGGTTCACGGCTATTCACCTCGGTCATCTCACCAGCCTCCCTGCGGCACGATCAAGCAATACCACCACATTCGGATGACATTGCAGAAGCGATGCAGGACAGGCCGTTGTGATTGGGCCCATGAACGCTTCGCGGATAATCTCGGCTTTTTCCTCGCCACGGGCAATGAGCAGAATCTGTTTGGCTTTCAAAATGGTACCGACACCCATCGTAATCGCCTGAGCCGGAACTTCATCGATGCTGTCAAAGAAGCGCGCGTTTGCCTTTCTTGTCTCATCTTTCAAATCCACGACATGCGTTCGTCCTGTAAGTTCAGTTCCCGGTTCATTGAAGCCAATATGACCATTATGTCCAATGCCTAACAGTTGCAGATCTACAGGTCCACGATCGTCCAGCCGTTGTTCATAGGAATTACATTCCTGTTCCAGATCGGCAGCCTGACCGTCAGGCACTTGCGTTCTAGCAATATCTATATCGATATGATTGAATAATTGTTCATTCATAAAACTGCGGTAACTTTCGCGATGTTCTGTTGGAAGCCCAACATACTCATCGAGATTAAAGGAAGAAGCCTGTGAGAAGCTGACAAGTCCCTTCTGATATAACGTGATAAGCTGTTTATATATGCCTACAGGAGAACTTCCTGTCGCAAGCCCCAATACAGCCCGTGGTTTGGTTTGCAACAAGCTGGCAATGAGGCCAGCACCTGTGGCGTTCAAATCTTCTTCATTTTCAAAAATGCGTATATTCATCTTCATCTGTCAGGCACCTCCGTTGTGTTGGACTCGATAAGATTGCACATTATGATAGGATTGTTCCAGTCTGGGGATAAAACGGTCAAAGTCGGCACTTACCATGCCTGTGAACAAAATATCGACTACATGCAGCAGTGCAATACGTGAAGCCATATCTCCACGCCTCATGCCTTCTTCCAGAGAAGAGGTGAACAGTGGGATATCCGATACCGTTGCGAGTGTGTTACTTCCATAGGAAGTCAGTGAAATCGTAGAAGCTCCGGCCTGTTTGGCACAATGCAGGGCATCGATGGTCTCTGGTGTTTCGCCTGAATAGGATACGGCCATCGCCACATCTCCCTCGGCGAGCGAAGATGCGGATGTAATCTGCATGTGTGAGTCGGAGAAAGCCGTACAGCTTTTGCCGATCCGCACCAGTTTCTGATAGAAATCCTGTGTAACAATCGAAGAGGTAGCCACACCGTACAGATCGATGCGGCGAGCCTGGCACAATAATTGAACGGCTTGCTCCAATCTCCCCAAATCCAACAAACGGGTGGTATCTGAAATAGACGCAAGGTGGTTGGCTTCGATAGCTTCAACAATTTTGGATAGTGAATTGCCCGCTACAATATCCTGATACGCCGTTTCATCAGATGCGTGGGACAATTCTGCAGCGAGTTTCATTTTGAAATCGGGAAAGCCTTTGAAATGAAACGACTTGCAAAAGCGGGTTACCGTCGCCGCACTTGTGCCACTCTGCTCTGCCAGATGACTAATCGTCCAGCCTGGAATGTCCGATGGAGATTGCATAATGACTTCGGCGATACGTCGCTCCTGAGACGGAAGGTTATTCAACTCTTGCTGCAACGCACGTAATATGGCTGCCATGAGGACCTCACTTTATGAAAATTATTTTTATTTATTTTTAATAAATTAAGAAAATCATTTTTATAACTTCATTTTAATCAAGACGATCCTGCAAATCAAGAGGAATTTAACATGACTTTTGCAATAACAAAAGAAGGAGCAATTCAATGAATCAAAGACAACGGAAAAAGTTCATTCCTTCCACCTGGATCATTACTACCAAACAAACAGAAGGACATGCCTATTATGCCCTCTATGCCATCGACTGGAAACGCGGAGGTCGGCTGAGTTGGGAAGGCTGGAATCAACTTGAAGACTTGCTGCAATTTCATATTCCGATCAAACGAAAAGCCGGAGGCCGGAAATCTTCTTCCCAGCCTGCCGCCAAAATTGCGAAAAGAGCACTCCATCTTCATCTGAACGAAGCAGAGTTCGAGGAATTGGAGCAGCTCTTTTATCAGCCATTTTCGAAGAAAAGATGGAGGAGTTTCATTCAAATGAATAGGAATCTATAAGTGATATAAATTCCGTTATTTCATTTTTCACGCTAAAACAAAAAAAGCCTCTCCCCTTCTTTGGATAAAAGAATAGGAAAGACTTTCGCGGTACAACGATTCAATTCATTTTGATTCAGTTCCATTCGAAGAAAGTTTCAACTCAAGTCTCAACTCAAGTCATCTCGTTATGATTCATGCCATCATATCGTTTTAAGAATTTGCTGGCTAAGCCGGGTACAGTCATTTGATAGACCGATTGATTTTCAATTTCCTCCGCCAGATCATCATCTGTGAGAGAAACGAAAAACGTAATGTCTGCTTTGGTTTGTCCATACCGGGCAAAAACGTCATCTGCTGTCTCATTCACAACTTTGGCGATGATTCGAATGATCTCATCCTTATACTTCTGGACATCTTCTGTTGCATACAACAATCGACTGATGTGGTTAAAGTGCGTATCCTCGCCATATTGATATTCGGAGCAGCCCCATCTGTAATAGATCTCGTCCTCCTCACTATCACATAGCCCTTGCTCTTTCATACTCACAATATGCCCAGCAAGGGATTCCTCTGTATTTACCGCCATGAACAGCGTTACCCAATCACTGTCCGTTCCAAATGCACAAGCATATACTTCCTCATCCTGAACCTTAGCCAGCGTTTGTTCTAGATCGGGCAGAAAACCCGCACGAAAATGGTCTTCAAATTCATTTAAGAAAAGGTCCATTTAGATCATCCTTTCTACCATTGTTTCAATTTCAAGCCTTACTTACTACCTTATCTGTTTCATATATGTAATCATTATGGTCTACTAAAATAATGAAAACAAGCGATGCTACGTTTCGGATCTTTCTTAAATTCATGATCCAGCACAGCAAAAAAGCCTTGCCCCATTCTTCATGACAAAGAATAGAGAAAGGCTTTCATGCTGCTACTGAATCCTAACTGTAATTCGCAACTAAATCTTCAGTTCTCCAAGCTTAATCAGCTCGACAACTGCCTGCGAACGACCCTTAACATTGAGTTTCTGCATCACATTCGAAATATGGTTACGCACCGTTTTCTCGCTGATGAATAACTGCCCTGCGATGTCACGCGTTGTTTTGTCTTGAACCAGTAATTCGAATACTTCGCGTTCACGGTGGGTCAACAAAAATTTGCTTTTATGATCGATACCCTTCAATGTTCACCCCTCCTTGCTCGGGTTGTGTTGGTGTAACAAGGTTAAGGGGATACAGTCAACTCATCTTATGTCAGGTCAAGGGCGTTGGTTCAGTTTTATAAGAAAAATGGGCAGTAATTTGCATACATCCCTCTAAAATAGTTGGTGCATAGTTCAAAAAATTATGTATTAATCAGTTATTGTTCTTCCAAGCCCTTTCGGTATAACTCCAACGCTTAAAAAACTCTTTCTCATCAATTATTGAATGATAAACAGGTTCAAGAAAAGAAACAAGAGCATCCATCACATCCTGAAATGCAAGTTGTTCTTCAACCCCTAAACGACGCAGAAAAGCCTGCCACTGTTTTGTCCGACCTTCATTTTCAGCAAATTCTTCATGAAACAGAGGATGCTCTTTTTCAAATATTGTGCCCCGTTGTTGGAAGGTTTCGGACACTGCCTCGTGAAGGATTCGACCATCAAAGTTGTTCGTTGTTAACAGCGTATAAATATCATAAAAATCCTTCATCCGACTATTCATCACAGATAATGTGATCATGGCTTCAAATTTTTCTGAAATGACGGATTCCCTCGAGTAGGCTTGAACTTGTGGTGCTGTCATATCCAGGAGAACAGGATATTCAATAAGCTGGGGCTTCGGGACCACCACATCACCAAATCCGATATCAAACTGCAAACTTTTTCTCATCCGCCCTAAAAGAGCAGTTACTTTAATTCTTACTCCCTCATAATCAGCATCTTCTTTAATTCTCTCCGTTGTCAGTTCATCCAACTGAAATGCAATACCATCCGTAGGAACCGCTATTGAGCAAATGGAGACAAACGACTCTCTTAATAAATCCAGTTCATTAGCAATCTGTCTGGCGAGAAAATCAACGTCTTTGGTTGGACGTGCCTTGAATTGAGTTTGTGAGAACAAAAACAACCCGCCCTTTAAAATGAATTTATCCCTGTACTCAGAAATGGATAAACGATATAAGAAACGCTCCTGAAAATAAAGCAACAGCAAGGTATCAAATGCTTTTCCTGATTTTTTAGCTATATTTTTCAAACGTTCAGAAACAGAGGCGGGAATATTTTTAATTTCACTCATTAGATCAGCACCTCCAGATACTTTTGCAAAACCGTTCGAATTCGTAGCTTATCAGCATAGGAGACAAGCCTTGTTATATTCTTGTGGGGGGATTGAAGGTAATTCCTCAGCCCTTCCTTCATCAAATCAATTCCAATTTTCTCACGATACCTCACCATATCACAAATTGTTTTCTCACGATCATAAATTTTAACTGCCGAGCCATCAATATAGACTTCATCAATTCCAATTTTGTATTGAGCATCTGCCAAATAGATTACTTTAATAGGAGGATAGTCTGGAAGCTTTGGCTTTTTACCGCCACGATGAATAGCAATCTGATATTCCCATGGATTGTAAGTTGTCAGTTCATAGAAGGAGAGCGCAGAGAGAAGACATATAACTCCTTTGGGAACAAGTTTGGATACCTCAACCATTTCATGGGGCGGTTCATTAAATTGACCAGACTGTCGGTAAATCCCCTGTTTTACCCGTTCAATTTCACCAGCGGACTCCAGTTTTTTTATGTAGTAAGGGGATACGCCCGCTTCTATAAAATCTTTTGTTCGAGCAAAACCATGCTGTTCTTCAAATACTCGCATTGCAGCAACTACAATTTTCTCGTTCATACACTCACCACCATTCACATTTGCGCGTGCATTTCTTGCCTGATCTGGATCTGTTCAGAATTTTCTTTCCAAGTTCATTCTAATCCATAACTATTCCACACCCTAATTTCAATCCCCTTTATTATTCACTAAAAACTCTGCACTTAGACTTAAGAGCAGAACATAATTCTTTTAGGAGTGCAAGAATATTAGATGGTACTTCATTTCGTTAGTCTATTTAGTCTATATGGAAGACAAATATTCTGAATTTATTGAAGAAACATTCAAAGTGAATCCTGTTGAGATCATGTAAAACAAACATGCCTCTGCAGCGGATGTTACCATCTGCGCAAAGGCACACTTGTTCATCTGTCTTCAGAACTACCGATTCATTCGATTCATGACACCACCGTTGTGATTACGGTTCATCAAGCCATCGTCAAGGATACCATCACGGTTATTCGTATCTGTTCCGTTCGTTGGGAAGATGCGCTCCACCATCGATTGGAATGTATCGATCATGCCACTAACCGGCTTACCATTTCGAATATCTGTGGCATAGTTCTCCACATGCTCCACAAACTCCGGATTGGCTGATACATATACATTCTCGATGTTTGGTGCAAACTGCTTGATTTTGGCTGAAATCTTACCCTTTATCTCAGCTGATGTGTTATCGTCCGTGCTATCTACACGTTGTCCTTCACTTTTCATACCATAATGCCCATCGTCTGTCCCACGTGCTTTGCCGCTGTTTGTCAGACCACGCATCATGCCAACGGCGCCTGTGCCCATGGTTCCATAGATGCTGCGGTCATTCCCCATATGGCTGCGATCCGTTGCCGAATTTGTGTTCAGTCCTGGAGCAATTCCACTAGTGCTGTACGGAGACATTGTGCCCGTACCACCATTCACACGCATACCACCCATATCGTGATTCATGTTGCCTCCACGCATGGTATCACTGGCATGATTACGCATCGTTCCATTCAGCATGCTCGTACGACCATTGGACTTGCTTTCCAACTTGCCTGCATGACCATCTGCCAAACGAACAGCCACATAAGCATTACGATCCGTTAACATGACACGGGCGGATTTTACTTCCTTCATCTCCGTGATGCGTTTTGCCAGCTCTTCACTGGATTTCAGGTCAGTGACATTATGCATGCGATAACTTTTCGCACGGATGCCATCCATTCCATTTGTTTCCACACCATAACGGTTAATGCCGTTGGCTTGCTGACGAGCACTTTGCGTATGCATATTGTTGGTATCCCGATTCGTGCCACAACCTGTCAAACCGGCCATTACAAAGATTGCAGTAGATAATGATAACGTAATAGCTGTTGCCTTTTTGACTGCTGGCATGTACTCATCCTCCAATGTTTGTTGGTTTTGGTCACAAAGATAGGATGCGCTTCTGTACGTACCGATATGCTGAAAGGATATGGTACCTTACCCTGTAAATTTGGGTTTTCTTGTTTTGTTCTTGGGCTTGCTTATTGATCTTTGGTTTTGATCAGTGGACCGAGTTTCTTCGCTATTTAAAATAAAAAAACAGTGCTGCTTGTTCGCAGCACTGCCTCGAAATAATATTTGCATCTCAACACAATAACATCACTTATCTTGCGCCATGCTCATTTCCCGTCTGTGAGGTGGAAGTCGTTTCGTCATTTGCAGAACTCGATGACTCTTCCGAAGAAGTTGTGGATGCTTTAATTGTATCCGGGAATTTCTCTGCTTCCGTCAGACTCGCTGCATCCATGGCATATGCCCATTGACCATCCGGCGTAATGACCCAGATCTGATCCGGTTCGGATGGCACCGTAATTCCTCGATACACATCTCGAGCTTGTTGCCCATTGACCGTCTGTTCAACAGACAGGGTGAATCGTGGAACGGAATTCTTTAGCTCGGATGCTTTACGCACATCATCTGCTGTCGACAGGTTTTTGATTTTGCCGATAAGAGATTTGGCATCTGTGGCTTCAATCGTTTTTCCATTCAGTGTCCAAGTCTGCTCTGCCGCATCGTTCTTCGATGTCGATGTTAACATCCAGGTAGCTGCTTCACCTTCCCACTCCAGAGACCCAACATTTGTCTCATCCATGTTAAAAGGTGTAGTGTCCAACAAATCACGACGAGACAAAGCTATGCTGGTAATCGCCTCTGTCTGCACGGCAACCACAGGACCCGAATCCACACGCACATAACGTGCATCATCTGCTGGAAGCTGGCCGCCAACCGCCAGTTTGATCTCCCGATTATCTTTGAGTTTGATATCCATACGTGTAGCATCTGTTCCCAATCCGTACTTATCCAGATCCGTCGGCGCTTCTTCCACTACCAGTTCCTGATTCGCACCACTCAGAGCATCTAACCAACTACTAACACTGTAACCGTTCAGAGGATAGGCTTTTGGCTCAACCATCTGCCATACACCATTTTCAAGCGTCAGGGTTGAAGATGCTGCTGTACCGGATGTCTCCTCCGTTGTGTCATGAATTGTAATAGATTGGATAACCCCGGATTGAATACCGAGCAATTTGGCTTGTACCGCTTCTTCTTCTCGAAAATAATTTTGACTGGCTGCGTACACCCAGCCCACAATCAGTACGATGACCAACAGAATCGTTGGGACCCATTTTCTCATACGCGTCTGCGCCTCCACCATAAGAGTACACCAATGATAACAAAGAGAAGTGGGAATGCTACTATAGCCACGAAGAAAATCGTTCTGGCCTGTTCGCCATTCAGGTATGCCATCTCATACCCGGCTTGTACCCGTGGGCGAATCGTCAATCCATTTTCTTTCTCACTCAGATAGTTTACCGTATTCAAAATAAAGTCCCGATTGCCACCATTCGCAATTTCCGAATCCTGCATGAAAATGGACGAGCCCAGAATAACCGCCTTCGGTTTGCCATCCTTCGTATCGGCTGCATACCCTAGTTCCACTGGACCCTGAATGTCCTCTTCGACATCATTGGTTGTTTCATTCTGCAGTAAACCGCCGATGTTCGTCTCCCCATAACTGTCATTCGAAGAATGCATTAAAGGTGAAAGGGTATATTTATCCTGTTCTTTGCTGGTCAACGCAATCGACAACGACAACATCGGATACAATTGGCTTGTATCAAGTTTGTCCGTAATTGCATGTGTACCATACTCCGGCACCACCCAGAGTGGCCCCATCGTACTGGCTTGCTGATTATCCACCATGACTGCATGCTCATCAACGACGCCATAATCAGCCATCAGAGCATCGATGTTTTTCCAACTGGATTTCATATCTTCTACAAATCCGAGGGATAATAACAGCTTGCCTCCATTACTCAGATATGTGCGAATGGCTTTCATTTCCGTATCACTGAGATCACGTTGCGGACCAATAATGGCGAGCACATCTGCATCTTCTGGAACCTTACCAGCTTGATTCAGTTGCAACTCTTCCGTCTGCACATTATTTTGTTCCAAGGAGGATTGCAGCGTGGTCATCTGAGCGAGACTCAACTCTTCATGTCCAGTCAAAAAGACCATTTTGTGAATCTCGGTCGATGACATATTCATGAGCGCCTGCGTAAGCTTTTCCTCACCTGTGAACTGATACGATCCGTCACTACCGTCACCTGTCGCGGTGAACAAACTGGCGATATCAATCACTTTGTGTTGATCTCCCTGCTCCAGCACTATGGAGCTGCCTGTTATGCCGTATTTGGATGCAAGCGCAGGTTCCTGCGTCAGATTATACTGTTTTATTTTCAACTTGCTATTACGTTTCGTATATTCCTCGACCATATCCGTGACCTCACGGTTCAGGACGGTGTTGTTGGCATTTTCGACGGTTAACACCAAAATGTTGACGTCATCCTTCACATTTTTGATCGCAGTAAGAGACTGGTCAGATAACGTGTATTGTTTGTTCGAGGTCAGATCCAGCTGGAAGCCGCCAAGTGAATTCAGGAACAGTGTTAGCAAAATAAAGATGCCAATCACCGCTACAGACAGCACGGTACTGTTGGTATGACTTAACCATTTTTTCATCTTCTCACCTCCACCGCTTCCGTTCCACAATTTGAATGCTTAACAGCAGAAACACACCCGAAAGGGTGACATAATACAAGATATCCGGCCCACTAAGCACACCTTTCATGAAGCTGTCGAACCGGTTAGTCAGGGCAAACGGGTCAAGCCACTGTTGCAAAGCAGAACCTGTATTGCCTGCAAATGAATCAAGCATCCACAAAACGAGCAAAATAATAAAACCCGCCACCGCAGACACCATCTGATGCTGGGATAATGTAGAAGCGAACAGTCCAATCGCCATCATGCTTCCGCCCAGGAAAAATAACCCCAGCGCAGACATCCATACGGTCGTCATATCCAATGTCCCATAGAACGACATGATGAATGGGTACACCAGACTACACAGGATGAGCACAACCAGAATGGCCAGAGAAGCAAGATATTTGCCAAAAATAATTTCTGTTACTCGTGCCGGAGAAGTCAGCAACAATTCATCCGTTCCTTGTCTGAATTCCTCTGCAACCAGTCGCATCGTTAACAATGGCACAACAAACAGCAGCATGGACAACGTATCGCCCAACACGAGACGATAATCGACAATACTCGGCTGGTAATACACAAAGCTTGAATAGAACAGCAAACTGGTCATCAGTACATATACGGCAAAAGCAAAATAGGACGTTGGTGACAGAAAATAAGCTTGCAGCTCTTTATTACATACCGCCATCATTCGTCTCATTTGGAGTCCTCCCCTTTGTGAGCTTGGGGCGAAGTATCGGCTGCTGAACTAACTGATGTTCCCGATATACTCGACGAGTCGATGTCCGAAGTTACGTCGTGATCCATCTCTGCCCCAGCAACCTTATCCACATCTGCCGAATTTGCGTCTGTGTCTGTTGCCTCGGTTGTGGTCAGCTTCAGGAAGATTTGCTCCAGACTCAGGTTCTCCTTCTTCATCTCCAGTATCGGTAATCCTGCACCTGACAAAAGGTAGAACAGCTCCTCACGGAAATCTTCCGAGTTTTCTCCAGTGAGCAACATTTTAACCGTATCCGCTGAATCTGAAGTAAGTGAAGTATCTTTGCTGGTATTCACATCCGATGCTTGAATGACTTCACTCCGCACCTTCTCCCATGGTGTCAGCACATTATGTAATTGCTCCGCAGTGGCCTTCACTTCAATCGATACCTTGAACTGATCCCCCATTGCTGATCCGAAATGCTGAGGTGAACCATCCAACACGAGCTGTCCCTGATTGATGATCAACATTCGATTACAGAGCGTGCTCACTTCAGGCAAAATATGCGTACTGAGCAGCACCGTATGGTTCTCGCCCAATTCTCGGATTAAATCCCGGATCTCGATAATCTGGTTTGGATCAAGGCCCGATGTTGGCTCATCCAGGACCAGCAGATCCGGCTTGTGAATAATGGCTCCTGCCAGCCCGAGGCGTTGCTTATATCCTTTGGATAACCCACGTACCATTTGTCTTTCCCGACCCTGAAGTCCCAGTCTGCTAACCATCTCACTGACCCGCAGCTTAACCTCACGTGCCGGGACATCTCGCAAATTGGCTACGAATTTAAGATAGGACTGCACCGTCATATCCGGATAGAGCGGCGGCGTTTCAGGCAGATACCCAATCTTGGAACGAACACGCTGACCCTGCTCATGCACCGATACCCCATCCACCATAATGGAACCCGCGGTTGGATGCACATAGCCCGTAATCATACGCATCGTTGTTGTTTTTCCGGCACCATTGGGTCCGAGAAAGCCAACAATCTCACCACGTTCCATGGTGAAATCCAGTTGATGTACGCCGCGTTGCCCTTCGTAAACTTTGCTGACCTGTTTCACTTCGAGCACATCATTCATCCTTTCCCGTTAAAATACCCGTGCAGCATCGTTCGTTATATAAATCCAACTGAAAATGTTACACTTACACTCCGATGACAGAATAACCTTCCGATCACTGTTATCCCCAGATTTTTTTGATTCCTTCTCAGAAGGAAAAATCCGGGGATAAAGGCGAACGCTTCGCTTCTTCAAGTTATTTCTGCCCTCTCCGTAATCGTGTAAATGTTACATTGAACTTATGTAATAGATGATGGGCACGGGAAGTTCCTTGTATATTACGGGAGCTATCCTAGCCTCAGCTTAATGACACTTAAAAGACAGCTTAAAAATATTTGTCCAAAATGTGAACATTCTGATCAACACCCACACCCTGCGCTTAAAGCCAACGTAACATAGAGTACAGGAGAATGTGCTCCTGACCAAAAGTCAGAGGGTGAATCGTGTGAAAGTATTATTCACGTTTTATGTTCCGAGCGGTGGCGTGGATACGTTAAATCGACTGCGCACCGCTGTTCTGAAACGCCATGGCATTGAAGCGCACCTATTGTATCTCAACACAGGCTCGGGATTGCAGAACAACAGTGATACGCCCATTTTCACAGCGTCCAGTGACGAGGATATCCATCATATCATCCATACTCATCATTATGATGCCATCATTGCCACTTCAGACATCGCTATGCCCGGCCGCTTGAGAGGGCTTGGTTATACCGGGCGAATTATTTTTGAAGCGCAGGGACTCGGAACACGCGATCAGGCTCTGGAAACGATACAGATGGGTGTCCCTTACCTTCAAGCCCATTGCGATGCTGCCGTTATACCTCCCACAGATCACTTGCTGGATATGTTCATTCATATCTGTCCCTGGCTTCATCGGTTTGTTATTCCCAATATGCTGGATACCGACACCTTCGCACCAATCTTGGTGGATACCCCACCCTATCCGGTGCTGGCTTGGGTAGGACGACTTGAACACAACAAAAACTGGCGTGAATATCTAATCATATCAAGTGAAATCGTCAAAAAAAATCCAAAAGTCAGACTATGGTTGTTCCACGATCCAACTTTGGCTAATCCAGAAGATGAAGTCATGTTCCGGCACATGCTGGCAGAATACGGGCTTGAGGATCGGATTGGGATCTTCATCAATGTTCCTCATTCTCAGATGCCTGCATACTATTCCATGATCGCTGCTTCAGGAGGTATCATGTTGTCCACTTCCCTGCTTGAAGGATTTGGTTATGCCGTCGCTGAAGCCATCTCTTGTGGCTGCCCGGTGCTCAGCACGGATTCGGATGGTGTGCGTTCATTTATCACACATAATAAGACTGGTAAGTTTTATCCAATTGGAAATGTAGAGGCCGCTGTAGCCGAAGCAAGGGACCTCATGAAAAACAAGAAACTGCGTGAGTATATTCGCATTCAGGGCAGACAGCATATGAGCTTGTCTTTTTCACCAGATCGATATGCCATTTCTTTCCGAGAAATGATGACAGCACTGCGAATTTTCCATTGAGCATAGCAAAAAAGGCAGTTCAGAAAAATTTCTCTGAACTGCCTTAGTATGGTTTTTATAGAATGTTAGTGTCCCATCATCATCGCAGGATCAGGCTTGTCGCCATTCTGAAGTTCTTCTTCCTGCATCGGCTTAGGTTTGCGCAGAATCAGACTGAGCAAACATCCGAACAATGCAATACAAGCGGCCAGGAAGAACGTATCATTGAAACCAGCCACCAAACCATGAACGATAGCGGTCGGCTCTGTACTCGTTGTATTGTCTGCGATTCTTGATGTAAGGAAGCCTGTAAGCCCTGCAACTGCAAAGGACACGACCACTTGCTGTGCAGCGGCCGTGAGCGGTGTAACCCGTCCGACCAACTTACGCGGAGCAGCATTCAATACATGCGTATTGAGTGGCATCATGGACAAGCCCATACCCAGACCCATCATGACCAGAGCCGTTATAATCAGGCCAAGACCTGTCTCTGCCGTGATAGAGGACAGAATAAACAATGCTCCCGAGATAATACCCAGACCCACGAAGGCCAGAGGTCTAGCACCGATTTTATCAAACAACCGACCACCAAGCGGCATACCCACTCCGGAAGCCAACGCCTGTGGCAGCAGAATCAATCCAGTTTCCAGTGCAGTGTATCCTTTGATCTGCTGCAAATAAAGCGGGATCAGGATCATCGCACCGAACAGCGCCACTTGAGACACCCATGCGAGAATAATTCCCCGTGAGAAATCAGATGATTTGAATACCCGGAGTTCGAGCAATGGATTTTGATGACGAAGCTCTACAATAATGAACAGAATGAGCGCTACACCACCCACAATGACACCCGTCAAGGTTGTTGCAGATGTCCAGCTCGTTCCCCCCTCACTCACACCGTAAGCCAGCATCGAGAACGCAATTGGCGCCAGAATCATGCCGAGCAGATCCAGTGCAGGTGTGCGTCCACGATCTGTATCAGGCAAAAACTTGATACATAGAATGAAAGCTGCAATACCAATGGGCAAGTTAATCAGGAAGATCCAGTGCCAGCTTAGTGATTCAATAAACCACCCGGACAACACCGGACCCAATGCAGGGGCAAGCAGCATCGGAATTCCCAGCATCCCCATGATGGAACCTCTTCGCTCAGGAGGAGCCAGACGAAAGACCATTGCCATACCAATAGGAGCAACCATGCCTCCACCAAGGCCTTGAATGATACGGTAAATGATTAATTGCTCAGGTGATTGAGCGATCGAGCATAACACTGAACCCAAGGTAAACATGGCAATGGTGAACAGGAATACTCTTTTGGCACCAAAACGGTCCGTTAACCAGCCTGCCAGTGGAATAACTGCAGACAAAGCCAAGGTGTAACCCGTAACCGTCCATTGGATCGTTTTAAGATCCGTCTCAAAATATTGAACCAGATTGGGAATGGCCACGTTCACCACCGTGCTGTCCAGTATAACCATGATCATACCTACGATAATAGCCAGGAGTGGCAGTATAATCGTTTTGATTGAAAACTCTGCGGGCTCCTGAAGTCCTGCTGTTTGTTCTTTCACGTTCTCCACACTCTTTTCCGGCAGGAGATCGCAGGCGTATTCATGCGTCTCACTCAGCCTATATTGACGACTAAATTCAAACTATCGTTTTAAACTTTCGTTTAATACTGATCTAATTCTAATGAAAATACCTTTGCTGTCAAGCTATTTTTTTAAGCATTTCTACTATGGATGCTCACAAAAAAATGGAACAGGCACCTTCCCTGCTCCACACGTTGGTTAATCATGACTATGCAATGATGTCCATATCAATCTGCAAGCTTCATCATCTGATATTCTGACAGTATGCCCAATGTCTGACCGTGAATACTTCTGCAATATATTCGAATAACCAGATGATTCGGTGAAGAACTGTTGCTGATAACCCTCAGTTCATAAGGCTCGGATGTGACATCCAGATTATGAATGACCTGATTACCGCCCGCCCCCCCTGAATTTGACGTTAGGTGAAAAAGGTGCCGGTACAGTTCTCCGTGAATACTGGCTCCACCAACATATACATCCGTCCCTTCCTCGCCGCCCACATAGGCCAACTCCACATCCATGTACTTGACGGGAACAAATGTCTGTAACAGATTCTCATGAATCTCAAGTAAATATACCGCCACTGTAGATCCCTCCTTCGGAGCACATGAACCTTCCTGTACATAGGATATGCTTCCTCTCGTCCATTGCCATTTGCATTCACCCATTTTCGACCAATTACACGGAAATGCCCGACCTTCCGGTCCTCTTTTTTCATAGAATAAAAGGATCGAAGCTCGGCCGGTGCAGGCCGTGACAAGGAGGTAGCTATGAAGGTTCTGCTCGTTACGTATTGGGAGCTTACACATATGGGAGGCATATGGACATATGTTAAACAACTGGCCGACAGGTTAATCGCACTTGGTGTAGAGGTTGATATCATGGGCACAAATGGTGCCAATAACGAAGTATATGTTCGTAATCTCAACCGCGCTTTCTCCAAGGATAAGGTGTGGCCCATGCTGCAAGCCAAACTCAATCCGACTGATCTGCCACAATTCACTGCCGATCCTCTTCTCGCTTATTATGAACTGAATAGATATGCCTTCGAGATGGCGGCCGCTTATCTGGGGGTGGACCATTATGACGTTATTCATGCTCAAGATCCGGTAGCTGCGGTAGCCATAAAACGCATCTTGAACCGCAATATCCCACTGGTTACAAGCTATCATGGCGCTCTTGCACGCGAAGCCTTTTACGATGCTCAAAATTCCAACCCACAGCTTACTCTCCCTTCATATTTGCAATCCAAGCGTGGACGTTATTTTCTCTCATTGGAAGAGCGAAGCGCAGCACAGTCCGAGCTCATTCTCGTGTCAAGCCACTGGATCAAGAGTACGCTTACAGAGTTTGCCGTTCCTGAATCAAAGTTCAGACAGATTCCCTATGCTATAGATCTCCCAGCCTACCGCGCCTCAGCAGCTGTGAAGTTCCGCCAGCGACCACCTGCGGGCAAGAAAGTCATTGCCTTTACCGGACGACTTGAATACATCAAGGGCGTTCATGTGTTAATCAAGGCCTTAGCCAGTCTGAAAAACAAACGTTCCGATTGGGTCTGCTGGATCGCAGGAGAAGGCAATCTAACCGATGAATTGCGGTCACAGGCCGCGTCAACGGGTATTGGAGCCGATGTTGTGTTCTGGGGCAAGTTGGACAATATTCCTTCCTTCCTGCGCCATGCAGATATCTATGTCCAGCCCAGCCTGCAGGACACCCAGCCGTTCTCCGTTACCGAAGCGCAACTGGCGGGTGTACCTGTTATCGTCAGTGGCACAGCCGGCATGCCCGAGATGGTTGAACCTGGACGTACGGGATGGGTTGTTCCTCCGCAGGATGTCGACTCGCTCCGTGAACTGTTGGATGCACTACTTGAGGATGATGTTACCCGAAGAACAGTGGGGGCGGCGGCGAAAGCTTGGGCTGAACAAAATCGTTCACTGGAAGTGATGGGATTTCGTACATTTCAAGTCTACCAAGAAGCCATCTACAGAGGAGGACATACAATATGACGTTACTTGTACCAAGTGATCTATACAATCGCTGGTTTTCGACTCCAGTTTCCACACCTCACATCGACGTGGATTACGCTGTAATGAATGAATTGATGAATAAGCTGCCTAAAGGATATATATTTCCCGATCCTGCATCCATGGCGATCATGAATTCAAAAGATTGAGTTGTCCAATGATATGCCGTCTTCATATAACATGCCGAAATATCAAACAAGGGGTGTCCCATCTGTCATATGAATGACTGAGGACACCCCTTGCTCGCTTCAAATGTGTTCTAACGGACCGAGAACACGCTATTACAGATCGTTTTAATCTGTCGCCAACTTGGAATACATATTCAGATCACTGAACGTTTCGCCTGCCCTCTCGTATGCTCTGAGGGTGCCTTCGTATGTGAAATTGAGCTTTTGCAATAGCTTGATAGAATTCACATTATCGGGGTCAACCTTTGCCTCAATACGATTCAGCTTCATAGTCGAGAATGCATGAGCTAATAAAGAAGAGATCGCTTCCGTAGCATATCCTTTCCCCCATTGTGATCTGGCAATGTCATACCCGATTTCTGCTTTGAGATTGTCAAAATCCAGTGAATTATAACCACAGGAACCTATGATTTCGTTGGACTCTTGCACAAGGATAGAGAACCGAATGGCCTTGTTTTCCTGAGCAAGATCATTCAGAAGATTAATCATGGCTATAGCTTGATTTTCATCCGTAAAATGAGTGATATTCATAAATCTAGTTACATCCGGATCAGACCAAATTTTAAACAAGCTGGCCGCATCCGATACGTTCATTTTTCGCAAATATAACCGTTCTGTGTGTAACTCTGTAATCAATACTCTTACCTCCATTAGTTTATTAATAGTTGGGTTTAAGATATTGATATCTGCGCATAGTCCAGTCCCTTCTTTTCTCAACTTATAATCATTATATTAAAAAACCACAGGATGCTACCACTTTTTCACCAAAAAGAGAGCCCTCCCTTATAGCAATCAAAAATTGAAAAATAAGTGAATAACAAAAAAGGTAGGTCCCTAACATGACAAGGAACCTACCTTTCTAACAACAATTATATGTTTCCTCATTTTTTTAAAAATTTTTTTCTAAATTTGTACTTTATAATTCTTCAATACGAATGACTCTATCAAAGTAAGTGAGTATATTGGTATTATGCGTAACAACCACAATTGTTTTTCCCTTCCTATTTAATTCTTTTAGATGTTCTAATATATATTTTTCGTTCTGCTCATCTAAACTTGCAGTTGGCTCATCAGCAAGAATCAGATCACTATCTTGCAGTATAAGTCTTATAATGGCAATTCTTTGTTGTTCCCCTCCACTTAGCTGATACACCATCTTTTTTTTAAGTGTGGTGAGTGCAAATTCATCCAGATAACGATCAATCAACTCATTCTTGGCCTTTTTGTTCATCTTCTTATATTCCAGAGCCAAACTCAGATTCCAAAGCACAGTTTCATCATCCACCAAACCATAATTCTGAAATAAATACCCTATCCTCTTTCTCCTCAGCATCATTGCTTCTTTGGAATGAATTTTAGGGTTCTGATGCCCAAATAGATGCAAGTTTCCTTCGTCTTTACTCGTAATCAAACCGATAATATTTAATAAAGTTGTTTTTCCTCTTCCGCTTTCACCTGTAATGGCGACCATTTCACCTGTATTTATGGTTAGATTCATCCCAGATAGTATGGCTGAACCTTCATAACTTTTTCCAATATTAACAAGCTCAATTTCATGCATCATGATCCTCCCCGTAATATTTTATGAATATTTCTCACAATAACCAACCTATACAGGATAAATAAAATAATAATGTCTACCAATAAAATTAATAAATATACTATTAAATTAAATGGGATGAAGAAATTCAAAAACGTAGCAGATAACAAAATGAGTGTAATTAGAAAGCGTGATCTCAGTATTCTAAAATCACTAAATCCCAAACCATACTTGTTAGCCAGATTTTTTCTATTGAACATTACATCAATGTAATTAGAAATATAAATAACAAAGACTAATGTAATTAAGAACAAAACAACAAATATAAAGGATTGTTGCATGTAAAATTCTGTAGAACTTATTTGACTTTGAAAAGGTGTAATCAATGAACCTTCAATAATTAGGTTCGATAAATTGAAGTTTTTGACTTGAGTCGAAAATTCTTCTCTGCTGTCTGCTTTGATAATGATGTTTCCTTGATTTAATTGGTCATAATAGTATAGCTCATCAAATTCTCCCTGATCCAAGATTATAATTGGGTCTTCAATCTCTTCCCCTGAAAGCTCTCCTCTGTCCCCTTTACCAAGTAATTCAGGTTTCAGGCCGTTTGCAATATATAGAATGTCCACTGACTTTATCAAATTAGAGTTGGCGTTCTCAATTTCATAATTTTCATTATAACTTAATAATGCATTGTATCTTTTTGTATAGTATTCAATGATTTCTTGTTCATGTCGCTTATGCTTTTCAGGCACCAGAATTGTTGGTACTTTGATACTCTTCATATTAATTGGTCTGCCCCGAGGGTCTAGAATATCAACAAAAGCATTTAAATAAGTATCATTCACAATGATATGATTTTCTCTGAAATCTGCCAAAACATTTTCTCGTGTAGTTCCTCTTCGTTCTAATAAACTAAAAGAGAGCTGAGATAATACATTGGAAAAATTGTGAACATATAATTGATCCGATTCCCTAAAATATTGCAATAGTTTTTTTACAGAACTCCCATAATGAACAAGCAGATCTTTATTCTGAAGAGCTTTCTCATACTCGTCTGAATTGTATCCAATGGACGTATAATAGTTTTCTAGATTTGAAAACTTATCATACGTATGTAGTGCCTCTTTGTATTTAACAAAATTTTGCGAAAAAATGGAGGCAGATACTGTGATTGATAAAATCAATATAATTTTCACAGCATATAAACTCAAATTTAATCGGCTAGAATATACTTTATTTTTTATCATTAAACTAATATCTATATATTTGAGGCTAACTTGGGTAATCAGTAGCATCATTAGATTTAAAATCCCAATAGTTAATAAGTAGAAAAACAACATGAAAAAGTAACGTGTCACAATATTATTGAGACTCAGGTAATAAACGATATGTACACCAAATATAATCGGAATAAGAATACTCTGTAGCAAAATAAGTTTTCTTACAGAAGTCATAACCATACGTAAAGATGAGAACCCTAGAACCTTTTTCACTGCATTCACCTTTACTCTTGTAAAGGTATAAATAAAAAAGATAAGTTGAGAAAGTATTAAAAGTATCCCAAAATTAATTGAATTAGATTGAAATATCTGCTGATATTCGATCATAGCTGAATCTGCTTTCAATGCGATTCCAATATCACTCGAGATATCGTTTAATATATCTTCATCGAGATTGGTGGAAAAGGCCCCATCACTATCTATGAACTCTTCTTCCGTTAATACATAATAATTGAATGTCTTATTAGATGAAGTTGAGTTCAATAAATTTAGATTTGCCAAATCGCTATGATATATTTCATAAATCATTTTGTTATCGTTAGATACAGGAGTTTTTATCAATTGAAATTTGCATTTGTTATCGATTTTACATTGCTCATTCAAACTCTTATATAATTTTCTCAGATTATCTCCGTTGTAATTTTCCACACTATAGGAACTTAACGAATCATCTCCAAGATGGTTGAGTTCAAAAATTGGATAGATTGTCTGATTAAATATAATTGATAATAATAATAGTTGACCTAATATGAAAATAAAAATTGCCCTTACCATGTTTTACCACCTTTAAGCAATCATTTATGAAACAAGAAGAATGGCATCCTTGATGCACCTAAGTATAATCAAACATTAACTATGTGGATTATTTACTACCGCCACCAGAAAGAAGCCGATAATCATAATAAGATGATTCATTACACCATAGACTTCTCTCAGCAGTTATATACGCTTTATCTGGAAGCCATCCTGACGTAGTTACACTCGAACATACCTTTACACTAGCTTTAACCTCATAGAATCTTCCATCATCTTTATTATTATCATAGATGTCAGAGAACACGCGGGTTCCTGTTTGACCCCCATCATACCATAAGTCTCCTCCTGCAACCGGTCCAGCAAATACAGTTACAGATGTTAATGCGAAGACTACTACCGCAAATAAAGCAGTCAGACCACGTTTGAAATTTTTCAATTTTTTACCTCCCCAAAATATGGATGCCATTCTTCTATAAGTAAAATACTAGTATACCATCAGATTACTGTCAGTATATTCCTAGTTAATATTTTTAATAAATTGATTTTTTTTACAAATGATACCGTAACTATTCTCCTGTATAATAATTCTAAATCAGTTTTCATATCTCGTAGTCGAAACAATTAACACTTACTCCTTCAACAAAAAAAGTACCCTTACCCAGTAATAGCATAAAGGTACTTTCTTCCCATTTGAACCTCTGAATCCACCAGTCGTGACTACTCTATTTCCAATATCCACCCACATACAGCAGATTAAGCAAAATAGGTCTATGCGTCGCCTGAACCCGTTCCATCTCGGCAACCAGCTCCTTGAAATGGCGTTTGGTCCCCATGGACTCATGCAATCGGTAACACATCAGAGGTTCATTGTAGTAGAACAGCTCATACATTGGAAACAGCCTCATCCACATCTCATAGTCATGGGTGTAGCGAAAATCAGTGTCGAACAATCCGAACCGCTCAAATGCTTCCATCTCTAACATGACAGTACAGCCGTTGATCGGACAACCTTCCAGCAGTACCTGCAACATCTCCAGACGACTTCCCACTTCCGGATGCACCGTATCCAACCATTCACTCTTCTCATTCACATAATGGTAGGCACCATGGCAGAATGAAGCCTTGACCTCTCGCATAAACTTTAGTTGTTTCTCCACCCGATCCAGCAGCATCACATCATCTGAGCTGAGCCAAACAAAGTAATCCCCTGTTGCCTGCTTGATGCCCTCATTTAATGCTGTCGCGGTTCCACCGTTTTCTTTGCGAATATAGCGGATGGAATCCATGAATGGCTGTAGCCGCTCCACGTGCTCGGTTGACCCATCATCCACCACGATGACCTCGATATGCGGATACGTCTGGTGAATGGCACTGTGAACAGCCTGCTCGATATAAGCACAATTGTAAAAAGGAATGACGATCGATACTTTTGGCTCCATTCGGGCCTTCCCCTCCTCTTACTGTCTTAGGTGAAATCTGCGCAAAGAGGGCGTTAATCAGCCATCTTTTGGCTTTCTTAACTGCCCTCCCTAAGCTACCCGCCAAGCGTCGCTATTCGCTGCAACAGCGGTTCCCGATATCTGGACCATACCATGGATGCCTCTCTGCCGATGACATCCGCATGACGTACCGATCCCATTCCCCCATGCCACCGATAGGCAGTAAGTGGTTCATTCAGGTATGGGAACCGATGACCGTTTAGCAAAATCCGCATCCAGAGATCCAGATCATGGGTGTAGGGCAGAAGCTCATCAAACAATCCCACTCCGCTGAACAGATCCTTGCGGATCATGACAGTACAACCGTTGACCGGATTGCTGTTAACGAACACTCGCAGCCAATCCAGATCGGCCATCGGTTCAGGCCCACCATGCATTCTGGTAACTGCCGAATGCTCGTTGATATAATGAAAGTTCGTATGGGAGACGAGCACATTCTCGCGTTGCATAAACTCCAGCTGATAACGAATTTTATCCGGGTACAGATAATCATCCGAACTGAGCCAGGCCACATAATCACCAGAAGCATGGCGGATGCCATGATTAAGTGCCGAAGCCGTCCCGCCATTGCTTTTGCCAAGCACATTAATATAAGGAAGATAGGGTTGAAGCAACTCTGCATGCCGGGTTGAACCGTCATTCACAACAACGATCTCCACATGGGGATACGTCTGGTTCAGTGCACTATGAATTGCCTGAGGCACATAAGGGCAGTTGTAGAATGGAATGACAATGGATACTCTTGGATTCAACTTGTCGTCCTCCCTTGCTGGACACGAACATCACTCAGGATATCCTGAAGTGATGTGGCAAATGGAATCATCGGCTGCCAGCCAAGCTTGCGCAGCAGTGATAATTCCTCCTGTTTCCCCGAACCATCCGGACCAGAAGATGCCCCATCCCAGCGAACAGGGACTTCCGCTTCTGTCATGGACAACAGCAGATCTGCAATTTCACCAAGACTGCGCTCGACTCCGGACACCACCGGGTATACTGTACCGCTGGACCCGTGTACCAGGAGGGTCGCATATGCTCTGACGGCATCCCGCACATCCAGAAAGTCACGCGTATTGTCCCGTCCGGACAGACGGAATGCCTCGGTTTTGCCTGCCTGCTCACAAGCAACAACATGGCGTGCAAGCAGTGAACAGATGCCTGTGGAAGGACCCGCACCAATCAGATTGCCTGGCTCCGCCAGCATGATCTGTTGTCCGAAGAGCGACATCCACGACAAGGACACCATCTCTTCCAGCGCTTTACTGAGGCTGTATGGATGCGGAGGCTGGGGAATCTGGCCAGGTTCCGGCGTATATTTTAACCGCGATCCTACAATAACGGTTCGTGCTGTCGGACAACTGCGAAGCGCATCCAGCAGATACAGCACGGCCATCACATTGGTCTCCAGGACCAGTAGCGGATCAGACCACGAATCAGGCACTGAATTTTTGCCAGCGAGATGCAGCACATAGTCGGGCTGCACCTCGCCGATCAGATGACGCACTTGCTGTTTATCATTCAGATCACAGACATGGACCTGAGTACCTTTACCAAATGAAAACACATTCGGCCTCCGGACTACCGCCGCAACCACTGCACCAACTTCCCGAAAATAAGATACGGCATGTCGCCCGGTAAAACCGGATGCGCCTGTAATCAGCACTTTCTTGCCTCTCAGCTCTGCTCCATCCATAATGCCAACTCCTTCAGCATTGTAGAATAATCCGGCAGGTCTGTTTTCACATCCTCGCGAGTGGACACCAGCGTACGGTCCTGCACGACACTGTCATCACGAACAATCGTCACATCCTGCTTATCCCAGGTCTGCTTGAACAATACAAGCAGGTCATGCTTGCTGACAGGTGCCGGATGAGCTAGGTGAATCAGACCACTAACCGATGAGGCCAGGTAATGGTCTACCCATTTGGCCAGCTCAAGTGTGGTCACACCGTTCCAGAATACGCGGGTATACCCTCCGACTTCACCTGTGCTGGACATAAACCACTGCATCAGACCAATGCCGCCCTGGCGAATCTCGGGTCCAATGATGGACGTACGGATCGTCAGATGACCTTCATCCTGAACTTCACCTAGGGCTTTGGTGATGGCGTAAGCTGAAGTCCCATCCGTAACATCATCTTCCCGATATGCTCCCCGTTCTCCGCTGAACACACAGTCTGTGCTGATATGAATCAGGCGTGCACCAATCGTATCTGCAACCCGACGCAGACGATGTGGCAGGAAACCGTTAATATGATATGCAGTAATTTTGTCCTCATCTGCGAAGTTGTTCAACACACCTACAGCATTAATAATCACATCCGGGTGCACAGCTTCTACCAATCGATCAACCATGAAGCTGTCGTTCACATCCAGGAGCAGACCATTGGGGTCCGTTACATCCCGAGATGTGTAGAAGACGCTGTGTACACCTTGACGGCGGAAATAGTCGACCAGAATATGGCCGGCCATTCCGTTTCCACCAAGTATCAGCAGTTTCATGACAGGAATCCTCCGCGTTTCAGAATTTCACGAATCTCCTCTTTGCTCATGAGTTGGTGTTCAGAACTGAAACTGTTAAAGGAGACCGGGGGACAATTGGTATAATGTTCACGCAGACCCGGTATACCCAGGGTAGGAAGAATAACCAGGTACTGCTCATCGTAGACAACGGTGGTCATGCTCTCGAATTCACTCATCAATATTTCATGGATTTTCTCCCCTGGACGAATGCCACGTTCCACAATGCTCACATTCTCCACACCGGAATCCTCAATCAGCACTTCCGCGAGATCAACGATTTTGCAGGTAGGCATCGTCATGACAAAGATCTCTCCGCCGACACTTTCCACCGAAGCTTTGAACAGCAAGGTAATTGCATCCTTCAGCGTAAGAAAAAATCGAGTCATACTCATATCCGTGATGGAGACCTGCCCTTTCTGGCGGATCTGATTCTTGAACAGATGTACCACACTGCCGTTTGTTCCCAGTACATTCCCACCCCGTACCGTAACAAATTTGGTATCACTGTGTAACAAGTTTGCATACACAATTAATTTCTCGCCGATCGCTTTTGTCATGCCATAGAAGTTGGACGGATTGGCAGCCTTGTCAGTTGAGATATAGATTACTTTTTCCACCTTGTTCTCAATAGCGGCCTCGATCACGTTCTGTGTACCAATCACATTGGTTTTGAGTGCTTCGTACGGTTGGTCTTCACACACCGGAACATGCTTGAGCGCAGCCAGATGAAATACATAGTCCACATGCTGGCAAGCCGCCGTCAAGGCGTCCTTGTCACGAATATCTCCAATCCGGAAATGAAGACGCGGGTCTTCAAATTCACGACTCATAGCCACTTGGCTGGACTCGTTCCGGGAATATACAATAATTTCTTTGGGCTGCTGGGGCAGTAGTTGAGCCACAAGTTCATAACCCCATGATCCCGTACCGCCAGTCACGAGTATACGCTTATTTTCAAACATGCATTTTCCCTCCAAGCAGAAATTTAACCACTTTACTGGATACATCTGTGGCTTTGTAACCTTGCGGGCAATCCCAGTCGCTAGACATCTTTGTCATGACTTTCACGCAATCAGCGATGCGCGCGGCATCCAGACCGGAGACTACATTACTGCCGCAATCGACCGTTTCCGGCCGCTCGGTAGTTCGACGCATCGTTACGGTCGGCACGCCCATAATGCAACACTCCTCCTGCACGGTACCGCTATCCGTAAGTGCACAGCGTGCATGACGTTCAAGCATTACAAAGTCGAAGAATCCAAACGGCTCGTGAAACTCCACCAGCGGGTTCATCTCCAGTTGCAGATGCTCCGCAATCCGGATCGCGGTACGCGGATGAATACTGCAGATCACACGCAACCCGTGTTCCTCCGCGACCTGATTCAGTCCTTTCATAATCTCCAGCAAATGAGGGGCATGATCCACATTCTCGGCTCGATGGGCAGTAACCAGGAAGTATTGCCCGGACTTCAGCTTGAGCTTTTTGAGTATTTTGCTGGAACTTACTTGCGCGTCGTAGTGCTGCATGACTTCATAGATGGGATTGCCCGTGAGCACGATGCGCCTGCTTGGTACTCCTTCGCTGACCAAATGTTTCTTGCTCTGTTCCGTGTAAGGCATATTAACGGTGGAGATGGCATCAATAACCTTACGATTTTTCTCTTCAGGCACATCCAGGTCGAAGCAACGATTGCCTGCTTCCATATGAATAACAGGAACACCCATGCGCTCAGCCAATACTGCACATAATGCGCTATTGGTATCGCCGAGCAGCAGCAATTTATCGGGCTTCTCCTGCAATATCAGATCTTCCATCTGCGTAAACATCGAGGATAGCTGTCGTCCCAGAGTGGCCGCTTCATCCTGAAGAACGTAATCCGGTGCGCGCAGGCCCATTTCCTTGAAAAAGAGACCGCTGAGACTTTCCGTGAAGTTCTGTCCCGTGTGCACCAGAATATGTTTGGACGCATACTGGTCCAGCTTGGAGATGATCAGGCTGAGCCGTATGATCTCAGGTCTCGTACCCAGCACCGTCATGATCTTCATCGTGATCCCTGCCTTCATCTTGTATTGGAACCCTTGCGCCCTGCTCGGCTACGTCCTGCCTTGGCAGATTTGCGTCTGCGACTAGCCGATTTCCCCATATGTGGACGCGGTCCCTTCGTTGTACGGAGTCTCCCCTTACGTTTGCCAGTTCCGGAAGTACGTTTCAGTCCCTCACGGTCTCGGCGAGAATGAGGTGCAAGTGGCTTGCGACGACGCTTCCGTGTTTTGCCCCTCCGTGGAATCAGCTTTGCAGCTGGGACAGTACCTGAGGCAACAGGAGCATCGTGACCCAATGCGATTGGAGGTAATGAAGAATGTGGCAACGCCTGGATGACGGTCAGCGGGAATAACAGTGCCCGAACCGTAGCCGGCTCCAGAACCAGTACAGTGCGTAGTCCGCCCTCTCCATGGGCATACACAGGTCCATTCGGAGGTTGGATATAAGCAAACCATCCGGGAAAACGCAATAACCACTGTGTCACCATCGTATGCAATTTTGTTCGGTAGGTTTCAACGCCGTAGAGCCTTTCCGCTTCTGTCCGATTGCGCCATCCTGTAGTGGAGGCCAGCTCTGCATCATTCAGCAAGGTTGTTGCCAAGGTGACAAGCGCTTCGGTATCGCCCGGCGGGGCCAGAAATGCATCACTACCTACAGATTCCATTAATTCCTTCAGTCCACCCTGAGCAAAAGCGATGACCGGTTTGGCAAAATAGAGACCCTCCAGTGCGGTCATGCCAAATCCTTCTTTGACCATGCTTGGGATGACCAGGATATCCATCGCGGTATATGCCAGAGATACGTTCTCTTCAAACGTAGTGAAGGTAAACCGGCGTGAATACCCGGATTTTTTCACCCGTGATACACACTCGTCGTAATACTTTTTATCCGATGGTGCCCCGATGATCCAGAAGCGACAACGCGAATGCGTTTCACAGATCCTCAAGGCCATATCCACAAAAGGTTTCAACCCTTTGGCATCATATATAAATGAAGAAATATAACCGATACAGGTCTGTGATGATTTGAAACCGAGCTCCTTACGCTTGCGTTCGCGCAGATGAACCCAGCGGTCCGGGGCTGGTAGCGCGGGTTCCCAAGTTGGGGAGATAATGGTCACTTTGTCACCTATGCCGGCTTCTTGGAATGGGGCTACAGCTGTCTCGGATATACCGATAATCCAATCCGCGTAACGGCCAATCATCTGGATCGCCTCGGTTGTATGTTCATTCGTATGAATGATCTCGGTAATCTTCCAGATGACCGGAATCTGCAGGGACTTTGCCGCTACAGCCGGCAGCACATTAACGCAGGTGTTCGTTAACACCATATCGGGAGCAGTCTCCCGTATGAGGGAGACCGCTTCCTGATAAGCTGGTGTATGGCGAAGATGCTCCGCATCATCTGCAATGCCCAAGTAAGGTGTGTACACACCGTGAAGCATCGGCAGAGTGCATATTTTGACCTGAATGCCGAATCTTCGCGCAAGCCCCGCAAGCTTCCCCTCCTGAGGGGCTACGAGCACACATTCAAAGATCGCACCGATCTCTCTCATAAAATGAAGCAGCAGCTTCTCGGCGCCTGTAATGCTGCGAGTATTACACACATGTGAAAATAACATCAGCTTTGGTTTCGTTGCCATGGCCGCACGGACCCTGTACACGGATATCCGATACAGGGTACTGTGCACACCTCCTCCCGGCCAGAATTAAGGGAATATGATGGTTAACATTTCATTAATTCTTTTGCCATACGTGTGGTCTTTCAGTGTACGTTCGAGTCCACGAAGTGCAATCTCACGGCGTTCCTTTTCATGAGTAAGATAATATTCCACTTTGTCGAGTAACTCCTGCGGCGAGGAATATGTCTCAATCTCCACACCCGGTTTGTAGAAACGCGCAATGTCATCCCGGGCGTCGGTCAGCTGCAGCGTCGTGGACGCGGCAATTTCAAACGTTCTAGGGTTCGGTGAGGCTGGCGGGATTTTGAGGTGATTATTATTAACGGAATCATCTTCGTGGGATCGATGCAGGTTGATGACAATTTTGGTGCCATTGTACACATCATTGGTCTCCGGCGGACTCATCCAGCGACCAAGTTCAATCTTCTCGCCATAGGCAGTGTAGTCAGGCAGGCGATCCCACCAGATTCCGTTAAATACCGTATTGTGTGACATCAACTGAGGCATGATCGGATTGAAGAAGTATACCCGGTTCCAGTAGGCCGAGCCGATAAAGCTGACATCCCGTTTTAACGGGGAAGGGGTTGTAATTGGAAAGTAATGATTAGTGAATGCGGCAAAAGGGAGGTAGTGTACTGACGCGCAGCCGATTTGTCGATATAGATCGATACAGTTCAGTTCCAGCGTGAAGACATGGTCAAAATGTGTCACAATATCCAGCGTCATATCTGTATAGTACGGGTCATCCGTCAGCCAGATCGCCGTTTGAATGCCCGCTTGGCGAATCGCATCGATATGCTCGATGGGGATATCCATTCCATCCAGCACCAGCACAAGATCAGGACGCGTCTGCAGCGCAATTTCAGAAACCGGTTGACGCGGATCAGAGAGGGTTACTTGAGCTACCATACCCTGTAACGTGGCCATAATGGCCTCATCCAACGGGGAATAAGGGAAGCCTTTACCCGAGGATACATACAGCACATGAAGCTGTCGGAAAGGCAACGGTTCCTGTGCACAATTCACAATATAGTTGGCGCGACCGCGCAGATATCCTTCTTCCTTACCTGCGTCATATCCGGCATGTTGCCCATTTTTGCGCGCTTGATCAGCCAGGCTCAGTACGGGTGCATGAACCTTTTTGGTTTTACGGTGTTTGAGAGACATACCGCCACTCCTTTATTTTTTGGGATAGGGTTCTTGTTGATGCTGCACTTCAGACGGGGATTACAAATATTCCAGCAACTGACCGATCCGGCGAGTGAATGTATGCTGGTTCATCGTGGTGAGAAGTCCACGCCACGCCATCGCCTGTCGTTCTTCTTCATGCTTCAGATAATAGTGGATCTTGCGCTGAAGTTCCGCTGCGTTGGTGAACGTCTCGATGTCATATCCCGGCTTATAATAACGGGGTAAATCAGCACGTGCATCCGTAATCTGCATTGTGCCGCATGCGCTAATCTCATACGTGCGTGGATTAATCGAGTGACCTTCCAGATGATGTGTGTTGCGATTGTCTTCCCCATTCTCGCAAGTCCGGTGAATGTTAATGACAATCTTGGCGCCATTGTAATAATCTACTGTCTCTCCAGGAGCAATCCATCCTTCGTGGATGAAACGGCCTAGTACATCAAAGCGTGCCAATCGGTTCCACTGGCTACCCGCAATGAATACCTTTTTGTCCGCAAGAAAAGGGGCCAGCTCATCAAACAAGGCAATCCGGTTCCAGAATCCGGTACCGATAAAACAAATGTCGTGCTGATGCTGCGGTGCCGCACGCCGCGGTTGAAACATGCCTGGATTCACCGCGAGTGGCATATAGATGACCTGGTTCGCTCCATGTCCCAGATAGAAGGGTACGGCGGCCTCTTCATGCGTGAACACGACATCATAGTGCTGGCAAAGGGACGTTGTATCTTCGGTGAAATACGGATCATCCACAAACCACACGGCAGTTCGGATACCGAGTGCACGTATGCCATTCACCTGCTCTACATGATCTGCGGGAAATACATGCAGACCATTCATAACGAGCACAACATCGGGCCGATGCTGACTGGCTTCCTGCAACATCGCTGCTGGCGATCCAACAACGCATTCACGTACAGATTGCTGCAGAGCCAAGGTGACACCTTCATCGATGGCATCGAATCCTTGCGGGATATATAACACCTTCATGTCCCGCAGGGTCGGTTCAAACATCTGCACCCGCTCCATCATGGCTTGACAGCCGCCGAATCTGCGGCCTTCTGCATATCCGCCGCGGTAAGCCGTTTCCGCTTCGGTCAGCGGACGGTGCCTTCGTTTTGCCACATTCTTCACCCTGTCTTCCTTCAGGAGATCTCACTTCCAGACTCTCCCCGAGATTGGTCTTCCCTCTAAAGGATATGCCTCGGGGTCAGATGCATCATGGACGGGTGTCCTGCAAGGCGCAAAATTGGCGCATGCCCTCCACATCCGCCTGTACGGGCATGTCCGCTTTTGCGGCGATGCAAATAGCCCGGAGGGATCTGTCCCCCGGGCTAACTGCTAGACAGGTATCATTCGATGCAGGAATAATCGTGTCTACTCGGTTACTGTGCTTTGTACGCCAGCTGATGTCCGTCCTCGAATCCCTTGGCGAAACCCGCGTTGAATCCCTCGTTGTACGCCTCGTTGTATCCCTGGCTGTACGCACCGTCCGGGTTCGGATCGGTAGGGGTAGCCGGGACGACTGGTTGTACGGGCTTTGGACTCCGGTGCCGCCGTACCGCACGTTTCTTTTTTTTGAGCCACGCACTGCGTCCTTTAAGTGGGCGTTTGTGAAGAACACGTTTGGCTCTGAGCGCACGCAGTTTGCGAATTTTGCGCAGACGGGCTCCACGGATTAACAAAGCTCTTTTGGTTCTCAGTCGTATTTTCTTCTTCTTTAACATGTCAACATTCCTCCTGTATGTCCCGAACGATACGAATTGCACACCCGGGGTCTTTGAGCCACGGCAAGCCAGGCTCCCCATGCTGGATTCGGGCCAGCCTGATTCCCGTAACCATACGAGACATTTCTTCCTGATAGCGACTCAGCAAACGAATGTTCTCGGCCAGACTGCGGGCGGATACTTCCGAATGAGCGGTTACACTGGCTACACTGTCCAGAATGCGTGCCAGCGCCTGCTGACTGTGTGCAATGGATTCGATAAGCGCCAGTTTGGCTTCCTGCTCACGCCGCATCAGACTCATTTTCCCATGTCTCCCAGATCCATGCCGCCAAACATGCCGCCGTCCATACCGCCGCCATCTTCGCTATCGTTCTGTACCATCACCGCTTTGAGATTGTTGCACAGTCCAGTCTCCATCCGGGTTAAACCTTCCAGCAATTCCACCAGCTGATCATGCATTTTGAGCGGCTCGCCTACCTGATCCCCATGCGTCAGAAAGGTATCCCCATTCAAATGATTCAGCGTCCAGTTCCGTACCTTCTCGGCCTCAATCGCTTTTGCCTCCAGGATCAGGGCAATATTCCACTGCATTTTGGCTGCTGCGTCCAGCATCAGAATGAGGCTCTGTTCTCTACTCATGTTCCTTCACCCGCCTTCCGGGCTTATTCTTCTTCTTGAACCGCGATCTCCCGCATGACTTGGGTCAGCGTTTCGGCTACAGCCTCTTCCAGATCTGCAAGGCCCCCCAAGTAAGAGATAATGCTTTTGTTGATTTGCCCAGAGCTATCCAGCAGACCGTCAACGCCATCCAACTCCGGTTCGATATCTGGCAAATGATTGATGATTTCAGACATGCGTACAGCGACTTGGCGTTTGGCATCCAGCACACGTGCGATCTGCTGGTGAGAGTGTGCAATATGTGTGATGATTTCATCGATTTTGCTCTGCATGGTCCTCCTCCTTACCGTCACGGCCTGCTTCACCCATAGAAAAACCCGGCCTATCAGCATTTGCCTGTTACAGCATATGCCGGGCCGGGATCGTCAGTTACTACAGCTTGCGCCTATATCGTCAGATGACATAACTCCAGTCGGAAGAATATCGACTGAGGAATTGGCGAGTACGTTCCTGCTTGGGACGTACAAACACCTCCTCCGGGGTTCCTTCCTCCACAACGGAACCTCCATCCATGAATACAACCCGATTTGCCACCTCACGGGCAAACCCCATTTCATGGGTAACTACAATCATGGTAATCCCCTCTTGAGCAATGGAGCGGATGACAGACAACACCTCACCCACAAGCTCGGGGTCCAGCGCCGAGGTCGGTTCATCAAACAAAATCACTTCGGGATTCAGTGCCAGTGCTCTGGCGATGCCCACCCGTTGCTGTTGTCCACCTGACAACATACTTGGATACTCATTGATTTTGGCAGACAGTCCAACTTGTTCAAGCACACGCAAGGCACGAGTGCGGGCATCGGCTTTGGACATTTTTTGGGCAATAATTAATCCCTCGGTGACGTTATCCAGCACTGTCTTGTGTTTGAACAGATTATAATGCTGGAACACCATCGCTGTTTTTCGTCTCAACTGCACAATGTCATGTTTGCGTGCATGCTTGCAATCGACGGTTAATCCACTGATCTGAACCTCGCCCTCATCGGCACGTTCCAGAAAATTGACGCAGCGCAGCAGCGTTGTTTTACCTGATCCGCTCGGTCCAAGGATCGCTACGACATCACCCTGTTCCACGGTCAGATCAATTCCCTTCAATACTTCCTGCTTGCCAAAAGTTTTGTGTATGTTGGTTAGTGTAATCATGACACGCCTCCTTTGCTGTACACGGCAACCCGACGCTCAAGCAGAGCAGTGATCCGCTCGGCAATGATGGTCAGCCCCCAATAGATAAACGCTGCGGCGATAAAGGCCTCCAGAAACTTCAGACTGACGGATGCCACCACATCCGCTTTACCGAGTATGTCCATCTGAGACACGGTAAAAGCGAGTGTTGATCCATGCAGGAACCCAACAAACATACTGCACAGGTTAGGCAATACAGCCCCGATTGCTTGAGGGATGATGATACGTCTTAAAGCCTGAAATGTGCTCATGCCTACAGCGTGAGCCGCCTCCATCTGGCCGATATCCACAGCAAGAATGCCTGAACGGATAATCTCGGACATATAGGCGCCCGCAGTGAGCGAGAAAGCAATCAGTACAAATACGAGAATAGGAATCGACGAGGATTGGAAAGCCCAACCGTAACGTTCCGCCAGCTTATCGATAATCATCGGAATGCCGTAATAGATGAGGAATAGATGCATCAGCATCGGTGTTCCACGCAGGAATGAAACGTAGAAGTCAGCAATGCGGTGAATCCACCGCACGCGATAGATACGGATTAGAGCCGTAGCCAGACCGATTCCGAAGCCTGCAATCAACGGAACAATCGTAATGACAAGTGTCAGTGGCAATGCCTTCAGGATTTGAAAAAAAGATGTATAGATAAACTGGAGATCAATCGACATATGCTCACCCCGCTATTCGTTTCAGTGAGAGTTCAAAAAGTCTGGTTTTCAGTACCGAGAAGATGCCGCCAGGCATGATTCGTAATCAAAAGCGGACTTTTTGAACAACCTCTTTCAGGCGTTTGGCTCGAATTGCCGGTTTGTGTACAACTCTCTTGCGTTCATGACGCTGGAGTCTGCGTTCTGCAAAGGCAAATCCTTTTTCAAGCACAATCACAATGACATAATAGACCACAGACAGACTGATATACACTTCAAGTGCGTGCGATGTAGCCGAAATTAACGTCTGCCCTCTGCCCACCATATCCATGACACCAATGGAGAAGGCCAGAGAAGTATCCTTCAATGAACCAATTAACGTATTGGCCATGTTCGGAAAAGCAACAATCAGAGCCTGCGGAACAACAATCCGTCGAAAAGACTGGAATGTGGTCATACCCGCAGCATAGGCTGCTTCCGTCTGGCCTTTATCCACACTGCGCACCGCTCCGCGAAAGATCTCGGCAAAAGATGCCGCATCACTAAGTGCATAGGTCACAATGACAAATAACAACGGGTCGGTTCTCGACAGGTCGATGCCAATGGGTTTGAGCAACTCGGGAAGTCCGTAATACACCAGGAACAATTTGATCAGGATCGGTGTGCCTCGCATGAATGAGACGTACAGGGTAGCCAACTGGCTTAGTACCGGAATCCGATACAGCCGGGGAACGGCCAGAAGCACGCCGCCCACCAGTCCGAGCACGATGGAACCCCCCAGTACAATCAGTGTTATATGCAAATATCGTAGCAGTTCCGGGATGAAATCCAGAACCAATGACAGATCAAATGATTTTCCCATTACCGCTGCACACCTTTCTCAGACTACTCTTCAACCGTATAGTCAGCTCCAAGCCACTCTGTGCTCAGTTTGCCTAACGTTCCGTCTTCTTTGATCGCTTTGAGCGCTTCGTCCACTTTGGTTTTGAGCTCCTGCTCATCTTTGTTCAGAATGAAGTACACTTTGGAGTTGGAGAGGGCATCGCCTACCGTTTTCAGCTGAGCATCAACCGCCTTATTCTGATAATCAATGGCAAACTGAGTGCTGATGGTGGCATCCACCCGGCCTGTTTTGATCTGGGTATTGGTATCCTCACCCGCTCCGGAATAGACGATATCAATCCCGTTACCGTTCGCTGCATTCCATTTCTCAGCAAGTACAGCCGCATTACTTGTAGCACCAACAATCAGTTTTTTCCCTTTGAGATCCTCAATCGATTTTACTTCCTCATTTTTCTGACTTACGACAATTTTATTTGGAAAAATATTATAGGCTTCATCATTAAACAGGAACTTGGTCTGTCTCTCATCATTCACTTCCATCTGGTGAGCGATCAGGTCAATTTTTTTCGTTTCCAGACTCAGCAGCAGGTTTTTGAAATCCATCGTGCTGAATTCGAATTCATACTCAGGCAAACGTTTGTCGATCTCCCGGATCAGTTCCACATCATAACCTGTTAACTTGCCATTCTCATCAATGAAGCAGACATTTGGGAACTGTGTACCTGTTCCTACAATGATCTTTTTCACTTTGGTGTCGCCTGCTGCCGAAGCAGATTCTGAATCATTGCTTGCAGTTCCTGTGCTGCATCCAGCCAGTACCGCCAGCATTGTAATGAACAGCAGTGCTGTCCGGAATTTTTGAATCCCCCGTTTTTTAACCATTCCCAATCTCCTCCACAGGCTGTTATCACAGCGAATATGATGTGTACTCCCCATCCTCAAACTTCTTAACAAACCATTCATACTTGTATACTCGGAATTAGGTTGAACAAAGAATATCATTACAAGTCATCTTTGGGCAATAACTAAACTAATAGGACATCCTGATAAGGTTATAGAACTTCTCTATGGCACAAGAAAAAGCCATCCCCCATATCGATTGGTGGATGGCTTCTTCTTGTATGACTCTCACTGATTATACCATTTTGGCGGTGCATCACTTGGTGTATACACTACTCATCTATCTGCGACTCGCCCATTTAATTTTACGTGCAACTTCCACTCGCTGTAATTGTAAGAGACCGATCCGTTCCTCGAACTTCTTGCGTTCGTCCATGGAATGAGCGGCATGAATCTGGTGGCACAGACCTGTCAGTTTGCTGTTGATGTAATCAAACCGTGTCCATAACTCCTCTTCAGGTGTGCGCTGCTGCTCCGTCGCCGTCTGAAATATTTTGAGTTGGCGGATAAGGGATTGTTGCCATTCCTGATCCTGAATTTGGATGGCAAAATGCAAAAGATCCAGATAGTCATCAATTTGCAACGAAACGCCGCAATCAGATTTAGTGTTCATCGTCGTCTCTCCTTATTTCAGTACTTGGCTGGAATCCATTACTTCTATCTTACAGGAACAAGCCCACTGAAAGCGAGTACTGAACGATTAAATTTCGGGAAAATTTTTATTTTTTTATGTTAAAACAGCTTTACATTTCCATTAAGACCAATTTGGCAGGATATTGATATTGGTACATATGAAATTGGTAATAAAAACCCGCGTTAAGGAAAAAAGTTTGTTCCTCAAAACGGGTTTTTCATCATTTTATATATAATATTAACACATACTAAATTAGTCATTTTTTCCATCTCGCTGCTGTCTGGTCATCAGTAACATGAGAAATGAGATGATAATAATGGAAACAGTCCATGCCCAAGCCATGGTCTGATTGCCCGAATCTACAGCGACATAGATTGCGGTGGGTACCGTTTGTGTTTTGCCCGGAATATTGCCTGCAATCATCAGTGTCGCACCGAATTCACCGAGTGCCCGGGCAAAGCCCAGGATGAAGGCGGTCATCAATGCTCTGCCTGCGAGCGGCAAGGAAATGTAACGAAAGACCTGCCACTCATTCGCTCCAATCGAACGACCCGCATCCTCCAGATCACGATCCACACCACTGAATCCCGATTTCATCGTCTGATACACGAGTGGAAAAGCAACCACCACCGAAGCAATCACCGCAGCCCACCAGGTGAAAATAACCGGTGCGGAGAATAGGGCTTCGATCCATTGTCCAAACAGACTTTTACGCCCCAGTATGACAAGTAACAGAAATCCAACCACCGTCGGAGGAAGGACTAGCGGCAGCATAAATGCCGTTTCCAGCAGAATCTTTCCCCGAAATGAAGAACGTGACATCTTCCAGGCTATCGCAATTCCGAGCACCGTGGCCACTACGCTGGATAATAACGCAACCTGAAGCGATAAGCGCACCGGTGACCAGAATACGGACCAGTCTATGGCGTTCACATTCATTCCGGAATTGTGAATCCGTATTTCTTGAAGATATCGAGCACTTCAGGGGTTTGTAAATACGCATAGAATTGTTCGGCTTCCGTACGGTGTTTCGTTCCTTCAATAATACCTACCGGATAATTGGCTGGTGTGTAGCTATTCTTGTCCACCTCAAACGCAATTTTCACCTGATCCGAAGTAAGAGCATCCGTTTTATATACAAATCCTGCATCTGCATTACCTGTCTCTACATATTGAAGAACCTGTCTAACGTCTTTCCCCTGCACAAGTTTGCTTTCCAGTTCATCCCACAGCTTGGCATTGGTCAGAGCTTCCTTGGCATAGGTTCCCGCAGGCACACTTTCCGGAATCCCAATCGCTACCGTCCTGATGGAGTCGCTGGTGAGATCCGTTTCACTGGTTACTGTGTGGGTCCCATCTGCTGGCACAATCGCCACCAGTGAATTCTGTAGCAAGTTCTTCTGATCGCCCGATGCAATCAGGTTTTCATCCACTAGCGCATTCATATTTTTTGTTGCCGCCGATACAAAGACATCAGCCGGGGCACCCTGTTCAATCTGCTGTTGCAAGGCACCCGAGGCGCCAAAGTTAAAATTAAGTTCTATATAAGGATTAGCTAGCTCATAATTGTTTTCAATCTCTTTCATCGCATCGGTCAGACTTGCCGCCGCAGAGATTGTCAGATCTACCGTTTCCTGCGGATCGGTATTTTCTGCTGATGAACTTTCACCTGATGCCGCTGGTGTTGAGGTCGTTTGTTCTGCACCCGTGGATGTATCCGTAGTGCCCGTGTTTGCGCCGCAACCAGCCAATACAAGAGCCAGTCCCAGTGACATACTTCCCAACACATATCCAATTCTCTTTCTCATTCATTTCTCCCCCAACGTTATCTTTAGATATAACTAGTTATAATTGATTATATCTAATTATACACAAGACAAAAAAAATGGGAAGGTGATTAAGATCACATTTGGCTTTTGTTATCTGTCCTATGCGTGTATTGCGTGTTCTCAGGTTTATGGCATCCCTCAATTAATGATATAGTACAAGAAACATTCATAACAAAACCATCATTGCTCTATACCTTTGAAGGAGGATCTTCACTTATGACGGAGGAGCAATCCTACACAACCGAAGAAATATCCAAGCTACTCAAAATATCGAAACTGACAGTTTATGACCTGATCAAAAAAGGAGACCTCGTCGCATACCGTGTAGGTAAACAAATGCGGATTGATGCTACCGATCTGGAGGCATATAAACGTCGCTCCAAGCAACTTCAGTCCTCAGGTCAGCGTATCCCGACTCCTCATCAGACCTCGGCATCAGGAACTCACCCAGGTCAGGGTGATTTTCAGAGAACTTCCTTACAATCAACTACACCCGTTGGGTCTGCGCATGCGATTACTCCAGCGAGTTCTGCCCATGCAATGACTGCTGTACCACGGCATCTGGTCATAACAGGTCAGGATGTCAGTCTGGATATTCTAATGCGCCATATGGAAAAACAAACTCGGGATATTCGTCCGCTACGCTCGTTCATGGGTAGTCTGGATGGGCTTATCTCGATGTATCGTGGGGAGTCCGATCTGGTCAGCACCCATCTGCTCGACGGAGATACGGGTGAATATAACTTGCCGTATATTCGCAAAATTCTGACGGGGCGGTCCTATGTTGTGGTAAACCTGCTGTCACGTCCTGCCGGACTATATGTACAGCGTGGTAATCCGCAGAACTTACAGAATTGGACCGATCTGAGCAAGCCTGAACTGAGACTAGCTAATCGGGAGAAAGGTTCTGGCGCGAGAGTATTGCTGGATGAGCAACTTCGGCTGCATGGAATTCCTGCCGCAGGTCTGATCGGATATGAAACCGAGGAAACCAGTCACATGGGCGTGGCTGCCAAAGTCAGTTCAGGTGAAGCTGATGTCGGAGTTGGCATTGAAAAAGCTGCACGACTTGTGGGTCAGGTTGATTTTGTCCCGCTCACTCAGGAGCGCTATGATCTGGTCATGCTGAGGAAGCAAGGTAATGAAGCCTGGACTGAATCAGTACTGCGAATTCTCCAATCGCCGGAGTTTAGGCAGGAACTGCAATCATTCGAGGGATATGATGTATCCCGGACAGGTGAGATTTTGTACGAAGCATAGGTTTACGAAAAAAACACCCCATTACAGCCCATGCTAAACGGATGCTACACCAGATGCATATACAAAACGCCTTGCAATGGCTGCAAGGCGTTTTTGGTGTTTCTTTATATATATAACTCATTATATTGAAGAACAGGCTCCTCATTGCGGTAAATCGATCTCCAGGATGAATACACCATACGCGGGCATGTTGATCTCATTCTGAAGTGTTGTACCGGACAGTAACTCTTTTGCTTGCTTCTTAAGCTTAATGGGTACTTGTTGATCCGAGTAGTTGAGTAAAAATACATAAGCTTTATCCTTACCGGAACGGATACCAAGCTCAACTTCGGACGGTACCTCTACCAGATCACCCACAGGTGAAGATAGCCCTATTTCATCCAGAATAGCATCAACGACCGGTTCATTGTAAGCCGCTCCATAATACCATACTTGCCCCTGACCTACCGTACGTTTGGTCAATGCAGGACTACCTGCATAATATTCGGATGTATACTCAGCCATGACCTGCACCTCAGGATGCTCCACATGAAGAACTTCGTTAAATCCGGCCGTTGACGTTCCCTCCTGAAGCCGCTCACTCGTCCCATTCCATTGCAGTTTGGCTGCTGGAACGGTTCCTTTTATTAAAGTAAAGTCCTCTACGGTTACACCACACAACTCAGCGACAGCCCCAGGGAACGGTCTCATATAACAATGCCCCTTGAGATCCTTATATCCGGTGCGAGCACCGAAAAACAGAGTGCCTCCTTGACTGACATAGGCTTGGAGAAGTTCTGCTGTCTCGTCTGTCATGATGGCCGGGTGAGCATAGATGATCACCTTATATTCGGATAACTCCTCCAGTGTTGTCGTTGGTTGCAGTGTAACCATGTCCGTCGGAATATGACGATACTGGAGCTGCTTATACCAGGAGCGTACACTCTGTTGCTGAAGCGGACCGTGCCACTCGTCCAACTCCCCGTCCCACAGGTTATCGTAATCCTGTAGGATCGCAACATCGGCTTGATATGTAGTACCTGCAATAACACGCCCGATCTTGGCAAACTCTTCCCCTACTTGCGCAACCTCGCGTACCCTTCTGTTGGGTTGATTATGGTAATCATTGATGCCATGCCAGTACATCTCAGTGCCAAATGTTGCTGTCCGCCAGCGGAAGTAGACGAGTAGATCTGTTCCGTGAAGAACAGATTGATACGACCATAATCGGATCTGGCCCGGTCTTGGCGTACCCATGCCTATACTGTCAACCCAGCCTCCTGGCCCAGACTGTTGTTCCATGACGCAGAAGTTCGGTGACATGTTACGTACGTTCGACAGTTTCATGCTCCAGGCCCGATCTTGTAATGAGTTATCGTCTGTCCCTGGGAAGATCGTAGCAAACTGCGGATACGAATCATAGGAGAAGAAATCTAATAGCTCCTCTGTCATTTCATGATTATCCAAATGTCCAAACGTACCGTTTGTTGTGATCCAATGTTCCGGGTCCAGTTCCCGAATGATGTCCACCTGAAGCTTGGCAAATGAAATCGTATTGGCTGATATGAATCTCTTTTCATCCAATGCCAAGTGAGGATTGGGCGATGGACTAACCATATTTCGGGTAAGGTGAACTTGAGCCCAGTCGGTATAGGTCTGACTCCAAAAAACGGTTCCCCATGCCTGGTTCAGATTCTCCAACGATTCATAACGATTCTTAAGCCATTCACGGAAGGCGACATGATCTGCCTCAGCGTAGAAAACATCCATATGACAATTGAATTCGTTATCGATCTGCCAGCCAATAAGAGCCGGATGATCTTTATAGGCAATCACCATATTGCGCACGATTTTTTCACATTGCTGTCTGAAGATTGGGCTGCTGTAGTTGGTATGACGCCGCATTCCGTGTTGATACAACACCCCGTCCTTATTTGCGTTTAATACTTCAGGATATTGGGATGTTAACCACGCTGGTGGAGTTGCAGTAGGTGTTCCCAAAATAACACTTAAACCATATTGATGCGCCAGATCCAGTGCCTTCTGGAAAAAACTAAAATCGAACTGGCCTTCTTCCGGTTCAAAGATGGACCATGCAAATTCAGCCATCCGAATAACTGTGATATTCATCTCTTTCATTCTACGGAAATCGTCCTCCCACAACGCTTCCGACCAGTGCTCAGGGTAATAACAGACCCCCATTTTTAATTCATCCATTTGGATTGATTTTGCCACCTTTAATTGCCCCCTTAACCTGCCATATTGCCTCCATTCTATTGGAACCTTCACATATAATAAATGACAAGATTATGCGACTTATAATAAAATATTGTCATTGTCCAAGATTCGAATAACAGTAGGCTGAATCGATTTCAGTTCACTACATAAAAATATTGCGTTCAAATGGAGGATACACGTGAAAGAACACATCTTTCTCCCCAAGCCGGTTTTCCCCAGACATGTATGCTTTCCCGATTTTATTGGAGGGTACAGTGATTTTCCGAAACATCATGTGCATCGAGAATATGGCACCACTGAAATTAACTTGGATCAATGTTATAACCTGCACCTTGTCCTGGACGGTAAAGGATTTCTGGACACGGGAACCGCTTGTTATGAGCTAATGCGTGGGCAAGGATTCCTCTATGGTCCCGGTCTCAGACAAACGTACTACTCAGATTTAGATGATCCTTGGAGCATTCGTTGGATTCATTTTTACGGTGTTCGTCTCGAAGAACTGTTAAATGGGAAAGGCGTTGACGAGCCCTGGTTGTTTCAGTGTTCCAACTTTCCGGTGGTTACCGCGCTCATGGATCGATTACTGGAGCTAGGCAGAGGCTATCAAGTGGAGGACGAGCATAGTGTGGCAGCTACACTCTATGAGCTTCTGACCCGATTGCAATCCGCAGCGAGTCAAATCAATGTTTCTTTAAATCACACTTCAGAGCGAATTCGTGAAGCAGGGAATTATATTCGCTCTCATAGTAATGAGCACATCACACTTGACCATGCTGCCGGGATTGCCGGATACAGTACAACATACTTTAGCCGCAAATTCAGTCAGACGTTTGGCATCTCCTTCCCGGAATTCCTCTTGGAATCCAGGTTATTACATGCGAAACAGCTGCTCGCAACAACCAACCTTTCCATTAAACAAATTACGCTGGAAACGGGATTTTCACAGTCAAGCTACTTCATCCGCTGTTTTAAAACCCAGGAAAACGTAACACCTATGCAATTCCGTATGATGCACAATCATTCGTTATAGGGCACGGGACGTATTCCTTGATCAAGACGACGTAAAAGAAGACTCTGCATACAACATGCAGAGTCTTCGTCGGTCATTTTTATAAATGCTCATTCGTATCTTCGTCCTCGTCAGCCTTATATTCCAATATATCTCCAGGCTGACAATCCAGTGCTTTACAGATCGCATCCAGAGTGGATAAACGGATCGCTTTTGCTTTTCCTGTTTTTAATATGGAAATATTGGCGATCGTGATCTCAACTCTCTCTGCAAGCTCGGTAACCGTCATTTTCCGCTTTGCCAACATCACATCAATATTGATTATAATGGCCATATATTCACCTCAGACCACTAGGTCATTTTCTGATTTGATATCAATCGCTTCCTGTAACAATCTTTGGAGCACAGCGGAAAATACTGCAATGACCAATGAAGCAAAAACAGGAACCATCCCCATAAGAATGAGGCCTGGGGCATCATCTTTCTCTGCGACAACATAAACAAATGGCAACATCACAAAATAGAGACTACTGATTACAATAGCACAATATTTTATTGTTTTTAAGGATTTCACTGACATTAGAGAGAACGCTTCATTTTTGTCGATGTAGCTCAGCAGACGAAATGCCTGGTACAGTGCAACAATAAACGGAATAACGGACACATACATAATAATCACTATGGGGTATAGTGCACCTGCATAATTCGGATTCACCGGGTTATTTGCTAACCAGGGTATGCCGAATATACATAAGGCAAGAATGGGAGCACCAATAAGAAACACAGCCAATTTTAAAAAGATGGTTGTACCTCGCTTCACAAAAAGCACCTCACTTGTTTTAAGTGATATGAATTTATCATAATATTTATCGTTTTACAATAAATTTTTATTGCAAAACAGATTTTATTTATTCTTTTGCCCATTAAGGAAGAAAGACCAAAAGAATAGCCCTCTCTTTGCTTCAATGTTTCTTGGACACAAAAAAAGTCCAAAGATAGCCACTGCATGTGGTTATCTTTGAACTCGCTCATGTACGCCAGAACAGTCCAGCCTCATCCCGTTCCACCTGCTCGAGAACATTCTCAAAATCGGAACAAGGTGTAATAACATCTACCGGATTCCAGCTGCTCTGTTCATCTCTGGCATACACTTTCCACTGATTTTCTTCCCAGTAAAATCGGGCAATATGCATCTTGTCCCATTGATACCGTTCCTCGGCGGGTCTTTCTTCGGTCAAGATCAATTCATTGTCATTCATCTCATATGTCAACTTCACCATCGTACGTAGTGGCGCAGGAACCTTCTCGTGAATATATCCGTTCATTACGGACTGAATTCTTCGTAACGTAAACGAGTCCAGCATGAAGATGCACATCCTTTCAGCCAAATACACCCTTGATCATTTTACCAACTGGATTTCGTTACACCAGGAATCTGTCCTTGATGAGCCAATTCACGGAATTTAATCCGAGACACCTTGAACTTACGTAGATAACCCCGCGGGCGGCCTGTCACTTCACAACGGTTCTTTAGTCTGGTCGGAGATGCATTACGCGGCAATTTCTGCAATGCTTCATAATCCCCTTTTTCCTTCAACTCCCGGCGCAGGTCCGCATATTTTGCCACGATTGCCTGACGTTGCTTCTCACGTACCACTTTAGATTTTTTAGCCATGAATGACAGCTCCTTTATCCATTGAATTTATGTTTATTTATCTATATAAATTGAACTAAAGAATATTTACACTGCACACTCCGATGACAGAACAACCTTCCGATCGCTGTTATCCCCAGATTTTTTTGATTCCTTTTACAAAGGGTAAATCCGGGGATAAAGGCGAACGCTCCGCTTCTTCAGGTTCTTTCTGTCCTCTCCGTTTTGTGTAAATGTTTATTTCAATTTATATAGATGTGCTTATACAACGCTACTCCCAATGCAAACATCATCTTCCGAGTTATACGACTTCCACAGGCCATGGCAGCGGATTGTCGAAATGGCCCCAGTCAGCCAGCATTTCTTCATCACTAAGCAGGCACTGGTCCAGCTCGTCTTCAATGCTCTCACGCTCCATTTCGATCCCAATCATGACAAGTTCCGTCTGACGATCTCCCCACTGGGCATCCCATTTCTCCAGAACATCCGGTTCGTTACGTAAAATCTCTTCTTTGTCCGCTTCTGGCAACGCCGCGACCCAATGTCCCGCAGGACCGAACTGAATGGATGGCCCTGCCTGACTGAGGCTTGCAGCAACGTCCCCTTCAGCCGCGAGCCATACCAAACCTTTGGCACGTACCACTTCTTCCGGCCAGTAACTCATGAACTCAGCCAGACGGGAAGGATGGAATGGCTTTCTGCGGCGATATACGAAGGAACCAATGCCATATTCCTCGGTTTCCGGTGTGTGCGACTCCTTCTCCAGTTCCTGAATCCATCCAGCGGACATGCTCACCTTCTCGAAATCAAAGCGGCCTGTATTCAGAATCTCAGACGGATTCACCTGTCCATTCTCGGTCCGAATGATCTTGGCGTTAGGCTGTAACTTGCGGATGATACCTTCGAGCTTGTTCAGCTCGGTGTCATCGACCAGATCACATTTGTTCAGCAGCAGTACATCACAGGTTTCGATCTGATCGATCAACAAGTCTACGACGTCACGGGTGTCCTCATCTCCGGTCGCCTGGTTACGATCCAGAAGACTCTGTCCTGATCCAAAATCATGCCAGAATCGATTGGCATCCACCACCGTTACCAGACAATCCAATCGGGCCAGGCGAGTCAGATCAATACCCGACTCCTCATCGGCGTATGTAAAGGTCTGTGCAACTGGAACAGGTTCACTGATTCCGGTGGATTCGATCAAAATATAGTCATACTTGCCTTCGTTCACCAGCTTCTCAATCTCTTGCATCAGATCATCCCGCAAGGTGCAGCAGATACAGCCGTTGGACAGTTCCACCAACTTCTCTTCAGTACGAGACAAGGTTGCCTCCCCCTTGACCAGCGCAGCATCAATGTTCACCTCACTCATGTCGTTGACGATTACGGCAACCTTAAGCCCCTGTCTGTTGTTCAACACATGATTCAAAACCGTCGTTTTCCCTGAACCGAGGTAACCACTCAGTACGGTTACCGGAACTTGCTTTTGTGTCATAGATCTCTACTCCTTATATGTGCAGTCTGTGTAATTCAGATCTTAATAGTAATTATTACGATTAATAATAATGACTATAATCCTGTTGGACGGTCGTTGTCAAACTATTTTTGATTCAAGCTGCAAAAAAACAAAAAAAAGGCTCATGACCGGCCCTTGCACTTTCGCATCCTGAGGATACGTTTTGGCAAGAAGTGAGTCATAAACCTCCTCTGTAAATGTTCGCAATACATGCGGGATAGGCTAGACAGCGGACTATATCAATATAAATTAGAAATTGAAGTGATCCGTGTAAATGTTCTTTAGTTCAATTTATACAGACACCACAGATGTAGCCTTATTCCCCGCTTCCATCCGTTGCCTGAACATCAACACCAGAAGCATAGCCGCAATAGAGAGCAACGTGCAGATCATAAACATGGTCGAATAAGAACTCACCTGTACAATGAATCCCATCGCAAGTCCTCCCAGAGAGAATCCGAGGTCATACGAGGACATGAAGATCCCCATGAGTACATATCTGGAATCCGCAGGCAGCACAAAAGACAGATATGTGGTTAATGTCGGGTACAACAGTGCCAGGGCAAAGCCGCTGAACACCGCGGAGAGATACACCAATGGCCCGATGATCTCCATTAAGCTGAGTAATTGGGTACCCAGTGCTGCACACAGCATTAACCCTGCCATCAGCCAGGTATTCCAGCTACCGTCGGACGGAATTTTTTTGCGCAAAATAAACCTGCACAGGATCACAACCAATCCCTGTATCGTCAGAAATACCCCTGCACTCGCCATTCCGGTGGATACCATATACAGGGGAAGAAAGGTCGCTGTCGCCCCAAAGACGCAGGACGCAAACAACATCACCACACTGCTAATCAGCAGTGGCGTACTGCGCCAGATGCCGCCGAATGAACGAAACATATCGCCCAAGGTGTACGATTTGTTCTGCACGGTACTCCGCGGCAAATCCACATTATATCCAATCAGAAGTGGCAGCGCCGCCAGTCCGATCATCAGCAGCGTAAACGCCAGATCACTGGCATTTTCCCAGATTTGTATGGCGAGGATCGGAATGACCAGAGAAGGAACCATCGTAAACAGGGTGTACATGGACAGCCCCTGTGCCCGGTCTTTGTCCTCCAGCTTTTCCACAATGCCTGCCTGCATCGTCATGGAGAAAAAGGCCGTAGCTACCCCTTGCAGGGCCCGCAACCACAGATACGTCTCCACACCAAAAACAACAAACAGCAGCAGCGTTCCCGCATGCAAAAGCAACAGCCATTGCATCACTCGAAGCGGCCCATGCTTACCCAGCAGCTGCGCTGCAAAAGGTCTCAAGAGCATACAGGTGAACATATATGCCCCCATCATCAGACCAATCTCAGCCTGATTCAATCCAGCGGCTTCGCTTCTCAGAGGCAGAATAATCGTCAAAGCTGAATTTGCCGCAAAAAATAAAAAGGCCAGCATATAAAACCGGATAAACGAAAAGGATACCGGATTTAATTTTCCATTGGATGTTGCTGTCATTGAAGCCTTCAAACGTTCGTCACCACTTTCTCTCCTGGCAGTCAACTCACAGATGTACCTGTCACGGGTCTTCGCCGTTCATAGGCAAAAACGATCATTACCGCTCCTAGGATAGCACAGATCATGTACATAAATGAATAGGAAGAGAAGTCAGCGACGGGTCCCATAATCACACCACCCAGAGAAATCCCCAGATCAGCCATCGCGATAAATAACCCGATCAGGACGTTCCGGTTCAGCTTAGGCAACACAAAAGACAAATAGGTCGTGAGCGTCGGATACAGAATGGCTTGAGCAATGCCCATGAATATAGCCCCGACATAGAAAAAGACTACGCCTCCTGTCACCGAAAAACTCACACATTGGGCAGCAACGGCCAAAAGAAACAGGGTACCCATGATAAAAGGAGAATGCCATCTCCCATCAGAAGGAATCCTTTTCCGGAGCATGATTCGAGCCAGCACAACCGTCCCGGCCTGAAGCATCAGATACACACCCGCATTCCCATTTGGTACTTGGCTCGCATACAGCGGAATAAAAGTTGTAATTGCACCAAATACAACGGAAGCCGCAAGCATCAATACACTGCATCGAAACAGAAACGGATTTTTCACCAACTGAGCAAAGGATTCCCACATACTCACGTTCTGCTCCGAAAGATTCTCAGCAGATTGCTCTTTGCTTGGTTCCATTTTGGCGGTATATCCGAAGACGCCCGTACAGACGGCAATGCCGATCAGAACCACTGTAAAATAATCCATACCACCCGTCTGCCAGATTCCTAACGCGATTACAGGCCCCACGATCCCCGGTATATAACTGAACAACGAATAATACGAAATTCCCTGTGACCGATCTTTCTCCGGAAGAGCATCAATAATGCCAATCTGCAAGGCCATGGAGAAGAACGCTGTTGATACACCTTGTAAAATACGAGCAACCAAATAACCTCCGAGTCCCGTAAAGGTATATAAAATCAGCGCAAATCCATTGATGATCAGAATCAAACGCAATATTTTGATCGGACCGTGCTTTTGAATAATCCGACCTGCCCAGGGTCTGAAAAACATGGTTGTGAACATATAAGCGCCCATGATCAGTCCAATCGTTGTACCGCTCGCGCCCAAAGACGCCCCTTGCAATGGGATGATCACGTTAAGAATGGCATTGGCACTAAAATACAGAAGAACCAGTATGTACAAGCGTAGAAAAGGCCAAGACATCGCTCCACTCACAATGGGTGTTCCCCCTAAAATGTAATTAAATGCTTCAATAATTTCTTCGCATAGTCTGACTGAACATCCTTTAGCTGCTCAATAGGAACGATCTCTTCAATCTGACCCTCTCTGAAAATGATAACCCTGTCACAGATATAAGCTGCCGCCTGTATATCATGCGTGATAAAGACATAGCTCAGCTTGTAGATTTCCTTAAGCTCTTTCAACAATTGCAGTACCTGAATCTGAACAGACACGTCCAGTGAGCTGATCGCTTCATCGAACACGATAAGTTTTGGGGCTGTCGAGATGGCCCTGGCAATGCACACTCTCTGAGCCTCCCCGCCGGATAGTTCATGCGGATATTTGGATCTATAGGAAGGGTCCAGTCCAACTTGATTCAGCAACAGATCTACCTTTTCTGAGTTGCCCTGATCCTTCCGTAGCTTCTGCTGCGCTTGCATAGGTTCCATAATGGCAGCTTCCACATTAAGAAATGGATTGATGGATGACGTATAATTTTGAAAAACGGCGCTGAGGTTACCCATCCGTACACGTCGATCCTGTACGTCTTTACCATCCAGCGAGATCGTTCCACGATCCGCCCGTTCAATGCCCAGGATCATACGGCCCAACGTCGATTTGCCGCTTCCGCTTTCACCGATGATGCCCAGACATTCGCCATGCCGGCATTCAAAAGTAACTTGTTTCAACACCTGTTGTTTGTGCTTGGAGAACAGTCCGCCTTGGCTATATGATTTTTCAATACCTTCCACCTTTAGCATCTATAAGTCCTCCTGCATCAACGCCTTAAAATGATTGCTCAGCTCCAATCGGGTAGAGACCAGATACTTCGTATAGGCATGCTCCGGCTCTGTCAAAACAGAATGCATGCTACCACGCTCGACGATCTTGCCGTCTTTCATGACCATCACGTCATCTGCAATCTTCTGAACGACGCCGAGATCATGGGAGATGAACATCATGGAACAGCCCATGCGTTCGCGTAATTGAATCAATTGCTCCACCACTTCATATTGGGAGATCGTATCCAGCGCCGTTGTCGGCTCATCCGCAATAATGAGATCGGGCTCAAGCACCAATGCCAGTGCAATCATGATTCGTTGCAGCATCCCACCGGACAGCTGATGTGGATATTGATTCAGAATCTCGCGCGGATGTCTGAGCATGACGCTTTCCATGGCATTGATGATTTTTCGCTCAATCTCGCGGGTGTTCCAGCCAAAATGCTGCTGAAGCGTCTCCCGAATATGGACACCAATGACACAGGAGGGATCAAATGCACTCATGCCATTCTGCAAAATCATACACAGATGTTTGCCCCGCTTACGCCGCATCTCCGGTTCCGAAAGCTGGTTCAGGTCTTCGCCCTGAAATAACATTGTGCCCGATTGGCGAATCCATGGCTTGTTCAGTCGCATGATAGCCCTGCACGTAACGGACTTCCCGCTACCACTTTCCCCCACGATGGCCATACAGCTTCCCTGCTTAACTTCGAATGAACTGTTATGAATGATCACTTTACCTGTATTGGTATCCCATACTTTCAAATGTTCAACCTCGACTATATTCATAAGCCGTCTTTCTCACCTCACTTTCGTAAGACTTGTCAGACTTACCTTGAGAGGTCATCAATTTGGGGTCCAGAGCCACTTGAAGGGCATCCGATAGAAAATTAAAAGCAGACACCACCACCACAATGGCCAGGCCTGGTGCCAACATCAATTCAGGTCTGGAGAACATGACTTCCCTCGCCTCATTGAGCATCATCCCCCACTCCGCATGCGGAGCCTGGATTCCAAGCCCCAGAAAGGAAAGGCCGGAGATCTGCAACATCATCGAACACATGGAACCACTGGCAATGACAGCAATATCGGCAAAGGTAACTGGAACAATATGTTTGGTTATAATTCTCAGATTGGGTGTGCCGGAGGCTTTGGCGAATTTTACATAATCCATATCGGAGAATTGCATCACAGATGTTCGAATAACACGAGCAAACCAGGCCCATTTCATCCACACAAAGGCAATCAAAATATTCTCCAGTCCTGCACCCAGAATACCGACCACCGCCAGTGTCATCACGTATCCGGGGAAAGACAGCATAATGTCACAGACTCTCATGATCCACGCATCCACTTTCCCCTTGAAGTACCCTGCGATGAATCCAACAATGGCCCCGATCAGAACAGACAGACTTAACGCAACCAAAACCCATAACACACTTGGACGGATACCATAGATAAGCCGGGATAATACACATCTGCCCAGATGATCATTGCCTAATAGATAATCCCAGGATGAGGAGGCATAACGAAGCTTCATATTCACTTGTCCAGGATCATGCGGCGCAATAAGAGGGGCGAAAATGCCCGCTATAATCATGACGATAATTACCATCAAAGAGGTCATGGCCAGCTTGTCTTTGCTCAGATTTTTCAATATTCGCATCAGAATTCCTTTCTCAAACGAGGATTCATCGCCGCATTAATGATGTCGGATAACGTGTTAAATAAGACAAAGGTTACAGCCAACATCAGAACATACGCCTGAATAATCGGAAAATCCCTGCTTAAAATGGATTTTACACTGAGCCTACCGAGTCCCGGCCAGGCAAATACATTTTCGATGACTACCGTACTGCCTAGTACAATCGGGATCGCCATGCAAAAGATGGACACAGCCACCTGTAATGAATTTCTTAGAATATGCAGAGTAACTTTCTTCTCACTCAGACCACTTGCCCGTGCATATAACACATAGTCCTCATTCATATTGCTCAGCATGGAACTTCGAACCGTTCGGAAGTAAATGCCCGTATAACTCACCGTGATTACAATCACCGGCAGAATGTAGCTTCGATACGAGTCCATGCCACTAGTAGGTAACAGGTCCAGCTTGACGGAAAAATACCAGATCATCATGGCTGCAAGCCAGTAGGATGGCATGGCGGTAAGGAAAAATGATACACCTCTGACCGATCGATCCAGCAGCTTGCCTTCTCTCATGGCACAGATCACACCCAGCAGGATGGACAGCGCAATAATGAATACCGATGAGACAAGCGTTAACTTCAATGTGTTCATAAAAGCCGGCCCCATCAATGACCATACGGGTTCACCAGATACATAAGAGTTACCAAAGTCCAACTGCACAACAGCCATGATCCAGTTCACATACTGGATCATGAACGGCTGATCGAACCCCAATGCCTTGTTCGTCTGGGCAATTAATTCCTCTGTGATCTGCGGAACTTCCTGTGCCTGTAACACCACAACCGCCGGGTCCAAGGGAGATAGATTAATCAGAACAAACGTTATAAATGAAATGATAATCAGTAAAGGGATGGTTAACAGAATCCTTTTGACGATATAACTTCCCATAGCCATCTCCGCTCTATTTAAAATTCATTTTTTCAAAAGGTAGTTCATATTGGGTCTGTTTGAATGAGATTCCATCAAGATTCTCAGGAGCGACTACGGTGACACGCCCGTTGGTAATCGGGATGAAGACTGCTTCATCATGGACGATCTTCATAATGTCAGCATACAGGGATTGGCGTGAAGCCTCATCCGTGGAGACCATAACCGCATCGATTTTCTGATATAGTTCATCTGCTTCGGCAATTCCGCTTGTCGTATGTTTGTATGCTGAATCAGACGTAAATGCAGCAATGGTACTCTGTGGATCATAGGCCAGCCCCCAGGTTTGATTAAAGAGCAGGTCATATTCCCCGGTGGCTCTCCGATTCGCAATGGAAGTGGACTCTTCGCCCAAGATTTCAAGCTGAATTCCCAATTCTTTCATGGAGTACTGGATCAATTCGGCCTGTATTTTCTGTGAAGACGAGTTGCTGTCATAGTATAATTTCATGGCTAAAGGCTGACCGTTCTTCGTTCTCACCCCTCCACCATCTGCCAATGTCCAGCCAGCTTGGTCCAGAAGATTTTTAGCCAATTCCGGATCATACTCCCGTTTCTTCAGGTCTACCTTGGCGTAATTGACATTGGCTGAAAATAGCGTGTCCGCTACAGTCTGCGTTCCGTTGAAAATATCTTTACTGATCGTTTCCCGATCAATGCCCACCCATAACGCTTCCCGCACTGCCGTTTCCTGAACCGGACTATTCTGGCGACTGCTATTGGCTACGATCATATTCGTATTCATTGCTTCACTTCGGACCACTTGATAACCACTAGATTCAGCCAATTGATCCATGGCTTCGACATCGATACTATCTGCTCCCCGGTCATCGGTGAACACAAAGTTGATCTCTCCCTTTTGTAGTGCCAGGAATGTCGTTTCACCTGCGGGAAGAACCTTGGATGTGATTTTCTTGATTGCAGGTGCACCACCCCAATAGTCTTCATTGGCTTCAAACGTGGCATTCTCTTCGACTTTATGAGCAGTAAGCTTGTATGGTCCTGTGCCGTGGAAACCACTTACTCCGTCTTTGGTTCCACCATACTTGAAATCCTTGGGTGATATGAAGACGTAAGGTCTTGTCATTGACAATTCCACCAGTGCCGGATAATAGGCTTCCGACAGCGTCAGCTCCACCGTATGCTCATCGATTACCTTTACACTCGTGATTTTGGTAGACAGCTTGATCCAAGCATGTTTTTCGGCATTTGCCTGTACTGCATCGATATTTTGTTTAACCGCCTCTGCGTTGAACGGCTCCCCATCATGGAATTTCACATCTTGTCGCAGATGAAAGGTATAAGTCTTGCCATCCTCGGAAATATCCCATGATTCAGCCAGCAATGGCTTGATTCCGTCAGGGGTGTTTTCCACCAGAGACTCATATACCATCCCTTGCGCAGGCATGGAGCCTGTATACAGATGAGGGTTCATATCATTAATATCTTTGGCAGAAGCATAGATAAGTTCCGTTTGTACTTGGCTATTGGCAGGCTCCGTTTGTGCGCTCTCTTTCTCTTTTGGGCTCTGTCCGCATCCGGCGAGCAGCGCAATGGCAGACACCAGCAATAGTATGGATGTAAAAGTAAGACCCTTTTTCACAACATTTCCTCCTGATGATTAAGTTACAAGCAGACCTTGTAGGTTACATCGGACCACTCCGATTGCAGTACCATCTTCCGATCGCTGTTATCCCCAGATTTTTTTTGATTCTCTTTTCCATAGAGAAAATCTGGGGATAAAGGCGACCGCTTCGCTTCTTCAGATTGGTTCTACACTCTCCGTTATGATGTAAACATCAGGTTCAACTTGATTAATTTGAGATGTAATTAAACCTTGTTACTTACAAGTCCGGTGCAGATCATGCGAATATCCTCGTCAAAGGATTGGATTACAAAGGCATTGGACAAGCGCTGGTCCGGGTGTGCGTCAACCACTTCCTGAATTTTCGCCTCATACCTGGCGATAAATTGATCAATGGTTGGACAGCTCACATCGAGGTGTCTGGCTATGCCCTGAATGATTTTGATGCGGTAGTAATCTTCCTTGGGCATACGAGGAATGTCCAATTCCCCTTCGCGGTTCATAAACGTTTTACGGAATGGGACTGCTGAAAAGTCGAAATATTTCCCTCCCGAATCGGGTTCCGAGAATGGATCAATCAATAATGAGGTGTACCGTATGTATAATAAATACTCTTGATGAATGACCTGCAGCTGATTGAAATTCTCGATATCCTGGCGTGATATACTCTCTAATCGAACCGGATAGTTGTCATCCGTCATGAACTGAAGCAGGTTGACTCCCTGAATATCAAGTCGGTCCGTAATATTCATAATCTCCTGCCACTGTGCCCGCATTTCCCGTATCAAAACTTGTGTAATCGGACCTTCAGGATACATCTTGTATACGTACTTCTGAATATCCGAATCTCCAAAGATGGCTTCTAATGAAAAGTCATTCATGAACAAGGGTGGATGCACGTACAACGAGATATTTCTCGTTTCCGCCTCCAGTGGGGATCGCATCACTTCCAGCACAATACCCAAACGATCATACACTTGGCGTAGCTTGCTGACCTGTTCAGACGGGTAACGAGTGGAACCGATATAGACCTTTTTCTTAACCCCTGTTGTAATCACATGATTGGACGGATGTTCGTGCATCCAACGGGTATCTCCAAGGTAGGTGGAGAAGCTGATCACTTCCGGCTCTGCATTCCGCTCTCTCATGTAATGGGTCACGAGTCGATTCGACCCAAACGTTGGAGAAATCAAAATGATACATTTCAGTTGTTTAATGAATTCATTTTTCATTTGTTCCAATACATCGATATAAGCATCGGTGGTAACCGCCAAAATGAGTGTATCCCATTCACCCTCAATGGTGTCATATCCCTTGAACACATGATCAACGTAACACTCACCTGCGAGCGATTGATGTTTCTCATTTTGAATGCTGACCTGAATACGTTGATTGTTCTCTTCAAGGGCTGAGAATACGGATGCTGAACGAACCGATTGTCTCCCCGCAATGCCTATACTGCAGTTGAGATGATCTTTGAGCGTTGCCGCAAGCTGAATGGATGCAGGTCCGGTTCCGAGTATCAGAATTCGCTGAAGATTACTCATATATGCCTCCTATATTCAAAGTTCAATCTGGACTCCATCGGGATTGACTTGGATGGTTATGCTTTTTGATACAACGCAATATCGAACACATCATCCGGGCGCAGGATCGTATCCACCAGCTTCCACTTGTTGCTGTCCGTCTCTCTCATGGGATAATTGAACAAGGACTTCAACTGATCACCGTATCTCATGGCTACAACCACCTGCGCATTCGTCAGGGCATGCAGTTGATCAAGCAGCTCATATTTAGGGGCCACCGTAGAGCTGAAAATGATATGGGTTGCTTCCCTGGTATAATCCAGATCCTCCAGCAATGTTGACTCCAAACGAATCTTCAAACCCGTACCCAGTGTATCCACCACTTTTCGCCCGAGTGTAATGGACTCTTCATCAATATCGATCCCGACAACCTGTGCACCTGTTCGCTTGGCAATGAGTAATGGTGTCATGGGGAATGAACCGGAGCCTACCAGCAATACGTTGGAATCGGAGGTGACATGGAAACTACCAAATTCTTTATCGATACACTCTTCTATATTTTTGAAATAATCGGCAATCTGCACATCCCCGTTCTCTAACTTCAATGCACGATATTTCTCCATGATCGCCACACACTGGGCGGATTTATTTCTTAACTGCCATACAAGCGAATCCAGTTCTTCCAACTCCGAATGCTCCAACTGTTCCCAGGCTGCCTTATTGTTCTGATCAGTCACAAAGCGGGAGTAGTCATTGATCACAGCCTCAAGCTCTGCACTATGCTGAATCGTATGATCATACTTGTTCGCAAGCTTATCGAATTTCTCTGCAAATTCACTCAAACATGTCTGAAAATGGACCAATGTGATCATTTCTTTTCCCCCTATACGTTGTCTCGATCATGTATCATGTCCCTCATGCGTTTACAACGCTCCATTCTGCTGGAGCATCTATGAAGGCTTTGCCCTGAGCCACGATGCCAACAGATCCCTCAATCGTAATGCTCCCAAGTTCTGCGCCATCCCACTCGGCCACCACTTTGATTGCACCACCGGGCTGCTTGATGTACTGAGTAATTCCTCTCTGCTGGCTCCATGCGAGATACGCTCCTACGGAGGCCGTACCCGAACCACACCCTCTTTCCCAGATCAGACTGTCCAGCTCCGGAACATAGATGAGTGGGGCCATTTCTTCCAAGTGTGATTGATATAACAAGATACCAATCAGCTTATCCCCCAGGGTTAGTCCCAGTAATCTTGCAAGGGTCTGTGCCCTCTTCTTCATCGTATCGTCGAAGTCATCAACTTCGATCACGATATGGATGAACTCAGCGTACCGGATGATCACCATATCGAGTTCGATGCCTTCGTATCGGATTGTTCGTTGTTCGATCTGCTTCGGAATCGGCATGCTTACCTGGCAGTCGTATTCGTTCTGCTGTTTCTTCACATGGCACATGATCAATTGGTCAGTTCCGGAAACCTCCAACATGATATCCATAGATTCCTGATGTGCCAGTCCTGCTTCAGATGCGAGGTGTGCTGCAAGTGCCATACAGGCATTGCCACAGAACTCTCCTCCGGCCATTTCCAGATGAGAAGCAGCTTCCGGTCTCCTCGTTGGTTCAATGAATCCCACTTGCTCAGCGTAAACGTTGTCATACGACATTAGGCGGGTAGCAATATGACTGTATTGCTCGGCTGCATGATCTGTTTTAACCAGAATCGTCATGTTTTGGGTGGGACTGAACTTGATAAAATCGATCTCCTGTTTCATCGCAGCGACTACTCCTGTTCTCCTTTTTTATCTAATAGTAATTATTACGATTAAACGTCGAGAAAAATATAGCACATCTTTTTGGGAAGCGTCAACAAATATTTCCATTAAAAAAATAAAATTTAACAATACCTTTAGCTGCTCTTCCTGTAAGAAAACTCAAACAGAGCTGACGCTTCTGCGCCAGCCCTAGCCATAATTACACCGTCTGATAAGATTCAACAAATACGAAAAACGGTTGCCGCAGAACGGAACCGTTTCGATCTGGATATGATCCAGGGATAAACTGCGTCCCTCACTCCTGATGTGCTTGCACATTGTGCAATGCCCGTTCAGCCAGTGCTGCCAGAAGATGTGCTCCCAGCGGCAGAGCCCGTTCATCCATATCAAAGCCAGGGTGATGCCACTCATGCGGGCCAGAGGTGCCCAGGAAGAGGAACAGGCCCGGAACTTCTTTTTGATAAAAAGAGAAGTCCTCACCTGCTGGAGAAGGTAGCGGTCTAACACTATTCAATCCAATCTCACTTGCAACTTGCTCCGCCGCAGATGCGAGAGACTCATCGTTGACCACGGCAGGTGGTCCCTGAATCCAGCGAACCGTAGCCCGTGTGCCATAAGCTGCTGCCACACCGGCGACTACCTGATTGAAACGCTCGCGAATCCGTGCACGCACTTTCTCATCAAAGGTACGCACTGTGCCATCGAGTATCGCTTCATCCGGAATGACGTTCCAGGCTGTGCCGCTGTGGAGCTTGGTGACACTGATTACAGCACTCTCCTGTGCTCCCACATTGCGACTCACAATGGCCTGTAATGCCGTAACAATATGTGCGGCAACCACGATTGGATCAATGCCGGCTTCAGGCACGGCTGCATGGGTGCCTACACCTTCCACTTTGACAACAAAACCGTCTGCTGCTGCCATCAATGCGCCTTCCCGAATGCCCACCGTACCTACCTGGAGATCAGGTTTGTTATGTAACCCGAATACCGCCCGAACATCGGATAATGCGCCAGTCTGGATCACTTGCCGAGCACCCGTTGCTTTTTCCTCCGATGGCTGGAATATCAACCGTACTTTTCCCGGTAGAATGGACTCGCGCTGTTTCAGTAATCGTGCAGCACCAATCAGAATTGCCGTGTGCACGTCATGTCCGCAAGCGTGCATCTTTCCATCTACTTGGGAGGCAAATTCCAGCTTTGTCTCTTCCTGAATGGGCAGCGCATCAATGTCCGCTCTTAAGGCAACAACAGGACCGTCCCCTTGACCCACTTCAGCGACAAGCCCTGTCCGCAGCACATATTCGTCTGCAATACGAACGCCTTCCTCTTCCAGCCAACCGCGAATGGCAACTGTCGTCTCCTTTTCCTCGCCGGACAATTCCGGGTTACGATGCAAATGTCGTCGAATGGTGATTAAACGTTCCGCGAATTCTTCCGCCCGTTCACCGTCCAGTTCATGCTCGGGGCCCTGTACTTGTTGCTCAGAATGCTGCTTGGGCTGTTCCAGATCACTTTTCATCACATGGCCTCCCATTCGTATATATTCACTGCTATTTTCACTGCCTACTTCTATCCGATTGCTGCTTCTTCCTTGGATTCCAGTGCAAATTCACTGAGTCCCTGCTCTGCCAAAATTTCACGCAACAATTCGAATGAACGAATTCGCTTGGTAAAGTCCCGTGTAGCTGTAGTCACAATGAACTCTTCCACAGCAAACTCCTGCTGGAACTTCAGCAGCGCCTGACCTACACTTTCCTTCGTACCCCGGGTCACACTTGGCTCCAAAATCTCGATCCGATAGGTTTCGTTTGATTGACGTCCGAATTCTTCCGCCTGTTCCACAGAACCAACCGTCAGCACCTTCCCACTCTCCAGATGGATCTTCACCAGCATATGCTCGCTCGCAAGTCCTTCCGCTTCTTCCTCACTTTCGGCCACAATTAACGATATGGCTAGTGCAGCATAAGGCTCTCGTCCCTGGGAACGATCGAATTGTTCACGATATACACGGATCGCTTCAAGCGCTACCCCTATATTACTGTTAATGAACAGCGAAAAGACATATGGGAGTCCCAGTTCCGCAGCCATGCCCGCACTATCAACACTTGCTCCAAGTACGTACAGCTCCGCTGGAATGTCGGACACAGGCGAAGCGCTGAGACCTGCAAGTGGATGCGACTGATCTTCAAGCGGCTCATTGTGGATGTATCGTTTCACCTGAACGATTTTCTCTTGAAGAGATGCGGCTTCCTGAATACCTTCCTGCAACGCCTGTGTCGAACGTGGTAACCCGCCTGGTGCACGACCCATTCCCAGGTCAACTCTTCCTGGTCCGAGCGCTGCGAGTATATTGAAATTCTCGGCGACTTTGTATGGACTATAATGCTGAAGCATTACTCCGCCGGACCCCAGACGAATCCGCTTCGTATGCGCAAGCAAGTGAGAGATGAGTACCTCCGGGGAGGAACCTGCAACATGCCCTGAATCATGGTGCTCCGATACCCAGAACCGATGGAATCCCAGCTGCTCTGCCCGTTGTGCCAGCTCAATCGTATGTCGAAAAGCATCCACTGCCGTTTCCCCTTCATAGATCGGGGTCTGATCCAAAATGCCAACACGAATACTCATATCCTTCTCCTCCTTGATTGTGCTGAACCACTATTCTTGAATCACTATTAAGTTGAACTGGAGATGTTACACTTTATCACTCCGATTGCAGTACCATCTTCCGATCACTCTTATCCCCAGATTTTCTTTACTCCCTTGGTTCAAGGGAAAAATCTGTTGATAAATGCGCACGCTTCGCTTCTTCAGATTGGTTCTGCACTCTCCGTTTTGGTGTAAAAGTCAGATTCATCGTTAGACGCTCTATAACTTTCGCAGCAGTTCCCCGAAGGGCTCTGCCAATGGCGAATATTCTTCCTTTAACGTGACAACGCTGATCTGCAACGATACACCTGCTACCTCATGTACCTGAATGGGGAACAACTCCTGATTCTGCACTTCCTTCTTCACCGTGAGTCCCGGGAGAAAGGCAATGCCTGCCCCTTGCATAACCAGTTTCTTCGCCGTCTCCGAATTATCGACATGATATGTAATATTCGGCGGTTGTTCCAGCGAGTCGAAAGCCCGGTGAATGCGAAGCCAGTCCAGTGAACCACATTCGAAAAAGACCAGTTGCTCATTCCGGATGGCTTCCATGCTGACATGCCCGCTCTCAATGAATGGATGCCCTTTGTACACATAGAGCTGGATCGGATCTTCATAAAAAGCAACCGTACGGATCGCAGGATGCATGACCTTGCGCACAAAAGCAAGATCGATCTCCTGACCAAGCAGTTTGGCAATCAGCTGATCCGTCGTTGCTGTCGTCAGTTTGATATTAATTTCGGGGTAAGCTTCCTTGATCTTGGGTAGAAAATCGGGAATGACATAATTGGATACTGATACTGTACTACCGAGCCGAAGAGCATCCGGTGTTGTCCGACGCTGCTGAATCTTCTGCTTGCCCTGCTGAATCACTTGCAGCACTTGCTGCGCATACGGCAAGAATTTCCGACCTTCTTCTGTCAGCACGATTTGCTTGCCAAGCCGATCAAACAACTTGCAGCCCAGCTCCCTTTCCAGTGACTGAATGCGAGCTGTGACCGAAGGTTGGGACAAGAAGAGTACTTCGGCAGCCTTATTGAAGCTTCCATAATGATTGATATATACAAATGCTTCAATATTCTCGATATTCATGAGCGCCTCCGTATCCACGTCCGCAGACGTTTGATCTTATATTGATTTATCCAATATATTTACTTGGTTTTACGATATCGTAATCCCATCCTTTTCCAGTGTCAATATCAATTCATCCAGCGACCGATCCAGACGTGTAGTAATATCCGCAGAGAGCACAAATTTCTCATCATCCAGTCGTTCGATTCCCTGATCCACAGCATACACGCCACCCAGAATATGTCTTCCACCAAGGGCTGCCAGTACAGGCTTCAATGCATAATCAATGGCGAGCAGATGAGCAATGGAGCCACCGATGACAAGTGGGAGTATCAACTTACCCCGTAACCCTTCTTGCGGAATCAGATCCAGGAACAGCTTGAGCACTCCCGAGTACGATGCCTTATATACCGGCGTAGCCACAATAACTGCATCCGCGGCTTCCACGACAGCAAGTGCATCACGAATGAATGAGCTGTCAAACCGGGCTTGCACCAGATCCTCAGCGGGTAGATCCACAACATGAATGACTTCAACGGTAATGCCTGCCTCCGTTAATTTTTGGCTGCTGTAATCCGTCAGACCTGTCAAACGCGAACGCTTGGAAGGTGATCCGGCAATAATGACAACATGTGACATGAATTTCTCCTCCTCAAGCGTAAACGGCTGTCGCTGTCCTCTGGTGGCACAGCTACCGTTTCGCAGTGAAATATAAAAATGGATAGGGTGAAACTTATAAATTCTTATATTTTGGAATAGCGGTCAAGCCGCTCCTTTTACTTTGGGGTCCAGCCGATCGCGAATGTCGTCTCCAATCAGATTAACCGCCAGTACAAACAACGTGATCGCCAGCCCCGGGAACGTACAGATCCACCAGGCAACCGTCAGATACCCTCTACCTTGCGAGAGCAATGCGCCCCAATCCGGGATTTCCTTCAACACCCCAAGTCCCAGAAAACTGAGTCCGGAACCCGTAAGAATTGATGTCCCTACGCCAAGCGTAGCCATGACCAGCAGTGGTGACAACGAATGTGGCAGTACATGTTTCCAGAAAATACGCGTATTGGAACCGCCCAGTGAACGTGTCGCTGTAATGAAAGGAAGACCTTTAACTGATATGACCTGCCCACGCATCACCCGTGCGTACCCCGGAATGGAGGAAACCGCAACAGCCAGTGCAATATTCATCAGTCCTGGCCCGAGAGCAGCTGCAACAGACAATGCCAGGAGCACACCAGGTACAGCCATCAGAATATCGACAGCCCGCATCGTGATGGTATCAACAAATCCTCCGGCATATCCGGAGATAATACCCAGAGCACTACCGACAATACCGCCCACAAGAACGGAAGCAAATCCAATGAGCAGCGAATCCCTGCTTCCATGCACAACCACACTGAAGATATCCCTGCCAAAATAGTCCGTCCCGAACAGATGTGCAGCAGAAGGAGCCTGCAGGATAACATCAGTCATCATCTGAGTTGGATCATAGGGCGCAATCCAGCCCGGTACAATCGCACATGCCACGGTAAATACCACCACCAGCAATGCTGCATAAAAGAATAATCGGGATACCGCGAATGAGACGCGATAACGCCAAGGGCGGCGATTCCACAGACGGATACGTCCTACACTGCCCGCCCATGCTTTTTTGTCACCAGCCAAAGGTTTCATGCTCATGAGCAACAACTCCTCCTTTCATAACTCCGCGTCAGGACACATCTGACTGTTCTATCCATGATCATGTGCGGACTGCACGCCGAACCCGGGGATCAATGTACGAATACGAGATATCCACCAGCAGGTTCAAGACCACATAGATAATGGATGTAAAGAAGACAACCCCTTGCACCACTGGCAGATCCTTGGCCATTAGCGCATCCGCAATAATTCGGCCGATTCCTTGTCTGGAGAAGACAGTTTCCACCACAACGGTGCCCGCAAGCAGATCACCGATCAGCATGCCGATTACCGTTACTGCAGGAATAAGCGCATTACGTAGTGCATGACCATACATGATGGCACGTTCCGAAAGTCCTTTGGCCCGTAATGCCACGATAAACGGTTCATTGATCACTTCCAGCATGCTGTTCCGTACCATCCGTACAATAAATCCTGCACCCACAAGACCCAGCGTAGCTGCCGGAAGAACCAGTGAACTGAATCCATCGGAACCCATCGCCGGGAACCAGCCAAGCTGTACTGAAAATAACAGGATGAGCAGTATCCCCGTCCAGAAGGTTGGCATGGAGATGCCAAAAAGTCCAACTAGCCGAGCGACAAAATCAATCACGCCATTGCGATGAATCGCAGACAATACACCAAGTGTAATTCCAATCGTGATGGCAATGATTGAGCTGAGTGCGGTCAAAGCCAGTGTCGCTGGGAAATGTTCCAGTATTTTCGGCAGAACCGGATCCGAATTGATCATTGATTTACCGAAATCCCCACGCAGCATATCACCGAAATAGTTCGCAAACTGGATGTAAAACGGTTGATCCAGTCCTAGCTGGACCCGCAGATTCTCGATCATCTCCGGGGTAGCCGAGGACGGGTCCAGCATGAGCAGAACCGGATCACCCGGCAGAAGATACATGATGCAGTACACCAGCACCGAAGCTCCGAAAATAACCAGAAGCGATGTTGCGAGTCGTGACAGTATCGTTTGAACCATACCGGGATATCTCCTTCCTCAATCTGGATTGGCCGTTCATGTTAGGGCTGAATGCGGACGTCGTTAAAGAGTGGATACCCCAATGAATCAAACTTGATGCCTTCGACCTTTTTCGATGCTGCGACGGTATACGGGAATACATAGATCGGCAAAATTACCGCTTGCTCAATCAGGTATTGCTGGATCTGATTGTAGATCTCGACACGTTTATCGGGATCTGTCTCGACCGCTCCCTGCTCTAACAGTTCATCGATCTTTGGATCAGACAAACCGGACAATGTCGGACGCTCGCCCTCTGCACTCGTATGATAGAAAGCGTACAAGGCATTAGGATCAGAATTGACCTGACTGTTGCCATAGAGATCATAATCCCAGTTCTGATAAATGACTGTTGCGATATCTTTTGTAATCTCGACTTCAACGGCAATGCCAATCTGTTTCAACTGTTGTTGGATAATGGCGGCAATGTCATTGCGTTTCTCCCGATTGGGCGAACCATCAACATACCGCAGGGTCAGCTTCTGCCCGTCTTTGGCACGAATACCATCAGCGCCTTTCACCCAGCCTTGTTCGTCCAGCAGCTGATTGGCTTTGTTAATGTCCGGGTTGATGCTTCCTTCCAGCGATGCATTATAACCCAGGATTCCAGGAGACAGTGCGGACCACGCACGTTCGTAGTTGCCCAGATACAATGTTTTGACAATCGATTCCACATCTACGGCGGATTGTACCGCCTGCCTTACTTTCACATCATCCCAAGGCGCTTTGCGCAGATTGAAAAAGAGTGTGTATGGTAACCCAACTGTGTTGGCCTGCAACAGTTGCTGGTTCGGATCGTTTTTCAATGCAGCAACATTTTGCGGTGGAACCGTCTCGGCAGCGAGTACCTGACTACTCTGTACACTTCCGATCCGCGTTGCTTCTTCCGGTACAATTTTGAATGTGATCGTATCCACATGTGGTGCAGCTTTATTTTCAACCGTCTCAGGCCCCCAGTTGTAATCCTTGTTTTTGGCAACGACGATATCCGCATTTTCATCCCATTTCACAAAGGTATACGGACCTGTGCCCACCGGATTTTTACCCAGCTGGTCGCCATATTTTTGGGCAGCTGTAGGGGATACGATCCCCAGCAGTGCCTGGCTCAAGTTGCCAAGAAAGGCTTGCGATGGTGATTCCAGATTTACCTTGATGGTATATTCATCAATAACTTCGGAGGAGCTATACGGTCTAATCAGGGCAAGGGAATTGGCAGCTTTGGTGGCCGGATCAATCACCCGGTCCAGATTGTATTTCACGGCTTCCGCATTAAACGGTGTACCATCATGGAACTTCACGCCTTCACGCAGCTTGAATGTATAACTCTTGCCGTCCTCGGATACGCTCCATTCCGTGGCAAGCCACGGTTTGATGGAACCATCCGGCAGCTGCACGACCAGATTGTCGTAGATCGTTCGGATGGCGCGTACAGTTACAGCAAGCCCACTGCGATGAGGGTCCAGTGTATCCGGTGAAGTTGCAAGTGCAAAAGTCAGGTTACCTCCTTCGGCTTGCCCGGCCTGCCCCCCGCCTGATGCCTGTGCCGTACTGTTCGTGCTGCCTCCCGCCGATCCGCAACCGGATAATACCATCACCAATACTGCTGCCAATGCCATATATTTCATCCATGAGATAGACCTGTTCATATCGCTTCCCCCTCTGTGTATACAGGTGTCATTTAATTGATGTTTATACCCAATACTCTATATATCCTATGAGTTAAGTCGGTTTTAAAGTAGTACAAAACGTAGTAATTGATTTCATTACCGGTTGGAGAAAACAGCCAGACAACATCAGATGCTCGTTCGCTCCCTATCAGTTATGCCAAATCAGATACAACTTGCTTCTTCGCAGCCGTATAACGGTTAACCGGAATCTGTACCCCAAGGTTACCTCGCAATGTATCGTGTTCATAGTCCGTACGATACAGGCCGCGTTCTTGCAGAATCGGCACAACGAGTTCCACAAAATCAGACAATCCACTCGGCAGTTCCGAAGCAATAATGAAACCATCCGCTGCTTCCGTCTCAAACCATTTCTGAATCTTGTCAGCGACCTGCTCCGGTGTTCCCAGGAATTTGCTGCGCGGTGTTGCTGCCCGCAGAGCCACTTCACGCAAGGTCAATCCCTGCTCTTTGGCATCCTTCTTGATCTTGTCGGTTCCACTGCGGAAACTGTTGCTTCCAATGCCATTCAGCTCCGGGAACGGTTCATCCAGCGGATATTGGGAGAAATGATGGTGTTCGAAGAAACGTCCCAGATAATCCAGCGCTTTATCAATGGTAACCAGGCTCGCGATCTCCTGATATTTCTGTTCAGCTTCCTCTTCCGTCCGTCCAACAATAGGATTGATGCCTGGCAGAATAACAATATCCTGTGCAGAACGTCCATAGGAAGCCGCACGTGTTTTGACATCCTTATAGAATGCCTGTGCATCTTCAATCGTATCGTGTCCGGTAAAGACAGCATCCGCTTCTTGCGCCGCCAGCGTTTTGCCATCTTCCGATGAACCTGCCTGGAAAATCACCGGCTGTCCTTGCCGTGAACGGGCAATGTTGAGCGGCCCCTGTACGGAGAAGAATTCTCCTTCATGATTAAGCGTGTGCAGTTTGGATTGGTCGAAGAATACACCGCTCTCTTTGTCTCTTACAAAGGCATCATCTTCCCAAGAGTCCCACAACCCTTTGGTTACCTGTAAATATTCCGCGGCAATGCGATAACGTTCCGGATGTGAAGGGTGACTGCTCTTGCTATAGTTCTTCGCTGTACCTTCCAGCGGAGAAGTCACGACGTTCCAGCCTGCACGGCCATCACTGATCTGATCGAGGGAACCGAACTGTCTGGCTACGGTGAACGGATCACTATAGGATGTCGAGAGGGTACCCACCAGTCCAATACGTGAAGTAACGGCAGCCAAAGCGGAGAGGATACTGATTGGCTCGAAGCGATTCAGGAAATGCGGAATGGATTTCTCGGTAATATACAGACCGTCTGCGATAAAGACCAGATCAAACTTGCCTTCCTCCGCTTTCAGTGCCTGACGTTTGTAGAATCCAAAGTTAACGCTGGCATCCGACAGAACCTCCGGGTGTCTCCATGTGGTGTTGCTTCCTCCAACCCCATGAATAATGGCTCCAAATTTCAAACTGCGTTTCGCTGTCATATGCACTCCGCCTTCCTTGGATTAGAATCTTCAAAAGAATGATCAAGGGCCAACTGAACTGATTACGTATGCAAAATAACTTAAAAGTTAACTATTCCTATGAGTTTGGTTTGTTTTAATTTCACAAATCTTATCACTGCCCCGTAAAAGGGTCAACAGCGCGACTAATAGATTTTTTCTATATGAACATTGAAGATGTAAATATGACCATTTACATCCCAAGTGAGCCATAGCTTTTGAACGTTCCAGCTGCTGTACAAATGCGATCTTGCATCATGCAGCAGCCGGAACGGCTTGCTCCAAAGGTATATATCAACTCCCGTTAGACTGCTGCCGCTTCGTCCGCTCGTGCCAGAAGTTCAGCCAGCTTCTCCAGATCAGGTTCCAGCAAGGCTTCAAACTTGCCGTCCCCTCCCACTTCAATGACGGGTACATGCCGAATACCATATTTTGCTTCAAGCACATCACGCAGCACGTCATTGCCCTGCACTTCAATGTTCTCAAAAGGCTGGTTTCGCTCTTTCAGAAATGCTTTCACTTCCCCGCAGAAATGACAGCCTGTTTTGCTCCACAGCACGACTTTTTTGGTTGATGATGACATCGACATACCTCCTGATTAGTTTTAAGATCAAGATCTGGGCGATTGAATATGAACGCCCTAGACCTTCAATTCCCATCTGTTAAATAAGAATTATGGCTCTAAATGTACTCCTGTGCCCTACCTGCGTCAATGGATCTGCTAATAGAATAAACCTATAACCAAATAGAAAGATTAAATTATAAATTTGAAAGATGGCTTATTTTACAGGATTGAATCGCTATTGGCCCCTCCTAACCTGGTTAAAAGCTTGTTTTGCTAAATCAGTGTAGAACTCGATCTGATCCGGACTTCGATCTATAGCCCACCTCAGGGTATCAAAAGCTTTCAATAACAACACACGGCTCGCTTGATTCAGTTCGCGCTCTTGCTCTTGTGTGCCTGTCCCATATCCTTCTAAAAACGCTTTCAATTCTTCCTTGTCAGGACCTTCACCCCGTAGCTGGCATTGCATGAGTTGAATGATATCGCCATACGGCACGACGGTGACCTCCGCATTCCCCCAGTCCAGAAGGGTAATCTCACCCGTTGAACTTACGATTGTATTCTTCAAGGAGAGATCGCCATGGCATAAACCAAAGCGGAACTTTTGCAATTTCAATTGTTCGAACCATTGCCTTACGAGCTGTGATTCCTTCATCGTAATGACACCAAGCTCAATCAATGAATCTTGCTCCGTGAGACTATTGATATTGTATTGCACATATCCTTGCCAACTGCCATCTGATCCTGCATGAGGAGGAGAGTAAAATTGGTTTTGTACGGGATCATGCATTTCCCTTCCGAAACCTGCCACCGGGATGGATTGCATACGTTGTGTGTACTCACCGAGTTTCCTCCAAATCACAGACGTGGGCACTGTCGTGTCCAACCCGTTATCCCCTTCCACAACCGTTTGAATCATATAGGCATGTTCAGCGTTGACCCCAACGGACAATGTCTCTGGCCCAGGAATACTGGCACTCGCCGCTTGTTCGATGCACCATTTTTCTTTCACAAAGGTAGAATATGTATCTGGATCGTTCATGCGTACAACCACTTTATGACTTGCCGTCTCCACTAGGCAGACCTGATTAACAAAACCTTTACCGATGATATGATGTGAGCATGTTACTTTTTCCAGCAAAAAATCACTGGCAATCTGTTCGGCTTGTCTGACTACAGAATTCTTCATCCCGCTTCCTCCCTCAATCGCTTTACTTTAAGTGGTCTATATAAGTTGAACTAATCATTTATACGATAACGGAGAGGACAGAAAAAACCTGAAAAAGCGAAGCGTTCGCCTTTATCCCCGGATTTTCCCTTGAGAAAGGGGAATCGAAAAAATCTGGGGATAACAGCGATTGGAAGGTTATTCTGTCATCGTAGTGTCAGTATAAATAATCTTTAGTTCAAATTATATAGTTACCATCTCATATGTAATATTCGGATGCGGAATGAATCAGAGCGATTACACAGGACACCGCTACATTTTCCATTCCGCATCATGCTGCTGATTCGCATAACTAGATTGCCTGACATTACAGATCTGGGTTCAAGAGCTGAGGTGGGGCGATAATGGGCCAGCCTTCTTCCATCGCATTCAGTTGGTCCGCAGACACGCTGACAATATGCCCGGAACGTACACCCCAGCGTTCTGCGGCATAGACCGATACAAATCGTCTCCGCTTGTCTCCGCTGATCTGATATCGAATCTCGGGTGCATCCACTGCGGCAACAATACTTCCTTCTGCCCATCCATTGTGAGAACCATGAACCGCTGTCGTATGCACCTGTTGTGATTCCCTCGGCCATCCTTGCACGTCCCCCGCTGATATCAGTGCTTCTCCGGCAGGAATGGCGAGCAGATCCGGTTTGACAACCTGAACAGGAGATATTCCACGAGGTACAGGGATGTTCAGCTTACGCCGCCGACCGCCAGTTAGAGTATAGACATCTCCTTTGGCATCGGACAGAAACGAACCTTCCGGGTAGAAGACATAACTGTGTCTGAACTGTAATGCTGGATCTTGGCTGCCCTGCGTTGAGATTCGCTGACGCGGATCCATTGGGGTTGTGTCACCATCCTCTTGTTGACCGGATGGGGTACCAGAGGTTAGTTGTCTAGCCAAGCGAGAGGTTTCGGCAACCAGCGCATGAGGATCTCCCCACTTTTGGCTATAAAACTGCTCGTTATCCTTATTCACTACAGCAAAGTCCTGCTCACCCAAGGCTTTCATACTGACACTTCCGAAGTGGTGGATAAAAGCATCCCCGGCTACCGCAAGCTGGTATCCTGCCAGCTTCACCCGGATGATCCAGTCATCATCTTCGAAATTGCCCACCGCGTACCCTTCGTCCAGATAACCTACCCGTTCCAGCAGCTCCCGTGAGAACAGCCAGCAGAATCCGACCAGGCGATCGGTTATTCGATGTTTGTCTGCATCCGGACGATTATGTGTGGTGGCAAAAGACCACATCTCTTCTACCTCACGGTACGGAACCTCAATCTGCTGATCCCCGCCAATATAGTTGGTCACCGGACCCACCACACCAATCTTCGGATCACTGGCAAGACAAGTCATCATGTTATCCAGCCAGCCTGGAGTAACGAGCGTATCGTTGTTCAGCACGATGATATGTCGTCCTCTCGCCATCATCAGCCCATGATTGACACCTCCGGCAAACCCCCGGTTCTGATCCAGGGCAGCCACCCTCACCATGCCGCCTTTGCGGAGCATGGCCTCGGCAGTTCCATCCTTGGAGGCATTATCCACAACAATGATCTCGAAGGGGGCAGGGGTATGCTTTTCGATACTGGACACACATTTCAGCACATAGTCTCGCTGATTGTACGTGGGGATAATGATGCTAACTCCTTCAAAAACAAGCCCAAACGAGCTCTGTCCCTGGCGAACACCTTCGTTGTATCCTCTGGTATACCCCTGTTTGTAGAGTCTGGCGCCTTTGGCTGTGCGCCTGCCTTTGCCTTTACGTCTGGATTTCCGTATTGAGCGACGACCTGCTGCATGCAGGACTGCCATGTCAGGTCGCGAGACATCGTGCTGTGTGGTACATCGGTTTGCTTTTTTTTCGCTGCTTATGCTGCCATTCCGGTTGTTTTCACTGCGGCTCTTGTCACTGTGAGTGCTGATATTTGGAATGATGTTCAGATGACTATGACCCTTTCGACAGACGACGTTTCGAGCATTAACCTTGTTGTAACGACCATGACGTCCTTCCCCGCGCTGTTGATCGGGTGTGCTCATGTTGCTCCCTCCATTTCCACTTGTCCGTGAGGCTAACACGCACATGACCAGCCTCCGGACGGTCCACTAGAGTTGAAGCTCTCCTGTTACCAGTTTGTCAGCCAAATGTCCAAAATCCAGAGCGACCTTGCCGAGTTCACCTGCAATTCGCCAACACAGAATGACCGCCGGAATTCCCGCCGCCACCAAAGCGATATCAAAAGCATGTTCTGCGGTTTGCTGCATCACCCTCGGAATATCCATAACTCCTGCCACAGAACCAATGATGCCTGTGACATGAATCCCTCGGCTATGCAGCAGTGCCGCAAGCTCTGGTGCCTGGCTGCCTATGAGCAGAACCCGCCGTCCTTGCAGCAGGGGCAACACCAGGCCGGACTGATGCAGACTGTAATTGATCGTGGAACTGGTCAATTTCAGCCGGGACCAGTCGATCCCGAAGTGGCGTAATACCGGGAATAACAGCCCCTGGAAGGTCGGCGCCCGCGAGATCGGCACGCCAACCCAGTCGGCGGCCTGTATGGCTTCCGCAAGCATCGCGCGGATGTCGGGGGTTGAGCATGGCACCCCTGCATAGGGCAGAAACGGTGCCAGCTCCTGCACTTCCTGGCCTGGCAGCACCGTATCGGCTGCCAGCGTGAGCAGTTCGCCATCTCCGAGGCGAACGACAGACAAGGGGCGCTGCGCATCCAGCGCCGCCGTGATGTGTCCAGCCATCTCATGAGGGCTGGACAGCCGGGCCAGGCTGGGCGCGTATTGGCGGAATCCCGCCGCGATCAGATCTGCCGCCGCCACGGCAGGCAGAATGTGATCCGGCGGGATGTGCTGCGCCACCAGCGCCTCCCCGCCGGCGAATACGCCGTCGCGGTAGCCCTCGGCGTAGCCGCCGGGCACGGCCTCCGCCTGCACTGCGTGCTCCGCAGGCGGAGGCGGCAAGCCCTTCGCGCTGCCCGCCTTCGCGCCGGCAGCGCCTCCCCGCCCCGCGGGGGCGACACCCTTCGGGTGTGTCGCCTGGCGCGGGGCGGGGCCAGCACCGCTGGCAGGCATCGCCGGTGGCGTGCTGGCTTGCGGTGCTGGCATGGGCGCACGGCGCATCGCCGTGCGCTGCTTGGCGCGGGCAGCGGCACGCCGGCCCCGCGCGGGTGCAGACCTGCGCCAAGCAGTGGCCTGGCGCAGGCCGGCTTTGCCTTTGCCGGTGCGGCTGGCTCTTGCCGCTTTGCTCGCACTCGCAGAGCCAGCTTTGCCTGCTCTGCCAACAACACTGCCTGTGCTGCTCGCTTTCCTTGCAGCAGCCTTATGCGCTGCGCCGGCAGATGTACCCGCTTTGGTCGGGGTACTACGTTTCCCTGACTTCACACCTCTGACTCCAGCAGACCCTGTACCTGCTGCTGCCGGAGTGCCACTGCCCATAAATACGGCCGGGTGGATGCCCCGGGGCTTACCCGACACGGAGGCCCTAGCGGCCCCGGTGCGTGTCACTACTCTCACGCCATTCCCTCCTTTGGCATGCACGAGGATTGTCGCTGCGCAAAGCGCCGGAGCATCCTTCCAGCTCCGGCGCAGAGTGTTCTGCTCCCATGGGGCACCGCACAGCGGCAGCATCAGTCGCATATATTTTAGGGCAATTGTCCTTTCATGCGGACAGCTGCTTCCTGGAGCGAATCAAATGTACCTGCATCACTCCAGTATTTCTGCAAAATGTCGTATTCCAATCCGCCAGCAGACGCGTAGTGATTATTCACATCCGTAATTTCAAGTTCTCCGCGCGCAGACGGAGCAATGTTGCGAATCAGGTTAAATACATGATCGTCATACATGTATATGCCCGTCACACAATAAGAGGTTTTCGGCTGGCTTGGCTTCTCCTCGATGTACGAGATTCGCTCTGGATGCTTTGGATCAAAAACAGGCACCCCGTAACGTCGTGCATCATCCACCTCTTTGAGCAGAACTCGCGCTGTACCAGCAGGTTGCTGCATGTAACGGTCCACATAAGGCTTCAGATCATCGCTGAAGAGATTATCACCGAGAAGCACAACGAATTTTTCTCCAGGAAGGATAAAAGTGGTCGCCAGATCCAACGCTTCCGCAATCCCGCCTGCCTTTTCCTGAATGCGATAAGTCAACTTCACCCCATGATCTGCTCCGCCACCAAGATACTCTGTATATAACCCGGCGGAATGTTTGTTGATCACAATCAATAGTTCATCAATGCCTGCCTGGCGGAGCCTGTCGATGCCATACATAATCATCGGATGTTTACCGACTGGAAGCAGATGTTTGTTAATGAGCCGGGTCAGCGGATACAGTCTAGTTCCTGTTCCGCCGGCAAGAATTACACCTTTCATTCCACGTTCCCTCCTTCATCGGATATGTCCATATATTCAAGCGGATCGACATGCCATTTGTTCATAAAAATCGAACGATTACGCTCAAGCAGCTGTTTCCACGCTACCGGATCTGTCTTCTGGAAGCTGGCACTTCCCTGATGATGCACGAGAACATCTCCACATACCAGCAGGCGATATCCCTGCAATCTTGCTCTATAACAATAATCGTCATCCTCATAGTGTCCCGGGGAGTACGCCTCGTCAAGCAGTCCAACCGATTCGACGACATCTCGTTTCATCAGCATGCACAGACCAACGATCCGGCGTACTTCCCTCCACCTTGAAGAATCCGCAACATTATTGGAATGGGCTAACTCCTGAAAATGTTCCATGTCCCGAAACGCCAGTTCAATCTGCTGGATTCCGCTTGCATAATTCGTAACAGGACCCGTGATCCCAATACTTGCGTCACTGTACAGCGCCGTTCGCAGGTTCTCCAGCCAACGGGGCGTGACCGTGACATCATTGTTCAACAGCAACAGCTCATCCCCGCAAGCTGCACGAAGTCCAGCATTACACGCTGCCGGAAACCCCCGATTGTCCGGGAACCTTACAAATCGAATTCGCTCCAGCGCACAATATTCAGCCGTTCCATCCGTCGAACCGTTATCTACCACGATAATTTCATATGACGCAGGATCACCCGAGTATTGACGTATGGCATTGATGCAGGGTCTGATCAGATCCAGACCATTGTACGTTGGGATAATCATACTCGTCAGTGTCATTAGGCGTTCCTCCTGTAAGCCACTTCTACACGGGAGAGTGTATGTGCCTGGGCTGGATTCCAACCTGTACCCAGCAATGTAGCCAGTGCCTCCAGATGATCTCCGATGATCAATTTGGCGACGTCATTCCCACTTCCCGTGTTACCAGGACGCAACCGATTGGAACGAATAACATCCACCTGACTTGGTGCCGAGACGTTCATTCCATGCTGAATAGCTAGACTTTGTGCCTTAGGTGGAACGGCCAGTGATGCTGGTTTCACGGTCTGAATCATACGACGAGACAATGCATGGGGCACGGCTGTCATGGAATTGGAACCCAGATCTGCCCTGCCTAATGTTCGGTTCAGATATGCTTTGATCCGGCTTACCTCATCCTGCCCTGCAAACGCAGGAAGCAAAGACGTCAGATTATTCAACGCCACATCCTGTCCCCGATCAACTGCGAACAGAAAGGGTGCAAGCTGTTCAGCCGAGACGACCATATCTCCATCCACAAAAAGTACCGTCTCCGCATCCGTCATCTTGGCTCCAAGTGCCCTGCCGACATCATGTCCTGCCCGATCAGGTTCATAGATTACTGTAAGTCCCGACTGCCTTAGTACCTGCTTCAAACTGTCATCTGTCGTTCCATTCAGTACCACAATAATATCCGTCAGAGGCAACCGCTTGAGTTGCAATAACACCTGCCCCAGTGTGTGTTCTTCATTACAGGCACAGACAATGGCAGCAGCCGAATGACGAAGAGGTAGCGGCACGATCTGGAATGAATGTCCCGAGGCCTGAGCATAACCCTGCATAAATGCCTTACCTGCCTTCAGAGCTAGCTCGAAATTGCTTAGCTCCGCAACGTTCGCCGCGTGTGCATTCCATTCGAGACGTGCGTGTTTTTCTGATACTGTGTTGTTCGCCTTTGCCTCGCTTCCTGCAACTTGCCCCGCTTTCCACATCAAGTGCAGATCTACTTGGCCCGACTTTGCTCGGCTTCTTCTTTTTTTTTGAATATCTACATGCTTCTTGTTCCTAAGACGCTTGTTCATTACTGTTTTTTCTGCTGTCGTTTGTCTATTTGTTGTCCGCCTGCGGCGGACAACCCCTGAACGTCCCTTCATTTCCTCACCTCCAGCATGCTGCATCATCCGATGCGACATGCTTACCTCGCCAGGTTGCGAACACGTTTCAGATCGGTATAACCTCCGCGGGGACCGAGTGTATCCGTAATCCACTTGATCGCTGCCATATGATCATTCAGTACCACTTGACTTAGCGGATCAGGTCCGCTTCGCTTCTTGTTTCGAACTGCATTCATTCTACCCACAGGTACGTGATGAACAGCGCGTACCCGAAGACCACCGATCACGGCCTTGGCTTGTGCGAGTGGCGGAACTTCCAGTGAGGATATGCCCATGACCTCAAGTCCTTTTCGGCTTATTGCATGTGGAATAGCTGTCATGGATGCCCCCCGGAGATCGGATCTTGCGAGTATGCTGTTCAACATGTGTTTGGCCTCCACTACCGGATGAACGGGATGATGAGTGACCGGCCCATGGTAGTCGTTAAGCGCCACATCCGTTCCCTTCAGCACAGCCTTCACGTAAGGCGCAAGGTGCTCTGCGGGAATTGCGATATCTGCATCAGTAAATAGCAACACCTGACCATAGGCCGCTGCCGCGCCTACTTTTCGTCCTCCATCATGCCCCAGCGCTTCTGCATACGTGAGCACTCGTGCTCCAGCCCGTTTGGCTGCGTTAGCCGTACCGTCTGTTGAACCATTCACAACGACAAGCACTTCAGCATCACGGCATATCCGCCGCGCTTCACGGACAACTGCACCAATCCTTTTCTCCTCATTCATGGCAGGAATAATGACCGAGAGCATCGGTCGCCGAGAAACATCCCTGTGTGAAGGAGCATCACTCATGCCATTTTCCGCTCCATTCTCTACTCCATCCTCAGCCTGTGACATCAGCTGTTTGGATGGAATAACGAACGTATAGGCCTTTGTACCCTTTTTGTGTCCAGACTTCCATTTTCGTTTCTTCAGTACTGTTTTTCTTCGTGTCACATTGGATCGACTTGCATAACGTGCTGTGGCACGGGTTTTACGCAACAGTTTCACCTCCCGCATTCGATCATCGGCATGCCAAGGGAGTACACGTTATTCTATGTATTCGTGGAGCAGTGGAAACGGCGTTTGTCCTTGCACTAAGCAGGTTCTCCCTGTGAACACGAGGGTACAGGCCTTGCTTTTAGACAAAATACGTCAAAATATGTGGAAAACGCTACCTCTCCCCTACTTCAGACACAATTTTAACAAAAATCTAAAATTGTATCTTTTCCAAAGTTTTACATTGTGATAATATACGTTCCAAGCAGTTTTATTTACAAAAATAACCTTATGGTGAACATAAGTTCCCCTATATTTTTTAAATCAATTTATTGACCTTAGGTTGATTAGATGATGACCTCATTCACAGAACCTGTTAAGCAGATACATTTTACTCTTGAGAGGAGTGATGCCGTTCAGAACACACTGCATTTGTCATTTACGCAAACCCGGATTGAACACCCCAGTTTTCCGTGAACGTATCTTCTACCTGCGCAATTGGACAACCCCCGGCTTTGCTGAAAGAGGAACACAATAGACGATTAAACCTTCGGGTTGAACTGAATAAACGGTTATCCTTTTTGTTTGGTGTCGTGCCTAACACTTCCCGAGCTAAGGCCAAGCCGATTTTGTTCCAATCGTTTCTTGTCTCATTCCACGCTTCAGGTCTAGCCCCACGCTCCGCGCTGCCCAAGTTGCAGACGGAATTCCAACCGAGACTGGCATGAACATTTTCCAACCAAAAAATAAGTATAAGAATGGGAGAGTTTACTATGAAATTCGCCAAAGTTATGCCAACAATTCTTGGAGGAGCTCTTTTGCTCGCTTCCGTATCCTCTGCTACTGCAGCTCCAGTGTCTGATCAATCCATTCCACTTCAGGCCCCTTATGCCTCTGAGGAGGGTATTCCATTGAACAGTGGAACAGATGATACCATCTTTAATTATCTTGGACAGCAGGAACAATTCCTGAATTCCGATGTGAAATCCCAGCTCAAAATTGTCAAAAGAAACACAGACACATCTGGCGTAAGACACTTCCGCCTGAAACAGTATATTAAAGGTATCCCGGTTTATGGTGCCGAACAGACGGTCCACCTGGACAAAACCGGAGCCGTTAGCTCCGCACTTGGCGATCTTCCACCGATTGAAGAGCAGGCCATTCCGAATGATGGTGTAGCCGAGATCAGCGGAGAAGACGCGATCCGTATTGCAACCGAAGAAGCAACCTCCCGGATCGGAGAGCTTGGTGCAGCGGAAATCACACCTCAAGCTGAATTGAACATCTACCATCATGAAGAAGATGGTCAGACGTATCTGGTTTACATTACCGAAGTAAACGTACTGGAACCTGCCCCTCTACGGACCAAATATTTCATTAACGCAGTGGATGGCAGTATCGTATCCCAGTTTGACCTCATTAACTTTGCCACCGGAACAGGTACAGGTGTACTTGGAGATACCAAAACCCTGACAACCACCCAATCCGGCAGCACCTTCCAACTGAAAGACACCACTCGCGGCAATGGCATCCAAACGTACACGGCGAACAATGGCTCCTCACTGCCTGGTAGCTTGCTCACGGATTCGGATAATGTATGGACCGATCGTGCAGGTGTAGATGCTCATGCTCATGCGGCTGCTACGTATGATTTCTACAAAAACAAATTCAACCGTAACGGTATTAATGGTAACGGATTGCTGATCAGATCAACCGTGCACTACGGCTCCAATTACAATAACGCCTTCTGGAACGGGGCACAGATTGTCTTTGGTGACGGAGATGGAACGACGTTCCGATCCCTGTCTGGTGACCTTGATGTTGTGGGTCATGAATTGACGCATGGTGTCATTGAATATACAGCCAATCTGGAATATCGCAATGAACCAGGTGCACTCAATGAAGCTTTTGCCGATATTTTCGGTAATACGATCCAAAGCAAAAACTGGCTGCTCGGTGATGATATCTACACACCTAACACTCCAGGAGATGCGCTGCGCTCCCTCTCCAACCCTACATTGTATGGTCAACCTGACAAATACAGCGATCGCTACACAGGCTCACAGGACAACGGCGGTGTCCATATCAACAGTGGTATCATCAATAAAGCCTATTTCCTTGCTGCTCAAGGCGGAACACATAATGGTGTGACTGTTACCGGAATCGGTCGGGATAAAGCGATCCAGATTTTCTACAGCACACTGGTGAACTACCTGACACCAACGTCCAAATTTGCCGCTGCCAAAACAGCTACCATTCAAGCAGCCAAAGATCTGTACGGAGCAACTTCCGCTGAAGCTACTGCCATTACCAAAGCGTATCAAGCTGTAGGCCTGTAAAATCTTATTTTATTGTGGTTGAACTTATAATGTACTCATCATAATGGTAACAAAACGTTCAGACACCCCTCACCGTCCGAACGGATTAAGCTTAGATCAACCAAAAGCGGTGTCCCGGACAACTCTGGACACCGCTTTTGTCATTTGTTTATTACGGATACAATCCTGCACTATCCTTGCGAAGGTCCCGCAGCAATCCATGACAACAACCCGTACGTATGCTTGCAATCTGCTGTACGTGACACTTCAAGTACCGCTTCATCCTCACTCTGCGACAGCAGGGAAATCTGGAATCCCCGATCATTACTCATGCCCACAATCACATAATGTTCTGAAGCAAATGATTCTTCAAAAACAACAGTTACCTCTGTGGATGCTTCACTCTCTGGCAGTACAAAAGCTTCCATCCCGAATTGTTGTACAACCGGTTGTTTGCTTACGCTGCGAACGGGCTGGAAGGCCAGATGTTTGGCTTGAACTGCCCCCGATTGCAACTGGCTGCTGCCCACGGCATCATCACACAGATGCTCCTGTGTAATCGATTGTTCACTTAACATAAACTCCGTAGTTCCAGCGATCTCCTGTGACCGTTCAAGCTGTGGTTGCTGAGCCTGATCTGCCTGCTCCGTCGTGAACAAAGCTGCCGATGGTTCGCCAAGCTGATCTGTTTGGGATATCAGCTCTTGTTGTTGATCCTGACCAGCAATTGGTAATGCCTCGACAATGACCTGCTGTTGCTGTACACCTTTATTTTCTGGTTGAAGCAATCCCTCTTGTCTTTTGATAGCTGCCAGTTGCTCCAGCGTTTCTCCACTGAACTGACGAATCGCATTCCATATCTCTTCGCTCAAATGCGCCGGACCTACAATCCCCACATTCAAGTGATTAGAGGTAATACTCTGCTCACTCAGTTTGCTGCCGTTCACGCTGCCATCGGCCAATTTGGCACTTGTGACGGACCCATTTTGCAGATGAACCCCGCTTACTGATTCCTCTTCCAGATGAGTTGTGCGAATACTGCGTTCTTGAATATGATCAGCAAGAATGGTTCCATCCTGAATATGACGAGATTGCACACTTTTGTCTGCTATGTGAATAGCCGATACCGCACCTTCAAGCAATTTATTACCGTTCACACTGCCGTCAGCCATTTTGGCACTTGTTATGGAACCATTGTGCAGGTGAATCGCACTTACCGATTCCGCTTTGAGGTGGGAGATCCCAATGCTTCGCTCTTGAATATGGTCAGCATGTATGGCTCTCTCTTGGATATGACGGGATTGCACACTTCCATTGGCAATATGAACATCCGACACCGCATCTTCAAGCAGTTTGCTGCTGCTCACACTGCCATCCGCCAGTTTGGCACCCGTTACGGATTCATTTTGCAGATGAACCGCACTTATTGCTTCCTCCTCCAGATGGGACGTACCAATGCTATGCTCCTGAATATGATCAGCAAGGATCGCTCCTGTCTGGATATGGTGAGTTTGCACACTTTCCGATGCGATATGGCTCCCCAATACAGCATCTTCGAGCAATTTGCTGCCGCTAATGCTACCATCAGCCAATTTGGCACTTGTGACGGACCCATTTTGCAGATGAACCGCACTTACTGATTCCTCTTCCAGATGGGCGGTGCCGATGCTTCGTTCCTGAATATGACCAGCATGAATAGCTCCTGCCTGAATATGCCCGGATTGCACACTTTCCGATGCGATATGAATCCCGGATACCATACCTTCGAGTAACTTGCTGCCAGTTATACTGCCATCCGCCAGTTTGGCACTCGTTACAGATCCATTTTGCAAATGAATGGCACTTACCGACTCCTCTTCCAAATGTGCTGTGCCGATGCTCCGCTCTTGAATATGATCAGCAAGGATTGTTCCCTCTTGAATATGACGGGATTGCACACTATCGTCTGCAATGTGGATATCTGATACTGCTCCTTCAAGCAACTTGCTGCCGGTTACACTGCCGTCGGCCAACTTGGTACTTGTTACAGATCCATTTTGCAGATGAATGGCACTTACTGCTTCCTGTTCCAAGTGAAGCATGCCGATGCTGTGCTCCTGAATGTGATCAGCAAGGATTACTCCTGCCTGGATATGGCGGGATTGCACACTTTCCGAGGCGATATGGATTCCTGACACCGCATCTTCGATCAACTTACTGCCGGTTACACTGCCGTCGGCCAGTTTGGCACTGATGACAGACCCATTTTGCAGGTGAATCGCACTTACTGCTTCCTCCTCCAGATGGGTTGTGCCGATGCTCCGCTCCTGAATATGGTCAGCATGAATGGCCCCTGCCTGAATATGCCCGGTTTGCACACTTTCGGACGCAATATGAACCCCCGATACGGCTCCTTCAAGCAATTTGTTGCCGTTTATACTGCCATCCGCCAGTTTGGCACTTGTTACAGATCTATTTTGCAAATGAACCGAACTTACAGACTCCTCATCCAGATGAACTGAGCCAATACTGCACTCTTGAATATGATCAGCAAGGATTGCGCCTTCTTGGATATGACGGGTTTGCACACTTTCATTGGCAATGTGAGTAGCCGATACGGTTCCTGCAGCTAATTTGCTGCCATCCACACTACCCGTTGCTAATTTGGAGCGTGTTACAGATTCATCCTGCAAAATAATCGTACTTACCGCTTCTTCTTCCAGATGAGATGTTCCGATGCTGCGTTCATGGATATGATGAGGAAGAATCTCACCATCTTGAATATGACGGGAATGCACAGCTCCTTGCTGCAGATGAACAGCACTTGTCGACTCTGCCTGAAGATGCAAACCACTGATCAAACCTGGCTGAAGGTGAGCTGCTGTAATGGATAAAGGTGCCAGATGGTCTGTTTCGACAGATCCGGGTGCCAAGTGATGCGATGTAACCACCTGTTCAGCAATATGCTCCTCATGAATAATGTCTGGCTTCAGATGCTGTGAGCTCACTACTTGAGTCCCCAAATGATCAGACTTCACGCTGCCTTCAGCCAGATGAACGGATTGTACAACGGATGGCTGCAAGTGCTCGCTACCTACAGCAGCCTGTTGCAGTTCTGTCCCGGATACCGAGTCTGCTGTCAAATGGTCCGCACTTATGCAGCCATGCCGAAGTTTGTTGCCGGTAATACTGCCATCAGCAAATAATTCCGGTGAGCGTATTTCTTCCGATAAATGTTCCAGGGATACGGAATGCTGCTTCAGGTGATAGCCGCGTATGGTTCCTGCTGGAATATGTTTGGCATTTATGCTTTCAGCCATGATCTTGGAAGAAGTCACGCTGCCGTCGGCCAGTTTGGCTGACGTGACAGCAAAATCCGCCAGTTTATCCGTGGCCACACTCTCTGGTGAGAGCTTGGGGGAGGTAACCGCATGATCCGTCAGATGAGGCGGAAAAACGGACCCGCCCGCCAGTTGGGTTGATGTTACACTACCAGGAGCCAATTTGTCTGTTGTGACCGCCGCCCGTGCAATCGCATCTGTTTCAACACTGCCCGGCTGAAGATGAGGTACACCTACGGCATGTTCTGTCAGATGCTCCGATTTCACGGCATAAGGTCTCAGGGCCTCGGACCCCACGCTGCCTGGAGCCAGATGCGTACCCGTAACACCACCACCCGCAAGATGCGAGGATGCGACACTTCCCGGAGCGAGTGCTCTGCTACTTACCGATGCCGTTCCAAGTTTTTCTTCTGTCACACTTCCGTCTGCGAGCTTGACGTCTGTCACTGCAGCATCCTGTAACTCAAACGTACCCACCGCCGCCTCAGCCAGATGCCGCTCGGATACTACGCCATCCGCAAGCGCTTCTCCGGATACACTACCGGTTGACAGATGTGTTGCATCGATGCTTCCACTTGCAATGTGAATGGAGTGAATTGCAGCATTGTCTACATGTACCGGCGTAATTCCCCGATTGACAATATGTTCCGCACGAATGGATCCTTTGGCAAGATGTTTCCCCTGCACAGCTTCATCTGCAATTTTGGAAGAAATGACGCTCTGATCAGAAATCTTGGAGGCCGTAATGGACTGTTCCAGCAATTTTGCTGTTCCCACAGACTGGTCTGCCAGTTTGCTGCTGGTTACTGCACCTTCCATCAAATGTTCACTGCCCACTTCTCCATTGCCGATCTGCTCCTTGCCAACTGCATGAGCGCGAATCTGGCTTGAGCCGATTGAACCGTCCAGTAGATGTCTTCCAGTTAGCGAACCCTCGGCTAAATGTCTTGTTTGTATGGATCCATCCTCAATTTGGTCACTTCCAATACTGCCATTAGATAGTTGTGAACGACCGACGGCCCCTTCTGCCAGATGTGTCTGTTTAACAGCACCTGCCTGAATATGGTGAGACTCGATGGATTGTTCTTCGATTTTGCTGCCTGAGACAGCACCTTCACGAATTTTGGATGTAGTCACCGCATCGTCGGCCAATTTGGACGTGTGCACAGCCCCTCCCGTGAGATGCCGTGTATCCACGCCGCTAATCGCAATTTTGTCTCCGGTCACGGCATGATTCTGAATTAAATCTTCCGTGACCAGCATGCGGCTGAGATGCCTTGTGCCGATGGAACCGTCGGCAATTTTGGATGAATCGATTACCTGGTTGCCCAGCTTCTGCGAGGTAATGCTGCCATCTCTGATTTTCTCACCAGCAATAGAAGCGTTGCGTAATTTATGACCGGACACGGAGCCGTCAATGAGATGCTCATCGGATACAGACGCTTCTGCCAGTTTGGCAGAAACAATTGCCCCATCTGCAATGTGAATGCTGGTCACTGCATAATCCTGCAATGCTTCACTACCAACCGCATCCGGTTTCAGCTTGGAGGCATCCACAGAGAAAGGAGCCAACTTGCTCTCCGTAACAGCAAATTCACTCAAATCGTCCGTGTAGATGTATTGTCCGGTATGACCCGGCATCTGGTTTTGGTTCAGGATCTGCAGCCGGTCCTTGCTTGTTATCTCCTGTTTGTTGATATCCTGCTCTTCTTCCAGAGCAAGCGGAGCCAGGCTGCTAACCTGAATCTGCTTTTCCGAGCTATCTTGTGTCTCGACTTCCTTGCGATCAGACTCTACGGGTTCCGGCTTGATTTTGGCTTCGATCCCTAGCTCTTCCAGCTCGTTTGTTGAAGCAGGTAGCTCCGTTGATTCGAATAGGAGTTCTTCCGACTCCTGAACAGCTCTCGAATCCCTTTTATTCATATTCAAGCGTTCTTCCCTATTCACAGTGAAACCTGAGTTCATCTTGTCTGCCCGGCGATCAGTCAGTTCCAATTCCTTAAATTTCGGGCTCACATGCCGCAGTTTCGGCGTTGGAACCTTTTTTTTGCCATTTTTACTCATGCAGCTTGCTCCTTCCTCTAACGTTCATCTCCGGCATCATATGCTCCCATATGGGCATCTGCCACTTCATTTATGACTTTTGCGGATCCCAGAGCACGAATGATACAGGCGTCAAGACAGGAAGGTTCGATGATCTTCGTGGAAATAGGCGTGTCAGGACAGCAGAGGAAAGGCGGCTGTCCACGCCCCCGTCCCAGTCATGTCATAGGATATTATGTCTAGGTCATGTCTGAAAACGCGCTGAGCAAGCACCAGTGCATGGCTATGCATATATACACCGGTCTGCGTTATCGCGATGTCTGAGCCATGCGGTGACAGGCCGGCATTCCATGAATGGACGATCCATGGTCGCGATAACATCGAAGGAGGAACGGTCATGCTCCAAGAAACGATCGGCATTATGTTCGATTCACGCATGTACCGGGGGATACCGGCCGGAAGGACCGGTCAGGAATCACTCGCGAATTATGAACAGGCAGCGGCCAGTTATGGATTAACCCCCTGCTTTTTGAGGCTGGAAGATATCGACTCGGATCAAAAAACATGTCTTGCCTATGTAAAAAAAGAAGGCAGATATGTTCGCGAGCGCATGCCACTGCCCTCCGTCATTCATAACCGATCACTCCAGCTTCGCCGGACGGAACAGCATCAGATTACCAAGCTGATGTTGCAGGGTATTCAGGTATTTAACGTTCGCAACCGGTACCGTAAAGATCACATTCATGACATGCTTCATCAGGACCTCGCCTTGCGAGAACACCTGCCCCATGCAGTTAAAGCTACGCCAGAATCTCTGGCCTATATGATGGAACAATATGATGACCTCGTCATCAAACCATGCAGCGGTAGCATCGGTCATGGTATTATGCGAGTCTTCGAGCGAGATGGACAGTGGAAATTAACCTGTGAGACGAAGGCTTCACGCAAAGGGTGGGCTACCTTCCGATTGAGCAAAGGACAGCTTCCTTCCGCCACCCTAAGGCGGATCTTTCGCCATGCCTACCTCATTGAAGAGCGTATCCCACTGGTACGTTATGAGGGCAGGCCGGTCGATTTGCGGGTATCTGTACAACGTGGCAGCGATGGTCTTTGGGGAATAACAGGCATGTTTGCCAAAGCGGCTCCTGCCCATACGTTTGTCAGCAATATCGCACAGGGCGGTAAAGTCATGAAGCTCGCAGAGGCCCTTGGATTAGGAGAACCTGGCTTCGACCTGGCTCGACTGGAATACAGAATCGGACTTGTTGCACTTCGAATTGCCCAGAACCTGGCGGCCAGTCTGCCACATCTGGCTGATCTGGGCCTTGATCTCGGAATAACGCGCAGCGGCCAGATCTATTTTATTGAATGCAATGGACGGGATCAGCGTTACGGTTTTCGCAGGGCGGGAATGTCGGAACACTGGAAGGCCACGTATAGCAAACCAATGGCTTATGGGCGTCTGCTGCTGGAACAGAATTCGAGGATTCCGAGACAACCGCAGACATACGATAGGAGACTATATTGATTTCGTGTGCATTCTGTGTCAATATTATGCAGAACGGCCGGTCTTGCCGGCCTTGAAGTTCGCATTAACCCTAAGGGGGATATTCATGGCAAAAACGCTGTTGCGATTAATGACCGAGCTTTCTTCGCGCAAATGGATCTCCCGGACTGTGGGAGCCTTCTCCAAAAGCCGGGGAAGTAAGGCATTTATCCCTTATTTTGTCCGGACCTACGACATCCCTGTTCAGGAGGCCGAGAAAGACTGGAAGGAATACCGTTCACTGAACGATTTCTTTACCCGCAAATTAAAGCCGGGCATGCGCCCGTTGGAACTTTCAGAGCATGCACTGATCAGCCCGGTAGATGCCAAGATTACGGCAGCCGGTCCAATATCTGCAGGGACACTCCTGAATGTTAAGGGACAAAATTATACACTTGCTGAATTATTAAACCATTCTCCCCATCTGGAGAAGTACAAGCACGGGTACGGGTTCGTCCTCTATCTCAGCCCTCGCGACTATCACCGCATTCATGCACCAGTCAGCGGCCGCAAAATAGAGAGCGAACACATCAAGGGCAAAGTTTATCCCGTGAATGACTTTGGCCTGACCCATATGAGATCCGTGCTTAGTCGAAACGAACGGCTCATTACGTATATCGCACATGATTACGGTGAAGTGGCGGTTGTCAAAGTAGGTGCGATGAACGTGAGTAGCATACAGTATGCTGATACGGACACAAGTACCTGGGCACAAGGCGATGATCTGGCCTATTTTGAATTCGGTTCCACCGTTGTTCTGCTGACGCAGAGTGGCACATTCGAACCAAACCCGGGCTTACAGCCAGGCGATTCGGTCAAAATGGGCGCATTGCTTGGTCGTTTGAAACCGAAGAACTAATGAGTCCATACGCAAATAAAGAGGATGGCGCAGCACCTGTAACCAGGTATTGCGCCATCCTCTTTATGCATTCATATTCATCCATGTATACATGCAATACGAAGCTTCGCTCCGTCGTTATTGGTCTGCTGAGTTCTCCTCAAAACCACACATCTTGCAAGTCCTCTGCCGGTTTGAAGCGACGCAGACGGTTCCGGAAAATATTGCATCCCTTCGTAGAGCATCCCCGGTTGCGGACCCGACGTTTTCCGTTCATCACAAGTTCCCCCTTTTGGTCATCTGGAATGCTAGATCATTACCCTTGCGTTCCAGACTTGAAACGGTTTCCTGTTATTCTCATCAGAATTTCAACGAATCTCAGACGGGCTTTTGCCGGTATACTGCTTGAACTGACGACTGAAGAAGAAAATATCCCGGTAGCCCAGAGCATCCGCCACTTCGGTCACATTCATGCCGGTATGCACCAGCAGATGTTCCGCCCGTTCAATACGCATGCGGATAATATAAGATTGCACCGATGATCCCACCAGTTCCTTGAACTTGATCGAGAAGTATCGGGGCGATAAGCCAGCCCGCGCAGCCAGATCTTCCACCCGATGCGTAATCCCCGGATGCTGACGCACATAATTGGCGACCTCCTGGATCACATCGGACAACTGGTTGCTCACCTTTTTCTCCACAGGTTCTTCCGTATCGGCGCGCAGCAAATGAATCATCAATTGTTTCAGAATCAATCGGCTCTCTTCATCACGTCCGTACACATCCGATAAGAACAGTCTTACATAACGTGCCAGCAGGTGCTCAAACTCCACCGTTTCCTGTACCTCGCGATAGGACTGGGGAACATCAGCAACAGGCACGTCCACATCAAAATGAATATACGTAAGTACCAGCGGTTTTTGCTTATTATGTGTTGCAGTAGGATGATCTCCTGGCCTGAACAGAAAACAACTCCCCTTGCCAACTTCATACGACTGGTCATTCAGTACAAGCGTTCCTTCACCACTCCATACATAAAATAAATCATAGTTTTGCATCGGTTTTTCGCGCTTCTGCCACTTCCAGCCCGGTTCACAGACAATTTTGGCGACAGCGGGCAAAATAACAAATGATGACGGCGATGCCTGCAGCATGTCGCCACTCCCCCTTGATAGTTAATCTCTCTGCATATGGCATCATTCTGATCTGAATCTCACTTCTTCAATCCAGGCCATATGTATTTCAGTATCTATAGAAATTGAACTAAAGAACATTTACACTTGCCACTTCGATGACAGAACAACCTTCCGATCGCTGTTATCCCCAGATTTTTTGATTCACTTTTACAAAGGTGAAAATCTGACGATAAAGGCGAACGCTCCGCTTCTTCAGGTTATTTCTGCCCTCTACGTTTTCGTGTAAATAATTAGTTCAACTTGTATAGCATGATTAAATACAACTTGCTCATATATGATCTCTGCTCCTACAGGAGCGAAATGTCTTATCCCATTATACAGCGGAATTCACCGAAACGAAAATGTGCACTTCTCCCAGGCTAGCCGCATTCGCCGGATTCCCTCTGTCATCTCTTCTTTCTCCAGATGTGCAAAAGCAAAACAGGCCGCCGGATGACCTGAAGTCAGCCGATATCGCTCTGCATCACGAAACAGTATGCCATCCTCCTCAGCAAGCTTTTTAAACCGCTGATAACTGTCCACATCACCATTCCAGGTAGCGTAGATATGCAGTCCTGCATCACCAAGCTGCATCTTGAATGCCTCCGGCAACTGTAGCTGCATCTCTCGGACAAAAAAATCATGCCGTTCCCCGTATAATCGGGTTAACCGCCGTAAGTGCCTCAGGTAACCCCCTCTGGTCATAAATTTTGCCAGTGCACGCTGCTCTAACAGCGCCGGAGGTACCGGTTCATACAACGCCTTGGCGGCAAGGAGAGGTTCTACCAGACCAGGTGGCAGTACGGCATAGCCAAGTCGGAACGAAGCAACCATCGTTTGTGAGAATGAACCGACATAGATGACGCGCTGTTCACGATCAAGCACTTTGAGGGGTTCAATCGGCCTTCCACCCCATCGGAATTCACTGTCATAATCATCTTCAATGATGACTGCATTCCGCTTTGAGGCCCACGCAAGCAAGGCACGTCTTCTATCCAATCCCAATACGGCCCCTGTTGGAAACTGCCGGGTAGGGGTGACAAATAACGTCTGTGCCTCCCAAGGCAGAGGAATAATGCCTGCGGCATCCACCTCTGCCGGGATGATATGCCCACCACAGGACTTGACGGCATGGGCGATGCCCGGATAACCCGGATTCTCCAATACAACTGCTGTATTCTCCGTAATCAGCAATTGAGATAACAAGGTGATGCCTTGCATTGAACCACTGAACAATACAATCTGAGATGGTTCAGCCTGGATACCACGTGTCCATCTGAGATGGGAGGCGATGGCCTCACGCAGTTCCGGATCACCGGCTGCACCGCTCGATTCTCGCCAACCACTACGATGAACCGCTGCGAGTGCACTCTTCCACTCCCCTAACGGGAAATGTTCTGCAGGCATGCGCTGCATTTGAAAATTAATGACGGATGGCTTCGGTGAAAACATCTGAGTCCGCAGGACTTCATGTTGCGTATTCAACATCTGTACTCGTTCGCCCCAGGCAGACAGCTTGAGAACGGCTTCCTGTTTCTCATTTTCCTGATTGGATAATGTTTCGGTGACAAATGTACCTCTTCCCCGATGTGCATGGACATAACCATCCGCAAGCAGCATGTCGTATACCTGAGCTACCGAACCACGTGACATCTCATATTGCTTTGCCAACTCACGGGTGGAAGGAAGCCGCGTGCCTCCCACCAATGTGCCTGCATGAATGGCATCACGTAACGCATGGTACAGTGCCTCATACTTGTATCGATGCTGAAGTTCATAGGTATCCATCGGCAGCCACAATTCCATCATGCACCTCTCCTCATTTGTCTTCATTATGTGATCCCCGACTAATTGGCCTACTAAAGTGAATGTAAATTGGATCTATTTCATTGTCAATGTATGAATTATTGTTATCCATAAGATATGGCGTTCTATTATACATTTCAATAATGGGGGAATACACATGAGACGGAAAGAATTCACAGTAGATGAAGAACAGGAAATTACCGCATTTCTGGATCAGTGCTCCTTCGGGTTTCTGGGGACGGTCAGTCCGGACGGACAACCACGGGTTACACCGCTGAATTTCGTATATATGGACGGTTGCTTTTATTTTCACGGCAGTCTGGCTGGTGAGAAGATGAAACAGATCAAGCAGGATTCGTCGGTCAGTTTCACGGTAGCTGAAGAGTTCTCCCTGATTCCATCTTATTTCAGTGATCCTGAGCTGGCTTGTCCGGCGACTTCTTTCTTCAAAAGTGTTATGGCCTTTGGTCAGGCTGAACCGGTTAAAGATCTGGACATCAAAGGTAAGGTACTGCAACGATTCATGGAGAAACTCCAGCCGCAAGGCGGATATGTACCCATTGACGCTACTGACTCGCGTTACACAGGAAACCTCAAAGCTGTAGCCGTAGTGCGAATTAGTCCTGAACGGATCAGCGCCAAGTTTAAATTTGGACAAAACCTCTCGAGTGAACGATTCGATCATATCAGTGGTGAACTGGAACAGCGCAATGAAGGAAGAGATGCCGAAACTGCTGAAATGATGCGGAAATACTGTCCATTTCATCAGCAATAAGTTTCATTTCTTGAGGATTACTCCAAGGTCGAATACAACGATAACCCACCCCAAAACCCTCTGCAACAACGCGGTAAAGTGATATAACTGTCATATTGCGTAATTTCCGTGACGGGGGCATGTCAAGGTGATATAATGTTAGGCAGTTGAATCACAAAGACTTGGAAGGATGAAAAGAATGAATCCACTGGCTGAACAGTTGAACGAAAGTATTCAGACAGGCAGCAGTCACGTCTACTCCATGCTGTCACAGCTTGGCAAAGAAATTTATTTTCCTAAAGAGGGGATTTTGAGTCAATCTGCTGAAGCAGCAAGCTTGGCCAAGACCCATAATGCCACGATTGGTATCGCCCTGGAGGGTGGTGTGCCGATGCATCTTCAGGTTATTCAGGAGAAGCTGTCTGCATTCCAACCAAAGGATCTGTATCCTTACGCTCCACCTGCAGGCAAACCTGAATTGCGGACCGTTTGGAGAGACAAGATGCTGAAGGAAACGCCTTCTCTAGAAGGCAAAACGTTTGGCAATCCGATTGTAACCAATGCATTAACCCATGGACTTAGTATCGTAGCCGACCTGTTCGCCGATGAAGGGGACGCTGTCATATATCCAGATAAAAACTGGGAAAATTACGAGCTGACCTTCGGAATTCGTCGTCATGGCCAGTTGGTTCATTATCCCCTGTTCGATGATCAGTTGAACTTCAACAGTGATGGTCTGCTTCAGGCTTTGCTTGATCAAAAGGACAAAGGTAAAGCCATCGTTCTGCTCAACTTCCCGAATAACCCTACAGGTTATACGCCTGGAGCCGAAGAAGCAGATGCCATTGTTAACACGATTCTTCAGGCAGCTGAAGCCGGTGTTAACGTGGTTGCTGTAACAGATGATGCCTACTTTGGACTGTTCTTCGAAGATTCCATTCATGAATCCCTGTTTGGCAAACTTGCCAACATTCATCCACGTGTGTTGACCGTAAAAGTGGATGGTGCAACCAAGGAAGAATTCGTATGGGGCTTCCGCGTTGGATTCATTACGTATGCTCATGAAGATGCAGCCGTTCTGCATGCATTGGAACAAAAAACACTCGGTATTATCCGGGCAACGATCTCCAGTGGCCCGCATCCTTCCCAGACTTTTGTACTGGATGCGCTCAAAGCACCGGAGTTTGAAGCACAGAAACAGGAGAAGTTCGAGATTATGAAAGGCCGCGCCAACAAGGTAAAAGCCATTCTCGATAGCGGCAAGTATGGAGATGCATGGGACTATTATCCGTTCAACTCCGGTTACTTCATGTGCCTGAAGCTGAAAGAAGTTGGCGCTGAAGAACTTCGAAGCCATTTGCTGCACCAATATGGTGTGGGTACAATCGCGCTGGGTGAATCGGATCTGCGAATCGCCTTCTCCTGTATTGAAGAATCCGGATTGGAAGATCTGTATGAAACCATCTATCGTGGAGTTCAGGATCTGCGGACGACTTAGTTAACACAGACCTGTACCCTGAATGATATAAGAACCCTTTGTATAACGGCGACGCTTCATGTCACTAAACATACGAAGGGTTCTTTTGTGTTTTATCTGCCCAAAAGCTTTAATTTCTGGCTTTACCGGGCATCGGCCCAATCAGCCTACCCCCACGGCACATAATATACGATGTACGCAAGGGCGTGCCAAACAACCACTTGAAAGGGGAATGACCATGTCTGGAGTTGAAGATACAAGAGGCGGTTATGGATGCGGCGGTTACGGAGGATTTACTAACACAGGTGCCATTCTCGTTCTGTTCATCTTGCTCGTAATTATCACTAAATCGTTCCTCTGTTAGTACCAATACACACTTGCGCAAGAACCAAGTGATCTGATTGCATGATTCCATTACAGCACAAAGAAGGGTATACCGGGATACAGCCCGGCATACCCTTCTTTTGTTATCTTTTGTACCTCTCACTGATGAACCCAATGTAATAATCCGAGTTGGTCAGGTGTCCGATCGTTTACTCGTCCTCTTCTTCCTTCAACCACTTGTTACCTTGCGAACGCCGCATGATCACAATCACCAGTATACCCAAAATAAGTGCTACTCCTGTGACAGTCAGTCCGCTTGCTCCGGCAGCCAGCATAGGCAACCACATGAGTAATGCAACCAGTGCATGTAGATGGAATATGAATCCCAACACCTGAGAACGACGACTCTCACCCGAGATTGGATAGATCATAATCCAGAACGATTCACTATGACTGCGACGCAGTGCACCAAGCTGTACACCTGCAAGCAACAGGAAGAACAGATACACCCCGACACCAAAGTAGCTGCCTGCTGTCCACCAGGATAGTAACACGCCCAGTACAACTAGGCGTAACACGATTGAGAACACTTCGGTTCGAACAAACGTTTTGGTGATCAAGTAACGGTAAGCTTTCCCTGCATTCCAGGGAAGACCACTCCCCAATTTGCTAAGCCAGCGACGCGAACTTACTTTCTGTCCGGATGAAGGTACATCCACAAACCAGCCAAGCGTCCGCATAACCCTGCCAGCCTGACCCTGCTCTACCTGAATCAGTCGTTCCCACGCTACACGATGTTTCACCGGTATACGCAGGGCGACGATGTAGACAACAGCCAGCAACAGCAGGAACCAGACGCTGCGCTGCGGTTGTTGCCATAACCAGGCGCCAACCGCCAGCACTGCCAGAGCCCATCGCAAGAGACGATATCCTCTTGCTGCCCCAACCTGAACCATTCTTAGCTCTTGCCATGCTCCATAACTGGACAACCCTTTCCACAGCAGCAGGAATACGATGAACCAGCCAAATGGCCGTGCATCCAGATCTGCTCTGACATAGAGCGGCCACAGTGTAACAAACACAAGCAGCAATCCCAGAGTTTTATAGATGATGCCCCGGGCAAAGCTGTTCTTCAAATATTCCTGCATCCGGTATTCCTGTGGTCGCAGGAACACGATATCTGCCGGAAGCAGATATGTACGATAACTGCTAAACAACACTAGTGGTGCCAGCAGCAGCAATGCAATCCAGCGAATCGGAAATTCCGCGGGAATGTTCTGGACAAATGATGTATACCAGGCGGAGAACGCAATGACGAGAAATAAAAAGACCATAGCTACACCGCTCTGGATCACATAACCCAGATAAGGAAGAATTCCGTTCCAGAATCCTGTGCGTCTTTGCTTCCATAGCAGCTTGAGATCCATGCTCAATCCCTGCCTTGTACGAGGGAATAGAACATGTGCTCCAGCGTGGCATCCGATTCCCCGAATTGGGAGCGCAGTTCATTCAGCGTCCCTTGAGCAATAACCTGCCCACGGTGCAGAACGATAAAACGGTCACAGTAATTTTCAATCGTGGACAGAATGTGTGAACTGAGTAGAATGGATGATCCCGAAGCTTTCATCTCAAGCATAAAATCAAGCAAGGAGCGGATTCCCAGCGGGTCCAACCCCAGGAAAGGCTCATCAATGATGTACAGTGGTGGTCCTGCCACAAAAGCACACATGATCATGACCTTTTGCCTCATCCCCTTAGACAGGTGAGTCGACAGACTTGTACTTTTCTCATTCATACGGAACAGTTCCAGCAGTTTCTCCGTACGTTGTTTGAAATCAGCCTCCGACACATTGTACGCTCTTGCCGTAAACTCCAGGTGCTCCATCACCGTCATCTCATCATACAGTTCGGGTGATTCCGGTACAAATGCCATAGCCGATTGGTAGATCTGCGCATCCTCGTCCCGTTTCTTGCCCATCACTCGCACTTCGCCCTGTTGAGGTGTCATCAAGCCGAGGATGTGTTTCATGGTTGTGCTTTTGCCAGCACCGTTTAAGCCGATTAGTCCGACCATCTCTCCACGTCCAACTTCCAGATCGATGCCGTGAAGGACTGGCCGTTTGGCACTATAACCTCCGCTTAACCCGCTAATTTGCAGAACAGGCGATTGAACGTTTTCCATCTATCCCTGCACCCCTTTCGTCAGATTCTATTCTTCGGAGCGTGGCGTTTTGTCTTTACTCCACTTGGGTGCTCCTTTGTTTTTACGATCCTGGTCGCGCTCCGTGCGGCCTGTATTACTCGTTGGTTTGTTACCTGCTGGACGCGAATTGGAGATTGTAGCTCTAGTTCCCCCATCACGATTGCCCTGCCCTGGTTTGCGATCTCTGGATTGTCCTGGTTTTCTGGAGAACGAATGTCCCTCAGGCCGCGTGTCCGGACGCGGGTCAGCCTCCAGTACTTTACCACCAAAGAGTACACGTTCTGACAGTTCAATTCCGAGTTCGCGTGCGAATTTACGCATAATAAAGATCTGTGTTTCATCCACAATGGACAAAACGATACCCGAACGTCCCATCCGGCCTGTACGACCTGCACGGTGAACATAGTGCTCCGAGTCAAAGGCAGGGTCATAGTTAATGACCATTGGCAAGCCTTCGATATCCAGTCCTCTGGCAGCGACTTCGCTGGCAATCAGCAACTGGAGTTTTCCATTACGGAAGGCAGACAATACGTTACTGCGGGTCACTTTGTCAGCATCCCCATACAGCGCAGCAGCGGACAAGCCCAGATGATTCATTTTTGCTTCAACTTCACCAATATCTTCGGTTGCATTCACAAATACGATTGCCCGATCCGGATTGTACTGTCTAACCAGACGACGCAGCATGTCAATTTTGTTCCGGTTTTCTTCTACAAAATAATAATGCTCAAGGCCCGCAGCCGTAGCTCGATCCGGTTCAATTCCGATCTGAACAGGCTCTTTCATCTCACGCTTGGCGAGTCCAGCCGTATGCTCATCAATGGTTGCTGACAGGAAGATCAACTGACGGTCCCGCAATGCGCTCTTGAGTACAAAGTTTACGTCACTTACGCCGCCAAGTTGGAACACTTGGTCCGCTTCATCGATAACAATGGTGGAAACATTGTGCATTTTCAGTTTTTTGAGTGTAATCAATTCCTTCAGTCGTCCCGGTGTACCCACAACCAATTGTGGATGCTCACGCAGCTTCTCGATCTGACGTTTAGCCGCTGCACCACCAATTAGACCCAATACACCGATCTTACGTTCTTCCGCATAACGCTGCGCTTCACGTACAATTTGCATCGCCAGCTCTTGCGTAGGTGCAATAATGAGTTTCTGCGTACCTTTGATATCCATTTTGATGGATTGTAACAGTGGCAGCAGATATGCCAGCGTTTTTCCTGTTCCCGTCTGGGATTTGGATACGACATCACGGCCTTCCAAAATAACCGGGATCGTCTGAGCCTGTACAGGTGAAGGTTCGTTAATGCCATGTTTCGCCAAAATGGCCTCCAGATCCTGTTCCACGCCAATTGAAGCAAATGTTTGATTCGTCATGTATGTCCATCCTTTTAATTTATTCATTTTGATGTTATATAAGTTCAACTAATGAGTAATTACACTGACACTACGAGGACAGAACAACCTTCCGATCACTGTTATCCCCAGATTTCTTTGATTCCTTTTTTCCAAAAGGAAAAATCCGGGGATAAAGGTGCACGCTTCACTTCTTCAGGTTATTTCTGTCCTCTCCGCTATTGTGTAAAAAGTTTAGTTGAACATATAAGTTGCTTGTATAAAACCGAAGCCTGTCATCACATTACCTTTCATTATATGCGAAAAAAGCCCGTGTACCAAATCTTATTCCAGAATTGTATATATACACGCCAAAAAAAAGAAAAGCCCCTCGGCGGAGCCTTTCTTTCATTCCGTATATGATGCCTCGTATCACATTTACTTCTGATTCATTACACCGTGCGACAATCGATCTGCAAGACGAGGAAATAGCTGGTACAGCCATATGCCAGCAGAAGCAAGTCTTGGCAGGTTCACTTCTTCCTTGCGTTTTTTCATCGCCCGAATCATATGACCCGCAACGTCTTCCGGTTTCAACATCATCCAGCGTACATTATTCACATAATTGCCAGAAGGGTCAGCCCGATGGAAAAATGGTGTATCAATCGGACCTGGATTAATCGTTGTCACCATGACGCCAGTCTTGCGAAGCTCTTGACGCAGCGCATTACTAAATCCGAGTACAGCATGTTTCGTAGCTGTATAGGAAGCGGATTTGGCGGTACCAATTTTGCCAGCCATGGAGGCCACGTTCACAATCTGACCTTTGCCACGTTCCAGCATTTGTGGAAGCACTGCTTTGGTGCAGCGGACAATGCCCATGTAATTAACGTTCATCATCTCATCGAATTCCTGTACAGACATCTCAGTCATCGCTGCGAATTTCCCGTAACCTGCGTTGTTCAGCAAAATGTCGATTCGTCCGTATTTATGCAATATCGCATCCACAGCTGCCTGAACCTGCTCACTATCCGTAACATCAAGTGTGAGTAATTCATGCTGCCCTTTCAGCGAGGCACCAATCTCTTCCAGCTTGTCCCGTGAACGGGCAGCCAGAATTGGGATGGCTCCTTCTTCTATCAGCATCTGCGCACACAGCGCACCGATACCACTCGATGCACCTGTGATAAACACTACCTTATCTTTCAGCATCCGTGATGTCCTCCCGTATTGAACACATATTGCCTTTTGAGGCGTATGGTTCTATTCTACGAGATCATGACCTGAATATCCATCTCACCAATGCCGTCCATCAGCAAAGGAATGCTCAGTGCTTTCGTTGCACTAAATGCAGTCAGGTGTTCGGACTTCATTACTTGTGGAGGTGTAATATCGACCACAACCCCCTGATTCGACAGGATGGTGCTGGCATTACCACTGATCATATTACCCAGTTCGGAAATCGCACTTTTGCTCATTTCATCCATTTCTGTAATGACAAAACCACCCATCATCGCAGATACAATTTTCAATGCAACTTGTTCATTGATTCCAAATACAATGTTTCCGCTAAGTTGTCCGGTCATTCCGATCACGATCCAGACATGGTCTGCAATGTACTCTACGTTTTTCACGCCAAGACTCCCGGTGGAAGGCGAAACCTGGATGAGCTGTTCGAATACGTTCCGTGCCGATTCCAGGAAAGGATTAATCACTTCCGCTTTCACTGTCTATGTCCCCCTCACACTGGGTTATTGGTCACACACCAAAAGTCCCATATTCATTAAATTTATTATACTTTATCACGTACAAGAATTCATTAAGAATTCGTTAAACCATGTGTACTATAATTTATCGTCATCCGTGGGGCAAATGTTTATAGCTGATTCTAGCGAATAAACAGAGCTTTTTACTTCTTTTGAAGAAAGATTTTCGTTCATTGTGCGTGGTAAAAGGCATTTAGGACTTTATTACTGTTTTCTCACAACTGTTAAAAAAATCAAATTCTTGTATTCGCGTTTTTTTCACAGTCTCTTGAACTACTTTTGATCCTGAGAATTACCTTCATTGCTCTGCTGTCCTGAATCACCTATAATTTAAGATAACGGAACAATAACCAGTTACGGGATTACATCGCACCAAACACTACATAATCAAGTTATTTTGCCTGCAAGGAGGTCACCTATGAACATAAGCCAACTGGAGACACTAATTACCATTTCCAAAACGATGAGCTTTCGCAAAGCGGGAGAACTTCTGAACCTGACCCAGCCTGCCGTCTCAGCCCAGATCAAAAGTCTGGAGGACGAATTCAGCACCGTTCTTGTAGATCGGAACCAACCCGTTACCCTGACAGACCGTGGACAGGTATTCCTGGAGCACGCTGAACGGATGCTCGACATCGTTGATGAGTTGAAACAAAAATTGTCCGATCTCGATGAAACGCCTCAGGGACGTATCGTATTAGGCACAACAACTTCCATTGCGATTCAGATCTTGCCAAGGGTGTTATCCTATTTCCAAGATCAATTCCCGCTGATCAAAACCAGTATCCAATCCCTTCCTTCATCACAGATCTATACCCAGGTCGAGAATGGTCTGGTTGATATTGGTATCGGTTATCTCACGGAGCGTAATCCCAACCTGAATACATCTGTGCTGTACTATGACACATTTGAACTCGTTGTATCGCCTTCCCATCCGCTGGCGAAGAAAAAACATGCTGCAGTGGATGTGCTCCGCAGTACACCATTGATTCTGCTGTCCCCTGACACAGTAGGCCGACGGTTTACGGAAACCATCTTCAAGAAACATAACATTGAACCTAATATTGTAATGGAGTTGTCTAGCAGCGAAGAAGTGAAACGGATGGTCGAGATTGATCTCGGAGCAGCTGTCATCTCCAAACAATCTGTTGCGCATGAGTTGCGTCAAGGTACATTGCGAATGATACCCTTAAGTGAGTTGGAGGTCAGTCATCCTGTTGGTGTCATCTATAAGTCCAGTCGGTACCTTAATTCAGCGATGCAGCAATTCATAAGTGACCTCAAAGGTATGCCGGAAACTCAATTCATCAGTTCAGAATGACTATGAGCCATGAGAAAGGAAGGATTCCATATGAAATTTGATCTTCATACACATCATTTTCGTTGTGGTCACGCAGACGGCAACATCCGCGATTATATAGAGGCAGGTATTAAGGCAGGACTTCAGGCCATCGGTATCTCGGATCATACGCCATACTTTGGCAGTGAGCTTGAGCAGGCATTTCCCCGGATCGCAATGGGCAAGTCGGAATTGCAGCATTATGTGGAAGAAGTCCTTGCTTTGAAAGAAGAGTACGCTGGTAAAATCGATGTACTGCTCGGCATTGAATCCGACTACTTCCCTGCTTATGCAGAATTGTACCGTACCACACTGGGACAGTATCCTTTTGACTATATTATCGGTTCAGTTCATCATACCGAGGATGTGAGTATCTTCAACAAAACCCGGTGGAAAGGACTGAGCGATGCTCGCAAAGTTGAAGTGAAAGAGAGTTATTATTCATTGATCCGGCAATCGGCTCAGAGTGGTATGTTCCAGATTCTTGGACACATTGATGCAATGAAAGGAAATTATCCACCTTTCTCCGAAATTATCGCTGATCAGGCTATTGATGAAACGTTGCAGGTCATTGCAGAATCCAACGTAGCGATCGAGATTAACACATCTGGCAAAACCAAACTCAGCGGAGGCTGGTACCCTTCAGATGCCATTTTGGAACGCGCCCATCATTATGGAGTGAAGGTGACATTTGGATCGGACGCTCATAAACCACAGCGCGTTGCAGACGAGCTGGATGACGTTCGTACACGTCTCAAGGAGATCGGATTCACCGACTGGGTATACTTCAAGCAGAAACAGATGCAGGTTGTATCACTGTAAAATATAGGACCACATAGAAACCCCCACAGCGTTAACAAGCGCAGTGGGGGTTTTGGGTTTAATTCTAAATAAAAAATATTATATAAAGTTAAACTACATATTTACACGATAACGGAGAGGACAGAAATAACCAGAAGAAACGAAGTGTTCGCGTTTATCCCCGGATTTACCCTTTTCAAAAGGGAATCAAAGAATCTGGGGATAACAGCGATCGAAGGGTTATTCTGTCATCGGAGTGGCCAGTGTAAATACTTCACAGTTAACTTATATGGGCAAAAAAAATGAACCCGCTCGCGCGGGTCCCAACAGCATTATCTATTATCAAAAAGGGGGTCATGAGATAAGTTTACCCCCTGTCTGTTAGAGTTCAATTGCAGCTATATTTCAATTGTGTAACAAATGATTGAAGTTCGATTCATTCACGTTTGACTACTCTTACTCTATGTCATTGCGGCTTGTCAGATACCAGGGTTTGCAGGTCTTTTTCCTGAAGAGGGCGGGCGTATTGTTCCCGGTACATACTGTACACTTTAACATCCATCAGGGATTCTGATCCTTCGTCATCCTCATCATGCAGTCCAAACGAGGGAAGAGACCGCTCATAAGACATCCCTATTTTGCTTAGCACCCGTTGTGAAGATACATTGGCCTCATAACAACGTGCTTCCACCCTCCCCAGATGAAGATCGTCAAATCCAAACTGCAGCAGCCGCTGTACCGCCTCGGTAGCCACACCCTTGCCCCAACAGGACCTGTTCAGGATATAACCAATCTGTGCGGTACCATTCTGATCATTCCAGTGCTGGAATGAGGTGATCCCAATCACCTGTTCCTTGCCTCTCCAGCAGATCCCATAATGTAACGAATCCAGCTTGGCACTACTGCTCCGTATCTGGTTCAATAACCGTCTCGCCCTGATTGGCGTGGGCTGGCTTCCCCTATTCACATATCTTATGACCTGAGGATCGGAAAAGAGTTCCGATAATGTGCTGTAATCACTTTGACGTAATGATCGCAGGACAAGACGCTCTGTCCACAAAACCGGCAGACCTTGAACCAGCATTTTTCGGGTAAGCATGACAATCGCTCCTTTTGCCTAAACGGGCTCTAGTCCGGTAAGACAAGCATGCTCTGAAGATGATCCGGCGTAATACCATTTGAACTGATCCACGAACTTTAGTATTCGCATTTTAGTATTAATATATTGCATCATTCAATTTCTCACGCTAAAAGGTCCAGATGCTGACTACTCCTGCAGCCCACGATAGATACCCGTACGAATCTCACGAATATAGAAATCCAATGCAGGAACATTCGCCGACTGCGCAACCTGTACTTCTCGCTCAATATCATAAGGCACCCGCACAAATTGAACATTGAATGGGGTGTTGTTATCGTTGCAGTCTTCACCCTCCAGAATACAGTAGGAAGCTTGGGGAAGATCGAGTGGATTACCAACACTGCCTGCATTAAACAGTAACTTGCCGTTCATATACTGCAAGTATGCGTTATGCACATCCCCATAACCTACAACATCTGCAACACCTTGCTCAGGCTCATCAGCCGGAGGATCAAACATTGCCAACCTCTTTTCCATCGCGTCCCACGGCTGTACACGATGGTATACACTTTGAGGTGAAGCATGAACCAGACGGATGGTGCGACCACTCAGTTGAAATTGATGACTGAAGGGTAGGCCCGCCAAGTAAGCCAATCGTTCCTCACCCAGCCGCTCTGCTTGCCACGTAAAGTTCTCGTTGTCTTGGTTAACCGCAACCAGTTCATCCCAATTGCCACGGATAACAAGTTCACACGTCGCTCTCACCTGATCCACAACCTGTACTGGTTCTGGCCCCTTGCCCACGAGGTCACCAAGACAAAAGATTCGCTCCACGCCACGACTTCGGATATCTCCTAACACTGCTTCCCAGGCAGTCATGTTGCCATGAATGTCGGATACAATCGCAATTCGTTCCATCTGGATAACCTCCATTCATGTTAAATCCTTTATGTTTTACATTCATCTTATATTCTTTTATGTGGTTAATCCTTTAAGCTCAAACACCGTTAATTCTGGTCTGCACAGAAAACGAATGGGCAGTTGAGTCATGCCAAAACCACGATTCACATACACTGGCATCTGTGTCTGGGTGGTGTAATATACCCCCTGAACATCCGTGTAATACAACCCTTGAACATACTTGTGTGAACCTCGCGGAGTTGTCAGTGCCCCGATCCAGGGGAAACGTACCTGTCCACCATGACTATGACCGGAAAGTTGTAATCCGAAACCATAGGGAGTGGCAATATCGGCATAATCCGGTTCATGCATAAGTAACAATTTCCACACATCATGATCCAATCCCTTGATGGCTTGCGCAGGATCAGGCCTGCCTGTAAGTGCGTCATCCAGACCAGCTATGGCCAGACGTTCGCCCCCTTGTTTAATCACCACATGTTCGTTCCGTAACAAAGTGAATCCGGCTTCACGAAACATGGTTGTCACTTCATTCTGCTGTCCGCCCCGATAATCATGATTCCCCAAAACAGCAAATTTGCCATACTTGGCTTGCATGGAGGCGAGTATCGGAATACATTCACGCATCGGCTCTGCTTCCCTCTCGACGATGTCTCCGGTAAAACAAATCAAGTCTGGTTGCAACTGCTCCATCGTTGCTGCCAGCTTCTTCATCTCTTTCACCCCAGTATGAAAACCAAGATGAGCATCACTGAACTGAACTACACGCAAACCGTCAAATGCCTTTGGAAACTTCGGAAGTTTCAGTTCCACTTGCTTGATTTCCAGACGACGCGGCTCCCAAAGCCAGGCATAACCTCCTGTGAGCAAACTGGCACCTGCTGTCATCAAAACCATACGCAATAAGAAACTTCGGCGAGAGGGATCATGATCCTTTTCTTCTCCAGGAAACACAGACTCTTCTGCACCTGGTGCTTTGTGCGAGCGCTGGGACGGCGAGTTGTTGCTGCCCTGACGCGGTGTCTCTGCCATATCTCCCCCTCCTTCTACGCTCTTAATCCATCCCCTTAGTATACCATATTCTGCATGGATAGCCCGGTTCCTCTGCTTCATCACAAAAAGAAGCCGGGATCTCCGGCATGTTGCTGCACGGGATCACGACTTCTTCTAAGTTGCAGATTACACTTCTGCACATGTTATGACGAGATTAAACTCCCAACCAGCGTTTGAACATATGCTTGGTCGTTTGTTTGTTCATTTCGGCAATGGAGGTTGTCAGTGGAATGCCTTTTGGACAGGATTGCACGCAGTTCTGTGAGTTACCACAGCCCTCAATGCCTCCGTCTTCCATCAATGCTTCCAGACGATCGTCGGCGTTCATCTCTCCTGTAGGGTGAGCATTGAACAGACGCACTTGGGACAGTGCTGCTGGACCGATAAAGTCTGTTTTCTCATTGACGTTCGGACATGCTTCCAGACATACACCACATGTCATGCATTTGGACAGCTCGTATGCCCACTGACGCTTCTTCTCAGGCATCCGTGGACCTGGACCAAGGTCATAGGTACCATCGATCGGAATCCATGCTTTTACGCGTTTCAGGGCGCTAAACATCCGGCTACGGTCGATGACCAAGTCACGAACCACCGGGAATGTCTTCATCGGTTCGATACGAACGGGCTGTTCGAGCTTGTCGATCAAGGCTGCACATGCTTGACGTGGCTTGCCGTTGATGACCATAGAGCAGGCACCGCAGACTTCTTCGAGACAGTTGGAATCCCAGCACACGGGAGCAATGGATTTGCCATCTGTATTGACGGGGTTCCGCTGAATCTCCATCAGGGCGCTGATCACATTCATGTTGGGACGGTACGGAAGCTCAAATTCTTCGTTGTACGAAGATGACTCCGGGCTATCCTGACGGGTGATGATAAACTTGACGGTTTTGTTGGCTGTAGCTTGTTCCGCCATATCGTTGTCCCCTCCTCTGGTGACGATGATTGGTGTTGCTGATGCGCAAAGTTACTGGTTTGGTGCCCGGGAGACGCTTCGTCAGCGGAATGCCCCTCTGATCGCTGTTATCCCCGGATTTTTTTGATCAACCCTTCCCAGGGTTAAAATCCGGTGATAAAGGCGAAGAGTATGCTTTCGAAGTAGCTTTCTTTCAGAAAGCTTTCAGCTTCGCTTCTTCTGGGCATTTCCGCTTCCTCCGCTACGTCGTGCATACAGGGTCACTTTGCTGGAAACTGCTCTCCAATTCATTGTGGATGGCAGTATTGAAGTTCTGAACCATCGCTAAGCGCTTGCTTCTTCTGGGCATTTCCCTCACGTTGATGGCAGTAACTTTGAAAAAGCTCTGCTTCTTCAAAGTTCTCCTGCCTCTCCGTTCAGGTGTTTAACTATTCATTACATGAATAGTGTGATACTTCTTAATCCTTGGAGTAATCCCGGATACGTGGTGGGATCAGAGATACGTCTACTTCCTCGTACGAGATTTTCGGGCCTTCCTTCGACCAGCTCGCAATTGTCGTTTTCAGGAACTCTTCGTCATTACGTTCCGTGAATTCCGGTTTGTAATGCGCGCCGCGGCTTTCATTACGCAGCAGTGCGCCGAGAGTCATTGCTTCTGCCAATTCAATCATGTTCCACAGTTGGCGAGTGAATGCTGCGCTCGGGTTATTCCAACCGGAGCTGTCATACATGTTGATTTTGCCATAACGCTCTTTCAATTCCTTGATCTTGCCAATCGTGGCTTCAAGCTTGTCGTTGTAACGTACAACCGTCATGTTGGCTGTCATCCACTCGCCAAGCTCTTTATGAATGACATAGGCATTCTCCGTGCCCTGCATTTTCAAGATGCCTTCGTATTTGTCGCTTTGTTGTTTGGTGTGTTTCTCAAATACGGAAGATGGGATATCGGCGGACGATTTTTTTAGTCCTTTGATATATTCAGCCGCTTTTGGTCCTGCCACCATACCACCATAGATCGCAGATACCAGTGAGTTTGCACCCAGACGGTTCGCACCATGGTATTGATATTCACATTCACCAGCTGCGAACAGCCCCGGAATGTTAGTCATTTGGTTGTAATCTACCCACATACCGCCCATGGAATAGTGGACTGCCGGGAAAATTTTCATTGGGATTTTACGCGGGTCATCACCCATGAACTTCTCATAGATCTCAATGATTCCGCCGAGTTTTACATCCAGTTCCTTCGGATCTTTGTGCGACAGATCGAGATAAACCATGTTCTCACCGTTCACACCCAGACCCATGTCTACGCAGACACTGAAGATTTCACGAGTCGCGATATCACGTGGAACCAGGTTACCGTAGGATGGATATTTTTCTTCAAGGAAGTACCAAGGTTTGCCGTCTTTGTACGTCCAGATCCGTCCACCTTCACCACGCGCGGATTCAGACATGAGACGTAGCTTGTCATCCCCTGGAATGGCTGTTGGGTGAATCTGAATGAACTCCCCGTTGGCGTAGTTTACACCTTGCTGATACACCGCACTTGCCGCTGTACCTGTGTTAATTACAGAGTTGGTCGTTTTACCGAAGATGATACCCGGACCACCACTCGCCAGAATAACCGCTTCTGCCGGGAAGGTCTGTACCTTCATCGTTTTCAGATCCTGAGCCACGATCCCGCGACATACGCCTTCATCATCCAAAACCGCCTGCAGGAACTCCCAGTTCTCATATTTCGTAACCAGTCCGGCTGCTTCCCAGCGACGTACCTGCTCGTCTAATGCATAGAGCAATTGTTGTCCTGTTGTCGCTCCGGCAAACGCCGTACGGTGATGCTTCGTTCCCCCGAAACGACGGAAATCAAGCAAACCTTCTGGTGTTCGGTTGAACATTACGCCCATACGGTCCATCAAGTGAATGATGCCAGGTGCTGCTTCGCACATCGCTTTAACAGGAGGTTGGTTCGCAAGGAAGTCACCGCCGTATACCGTATCGTCAAAGTGTACCCATGGGGAGTCACCCTCACCCTTAGTATTTACCGCTCCGTTAATGCCGCCTTGTGCGCATACAGAGTGGGATCGTTTAACAGGAACCAGTGAAAATAAATGAACATGGACTCCGGCTTCAGCCGATTTGATCGCCGCCATCAAGCCTGCGAGACCGCCGCCCACAATAATTACATTCGTTGATGCCATTGCTGTTCACTCCCTTATAAGTCAGCATTTATACGCTAAATGCTTAAATTAGAACTGTTTTTACTGCGTCAATCATCGAAGTAGCTGTCTGGAAATCAATGCTCCGGAAAGCAAATAGTGAAGCAATAAACATGATGGAAACAATAGCGAACAAGCTCATACATACGTAAGAGGATACACGCTGCGCACGCGGACCAACTGTGATTCCCCAGCTAACGAGGAACGACCACAGACCATTGGCAAAGTGATATGACGCCGCAACCACACTGATCATATATATCGCAAAGGTTATCGGATTCGTTACCGCATCATGTATAACGCCGCCAATCTCTTCATGGGATACATTACCCAGCGCAATCTGTACTCGCGTCTCCCATACGTGCCAGATGACAAATACAAACGTAATAATACCGCTTACCCTCTGTAACGTGTAGCGCCAGTTGCGCTCATTACCGTAACGCCCAACGTTAGGCTTGGCCTGATAGGCAATGTAAAGACCATAAACACCGTGATAGAACAACGGCAGCCAGATAAGTAATGCCTCAATTACAATAACAAGAGGCAAACCGTTCAGAAATGCAACGGCACCGTAAAAAGCTTCTTTGCCGCCTTCAACTGCCGTGAAGTTCGTCACCAAATGCTCAACAAAAAACAGACTGAGCGGAATGACGCCAAGCAAGGAGTGCAGCTTTCTGGAGTAAAACCCTTTCATAAAATGTCGATCCCCTTTCGCTAAATACAACGTTTTCATAAATGATTTCACTTATCATGACACGAATCCTTTTCCCTGAAAAGGTTCGACAAATTGTTCCGTTTTCCCCAGGTGTGAACAACTTGTGTCACGGTTCATGTTACTCCTTTTTTTCTTATAATGGAATTGCAATATAATTATTAAATGTTATAACCTATAGGTATAAGCAGTGAAACATTGGGTTTACAGGCCATACAACATGGAAAACGATTAAACAAGGGCAAGAATCACATTCATGGAAAAGAGGTTATTGTTCATGTTTGAGGAGTTAAATGCATTTGCAGCGGTCGTGGAGCAGTCCAGCCTGAACCGTGCATCCAAGTTACTGAACTTGTCCCAACCCGCACTCTCACGTAAAATTGCCAAATTGGAGGATGAACTCGGGGTTGCACTGTTCCACCGCCGTGGCAAACGGCTGGAGTTAACGAGTGTGGGCCAGTTCACCTATACCTACGCTGTAGAACAGAAGCAGCAGCAACAGAAGTTCCTCACCATGCTGGCCCAGTATAAAGACGAAGAACAGAGCGCCATTACACTCGGAGCCAGTCTGACGACGCTTCAAACTACGTTACCACCTCTCGTCAATGCCTTTATGGAGAAACATCCAAATGCCGAACTGAAACTGTTGACGGGTAAAACACATGAGATTGTCTCGTTTGTGCGTGACAAAAAAGCCGATGTGGGCATTGTCGCCTCCTCCATCAGCGAAGTGGGGCTGAACTGCGTACCGCTATTTGATGATCATCTGGAGCTGGTTGTACCGCTCACGCACCCCTTATCCGGCAAGGAAGCCGGGATGGAGCATTTGCAGGATCTGCCGATGATCACGTTCTCCAAAGGTACCTGGTACCGCAAATTAACGGACGATCTCTTCCAGCGCTGTGCCGTGATGCCGGATATTCGCATGGAGATTGATTCCTTTGAAGCGATCATCCGACTTCTGCCTTCCGCCAAAGCAGCTGCTCTATTGCCCAAGTCATATCTTCGTCCACAATTGCTCGCGGACAATGATCTGGTTTCTGTTCATTTGCCTCAATTACAGCAGACCCGCAGAACAACTTGCATGATATATGGGGAAAAAGAGGACCTCAGCGAGACCTCCAGACAATGGGTCAAGGAGACGGCTGCACTCTTTACAGCTAAGGCGCCATTGCCCTCACGGAGGACTACGACGCCTTAGCTTTGATCTGAATCAGCCAGGCTCTAACGCCTGGCTCTTCCATTTTAACTTATGATAATTATCAGCTCTCCTGGCTGATAACCTCTTCTTCAAATCGGTCGATATCTGCATTATTACCAATGATGACCATGATATCCCCCATTTGAAGCGAGTCCAATGCCGTCGGAGCGATAATGACCCCGGCTTCTTTCTGTAACGCCACAATGCTGCAACCAAAACGTACGCGTGCATTCAGGGTTGAAAGGGTTTTGTTGTGCAGACAGGCGGGAACCTTCATCTCAACAATACTGTAATCATTGGATAATTCAATGTAATCCAGCAAGTTCGGGGTAACCAGCTGGTGGGCAACCCGAATGCCCATATCCCGCTCAGGATAAACGACACGATCGATGCCCAGCTTGTCGAGTGCCCGTCCGTGAAGAACGGAGATCGCCTTGGCAACGACCGTCTTGACACCCAGCTCTTTCAGCAGGATGGCAGTGAGAATGCTCGTCTGAATATCATCCCCGATGGCTACGATGCAACAGTCGAAATTTCGAATACCCAGGGAGCGCAGCACTTCCTCATCTGTGGCATCAGCTACAACGGCATGGGTGACCAGTTCACTTATGTCTTCGACGACTTCTTCATTTTTATCGATCCCGAGCACCTCGTAGCCGAGTTCCATTAATTCCTGCGCCAGACTGGAGCCAAACCGCCCAAGCCCAATCACCGCAAACTGCTGTGTTTTCATTGTTCTTCACGAACCCCTTATCCAGATCAATTTCATAACTCACTAATAATAGATTTATCCAATAATCATTTTGCCTTCCGGATACCTGTATAACTCTTTACCCTTTTTCTGCCCAAGTGCATACGCTAATGTGATCGGTCCAAGCCTTCCTGCAAACATCGTAAAACAGATCAGAAGTTTGCCCAAAGTAGTCAGCTTCAGCGTCAGTCCGAGCGATAATCCGACAGTACCAAAAGCTGATGTCGTTTCAAATAAGATCATCATAAAACTGGCGTCTTCTGTGGTACTCAGTGCCATCGTTACAGCTATGATGAACAAAAGCGCCAGCAATGTAATGGTAAGCGCCTTGAAAATCCGTTCCTGTACGAGCCGATAGCGGAAAAACACGATATCTTCACGTCCACGCATCATGGCGATGACCGCTCCAGCCATAATCATAAATGTCGTTGTTTTGATCCCGCCTCCGGTAGAACCCGGCGAAGCACCAATGAACATCAGAATGATCATAAAGAACTGTGTTGCCTGTCTCAGCCCCGCAATATCTACCGTATTGGCTCCTGCTGTTCGCGGCGTAATGGATTGGAAGAATGAACCGAGAATTTTGCCACCCCAGTTCAGGCCACCCAATGTCCGTGGATTGCTGAATTCAAATACGAAAATGACAAGTGCACCAAACACAATCAACAATCCAGTTGTTAACAGTACAACTTTGGAGTGCAGAGACAGCTTTCGCGTTTTGCGGTAATCTACCAGGTCTGACAACACCACAAAACCGATACCGCCAGAGACAATGAGGAACATTGCTGTAAAATTAACCAACGGGTCATACACATAACCGGTCAGACTGCGGAAATCGCCAAACATATCAAAGCCCGCATTGTTGAACATGGAGATCGCATGCCAATAGCCATAATAGATCGCCTGTCCGACCGGCATGTCGAACGACCAGCGGATGGCAAACAGTGTGCCACATATGCCTTCAATAATGAGTGAGTAGATCACAACTTTCCGAATCAGCCGGACGATGCCCTCCATCGTGCTCTGATTCATCGCTTCCTGTAGAATCAACCGTTCTCTAAGCGAAATCCGCCGTTTGAACGCAATGGCAACCAATGTGGACATTGTCATGAAGCCCAGTCCACCAATCTGAATCAGAATCGCAATCACAACCTGACCCAGCATCGAGAAATGAGTCCCTGTATCCACCACTACCAAACCGGTGACACAAACAGCCGAAGTTGCTGTAAAGAGCGCATCAATAAATGCAAGACTGTCACCGTTACGGTTGGATGCCGGAAGCATTAACAATAGTGTACCTACCAATATGATGCCAGCAAATCCTAACACAAGAATACGGGGTGGCGATAATCGCATCCATTGAACATTCAGTTTCACTTGAGTATCTTCCACCTCTTCTAAAATGAAAATAACTCCACACCCGTGGAGCCTTCTTCATTTGAAATGCTGTTGCCAAACGTTAAACAAGTATGATTCAGATTAATACGACATATATAATGAAGTTGGAATATATTCTATTCGTTCCCTTGTTGGGCGAAAGACATGCGAATCATTGCACATTTGCTTCAAAATTATAAGCGCTGCGACGTTTGTAGACAAAACGTTTTTTGTGTAAATAGCATCGAATTCCGCCAAAAAGGGAAGAACTCAGATATGGCGACGGATGGATCAGATTCTTTCGGTCCTTTTCATTCATTTTCAAGGATTTACACCTGTTTTCGTTACATCATTGGCATTCGGTGCTTGCCCTGTGCTATGTTAACTTTAATATCCATATTAGATTAAGGAGGAACACCATTACATGAATCCCTTAGGGCAGCCTTTGCTACTCAAGGCTAACTTCAAGCGGCTGGGGTTGCTTGCGGCGATTGGCCTGATTCTATTTTTTGTATTTCAGATCTTTCCAGCTACCTCATCACAAACGACAGAAATTCCGTCCACCTCCTTCATAACCAAGGAGCAGGCGAAGCAATCCGCACGATCATTCGCAGCTTCTGTGAATGACTATTCACTGCCAAATGATGATGAAAAAACTCTGGTAACCTACCAGACACATTCCGATATCTACGGGTATATGGCCAAAACCAAACAACTTGATACCTATAACCAGAAATGGGAAACTAGCTATCCTTACGATGTATTCCGCGTTCGTTTGCCTGATCAACACAAAGGCGGTTATCTTAATGTTGACGTACATATGAAAACAGGAAAAGTAGTCGGCTTCAAACGGGAACTGCCTTCTTCCCTCTATACCGCCATTGAGGCGGAGCAGGTTAGTGGACGAGTGACCACATCGCAAGTACTTGCTGAAGGCAATATATCTCTGGACGAGAAACAACAGCTCGCGGCTGGCGTTCTGACCGAATTCGGTTATGAAGTGCCTACACTTCAACTGGAGACTCGCGATGGTGAAGCGGGACTGAAGTATACAGATTCTGCAAAAGCCATCGGAGACTCCAAGCTTGAACTGAACTTTACGTTTGAAGAGGGTGCGGTACGATCGTTCGATCCTGGCTTCTCGGTCCCTGAATCCCATACCGATTATGTGAAAGATCAAACACGTCAGGCCAATTGGATGACTTATGGCGGCTATGCATTCCTGACCTTTGTTCTGGGCGTGCTGGCAATCATCTATAGCATTCTGACCCGAGCACATACATCTTTCAAACGCGGAATCATTCTCTCGCTGGTGTATTTCGCAGCTTCAGTAATTGGTACACTGAACATGATTCCACTCTTTCAGGCACAAGGACTTTCCAGCTTCATGTTAGCGTTCCTGATGTTAATGCAGGCAGGAATTACACTGGTTATGAGTGCAACCATCTATCTGTCTCTCGTTGCTGGTGACGGCATGTGGCGTAAAATAGGTCTGAACCCATGGCCTCGTGCCAAGGAACCCGGATATGGAAAATATGTACTTCACAGCATGGTTGCTGGTTACCTGTGGGCGTTCATTCTACTGGGTGTTCAATCCATCCTGTTCTTCATTCTGGAGCGAAGCATCGGCACATGGTCAACGACGTCAGCAGATCAATCTACATTTAATATGACCTATGCCTGGCTCTTCCCGATCATGGCCTGGATGGCCGGTATTGGTGAAGAAACTGTTTATCGACTGTTCGGCATTCGCATGATGCAAAAGATTGTGCGTAACACGTTTATTGCCTGTCTGATCCCAACCATCATTTGGGCACTTGGACACACATTGTATCCGATCTATCCAGTAATCACTCGTCCCATTGAACTGATGGTGATTGGATTGCTGTTCAGTCTGATCATGCTGCGTCACGGCTTCATTGCCGTTGTATTTGCCCATGTGATCTTCGACAGCTTGCTGATGGGACTCAGCTTGGTCTTTATGGGCGATGCCCTGAATATGGCTGCCGGACTCTTCTGGATTGTACTGCCGGCCATCGTTGGATATGTGGTCTACAAATTCAATCCAAAACAAAAAGAGAAGCCGTATGTTACGACTCCTCATCACGAAGTGCTGCAATAATCTGATTTGCCAGTTTGTCACCAATAGATAGAGGCCGGAAGTCTTCGACGCTGGCCTCTTTTATTTTGCGCAAAGAGCCAAAATGCTTCAACAGCAACTTACGCCGCTTCTCTCCAATACCCGGAATGGCATCCAAACGTGATGTCACCATCGATTTGCCACGTTGTTCCCGGTGGAACGAGATCGCAAAACGGTGGACCTCTTCCTGTATCCGCTGCAACAGGTAGAATTCCTGGCTATCCCGAGGCAGGGAGATCACTTCTGGTGGATTACCGATCATCAACTGTGAAGTCTTATGCTTCGCATCCTTCACCAGACCACATACCGGAATAAACAGCCCCAGCTCATTTTCCAAAATATCGACCGCAGCCGAGATCTGTCCTTTACCACCATCAACCACAATCAGGTCAGGCTGGGTCAGGTTTTCTTTCAATACTCGCTCGTAACGGCGACGGATGACCTCTCTCATCGTTTCATAATCATCCGGCCCTTCAACCGAACGAACCTTGTACTTCCGATATTCCTTCTTATCCGGTTTACCATCGGTAAATACAATCATGGCAGATACCGGGTTTGTACCCTGGATGTTCGAGTTATCAAACGCTTCAATACGGTGAAGCTGATCCAATCCAATAAAACGTCCCAGCCCTTCGGCAGCTTTGGATGTCCGTTCTTCATTTCGCTCAATCAAACGGAACTTTTCTTCCAATGCCACACGTGCGTTATCCACGGCCATGGTGATCATCTGGCGTTTCAATCCACGTTGCGGGATGAGCACTTTGATCTCCAACCACTCCTGTAAAGCAGCAGCAACCTGAGTTGGGTCTTCCAGTCCTGATGGAAGCTTTTCAGTAGAAGCAGTTGTATCCGTTATTGGAGCATCCTCTTGCATACTGTCAGGTTGTTCACCTTCTGCCTCAGCGGAACCTCCGTAAGCTGCACGAGTCTCAGCAACCAGTGGCTGGGAAGCGTAACTGTGCTCCACTTGTCCCGTCTGATCGAACTCCACCGTAACTGCGGCAGGTACCGATCCATCAGCATCAGAACCCGTATCCAAACTGTCGTTATCCGTTGCAAGATCCTTGGGCATTTCCGGCAACAAAATTTCTTGTGGCAATGCCGGATTATCGCTGTAATACTGTGTTACATAGGACATGAAATCACTGTACGCCTCACCGTAAAACGGGAAGGTTGATACGTGACGTTCAATCATTTTACCCTGACGCATATATAGAATCTGGACACACATCCAGCCTTTATCAATGGCAAAACCAAATACATCACGGTCTCTGGCATCGGCCATCGTAATTTTCTGTTTTTCCATCATCGCATCGATGGCGATTACCTGGTCGCGCAGTTCCTTGGCCCGTTCAAAATAAAGATCCTCCGCAGCCTCTTGCATCTTACGCTGCAGATCCTTCTTAATCTCTTCGTGACCGCCGCTCAGAAATGAACCAATTTCTTGTGAAATCTGGTCGTACTGCTCCTTCTCCACTTCCTTCACACAAGGGGCAAGACACTGTCCCATGTGATAGTACAGGCAGACTTCTTTGGGCATTACACCACATTTGCGCAGTGGATACATGCGGTCGAGCAATTTTTTCGTTTGGTGTGCCGCATACGAGTTCGGATAAGGTCCGAAGTATTTGGCTTTATCTTTCAGCACACGCCGGGTTACTTCCAGACGGGGGTGCTTTTCATTTGTAATTTTAAGATATGGGAATGTCTTATCATCCTTGAGCAACACGTTATACCGCGGCATATGTTTTTTGATCAGGTTACACTCCAGAATGAGTGCTTCCATGTTACTGCCCGTCACGATATATTCAAAATCACGGATTTCAGACACCAGACGCTGAGTCTTTCCATTATGACTGCCGATAAAATAAGAGCGTACGCGGTTCTTCAGCACTTTGGCCTTACCTACGTAGATAATGGTGCCTTCACTGTTCTTCATCAGGTAACAACCAGACATGTCTGGCAGCAAAGCGAGCTTGTGGCGAATCTGCTCCAATGCCTTCTCCTGATCCTGCAAATCATTCATGAATTGATCCATAATTCGGTGAATCCTCCTTCCCGAAAAAAGTATAAATAAAAGGTTACACTAAGCCATTCTGATTACAGTACCGTCTTCCAATCCGTTATCGTATTGTCTCTGAGTCACCTTTTTCTATAAGAAGAAACTAAAGATAATTCACACTGACACTACGATGACAGAACAACCTTCCAATCCCTGTTATCCCCAGATTTTTTTCATTCCCTTTTCTCAAGGGAAAAATCTGTTGATAAAGGGGAACGCTTCGCTTCTTCAGGTTTTTTCTGTCCTCTCCGTTACTGTGTAAATACATAGTTCCAACTATATCAGAGATGAATCCGGGATAAACGCGAGCACTTCGCTTCTCCAGATCGGTTCTGTACTCTACATTCAAGTATAAAAAATATTTTTACTTTATATTGCCCTATATAAAGGTATTCGACGCAAAACGCCCCCGGCATGTAAACCGGAGGCGTATGTGTAAGCCTGTAAATTATTGGTGTTTTGCGATAATTCCTTTGAGCGCATCTTTCGAGTTCAGACCAACCACTTTATCTACCGGTTGACCGTCTTTGAAGAAGATCAAAGTTGGAATGCTCATTACGCCAAAGCGGGAAGCAGATTCCGGATTTTCATCCACGTTAACTTTAGCAATTTTCACTGCATCGCCAACTTCTGTGGACAGCTCTTCCAGGATTGGAGCGAGCATTTTACAAGGACCACACCAAGGCGCCCAGAAATCAACAAGAACCGTTCCTTCGCCTTCTACTTCAGCGTTGAAGGATTGATCGGATACGTTAACAATAGCCATGAAATTGTCCTCCTTATATATACTTACGGTTTATTTTAACCTGTAACGTCGTGAACGACACTTCCAGTATAACACAGGTACGTCAAACTTGTGAATTGAACGCTGCAATGTTCATCTTCCCAACATCAAATCTTCACAATTAGAGGATATGGCATACCAACTGCAAAATCTTTACAAACGCTTTCTTTTCCAAGTATACTAAAATTACTCCGGGTTTCAGCCCCCATAAGGGCAAGCTGTTTCCCCATAAGGAGGCAATAACATGGATGCAAATGTGCGGATCAGCGACCCGCGTGAACATGTGAACGAGGAACCCCGGAACGATCTATTTGATCTGATCGCGGGTGTTGCCGGCATGGCCGGTCTCATGACAGTGATTTTTTTCGGTATGGTTATCTTCAAATTCCTCACCGAATAGGACACTCACAGGTCTCACGCAGGACCAGAAAAGCCCGGTTTTCGCAACAATGCGAAAGCCAGGCTTTTTTTGGGACTACTTATCGTTTAAGAAGAACATTTTGTAAATCAGACCAAAAGCTAACCGGTTTAACGTTTGCCACGCTGATTCTCACCCCGAACGGAGATGACATCCACGAATGGACGAATCCGGTCCATCAAACGTTGACCTTTATTCATTTCCTCGCCATCCCGATTGGTGAAACTCAGGTGTTTTTCAAGCCCATCCAGATTGTAATTGGACGTATAGAACGTTGGTTTGCGATTCATCCGATAGTTCAGAATGGACCCCATCACATGATCCCGAACCCAAGGGTTCAGATTCTCTGCCCCAATATCATCAAAAATGAGCAGATCACAGCTTTTCAAAATATCCGTCATTTCCTTCAGCTTCTGCCCTTCACTAATCATGGATTTCAGATCCTCCACAAAGTCAGGCATATAGATAATGACACCCGTGTGCCCTGCAACCGCCAGTTCATGCAGCAGATAACACATCAGGAACGTCTTACCCGTCCCGAAAGTTCCCTCAAGAAACAGTCCTTGCGGAGATAATCCGTTCTCCTTGGTCTCCCTAATATACCGAAGCACCTGATTCACTGCCGGAGCACGCATCCGATCCTTGCCCATAATCTCCACGTCGTTGTATCCAGCACTGAGCGCACGCTCGTCCACATAGAAACTGCGAATGCGTTGCTTAATGATATGTTCATTTTGCCGGGCGATATGTTTGGAACAAGGCGCTTTTATATCTATGATTTCGGGTTTACCGTTAAAATGTTCTACTTCCAGTTTGCAAAAGTGGCCCTGAAAATCGTTAGGACAGTTGTCGAGTCCCGGACAATTCGCACAGTTCTTAGAGTCTTTGGCGTACTGAAACAGCTTGCTCAGATCGGTCATGAGCTGTGCATCTTGCAGTTCAGGATGACCTGCGCGGAATTCGCGTACGTACGGATTTTCCATCAATTCCGCCGCAATCCGCCGCGATTGCTCACGAAAGGCAGGGTTCAGCTGCTGAAGCAGTCCTCCCAAGGATTCCATGGCTTCAAGCCCCCTTAATGTTTCAATATAGAATGAACAATTGAAGTGTACCCATGGCCATCTTGATGGCATAGGAACTTTCGATCATTAGCAATTCTACTGTTCATTCTATAGAAAAACAACCAATAACTCAACAGATACATCTGGTAAATAGCGTAACCCTTCCACCACCGTACGTAATGCCTAGTTTAGAGCACACTTGCAGTCCGGTACCTTTTAGTGCGTGGTCAAAAGTCTGTTTTTCGGCCTTTTGAACAACCTTTATTAGAGCCGTAAGCCAACAGTGATGATCTCGCATGAACCTGTCTGTATGTTCCATTCCTTGCTGGCAAATGATAATGTCGATGCCTCTTCTATGCTGTGAGAATGGAGCATTTTGCCCTCTTCCTCCAAGATGTTGCTCTTGTATGCCGTTTCGAATGGCTGTGGATTCGCCTGTGATGCAGCAAGATTTAACGTGGCAGAGTTGGTGGTCATATTGAACCAGCGTAGCATCACATCACCGGAATCCTCATTTACCTTGAGTGAAGAAAACGCCAATCCGTCTCCTTGCCATGCAAATGGTGTGTTACTAGGTGTCAGATAACCCGGGTGTACTTCGGTTTGTGCCAGCGTCCAAGGAACCTGGAACTGATAGGCCTCGATATATGCACCTGATGCTGCACCATTTCCATCATGCGGAATGATCTCGATCTGAAATGTATGTTCACCAAGGCATTGTGCTTCCGGTGTAGGGAACAAACCCCAGTCTCCGAGTTCGCCAACCGCACGAAGCAGCGTTACGGCAACCGTGTTACGTCCATCTTGAAGGACTTCATATTCATTCAGGCCCAGATTGGCAACGACCAATCCGACGTCTTGTTCACTTACATCTACAAAATTCTGTTGATGCTGTGTATTGCTTGGATTTTGCCACTCCGGTGCAGGCTTGTTATCACGTGTTGCAATTTCGAACATGGAATCCACATGATGAACAGCAGATACAAGATCCGTTGGGAAAAGAGCACGCACCCGATGATCCTTCGCCTGATTGTTGAAGGTTGTCTCCACCTGGACACCTTTTCCACTACGACTAAGCGATATCACTGTACGGATCTGAAGTGGAGTCATTTTCGCTGAACGCTGGGCTTTGCGATGTGGATAATAAATCAGTTCCCGCTGTTCCTGATCCAGCATCTCATCCGCAGACTCCGGTATTTCCCAATGATGGATCACTTCGAATGAGGCCAAGTATGATGTATTCTCAAGGACCCGAATCTCTGCCTGAAGCTCGCGTGTTGTTCGCGCCACTTCGTTCTCTGGCTGCTTGAACATGTATTCATTGCCGATATCGCCCACATTTTCGTACACGCCGAGCTCTTTAAAAGTCCGACCTGTTCGTTTATCTGTGAGTGTGAATGAACCATTGTCTGCAATCGTGACGATCATATGTTGATTTTCCATGCCACGTTCACCACGCAACAGCGTAGTCGTTTTCGACGGAGTACCACTCTTAGCATCATCCGCAACGTTGACCAACGCATAGGTTTTCAGGCCAAATGCGGCTACATGCTCTGTTTCAAAACGAATACGAACGCGCCGACAGCTATACGGCTGACGGAAGCGATCATCTGGCAGATCATAGCCAAATTGCAGACCCAGATCCTCCACCGTACATGGAATGTGATTACCATCTTCATCTACCAGTATGCGATCTGACAGGTCAACGGCTTTCATCTGTGCCGCCATTTCCTCCAATGTATATCCATCCCGGAAATACAACCGAGCCGCGTCCAGTTCCATCTGAACTACACCGCTGCGTTCCCACCCCGTTGTATTAAATACCACGACAGGCCGGGCACCTTCGCCGTAGCGCTCAAATATGGAGGTATCGACAGCTGTAGCAATCTGGCTGGTGCTCTCTTCAATCAGCGCCTCTGCCACATGACGGCTCTTATCAAACCGTGTCACCATCTCGCGATGCACCTCATCCACACTGCATCCACAGATGCTGTCATGCGGATGATTCTGCATCAGCGTTTTCCAGGCATATGTCAATTGATCATGTGGATAGGCATGTCCAAGCAGATAGGCGTAGGATGCCAAGGGTTCAGCCACTTTTTCCAGCATAGTCTGGCCTAGCTGGTTCATCTGTTTCAGATACACACGAGCCGAGGCCGTGTTCACCAGAGTTCCCAAGCCATCAGTACGCTGACTGCGCAGTTCACCTTTGACCGTGGACAACTCATGTTCAGACGATGCTCTCAAAGCTTCCAGATAATCTGGAAAGTTGGAGTGAATGAACTCGATATCGGGATATAATTGCTCAGCCATACGGATGGCTTCTGGCAGGTCTCGTTGAATCGGCTGGTGATCACATCCGTTCATGTACAACAACTCATTCGTTGATGCATATTTCTCAGCGTCTGCAAGCTTGGTTTCCCAGAACTTGCGGGCCGATTCCTCGTCTACCGGAACTTCATTTCCGTTGGAGTACCAGTTGGCAAACAATACACCAAGCACTTTTGATCCGTCTGGTCCTTCCCACATCAACTCCGAGAAGCTTGATTCATATCCGGCATCCGACACCGTATTATTAAATCCCGTAGGCTTCACACCACGACCAAAGAACACATTATCAATGCCTGATTGCTGCATCAGCTGCGGAGTCTGTCCGACCAATCCAAATGTATCGGGAAAATAACCAATTTTCGAAGGTGTGCCGTAACGTTTAGCGTCCTTATGTCCAACCTGCATGTTGCGCACATTGGCTTCTCCACTCGTCAGAAACGCATCCTGCAAAATGTACCATGGTCCAATCACAATCCGCCCATTGCGGATATGTTTCTCCAGTCGTTCCTTCTGCTCAGGGCGAACCTGAAGATAGTCTTCGATGATAATCGTTTGTCCATCTAAATAAAAGCTTTTGTAGTCCGATCCCTCATCAAGCTGATCCAACAGTGAATCGACAAGCTGAATGAGTCGCATATGATGCTTCTCATACGGCAAGTACCATTCCCGATCCCAGTGGGTATGCGAAATAATATGTGCTCTCTTTTTCTTAGTCATCGTGTTATCCCACCTCTTTCGTCTTGTTGTACAATCTCAACCTCATCCGGGCGATACACCGCAGTCAGCTTTCCGGAAGCATCCGTGGCAAACAGCACGGAACGATTTTTCTCCAATTGGAACGAGTACGATACACCTGTACGTTGATCTCTCACATGAACTTCATGGTTCAAGGCAAACTCCGATACAAATACATACAGATTTCCCTTTGGAAAACTCAGCTGCCGGCCGTAGATCCCAGCGATATCTCCGCCAGATATCCATTCCAACTCCTGTTCGATGCCCGAAATCTCAGTCGCATAACGATATAATTCAGCTAGTGGCTCGTCCCGTCCGTTTAACTCAAGCGGCAGTGGAGTCCAGATTAATTTCCCTTTGCCCAAAGGCAGAACGTGTACTTCATCTGCTGTACCATTATCCCCATGAAGCAACGTCTCCTTTGTCACCTCGGCGATACGACGCCGTCCATAGGTCACCCGGTGATTCACGCCATTAATATTCAGCAGTTCTTCCCGCTGTACGTTACCCAGACTGCGTTTGCCTACAATATGATCTGCACGGTCAGTTGCCTTCCAGTACGCATCCAGCCCCAGTGGTCCAGTGATGAGCAGGCTCGCGCCTTCTTTCTCTGCAAACGTGAGCAATTGTTGAAGTGCATCGCTGTCCATATTGTGTGGACTCGGCACGATAATCAGCTTCGGTGGCTGCTGCTCCAGCGCTTCCAGATGATATTCGGATAATGCACGGAATGGCAATTTCAGATCATAGGACATCACACGAGTAAGCTTTGTTGTGGCATCATAGGCCAGGGCACGGTTGGAGAAGTCATTGGAATACGGGAACACCACTGCAATATCCTCAAGCTCGCGGTCTTCAAAGAGATCACGAATGCCATGCATAAATCGGCCAAAATCATAAGACACATCCGCCTCTGGCTTCTCCGTACCATCTGCACGAAGGGCTCCGATATGAGACTCATTGGCATTATCCATATAGAAGTTGGTGTTCCAGATCCATTGCACCGCTCCTGCGCCGCCTGTCGAGAACGCATAGGCGTACTTGCGTTCGAGAATGCCACGAAGCTCTTCTTCCGTACGTTTGGCTCGTCCATCCGGGGTTTCCACATACATGATGCCCGTCTCCTGAATGAGATTTGGCTTATGTGGCGTTTTAGCGAAAATGCCATCCCAGATCAGATCATCGTTTAACCACCAGGAATGCACCGTTGTATAGTCCACTTCACGTTCATAGAAGAATGGTGAAGGACGCTGCGCACCAAGGGCTTCGTCCTGTCCCACGGTGACCAGATGATTCGGCACCAGATCCTTGATCGTACCTACAAGCTCTCTTGCCCAAACATTGTGCATTTCCATGGAGAAAAGACAATAATCAAGCCAGCGTGTTCCTTTTTTGGCCTTGTGCATGTCCTGTACATCAAAATTAATCTCTTCCGCCTCCGGGATCACCGCGGCTGCAAAGTTGGGGAGCTGCTTCGGCGACATGTTCCATGCCTCCTGCAACGCTTCAATCGTCTCATGACGTTGCTGAAGCCACTCGACAAAAGCCTGCTGTTCATACGAATCCCTCGCCGAGCGTGGGCCAGCTGAGAAGATACGTACTGGATCGAACATCGATGGCTCGTTAATCAGATCCCAGTCCACATGCGTTGTGTGCGTGTGACGACTTACGATGCTGCGGATAAAACGTTTCTGAGCCTCGACACTCTGCGGGTCCAAATACGGATTCGTGCCTTCCCATGTCTCCGGTGTAAAGGAGAAGAAAGTGAACGTAACCTGTAAGCCGTGGCGTTTCGCCGTTAAAATAAATGCATCAATGGCACGAAGCACATCCTCTGCCATATGTCCGTCCACCTGCATCATGTTGCGATAGGCGGTCCAGATTCCCGTCCGAATCCAGTTGATGCCGGCTTTTGCCATCTGAGCCATGTCTCGGTCCCAGACATCCGCATTTGGCAAAAACAGAAATTTCCGTGCCACATCGGAGGTCATGTAGGTCATGCCCACAACAGGCAGAGGACGTCCGTCTTTTACAAAATAATCTCTGCTACGGCTAATCACTTCTCCTTCTGCCAGCAGTGCTGCATCTTGTCCCCAGAAGCCTTGACGCAAGGTCCGAACTTCCCCGTCAGGTGCCTGCGCGTGGCATATGATCCGATACAGCCCACTTTCAATGGAAACCGGGAGAAGTATGCGTTCGAAACACTGCTCACCGGAAAGTTCCATCTCCAATCGATGGCTCCATACCTTCTCTCTCATGCCACTTGTGCGATCCTCATGCTCGACCGTAATGTCAAACGTCCACAGCTCGGACTCGGTAAGTCTATTGCCTGCACGCTGTAAAATCTGGCCTTGCAGTGTGAGAACAGCCCGCTCATCTGGTTCGTACGAAGCATAATTTGTTTTCAGGGATAACTCGGTTACACCTTGCGCACAGAATTGCGCCCACTTCACAATCTCGTCAGCTCCATCCTGCGTCCAGAATGAGGTGGTCAGCGGCAGATGCACAAACATCCAGCGTGAACCAACGAAAGTCCCGCGGGAATTCTCCCACAGAACGACCGGAGCGGCGACACTGCGTCCATCCTTACTCATGCCACGAAGTAATGGGTAAATCTGAGTACTCATCGGGCCGGATGAACCCATCTGATGAGGCAGATCACTTGTTTTGGTTGTATGTGGAACCAGATTCCATGTATCTGCCTTCTCAAACAGTCCTTCTTTCCCAGTGAGAAGCGGGATCTGTTCGGATGACGTGTACGATTGCACATTGGCAGAAGATACGTTCAGTGCCTCATGAATATAGAGTTCCTGGTGATATGCGGTCTGCTCCGACTCTACGACCCATGCCCCATTCTCATATCGAACCGGACGTTTAAAGGGCGCACCACCAACACTGATCAGGCTTCCGCCCTGATGCAAGTAAGCTGCAATCTCCGTCCAGGCGGATTTTGGGAAATAGGGTGCATGCAGATTCACCAGACATCCTTCACCTGCTGTAGTCTTCAAAGTCTCTGCGAGTTCTTCGGCGTTTACAACGGTGATCTCTTCTACTGCTTTCCATGTATTCAGAGCCTGCTCAGTTGGAAAAGTACCATCCAATGGAAACGTAGAGTCAGCGAGGATAATCAGCTTTTTATCATTAGGTTGGATACTCATAACAGGCCATCCTTCATGGATTTATAGACCAACTGGGAGAACAGGCTGTTGGACCATGCAAACCATTTTCGTGTAAAAATCGTCGGATCATCAGCGTGGAAGCCTTCATGCATATAACCTGTATCTGCATCTGTCGCTTCAAGCATGCGAATAATCTCCAGTTTCTCCTCGGCAGACTGCGCAGTCAGTCCCTGCATGGACAAGCCCATATGCCAGATATAATCTGGTGGTGTGTGCGGGCTTCCGATCCCTTTGGCAACCTTGCCTTCATAATAGAATGGGTTCTCTTTGCTCAGAGCGAAGCGGCGGGTATTCTGGTAGATTGGATCATCCGCTGTGACGTAACCCAGATATGGAATGGACATCAATCCTGGTGTACCGGCATCGTCCATGAGACAGTGGTTGCCATAACCGTCCGTCTCGTATGCATAGATCGGTCCAAATTCCGGATGACGATAAATCCCGTACAACTGAATGCCGTGATCCACGTCCTGCTCCAGATCCTTCAATTCCTGCAAAAGTTCCATATCCCGGAACACCCACTCGGCAAACTCCTGCATTTGGCGCAGAGCTACAACCGCGAACATGTTGCCAGGGATATTGTAGTGGAAATCACACGCATCATCACTGGAACGGAAACCGGACCAGATCATACCCGTGTAATTGACTGGCATACCCTTTCCGTGATTGCGCAGGGAATCTGTTGGGATACCGTTATTGCGAGTGAAGCGATATGGAGATTGTTCCATGTGATGCTGTTCGACTTTGAACAGGTCAACGATTTTACGCATCGCTGCTTTGAAGCTTGAATCGAAAATGTCAGTTAGCTCGGTTTCCTTCCAATATAAATAGGCCAGGCGCACAACGAAACATAATGAATCAATCTCAAATTTGCGTTCCCACACCCAAGGTGACATCTCGGTCTCGTCCGTGGTGTTCCAGTGCCAGTCGTTGGCCGTCTCATTGAAGGCATTGGCATACGGATCGATGTGAACATATTGGATATGACGTTTGATCAGCCCGCCAATAATGCGTTGCAGGTCCTCGTCTTCTTTTGCAAACGGAATGTAATGTACTACCTGCTCCACGGAATCACGCAGCCAGGAAGCCGGAATATCTCCCGTGATAACAAAAGTGGTACCGTCCTCCATCAACTTGGTTGTTGTTTCGATAGTATTGGGGAAGCAGTTTTTGAATAATTGAAGCAGCTTCGGTCGGTGAGCCAGCTTCTGTTCCGCTTCTTCGAGCACGGCCTGAATGGATTGTGGCAAAGCAACAGGCGGCATGGGTATTTTGGGTAATCTGAACTGTTCCATGGATGAGTGCAACTCCTTAAACAAATTGAATGGTGTAGCTATACAGGATGAAACAAAAAATTTACACGGGACCACTGCGCGGTCAGAAATATCCTCCGATCGCTGTTATCCCCAGATTTTTTTGATTCCCTTTTCTAGAGGGTAAAATCTGGGGATAAAGGCGAACGCTTCGCTTCTTCGAATTCTTTCTGTCCTCTCCGTTATCGTGTAAATTTTTAGTTGAACATGTATAGCTCAAAAATATTTCAAAAAGGTTTACCGCAGTAGCACGGTTTGTATTTCATAAGGTTTAAAAGATAGTGTAATCTGGCCATTGGTATGGGCCAGTGGTTGAACCGGTTCTTCGAGTGCGTTGGAGTGATGGGCTTGCTCAAAGGCATGTGGCCATTGCAATGTGATGTCTTCGCGTTTGCCTGAGGATTCATAGAAACGCAGCACGGTGCCTTGTCCATCCTCTGCCATTTTGACGGTATCCAGAATAACATGGTTACTATTAAAGTTAATCCAGGAGCCTGTTGCTGGACGTACAGGTGCCGCAATTGCAGTTGCATCTGCAATTGGATCAACTCCAGTCCCTGTGCTTTGCTGTACTTCTTCCCTCTGCTGTACCTGCTCTATCTGTTGCTCTTGTTGTATCTGACCCTTTTGGTTCACCTGCTGTACCGTCACCTCATGATTCAGCTCAGCTGCCTGACGTACGGTGTGTGCAGTTCTCCAGTCTCCGTCGTGCGGATATAGGGAATACGTGAATTCATGTTCTCCCAGATCGGCTGTGCGATCCGGCCATTTGGGTGCACGCAGTAGGGACAAACGAATAGTGCTTCCCTGCACGTCGTACCCGTACTTGCAGTCATTGAGGAGGCTCACGCCGTATCCATATTCGGACACATCTGCGAAGCGATGTCCACAGACTTCATACTGCGCTTGTTCCCAGCTTGTGTTGCGATGTGTTGGACGTTCCAGTGCGCCAAATGGAATTTCAAATGTGGCCTTGGAGGTCACCACATCAATCGGGAAGCCAACTTTCAGAAGTTTGTGATTTTCGTTCCAGTTCACCTGTGTTTGAAAATCAATTCGCCGTGAGTCATGATAAAAGACGATATCTTGTGTGATTTCCGATTGATGGAGATTCCAGCGGAAACGCAGGATATCCTTCGTTGTACCCGCCAGCACCAGCTTTTTCTCCAACAGTTCCACTTCGCCAGCAATCTGTTCCTCATAACGACTGTCGATATCCCATGCATCCCATAGGGTTGGACGATCGTGGAAGAAGTGAAGCTGATTGCCTCGTTCACCCGGCTTCAACATCTCACGCTCCGCGGTCTTATCCCACAGACGGGTGATCTCCCCACGTTCATTGAATTGCACATGATAAAAGGCGGTATCCCATGTATCATTAAAGGTTGGTTGTGCGGCAAGGGTCGTCATTTCCCGTACATTCGTTTCCCTTGTATTTTCCGGTACCAGCCAAATCGTCTTATATCCAAACGCCGGAATGTCTGTCACGAGAATAGACATGCTGCCATCCTCCCGATCCATCCGCAAGCGCTGACCTTCTTCATCGATGCCGTAGCGATCCAAGCTATCCTGCACAGCCAATTGAACAACTGCACTCCGTTTCCAGCCCAGGCTGTTGAATACAACATAGGCTAATGAACCTTCCGGTCCCTCTGTGTTGATACCCGTAGTCAATGCTGCAATGCCTTGATCCAGTCCGGTTCTGCCCAATTCAAATACCTGTACATATTCTTCATTCGAAGTGACGTAGGATTCCGTAATCGCCGATCCCGGAATAATATCGTGGAATTGATTCAGCAAAATTAATTTCCAGCCGTCATGCAGATTTGAACGCACTTCAGCTTCTGCATCTGCCTCCATATCTGGAAGAGCAAGTGTATTCCACAGCTCGGCTTCACGATACAGAACCTCCGCTTTCCGATTGTTACGCTTATTGCGCGCATGGGTCGTGTAGGTTCCCCGATGTAACTCCAGATACAGATCCCCATGCCACTTCGGCAGTACAGGTTGCTCCTTTTCAATCCCGGCAAAGAAAGCTCCAGCTGTGCTATATCGGCTCGCAGGCTGTCCAACCATCAGGTCTGCGCGATTCACATACTCCAGCATCTCGCGTGTTACGCCACCGCCGCCATCTCCGTGTCCGTATAGAAGCATATGCTCCGGATGAGCCGCTTTCTCACGGTAGGACTGCCAGTGATCATGAATGTCCTTCGGCAACGTATGCTCGTTAACACCATGATTGAGGTAAGACAGGATCGGTGTGCCGTCAATGCCCACCCAGTGGAAGAGATCGTATGGAAACACATTTGTGTCGTTCCATCCGAGCTTTGTTGTCATGAAATATTCCACATTGCCATGCTTCAAAATCTGTGGCAGGGAGGCACAATACCCGAATGTATCCGGCAGCCATTCAATCTGTGATGTCTTGCCAAACTCCTCCATATAGAAACGCTGACCATACAACATCTGGCGAATGAGGGACTCCCCGCTCGGGATGTTCAGATCCGGCTCAACCCACATGCCGCCCACCAGTTCCCAGCGGCCTTCTACAATCCGCTGCTTCACCCGCGCGTACAGCTCGGGATCATGCTTCTTCAGAAACGCATATAGTAAGGGTTGGCTCTGGGAATAAACATAGTCCGGATATTCATTCATGAGTGCATCTACAGTGGAGAAGGTACGGCTCGTTTTGCGTACCGTCTCACGTACAGGCCACAGCCAGGCAATATCAATATGGGACTGTCCCACCATATGCTCCAGACCTTCCGCGTTTCCGCCAATCTCACGCACATGATGCTTCAGATTATTCTCAATCTGACAAATACCCTCTCCCTGCTCAATCTCTTCTGCTGACATGCCTACAAATTGATCCATCGCACGATATACCAGTTCTAACAGGCGAACCCGCCGAAAGTCACTTTCCGGTAACAACACAGCCGAATCACGCACAATAATGACGGTATACATCAGACTACGAACCGCTTCATTGGGTCTCACCAGCAGGCTCGTAATTGATGTGATCGGTGGCTGAATAACCGCCTGTTGATTCAACGGGTCTATAGGTTCAGGTACCGGATCAAACATCTCGATCTCCAGTTCGGGATTGGTTCCAACTTTGGATGGATCAAGCGTGACGTAGGTATGATTGCGGTCCAGACCCTGATAAGAGTGCCCATTTACCCGAAGCAAGCCTTCTCCGCCTGTCTCAAATACAAGCCCATAAGTTGCTTGCTGCCATGTAGCAGGGATCTCCAAACGTGTTCTGAAAAAATAAGTCGTTCCCTGTTTGCTCGGAAAACGCTCAAAATCTTTCCCTTCGGGGTACTCACCCTGATCCTCATACTGTCCTGGCACATTATAATAAGCGCGGGTAATATCCCAGCTGCGCAGCTGTAATTGCTCCAGCCACTGATGTTCGGACAACTCGCGAATAAATCGTCTGATACGTTCCAACGTCTTACGCCTCCCTTACGGTCAGTTCGGCTATTTGCGTATCGTTAACGCTGCTGCCGATATGAATATGGAATTGTCCCGGTTCAACGACAGGCTTCAAATCACGACCAATATACTGCAGTTGCTCGGCTCCGATTCGGAATTCCACGGTCTGTGTCTCTCCTGGCTCCAGGTTCACTTTTGCAAACCCCTTCAGTTCCTTGGCCGGACGAGTTAGTGAGCTGACCACGTCAGAGATATACATCTGTACAACTTCTGCACCTGCATAACGGCCGGTGTTGGTCACATTCACCGATACCTTAACTGAATCATCAGTTGTCATGGACGAAGAACTCAGCTTCGGTTCGCTGTACTCATATGTGGTATAACTCAGTCCGTATCCAAATGCATAACGTGGCTCCAAATCCTCTTCCAAATACCTTTTGCCTCGGGACCGTTTGCCGTTATAATAGATCGGTAACTGACCGACATGCTTCGGAATGGAGATCGTCAATTTACCCGATGGATTCACATCACCGAATAAAATATCTGCAATGGCATGCCCGCCCTCTTGGCCCGGATACCACGCCTCCAGAATTGCATCGGCATGTTCATCCACCCAAGGTTCAGTGATGGGACGACCATTAATGTAAACAACGACAAGTTTTTTGCCGAGCTTGTGAATCTCCTGAATGAGTTCCAACTGTACTCCGGCAAGACCCAACGTCATCCGGTCGATCCCTTCGCCACACTCCATATCATTCCAGGAGTTATCGGACACATTGGAAGCTCCCGTTTTCAGATCGATCGTTCCTTCTCCAAAGTCACGTGCACTGGAGCCACCAACCACCATAATGACTGTATCTGCCTGGCTGGCAACTTCAAGGGCACGCTCGAATCCTTCTTTCGAATCACCTTTGATCCGGCAGCCTGGTGCATAAAGAACCTGATCTGTACTGCTGTCACCAGTCAAAGCACCAACAGAACTCTTCTCCGTTTGCCCATCCACATGATTAGCCAGCTTACTGCGAATCCCATCCAGTACCGTTGCCACTTTCGACTTCGGTTGCGGAGATGTGTAATCGCCCAGTTGATTGTAAGCCTGGTCTGCATTAGGACCAATCACGGCAATCTGGCCCACATCTGCTATCGATAGAGGTAGCGTGTCAGCCTCATTTTTGAGAAGTACAACACCTTCCGCTGCCAACTGGCGTGCCAGCTCAACATGAGTTTCACTGCCAATCACTTCTGCTGCACGATCTGCATCCACATAAGGCTGTTCGAATAAGCCCAGTCTGAACTTCAACGCCAGCACGCGAGAAGCAGCCTGATCCAGAACCTGCACATCAAGCTTGCCTTCTGCCACCGCCTGCACCAGATATTGCCCAAACATCTCACCGGACATCTCCATATCGATGCCTGCCTCAATCGCCTGTACGGAAGCTTCCATTCCATCTGCCGCGACATCATGCCCACTTGCCAGCATGTTGATCGCACCACAATCCGTAATGACCAGACCGTCAAAGCCCCAATCCTTACGCAAAACATCTTCCAGCAATTCCGTATTCACGGTGCAAGGCGTGCCATCAATTTCGTTGTACGCTGGCATGATCGACGCAGCGCCAGCTTCCACCGCTTTGCGGAATGGATAGAGATCCACTTCCAGCAGTTCGCGCCAGCCCATATGTACAGGCCCTGCATTACGTCCACCTTCCGAGCTGCCATAACCAACAAAATGTTTCAGCGTTGCCGCTACTGTATCTCCACGGTCAAGACTTCCACCCTGAAGTCCTTCTACCGAAGCAACTGCCAGTTCTCCAATGAGAAACGGATCTTCACCAAAACATTCCTCCGTACGTCCCCAGCGCGGATCACGCACAACATCCAGTACCGGAGAATAGGTGACCGCGCCACCTTGGGCACGTGTCTCTCGTGCTACTGCCTGGCACATCTCCCGATACAAATCCACATTCCAGGTGCTCCCCAATAAAAGAGGAACTGGATAGACCGTTCCGTCAATAGCCATATGACCATGCGAGCACTCTTCCCCGATCAGAATGGGAATCCCCAGTCTGGAATGTTCTATTGCATAACGTTGAATCAGATTGACCGCCTCAGCGCCTTCTCTGGCGGATAGTCCATTTTCCAGCGTAACGCCCGTCCACGGATCTGCGCGAAGTGCACCATAGAGGGAGCCGACGCCCCCATTTTCCACTTGCTGTTTAAAGGATTCGTTTAACGTGATGTTCCCTTGATCATTCGTATAGGTCTGCCAGCCAAATGGCTGCGTAAGTTGACCTACCTTTTCTTCCGTAGTCATCAGGCTAAGCAGGTGTTGTACCCGTTCCTCTACGGATTTGCTTTGGTCCTTATAAGTCATCAATCTGCATCTCTCCAATTCTATAACGTGATCCGGTTATTCTTTGACCGCGCCCACCGTCAGACCCTGTACGAAATAACGCTGGAAGAACGGATAAGCGAATATAATCGGCAACGTAGCAAGCACAACCATCGCCATTCGGGACGTATCCTGCGGAATGGACTGCATGGCTGCCAGACTCATCGAACTGTTAGCAGAGTTCTGCTGGATAAATTGGATACTCGACTCAATCCGCATTAACATAGATTGCAGTGGTACCAGATTCGGATTATCGATGTATAACAGCGCATTGAACCAATCATTCCAGTAACCGAGTGTACTGAACAACCCGATGGTTGCCAGTCCCGGCAAGGAAAGTGGAACCACGATTTTCATAAAGGTATAGAACTCACCAGCGCCATCAATTTTCGCCGATTCAATGACTGCATCCGGTACACTAGTCGAGTAGAATGTACGCAGAATCATAATATAGAAGGCATTCATCGCCAGCGGCAGAATCAGTGCCCATAACGTATCTTTCAATCCAAGCAGCTGGGATACGACCATATAGGTTGGAATCATCCCGCCGTTGAACAGCATGGTCAGAATTGCAAAGATGGAGAAAAATCTCCGATACCTGAAGCTCTTGCGGGAGATCGCATACGCATACAGCGACATGAGAATCAGACTGATGATGGTACCAAGTACCGTCACCAGAATGGTAACTCCATACGCCCGCAGCAGCGTGTCCCCACTCTGCCAGACAAACTGATATGCCGCGAGACTCCATTCTGCCGGAATCAGACGATACCCATCACGGGCCAGTGCTTTCTCGTCTGTAAACGAGATGATAACTACAAATATAAAAGGAAATACACAGATCAGAGCAAATAGACCGGCGATGATGTTCATGATCACGTTCCATCCGTTGGATACGTGGTGGAAGTCGCGTTTTTTAACGAGCCTTGCTTGAGCCATAGTGGTTCACTCCTTTCCCTGTCCTAGAATAGGCTACTGTCTTTATCTACTTTGCGAACAACATAATTGGAGATAATAACAAGCACAAAGCCCACCACGGATTGATACAATCCCGCTGCTGTACTCATGCCGATCTCACCACTAGTTTTTAAACCTCGATATACATACGTATCAATAACATTGGTCACGGAGTATAACGTTCCCGAATCCCTTGGGACTTGATAGAACAGTCCAAAGTCGGCATAGAAAATGCGGCCTACTGCCAGCAAGGTCATAATCGTGATGATGGGTGACAGCAACGGAATCGTAATATTACGAATCTGCTGCCATTTGCTTGCTCCATCAATCATGGCTGCTTCATAGAGTGATTTATCAATCCCCAGTATGGAAGCCAGATAGACAACGCTGCTATACCCGATGGTTTTCCATAACGCTACGAATACCAGAATATACGGCCAATATTTTGCCTCAGAGTACCACTGAATCGGTTCCATCCCAAACCAGCCGATAATCTGATTCAACATCCCGCGGTCCATGCTCAAGAAGCTGAAAGCGAAGTAACCAACGATAACCCAGGATAGAAAATACGGCAGAAACATGCCGGTTTGATACAGTTTGGCGAGTCGTTTATTCACTAGTTCCGAGAGCAGGATTGCCAATGCCACAGCAAATACCAGTCCCAGGAAGATAATGGCGATGTTATAAAAGAGGGTGTTGCGTGTAATGAGCCATGCGTCACTTGTGCTGAACAGGAATTTGAAATTGTCCCAACCAACCCATTCACTCTTCATCAGACTTGCCCAGAACCCTTCACGGCTGAATCGATATTCTTTGAAAGCAGCCACTGTGCCCACAAGTGGCAAGTAGGAGAAGAAGAAGAACCAGATGGCGCCTGGCAGCACCATGAGCAGCATGACTCGGTTTCTAATCAGGTTTTTCAAAAATGTAGTCATTGTGGATATCCTCCTTCAGGCTTGAATGAAAAAGGACCGGACGCGATAAGCAGCCGCCCGATCCTTACGATGTACTGTTACTTGTTTTCCGCTCTCCAGGCATCCAGCTGGCTTTGGGCTTCAGCCATTACTTTCTCCAGTCCGGCTTGATTGAACTTCTCAATCACTTGATCCAGATTGGCTGCCGGGTCCAGTGTACCTGTCATCAGTGCTGCCCAATATTGCTCTTTCACGTTCTGTACCGCTGTCAGTTCGGACGATACATTGCTTGCATCAAAGTTAAAGCTGAGGATCGGGGAATTGACACCTTCAGCGTTAAACTTCTTGAACTCATCCCATTTGTTATCCGGGTCATTGCTGTTCAGATAGAGCAGCATGTTGTTCCCAAGGGAGTATGAAGGCATATCGTAGTTTTTCGATTCAGGCAGATTTTCCATATGTGTGTCATCCACTTTTTTGTAGTGTGTGCCCTCAATACCGGAGTCCACCATATTACGCAGCACAGGATCTGTATTGAGCAGGTTCAGGAATTCCATCGCTTTCTCCGGATATTCCGAGTTCGCCGAGATGGCCATGATGGAACCTTGTACAGATGTATTTGTTATAATTGCTTCACTTGCAGGTGTGGAAACGACTTGATAACCGTAACTTGCAGACCATTGATTGTCCGCGAGCGGCTGAGTCTGTGCACGATCCAGGAACCAGTTACCCGATGTTGTCAGGTCGTTCGTGGAACCTGTTGTTGCCGCTTCTGCCGATACATAACCAGCCTTGTAGTATTTGTGCATCGTGGTAAGTGCTTCTTTCATTTCAGGTGTTTCCAGTATGTTTACAAGCTTATAGTCTGTTGTATCCAGTTTGATTGCCATTGGCAGATTCTGAATGACATAGTCATAAGGCACGTAAGGAACATAGTTTTTATCCATGGCAAATGGTGTTACACTCGCCTCGTTTTCCTTAATTGTTTTGAGCAGAGGCTCCAGACTGTCTAACGTACGAACGCCAGAGATGTCCAGCTTGTATTTATCAACCAGCATTTGGTTAAAGCGCCATACCTCTTGTTGTGGCAACTCTTTGTTGGCTGGAATTCCGTAATTGTGTCCATCTACCTTGGAACCGCTTAGGAATGCAGGATCGATGGTCTTGGTAAGATCCTGACCGTATTCAGCAAGCAGGTCATCCAGTTCAAGGAATGCACCTTTTCTAGCATTTTGTACATAATCGAATCCACCAGAAGAAGTGAACAGAATGTCCATTGGCTCACCGGATGCTACGTTAACCTGCATCTTCTGCGGGTAGTCACCCCAGTCAACCATCTTCATCGTTACCGTGGCATTAATTTTCTCTTTGGTATACTTGCTCACTTCTTCCATCACTTTATTGACGTCTTTCTGAGGGGTACCGATGGTATACCAGATCAACTCTACCGCGTCATCTCCAGCTCCCCCGGATTCTGAAGCATCTTTGCTTCCTCCACAGGCACTAAGAACAAGTGTAACGGCCATTAACAATGCAAGAACGAGTGAGAAGCGTTTTCTTTGTTTACTCATTTCTTTGATCCTCCCTTTTCGTGTTCCCTTAGGCTCTACTTACTAACTGCTTTAACCTTATCGAATGAAAGCATTTACAAAAAGAAGATAAACTTAAGTTTTCGAGGTACAAATTAAAGAGAAATCGTCCTTGGGCATCTATTTTGTACCTATTTAAATAAATCGCTTACATGAAAGAGACATGCCGGGTAACGTATGCCATGATTTTCATCCATGCCATTCCTGTTCCCGATATGTCTCTTGGCTCTCTGTCCGCATGGTTGGATCTACCCGTCACCGAATTAACCAAACACCTTGAAATCAGTCGGTGAAATCCCTACATATTTGCGGAACTGTTTATAGAAATACCCCGTCTCCCAATACCCTACATTTCGGGCGATCTCATGTACCTTCAGATTGGAATTACGTAGTTGCTCCTTCGCACGTTCAATCCGGTATTTGTTGATATATTCGGCAAATGTCTCCCCGGTCTCCTTATGGAACAATTGTCCCAAATACACCGGATGAAGATGATAATGGGCACCCAGCAGCTTCAGGGAAAGCTCTTCTGCGTAGTGTTTGTCGATATGCTGAAGCACCTGGTTCACAATCGGATTCTTCAGATCCTGCAATAGGGATTGGATCGTCTGCGACCCAACCTGCTGAAGTGCCCGCACGAGTTCATCAAAAGTGCCACTGTCCAGTACAAGTTGAAGCCCTTGTTGGTATATGGCAGACTCATCCGAGTGTTTGATGCTCTCCAGTTCCATTTTGAAGCGAATCACAACTTCCAATGCGGTATTCTGTAACTCCCCAGGTGTAAGCCCATCGCGATGCTGTTCAAAATCCATGCGAATCCGGTCGGCAAGTTGTTCTGTATTGCGGGATAGAATGAGTTTGGCATACTCCCTCCATTCAATGAAAAAGGTCGCCGTTGAATTTCCGCACCTTTCCAGCATGGCATGGTCGATGACTTTAAGGTCGGGATAAATCATCACATACTGGAGTGCTTTTTTGGCCTCCGCATAACTGGTCGGCGCATGGTATAACCCTTTCATCAATCTGCCTGCTCCAATGCGTGCCGCCGGATGGGTTAGGGTTATCGCATCAGATAATGCCTGAAGGCCATCCATTAGCTCCTGTTCCTCGTCACTCGTACCCTGAATATTGGCAATAATGACGATGTCTCCATCGATATCATGAAATACGTTCAAATGGCGTTTGTCTCTCAGCATTTCCTCAACGCGTTCAAACATGCCAGCTGTCTGCCCTTTGTCCCGCAAGACAGCCACAGCAACGTAAGGTGCATCTAGCGAAAGGTTCATAAACTGGGCACGTTCTTCAAATTCGGTAGCTGCAATCTGTCCCGTAAGCCATCGATGAAGAATGTTATCTTTTAGAATCTGGATACCATACGCATCATCGGCTTGAGGTGATAACGTATGATCCAGCTTGGACGCCGTGTTGCTCAGCGTGGATTCCAGTTCCTCCACATTAATCGGTTTGAGCAGATAGTTTTCGATCCCCAGCTGCATGCCTTCCTTCAGATATTCGAACTCATTAAAACCACTCAGGATAATGACCTTGATCTCAGGTTGCACTCGCCTTGCTTCCCGAATCAGGTCAAGACCATTCATGAGTGGCATGGATATATCCGTGATCAGAATGTCCACAGGCTGAGTGGAGAGCGCTTGTAACGCTGCCTGCCCATTACCTGCATGGCTCACAATTTCCATACCAAATGAAGACCAATCCACAATATCGTATAAACCTTCAATGATGAATGGCTCATCGTCCACAATAAACACCTTGTACATATTACACACCTGTCCCTTCTGTATGTGGATAACGCACCCTGATTCGTGTTCCTTCTCCGAGGGTGCTCTCTATGGTGATACCGAACTCTGGTCCATACAGGAAGCGCAATCGACTATGGACACTGCGCAGCCCGAACATCTGACCAGACTCTTCAGGACGTTCCAGTTCTTCAAGGATTTCCGACAGGCGTGCCGGATCAATGCCTTTGCCATTATCTTTCACTTCCACTTGCACCACATCATCTGTCTCTTCCACAACAATCGATAATCGGTTATCCGAACGTTCTGTCTGAATGCCGTGTACAACATAATTCTCAATGATAGGTTGCAGCGAAAGTTTGACCACAGGGTGCTGATAATAAGCAGCGTCGATCTGGATCGTGTATATAAAAATATCCTTGTAGCGGATTCGGAATAACTCCAGATACAATCGACAAGCTTCCATCTCATCCTTCAGCGTATAATTTTTCTTCTGCTGTACCAGGCTCTTGAACAATACGGATAGACTATAGATCATCTCGCCAACATCTCTCGCCCCTTGGGATATCGCCCTCATCCGAATCACTTCAAGCGTATTGTAGAGAAAATGAGGGTTGATGCGCGCCTGTAATGCGACCAGCTCGGTCTCCTTCTGTTTGATCTCGGCTTTGTAGACCCGTTCAATATACAGATTCAGCTCATCCAGCATGTCGTTGAAGCTATGTGAGATCTGCCCCAGTTCATCATCACGTGCGTCGTCGATGCGAGCCGTCAAGTTGCCATATTTCACTTTTTGCGTAAAGCGAATAATTCGACGGGTTCGTTTGGCAAAGTTAATAATGAAAAACGCCGGAACCAGCACGGCAAACAGAATACACACAATACTGATCGAGATGATGGTATTGCGAATGCCCGCATAGGTTTCAGCCATCTCTTCCACCGGAACGGTACCAATGACCACATAACCCTGATCCGCGGAGACAAACTTGTTCACGTACATGTTCTGCTCCTTTTTCATTGAATCCATATCCGTCTGATCAAACAGCGAATCGGCCACATTCACGTAGGGGTACTTCTTCCCGTAATAATGATTGTTGGAGTCAAATAACACTGTCCCCTTCGCCGATAACACCACGATTTCTCCCTTGAGATTACTCTCGTAGTTATCCAGCGCGTTACCGATTCCTTCTGAGTCAAAGAAAACAAGAAATTGGCCCAGATTCCGAAGAGTCTGTGTATTGTTAATTGGTACGCGGATAGAGTAGAGCGCAGGGTCCCATTGATTAATCTCTTTGCGAATCCAGTAGTTGGGTGCACTGATATTGGGCGTTTCCATCGCCATCACGTCCGGAATATAGGAATGAGCCACATTCGCGTCCAGCTTGCGGAACTGCTTGTGTTGATTGAAGGTAGACAGATCCTGCTGCTCGGCGCTATACAACATGAGTTGATTAATCTGCGAATTGCGATCCATAATGTTCTGAAAATGTTTCAATACATCGGCCGAATAGTCGTCCTGGTTGGCGTAATATCCATTGGTCATGTGCTGAACATATTCAGCGTACGAATGATTCATCAGGTAAGTAATGTTGGCGGAAAGCGCCTCATTCTGATGCATGTCCCTCACCATGTTTTGTACCGATTCATACTGCTGATGAATGTACCGATCCACATGTTCCATCGCCGCTTTCTGGATCGCCAGTTCCCGGCGAATCGTGGAGTCAGACACCGACAGGAAGATGATATAAGACAATGTAATGATCGTGACAATGGATATCATCGAGAAAATCAGGAGCATTTTCATAAACATATTATTTTTGAAGAAATTATTGTAAACGCTAACAATTTTCAATTCGCATGTTCCCTCCGATGCTGTTTTCCTGACTTGAATTATATCACCAGGCTTCTGACATTAACTTGTCACCTGGAACTTTTCTTTAGTTTATATCTGTGTTTCTTTAATTTCACCCTATTTAAAAACGCTTTCATCCACTATCGTTAACCATAAGTTTAGCTTTGTGTAAAAGAATACCTTACATTCATTCCACTTGAAGGAGGAACAGCATGACACGCAAACTCAAACCAAAAGGCCTCATTCCCAAGGTCACTGCCATGGTCCTGACCACGGCTCTGCTTGGACAAGTTGTTGCATCATCCGTTTATGCCGGAGACACGCTCCCTTACACCGGTGAAAGTGCCAAAGGGGTTAATCAGCCCTATCAACACGGATACACCTCGGCCCAGATTCTGAACTGGACACCCGAAAGTGATATCCATGGCGATTTACTTCGTGCCCATGTTCCCTTGCAGCCCCGTAATGAAGCCTTCGCCGCCACCCAAGCTTATCCCGAGCTTAGCCCGGACACCCAACTGTTCACAATGAGTGGTGATTACGGCAATGCATTTTTCGATAGCACACCTTATACCAATGAATTCAGCCAGTATCTATTTAATTATTGGCAATATACAGATTACTACAGCTATTGGCACGGCATGGCCTCTGCGGGAGTACCTGAGGAGCTGTACGATCCGAGTAAAGAGTGGACGGAGAAATACTTCGAGTTTGGCATTTTGAACATTCCGAATCCGGCCTACACCAATGCAGCCCACAAGAACGGCGTTAAGTCCATTGCTAACATCTTTTTCTCGGACAATGACCGTGGACCACAAACCTATAAACAAATGCTGATCCAGGATGAAAACGGTAACTTCCCTGTGGCCGAGAAACTGGCCGAGATGGCAGAATACTACAACTACGATGGATATTTCTTCAATCAGGAAGAGGTTGCCCGGGGTGTAGCCCCTGAGGATATCGCTTCCTACAAGAAATTCATGAAATATCTAAGAAATAAAGGCCTGTACGTTCAGTGGTATGATTCCACCATCAATACAACAGGCAAAATTCAATACCAGAACCAATTCAATGGGCTCAACAGCCCCTTTGTACAAGATTCCGTTCTCGGCAGAGTCTCGGATTCCATCTTCCTGAATTATGTATGGAACCACAAGATGCTCCGCGATTCCCGTGATCATGCCCTTAGTCTGGGACTGGATCCATTGGAAACCGTATTTGCTGGTGTCGAAGGTGGACATGACAAGTTCGGCCGCTGGAAGCAATCCTATGACCTGCGCCATAACCTGGATGAGAACGGTCAACCCATGAACAGCATCGCGACATTGGGTGCCGACTTCACCCACAACGCCCTGGATGAAGAGATGGGCGACGGCAGCACCAATCACAGAGCTGAGGATGAGTACCAGTGGATGACCTTTGTGCGCGATCGTGCGTGGTGGTCTGGTCCAAATCAAGATCCGACAGATGCACGTCGTAATGCGTCTGCCGATCTGTCGGATGTGTATGCTTCCGGTGCAAATTGGGATGGAATCGCTGCGTATCTGACCGAACGCTCCGTTATCAACGGCTCTAATTTTGCGACCAGCTTCAATACGGGCCACGGTCTGAAATATTATGAAGACGGCGCTGTCTCGAACGATAAAGAATGGTCGAACATCAACATTCAGGATATCCCTGTCACTTGGCAATGGTGGATGGATAGTAAAGGTGACAAGCTCAGTGTTGATTTTGACTATGGTCCCTCTTATGAGAAAGGCGCAAGGTACAACTATGACTCCATTGGCGCGTTTAATGGCGGCAGCTCTCTCGTGGTGAACGGCACACTGAACGCGGAGAACTTCCTGCGCCTGTACAAGACCGACCTGTCCGTCAACGGACAATCGAAACTGGAACTGACGTATAACAAACCGTCGACTAGTGACGCTTCCTCCCTGCATGTTGGGTTGATCTTCGAAGATGATCCATCCAACGTGGTCAACGTAAATGTGCCTAATGCAGGCCAGCATACAGAAGGCTGGAAGACAACTTCGCTGGATTTGAGTGCCTATCAAGGCAAAACCATTGCCGCTATGGGATTATCTTTTGACCCGAATGGCAAAGCAATTGAGAATTACCAGATGAACATTGGCGAGATCCGCATTTCCGACGGTTCAGCGGCTGTACCGGATGCACCGACCGGATTCCATATTGCCAAAGCACTGACCAACACCGACGAACTGGTTGTTGCATGGGACATGAAGGACTATTCAGAGGTCAAGCAATACAATTTATATGAAAATGGCGCCTATGTAGGCGGCGTGTATGATTCCACTTTTTATATCAAATCGCTAAAACAGCCGTCTGGTGAACTGTCTATACGTGCGGTGGGTGCAGATGGTACCGAGAGTGAAGCAACCGTCCTGCCTTACGATCTGAATGCAGCCGTTCAGAATATGGATGTGAAATTCAAAAAGAATGGCGATGCCATCGTAAGCTGGAAAAACCCGAAAAAAGCAAAAGATTCGGGCAAAGACAAAGATAAGAATACCGGTAAAGACAAGGATAAAAATAAAGACAAAGGTAAAGGCAATGAGTCTATTCAACTCACACTACAAGCCGAATACACAAAAGAACCTTTCACCAAGTCACTTCAGGTTAAAAAAGGAAAACAGTCTGCCGTCTTGACCGGACTTCCGACCAACGGTGAGCATTACGTGCTGAACATCGCCATTGGCGGGCAGAACCCGGTAACCCATACCGGACAGCTGGCAGATCTTCAGATTACACCATACGCCAAGGAAAAGGTCACGGTAAAAGATGGAAAGTACACATTAGCCCTCCCGGATCTGGAGGACTGGTATAAGATCTATGTATATGAAAATGGGGTGGCACGCGAGTTCGGAGTCACTTACGTATCGCAAAAATTCCCGTATATCATTCGGGGAAGAACAAAGCTGAGTGAACTGACCTTCACGCCATCATCCAGCAACAGCTCTTTGAAGCTGGTTATTGAGGATTATGCGGGCAATCAGGCCGCTACGATTTTGAGGTAACACTACAAGGTATTTTCGCGCCCGCCTGCATACCAGTTGAGATAAAAACGTACAGCCCTTCACTTCCGAAAGGAAGTTGAAGGGCTGTTCTTGTTGATCTAACAATAAATATTCTGCCCAACAGCTATTAAACAGCATTCCCGTTAGCATAGTCCTTCGGATGAAATTGAGGATAGATGCTTGCGCAACTGCTTTTTGTCTATTTTATCCACGGCTGTTCTCGGCAAAGTATCCACAATGAACAGTTGAGTCGGCCATTTGTACGGAGCAAGGTGTGGCTCACAAAACGCCCGCACCCGCGTCAGATCCAAACTGTCACCATCCCGTAACACTATGAAAGCGACGAGTTCCTCGCCTTCGTCAGGAAGAGAATGTCCGATTACGGCCGCCTCGCTCACCGACTGATGGCTCACAATAACATGCTCCACTTCGGCACAGAACACATTGGAACCGCCCACAATAACCATATCCTTCAAGCGATCAAACACATAAAGGTAACCTTCGGCATCCAGACAACCGACATCCCCAGTTCGAATCCAGCCATCGGGCATGGTCTCGGCAGTAACCTCCAACTGGCGCCAATACCCCAGCATGGTCTGTGCACCTCGAACAACGATTTCTCCAGCCTCGCCCGTAACTGTCTCACTTCCGTCCGTATCTAATATCCGAACTTCGAAGGCCTGCTCACCTTGGGCAGCCAAGTCAGCAGGACGACCTACGGATCGAAGGCGATGAGGATCGCCCATATGCTGAGCAGGAAAAAGGCGGCTTATGGACATTCCACATTCCGCTTGTGAGTAGTTGTTCACAATGATAACTTCAGGAAATTGCGATACGACCTCCTGTAGTGTATCCGGGGAAATAATGGATCCTCCGCATCCAATAAGTGACAGGCTCTTCAAGTTTCTACCTCCTACGGATGCCTCGCGGGTAAGATCACGAAGCAGTTGGCCTACTGTGCTGAGTTGTGTAATCTGATCACGTTCAATAGCTTCCATAATGCGGTGTACATCCGCCGGGTATTCGTCTAGAAATACAAGACAGCCTCCAGCAGCCATCGTCGCCCACAGCTGGAACTGACCCACCAGATGGGATAAGTTGAGCGCTAACACACGACGCTTGAGATCATGACCGAAGCCTGCAGAAGGCGTAAGTTGATTCCAAGCAGCCATACCACGATGCGAATGCATTACCCCTTTTGGCCGACCAGTTGTCCCGCCCGTATAAATCAGGACTGCCGTATCGTCTACACTTCGTTTGAAATGGTCTTTTGGAGAGAACGCAGGTTCCTGCTGTAAAAGAGCAGCGAGCGAACTGCTCTTCGTCCCTTCTTCGTCTGTCGTGAACAGTTTTGGACAATACCCAAGAAGCTTTACCGTGGCAATAGCTGCTTTAGCATGTTGGTTATCATGAATAACCATATGTGGTTCTGCATCCTGAAATATGGCAGCGAGTTCAGGTACTGTTAGCATAGGAGAAGGAACGAGTGGTATAGCGCCGATCCCAACTGCTGCATAAAACGCAACAACGAGCTGGGGATCTGGATCACCTAAAAGGGCAAAGCGATCACCGGCCCGGAGTCCTTCAACATACAGGGTATGACTGAGTCTTTCAACCAGACCGTAAAGCTCCCCATAACTCATAGTTTGCCCATGTCTCATTAACGCAGGTTCCTCAGGGTACAGACTTGCTGCAATTGGCAATCGTTCGGATAGAAGCAAGCAATTACCCCCAACATTTAAATTTCCATTTCTCCGTTAAGAAAACTATGGAATAAAAAGAGAGTAGCATATATCTGGAATAATAAGTAATCATTATCCCCTATTAAAATCATAAATTCTTCTGATATTACAGTTCTGCCAACATACGATCCTTGCCATTTACCTACTCTCTAGCTTAATCAGGCATCATGATTCTCGTCTCTAAAGGTATGAAAAAAAAGATCGTTAGCATTTTTGCAACGATCCTTATTGTCAGTCCGCTAGTTGAAAACAGCGGCCTATCACGTTTATGCCTTCTCGTTCATGAACTAATGTTTCCCGTTTGAGGATGAGACCCTACTTTAAATCACTAAAATCGTCTACGTAGTATCCTTCAGAATCCCAGTAATCATCGTATTCTTTAAAAATATCAATAATCTTCTCTTTAGGTCTTCCGCAACGTCCAAGAAGCCAATTCATTATATAATGGATATCTTTATTTTCATCTTCCCAAATAAAATCTAGAACCCCTGACTCTCTTGCTCCACTGTCCGGTACATAAATTGCATATTCTGATGAAAAATAACGGGCTAAATCGAAAGTAACTTTCTTTAAATAAAGCTGAAGCTCCTCCTCTAGGAGAAAGCTTCTCCATCTTATATAATGATGAAAATAACAGACCTTTTCCGAGAATGTAAAATCCATCCCGCAAGGTCCACTGATTTCCAAAGTGCCACCAATTCCTTCATGAACCGTAAAAGGCTTATCCTCATCCTTAGAGTTATGTGGGAGAAGGAAGTTAATAAATTCATCAACGTGTTTTAATGATCTAGAATTTAGTGCATGACATAATATTTCAATTTTATCTCTATTCAACTTATGGCCTATGAAAGCTGTGAAATCTGCCCCCATTTTATTCCGCTCCCTTAAATCAATTTCAAAAACCTCCTGTATAAGAAGGTACTGCTCCTAACAAACTCATTTTAACACATACTGGAACTAACCTGCCCGTTAGTTGAACATGAATTTAGATTGGCTCATCATTAATCAGTCTTAAATCCACTTATAAAGGGTCTGTTGCCCATAGAATTCCAATATGTATATTGTCCATTGCAACTATTTCCGTATCAAACGTATGCCACTGTGAGTTATTTATCGTTGTCCAAGAGTAGAGCTTAAAGTAACCAGATTTCGAATCAAACTTTGCGTTTGTATAGAATGAGGCTTCTTTCTGAAATTGATCTAAAAAATATTCACTTAATTCATTTGCCATCGGTTTTGTCTTCAAATCAATATCATAAGTCATGTTTTTCGAAAGAACATAAACTATAATTTTTTTAGCATAATCTTTGTCAACTATTCTCCAGTTACCGGCTATCTTATCTGAATTATGGCCCATTCGCTTCAAAAATGCCTCCAATATACTTCCTTTCTCAATATTATTTTTTAATTCTATACCGTATGTAACTTTACCTGAATTCCTCTTTGATAATAAACTCTCGAACTCTTCATCATTTTTTAACATTTCTACTCGTTACCACCTTGTTTGGAACCTCTAGTTAAAAGACCTTCTATGAGAGGTTTGAAACTCCTCCTTCAGCTAACCTGTCCGTTACTAATCCATCAACTATTCCCCCCTAACAGTACCTTTAATATAGTTCTTCGCTTCGGCTAGTATGGATACATCTAAATCTTCTTTTGTTGTCTAATTGTACAGTTGCTTTCTCGGCAACTGGAGATAATTTTTTCGTCAAAAAAGTTGCCTTTATATTTATCGAAGTCAATAGAAAGTCCTTCTTTAAAATCGGTGGCTGTGATGTCCTTAATTTCTTCTTTCTCTGCTGGTTCAATAAGTTTTTCTGTGTTTGTTGGTGTATTGTTGATTGGTGGGGCTTGTCTTGTTTACTTGCTAGGTTCTTCGCTATTGGAAAGAGTATCAGTGTTGTCTGATTTTCCGCATGCAGAGAGAAGTAATGCCTTTAAGTTAACTAGTTTTCTGGAATGTGACAACGATCTGGAGGGAATCACATCATGTAACCGCCTTCCCAAAATTGAAGGAGAGATAATAATGAAATACACCAATGTTTTATTATCAAGCGTAATTGTCTTAGGAAGCCTGGGCACGTTATCAACTGCATCAGCTTCATTACATACTCTTGATAAGTCAGTAGCTCCAATTGCTGCTAAATCAACTTCTGTGAACTCTTCGACATACCAGAGTATACCTAAGTTAAAAAAAACGACCGGCTCAAATAAAATTGTCTGGAAAGGTGACAACATCACGATAACCGCGAACACCTTAAAGCAAGATGCTGCTGCCGACTTTGAGCAAAACATAATTGACACCATTGTAGTTACTCATGGTAAAGAAAAGCACACCCTACAAACAGGAGATTTTGAAGTTAAATTATTGGATATAACTAGTGTTGCTGAATCTCCATCTAATGAATGGATTGCTATCCAAGTAGAAAAAAGTGCTGGTAGCAACCTCATTCTCATGAACCTTAAAACAGGAAAGTACACGATTATTAACGAACGTCTTGAAACGGCAGGTAAACAAAATGTAGAAACCATTTCCTCATATAATTGGTCACCAAAAGAAGACATCATTGCATTTTCTTATGGAAATACGGAGAAAAGCACGTTAGCAATATACGACACTAAGAAAGACCGTTTTGTTTATCTCCCTCGTACAACCAACTATATTAGCACCGGTTTAATTTTATGGCATAAAAACGGAAAAAATATGGATTATATTAGTGAGTATCCTTCAGATCAATGGATTCTTTTCAGATATGATACAGAAACCAAAAAAGTTAAACCTGTAAAAAAATCACAAAAAAAGAATTTCAGCAGTGGTTCAAATTAGATAAATATCCTACAAAATAAATAATAAATTGGATTGGACGGAAAATACGTTTCTTTCGTTCAACTTATATAACAAAAAGGCGAGTCTCCATTAATCGGGGACTCGCTTTTTTGTCTTTATTATTAAATTTAAGAAGTGCCTTTTTGCTTACTCGCCTGCATCTGCTGGGCAAATCGCATCATCTCTTCGAACTCTTCCTCGGATACGGCGTCCCCATCGGTGCTTATGTCTTGTACAATTGGAATTTCGGGTTTGGCTTTGGTTCCTTTGCCGTATGTACGGGTACGGGTTCCAGCTGCACCAGCAGCCTGTTTGCCTTTGACCTTGGCCTGATCACGAATATATTGCACAGCTTTCTCATATGAGTTTACCTGCTTAAGCAACATGTTGGAGGCTATGGCCTCAACGAAGTTACGGTTAATCCGCTGCTCTCCGCCGGATACAAGTAATGCCATCAAATAATGAATCAGTACATTGATGACTTCGCCAGGTAACTTGTAGCTGAGATCAATTTTCTCAAATATATCGATCAGATTGTCCGGTACTGCGCCCGGGAAAAATGTCTGCAACAGACGTGTGTATGGCTCATTGCGCAGCATCATATTATATTGATGAATATCACACTTGGTCATAAATTGTGGAGGCACTTCGACGTAATATTCCATCTGCACTCCATGCTCAACGGGTGGTTCACCGGAGTCTTCTTTCCGTTCAGGCTCCTCCATATGCTGTCTCAGTGCCACGACCTTGGCTGCCTGTACAGTCTGTTGCTCATGGCGCTTCTTCGTCTGTCTGAACTGCATACTCGCCTTATGCTGAAGATCATCCAGAATCAGCTGGCCCTGTGGACTGAAAATATCATCTTCATCCAGCAGACGGCATACATCCTGCACACTGAGATTAAACTTGTTCACGACATAATTTACAATGCCTAGTTGTTCATGATCGAATCGCAATTGTTCCACATGACGACGATTGACCGACTCCCGCGGGAAACGCAAAATAATGTCGGCATAGTTCAAACTGTTTTCTTCCGCTGCATCATTCGTGCCTGTCCGCTGAGCCGTAGTTGATACTTCCGACAATGCTTGCTCCAACTCGTAATCAATTACATGGGTATTCAATTCAAATATATCGTAAAAGGGAACCGAAATATTCTCTTTATTGGCTGCCGGATAAGGCGCGTCCCCATTTTCCACTGCCGAGAAACCCGAACGCAGGGAAAGGACGGCGAATTTGCCAATCTTGTCACGAAGCAGCAGTGTCAAATGCTGTGTCCGGAAAAACTCTGCCGGAGAGAGCGGCGGTTGCAGCTCATATTCGTAGATGTAATCATCATTTTCCGGTATATATAGCCGTGAAGTCTGAAGTAGCCCCACTGCCTCAAGCTTGGATGTCTGCTCTAACAAATACTTGCGCCCTTTCTCACTTGGCTCTAGCCCAAGTGTCATGAACAGCCTCCGTTGCTGTTCAAGCGGCGAATAACCGACCTGTTCACCGGGAAGATGCTGAAACAACAGCCGATACAAGCCAACCGCAAAAGCACCTACCATGGGCTGATATGCTCCTGTAAGCATACGGTCATCCAGGGCGCTAAGTCCAAACTCCCTGTATACGCAGTAGCGATGATGTTCAGTATAATGGTGCAGATTCTTCATGCGCATAGCCTGATCTCCTTCTCCCCAAAAGTATGTTTATCTATTCTATCATAAATGTCAGATCATCAAATGCTCAAAAACAGGTAAAAAGATGGCCTGTTCTCGCTCCGTTTCGTCCTAGGTCGACATCATTCACGTTTTCGCCGAATTTAGCAAATTCTAAAATAAAAATGTCGAGAGCCGCTAGAATACTATAAAAGCTGTAGCCGCAGAATACAAGGGAATATCTAAAGAGAATGTTCTCCAAATGTATATGAAGTACAAGTCTACAATAATCCTTCTAATAAAAATGAACAGCAAAAAAGCCTTCCCTTTGTACTCGTAAGCGTTTACGACAAAGACAAGACTTTCACGCGATTACAGTGGCACATGTGTTGCCTCTTTCCATCAATCTAAAACATTCTGTACCCACCCAAACGTAACTTCTGAATCGTCCAGCCACTGATTACCGCACCAGCCAGTCCAGCGATGCCCGTCATATAGTCTACAATCTGGAAAGAACCCAGATGTGACATCAGAGATGACGAATGATCCCATAGAGAGTACACGACAACAGGCAATATCACAATGATGAACAGATAGGAAGGAAACCAGGTGGTCTTCATCAGCATGTTCAGAATGAAACCGATACCAAACATCATAACGAAAAATAATACCATCAATACCAACACAGGTATAAATTGCATCGGGCGACATTCACCTCTTCTTTCACACATTCAGGTTTCACTTCTGGATAGTAGTTAGTGTACCGCAAAAAATGTGGCGAAGCAACGAACTTTCTGGACAAATTTCCCTATATTTATACTCTGTTCATTTGCCCTTCTGCTTCATGTTGGGATACAATGTAAACGATAAAGCACTCACCCGTCCCTTATAGTGCGTGTTCAAAATCAAAAGCGGACTTTTTGAACAACCTCTTATAGGGATTTGGAAATATACCTTGCAGGAGGAACACAACCAATGAACGAAGCCGCATCAACACTGGAGGGCTGGTATGCCCTGCATGATTTTCGCTCGATTAACTGGGCCGCCTGGAAAGCAGCAGATGATGAAGAACGCGCTGTAGCACTGGACGAGCTTCAGGAATTCTGGAAAGAATGGAAAGAAGTCGAGGATTCATCCAAAGGAAGTACCGTTGTATATACGGTTGTAGGTCAAAAAGCAGACCTCGTCATGATGCACCTGCGTGAAACGCTGGAAGATCTGAAGGCTGTTGAGAACGCGTTTAACAAAACGATGTTTGCCCAATACACAACCAAATCGTACTCCTACGTCAGTGTAGTGGAACTGAGCAACTACCTTGGCAAAGAAGGCGAAGACCCGATGCAGAATCCGGATATTATCGCCCGTCTGAAACCTGTTCTGCCACAACGACAATACATCTGCTTCTATCCGATGAACAAAAAACGTGAGCTGAATGACAACTGGTACATGCTGTCCATGGACGAGCGTCGCACCATGATGCGTAGTCACGGCATGATTGGCCGCAGCTATGCGGGTAAAGTGAAACAGATCATTACCGGCTCTGTCGGTTTCGACGATTGGGAATGGGGCGTTACGTTATTTGCGGATGATGCACTTCAGTTCAAGAAACTCGTCTATGAGATGCGTTTCGATGAAGTTAGCGCCCGTTATGGCGAATTCGGTTCGTTCTATGTGGGAAGTCTGTTGAACGAAGGAACACTGGAAGACATGCTTAAGCTGTAAAAATAGCACAAAGCACAATAAAGCACCGCGACATCTCCTATTAAGGATATTGTCTGCGGTGCTTTATTATCTATCAATATTCTACTACCTCAAGCTTGATTTAGATCTATATTGTTTGAACTATTTATTTACATAAAAACGGAAAGGACAGAAAAAACCTAAAAAAGTGAAGCTATAAGCTTTCTGAAAGAAAGCTACTTCGAAAGCATCCACTTCGCCTAAAAGCTTTCTGAAAGAAAGCTGCATCGGAAGCATACGCTATCACCGGATTTTCCCTTTAACAAAAGGGAATCAAAAAATCTGGGGATAACAGCGATTGGAAGGTTATGTCTCTAATCCTCGTCCTCTTCATCTACCGCTTTCAGCGACTCGAGGAACTCGGCTGTGGCCCGGTCACGGTCACGTCCCTTCTCTTTAAGCCGCTCAATCGCAGGCATAATGAGAATATCCACTTCTTTCTGCACGATATAGGCCAGATCATACTGATCCTGTTCCTCCAGATAACCACCGACCTGCATCAGGGCGTTGTATCGATCCAGCTCTTCACGTGTTAATAGTCCCCGGACCTGAACACTGCAATGTCTCATCCAAAAAACCGCCCTTTCTTCAGGACTAGCGGAATACCACCTATGATGAACAGATAACGCAGATCAACCAGCTTCTTCAACTGAGCCGCTTTCCAGCCTTTGTATTTCTTGCCGCCTACAACAGCAATGGCTTCCCCTTTACCCAATGAAGCAACTGTGCCTTTGCTCGTAAATACAAAAGGTTGTGGCTGTTTCTTGCGAATGGATGCCACGACGTTCTTGGCGCAGTTCACACCCTGCTGCATCGCAATCTGGGCTGTTGGCGGATAAGGCCGTCCTTCGGCATTGAACACAAGCGAATTATCACCAATGACATAAACATGCTCATGTCCAGGGGCACGCAGATAATCATCTACCTTCACACGTCCTCGCATCACTTCAAGACCTGCCTGTTCAAGCAGTGAGTTACCGCGAATACCGCCGGTCCATACGACTGTAGCCGCATCGAGCTTTTCACCCTCACCCACAATAACCCCGTCCGGGAGACATTGCTTGATTGGAACACCAATTTTGAAAGTAACGCCCTTCTTCTTGAGCACATTCATCGCATGCTCTACCAGTTCCGGGTCAAATCCAGGCAAGGCCGAAGGCGCTGCCTCTACATTGTAGATGTGCACATGTTTCGGATTCACGTCGAACTCCTTGCACAGCTGTGGAATACGATCTGCAAGTTCAGCTACGAATTCAACACCACTGAAACCCGCTCCACCTACGACAAACCGAATACGATTTCGTTTGTTATCGTTTTTGTACATCGCAAATTGATATTCGATGTGTTCACGAATCAGTCTGACCGAGTTAATGCTGCGGATTGTCATGGCGTGATCGAGCATCCCCGGAATACCGAAGGTCTCAGGCTCACCGCCTAGTCCAATAATCAGATAATCATAGGATAACGTACCATCCTCCAGAATAATTTTACGATCCTGCAGACGAATCTCCTTCACGGAAGACTTGACCAGATCAATCTTGAACTCATCAATCAGCTTGGAAATGGGCACTCTTGCATGCTCAATGGTATCCGTGCCGGCTGCCGGCATATGTAGATGTGTAGTAATATAATGATAATCATGCCGGTTCACCAATGTGACATCGGCCTCGTTATAGTTCAATTCCTTCTGCAGCCGCTGGGCTGTCAGAATCCCGCCATAGCCCGCGCCGAGGATGACGATTTTGGGAATACTGCTCATGTCTATACCCCTTCCGGTTTCACTTGCATCAGCCCGATCTTGGGTGAGATGCAAAATGCACATACTTACAAATATTGATGAGGTCTTGCCCATTATGACGACAAATGTTAACTTCGCGAATTTATTTAAACGTTTGCATCAAAATTGATCCGTTTGTATGCAAGTTATCGTTTTAAGTTGTGAAATTAACCACAAGATTCTACAAAACACGGGATCTCTCTTCTTATTACATATTGACTCTAAATTAGACAAAAAAACACATAGTACAGGTCAAGGATATCTGTATTTCAAGTAAAGATCAAGGTTTTTTTTGTTATTTTTCATAACCTTTCATTTCCAATTTCATCCTATTCTCATCTGATCTTCATCAATTATTCTCTGATTCGTGATGTAGCTAACTTTGCAACCCTGAGTACACCGTTTATAATAGGAAAGACAGTTCAGCACCCATGCCGGTTACGATCCGTAGCCTGCACATTCTTTCTGTTAACTACCTATTAAAATATGAAAGGTGTTGTTGATTCTTGACTGCACAAAATTCCAGTCATGATATGACTGATTTACTTATTATCGGTGGAGGCCCTGCGGGTCTGTTCGCCGCGTTTTATGGTGGGATGCGTCAGGCATCCGTTACACTGGTTGAAAGCATGCCACAGCTTGGCGGACAACTTGCCGCTCTTTACCCGGAGAAATACATCTATGATGTAGCCGGATTCCCGAAAGTAACAGCTCAGGAACTGGTGAATAACCTCGTTGAGCAAATGAATCATTTTAACCCGAACATCCGCCTTGAAGAAAAGGTTGTATCGGTGGAGAAAAAGGATGAACAACATTTCATCGTGAAGACGGATGAGAATGAATATCATGCCAAAGCCGTCATTATTACAGCTGGTGTAGGTGCATTCGAACCACGTCGCCTGGAGCTTGAAGGTGCTGCCAAGTTCGAGAAGAGCAACCTGCACTACTTCATCAGTGATCTGAATGCCTTCGCTGGCAAAAAGGTACTGATCAGTGGCGGCGGTGACTCCGCGGTAGACTGGGCACTCATGCTGGAGCCAATCGCTGAGCAAGTGACGCTGATCCATCGCCGGGACAAGTTCCGTGCGCATGAGCACAGTGTCGAAAACCTGATGAATTCCAAGGTAAATGTCGTTACACCGACCGAAATCACGGAACTTCACGGAGATGACACGATTACCAAAGTAACCCTTTCCCATGTTAAAACCAAAGAAACTCAGGAAATCGAAGTAGATGATGTGATCGTTAACTTCGGATTTGTCTCTTCTCTCGGACCAATTGCCGAGTGGGGAATCGAAATTGATAGTAACTCCATCGTTGTTGATTCCCGCATGGAAACATCCATTCCAGGAATCTTCGCTGCCGGTGATATCACAACATACCCGGGTAAACTGAAACTGATCGCTGTCGGATTCGGCGAAGCTCCAACAGCTGTCAACAATGCGAAGGTATACTTCGATCCGGATGCCAAGTTGTCCCCAGGACACAGCAGTAACATGAAACGCTAGTTTTGCTGAAATAACATATATTGATACAAAAAAGGGTATCTTACTCCTGAGTGAATCCATATCAGGAGGGATACCCTTGTCTTATATATGCCCGCTGTGTAACGGTCTGGTTGTACCGGAGCAGGCTTGCCCCCACTGCCTTCAGGGACTGTTAGAATGCGGCAAATTGGATGATTACACCGGACCATACAGCCCCTACGTATTCCAACCTTCCTCTGACACGGCAGACGAAGTCGAAAACGTTTGCAATCATGTGATGTACTGTCACCATTGTCAGACGAGCACGCCATGGCCTGTCTCACTATGGGACTTGTCCGGAAACCTGTAACATTGCCTGCAATGAGGATCTCTAGTGAAGAATGGCAGATACGTCGGTACCCAGTTTGCGCTTATGGATTTCTGCCAACAGCAGTGCGATGAAATCTCGTTCGAGATTCAACTCAATCGCTTTATGGTAGGAATCCAACAACATCTCATCGGATAACATAGCCATTTCCCGCCACAACCTTTCCTTTTTTTTCCTCAAAACTATCATATCAGAGATTCATATAGAGAACAAGCGTTCTTGTTATCCACAACGATATGTGGAAATCCTGTGCATAGTTTGTTGATAAATGGAAAATATATAGAGTAATCAACGTGTATAGTGTGGACAATATTTATGCACAGGAAGTTTGTACTACTGTCAGAACGTTTATCAGCGTATTTTTTTTGGAATAAATTCATAGTTTCAAGACTTGTTGCGAGTAAATTACCCGGTAATGTAAAATTTCAAACGGTTTTCATAACGTTTTCTTCTATATATTATCGGTTTTTCTTGGATTTTCTTGAGCTTTCCCATTCATTTTCTATTGGGGTCTGGTATTTACTTCCAAAATCCAGATCTTGCCTGAATAATCCAGTCCATAATCAAATCCAAGCTGACCTACACCAGGGAACTGACTCTCCATAATGTACGTACACGTCAGTGTAAGTGAACGCATCTCCCGGCGTTTGTGCCGACCGGATATATGTGGCAGGGATAAACCAAGAGCTCGCCTTCCTGATAACATGGTGCCACCCTTGCTCAGATTCGTCACACAGAGCCCGGGACGAGCGAGTCGTCCTACTAAAGAACGGAATACCCAGCCTCGTTCGGTTTTGACAACTTTGACTCTGTAATCAACAGGTCTCCCTTGAATCGTTGCCAGATGAATGCCTTGCTGGATCAAGTACCTGCGTCTAGCCTTTACACGCACCAGAGAGCGATACATCTGACTGAAACTGGCGAAAGAACGGGTCGTTTTCATATGGGTGTATCGATAAGCCCCACCGCTCGCCGATACCCGGATGACACCGTAACCTCCACCACCGACAATAGGTTTGACATACACCATTCCATAACGACTGAGCATTTGCAGCAGATTACCCGGGTTGAATGCCTTGGTCTGTGGGATATGGACAGCAGCTATCGGGTATTTCATCAGAGCCGCTGTCTTCCGCCATTTGCTTGCAAGTTGTCTCGACATGGGTTGATCTCCTTCCTTGAAACAATAGTCCTTCCTTATACATACTCAACAGAAGCCTTGCTTTCTTGGATGTCTGTCCACGGCAAAGGCCCCTTTTCCATGTAACCTGTCTCAGGGGTGATGGCGGAAACGGGAACAAGCGCCCGGTTTGCTTTTCAAACAAGTCAATCTGTCGTATGCTACTAAGGAATGGCTTGGAAGGGCTTAAATATGAGGATCTAAGGAGCGTTAAGAACAAATGGAAGCATTTTTCAAATCACTTTATGGCGTAGCCTATTTTGCAATGTCGATCGTTCTGGTAGCTGTTACGGTACTTCTCTTTGTCACAGGTATTCGACTGTTTATGCAAAAGCGTAATCGCGGCTTTGCCGTGAGTTGTCTTATATTTGCCTGTTTCATCGTCTTTATCATTGTTGTTATGTTAACTACGCCCTTCTCTGCCACACCGCCGGGTTCACCGGAAGCCATGGCTGCCCTTCTTCACTTTGGGTAGTTGAACTCTGTAGAAGGAGATGCTTATGACACGTACTAATGAAACCTTAGGAATTATTGATATCGGCTCGAACTCCATTCGTCTAGTTATATATGAACTGGATCAGGACGCAGCCTATCGCATCATTCATGAAGACAAATATGCCGCTCGTCTGAGCAGCGTTGTTGAGTCCGATGGAACCATTCTGCGCCATTCTCTGGATAAAGCCATTACCATCTTGCGTCAATTCAAAGCGACCTGTGAAGCGTATCAGACCAAACTGATTCGCGCAGCAGCTACCGCTGCCATTCGTAATGCAAGCAATGTTCTGGAGATTATTGAATGGCTGGAGACAGAGACGGGACTTACCATTGAATGTGTATCGGGAGATCGGGAGGCCTATTATGGGTTCCTTGGTGTCACTCAATCCATTGATCTGGCAGACGGTTACGTCGTGGATATTGGAGGTGGCAGCACAGAGATCACGGTCTTTCGGGATCGGAAAAGGTTACATAGCATCTCCCTCCCCATTGGTGCAGTGAATTCACATGCCCGTTACGGGGGCGAAGATCAGTGGACCGAGACTAATGCACATGCATTATGCAACGAAGTCATTGAGGCTCTCCGTGGACAGGATTGGATTCGTGAGCATCCTGGTCTGCCACTCATCGGACTTGGCGGCACAATGCGTACACTCGCCAAAGTGGAACAAAAGCGTACCCAGTATTCTTTGCCTGTCAGCCATCATTATGAGATCAGTGAGGAAGCGATGGAGAACATCGCTCGCTCCTTGCCACATCTCACCTCAGCACAACGCAAAAAGGTACCTGGGCTCGCCAAAGATCGCGCAGACATCATTGTGCCTGGCGTACTGATCCTGCGAACAATCTTCCAGTTAATACAGGGAGATCGTTATGTGGTTAGTGGCGCGGGTCTACGAGACGGGTTATTGCGAGATTACATGGCTGGAGATCAGCCGGTCGTTCCAGACGCGCTGAAGGACAGTATCCGCAACTTTATCCATTTTGGTCCGCCTATTCCAGAGAAACGTCTGCAACGGATTCATCAGGATATGGTTACCCTGTATACGGCATTACAAGGTACCCCTCCTGATCAAGCAGATGCCCGAATCCTGTATGCATCCTCCATGCTGCACATGGCAGGTAAGCAGATTAACTATTTCCGTTATACACAGCATTCGGCCTATTGGATTATGAATGCAAGCATCTATGGACTTTCTCATCGGGAGACCATTCTAAGTGCCAGTGCAGCTGATTATCATCCCAAAAAAAGAACGCCCCAGCTGCTGAATAAGCACCGGGACATTCTGAAAAACTCGGATGAGCGGCATGCTCATCGAATTGGCTCTCTGCTGCGCGTAGTCGAAGCCATTAATCGATCTGAGAGCATCGCTGCGATCAAAGCAACAAAAGAAAACGACTCGCTGCAGGTGCAATTCACCTGTACAGCTGAGCCGTTACTGGAACTTGATGGCCTGGAAGAGGCCGTCAAGGATCTGAAGGAAGCCTGGGGAGTTACGTTAACGCACTCCATTCAGCAGGCTTCCAAGGGATAATACCCATGGCCTCCGTCTGACTTCTCAGCGGGGGCTTTTCATTTTTTACAAATACATAATTGCCACCAGGCATAAGTTCTCTGGCTTTGACATTATCCATAAGCGACAGATTAAGAATATCCACCAGCATCTTTTTCAACTCTGGATCGAATACGGGACACATCAGTTCAATTCTTCGATTCAGGTTACGTGTCATCCAGTCTGCACTGGAGATGAATACATCGGGATTGCCGCTGTTTTCAAAATAAAACAACCGGGAATGCTCCAGGAAGCGATCCACAATGCTAATGACCCGAATGTTCTCACTGAGTCCCTCCACCCCTGGACGCAGACAACATACACCACGCACAATCAGATCGATCTGAACGCCGGCTTGAGAAGCCTCGTACAATTCATCAATCATTTCCTGATGGGATAAGGAGTTGATCTTGGCAATGATTCTGGAAGGTTTGCCTTTCAGCGCATGCTCTGTTTCTCTTCGAATCAGTGCAAACAGCTCATCCTTCATCCCATCTGGAGCTACGCGGAACGCCTGCAATGCCTTCGGACCGGAGTATCCGGTAATCTCATTGAACAATTCGGATGCATCTTCCCCAATAATTGGATTAGAGGTGAATAGTCCCACGTCCGTATACACTTTGGCTGTACTCTCATTATAGTTACCGGTTCCTACATGAACATAACGTCTCAGCCCCTGCTGTTCCCTGCGTACGACGAGAATGATTTTGGCATGGGTCTTCAGTCCAACCAGTCCATATACCACGTGACATCCGGCCTTCTCCAGCTTACGGGCCCAAGCAATGTTGCGCTCTTCATCAAACCGGGCTTTCAGTTCCACCACCACCGTGACCTGCTTACCACTCTCAGCGGCAAGTGCAAGTGCCGGAATAAGGCGTGAATCGCCATTGACCCGATATAATGTCATCTTGATGGCCAGTACTCTTGGATCTTCCGAAGCCTCCAGTATAAAATCAGTGACCGGTTCAAACGATTCATATGGATGATGCACCAGTACATCGCGTTTGCGCAGCAGCTCAAAATGACTTTCTCTTGGCAGAAACTCAAGGGGGTAGACTGGCTTCACCGGACTGTATTTCAGATGTGAGAAACTTTCCAGACTGTCCACGAATCCCGCCAGAAAACTCAGATCAAGTGGTCCATCAATTTCATATACCGGGTCCTGAATATCGAATTCATCCTGCAATTCCAATAAGGCATCCGGACGAAAATCCTTGCAGACTTCCAGTCGTACAGGAGCCCCGCGGCGTCTGCGGCGCAATTCTTTCTCAATAGCCTCAAGCAGATCTTCCGCTTCTTCTTCATTAATAAACAGATCCGCATTCCGGGTCACTCGGAATTCCTGTGCAGCAAGCGAGATATATCCGCTAAAGAGCGTATGGATATGATGTTTGATAAGATCTTCAATCAGTATGAATGTCTTCTTTTTGCTATTCGCCCGAATGGGAGCCTGAACTACCCGCGGCAGATTGGAAGGTACCTGAACAATAGCCATAAACGGCTCGCCCTCTTGCTCCCCTTCCTTCTGTAACATCACGGACAGATAGACAGACTTGTTGTGTACCAGCGGGAACGGACGACTCTGGTCAATCGCCATCGGTGTGAGTACCGGAAAAATAATTTCATGAAAGTACTGGTCCATTGCGCGCTGCTGTGTCACATTAAGATCTGTATATTCCTGAATGTTCACGCCTTTCTTGGCGAGTATACGAATGAGTTCACGATACGTTTTATACTGTTCGGCGACCATGGTCCCGGTTCGTTTGATCAATCTGCGGTACAATCCCGAAGGCGTGTATCCTGTAAAATCTTTTTGCGTGAATCCGGCCTTGATCTTCTCTTTTGTCTCCGCCACCCTTACACTGACGAACTCGTCCAGATTACTAGCGACAATGCCGAGAAATCTCATGCGTTCCAGCAGAGGCGTTGTTGGATCCTGGGCCTCCTGAAGTACGCGCCGATTAAATTCAACCCAACTCAAATCACGATTAACGTAGTTACCTGTTTTGACGTCTCTATGCATGTATGGCCTCCGAATGTGTTGCATATCTATTCTTGGTTAGAAGTTCTCATATAATTGTACTATTCGTAATCAACATCAAGCGTCAGCGCAGTGTAAACGCTACGTAAAATTTATGTAAATGATACCTCATGGCCGCAACTTTTTCCATCCCTTTACAAAGGTCAATAGACAGAGTAAAGTGAAGTACAGTGTGATTTGGTCCGGTTGCTTGTTCTCATTCCAAATATAGTTGATTAAAGGAGTATATAATGAAATCCAACAAACCTAGAACATTACAAAAAAATATAGAGTTTTTCACGGCTGCACTATCCCAATGTATGGTAAGCGCGTGGCAGGAAGACCCGGCTGGTGTCTATTGCGAGGTCGGTTGTGGCATTGTGGAGCGGATCAGTGAAGACAGTGTGCGCATCCGAAACAATGACGGAACAAAGAGCCATTATGCACGAGATATCACGATGTTCCAGACTGAAAAATAATTTTGCTTAAATACGTAAAAAAGACTAGCTTTCCGAAACAAGGTGTTGTATACTCTTGCCACAAGGAAAGGAGGTGCGTCAACATTTCTAATGTCATGTTGAACGTGTCCCTTACCCGATCCACTAGCTCAAATTAAAAGAGTCTGGTGGAGGCGCGGGATACGGATCAATGTTTCAAAAAGCGCCACGGGTAGAAAAGCCGTCTTCGGACGGCTTTTTGTTTTCTCTTTTTCTGTAGAGAGGTTGAGAAAACACCCAAAATATTGGAAATGGACCCTTTAGTAGAGCAAACCAGGATGGCTATAATTAGGATGCAACTCAACCTAAATCCGAGGAGGCATCTTGTAATGTTCAAAAATGTAAGGGGTTTCAAGACATCCATCATGTTGGCTTTTGTTTTGTTATTCACCTCCATCATGTTGCCCGCAGGTCAGCATGCCAGCGCAGCACCAAGTTTCGCCAAAGGAGCCGACATCAGTTGGGTTCCCGGAATGGAAGCCCAAGGTTACAAATGGAAAGATAAAAACGGCGTACAACGCGACATCATTGATATTTTGAAAAAAGACTATCAAATCAACTCCGTTCGCATTCGGGTATTCGTTAATCCTTCGAATGATTATGGGAACGGTTACATGAATAAGGAGCGTGCGGCTGCACTCGCACAACGTGCCAAAAATGCTGGCATGAGTGTAATGCTTACCCTGCACTACAGCGATTCCTGGGCAGACCCTGGTCAGCAAACCAAACCTGCTGCCTGGAAAAACTATACGTTCCAACAGCTAATGGATGCGGTATGGAACCACACTCGTGAAGTTATGACGGCGATGCAAAGCAAAGGCGTTACCCCGGACTGGGTACAGATCGGGAATGAAACAAGTAACGGCATGTTATGGGAAGATGGCAAAGCATCCACCAACATGAAAAACTATGCGTGGTTGGTGAACACAGGCCATAACGCAGTGAAATCCCTGAGCAGCGGCACCAAAACGATTGTGCATCTGGCAGGTGGGGATGATAACGCCCTCTATGTATGGAATATTGGTGGTTTGATCAATAACGGAGCTAACTTTGACATGATTGCCATGTCCCTCTATCCTTCAGCTTCCGGCTGGAACACCGCTGTGACAAATACGGTAAATAACGCCAAGGATATGATTAACCGTTATGGCAAAGAGATCATCATCTCCGAAATTGGCATGGACAATAACCAGGCTGCAGCTGGTAAAAGTTTTGTTGCTGCGATGAAAAACCAAATCCGTAATCTGCCTAATGGCAAAGGTAAAGGTGTATTCTACTGGGAGCCTCAGGCTACACCAGGATACAACGGCGGCTACGGCAAAGGCGCATGGCAGTCCAATATGATGCCGACTGTTGTCATGGAAGGATTTATTGACTAGGTACGGTGGGTAGAAGTGAATTGGTGGGCAGCGTGGTGGGCGTTCCAGTGGCGGATCGTTCTTATGATCGCTGTTATCCCCAGATTTTTATGAATTCCCCTGATAAGGGGAAAATCCGGGGATAAAGGCGAACGCTCCGCTTCTTCAGAATCGATTCCGCCCCCTCCACTACGTTGCTGCTCCTTGAGATACTTCTAAAACCGTGTGTAGGCAAGTTATTAGGGTACCGAAAGGCGGAAGGCGCTGTTCCCGGTGGGAGTAGCGCCTTTTTTTACGTTGGATTGCGTTGAGGGGGTAGCGTGGTGGGCGTTCCGGTGGCGGATCGTTCTTATGCTCGCTGTTATCCCCAGATTTTATGAATTCCCTGATAAGGGGAAAATCCGGGGATAAAGGCGAACGCTCCGCTTCTTCAGAATCGATTCCGCCCCCTCCACTACCTTGCTGCTCCTGATCGGGCACTCCTAAAGCGTGTCGCAATCAATCGAGGAGGGGTGCATCACTCGGGCTGGAGACTGATGTTCTTTTGGCTTACATATGAATATAATAAGTTTATTGAGATAACACATAGGATCAACTTCTAATTGGAGAGGAGGCATAAGGATGAGTTTTTTAAAAGGATTCGGTCAGTTAGCTGGGGAAGTTACTGGGAAAGTGTTGGGCGGCAGCGTGAGGGTTGTTGGTGAAATTGCAGGAAGCCCCTTTATCAAAGAAATCGGGAACGGCGTAGAAAAAGCTACGATTAATACAGGCAAAACCGTTGGACAACTGGCTAGCGGGACATATGATCTTGCCAGTGGTGCAATTCGAAAAGATGATACCGCCATAGACGCGGGGCTTGCCGATATTGGAGGTGCTGTAACCAATACTGCAAAAGGTGTAGCGATATCAGCCAAGTATGTATATAACAGCGGTAAAGATGTTGTTGTGGGCATGAAAGAGGAAGATAAGGACAGAGTGAAGCTTGGTGCCAAGAATCTTTTAGCTGCTGCTGCGGTAACAACACTCGCTGTCGGTGTCATTGATGCAGTTGATGGGGCTGAAGGTGTAGATACGTAGGATTTAGATTAGATCACTAATAACACAACAACTGAACAAATACAGCCTAGCAGGGCAACCAAAATATGAAGACAACTAAATGAGATTTTTTCAAGTAAAATCCGTTGTCTCTTTTGAATTAAACACGAGTAGATAAACACTGTAACCACAACGGGCAGATATAAATGAAGATCCGGACCATCCGTGCTTGGTAATAGTTTATTAATATATCTACCTATCGTTTCGTTGACCATCATGAACCCATATATAATACCGATTATCGCTGAAACTGCAAACTGAAATAGTATCTGAACTACAGCATTCTTTACAAAGAATGGATCATGTTTGCGGTAACGGTCATTAACGATCATATATCTGTCGCCTCCTCGTTTTTCGATTACTCTTTTTGGTTACTATTTTTAGTTACTATTTTTGATTACTACTCCTGTATTTTACCATAACGTTGATCAGCCTTCCTTTTTAGTTTTTATCGACCTATCGCTCCCCAACAAACAAAAAATTGCCCTCTCCACCTCATTGGCAGAAAGGGCATTTATAACGATTCAGATACCTCTGTTCAGCTTACCTTAGCGAGTCTCGTAGCACGTATCGATGCGGCAGCGTATACGATAAGCGCTGTCCAGATGAGTGCGAAACCAACAAGCAGAACTGGCGAGACCGTTTCCTTGAACACAAACACACTCAGGATCAGCATGATTGTCGGCCCAATATACTGTACGAAGCCTAGTGTGGACAACGACATCCGAGCAGCCGCCCTTGCAAAGAACAGCAGCGGCAGCGCCGTCACCACACCGGAAAGCAGCAGTTCGAAGAACATCGGCGCAGGTAACGTCCATGCCGTTGCTTTTCCTACTATGGCTAAGTAGATCCAGTAGCCCAGTGCGACGGGTAGAACTACAGCTGTCTCCGAAAATAAACCCACAGAAGCGTCTTGCTTAATCTTTTTCTTAGCCAGACCGTACAAGCCAAATGACACGGCCAGCGAGATCGCTACCCATGGGAAACGTCCGTAGTCGATGGCGATGATAAGCACCGCGACACCAGCGATGGCAATCGCGAGCCACTGTCCACGGTTTGGCTTTTCATGAAGAAAGACAACCGCCAGTAACACGTTCAGCAACGGGTTCAAATAATAGCCCAGACTTGTCTCAACGACATGACCGTTGTTAACCGCCCAAATGAAGATAAGCCAGTTAATAGCAATTAGCAGCCCACTCGCGGTAAGGGACAGCAGGGTCGAACGACTGGCCAGAATGCGCTTCATGTCACTCCAACGACGTTGGACGGCAACGAAAATCCCCATAAAGACAAATGACCAGACAACCCGGTGCGATAAAATCTCACCTGCTGGTACATTTTCAAACAACTTCCAATACAGCGGGAGAACTCCCCACATGATATACGCAATGATCGCGTTGATTAATCCACTATTCATAACTGTATCCCCTCTTATTGCTCTGATATCTCAACGGATTATACGCCTCGATCCTCGTTTAAGTAAAGGGGGTAATAGGTCATACAGGAATCCATGCCTAGTTCAAATGACTTTTTCTTTGAGCAAAATTCCCCGTTTAGCGCTACCAAATTATACTTTGCGTTTTTTCTTTCTTACTCTCATGAAGAAGATAAAGATCGCCGCAAATACGACTACACCTACGATAAACAAATCAATATCTTGCTCAAACATAAACCACATTTTGTGTTCTACGTTTACTTGTTGTTTTGGTGGAAAGCCTTCCCCGAATAGTTCAGTTGCTTGATTAATATTGTTCATTTCGATGGTTGAACTGCACGGACTACTACTTAATTCACCATCCACTTCGCTAAAGTATATTAAGTATTTGTTACCTTCCTTGAAATCAAATCCCCATGTGAAGTTAGTTGCAATAATTAGTTGAGAGTCAACTTCAGTATTCCAACTCCTCTCAACTTCCACTAAAATATATCTAATTTTCTCTTTGGTCCCCGTAAATCCCTCTTGCTTCAAGTCGACCTTTACTTGCTTTACTTCACCATAAACAGCTCCATCATATATTTCTAACTGTTCTTGGGGACCTCCCGATTCGGCACATGACAAGGCTTTAACATCTTGTACATCAGAAATAAAAAACACGGTAGAGATAAAAAAAATCAACATGATTATACGAAGCTTCAGTTTATCCACCTTCTTCTCATAACATTAATTCGTACATCTTTATTGACCTCTTTAACAGGAAAAATGTTGCATTTCCCCTGGCCGTTAGGTGAATGAACAACGAAGCAACCAATCGGACACAGTTGGTTGCTCCATTTGTCTTTATTAAGTTACCATTCAAGACTAATCTAAAAGAAATAAAACTAAGATATTTTTCTTACAGCAAACCATAGCTCAACAAAATTCAGTCCATCTTTACCACCAGTAATTTCAAATTCCATTCCGTCGACCTGTTCATATCCTGTAGTAGGAAGCCATTCAGAAAAGAATCGTCTATGTATGGTAGCATCACATTTGATCCTATTTTGGTTACTTTCACTTTCCTCCAACATGAAACACGCCAATTACGGTTTCACCATCTTTGTCATACAGTGGAATATCCCATCCGTCTGGTGATCTGCTGTTCTGTATCGCAATAGCTTCTTCAGGTGTTTTTGGTTGCTCGCCATCCATGTCTTTTTTCAGCAGATATCCTTCTGTACCATCCACACCAGTAGCCAAGATTAAATCAGGTTCCGTTTCTGGAGAAGTCGCATATGCGGCAGAACCATATGTCTGTCCATTCTTATTTTTCGGATAAAGAGAAGTAATGTGAAATTGATTCATCGTATTTTTAACGTTTGTATATTGGGATAACCCTGAACCACTCGATACACTAATCATTAAAACCACAAATATCAATAGTATGACTCCTTTAGAATACATCTTCACAACTGTTCACTCCCTTATACTTTTGAACTCGCAGAAATTCCAATGAAGAGAAGATGGTTTTCACCCAATCACATTTCCTTCCCATCTTTAGAATAATATAACATAGATTCAAAGGAGTAGTTGGAAGTTGAACGATACTCATCTAACCTGTCTAACGTTATTGCAGAGCATCCCTCTTCGATAACATAAAAAAAACGGACACTGATCTGTTGAGATCGGCGTCCGTTTGTATGTTCCATATTATAATCTAAAAGTGTTACTTCACTTCGCCAACAACGGTAAAGCGCTCGTTTTTGTGTTGTGGATTTTCGATCTCATCAACCAAAGCAATCGCATAGTCTGCATAGCTGATGTAGCTGTTGCCTTCGCTATTCACGAGAATAACGTCGTTGCCTGCTTGATATTGGCCGGTGCGTACGCCTTCTGGATTAAAGAATCCAGCCGGGCTCAAGAATGTCCATTGAATACCTGAAGATGCTTGCAGATCCTGCAAGTTTTGGCCTTGGTTCGTTGCAGTTGCTTTATAAGCATCAGGGAATCCTGGGGATTCAAAGACACGCAATGTTTTGGACTCGTCTGTGAACAAGCTTCCTGCTCCACCCACAACGATCAGACGAGTGTTTGGTGCATCCTTCAGGATGTTGATCAACGCTTGTCCTACTTCCACATGAAGGTTTTCTTTACCCGCTGGTGCACCAAATGCATTTACAACCACATCGAATGCTTTAACATCTTCTGCTGTAAGATCGAATACATCTTTCTCCAGCGTATTCAGGCTTTTATCTTCCAATTTGGATGCATTACGAACGATTGCCGTTACTTTATGCCCTCTGTCTGCTGCTTCTTTCAAAATTACACTTCCTGCTTTGCCTGTTGCACCAATGATTGCAATGTTCATCATGATCTCTCCTTTAAATTATCGATATTGTTTATGTTTGAACTTTATATTGTAACTATAGTTGTTACAACTAGGTTTGTCAACTCTTCTCGCTCAGACAGTATTCTTATTAAAGGATACCCACAAACTGAACTCAATCTTCTAATTTATAAAGATATGAATAAAATCACTTCGATATTTTTCCTGTTTTATCCATTTACAGACTATGAAAAAGAGCGTAGTTATAGAGTTTTCCACATACAACTATAAAAATGACATTTTAATCTGGAATAGATAACCTTAGATTATATGAAAAAAATGACACATATTTTACAATATTTTTCCATCATATATATGTTACATTATATATGTGGGATGGGATATAAAAGAAAAAAAAGTAAATATAAGGAGGTTTAATTGATTTTATAATTTAAGTTTACTCTTTTGCATTTGTTTGTAATCAGAGATAACTCTATTTCATCTCACTCGGTGATTTTACTCATTTTAGCGAATTATAATCTATTCAAAAAAAAGGAGAGTTTAGCCATGTTAAAAAAATTCATCGCAACATCCGTAGTTGCATCGATGTTAATCCCTGTTTCTGGAGTCTTTGCTTCTGAAGATGTTAGTAATACAGTAATCCAACCTACACAGGCAACATCTATCACTCAAGAATTACCTAATTCAGATGTATCCATACTGGCTCTATCTTCATACTATAGAGTGAATGACTATTCTAATTTTAGAAAAACACCTTCACCAACTGGAGTAAATATTGGTTCGCATGTTTACGGAGATGTAGTTTATGGCGGAACGGAAAGTGTTGTTGCAGAAGGGATGACATACCTCTATGTCTATAGTTACAAATATCAAGCCTGGGGATGGATTCAGAATTATTATCTCGACAAAATCGTGCAGCCATAATTCAAATGAAGTTAATTAGCTAAAGAATATTTTGGAGAACAACATATTAACTAATGTAAAGTACTGATTGCAACTTACAACTTCAATCAGTACTTTTTTTGTTTCAGCGATACTTACATATTGTTATAGAAAACAGGACTGAAATTAGAAAAACCTTGAGTGGTTGTTTTAATCTATATCATTCGAATTTCTATGTACATTAGAAAAATAGTGGTGATTTCCGCCTGAGAGTGGAACCCTTCCTTTTTTCGGACCATAAAAGAAAGACCTCCACAACGTAATTAGTACGAGACTAATACGTCATAGAGGTCGTGATTCACAACCCTGAAATGGCATTTCAAGGATTGATAACGTTCATCTTCCCGGGTTGTTAACCTACCGAAATATCTGCGCAATTCACAATCTGCACTGGTAAGGCTACCGTTACATGCTTGCGTCCGTTATCCGTTACCGAATGCGCTCAAACCCGCGCCAGTTTAACAATCTTTATCAGGTACGCCCGCGTCTTCCTTCGTACGGAAAGAAGATCCACAACCACAAGTGGCTACCGCGTTCGGATTATGGATAGTGAAACCACCCGTCATACCAGACTCTTCAAAATCAATTTCAAGTCCATCCAGGTATTTCAGGTTTTCCTTCTCGACTACAACCTTCATGCTCTGAATATCCATATACAAGTCCTCATCGGACTCTTTATCGTCAAAGCCCATGGCGTACGAAAATCCGGTGCAACCGCCCGGTGCTACGCCAAGACGCAGGAACATACCAGGTGTCTCTTGCTGTGCAAGCATCTCTTTCAATCTGTCAGCAGCCGTTTCGCTGATGTTAATCATGCCAGGTCACTCTCCTTTTTCATATAAAATCATGTTCAAAAGGGCGCTTTTCAGTACCAAGAAGATGGGATGAAGATAGAAATGGAGTAGCGGAGCGTAGGCAAAACTACGTAGCAACGGACATTTCGGCTGAATCCCATATTCGACGCTGAGATGCCTCTAGGCATCCTTCGTAATCAAAAGCGTACTTTTTGAACAACCTTTCATTAACTCTTCTTTAAATTATACTCCACCCCGTCAAGGGTCTCAAGTCATGTTTGCCTCTTTCCGCGTTCCCCCTCTACTCCTTTTTCTTCCCAGTGTATTGAACCCCCGCGACACGAGGTTTATAATGAATAGGTGGTCGCACTGAAATGTCGATATTTTGTCATGACTTATTCAGGTGACGATCATATATAGAGTTGTAATTTTTTTCACATTTCGAGACTGTCCGCAGTCCCCAATGCATATAGAGTCACAGGACTCACTTTAATGAAAAAATTAGCTTTACGTACGCAGCACACGCTGCACCGGGTAAATAAGAGTTAGTCCATATAAGAAGGCGGCAGTTGACCGCATCTTTGCTATGTAGTTCTGTATACAGATCCTACACACAACTCAAATCCGGTTAAGAACAGGAGGAAACAGTATGTCTACATTGGTAACACCGTTCACAGACAAAAGAATGGCTGAAATCGTTGAGAAAGTGCAGAACGGCGTAAGGCTGAACGTAGAAGACGGCGTATATCTGTATGAAACAGATGATCTGCTGACTTTGGGCCAGCTGGCCAATGAGGCCAACTTGCGGAAAAATGGTAAGAAAGTATATTTCATCGAAAACATGAGTCTTTATTTTACGAACGTATGCGAAGCCCACTGCGCTTTTTGTAATTTCCGTAAAGACCAGGGTGAAGAAGGCTCCTATACATTATCTGGTCAGGAAATGATCGATTATGTAGAACAGCATATTCATCCGGGCGTGCGTGAGTTCCATATTGTAGGCGGACATAATAACCATGTTCCTTTTCAGTATTATGTCGATTCCCTGCGTGCTTTAAACGAGAAATATCCGGATGTTACGCTGAAAGCCTACACGGCAGCCGAGATTGATTTCTTCACCCGCATCAGCGGACTCAGTATTAAGGAAGTTCTGCAGGAGCTGCAAAAAGCAGGTCTGAAAACATTGACTGGTGGCGGCGCTGAGATTCTGTCGGATGAATATCGCAAAAAAATGCGTGTAGACAAAGCGAACGTCGATCGTTATCTTGAGGTGCACCGTACTGCTCATAACCTGGGCATGCGTACACATACTACGATGTTGTATGGATCGATTGAATCCTATGAGGACCGGGTCAACCATATGGTGCAGATCCGTGAATTGCAAGACGAGACCAACGGATTCATGGTCTTTATCCCGCTTTCCATGCAGCCAAAAAGTAAAAACGCGAGCATTATGCGTCGTAACTCGGCTTATGAGGATCTCAAAACAATTGCGATCAGCCGTCTGATGCTGGATAACATCGATCACATCAAAGCATACTTCATTAATATCGGTCCACAGCTAGCTCAAGTTGCCCTTGGATTCGGTGCTTCGGATGCACACGGCACAATCGTCCGCGAACGGATTAGTCATGCGGCAGGTGCACTCACTCCTGAAGGCCTTACACGTAAAGAGCTCATATGGCTCATTAAGGGTGCAGGACGTATTCCGGTAGAACGTGATACGTTCTACAATGAAATTCAAGTGTACGAATAGGATATAACTCCATCACAACCAATATTGCACCAGCACCACTCCAGAACGCAGCTTTCATTATAGGGAGACGTTTGAATTCGAGTGGTGCAAACTGCTGAATAATATCTTCAATTTTCAACGTCTACTTTTTAATTATTCAAAACCAAACAAAAGGAGCAGCTATGTTATTGCATAGCTGCTCCACAGTTTACAGCCCCATTTCAGTGGGACTGATGCAGAAAGGAAGCCGAGTCATGAAAAATTTCGTCATTCTTGGAGGCGGTTATGGCGGCCTCACCATCATCAAGGAACTTCTGGAGGGTAAAATTCCATCCGATACACAAATTATTTTGGTGGACCGCAGCCCCTTTCAGGGATTAAAGACCGAATATTACGCACTCGCAGCAGGAACCGTATCTGATTATGACCTGCGTATCCAATTTCCAGTGAGCGATAAAGTCACTTACCGTTATGGAGAAGTTACTTCGATTGACCTGGAACAGCGTCAGATTGAATTTGAAGGCCAAGACCCGCTCGTGTATGACAAACTTGTCATTGGACTTGGTTGTACGGACCGTTTCCACAATACACCAGGTGCCGAAGATTATAGCTGTACCATTCAGAGCTTTAGCAAAACACGCGAGACCTACCTTCGCCTTAATGAAGTCAAAGCCTATGGCAATGTGCATATCGTAGGCGGTGGACTAAGTGGTGTCGAGATGGCAGCCGAACTTCGTGAGAGCAGACCGGATCTAAACATCAGCATTTTGGATCGTGGTGAACGTGTATTATCCGCTTTCCCGCAACGTCTATCCGTGTATGTGCATGAATGGTTCAACGAACATCAGGTAGAGACACGCGGGCATATCGCCATTTCACGTGTTGAACCTAATGCTATCTATAACCGGGATGAACAGATTCTAACGGATGCTGTCGTGTGGACTGCAGGCATTCAGCCCGTAAAAGTGGTACAGGATCTGGACGTGACCAAAGACCCTCAAGGACGTGTCGTCCTGAATGAATACTACCAAATCCCGGAATATACCGATGTGTATGTCGTTGGTGACTGTGCCAGTGTACCTTATGCACCTAGCGGTCAAGCTGCGGAAGTACAGGGTGAGCAGATCGCCCATATTCAGCATGCCCTCTGGAAAGGCGAAAAGCCCAATCCACATCCACTCAAGCTTCGTGGCACACTGGGTGCTCTCGGCAAGAAGTCTGGGTTTGGGCTGATGGGCAAAACGTCCATGATGGGACGTGTACCTCGTATTTTGAAAAGTGGTGTGCTCTGGATGTCCAAGCGCCATCTCGGTTAGTCGAGATCGAGCTCGTCCCAGACATCGGCTTCGGCAATTTTGGCCAGAATGGCGTTATATAGATCTTCCACTTTGTCCGTGATGACAACTTCACCATTCACCAGTGCAAATGGAGTCATGGAACATTGGCCGCAGTTGGTGAGGCAGCCGTATTCAATCACGTCATAGTCTGGATTTTCTTCCAGTTGATCCATGACTTCATCTGTGCCAAAATGCATATTATTGGCACAAAATTCAATAATCGGTCTCATTTAGGTTCACCTGCTTTGTTTGACCATTTTAATTTGTGGCCATTTGTAATATAATATAGGAAGGAAAGGAGTTGAACAATATGAGCGAAAACGCACAAAGCACCATGTATGATGAGGTATCTGATGTGCTTGATAAACTTCGTCCGTTCCTGCAGCGCGATGGCGGTGACGTGGAACTGGTCGACGTGGAGGACGGCATCATTAAGCTGAAACTGGTCGGTGCCTGCGGCAGTTGCCCAAGCTCCACCATTACCTTAAAAGCCGGGATTGAACGTGCCCTTCTCGAAGAAGTAGAGGGTGTACAAGAAGTCGTACAAGTATTCTAATCAATCCTTCACGAAATAAACCTCAAGAGCCTTTCGCTTCGCATGAAGCGGAGGGCTCTTTTTTTGTGTGCATATGCAGAGAGTCCATTTCATCTGTCCCTTTGACGGGTTTCCACGAACAATCCTTCAATTCACCTTTTAAGTATCCTCGCGCTGTATGGTTGGACGAATCGGATCAAGTCCTCCAGATACATCCATAATGTTGCCTGTTATAAAATCGGAATGATCCAGGCACAGATACGTAATCACTCGTGCAATATCTTCACCGCTGCCTGGTCGCCCTCTTGGCGTTTCGACATCGGTGATGCCTGCCATTTCATCAATCGTTTTCTCTTTGTTCGCACCACGAATGTCACCTGGACATACCATGTTAACCGTAATTCCATACGGGGCTTCTTCAACCGCGAGTGTCTTTGTAAAAGATACCAGACCCACCTTGGCAGCCGCATATACGGCGCGATGAGGCCAAGATCTTGCTTCTCCAGCATGACTGAAGCCAAAATGGATAATGCGTCCCCATTGCTTGCGTCTCATCTCTGGCAATACACGCTGATCCAGTACCATCGGTCCCAACAGATTTCCCTGCACAAGCATCTGGACCTCAGCTTCAGAATAATCCGCAAATAATCGTCGTTCACGGACAAATGGACCCGCGTTATTCACCAAAATATCAATGCTGCCCAGGTTGCCTTCCACCTGCTCAACCAATGAAGAGATATCTTCCACCTTGGATATATCAGCCTGGATGGCAATGCACCGCACACCCTTGGCTATAATCTGAGCCTTTAAAGCCTCAGCTTCTGTTCTACTGTGTACATAGTTAAGGGCAATATGACACCCTTGATCTGCCAGACTGAGGGCCGTCATTTTACCAAGACCTTTGGCACTTCCCGTTATGAGGGCAATCTTTCCCTTCACGTTCATCCCCCTCTTCAAAGAGCAGTCACTATCCAGTATAAAAGATTTATCGTCCTCCTACAACTCACTTATCCACAAGGGATTATCCACCTTTAATTCCAAATATATCTTGATTGAAAACAAACACCTATGGTACTGTCGAGGATATAACCCGAAAGGACCTCTACATGAATATGAAGAACAAAAGATGGATAGCATTTCTTACACTTTTAATGTTGAGTTTATTCACAGTCTTTAGTGCCTTACAGGTATCAGCCGCAAATGAGACTGAACAAGCACCTGATGAGTATGATTGGATTACTGGACCAGCATCTGTCTCTCTGGACGGTAAGGCCACCCTGGAAGTCCCTGAAAGCCATTCCTATCTGGATAAGCCCAATACCCAACGCTCGATACTTAACAGTGATGGAAAACCTAATGGGAACGAAATCGGAAGCCTAACCAGCAATAGTGAATTCGGCTCGTGGTATGTTGTGTTTGAATACGTGAAAACAGATCATATTCATGATGACGATCAGAATTTGAGTGCTGAAGAACTGTTAAGCAGTTATATCCGAGGCACAGAAGAAGATAACAGAGAACTTGATCCTGAATATAGAACGTACATAACGGGGTGGGAAATCGAACCGGCATATGACAGTACCAAACATCAGTTGGTTTACTCCCTTGGTTTCAAGAATGCTGATCAGCAATCCATGGTCAATTACAATGTAAAACTCCTGACACGCGAAGGGTACGTCACAGCCATTCTGGTTACAGATACGGCCAACTTTCAACAGAGCCGTCAGGCATTCGAGGAAACCGTACTTCATAAGCTTAGCATCAATGCAGGATACACCTACGAGGAGTACAATGCTTCGACTGACAAAACATCCACCATAGGGCTCAACAGTCTTCTGATGGGCGGGATCGGATACACAGCTTCCCAGAAATTCAGTGCTCTTCTTTTGATCAAAAAAGGATGGGCGTTGATCCTCGTTGTCGTCCTTGGGCTGATCGGTTGGATCAGATACAAGATCAAAAGCTCACACGGAGAAGAAGAGAAACTCTCTCCCTCCGAGAGGACGTACCTGCAAGAAGCAGATGAACAGCAGCATGCTGATCAAAATGAATTATCCTATTACCGCCAATCTGGACATCAATCTGACGTGGATAAACCGGAAAAGCTCTGACTTATGTTGATCCCCACGTCAGCACAGATTAGGAAACATAAAATAAGCCGTATATCTCTTCAGAAGAGATATACGGCTTATTCTTAATAGCTTCACATCATATCATACATATCGTGAATTATTCAGTTGCAGGTTCAACTGCACCTTTATAACGTTCTTTGATGAATGTTTTTACTTCTTCGGAGTGCAAAGCAGCAGCCAGTTTTTGGATTGCATCTGCATCCTTGTTGTCCTCACGGGAAACGAGGATGTTTGCGTATGGGTTACCTTGCAGATCTTCGATCAGCAAAGCATCATTCGCCGGATTCAGGTTCGCTTCGAGCGCATAGTTAGCGTTGATAAATACCAGATCCGCTTCATCCAATTGACGAGGCATCATGGCTGCATCCAGCTCGATGATATCCAGGTTCTTCGGATTGGCTGTGATATCTTGAATCGTAGATGTAATATTTGTGTTGTCTTTCAGCGTAATGATACCTTCCTTCGCAAGCAACAACAGTGCACGTCCACCATTGGATGGGTCATTTGGAATTGCTACTTTTGCGCCGTCTGCCAATTCATCCAAAGACTTAATCTTTTTGGAGTATCCACCAAAAGGTTCAACATGAACAGGTGTTACAGAAACGAGGTTGAATCCACGTTCTTTATTCTCTGTGTCCAGATAAGGCTGGTGCTGGAAGAAGTTTGCATCCAATTTTTTGTCAGCAAGTTGCTGATTGGGTTGAACATAGTCATTGAACGTGACAACTTGCAGACGGATACCTTGTGCTTCCAGTTCAGGCTTGATGCTTTCCAGAATCTCTGCGTGTGGTGTAGGTGAAGCTCCAACTTTCAATTCAACTGTACGAGGTGCACCTGCTGAATTGTCTGCGCCGCTATCGGCGTCCTTGTTGTTTCCGCAAGCTGCGAGAACCGCAATCAACATAAGACTAAGTAGAGCAAAAGACCATTTTTTCATGTGTAAAACCCCTTCTCTAATCATTTTTGTCATGTGGCATCTGCATTAATGCATATCCATCATGTTATCTATGTGTTATTTCCTGGTGAAAAATGTAACCAAGCGATCTCCAGCCATCTGGAGAATTTGCACTAGAATGATCATCGACACTACGGATATGATCATAATTTCATTTTGATAACGGAAGTATCCATAGTTGATTGCCAGTGTTCCCAGACCTCCACCGCCAACCATGCCCGCCATCGCCGTATAGGAGACGAGCGTAACAATGGTGATCGTTATACCAGCAAGCAGTCCAGGCAGTGCCTCAGGCAGTAATACCCGTCTTACAATCTGTCCGGTCGATGCACCCATCGACTGTGCCGCTTCAATGACACCACGATCAACTTCTCGCAACGTCGTCTCCACCAAACGAGCGAAGTAAGGAGCTGCCGAAATAACCAAAGGTGGTATAACACCAAGCACCCCCGTAGCTGTACCGACGAGTATACGAGTGAATGGAATAAGAGCAACAATCAATATGATAAATGGGACTGAGCGCAAAATATTCACAATCAGGGATAGTATAGTGTACACTGCCCGTGACTTAATCGAAGCAGATCGGGCTGTCATGAATAGCAGTACTCCGAGCGGTAAACCTAAGATAACGGTAAACAAGCCTGATACACCCAAAATTTGCAGTGTCTCTATGGAAGCTTTGCCAACCTCTTCCCAACGTACGGTTGAAAAATCCATCTAACGAAGCACCTCCACATCAAGTCCCTCAGCGGTTAATTCTGATATCGTCCGATCAATCGCATTTGAATCACCCTCGAACCGAACGGTCAGTTGCCCATAAGGAACCTGTTTGATCGTAGAGATTGTACCTTGCAGGATGGCAAAATCCACGCCTGTTTTACGTACCGTTCTAGACAAAATCGCTTCATACGTTTTGTTACCCAGAAATGATATCTTCACAAGTTTGGAAGCAGCACCTGCCTGCAATTCAACGCCTGCATTTGCCAGAGCGGTCTCTTCCAGAGCAAGTCCAGCTTCATGGTCACGCATCATGAAGTCCCGCGTAATCGCATGCTGCGGCTTCAGGAACACGTCTGTTACAGGTCCTTGTTCCACAATGCCACCTTGATGAATGACAGCCACCTTGTCACAGATGTTCTGAATGACATGCATCTCATGTGTGATCAGCACAATCGTAAGGTTGTACTTTTCATTAATGTCGAGTAATAACTTAAGGATTGAATTTGTCGTCTGCGGATCAAGTGCCGAAGTAGCCTCATCACAGAGAAGAACATTTGGGTCACTTGCAAGTGCTCTCGCAATCCCTACACGTTGTTTCTGGCCACCCGATAATTGAGCCGGATATTTGCTGCTGTGGTGCTCCAGACCAACCAGTGCAAGCATTTCCTTCACTTTGCGATCAATGGCTTCCTTGGGTGTATTCACAAGCTTTAGTGGAAAAGCTACATTGTCATATACCGTTGCCGAAGATAACAGATTAAAGTGTTGAAAAATCATCCCGATCTTGCGTCTCTGTTGCTGCAATTCGGTTTTTCTTAGTTCAGTAAGGTTGATTCCGTCGACCCATACCTCACCCTCCGTAGGCCGTTCCAGCAAATTAATACAGCGAATCAATGTGCTTTTGCCCGCTCCGGAATGGCCAATCACTCCGTAGATTTCGCCCTTTTGGATGCTTAAATTCAGCTCGGACAACGCTGTTGTAGATTTTGCCCCTTTGCCGTACGTTTTCGTTAAACCTTTTAATTCAATCAATCGCACTTGCCCCTTTCCAACCACCTACATGTATCTTTACCCGATCTAAAGGAAAACTCCCCTTAAAGTACAAAAAAAGAGCCCTTTGCAGATACAAAGAGGGCTCTTTACGTGAAAGAATATACCTTCTCATCTGCCAAAATCGTGTCTCGCACCATTTTGTAGGAATTAGCACCTAACATCTATAACGAATGATACATGTATCATGTCGTTACAAATCGGTTGCCGGGCTTCATCGGGCCTGTCCCTCCGCCGCTCTCGATAAGAAATATGTTGTTGTAGGATTTTATAAGTTCATGTAGTTTATGCTTTATAATGTGAACGTAACTTTTGAAATATCAGTTCAATCTTTGTCACTGTAACATTCTAATTGAAACTCAGTATATTCCAAGTATTCCGATTTGTCAAAGGGAATTATTTCTTTTCCATATTTTGTTGATATAACTATAAGAGGCTGTTAACGTTTCACAGACCATATCCACGCCCTGACGCATTTCCTGCACATGCTGATTCAGATCCTCCAATTTCACTTTACCTTGCAGGGTCTGATGTAACTGCCACAGGTCATCATGCATTTCAGAGTTCATGTAGTGAATTTCCATATTACGTCGTTTGCGCAGCTTGCTCATCGGTTCACGATAAGAGTCCTTGATCTGTATTAATTGCAACGCAAGATCATGATGCTCCCTCGCATAATCGAACTGCCTTAACACCGTAAAATAAGAAAAATGCGCTTTGGTATTGGAAGTATTCAGCTGGAATATTTCATTTAATACCGTGCCCACTTTATCCAGAATGGCAAAGCAGCGGATAAAGCCATCTTTGTAGAAATACACATATCGGGCATACTCGGCTTTTTCAGTCGGCGTCATATCGTTCGTTGAACCTGCAACGACCTTTTTGCGAAAATGAGCAGCAGCGAAACAGCTTTGCTCCAGTTCATCCAGTGAGGAGATGAGTCCCTGCGTCCACACATACAGCTTTCGATAGTCATGCGTGGGATCATGGTCTACATGCATTTGTCGCTGAAATAGCTCAAGCGTATGCGCCATTGCGTCCATCGCTGCCTTCAATTTACCTTCGTTTATACGTGGCTTTTCCCCCAACAACGTTCGTAGCATATCTAACCTCCTCTTTTCCAAATCAACAAGAATTCATCACCGTAAACGTAAAACATCATCCATTCCGTGTAATTGCTGCATGCCATAGGTTGCCCTGATCCCACTGACATCAAACAAAGTCCACCTGTCCAATGATGTACATCACTGGGTGGTGGACTTTCATGTTTAGCCCAAAAGAATGGAGCTATGTCTTAGAATCGATTAACCGGGCGATGCAGCTTGTACACCAGGAAACTCATATACGTTAAGATTCCGAACAATAGGGCAATATCCAGCATATGAGCAAGAGCTACGAACATGTATACTTCCGGACGGTTCATTGTCACCATCATGAAAATACCAATGACTACTTGCATCAGAATAAGAACAACGGATACCACACCAAGAGTACGCATTTCCTTGTTGTCCGGATGATTACGGTAAGCGAAGTGACCCAGGATTGCGATAACAATCACGAGCGACGCAGCTGCTGCACGGTGAGCAAAAGCAACCGCTACCCCACCTGAAAGCTCAGGAATAATCTGCCCGTTACAGAGCGGAAATCCGGAACATCCGCCGGCAGAATCCGTGTGGCTCACAAATGCACCCGTGTATACCACGAGATATGTGTAAATGGTGGAGAACCAGACCAGATTCCTGAATTTTTTAGTGACCCGAGGGTATTTATTCAGGCGCTCCAATCCACCATCTTTGGCCTCCTGCCTTATGCCCAGCGCCATCATTAGGGAACTGGCAAAAGCAATCAGTGCAAAGCCGAAATGCAGTGCCATGACTGCTGAAGATTGGGAGAAGACGACGGCAAAAGCCCCCATGATTCCCTGGACGATAACAAATACCAGAGTTAAGAAAGAAAACAATTGCAGGTCACGGCGTGACTTGCCGAATCGCAGAAAAGCCACAAACGAGGCAATGGACAACAGTCCAGCCAGTGCACTTACAGCGCGATGGGAATATTCAATGAGTGAAGCCACAGTATGTGCGGGAACGAGTTTTCCGTTACATAAAGGCCATTCCGTTCCGCAGCCAAGGCCCGATTCCGTTTTGGTTACAATGCCTCCACCAAAAGTGGCCAGAAACATGACAAGACAGGTTAATACGGTTAACCATTTAAACAAAGTTAAGTGTTTCAATTTTTTCTCACCCGCTGTTGGTTTAAGATGGCGAAGAATATTCTCCGCTTGTTTCGGTACTTTGACACTTATTTCACAACTAAATTCATTATACCGGATAAAATGTTCATTGACGTCGCGCTTTGTGACAAAATGTTAACGTCTGGTGAAATAATGACCCACAGGTCATTGGTGATATGTACAGAAACGTTTCTTATATAGAACAAGTCGAACACACAAACGCCATTTCCCTATTTCAAGAGAAATGGCGTTCTTTGTATTATACCCTTTTACAACATGAACCTCTCATACTTTTATATAAGTTCAATGAAACATTTACACAATAGCGGAGAGGACAGAAATAACCAGAAGAAGCGAAGCGTTCGCCTTTATCCCCAGATTTCCCCCTTTATAAAAGGGATCAAAGAAATCTGGAGATAACAGCGATCGGAAGGTTATTCTGTCATCGGAGTGTCTATGTAAATTTATCAAACTTATATAACATTATTTATGGATCGTGTTGTACACCTCAACTGCGCGATCCAGGAACTGCTCAATCTCTTCTCTCGACTTGCGCAGCTTGTTCACATACCGTACCAGTTCGCGGCCATCTGTATACGCCACAAAGCTTGGGATGCCAAGAATATTCTGTTCTTCACTAACAGTTCCAACCTGATCCACATCGACCTCAATCAAAGTCAGTTCACGTGCATATTTCTCTTCAACCTCAGGCATAAACGGATCGATGTATTTGCAGTCACCACACCAGTCTGCCTTGAATACGGCAATCGTCAAACGTGGGGATTGGATGGCTACATCAAAAGCCGGTTTGGAAGTAATCTGTTCCATTCGGTTCATCTCCCTTTCTGTACCTTGTCTTACCCTAAGTGAAGCAAATTGGCGAGTGGAAGTCAAATAATCAGCGCATACTTAGAATAACCACATGGTCTGTGAAATTAAACCCAGAACATCATGAAAGGATGTCACATCATGACTTCCACCAGAACCGATTCTTCCAGCGAACAACATCACGGGTCCCTCCTGCAGATGGTTCGTTCCATTCCGGGTGCTGCCCGGGAAATATGGCGTGGCAAACAGGCTGCATGGCAAGCTTCAGCACAGCTTCGTCACCCTTTGCGTGACATCGAGTGGGATACCGATACGGCAGCTGCCTTACAGTCTGAGGTGGAGCGTTTGTTACCTGCCAGCAGCAAATCTTTTGCACGCACGGACCAGGTTCAAAGCGCACTCGTCTGTGAAGAAGATTGCATCATTCTGGAAGAGATTAAGACACTGACCCAGGAGCACAATCGGAGTAATATCACCCGCACGGCAGCCTATCTGGAATGTTATGAGCAATATCCCGAACTGCATTGGGCACTGCTGGCCCATATGGTCTCTCGCAACGGCGGATATCACATGACAGATCTTCAGAGTGACTTGATGCATAATCTGCAGAATCAAAGCGATCGCGAGCGTATGTATCGGCTGCTGGAGCGATGCAATGCACTCATTTTCCAGGATGCATATCCCCAGCTTCTGCTGTATATGAACAGCCGTCGCATCGGACGAAGCTGTTTCCATCTCTTGTCGCACTTTCACGTATCGGCGTTTATGACGCCGTTTTGGGAACGCTTTTGGCTGGAACGATGCAGTTCACTGCTAAGTGTGGCATTAATTATTAATGAGCAGAACTATATCGAGAGCCGAGTCGTGCAGCATCCTTATTTTCAAAAAGAAGTACTTTCCAAACCCGCATTCCATCTGCATAATCTGGCCGGTCTGAATCATATCGTCTTCCCTCTTGGACGAGGAGCAGGACTCGCAGGACGCGTCATTGAACATTTTGGCAAGTTGGATGAGCGAATCATGTTTGGCAAAGGCCTATATGCTCTGTTGTTTGGCGTGGAGCAAGTACACACACAAGTGTTGGAGTTCGCACGTTTGGTTCCCCATCGTGGCTCGCGCGCTGAATATTGGCCTGGCCTGTTTACCAATCGTGAAGACGAGGCGGGTGAACATACATTATACGCTCAGGCGTTACTGGATGAGGAATGGCTTCCAGAAGGGCAACGATTATATAGTCCGGAACTGCTCTCCGTATGGGGAGACACGCCTTATGAACCGATCACCAGACAGGACTGGCTTCAGACTCGGGATTGCCTCGGTTATCTGACGGCACCGCGGCGTCCATGGCTATTCGAGATGAGTCACGAACACCGGTATGGCATGCTGAAAACAGCACTGGCTCATGATGCTAAAGCCATCACACACTAATCTAAAGATCATATAGAGCAGGCAAAGACGGATGATGTGAACACCGATGTACCGCTAATCCTCGCTTGCTGGACTAATGTAAAGTTCAGTCGCTCAGCTCTCCTTATCTATACAAAAAGCCCTGTCCGCTTAACAGCAGACAGAGCTTGTATCCTATTTTCACAAAATAGTAATGCTTGAATGGTACTCCTTGCATTTTAAGCTCTTTGCCCAGCTCCACGTTGAAGACGCATAAGTGGACGAAGAATTTTTTGCAGGATACGTGGGTAACTGCCCAGTTCGTCCTTGCGCAATACACGCAGCACAACCATGAGAACCAGATACACCACCACAACAAGCACACCAACCACAAGGCAGGTAAGCAAGAAGGATACGCGTGCTGGCAGGAAGAGTCCAAAGATCATATTGCCAATCCAGTTCGCTGCAAATCCTACACCTGCTGCAAGCAACACTGTAATGATAAACCCTTTCCAACGATCTCCCATGATGGAGAAATCAACGATTTTACGAAGGACCCGCAGATTCAGGTACGTGATGACCAAGAAGCAGAGGGCCGTTGCAATAATGATGCCGTAAATGCCGAAGATCGGCGCCAGAATCAGACTTGCGATCAGTTTGATCACAACTCCTGCTGCGACACTGATCATCGTAATCCGCGGTTTCCCTACCCCTAGTAAAATGGAGTTGGTGGTCATCATCGTAATCTGGAAAATGGTACCGAATGTCAGCAAGGCAATGATCGGCGTTCCATCCAGATTGGTAAACAGCAATCCGTTGACCGAATATGCTGCCGCACAAAGTGCAATGACAATCGGCATACCAGTCAGAATCGAAATGCGCAAGGCAAGTGTAACCTGACTTTTCAGATGAGCTTCATCCTTGCGGGCAAATGCTGCCGATATGACAGGCACCAATGATTGACTCAAAGCGATAGCCAGAATCGGAGGAATACCCGCAATACTTTGGGCTTTCGCACCCAGGATCGCAAGTACACCAGTCGCTTCTTCGAGTCCGATCTGGCCACTAAGCAGTGGTACCACAAGGGATGAGTCGATGAAGTTAATGGCTGGAACCGCAAGTGAAGACAGCACAATTGGAATAGACAGCTTGAAGATATCACTGTAGATACCTCGCATTGGTAACTGCTCTGCACGCTCGTAATTCAATTGGGCAGCACGGTCGCTACGACGCAGCTTCAAGGTGAAGTACAGCATGACACCGAAGGCACCCACACTTCCCAATACCCCACCAAATGAGGCTCCCGCAGCAATCGTCTGGTCATCATAATTCCATTGCAGCATGACATAAGCCACGATAATGGCTGTACCTACACGGGCGAACTGTTCAACAATCTGTGAAATACCCCCCGCTGTCATGTTGCCGCGTCCCTGGAAATATCCACGCATCATCGCAATGGCCGGGAACAGCAGCAAGGCTGGAGCCAAGGCGCGAATGGCGCTGACCGACTCCGGTACTTTGGAGACATACGTAGCATAATAAGGTGCCGCGAACCACAATAAAGCAGACATGACTACCCCGGCAACAGCTGCAAAGATCAGGGCTGCACGGTAGATCTGTTGAGCTTCACCCGCGCGTCCGAGCGCATAACGTTCCGATACCATTTTACTCAGAGTACTCGGTATGCCCGCCGTTGCTACAGTTAACAGCATTAAATATACCGTATTGGAGATCGTAAACGATGCGTTACCGACATCTCCAAGGATATGCTCAAGCGGCACCCGTTGAACCAATCCGAGTACTCTTGCGATCAGTGCAGCGGCCGCCAGAATGAGCGTACCCCTAATGAATGTTTCTTTCTTAGACAAACGAATTCCCCTTCTTTCCTCCACACCGGACGTGCATCCCGTTGAAGCTAATCCTGAACGTTTAGGCGAATCTTACCACCCAAATAATAAAGAGAACAATCATGACGATTTGCAAAATAATTTTCATCACAGTACTCGTAAATAGCCCCACGACGGAACCAAATCCAACTTTCGACGCTTTGGAAGGTGAAGAACCTCCGATCAGTTCACCGATAAAAGCACCGATAAATGGTCCTAGTACCAGTCCAAATGCCGGAATGACAAATGGACCAATGATAACACCAATGGTACTCAGCGTGGTCGATAACTTGGAGCCACCAAACTTCTTCACACCCCATGCGCTGACGACATAATCAGCCACAAACAACACAACAACAATCAGAATCTGAATGATCCAGAACCACACACCAAACGGATCAAAGCTGAAGAACCAGCCGTAGACCAGAAACGCAAAGAAAATCGCTACAGCACCAGGCAATATGGGATATACCGTTCCAGCCATCCCCACTGCAAACAGCAGCACAATTAAAATCCAGGCAATGGTTGCGAGCAAAGGTTACTCCCCCTTCAAAATATGTTCACGGATCACTTCAACAATGCCGTCTTCATTGTTACTCGCTACGATCAGATCAGCCGCTTCCTTGACCTGCTCCTGCGCATTGCCCATCGCTACACCCAGACCTACGGCCTCAATGACAGCCAGATCATTCAGACTGTCTCCGACAGCAACAACTTCGGACATCTCGATACCCAGCAGTTTGCAAACCTCAGCTACACCACTGGCTTTGGATATTCCAGCAGGGTTGATCTCGATATTAACAGGTGAAGAATTCGTCATCTGCAGACCACCCATTTGTTGTAGTTCCATCATGATCTGGTGACGAGCTTCATCCACTTCGGTATTAAAGCCGAATTTTAGCCATTCCAGACCTTCAATATTGTCCGTCCAGCGATCACGATTGAACAGCTCTTCCACGGAGTATGCCCAGTACCAGCTGTTATATTTCTCACCAATCTCCTGCATTTTACGAATCAATGCCGGATCCATCAGATGACGCATATGCAGATCATGCGGTGCTTTCCAGACTTCACTACCGTTAACGGTTACCATCGGTGTCTCCAGCCCAAGCTGGACCGCATAAGGCATCGCATGGAATACAGCTCTTCCCGTAGAAAGGCACACATGTACACCCCGACGAATGGCAATCTGAATCCACTTGGCGGTCTCCTGTGTAATTTCATGATTATCGTTAAGTAATGTTCCATCCATATCCAATGCAAGCAATTTGTATTTCAATTCACTCATACAGTAGTTCCTCCTAGGTTGTCTCTCTATTTCTCCCTAATTTTAAACTCACAACAAGATCGCCCGGCATCCGCAAAATCGGACGCTCCGGACGTCACAGCTAACGACATTTTACCACAGATCGTCGACCTGCAACAAAATAACCCGCTCAGGATTACACTTCGAAGTTATTACATTTTATGTAATATATAATTTCCTAAATAAAAAACGATCCATCTCCTACAGATGAACCGCTTTTAGCTTAACCTTAGTCAATCTGCCTGTTTTCCCTGCCTAACCCGTAGCCAAGATTAAATCCAATTATCCCCTGTCCGCTCCTCTGTCTTGCTTGGATACTGCAAACAAGGATTGGGACATCAGATTCATGGTTTGTTTATATACGGTATGGGCTGCCTTTACATCACCAAGGAACCCGCCCATATACAGGTGGATTACACCGTGCAGCGATGCCCATATAGTACTAACAAGAGTTTCGGTCTCTTCCTGGTCCGAAATCTGTCCTTGCTTCTGGGCAGTGCTAATTAGAATCAGCAAGCGGTGTATGGCAGTCATCGTTCCCTGCATACTCTCTGCATCCGGCTTGAACTCTGCAAAAGCCCCTCCGAACATCAGCTTATAGTAGCTACTATAATCCTGCGCAAACTGCCAGAAGGCTTCCCCCAAATCCAGTAAATGCTGCAAGAAGTCAGAGGACGGCGGCACTTCTTCCAAACGCTTGGCGAGCAATTTGCAGCCCTCCAGATACAACTGCTGGGCCAGGCCCTCTTTATTGACAAACAAACTGTAAATGATCTTGGTGGAGCAGCCCATCTTTTGCGATACTCTGCGTACAGTAACAGCCTCCGGACCTTCTTCCTGCAAAATGGTTGCAGCCGCATCAACCACAAGCTTACGGAGATTTTCCGTATTTTGCAGGCGAGCTTGCTGATATGTTTTTAATGCCCGCCTCTTGGATGGTGAGGGCTTGTCTTCGTTACTTATAAGGATCACCTTCAATTAGTTATCACGTTTCCGACTTCTAACAGGCATTCTAACCATTAGCAGAAAAGTTGTCAATGAAGTCATCATGATAAAAAAAAGAATTTGACACAATCGTTTTCTTTTGGTTACTATGATTCTTATAGGAAACAATGTTACTGAAAATGGTCTTGAGTTCATTTTATATTTTTTTGGAGTTTCGGTAACGTTGTTCCCCAAAAGAAACAGTGTATTAAGGAGGATTAATATGTCAACAGAACAAAAACAACGCAAACGATCCACTGGTCAACAAATTCGTAAATGGAGCCTGACTCTGCTAGGGGTAATTGTGCTGGGAATCGTTGTATTCCTGCTAATGCCCGCCCCGGTAGAACCCGCTGTTTGGTCTGCACCTGCTGCTCCTTCTTTTGAGAAGGAGGGTCCCTGGAAAGAGAACAACAAACTTAGCTCCGCTGAATTGGTTACCGGCCGCGCGAAGTTCCCGGAATTTATCACTTTTGACAAAGAAGGGCGACTGTATACGGGTGACTCCGACGGCAAAATCTACAGAGTAACCTTTGACGCCGAAGACAAGGCACAGCCAGCAGAGGTATTCGCTGATACCCATGGAACACCTAACGGCCTGAAATTTGATGCTGCCGGAAATTTGATTGTGGCGGATATTCAGAAAGGGCTCCTGTCCATTGACCCGAACGGAAACATCGAAGTACTAACCACTGAAGTAGATGGGGGGCCGATCTACCTGGCGAACGAACTGGACATCGCGCAAGACGGATCTATTTATTTCTCCGATACCTCTAACTATGGCAAAGTCATGTTCAAAGAAATTGCCGAGAATAAACCGCATGGACGATTGTTGAAATATGATCCACTGACCAAACAGACGAACGTTCTGCTTAAGGATTTATATTTTGCCAATGGGGTGGTACTGTCTGCCGAAGAAGACTTCGTGCTAGTCGCAGAATCGTATCATTACCAGTTGACCAGGTACTGGTTGAAGGGTCCCAAACAAGGCACCTCTGATATTTTTGCGGAGAATCTGGCTGGGTTTCCGGACAATATCACCCGTGACGCAGAGGGACACTTCTGGGTAGGGGTATTCACAACCCGTCTGTCTTTTGCCGATTACATGCATAGTCACCCTTGGTTAGCAGCGACGATGTCCAAAGTTCCACAGTCCTTGTTAAATGGAGCCAGTGCCCCGGTGAAACACGGACTTGTTGCAGAATATGGACCAGAAGGAGAGCTTATTCGTAGTTGGCATGATCCAGAAGGAACATTGTATGGCATCACCACGGCCGTAAACCAAGGGAAATATGTGTATCTCGGAACCGCACCGGGAGGAAGCCAAGGGGTTCATCGGGTGCCTTTGAAACCGTAAGGATTGTTATATTCATCTACCTCATTGCCACCTTTAGGCATCCCAATAGCAGCTCACTCCAGCAGGAGGGGCTGCTATTGAATTTTTCTTCGTTCACAGTCCAATCATAAAAAACCGCCTGCAAAGCAGGCGGCTAACAATCTCTATGAATTAACGTGCCGCGAATTTGCGACGAACGTAACGGAATACGATGCCATGTTTCGGTGACAGAAGCAGTGCAAGAACAAACAGAATTCCAGCAACAGCTACCATGCAGCCCGCAATGGAAGCATCCAGGGCGTATGCCATGATGTAACCTCCAACCGAAGATGCTGCTCCGATCAGGACGGCATACAGTATCATTTTGCCCAGACGATCTGTGAGCAGGTAAGCCGTCGCCGCTGGTACGATCAGCATGCCCACCACGAGAATCGAACCAACACTTTCAAATGAAGCTACGGACGTCATCGAAACAAGTCCCATGAGCAGATAGTGGAACAGCACTACTGGAATGCCGCAGGCCGCAGCCAGCGCCGGATCGAAGGCACACAGCTTGAACTGTTTGTAGAACAGCCCAATAACGACGAGGATGACTAGCAAAGTGATACCCAGCATCCAGACTGCCCTCGGACCGACATCGGTACCTCCAAGGGTTAGCGTATCCCACTGTACATAAGCGATCTCTCCGAACAAGACACAGTCCAGATCCAAATCAATATGCTGGGCGTTCAGACTAATCAGAATGACTCCTACTGCGAAGAGTGCTGTGAACACAATTCCGATCGAGGCATCAGACGACAGTCCACCTGCCTGCAAACTCTGTATGAAGAACACCGTCAGTAATCCAAACACTGTTGCACCAAGTAGCATCCATAACGAATCTCTGGAACCGCTCCACAGGAAAGCAATCGCAATACCGGGGAGAACCGCATGGCTGATCGCATCACCGACCAGAGCCATTCGCCGCAGAATCAGAAAACAACCCAGAATGGCGCAAGCAGAAGATACCAAAACGGCCGTCAAGATAATCCAAAACGTTGCCATTACATTTCCCCCCGTTCCTGCTGATTTCGCTGTGCGGCGAGAGTCTGGAGTGTAGCTCGCTCTTCACGCATATATGCGGACTTTGCCTGAATACTACGCAACCGTCGGGCTAACAATCCACGACGTGGGGCGAGCAAGGCTGATCCGGCAAACAGCACCGTAGCCGCAAGAACCGTTACAGGTCCTGTCGGCAGATTGGGCACGAGCGTGCTGAAGATGGTACCCGTCGCTCCGCTCAATGCACCAAATATGCCTGCCAATAATACCATGAGTGCAAGGGAGTCGGTCCAGCAGCGTGCCGCTGCAGCCGGAGTCACCAGCAGGGCCGCGACAAGCACCACACCCACCGCCTGAATCCCGGCAACCACCGCGATCACCGTCAAGAGCAGAATGAGCTGCTCCAGCATGGCAACTGGCAGACCCATGCCTCGTGCAAAACCCTGGTCAAAACTCACCAGCTTAAATTCCTTGAACCAGGCAAGACAGGCAATCAGTAACACGAGACATACCCCCCCCATGACATAGACATCCGTCATGACCATGGATGCCGCCTGTCCAAACAAATATTTATCGAGTCCGCTTTGGCTTCCACTCGCCCCATGCTGAATGCGCGTAAGCATGACTACGCCAACCCCGAAAAATACGGTCAGCACGATCCCCATCGCCGCATCCTGCTTGATCCGGGAGTAACGTGTAATCCACGAAATTCCAAATGTAGCCACAATGCCAGCCACCAGAGCACCGAACAGAAATAAGCCTACGGACTTCGTTTCCGTTAACATAAACGCAATACAGATTCCGGGCAGAGCAGCATGAGCAAGGGTGTCCCCCATCAGGCTCTGTTTACGAAGAAAGGTGAAGGAGCCAATAATTCCGCTACTGAATCCTAACAACAGACAGCCAAGCAATATCCAACGTGTATTGGGGTCAGATAAGATGGCAATGATCCAGTTCCACATGCACTACACCTGGCCTTTCTCCGTCCGGCTTCCGATCATCGCAATCCGGCCTCCGTACGTCTCTTGCAGTGTATCCGGTACAAATACTTCGCTTGTCGGTCCGCCAGCCACGAGTCGTCCATTGAGCAGCAGCACATGGTCGAAGTATTCCTCGACTGTCGCCAGATCATGGTGAACGACCAGTACCGTCTTTCCTTCTTTCTTCAGCTGTTCCAGAAGTAAAATGATAGCTTTCTCCGTTGTAGCATCCACACCTGCAAACGGCTCATCCATGAAATAAAGATCTGCGTCCTGCACCAGTGCCCGTGCCAGAAAGACACGCTGCTGCTGTCCACCGGACAGCTGACTGATCTGGCGGTACATGTAGTCGCCCATGCCTACTTGCTCCAGGCAGTGTGCCGCCAAGTCCCGCTCCTTTTTCCCCGGACGACGGAACCAGCCCAGATGACCATACCGTCCCATCATCACCACATCGAGCGCATGTGTAGGGAAATCCCAGTCCACCGATTCCCGTTGGGGCACATAACCGATGCGGCGACGTTGCTCCCTGTACGATTGTCCGAAGATCCGTACCTCACCATGCATCTTCGGTACCAGTCCCAGAACCGCTTTGATCAGTGTTGATTTCCCTGCACCATTTGGTCCGAGAATTCCGATGAGCTGTCCTTCCGGAATATCGAAGGATACGCTGCTAAGCACCGGCTTTTTGTGATACGCAACGGCCAGATCCCTCACACTGAGAGGAGCCGATGTTGGCTGCGTTCCCTGCAAGTGACTATTGTTCAGTTTCTTAGGAGTTTGTTCCAATAAAGTTGTATCTTCCATAATCCTGTAACTCCTCTCTTCATGTGATTCATTATTTCAGGGCTTCTACAATCGTCTCAACATTGTGGCGAATCATACCGATGTATGTGCCTTCTTCCGTTCCCTCAGCCCCCATGGCATCCGAGAACAGTTCTCCACCAATGCTGACCGTATGGCCTTTTTGAGCTGCTCCGGCAATGATGGCTTCCATCGCTTTTGCAGGTACACTCGATTCAACAAATACTGCTTTGATATGGTTATCCACGAGATAATCCCGCAGTTCGCTAACATCTTTTGCACCATATTCGGCTGCTGTACTGATGCCCTGAAGCCCCATCACTTTCATGCCATAAGCCTGACCGAAATATCCAAATGCATCATGCGCCGTAACCAATACCCGGCTTGCTTCCGGAATCTCCAGAATCTTCTCACGCACCTCGGCATCCAGTGCTTCGAGCTTCGCCAGATACGCCTCTGCCTGAGCCTTGTACTCTTCCGCATGGCCCGGGTCCGCCTCCACGAGCGTATCGCGTACGGCTTCTGCCGCATGCATCCAGTGGCTGACGTTAAACCAGACGTGTGGATCATATTCGGTGCCGCCTGTATCTTTGCCTGAGTGTAACTCCTCGACTGGAATAGTCTCTGTAACAGCAGTAACCAGCTTGCTTGAGGACATTTTCTCCAAAATGTCTGTCATTTTGCCTTCAAGATGCAGTCCATTATAGAAAATGACTTTTGCTTGTTCCAGCTTGCGAATATCACCTTGGGATGCCTTGTACAAGTGGGGATCAACTCCCGGGCCCATTAGCCCGGTAACATCAACATATACCCCGCCTACCTCACGTGCTACATCAGCGATCATTCCCGTTGTAGCGGTTACTTGTAACTTGCCACCACTGCTCGTCTCTGCATCACTGGAACATGCCGTAAGTACAATAACCAGAACCAGAGCCGCTAGCGTAATGACCCCCCTCTGAATACTCCTCATTTTCACCATTAACAATTCAATCGTCCCCTTTCCCTCTCCTAAAATACTTGTCTACATCTAATTTTGTTGTACAAGGTATTAAATTTTAATCAAGACTAATAATGTTTCCCTTGTGCAAATTTTATCCGAAGCCAAAAAAAAAGGCAAGGGATTATTTCCCCTGCCTGTCCAAATATATTTAATTCACTTCATAAACCTTTCGGTCACGATGTTAAAAGAGCTAACTTCCGCGAGGTTCTTTTGCATTACTCTTTGTCTTTTCCTTCGTCTTTCTTACCTTTCGGCGTTCCATCGAGACCATACACTTCATCATATGCATCGAAAATTTTCCGTGCAATCGGTGAAGCACTGACTGACCCGAATCCACCTTCCGGTACAACAACAGCTACAGCAAGCTTCGGATTATCTCGTGGTGCAAAGGCAATAAATACACCATTCTCTTTTTTGTTCGGTCCGGTCCCCTGCTCTGATGTTCCTGTTTTCCGTGCATAATCGTATGGGAAACCGTCAAATGAACTTACTTTGGTAACCATACCTTTGTGCACTTCATTCCAGTGCGCATCGGCAAAATCAACTTCATTGAGCACCTTAGGTTTGATCTCTTTCACCACATTACCGTCCGCGTCACGAATTTCCTTCACCAGATGTGGTTCCATCCGTTTACCCTTATTCGCAAGCATCGTGGTATATTGGGCGAGTTGCATCGTGGTGTACTTGGCTTGTTGTCCAAAGGAGGCAAATGCCAAACGTGTTAGAGCTGATTCATGATCCTTTTTATATTCCAGTGTACCCAGGTATTCACTTGGTAAATCTACTCCCGTAGACACACCCAAGCCAAATTCCTGCATGTGTTTGTGCCAGACATCGATGCCTTTCTCTGAGCCATAATTACGTAACAAACGTTTACCCACCATATCAATCATGAAGGCATTGGAGGATTTCTCAATCGCTCTTCTCGCCGTAATAGAACCATTATACGCAGAATGCGAGTTCTTCACTTGTCGCCCGTCTTTCCCCAAAACCGCATATCCCTGATCATGATAGGTCTCTCCTGCTGTAAATAATCCCTCTTTTAATCCAATAAGCACACTTAGCGGCTTGATTACTGATCCAAGGAGTACAACGGATTCCGCCCGACTAGGCTTGGCATCATTCGGTGGGAACGATTCAGTGGTTCCGTTCCGGAATACATATTTGATTTTGTCATAATCCCAATCGTTCGGATCATAATCTGGCATACTTGCCATAGCTACCACATTCCCCGTATCCACTTCCATGGCTACTGCGTATCCGGTAATTGCCTTGGGAAGTCTGCGCAATTCGTCCGTTATCGCCTCTTGTGCAGCCATCTGAATTTCCTTGTTAATGGTGGAAACCAGACTGTAGCCTTTCTCCGGTGGTGTTTGTAACATCGTCCCATCTGGCAGATTACGTGCGTCAATATCAATGGACTGATATCCGCTTCGTCCACGGAGTTCTTCCTGATATTGAAGCTCCAGCCCATCGAAGCCAACCTTCTCTTCTTCATGGTACACAAGACCAGGATCACGCTGGGTACTTGCCCCCTCGCGGATTGCCTTATATTTGGCAATGGAATCTGGTGCCCGTTTGAACTCTCTTGTGTAACCGACAACCTGAACCGCTACGCCATCCGGGTCATATTTTCTTATGTTTTCTTCCAGCACCATAACACCTGGATATTCTGCTTTTTTCTCCATAAAAAAGGCAATTTCTTTAGTCGATAGATCCGACTTCACCAATCTTGGCACATACCCGAACGTTTTCTGGTAATCCAGATCCAATCGTTTGATGATCTCTTCCGCGTCCGGCTGCTCTTTGTCCCCTGGATTAAACTGCTTAAACACAGCCGCCAAATCATGAGCCAGCTCCTCTGCTTCCTGTCTACGTTCATCATTCCGATAATCCTCGTACAACAACACATACAGGGACTGTACAGGTTCGGAATAAGCCAGCGCGACTTCCCCTGTCGCATCATAGATGGGACCACGAACAGGTGCGAGTGGAATGTCTTTGGTATTACGACTCGTTTCCATATACGTCAGTTCAGGACCCTCCACAAATTGCACAAAGGCCAACCTGAAAATAAGGATACTGAATATGACAAATGCCGCGAAAAAAAACAGATTCAGCCTTGCGGTGGAAGGCTTGTTGACGGGTGTATCTTCCTCAGTCATGGGTTTCTTCCTCAATCGGTTAAACATGTTTTAAGCCTCTCCCGTTCCTCTATAAAAATAAAATATTTAATCCGTCTTGTGAACGTGTTCAATCCATATTTAATCCTTTCTCATACAAGTCTACCAAAGGTTAGCTGTCACGTCTTTCAATATTTGGTTACATTTTCGTAAACAGAACCGTTACACTACCCAATCTACGGATTTCAATGTAAACACTGACATATCAACGTTATCCCGTTCTCCGGATCGCGTTTACCCTTCCCTTATATAAACGTGGTACAGCTCATATGGTTACATATTAATGCAACTAATTAGTTCACTCTTACGATCCATTCTCCGCGTAAAAACAAAAAAGAGGACCCACGAAGGGTCCCCTCTGTAACCAATGCCTCACATCACTGTGTGCCTGATTCCGAATCTGATTCTTTATTTTTGTCCTTTTTCGGTACACCGTCGAGACCGAATTCCTCGTCATAGGCATCGAAGATCGCACGTGCAACCGGAGCCGCACTGCTTGATCCAAAGCCCCCTTCGGGGATAACTACAGCGACAGCAAGCTTTGGATTATTACGTGGGGCATAGGCGATAAACACCCCGTTATCCACCAGTTTACCGCCGACGAGTTGCGTCGATGTTCCTGTTTTTCTGGCGAAATCATAAGGGAAGCCGCTAAATGCCGAAACTTCGGTAGCCATGCCTCGTTGCACTTCGTTCCAGTAGGCGTCGTTAAACTCCACCGTGCTCAGTACCTTCGGTTTTACTTTCTTGACCACGTTGCCTTCCGAATCCCGGAACTCGTTAACCAGTTGTGGTTCCATCCGTTTTCCTTTGTTCGCAAGCATTGTGGTGTACTGTGCTAACTGCATAGTTGTATATTTTCCTTGCTGACCAAAGGAGGCATATACCAACTTGGTCAAGGAACTCTCGGAGCTTTCCATGTATTCTTTGAGACCAGGCCGCTCATTAGGCAAATCTACCTCTGTAGATACACCAAGACCGAATTGCTCCATATATTTATCCCATACGTCAACACCCTCTGCACCATACTTCGAATACAGTTTCTTCCCGATCTCGTCGATCATAAACACGTTTGAGGAATGACGAATCGCATCACGAGGATACATTGCACCATACACATGCCCTGATGAGTTCTGCACTCTGCGATTGTCTCCACCAAAGGTCGTTGAACCTCTATCCGAATATACGGTATTTGTAGTGAAGAAACCTTCTTTCAAACCGATCAATACACTAAGTGGTTTGATCGTTGAACCGAGCAACACAACAGATTCCGCCCGTTTACCAGAGTCATCCGGCGGGAAGCCCCGAATCGTACCATTCTGATAAATATATTTTATTTTTTCATAATCTTCTGTACTTACACCGCCTGTTTTCCACACATTGGTGTCGTAATCAGGCATACTGGCAGCTGCTACAATTTTTCCCGAATCCACTTCCATCGCCACGGCATATCCCGTCTTCGCATTTGGATGCAATTTACCGGATACCGGATTCCGATGGAGCCAGCTCAGCTGGTCTGTAATAGCCTGTTCTGTTTTCACCTGAACGTTCTTGTTAATGCTGGAAATCAGGTCGTAACCTTTCTGCGGCGGGGTAGAACCTGCTACACCTTCAGGCAAATTACGCAAATCAACATCAACGGATGTATATCCGCTTTTGCCGCGGAGTGCATCCTGATATTGCAACTCCAGTCCATCAAAACCTACAAATTCATTCTCCGTATACACCAGGCCCGGATCCGTTTGCGTTTTATTGGCCTCATCCACCTCTTTGTATTTGTTCAAGGACTTCGAACTTCTGAACTTCTTGAGATAACCGATGGTCTGAACCGCTACCGTATCCGGATCGTAGAATCGCACACTCTCCTCGACGATCTGAATACCTTTGAACTCGTCCTTGTGCTGTAGGAAATAAGCAACTTCTTCCTCGGACAGATCACTCTTGATCAGACGCGGCATAAAACCGTTCGCTTTGCGGGAGTTCAAGTCCATCTCTTCAATAATTTTCTCCACCGTAAGTGACTCTGAATCCTTCAGCTTGTACTGTTCAAACACATCATGCAACCGGGTTGCAATATCCTGTACTTCTCCTATGTTAGGACTCGGTTTCCCATCAACATCCCCATAGTTTTTATAAAGCGTCAGGTAGAGAGACTGAATGGGCTTGGAGTAAGCCAACTTCACCTCACCTGTAGAATCATAGATCGTGCCTCTCACAGGAGGAAGTGGTACATCTTTGGTAATGTTACTTGCTTCTTCCTGACTGAGTTCAGGCCCTTCCACAAATTGCAAAAAGGCCAAGCGTACAATAATAACGCTAAAAATAACAAAGGAAGCGAAGAAAAATACGTTCATTCGGTAACTAAAGCGCCGTTTGTCTGTAAGTTCATCCTTCTCATTGGAATGCTTTTTCATCCATCCTACCTCTTTCATGACTTGATGCATACCGCTCAAACTGGTTCTTCGCGGCATGATAACCTGGCAACGTCGTCATATTCCGGACCCATGTCCGTTGTAATGTTAAGCTGACTGATCCTTTAGATGGGTGTCGGCAAAATTCGGAGGATTAAACCAGTCTCCACTGATTGCCCATGTCGGGTCAAGCGGAACCCAGCTCTCGGAATCACTCAAATACACCTCATTCCACGCATGCGGACCATACCCTCCCTGGCCGTTATAACCAAGTCCTGTAACCACTTTGACTTCAAGTCCTTGTGAACGGGCCATCACGGCATAAAGACGGGCATAATCAATACATACGCCTTTGCGTGTGTCAAATGTATTCTGTGGATTCTGTTCATGCCATATGCCCTTTTGCTCATAGTCATCCACTTTACCATAGTCATACTGAATACGTGAACCTACCCAGTCGTATAGCGCTTTTGCTTTGGCTTCATCTGTCGATTGGCCTTTGACAATCTCACTCGCTGCAGATTCAATATCCGTCGGAATATTGTGGTCGATGACTTCATATTTACGTTGCAGGATGCCGCCCAGTTCCTTCTGCACAGCCTGCGTAAAGACGGGTAGCTTGTCCTTGATGAACGTGCCAGACAACGGTTCGATAACCGATTTGGCCCCTTGCATATAGATCGGGGATGCTTCCACATATCGGCTGAACATGCTTCCAGGGTAAAGACTGACAATCATGAACAAAACCGCAATGACAATCATTCCGCGGACGGAGCCTATGATCGTGCCAATGACTGCACCCGTCAACCGACTAAACATACCTTTAGGCGCACTTTCCTCAGCTGACCCCTGCCTGCTGCTAAAAATAAATGATGAGAGAAACCCGAGAATCAGTCGGATGAGTCCATAGCTAAGTACAAATAATACAGCGAACCGCATTAGCGGAAAATCTGCAATCGCCGTAACCAACGTATAATACATCTGTTCCCACCGGTTCAACTCACGGTTAGGCATGGCTGAAGCATACTCAGACAGCCACTGCTGTACATATGGCGCAAGCCACAACGTTAAACCGATCGACAACAGAATACCAATGACCGCCATAATGCCATCCATCAGGAACCCAAAGAGTCTGCCTGCTGAACGCGAAGCCCCTCTGGACCAACCCTGCAATAATGAAGCAGCTACAATCAGCAGCAGCATAATCGTGATGCCATTCAATTCCTTCAGGCTGTCCAGCCAATTCTGCAGCACGTACCGATTCCCCCTTTACTACGATGCTGGTGCTGTTTTGTTGTTCTCCTGTGCCTGTTCGACAAACGTACGTATCGTTTCATTGTCGAGTTTCCATTCGCCAAGTGAAATTCCGCGGAAGGTCACATCGACTTTATCCGATTGAGTTCTGCCTTTAATCTCCACATTGGGACTTGTGATGGTGAACGCTCCATCCTGTCCTTTGACGTATTTCGCTTTGGAAGCCTCCTTAAGCATCATGCTGGTTGCTTCCTTCTTCAATGTATCCATCGTGCTGGATTGTACGTCTGTTACTGTCTGTTTGATCTGATCAATGGAGATGCCGCTGTATATCAGTAGAGCCGCAATAATGATGATGGCAATCGCCCATTTCAATACGGTTTTGACCACATTCAGAACAAAGAACAATATGATCAATGCAACCACGATCACCAGCCAGTTCTGCATCACAAACTCTTTGATTACTTCTATGTTCATGACTACACCTTCCGTATTAGAATTCATTCGTAACACTCCCGAATATTATACATGATTTCCGAAGCTGCTGTCAGCTAAGCCCTCTCCCTTAAAAATAAACGGTCTAAGTTCGTCCCGCCGGGCGTACAAGTAGTACCATGAGGTTCTTCCGGGAGAACGGGGAACACGTTCAAGACCTGTAGTTTGAACATGCATCGCTTAACAAGGAGGGGCTTATGTGAAAACGGCCATCTGGCTATACCTGTTTTTGTTCCTTGCCGTATTTGATTTGCACGCCCAGTATCCCATTCTGACTCCTTTTGCCATCTCGCTGGGAGCCGCCCCTACCTTCATTGGCTGGATGATGGGCATCTATTCCTTAACACATCTTCCTGGCAATCTGATTGCTGGAACACAAATCGATAAACATGGCAGTCGCCGCTACATTGTATTCAGTCTGCTCGGTGCAGGGTTCATCCTGCTCCTGCAAGCCTATGTCCAGACACCATGGCAACTGCTGGCGCTGCGTTCCATCAGCGGGTTTGTACTGGCCTTCCTGTCTCCTGCATGTCTCGCCCTGCTTGCACAGTTATCCAGCGATCCGGTGAAACAGGGGAAGTATATGTCGGGTCACGGGGTAGTGCATACCCTCGCGTCTGTCGTATCACCAGCAGCCGGTGCGATCATTGTAGGTTCCATGGGATTCTCAGCTACATTTTCAGGCTTGGGCTATCTGCTTATTCTCACTGGTGTTATTGCTTTCATGACGATGCCTCGTGGCATCATCAAGCAGCATGAGAGAGTAACGGAACCTGCTAAACCTGCTGTTTCACCAGCAGATGCCACAAGTGCATTCCTGCCGGTGTCTTGGCGATACTTTGCCTTGCCTCTGGTGATTGCCTGTGCCCAAGGGATTCTCTTCTTCGAATTACCCCTGCGGGGCGGAGGACAATCGTCCATCATGTCTACCGGACTGCTGTTCTCTATTATCAGTATTGGGGCACTCTTCACCCTCAGCATGTTATTTCTAAACCGGTATTCCCCCAAGCTGCGTCTGGTTGCGGGCGTGCTGTTAATGTCCTTGTGTTTTTTTGTGATGGCAGCCATTCCGCAAATTCCGTTGTCCACCGTATTGTTTGTACTCGGGATGTCCAAAGGCATCATCTTTCCAGCTATGGCTACCCTATTTATCCGTCTGAGCGGAGGAAGCAAGTTGGGCCGCATTTTCTCGCTGCAATCCATTGCCACCTCCATCGGCTCTTTCATCGGTCCCATCACAGCTGGACAACTTCGTATCGGGTTATCACCCTATTTCATCGCCTTTGTTTTATTAATGATTGGTATGCTGCTGCTTCCATACTATACATCCAGACGCGAAGCTTCCCTCGCCGATCCCAAAAGTATATTAAATTAGGCCTGTTTCAAGCTCTGCTTTCCTACCGTTATAACAGCAATTAGGCCTGTATTTTCATTAGCTTTGCATCATTCCCCCATTTACAGCTAAACTATATAAAATGGACTGACGTTTTACACGTTGATAAAAGCTAACTGGGAAATCTATCTTTTACAATCACCGAAGGTTTTATCTTATTGAAGATCATTAAAGTTGAACAATTAGCCAAAAGTAGTGAAGGGGACGTAATCGATTTTGAAGAAGCGGTAGCGTTCGCCTTTGTCTCCAAATATTAACTTTATAAAAGCAAATCAGAAATATATGGAGACAACAGCGATCGGAAGAACGATCCGTAACCGGAACGGCCACTGCAAGCTATTACTGACCTAATGATGCACATGAGATAAGATTTCAGAGAATTGTCTTGATGGGTTGTTCTCTCCAGTTAGCAATCGTGTAAAGAAAGGAGTCCATTTTATATAATCAGTCGATTTTCGCTGCAACATTTCCCGGGGAATGTCGACATAAGCTCTCGAACAAGAGGTGAATATCATGCCTATTCATGTCATTGTGGAAGGTAAGAATGACCGAAGCAAACTGAAACGTCTGGTTGGACCCGAGATCAACATTCTATGTACGTTTGGAACACTTAATTCACTCAAGCTGGAGACCCTGCGCAAGCAAGTCGGTTACGATGAAGTCTTTTTATTTATGGATAATGACAGTTCCGGCAAAAAAATTAGAGGTGTACTTCGGGATGCTTTCCCGGATGCAGTACAGATGTATACACGACGAGGATATGCGGGTGTGGAAGGAACACCTGATGAGTATATCATTGCCCAGCTGGAGAAAGCAGGGTTAGAGACATACATCCAATACCCTGAACATCCTTCCTTTTAAAATGAAATACCAAAAGGCTGCCTTGGGTTGATATCCAAGGCAGCCTTTACAATATGAGTATCAGATGATTATTCCTTAATCAGATTGCGAATATCCTCAGCAATGACAGCTGGCACAACGTCCTCTGTATTAAATGCGTTATATACCTTGCGCAGCTGGTTATTCTCATCCACCAACCCGATCATGTTCATATGGGCAAAATCGTCCTTATTCTCCCCTTCGATCAAGATCTGGAATGAGTCCCTGGCGAACTGTTTTGTTTTGTCCATATCCCCTCGCAAGAAGTACCATCCGGAATAATCCGCGTGAAAACGGTCTGCAAACGTCTTAATCTTCTCTCTTGTATCGACTTTGGGGTCGAATGAAATGGATACAAATGAGACATCTTTACCAAAGGTGTCGTCCTCTTTCAACAGATCCTGCACCTGAGATAACGTAAAGGTCGTAATCGGGCAGACATCCGGACAACTGGTGAAATAAAAGTAGAACAAGCGGACTTTCCCTTGCGTATCCTCCAGTGATACTGTACTGCCATCTACATTTTCCATAGAAAAGGATTGGATTTCACGAATCTCGGGTAATTTTTCCTTACTGGCAAATACAGTGCCCCACATCAGATACACAGCCATTATCAGTGCGAGCCCGAGCAGCATCCATGTCCATTTGTACTTTTTCAGCATCTTCCTCGTCCCTTCTGTATCTTCTCTTATGAATACGCATACATATGTGAACCCAAAATCACCTTTGTTTCGCTTCATCCATCTACTGTGACATATGTATTCAAAGAAACCTACTTTTTATGAGATTCTATATTATTGTAACGGTTAAAAGGAACAATGCCCATAAATATTTATGTAACATATCCGACCGCGTATTCTCTGATGCAACTTCTCTCAGTATCCGATATAAAGTTTATCATAGGAAACACCAAAATAGTTTGACAAACTACGTACATTTATTGGGTATAATACAGTTTATTGTCATAAATTTGAAATTAGGGATGTTTTGCATCCTGACAGACGGATATTATACACTATATATGGGTATCACCTAGATAGAGAAGTAATATGCCTTAGAACGATACACCACACAAAGGAGACGTTTATGGATACCTCTACACATTTTGTCATGGGGATTGGTCTAGCCGGTCTGGCTTATGTCGATCCTGTCGTCGCAGCGAGTCCCATGCTTGCAGCTGCGGTAATGATTGGCACGATCGCCGGTTCCCAGGCCCCTGACATTGATACTGCTTTACGTCTCAAAAGCAATTCGCTTTACATCCGGAATCATCGGGGCTTGTCACACTCTCTGCCATTTCTCCTGTTATGGGTTTTGCTCATCACCGGCGTCATTGCACTGATATTCCCTGATGTCCCTATTGGACACGTTGCCACCTGGACCGCTGTGGCCGTAGGCTTTCACGTATTCACCGATCTGTTCAACACCTATGGAACCCAAGCCGCCCGGCCTTTTACGGAACGCTGGATCGCCTGGAACATCATTCATATTTTTGATCCGTTTCTATTCACTACACATGTCATAGCTATCCTGTTATGGGCCTTTGATCTGATCGCCCCTGCACCACTCTTCGTTACGTTGTATAGTTTGACCGCTTTATATTATATATGGCGAACGATTGCTCGTGCACAAGCAGTCAGAAAAGTCAGACGTCTCGACAACAGCCCAGAGCAGGCAAGATACATCGTCATTCCAACGATATCCTGGAACCGCTGGCATGTGGTTAAACGAGTTGAGGACGGCAGTTATGTGATCGGTAAAATGGATGGTTCTAATCTGGTATGGAGTCTGCACGCCTCTTCTTCTACTCATGCGGCCGTTGCTGCTTCACGCAAATCACCGGAAGTCAGTGCCTTCCTCTATTTCACCTCCTATGCAGTGGCAGAGGTTGAAGAACTGCCTGCTGGGTACAAGGTCCGCTGGGCAGATGTACGTTATCGACACCGGAAACAATATCCATTTGTCGCTGTGATTGTGATGGATCGGAATTTTGAAACGATTGATACGTATGTAGGCTGGTTAAGCGATGAGAAGATGGATAAAAAACTTTTATCTGCACGCCCTTGACGAAGTGAGCATGGCAAGGCACAATCAAACTTAGGAACTGATACGCGAGAAAGCCCGGTGCGTTTCCGCCCCGGGCTTTCTGTTTATCCTGTTTGTTGCTGTTGGTTAAAATAAATTATTTGCCAGACCCAGCCAGAGACTGCTCAGCGATTTGTACCAGACGTTTGGTGATATATCCACCCAAAGATCCTGTTTCACGGGAAGTGTAGTTACCGTAGTAACCGTCTTGTGGGATAGTTACACCCAGTTCCTGTGCAGCCTCCATTTTCAATTGTTGCAGTGCTGCAGTCGCTTGAGGTACCACCAAGTTGTTTGAAGAACGAGATCCTTGAGCCATAATTTATAATCTCCTTTCAATCTGTGTCTGTAATGTATTGCAAGCTTGCAAGATTATTATGGCTCGTAGGCTTCAGGTTATACGGAATTTCACTAAATTTGTAGATGGAGGTTTTTCCCAATGAGTAAAGGCTTGTCCCTATGGTTCGCATTCTCTTCGATTATCTTGTTAACGGTTTCAGCAATTATGATCTCCTACTCCGGTTGGTTTGCTGCACTACTGTTTGTCCTGTCCATCGCCAACATTGGCTGGGGATTTGTGATTCGTGCCAAAAAAGAACGTCAGGAAGTTCAATCGGCTGTTTCAGAGCCCACTTCTTAAGCGGGTCATATAGTTCAATAAAGTTCAATAATGAACGCACAAATAAAGAGGAGTCCTTCAATAGGGCTCCTCTTTATTCATGTTAACTATTCATTGCGTGAAATATGAAGGTCTTGTTCAGGACTACTGTTTACGTCTTGGAACAAATCCCATACGTTCTTTCACTGCATCCAACGTTTGAGCAGCAACTTCTTCTGCACGACGGGCTGACGTATCCAGAACATCCGACAATTCGCCAGATTCACGAATCTCATTATATCGTTGTTGTAGCGGTTCAATTACAGATACAACCACTTCAGCCAGTTCCTTTTTGAACGGACCGTACATCTTGCCTTCATAACGCTCAGCCACTTCTTTAAGCGTCATACCTGCACATTCAGCATAGATACTCATCAGATTGCTGACCTCCGGTTTGTTTGCCGGATCATATACGACTTCACGCCCGGAATCCGTTGTGGCACGACTGATTTTTTTGCGAATCACATCCGGCGGATCCAGTAGGGCAATATAGCTGCCAGCGTTAGGGTTACTTTTGCTCATCTTTGAAGAGGCATCATCAAGTGACATGACCCGAGCACCCACCTGCGGAATATACGGATCTGGAATGGTGAAGTACTCTCCATAACGGTGATTAAAACGGCCTGCCAGATCACGTGTCAGTTCCAGATGCTGCTTCTGGTCCTCACCTACTGGCACAAGGTCAGCATTGTATAACAAAATATCAGCCGCCATTAATGATGGATACACGAACAGTCCCGCACCAACGGAATCTTTACCGGATGATTTATCCTTAAACTGAGTCATCCGTTCAAGCTCACCCATGGAGGTCAGCGTTGTCATCAACCAGCCCAATTCTGCGTGCTGCGGTACATGGGATTGCAAAAATACGTTAGATTTCGACGGATCAATACCTGCTGCAATAAACAGTGCAGCTACTGCTTCCGACTGTTCACGCAATGCTGCTGGCTCTTGAGCCACGGTGATGGCATGAAGATCAACTACCATGAAATGACATTGATAGTCATGCTGAAGTTTTACAAAATTTTTGATTGCACCAATATAGTTGCCCAATGTGAGCTTACCGCTTGGCTGAATACCTGAAAGTACTGTTTTCATTACCCATAACGCCTCCCTGATTATATATATAAACTCCTGCTATTCTCTGCGAACGCAAAAAGGCCCCACATCCGCAAGGGACGTGAGACCGTGGTGCCACCCTTATTCGCATTTCTTCGATTGCTCCTGACTCTGAATCAAGTCAAGCCGATGAAATGCCTTCATTGTTCCGTAACGTGGATTATACGGCAGACTCTAGTGGGGCAAGCCCATCTCTGGCTTAACCTGTTCAAACCTACACTCAAGGGTCCATTCGGTAAAGAGCTCACACCGGTTCACATCAACCACCGGCTTTCTGAAGAGGATTCTCTTGGCCTACTTATCCCTGTCATCGATTTCAAGTCATTCAATTCTAATAAATGCTTTCAGAGTTCCATCTTAATGCGCACAGGCGCGAATGTCAAAATGAGTTGAACTTTTTTACCCGAGACATCAAAATCTGTTATGATGGAATTGCTTATCCTGTTGCCTGCTTCACACGAAATAGCGCAGGAAATAGCTGGCATGTACACAACGACACGCCTGCAGCAGTAGCTTCATCACGACTGCTTGCAGACAGATTTCAAGTGGGAAAAGGAGCATCGATATGAAACAAGTGACCAAAGGCCAATGGAATGGTTACGACACGTATATCCTACATAGCCGTGAATTGGAAATCACCCTGCTGCCGCGTCTTGGAAATAATATTATTTCTATTCGCGATTTAGTGCAGGACAGAGATGTCGTCCGCCGTCCGGATGAAGACGATCTTGCCTTTTATCTGCAGAAGCCGTACCATTTTGGCGTTCCTCTTCTGATTCCACCAGGGCGCATTCATCGTGGACAATTCGAATATGAAGGTGTTCGTTACCAGTTCGATCAGAACACGGCGAATGACAACCATATTCACGGTCTCCACCGTACCCAATCCTGGTGTGTCAGTGACATTGAGGAAGATGAAGACGGCTGTGCAATTACGACTGAATTACTGACCGAAAATGAAGAGCATTGGATGGCTCAATTCCCGATTCCCCTGAAACTTGAGATGACGTTCAGTCTGCAAAACGCTGTGTTTAGCCAGCGTCTGCGAGTCACCAATCTGAGCTCAACACCTGCTCCATTCGGGATGGGATATCATACATGGTTTTTGTTAGACGGCAAACCTGCCGACTGGACACTGCAACTGCCTGTTTCCGGAATATACGGACAGAATGAAGAACAACTACCGACAGGTGAACTGGAATCCCTGGGTGAATGGTCTGCTCTGAACGAAGGCATCAATTTGCAGGGACGTAACTGGGATACCCTGTTGAAAGCTACCGAAGGTGAACCGGCTACGGCTTACTTACGCAGGCAAGATGGATATACATTGAAATATTCAGCAGATGAAGCATTTTTCAAACATTGGGTTCTCTTTACCAAAGGTGAATCCGATCAGTTCTTGTGCATTGAACCGTACACTTGGCTCCCGGATGCACCTAATTTGGCTTTATCGGATGAACAAACCGGGTTGATTCGTTTGGAACCGGAACAGCCTGTTGAGTTATTTACACGTATTGAGGTTATACCTCCTACAGACTAAGCGAGCTGATCATCTTTTACGCATATCACCCTATATTTTGATATCCAAATACAACTTGTCGACCCGCATTGGGTCGGCTTTTTTATGTGCCCTGCGCTCTGTAGTTATCCATATTTTCCCTTACGCCATATCATGTATATTTCCTTATTCTCTAACCATACTAACATCACCAAGCCATAAGGAGGTGACACATATGTACGGAAGTCAAAACCAAGGTAGCGGTAGCCGCTCCAACAACCTGGTCGTTCCCCAAGCAAATGCTGCATTGCAACAATTGAAAATGGAAGCAGCACAAGAGCTGGGTGTAACGATTCCACAAGATGGTTACTACGGTAACTATACTTCCCGTGAGACAGGTTCTCTGGGTGGATACATCACTAAACGTCTGGTACAAATCGCTGAGCAGCAATTATCGGGTCGTTCGTAAGCTCGTAATTAATGCTTAAGTAGCGTTAAAAAACAAAAGCGGCCTTCTTCGGAAGTGCCGCTTTCTCTTGTGTAACTAATTATGAGGTCGACTCCATATCTGAATCCTTGTATGTATTGGTTCTAGGGTAACGAATCATCAAGCTTGCCATATTGTAATTAGACTCCATCGTTGCATCTACCAAAATCATACCTTGTCTTACTGTGAAATCGTACGATATTTCGCCATGTGTCCAATTGCGTTTGAATTTCAACGTCTCCAATGCCATTGCCCGGAAAGAATTTCTCTGGGTTTCGTTTAGCCCCCCTTCCTCCACATCCATCTGCCCATCTCGTCCAGCTATCGGATTATGTCGAATACCGAATTTCCCAATTACGTTATTTCGTATTTGCACAAAAACTCCCCCTGAATCTAACCCTGATAACTCATGATCAAGTTCTTTGAATACCAGATCCAACTGTCTCGCTAATGAAAGCTCATTAATTTTCATATTAACACTCTCCTTATATGCTTATAGTCCTATACATCAAGGACTTACGACTCATTATATGACATCATATGTGCTCATTCAACAAAGAACGGCAAAGTTGGGTATTTCTAACTATGATTTGCACAATTAATTGCCATTTCACTTCCTTAAACTGAGCTTTTTCACTTAATTACGACAAAATCTTCGAGAATCGAAAATGAGGATTCTGTACAAAAAAAGGCTGGAATCCAGTGTCTGTTAACACGGGATTTCAGCCTTTTTATATATGTTCAACCTATTTTTGGGTTGCTGTCATCTGTAGAAACTGCTCAATATCGGCAATAACCAAGTCCGCAGCATTTTGCCAGAATTCCGGTTGTGTCAGGTCGGTACCCAGATGTTTCTGAGCAAGTTCTTCGACCGTCATACGCCCTGTATCCCGCAACAAATCATCATATTTATCTGCAAATGCTGTACCTTCCTGCTGCGCTCTTGCATAGATTCCCGCACTGAACATATAACCGAACGTGTATGGGAAATTATAGAACGGTACACCAGTTAGATAGAAGTGCAGTTTGGATGCCCAGAAATGAGGGTGATCTGATGCAAGTGCACCGCAGAACGCTTCCTGCTGCGCCTCCACCATTAATTTGGATAATTCATCCGCGCTGACCAAGCCTTTTTTGCGTTGTTCATAGAAACGATTCTCAAACAGGAACCGGGCATGGATGTTCATAAAGAAAGCCACACTTCGCTGTATCTTGTCTTCCAGCAAAGCCAGCTTCTCTTGCTCATCTGTTGCCGCCTGCACCAGGGCATCTGCTACAATCAGTTCAGCAAACGTGGAAGCTGTCTCAGCCACATTCATCGCATAACGTTGATTCAATGCAGGCAACTCTTCCATAATGTGTTGATGATATCCATGACCAAGTTCATGCGCAAGGGTCGACACATTAGACGGTGTCCCAGAGAAGGTCATAAAAATTCGAGTTGCTTTGCTAAGTGGCAAAGACGTACAGAATCCACCTGGACGCTTGCCAGGACGGTCTTCTGCTTCGATCCAGCGTTTCTCAAAAGCCATCTCTGCAAACGAGGAAAGTTTAGGACTGAACTTGGCAAACTGCTCAACAATATTGATGGCTGCCTCATCGTAAGTGATTTTGCCACTCGATTTACCTACAGGTGCATCTACGTCGCTCCAGCTGAGCTTGTCTACCCCCAGCAGTTCTGCCTTGCGCTCCAGATATTGAACAAGCGCAGGTTTGGCACCGTTAATCACATCCCACATCGTATCCAGTGTCTGACGTGACATCCGGTTGATGGCCAGAGGTTCTTTGAGGATATCATCCCAGCCACGTTTCTCATATAACTTCAGACGGAATCCCGCGAGGTGATTCAGCGTGTCAGCGCAGAAATCTTCGACATCGGTCCAAGCCTGCTCCCAGTTTGCGAATACCGTCTCGCGTACATTCCGATCACTATCGCTCAGCTTGTTGGCAGCCTGTCCTGCGGAGAGCATCACCGTTTCCCCATCTTGCTCAAATGGAATGTTCACCTTGCTGACAATCGTGTTGTAGAATTTGCCCCAACCATGGTAACCATCTACACCCAGATCCAGAGCAAGACCTTCCAGTTCAGGCGACAGCTTCTCACGAGCCAGCGTGCGACTCTCGTTCAGTACAAATGCCAGCGGCTTAATATCTTCCCGAGCAATCCAGGCATCCCACACCGAATCCGATGTCTGACTGAGTGTATTATCGAACTTCGATTTGCTGCCGTTCAGCATCGCTGCAATAGAACTGATAGCGCCCTGAAGCTGGGTTGCCTTTTTGTCCTTCTGGTTTTGCGATGAGAGGCAGGATACAAACGCAGAACCTTCCGATATGCGGATATAACAGCTTTGCAGCAGTTCCAAAATCGGATCAAATGCAGCCGTCTCTTCTAATGAAGTCGGTGCAGGTGTTTCGTTCAACAGATGTTGCAGTTTACGTACATCCTCTTCCAGTTCAATCAGATACGCAGCGAATGTCTCGGAGGAAGAACCTCCACTAAAAATGGACTCCAGATCCCATACGGGGTGTAATGGCGTTTTCATTTAATAAGGCACCTCTCTCTATAAATTGGATGGTTAGGATTGAATTAAAAACTGGTTTTCTGTGTGCCATATCTCTATACTAGAGAAATACTTATAGTAACTTTCAGGAGGTAAACGTATGAAACCTTTACAAGTATCGGCTGATACAGCCGTCAAATTAGCAGAATCCCTGGGCGTACCTTTGGAGCACCTGATGCACATGCCCCAACATATCCTGATGCAGAAGATTGCGGAACTCGCCAAACAAGAAACCTCCAAACCTTCCGCACCAGAAGGCGAACAAGAATGATTCCGTTTGAGAACAGCTGGCCTTACGATATTGTGATGGGAGACATCTATGTACAGCAATGTCCCTACTGTCATGCAAGCAACGTGCTGCTCCCCCTCAAACCAAAAGAGCTTGTGCTCATTCGCGAAGGCAAAAAGAAATTACTGGTATTTCCCTGCTGTAATACAAGCATGACCGTGATCGACAACGACAGTGACTATTTGTTATCCAGCCGTCCTGTCCGTAACTAATGTAAGATCAACTTAGAGGGGGCTGCGCTTCGCAGCCTCTTTGTCTGTTTCCAGCATCTCTTCAGGGAGTTCCAACTTACTTGAAATCATCTGCTCACGCAGCACGGCCCACTGTTCCCTTGAAGCACGAATCATGGCCGCATCTGTGATCCGCTTGTCATGAATGACCTTGCTGAACCATTGCACTGCTTCATTAAACCGTCCTACCCTGCGGTTCAATTCCCCGAGCAAATACAACAGTTTGGCTTCATTGCCACCCGTTCCTTCACGTTCGAACACCTTCACATAGGCTTCCAGGCTAAATTCAAGAAAACGATGTTCCTGTGCATGGTCCTCCATATAACGATACAACCAAGCTATATGATGCAACAGACCAGCGACGACACGATCTTTCTCCTGGATAACCTGTGCGCACAGCAAGGCAAGCTTGTACGTTGCCAACGCCTGTTCCAGTGTTCGTGCTCCGCTATAATCACGTTTAACCCAGCGGTTACCGATCTGTTCCTTAAAAGCCTTGCGCTGAGCATCATTTAAATGCTCCGTTGCGTTCTCCGTCGTGGCAAACCCGCACTGAGGACAGATGCGAACCACATAAAAATCTGGATTCTCCAGCTTGTAGTAAGCACAAAAATCCGAATCCGTCCGGTATGGCCTTTTCAAACTCGGTCTTACCCGTGAGGTTTCATACTCGGTTTCGCAATAATGGCAGGTGACTTTCACCTTATACAGCGGCTCTAATTCCAATCTTTTCCATCCCTCTCCCGTACGCTCGTAATCATATTCGGAACTATGGTGTATTCACAAAATGATGTGCAGGCCCGGATAAACGCTGCAGGATAAACGAATGCAAGGGCTCCTCCACACCAATCTGTGTTAAGGCTTGATCCATACATGCAAGCCAAGCCTCAGCCCGTTCAACCGTCACTTCAAAATGCATATGACGGGCACGCATCATCGGATGTCCAAACGCCTCGGAAAACAGCCCTGGGCCCCCAAAAAACTGAGACAAAAACATATACTGCTTGTCGATGACCGGCTGAATATCTTCCGGGAAAAGCGGAGCCAGCTGCTCATTCTGCTGAACGATCGGATAAAAGGCCTCGACCAGTGCGCGAACACCTTTCTCACCGCCAAGATTGTCATAAATACTCAAACTGGGATTCATTCGTCTGATTCCCCTTTCTGATGTCGAATTTTGCCATATATTACACGTTCCGTGAACATTGTGAAAACAGTAACAATATCCAGGCCACAAAAGCCTTTATCTCCATTCTATCAAAAAAAACCAAAAAGTCCTATATAACATGAAATCATCAGGACATGTAACCTGCCATCTGTATATAGGACCCTTTTCAAAAATAGCACAAAAAAACGCCAACCGCTTGGGTTGGCGCACTAGATATTTCATTAATAACTCCGCCAGTCCTCTTCCTCAGAGCGTACAAGCGAGGCACGTATCACATATACAAAAGCACAGACCAGGATTCCGGTGACAAGACTCATGATCATCACTCCATCCGAATTGAATTCCACCTTGGAGACAATTAGGTGACGTTCAGGCGTTTTTCTCATTTTAGCACACATCACTCAAAAACACAGCCACTTTTGCAAGCGCTTTCTACGTATAATTTTGTACTGTTTGTCCACTTTTTTTCATATATTGATGGCAATAACATCACAGACTTCCGCACATCGACCATTCCAAAAATAAAGGAGAAGAATTCATGGCTGCTTCACAACGACTCACCCATGTCCTGGTCACACTCGCTCTCCTGATCCTTTGTGTGTTAATGGTCTTGTATCCAGCGGAAACCTGGCATGCGGGTGTACGCGGACTGTCCATCTGGTGGGACGTATTGTTTCCCTCCCTTTTTCCTTTTTTGGTGCTGTCCGAGCTGCTGCTCGGCTTTGGCATTGTTCATTTTCTAGGTACCTTGCTGAATCCACTGATGCGTCCATTGTTTCGTGTTCCCGGAAGCGGTGGTTTTGTATTTGCCGTGAGCTGTGCATCCGGTTATCCTACAGGGGCGAAACTGACCGCTCAGTTATGGGAACAAAAGCTGGTTACCCGGGAAGAAGGAGAACGGCTCGTTGCCTTCACTACATCATCCGATCCGATCTTCATGATTGGAGCGGTATCGGTTGGGTTCTTCCATAATGTCGCCATTGCTCCAGTATTGGTTGCGAGCCATTACGCTGCAGCTTTTCTGGTGGGTATGCTCATGCGTTTTTACGGGGGTACAGCAAAAGGCTCACAGCCAGACATCTCTTCTGGATCTCCATCGGAGGAGATACCTAGAAACAGACTGGTCCGGGCCATCTATGCGATGCATGAAGCAAGAAAGGCTGACGGACGGGCATTCGGTGAACTGCTGCGCCAGGCAGTCTCCTCATCCCTTCGCCTTATTATTATCGTAGGAGGGCTGGTTGTATTCTTCTCGGTCATGATGGAGCTGCTTGTACAGACCGGTTGGCTTGGCGGATTATACGGGATAACCGAGCAATTGTTACGACATAGCGGACTGCCTCCATCCCTATCTCCTAGCTTGGTCGGTGGGCTGTTTGAAGTAACGCTGGGGAACAAAGAGGCTGGGAGTGCCGGGGCATCCATCCCACTCGTCTATAAAGTAGCAGCTGCAGCCTTTGTTCTCTCCTGGGGCGGATTATCCGTCCATGCACAGATCATGAGTGTTCTTAGCAACACACCCATGAGATACGGTCCATTTCTATTTGCCAGAGCAATTCATGCCCTAATCGCACCTGTGCTGGTCCTGCTGTTGTGGACACCCATGATGGGGCGTTCCTCTTCACCCGTTCTTATGGAGCCCGGTTTCATCCCATCGTTATCAACGTATACACCGGACTGGGGACTGATTTTCTTATCCGGAATGATTGTTTTTGTAAGCCTCATCGTGTTGTTGTTATTCCTTGCGATATTAAGTTCCATTCTCAAGCCTAGACGACATGCCAAAAAATAAGTCAACGATTCATCTATATTTAACGGAATATGCGCCCAAACGTTGTGTTCTTCCGCGGAATTGATTATCATCGGTAGTATAATGACCACAAAGGAGCTTTCATCTTGAGATACTATGTTCAAGACCGCGGAGACCAGTTATCGATTGATCTCAGTCAGCAGTTTCATGCGCTGGCGAAGGAAGAAGGGTTCAAGCTGGATGCAGAATCGCCGGAGATTGTTATCTCCATCGGGGGCGATGGTACGATGCTACAGGCATTTCACAATTTCATCGACCGTATTCCGGATATTGCTTTTGTTGGGGTTCATACAGGCCATCTCGGCTTTTACGCCGATTGGAAGAAGGAAGAATTACGGGAATTAGTCAGGCTGATGAGTGGCAAGGGAGATCCGGAGCGTCTCAAACCACGCATTGTACAATACCCGCTATTGGAGCTTGAGATCCGGAAAAAGTCAGGGAATTCCTCTTACATCGCCCTTAATGAATTTACGTTAAAAGGTGTAGACGGTACCGTCGTGGCCCAGGTCGATATTAACGATGTGACATTTGAGATGTTCCGTGGGGATGGCATCTGTGTATCCACACCATCAGGCAGTACGGCATACAACAAGGCCCTTGGGGGTGCCATGGTTCATCCAACCATCGAGGCCATTCAGATTGCGGAGATTGCATCGATTAATAACCGGGTCTATCGGACACTTGGTTCACCGGTTATTTTGCCCAAGCATCATCATTGTGATATTTTCTCCCGCAAGGATCAGCGGTTACTGATGACCATTGATCATGTGAATGTGATGGTGGAGGATCTGATCTCCGTCCGTTGTCAGGTATCCAGTCACAAGGTCAGTTTCGCACGTTTCCGCCCTTATCCATTCTGGAACCGGGTTCGCACGGCATTTCTTGACTAAAATAAACACACCAAAAAAGCGGTCCTTCTCAGGAACCGCTTTTTGCTTTGGCTTGAGGTTGATCTTTGCTCTTCTGAAGCACAAAGTACGCACAGCCAAAGTTACAATATTCATTGATATAATCCACCATACTGGCGATTGTGGAATCCTTTGTCGCTTTTGGATGGTTATCACGGTAAAACCCTTTTAACCTCAACTGGCTATAACCCCAGTCCCCGATAATATAATCATAACGCTCCAGCACTTCACTGTAACGATCACGGAAAACCTCTGGATTCCAGCCTTCTTTGTGGTTCTGGACGATTCCATAATTTTTGCCGCCGATCTGTACAATGACCGGTTCTTTGGGCTTTTCTTCAACTGACTCAACAACCGATTCCTGAGCCGGCTCCTGGATCTGTTCCTGAAGTTGGTCCTGAATCTGTTCTGTGTTTTTTTCTTCTTCCAATCCGGTATCCTCCATCACGCGTGTGTTGCCGCCTGTTCAGCATGTTTGGTAGCCGATTTCACCTGTTCATGCGCATGGTAGGAGCTGCGTACCATAGGGCCAGATTCGACGTGGCTGAATCCACGTTTTAATCCTTCCTGTTTTAATGCAGCAAACTCCTCTGGCGGATAATACTTTTCAACATACAGATGTTTCTCCGATGGCTGCAAATATTGACCAATCGTCATAATATCACAGTTCACCGCACGAAGATCATCCATTGTTGATAAAATTTCATTATATTCCTCACCTACACCAAGCATAATACTTGATTTCGTAGGGATGTTAGGTTGCATTTCTTTGGCACGAGCAAGCAATTCCAGTGAACGTTTATATTTTGCCTTGGCACGCACTTTGTCTGACAACCGCTCAACCGTCTCAATATTGTGATTCAGAATGTCCGGTTTGGCATCCATTACAATCTGCAAAGATTCCCGATCGCCCAGAAAATCTGGAATGAGTACTTCAACGCTGCACAATGGCAACCGTCGCCGTACGGCCTTCACCGTCTCTGCAAAAATCGTAGCTCCACCATCTTTCAGATCGTCACGGGCTACACTTGTAATTACGCAGTGTTGCAGATTCATCTGCTCTGCTGCTTCCGCCACACGTTCTGGTTCCTGCAAATCAAGCTCCGTTGGCAAGCCTGTATTCACCGCGCAAAAACGGCATGCCCTTGTGCAAATATCGCCCAAAATCATAAAAGTGGCCGTTCGATTGGCCCAGCATTCATAAATATTCGGACACCGCGCTTCCTCACATACCGTATGCAGCGTTTTGGAACGCATCATCGTTTTCATTTCCTGATAGTTATCGCCGGTTGTCAATTTGATCCGAATCCAATCCGGCTTCGGTTCTTTAACACGTTTAGCCAATGCATAAACCTTCTTTCTACTGAAGTTAGGCTGTTGCTCGGAACATATTATACCATGAAAGCGCTGGAAAAACCCCCATTTGTCACATCTTGTGCATTCATGCCCGATATGGACAATTTGTATAATTCGATTCCCCCCAAGAGCTTACATGGATAAAATGAGAACTTTTGAAGAACGCTAACCTTTAGCTTGGTTCATCGGGTACCTTGTATCATTCTAATGGAAAGGGGCTGCTTCCCAGTGCAACAACGCTTGACCTTCAGGCACACATACCGCTTTTGGATCAAAACATTACTTGCAGGTACTCTGCTTCTCCCATTCTTGCCTGTTGAAGTTTACAGTGAACCCGCCGAGGCCGCTCCCAAACCACAGGCTGCCGAGTTAAAACCCGCAGAAATTTTTGCTGCACGTCGCCATTTATATGAAACCATTGGTCAGATGACACAGATTCCCTGGTACAGGCTTGCCGCAATTGATCAGTATGAACGAACGATTACTCGTGCACACCCAAAGGATCGCAAGCATCCAGAACGGCTTACAGGTATCTTCATGACCCCTCCGGCCTGGAGAGGATGGTTAAATCCCGATGAGACGGATCAACATCCGGAATCCATTCTTTTTTTCAAAGGATATGGACGTGATGGTTCAGGAGACGGTAAAGCAGATGCCAACAATGATCAGGATGTGCTGTACAGCATGGCTTCTGTTATTCAAGGTTACGGAAACAAGCAAGAGGACTTCAACATTGCCTTGTGGGAATATTATCACAACTCCCGTGCTGTGCAACGGATACAGCAATTCGCGAAGTTATATGAGCATTTTGACAATCTGGATCTATTCGGACATGCCTTTCCGGTCCCGCTCGGAACCAACTACTCCTATCGCAGTACCTGGGGAACGAAAAGAAGCTGGGGCGGTTATCGCATTCATGAGGGAACAGATATTTTCGCTCCGCATGGCCTGCCTGTGCGCAGTACCTGTTACGGAGTCGTGGAGATCAAAGGCTGGAACCCGTTTGGCGGCTGGCGCATCGGAATTCGGGATTTGAACAACCATTATCATTACTACGCCCACCTATCGGGTTTTGACAAAAGTGCACGCATCGGTGAAGTGGTTATCCCCGGTCAGGTCGTAGGTTGGGTTGGCAGTTCGGGTTACGGGAAACCTGGGACACAGGGCAAATTCCCTCCTCATCTGCACTATGGGATCTACCGGGACAGCGGACTGCACGAATGGTCGTTCGATCCTTATCCACAGCTGAAACATTGGGAACAGGATGAACGCAAACAAAAGAGCAAGAAAAGTAAGTGAAACGAGGATATGCTCCGTACGTGGAAGCATTCTGAGTACAACTCATGTCTTGACCCAAACCTGTAAATTGGCGGGATTAAGTCGATTCTCTTCTGCTCAGAGTACGATAAGCATTCGAAAAAGGGACCTCTTTAATAGAGGCCCCTTTCTTTGTTTTACAATTCAAATTGTGTGTATCATGGGTGCGCGTCCTTATTGAGCTGCAATCCCCCATTCACATCAGGCAGATCATCCGGTTCAATTTCAAGTTCATTCCCTTGCAAAGGGTCTGACGGCGTCTGTTGCTGGTTCTGGCTAGGCGGATTCGTAGTTACTCCATTACCGCTTGATACACCCGTATGACCTGATGGCAGCGCAATAGCTGGGGCGTTACTGCCGTTAGTGCCCACTGGCTTGCCCTGATTATCGTAATAATACATTGGCACATCCCCGACAACCAGAAGGTAGGAAATCGGAATTTCCGTATCAACCGTTTCGGGCTCCATGTCGAATGGCACCACGACCGCGACCTCAGCAATAATGTGAATGTACACTTCCACCAAGATCATGTTAATCCCCGCATTTTGCTGACGGGTGTTCAGGTCCACTTTGACAGCGCCTTGGGGCTCAATACGAACCGGTATACTCGGGCCAAATGAAGCCAACACCGGACTGCCCAGCGCCTGCCCCAGCGGGATTTTTTCTTTTAACATGTGTACATTCTGCAGCGTGGATTGCACAATATTCATCGTACTTGCAGTAATTTGCATATGCTCATTGTAGTTCAGCATGAAACCGGACACTTTCCCGGCGGTATCCGTCTTCCAGTCAATCAGTCCTTCGTTGGTTTTGCCATCTGCAACCTGTGCTGTAATCGCCTTGTTGATCGCTTCAGTCGCAATCTGCTTCACTCTGATCTTGGCCAAGTGCATGATGGGGGGCTTCATCTTTTTATCCACATAAGCAAAGCCCTGCATCAAACAAAACGCGGTGACCAATAGAATGATCAACCACATTTTGCGTTTGCCGCTTGGCGGCTTACGGCGTCTCCGGCTTCGCCATTTTCTTCTCATCATCGAAGTGTCCCTCCCCTACGGGATGAGCTATAGGCTATATGTTAACCTTATGCACCGTTGTCCCGAAAAAGAAGGACAGTACGTGGACACTGGATAGAAAGTAACAACAACATGAAAGGGACAAGTACTCCTCATTGTTTAAACTAACCTCAAATCGGAAACTACATAAACAGAGACTAAAAAAGCCTTTCGCCTGCAGTTTACTCTGCAAGGCAAAAGGCTTTACGTTTAGACCACCCAAAGATTCAGGCCATGTCTATCCTTTTATTTCGGAACAGATTCCCAGTCTTTCAGGAAACGTTCAATCCCGCTGTCCGTCAGTGGGTGTTTCCAAAGTGTCGGCAGAAGCGAACCCGGAATGGTGGCAATATGCGCACCGGAAAGGGCTGCCTCCTCTACATGTTTGATATTGCGAATGCTTGCTGCGATAATCTCGGAAGGCAGATCATACATGTCCAGAATCAGACGCAGATCACGAATCAATTTCATACCATCCACCGCAATATCATCCAGACGACCAACGAATGGACTGATGTAGGTTGCACCGGCTTTCGCCGCCATCAGACCCTGTGCTGCGGAGAAAATCAGCGTTACATTGGTTTTAATCCCTTTTTGCGTCAACTCATGACAAGCGTACAGCCCATCTTCGGTCATCGGCAATTTAATGACTACATTCGGTGCCCATTCTGCAATTTCATAAGCTTCCTTCAACATATCCTCGGCTTTGAGACCGATGACTTCAGCACTGACCGGCCCTTTAACAACGTTACAGATCTCCTGAATGACTTCTTTAAATACGCGACCTTCTTTGGCAATCAAAGACGGGTTAGTCGTGACTCCATCCACCAGACCCAGACGTTCGATCCGTTTGATTTCTTCCACATTCCCTGTATCCAAGAAAAATTTCATGATATGTTCCCTCCACTTGATGAATTCGTAAACACGATATAAGTCATTACCCGATGTTCATCATATGTTAACAGTTATATATAAAATTAATTTTTCTCTACTGCGTGACCGCCAAATTCATTACGCAATGCTGCTACCACTTTACCTGTGAATGTATCTGTTTCCAGTGAACGATAACGCATCAGCAAGGACAACGCGATAACCGGTGTAGCGGTTTGAAGGTCAAATGCCGTTTCTACCGTCCAACGTCCTTCACCGGAAGAGTGCATTACGCCTTTAATTTCATCGAGGTTTGCATCTTTGGAGAAGGCACGTTCTGTCAGCTCCATCAACCAAGAGCGAATAACGGAACCGTTGTTCCATACGCGAGCCACTTGTTCGAAGTCGAAATCAAATCCACTTTTCTCCAATACGTCAAAACCTTCACCGATGGATGCCATCATACCGTACTCGATACCATTGTGAACCATTTTGAGGAAGTGACCGCTGCCCGCTTTACCCGCATACAGGTAGCCGTTCTCTACGGAAGTATCTTTAAATGCCGGTTCAACGATTGCCCAAGCTTCCGGGTCTCCACCGATCATATAACATGCTCCATTACGCGCGCCTTCCATACCGCCAGATGTACCTGCATCCATGTAGTGAATGCCTTTAGTTTTCATCTCTTCGTAGCGACGGATGGATTCTTTGTAGTGGGAGTTACCCGCTTCAATAATGATGTCCCCTTTGGACAACAATGGGCTAACTTCAGCCAGCACAGCGTCTACTACGTTGTGGGGAACCATGATCCACAATACACGTGGGGATTCGAGCGAAGCCACCATCTCTGCGTAAGAAGATACGCCTTCAGCGCCATATTCTTTCATTTCATTTACTGCATCAGCGTTCAGGTCAAAAGCAACCACTTCGTGTTTGTGATCAATCAAGTTTCTACCCAGGTTCAATCCCATTTTTCCTAATCCGACAAGTCCAAGTTTCATTTCAAAATCCTCCTGTTATGAACAATGTTTAAATTTCATTTGCGTTCAAAATTTAAAATAAGTGCTTAACGTTTGGTGAAGTAACCGTTCCGGTCACGAATCGTTCTTTTGATCGCTGTTATCCCCAGATTTTTTGAATCTCCTATATAGGAGAAAATCCGGGGATACAGGCGAACGCTTTGCTTCTACAGAATCGATTTCGTCCCCCTACACTACATTCTCAGCGTTCAAGCCAACCCATTTTCAAAACTGAACCGCTAATCTATATTCAAAAATTTTCACGGCCTTCTGGCAAACATAACCAGAAGGACTTATGCAAAATTGGAACGGTATGATTCGTAATTAATACTGTTTTTATATCAGAATTGAATTGCAACATACGACCCAACTCGCTCTGGAGTACAGGCTCTAGACGAATAGGAGCATTTCGTTTTCTATATCCCGCTGAGCGGAAGGTGGTCTTTTGAAAAGGCAAAATGTTCATTGGTGAGCACAATGGAATGTACTGTTTTTTTACTATTGTGTTCTCTTATGCTCACTCTTTCGTTTCACTTACCACCAACGGTAACCGTCTGCTGCCGTCAGGCGATCTGCTGACTCAGGTCCATGCGAACCTGCACTGTACGTATCCAGTGGCACGCTGCCCGCTTCGAATGCTTCCTGAATCGGTTGTACCCATTGCCATGCCAGCTCCACTTCGTTCCAGTGTGCAAAGAAGGTGGAATCTCCACGCATCGCATCAAAGATCAGATTCTCGTAAGCTTCAGGGATGTTACGTTTACCTGAGTTGAATGTCATATGCATTGGTTCCACTTCACCATGGTTCAATGGATTCTTCGCATTTAATTGAAGCGAGATGCTTTCTCCAGGACCAATTTCAATCGTCAGCAGGTTCGGTTCCGTTGTATTTTCGGATTCATGACCTGTCTTCAGTGGTGCCTTGAATTCAACAACGATTCTGGTGGATTTCTCAGCCAGGCGTTTACCTGTACGGATATAAAATGGAACTTCGCTCCAGAATGGATCATCGATCCAAAGTCTCGCGGCAACATACGTCTCATTCTGAGATCCGGCTGGAATGCCAGGCTCGTCCAGATATCCAACAACCGAGGAACCTTGCAGCTCACCTGCTGCATATTGCGCACGAACAACTTCAGAAGCGATATTTTCTTTTGTCAACGGACGAAGTGCTTCAGCAATTTTTTGCTTTTTAAATTGAATTTCTTCCGGCGTGCAACGTTTTGGTAAATGCAAACCAATCATCATCAGCAACTGAAGCATATGGTTTTGGAACATGTCACGAAGAGCACCACTTTGGTCGTAATACGCGGCACGTTCTTCAACACCCACCGTCTCACTTGCCGTAATCTGTACATTGGCAATATAACGGTTAGACCACAACGCTTGAATCACCGGATTTGCATAGGTGAGCGTCTCAATATTTTGAACCATCGGTTTACCGAGGAAATGGTCAATGCGATAGATTTCTTCTTCCGCGAAGGTATTGCTCAGTTTTTCGTTCAAATCACGAGCTGATTGCAGGTCGTGTCCGAATGGTTTTTCGATAATCAGTTTCTTCCAGCCTTTGGTGTTACCCAGGCCACTTTCTTGAATGTTCAATGCGATTGGCTCAAAGAATTCCGGTGCCACCGACATGTAGAACATGCGGTTTTCGGGAATGTTAAGCTCTTGTTCACGCTGTTGAACCAGTTCCAACAATTTGGTGTAATCTTCAAGCTTCGTATTATTTAAAGAACAATAACGGAAAGCGCCAATGAAATCACGAACCTGAGATGCTTCTTCCGGCGTCTGACGTGAGAATTCATGCAGTGACTTTTCAACATTCGCCTGGAAGTCCGTATCCGACAATTCACGTCGTCCCAATCCGATAACGGAGAAAGATTTCGGCATTTTCTGATCCATGTACAAGTTATATAATGCAGGGTAAATCTTGCGTTTGGCTAAATCGCCTGTTGCCCCGAACAGGACAAATGTCATTGCATCCATTGGAGTGCCTCCTGTGATCTGTGCAGTATAGTATATGATGTTGCAAAATGTTCAAATCCAAGCATGACAAAAGACGGAATAAGTGGGTGTATTCCCCGCCTTGCCTCCGTTTATATAACACGCCTGAATTCAACCATGGAACATTCCTTCTCTCCACAACCTGTGTTTAGGTTATAAATTGTAACCATTTGAATTAACGTTACCCATATTACACCTGTCGTCACAATTCGTCAATAATCGTGTCGAACCTGTGAACTCCAGTGTTTATAGGGTTTTTATTTGATGATAACGCTTTATGTGGTAAGATTAAGAACAATTGGCATGTGACATTTTACACATATGGCCTGTGGACAAGTAGGTTACAATAAGTATACTAATGATATTACAAGCAATACTAAACCAAAGGAGTACAATCATGAGCGATGATGAGAATGCCAAGCAAATATGTACAAAAGTGGAACAATCTTATCAGATCATTGGCCGAAAATGGGTAGCCCTCATTATCCATGCGTTGATGGAGGAACCCAAACGCTTCAGTGAGATTCACGCTTATATCCCTGACTTGAGCAAACGTGTGTTAAATGAACGAATGAAGGAATTGGAGGAAGAGGGACTTGTGGTTCGCCATGTGGTCACGGAACGTCCAGTTCGAACTGAATATATGTTGTCACGAAAAGGCACGGAACTGGGGAGAGCGCTAAGCGCCGTGGAACGTTGGGCTGATAAGTGGTTGTAGCATCCCTTAATTTAAAGGCGAAATAGGGATTACCAACGGGAAATGCAAAACACACGTATAAACGTCATATTATTCATGTCTTTAATATTGTCTCTAATAGATGATTAACTCACTCCGAAATAGAATATTTTGGGACGGGGTGTTATTCTTAATCATTTAAAAGTAAAAGATGCCAAAATCACTAGACGTGAGTTGGCATCTTTTTCTGCGATTTTTATTCGAATATCACGAATCCAACTTGCTACCCAGCGTAATACTCGAATCCTCGAAGTTGTCCACCGTCGTCTTTTTTTCATAAAAGTGTACGGCATGTTTCATAATTCCTTCTCTTGTGTAAAATGCGTCTTCCGCTCCTAGTGGGAAAACAACCTTTTCCCCCGTGCTTGCAGATTTGTAAATACCCACAATCAATTCAAGCGTATTTCGGCCACTTTTCCCATCCACTAGAAGGGGTGATCCTGTTTCAATAGCGTTTAACACATTCTCAACTTGCCCAGCGTGACCGACATGAGTAACATCCGGTAATTCGTCAGCGAGTTTCTGAATCTGGTGTTCCAACTCTCGATTCGGTTCCGGAAATCCGTTATTCCTCGCGGTAGAAGCAACCACTTTCCAAGGTGCAGATACCCGGGCTTCCTTGCCCTGAAAAATTAACTGTTGCTCCTCTCCGTGATGTACGACGGAACTGGTAATTATGCCAAGCGCCCCTTCCTGGAAGCGAAGCATGGCCATGGATATATCCTCGACTTCGGCATTATCATGTGCCGTATTTGCCATCATCGCCTGTAATTCCACTGGAGGTCCCATCATCCACAGCATGGCATCAATATGATGCACCGCATGATTAAGCGTACAGCCTCCGCCTTCTTTTTCCCATGTCCCGCGCCACCACAGATCATAATAATTGTGGCCCCTCCACCAGAACGAATCAACCTGCACATGTACAATCGGTCCCATCCGTTTACTGTCCAGCACACCTTTTAGCTTCATCATTGGTGTCGTAAACCTATTCTGTGCTACTACAGATAGCAACTTGCCACTTTCTTGCGCTGCTCTCAACATCAGATCCGCTTCCTCCAGGGAAGATGCCATCGGTTTTTCGACCAACACATGTGCACCTGCTTGCATGAAATCACACGCAATGGGAGCATGCGTGTACGGTGGTGTACAGACTGATACCAGATCAATGTTTTGGGCAAGTAACTCTGTGTAATCCGTGACTGCTTGTGCACCTTCCAGACCATATTCATTAATTCGCTTCTGTGCTTTTTCCACGTAGATATCGACGACAGCAACAATCTGACATCGCTCAGGGAACGCCAAATATGCTGAGATATGTGCTCCACTAATTGCACCTGCTCCGATAATTGCCACTGTTAACATCGTTGCATACCTCCCTTATTCCCTTCACAATACACAATAATAAAGCACTTTTATGCGTTCATCATGTGCTAAAATAAAACTATCTTGCGCATGTTGAGGGAGGAGTTCATGATGTCTTTCATTCCAGAAAAATATTTTAATTTGGCATATCGTCGCACTTCCAACACATCGTTTCGCGAGGTGTTCCATGCTCATTCACAAATGGAAATTACGTACATACATAAGGGATACGGTCAGTTGATAACAGAAGGCCAGGTGTTCTCCCTTGAACCCGGTATGCTCATGATTTTTCGACCTTTTCAATTGCACCACGTCCAGATTCAAGTATCCCGACAACAGCCTTTCATTCGAAATGTACTCATGGTTGAACTTGATCTGTTGAAGGCACACTGGTCGCATTTTATCGCGACTCACCGTTTCATACAGGATCTGTTGAGAGAGCAATCTCCCATTCAGCCCATCCGACTTGCTACCACTTCCCCACTCATTCAACGAATGGAACAATTCGATAAGACTTATCCAGATCTGCTACCTCATGAAGCTGAGGAGGATACGTGTCTCTTTGTGCTCGATACACTTACGCAACTTCGCTACTTATGGAAAGATGTTACAAATCGTCCTTCACATACGGGCGCAACATTCAATTCAGGTATTCTTCACCCTCATGCCGAAGCCATCATGCAATGGATTGAGCAGCATTATTCACAGCCTTTCCGTTTGGAGCATATCGCAGATACACTTCACCTATCTCCCTATCATCTGTCTCATTTGTTCAAAAAAGCGACCGGCACCACGATTGTCGCTTATGCTCAAGCTACCCGCATTCGTCATGCGTGCGTGCTGCTCACCCGTTCCTCGCTTACGGTTCCCGAAATCGGTCACCGTGTCGGTATGACGAGTCCCTCCTACTTTTGCAAGGTATTCCGTACTGCCACAGGCACAACACCGCATCAATATCGGCTGAATGTGCAGGGGAGGAAATAATGGTTCACAACATAAAGAAAGAAGCGAAAGAATCTCTTCTCCGCTTCTGCTCCTCTTTCACAGTTCACTCAACTCAACGCACATTGAGCTCCAACCGTTTCAAATAGGGAATTAGGCGTCTCTCTAGCTGCCTTAAATCATCCTTCTGCTCCGCTGACAAGCGTTCCTCATGGATACTTCCATCCTTGTCCATCACCATAACTTGGTATTTTTTCATTTGTTCATAGACAGACTTGAACTCACGATATTGTTCCTTGGTAAATGTCTTTTCTGCCTGTTCCAATTGTTCCGTCCAGAATTGTTGGTCGTCCATCCGTTTTTTGGAGGACCCTACACTCACAGCTTCCAGCTTCTCAAAAAACGGTTCCAACTCAGCTACAAGAATGTTATATCGTTCCTGCTCCACTGTACTCCACTGCTCTGGATGCATACTGCCCTGAGAATCGGCATACTTCACGGCCATTTGCCCCATTTGCTTCAGCAGGTCCATATATTGAACAAATTCTTCTTCGCTGAAATGGGCCTTGGCCGTCTGCAGCTTTGTTTCCAACCTCAGGTAATCCTCAGCTGTTCCCCCCATAGCAGCGATATTCTCCTGTGAACCATATATTCCGTCTGCGAGATAGGTGTACCCTGCATAGGCTCCGGTGGGAACAATGAGTACAACAGCCAATAGCCCAGTGACCAGCCATTTTTTTCGATTTCTTCTGATGTGTGAATCATTTCGAATACCATCCATCATTTTATGTTTAATTCTAGCAGGAACGGACCAGTCTTTGGTCTCTTCCTGGTAGGCTTTTCGCAACTGTTCATCGAGTTTCATGCAGATCCTCCACCTTTCCCCGCAATCTTGGATTCATCTTCTCTTTCTGTCTCAACTTCGCCAGCGCCGCATGTATACGCGATTTTACGGTTCCAAGCGGAATCTCCAATATGTCAGCAATCTCCTCTTGCGTATATTCATTCAAATAATGAAGTGTGACCACCTGCTGCAGCTTGTACGGCAAACGGCGCACCTGTTCCAGCAGAGGACGATTGGCCAGTTTGTTGATCAAATCAGTGGAAAAATCATATTCCATACCAACGTCAGATTTTTCGATCCGCTTGTTAAACCGAAACTGCATCAACCTTTTGCGCCGATAACTCTGAACCTGTCGCATCGTCACCCCCATCAACCAGGGACGAAAAGCACGCTCCGCATCATATCGCTCTAATGACCGATACGCCTGAATGTAAATCTCCTGTACCACGTCCTCCGCGTCAGACTCGTCCTTGATGAGAAAACGCACAGTTCGATATATCCCCGTCACTGTTTTCTCATATAATTCTCCATATGCTTCTTCACGCCCAGTACGTATTAACGTTACAAGTTCTATGTACTCATCCTGCTCACTCATTAGCCATCCCCTTCCTCCTTACACTATATATTGGCACGCCAGCATCATATCGTTCGATTTATTTATTGAATGAGTAGGTATAGCTGAATCTGATACAAAAAAGACCTCTGGTGTTTATCATGATATAATATACCTAATTTTGATATAACTGGAGGTTTTGAACCTGAGTTATAAGATTACCTTTGCTCTTTTGCTATTATCTATTTCGATCATCGGATTAGTAATCGCCAGAACCCACCTTGAGGCCTACGCCACGGTATATAGACTTATTGGAGTTTTGGTTATCATATCGACTTACTTCTTTTTCTTTCGAAAGCGGATATAGGGAGTAACTTAACAGGGGTGGTCACTACTGTAATGAAACTTTTCAGCAAATTGTACTCAGAATATTTACTGATTCCACGACCTCTACGTTTGTTGTTTTTATGGGGATGGATTGTTTTGTTTTTGGTTGCTGGTACCAAATTCAGATGGTTCTACTTCCTACAATAAACTGATTTCATAGAAGTCTGATCCCCTTGGGCATAAAAAAAGAGCTGAGTCGTCATTATGACGTCTCGGCTCTTCTTTGATGCTCATCCTCATCCTTGCAGATAAAGATATAGGTAATCAACTCGAGCTCGCTTATACGTTCCTTTTTGAGACAAACTTTATTTGATACTCAGAAATTCGTCCCACTTGATCACCGTTCCTGAATAGTTCCATCTATTCAAGTCTTGCCATTAAGTTGGCAAGGCTTTTTTTTCTTAAACGTAAGTTGTTTGGCTTTGCTTATGTATTCTTTAGATTTTCTTCAGAATTTTGCTCATTAATTCCTTAGTTTTTTTCATTAAGATTGCTATATCAACAAGAGAGGAGGCAAAACAATGATCAGTAATACGATCTTAGAGCTACTTCATCAGTATGGTTATCTGATTTTTTATTTTGCCTTCTCATTAGGACCTTTCGGTATTCCAATTCCAAATGATAAATCACAAATCTCAACATCATAAACACTTCGTTAAAGCTGAAATGATTCTGAATAAGAGTGGCAATTGGGCAATGTGCATCGGTTTGTTCATTCCAATCGTGCGCTATGTTCTCCCTTTGGTGATGGGACTCAATGGCGTACAGTATAGAAAATTTGCTCTTATCTCCTATTCCAGTGCTTTGTTATGGACCATAACGTATTTTACAGCGGGAATCTACTTCGGCGGTCCCATCCTATCTACGCTTCAATTATTCCATTTCTAACTGGGTCTGATAACATACCATCACATTATGGAGGAACCCCTATGAATTCCAATGAACCTGTACTATTTTTGAAAAGTTTTCTGCAAAGCCCTAAACATGTCGGCAGTATCATACCAAGTTCCCGGTTTCTCGCCAGCAAAATGGTGAAGCAAGCCTCTTGGTTAGAGGCAAAAGCAGTCGCCGAGCTTGGATCGGGTACAGGTCCGATCACTCGCTATATTCATCAACAAGTACAGAATTCCACCAAAGTCCTATTGTTTGAGATGAACGAAACGATGAGGAATACTCTTCAGACGGCATACCCGGAGTTCTCCTGTTATCCAGACGCCGCTCGATTGGTAGAATCCATGAATCAAGAGGGCGTTCAGCAACTGGATTACATTTTTAGCGGATTGCCGTTTTTCAACTTTGAGCCTGAATTAAGAAATACGTTGGTAGACCAGATCCATAAGGCACTCAAACCTGGAGGGTTATTCATCGCCTTTCAATATTCACTCCAAATGAAAAAAACATTATCCGAACACTTTATCATCGAAAAAATAGAATTCGTGCCTTTGAACATACCTTCTGCGTTCGTTTATGTCTGTCGCAAAAAGGAAACAATTTAAACATTCCGGACTATCGTTTACACTGATGTTATTCTAATTTTTAAGGAGTGTTGAATCATGAGTACCGTTCTCGTTGTTGATGATGAACCCGATATCCGGGATGTCATTCATGTCTATTTACGTAACGAAGGATATCAGGTCATTGAAGCAACCAATGGTGAGGAAGCGCTAAATATTATCAAAACAACATCGGTCCAACTCGTTATTCTGGATGTCATGATGCCCATTATGGACGGAATCAAAGCCTGCTTCAAAATAAGAGAAGTATCAGCCACTCCGATTATAATGCTATCCGCCAAGGAAGAAGACATTGATAAAATCACGGGCCTGACTACCGGGGCTGATGATTACATGGTCAAACCGTTTAATCCGCTAGAGTTACTTGCTCGCGTTAAGGCTCAGCTGCGACGTCAAACACTGATTGGCAAAGCAGAATTCAATTCACTTATTCTGATCAAGGACCTTGTCATTGATACAAGTAAACATTCCGTGAAGCTCAAAGAAAATGACATTTCGCTTACGCCTCTGGAGTTTTCTATTCTGGTGTTGCTTGCCAGCCAACCTGGACAAGTATTTAGCTCCGAGAAGATATACGAAACTGTATGGAAAGAACCTTTCGGGTATTCGGATAATACGGTGATGGTTCATATTCGTAACCTGCGTGAGAAATTGGAAATGAATCCACGGGAACCTCAGTATATTAAAACGGTATGAGGAGTGGGCTATAAAATTGATTAAACGATTACCACATTTTAAAAAAAAGATACAGATTAACATCCTATATCAAATGTTGATCAGTTTATTGATTTCGTTTGTTGGCTCTGTGGGTGTAAATAATATGTTGATCATAGCTGCCGCAAAAATTAGTGAAAGATTTAATTGGCCTTCGCTTCTCTACATTTTCCCTTATGTTTTAACACCAATCATCATCGTAATTTTCACGTTAATTTTTTTGTTTTCCACACGAAAAATTGTGAGAGATCTCATTACATTAGAGCAAGGGCTTCAATTCATTTCGGAGGGCAATCTGGACTACCGTGTACCCGTCAATCGACAAGATGAACTTGGACGAGTCGCTTCCAACATCAATCACATGACTGAGCAGTTGCGGCTACAGATGATCAAGGAGCGCGAGTTGGAAAAATCCAAGATGGACATGATTACGGGCATCTCACATGACCTGCGCACACCACTTACCAGCATAATCGGGTATATCGAGCTTCTTAGAACAGAATCTTTTCAAGACAAAGCAGAGTATGACCGCTTCATACAGAACACCTATAACAAAGCAACGCATTTAAAGAAGCTGCTCGATGATTTATTTGAATACACACGCTTAACCTCAGTAGATACCCAACTGGATATGAAAAAGGTTGACCTACATCAACTCTTGGATCAGTTACTGTTTGAATTTGAACCATTGGCTCAGGAAAATAGTATTCATATTGTAAAAGAGATTGGCGATGCTCCAATCATGGCCATCGTAGATAGTGATAAGATTGCTCGCGCCATCGATAATCTTCTCATGAATGCCCTAAAGTATTCCTTCAAACCGGGTACGATCCACATTCGAATGAGTATGCGTCATGAACACATTACCATTGAAGTCGAAAATAAAGGTATGCCACTCACAATAGAGCAAAAAGATAAACTGTTTGATCGTTTTTATAAGGTAGATTATTCAAGAAGCAGTGAAGGCATTCAAACGGGGTCTGGTCTGGGTCTTTCGATTGCAAGAAACATTGCAGAGTTACATCAGGGTACCTTGAAACTTCAGCATACGCATAACATATTTACGTTCCAGATAAGCCTGCCTTCCAACAACATCCAGTAAACCATCAGCGAATTCAGTCATGGAGGATACAGCAATGAAAACATCCGAACCACTTCTTTTCCTGCAAGGATTTCTGAAGAACCCCAAACGAGTAGGTAGTCTCCTGCCCAGTTCCAAATTTCTAGCCCGAAAAATAGTCCAGTCTGTACGATGGGATGAAATTCGAACCATTGCTGAGCTGGGGCCTGGAACAGGTGCCATCACACGTCTTATGAGAGCTGAATTACCCCAATCTGCTACCGTTTTTTTATTTGAAAGAGACCCGAAAATGAGGAATATTCTGAAGAAAACATATCCTGAATTCATGTACCATTCGAATGCATCCTATTTAGTGAAAAAGATGCATCAAGAACATATCCATCAATTGGATAATATCATTTGTGGACTGCCATTTTTTAATTTCTCCAGAGAAATGAGACGTAACATCCTTTCACAGATCCATACAGCGCTCCGACCTGAAGGCACGTTAGTGTTATACCAGTACTCCCTTCATATGAAGAAACGATTAGCTGAACTATTCGAGATTGAGAAAATTCAATTTGTGCCCTTCAGTTTCCCTCCTGTTTTTGTGTATGTTTGTCGTAAAAGGGACGATGAAGGACAACGTGAAACGATCGAATTGGGTAAGATCTGATTTATCCTCTATAAATGTTTAATGTCCTGTCTTGTCCTGTGAGGATCTAATCATGCGAGTCATCATCTTACGCGGTAACAAGCGCGGCATAAATGCAATGAAGCGGTTACGAGTCCCTGGCATAATTAATGTCTTGCCACGCAAGAAGCCTTGATATCCTTCTTCCGCTACCTGTCCTGCTTCCATGATCGGGCCCTGCAACATCTTCGAGACACCCATACCCGAACGATCCACAAATCCGGTAGATGTCAGCCCTGGGCACAGTGCTGTCACCGTAACACCAGTTCCGCTTACTTCATTCTCCAAAGCCTCAGTGAACGATAGCACATACGCTTTCGTCGCATAATATACCGACATCATCGGTCCAGGGAAAAAACCTACCAATGAAGCCACATTCATCACTCCGCCTTGCCTACGTTGGATCATATCCGGCAAGAATAGCTTGGTCATGACGGTTAAAGCCTTGATATTCACGTCAATCATATTAACTTCTTGTTCCATATCCGTTTCCATAAACGTCCCGAACAGACCGAAGCCTGCATTGTTGACAAGATAGTCAACAACAATGCCCTTTTCCTTCAGCTCATGATAAATCTCCTGTGGTACCCCAGGTGCCGCTACATCTTTGGCAATAACCGTCGCCTGAATGCCATACTTTTTCCGATACTCCTGAGCTAGATCCTGTATTTTACCCTCACTTCGTGCTACCAGCACAATATGATGTCCACCTTTGGCAAACCGATCTGCTAACTCTTTACCGATCCCACCTGATACCCCTGTGATTAGAACTGTCTTTCTCATGTTGTTGCCTGCCTCTCTTTTCTATAAAATGTGTTTCATCTGGAACATCAATATTTGAACGAACGTTCTATAATAGTGAAAAAAATAGACTACCTCCGTATGAGATCCATGGATAGCGTCGCTATACGAAGAAGTTTTTCTTTGGTTATCGAAGTTTTGGCCATCACCCTTAACCCAATGCTTACATTATGCAGATATTCCGCCAATACTTCGCCGTTGTACTCCGTTGTGAATTCACCTTCTTGCTGTCCCCACACAATAATGTCCTTGATTAGTTTCTCCGTATTTGCAAACATCTCCGTTGATCGGTTGTTCATCTCGTCGTCGCGTGCCGCCAATTCGACCGTCGAATTAACAATGAAGCAGCCTGATGCTGGATGCTCATCTCCATGAATTAAAGAAAGAAATATAAACTGAAGTGCTTCCGTTGCCGTTTTAGAACGCTTTACGCCTGTTGCAAGAGCGGAGCTGATTTTGTGATCATACAGATCTACTGACTTTAGGAACAAGGTGTGTTTGTCGCCAAATGTGTCATACAAGCTTTTACGATGAATTCCCATATGATTGACCAGATCTGTCATAGACGTCTTCTCATAGCCTTGTTCCCAAAAAAGTCTCATCGCTTTATCCAGTACAACAGACTCTTCGAACTCTTTGCTTCTCGCCATTGGCTTCCCTCCTGTTCAGAAAACGAACATTAAATAACATGAGTATGATCTTAACGAGCCTTTAAAAGGTAACAATGACTTTGCCCTGCGAGTGACCCGTTGATACTTTGATCAATGCCTTTTCAATGTCATCAAACGTATACGTAGAATCGATCGAAGGTTTAATGTCTTCTTTTTCTACAAGAGCTGTGATTTCTTGCAACTGAATCCCACTGGAATGCACAAATAAAAAACGGTATTCAGCTTGAGTCTTACGTGCCATGGAATCCAGGCGTGCACCTACGAGACCAAACAATGCTCTTTTCCACAACGGGAATTGACTGTCCACTGCAAAACGATAATTGGGTCCTGCCTTCAAAGAGACTAATTTCCCCTGTGGTTTCAAAATACTCAGTTCAGCTTTGATCTCATCCGCACCCAAGGTGTCGATCACATAATCGATATCGGACAGAATGTCAGCATACTGCTCAGTCTTATAATCAATGAATTGATCTGCTCCAATGGATAGAGTACGTGCTCTGCCCCTCTCACTGCCACTTGTGATAACCGTTAATCCCATGGACTTGGCAATCGGGATAGCCATTGCACCGAATCCACCCGTTCCACCAGGAATAAACAACTTTTTATTCGGTTCAGCTCGGAGTACATCATGCAATGCTTGATACGCGGTCAAGGCTGTAAGAGGTATCGCAGCAGCTTCGATAAAAGATAGATTTTCAGGCATCATGGATAAGGCATCCTCATGTACAGCTGCATATTCAGCAAAAGCACCAATTTTATTCAGAGGCAACCTGGTATAAACCTTATCACCTACTTTAAAATTCAAAACATCATCACCAACGGCTTCAATGACACCCGATAATTCATTCCCTAAAGTTAAAGGTAACGTATAGTCGGCAATCATCCGAACACTGCCATTCATATTCAAGATATCCAGCGGATTTACACCCGCAGCTTTCACTTTGACAAGGACCTCACGGCTATGAATCTGAGGTATCTCAATATTATTGATTCCCACTTGGATTTTTTTGGAATATTTCTGTATTTGAGCTGCTCTCATCATTTTTCCTCTTCCTTTACTTATAGACTATAAAAGTTGAACTAAAGATTATTTACACTGACACTACGATGACAGAACAACCTTCCAATCGCTGTTATCGTGTAAATGAGTAGTTCAACTTATGTTAGGAACATGGCGCGCAGTATTCAGTTGTACGCCATGCTCCATACTTGTGCTAGTGTAGCCCCTCTTGCGACTTTAATTCTTCCAACGTAGGATAATCCGTGTAGCCCTTACTTCCCAAACCAAAGAATGTTGTCGGATCTGCTTCATTCAGTGGCGCACCTTGTTGAAGTCGTTCTACCAAATCTGGATTAGCTAAGGACCATACACCAACCGGTACCAGATCAGCGAGACCACGATCTAGATCTACACTAAGATCATCCAACGTTCTTCCAGCCCGATTGACCAACAATGGATTTTGCCAGATCGAACGAATGTCTTGAAGTAGGTTCTCATCTCCAAGATGCATAACATGAAGGTAAGCCAAATCCAATTGAGCCAATTCTTTTACAAGATAGCGATAGAGTTCAGGGCCTTGTTCGCCATCTTGAATTCCACCCAGCGGTGTCCCTGGTGAGATACGGAAGCCTGTTCGTTCTGACCCTATTTCCTCCACGATGGCTTTGGTTACTTCCATCGCAAAGCGAGCACGTTTTTCTATAGATCCGCCATACTCATCTGTGCGTGTATTCGAATTCTCTCCCAAAAATTGATTGATCAAGTAACCATTGGCTCCATGAATTTCAACGCCATCTGCCCCTGCTTCGATCGCTGCGGCTGCTGCTTTTCGGAAATCGGCGATGGTCGTTTGAATATCCTCCCGACTCAATTCCCGGGGTACAGGGATATCCTGCATTCCTTTAGCTGTGAACATTTCTACACCCGGTGCGATTGCTGACGGAGCAACCGGTTGACGATGATGCGGGGTATTGTCCGGATGGGACATGCGACCCGCATGCATTAATTGGATATATACATATCCGCCAGCTTCATGCACCGCATCGGTTACCTTTTTCCATCCTTCAATATGCTTATCGGTGTAAATGCCAGGTGACCACAAGTAACCCTGTCCATCATCTGAAGGCTGTGTTCCTTCTGTAATCAGAAGTCCCATCGTTGCACGCTGAGCATAATAAAGTGCCGCTAACTCTCCAGGTGTACCATCTTCTTGTGCTCTACTGCGTGTCATAGGTGCCATCGCTAGTCGATGAGACAATTCCATGTTACCAATCTTCGTTTTACTCCATATCTTTTCCATTTGGATGTACTCCTCTTCTTATTTGAGATTTTGTAGATGTATCCTCTAGATTCTGCTGTATTAATTCAATTCTGAAATGACCGGGTAGATTGCGCCTGTCAGCTGAAAATCATAGTTCTGGTCTACAATGCCTACAACCACTTCGTGGTGATCATACAGATCGATCATGAAGCCTGCCATTTCTTTAGCTGTGTGATATTTGGACATATTCGCTTTGTAATCAAATCCTTCAGCATCAATTGATTTTTGTACAAACTCTGTTTCCGTGATCGCTGGTGCAAGCACCTTCGCTTTTAGTTTTGCACCCTTCAGTTCCAGTTCTTTGGCAAGACCTTCTGTAAAGGCGCTAACGTAGTATTTCGATGCAGAATAAGCAACACTACCTACAGCAATGGCATATCCGAGTGCGGAGGAGACGTTAATCAACTGAGTACCTTCGACATTTGCATAATCTCGCACATACAATGTAGAGAGAATGGTCAAAGATTCGATGTTAACACGTAGCATGGTCTCCACTTTATCCAAATTCTGTTCAGCAATGAACGAACCTTCTCCCAGCCCCGCATTATTGATCCAAGTCTCAATTTCATATTCCTTCAAATCGTTATATAGCGTGTACGCCTCTGCGGTAACAGACAGGTCGCTTGTGTGTACGATAACATTCACTTTAGGATCGATACCCTGGATAGTCGATTTAAGCTCTTCAAGCTTATCCAATCTTCTAGCTACCAAAATCAAATTTTTGCCCCGTGCTGCAAATGCCAATGCTGTTTCATATCCAATTCCTGAACTTGCTCCCGTAATCACTGTGTATTTCATCATATTCTCTCCCTCATATTCTTTAGATTAGTGTAAATTCACTTTTGAGAACGATCGTTCTTTATTGTGCAAAAAAAAGCAGTTAGAACTAACTTGCTGTTAGCATATCATTTCTAGAACGAACAGTAAAGAATTATTTTATATGTAGAACATATGCTTGGAACATACTTAAATGAGAATAAAATCACGCTATATAAACCATTTATATCATAAATCAAGAATTCCTATATCGTTTCACTCCTTCAAATTAAGTAGAATTAACTTTTCTTTCGTTGAATAATCTAATGTCAGGCTTGCTGGCCACAAGTATAACCATCAACCTTTCCTAGTTACGCTAATCTGAATTCGACATGATCCATGCCAGAAATTCTCCAAACGAATCGGATACCTTTTCAACCTCTTCAAATTCAGGCTCACATCCACGGACAATAGCTCCTCTGTCGGTTGTTAAGTCAATGGCATAGAAGGCATATCCATCCTTCACAGACATTACGATCGGCAAGTGATGATCCCACCAGGCCGTTATCTCTGACTGCCAAATAGCATCCCCCTCTGCTGCCTCCAAACTAAGCATTTCAAATTCATTCCATTGGAATGCGGTCTCCGTGCTATTGTTGAACTCAGCCTCACAAATAAACCAGGTTTGTTCATCCGGTGCAACGCATTTTTCAACTACATTTAGAAATTCTAAATATTCATCTGGAAGTCCTTTATATCTTGAAGTAACGTTGCTGTTTAAATGTGACTGCGAACCGGATTTACTCATTATGTCCCAGCCCTTTTCCCCGGCCCAAGTCATAAATTCCCTAAAGTGAGTGTTTCCTTTTCCATTATTCATTTCCAATTTATACACCTGCCCATCAGCTTAAGAAATAGAAACTATATCACCTATTCGGGATTTGAATGGAAAATCCCTGCTATGGTGCTTCAAAGACAAAGACAAAGACAAAAAGACTGGGGAAATGGTTGGGAAAAGCGGCAACCAGCTTCCAGCCTTTGGTGGTTGGGGGACAGTTAATTTGAAATTGGATGTGAGTTATATCATCAATTGAGACTAAAATCACGTGAAATAACGTGTTTCTATATCATAATTTTATATTTTTTATATCTTATTATAAGATAAACATATCTCTTCTATACTATAAAATGAGATTATTCCACTGACTGAATAATATTCATATCATATCCTTGATTTTATCACGTGCACGGCTATACAAAATTACATCTGGAGAAGTTACGTGCTATTTTAGATTCAATTCTCCTTAACACTGAATCCACTTCGCCATTCTTTGATCCAATGATTAAATTTACAACATAAAAAGAGCTGCTTTTAAAAGCAGCCTTAGTTTACTCAAAGAAAATTGTAAAAAAGCTATGAGGAAGAATCAAATAATTTGATTAGATTTCCATTTTTTTCGTCTATATCATTCAAAATTGGTTTTTCTAAGTCAACAAAGTGATAGTTATTTTGTCCAAGAATGTATTACTGCTTAATTATGTAGAGTTATCTCCACACAACAATCTCCTCTATACTTTGTCTTGTTTTTTGACGGTGTGGTTCTTCAGAACGATAGCCAAAAGCAACCAGACACGCTACGCCAAATTCTTGTTTGTTCATAATTCCTTCATCATGGAATATGGAAGCCACTTTCTCACGATCAATACCTTCTACTGGACAGGAATCGATTCCGATTTGAGCTGCTGCTGTCATCATATTCCCCATTGCAATATAGCTTTGCTTGCATGCCCATTCATAAATAAGTTGTTCGTTATTTCCAAGCTCTATTTCAGTAAACATTCTGTACATGTTGGAAACAAATTTAACAACTTCTTCGGGCATCTTCTGAACTTCTTTCATTAACTTAGTTACATATTCGGAATCAAATTTCAACTCGCTTTCTCTTCTAGCCAAAATAAATAGCAAGTGGCTTGATGTAGGTAGCTGTCTTTGAGCACCTCCAGCAACCGGTTTTAACTTCTCACGCAATTCTTGTTCTTGAACCACAACAAATCTCCACGGCTCTAGACCGAATGAACTGGGCGACAATCTACCCGTCTCCAGAATGAAGTGAAAGTTTTCATCCGAAATCTTTTGATTAGTATCAAAAACTTTGCAGGCATGTCTAAATTGGTACGCGCTTAAAATCTCATTTTTCTTATCTTCAATAATGCTCACTATATAAACCTCCCCAAACTGTGTTATATTTGTTGATGAATCAACGTTGATATATCAACAAATATATAACAAGATAGGATCAGTTGCAAGAGAAATAAATTTATGTGTAATACATAAAAAATACACCCCATAGAATCATGGATTAACCCGAGAAGGTTCCAAGAACTATTCCAAGAGTGTATCTTGATCTTGATCTTGATCTAGATCCAATCATCATGATTTAAGAATAATAATACTATCTTTACACCACTGGATTAAACTGGTGAAATGATTCTTTCCATATTGATTTGTAATCATCCAATATTTGTAGTTATTATCCTTATGCTCCATATTAAGAAGCCATTTTTCTAGTTCTTCAAATACTTTTAAATTTTCTTCAAGTTTACGTTGATATGCCTCTATATGCATGATGATCTTCTCAGATGAACCATTACTACCAAAAAAAACTCGTAATAATAACTCGTTTTTTTTGAGATCCACCACATAATCTTTTGGCTGGGATAGCCATTGAGACAATGTCTCTCTTCCCTGATCCGTTATTCTGTAAAGTTTTTTATCAGGTTTTCCGTCTTGACGAATAACTTCCAAATTAATATCAGAATTGTCCAATAGTTCTGCCAAACTGGGATATATCTGCCCATAATTCTCATTCCAAAAATAACTCGTGCTTTGATCCATATGCTGTTTAATATCGTAACCGGTATGTGGTCCAAGGGCGAGTATGCCTAACACAGCAAACTTGGTGTTGGCTCTCCCCGATCGATTTGCCATTTCAGTTCCTCCTAAATCCAGTTGCTGCACTTATTCTTAATCAAATTGTATTATATCGTATTCCAGGTGATTTAGCATTATTGAGTTATATATTATTATAATATATATTAATTTAATAACTTTAATTGACAAGGTTTTTAAAAGTGTTTATAGTTGATTTGCCGGCAAATGTAAACAAGTCTGACTTATTTATATTCTGTAACACATTGAAGGAGTGTATTTTTATGACTATTATTAATGTTAATTTCCCTACTGGACGGATTTCCGAGAAACAACGTGTTCTTCTGGCTGAAGCTCTAACTGATGCCGTATTAGTCCCAGAAGTTGGACAATTTTGTCCCCCTGCAAGAGAAGGCTTTCAAGTCCATTTCACAGAGCGTGCAAAAGATTACATGGCTATTGGAGGTAAGCTTTTGTCGGATCAGCCTGAGCGTGATGTCATTACGATCAATGTGTTGGTAATGGATGGAGACTGGTCAAACGAGGTGCGTAAAGAAGTAATTGAAAATATTCTACGTAGTCTCACCACCATTCTTGAGGTTCCGGAACCTTCTCCTAGCTGGTGGGTAAGTTTTCAAGTCATTGAAGATGGAAGCTGGGGTTCTAGTGGCGGTGTTCTTTCTATTTTAGATCTACTTAAATCAGGTGTGTTTACTGACGAGAAGATAAAAGCGATCAAAAAAAACATTTTAAAGTAGTAATTTTTGATGAATCATCTTTTAAATATGATGCGGTTATTGGGAAGGGTCAAATATTGAACCACTATATATAATAAAAACACAGCCCATCTTATCATCAAGATGGCAGTGTTTTTATTAATAAATATGAAAATTACTTTTCCTTCATTTGTTCAACATTCTTATTTAATTGAACTAATATTTTTCTTAGCAAAGTAAGCTCAGTATCACTAATATCAGTTAACAGTTCCTGTGCAAAATGTTCTTTTTCCTTTTGTGAAGTTTCAATTAATTCTCTTCCGTAATCAGTTAATTGAACTAAAATAATTCGGTTATCCTCATCTTTTTTTCTTCTAGACACAATTTTATGGTCTTCAAGCTGTTTGAGATGTCTAGCAACAGCAGCCTTATCAAGTGTCACTTTTTTTTGTAAGTCACCTTGACTGATTTCGATTTCTTTATATATCAATGCGAGTATTTCAAAGCGAGATTGGCTGATGCTGATATAGGTATCAAATGTAGTATTTATGGCGTTATTCACACGATACATCTCGTATAATAACGTGGACTCCTGTGACCAATCTTTACTCAAAACCATCACATCTTTCTTAATCATATTTATTGCTAACGGCTTGCAATGTATTGTCAATATACAACTTAAATTCTCATTTTACAAGCAATTCGGCTCGTAGACACAACGTTTTTGTAAGTGAGAGGTTTCTCGATATTCTATTAGTTATAGTTCTTCCCATCGTATCATCCATACCTAAAAGCCCTCTCTCCAGTGGAGAAGGGCTTTTAAGTTTGGAATTAGATTAATATAGATAAGTAAACTCAGTATACTGATAAAGTACCGTCGTAATTAATAACCTGTCCATTGTGATTCTCTTCATCCAGAACAAAGTTAACGATTAATTCCGCAGCTTGAACAGGTGTTTTCACATAATCCCCTGTCATACGCCCATTCAAATCTGTTGAAACCGCCCCTGGCATCACTGTAAAAATCTCTACAGGTATATTCTCCTTCTCAAAACTCATTCCCCAAGACTTTGTCATGACATTCAAAGGAGCCTTGGATGTTGTATAGGCAAATGCATTGAAGTAAGGCAACGGCTCAATTGGTATACTGATATTTTGAATCGTGCCTTTATTGGCAATCAATAGGGGAAGCAAGCCTTTTGAAAGTGCAAAAGGACCAATAAAGTTAACCTGATGGGTTGCTTGCAGATCCTCTACCGAAAATTCCCATCCCACTTTATGCATATCTCCTGGAATACCAGCATTGTTTACCAAGAGTGACAACTCGGGATGATTCTCAGTAATCGTTTTCACAGCATTACCAACACTGTGTAAGTCAGCAACGTCTAACAATATCAAATGTGCATCCCCAAGTGCTTGGAGCGAAGCTACTGCCGTTTCTCCTCGCTCCTGATCGCGTGCCCCAACTAAAACACGATACCCCGATTCTAACAACAGTTTTGCAATCTCATATCCAATACCTTTATTCGCACCAGTTACTAATGCTGTCTTTGTCATTTGTTATTCTCCTTTTATTACGAGCAATCTTAAATTCACTGCTCCGTAACTTTTGATTTTATTGTTGATGTATCAACGTTGATATATCAACAGTTTATGACAAATCATTTATTATCGCAAGCTTTTTATAAAGGAATTCTAAGGAATAAATTAGCCATCAGGTAAAATCCTTTTTAGATTGACTGAGATGCTAAACTGTCATTAAACAAAGTTGCCCATTATTTTGATAAATTTAAAGGTTTAATAAAGATTAGATTTATGACTAATTCGTAATCGGTACAAGTTCTTGTCCTTGGCTCGGGAAACTAACTTGTAAAGATAAAAAAAAGCCGCTAAACGAGTTGTAGCAATTGCTACGTTTCTTTTCATCAGCAGCTTTGAGAGCACTTCAATGGGTTCATCCCAATCATGGATCGCCAATGTAAAGACCCCCAGTGATAGGGAGTATTAGGTTACCCCGGATTTCAATATAAGCTTGTACCGTTTCTTCAGGAAACATATGCCATGGCCACCAGCCTTTGTTGTCATATAGTCCGGCTTAAATATCCAATTGAATCGCGTCTAACAATAATAATTTGCCATCCAGTTGGATTAATGAGGTAGAGTGTCCGAACCATGTAACTGATGCATTATTGACGCTTCTTGAGAAAAAAGATTTTGTTATCCTTTGAACCTTAAGCGGTTCTTTAGGTCGCGCATTAGGATTTCCTTTCACGTATTCACGAAGTACTGGCAGTAACACCTTCAGTCTGTAGTCAACTGATTTACAACGCCACGCGGCTGGCAAGTGATCGACTGAAAGCCGCCAAACAAGCCATTTTAGTAGCCGCCTAAATTTTAAAAAAAACAGGAAAAACCGGATGGAAAGCAGTCTATACTTCTTTAGACGGGCGATTTATAAAAATGATTCATTTAATAATAATCTTGAACATTAAAAGAATCCAAGGGACGCTCCGATAAAATCTATATAGAGGAGTGATTTAATGAATAGACATTCTGTAGCTGATCAAAAATTAAAACATCAAATCTATAAAATCTGTTTCGAGGAATTAACTCTACGGAATAAACTTTTTAATATGCGCGCCCGTAGATTTGAGGTAGTATTTGTATTATCTTGTTCGTTACTCATGGCACAACTTCTACTTTGTATTGTTTTATTGTTAGTATGGGATTACTCACCTGGTTACTTTTACGGAATCTTCTTAGTATGCCTAGGCACGATTACTCTTTTATCTCACTTAGCCACAATTCAATCTTCACGAAAATACATCCGAACAGAATATAAGGAACTAGCATACCTCGTTGGAAAATCAAAACTTACATATGATAAAGAAATTCTTTTTGCATTACGGTGTGATGAAGTTTATTACTTTTTGAGAAACAATAGGTTTAACCACACTAACATCGATAGTCTGATCCAATATTTCTCATCTTATTTGCTATTTTCCTCCCAACTGCTGTTTGGGTATGGAGAAAAAATATTGAAATGATATTTCTATCCAGATCTAATAACTATAATGAACTTACGATTATTCTACGCACTGTTAAGTCATTTCCAAAGTTTTAGTATCATTTCTAATGGCCTCTAGTTTTCTTCAATTATATGGAAATAGTAAGATCATGTTCAACTTATGAATTCAATTGAAAAGAGTTCAATTGAAAATAAAAGACTGGAGAAATGGTTGGGGAAAAAGCGGCAACCAAGCTCCAGTCTTTGGTGGTTTGGGACAGTTAATTTTTGTTAGGGACGGTAAAAATACAATTAGACAGGAATTATTTATTTGTTAAATATCCGCTGTCTCATCGCCTCAAACAGTAAAATCGTCGCCGCCATTGCCGCATTAAGTGACTCAGCCTGTCCCTGCATCGGAATCGTAATCGCATCATCTACCAAACGCGCCGTAGCGTCTGAAATACCTTTACCTTCGTTACCAATGACAAGCCATACCGACTGCGTAAAATCATAACTATAACATGAATGCTCTGCCTGCAAAGAAGTACTAACCAGCTTCACGCCCGCAGCCTTCGCTTCGGGAAGCAAGGATTCCAACTGGCCCTCCACAATGGGCAGATGGAACAGCGAGCCCATCGTCGAACGAATCGTCTTCGGATTATATACATCAGCACAGCCCGCGCCAAGTACGACCCCAGCGGCTCCAGCTGCATCCGCACTACGGATGATTGTCCCTACATTACCTGGGTCCTGTACCCCATCAAGCACCACAACAAGCCCTCGCGCTCCTGCGATCAGGCTTTCCAGTGGCTCACTGCCTTTACGCACAATCGCGAATACAGGCTGTGGAGTCATTGTATCCGTACATTTGGCGATAACCGCAGGAGATACACTGACCCACTCCACACGCTGAAGCGGGTTTTCAAGCCCGGCAAGCTCATTCGGTACGCCTTGCTCTCCATCGTACACAATACACTCAAGATCTGCTCCGGCACGTAATGCTTCCTGTACCAGATGAATGCCCTCAATGATATATTTATGTTGACGGGTACGATGCTTTTTCTCCAGCAACTGTGCCCATTCTTTTACACGTGTATTTTGCGGTGATACAATATCCATCTTTCCATCCTTCCCATCTGCATCCATCACTTCGGATACGCAAGCTCCATTTTCGTCAAATGATCCTTGTGACCCACAATGATCAGCACATCTCCAGCCTCGATCCGGTCCTCCGCGTACGGGGAGATGTTCATCGAATTCCCACTGCGAATCGCCATCACGTTACAACCGAAACGTGCACGGATATTTAATTCCATCAGGTTCTTACCGATCATTTGCTCGGAGGCTCTCATCTCCAAAATGCTGTAATCCTCAGATAACTCGATGTAATCCAGTATATTAGGCGAGGTCAGATGATGGGCTACGCGCAGTCCCATATCCCGCTCAGGATAGATGACTTTATCTGCACCAATCTTCTGCAATACCTTACCATGAAGCTCATTTTGAGCTTTTACGATCAGCACTGGTACTCCCATATCTTTTAATATCAGGGTTGTCAGAATGCTCGCCTGAATATCTTCACCAATCGCCACAACGACAACGTCGAAATTTCGTATGCCCAGCGCACGCAGCGCTTCTTCATCTGTTGAATCTGCCGATACCGCATGGGTCACCACATTGGACATTTCCTGAGTCCGCTGCTCGTCCGCATCAATTGCCAGCACATCGAATCCCATGCCACTCAGTGCATTGGCAACACTTGATCCGAACCGTCCCATCCCAATTACGGCATACTGTTTCTTGGCCATTAGGGTCTTAACCTCCCGCTGCACTTCAGCATGACGCATCATTACGGATACCCATGCTAACGTAAATAATCCTTCGTAGTATACCACAAAGCCCGATAAACTTGAATGCGCTCGCGCTTCCCAGGGAACAGTATTAGAGCAGCCGAATATACGAGGAGGGAATTGCGATGCCCATTACATTAAGCCTGCGTGAAGCGATTGTTCATAAAGTTCATGACAAGAGTGATGATCAGCTCCGGGAGATGATTGAAGGTTCAGTAGATGGACCGGAAGCTGCATTACCTGGACTTGGCGCCATTTTCGAGATGATCTGGAAGAACACAGAACCTGCCAAGCAGGAAGAACTCATTCAAATCGCGCAGGAGCATCTGCACACCATTCCCGTTCAACCGCTTCGTTAATCGAAGCATTGGAGGGTAAGGTAACCATCATTACGTTTGTTCTGTCTGCAAAAGAAAGCTTTCCCTTATTCGGCTGGATCATACCCGCCTCCAGGTAAGGTGTATAGCAATAGATCCCTCCGCCAATCGGCGGAGGGATCTTATTTTTAACAAGCTCTATCTCATCACATGAGCTTGTCACGTTTAACTAACCTTTTAACAATCCCACGAAATACTTTTGTCTTTACTTAAGGCGCAGTCTCCAGGAATTCAGCTGTAGGATTTTTATCCATAGCCGTTCTCATTGCGTACTCATTTTCGAAGAGCACCACATAATTCCCTTTTTTATCTTTTACAAGTGCAGAGTTAATCCGGAATTTGCTTGGGTCCAGATTCTCGTCCACAATCCAGCGAGCGAACTGATAAGGCATGCGCTGCAATTGCACGTCTACCCCGTACTCGCCTTTCATCCGGTATTCAAATACCTCGAATTGAAGTTGACCAATTACGCCGAGGATTGTCTCGTCGAAACTTGCCGTCTGGAACACCTGAATGGTTCCTTCCTCCGTCAACTGATCAATTCCTTTTTGGTACTGTTTATGTTTTAACGCATTTTTCACAGTAACTTTGGCGAAAATCTCTGGTGAGAACGTTGGCAACTCCTCAAAGACCACCTCGCTGCCTTGACTCAGTGAATCACCAATCCGGAAGATACCCGGATCGAACAAACCGATAATATCGCCAGCATACGCTTCTTCCACAATATCCCTGTCTTGTGCCAGGAATTGCTGTGGCTGTGACAGCTTGATCTCTTTGCCCACACGAGTATGCTTCACACTCATTCCACGTTGGAACTTGCCTGATACAATTCGCAGGAACGCAATACGATCCCGGTGTGCCGGGTTCATATTCGCTTGAATCTTGAACACATAACCGCTGAATTTCTCATTCGTTGGCTGAATCTCTCCTGCCGTACTGCGACGTGGTTCAGGCTTCGGTGCCAGTTCAAGGAAATTCTCCAAGAAGGTCTGTACGCCGAAATTGTTGATCGCACTACCGAAGAAAATAGGGGTCAGTTCGCCGCGTTGAACTTTCTCCATGTCGAATTGGTCGCCCGCGATATCCAGCAACTCCAGATCCTGACACAATTGATCATGCAGGTATTCTCCTGCCATCTCACGGATAATTGGATCTTTGTAGCCGTCTACCTTTTGTACTTTAATCGTCGAGTGATCGTCCCCTTGGAACAATTCCACCTGATTTTTCATCCGGTCATAGACACCGCACAGCTCGCGACCTGTACCAATAGGCCAGTTCATCGGAACCGAACGAATACCCAGTACATTTTCAAGTTCTTCCATCAGGTCAAATGGGCTTTTACCCTCACGGTCGAGTTTGTTGATAAACGTAAAGATTGGAATGCCACGCTTCGCACACACCTGGAACAACTTGATTGTTTGGGCCTCGACACCTTTTGCCACGTCAATCAACATCACCGCGCTATCGGCAGCCGTCAGTGTACGATACGTATCTTCACTGAAATCCTGGTGACCCGGTGTATCCAGAATGTTAACGCGATGATCCAGATAATCAAATTGCATTACGGAAGAGGTAACCGAGATCCCCCGTTGTTTCTCAATTTCCATCCAGTCACTTGTTGCGTGTTTGCTGGCTTTCCGAGCCTTTACCGTTCCCGCAAGGCGAATCGCGCCCCCGAACAGCAACAGTTTCTCGGTCAATGTAGTTTTACCCGCATCCGGGTGAGAGATAATGGCAAACGTCCGGCGTTTGTCCACTTCCTGTTGAAGAATTTCATTTGCAGCTTTGCTCATAGGTTTAATCCCTTTCGTCCGTTCATTCACGTTAATCCGGCATGGCCGGTCCATCATTCAATCTTTATGCAATCCGGCGAGGCCGGTTGATTGTACACGAGTTTTTACGTACTAGGTATTTACTCACTAGATTAATTTTACACATTTACAATGGAGTTCATCCTCCTCAAATCTGTGCTTTCATGCATACCGTGAACTGCTTCTTAACCCAACTCTCCTATTGTACCATAATCTGTACTGAAAATAACCGATTACTACCGCAGATTCTTCTCTTTTCACTTGCAAAAAAAAGCACCCTTCAGCCATTTTCCATGGCATCCAGGCACTCCTCATTCATTTTTATTTTTCGGGTTTAGAAAATCAATGCATCCAGCGCGTATTGTCCGCCACCCGTCAGGGCCAGCGCTACACCAATCACCAGAATCGCGAGATTATATTCGAATCCGTTCTGTGTGGACCAGTAACCGTTCGCACCATGGACTTTCACAATCGCAATGACCATCGTCAATGCAATCAGAATGCCACCTACTGGTGTAAGCAGACCCAGAGCCAACAGCAATCCGCCACCGAATTCCGCAAGTCCAGCCAGTAACGCCACCAATGCACCAGGCTTCATGCCCATCGACTCAAACCAGCCGCCTGTACCCTTGATCCCGTAACCTCCGAACCAACCAAACAGCTTTTGAGCCCCATGCGCCATGAACGACAATCCAATCACCAAACGAATCAACAACAACCCTACATCCAACATCATTTTCTTTTTCCTCCATTCGATATATACAAAATAGTATTCTTAGATTAAAGATATTATGCATATTTTTTTCATGATTCTCTTTGTCGCAAACCCCTTCAACTGGTTTACATTTTATCTCATGAATGATAACTTATCCGAAACGTTTGCCCGAATGAAGTTTGTCATTTGCGTAACTCTTTAACTCATGTGTTGAGTATAAGTTACATACTTACTTTTTGTCAACAACTTAATTTAAATTACTTGTTTCCTTATGATGGATACCTACCTTTCCCCCGCTAAAAAGCCTGGGTACACCGCAAAATTTGCGATTTCCCCAGGCTCAGTCATCTTGTGTATATTGTTAATGCCCTTACCCTAACCATTCACTTGCCAGATCACGCTGTCCTCGTCCTGACCATTCACCGGCCACCAGTGGAATCCGTCCTGCTCCAGTAGCTTATCTGTCGCTTCTGGCCCCCATGTTCCAGCAGGGTACGTATGAAGCTCTCCCTGATTCTGTCCCCAGGCTGCTGCAATCCGATCCACAAAGGACCAGGCTGTTGCCACTTCATCCCAACGGGTAAAGTACGTAGAATCCCCCTCTGCAGCATCGTGCAGCAGACGTTCATATGCTTCAGGCGAGTTAATTCCAATCATGCAGCTCTGACAGAAATCCATTGCGAGTGGCTGAATCTCGGAATCTGAGCCTGGTTTCTTGGCATTGATTTTGATATATATGCCTTCCATCGGATTCACCCGAATAACCAGCAGGTTCGGTTCGAGCTTATACTTTTTCCCAAGGTACACGTTGTTTGGCATCGACTTGAACTCAACTACGATCTCGGTTGTTTTCACCGGAAGACGCTTGCCTGTCCGAATGTAGAATGGAACACCCGCCCAGCGGAAATTATCCACGAATACACGTGCTGCAAAATAAGTCTCCGTATTCGACTGTGGATCAACCTTGTCTTCCTGGCGATACCCCGGAAGCTGCTTGCCACGGTACTCCCCTTCGGAATACTGTCCCCGCACAACGTTGTTGCTCACTTCATCATCCGAAGTAAAGGCTCGCAATGAGCGCAATACCTTCACCTTCTCATCCCGAATATCCTCCGGGAACAGGCGACTTGGTGGCTCCATCGCAATCATCGTCAGCATCTGAAGCATATGATTCTGCCCCATATCACGCAGTGCACCGGAGTGATCATAATAACCGCCACGTTCTTCCACGCCTACTGTTTCACCGAGCGTAATCTGAACGTTGGCAATATGTTTGTTATTCCAGAGCGGTTCAAAAAAAGCATTCCCGAAGCGGATCACTTCGATATTTTGCACCATCTCCTTGCCCAGATAATGATCAATCCGATAGATTTCCTCTTCACGGAATACCTCACGAATCTGCTCATTCAGATGTTCAGCGGATTGCAGATCATAACCAAATGGTTTTTCGATCACCAAACGGTTCCACCCCTGACTGTCCAGCATACCGCCGTCCCGCAAACTGTACGAGACACTGCCAAACAGCTCAGGCGCCAGTGCCAGATAGAACAGCCGGTTCCCCGGCGTGTTAAACTTTGATTCCAGATGCTCCGTCTGCGCACGCAGCTCTTTGAACCCTTCCACATTATTGATATCCAGTGCTTTGTATTCAAAATGCTCGACAAAAGCGTTCCACTCATCAGGTTCCCCCGCTGGATAACGGCAGAATTCCTTAATGGATTCATAGATGTCTTCCCGGAATTCTTCTGGGGACCTCGGACGACGTGCTACGCCAATAACCGCAAAGTCTTCTGCAAGCTTGCCTTCGCGGTAAAGACTGTAGATAGCCGGAAACAGCTTCCGGCGGGCCAAATCACCCGTTGCTCCAAAAATGAAAAATACTGCGCCTGGTGTCTGTACTTCATCTTGCAATTGTTTTTCAACCATGGGCTCCTCTTTCTTCCGGGAAGATAACCTTCATGCTCTCCCCGAGCTATGTAATGGTGTTATATATGCACGACATACAACTGTCAATTACCAGCAAGTTCCTTCTTGGATGTGATGCCATTTTAGCATATCAACTGAATGGATGCACTATTTCAAACTCATTTTTCTGATAAAGATTCTCAATATTGGGTCCCAATTCATGAAAAATTCATCCCTTAATATTCAATCGTAATCACCGGAAACCCCACTGTAATTCGATTATCGACCTCTTCCCCAACTTGGTGAACTGCCAGTTGCATATTCAACATATGCGAGCCACTCTTGATCGACAATGGCAGCTCAGCCGCCTTATAAGAGACACTTGCAGTGCCTGCATCTGTATAACGTTCGACGGAGGTGATATCCACCTTTATGGACAGCTGTTCTTCGATCAGTTCCAATTGCTGACTCGCATCATGTTCAGTAGCAGTACCTGCTGTACCTTGCACAGACATATTCCAGGTTGCCTTCATGCCTGAATCTACAAGCAGTTGGCCGATCTGTTCATGTACTGTCATTAATGCCTTCCGATCCGTGTGGGCATCCCCTGAAAGTTGTACGATGGCGTAGTAGCCGTTATCTCCTGTCTCGACGACATTAACCAACATCCCTGTTGCTCCAGTAGCCTCATTGACAACCATCTCACTGCGATACACATCATGGCCCGTCTGGCGTACCCGCACAGGTGGTTCAAGCCCCAAGTGACTTGCCAGTAACACGGCCTGCGCTTGTGCATCTCCCTTGCCTTCTCCTTGCCATTTAATAACCAGACGATCAACATTATCAATCATGCTGTCAGCAGTATCGATTAACTGTTCCAGTTGGGCTGCTTTGGGTTCGTTTTTCTCTGCGTATACCTGTGTCACACCGATAAGAATAATGATTGCTATTGCCAATATACCTGCTGTTATCCAACGATTTAACATTCGAATCCCCCGCTCTTTCTTGCATTCTATGAATCTATCAACAGCATGCCCCTTTCCCACATTACCTATACTTCTTCTGAACACAACAAAAAAGCCCCACCCGCCACATGCATGGCAGATCGGAGCTTTCCATTCTCTATAACTTCCGCACATTAATGCACGGTTCTTTGGCTTAATGATGTTATAGCATATAGTTCTTGTTATTACTCTGCAAGTCCGTTTTTATAAGCATAGATCGCAGCCTGTGTACGGTCGTCTACGCCCAATTTTGCCAGTAGGTTGGTAACATGGAATTTGACCGTCTTGATACCAATGATCAGATCATCAGCGATGTCCTGATTCGATTTACCTTTGGCGAGCAACCGGAGCACATCCATTTCACGGTCTGTCAACTCATCATGCAAAGGAGCTGCTGCCTGTGGCTGCCGGAACCGATTCATCATTTTCGAAGCCACCTGTGACTCCAGAACGGATTGTCCGCGAGCGGCTGCGCGAATCGCATCTGCCACTTCATTGGCTCTTGATGTTTTCAACAGATAACTGAATGCGCCTGCTTCAATGACAGGATACATTTTTTCATCATCCAGGTAACTGGTCAATACAATGACTTTGCACTCCGGATACATTTTAAGTACCTGACGAGTAGCCTCAATGCCATCCATTCCTTCCATAACCAGGTCCATCAGAACAACATCAGGCTTATATTCCTGTGCGAGCCGAATGCCTTCTTCTCCACTACCTGCTTCACCAACAACTTCAATTCCATCTTCGGTATCCAGTACCGCTGCAAGACCAATACGTACCATCTCATGATCATCCACGAGCAATACTTTGATCGACGTTTCCGTCTCCGTTTCGACTTCCGGTTCCATTGACATGTTCTTCCTCGCTTTCATCGTTCATCAAAGGTATCGTAATCTCAATCCGCGTTCCCTTACCAGGCGCTGTTACAAATTGTATGGCTCCGCCAATCTCCGTAACACGTTCACGCATGTTAGCCAGACCGTAGGAAGCTTGTTTATTCTCATCCAGATCAAAGCCTTGCCCATCATCACGAATCAATACCCGGATCGCATCAGTACGGCGCTGGATCCGTATCTCCATTTTTTCCGCTTTTGCATGTCGTAATGTATTGGACATAGCCTCCTGGACGATTCGAAACAGATGATTTTCGATGCCTTTGATCAGATCAATGTCTTCGTCCATTTCGAACACAATGTCCATGGGTACTTTGGTTTTCAGTTCCATCACCAGATCACGCAGACCTTGTTCGAGATGTTTACCCTCCAGATAGACTGGCCGCAGATGTAACAGTAGCGCACGCATCTCGGACTGAGCTACCGAAGCCATCTCCTCAATCAAAGCCACCTGCCGCTGAGCACGTTCAAAATCCTTCTCCATCTTCCGTCCAACGGCCGTTGCTGTCATGGATATCGCGAACAATTGCTGCGATACCGCATCATGCAGTTCCCGTGCCAAACGCTGCCGCTCTTCCACAATAGCCGTAATTCTGGCTTGTTCAGCAAGCTGTGCATTATGAGTAGACAATCGCTGGAGCGAAGATACCTGATCTTCCCACTTTTTGCCGATTCGTCCGAGTTGGTCACTTAGACGACCCACATCATCATCGCCCAGATCAGGTACAGTGCGTGATAGAGAGCCCTTCTCCCACAGTAGAAGTGTTTCCCGCAGCAGTTCAAGCCGGCGTTTAACCCGGTAACTCTGATAGAACCCAAAGACCGCACCGATTCCAATCAGAAGCAGCAATAAGGCCAGACCCGATTGAATCAGATGGCGCCAGCCTGTAAACGGAGCAAGATAACCATATGTATACAATACATACAAAATAACAGCGAGCACAATGAAAACCAGGAGGATCCCTTCACCCATACTTCGGGTTACCATGTCGGTATGTCGTTTTGTCTTCATCGGGGTCTCCTCCTTCTCTTCATCTATATTACTACGGATTACTGATGCTTAGGTCGCCAACTATATAAGAAATGACAAATTTTGCTTTATGTTCACTGGATTCATATCCAGGTGTTCTCCATACTAATTTGTTCATCATACCGCTATCTTGTTCTCCAAGAAGATTAATCCGGCCGAAAAGAACCGATGCTTCAATCTCCACACCATAATCTTCTGGTAGCGTAAGGCGAACATTACCCATAACTCCTTGCAGCAGCACAATTGTTTGTTTCTCCTCCGGAATCGAAAGAGATAGATCGGCGTTAACCTCACCTATGGCATGCCACAGACTCATACTACGTAACGTCCAGGATGATTGATCCCAGTAGTACCGAGCCATGAAATTCTGTTTCTTCATAACGCCTTCGTCCAGATGAATCTTTTTGTTTTTTGAATAAAAGTAAGCTAACGATGCCAGTACAATCAAAAATACAATCATTAAATTATCCAGCAATAACAGTGCCGCACCAATGCCAAGATACCGATGACCTTTGCGGGTATCCCCATTGCGGACTTGAAGCATTCCAACCGTTAACAGAATCAGTGCGGCAGCGGTCAGGAAATTAATATTGTCATTCAATAACATCATTGTGCCAATAATCATAATGACAACTGCAAGCCATTTACTCTTTTGATTCATCCCCGCCGCACCTCCTCTGTAAGTTAATCTCTCTTTATTCAACGGAAAAGCCATACCAGGCAATGAAGTCCTGTATGGCTTAACTTTTGTTCTACCAACCGTACATTATACACGATTTATAGAATATCATATTGTCCACTAAGCGAACAGTTATTCTTTTGAAGTTCCGTTCGCTTCATTCTTGGAACCATTGCCCATTTTGTTCTTGAGGGCTTGTAATTGCTGGTCCACTTTGAACTGTTTTTCCACATCTACAGGATTTGTGTACGTGGATGATGTGTTGCGATAAGGTGCACGAGCTACGTCAGCTTCAGCTTCCAGCTGCATGATTTTCTCTTCCATGCGGTGGAATCCAAGTGATGCGCCGCCACTTTCGATCGAATGCAAGCTGTTGATGGAAGACATTTGTTTTTTGGCTTTTGCCATTTGTGCACGGGATACAAGTTCATTACGTTTGTTACGCATTTTGTAGAACTCATCTTTCATATCATGCAACTGTTGCAACAGATCTTTTGCTTGTGCTTCGGACTGTGCATGCAGTTCGCTGTACTCCGTAATTTTTTGATCAAAGTAGATTTTCTCTTCCAACAACTTGCGTGCCACTTCTTCCTGACCGTTAGACAGAGCAGCTTCTGCTTGGGACTCACGTTGTACCGAAGTACGCTCTGCTTCATCCAAACGTTGTTTCATGCGACGCTCATTTGCCATTTGTTTGGCAACAGTTACCTCTGCCTCATGAATCTCTGCCTCCATATCACGCAAGTACTGGTTCAACATTACAATCGGGTCCTCTACTTTATCCAACATATCATTTACCGATGCTTTCGTCATATCCTTAATCCGTTTAAATACTCCCATTTTACTTTTCTCCCTTCTCGTAACGAGATAATTTTTGGCGAAGCTCTTCAACTTCTTTTTTCAGTGCTTTTTTCTCGATATCTTTCATCATGGAATCAAGTTCACTTTCTTGCGGTGCACCTGCTCCGTAGGCGTTGTTGTCATAAGAACGCGGACCAGATTGGGGTCTGCTGTTGTATCCAGGGCCGGGACCGAAGTTACCAGGACCTTGTTGGTTGTGATTATTTTGAAAAGGACCTCTTGGTGGCTGGTGATCATAGTTGTTGTATCCTCTGCCAGGACCAGGGCCTGGGCCCGGACCGTAGCCATATGGATCATAAGGCGGATACGGTTCTTTTGGTACCACCAGTGCTGCAATAAAGTATATTAACAACGACGTGCCGCCAGTTACGAAGATACTGATAACAAAGATGATACGCAGCAGGGTGGAATCCATTCCGATGGTTTCGGAAATTCCGCCGCACAAGCCGGTTAACATCCGGTCACGCGTTGAGCGGTATAATTTGCTCATGTGCTTGCTCCTTTCGTTTACTTATATCCTCTTACGTTGGAATCATAAGCATATGGATCAACGTGATTGGATTCCTTTGGTACGACCAATGCAGCGATGAAGTAGATCAACAATGATGTACCTCCCGTAGCGAAAATACTGATGAAGAAGATGATACGTAGCAGCGTGGTACTCAATCCGAGATTTTCAGAAATGCCGCCGATCAAACCTGTTAGCATTCGATTACGCGCCGAGCGGTATAATTTACTCATGTGACTACTCCTTTCTGTCATTGTTCAATTTCTGTCTTAAGCGCTCCAGTTCCTTATCCAGCGTAGAGGATGACATGCTGCCAGTCACTCCTGAACCATCTTGATTCATCCGCCGGATATCGCGGAGACTTTGTGCTTCATATTCGAGATCAGAGACTTGATCATCCAGTCGGTTAAACATACGGGGTACATTCTGACCGTTGTGGTTGCCTCTCTGGTTCATACGTTGTTGTAACTGAATCGTCTGCATACGAGCGTAGTAATATTGGCGTTTGCTGTATACATTCTGATATTCAACCTTCAGCTGGTCGATCTGTTCATCCAGCTCCTGTAATGCCGCATAACTTTGTGCATACAATTCATTGTACTGTTCCATTTTTTCCTCGTGGAGGATTTTCTCCTGCAAGGCCAGCTTAGCGAGATGTTCTTCCCCTGCTTTCAGAGCCATGGAAGCCTGCTCTTCCCGTTTGTTCACCATACCTGCTGCCTGATCGGCTTGTTGTTTCATTTGTCTGGTATGGCTTGCATATTGATGACGAAGTTTCTCGGCTTCACCGATGTCTTGGCGGGTCGAGACCAGGAACTGATCAATCAGTTTGACTGGATCCTGACTTTGCTCCAAATGTTCGTTCAGATTGGCTACGGTAATATCCCGCATTCGACGAAATACACTCATTATGTTCTGTCCCTCCTTTTCATAATCGTGAAAGCTTAGTACCGACCACGACGACTGCGGTTATTGCTTAGCATTGAGATACCAAAGATGATTAACCCGATCGCGATGATCGGTCCGATCAACCATGCCAGTTTACCCATCAGTGAGATGATACCGATGATGAGAACAATCCAGCCAAGCATCACATTCCCTCGTTTAACTCCGTAATATCCCAGTGCAATCATCAGGACCGGAATCAGATAACCCATTAAGTGTCCAAGAAGTGGAGTTAACTTTCCGAAGAGGAGTAGTGCTCCCAGCGCAATCAATACAATCGCCCAGCCATTTCCCTTATTCAATCTCATAATTGTTGTTCACCGCCCTTCCATTCGTTCGTTTTAATGTGTTGAGTCATTTGTTCGTTTGTTTCTTGTTTTTTGCTTCTGTGTTTCTTGTTTAACCTTATGTCCTTATTCTAGGGGATTCCGCGACTTTTCAAAACAGACCGTGGACGGTTTTTCATCCTAGACTCAGGTCGGGGATCTAGTTGGACCTTTGACTGTCCCTATATAAGACCAACGTTCCACCTAAGCTGAATAGCACTCCAGATAGCTTCTATTCCCCGTATTCAGGCTCTACTTCACCCGATATCACCAGGTAGAGAGAATGATGTCCATGTCTCTATTTACGTTCACACTGCAATTTCGTTTCTCATGATTCCGTATTGGATAGTCAGTCCAAGCCGTTTCTCTAACCTTTTCTGCAAAATCATCTATCAGCAATCCCTTATCTCCACTTCTATACCCTCTCATAAAATTACTTATTTATCCAAATAAACAAAATTTAGATTGTTCTATATGTAAGCGTTTACTAAAATAGAAAGTGTTACTATTTCTAATGTCAGGGGTGGAACTGAAACTGTGCGACCAATCAGCTATCTCCATAAAATGATCATCTTCGGAATCCTGTTAAGCACCCTGCCCATTTTGTTAACGGGAATTGCCGCATTTATCTATTCATCAAACCAAACTGAGCTGCATCGTATGCAGGCCAACAGACAGTTGCTGGAACAAATGCAATCCAACGTAGAACACAAACTCGCTACAGTCAGTTATATGCTTGATCAGGCCGTTCGCTCTCCAGTAACCCTTCGTTCCCTGTCTGCTTCTTCTTCACTAGAAGGGAAAGGACCTTTGCTTGCCGACAAGCTGCAGAGCGAATTTCAGAATATGAGGTCATGGGAACCTTTGCTGGATATTACTCTGGTGAATCAATCTCAGAATTGGCTTATTGATCATGCCGGATTATATCGTAATACGGATTTTCCACTGGCTCTTCCCATGAAGGAATTGATTTCGGATACGTTAACTTCTGGATGGCAGCTCTCCCCTTCATCGGTATTCAGTAATGATGAGCGTTCACCCGGTACAGGCTGTATCTATCATATTGCCCTTGCGAGATCTATTCCGAATCTGAATACGTCTTCCGATGCTGCCCTGATTGCGGGAATTCCTGCATGTTCTTTGCAAAATACACTAGGCGAAGCCTCCTTAGGCAATGCTGCCTCAGGACTGATCATTTTGAATCGGGAACAACGTATCTTGGTGCATCCCGATCCTGTATACATTGGACAACCGTTGTCTGCCATTGGATTACAGGATCGGGATACGGAAGCCAACATAACCAAGCTATCACCCATCACATTTTCAACGGGTTTTGAAAAACGGGAAGTTAAGATCGCCGATACACATTATTCTCTGACGTATAGCCCTTCTACCTTAAAAGGATGGACTTATATTCTAATCTCACCTACCAATATTCTGACACAAGAATATATCGATATCGGATTACACACCTTGTATATCAGTATCTTCTTACTTTTACTTTCATTATTACTCGCCTGGCTCGGCTCCAAGCGAATGCATGTCCCGATTCGTATACTTTTAACCCAACTTGGTGACAACCACCTGTCCAAAGAAGGAAACACGGTAGCTCAGCAATCACCACCATTTTCTGATGAGTTCGAACAGATCAGAGCAGGGGTCTCACAATTATCTGCTTCTCGCTCCCAATTAGAGAACACACTTAATGTGCATCTATTGCAGATTCGCAATCATTTTATGATGAATCTGTTCCAGGGTAAGATCCCTGTTCATACTCTTCATGGCACCCTGAATGAATATGGCTACACGCATCAGGTTCGGGAATGGCAACAAATTGCTGTTATTACACTACAGGCCGATCTTGTTAATCATACAAAATATAGAGCTAGTGATCGTGACCTCTTATTATTCGCTATTCAAAATATATTGGAGGAAACGGTTGTGCATAACCAACAATTGCTTCCCATTGTGCTGGAACATACGGTAGTCACGGTGATTGGGACCGTTGAACAGGATCAGTTTATTTTTTCACAGCAGCTATATGTATTAACAGAGCAGTTACAACAACAGATGGATAAGATTCTGGCTCTTCAAGTCAGTATAGGTTTCAGCCAGCCGCACAGCTCTCTACATCACATCCCTCAAGCTTACACAGAAGCCATGGAAGCACTGAGGCATCGGATGAAGCTGGGAACAGGCATTATTTTTCAATATGAGAACATAGATCATTACGCTCCCACTTGGTCCATGACCTACCCGGAATCATTGGAATATTCGTTGATCCAAGCTATTCAAAATGCGGACGAAGTCCAGGCCTCTGCTCTTTTGCAACAACTGCTTGAAGTGATCTTTGGTATGGAGGTTACACCCGAGGAGTATGAGGTGGCTCTTACGAGGCTACTCACACATATTTTGCAAATGACTCAGGAATCCGGCATACGACTCGGACAGATCTCCCAAGGTCGTGGCTCGATGTTTCATGAACTTCATAGTTTGCAGTACGCTGCTGAAGTTGAGGATTGGTTTAAACATCAAGTCATCTTGCCCATCATCCAGGTTTTTAAAGCAAGACAGTATGCCCAGTATCAGCATATATCTGAGAAGATGATTGCCATGATTCATCAAGATTATGATAAGGATCTGACGCTTGAGGAATGTGCCTTGAAGCTTCACTACAATGCCAACTACTTAAGTAGTGTCTTCCGCAAAGAGACAGGCTGTGCATTTAGTGAATATCTGACCAAGTACCGATTTAATATCGCTAAAAAATGGCTGGACGAAAGTGATCTAACCGTTAAAGATATCGCAGCACGACTTCGGTACAACAATCCGCAAAACTTTATCCGATCATTCCGTAAATGGGAAGGAATCACCCCCGGTCAGTATCGGGAGCGTAAGCAAAAAGCAGAAGTGTCGAACAGAAATTAGAAAAAGGAGCACGATTGTAAGTCGTACTCCTTCGGCCAGCTTGGACACCTCTCCATATGGTTCCCCGAACAAGGCTCGGACCTGTGACAACTCGATTAACCGTCGAGTGCTCTACCAACTGAAATATCATGGAATATGCTTCAGAGATCATTCTCTGAAAACTAGGTCTGTGTTTTGCTTTTCGTTGTCTCGATGTTTGAATAAAGATTGGCTTTAGCCATGTGCAGTCTCATGAAGCAGCTTAACATCTTCAAGTAACCGAAGATGTTGTTTAGTATAGTCAATTAATTATTCGCTTCAAAAAAAGAGGGAGCACATATCTGCTCCCTTCACTTACAATTTCATTTCTATAATCTTAACTTCATATGTTTCACACGTGCATCTTCTTGTGGTGGCGGTGCAATGCTTGCTAGCGTTACCTCAGACGTAAGACTAAGTTGCCACGTCTCTATTCCTGATCCTCAGACCGTACGCAGCTTATACGATTTATCGTTTATCCTTAGTGCAAACTGTTTTCATATTGGGCTGCTCAAGTTGAATTAGAATTTTACCAAACCTTGCTCCGTGTGAGAAGGTCACCGTACTATCCTTGTATGTATCTCGGATATACTTCTCAGCCAATCTGAGAGAATCTTCATCCGATGGTAACTCATACGTATTAAGCCATTCTGGCAGCTTCTCTACAACATCTTCCACCGGTACTTCAAATGAGTTAACTTCTCTCGTAATGATCATGGTGTATGAATACCCCTTCAAATACAACAATTGTTGAATATAACCCATATCACCGGCCTTATATGAAGAAGTTACCCCCAGTATATCCTTAAGTTCATCCATTAGTGTGTGTTCCTTCTGTCCCGCCATAGTACTTATATACACATACTTCCGGGCACAATTGATCGCCTGCTCGATCGTTTCCCAATCCGACATCGCCGGACACATGGATGCAAATGCAAAGTCATATTTCTTCTCCCAGCCTTTATCCTGAATAGAGATTTCCTCATATCGTTCGTTTACGATTTCGATTTTGGATTCCAGAGCTGAAGGTATCGTCTCTTTCATAAGGGAGACAAGCAACTCAGAAGGCTCAACTGCGGTCACACTTGCACCCTTCTCCGCAAAAGGAATGGTAAATATGCCTGAAGCGGCTCCAATGTCCAAAATGGATAACCCTGCGAATTCCACACCCTGATTCTCAATCCAGCCCATAATGCGCTCAGAATGCTGCTTTCCTTCTTCAGTGAACGACTGTGCATGATAATCCCTGGCCCAGCGCTCAAAAACTTCTTCTGTATTAACGGGGGTACTATTCTTCTTATATTTTGAATTTCTCGGACGATTCTTCCATGCCTCTTCCCATACAGAAAGATCAAATAAGAGATCGGTATCCGATACATTTTTTCCATTAGTCACTCTACTTCACTCCTTTATATTAAAGACTTTACTTATCTACAATATACTGAATATAATCATACGTCAATCTTTATTAACGTCCAACTATCCTTACAATACAAAAAAGCAATTTATATAAAATAAAAATAGCCCTACACATTGCATAAGCAACATGTAGGGCTATTCAATATACCGGCGAGAGGACTCGAACCTCCACGGTTTCCCACTCGATTTTGAGTCGAGCGCGTCTGCCATTCCGCCACGCCGGCATATGCTGGAGGCGCCACCCAGATTCGAACTGGGGATAAAGCTTTTGCAGAGCTGTGCCTTACCACTTGGCTATGGCGCCATATTTTGGAGCGGACGACGGGAATCGAACCCGCGACCCTCGCCTTGGCAAGGCGATGCTCTACCGCTGAGCCACGTCCGCATAATGGCTGGGGATATAGGATTTGAACCTATGCATGACGGAGTCAAAGTCCGTTGCCTTACCGCTTGGCTAATCCCCAATAAAAAATAAAAAAACAAAGGGGCGATCGAGGGGAATTGAACCCCCGAATGCCGGATCCACAAACCGGTGCGTTAACCACTTCGCCACGATCGCCACAAAAGGTTATTTTCTAAAAAGTTAATTGGCAGGGGCAGCAGGAATTGAACCCACACCAACGGTTTTGGAGACCGTTGTTCTACCTTTAAACTATGCCCCTAAAAACTGGTGGAGGATGATGGATTCGAACCACCGAACCCGTACGGGAGCAGATTTACAGTCTGATGCGTTTGGCCACTTCGCTAATCCTCCAGGATTACATGGTGCCGGCGAGAGGACTTGAACCCCCAACCTACTGATTACAAGTCAGTTGCTCTACCAGTTGAGCTACACCGGCATATTAAATTGTTTTAAAAATGGTGGCTCGGGACGGAATCGAACCGCCGACACGAGGATTTTCAGTCCTCTGCTCTACCGACTGAGCTACCGAGCCATAATAAAGTCTAATCTTAATTCCTTACACTTTATATAGGGCACCAGTGCCATACAGCAGATGTAGTGAACAGTTTGCCTCATGTAAAGATTAAATGGCGGAACCGACGGGATTCGAACCCGCGATCTCCTGCGTGACAGGCAGGCATGTTAGGCCAACTACACCACGGTTCCAGATCACTTTCTCAAAGGAAAGTATAATTGCGGGGGCAGGATTTGAACCTGCGGCCTTCGGGTTATGAGCCCGACGAGCTACCGGGCTGCTCCACCCCGCGTCGTTATAAAGTTTATATGGTGGAGGCTGAGGGGATCGAACCCCCGACCCTCTGCTTGTAAGGCAGATGCTCTCCCAGCTGAGCTAAGCCTCCGAACAACACATTTATGATCATATCATAATCTTGTTGTAAAAATCAACTTCTTTTTTTGAAGTTATTATGACCCGTAGGGGATTCGAACCCCTGTTACCTCCGTGAAAGGGAGGTGTCTTAACCCCTTGACCAACGGGCCTTAATATTATGGCGGAGAGAGAGGGATTCGAACCCTCGAGACGCTTGTGACGCCTACACGATTTCCAATCGTGCTCCTTCGGCCAGCTCGGACACCTCTCCATATGGCTCCCCGAACAGGGCTCGAACCTGTGACAACTCGATTAACAGTCGAGTGCTCTACCAACTGAGCTATCAGGGAATATGCTTCAGAGATCGTTCTCTGAAAACTAGATTCGAAACGAAACATGCGAATTATCACTTGCTATTGGATAAGCCCTCGACCGATTAGTACTGGTCAGCTCCATGCATTGCTGCACTTCCACCCCCAGCCTATCTACCTCGTCGTCTTCAAGGGGTCTTACATACTGGGAAATCTCATCTTGAGGGGGGCTTCACGCTTAGATGCTTTCAGCGTTTATCCCGTCCGTACATAGCTACCCAGCGGTGCTCCTGGCGGAACAACTGGTACACCAGCGGTACGTCCATCCCGGTCCTCTCGTACTAAGGACAGCTCCTCTCAAATTTCCTACGCCCACGACAGATAGGGACCGAACTGTCTCACGACGTTCTGAACCCAGCTCGCGTACCGCTTTAATGGGCGAACAGCCCAACCCTTGGGACCTACTTCAGCCCCAGGATGCGATGAGCCGACATCGAGGTGCCAAACCTCCCCGTCGATGTGGACTCTTGGGGGAGATAAGCCTGTTATCCCCAGGGTAGCTTTTATCCGTTGAGCGATGGCCCTTCCATGCGGTACCACCGGATCACTAAGCCCGACTTTCGTCCCTGCTCGACTTGTAGGTCTCGCAGTCAAGCTCCCTTATGCCTTTGCACTCTTCGAATGATTTCCAACCATTCTGAGGGAACCTTTGGGCGCCTCCGTTACTCTTTAGGAGGCGACCGCCCCAGTCAAACTGCCCACCTGACACTGTCCCCGCACCGGATTACGGTACCAGGTTAGAACCTAGATACGATCAGGGTGGTATCCCAACGTTGCCTCCATGCAAGCTGGCGCTCACACTTCAAAGGCTCCCACCTATCCTGTACAGATCGTACCCAAATTCAATATCAAGCTGCAGTAAAGCTCCATGGGGTCTTTCCGTCTTGTCGCGGGTAACCTGCATCTTCACAGGTATTAAAATTTCACCGGATCTCTCGTTGAGACAGCGCCCAAGTCGTTACGCCATTCGTGCGGGTCAGAATTTACCTGACAAGGAATTTCGCTACCTTAGGACCGTTATAGTTACGGCCGCCGTTTACTGGGGCTTCGGTTCACAGCTTCGGGATTACTCCCTAACCACTCCCCTTAACCTTCCAGCACCGGGCAGGCGTCAGCCCGTATACTTCGCCTTACGGCTTCGCACAGACCTGTGTTTTTGCTAAACAGTCGCTTGGGCCTTTTCACTGCGGCCCCCTCGTGCTATTCACACTACCGGGGCACCCCTTCTCCCGAAGTTACGGGGTCATTTTGCCGAGTTCCTTAACGAGAGTTCTTCCGCGCGCCTTAGAATACTCTTCTCGCCTACCTGTGTCGGTTTGCGGTACGGGCACCATCACCTGGCTAGAGGCTTTTCTTGGCAGTGTGAGATCATGACCTTCGCTACTATAATTTTCGCTCCCCATCACAGCTCAGCCTTACAATGTGCGGATTTGCCTACACATCAGCCTCACTGCTTAGACGGACATCCATCAGTCCGCGTCACTACCCTACTGCGTCCCCCCATTGCTCATAACGGCTTACGGTGGTACAGGAATTTCGACCTGTTGTCCTTCGACTACGCCTTTCGGCCTCGCCTTAGGTCCCGACTTACCCTGAGCGGACGAGCCTTCCTCAGGAACCCTTAGGCTTTCGGCGGATCAGATTCTCACTGATCTTTTCGTTACTCATACCGGCATTCTCACTTGTATAATGTCCAGCGCTCCTTACGGTACACCTTCAACCCTTATACAACGCTCCCCTACCCCTGATGCAAAGCATCAAGCCATAGCTTCGGTGGTGTGTTTAGCCCCGTTACATTTTCGGCGCAGAGTCACTCGACCAGTGAGCTATTACGCACTCTTTCAATGGTGGCTGCTTCTAAGCCAACATCCTGGTTGTCTGTGCAACTCCACATCCTTTCCCACTTAACACACACTTGGGGACCTTAGCTGATGGTCTGGGCTGTTTCCCTTTTGACAATGGATCTTAGCACTCACTGTCTGACTCCCGGAAGTAAGTCTATGGCATTCGGAGTTTGACTGAGCTTGGTAACCCTTGCGGGCCCCGCACCCAATCAGTGCTCTACCTCCACGACTCTGTTTTCCGAGGCTAGCCCTAAAGCTATTTCGGGGAGAACCAGCTATCTCCGAGTTCGATTGGAATTTCTCCGCTACCCCCACCTCATCCCCGCATTTTTCAACATGCGTGGGTTCGGGCCTCCAGTGCGTGTTACCGCACCTTCACCCTGGACAGGGGTAGATCACCCGGTTTCGGGTCTACGTCCACGTACTAAGTCGCCCTATTCAGACTCGCTTTCGCTGCGGCTCCGGCTCTTCACCTTAACCTTGCACGGGAACGTAACTCGCCGGTTCATTCTACAAAAGGCACGCCATCACCCCTAAAACGGGCTCTGACTTTTTGTAAGCACACGGTTTCAGGTTCTATTTCACTCCCCTTCCGGGGTGCTTTTCACCTTTCCCTCACGGTACTGCTTCACTATCGGTCGCTAGGAAGTATTTAGCCTTGGCAGATGGTCCTGCCGGATTCATACGGGGTTTCACGTGCCCCGCACTACTCGGGATCCGTCTCGGAGGGAACCAACTTTCAACTACAGGGCTTTTACCTTCTTTGGCGGGCCTTTCCAGACCTCTTCGCTTAACCGGTTCCTTTGTAACTCCATGTGAGACGTCCCACAACCCCAAAGAGCAAGCTCTTTGGTTTGGGCTTCTCCGCGTTCGCTCGCCGCTACTGACGGAATCACTATTGTTTTCTCTTCCTCAGGGTACTTAGATGTTTCAGTTCCCCTGGTATGCCTCTACATAACCTATGTATTCAGTTATGAGTAACTGGAAATTACCCCAGCTGGGTTTCCCCATTCGGACACCCCCGGATCAAAGCTTGCTTACAGCTCCCCGAGGCAGTTTCGTTGTTCGCCACGTCCTTCATCGGCTCCTAGCGCCTAGGCATCCTCCGTGTGCTCTTAGTAGCTTAACCATTTTGTTCCGGTTTTGACTGCTCGCTTCCCTTGTTTTGCTTGCGCAAAGCCAAAAGTCGCTCTCACCCGATACCATCACAAAAGCAATTTGACTACCGTTTTTATTGAAACTTGTTTAACACAAGTTCAGCTAAAAAGGAATGTTCTAATTCGCGTTTGTTTCGTTTCGATATCTAGTTTTCAAAGAACAAGCTCCATGCAAAAGCAAGCTGTTTGAGAGTTTGAGCTCTCAAAACCGAACAACGAGTGAGTGTTTTTGCAGCTAAGCTGCGTATTTGAATGTTTCCGTTGCAGGAAACGATTCTCCATAGAAAGGAGGTGATCCAGCCGCACCTTCCGATACGGCTACCTTGTTACGACTTCACCCCAATCATCTATCCCACCTTCGGCGGCTGGCTCCTTGCGGTTACCCCACCGACTTCGGGTGTTATAAACTCTCGTGGTGTGACGGGCGGTGTGTACAAGACCCGGGAACGTATTCACCGCGGCATGCTGATCCGCGATTACTAGCAATTCCGACTTCATGCAGGCGAGTTGCAGCCTGCAATCCGAACTGAGACCGGCTTTGTTGGGATTGGCTCCATCTCGCGATTTCGCAGCCCGTTGTACCGGCCATTGTAGTACGTGTGTAGCCCAGGTCATAAGGGGCATGATGATTTGACGTCATCCCCACCTTCCTCCGGTTTGTCACCGGCAGTCTATCTAGAGTGCCCACCCGAAGTGCTGGCAACTAAATATAAGGGTTGCGCTCGTTGCGGGACTTAACCCAACATCTCACGACACGAGCTGACGACAACCATGCACCACCTGTCTCCTCTGTCCCGAAGGAAAGGTACATCTCTGTACCGGTCAGAGGGATGTCAAGACCTGGTAAGGTTCTTCGCGTTGCTTCGAATTAAACCACATACTCCACTGCTTGTGCGGGTCCCCGTCAATTCCTTTGAGTTTCAGTCTTGCGACCGTACTCCCCAGGCGGAGTGCTTAATGTGTTAACTTCGGCACCAAGGGTATCGAAACCCCTAACACCTAGCACTCATCGTTTACGGCGTGGACTACCAGGGTATCTAATCCTGTTTGCTCCCCACGCTTTCGCGCCTCAGCGTCAGTTACAGCCCAGAGAGTCGCCTTCGCCACTGGTGTTCCTCCACATATCTACGCATTTCACCGCTACACGTGGAATTCCACTCTCCTCTTCTGCACTCAAGTCACCCAGTTTCCAGTGCGATCCGGGGTTGAGCCCCGGGATTAAACACCAGACTTAAATGACCGCCTGCGCGCGCTTTACGCCCAATAATTCCGGACAACGCTTGCCCCCTACGTATTACCGCGGCTGCTGGCACGTAGTTAGCCGGGGCTTTCTTCTCAGGTACCGTCACCTTGAGAGCAGTTACTCTCCCAAGCGTTCTTCCCTGGCAACAGAGCTTTACGATCCGAAAACCTTCATCACTCACGCGGCATTGCTCCGTCAGGCTTTCGCCCATTGCGGAAGATTCCCTACTGCTGCCTCCCGTAGGAGTCTGGGCCGTGTCTCAGTCCCAGTGTGGCCGATCACCCTCTCAGGTCGGCTACGCATCGTCGCCTTGGTGAGCCGTTACCCCACCAACTAGCTAATGCGCCGCAGGCCCATCCCCAAGTGACAGATTGCTCCGTCTTTCCAGTTCCCTTCAGGAGAAGAAAACAATTATTCGGTATTAGCTACCGTTTCCGGTAGTTGTCCCAAACTTGAGGGCAGGTTGCCTACGTGTTACTCACCCGTCCGCCGCTAAGTATCAAGGAAGCAAGCTTCCTTGATACTCCGCTCGACTTGCATGTATTAGGCATGCCGCCAGCGTTCGTCCTGAGCCAGGATCAAACTCTCCAATAAAGTATTGAAAAGAGCGATAAGCTCATTTTGAATCTGACGAGATTAAAAATCTCATTTGTGCTCCAGTCGATCCAAGCCAAGGCCTTCTCAACTTTCGCGTTCATTCTGCAAGCAGAATGTTCACTCACTCGTTGTTCAGTTTTCAAAGATCAAACACGATTTGTTTTACTTCTTTTTCGTCTCAACCAAGTTTCGGCGGCGACTTAAATAATGTAACACATTTCGTTTGTTTTCGTCAAGAACTTTTTTTAATTTCTTTTTTGAAGCTTTAGTTCTTCACTTTTCCTCTGAAGAAATTATCATTTGTTGGCGATAATCTCGTTTGGGGAACGAAATATAATGTATCATATATCGTGAATGAGAGTCAACATCTTTTTATAAATTATTAAACAAACAAAAAAGGAAGGTTTCCCCTCCCTTATGTGATCAATATAATGTCAGGCTTCTGGAGAAGGTTATGCCTCAATCCAATACCGAATCTCCCGGCCCTCTCCTCCGATCGATGGCCATCCTGCCGATTCTTTTACAATAGAACGAAAGACCAGCTTACGTATCACCAAAGGCAGATCTTCTCGAACAAATCTTAACTGCGGATGATGAACAAGCTCATTCATGCTCCACGGCTCCTTGCGACTTCTTAACACACGCAGCAGCAATTCTGAGCATTCACTCATTTTGGACATTACGGAAAACTCACAGGCAAGCAGGACAAGCTCTACTCGCTGCTCCAGCGTCTCCGAGCTTACGGTAAGCTCTTGATATAGTTTCCATAAAGCGCGATCCAGATTCTGCACATGTGTCCAGACGGCATGATCCGGGTATATCCCCTGTTCAATCAATACAATTCTTGCCCAGTTCCCCAGAGCCTCTAATACATTGTAATAGGCGTCTACAACATGACCTTCCTGAATATGACGTTTGGCCTCCACGTACATTCTCAAGAAACTGGTGAATTCATGAAGCAACTTCTGCTCACGCAATTCTGCCCCAAAGGTAGACAGTTCTTCTCGCAAATCACTTAAGGCGCTGTCCGCTTCCCAGATAATCTCACCTTCAATCAGACACTGGGTGAGATTATTATGATTCCCGGTAACTACACTACTCTTTAATTCATGACGGCTCGCATAGATCATCTGATAACGAAGATCACCATATCTGTAATGTCCCACTGCCGACTTCAATTGATCATCATTATGAACAACAAGTACTAATAATTCGAAATCTTGAATTAGGGAGCCGTGGAATCGCTCTCCCGGGTGGGAATAAGCGATAGCCCCAACTGCCCCTGTCTCTTCCGACTGTTCGGACAAAAAAGCAAGGTTCTTTAATTCCACGATTCCCTCCATACATTTCATGGCAGATAAGCGCCAAGTCAGTTATAATGTAATTCTACATCCAGACTGAAGTTTCCTTCTTTTCCAGGTCCGATACTACTCATACGATAGGAGCATTTTTCATGATTTTTAAATCAGCAAAAATTAATGCTTTTCGCACTTGGGGATTACTACTGACCATGCTAGGTATGGGCCTAATGATACTGGGAACAGCCGGGATTGTTTTCTGGGGACATGCAGGCAAAGTTTTCGCAGCTGTAGGGCTCGTCATCGGACTGATTGCCATGATGGCCAGTCTAGCCATTTATTTCTGGGCGGGTATGCTCTCCACCAGTGCAGTACAAGTCGACTGTCCGGAATGCGGGAAGTTAACCAAAATGCTTGGCAAAACAGATCGTTGTATGTTCTGTCATACCATCCTCACCCTGGACCCTAATAAGGCCAACATGACCAGTCAACAACTGAAAGCGCCTTCTACACAAGTTCCCCCCACCGATGGTTAGCATGAAATGATCTCCAACCGCTAAATTTCTTTTCCCTTAATTTCATTGAAGAACAAAAAAAAGGCCCGGTATGTTTACCGGACCTTTTTGGACTTGGCTTATAAGTGAGTCCTTATTGCTGTTATCAATAGCTAAAATATGAAGTTAAATTATAAGTTCTACGACCAATAAAACGGTAGACTGCACGTATGATGGTACCCAAGGAGAAACTTTGAGCTTAGCGAAAATAAATTAAAGCAATCAGACACTCTGAGTTCGAGTAAATTATTTCTGGTAACCGGCCTGCTTTAATACCTCCCATGCAGAGGCATTAGCAAAACTCCGATTCCACGCAGCTACTCCGCCCAGCTTCAACGAAGCAATCAAATCCACCCGCGCCTGAAGGGACACGGCATCTTCGATCCATATTTTCTTGGTAGCTCCGTCTTCCTTATATTCCACATAGTTCTGTCCACTTGCCTGATCCAGTTCAGATTTGAGTTTCTTCTCTTGGATCAGCTCCACAATGGCATTCATGCCCACCGCTTTGGAAGACACTTTAACCTCACCCTGATCATTCGTCTCTTCCGTCCATATCCGGGTATAGAGTGGAACCGCCATGATTAACTTGTTAGAAGGGACTTCATCCTCCTCAAGTATGCGTCTCATGGAAGCCTCGGTCCAAGGCAGAGACGCTACCGAACCTGCCTTGGGACTGGCCGCCCAATGTTCATCATAAGCCATCACAATAACATAGTCTGCAAAAGAACCTAATGCACGGCGGTCCAGAAAGGCAGACCACATCTCACTGTTTGATTTTGGTGTTACATCGATCGATAACATCAATCCATGTATACGTGCCATCGCCTTGATCTCGCGCACAAATTGCGTAATGTTCGGCCCGTCATCTGTATACACATTCTCAAAGTCGATGTTGATACCGTCCAGTTGATACGTCTGTGCATACTCTAACATCTGCTCAATAATATGAGTGCGTGTCTCGTAAGAAGCTACAGCTTCTTTTGTAATGTCCGGATCAAAGCTGTTATCCATGAGTCCCCATACTTCCATACCCGAACGGTGAGCCCAGTTCACATAAGCTTGGTTTCCCTTGCTTTTCACAGTGCCCTGTCCATCCGTAATATGAAACCATGTGGGGCTGACCACATTCACACCAGGCATCTTACCGATAGAACTCACATCAGGCTGACGATTGTACACAGCCTCCCAAACCAGATTTACCGGTTTATTCTGCCACTTCTTCTCTGCTGCTGTCAGCGTATACTTGGGCAAGTCCACCTTCTTTTTCTCGGTGAGGACAATATAATCATTATCTACATATCCGGCATACCCATTATCGAGTTGAACAAAGCTCTGTTCATCCCCCGTCTGCCATACACGTACCCGTGCAGCCTTCTCTATGTCGGCAATGATTGGTGAGGATTCTCCCCCACGTTTATATAACGGCACGGTCTTGTCCGCTTTGGATGATAACGTATCAATCTCTGCATACTGAATCATGTCCCCTCCACGCATCAGCAGCACAGCACCTGTTACTGGATCTTCCTGTACGGTTATGCCATATACTTCTTTCAAAGGTTTGAGCGGAATATAGGCTTCTCCGTCCTTAACCTCAGGCTTAACTGTCATGGGATAATCTTTGTGATTAAGTTCTGCTTGTGTGCTTCCATCTTTCATATGAAGGACTCGCTGAGGAGAGGCAATAATGATATCTCCCGTTTCTGATTCATAACGTATGCCTGCATCAATCGCTTCTTGCAGCACATCTACAGGTAACTTGAGTTGATCTCCTGTACCCAGAGCGTCTCCATCCATCAGTTGCCCATCTACAAAAATAGGTTGGCTTCTTCCTACCCAGTCGGGGTCTTCATGGGTCTGGTTCAACCATACATTTGTTATAAGCCAGTAAGCCCCCCCGGCGATCAGACAAGCCCCGAGAAAACCGGGCCAAAATGAACGTCGCTTCTGACGTGTATATCTGCTTTTTCTACCCAAACGTCTACCTCCGTTAATTATGCTGATCATAAGGATGTGCGCATAAGTTGTTATAAAGATGAGCATTTTGCATAAATGCTAAAAAAAAACGTGAAGAATCCATACTGAATTCTGCACGTTAATATTGTAATTCAACTCTCTTAATCCCTGCAACTTTTGCAAACGCCATATACTTCCAATCGGTGACCGTGTACTTCGAATCCTGTACTAGACTCCGCCTGAAGCTCTACACTTTTGAGTGAAGGATAGCTGAAGTCTTCAATCTTGCCGCATTGATCACAGATAACATGATAATGATCCGTCACATTGGCATCGAAGCGACTTGAATTATCTCCGTATGTCAATTCCCGGACCATGCCAGCTTCCAGAAACATCTTCAAATTATTATATACCGTTGCCACGCTCATACTGGGAAATTGGGGTTCAAGGGCTCGGTAAATTTCATCGGCTGTCGGATGCCCCATGGATTCCATCAGATAGTTCAATATGGCATGACGCTGGGGTGTAATACGGACACCGGTCGTTTTCAGATGCTCCAACGCATGTTGGACACGTGTTGCCATAAAACCCACCGCCTTACCTTTCATTCTCTGGTGAAGAGTAAGTTACTGTCTCCTCGCTCAGAGTTGATTCCCGGCCATTAAAAACGACAATCCATCTTTCATGCCGTGTAATCTTGCCAGTGTATATTTATTGTACGGCGATTACAAGTTTATTGTCAACGCGGCAGTCAAGGAACCTCTGTAGAATCCAGCTGGGAATTTGGTCCGTCCTCGGTAGTCTGTTCCAGATTCTCAGCCGTATGTTCAGAATCAGGTGTAACTGTTTCAGGCGTAGATACAGCCGGGTTGCTCTGAATGGTGAGATCACTGTTCCCTTCAATTTTCACCCTGTACTCGCCCTCACCGAGCTGGCCTTCTATGGTTTTATTCTGTACTTTGAAAGGCAGATCCGTACTTAGATCTCCATAACTGCTGGAACCCGCAAGACTGTAGTCTCCACGATCAGGAAGTAATACGTTAATGGCTCCCACCGCACTGTACACATCCCAGTCCCCTCCGACTTTGGTAGATACGATGTTAATACTGCCATTAAGCGATTGGGCTTTGATTCCCAGATTGGCTCCATCCAGCGTAATATTGCCGTTGCGTGTCTCTGCGATGAATTGACCAACGGAGTCGGCAATACTGATACTTCCCACTTGTGTAGCAAGATCTACATCGCCGGAAATACCGCGAGCCTTCATGTCTCCACGGTTACTGTCCAGATCGACATTACCAATGGCATTGGCTACAATGACATCCCCATTCAACGTTTTCCCGGAGATATCTCCAACAGCATTGGTAATCCGGATACGTCCATTACCCGTTTCGGCCAGTATGGTACTAATGGCTTCCGGACGGTTTAATAATATGGCTCCATTGGAAGTTCGAATATCCAGATTAAAACGACGATCATCCGGGATCGTAATGGTAAGATTCATCCGTGGCTGCGTTTTTTCATTGTCTCCATACGTCTTGCCTGTAGCTTTGATATAAATTACTTTTGTACCATCGGTCTCTACAAAAGAGGCTGCTGCAACGGCCTTTGCCTGTACTTCCGTCGTCTGATCTACCCAGATCACCGTTCGTACTTCAATCTCATCCGTATCTCCGCGTTGTACCGAGATATCTCCGTTGACACCTTCGACCACAAGATCCGACGTATCCATGCGAACAGGTACACGAATCGTGCCCTTATCCTCCATATATCCTGCCGCTTGACTGTAGTCCATGGATGCCGCTCCGAGATTTAGACTCACTCTATTCCATAAGTGCATGTAGTGATCCTGCTCGGTGACGATAAATACGGAAGCCGCCAAAATCAGTGAGGTTAGAATGCCTTTGGCATCGGGTCTGAAACGTACTTTGATTTGCTCATCAGGATTGCTCGGGTTATCCGATTGCACCTTGTTTCTTCTGCGTGTCCACAGGAACAGCGCAATATATTCAACACCCAAAACAACGAGCAAAAATGGCCACCAGTCCACCATCTCATATACATAGTCAGTTCCCCACCGTTTATCCAAAATCAACAGCACACCGACCGCTATGATTAAGGCGGCAGCCGTATAGCGGCCAACCCGGACTTTACGGTTCATCACGTTCCCTCCTCGTATCATTTCCACTACATTTTTTTCTTGTTCAACATCACCCAGAACTCACGACCAAACAATAGCAAACCGCCTACGATCATGAGAACCGCAAATGAATATCCACCGTACATGGCGAGAATCTCTTGAAACCAACGTGGTTTGCGGAAAAACAGCACCATCAAAGACCCTCCCACAATCAGAAGTAATCCAAACGATATGCCTCTCTCCCAGACCATCATTGCATCTCTTGTAGAACGTTCATTGGTTATCGGCTTGTCCGAAGTTGCCTGGGTCACTGCTCTACGTCTGCGCATCATGACCCAATCTGCAGATTGCAACACATCATATACATTGTAAAAGTAAATAACCGGGATACACAAAGCCAGCAAGATGAGCAATGGCACATTGATCTGTATTCCAATGGATGAGAAGTACAACACTGCTGACAGATCAAGCAAAACAAGCAGCATAAAGGTCAAACCCCTCATGTACAATCTCAGATAAATATGACCCAGCCCAGGGATAATGGCACTCAGTAATCCCGCAATAAACTTGTGAGCCCGATTTCTGACCGGTTTGGTCTGAACTGTACGGGTCTTTTTGTTCAATTGACGTCTCCGTTTCATAACATACTCCTCTCTTCTGATCTGACCTTCCGCTCTTCATGCATTTGGTTAGATAGTACCCTAAAGAGCAAGGAGAGTAACTGGAAGAAATATGGATATGATCAAAAACCCTCCGGCACTACTGGCCTGTGGAGGGTTGTAATTCATTTATTCGATCGACACCTTGGTAACGTGTTCCCATTGTCTTAACTTGGATACCAAGCCTACTGTTTCGAAATCATGCGGTACCTGGACATGCAGCACAATCTCAATTTTGCGTTCAACCGATATCATCTCTGCATATGCCAGGTCTTGTTCATTCACAGTAATTTTACGGATCTTGATCTTCTCCTGCTCCATACATGAAGACAGTTGTTCCAGAAAACCGGGTTCTGACAACGTATGAAGTGTAACGACATGCATCTTATTCCCTCGTAAATACCTCAGCTCCAGTTTGTTAAATACCCAGAGATTAAGCAATACCAGGACGGTAGATACGATCGATGCAAAAAAGAATCCCGCACCTGCTGCGAGCCCAATGGCTGCAACAACCCAAATTGAAGCAGCTGTAGTCAGTCCGGTAATGGATTTTCCCGTAAAGAGAATTGTCCCTGCTCCCAGGAATCCGACACCAGTAATTACAGCAGTAGCCAGACGCGCTGGATCGATCCTTACATTTAATTCATTAGCAAAATCTTTAAAACCATAAACAGACAACATCATAATCAGTGCAGAGCCAAGACATACCAGGATATGGGTACGCAAACCGGCAGCATGATTGGACCGTTCCCGCTCCAGGCCTACGAGCCCTCCAAGCAGCATAGCCAGCAATAATCGTAATAAAATGTGCCACTCATCAATGAACCAGGGATCGCCCAAAGTCGGTATTCCTCCTCAAGTTGTTAATATTATTAAAGTTTATTCTTGTGAAAAGTAGTTAATTCCACTCCGGGTGCAATCTGTGTGACTTCCACGGGATTAAAACCAAATTTGGTGTACAGATTCACTGCGGGCTGATTCAACGTTCCTGTGGAGACGATATAACGCGGAAGATCCGCATGCTGTTCCAACACATACGTCATCAAAGATGCCGCAATTCCCTTGCGAAAGTGATCCGGGTGCACCATCATTCGTGTAATGGTCAGTGTATTCTCCTCTTCCTCTGCTACAGCGACAGCTCCGATAAGCTCTCCGTCACCATGGATACAACCATAAAAACGCTCTCCACAATCCCGAAGTGTCTCCATCGTATCCATCAAAGGAGGAATCTCCTGAAATCCGATGATTTCAGCTTCCAATCGATAAGCTACATGTTGAAGTCTCCATAACTGTCCCAACGTCTCCAGATCACGTAATGACAATGATTGAATGTTCATATCCGTTCCCCCGTCTGAATTACTTCGTCTCTTTCATAACAAAAAGAGGCTGTCACAGGGACGAGCCTCTTTCTGTCCGGCCTCACCGGAAGGATTAGCGGTTCAGTACATCTGCAAGCAGTTGGTTGGCGAGGGCGGGATTCGCCTTGCCTTTACTTTCTTTCATAACTTGACCAACGAGGAAACCAATGGCTTTCTGTTTACCAGCCTTATAATCTTCCACAGATTGAGGATTGTTCGCCACAACCTGCTCAACGATGGCAAGAATGGCACCTTCATCACTAATCTGCACAAGACCCTTCTCTTCAACGATCTGCTGTGGAAGCTTGCCGCTCTCCAGCATCTCCTTGAATACCGTTTTGGCGATTTTGCTGTTAATGGTGCCCTTCTCCAGCAGTCCGATCATCTCACCCAAGCCTTGACCTGTCAGTGGGACCTGAGTCACCTCAAGATTGCTCGTATTCAGGTAACCCAGCAAGTCGCCCATGATCCAGTTGGATACGGATTTGGCATCCTGAGTGAATTTCAAGCTATCTTCGAAAAGATCAGCTATAGCCTTGGATGAAGTAATAACCTCTGCATCATAGCTAGGCAATCCGTAATCAGCCGTATAACGAGCTTTACGTTCGTCTGGGAGCTCAGGTATGGTAGCCTTGATGCGCTCTTTCCAGGCTTCATCAATATGCAGCTTCACGAGATCCGGGTCCGGGAAATAACGATAGTCATGCGCCTGTTCCTTACCACGCATCGACAGTGTTTTCCCTTGAGCTTCGTCCCAGCGACGCGTCTCCTGAACCACTTCACCGCCATCATCCAGAATTTCAGCTTGGCGATATTGTTCATATTCGAGACCACGTTGAACACCACGGAAGGAGTTCATGTTTTTCAGTTCGGCTCTTGTTCCCAGCTTCTCCTGTCCATGTGGACGCAAACTGATGTTGGCGTCACAACGCAGTGAACCTTCTTCCATCTTCACGTCCGATACATCACAGTACTGCATGATGGCACGCAATTTTTCAAGATACGCACGTGCTTCTTCCGGAGAAGAAATCTCAGGTTCGGATACAATCTCCACCAGTGGTGTACCGACACGGTTGAAGTCCACCAAAGACGCGTATCCGCCATCGATATGTGTAAGCTTCCCTGCATCTTCTTCCAAGTGAAGACGTGTGATGCCAATTCGTTTCGTTTCACCATTCACTTCGATATCAATCCAGCCGTTCTCACCGATTGGTTGATCAAATTGCGAGATCTGATAAGCTTTGGGTGAATCGGGGTAAAAGTAGTTTTTACGGTCAAACTTGCTGACATCAGCAATCGTACAATTCAGGGCCATCGCTGCCTTCATGGCGTAGTCTACCGCCTGACGATTCAGGACAGGCAGTACGCCCGGATGTCCGAGACAGACCGGGCAGGTATGTGTATTCGGCGGAGCTCCAAAAGCTGTGGAGCAGCCGCAGAAAATTTTGGAGTTGGTATGCAACTCCACATGGACTTCAAGTCCAACGACCGTTTCATATTTAGATGCGGACATTTCTATATTCCTCCGTTCCGGGCAGTCTACAGCTGCGGACGCTGCTTGTGGAATTCTGTATTTTGTTCAAACGCATGCGCTACACGCAATACGGTTGTTTCATCAAAGGCTTTACCGATAATCTGCAGGCCAACAGGCAATCCATCCGAGAATCCACATGGAATGCTAACGGCAGGTACACCAGCCAGGTTGACTGGAATCGTCAAAATATCGTTCAGATACATCGTAAGTGGATCATCCACCTGTGAACCCAGTTTGAACGCCGTAGTTGGCGCAGTTGGTCCGATAATGACATCATATTTGGCAAATACATTGTCGAAATCCTGTTTGATCAATGTACGAACTTTCTGTGCTTTCAGATAATAGGCATCATAGTAACCCGAGCTGAGTGCATATGTTCCAAGCATAATGCGTCGTTTCACTTCCGGACCAAACCCTTGACTGCGGGACTGATGATACAGATCCAGCAAGTTATCCGGATTGTCAGCACGTACGCCATAACGCACGCCATCAAATCGTGCCAAGTTGGAAGAAGCCTCTGAAGAAGCCAGCAGGTAATACGTAGCCACCGCATATTCGGTATGCGGAAGGGATACTTCTTCCCATGTTGCCCCGAGCCCTTCAAGAACTTTCAATGCAGACAAAACTGTCTCTTTCACTTGTGGATCGACGCCTTCACCGATGTATTCTTTCGGAACAGCAATACGAAGCCCTTTAACATCACCTGTCAGTCCACTCAAATAATCCGGGATCTCTACTTTTGCAGATGTCGAATCTTTGGCGTCATAACCAGCAATGGCCTGCAATACATAAGCAGAATCTTCAACATTTTTCGTCAAAGGACCAATCTGATCCAGGGATGATGCAAATGCAACCAATCCAAAGCGGGAAACAAGTCCGTACGTTGGCTTCAATCCAACAACACCGCAATACGAAGCAGGCTGTCTGATGGAGCCACCTGTATCTGATCCAAGCGTGAAGTATGCTTCTCCCGCAGCTACAGCTGCTGCAGAACCACCGCTGGAACCTCCTGGAACACGATCAAGTGCCCATGGATTACGTACAGGGGAGAAACTTGAATTCTCATTGGAGCCGCCCATGGCGAATTCGTCCATGTTAAGTTTACCAATAGTTACGGTGTCCGCAGCTTTCAATTTCTCGACAACTGTCGCGTCATACACCGGGTCGAAATTACGAAGGAATTGGCTGCCACACGTCGTGCGCAGTCCGTTCGTAACGATGTTATCCTTAATACCTACAGGCAGACCAAAAAGCAAACCTTTCTCCTCGCCGCTAACCAGACGGTCGTCCAGTTGACGTGCACGAGCGCGTGCTTGTTCTTCATCCAGAGCCAAATATGCCTTAACTTTATCATCATGCGCGCCAATGTTCTGATACGCCTGATCCACCAGATCGCTGACCGACAGTTCTTTGGCATGCAGCTTGTTATGTAACTCAGGCAACGATTGTTCAAATAAACTCACAGTTTTTGTCCTCCTTCCGGTTATCCGTTATTCCATTACAGCAGGCACTTTAAACTGCCCATCTTCTTCTTCCGGTGCATTGCGCATCACCTGTTCAATCGACAGGCTTTCTTTGGTCTCATCTTCACGCATAACATTGCTTACGTGCAGAACGTGAGTGGTGGGCTCGATGTCTTCCGTATCCAGCTCATTCAGCTTTTCTGCATATTTTAAAATCGCGTTCAGCTGACCTGTCAGGGTCTGTTCTTCTTCAGCAGTCAAGTTGAGCCGGGCCAGCTTGGCCACATGCTGAACGTCATTATTCGAAATACTCATTAGCGGATGCCTCCTTCATTCATTCTGATTCCCGAAACGACCTGAAACGAATCGCTCGTTTAACGGGCTAAAGTCTCAAGATAACTTTTTTCATTATAGGTGAGATAGTTCGACAATTCAATGCAAATGACCTGACAGGCTTCCGGGAAGCTGAAATCAAACTTATAAAATAAAAAAGAGCCGGCATCAGCCGACTCTTAAAATTCTAAATCCATGCACGCAGATTAACCTGCTTTATAAAATCCGTCTGTGACATAACATCGTTCGCGGTTTCCTCTTCCTCTTCCACAGCTTGAAAATCTCCGTTCATCAGATGATGAAACAGCTTCTCATTGTGTGTCGCAAGGGCGTAATCTATCAACGCTTCTCGCTCGACCCGCTCAGCTTCCTGCTTCAGCAGAACCTCTTCCAGATCGACGTCGCCGGATGGAACAAAAAAGTTCCGGTTTACCTGCGGCACTCGAAGCACGTAATCGAACGCATTGTCCGGATTCCGGTCATAAGCGATGATGAAACCATATTCCCCCACAGGAAGATTCTGCTCAAACGCATCCGCGACGATGACAACCTTCTCTCCTAATCGCAGCATCGTCTAACCTCCTGGTAGTCTATCATTAATATTTATTTGTATAGTCTACTAGAAAAGAATAACGATGTCTAGGAATACTAGAATTAAACAACATATTTGTGCAAAATCTTTTTTTCCATTTTTAAAATGATGTTATTTCGGATTACGTGCACCTGGCTTGCGCTGTGATCGAATCACGACAAACCAGTATATAATGAGCGGCGTGGGAAATCCCGTGATGCCCCATAATCCCCATAACCAAGGGAAACGTCCACGTCTGCGTGCGTCCTGAAAGATCCATGTGCCCTGAACCAGAAGAAAAATGCCAAGCAATGTAAGCCATAGTGGAGAAACCTCATCCAACGAATAATGCATTTTATTCATGATGAACCTCCTTCCGGCGCCGTCCAGCCCAAATCACAACCAAAATCACCGCAACAGCTGTACCAAGAGCCTGGATTCCCAGGTATAGAGCTGGAGCAGATACAAAAAATAATGCCCCGAAGGTAATCGCAAGCAATCCAACCAACCAGAAACATATAATCTCAATCCAATTGGCTCGACGTCTAATCTGTTTACGTTCCCTGACTTGAGCTTCAAGTGAACCCAAGGAAGGAATACTTGTCGGCTCAAATGCATCATCCAGCACTTTCATGTGTTGCTGCAATCGTTCTACAACTTCTTGTTCTTGTGCATCATCTGATCTGCTCATCCTTATTCCAGCTCCTTTCTTAACTGACGGAGACCATAAGCTGTGCGTGACTTCACCGTTCCCGCAGGAATACCCAGCATTTCCCCGATCTCGTCATATCCGTATCCATAATAATGCTTCAGTAGCACTGCAACACGATGTTCGGGTGTCAGTCTTGTCATCGCATCCATGACATCTGTCCATTCTTCATTCCGAGTCTCAAGCTGCCAACGGAATCGACGTACGGCCTGATCCCGGATGAGAGCAAGCCAGTTCTGTTCTCTCTTCTTACGTCTTGTCTTATCGATATAGATGCGGGTCGCAATGGTGATCATCCATGATGAAAAGGCAGACGTGCCATCATATCGATGGATATTTTCCATACAACGAATCATCGTATCCTGCACCGTCTCTTCTGCGAGGTTAGCGTCCATTGTCACTTTCACAAGATACTTATACACAAACGTGTAGTGACGTTGCAACAACGCTGCGAGTGCGCTATCGTCTCCCGATACTGCTCTGCGTACCTCTTCCAGCTCAGCTGCCTTTATCATGAAATCACCTTCTTCCCGTTCAATCTGGAGTTAATACGACAGGCTCTGCAAAAACGTTCAATGAAATTTAAAAAAAAATTAAACCCGACAATTTCCCAGGCAATCAGACTTGATTCCGGTAATCCTGCAGCTTGTCGAACCACGGTTGGTTGCGGGCTCCGTTTTTTAAAACACGGCTTGTCCATATATTCTGCTGAGACTTTATCACTTCATTGGCCAAGCCAGGGTTATGTATTAAAGCTTGCTCAGTACCCGTTTCTCTTTTCCCACTTTCCAATATACGACGGTTTTCTTCAATGATCGGATACTCGACACGCTGATTCAACGGAATAACTCTTGGTTTCTCCACTTTGATATTCCCCACTCTCATGATCTACTATTTCTTAAATTTATTATTTCTAAATCAATCTCTATTTGCTGCTAACTTGCTATTGGTCTCAAACTGGCTTGTGATGAAGCGCATCTTACATCTCTATGTAGCGTAAAAAAGGCTAATTCTGCGATAAAAAGGGGCTGAAAACAAAAAAAGAACGCAAACCGGGTATAGACCACAGTCTGCGTGCTTCGCGAGGTTGGGTGTTTCTTGGTAATGCTTCAGTTAGATGATGCCTTAACGCTTGTAACAACTAATTGCTATTCTAATGAAAAAGTTGTCACTTGTCCAGACTTTCTTCACGTATCATGTCGGATTATCTTGCGGACACGTAAGGATTGTTCTGTTTCTCATAACCAATGGTCGTTTTGGGACCATGACCTGGATATACTTTAACCTCATCAGCAAAGGTGTAAAGCTTGTTCTGGATTGAATCAATCAGATCCCGTTCACGCCCTCCTGTCAGGTCCGTTCTGCCCACACCCATGCGGAACAGCACATCACCCGCAAACAGGTCGTTATCACAAAGCAAACTTACACTGCCTGGGGAATGTCCAGGTGTATGGAACACTTTAAACGTATGACCAATCAGATTCAGCTTCTGCCCTTCGTCCATGGCATATTCAGCAGGATCTGTCGAAAGCGGTGGTGTCGCCTGCGGCCAATTCAAAGATCCATTTAATTTCGGGGTGGTGAGCCAGTCACTCTCCAAGTCATGAAGATAAACGGGACATCCCTTCAATTTGCGGATCTCATCTACCCCGCCCATATGATCAAAGTGAGCATGAGTGAGGAGAATGGCTTCGATCTCCAAGTCTTGGATCGCCTTAAGCAGCGGCCCTGGATTCATGCCCGGATCAATAATGACGGCTTTGCCCGGATCATCTCCTTGTAGGAGATACGCATTGGTCTGAAGCGGGCCTAGTGTAAACGTACGAATGTTAAGCATATCGGCTTAGTAACCCGAAATCAGTTCACGCAGCTCACGGATAATGGCCGCATGTGACTCCGTTCCTTCCCCATAACGTTTACCAATCTCTTGACGCGCTACAGCCAAATTTTCTTGATAATCTGCTGCTTCACGATCCGGATTAAGGCGTTTGAATTCAATCATGACTTCCTGTACATGCTGCGGACGAGGTCCCCACTGACCTAACACATGACCACCTGTATCTGCAAAAATAACGACTGGCACGGAACGGCCACCCATCGTCAGGAACTCATCCATCACTTCCGGATGGTTCTCCATAATCAGAACTTCTGTTGGGATTCCTGAAATTTCAAGCGCCTGGAACACAACCGGAATATTACGGACAACATCCCCGCACCAGTCCGCAGCCAGAATTAACACACGCAGATCATCGCGATGGTTCAGACTCTCAAAAAACTCACGATCCTCTTCGTTCGACCAAGTAAAGCTATCATAATTGGCCTGGAATTCACTTTGGTTCTTGGTCATACTCTCGATAAAATCTTTCGGTGGCAGACCTTTACCGAATTTGTGAGACAAGTTGGGTTTACCCATGACTAGACACTTCCTTTCTTTTTACGAACATTCATCCATTTAATAAGTACATAAACGATCATAAGGGCGAGAGCGACAAGCAAAATAGGCATAACATATGGTGCCGCTTTCTCATCAATATGCTCCCATTGATCTCCAAGAATCATCCCTAAATATATAAACAATGCAGTCCAAGGTATAACAGCGAGTGTAGTAAGCAAGATGAATTTGCCTGTGTGCATTTTCGTGATGCCAGCCGGGATGGAGATCGCATGTCTTACCACCGGAACAAAACGCGCTGTGAAAATGACACCTGTACCATACTTGCGAAACCACTCCTCGGAATGGTCGATGTGTTTTTTCTGGATGAGTATGTATTTACCGTAGCGTTCAAGTACAGGTCTGCCGCCATAACGGCCAATCCAGTAAATAAATAACTGGGCAATCACACCGCCCACCGTACCAAAAATCATAGCACCGAAGAAGTTGATATTACCTTGTGAAACGAGAAAACCTCCATACGCCAGCACAATTTCGCTTGGGATAACTTCCAACATTAATCCAAGCATGATTCCAAAGTACCCAAGACTTTGAATCCAATCGAACAATTGGACAACAAGGTTATGAATAAAGTCCATCTCAACCCTCTTTCTCCATCCTGATTGGCGGTGCCCCTCCGCACCATGGATGTTCGTCCCTATTTTATCACAGGGCTGTGGACGTTGCTACTTCAAGAGGTTGGGATAGTGTCCCGTTCGCAGCAGTGCGCATATGGTATGGGGAGAGGAGCGTGAGAAGATGTCGCACAAATCAATACCCGGTTCTCCGCCGGTCAAACATACGCAATCCGGTCAAAACCTTCCTTCCGCCAGAGGAATTCGCAGAGCATGCAGCAAGGAATTGTACCGGACAGTCAAAAGGCTAAAAGTATATGTCTCTCCCGAACGGATGAAGCAGGCGGAAGAATATTATTACGGTAAGGTGATCACAAATCTGCTCTGGATTGGTGAGAATCGCGACAACCGCAAGAAATTATGTGAGTGGTGGAACACGGATGTCAGTGCGGAGATCGCCGCGATGTGGGAAGTAGAAGTTGAACCATTAAAAGATGCGTTTCAGCATGCATTTGGCGGTTATCGTCTTTAGATATGGAGGAATGAGGCGGGTAGCTATGTCTTCAAACCTACTGAACGACGCAGCCGAGCTGAAGCGAATCTGAACATGTTAGGAATAGCCAAGGAGGGCACTGTGTCCTTAACGTGTGATGTTAATGCCTTCTTCACGTACGAGCAAGCGATAGAGACAACATAAAATGCGAATTTCTCCCTTCCGATGTAAAGCTTCGCTCCAGGTGGAATTCAGGGTCGTCCTCTGGCTTGCGGATCGAGCAGAGCATGGAGCCGACCACCACAGGGGCATGAACATAAGCTGTGAGTATGAATATGAGCTGGAAAGTATGAACATAAACACCGAGTAATTTTTCATACTCAAGCCCACGAGCGGTAACGAATCTGAGGCGTCTTAATCAAGGATTTGAAGCAATTTTAGAAATCTAAGGAATCTGAGACACGTTATCTCGGGATTTTTGGCCTTTTTAACTTTTTTGTTAAGGAGTTTCGGGAAATAACGTGTCTGATGTTCCTTAGAATTTAAAAGGAGAGTGGAAAGCCAAATAAGACGTTCTGTGTTCCTTAGAAAATCGTATATCCATCCGCCAGAAGCAGCCAGCTTGGACTTCCAGACTTTTGGACGCTGACATCCATCATCATATAACTTGGGTAAACGTCAAGACCCAGCAGTGATTCAAGGGCTTCGCTTGGTCAACTCTGGAGTAAAAGGAGGAGAAGAACCCGAAGCAAGCCTACGCAGGTTCTCTCCATAGCCTGGAGCATGTTTTTCCATTACAAAACGACGATCATTACGAACGTCCCCTGCTCCCACTTCCTCAGCCAGCAGTTGATACCGTTCATACATCTGGACACCAGTGGCGGCAGTCTGTCGGGCTCGATCTCTATATCCTGCCTTCCATTCCCGCCGCGCTGCCTGCTCCATCCAATACAAAGCCGTGGATTGGCCAAGGCCATCATACCGATTCAATGCGATCGCTTGTTCAAAATATCCTCCTGCCTGCTGTCCTTCGCCGAATTGGGCTGCCAATCGTCCCAGTTCAATGTAAATCTGAGGGTGCATCGGGGAATGGGACAAGCTGTTTAAAAGGAGTGATTCTGCTTCTCGTCCCGGAAGAGATCGTGCAAAGGATATCACGATATCCGGTCGATTCGGGTTAGACTGAAGGGCAGCCATAAAATGCACCTTCTGTGCTGGAGTGCCATCCAGTTCAGACATCGCCTGACGGTACTGCACTTCTGCTACAGCGTATCGGGAGGTCAGCCAGACTGTTCCAACAAGGCAGAAAAGGATGATCATCACTGTGGATACCCTTATTAGCCGAGCAGTTACTCGCTGAAGATTATGAAAGAAGGAACGCATCGGGACAGCTGATGGGTGGGATTGGGTTGGTAAATATCGCAAGAAAAGAGATCTGGATCTCGATTTAGATCTCGATTTAGATCCCGATTTGGATCTGATGGGAGTATATTTCACAGTTACGCTGGATCGCTGGACCCCCTCTGTTTCCGTCTTCAATGCGACTGCCCAAGCACCGAGCCAGATGAAGAGCATCCAAAATAATGTGAAGCTCCAGTCAAAGTCCATCGCCCCATGCAGGCCAAAAACAAGCACGGATGGCATGAGCTGCGGTGCAAAATGAAAGATGCTTCGCAGGGTGAGGAGAAACCACCCTGTGACAAGCAGGATGCCGATCATGCCCGTGTCCAGGGCGAGATCGAGCAGGCCGTTGTGAACCTCGCCTCCGACATAAGGCGAGGATTGAATGGCGCGGAACATGTTGCGCCATGTATCTCCCCCGTGGCCAAGCCATGCGGCCTCGGTCCACAGCTGGAGGGCGTCCCGCCACATCTGTAGGCGGGACACCCCAGTGCCGACACCCGCCGCGAGGCGATCGGCGGTGGAGGCCACGGCCATCAGTGCGGCGGCGGCTCCCGCCAGCACGATGGCCGTCAAAGCAGCGGCGCGCGGAGCCTTGGCGGCGCCGCTGTGCCATAGACGGCACAGCAGCAGCGTGCCGAGCAGCGCAGCTGCCCATGCCCCGGCCAGTGCCAGCAGGCCGGGCACGGGTGCAGGCGCCAGCTGGGCAGCAGCCAGCTGGCGGTACAGCCAGGCCGCGCACGCCAGTGGCGCGGCCGTGGCCAGCAGCAGCGGCAGGCGGGCTCCGCGCCGCTGCAAAGCAAAGGCGGCGACCGCGGCGCAGCCGGTCGCCAGCCAAGCGCCGCGCGACTCGCTCAGCAGGAGCGCGGCTTGCGCAGGCATGAGCGGCAGCACTGCCGCGATGAGTCGCCCGGCCGGCACAGGCCGGGCTATGACTCGCGCGGCCGGCACAGGCCGGGCTATGACTCGCGCGGCCGGCACAGGCCGGGCTATGACTCGCGCGGCGGCTGTCAGCCGCTCCAGTGCGTACATGCCAACAACGGCACCGTACGCATTCGGGTACTGCAATAATCCGCCGAGCCTTGCTCCGGCGGAGCTGATCTCGGGGTCAGCAGTCCGCATCACCCCGAAGGGCAGTGGCAATATCCCGCACACGGCAAGGATGCCGCTTAGCACAAGCAAGCCGCCTGCCATCTGCCAACCGCAGGCTAACCAACGCGCACCATCCGTGCGCGCAGCCAGTAATGCGGTGAGCAGAGTAAATAGCGCAAGCAGGCTCCACCGCAGCATCTCATCCATGCTGCCCTGTTTACTCACAGAGCCTGCCCACGCATGTACCCCAAAACATGTCATCATCCCCAGCGGCCACAATACCCACCACATCCCCGGGATTCGAATCATTCGCCAAACCATTCGTTCATTGTTCCCTAGCCAATGTACCGGTGACAGAGGTACTTGTTTTCTTCCTTGCTCCTGCTCTTGCTCTTTCTCTAGACGAATACCGACAAGAAATAGCACAATCATGATCAATATGCTTCCTGCTGCGATCAAAAGGACAGGATACAGATCAGCCGAATAGTACAGTCCCCGACTCAGACATCCTGCAAGCAGCAAGACAATGGAGAGTATGCCTAACCCAACAGTCCACCCCGATCCTGAATAACGTTTACACCTCAAACTTTGAGAAAAACTCCCTGACGCATCGGTCTGGATAGCTCCACTTGAATTATTTTTATCATCCTTTTTATACGTATCATCTTTTTTATACATATGATCTTTGTTGTATGTATCTTCCCTATTATATGTACTGTCTCTACTGCCCCTACTGTCCCCATTACATAAGTCCCTGTTATCTACATATTCTGTATTCCTTACAACTCCCTTATCCATTGTCCTATTCTTCATCCTTATACACCCTCCTTCCTTCCACCGCTCCGTATGCATAACAAAAAGACAGAAGATCCCGATAACGGGTCCTTCTGCCTGATATACATCTGACAGTTATGGTGTGGCTTGCTACGAAGTATGTGCATTGAATATCATTTTACATTCAGAGACCCTAGTTGCAGTATGTCCCTGGATTGTCATTGGCACACTCAGCTAAGGTCGCAATTTGCGGAATCTTGAACGGTTTCTTTGCTCGATTTTGATTTCCCGCCGGCCTGCTTGCCATCGCCAGGAAGCAAATCGGCACAAGCCCGCTCCAAATATGGATCGGCATGAATGAAATCACGGAAAGCCGTATATTCATTCCACATCTCCGTCACTTCGCCGGCCTGACCGCGAACAGCACGAATCAATATGTTTTTAGGCGTATTCTCCATATCGATGAATTCAAGCAATTGTGTCTTGTATCCCATCAGATCAAGCAACTTGGCACGAATCCCATCCGTAGCCAGTGCGGAAAAACGTTCCTTGAGGATGCCATGGGACAACAATGGATTCATCACGGAGGCCTCTACTTGATCAAACAGTTCATGCTGACAGCAAGGAACAGACAGAATAACAGAAGCCCCCCAACGAACTGCCTTCTCCAAAGCAGCATCGGTGGCTGTATCACAGGCATGCAGCGTGACAACCATATCCACTTCGTTCAATTCATCGTAGTCCGCGATGTCTCCAACCAAAAACTTCAGATCGCCATAATGCAATCGATTAGCCAGATCATTACAGTGTTCAATGACATCTGCCTTCAAGTCCAACCCAATAATCTTGAGTGAACGACGTTGTTGTACAGACAGATAATGATATAACGCAAATGTCAGATAAGACTTGCCGCAACCAAAGTCAACGATGGTCAGTGGACGTCCTTCCGGCAGATGTGGAATGACATCCTGCACCATTTCGAGGAAACGGTTGATCTGTCTGAACTTGTCATACTTGCGGGCCAGCACACGACCTTCTTCGTTCATAATGCCAAGTTCAACGAGGAACGATACAGGTACGCCTTCTTCTAATACATATTGCTTCTTGCGATTATGCGACAGATCCACCGCAGTTTTGGAAGCAGATTTGGTCAGAATGGATACTTTATATTTTTTGCTGATCAAAATTTGATAGTCTGCCTCGGTCGTACAGAGCAGCCCTTGACGAAACGTCTCTTCGCATAACAAAGTCATGCGCTCAGCCGCTTCAGCCGGAGTCAAATTCTCGTGCAGCACTTTGTTGTTATAATGAAATGCAAATTGATAATGCAGCTGATTCTTCAGTGTCACCGGCTTGACTTGCACTTTGGTATACGAGACATTGTCCCGTCTGCGCAGCTGGCTCCAGGTCGCTGTAATCAGCGAATTCTGTTCAAAGATGTCTTGTATAAGCTTTCGCAATGAATCCACGGGGTACATCTCACTTTCGGTTTGGTTTGGTCAACCGTTACCATACCACAATTCCGTTCCCTCTCCAAGTAAAGGCATGTAACAGGCCTTGATCCTATCCATATTTAGGAGTTCATCTCTTGACGACTTAGTTCAGCTAACCCCTCTTCAACTTCGGTAAGCGGCAAACCACCGTGCTCCAGCTGTTCATCTGTGAGTTGGCTCAACCTTTCATAGAATGCCTGTACATCATCTCGGTAGCTCACCGGGAATTCATCACCAAGCTGGAGCAATCTGTACCAACTGTTCTCTGCTTGGTCGTAACGTCCTTGTTGTTCACGATAGAGGGCAAGCTGTCTTTCAGTCCGGGCAGGAAGTACATATTCTTTCGTGAGCCCCAATACACCCTCCACCCGTTCCGGTGCATTCAATAACTGGGGATTGGCGCCATGATTCAATGCATACAGGTAAAAATGAAGTGATCTCATCAATCGAATGACAGCCTCATCCTCTGCGTCCATTCTCTCCTGATCATCTATGCCTTCCACTTTGGCCTTCTCTTGATAAATGTAAGCCTCTTCTTCAATCAGCCTCGCGGCCTGCTGCAGATTGTCTACCTCAATCATTCCGCGAAAACGGAACATTTCAATAACATCCTCCGCTGGCAATGAATTCAGTAGAGATAAGTTCAACCCAAACTGCCTGCGCATCAGCTCATCCAACTCAGACAATGCCTCGGTATGCTTACGCTGCTGTTTGAGCGTGAACACTTTGCCAATTGCTTCAGTCATTTCCTCCATCATGCGGAGCAGATAATCTTTTCTGAACATGCTGTATGCCCCCTCATCCTTCGACCCTATACATCCAATCGTTCTCATATCGTTCCTTTATATTTATTCTAATTCATGCCATGACAAAAAGCCAAAAACAAGACACGCGTGTCTTTGCTCTGGCCATGAACACACTAAACCCCTGCCTATCCCAAAGGGACGTGGCAGGGGCTCGGTTGAAATGGAACTGGTTACTCCTCCTCCACAAGAGGTAGAATCATCCAGAAACCAAACTATATTCTAGGACGTGTCTCAAAACTCGCTGAAGTGCATCTTTTACCGCCTTTTCGCCCCATGCTACGTCACTTCCCCTTGACGTGCCCCGGCACGCCTGCGGAAAACTTCCTTGCTTGGAACGAAAAATTCAGTAAAATCTACTTCCTTCGGAGTTTTCAGACATGCCCTAATGATATCAACATAAATCACTTCATCAATTATTTTGATAATCCAGCCATAAATTGTTTAATGACCTGAATTAACTCTTCAGGAGCTTCATACATGCTCATATGACCCGCACCCGCAATCACGGCTTGTACGATATGTGGCTTGTCACTTGTAAATGTACGTTCTGGCGGGATAACAGCATCCTTCTCTCCTGCAACCAGCAATACAGGTAAAGGTGTAGCCGATAACACATCGCGGCGATCCGGGCGTTCCCGCATAGCAAGTGCAGCACCAACAGCACCTTGAGGAGCAGTCTGGTAACCGATTTCCTTCACACGTGTTACATGCTTAGATAGCGATTCCACATGTTTCGGTGCAAACAGTCCGGGAACCAGTCCATCTACAAAATTTACGATCCCTTCGGTCTGAATGGTGGATACAGCGCGCAGGCGTTTCTCCTTGGCTTCTTCACTGTCCGGATAGGCTGTCGAATGGATCAGACCAAATGCATTCAAACGCTCCGGGTGACGTTGTGCAATCGAGAGCGCAATGTATCCCCCCATCGAGTGTCCCAGAAGGACCGCTTTTTCCACATTCAACTCATCCATCAACTGTAATACATCGTTGCCCATCTGTTCGATGGTATAACTTCCTACAGGTGCATCTGTTTTTCCGTGTCCACGCAGATCAGGTACGATACAGCGATAGCTGCGTGCCAGTTCAGGTACGACCTCATCCCAATACGATGAACTGCCACAGTATCCGTGGAGCAAAATGAGTGCTTCTCCCTTACCTTGTTCGGCATAACAAATCGTCGTTCCATCACACATCACTTTTTCCATATAAATCCCTCTCTCTGCGCGAATGATATAATTCAGGTTGTATATTATTAAGCCTACATATCATGAATGAAACGTTTGTCTCCATTTCCATGCTTCAATTGCGGCGTCTGCAATCGTTCGGGACATCCCCATGACCAAGTGAAGCGAGGTCATCTGCAAAATGGAATAGGGCCTTGGTCCATTTGCATTAACCACAGCTGCTACACTGTATTGTCCAACAGGGGGTAGCTTGCCTCCGACCGATTGGGCGGGAATGAGTGGGTTATTCGAGAGATAGTATGTACCTACCGCATGCTTTGGACCCAGACATGCATCAATCGCTATGATGGCATGGTGTGCAGGAATAAGTGCCAATTTCTTTTCCAGCGTATCTGCATCACAAGGGGAAGTCAGCGTGCCAATCACGTTCTCCATTCCACTCTCTTGCAGTAAACTTCCTGTCAGTGGACCCAGAGCATCCCCGGTGGAACGATCCGTACCAATGCAGACAAACGTGATTTCAGCTGGAGAATGAAGTTGAATGATGTTTTTGAAAAATAAGACCAGATTCCCTGCAGGCACGCCTTTGCGGACTTCCCTTCCTTGATGGCGAACCATTTCTCGCTTATACGCTGCCAAGCTGTATTCCCTCCAGTACACTCAAGTTTCCATGAAACCCTGTTGTTGTATCCATCATTGTAACCGATGCTTGGTTTCCCTGCAAAAGCATTAGCCTGAGCGCTTCCAATCATGATACAATAACAAGAGTTTCCGATACGGAAGGGATGAACTTAACGATGGATTTAACACAAGCAACAGCAGCCAATATGGAATATATGATTGAAGCGATCAAAACCAAACTTCGTATGGCAAGCGGTGCCGCCATGCAAGCTTCTTCATTCCCACTTGAGAAATACGAAGATCTGTTTGACCTGTATGAAATGATTCTGAGCAAGGAACATCTCAGTATCTCTGAAGTGGAAGCTGTCGCTTCAGAACTGGGTAACCTTCGTAAATCTTAGCAAAGTGTTGCTTTTGATCATTTGCGACTTCTATGAAGTCCTTTCAAAACCAAGCCTAAAAAGGACCTGTTTCCACATCACCGTGGGAACAGGTCCTTTTTCACATATTCATATTTGAAGGCTATCTTCTACGGAATATATCTCATCCTTAGGGCAGGTCAACCAAAACAAATTCGGCAGGTTCACTGTCTGTGCTTGTGATTTGCAGATCACAGCTTTTGCGAATTCGTGCGGCATCCCCCGGCTTGAGGTTGAAGTTGCCATCTGAACAATGAATCTCTACATGTCCACTGATCAGAAAAAGATGTGTCCGTCGATCTTCGTGTTGCGGGTACATCAACTTTTTCCCGGACTCCAAATGGGACAGGTAACAGGTTACATCCTGAGAAATAGGCAATGCGCCTTCACTTCCCTCGCCCCCTTGCCCGGATACAATCGGACATAGACGATTCAAATGCTCCTGCGGCTCTATTCTCCGATTCGTATAGGAAGGTTTCAGCATACGCTCCGATGGCAAAAACCACATCTGGAGGAAACGTACCGGTTCATCCGCTGACGGATTGGTCTCGGAGTGTTCAACACCCGTACCCGCACTCATCACCTGGACCGTACCTGGTTCAAGCAATTGTTCTGTTCCCATACTATCCGTATGTTTGAGTGTACCTGATATGACATAACTGACAAGTTCAAGATCATGATGTGGATGTTTCTTAAAGCCTTCTTGCGGCATCAGCGTGTTTTCATTATGAGCCAACAGACAGCCAAAATGGGCGTTGCTTGGATCATCATAATCCGCAAAGGAAAAGCTGAATTCACTGTGTATCCAACCTCGATCCGACGTGTGCCTTTCTTCCGATGTCACCACTTTAATCATGTTCATCCACCTCCAAGGGTTTAGAGCTGCCACATTACCGCGGCAGTCCATGCGTGTATATGAATTGTATAGATGAATACCAGTTGGTATGCATCTTTACCCGGGGTCCGGCAACTCTAATCACGCCCCTTCTTAAGGTTATACGCTATCTTCAAGTGAGTGGAGAATGAACTCACTATCTGCATGACCTACAAGGGTACCCGCATCATTTCGGATGTCCGAAGGGAACACTTCAGCCAATCGTGCAATGGTTCTCTCATTGGAATAACCAATCTGTTTCAGGATGGATTGGGTAATGAACGCCCACTCTTCCTCGGAACCATCAAGCACCTTGAAGGTGATTCCCAGTCTTTCTTTTTTCAGACCAAATCCGAATACCCCCTTGAACCCACCCTTCGCTACAATGTTATCGTCTTCCAGCAGCACTGAATCTACACGCTCCGTGCCACCTACCATCAACGGATGTTCATTCATAGCTGATGTTATGGTCTCTACAGCTGTTCTTGTGGAAGGATCAGCAATAAGATCCGGACAAGCAAGCTTCAGATAAGCATTCGACAATGCCGACAACGGCAAAGAAAATACCGGAAAGCCGCAGCCATCCGTCCCAAGCTCAATCTCTTTTTCCTCAATACCTGCCAGGTCGGCAAAGGTTTCAAGAATTTCACGTTGTACCGGATGATCCGGTTCAGCGTAACTGCCCAGATCAACCTGCTTCATCTGACTGTACCCCAGAATTCCCAGATGTTTTCCGGAGCAGTTGTGCAAGATGCGCCGTTTCTCTCCTTGTGCACGTAACCATTGATTACGGCTTTCTTCATTAAGCGGATAGCTTGGTGCACAGATCAGGCATTCTTCTCCCAATCCGATCTTACCGGATAACTGCTCCAGCACCCGAATGTGTTCCGGTTCCGAACGATGCGAGGAGGACATAATGGCAATCTCCTGTGCTGATAGGCCATAGTGACTGGCAATTCCTGCCCGAATACCTGGAATGGCTTGAAAAGGTTTGGCAGATGAGCGAGTGAACGCTCTAAAATGAGGGTCACCAGCCGAGTATACGATTCGGCCATACTCATCCGTAATGCTTATGTGTCCGTAATGGGCGCATTCCATAACGCCTGCACGGTATTCTTTAATTAACAAGGCACTCTCCATGCGAGTTCTCTCCTTTGTGCTCCCGATTTCATCTCTGCTTTGCGTCACGACGCCGCATGGGATATCTTAAATAGTATAGTACAAAAGCGACGTTTTTACAGTTTTTTCGACAGGCATTTCGGGTATAGCTTTATCATCTATGTTCATCTACTACCATAACTGAAGGAGAAACTCATTATGCCCCGCAAAACGTATTCATCAGCCTCATTCAGTTCAACTTCCGGTACGTTATTACGTCCACTCCTCAACTGGGGTTTGGCTGGTCTGGCCCTCAGCGCATCGGTCGTATTCATTCTGGCAGGTCTGGGTGCCTGGTTGGGTGCTGATGTTATTATTCGTCTGGATGATCAAATTCAGCAATTATTTTATCTGAATTCAGATTCACGTCTTCATCTGTTCCCTTACACTGCATTCATAACCGCACTGGGCTCATTCAAAATCTCTGCTGTGGCTGCAGGAGGTTTTGCTCTTCTTTTCTTCATACAACGCAGTCCAAGGTTTGTTATATATGGATATGCGCTCACAGGAAGTTTTGCCATGATGTGGGTTCTGAACACGTTATTGAAGGAATTTTTCAGACGAAGCAGACCGGAACTGGATCATCTGCTGGTCGTTCACGGGTACAGCTTTCCCAGCGGACATGCCATGATCTCCATGGGCTTCTACGGCATGCTCTTTGTAATCTGGGCCATTGAACGACAGCGACATAACTCTTCTAGTGTGTGGCTTCCTGTTCTATGTGGTATCAGTTTTATTTTCTTGATTGGTCTCAGCCGGATCATGTTGGGCGTTCATTATCCTACCGATGTATTTACTGGATTTACTGCTGGATTGGCATGGATCTTCTGCATGGTTAAAGGCATTAAACAAAGCCGCTAAAGAATGAATTCCTCTGATTTCCAGTTCATTCATCCTGATCTTTATTGTTTCACAGGGTTGCACGGGGTTTATATACGAAGTAAGCAAACGCGAACAGACAACATCCTACATCAAGTTTAAAGGAGGCGGTTGTTATGTGGGGCATCATTATCAGCATTGTGATGGCTGTCATCATCGGTTTGATCGGAGATGCACTTGCCGGTCACAACATGCCTGGAGGCATAATCGGTGCAATGATTGCCGGATTTGCCGGAGCCTGGCTGGGAGCACTTTTGCTTGGTAACTGGGGACCAGTTATCGGCAACTTTGCTATCACCCCTGCCATCATTGGTACAGCGCTCTTTGTTTTCTTGCTGGGGCTTGTGTCCAGACTGCTAAGACAGGCTGCCTGATTCGGGCAACAAGGTGTTCGTTGTTTCGTATTTGTTTCTTAATTTGAAGAAGGAGTGATTAGACATGAATAAAGCAGAAGAGCAATATCCTGTACAGACGGGTTCAACTTTCGCAAAAGGTATTTTCATTGGGGGTTTGCTGGGAGCTGCAGCAGCACTACTCTTTGCGCCTAAACCGGGACGTGAATTGCGTGGTGACCTTTCCGAGAAAGTGGGCATCGTTACTGACCGCACCAAAGAAGTGGCAACTGTTGTAAGTGACAAAGCAACTGAACTGGCTAAAACGGTCTCTTCCAAAACTTCCGACATTGCAAAAACGGTAAATCAAGGCCGCAATGATGTAATGGACTCTGTGAGAAAAGCGTCCGCTGATGTGGCTAACGAAGCATCCCGTGCATCTGATGAAGTGGCTGCCGCTTCCGTTGAAGCGAAGGAAGATGCACGTAAAGAACTTAACTCGACCAGCCTGTAAGGCGATACAGATCGAGAGACCAATAGCCAGCTGCACTTCAGCTGGCTATTTTTTATCCAATGCGAGTTGAGGAGGACGAATAATATGAGTAAAGTTACAATCAATGGTAATACTCCAATTACGGGAGGAACACCGACACAGCAGTATGATACAAGCGAGCATCCTTTTGAATTGCGTCATGAGGTAAAACGATTGAACACCCGTCTGGACCAGATTGCGGACAGTCTGGAGAGAGCACAGATCAAGGATATTATTGAGAATTACAGCAGTCCCAAGAAGCGGATCATTACTAACTTTACAGCAGGAATGGCAAGAGGACTCGGCCTAACTGTAGGTACCTTTGTTGTTCTGGGTTTGCTGGCGTTCATTCTCAGTCAATTCGTCAATATGCCGATTGTTGGACAATACATTGCTGATTTACTGGGTTACATTGAAGATTACAAAAACTAAGAGGACTAGCCAATAGGCTATCCCCTACGCGTTTCAGTTGCTCCTTTTTTCTCGATCTCTTCAGCGGAAGGCTGTGAAGACTTCACTTTGAGCAGGTCTCCTGTCCATCCTTTCATCATCAGCCATACATACATGCTGATCATGCTTAAGATAATAACGACAAGGACCAGTACAACTCCCCATGATTTGTCGATAAAGGGCAGGTTCTCAAAGTTCATCCCCCATATCGCGCCAGCTGCCGTGGCAGGTATGAACACAGCGGTAACTATGGTTAGCGTCTTCATAATCTCATTCCCACGAACTCCTGAGATCGCATTATCAATGGAAATCAACGTATCGATCTCTTTCTCGTAATGATTGAACAGACGCTCCATACGTTCCACACGATATTGAAGCTGTAGAAAGAAGCGATTGTCTTTCATCTCACTCAGGTAAGCTTCATGGGCAGCGGCCATGAGTTCCGAGTACGGGATAAACAGATTGCTCCAGTATAACAATTCAAATCGGGCAGCGAGAATCTGGTCCATCAAGGTACGTGCATTACGAGACTCCATCTTCCGTTCCAGATCACGCAGGTTCACCTCAAAGTGATCCATACCCACATGATAGTAATGCAGTATTGCTCGAAAAAGTACGAACATGCCATCCCTCGCCACTGTACATTGTTGCAACATATTTGCACGTTCATCTGTCTTCATAATACCTCTTGTATTTTCATCCATATTCAAGGTAACTAGGTTGGTGCGATCGACATAAAAGAACATCTGATTATCTTTTCTTTTGTCATCTCTCTCATTTTTAATCGCATACAACAAGGAGCCAAATATGACGGGCTCAGTACCATTCACGAAACGGACGGACAGATAATTCGACTCCACTTCCGGAATTTTATCGAGCCAATACTGCATATCGGGAAATGACTCTGTCAGCTCCTCCAAGGCATTTTTCATGCTATCCGTATCAGGTGCAACCCAATCCCACCATTGCCAATGGTCTGAGCAAGATAACTTGTCGCGACGGGCTTCCAGCTTGATTTGGTTCACAATCACAATATCCACTCCTGCACATATGTTTATTGCATACAACCTTTTTAATCCCAAAAAGGACACGTATGTATTCCAATGGAATTACGTGTCCTTCTCTATGCCGTACTCAAAAACATTTGGGTTCCATTTTTCATAACATTGAAGCATTAGACATGATCTGTTTCAATTTCTCTGTAGCTCGCTTCTGAATCCGAGATACACTCATCTGTGAAACACCAAGCTTCTGGGCAATTGCCCGCTGAGATTGGCCATCCTGGAATGCTAGAATAAGTACCTGCTGCTCTTGTTCCTTCAATTGTCCCAATGCCTGTTGCAAGTCCATCCGTTTTTCGACCGAATCATAGTCATTAACATCTGCACTGATCAGTTCTCCCAATGTTGCTGCACTGTCATCCTGAGATAAAGGAGAATCCAGTGATACATAATGGTAACATTCCCGACCAGCCAGAACTTCAATCGTCTCTTCTGCAGTCAAATCAAGGTATTCAGCAATTTCGTTCACACCGGGTGAGCGCTCCAACTTGACGGTTAACTCATCAATGGCATGTTGCACAAGGGCTCCCTTTTCCTTAATCCTCCGGGGCACCTGAATATACCAGGATTTGTCACGCAAGTAGTTCTTCATATGACCGATCATACTCTTCATGGCATAAGGTTCAAACGGAATACCTAGGTTGATATCGTATTGCTTAAGCAATCGAATCAAGGCCATCTGCCCGGTCTGATACAAATCTTCGTATAGATCGGGGCGATTCCGAGCGATTTTACCTGCTGCCATCTTAACCATTGGTTCATATTTACGGATGAGAACTGTTGCAATTTCATTATCTTGGGTCTGCTGGTATTCCCAGATCAAACCTATAGCTTCAGACATGGACTCTGGGGGAGTCACTTTTTCATTCATACTTTCTCCTCACTTCTTGCAAGACGTTTTACGAGTACTACTTTCGTACCTTTGCCCGTCTCACTTTCCACACTGACATCGTCCATCAAGGCTTGCATCAGGTAGAACCCAAGTCCGCCAATCTGTGCTTCTGTCAGTTCTTTGTCGTGAAGACCAGCACGTGACACAGCAGGATTCATGTTCTCGAAGCTGGCACCTTCGTCCTTGACAGTAATGGACAATGTTTCGCCTTCCACTTCGAATACAACTTCAACCATGCCACCTTCGTGTGAGTAGGCATACAGTACAGAGTTATTACAGGCCTCGGATACAGCAACTTTCATATCCTCAATGTCTTCATAAGAAAATCCCATTTTGGATGCTACTCCATAAAGATTAAGTCTTACAATATCAACGTAATCAGCTGTCGCCGGTAAATTAAGGGTGACTCTTTGAACTTCTGCATTCATTCCTTTTTCGATCCTTTCCTATTGGGAATTCTTCTGTGTGACAAAGAATTTGGCGATGCCCGTCATGTCAAAAAGTTTCTGAATCTGCGCAGGAACTTCCTGTACTTCAAAGCGAGCTTCCATTCCATGTCTTGCCTTCAAAACAGATAACAGGATACCAATCCCTGTACTATCGATATACTTCAATTCTTTCATGTTAATCACAAGATCCTGTTCCTTGTTATCCACGAGCGGCTCCATCACCAAGCGGAAGTCAGGAGCAACCGACAAATCCAGTTCGCCAGTCAGATACACCGTGCACACGCCGTCCTGAGTTTCAGTTCTTGCATTGAATTTTTCATTTTTATTTGTATTCATTAGACATCTCTCTCCTGATCAATGGTTTCCTTACCTAATAACCCAACTTCAGCACAAGTGAAACAGAAAGGAGTTTGGAAAATGTTTCAATTGGCCTGATTCATGGCTGAGGGACCTGGGTCTAACATTTGTCGTTGTTTCTGAAACTGGGCTATTTTTTGTTTTACATTGCCCATTTTTACCGGTTTACTAATATAATCATCCATGCCGGCAGCAATACAGCGTTGCTGAATACCTTCCATCACGTTAGCAGTCATCGCTATAATGATTGGCTGATTAGACTGGGACAGGCTCTCTCGAATCCGTCGTGTACATTCCAAACCGTCCATAACAGGCATCTGCAGATCCATAAACACATAGTCATAGGGATAACGGCTGCCGTTTACCATATCGAGTGCGCTCTGCCCATCTTCAGCAATGTCTGAGAGCAACCCAAGCTTACCGAGCATAATCGCCATCAACTTCTGGTTAATAGGATGATCATCCACGATTAATACCGTAGGATATTTATTCTCATTTTTCACATCCGTTGGTTTCTCTTCCCCGTTCCTCTGGACCAGTTCAGTTTCTACATAACGTTTCGCCTGAATTGTGAATACAAACGTTGCTCCCCGTTGCTCTGTTGTATCCAGGTAGATCTGTCCACCCATCATTTCAACCAGAGTCTTGCATATTGCCAGTCCTAAGCCAGTTCCACCGTATTTACGTGTCATGGATGTATCCAACTGGGAAAACGGCTGGAACAGGCGATCCACTTTGTCTGAAGCGATACCTATCCCAGTGTCTTTAACGGCAAACTCCAATGCCATTTGTCCATCCTTTTCTTCCTTAACTGACACGATCAGATACACTCCACCCTGATCGGTAAATTTGATCGCATTTGCAATAAGATTCAAGAGAACCTGACGGAGCCTTGCCATATCTCCATAGATTAATTCAGGGACAGAATCTTCCAGGAAATAATCCAGTTCCAGGTTCTTTTTGCCTGCTTCTGCAGCAAACAATCCCAGCACTTCCCGAATACAGGAGACAATTTCAAAAGGATGCTCTTCAAGTTCCATTTTGCCGGATTCCATCTTAGTAAAATCAAGAATGTCGTTGATGACCGTGACAAGTGCATCTGCGCTGCGACGAACGATATCTGCATATTCCTTCTGGTCTTCCCTCAGTTCCGTTTCCATCAGCAGATCAACCATGCCGATAACTCCGTTCATCGGTGTACGAATCTCATGACTCATCATTGCCAGGAACTCGGTCTTTGCATTGGCTGCAATTTCCGCTTCTTCCTTGGCCTGAATGAGTTGTTGGTTCATCTTCTCCAGTTCCTGTGTCTTCTGGTGAAGAAGCATGGTCTGTGTCTTCAAACGTTTATTGGTGATAAACATCTCTACAAAGCCCTCGATTTTGGATTTCAAAATCTGAGGAATAAATGGTTTAACCATGTAATCAATGGCCCCGGCTGAATATCCGGCAAACAAGTGCTCCGCTTCTCTGCTATTGGCAGAGATGAATATAATCGGCACATCCTTGGACTTGTCCCGTGCCTTAATTAACTTTGCTGTCTCAATTCCGTCCATTCCAGGCATCTGCACATCGAGAACGATAACCGCAAATTCGTCTTTTAGCAGACAGCGGAGTGCCTCTTCTCCGGAAGTTGCCTTAACGAGTTTATATTGTTCCGATTCCAGAACTGCTTCAAGAGCAAGCAAGTTCTCAGGGCGGTCATCTACCAATAATATGTGGATTGGTTCATTGAGCCCCATGGCTAACCCTAACCCCCTATTTGATCTTCCGGTATATTTTTTCGGTCCGGTCTAACGGCTCATAGGTATCACTGAACTCTGTAAAATGTATCGATTCTTTCGACCCCAGAACCAGAATACCAAAGTGGCTCAAGCTCTCATGAAACAGCCCATGCACATGGTTCCGCAGTTCATCATTAAAATAAATCATGACATTACGGCAAAAGATAACATTAAACTCGTTAAATGACCGATCCGTTGCCAGGTTGTGCTCGGCGAAAATGATGTTCTTCCGTAGAAAGGGATGAAATATCACCGAATTGTATTTCGCTGTATAGTACTCGGAGAAGGCTCTGGTACCCCCTGCCTCCAAATAATTTGTAGTAAATAGTTTCATTTTTTCAATACCGTATACGCCTTCTTTGGCCTGTTGCAAAGAGCGATCATTCATATCCGTTGCGTAGATTCTCGCCTTGTCATACAGTCCTTCCTCATGCAACATGATGGCCATGGAATAAACTTCCTCTCCCGTAGAGCATCCCGCATGCCATATTCGGATATACGGATAGGTTCTCAGGATAGGAATAATCTGCTCCCGAAACATTCGGAAAAGCGAAGGATCTCGAAACATTTCCGTTACAGGGATGGATAAGTTCTGTACAAAACGGTCAAACGCGGAACGGTCATGAAGAACACGTTCCTGTAAGCCGGATATGCTCTTAACACCTTCAGCATGTGCATGATGCCAGATTCTTCGTTTCAGGGATGGCAGTGCATAGTTTCTAAAATCATATCCATATAAACGGTGCATGCCTTCCAGCAGCAACTCAATCTCGATCAGCTCGCGCTCTTCATCTTGCGGCATACGGACCAAATCTGCCCCCGTCTCGGTAGGTTCCCACGGTGTCATAAGTTCTCTCCACTTCTTCATTTGTTACTTGCGTATTCGTTGTATTGTCTTTCATTACCCAAACAATGAACATACGAATAATGAACTTACGAATACAGCCAAACGCGCATTAAGGATAACAATTGATCTGTCTGGATCGGTTTTTTCACATAATCAGATGCTCCGGCCTCAATACATTTGCCGCGATCCTCTTTCATGGCTTTGGCCGTAAGCGCAATAATCGGCAACTTTTCAAACTGCGGGATCTGTCTGATTCGTGTCATCGCTTCATAACCGTCCATCTCTGGCATCATCATATCCATCAGTACCAGATCAAATTCCGGATTTTTGTCCAAAATCTCCAAAGCCTCTCGTCCGTTCTCAGCAAACGTCACATCCATCCGATAGCCTTCAAGAACACTTGAAAGGGCAAATACGTTACGAATATCGTCATCTACAAGCAATATTTTCTTGCCTTCAAACAACGTTTCCTTGTTGTGTAGTTTCTGCAAGATTCGACGCTTGTCTTCCGGCAAATTGGCTTCTACCCGATGCAGGAACAATGTAGTTTCATCCAGCAAACGTTCCGGTGACTTCACATCTTTGATAATGATGGATTCCGCATATTTGCGCAGCTTCATTTCTTCCTTGGAATCCAGTTCTTTGCCTGTATAAATTATAATCGGCAGATCGTTCAGATATTCATCATCGCGAATCTGGTCAAGCAACTCAAACCCGGTCATATCCGTTAACATCAGATCAAGTACCATACAGTCATAACGCTGGCTGTGTAATTCATTCAAAGCCTCACTACCTGTCGATACAGCGGTGATTGCAACATCATCATGACCAATCAATTCAATAATGGCTTTACGCTGAATTTCATCATCTTCGACGATCAACAGTCGTTTCAATTGATTCTCGGTATATGATTTGATATGCGAGAATGCTTTATCCAGTGAATCCTTGCTCGAAGGTTTTTTCAGATACGCAATGGCGCCCATCATCAGACCTTGCTTCATATCATCAATGACTGAAATCACATGAACCGGAATGTGGCGTGTTGCCGAACTGCTCTTCAGCTCGCCCAGAATGGTCCAACCATCCATCACCGGCAATTGAATATCCAGGATAATGGCATCCGGCAGATATTGACGTGCCATTTCAAGTCCTTTATCACCTTGAAGGGCAACAAGTGCTTTGAAGCCTCTTCCTCTCGCCATATCCATCAAAATATGTGCAAAGTTCACATCATCCTCAATGATGAGGAGGATTTTGTCACTCTCCATGATATTCTCCCGATCATCTTCGATCTGTGTGACATCTGGAGTATGGGTAGGAGACAGATCTGTACCCACGCTACGCTCCGGATCAGGAGAGAGAATGGACTGATGACTTGAAAACATGGTCCGTGCTTCGATGGACTGTTCATAAAGATCCTCTGAGGAAACAGCCGCTTCTCTTGAAGCACCTTCCTCTGCCAAGGCTTCCTCTTCATGATTATCCGGCAGGTACAAGGTAAAGCAGCTACCTTCCCCTTCGGATGATTCCACCTGTATTGCGCCACCAAGCAAACGTGCCAGTTCCCTGCTAATGGACAATCCCAGGCCAGTTCCACCGTATTTCCGACTTGTGGTCCCGTCTACTTGCTGGAACGCTTCAAAGATCAGATCCGTCTTGTCCGATGGAATGCCAATGCCCGTATCTTTCACACTGAATCCGAGATATTCCTGATTGGTGTTCATATAACCCGGCAGCTCTTCCGGTTTCATCCGTCGTCCAATCAGACTAACCGAACCTCGATTGGTAAACTTAAATGCGTTCGACAACAAATTCCGTAAAATCTGTTTCACGCGATGACTGTCGGTGTACACCCATTCCGGTAGATCGCTGTCGAAATCGATATTCAAGTTCAGTTCCTTTTTATTCGCCATCGGTCCAAAGTTCTGCTGAACAAAGCTGGTCAGCTCTTCCATTCGAACTGTCTCATAATTGATATCCATCTTGCCTGCATCCACCTTGGACAGATCCAGAATCTCATCAATCATCTTCAGCAGATCCGCGCCCGACATGTAGATGGTTTGCGCATATTCCTGCTGTTTGTCAGTCAGATTTCCACCCTTGTTCTCCGACAATAACTGGGACAAAATGAGCAGACTGTTCAATGGTGTACGGAGTTCATGTGACATATTCGCTAAAAATTCGGACTTGTACTTGCTTGTCATCGACAGCTGTGTAGCTTGCTGTTCCAACTGTGTCTTCGTTTTCTCAATTTCGTCATTCTTCTCTTCAACTTCACGTACCTGCTCTTCAAGCGCCCGCGTCTTGGCAATGAGTTCCGTATTGAAATGCTCCAGTTCTTCCTGCTGACGCTGCAGCAATTCCTCGGAACGTTTAAGTGCCTCTGTCTGCTCCTCCAGATTCTCATTGGAACGACGAAGTTCTTCTTGCTGTGTCTGCAATTCTTCCGATTGAACCTGCAGTTCCTCAGTCAGTGCCTGGGATTCACGCAGCAGCTCCTCCACACGCAAACGACGTCGAACGTTGTTCAAAATTACGCCCAGGTTCATAATCAGTTGTGTGAACAACTGCTTGTGAAGTTCATTGAAACCTTCAAAGGAAGCCACTTCAACTACACCAATCAGTTCATCCTCAAACACGACAGGATAGATCATGATACCCGCAGCACGTGTTGAGCCTGAAGCTGAACCAATATGCACGTAATCTTCAGGCGTATTTTCCAGAATAATCGGTGTCATATCCAGCGCGGCTTGACCAATCAGGCCTTCACCGATGCGATACATTTCTTTACCAACATCTTCGTTCTCTTCAAATGCGTATGCACCGTAACGTCTCAATTCGTCGGGATGTTTCTCCTCATCGATCAGATAGACGACACCCAACTGAGCGCCAAGCACAGGTGTGAACTCACTGATAAACATCTGTGAAATTTGGCGAATGGAGCCAATCCCCCGAAGCAGCTCCGGGACTCTTGCGATGTTTGAACTCATCCAGTTTTGATCCTGCTGAGCCTGTACATAAGCCTTCTCGATTTCCAGTTTTTCTTCCAGATCATTGGATACATCTTTGAACACACTGGCAATCTGACCAATTTCATCCTTGGATTTGACCTGAATGCGCCGAATGGTTCGGTAACGCCCTTTACCAAAGCTGGTAATCATCATAGATACAGTGTTCAGCCCCCGTGTAATACTCGGCAGCACCCACATAATGACACCCAATGCAAGCAACAACCCTGCAATCATGATACTTATCGTGATCTGTACAGCTCTCGTATACGCTGCATTAGCGTTCTTGATCTCGGCATCAATCTCTTGGTCCTGATAACGGGACAGAGCATTCAAACTATCCACAGCTTCTTTTTGCACCGCAAGTCCTGTTGAATTGCGGTAGTTATTCGCATCTTCTACCCTGCTTTGGGACATCAGGTTGATCTGTCTCGTTGCATAGGAGGTATAAGCCGTCCACGCAGTATTCACACGATCCACCAGTTGATGTTCAGGTGCACTGTCTGCTCGGTCTCTTACTTCAACGAGGTTGCGATCGCCTCGATCCTTCATCTCCTTCAGGTCAGCGTCTGCTGCTGCAGTCGAGTTGTTTGGATTCAATAACAAGTTAGCCAGCACTTTAGCGATGTCATTAACCTCTCCGCGTGCAGCAGAAGTGAATCTTACTTTGAGATAACGTTCCTGATACATCTGATCTATCTGTTGATTACTGCTGTTCAGCCGTTCATAACTCACAAACGTGAGCACGATCAAAATGGCCATCAGAGCGGTAAAACCAATCAGCAGTTTATTCCTGATCTTCATTCATCCCCCGCCCCTTTATCCAAAGTAATCCAGACCAGACATTTATCATCATCCCGCTCCTGGGGAATTTCGTCATCAAAAAACATGGCCTGCATGGCAGCTTCATTCCACTGATGTGACCCGGTCAGTTTTTCAATCAGGAATTCATGTTGTTCTTCCTGCCCGCCCTGAACAGCTTCCAATAATCCATCCGTATAGAGTGCAATATGCCCGTCACCCTCGTAATGGATCGTTTGTGGTTCAATATCCATTTTGTCAAATAAACCAACAGGACAGCAGACACTGTCAAATGTGGTGACACTGCCGTCGTTTCGGAAAAATAAAGCAGGTGGATGCCCTGCATTAACATAATCAATGCGCTTCATCCGTGTATCAACGACCAGATAAATGGCCGTGAAATAATACTGCACCAATTGTTTTTCCAGATGGAGCTGGTTAAAACGACGGTTCAACTCCTGAATGACCTTCTCTGGATCCACATAAGTGGTAACCGTATCTTTCAACACAGAAGCGATAAACATGGTAAACAGGGATGAAGATATCCCGTGTCCCATCATGTCGAGCAGCAGTACTCCGTAACGGCCTTCCCCAAGGGGGTACCAAGAATACAGATCACCCGCAAGCTCAAAGGATGGTTTATAGATGGCATGCACTTGGAACAGCGGGTCCCTAATTGCCGGACTTAAAACAGCATTTTGGACCATCGCTGCCAACTTGAGCTCATCCTGAATACGTTGATCACGCTCTTTATGCCAATCCTTCTCCTGTTTCAGACGAAGTGCGAGTCGAATTCTGGCCATCAGTTCGACTTTATTAATCGGTTTGGTCACATAGTCAGATGCACCTGCATCCAATGCTTCGGCAAGTTTCTTGGAGTCCCCGATGGCAGTCACCATAATAATCGGTATATCCTTCAGATTCTCAAATTTCTGCACAATACTGCAGGCTTCGATGCCGTCCATCTCGGGCATCATCATATCTAGCAAAATCAGGTCAATATCCGACGGTTTTGGACGAAGTTCGTTGCTTTCCTCCCCAATTCCCAACACTTCAAACATTTCCATGGCGGAACTCGCCGTTGCAATGTCACGATAGTTTTCTTTTTTCAGAATTTCTCGAATGATAATGACATTCGTCGGATTGTCGTCAACAATAAGTATTCTCATTGATATCTCCTTATCTGTGGCGTCCGGGTTTGTCGATTCTTATTAAGTTAAAACGAACGTTGATTATACAAATTTTGCATACAAAACGGCAGTAGACATAATAATTCCTAGTATAACTATAATCGTAAAAACAAAAAACTTCTATTAATACGTGTTCAAAAAGACCTGTTTTCAGTACCGAGAAGATGGGATAAAGCTAGAAATGGAGTAGCGGAGCGTAGGGAAAACTACGTGAGCAACGGACATTTCGGCTGAATTCCATATTCGATGCTGATGATGCCGATAGGCATCCTTCGTAATCAAAAGCGGACTTTATGAACATCCTTTATCAGTAAATGGCACCATCGCAGGGGAAAACCCCCGCTCGTTACCCTGTTTTTGCAGCGTCCTGATCCCGCTTCCAAACTTGCAAAAACATAGATAAGGAATGGGGAAAGCCCCATTCCTTATCTATGTTTTTGATTAAGCATTTTACATAAATGATTCAGAAGCTTGTCCATGTTCAGCAAACTTCAACTTGCAAGTATATCGGGTTAATCTTTCTTTTTAGCAATAACGAGTACTTTACCTTTGTCGAGTTCACTCTCATAGAAGTCCGCTTCGGCTTCGGTAAAGCCCATCGAAACAATTTTGGCCCGGAGTTCATCACCACGTGAGCGGAACAGATTCGCCAAGGAATCAAATACTCCTTCTTCCTTAATGCCAATTTCTTTGGCATCTGCTGTATCGGCAATTCGATCTGTACGATCCTTCTCATGGGCGAGAACAAAGATTTGATCAGGAAGGTATCCGGTAATCTGCAATTCTTTCACCGCTTCTACCGCCTGGACTCCGTTTTCTACCACTTTTGCATAAGCTTGCTCATTGGTTGAATTCATCGTTTCCACTCTCCTCTGATTTAATCTTCTGTATCGCGCTACTTAGTATATAACCATACTATATGGGGTTGAAACGATTCGGTAATAACCAATCCTAGGAAACTGTATCATCAAAAAGATCAATGCCTTCAATCTGCTGAGATCCTGACTTCATATATACTTTCAGAGCCTGGTCTCCACGGAGAAACACTTCTCCGTCCTCTGCCACATAATAAGGTTTCCCAAGAGCATGATGGAACGCTTCAATATTCATCTCAATTCTCTTTCCGTTTAACATGATGTGATTCTCAGATGCATCGATATGCACATATTGAATGACATCCGTATCTTCACACAAGCCAACCTTCACATCATGAAAGTGATATTCAGGACACCCCAGATAAGGATCTTCCTGTTTATGCCCCGGTTGGCCCTTCTTGGCCAACAAATCATCCATAGTGTCATCCAAAGAAATACCATTCAGAGTCCGAAAATGCTGGAAAGTCTCGGATCGATTAACAGCCAGAGTTACCTCTGACGCCTTCTCTTCCATTGCCGTCCATTGCATATCGTGAGCAGCGGGTACCGCTGCCGGTTGAACGGAAAAGGGAGAAATTACGCTAAACATCACAAGCAGTAGTTTCATCATGATTCTCACCCTTTCATCAGGTTCATCACCGCTCTGAAGGCTTCTTCATGGGTTACAAAGCGGTCATGTTACTTGCGCATCCGTTGCCATACATTCGCTGCAAGATCAATATACTTCATCCAGTTTTTCCCGCCCTTAGCTTCACCATTATATGTAGCTTCATAGGATTGCAGGGTACGATCCGTTGATGTAGCAGGCGGTGCAGTTACATGAACCGATTCAGCATGCTTGGTCTGTTCAGCGTTGTTACGTTTGGTCTGAAATTTCGCCATCAGCGTTGTGGAGACTTGTTTGGCTGCTGCCGTCACTTCATTCAACACTTCACCCAGATTCTCAACAGATTCCATAACAGGATCAATTTTTTTCATTTTGTGCTGTACATCCACCGTAATATCATTGGCATGTCTTACCGTCTGCTTCACTTCATAACTAAGTTCATCAATGGTTTTCTGTACCTCCTGCAATGTCTGTGAGACATTGTCCAGAGAACCCTGAGCGGATTTCAAGGTACGAATTAAAAAGAATACCAGTACTGCAAATGCCACTGCAATCAGGGCCACGCTAATTTGATAGATCATAGAAGAACCTCTCTTTCCATATGTGCATCAGTTTGTTATTGCTATAGTTACCCGGCGATTTCCCGGACGAAACAATATTATATATCCCTTCATATATGCCTTCGCTTGGAAAAAAAACCAATGTTTCAAGCGGTTAGCACTCGGTTAAAGTTAGACTACACAAGGCGGTGAGGTGAACACAACTCACTGCACAATCAAGTAACGAAAGGATGAATACTTATGTTGAAATGGTCTGTATTATTTCTAATTATTGCACTGGTAGCAGGTATTTTTGGATTCTTCGGTATTGTTGAAGCAGCTGCTTCAATCGCGAAAGTACTCTTCTTCATCTTTGTTGTACTGTTCGTAATCTCCCTGATTACGGGACGCAGCCGAATGCGATAACCTCAGGTTCTGATATGACTGAGTGTTACTAAACGAATACATACAAAAGCCGATCGTGCTACCAAGCCGATTGGCTTTTGTGCGTTCAGGCATAGGTCAACTTTTCTATACTATGTATTGCACTCCCTTCTGCTTTATTCCAATCCGCTCTCGTATGAATCACAAAAAATCAGGACCTTTTTGAGATAGCCAACCCGGTTTTATCCCACCGAAGTATGATATTTACAGGCTTGCTATATACCCACATATGAGCCAGTTGACACTGGAGAATGCAAGAAAATATTGTTATAATTTGTGATTCATAAGGGTGCTTGCTTGGTTACTTGTAATCAGGACAACATTTTACATACCTACCGAGGAGGAAAAACAAAATGAAAAAAATCGTAAGTTTTGCCGCTGCTTTAACGTTGATGGGTTCGATGGCTGCTGCTGCGGGTGCTGAGGAAGCGGTTACTGGAACGGTGAATCCGGAAAAAGGAACAGAAGCTACAACAACGACAACGACCACAACAACTCCAGCTGTTGAAGTGAACAAACCTGCTGTGAATACAGTAGAAGGTAAAGCTGAGACGGTAACTGGGGCAACCTACGGCACAGATGACAAAATGTTTGAAGAGCCACTCGTAAAACCAGGCGATGAAGTACTGGCACCAACGATGTTGCTGAACCTTCTGGAGCGCACTTGGTTCTATGATGCACCTAACGGTAAGCCAATCGGTGCATTAGGCTCCCAAGTCATCGATACAACAGGTGAAGTTGTTGATGGATTCGATGGCGGCGAGTGGGTACAAGTATACACGTGGAAAGGCAAAGCGTGGATCCACGTTGCCATTCAATAACATCGTATAATCGTTCTAATGATAAGTAAAGAGGACAGCACGCACAATCGCGGCTGTCCTCTTTTGATTTTCCAAGATGTTCACTCCCTGTTCATGAGTTCCTTGTGACTTCTTCCGTCTTTGGTTCCACATGAACATGTACATGCATGATGTTATGCGATCGCTTCAACCGCTCTTCAACACGGTCACAGATCTGATGGCCTTCAATCAAGCTTAGGCCTCCGTCCACTTCAATGACTACATCCACAAGTACATGACTGCCATGCACACGCGCCTTCACATCCTTGATCATCTCAACACCGGGAACGCGTGCTACGGAGGATCTGAGATCCGTCAGTTCCTTCTGGTCAAATCCATCCGTAAGACGATGTGTAGAATCCCGGAAAATCTCCCAAGCCGTCTTGCAGATCAACAGACCTACAGCAATGGCAGCTACTTTATCCAGCCATGGAAGTCCGAACTGCGCACCTATAATTCCAATTGCAGCGCCTATGCTGACCCAGGCATCCGAACGATTATCTTTCGCCGCAGCCATCAGAGCCTGACTATTAATTTGTTTAGCCAGACGGTGATTGTAACGATATACACCTAACATCACAACGGCACAGACTACAGCCACCGCTGCCGCCCACAGATTTGGAGCAACAAAGGCTCCTTCATACCAGGAGCGAACGGCTTCAACCAATACTTGCAGCCCAACCATAGCCATAATAAACGAAGCCACCAAGGCAGCAACCGTCTCCGCTCTAAAATGACCATAGGCATGATCCGAATCAGGTGGTTTCTGGGAGATCCGAAGCCCGATCAATACAGCAACGGATGCCACAATATCCGTAAGGTTATTAAAACCATCGGCCAGCAAGGCGCTGGAAGCAAATAAATATCCACAGATCAGCTTAAAAGCGGACAAGACGAGATAGGCTGCAATACTAACCCAAGCCCCTCGCTCCCCTTTTCGAATTTCTTCATAAGCGTTCAAACCGGGCGACACCCCTTTAACGTTTCGTATTACGGTTTTTCCATGTTAACAAATGTGGAGCGTGTGGGTCTACAGAAACAGTGTTGCCAAGCTGCATTGCTGTAGGCAAGCCGAAAAAAAGTTGCCAGACGGCAGGGCTGTAGTTAATGAGAAAAAATGTTGGCCCGGGTAAAACCAAAGGTTTTGAGCATTTTATCAGGTTGCCCTTGTAGGGCTTTTGTAAAACGTATAAAATAGGTACATCCCGTCCAATTTGGACGGCTCACTGTAAGACCGGGAGGGAAATAACGATGAGCGAAAATAACGAACCGAAAAAGGTCAGTTTGCAGGATGCTATACGCCAAAAGCTGGCGCAAAAGAAAGAACAAGCAAATTTCGGTAACCAATCCAGCGCCTACTTTGAAGGCGGACCTAAAGCGATGAAGAGTCAAAACAACAAGAAGCCTAACAACCAACGTCGCCGTACTGGTGGATCTTAGGTCTTAAAGCCGAAGAGAAACCCATTGAATTACAAAAAGAACCGCAAGCCTTCTTCACAGAGGCTTGCGGTTCTTTGGTGTTCCTATAATAATGTGCCGTAGATGATGCTTGGTTTAAGCTTCTACCGGATACATTTTATTGCGCAGTTCTTTGATTTCATCACTTTCCAGATATTCGTCATAGCTCATTTGGCGATCAATGATGCCATTCGGCGTAATTTCGATAATCCGGTTAGCAATGGTTTGAATGAACTGATGGTCATGGGATGTGAACAGCATGGTGCCGTCAAAATCAATCATACCATTGTTCAGCGCTGTAATGGATTCGAGATCCAAGTGGTTCGTAGGCTCATCCAGAATCAATGCGTTAGCACCAGTCTGCATCATTTTCGCCAACATACAGCGAACTTTCTCGCCCCCGGAGAGTACACTTGCCTTTTTCAAGGATTCCTCACCTGAGAACAACATACGTCCCAAGAATCCACGCAGATACGTTTCATCCTGATCTTTGGAATATTGACGGAGCCAATCCACAAGAGTCATGTCTACACCGTCAAAATATTTGGAGTTGTCTTTTGGGAAATAAGCTTGAGTTGTAGTTACCCCCCAAGTATATTCGCCGCTATCCAACTCCGTTTCACCCATAAGAATATCAAACAAGAGTGACTTGGCATTCCCGTTCGGGCCAACAAATGCGATTTTATCCCCTTTGTTCACGACAAAGCTGATATCATTCAGCATGTTCACACCATCAATGGATTTGCTGATACGATCTACGGTCAACAATTGTTTACCAGCTTCACGCTCAGGTTTGAAGTTGATAAACGGATATTTACGGTTCGATGGACGAAGGTCATCCAGCGTGATTTTGTCGAGTTGTTTCTTCCGGGAAGTTGCCTGTTTCGATTTCGAGGCGTTCGCCGAGAAACGTTGAATAAAGGCTTGAAGCTCTTTAATCTTCTCTTCTTTTTTCTTGTTGGCATCACGTTGCAACGCAAGTGCCAATTGGCTGGATTCGTACCAGAAGTCATAGTTACCTACGTACAGCTGGATTTTACCAAAGTCGATATCCGCAATGTGTGTACATACTTTGTTCAGGAAGTGACGGTCATGGGATACCACAATAACAGTACCTTCATAGTCCATCAAGAAGTTCTCAAGCCATTGAATGGATTCGAGATCCAAGTGGTTGGTAGGCTCATCGAGCAACAGGTTGTTTGGACGACCAAACAATGCTTGTGCAAGCAGGACACGAACTTTTTCGTTACCACTTAGTTCATTCATTTTTTTATCGTGCATGTCACGGTCGATACCCAGACCGATCAGGAGTGCCGCTGCATCCGGCTCAGCATCCCAGCCATTCAACTCGGCAAATTCACCTTCAAGTTCACCTGCACGCAGGCCATCTTCTTCCGTGAAGTCCGCTTTGGCATACAGCGTATCTTTTTCTTTCATAATGGCATAGAGACGACTATGACCCATAATTACCGTTTCGAGAACCGGATACTCATCATATTCAAAGTGGTTTTGCTTCAAAACGGCCATACGTTCGCCCGGGGTGATGTGCACCTCTCCCGAGTTTGATTCAATTTCACCGGACAAAATTTTCAAGAATGTTGATTTACCGGCTCCATTGGCGCCGATGAGGCCGTAACAGTTTCCTGGTGTGAATTTGATATTTACATCTTCAAAAAGTGCACGTTTTCCGTAGCGGAGCGTGATGCCGCTTGTACTGATCATTAAGCATACCATCCTTTATTGGTTAATCTGCATACTGCATGAATAGCAAGTTGCGTAAATCATGGATTCAATATCCCGATGCCTATTCTGGCACCATATTATAACACAAAAAAGCGGCAAATTCGAAAATTGGCCGCTTTTTACTTATTAAAGATTTGGTAAATACACTGTTCATGCAGGCATATCCCTACATTAACATATTTGACTCTTTTTTGTTAGCCCTGTTTGCCTTCCTCGTGGTGAATGCGGAGTGTCTCGCCATGACCAAGCACCCGAATCCGCTCTTTGCCAATGCCTAGCCGTTCACGTTCAACTTCCAGCCGATCCAGCGCTTCCTTGGGCGTATCATCCGCCAGCTTGAATGTGCCGTAATGCATGGGCACCATGAGCTGTGAACCGGATTCAACGAACCCCTGCAGCGCTTCTTCGGGTGTCACATGTTGAGAAGTCATGAACCACTCCGGATCGTAGGCACCGATGGGCATGAGGGTAACACCAATGTCAAAGCGTTCTCCAATCGTTTTGAAACCCTGGAAGTAACCTGTATCACCCACAAAATACAACACAGGCGGACCGTCTGATGTTTTGGATGTTTCGTTCTTCCCTGATTCCGTGGATGATTCATCCTGATTGCTCGTTGTTGCAGCACTTTCCGCTGCTGAAGTCGTTGCCGGATGGTTCAATTCCAATACATAACCGCCCCAATGGGACGTATTGGTATCAAACAATGTTCGGCGCGTCCAGTGCTGTGCAGGGACAAAAGTTATTTTGACTCCGCCAAGTGTCATATGATCCCACCACTTCATCTCCTGGCATCGATGGAATCCTTTGCGAATCATCTTGCGTTTCAGACCATCGGGTACGATCAGCAATGTCTTGGCTGTAATCAGCTTACGCAAGGAAGCGAGATGCAGATGATCATAGTGGGAATGAGATATCAGAATGACATCCAACGGTGGAATATCCTGAATCGGAATGCCGGGGGCACCGAGCCTTCGTTGAAATCCCATTTTTTCGGCCCACACCGGGTCAGTCACGATGTTCAATCCATAATATTGAATGAAAAACGTGGAGTGACCAATCCAGGTAATACTTGTGTCATCCCGGTTGGCATGCAGATAATCCAGTTCAGGCGGGTGTTTGGGCACGGTGTAGGAGTAGTCCTTCACTTTGCTCCGCCGCTGCTCCCTCCATTGTTTGAATTCCTTCAGCGTTTTGTCCGTACTTACATTATCGATATTGTTATAACGGATTTTCGGCATGAAAGGGCCCTCCTCCCTTCCTCATTTCTTAACAAGAGATTACCCCAAACGGGAATGGACGTACCAATCAATCCTTTGGGTTCTTATATACGGCCAGATATACAAACAGAAAGACAATAGCAGCCGCTATGATCAGTGGAGGGGCGTACATAATGGTGAATGTCTCAAAAAAGCTCAATCCGGTTATACCGGGTATCCCCGTGACTCCCTCAGTAGATAGTGGATTCAGCAAGGGAGTCATGAGTAAGAACATGTTTGGGTGCATGGACAGACTCATCCTTTCTTTTTACCAGAATTACCGCGCACATAATTCGCATTAAACAAGAACAACTTCATAATCAGCACAAGCGAAGGAATGAGCATGAGTAGCCCCAGACTAAACGCTGTAATAAGTGCAATCCCCATCGTCCGATTCGTAAAGCTGTCGTAAATATTGATGTAAGGATACAGAATGTACGGAAGGTGGGATCGCCCGTAACCATACCAGGCAAAGGCAAACTGAAGCATGACAGCGACAAAACACCAACCCAGATATTTACTTTTCCACACCAGCGACACGGCAATGACAAAACAAATAAACGAAGCGATAAACATCCACGAAATATTCACCATCTGCTCAAAGTGTGCGGGATTCTGTTTGTTAATCTGCAGAAAAGCCAGAAAACTTGCAAAAATGGTAGGCAAACTCCATAGGAGCGCGTACTCTCGAAGCACCTCATATGCCGGCTCATCCCCTGCCCGCTTCGCATAATAAGATAGAAACATCGCCGAGATGTACAGCACACTGACCAGTGCAAGCAAAACAACCGACCAGGTATAGGGATTCGTCAAAAATTCACGCCAGCGAAAAAACACCTGATCGCCCACCTGCTCAATGATCCCGCCTTCGGATATCGCCAAAATGGTGGAAAATACCGCCGGAATCAGCAATCCCGTCGCCCCGTACAATGCCATGTAGATCCGGCTGTTCTGCCCATGGTTACCATAGGTATTGTAGGCGTAATATACGCCCCGGATTGCAAGTAGTACAATGGCCAAGGAACCCGGCACCAGCAGAGCTGTCCCGTAATAAAAGGCGCTATCCGGATAAAATCCGACCAGTCCAACCACAAAAAAGATCAAAAACACATTCGTCACTTCCCACACGGGAGACAGATAGCGCTGAATGATGTTATGAATTTTGTTCTCGTGTCCGGTCAATATGCTGTAAAAGCTGAAAAACCCGGCGCCAAAATCAATTGAAGCAACGATCAGGTAACCGAACAAAAACGTCCACAATATTGCGATGCCTGCAATTTCGAAACTCAATGCACGATCCCTCCTTCAAGCCCCAGAGACTCCAGTTCCTTCTCTGCTTCCTTGTTGCGGAACAGCTTGCTGAGTACCCGAATGCACGAGAAACACAGGATCAGATACAGCAAGATGAACAACACTAACATCCATCCAACCGAAGTTGACGTCGTGGCTGCTTCCGCCACCTTCATATATCCGCGTAAGATCCAAGGCTGCCTGCCAACTTCGGCGAACATCCACCCCAGCTCGATGGCAATCATGGCCAGAGGCCCCAGCAAGACAATGCCGAGCAGCAGCCATTTGGGATATGGCTTGCGCCCTGGTAACCACCGACGCAGTACATATAACACAGGAATCATCAGGATGATCACTCCGGTTGTGACCTTCAGGTCGAACATATAGTGAATAGACAATGGTGGCCTCAGATCCGCAGGATACTCTTCGAGACCTTTCACTTCCGTATCGGGACGATTACCTGCCAAAATGCTAAGCGCATAGGGAATCTCAATCGCATATTTCACCTCATTGTTCTCATCCAAAATCCCCCCATAGACGAGCGGTGCCTCTTTCATCGTCTTGAAATGCCATTCTGCGGCAGCCAGCTTCTCCGGCTGATATTTCGCCAGGAATTTACCGGAGGAATCACCGATCATGACGGTACTGATGGCAAATACGAGTGCAGATACCGTCGTGAGTTTCAGTGCTTTTTTGTAATACACATGATCCCGTCCCCGAAGCAAACTGAAGGCGGCTATCCCCGCCAGGATACCTGCACTCAAGGTGTAGGATGAGGCGAGTACATGGGACACTTTGGTTGGCGTTGCCGGATTCAACATGGCAGCAATCGGATGAATGTCCTTCATAATGCCATTAATCAGGGTGAATCCCTGAGGCTGGTTCATGAAGGAGTTCACCGTTGTAATGAAGATCGCAGATGCAGATGAGCCGAGAGCTACCGGAATCAACAGCAGCATATGCGTATATTTCTTTTTGAAACGATCCCACGTATAGAGGTAAATTCCAAGAAAGATCGCCTCTATAAAAAAGGCAAACGTCTCCATGAACAGCGGCAGGGCGATTGCCTGACCCGCTACCCGCATAAACATCGGCCACAACAGACTGAGCTGTAATCCGATCGAGGTGCCTGTAACGACACCAACAGCAACGGTGATGACAAAACCTCGCGCCCACCGGCGTGCCAGCAAGGTGTAATGCATATCATTGGTTCGTAGTCCTCGCCACTCGGCCAAGGCAATCATAAGTGGCACGCCTACACCAATAGAGGCAAAAATAATGTGCACAAACAGGGTAAGACCGGTTAGTATCCGGCTGAGCAAAACAGGGTCCAGGGATGACATGGTTACACTCCTCTTTCACATAATCGTTATGTACGACAGCAGTTATTCTGCTTGAACGTGTATCTCAATAACTCATGATTCGGATGATGCTCTTCACAACGGCATACAGCACAACCACAGCTGCAACCAGACAGACGATAATGAGTGTTTTCTCTTGTTTACGGAACATATACCTGCCGTCCTCCTTTTGCATGGGATGCAAATTATGGCTCTATAGACAGTTTGCAAAAGAAGTTGTTTTTTTATCCGGGGAAATTGAAAAACAAAAAAAGCCTTTCCCCTTATCACGCTCACGCGCTGAGGGGCAAAGGCTCTATCCGTAGGTCTCTTGCATAAACATTATTCATAAAAAAGTGAAATACATTTCTTCATCCATCAATAAATTCACACCAATACGTCCTGTTTGGGCAGTCGAACCTTGAACGTACTTCCTTTGTCCGGTGCAGATATAAAAGTCAGCGTACCCTTGTGATCCTCTACAATTTTACGGGAAATGTACAACCCGATTCCTGTTCCACCAATCTGCCTATGATCCGAATTATCAACCCGATAGAATTTGTTGAACAGCATGTCCTTCTCTTGCTCCGCAATACCTATTCCGTAGTCACGCACATCAAGACATAACCATTCCTCTTCCTCCCATAACGTAACATCAATACGATCGGCTCCCGGAGAATACTTGACTGCATTGCCCACCAGATTATGCAGAACCTGAACCATCCTGTTCTGGTCAGCATAAGCAAAGAAGTCTCCATTAAACGTATGCACGTAGATCCGTTGGGCAGACTTCATATTCCACTGTTCGGCAACCCCTTCTACCAATTCAACCAGCGGTACATATGTCATGTGGTAAGTCATACCTTCGTTGTCGAGGCGCTGAATATCGAGTACATCATCGAGCAAACTGCTCAGCCGCTTGCCCTCCGAAGAGATGGTCTGCATGAATTCCCGCTGTTGAGTTGCCGGAAGGTCATACATCATCATTAATTCCACATATCCCATAATGGTGGCTACAGGCGTTCGAAGCTCATGAGATACCACACTGATGAGCTCATTTTTCATCCGATCCAGCCGTTCTTCTCCTGTCCGGTCACGGAACACCAGCAGAAACCCATGGTTTTTACCCGGGACATCCATCTGCTTCATGTACAAGGAAAATACACTTTTATCCACATTATTGAATATAAATTCGGTCTCGATAAACGCCGTTTCTCCATTCAGGAATGCTCTCGTCTGTTCCATCAGATTGAAGTTGTCCGTTAATACCATCGTATCAATCGCCTGCGCCAAATCTTCAATGGATCTGCCCATAAAATCACCCAAACCAAACATCTCTTCTATCCTTCGGTTGACGATGGTTATAGTCCCTGATCGATCAGACATCACGAGCCCTTCCCGTACGGATTCAATGAATTGCTCACTGATATCTCGCTGTTCCTGAATGGCAATCTTCTCATTGAACAACTCCGAGTTCAGCTTCTCCAGCGCAAGGGCATGACGTACACGATCTTCTTCTGCTCTGGTCCGCTCGGTAATATCCTTAATGAATAGATTATATAATGTCTCATTTTTGCCCAACTGGATCTCAACAATTTTGTACTCGATCGGAAATACGGAACCATCCCGTCGGATACCTGAAATTTCTTCAACAATGGTGTATCTTTTACCTTCAACATATTCAAATCGCTCCAGCAAATTCTTGATCTCACTGCAGCTGGCCCCTTGAAAAAGAGATGGTGCTTCCTTGTGCAGGATCACTTCTTCCCGAAGCAATCCAAACATTCTTTCGGCCTCCGGATTAAACTCAACGATGATTCCATTCGAGTCTACAGCGATAATCGCATCTATTGACGATTCAATAATTGCACGTTTGACTTCTTCACTATTCTTGAGTTCCTTGGTCCGCTCTATGACCCTGTCCTCCAGAGTTAACTTATCGTGACGAATCTGTTCGAATTGTTCCAGCAGTACATCAGCCATTTTACGCAAATTACCAATAAGAATCTGTACTTCAGTTACATGGCTCGTTGGCCACTCCATCTTCCCATTTCGAAACAGCAACCTCGGAAGAGAACCTGTCATTCTGGTTAGTCTTAAGAGTGGACTAACGACCTTACTGCTCAGAGGAGCCGCTACAATCATGGAAGCCACGATGATGAGGAACAGGTATTGCAATGTGGTAAGATAGATCGATTCTATTCGAGGATAATACTTGGTTGAGCTGGTCTCAATGAATACCCGATAAGGTGTTACAGCTGTCATCTCCGCTTCATAGATGAAAGATGCCTGTTTCCAGTGATTCAATACAGCACTGTAATGAATATTCTCAGAGCTTAATAGCATAAGGTTATCTTTCGACTTAAGGAGACTGTATCTATCCATGTCCAGATACTCACCAGCCTGTAGTGTATTCAAACCAGAAGTAACGACTGTATCATTCCGATTCAGCAGAATCACATTCACACCCAATAAATGATGATACCGTGCCATGTTCTGATCCATATTCTCCGAGGTAACATACTGTTCGTCCAGATCCTGAACAACAGCACTTGCTGCATGTTTCATATCAAGTATAATGGCATCATTCATTTGACTTAATTGTCTGCGGCTATCTGCGGATAACAATAGGAGAGAAACAAACACCACAAAGGCGACTACGTATTTAAATGCGATTCTGGTGATAGGAATAGTTCCTGTACGTTTTGATTTGTGCTCACCCGTAGTAATCCAGAAGTCCACCACAATACCCGCGATCAACGCATTCACCATACCAATCACGGCAATATACATATACTCATACTTCAAATCTTCTATATTCAGTCCCAATAAATAATGTCCGCAATAGATGACGGGAAGCAGCATCACTACCCAAAAGACAGCATTAGCCTTGATTAGGCTGCCATTCTTCCAACGCAATTGCCAACCGAGCATCCAGATCAATTCAATGAAATGCGCAATCATTACCGTTAAGTTCCGCGGCTCGAAGCCGACAATGGTGGTATTTAACAGATAGATGACTGTAAGAGTGACGAATCCATAGATAGCCCCATGCAAACGAAGAGCGATGAGTGCTGCTGCGCTGCCAACCATAAACTGTACACCATAGAATAAGGTAAGTGGAAATATAGTACTTAGTGAGCCAAGAACGATAAGAATGCTGGTTCCAAACCAGGGTATCCTTAGCTTCAGCACGACCCACTCCAGCAGTTGGCTTGCCTTTATACGATCCATAAGCAACTGCCCTCGCGGCTGACTTTTTGTTCTGTATTTAACAACAACGTTGGTTCCCCCTATAAACTTAAGCGGATACAATCTACTTTTTTTCCCCTCAAATCGTTCTGATCCATTATACTGTAATTATCACTTGATGTAGCTTTGGGAAATTCTGATCGCTCGGCAAACAAACTGCATTCATGCTAAAATATTGAAGTTCATCTAAAAAGCCTGCTTCCTGTCTACATATACATCCTATATTCTGGGATAGAAACATTAAAAATTTTGCAGTATTTTTTAGCAAATCACAGCTTTTTTTTAGTATTTTCTTAACACATTATTTTCACCAGGAGTGTGACCCTATGACGATCAAAGTACTTCTTATAGAAGACGAGAAAAATCTGGCTGACATGATTGCTTTCTTTCTTGAGGAGGAAGGATACATCACGGAACGGGTTCATCATGCCCACGAGGCACTTCAACTGTTCCCACAATTCCAGCCAGACATTGTTGTAACGGATCTGATGCTTCCTGAAACGGATGGGAATGCTCTTGTAGAAGCCTTTCGCCAGCACTCCACTGTGCCGATTCTAATGATCTCAGCAAGCACGATGCTGAATGATCGACTTCGTGCTTTACATAATGGTGCGGATGACTTTCTGTGCAAACCATTTAGTTTGAAAGAGTTGGATGCCCGGATTAAAGCACTGCTGCGAAGATCAATCATTTCCTATAAGGATAAACCGGTAAAAGAAGATAAGCAGGCAGAGGTTACTGGACATGTGAATGTGAATGAGTACAGAAGAACCCTGTTTGTGGATGGCGTTGAGATCGAGGTCACTCATATTGAGTTTGAGATTATGAAGGAATTGTACCGAAATCCGGGTAAAGTGTTCACCCGCAATGAGCTGATGGATCGGATCAAAGGCTCTGAACGCGCCTATCTGGATCGTACCATTGATGTTCATATCTCAAGTCTGCGTAAAAAAATAGAGCCTGACCCCAAGAACCCACGTTATATTAAGACGGTTTGGGGAACAGGCTATAAATATGTGATCTAATAGGACCGTAACGCTTGAAGTTAACACCCTCTGCCATATCCCTCTTTTATCTCATGGATAAGATGGGCGGTATGGCTATTTCTGATTTATGGACAGACGACAAATGTAACCAATTTTCCATATCCTTGATTAGTTGATTCGGCTCTTGCTCATTCCAGAGAATCATCTTCATCTCACCTGTACCTGTAATCTGTTGAAGATGACGCTTCCGAATAAGGGATTTGAAATCCGTAATGACCAGTAACGGAAGTTGTGGCATAAAAGCCCGAATGGCGTTTGCTGCTGACACCGCTTCTTCGGCAACCTGATAATCAACAATACAGTAACGGGCGTTTTCCCAACTTCCACGATGTGTTTCTATCGCAGAACCAGATGCTGAGTCCTCAAACCAGTTCCTGAACAATTGAATAATATTCTCATATGCAATACGACGTTTTCCATCCGAGAGCACGGTAATGGGTTCCATAGGTATAACCTCCAGTTGATTCTTATCTTTATTGTGCCAATTTTCGTTTAAAAATGTTTGTGCGTGAACATGAAAGAAGTGTTAACAAATTTCGTGCTTCTTCACATTAAGTGTTAGACAATTCCCCTTCACTTCTTCTGAATGATTTCGCAGATTCCTCACATTGATGTAAAATAGAGAAATACCCGTGTGATTTAATTTACGGGAAGTTATAGATGAATCTGGTACTATAGGAGGTTACATTGATGAATATTGTTTCCATTGAACCAACACCGAGTCCAAATACGATGATGTTACATCTCGATGAACGTCTGGAGGACGGAATTCGCAAAACATATACACTGGACAACGAACGATCTGCTCCGGCGTTCATTCGCCAGATGCTTCATATTCCTGGTGTAAAGAGTGTGTTCCACACGACAGACTTTGTCGCACTTGATCGTAAAGGGAATGCCGACTGGTCCGTTATCTTGGGCGAAGTCCAAAATCGCCTTGGACAACAAGGCATTGATCTGGACTGGATTGAATCCGAAGATGGTTCAGGCGAGCACTTCGGAGAAGCACAGGTATTTGTACAATTCTTCCGAGGCGTACCGATGCAAATTAGGGTCAAGGCCGGGGTCAAGGAAGAACGAATCTCGTTGTCAGACCGTTTTGTCAAAGCCGTAACAGAAGTCGCCAGTGCAACGATGATCAAAGAACGCAAACTGAGTGATTACGGTGTTCGATATGGTGAATTGCCTGATATTGCACGTGAAGTCGAGCAAGAATTGGAAGCCGCTTACCCGCCGGAACGATTGGAGCAGGTCATCAAACAGGCCATTGAACATGGTACCAAATCCGAAGAGTTCGTCGAGCGCCGCCGTGAATTGGATGGAGCCGAACTTGAAGAGGCTCTGCGAAACGAGGACTGGAATGTTCGCTATGCGGCATTTGACGGCATGGAGCCTACGGCAGAAAGACTGCCCCTCGTAGCCCATGCCTTGCATGACAACAAAATGCAGATTCGCCGCTTGGCTGTCGTATACCTGGGTGACATTCGTACACCGGAAGCGATGGAATTACTGTATGAAGCGCTTCAGGACAGTTCTCCTGCGGTACGCCGGACTGCCGGGGATACCTTGTCTGATATTGGGGACCCTGCCGCAACCCCAGCTATGACAGCCACGTTATCTGATAAAAGTAAACTTGTACGCTGGCGTGCAGCACGTTTCCTCTATGAGGTCGGAACTGAAGAAGCAGAGCAAGCGTTGCGAGTTGCAGCCGATGATCCCGAATTTGAAGTCAGCCTGCAGGCCAAGATGGCTCTGGAGCGGATCGAATCGGGCGAACAGGCCGCTGGAACAGTATGGCAGCAAATGGCTGGTCGTAACAAAAAAGAGGAATAGTCGTCTCTCAGACCTCACATCCAACAATTGTTATTGCACTGGAAAACCATGCGCGTTATACTGATTGTCTGTTTACTAAACAGGACACACGGTGTTAAGTTGTGTTGTTCATAATTTCATAGACAATAGATACACCTCATCCATTGATGGTGAGGTAGAGGTCGCGGGTGCGATCAGTACGCTGATGGAGGCGCTAAGGAGCCGCTTATGAGATCAGCCGAAAGGTGTACCCGCCGAAGCTCGCTGGACGTTCCTTATACGGTCCGGTGAGCTGGGGCTGCTGTCGAAAGGCGCAGAACTGTCACGGAAGTACATTTCCTTTATATAAAGGTATGAATTCTTCTGTGTTGAGCTATCTTAATCATCTGGGACATGGTGCGGACATTGAAATATTAAAGACCGCAGGCTGATGCCTGTGGTCTTTTTGTTTATGAATTCAAGTATCGCAAACATCAGTATATCGAATGAAGGAGTGTTTCCATGCAAGACTGCAGTAACCCAACAACAACTGGACCTTCCCTGAAAAAAGGATTACGCGCACGCCATATGACGATGATCGCCCTCGGTGGCTCGATTGGTACCGGGCTGTTTCTCGCAAGTGGTACCGCCATCTCAACCGCAGGCCCTGGTGGAGCATTAATTGCCTATGCAGCCGTTGGAATCATGGTTTATTTCCTAATGACCAGCCTTGGTGAGCTTGCTACCTTTATGCCGGACTCCGGTTCATTTAATACGTATGCCGCACGTTTTGTCGATCCTGCTCTCGGGTTCGCCATGGGCTGGAACTTCTGGTACAACTGGGCGGTAACCATTGCAGCAGAGCTTGCTGCCGCTACAGTACTCATTAAATACTGGTTCCCTGACAGTTCGTCCATGTTATGGAGCTTATTGTTCCTCGTGCTGATCTTTGCCTTGAACGTATTGTCCGTTAAGGGTTATGGAGAGTCCGAGTACTGGTTCGCCATTATCAAAGTCGCTACTGTCATCATCTTCCTCGCCGTTGGTGTGCTCATGATCTTTGGTATTATGGGCGGAGAAGCGGTTGGTTTCAGCAACTTCACCATCGGTGATGCGCCCATCCATGGCGGATTCTTCGCTGTGTTAGGTGTGTTCATGGCTGCTGGATTCTCATTCCAAGGTACCGAGCTTATCGGGGTAGCCGCCGGTGAAAGTGAAAACCCGCGCGAAAATGTCCCTCGTGCAATTCGTCAGGTATTTTGGCGCATTCTGATTTTTTACATTTTGGCAATTACCGTGATCAGTCTGATCATCCCGTATACGCATCCGAATCTGCTCAAAGGTGATCTGGAAAATATCGGTGTCAGCCCGTTCACACTGGTATTTGAGAAAGCTGGCCTCGCCATTGCAGCTTCCGTGATGAATGCTGTTATTCTGACTTCTGTACTTTCTGCCGGTAACTCAGGTATGTATGCTTCAAGCCGGGTTCTCTATGCCCTTGCCCGAGATGGTAAAGCCCCTCGTTTCCTCGGCAAGTTGAACAAAAAGGGTATTCCAATGAATGCCTTGCTGCTCACAACAGCCGTTGGTATGTTAGCATTCCTTGCCTCCCTGTTCGGCGATGGGATTGTGTACACCTGGTTGTTGAATGCATCCGGTATGTGTGGTTTTATCACTTGGCTGGGTATCGCTATCAGTCATTATCGCTTCCGTCGTGCATACGTTGCACAAGGCAGGGATCTGAGCGATCTGCCTTACCGTGCACGCTGGTTCCCGTTTGGGCCGATCTTTGCTTTTGTCCTGTGTATTATCGTGATCATCGGACAGAACTATCAGGCATTCACGGGTGATCAGATCGACTGGAGTGGAGCCATCGTTGCCTACCTGAGCGTACCCCTGTTCCTGGTGTTGTGGCTCGGTTACAAATGGATCAAAAAGACCAAAGTGGTGCCACTGCAGGAATGTGATTTCACACCTACCGATTCACCAGCTGATAAGCACTAACGAAGAATCAGGTTGTTTCTGTCCTCTACGTTCTCATGTAAATGGTTAGTTTAACTTATACAGCTGATACAATTGACACTATATAATAATATCTCCCCGGGGCGTTGCAGTCTTCCTACTGTAGCGAAACGGGGAGGTTTTGTGTTGGATCGGCTCCCCCTTCGAACATTTCTGTACGTCCTTTCGTCCCTGTCCATATTTTGTATAGATCCGTAAGTAGAATAGAGAAGGGTATACTATTTTTCTTGGACAACGGGAGTTGATGTATAATGAAAAAATTCTCTATTCTGCTCGTTCTACTGGGCATCCTGATCATCAGCTTTCCTTTCCTGCGAGAAACGTATTATGACTGGCAGCAAACCCGTGTCATGAACGATCTGGAGCAATTGCAAAACGGCTTGTCTAAGCTTAATCACTCCTTCGAACAAGGCAGGCAGGATGCAGCTTCCGCCGAGCCGACTACGGATAGTACAGATACAGTGCAAGACGCCTCTTCGGATACGTTGGGGATACTATCGATTGACAAGATTGATGTCCGCTTACCGATTCTGGAAGGTGCAACGGAGGACAACATGAAGGTAGCTGCAACCCATCTTGTCGAAACCACTAGTATCGGTAACAAAGGTAATGCTGCCATAGCCGCTCATCGCGCCCACAAAAAAGGTCGGTTGTTCAATCGTCTGGGAGAACTCCAGATTGGTGATTCAATGGAAGTCACCCTGGCAGATCGAACGACTATCCAATATAAGGTAGATCAGATATCCATAGTGGAGCCTACTGACTTATCTGTACTGGAGGATCCCGGACTTGGACAGGTCCTTACCTTGATTACCTGTGATCCACTCGTCAATCCAACACATCGCCTAATTGTAAGAGCTATTGAAGTGAAACCGATTGTTGCGGGGACCTGACCCTCCCTAAATATCACCAAAAAATACCCTCTAGCATATTCACACGTCGACGCTAAGTCTTCGTAGTGATTGCTAGAGGGTATTTCTATCTACACACGATGAATTTTAGATATTACGTGTTTGAATCTAGCGTTGAAGCTGTTGTCTGCGGCGGAAGTACATGAATCCAGCGCTACCTAACGCCATCAGCATCATGCCCACAGCAGTGTAAGCCATTGTGCTCTCTTCACCTGTCTGTGGCAGCATTCCCTGAGATCCAGAATTTCCGTTTGGCTGTGATGCAGAATTTCCATTGCCCTGGGATCCATCTGTATCCGTTCCAGTAGGAGGTGCAAGTGCACCATCCCCATCCGGTGCATCTGTATCCCCAACTGGAGATGCAGTATCGTCACCGTTGGAATCGCTTGGTGAAGAAGGAGCTACTCCGTTATCTTCATCTGTTGGAATTTCGGTTCCGCCTCCAGGTTCTGTAGGTTCAGTAGGTTCAGTAGGTTCAGTAACAACAGTGCCTGGGATAGACGTTCCTGGTGTTTCCGGTTCCGGTGTTGTTGGTTTATCCGGATCTGGCGGCGTTCCCCCCGTATTAGGTGTTCCCGGATTATAAGGCCCACTCGATCCACCTGATACTGGCATAGCCTGGTTTGTTTTCTCCACAATTACAACTTCGGTTTGTGTACTCGTAATTTCAAATGATACTGGGGTTGTGTCTAAGACATATCCGTTAGGTGCTTTTATTTCAACCAACTGATATTTATTGATATCCAAGCCTTCAAGTACAATTTCACCTTGTTGATTGGTTGTCAGTGTAGCTTCATCCAGACCTGTTACCTTGTGGAACTCCCAATTCCCATTTGCATCCATCAATGCAGTTTGGGCCCGTAATTCAAACACAGCTCCTTGCAGGTGCTGAGTTCTACCCGCATTGGTTTTAATCAATTTCACGGAACGATCATTTTTTTTATTTTCAATGGTCAATTGAGTTTCCGGTTTGATAATAGATACAAGCGTCTCCGGCTGTTCAATAACATAGCCTTCTGCCTTGGTCTCTACCAATGTATATGGACCGTATTCCAAACCGTCGAATTCAATGACCCCATTTAGGTCGGTTACTTTTGTATCGATGACACTGTTGGAACGATCACGCAATTCGAATTCAATTCCGCTTAATACGGACTGATCCTTGGCATTTACTTTGGTAACGACAAGTTTACCACCTGTACCCATTGCATTAGACTTCGTCAATGTAATACTCTCCGTCTGATTTTCTACAATGGTAAACGGAATTGGTGTAGCATCCAATTGATAAAACTCAGGTGCCACGACTTCTACCAGCTCATAATCCCCTGGCGATAGTCCACCTTTGGCGATCTTCCCATCTTCCCCTGTCGTTAACTCATCGATTTTCTCTCGCGTTGCGCCGTCCTTGGAGTACAATTCAAAAGTTGCTCCCTTAAGTGTCTTCGAGGAGTCCACCGCATCTACCTTGGTTAATTCAAAGCCTTGACGAATCTTTTTATTTTCAATTTCAAAAGCGATATCCGCATCCTTAAATTCAATCGTTTTACCTGAGACAGAGCCATATTCAGGATCAACCAAGTATCCTGCCGGTGCAGATAATTCTTTTAACTTATAAGGTATACCGTTGGTTAGATTGTTAATCGATAGTTTCTGGAGCTTTCGACCACACCATTCTCGTCCGTTGGTTTCAATGTTTCCAGAAGCGTAGTTCCAGACGCATTATAGATTGCAAATATTGCACCCTCCAGCGGAACTCCTGTATCACTGACTTTGTGAATTCTGATTTTGCCCAGACCTGTAGAGGCTCCTCCACCTGCTCCAGCCAAGGAAACTTTGATTCCCGACTGATTACCTTCTCCGATTACCGAGGAAGATTGGCCTGCAAATTCAACCTTATTCTCAATTCGGGCACCATGATCGGCATTAATATAAGACTGATATTCCAAAATGAATGCGGTATGGATATCTTTCTTGAAGGTGAAGGTAAATGTATTGCCCTCCACGTGCAATTCATAATCAGCCGGATCAACAAGTCCAGCTTTGGTGGATACATTGCCTGAATTGTTGGCAGGTAAATTGGTTGCATATAATTTCAATGAATCAGCCAATAAAATCTGGTTCTCTGACAAGGTATCTGTTAATTGATTACCCGCAGGAATGAAAGATTGACTTGGATTGATATTTACCGTCCATGATGCTTTATCCGTTGTACCTTCTTGCTTCCCTGTTTTGCGCACGTACACACCACCGTTGGCAGGTGTAACACTGGCTGATCTATTAAATCGTATTACACCCCCCTCACCATCCGTCAGAACAGCCTGGTTGGCATATGCACCTACGACAGAATATGGTCCATCCAGACTTGTTTGGTACTGAATGCGATAAGCCATTTTGCCCATGTTACCCAGATCCAAAACAAAACCTTTACCGTCCGTGTTCAGCTGGAATTGACCAGGTGTGAGTGGAACCTCGCTACCTACAGCAGTAACATTATTGGCTCCCTGTAACTCTAACTCATGAACCTTCAATGAGCCGTCTACAAAAGATTGGTCTCCAGTGTAAGCATCCTTAAGGATTGCATCCTGAATATCAAACAAATTGTAGTTTACATCGATTGTCCAGGTAATCTTTTTATCTTTGGCGCTATATTCACCCTTTTTGTTACCATTTTGAATCGTGTAGTCTTGCGGTTTGACCGCAGCAGATTTTGTAATCGCAGTCTGTTTTACATCAGACTCTTCCCAATCGATCTTGGCCGAGTTGCGATATTCATCATTCGTTGGCATACCTGCTGTCGGATCAAAGCTTGTCTTGTAAGTAATAACATGCTCCGTACTGAGCGTTACCCCGTCCTTCAAGCGAAGTGAGAATCCTTTTTCATACGTTGGATCAGCCGGGTCTGGAGTCAGTTCAAAGTCGTCTTTGTTAACACCGCTCACTTGAAGACTACCCGGAATCAGTTTCATATGTCTACCTTCGTAATTGTCGGTGATGACGATATCCGTCATGTCCTGCAAATCATGATTCAAAACCATCTGCCATTCAATTTCTTTTGTGTTGAAGTTTTCACTTTTTACACTCTTTGCAAAAATGACTTCCTGAATGTCTCTCCGGCCTGTTTTGGAAGTACCATCATACATGTTCACTGTGTTCGTAATAGTGTCGTTTGTATAAACACGATGAATGGATTGTGTATCATATTCGATCTCATAGGCCTTTGTAATATCGTTCTTAAAATGTAATCTGAAGCCATCATCGAACCCTGTACCGATCGCTTCGAGTGTGTATTCATTTGGATTGATCAGTGTTCTGTTCGAAGCCGCTCCACTTGCATTAATGTCCACTTGATACACTTTGACGGAATTGTTGATCAGTTGCTGTTTTGCCGTATCAAAGCGGTCTTCAATCCATGCATTCGTTTGCATGATTTCTTGCTGATTGTAGTTATATTGCACTTTCCATGTGATCGTCTGTGTTACCGGATCATACGCACTATCTTGCCCTGACTTGTTCAAAGGCTCATTAAAACTTACACGAACTCGGCCAATATCTGTTTCGTTGTGCTCGCTCTGATCTGTTGTAAGCGCAACCTGATTTTGATACTCCACGTTGGTGAACGGAGCAGTGGTTGGTGCTTTAACACTTGTCGTGTAAGTCACACGGTAGGCCTTATCCGTGTCTCCCAATTGAATTGGAAACTGTGATTCTGTGCGAACCCCTGGACCTTCTTTAACAGATCCATTCAATTGCACTTCCAATTCGCGAATTTCGATATTGCCCTTGAGCTCTAGCTCTGCTGGGAACGTGTCTGCAAGAACAGCATTTTTCATAGCCTTCTCGCCTTGGTTAAAATCTACGGTCCATTTAATTTCATCCGAGTTGAAGTTGTTTTTGTTTGCGGTTCCCGATTTCTTTAACTTATCTATGGCTGTGTTGGCAAAGTGCACATCAATGATGCCCTGCCCTACGGAACTAAAGTCTATCTGTTGTTTCAAACCATCTTCCATCTTGCTCTCATCGAACTTAATCCACACGTAGAAGTTGCCTTCCAGCTTCGCATGCTCGATCAGTTCATTAAAGGTAAAGATGATTGTGCCATCTGGATTCACCACATACTCCCCTACACCGCCATCCAGATTACCCTTAAGCTGTGATCCGATGATGAATTTATCGGGCAAGTTAAAGGTGAACGTAGAGCCATCGCTGTAGTTGTGGTTGTCGTCTGCAAGTCCCCATGCAAAGACTACAGCCACCTCATCCTGAATGCTTGGTCGAATATCCTCGATTTTATCTCCTTTAACTTCAATCGTGCCATTCCCATTGTCTTCTGGCTCCTGATTGTACATCTGCACACTGGTAATCAATTGATCTGTAATTACCGGACCTGCAGCTGCCACTGCTAAACTGCTCTGGTTGAGGTTTCCCTCCCCCTCTTCTTCCGGAGTGGCAGCAACATCAACGTTGTTGACCTCTTCCGAACCTGCCAAACCTTCTTCTGATGCTGTATCGCTGATTGCACTGGCTGGCAAATTAGTTAATTCATCCTGAGCATGCATTGTTGGTGTAAATATCCAACCCTGCATCATTTGCGTGACCAGTAACAGAGCAATGATCACTATGCTCACTTTTTTCCTCATTGTTTGCATATCCTCCTCGTACGTAGTGTTGGCATACGCCGAAGATTAGAATAGCAAAGCGACATATACAAAAAATAGACAACACTAAAATCCTCGCTATTGAACACAAAATTGAACACAAAAAAGGATACTCCTCAATCGGAGCATCCTGTTCAAACGGCTGTTATATTGTCCAGTTAATTTTGACGCGCAGATCCGTAGTACCTTCCATTTTGGACACATAATAAGATATCGATTTCATGCCAAGCTGGTACAAATCCTGCAAATCTTCAATCAGTCCAGCCTCCGTACCCTTGTACCTGAATGTCAGCGAGGTTCCGCCTTCCTTCAGCTTACTCTGAACTTTGGTCTTCAGCGCAGCATGGCCTTTAACAGCATCCTGTTCATCATACAGGGAATAGTCCAGAGCATGGTACAGCTTCTGATAGGCAGCCTTTTTGCTATCTCCGGCCTTCACCAGCTTCAGTAAAGCTTCCCGATACGGGGCAGGCGCAGCGGGGTACTTGCTTTTGTCTGTCCAGATATGGTCACGTGCCATCTCATCATCACTCAGCAAATAATAGCTGTGGCTCACCTTACCTTTGCGGTCAGGAGTAGGATCATCCCAGGTGGTGTCCATGTGATACCACTTGCCGTCTAGCTTCACGATATTCCAGGCATGAAGCTGCCCGCCCGCTGTACCTTCCACAATCCGGTTATCGATACCTACTCGCTCCAGCATCCGATATGCCAACAGTGAATATCCCTGACAGACGGTACTGCCTGTAACAAGCCCGTCATAGGCCGTATATTTCTTCAGAGAGGTATCGTAGGAAAGGTTAAGCACAATCCAGTCATGAATGACCTTGACCTTCTCATGATCCGTCATGCCGGGTTTGATGATTTCTTTCAACACGTTTGTGACTTTACGATTCACATAATCGGTCTGCTCCTTGGTCTCCCGATAGGAGAGAGTCACATGCACCTCGGCCGACACATTGGAGCCTTTATAATTGAATGCATAACTTTTAACGGTATATTGGATATAAGGGTCACTCTTCATTGCCTCATCGATGGAGGTTTGTAATTGTTTTTTGAGGCCTTTCACATTGCCTTTGTATGTAAAAACAAGTTCCTCCGTTCGCTGTGACATTGCGGTAAGCAAGGTCTGGCGCAAATCTGTTGCTGTGGATATATCTGATGTCCCTGATGCAGCATACAGTTGATCCAGATCAACCGTACGTGGTAACGCTACAGCAATCAGACAGCCTGCCAGCAGTATGGTGATAATTCGTTTCCCGTTCTTACCCATGAAAGGAACCCACCCTTCTTTGCAAAGTTCTCACGCCCTATTGTATCACAAAAGGCTCTGTCGTCATTCTTCTAGTTTTGTCAAAGCAAATCAAAAGAGACCTTCTATGGAAGGTCCCTTTGATCTTCAGTTCAATCAATCACGATTACCCGTTATTTTCATCCTATGATCAGCTTGGGCACGATATGAGTAATTCCTCGTCTAATACAGGCGATTACCACTCATAAACGTATCTGTTTTACCTTGAAGCTTCGCCAGCCGTTCCAATACCTGTGACGCTTCAGCTACCGTCACTTTTCGTGCAGGCATGAATCGTCCTTCAATCGAAGGAAGCAATCCCAGCTTCAGACTCAGGGAAACCGCTCCCTTACTTTTAATGGCACTGGCATCCGCAATGTTGGGAAGATCTGATGGCAACGTATAGAATCCGGCCAGCTTCTCATAGCGTAAAATACGTACAAGCAGCACTGCCAATTCTTCACGTGTCATCTCTTCCTGCGGATTCAAATTCTGTTCAGGGTCCGCTCCGGCAAGCCAGCGCTGATCGATTAATGCCCGAACTGCCTTATAATACGGGTTGTCAGGTGTCACATCAGCGTATAGCTTGTCATCTCCGTCCCCACTGTAGTACAGATCCATATTTGGATTAATCGCTCTTGCCAGATAGTTAAACCAATCTCCTCGGGTGATCACACGATCCGGGAATACGCGTCCCTGCTCATCCGCAAGCAATACGCCATGCTGTGTCATATTGCGTAGAGCTGCTTCGGCGACATGACCGGAAATATCCGTAGGATCCGCCTTGGTTGCAGAGCTTGTATCCCCGTATAACAACATCCATTTTCCTGTGTTAGCATCCAGCACTTCATAGTTGCCATAGATCGAATTTTCATCTCGTGTAGGCATATAAGCTAGGTTAACTCCCACCGGGATGACTTCACCGCTGTTCATACCCCATCCACCGTAACGAGAGTACGCCAGAACCAGCTTGAACTCTTTCAGATAGATTGCCCTTGCCTCTTCGTAACTAATGGCTGGCTCTTTCTCTGCTGGCAGTTGTTCAGGCGTTGCGGCAATACGCGTATAGAATTCGTTAATCGTTCCGTTGTTCAGCACCTGTACTTGTGCCGTATCATCCTTAACCGGAATTCCGTTCAGATAACGCTGGAACATAAAGGTACGCGCATCATCTACCTCAATAACGTTAGATAGGTGGAACTGTTCCGTTGCATCTGGAACTAACGCAATGACCGTGTCCATCGCCAGTTTCTCAGCCTGCTTTCGGGTTACCCCTTTGCCTGCCTTCTCTTCAGTTGTCTTCTCCTGCTCCATCTGTGGTCCCATTCGTTGCATCATCGTATAACTGTAGATCTGTCCAGTAACTGCATCTACCTGTGCTGAGATATCCCGCATGAACATATAGGACATATTGGCACTTCGATCGCTCCAGCTCAGACTCCATACCTGATTGTTCGGGCTTGCATATAATCCCTTGCTTAACTGGCTGTGCTCCAGCTTGTAACCCTTGGGAATATCAAAGTTCGTAGCCACCCGATTGGCGGCCTGCTGTACATTTAACCTCGTACCATTGGCCGGGACAAACGGAGTTACATCGCCTTTCAGCTTCGTATCCTGCTGCAAAGAATCTTCATCTACAGCTTTACCGGTTAATGTATTAATCCGTTCCAACGTATTGGCTTCAATCGGAACGATACTGATAGGCTTTGGTGTGTAGCCAAGATAATACTGCTGACCTTGTTTGGAAGACAGACGATCTTTGGAGATATAGGCCAGCTCCACATCGAACTGTTCTTCAAACTGCTGTCTCGCCTTCTCTTCCGAAGCTGCCGGTTTCGATGAAGGATACTTAGCTGAGGTAGTACCTCGTGAGTAACCTGTCACCAAACCACTTTCATCCACATTTATGTAGACTGTCTCTGCGTCAGATAATAACCCGTCATGCTTCAACTGGTAACCGTATCGATACTCTGTTCTGCCGAATAATGACTGTTGTTCAATAGAAGAATACAGATCTCCAAGCGGAGCATACTCTGTATCTTTCAGACCTGGAATCGCTTGGTACAACAGGTTCACGGCCTTCTCTTCGGCTTCAGCTTTGGTTAGCTTAACATCCGATGCCGTGACATATTTATCCATGACATCCGACGGCAAATGTACACTTAACACTTCCCCTGTGCCTGCATGTACGGTTGCATTGAATCCTGACGTATGATTGCCTTGCGTAATCTGGAACCCAATCTCCCATGCCTTGTAGTCTGGCGGTGGATAAGAATTAGGTGAATCGAATCGTGCAGATGAGATCGTTGCTTTCTTTAACAAAGGAAATAGCTTCAGTATATTTTCACTGGCTTGCCTGGATGAGATTTTCGCTCCCTCGGGCACGTCATTGCTCGTTGCGTCTAGTTGTTCATTTTCCCCCGTTGTCGCTTCAGTCAACTGTTCTGCTTGCGCGGCTGATGCACTGCCTGCAAAACCTGGTGTTTGCGAAGCAAGTAACAGTGTTGCCATCGCTGCCGTTGCAGCTTTCGCAGTGAACATTTTGAAACGTACATTAAACTTCCAATTCAAACTCAAATCTGGACCTCTCCCTTCAATTTCATACAAAGATGCATAGCAAATAACCTCGCATGAATATTGCCAGTCTATCCTATGATACCATAAGCTTCCTTTTTAATGGTCGTTTTCGGGGCAATTTTACAAATGTGAATTTCTGCATATTGCTCATAACAGCAAAAAAACGCCAACCACGTTGGCGTTCTCTTTGTTAGCCTGCACTCTTATGTAGGCCTGATTCTACCTGGTTTAACTGCTCGCAATAGTGGAATCGTTCGACTTTGACCGACCTTGGACATGGGTTTGCAAGAATGGAATAACGGTATCCCAGAAGGCGGGGTCTTCCTCGGAACAACTGTGTCCTCCGCTGTTGACCCATAGATGTTCTACAGGTGGATCGGCTTTGGACATAAAATATTCAAGCTCACTCGGGGGAATGAAGTTGTCGCCCTTGGAGTGCACCATAAGCATCGGTAGTTGCATTCCCCTGCGCCGTTCATTGAGCATCATCACCGGTTCACGCTGACGATAGGATTTCAGAGATTCACCAAGCCGCCAGAACCAGATTCTCGGAATTAACTGGGCCAGTGGAAACAAGGGCAGACGCCGACGTCTCAGCTCCGAACTGACAATAACCTCAAATTGCGATGGCATGGAGTCGGTAATCACCGCTGATACAGGAATGCCTTCCGTCACCGCAAGAATCGTGCCCAGTCCGCCCAAAGAATGTCCAAGCACACCGATGGCATCCGGATCGATCTCCGGTCGTGCAGTCGTATACTGCAACGCCGCGAGCAGATCATCCCGGAACAGGTAGGCAGATGCAGCACGAACCAGATCACTGGCCCCATGACTACGCACATCATACATAAATAAAGCATATCCTGCTTCCCAGATCGGACGTGCGTAACGAAGAACACGGGAGCGATTAGAGCCCCAGCCATGTGCAATAATAACGAGCGGCCATGGCTTCGGAATGTCCGCTCTGGCCGGGATGAACCAGCCATGCACCCGACCTCCCCCACTGTCAAAGGTCACATCCTCAAATGGCATTGGGGGTGTCAATGTGATTGGAATCTTCTTGGGTGTCTGGCTCTTTACCGCTGCCTTCCATAATCCACCTGCCGTTACTGCGGCCACGGCGAGCATGCCGCCTATCATTGTTTTAGCTTTCACAGGGCATCTCTCCTCTCCGAATTCTGGCATACATCCATCATAAAACAATAGAATGAACGGCACGTTAAGCGACATGGGTTTTTATGATAAAGATTAATCCAACAACTAATCTAAAGGCACCTTCACATATATACCCAAATATACATAGCCCTCATCTGACGCTGGAATCCTAGACTTCAGCTGCTTCCACAAATCTCCGTGCACATGCTGCAATCTGCTCATGATCTCCTGCTACAAGAGCTTCTCGTGGTAAAAGTGCACTTCCCAGACCCACTGCAGCAGCGCCTGCTGCATAGTAGTCAGCAATATTCTCCAGTGTGGCACCACCTGTTGCCAGCAGTGGAATATGATTCAGTGGAGCTTTGATCTCCCGCAGATACGGTATGCCCAGACTCGCCATCGGAAACAGCTTCACAACTCGTGCTCCCGCTTCATGGGCAGCGACAATTTCCGTGGGTGTCATGGCTCCAGGCCAGATGTCGACACCATGTTCTACAGCATATTCAATGACAGACAGATCGACATTGGGAGACACCAGAAATTGTGCTCCTGCAGCAACTGCTTCCTTCGCCATCTGCACATTTAGTACCGTACCCGCTCCAACAAAAGCCTTTCCTTCATGCCGCTCACGCCAGTCTGCAATAATATCATGTGCTCCAGGCGTGTTCAGTGTGACTTCCATCAGTCGGATTCCACCACCTGTCATACCTTGTCCAGCTGTTACTGCCGCTTCACGGCTTATACCGCGCACAATCGCGACCAGCCTCGACTCCAATAGAACTTCTGTCAGATTCATATCCAGTTCCCCTTGCTTCATCAATTCGGTAGCCGAAGACAGGCAATCATGGTCACCGCTTTTCCGTTATTCATTATTGTAAAGCATATCCTCTCCTAGATGAAATACATTAATCCATTTTTCAATGTGAATGCGTCTGTCACCAACTCTATGATGTACTTTTATCACAATGCAAAAAACCTCTCCATGGAACATGGGCTGATTCACCCATTCAATTCCACGAAAGAGGCCGCATTTCGACTGAAAATACTAAGCGTTTTCCAATACGTTATCCTTCTCCAAATCTTTAAAGTATCGATCGTTATATAACATGCTCGGATGTGTTGGATGATAGGCAAGTGCGATATCATTATGTTCCCGGGCCTTGGCACGGTTCCCCATCCGGTCATAACACACACATAGTTGCAGATGCGGCATCCAGGTCCAGGCTGCTTCATTCAGCACTACCATAGGATCATCAGGACGTACAGCACAAGTTGCCTGTTCGTACCAGAACAGGGCCTTGCGATAATCTTCACGGTCGGCAAAATAACCACCCAATCGACAGCAAATCTCGGCTCTTGGCAAATCATAGGCAAATGATCGGAACAACGCCGTGACTTCCTGTTCCGGACGTTCAAGTGCAGCTTCACAATCCGCAATTTTCTGACAAGCAGCAATCTGATCTTCCACCCAGCCCAGCCCGGTATCCAGAAACTTCTCATAGTACTTCACCGCATCCTCATGCTGCCCATGGTCCTTCAGTTCATTACCGAAATAATACAAGTCACGCGGCCCGAATTTCTCTCCGGCCTGTTCCCTTTTGCGATAGATTCGCAGATTCCGATCGGTATACTCCTTATCTTTCTTGTGGGTAACCGCTATATCACTATGCAGCAGATTGCCCGCTACAGCCAGATATTCATGCACTGCGCCAATCCAGCGAAATTGCCGATCCCGACGCACCAGACGATTCCGGCGCAGACTGTAGGCTACCTTACCATCTGCTGTGAATGACAGATTGTAATCCATCGTGACACTATCAACATCCGGGTCCAGCGAACGTTTCAAGGCGATCAGTTTCGCCCGATCTTCCGGTTCGAACACATCGTCGGCATCCAGCCAAAGAATATATTCACTCTTTGCCTGATCGAAGGCATAGTTGCGTGCTGCTGCAAAGTCATCCACCCATTCAAAATCAACGATACGATCCGTATATCTGGAAGCAATCTGACGGGTACGATCCGTCGAACCGGTATCCACGATTACAATCTCATCGGCAATACCGTTGACCGAGTCCAGACATCTGGCGAGGGAAGCTTCTTCATTTTTCACAATCATACACAGGGTAATACTGATCGTCTCCTCACCTCGTCTCGCCCTGCGGTTAAAGGCGGAAACCCCCGGCAGTTCGGACAATCGATAGATGTGGTACGCAGGGAAATGAGTATCCACGAACAAACGAAAACCCAGTGCCTGAGCACGAATACAGAAATGACGATCTTCGCCCCAGAAGGATACATTGGGAATCTGGTCATATGAAGCTCCTGCTGCCAGAACATTTTTGCGAATAAGGGTACAAGCCCCTAGCCCTCCAACTTCATAACAACCCGGGATCCGCAGTTGATTCAGAAATGCAGTCGTTTGCGTGCCCTCGTCCTCCACCTCGGTTCCGTCTAATGTTTTGCCACCGCGGCGATACAAGGCATACTCATCTTGCAGCCATACCTGTGGCATTTCCCTGGCATCCGGCTGCCAGCGGGTCCAAAAGATATTGGATACAATGTCTTTGCCACTCGATACAAGTTGCTCCAGCGTCCGCGGATGCAGCACCAAGTCAGAATCAATCAGGAAAACCGCATCGTAGTGGTTGTCGCGTGCATATTGCAATATGCGATTTTTCAAGCCGGCTACACGCCAAATCTGCTCATCCTGCCAATAGTGTCCTCCCTCATCTTTGCTGTACACCCCTTTGTTGTCAGAACTACCACTGCCCTGTTCATCTGCTTGAATAACCGTCCCTTCATGCTGGAGCACAAATTCACGCAATATATTCGATGCGGCTTCTTCCACGTTATCGTCAACAAACAGATACTCCGTCTTCACTGTGGTTCGTTCCAGTGCATGCAGAGAATCCAGAAATTCACGGAGCACCGGAGTGGTCTGTCGAACCGGGCTGGCGATCAGTATTTTTTCCAAGCTAAGCTCTTCAAGCTTTTCCGATTGGCGGGTTTCCAGCGATTGATCAGAACGTCTGGGCGGTCGATGATTACTCTGGCTCTCTTTCTGGCTCTCAGGTTGCTCCTCTTTCTGATTCTCTTTCTGATTATCTTTCTTATGTGAATTCGGCTCTATTTGAGGTTGGGATTCTTCTTGCGATTTGCGTAAAGTGTCTTTCTTCAACGTGCTCACTCCCCCTCTCCTTATTCGAACCATGCCAAAAGTCGTGGCTCTTGATCCAATATCGATTCGTACTGTTCCTTCCAACCGTATCTTGCTTCAGGGTCCAGTGCTTGATAGCGTTCATATTTGCGGATACGGTCTTCTTCCCGCGCCCAACCATAGTGCTTCACCCGGGGAGCATGACATCCATAGGACCAATGCTGGATCGTTAACGGAAAACGACCACAATGCTGGGGTGTCTCCTTCCATTCATAGCTCATCCCCGGGTGATAACGAATCAGAAATGGCCGATAATAGGCATGCGCCTGCCAGAACTCATCTTCCCGGTAATGCGTCTCACTCCACATATCAAACAATCTGAAATAGATCGCATCTTCATTGCCACTGAGCAGCAGATCCCGTACCAATCCAAAGTCACTGGTTAGAATCTCATCCGCATCCAGATTCAAAATCCACTCCGGATTGGTCGCCACCGTCTCTTCCCATTGTTGTTTTCTCAGGCTTACCTCGTCTGCAAAACGTGAAGCAGCGTTCTCCACTAATACGAGTGAAATACCGTCCAGAAGTTCCCTGCACAGTGCGACCGTTCCATCCGTGCTTCCGTCATCAATGATTACTGCGCGATCAATCCAGGGACGATGTCTCTCCAGTGCCTGCCTGAGATAACGATTCTCTTCATTACGAACGATCATCGACAAGGTAATATGTGGTCTTTCATGTTCCTCATATCCATCCAAAGCTTCACCCCCATACTCAAGCTTCTACCTATTAAAATGTCGGATACACAATGCCTGGACGAATCACAATCCTCTATTTCCAATCTATGCAGAGCCGGAATGCGGATATGCAGGCCAAGTAAACCTTTCATGGGGTTAATCTTGATGAACGACAAAAAAGCACCCGCCTTCGCGGATGCTTTCAAATGTAATCACAAGATTAATGTAGTGAAATAAATGAATTAACGGTATTCAGCCAAACGATCATTGAGACTACGTGTCTGTCCATAGACTTCCTGGTACAGTGCAAACAGTCCATCATAGACGGCAACCGTTTCCTGGTTCGGCTCATAGGACTTCGCTGGACGAATAAACGCTGTTGCACATTCTTGCATAGTCGGGAACCAGCCGCAACCATAGGCAGCCAGCATCGCTGCACCCATCGCAGGACCCTGTTCGCTCTCCAGCTTCACAATCGTAGCGTTAAAGACATCAGCCTGCATTTGCAACCAGGCTTCGTTCTTGGCACCGCCACCAATGGAGATGACTTCATTGACGGTTTTGCCTGCACCTCGCAGAATATCAATGGACTCGCGCAGCGAGAAGGTAATACCCTCCATCACCGCACGTCCAAAGTGCTCCAGCTTGTGTCCTGCATCCATACCGATGAAGCTGCCACGGATATTCGCATCCGGATGAGGTGTACGCTCCCCAACGATATATGGTGTAAACAACAATCCGTTGCTGCCCGCCGGAACCTGATCAATGCCCTGCAAGAGCACATCAAACGATTTGTCCGCTGCAAACGTATCCTTGAACCAGGACAGGCTATATCCTGCGGCAAGTGTTACACCCATAATATAGAAGGCATCTTTCTCCCCGTGATTAAAAAAGTGCACTTTGCCTTCGAAATCGAGATCTTTACGCTCTTCGTAGGAAAGCACAACCCCGGACGTTCCGATGCTGCACATCGTCTGTCCTTCACTCAGAATACCTGCGCCAATCGCACCGCAAGCATTATCCGCACCACCTGCGTATACTTTCGTCGCAGCCGCCAGACCCGTTTGATCCGCAATCTCAGGCAGCAACGTGCCCACTTCCTCAAACGATTCCACAAGACGTGGACATAGGGAGATTGGCAGGTCGAATGCATCTGCAATCTCGTTGCTCCACTGCTTGCCTGCAACGTCCAGCAGCAAAGTTCCCGCTGCATCGGAATAATCCATAGCATAATCACCCGTCAGGCGATAACGCACATAGTCTTTTGGCAGCAGGAACAAGGATGCTTGCTGTAACAATTCAGGCTCGTTCTCCTGAACCCACAGAATTTTCGGCAATGTGAAGCCTTCCAGTGCACGGTTCCGGGCAATGCTTAACAGCTTGCCGTCCAGTACTTTTTCGATCCGGCGGCACTGCGCCGTAGTACGTGTATCGTTCCACAAGATTGCATTTCGCAGCGGTTTACCTTCTGCATCCACCAACACCAGTCCGTGCATCTGACCGGAGAAGCTCATTCCCTCGATTTCCGAAGGCTGCACGCCAGACACTTCCAGCAACTTACGCAAGGAAACAATGGTCTGCTCTACCCAATCTTCAGGGTTTTGTTCGCTGTATCCAGCCTTGGGCTGATACAACGGATATGCCTCAGATGCTTCAAATGCCACTTTACCTTCACGATTGACCAACACGGTTTTGACCGCGCTGGTTCCAAGATCGACACCGATTACGTAACTCATAGGTTAACTCCTCTCGTTTATCACAGGTTATATCCACGAAAGATCCAAGTACGCATGAAAGTCACTCCGTGATCAGAAAACCCTTGGATCGCCGTTACCCCCAGATTTCCTTTAATCCCTTTGAAAAGGGAGAAATCCGGGGATAAATGCGAACGCTTCGCTTCCTCGGGTCCTTTCTGCTCACTCCGTTTTGCATGCATGATCCTGGACACACATGGATATGAAACGAGTAAAACATACTCGTTTCTGTAGCCAAAAATCGTGCCAACGACGTCTATCCGTCATTGGTATATAAATGAAACCTTGATGCTCATATGGTCACTTCGTGATCAGAAAACCCTCAGATCGCCGTTACCCCTAGATTTACTTTAATCCCTTTGAAAAGGGAGAAATCCAGGGATAAGCCTATGCTTCCGAAGCCAGCTTTCTTTCAGAAAAGTTCTTAGCAAACGCTTTGCTTCCTCGGGTCCTTTCTGCTCACTTCGTTCTGCATGCACCATCTTAAAGAAACATTTATATCAAAAATTTAAAAACCGCCCCCGTCTTCCCAAGGGAAAGTCGGGGACGGTCCGAATGTCATGCTTGTTCAGGCGTTCCATGGTACAAGCTAATCTTGTGCATAGGCAAGCTTGGATACTAATGTCCAACACATATGAGTTGAATAACCATCGGTGGCCGACGTGCACCAACCCTGCCTTATGCGCTATTAGTCAGCCAGGATGTACTGGTTAAGTTGTGCTCTCAGCAATTCCTGACGTCCGGATTGATTTTTGCGTGGGCTTTCGTTGTTGAGTGCATACTCAGCAAGGGAAGCCAGTGTCGCTTTACCTGCAACCACATCTGCGCCAATACCTTCGCTGAAGCTGCTGTAACGTTTTTCGATGAAGTCATCGAATACACGATCTTCAATCAACTTCGCTGCTACTTTCAGACCTTTTGCATACGTGTCCATACCTGCGATGTGTGCCAGGAACAGATCGTCTGCTTCGAAGGAACCACGACGTACTTTCGCGTCAAAGTTCACACCACCACGGCCGATACCGCCGTTTTTCAATACTTCATACATTGTCAACGTAGCATCGTACATATCAACCGGGAACTCATCCGTATCCCAACCGATCAACATGTCGCCTTGGTTCGCATCGAGGGAACCGAGCATGCCGTTTGTACGAGCAACGCGGATTTCGTGATCGAATGTATGACCAGCCAGTGTAGCATGGTTCGCTTCCAGGTTAAGTTTGAAGTGTTTGTCCAAACCGTATTTTTGCAAGAAAGCAATGGAAGTTGCTGCATCATAATCATATTGGTGTTTTGTTGGCTCTTTTGGTTTAGGCTCGATCAGGAATTGTGCGTCAAAGCCAATTTCCTTCGCGTAGTCTACAGCCATGTGGAACATGCGAGCAATGTTGTCTTGCTCCAGTTGCATGTCTGTGTTCAGCAATGTGTCGTAACCTTCACGACCGCCCCAGAATACATAGTTTTCAGCGCCCAGGCGTTTACCCACTTCCAGACCTTTTTTGATCTGTGCTGCAGCGTGAGCATACACGTCTGCGTTGCAAGTGGATGCTGCACCAAACATGAAGCGTGGGTTCGAGAACATGTTTGCCGTGTTCCAGAGCAGTTTTTTGCCGCTGGATTTCATATGATCTTCAATCAGATCAACGATTGTATCAATGTTGCTGTAGAACTCACGCAGGTTGTTACCTTCTGGTGCAATGTCCACATCGTGGAAACAGAAGAACGGGAGATTCATTTTTTCCAAAAATTCAAATGCCGCTTCCACGCGTACTTTCGCGAGGTCCAGACCCGAGTATTTATCCCACGAACGAACAGCTGTCTCCGCACCGAACGGGTCACTGCCGCCTGCAGTTAATGTATGCCAGTAAGCCATGCCAAAACGGAAATGTTCTTCCATCGATTTGCCGGCTACCACTTCTTCCGGATTATAATGTTTAAAAGCAAAAGGATTCTTGGAATCTTTACCTTCAAATGCAATTTTATTAACGGATTCAAAATAGGCCATGTGTAAAATGCCTCCTCAATAGTTTTAAGAAATCGTTTACACCGTTATCCTATCACATCGAATTTACTTTGTCTATTGGTTAAACAAAGTAAAATAAAATTGTTTTTTACATGTTTGTTTACGCTATAATAGTCGAATAACTTGTTTCGGATGTGGGTCAGAACCCTTTTATCAGAAGAATAGGAGTGCCTTAACCATATGAAAATTACCGGAGACCAGATGCTGGTCAAAAAAATAAACAAGTCGATCGTTCTGGATACGATCCGGCGCCATGCCCCTCTTTCTCGTGCGCGAGTGTCCGAGGTTACGGGGCTGAACAAAGCAACGGTATCCAATCTGGTTGCTGATCTGATCAGTGATGACCTGGTGCAAGAGATTGGCCCTGGTGAATCCAGCGGCGGACGTAAACCACTCATGCTGCTGTTTCGAGGGACATCAGGCTATGCAGTCGGTCTGGAACTCAGTGTGACTCATTTGAAAGGCGTGCTTACAGATCTGGAAGGACACATCATGACAGAGTACGCAGTGACCTTGGAACATCATGATGTGTCCTCTGTACTGGAGCAATTGAAATTGGCAGCAAAGCAGCTCATTGAAGCAGCTCCTCCTTCCCCTCACGGCGTCATTGGTATTGGTATCGGCGTGCCCGGCATGGTGGATGAGGCAGGAACGGTCCTGTTTGCACCCAACCTGGGGTGGGAGAAGGTAACTCTGCGCTCAATGCTTGAAGAAGAATTTGAACTGCCTGTAACGATCGATAATGAAGCCAATGCGGGTGCTCATGGAGAGCTGAATTTTGGGGCAGGTATCGATGTCCGTCACATGATCTACATCAGTGCAGGCATGGGGATTGGTTCAGGCATCATGGTAGATGGTGAATTATACAAAGGCGCATGGGGCTACGCAGGGGAAACAGGCCATATGTCCATTGAAGCGGAAGGTCTGCCCTGCTCCTGTGGTAATCGTGGTTGCTGGGAGTTATACGCATCGGAAAAAGCTTACGAGCACCCGGATCATCAGCTAAAATTACCTGCTCATACTACACGCGAGCTTATTCATTATGCCGAGCAAGGCCACGAGGCTGTTCAGGAATTATACAACACGATTGGGCGCAAACTGGGGATTGGCATTACCAATATCGTTAACAGTTTCAACCCGGAACGTATTATCATTGGCGGTCCGCTCTCTGAAGCAGGTCCCTGGATTGAAACAGCGTTAAAACAAGTTGTCGAGGAACGTACATTACCTTATCACCGCCGCAGTTTGCAGATTGAATGGGCAGCTCTGGGCAGCCGTTCCACCCGCGTTGGTGCCGCTTACTCTGCGATATCCCAGTTTTTAGGAAAAATTAGGGTGTCTGTCTAATAACAGATGAAAATTGACATCATTTCGCCCCATTTCCTCCCTTTTTGTTAAAGAAATCCAGATGTATAATGGGGTTATGTGATTTTTGTCATGGCTGTGTGGATGAAGCTGTGTTAATTCCGATAACGAAACGGAGTGAAAAAAAGCGTGACCTACGTGGATACTTCAGATATCTCGGCGCAAATGTTTGTCACCGTACTCCTGTTCCTGATTGTGCTTGCGCCCTTGTTCAGCCTTGGCATACTCCGATTGTTCCAGAGCAAAAAGAAGGCTGGTTTCATGTACATGCTGTCAGGATTGCTGGTGTATGTTGTATTTCAGACTTTCATGAGTATTTTTTTCTAGATCATATTCTGCGTTTGCACAAAAAACCGTACCCTTCCGGGTACGGTTCTTTCTATATCCTAACGGCTCGCGAAAACCGGAATTGCATATGAATCGAAAATTTCTTTCAACACATGATGATTCAGATAATCAGCCTGATTTAAGCGTCCAATGCTTTGGCAAATTGAGTTTTGTTCATACCCAGAATGCGGTGTTCACCGATGACAGTCAATGGCACGGCACGTACGCCCATGTCCCATACTTGTTGTGCATATTCATCGCTAGTTTCGATGTTGCGCTCTTCATAAGAAATACCTTTGTCAGCCAGGAACGTTTTTACGGATTTGCAGTTCGGGCAGTTCGTTGATGTATATACAATTACGTTTTCCATGTTTAATTCACCTCATATGGTTTTATATTAATCTATAGTTTGGTTGGAATCAGCTCATTCTATTACAGAACAACTGCGCTGTGCTCCAAGCTCTCAATGTATTTCTCTGTGTCCATGGCAGCCATACATCCGCTACCTGCAGCTGTAATCGCTTGTTTGTAACGTGTATCCTGTACGTCACCACATGCGAATACGCCTGGAATGTTTGTCTCGGATGTACCTGGTGTAGTCAGGATATAACCATGTTCGTCCGTCGTGATCTGTCCGCCAAGGAAACCAGTGTTTGGTGTGTGACCGATCGCTACGAATACGCCGCTTGCCGGAATCACTTCTTCTTCACCTGTTTCGTTGTTCAACACTTTCAGTCCGGTTACGCCGTTGTCGCCAGCGAGTACTTCAAGTGGTGTACGGTTCAAAGCCATTTCTACTTTTTCGTTGCTGCGTGCACGATCCTGCATGATTTTGGAGCCACGCAGTTCTTCACGACGGTGTACCAGCGTTACTTTGGAACCGAAACGGGACAAGAAGCTTGCTTCCTCAAGAGCAGAGTCGCCACCGCCGATGACGATGATTTCTTTGTTACGGAAGAAGAATCCATCACATGTTGCACATGTGCTGACACCACGACCTACATTTGTTTCTTCGCCAGGGATACCGAGGTATTTAGCAGATGCGCCTGTAGACAGGATCAATGTTTCCGATACGAGTTCACCCATACCTTCAACTTGAATCTTGAATGGACGCTCGCTCATGTCAATGTTGTTCACCCAGCCTGTGCGGAATTCAGCACCGAAGCGCTCAGCTTGTTTACGCATGTTGTCCATCAGTTCAGGACCCATAATCCCATCAGGGAAACCTGGGAAGTTCTCCACTTCAGTCGTTGTTGTCAGTTGGCCACCAGGTTGTGGTCCTTCAATAACGAGTGGGTTCAAGTTGGCACGTGCCAGATAGATTGCTGCTGTCAGCCCTGCAGGGCCTGTTCCAATAATAATTGATTTATACATGTATAGTTCCTCCCCCGGGTTCTGCAAAAAGGTTAGGCCCTCGAGCATCAAAAGCTTAGGCTTTTGCATACACTAGAACGAAAAGCCCATATCATGTCCACAAGTCCTGCCTGCGAAATGAGAATTATCCTATGCAGAAACGGAATTCTAATTTATAATCATTCTAATCTGTTGTTCATTATGATCTCTTTTATGTACGGTGTCAATGCTCGGCAGCGATTATGAAGAAGTCTTCATCAGGAGGGAAAATGGAAGCATGAACGATGCACTCATTGGCAGTTTTATATCAGCCATGTCTACCGGCCTAGGGGCCGTACCGATTTTATTTATGCGCAAAATATCACACCGTCTGCGTGATATCTTGCTGGCCTACGCTGCAGGTATTATGACCTCGGCTTCAGTGTATAACCTCATTCCGGAAGCACTTGGCCAATCAAATCTTTTTGTACTCGCATTTGGTATTTTGCTTGGTAGCCTGGTTCTACTGGTGCTGGAGATGAAGATTCCACACGTCGATCTGGAGAATCCCGAGAAAATGCCTTTTAAAATTGAAACCAAAGCCTTCATGATTATTGCAGCCATCACCATGCATAACCTGCCGGAAGGGTTATCCGTTGGTGTCAGCTATGCAAGCTCAGATGAGAGCCTGGGCAATCTCATTGCCTTTTCCATCGGATTGCAGAATGCACCGGAAGGATTCTTGGTGGCCCTCTTTCTCGTGAACCAGAACATTGGCCGCTTCAAAGCGCTGGGTATTGCCACCCTGACCGGAGCGGTAGAGATTATTACAGCTATGATTGGTTACACCTTGAGCAGTCTCGTAGCTGGTCTTGTGCCTTATGGTCTGGCCTTTGCAGCCGGTGCGATGATGTTCATTGTTTATAAGGAACTTATCCCTGAGAGTCACGGTGATGGTAATGCACGTGTGGCGACGATGTCCTTTTTGCTCGGGCTCATCACGATGATTGGTCTGACCGAACTGTTTTAATTGAAGACTAAAGAACCCGAGCGAACAGTCCAAGACTGTCGACCGGGTTCTTTGTTTAGCCACAAATGAAGATTCCATGAAATTACTGGGATCGTCTGTCAGAGATATTGCGCCCACTCCTGATCAGGATTGGATGAAACGAATCAGTTCCGAATTGAATTTTTCCAATTCATCATAGAATGCACCATGACCGCTCTCTTCAAAAGCAATCAGTTGAGACGAAGCGATGCCTTGGTGCATCTGCTCGGCGAACTCAAACGGACAGATCTCATCTTTTTTCCCGTGCAAAATGGCTGTTGGCATCTGGATTGAACTCAGGTCACCTCGCAAGTCCTCATCCCGTAACGCAATTGCACTGCGAATGGTACCATAAGATGAAGCTTCCATGCCGAGGGCGTGGAACCAATCCATGAATGGCTGGCTGTGTTTCTTCGCGAAGAACATGCCGCCAAACGTCTCCAGTAACTTCGGACGATCTTCAAAGATCGGCTCAATGATCTGCTCGTTCAGCTGCTCTGGAGTCAATCCATACGGATAACCTTCACGCTGTGTGAACACAGGTGCTGCCGCAGATAACAAGGCCAGCTTGGAGACACCATGTCCCTTATGGCGAGCCATGTAATGTACTGCGATCGCTCCACCCATAGATAATCCTGCGAGTACCGCGTCTTTCAGCTCCAGATCATCAATAACGGCACGAACATCGTCTGCCATGCGATCATAATCTTATCCTGTTGAAGGCTTATCCGATAAGCCATATCCTCTAAAATCTATCGCGATGGCACGAATGCCATGGTTCGGCAGTACGTTCAATTGGTATTCAAACATTTTATAATTAACAGGCCAGCCACGCAAAAAGACAACCGGGGTGCCTTCGCCAATATCTTCAACATATACTTTTACATTTGGTTCCACTTGTACATAACGTCCCATATTTCACAGCTCCCTTTATCCTCGAATCGTCTCTTCGAATCATTGCCCACTGACCCAAGGTTCAAACGTAAGCTGTTAAACCAGCCGCATACTACCAGCGAAACAAATTACTCATTTTCCTCTTCAAATCTCATTACCGTAGCAGCCTAAGCCCATTCAGAATAACCAGAATTGTACTGCCTTCATGACCTACCACACCCAAAGGCAGTGCGACGTCTTGGAGGAAGTTCCCAGCAATTAAGGCCAGAATAACGGTGATGGCAAAACACATATTCTGTTTCACCGTACGCTGAGCTCGACGAGCCTGCCCAATCACCCAAGCGATCTCTTCAATGTTATCGTTCATGAGTACCGCATCAGCGACCTCCAGTGCAGTTCCGCTGCCGGACAATCCCATCCCCATACCCACAGTAGCTGCTGCAAGTGCCGGTGCATCATTGACACCATCCCCTACCATTAACACAGGACCATACTGTTTGCGGAGCGCTTGGACCTGCTTCACTTTATCTCCAGGCAGCAAGTCTGCATAGACCATGCTTACTCCAGTTTCACGCGCAATTACAGAAGCTGATCTGGCTCGATCTCCTGTTAACATGGCAACTTTTACACCCATCGCTTCAAGCTTTTTCACTGCAGCTGCTGCCTGTGGCCGTACCGTGTCCCGCATCGCGATCAGCCCGACTAATTCACCATCAGCCATAACAGCGGATACGGTTTTCCCCTCCCCTTCAAGACGGGAGCATACATCGTCCCACTTAGAAGATACCTTCATATGGTTAGCACCATGTCCATCTGGATCATCAACGTTGCTATCTTTCATCTCCTCTGACTGCATTAATCCCAGTACATCTGTTTTACCAATGCTCCAGACCACATCGTTCACAGTTCCTTCGATGCCCCAGCCTGTTAGAGCCTGTACGTGTTCCGCTTCCTGAAGTGTAATATTCTCCTTGTTCGCCTGATCTACGATGGCACGAGCCAAAGGATGCATGGAGAGGTTCTCAATCGCCGCTACCGCAGCTAAGAGCTGAGCACGATCTACATGTTCAGCCGTAATAATATCGGTCACTTGTGGGGTGCCCATGGTCAATGTACCTGTTTTGTCAAAAGCCACGACCCGCGTGCGAGCCATATTCTCCATATGGGCACCACCCTTGAAGAGAATGCCACGACGGGCGCTACTGGACATCGCGGACAGCATGACAGGCATGATCGAAGACACCAATGCACAAGGCGAAGCAACAACCAGAAACACCATCGCTTTATAAAATGCCTCATTCCATGTCCAGCCAAGCAGTAGTGGAGTTCCTGCAATCACAAGTAAAGTCACCCCTACAACAATGCGTGCGTATATTCCTTCAAACCGCTCCATGAAACGCTGGGAATCCGGCACTTCTGCCTGTGCTTCTTCCACCATTTTAATGATTTTGCCAAACAGTGACCCTTCAGCCGATTTTGTGACCTCTACATATAAGGCACCCTCCCCGTTTACCGTACCTGCGTAGACCTCATCCCCCACAACTTTGTCCACAGGCAGGGATTCTCCCGTGATGGACGACTGATTGATAAAAGAACTCCCCCGGTACACGACACCATCTGCTGGGATAAGTTCTCCCGGTTTGACCAACAGCAGATCACCCGGCTGCAAATCATCAATAGCCACAAGGTTCATCTGTCCGTCCTCAATACGCATTGCAGTCTCTGGCTTGAGCGCCAGCAACGATGAGATATCCTTATGACTGCGCTCTGTCGCATAACTTTCCAACGCACCACTGAGTGCAAAAATAAAGATCAGCATCGCTCCTTCATTCCAGTAACCGATGGCTGCTGCCCCAAGGGATGCGGCAATCATCAGCAGGTTTACATCCAGATCACGGTCCTTGACCAGTGTCTCGATGCCTTCCTTCGCTTTGGTCCAACCGCCAACGGCATACGCCACAATGTAGAGCATGATGGATAAGGTAGCAAAATACGGTGCAGTTCCCCAGGCAATCAGCATCAACAGCCCGCTGCCCAATGCTGATTGCATCTCTTTATTCTGTATCATGGCTCGAAAATCAGGCTTCTTGCCCCGATTGGGACCTGGTGTTTGGGATGAGCATTGTTCTGCTTGTTTCTGTCTGTGTAAAGGTTGATGTATCGCTTGCATATGAATCACGTTCCATTCGATGGTAGGTTTGCGGATAGTGAATGTGCTCAGTTCCGCTTCCAGAGATGAAGTTGTATTGAGAATGAGAGCCATTGTTAATGCCCTAAAAATGACACATGCTGCTGCGGGAGTCCCGCAGCAGCATGGTTTTGTGAATGATTTTGCAATAATCTCGAATGAGAATGATAATCATTTTTGTGCTTATGCAATTATTTTTACCCAATACAACTTTTAATCAGTATATGCCTGTGATCCACATTTGTAAATGGGCTTTTTTCAATGGATAGTCATACATGCGTGTTCAAAAAGATAAAAAGCCGCTGTCCCGGAGGACAACGGCTTTAACCATCTATTGATATTCATATAACCTGTTTATGGCATATCCGCTTAAGTGATTGTTACACATCCACCCAATGCCATTTATGCGCCTACACTTGCTCCCTGACTTGCTTTGATGGCTTGCTCCAGATCATAGATAATGTCTTGAATGTTCTCAGTACCTACAGACAGACGAATCAATTCCGGATTAACCCCTGCTGCGGTCTGTTCATCTTCAGTCAACTGCGCATGAGTTGTGCTTGCCGGGTGAATGATTAGAGACTTGGAGTCACCAACATTCGCAAGGTGAGAGAACAATTTGACACTTTCAATCAATTTGCGACCTGCGTCCGCACCACCTTTAATTCCAAAGGTCAGAATCGCACCTTGCCCTCTTGGCAGATATTTCTTTGCAAGCTCATAAGAACCGTGGCTCGGCAGACCTGCATAACTTACCCAAGACACATCCTCATGTTTCTCAAGGAATTCCGCAACCGCAAGGGCATTGCTACTATGACGCTCTACGCGCAGATGTAATGTCTCCAGTCCTTGCAGCAACAACCATGAGTTGAATGGAGAAATCGTTGCACCCAAGTCACGCAGAAGTTGTACACGAGCTTTGATAATATAAGCAATCGGTCCAACCGCTTCCGTATATACAACACCGTTATAACTGGAGTCCGGCTCCGTCAATCCCGGGAACTTGCCACTTGCTTTCCAGTCAAATTTTCCGCTATCCACGATAACGCCACCAATGGATGTACCATGACCCCCAATAAATTTCGTTGCAGAGTGAACGACAATATCTGCGCCATGTTCGATTGGACGAAGCAGGTACGGACTCGGGAACGTATTATCCACGATCAAAGGAATTCCATGTTCATGGGCGATGGCTGCCACCGCTTCAATATCCAGTACATTCCCCTTTGGATTACCGATCGTTTCGGCATACAATGCTTTGGTTTTCTCCGTAATCGCAGCTCTGAAATTCTCAGGATCACTGGAATCCACAAATTTCACATCCAGACCCAGTTTCGGCAAAGTCGTCGAGAACAGATTGTATGTACCTCCATACAAACTTGCCGAAGACACGATCTCATCGCCTGCACCAGCAATATTCAGAAGTGAAAACGTAATGGCTGCCTGACCAGAAGCTGTAGCCAGCGCTCCAGCTCCGCCTTCCAACGCCGCAATCCGCTGCTCAAACACGTCGGTTGTTGGATTCATCAGGCGGGTATAGATGTTGCCAAACTCTTTCAAACCAAACAAGTTAGCTGCATGCTCGGTGTCCTTGAATCCATATGATGTTGTCTGATACAAGGGTACAGCTCGTGCGTTGGTGGTTGGATCAATCTCCTGGCCTGCATGAATTGCCAATGTTTCAAATGAAAGCTCACGTTCGTTTGACATAAATCTGAATCCTCCCTCGATATATACGTTCTTGAAGTTCCTGATGTCTTCGCATGGTGGCATATGTTTTCCATATTCTCTCACAAGATGTCGTATTTGAAAAGACTTATTTCCGATTGTTCCGATAAGAAAAATTAAATATGTGCTTTATCGATTTCTGTACCAAAAAAACCTTTGCACTCGCAAAGGTTTTTCAGCTACTTTGGCTTCGGTATGCATTACCTCATCCTGGGTTTGGTTAGACCCGAACTGCACTCCATACTTCACGCAAATGTTTGGCTGCAGGTACAGCTTCCTCCGCAGTTACGCCTTCAAGTGAAATATCAATATGCGGCTTATACGTTTTTAACAATTCAAAAAATAACGGGTAATCCAGTATACCTGCCCCAGGTACCGGATTGTACTTCTCTCCCTGTGCATCAAAGGCTACATCTTTGGCATGGATCACAATCATGCGCTGATACAGTGATTCCATCACCTCGCGCAAGAAAGCCCCTTGATCTGCAGCATGTGGTTGCTTGATCAGATTACACGGGTCGAACAGCATCCCCAGATTCGATGAAGGAATCTCTTCAAACAAACGTGTCATATGTTCATGGGTATGAAGAGTATGTGTGGACACAGGCTCAATCGCCGCATGCACGCCCCATTTCTCCGCTTCCTCAGCCAACTCCTCAACCGTTTCTTTCAGCACACTCCACGCCTTCTCTTCATATCCATCCGGATGTGTATCCTGATAGGTGTCCAAGCCCCCAGTCTCCGTTGCTACCATGCTGCAACCAAAATCCCGGGCATAACGCAGATGCTCCTTGAATCGATCAATGTCCGCACGTCTTGTTACCGGATCAGGGTCAATCGGATTAATATAACAGCCCAGTACCGCAATCTTCACCCCGCGCTGTGCAAATTGATCTCCAATCTCATTCGCCAGTCCAGGGCTCAGCTTGCCATTCGATGAGTCCACATCTGATAATGCTTTGGCCAGCGCCAGCTGTACGGAATTAAATCCGTTATCCGCAATCGTCTGCGCAAGCTGTGCTGTAGGCTGTTTGCCAAATGTATGCGCCAGAATACCAAGTTTCATCTCACTGCCTCCTTATGCTAATCCGATTATCAAACGATTAACGTGCCATCCAACCGCCATCGACATTCAGCACATGACCATTCAGATAATCCGAAGCGGCAGATGCCAGAAAGACAACCGGGCCTTTCAGATCTTCAGGTGTTCCCCAGCGCCCCGCAGGAATACGGGCTGTAATATCCCGGTAACGATTCTCGTCCGCACGGATCTGGGTAGTATTATCGGTTTCCATATAACCAGGTGCGATACCGTTAATCTGGATTCCCTTTCCTGCCCATTCATTGGCAAGTGCTTTGGTTAAACCGGCAACGCCATGTTTACTGGCTGTATACCCTGGCACATTGATCCCACCTTGATAGGACAACATGGATGCAATATTAATGATTTTGCCACTTCCGCGTTCAATCATATGTCTGCCTGCCAATTGGCTTAGGAAAAATACAGTGTTCAGGTTCAGACCAATTACATCATGCCAGTCCTGCCCTGCATGATCAACCGCAGGTGTGCGACGAATGATTCCGGCATTGTTGACGAGAATGTCGATTCTGCCCTGGAACGCAAGCGCCTGTTCGAACACTGCAGACAACTCATCTTCACGACTTAAATCCGCTTCAATCACATAAGCTTTGCGTCCGAGTGCTTCAATGGCAATTGCCGTTGCCGCAGGCTTGGAATAAGAGACCAGCACCACATCAGCACCTGCTTCTGCCAAACCAATGGCCATCCCTTGTCCAAGTCCTCCCGAGGTACCTGTTACCAGTGCAACTTGTCCGCTTAAATCAAATGGGTTCATGAATGATTCCTCCGCATGGTTTTGATATGCAATCCGTAGAGCCGTCCGTTCTTTAATCCCATGAATAATGAATGAGGTTAACTTTGATAATCCACTGTGACACCGCTCAGCTCGTATAAGGCAACCGTCTCTTCATCCAAACGACTATCGCTGATAATGTAGTCCAGTTCCGAACACTGGGCGAAAGTTCGCAGTGCAAATTGTCCGAATTTATAATGATCCACAACGCCGTATACTTGCTGCGAGGCAGATATCATTGCTTTTTTCAAAGGAACCAGATCTCCCGTGTATATGGATAATCCGAATTCCGGATGAAGGGCTGTCGTGGATATAAAGGCTTTGTGAATGTTAAGACTGGATATAAACGAAGCCGTATCATCCCCAACCAACATATTCCGTACACGAGCCCCGCCAGGCACAACCAGTCGCACTTGCTCCTTCTTGGTCAGCTCCGCAATAATGAACAGGTCATTGGTCACCACCGTCAGCGGTTGATTATCGAGACGTTTGGCCATCTCCAGCGTGGTGCTACCACCATCGAGAGCAACGATATCTCCAGGTCGAATGTAAGCAAGGGCACGTTCAGCAATCTCCGTCTTCTCCGGATGATGTTTCTCGGTAACTCCACGGCTATTCAAGATGCCATACTGGTCATTCTGAGCCAGCATAGCACCACCATGGACACGTACGAGCAGTCCCATACTCTCCAACTTGTCGAGATCCTCTCGCACTGTTTTCCCAGTCACCTGCAACAACTCACTCAGATCACTGACGGTTACTTCCTGGCGTCCCAGCAGAGCCTCCATAATTTTTTCATGTCTTTTCAATGGATTCATCACAATCAACTTCCTATACTATCTGAGTCAAAATGAATGAGTCATAGTGTCTACCCTGTCAATTTAACTCAGAAAACTGTAATTTATTATTTCAGGTCTTTCATTGCTACGCCGTCCATATCTTCGAACGTCTGGTTCTCACCAGCCATCGCCCAACAGAAGGTGTAATTGCTTGTACCCACACCACTGTGAATGGACCAGCTTGGGGAAATGATCGCCTGGCGATCACGTACAACCAGATGACGTGTTTCGTTTGGCTCACCCATCATATGGAATACAACACCGTCTTCAGGCAAGTTCCAGTACAAGTATACTTCGGAACGGCGGTTATGGGTATGTGCAGGCATCGTGTTCCACATGTTACCCTTGTCGAGTTCGGTAATGCCCATCACCAACTGACAACTCTGAATTCCACCTTCTCCTTGGTGAATGTAACGATAGATCGTACGCTCATTGGAAGTTTCGATGCTGCCCAGATGATTCGGCTGAGCTTGTTCTTGTGTTGCTTTTACTGTTGGATAGGTGTGGTGAGCCGGTGTGGATACAAAATAGAATTGGGCAGGTTGAGCCTTGTCACTGCTCGTGAACACAACTTCCTTCACCCCTCTACCGATGTAGAGACATTCCTTCGCTCCAATCTCATAACCTTGTCCATCCGCTGTCACTGTTCCGTGACCACCGACATTAATGATACCGATTTCACGACGCTCCAGGAAAAAGTTCGTTCCGATATCTTTCAGGTTCACTTCAAGGGTAATGTCCTTACTCTCGGGTACAGCCGTTCCCACAATATAACGATCCACATGAGAATACACCGTTACCAATTCATCAGTTGCAAACAGTTGCTCCATCAAAAATTCCTCACGCAGGCGAGATGTATCATACGTTTTCACTTCATTGGGATGTGCAGCATAGCGATTTTCCATTATTCATCCATTCCCTTCGTCATTTAAATTGGTTGAGATTGATATTATTAATGTTCATATAAGTTCATTTTAGTTCATTATGTATCTTTTGTGTACCTTTATTTTCAAAAAAAGAATTTTCTGCGATAAAACATTTATGATTCTAACTGTCTATGGATTACCAGTCGTGGATCGGAGTATCTACTCCTCCCAAGAAAATGGTAGTGGAACCGGCGGTAACAGTCCAAGTACTGCAATAACGGCTGCCATAATCGCAGTAAACATCATATCTTTAATCTTCACAACAAGGCCCCCAATATGAATTAGTTGTTAATTACGCATTCTTTATGCTGAGTTTTTTCCAAGTCTTATATACTACTGTAATAAGAGAACCTTCCCCTCGATACCCGATTCAGCCGCTGCAATAGCCTGTTGTACATTCGTTAGGTCATACGTCGCCCCAATGTTTGCCATGACAAGCCTCCCTGCTCTGACCAGCTCCATTACCTCATGAAATACCTGTTCCCAGCGTTCTTGCGAACAGCGTTCCACCCAATGTTTTAACCAGAAAAGTTTCACATGAACTTGTGTTCCCCGGGTAACTTCATGCCATAACGGTGTGATCCCCGAAAGCAGCCCTACACTGATGACCGTACCATTTGGCTTAAGGCAGCTCACCAACTGTTCCCCGTCTGGCCCTCCAATACAATCCACGGCTGCATCAGCACCGTATCCCTCTGTTAATTCCGCCATTCTAGCCTGTAGCAACTCTTTTGTTGTATTGATAACAGAAACTGCTCCAAGACGATACAGTTCAGCAGTATGACGATCATCTCTCGTAAGCGCAATCAATTTGAATCCATTGATTTTTGAGATCTGTGCAAAGATTCGTCCGAGCGCAGATCCCCCTGCATTCACAATCAGGGTATCACCATACGTAAGCTTAAGCACCTCTGTACAGATCAACCAAGCCGTAACCGGATTAATATAGAGCTGGCTGGCTGAGTGATCATCGATATCATTCGGCACAATAATTGTATGTCGCTCCAAAGTCTTCACGACGTCCTGCCAAGTATTCTCGCCTTTTAGTGGCAAGACACGACGCCCCAACATTTGATTGGATACTCCCAATCCTACTGCTTCTACTATCCCCACACCCTCAAACCCGGGAACAGCTGGTAATTGGGTACGATGCGGGTAAGCTCCTCGAACAGGAATAATATCGGAGGGATTAATAGGCCGAGCATACATCCTCACTGCTAATTCACCGGGGCCAGGGGGTATCACATCTTTTTCTTCCATACATAACACTTCCCTTGGTTCGCCAAAACGATAATAACGGATTACCCTAGCTTTCATTGGTACATCTCCTATAATAATTTTTCCAAAATATCTTAGTTAAAATATTGAATATATTGACAGAGTGAATAACAATAGTATCACTGGAAAATTATTTCATCAACGACTTATTAAGATATAATACAACTTTTTCCATTAAAATATGCGATAACTTCAGCTTAGAAAAAAAAGAGCCCCACAACCTTGAATACCAAGGTCGTGAAGCTCTTTCATCATATCAATTAATGTGCAACAGCATTGTTAAGCATAATCCAGATCGAACCAATTACGATGGTCATCATAATCAGTAATCCGAAAATAAGGGCCATGACATTCCAGCGTGGTTTCTCTGTTTCACGGATATGCATGAAGAAGAAGAGTTGAACCACAAACTGAAGTGCTGCCGTGCCCAGAACAACAATGAGTGTTCCTGTTCTTTCCATCATATCATTGAGAACCACCACAAGTGGAATGATTGTCAGAACGACGGACAGGATGAAGCCGATGACATAAGACTTCAATGAACCATGTTGCTCATGACCGTGGGAATCATGTGAGTTGTGCTCTGACATCTACATCACCCCCATGAGATAGACGATCGACAGGAGGAAAATCCATACGACGTCCAAGAAGTGCCAGTACAAGCTGATTACGTTGATTTTACCGCGAGTAACATCGGTAATACCACGTTTTTTCAGTTGTAACATAAGTCCAATCATCCAGATCAGACCGAGCGATACGTGAAGTCCGTGAGTTCCCACAAGGGTGAAGAATGCGCCCGAAGCAGCACTCGTTGTAAAGCTGAACCCTTCGTGAATCAACTCAATAAACTCATATACTTCCAGTGCGATAAAGCTTGCACCCAGAACGGCTGTAACCGCCAGCCAACTGATTAATTGTTTTACTTTGCCTTGATTCATCGCCAGTACGGCTAGTCCGCTCGTGAATGAACTTGTGAGCAAGATAAACGTTTCGGCAATAACACCAGGCATTTTGATCAATTCAGACAAAATCGGTCCGCCCGCCGTATTGTCACGCAACACAATGAAGGTTGCGAACAATACGGAGAACAGGATAACGTCGGAAATCAGGAAGAACCAGAATCCGAGAATTTTCATTTCCTGTGGATCATGATGTCCATGGTCGTGACCATGTGCATGATTCTCACCGTGCTTAGCGGCTGCTTGAGCCATCTATACCGACCCCCTTAACGACGCTTCGGTACGCTTAATTTCGTCGACCGGAATATAATAATCCGTATCGTATGAGAATGAACGGGCGATCATACAGATCCCTACGCCAGCGAGTCCGAGAATTGCCATCCACAGCCATCCGAAGACAAAGCCGAAACCGGCGATGAACCAGAAGACAGACATGATGAACGGAATTCCAGAGTTCTTCGGCATATGAATCGGCTCAAGCGGTTGCTCTGGCGGATAGATGCCTTTGGCACGACGTTCCTTCTCTTCCCACCACTCATCAATATCATCTCCGCGCGGTGTAACGGCGAAGTTGTATTCAGGAGCTGGTGAAGGAATTGACCACTCCAGCGTACGGCCATCCCATGGATCGGCAGGAGCTTTGAGTGATTTGTATTTGCGAATACCGTCTGCGATTTGCGCAACTTGGAACAGGAATCCGACACCCATCAGGAATGCCCCGATTGTGGATACGAAGTTCAATTCCCACCAGCCAGTATCCCAGCCGTAAGTGCTCAGACGACGTGTCATACCCATCAAGCCGACAGCGTACTGCGGCATGAAGCAGACATAGAAACCAATATTCCAAGTCCAGAATGCCCATTTGCCCAGTTTCTCTTCGAGTTGGAAACCGAACATTTTAGGCCACCAGTAGTACAGACCTGCGAAGTATCCGAAGACAACACCACCGATCAATACTTGGTGGAAGTGGGCAATCAGGAAGTAACTGTTGTGGAACTGGAAGTCAGCAGGAGCAACGGATAACAGAACGCCTGTCATACCCCCGACAATAAAGCACGGGATAAAGGCAAGTGTCCACATCATCGGAGTCGCCATGCGTATCCTTCCTCGATACATGGTAAACAGCCAGTTGAATATCTTAACCCCTGTTGGAATAGCAATCAACATCGTAGTTACGGCGAAGAATGCATTTACGTCTGCTCCGGAACCCATCGTGAAGAAGTGATGCGCCCATGTGAAGAAGGACAGGAAGCTGATGATCAACATTGCGAATACCATCGACTTGTAACCAAACAGTTTTTTCCGAGAGAAGGTACTTACAATCTCGGAGAATACACCGAATGCCGGCAAGACCACAATGTATACCTCAGGGTGACCCCACATCCAGATCAAGTTGATATACATCATTGGGTTACCACCCAAATCAAGTGTGAAGAAATGCGCCCCGGCAAACCTGTCGAGGAATAACAATGCAAGTGTCACGGTCAAGATTGGGAAAGCGAACAAGATGATAATACAAGTGGAGAATACCGACCATGTGAACATCGGCATTTTCATCCATCTCATGCCTGGCGCACGCATTTTAATGATGGTAACCAGGAAGTTGATACCGGTAGCCAGGGAACCGATACCTGATATCTGTATACCCCATATATAGAAGTTCTGTCCTACCCCTGGACTGTGCGACAGCTCCGATAGAGGCGGATAACTCAGCCATCCTGCATCCGGTGAACCACCGATAACGAAGGACAGGTTAAACAGCATTGCGCCCAAGAAGAACAGCCAGAAGCTGAGTGCATTCAGGAATGGGAACGCAACGTCTCTTGCTCCGATCTGTAGTGGTACAATAACGTTAAATAGACCAAACATAAATGGCATCGCCATGAACAGGATCATGATCGTGCCGTGAGTTGTGAAGACCTGATTATAGTGTTCAGGATTTAGAAATTCATTGTTAGGCATAGCCAGCTGAAGGCGCATCATTAGCGCATCCACACCACCACGGAACAACATGATAATGGAAGCGATGATATACATGATACCGATCTTTTTATGATCGACAGTCGTTAACCAGTTACGCCAGAGCCAGCCCCATTTTTTGAAATAAGTTAGCACCGCTACAATAGTAATCATGGTAATTCCGATAGCTACCATCGCACCATAAATGAGCGGATCACCGGTTACGAAAAACTCCGATGCAAACTCTTTAAGTCCCTCTAACATTGGGGGCCTCCTTTCGAATCTTTAGTTAGCACTCTTGTCCTCGTCTTGATTGGACGTATCAGTTGCATTTTGAATGGCTCCAGAAGCTTCGTTTGAAGTTCCATGTTTGCTATGAGCACTTTGACCATCTACAACATACTTGGTTACGATATTTTGGAACAATCCTTCTGGGAAGGCAGAATAATAAGCAACATTGCTTGTTCCTGGTTCAGCCAGTGCACTGTAACCTTCTGTGGTCAATGGCTGAGAATTCTGTTTCACATCAGCTACCCAATTGTCAAAATCTTCGTCCGATGTAGCATTCACATCAAAACGCATTTCTCCAAAATGCTCGCCTGTGAAGTTAGCACCGGAACCCCAGTACTTACCTTCATGATCTGCCTGCAGGTACAAGGTCATTGCCATACCCGACATTGTATAAATTTGTCCTCCAAGTTGCGGAATCCAGAACGAGTTCATTGGTGAATCCGCAGTGAGTTCAAATTTCACGGGCCGATCTGCCGGAATATTCAACGTGTTAACCGTTGCAATCCCTTGCTCAGGATACATAAACAGCCATTTCCAATCCAGTGAAGACACTTGGATGGTAATTGGTGCTTTCTCGTGAGCCAACGGCTTCGAAGGCTCCAGATCATACGTGTAACGAATCGTAACAATGGCTAGTATTCCAATAATAATAATTGGAACGGTCCACCAGATTGCCTCCGCCTTCGTACTATGAGACCAGTTAGGTTCATAAGCAGCTTTGTTATCCGGCTTGTCGCGGTAACGCCATACGATGACGGCAGACAAAATGAGTACTGGCACAATAATGACAGCACACAAAATTGTCGAGATGACAATCAAATCTCTCTGCGAAGCGCCAATTGGTCCCTTCGGATCCAGAACAACGTACTGCCCGCCTGCCAGCATTGGCCAGACAATCAATGCAATTGTAACCAACGTCAGGACAACCGGAATGATAATCCGGGTTAGCGACCTAGGTTTCTTGTTCATTTTGATCCCCTCTCCTTAAATTCGCTCATACTGAAAAATCAGTATACTACTCTCTTCCTACTAAAGATATCAGAAATGAACAACTTTTTTGTTCTTGTTAACAAATTTGTCGATTTTACACCTTAAATGTGTGAATTTTTTCTCACAAATCGCTTGCATGGTTGATATTTGCTTATTGTAATCTTTACACATCAAGTCACAAAATAAAACCCTTTGCAGTCCCGTTGAACAATGTCAACGAATCCGCAAAGGGCTTTATTGACTGGATTCCGGGAACTTATCCAGTCTTATTATGAACGAATTAACGCAGGATTATAATCAATCGGCGCCTTCGTCTTCCCGGCGTGTATGAACAAGGCCAATCGCTTTGGCAATAACGTAAATAAACACACTACCTACAAGGAATCCAATACCGACCATCAAGCCAAGATTACGATCATTAAATTCATTCAGATTGATCAGACACATGATCACTCCCGTAATGAGTGCGACCCATGCCAGAACTGTCATCGTCAAGACGGCGCGCCGCATATTTTTGTCTTTGCGCTCCAATTGGCTAACCATTGCTGTCTTCGATGCCATAGTAAACACTTCCTTTTCCCTTTTTGTAAGTGCTTTCCTTATACCAATATACCACATCAGTATGATTTTTAGTCAACAAATGTTCAAATTTCCTTCGCAATTTGGACACTTTATTTTGATTTCAACCGTTGACAAAACATTTTTCAATTCATTCATACTTCTTATAACCCAAAAAACGTCTCTTCATAACAGGAACTGCACTTGACCTTATGAAACCTTTATGAACTACTCATTTTCAACGGTAAAAATACAAAAAAAGACGGCACAATGGAATACTCCAAAGTTGCCGTCTTTTTTATCTTTAATAAGGGAACCGTATATAATGAGGACCTGCTCTTCCCTTGTAACCTGCCACCCAAACTATTGGGGATTATGTTCGTTCCGTGTCTCCAACCAATTATTCTTGATGACGTTCTGATACCAGTAATAACTCTCCTTCGGTGTTCTCACGAGTGAACGATAGTCCATATGAACAAGACCAAAACGCATGCGGTAGCCTTCTGCCCACTCGAAATTATCCATCAGTGACCATGCCATGTACCCTTTCAGGTTAATGCCGTCATTAATGATGCGGTGAATTTGAGCCAAATGCTGTTCATAATAGGCAATCCGGCGATCATCATTAATTTTGCCATTCTCCAGATCATCATTGATGCAAGCACCATTCTCTGTGATATATACATCCACATTGCCGTACTTTTGCAAGTAATGCATAAATTCATACAAACCACGTGATTCCACAGGCCAGCCAATATCGGTTTTGGTGAGGCCCATATCAACTTCTTCCGATTGCAGAGCACCCGCCTCCGGATTGAAGCGATTGATCCCCATCGTGTAATAGTTAATGCCGAGCAGATCGATCGGTTGTGAGATGATCTCCATATCACCTTCCTGAATTGGCACAGTAGCCCCCGCTTCTGCAAACCAATCCACCATAAACTGCGGATATGAACCTTTGTAGATTGGATCTAGGAACCAATCGGTATTGAGCGCAATCGATCGGTCACAGGCAGCTTGGTCCTCAGGAGATTTGCTGTACGGCTCAGCCCAGCATACGTTCGGAGCAATTCCAATCTGACCCGTTGTTCCCAAGCGACGGAAGGATTGAACGGCTTTACCATGAGCAACCAGCAATCCATGAGCCACATTAATTGACGTTTGCAGGTCTTTGTTTCCTGGCGCATGAATCCCGAGAAGGTTCGACAGGAACGCGATACACCATGGTTCATTGAATGTCAGCCAAAAGTTGATCTTGCCCGAGAATTCTTTGAAAATCACTTCGGCATATTTCACAAAAGCGTCTACCGTTCTTCGGTTGCCCCAACCCCCGTCATCCTCCAGCGTTTGTGGAAGATCCCAGTGATACAGCGTGAGGAACGGTTCGATGCCAGCCTCTAACAATGCATCCACGAAGCGATGGTAGAAGTCCAGTCCTTCCCGATTGATCTCCCCATCTCCGTCAGGAATAATGCGCGGCCACGCAATGGAGAACCGGTACGTATTAATCCCGAGTTTCTTCATCAGTTCGATGTCTTCCTCGTAACGATGGTAACTGTCACATGCGACATCCCCATTGTCTCCGTTATATACCTTGCCAGGTGTGCGCGCAAACGTATCCCAGATGGATACCCCGCGTCCACCTTCCTGTGCCGCTCCTTCTATTTGATAGGAAGCTGTTGCTGTCCCCCAGCGGAAATCTTGCGGAAATTTAAAAATGGTCATGGTTGGCTCCTCCGTCTCATGATGACACGCGGATCGTCTGTCCTACGGTCATCGTTAAAATAATTACATAATCGCCCTGAGGCGTAAGCTCTGCCTTGGCTTGTTCATGTCCTTCCACGCGTAGCGGATAAGCACTGCGAAGGGTAAGCGACTCACTTCGATCTGCCTTAATAACCGCTGAAGCAAGCTTGTTGTCCGTCCACGTTATGGCTACCGTATAACCACCTCTTGCACGAAGCCCTTCAACTCGACCTTGAGTCCAGAGTTCGGGTAGTGCCGGCAGTAAATGTAACTCGTTCAAGTGGCTCTGCAATAACATCTCCGCGATTCCGGCCGTACCTCCAAAATTACCATCGATCTGGAATGGTGGATGGTCATCAAACAGATTTGGATGTGTGGACCGGGCCAGCAACGTGCGCACAAACTGATGTGCCTGGCTGCTATCCAGCAGTCGTGCATACAGATTGATCAACCATGCACAGCTCCATCCTGTATGCCCGCCACCTTGTGAGATACGACGTTCAAGCGATACCCGTGCTGCTTCTACCAATTCCGGTGTGTGTACTCGATTGATCTGCTCTCCCGGATACAGTCCATACAGATGGGAGACGTGACGATGCCCTGGCTCGGATTCGGCAAAATCCTTAAACCACTCCAGCAATTGTCCTTCGCTTCCAATTCGGAATGGATAGAGTTTGTCCAGAGCCTCCCCCCACTCGCCCGCCAATGACTCATCTAGATTCAATTGCTTCGCGGCCTCAATACAGCGGGTGAACAGTTCACGAATTAACGTCATATCCATCGTTGAAGCCATGGATATACTGCGTGCCTCCCCATTATCTGTGAGAAACTTGTTCTCTGGTGAAGTGGATGGAATCGTGACCAGATAACCGTCAGGTCCTTCCACCAACCAGTCGAGACAGAACAAGGCAGCCTCTTTCATGATGGGATACGCACGTTTCTCAAGAAAACGCTGATCCCCGGTAAATTGGTAATGCTCCCATAGATGCGAGGTCAGCCAAACGCCGCCCATTGGCCAGAATGCCCAGCTCGCGTCTCCGCCTGTAGGTGTGGTGGTTCTCCAGATATCCACGTTATGATGCGCAGTCCATCCACGGGCTCCGTAGAGAATCCGTGCTGTTCTGCGCCCTGTATCACTGAGATCTGTCAGCATATCGAACAGCGGCTCATGACATTCACTGAGATTGCAGACTTCTGCCGGCCAGTAATTCATTTCCGTGTTGATGTTGATTGTGTAGTCACTATGCCATGGCGGCTCTACCTGATGGTTCCAGATTCCCTGCAGATTGGCAGGCTGGCTGCCTGGACGCGAACTAGCCATTAACAGATATCTTCCATATTGAAAATAAAGTGCCTCCAGTCCAGGATCTTGTTGCCCTGCCTGATAAGCCTGCAGCCGCTCATCTGTAGGTAATTCGGCGTTAGCCGATACCCCTAAATCAATAGAGACTCTGTTAAACAGCGCACTATGATCCTGAATATGTCGGTCACGAAGGCCTTCCACGCCATGTGTGATCGCTTTGGAGATCAACTCCTTGCATTCCTCTTCCAATACAGGATGATCCTTCAGAGGTAACACATCGTAACTCTCAAAGGAGGTAGCCGCTGCCAGATAGAAAACAACCTGGTCAGCACCCTGAATATGTAACTTGCCTTCCAGATTGGAGACCTTCACCTGATCGCCAGATGCCGTGAATGCTACACGGACAGCATAAGCCGTTCCCCGATCCTCTTCATAGAGGACGGATTCCGGGTGATCTCTGAAGTAATTGGACTCCACGTGACTTGGGCACCGACTGAACATGGTTAGTGCATCTCCCGAAGTCTCAACGCGATAAGGATGGGGACTGTCTAGCGTAACACTTACACTCACAGCGCCCTTCTGATCAGCAGTTAATGTGCAGACCATCAGATCATCCGAAGCACTGGAATACACTTCACGTACGTAACGAATTCCTTCCCATGAGTACGTCGTGGTTGCAATACCCGATTCCAGATCAAGTTCCCGTTCAAATGCATCATATGAAAGATCATCCAGACCTTCATGGTGCAATAGAAAGTGACCCATTGGCTGATAGGCCTCTACATCACGACCGAGCATTTCACGGTTTAACAAATCCTCAGCTTCACCATATTGTCCGGACAGGATCAACTCACGTGTCTGTTTCAAATACCGCTGGCTGCTGTATTGAATCGTATCCCGTGGAAATCCTGACCATAATGTATCTTCATTGAGCTGAATTCGTTCATCTGCTGCGCCACCGTACACCATGCCTCCAAGACGGCCGTTCCCGATGGGGAGCGCTTCTTCCCAGCGTTTTGCCGGTTGTTGATACCATAGACGATTGATTTTAGTTTGGTTATTGTGTTGGGACATGATTAGCTCCTGTTCCTGAATCAGCTGTATATTCCTTATGTCATAAAACGTTTTCGGTAAGTGCTTACAATAATAAAATTATATGTGATTTCAAAATTTGCGTCAATGCAAATCATCACATCATTACACAAAAAAAAGGCCCCATATAGAGCCCTTTCCTTGTTTAACCATGGATCACAGACAATCCATGTTATTTTACGTCTTTTCCTGTCCACAGAGAGACACGTTCCTTAACCCAAACCGTAAATTGTTTCTCCATTTCAACTGCACCCGCTTTGTCCAAATCAGCCAGTAAAGCATCATAGGTTGCATCAAAGTTTGCTGGTGTAGTCAGAACAGCTTCCGGAATCCGTTTACGGATGATATCCTGTGTTTTCTGGAACGTTACCTCATAGTCTGTACCGGAAGGTACGGACATGTTATACGCTGCGCCCCAATCCTTAACTGGCAGATCTTCTTCAGCCGGATAGAACTCTTTCCAAGTCGTGATACCGTAAGCTTTCAGTGTTTCTTTCTCTGCAGCTGTGTAACCAGCTACAATCTGCTCTGGGAAGTTCGTTGTGTAATAGTTATCCGTTGAATCTTTTACCCCATCACCGTATCTTGCGCTAAATACGTTGTACATCCCAATTCCTGTTTCCTTACTGAAATTGGAGTTGTCATTCGTTTTGCGGTCCTGAACGTCATCTGGAATCACGCGTTTACCATCTTCTACGTTGTAATGTTCACCTTCGATACCCCAGTTTCTCAGAACTTGTCCTTCATCGGAAGCAAGCCAATCCATGAATTTGATGATACGCACTGGATCTTTGGCCGAAGTTGTAATCCCGATGCCATAACCGTCAAATCCGGCTGGTTGGAACGTGTGATCCACAATTTCATCGTTAAGTGATACAGAGAAGTGAGCGTATGTGGCATCATCCTTGCCAGATGATTTAAGTGCGTTCTCCGCTTCTTGATAGTTCCACTCTTGGTCAATCAGACCGAGGACACGACCACTGGCAATTTTGGACTTGTATTGGTCATCCTTTTGAACAAATGCATCTTTGTCCAGTAGGCCTTCATTGTACATTTTATTCAACCAGCGGAAATATTCTCTTTCCTCTGGACGTTTGTAGTGCAATTTTGCTTCATACGTTTCAGGGTCAATGTAATATTCACCATCATCCGGTGCACCTGTTGCCTGGAAAGCTGGATTCGTTACCGTGATCATGATTTTCCAATCATCTGCATTTAATGTTAATGGAATGGTTGGTTGACCATCAATCGTTGGATGTTTTTCATAATAGGCTCTGAGTACATTCTCGTAATCCTCAAGTGTCTTCACTTCAGGGTATCCAAGCTCTTTCAATACTCTTTGTTGAATTTCGAATCCACCTGTAGCGTCAAACGTAACATTATCGACACCCATATTGGTTGGAATGGTATAGATCGCTTGATCTTCGAGACTGTATTTCAAACGGTTCATCTGTTCCCCATAGATTTTTTTCAAATTGGGAGCATGCTCCTCAATCAGATCCGTGAGATCCAGCATCGCGCCTGCATCCACAAGCTTAGATAAGTTACCTTTAGGGTAAATCATATCCGGAAAGTCACCACTGGCAGCCATCAGTGCAATCTTCTGGTTACCACCATCATTTACATCATATTCAGCTTCAATTGTAACGCCTGTTTGCTCCGTGATCTTTTTACCAACAGCATCTTGCATCTTGTTCCAGGTGGGACTAGCATCCGCTCCGAAGAACGTAACTGTAATGGGTTCGGTACCGCTGGACTCCGAAGTCTCTTTGGTTCCCGAATTCCCGCAGCCAGCTGTAACCAACATTGCACTTGCGAGCATCAACATTGCAAACGTCTTGGGTGTATTGCCTTTCATTTTGCCTCTCATTGTCTAGTTCCCCCTATTATTTATGAAGGTTTTATCTGTATAACAGGCTTTATGCCTGAGGATACCACTTTTTTTGAATACGCTTTCGAGTTCATTCATTCCGACGTTTTTAGTGAAGCTGACGTTTCGATTCTGTAAAAAGAAGATTATTCTTCTAACAGACGTAAAACGTTTTCGGAAATGAAATAAACCGCTTACTGAAAGTGCTTACATGATAGATTATACTGCTATCACCACCTTACGTCAACAACAAAAAAAGCCCTTTTTCAAGAGCTTTTTTGCAATGAAAATCCTTAACTTTAATGCTTTGTTTTCAAGCTTATTTCACATCTTTTCCAGTCCACAGGGAGACACGTTCTTTCACCCAAACCGTGTATTGTTTCTCCATTTCTACTGCACCTGCTTTATCAAGTTCAGCCAGGAGACTGTCATACACGCTGTCAAAGTTCTCAGGTTTGGCAAGGATCGCTTCTGGGATCCGTTTGCGGATGATATCCTGTGTCTTCTGGAATGTTACGTTGTAGTCTGTGTCAGAAGGTACAGGCATATTATACGCTGCGCCCCAATCTTTCAGTTTCAATTCATCTTCGGATGGATAGAAATCTTTCCATGTTGTGATACCGTATGCTTTCAACGTTTCCTTCTCAGCCGGTGTGTAGCTTGCTTGGATCTGCTCTGGGAAGTTCGTTGTATAGTAGTTGTCTGTAGAATCTTTTACACCATCACCGTATCTTGCGCTGAAAATATTGTACAACCCAACTCCTGTTTCTTTCGTGAAATTGGAGTTGTCATTTGTTTTGCGTTCCTGAACATCGTCAGGAATCACACGTTTGCCATTTTCTACATTGTAGTGTTCACCTTCAATACCCCAGTTTCTCAACACCTGGCCTTCATCGGAAGCGAGCCAATCCATGAATTTGATAATCCGTACCGGATCTTTGGCCGAAGTTGTAATCCCGATGCCATAACCGTCAAATCCTGTTGGCTGGAATGTATGATCCACAATGTCCTTATTCAGGGACACGGAGAAGTGAGCATATGTGGCTTCGTCCTTGCCTGCTGCCTTGAGAGCGTTCTCAGCTTCGCCATAGTTCCAGTCCTGGTCGATCAGACCAAGTACACGGCCACTGGCGATTTTGGATTTGTATTGATCATCTTTTTGTACAAAAGTATCTTTGTCGAGCAGGCCTTCATTGTACATTTTGTTCAACCAGCGGAAGTATTCTTTCTCCTCTGGACGTTTGTAGTGAAGCATCGCTTCATACGTTTCAGGATTAATGTAATATTCCCCATCATCCGGTGCACCTGTTGCCTGGAAGGCCGGGTTCGTTACCGTGATCATGATCTTCCAGTCATCTGCATTGAGTGTCAGTGGAATGGTTGGTTGACCATCAATCGTTGGATGCTTTTCATAATACGATCTAAGAACGTTTTCGTAATCCTCAAGTGTTTTCACTTCTGGGTATCCCAGTTCTTTCAACACTCTTTGCTGAATTTCGAATCCACCACCTGCATCAAAAGCAACGTTATCTACACCCATGTTGGTTGGAATAGCATAGATCGCTTGATCTTCCAGACTGTATTTCAAACGATTCATCTGATCGCCATATATCTTTTTCAGGTTAGGTGCATGTTCCTCAATCAGGTCAGTCAGGTCCAGCATTGCGCCTGCATCCACCAGCTTCGACAGGTTACCTTTAGGAAAGATAATATCAGGGTAATCACCGCTGGCAGCCATCAAAGGTATCTTTTGGTCGCCACCATTGTTCACATCGTATTCTGCTTCAATTGTAACACCTGTTCTTTTGGTAATCTCTTGGCCCACTGCATCTTTCATGTTGTTCCAGCTTGGACTTGCATCTGCACCAAAGAATGTAAAGGTCACTGGAGTGGTTGTATCTCCGGAATCAACCGGCTTTTCTGAAGCGTTAGTTCCTCCTCCACTGCCGCTGCATCCTGCTGTAATTGCAAGTGCACTGGCTAACAGAAGCATTGCGAATGTTTTTGGTGTTTTGCCCTTCATGTGTAATCCCCCTTATGGATATTAATGAAGCTGTATATTTGTATAACAGGCTGACCTGCACATACCGTGACCAGATGAAACAAATGTAATTTTCTTGTTTTTATAACATTAGAAGCGTTTTCTTTAAAACGGTGAATGGATCTTCACACACCTTAATTTACTCGTCACCCTCTGGAATTCCCCTTGAATAAATGAGAATGATGTATGTTGTTTTTCTCTGATGTACGGGACAATGTAAGTGCTTTCATAATTGAATAATAATCGCTCCTATATCCCTTGTCAATAGTGAATTTATAAAATTGAAAACGTTTTTTAGAAAACGTTTTAGTTATAAAAAAGAACCCGGTTATCCGGGTTCTTTCTCGGTTTGAATCCATTCAATCGATAGCTTATTTAGTCTCTTCACCGCTCCACAATTGAACACGGTTTTGAACGAGTTCTGTGTATTGTTTCTCCATGTCCTCTGCTCCTGCATTGTTCACTTCATCAATCATGCCATCATAGATGGCATCGAACTGCTCAGGAGTACTCAGGATGGCTTCCGGGATACGTTTCCGAATGATATCCTGTGTTTTCTTGAAGATGACGTTGTAGTTGGAGTCACCTGGTGTTGGCAGATTGTATGCTGCTCCCCATGGTTTGATCGGGAACTCGTCTTCACTCGGGAACAGATCTTTCCACGTCGTAGCACCGTAAGCTTTGAGTGTTTCTTTCTCTGCATCGGAATATGCTGCCACGATCTGTTCAGGGAAATTCGTAGTGTAGTAGTTATCCGTTGAATCCTTCACACCGTCTCCATAGTGACCAGACATATTGGTGTACAGTCCAATACCCGTTTCTTTCTGGAATACGGCTGCATTATTGGTTTTCTGATCCAGAATGTCGGCAGGAATGACACGTTTGCCGTCCTTCACTTCGTACTGTTTGCCCTCAATTCCCCAGTTCATCAGCACTTGCCCTTCTTCAGAAGCCAGGTAATCGAAGAATTTGATCGTACGAACCGGATCAGGATTCGATGTGGTAATCCCTACACCCCAACCGGATACAAAACCTGGATCTTGGTAAGCATGATCCTTGATATCCTCGGACAGGGTTACCGGGAAGTGTGAATACGTTGCTTCATCCTTGCCCGCAGATTTCAGTGCATTTTCTGCATCGGAATAACCCCAATCCTGGTCAATGACACCCAGAACACGTCCACTTGCAATTTTGGATTTGTATTGGTCTGTTTTTTGGATGAAGCTGTCCTGATCCAGCAATCCAGTGTTATACATATGGTTCAACCAGCGGAAGTACTCTTTTTCCTCTGGACGTTTGTAATGCAGACTTGCTTCATACGTCTCTGGATCGATATAGTATTCACCGTCATCCGGAGCACCTGTTGCCTGGAAGGCAGGGTTCGTTACCGTAATCATGATTCTCCAATCATCCGCGTCCAATGTTAACGGGATTGTTGGCTGACCATCAATTGTTGGGTGTTTCTCTTTGTACGCCTTCAATACATTCTCGTAATCCTCAAGTGTACGCACTTCAGGGTATCCGAGTTCTTTCAGTACACGGTGCTGAATACCAAATCCACCACCTGCATCAAAGTACTTCTGGTCTACCGCATAATACGTCGGCAGCACATAAATAGCCTGATCTTCATTACTGTATTTCAACCGGTCCATGTAATTACCATACAGCTTCTTCAGATTGGGAGCATATTGGTCGATCAGATCTGTCAGATCGAGCATTGCTCCGGCATCCACCAGTTTGCTGAGTTCTCCTTTGGGGGAGACAATATCCGGATAGTCTCCGCTCGCCGCCATTAAGGATATTTTATCTTGACCACCACTAACGGCAAATTCACCGTTAAGGGTTATCCCTGTTTTTTCCGTAAGGACTTTACCTACTTCATCCTTCATGCCATTCCAGTTCGGACTGGGGTCAACGCTAAAGAAATCAAAAGTAAGTGGAGTTGTCTCTGCGCTTGTATCCTTGAACGACGTATCACTGCCGCTTCCTCCACCGCAACCTGCGAGTAAAGACATTGCAAGCACTGGTGCCAGTGCAATCTTCATTTTGGAACTTGCCATAATGGTAATCCTCCCTGTTTCATATGTCTGTTTGTCCGGGACTTTTTTGTCCCTGTCTATAGCTTCATGAATACCACACCGCAGCCCTATACGGTGAAGCGCAGACCAAATGGCTGCGCTTCGGGTATCCTGATGCTTCATTTGTTTGTAGATGTACGGCCGCTCTATGTGGCAGCCTGTACCCAATTGTTTAACCTTTTACTGCGCCCAGTGTCATACCGCCAACAAAGTACTTCTGAAGGAATGGATATACAATGAGGATTGGAACCGTTACAACGATCGTAATCGCCATTTTGATCGATTCCGGTGAAATCTGTGTCATTTGCTGTGCCATATCATTGGCATTTCGTCCAGCACCTGAGCCTTGCTGCGTACTTTGCAATACTTTCATCAGCTCATATTGGAGCGTGGTCAGATGTGCCTTTGAACCATTATACAGGTACGTATCAAACCACGCATTCCATTGACCTACAGCCAGGAACAATGCGATGGTAGCAAGCACTGGTTTACACAGTGGCAAGATGATTCTGTAGTAGATTGTAAAGTCATTCGCTCCGTCCAGCTTCGCGGATTCCTGCAATGAGTATGGCAGGCCATCAATGAATGAACGGATGATAAACACGTTAAATGCACTGATCATGCCAGGCAATACATATACCCAGAATGTACCGATCAGGTCCAAGTCACGCATCAGGATGTATACCGGAATCAGACCACCGGAGAAATACATCGTGAGTGCGAGTGTTGTGGATACAAATTTTCTAAGTCCAAAGTCAGGTCTGCTCAGTGTAAAGGCGATCATGGATGAACTGATCAATCCGAGCACGGTACCTACAAGTGTACGCAGAATGGAGATCTGCAAACCTTGTAGCAATCCATCATATTGGAAAATCGTTTTGTAATTCTGTAATGTGAATTCGCGAGGCCACAAGTAAATTCCGCCACGTACTGTATCTGTCGAGTTATTGAGTGAGATGGCTAGTACGTTAAGGAATGGATAAAGTGTTACAACCAGCACCATGGTCATCGCGAGGATGTTGAATATATCGAACAGTTTATCGCCCCGAGTAGCATTGAATGCTTTGTTCGCCATAATGTCGTCCCCTCCCTACATGATGCTTTCTTTTGTGAATTTTTTGAACAAGCCGTTCGCAGTAAACAGAAGGATGATACTGACAACGGAGTTGAATATACCTATGGCTGTACCATATGAGAATCGTCCCATATTCAAACCATAATTGAGCGCGTATAGATCAAGTACTTCCGAGTAGTCTGTGACCAGACTGTTTTGTAGCAAAAATTGCTTCTCGAAACCGATACTGATCAGATGTCCAATTGACATGATGAAAAGTACGGAAATCGTGGTCCGTATGCCAGGCAGCGTGATGTGCCACATCTGTCTCCAGCGGTTGGCTCCATCTACACGGGAAGCTTCATACAGCTCATTGTCGATACCTGTAATCGCCGCCAGATAGATGATGGCATTCCAACCGGTTTCCTTCCACATATCTGAAGCGGTTACAATGTACCAGAACAAGTTCCCCTTGGCCATGAATTGGATCGGCTGATCGATAATGTTCAGTCCTACCAATAGATCATTGATAATCCCGCCATCGGTGGAGAGCATCTTGGTGATAATACCTGCCACAACGACCCAGGATACAAAGTGAGGCAGATATGATACCGTTTGCACGGCACGTTTGAAGAACATGCCTCTCATTTCATTCAAGAGAATAGCGAAGAATATCGGTACGATAAAACCGACAACCAGTCCCATCAAACTCATTGCAAGTGTATTTCGAAGTACCAGATAGAAACGATCATCACTGAACAGCTCTACAAAGTGTTTAAAACCAACCCACTCTTGATCACCAAACGATCTGGCAGGTTTATAATTTTGGAAAGCCATCGTCCATCCCCATAGTGGCAGATAGTTAAAAACGAAAACCCAAGCTACGAATGGCAATGACATGAGATAGAGATATTTCTGCTGTTTCATTCTGTCCCAAATTCCGTTCCGCCGATTCTTTAAAGGCGGTTTGGGGTCACTGCTTCTGTTCGCGGAAGCGGATTTTTTTGTTAGCGTTTCCATCTCCGTTCCCCCTCCTCTGTTTTATAAAATAATCATACCCGATAGAGCGTTTTCAAAATACCATCTGGATTTTAGAGAAAATCATATAAAAATTAGATATAGACATATATAATCAGACATTAATTCGTTAAAATCAGTGATAAATTCTACTTTTAAATGAAACAAAAGTTATATTAAGGTAATATATTATCTAAATTGGTAAATTTCGAAAACGTTTTATAGAAATCGTTTACTTCAAACTGATTGCATACAAAAAGGACCCTTTCGGGTCCCTATAATTACAATGTGAATTGAATCGTTTGCAGTTTAACGATGCCGAGTAATTGCGCTACGGATATGGAGGTTGCTGGACGGAATTGATCTCCATGCAGATACGCAAGTATCTCCTGAAATAAAAAGGCGACTTCTGGACGCTTCATTAAAGCCAGGTTGGCAAACGGAAGTGAGGATATCAAAATCTTACCCTTCCCTACTTTTGCCTCAAAGGCATAAGCGAGTCGTTTGGCCCGATGGAAATGGTCCACCACTTCGATCAGCGGCTCCACCCCGGGCAACGTATCCAAACATATCGCTGGTGTACCGTTCACCAAGTGATACCAATGCCAGTCCGAAGCCCCATCATGCGGGAAGGACCCTAGTAGTGCTAGCTGTTCTCTCAAATACATGCCCATCGTTGCACCAGGCTGTGTAGCAAACATCAGGTAATTCCAGAATACAGGCAGATACTTGGTCTTCACTGAATCATATAACCCTTCTGCGGTTGACTGTAGCCAAACACTCCCCCCGTTGACCACATAATCAACGACATTGGGTGTTAACGACTGAACGATCACCAAGTCAATCTCCCGATTTTTCAACAACTGAAATCCATCGATGCGATCTACGCCATCATGTTGTGCTTCCCCGAGAAGTGGCTGCAGCTCTGCCACGGTATTCCAGAACCGATTCGAACCCGGATGAGACTGATAAAAAGGAAACGACCAGCCATGCCATACATTCGCTACAGTTCTTTCCAAATCGCCTGATATCAACTCCGCCTCAATCCGAAAAGCCGCTGCTGCTTCCCGAGGTGCTGTAGCGACGATGCTTCCCAGTGACATGACGGACCCACATTGGATATCTCCGGTCTTCCATTCTCCTTCAGTGAGTATCACATCATCGCTTATTAACCTCCACTGAATGAGCGCGTCCTCAAGCGGCTCCTTACCGTAGTGAGAGATGCGTACATCGACATGAATGGATTCTCCGGCGTAAAATGTACGCTCCTTGCAGCTTAATAACAGCACCACATCTGCGTTGAAACGCATGAATTCTTCTGGTGTTGTAATGCCTTTGTCATCCCAAAATACATCAAGAATGCCCGTCGTAGCATGTCCCTGCCCTGGAAAATCGCGAATGTCCAGAAGCTGTACCCCCGCAGCGTCCGGTGTTCGCCGAATTCGCTCCATGGCTTCTTTTAAGGAACGTACCAGATGGGTACCACTGACCTGTTGAAAATGCTCGAGGTCCTCCATCATTCCTTTGTTAGTTAACGATTCTTCGATCGGTCGTAACCAGCTAGGACGCAATACGCCAGTATACTTGGCTCGCTCTTGGGGCCGCACATACATGGTGTACTGTGCATGTTCGTGCCCAATGACGGGATGCTCCGCAAGCCGGGTGACTGCATGATAGTCCAGCGTGGTATCCGGCACAGCTGAGTATGCGGATTCCAGGGGGGGATGCCAGTTCAACGACTGGATATAATAATCACCTTCCCGCCCTTGCGCCGGAAGTTGTCCAAAACCTGTATTGTCCGTATATAACCGGGTTGGGTCGATATCCCTTGCCCTCGATACCCATGCATTGAGTTCAGGGTGACCATTCGGGCCAATGAGTTCATTCCCCATGGAGAACATGACGAATGAAGGATGTCTATGCAGCGACTGAAGCAACCCGTCCAGTTCTTGTGTCAGATAGGACAACACTTCAGCTGGCGCAGACTGATCCGATTGCTCAAAGAAACGAGACCAATGGGGAAGTTCTGCCTGTACCAGCATGCCGACTTCATCAGCCGCCTCCCAGAAAGGCTCCGGCGCGCTCCACCCATGCAGTCGGACATGATTGAAACCATACGATCTGGCGATTCGAAACTGCTGAAGATAATGCTCCTTGTCCCAGACGGGATAACCCGTCAGTGGGAAGATACAGCAATCGACGTACCCACGCAGATATACTGGTGTCCCATTCAATTCAAGCTGCTTCCCGTTTGTTGCAAAGGAGCGTACACCAAATGATTGCTCCAGTCGATCCAGTTCCTGTTCACCTTCATGGAGACGGATCACTGCCTTGTATAATTCAGGGGATTCATCCGACCATTTTGCGATAGACTTTTCTGTTCCAAGTTCCAATTGCCACTGTTCTATTACAGCGTTGATTTCAGTTAAACCTGCTGAGCTTATATCCACATGTGATGGATCACTCAGATTCACATTACAACTATATCGATTAAGCCATGTGCCGTCCGGATGCTGGATATCCACATGTAATTGCATTGATCTAGCCGATTCATTTGCGGGAGCGCTTACAGTACAATCAACCAGAATGGTTCCGTTCTCAGCATCTGGTTGAATACGTAACGTCTGTAATCGGCAGGGAGGCATACTGTCCAGATAAACACCACCTGTGATTCCCCCCCAGGCTGTGGCCGTATGCAATGAATGAATATGGCTACCCGCCAGCGGAAGTTTCATCGTATTATCCACGCGGATCTCCACACGATTCACTTCTCCCTGCTTCACCAGAGAAGTGACATCCCACTTCTGTTGATTCACCAGACTATCCTGCTGCCCGGCATACTGTCCATTGATCCAGAGATGCGTTGTCCATCGGACACCTTCCAATCTGAATACATAGTGGCATCCGGGATCCTCTGATGGAACATGGACATCCTGAGCATACCAGGCTGAGCCTTCATACTCGCGTACCTTTGTCCAGGTATCGAGCCTTTCGTATTCAGGCTCATCTCCGTATCCTTGCTCTTCCCATGAACCGGGAATCTGAATGGTCTCCCATGATGTGTTTTCACACTGTGATGGCGGTAATATCTCTTGTTCAACGAGTTTATCGGACTCCAGATCCAAACAAAACTGCCATGTTCCATTTAAGTTCAATGGTTGACGTACAGCGCCTATATCAGATACATTCATATCGTATAGCCATCCCTTCAACTGGATTCTTGTAAATCCAGTCTAAAATGTGAAACATTCCGTGACCATTGCTTATCATGGGAAGTGCATGGACAATATGATGAATCTGGGAATTTCTCAGCAATACCGAAAACGTTTTACACAATAGGCAAGGGCTAGGCCCCGCACTCCATACTTATTCCTCGTTTATATCCGTAGCCGTTCCTTTAATTGATGATTGGTTTCTGGCCTGTTTGTACGCGGAAGGGGATTCACCTACATACTTCTTGAACTTACCGTGGAAATAGTCCACGTTCGCATATCCCACTCTGGCCGCAACCTGATGGACCTTGAGTCCTTCATCCAGCAATTCCTTGGCCTTTTCCATACGGACCTTGTCCAGAAATACATTAAAGTACTCTCCTGTATGGTTCTTGAACAACTTGCCAAGATAACTACTGTTATAGTTGAATACTTCAGCAAGTACCTCCAGCTTGAGATTTTCGCCAGGGTTACGCTGGATAAATTCAATCATCTGTTTTAATACAGTATCCTTACTTCCTCCACCCATACGTTGAATAAGTCGATTCAAATGTTCCGCTGCCATGACTTTGAGGTCAGACATCGTAAATTGATGATAGACTTCATTAATCAGAACCGAATGTTCCTGCATAATGGAGTGCATATGTTGATTCGTCGCTGCAAGCTTGTTGAACGCCAGGGAAAATACCTGTGAGAACGCCGTCTTGATCGCTTGCTCTGTTCGGTGATATGGAACCAGGCGCTCTTCCATCTCACCCAGTACTCGCATAACGGACTCACTACTTCGGATGTCTAACGCATAATACAGCTTGTCCGCAAGTTCGTCCTCAACTGGCTCATGGGCTCCGTCCACAGCTTCAATTTCTGGCTTAACAACGCTTTCGCTGCCTTCATTCCACAAAATGATGCGTTGCTCCGTGAACAAGAAGCGTTCCCCGAGTAAACGATTCGCCTGTGTGTATGACCGCGCAATTTCAGAAGTGGAATGTACAGGTTCTCCCGCAGCACCGTACATGTGAACCTCCCATTCTCCCAACAGTCCTTCCAGCTCATCATACAGATTTCTTGCAGAAGACTCGGATGTGATTGTTTCCTTACTTAACAGCCCCAGACCTGAATGGAACGAGAATACAATGCCTCGGTCTTTATGGTCAAATGCTTCAATCAGTTTGCGTTTCATAACACTTCCCCGTTGCAGGTCGGGGGCTACATGCAGCTCCAGCAGCACAATCTGATAGTGAGGCCAGTGCAGTCCCAAGCTATCTTCTTCCATGCTACCCGCACCCTCCAGACTGTCAAAGAGCAAAGCCTCGATCTGATGCTCCCGATAGACGGTATCTTCACCAGCATGACGTGCAATTGTCTCCCGTTCACGGGTCAGGATTGTAGCAATACGCTCCAGTTCACCAATAATCTCTTCTTCATCCACCGGTTTGAGCAGATAACCATCCACACCAAAACTGATGGCTTTTTTGGCATAATCAAAATCCGCGTAACCACTTAATATCAAAAAGTGCGAATCCGGATGATTCCGGCGGACTTCTTCAATCACATCCAGCCCGGTCATACCGGGCATACGAATGTCAATAATCGTCAGATCAGGCTCCAATTCCTCAAACCGGGAGATGGCCTCACGCCCGCTGGCAGCTGTAGCGATGACCTGGAATCCGTATTTTTCCCACTCGATAATGGTTGTCAGTCCCTCACGTATGCTCGGTTCGTCATCCACCAAAAATACTTTATACATGTTGGTCCCCTCCTGCTGGCAAAGTGAAAGAAACCTCTGTTCCTTCCCCATATACACTCTTAATCTGTAATCCATACGGCTCGCCGTACGTCAATGTTAAGCGTTGATGTACATTACGCATGCCGATCCGACTCTTCTCCTGTTCCTCCGGTCCACAGATAAACTGCATCACCTCAGCCAGTCGTTCTGGCGTTATGCCTGCACCATTGTCATCCACACGGATCTGTACAATGTTCTCAACTAAACGAATACTTATATGAACACGGACTGTCCCCTCTTTGTTCTCCAGACCATGGACAATCGCATTCTCAACCAAAGGTTGAATAATCAAAGGCGGAATGTACATCTTCTCCACCTCGGGATCGATATGAATCTGGAATGCGAGGCGATCGCCGTACCGGAATTTCTGAATTTCCAAATAGGAACGTACCATTTCTAGTTCAGCCCGGAAGGTTGTTTTTCCACTGCCAATCTCCAGACTCTTGCGCATTAGCTTGCCCAACAGCCTGACGATGTTGGCAATCTCTGCTTCCCCTTTGATATGGGCTTTCATGCGAATGGACTCCAATGCATTAAACAAGAAATGGGGATTGATCTGGCTCGCCATCATTTTCAGTTTAATCTCTTTTTGTGCGATTTCCAATTGATTGTTCTGTTCGGTCGCTTCTACCACCTGCGTCATGAGTTCATTGATACTTTTCACCATATAGTTGAACTGTCTTGATAGTTGCCCAATCTCATCATTTCCATCAATCCGTGAAGTCACGTTCAGGTCTCCTAATGCAAGCTTGTTGAGGTGTTTACTCAGCCGGAGCAATCGGTTCGAAGTGAGGAACGAGATGATATATACGAATAGTAGGGCGATCACCAGCACCAGTATAATAAAAATCATGCCAATCAAGCTGACGGTGTTGGCGTCTTTGACGATATTTTTGGTGGCAAAAACCGAAATCACCTTCAGGCTATTCATGCTCGATCCAGGGCCCAGCTCATCAATAACAATATTAGATGGTTCCCCCCGGAAATCACCCTCTATGGTGCCTTTCGCCTGATTCTGCAGATCAACGCCAAAATCAAGCTCATCCAGCGTTTTACCCACCAGCTCGGTATTCTTGGCTGCAACCACATACCCCTGCTCGTCCGTAATCATCGTCTCGAACTGTTCCTGACGTAGCAATCCGTTCAGCTCATCCTGATTGATCACAATCATCAACACGCCCTCTGTCCGATACTCGGCAAAAGGTACTTTGCGCACCAGGCTGAGCTTGTGTACAGGATTATCTTCCTTGTCTGGGATGTAGAACCACCCGATGCTGGTTGTTTTCAATGCCTGTTGGTACCAGTAACTCTCTTCCGTCTGCTTGTCTACCGGAATGAATTCGAGGTTGTTGATCAATGTTGGGTTAGTTGAGTAAAAGCGAATGCCGGCTATCTCACGGTACAAACGCCTGTATTCCTGAAAGTCTTTGTATGCAAGATACGCTGAGGTTAACTCCACAACGCTCTTGTACCGCTTATTCACGATCTCCTTGAGATCCGCATTAAACATTAAAAGATTGGATATATCGGTTGGTACACGCAGCATGGTTGCTGTCTGGCTCTTGATCTTGTCCACATTGATGATCGTCTGTCCTATCGCATTGTCCAGGGCTTGCTGGCGAAAATAACTGGTCACAGCAAGACCAACAATCAGGACCGGAATCATGACAACCAGTACATAGGAAATGAGCAATTTATGCTTTAATTTGAGATTATTGGTGGTTCGTATCAGCCTTTTCAACATGTCTGCACCTTCCGTCATCTGTATAAGCGCTTACATATAAACAGCAGGATCAGGATGCCCTGTCCTCAGAATTAATCATACCACATAACCGCCAGAATTCGGATTGTCATTGCAATGGGTAATATATTGCCAGGCCTACAAGCCAGCCTACCTCTAGTAGAAGAGGCCGCCATTAACATGGCGACCAGGCTTACGGAATTATTTTCTACTGACAGAAGTTTAGCGACTCCTAGTTGGACGGAATCTATATCCTTTGGCTCATGGGCATCTGGAACCTTGTTCAACATCCAGCCTGACTTTACTTACGAACTGTTGATGGGTTAGAAAAGCCAAAAAGGCACTCCCACGATTAAACTGTACCCTATGTAAAGGACATTTCTAAAAAAAACTATATGGCTTCAAGAAGATGATCTCTGTATTGTACAGGGGTCATCCTTTTTAGGTTCCACTGGTATCTATAGTGATTATAGTAGGTCATATAGGCTTTAACTTCACGTTTGACTTCGTCTAACGTGGCATAGCTCTTTAAGGAAGTTTCATCCTTAAAATGACCAAAAAACGACTCCTGCGGTGCGTTATCCCAACAATTTCCTCGTCTTGACATGGATTGTCCAAGCCCCATCCGTTTCACTTTCTTCTGAAAATCCGGATGAGTGTAATGCGTACCTTGATCGGAATGAATGAAGGCATTACGACTCTTCTTGAATTTGCGATTTTTCTGTAAGTGAAGCAACGTGTTTGTCGCCAGATCCATCGTCATTCGCTCCGACACATGATAAGCCAAAATTTCATTGGTGGAACTATCCTTAATGGTGGACAGATAGGCGCGTTTCCCTTGGCCGTAACTTAAGTATGTAATATCTGTTAGAAGTACTTTGCCCGGGATGCCTTGTTTGAAGTTGCGTTGTAACAGGTTAGGCATGGTTCGATGTTCATGGGTTGCCTTCATCATTCGTTTGTAGGGATTAGCTCGTCGATGAGGGCATACAATATCGTATTTTTTCATGATTCTTCGGATGCGCTTGAGATTCCAAATGATCTGAAATTGTCCTTGCAGCGTCATCTTAATGGAACGAGCGCCCTTGTTACGTTTCTTAAACTGGAAGGCTTGACGAATGTACACACCTATTTCCTCATCAACCTGTTCCTTCTTCGTGCGTCTGTGAATGGCTGAAGTGCTCCAGTATCGGTAATATCCGCTTTTGGAGACCCCAGCAGTCTCACACAGAACACTTACCATTCGCTGAAGATGGTATTTCTCAATCACGGTTCGGATTAACCTGTATCGAAGGCTAGGCGTTAGTTTTACTCGTGGTTCCACCCCCGTTCGGCCAGGCGAATCTTTTTTAAGAGTTCATTCTCTGCTTGGAGCAGGTGAATCTGCGCTTCGAGTTTCGCGTTCTTTTCTGCCAAGGTTAACTCTCGTTTTAGAGACTCTCCTGAATGTTTGCCTCGTGTATCTTGTAAGCCTATAGCCCCTTGCTCGTTGTAACTGGCTCTCCATCGGTCGGCTGCGGCTTTGACCCGAGTCATTCCAATGATCTGAACGTCAAATCCACAAGTCTCAAAGATCTCTCTAGGCAGCCTTTCTTGCTGATTTAATGTAATAAAGAGTTGTTTGAACTCGTCCGTATAAGTGATTCCCTTGGTCGAAACAGACTTCACATAGGGATTTGTAGCAAGTTGCTCTAGTTCGCTTGTTGTAAATGTTTTCTTACTCATTAATCGTTCTCCGTCCTTGTCTCGTACATGGTATATAACAAAAACACCCCATAGAGAGACTTTTTTAAAGTATCTACTCTATAGGGTACAGTTTAGATTGGAAGTGCCTTCTCCGTATAAGATTTACTCATATGTGTTAAGGACGAGGTGTACTTACCCCATTGAGGATCAGTTTAGGATGAATATCAGCGTTCAGCGAAGCAGAAACTGCACAATATTTTTCCTCAGCCATCTGGATGGCTTTCCAGATACGATAATCCGGGATATCCCCATCGACTTTGAAGATCAGATCAATGGATGTGAAGCCTTTGGGCATCTCTTCACTTCGTGTGCCTTGCGCTTCAATCTCAATCGATTCAATTTTGTCCAAAAATGCGTCCAGAATCATCGTAATATCGATTCCCATACAGCCACCGAGACCCGCCAGTAACAATTCCATCGGGGTAGCTCCCTTGCTGTCACCACCATAAGCAGCAGTGGCATCCATGCCAACGGCGTAGCCAGAGGGTCCTTCGGAAGTAAACGCACGTTTGCCTTTCCATACGGTTGTTACATTCATGATGTTATCCTTCTTTCTTAAAATTCAGTAATCTGTTGCAAGAAACGGCGAGTGCGTTCTTGCTTCGGCTGTTCAAAGAACGCCTGTGGACTTGCTTCTTCCACAATCGATCCATCCGCCATAAAGACGATTTTGTTCGCCACATTACGGGCAAACTTCAATTCATGCGTCACAACCAGCATCGTCATACCTTCCTCTGCCAGCTCCTTCATGACGGAAAGCACTTCTCCGACCAATTCAGGATCAAGAGCTGAAGTGGGCTCATCAAACAACATCACTTCCGGCTCCATGGCAAGTGCACGTGCAATGGCAACCCGCTGCTGTTGTCCACCGGACAATCGGGATGGATACGCATCCTGCTTGTCCGACAAGCCGACCCGATCCAGCAGAATTCGGCCGCGTTCAGCTGCTTCGTCCCGTTTGATTTTTTTCACCGTAACGAGACCTTCCATCACATTACCCAGCACTGACTTGTGCGGATACAGATTGAATTGCTGGAATACCATGCCGGTCTGGCGACGAATCTCCAGTACCCGGGCACGCTGGACTCGCAGCGGATCTGCGCTGTTGACCACAATGCCGTTGACTTCGATCTGTCCTCCGGACAGCTCCTCCAGCCCATTCAGACAGCGCAGTAAGGTACTTTTGCCTGAACCACTTGGGCCGAGCAATACAACAATATCTTTGGCATCGACATGAAGATCGATGTTCGTAAGTACTTCATTTTGCTGAAAACGTTTGGTAAGTCCAGTTGTTGTAATCATCGGTTCTCTCCTCCCCTCAGTAAGCCCGGGCCAACCGGCGCTCCACTTGTTCCAGAATGGCCGAGAAGCCGATACTCATGATCCAGTAGATCACACCGATGGCCAGATAAAACGGCATGTTCAATGCATATTGTGATACCAGCAGTTGTGCTGACCGTAATAACTCGGTGACACCAATCGCCGCCACAAGTGATGTTTCCTTCAACATGCCAATGAAGGTGTTACCCATCGGCGGGATGGCAATGCGCACAGCCTGCGGGAAGATAATCCGTCTCATCGCTTGAGCCGGGGTCATTCCCGTTGCATATGCAGCTTCGGTCTGTCCTTTTGGTACAGCCTGAATGGCTCCACGGAACGTCTCCGACAGAAACGCTCCTGCATTCAGACTGAGTCCCAGACATGCAGCCGTGAGTGATCCCAAGGTCACTCCATAATCGACCAATCCGTAATAAATGACGAATAATTGCACCAGCAGCGGGGTTCCCCGCATGATGGATACATAAAACCTTGCGATCAACCTAAGCCACATCGGTCCCTTCAGACGAGCAATGGCAACGAGCACTCCAATGATGAACGCAAAAAACATGGAGATCACAGTTACATACAGCGTATAGTAAGCCCCCTTCAGAAAAAAGGGGATATTCTCAAATACCAGTTCCATGGGTCAAATCTTCCCTTCGCCTTGCAGGTTCGTTATTGCGCAGGCTCTTCACCAAACCATTTTTTGAAAATGGTATTGTACGTGCCATCATCTTTCATGCCTTTGAGAGCATCATTCAGTGCTGCTACGAGTTCCGGATTGTCTTTACGAACAGCAATACCTGCCTGGTCACTCTTAATCGGTTCACCTACAGCTTTAATATTCAACCCGTTGGCATCCACAATCGGTTTCAGTGCATACATATTGTTAATTGTTGCGTCAATCCGACCAGCATTCAGATCTTTGAGTGAAGAGATGACATCGTCATAGGTTTTAATCGTGAAGTCTCCCACTTTTGGCAATACTTCATTGCGCAGATATGATTCATCATTTGTACCCAAACCTACGCCAATCGTTTTTCCTTTGAAGTCTTCCAGCTTGGTAATATCGTTATTATCTTCTTTTACAATAATTTTAACTTGGTTCGTAATATACGGATCACTGAAATCCAGTACTTTCTTACGATCATCGGTAATCGTCATCTGGCTGATAATGGCATCCAGCTTTTTGGCTTGCAGACTTGGTGTCAGACCGGAGAACTCCTGAGATACAAATTCAACTTCAACCCCAAGACGCTTCGCAACTTCACGTGCAATATCAGCATCGTAGCCGTCCATTTCTTTCTTATCGTTCAGGAAGTTGTACGGTGCGTATGTGCCCATCATGCCCACTTTGATAACGCCAGCCGACTTGATCTGCTCCAATTCATTACTTGCCTGTGCACCATTTGTGCTTCCATTGTCTGTTGCCTTACTTCCACAAGCACTAAGTACCAGCACGGTCATCAGCAGAATTGCTGTCAAAGACCAGCCTTTACGAGTTTTCGATCCATATGTTTTGTTCATTACGTTAACTTCCTCTCAGTCGTGTATTAATCTGGATGTGCATTGGGTTAATTTATTGTGACTAAACCGCAGTTGTACCCATTATTCCCTGCTATTTGTTTAATCATGTGAATCTTACGAGCCTAATAGTCCGTAAAACTCAAAGCTTGCTGCCTCAGCTGCCAGCGATGAAGCTGTCATGGCTGAGAACTTGCTGTGCAACTCATCGGAACCGAACAACCAGCGTGTTATCATGCCTTCAATCATGCTTACCAATAGCGCTGCTCGAAGCGGTACATCCATGCCCTTAGGCAACATGCCGAGCTCGATGGCACGTTCCATATTGTGACGAAACGCAGTTTCCACAGCATTACGTGTCTCCTCGACCAGGCGTTGTACGGATTCTTCCGTCACGATGCCTTTGAGCAACAGTTCCATAAAATAGCGATTCTGCGCGGCAAACAAAAACAAGTCAGTGAACAGCCTTTCCGATGCTTTCACCATATCTTCTACCGATCCTGCATCCTTGCGGTACCCTTGTCCGATCGCCTCAAGCAACTCCTCCTTGCCCGTTAAGACAATCTCCGAAGCAATGGCTTCTTTACTCTTGAAGTGCCAGTAGAACGTCCCTTGCGCCACACCAGCCTCGCGGACGATATCGGAAATTTTCGTCTGATGGTAGCCTTGGGTTGCAAAACGCTCCATCGCTATGCGTATTATTTGGTCCCGCCGTTCTTCACCGGGTTCCAAACCGTTGATTTTGGTCATTCATGTAACCCTCCCGATTGATCAGTCAGTCAGTTAATTTATATCCTATGGGATAACTAGGTTTTTGTCAATATAGTTTTAAACAAATGGTTACAAGTATAAGTTGAAGTTGAGTGCATTTGTGATCATAATAGGTGATAGCCTTGTTCAAATGAACAGGCATGGTCAAGCAGGACAGCCTATGCTGTCACCTGCATTTCAAGGAGGAAGAGAATTGGATATTATATCATCCATTATTATGGGCATCATCGAAGGTTTGACAGAATTTTTGCCCGTATCCTCCACTGGACACATGATCCTGACTGCCCATTTGCTCGGTTTATCAGAGGACAACGAGTCAGTCAAAACGTTTGAGGTGGTTGTTCAACTCGGAGCTGTACTTGCTGTTGTAGTACTGTACTGGAACAAATTCATTGATATGTTCCGCTTCACTGGAGGGAGCAGACCTTACTCCCGCCGCCTCAATCTGGGACATATCTTCCTGGCGATGGTTCCTGCCGTAGTCATCGGACTTGTATTCCGCGACTGGATCAAAGCACATTTGTTTGGTCCGGAAACAGTGCTGTACAGCCTCGTTATAGGTGGTATATTGATGATCGTGGCCGAACGCTGGAGCCGTAAGAGTGAACGAATTACAACCCATGATGTTGACGATATCTCTTACAAACAGGCATTCACGGTGGGTATATTTCAGATCTTGGCATTGTGGCCAGGCTTCTCCCGTTCCGGGTCAACGATCTCAGGCGGTCTCATTGCAGGGGTAAGCCGTGTAGCCGCTGCGGAGTTCACATTCCTCGTGTCTGTACCAATTATGATTGGTGCTACGGGATATGACCTTTACAAAAGTATCGATCACCTGAACAGCAGTGATTTCCCAATCTTTGCGATTGGATTCATCGCTGCTTTCATCGTCGCCATGCTTGCGATCAAGACGTTCCTGTCCATTTTGAAAAAATTGAGCCTGACCGTCTTTGCTGTATATCGCTTTGTCTTGGCAGCCGTGTTCTTTATTATTTTGATGTAAGCATTACAACTCAAGTAAATAGAACGGCAAAATCAATGGCGGCCTCACTTTCCCTTGGGAAGTGAGGCCGCCATATTTTATATTCTGAGCTACGTTTCTGTTGCTTCACGATTCTGTAACGGCTTCAGAGACAGGAATATCTGTAATTAGAAGAAGTTTGACCCTTCATTACTTCCTTCTCTGCCGGATTGGATCATGGGTGATGCCGACTAGGTTTACTATGTATTATGGACATCCATATTTATGTTCACTTCTGAAATGCAGGCTGGCTAGTACCACTCTTTTACTTGAATGTTCCGGTGTTTCTTTCGACTCTTTAATCTCTCACGCAGATTATATCTATTCTCCTTTTGTTCCTGCAGCAGTTGTTTTACTCCAATCATCAACAATCGATATCTCCGGTCGTCATTGTGACTTAATTGGTGCATTTCCTCAAAAATTTCATTCTTCATATGGGTCTTGTTCACTCCAAATATTCAGTTTGTTCTCACAGTATACATGGGAGCACTGAACAAATTCTAAACAAGCGTTGTTTCTCCACTTCGAATGCAGATTTGAATACACATCATGCGTGCTGGAATGAAGCAGAAAAACCCTTCCTGTCGCGTGACAAGAAGAGGTTTCCTTAGCTAAGTTAATTAAACAAACTGCTGAGCCTTCGTTCGCTTAAACTTTGGATTCAAGCGTCTCCAGATACTCGGAGATTTGAGCAGGTGTTTTAGCCCATTTGCTATGCAGATGTGCGATTTTCTTGCCGTTCTGGAAGACGAGCAGGCTTGGAATCCCGCGTACACCATTCTCTTCGGCAAAAGGCTGGAACTTCTCTGCATCCAGGGCATAGAAGGTTTTGTCCGTATGTTGGTCGATAACATCCCCGATAAAACGATCCAGGTTTTTGCAATCCGGACACCAGGTTGTATCAAATTTAATGACGGTAAAACCATCAGAGTTGATTGTATCCAAATACTGCTGTTCACTTTGAATTCTTTCCATATGTCTTCTCTCCCTTTTATGTTCCTTTTTTGGCTGATCTTCATTGTACCTTGTATAGTTACAATTGAAAATAGGCTGTACCGAGTTAACGATGCTGCTTGTACAGATTAGCGGGACTAAGCTCTCGTATTTCCTGAATTTCCGCAGCGGTGAGTGCAGGCGAATTCGAAGCAGCCATATTGTGCAGCAACTGTTCTCTTGAACTGGCACCAGGGACAACAGCTGCTACGGCAGGATGGGATAATGCGTAGCGAATAGCCGTCTGAGCCATGCTCCGTTGATCCGTAACAAGACGACTTAGCCCTTGCCGAATGGTATATAGTTGCTCTGGTGTGTAGTCCAGATAACCTTTGTCTGCCTTGGCAGATCCAGAATCGGCTAGCACACCGCTAGCTACGGGCCCACGGGCAATTACACTGATCCCCTTTTGTTCCAATAAAGGCAGCACTTCTTCTTCCGCTCTGCGGTCAGCAATGCTGTACTGGTTCATCACACTGACGATGGATGCCCTCTTTACATACTCCCGAATCACATTGGGACGAATGGAGGAAATTCCGTAATATCGGATAAGTCCTTCCTTCTTCAGTTCCTCAAACGCTTCAATCGTCTCTTCGATGGGGTCGTCCAAGGTCCCGCCATGCAGCTGATACAGATCGATGTAATCGGTCTGCAGACGCTTCAGACTTTCATGTACAGCCTGCTTAATGTAGGCTTTGGACGGGTCCCATGACCAGCCCTCTTTGCCCGGCATACGACGATTACCTACTTTGGTCGCCACAATGACTTGGTCCCGACGCCCTTTAATAGCTTGTCCTACAATTTCCTCATTACGCCCTGCGTCGTACAGATCAGCAGTATCCAGCAGATTGACTCCATGATCCAGAGCCTCATGAATCAGGCCCATAGCATGCTCCATTTCAGTTCCAAGTGACATACATCCCAGCCCAATCTCAGACACCATCAGTTCGGATGTACCCAGACGATTTTTCTTCATATTGCATCTCCCTTCATACGTTCTGCAAGTATCCATTGTATCATTCTTGCTGACAAAAATCGCTTTACACACAAAAGCAATGGACTGCTTTTGATTGCACAAAAAAACCTGGAACGACTTCATCTCCAGGTTTCTCATGATCATCATTTTAATTCAACGATAAACGAACTATCGCAATCTATTTCACTTCCACGCGTGGTCTAGTTTTACTTGTTCCATTGGACGACGAATTGGAGTTTTTCATCATACCCGAGACAGTGCTAAACAACTTATCTCTTGCTTGTTTGTTCCTCATCAGATAAGTCACACCTGCGCCGATAGCCGTCATGATAATTCCTCTTCTTTTAGACATGTGCTTCTCCTCCTTCAGGATAAATGTACATCGTGTCTTGTTTGACAATTACCCTGTGGGAGCAAAACGAAACGAAGTGCAAGCTTGATCGCAGAAAAAAAGATGACCGCTGAATTAAAATTCAGCGGTCATCTTCACTTGCTCTGTTGAGGCATAAACGTTCACACACCCGTTTAATCAGATGGCGTTGCCACATGGGTCATCTCTTCATGTTTGTAGGTAGAACCATCGGCGGTCAGATAAAAGTGTCCGATGGGATGCAGATTTTCATCCAATTCGTAGACAAGCGGAATGCCTGTCGGGATATTGAGCGCCATCACGTCTGCTTCGGACAATTGGTCCAGATGCATGACGAGTGAACGGAGCGTGTTCCCATGCGCAGAGATCAGCACCCTTTTGCCAGCAGACACCATCGGTTTAATCTCCGCATTCCAGTAGTCCAGTACACGCTTCGAAGTATCCATCAGGTTCTCCGTAAAAGGAATGGTACATCCGAGCCGCTTGTACTTGTCCAGATCCTGCACATAACGGTCATCCGTTTCGTCCAGTGCCGGGGGAGATACGTTCACAAATCGTCTCCATTCCTTTACTTGGTCTTCCCCATACTTCAGAGCCGTCTGCTGTTTGTTCAGTCCTTGCAGCGCACCATAATGGCGTTCATTCAGCTTCCAAGTCTTCGTAATGGGAATCCACATGAGGTCCATTTCATCCAGCGCAATATCGAGTGTTCGGATAGAACGTTTCAGCACGGATGCATAGGCGTAATCAAAATCAAATCCCTGTTCCTTCATGATCTTCCCTGCTTTGCGAGCTTCTCCGTAACCATCCGTCGTCAGATCCACATCTGTCCATCCGGTAAAACGATTCTCTACATTCCACATGCTCTGTCCATGGCGAATCAAAACAACTCTGTACATAAACGTGAACCCTCCTTCCATGGAAACATTACCCGCAGGTCAAACTAATTAGCACAGTGAAACGTTCATTACATTAATAATATGGTGCCATCATGAGATATACCACAACACCTGTAGAACTGACGTACAGCCAGATTGGCATCGTCCAACGTGCGATTTTGCGGTGTTTTTTCAATTGATTCGTCCAACCCCAGACAAGTGTGAACAATGCCAATGGAACAATCAGGGCTGCCAGTATACTATGGGTAATCAGAATGAAGAAATAGATCGAACGAATGATGCCCTCGCCGCCGTATTTGGACGTCTCTGGTGAGAGGTAATGGAACGTCAGATAGGTCACAAGGAATAACAGTGTCGTTGAGAATGCAGCAAGAATAAATCGTTTGTGCAGCTTCACATTCCGCTTGATAATAGCAATAAGCGCTGCGAGCAGGAAGATGAAGGTAAAGCTGTTAAACACGGCATTAAACCGCGGCAACACCGTAATATCAAAGGTTACATCACCTTTGTAACCAATCGATGGTGCGAAGAACAATAATAAAATAATGACATTAGCGAGAATGGAAATGGTGATAATGATGCCTGCGAAATTTTTATTACTCGTCGGGGATGGAATGTTCGGCTCCCCTTTGTTATTTTTGCCCAATGCAAAATCCTCCTCATATCCTAACTTCTATGTTCTATATCATTATATCTCGGCAATTCCGGGCTGTTAAGTGACAACACTCTGAACAAAAACCTTAGTACTACATGATAAAATGCCCCTTTACGGCTATTTTCAATCAAATCCAAACCAGCTCCCATTTACCCAAGTCCATATTTGTGGTATAATTAATGCAATTAATCACATACGCGTTGAAACTGGAGGAGCCTGTCACCAAGGGCCCCTCTTTGTCTTTTTCAGGCACAGAACGGCACTTTTCCTAATGCCTTTCTGTGCCTTTTTGTCTTTTTTAAGCTGAGAATGGATCGCCCTTGGGCTGGTTAACCTATAGACGCTACTACTGGAGGGGAGTAAACCTATGGAATTTATTTTGGTTCTTGCACTTATTTTAATCTTTACCAAACTTGCTGGTGATCTATCCGTAAGATTGGGTCAACCATCGGTTTTAGGAAAGCTGATTGTGGGTGTCGTCCTCGGGCCTGCAATTCTCGGTTGGGTTCAGCAAAGTGATTTTGTGCATTATATGGCTGAGATCGGGGTATTGCTGTTAATGTTCATTGCCGGACTTGAAACCGATCTGGAGCAATTAAAGAAAAACTGGAAGGCGGCCTTTGCCGTAGCAGTCGGCGGTATTATTTTGCCTTTTATCGGAGGATACGGTTCCGCCATGGCCTTTGGTATGTCACAGACACACGCGCTGTTCTTTGGACTTTTATTCTGTGCCACTTCCGTCAGCATTTCGGTTCAGACACTGAAAGACATGGATCAACTCAGCTCTCGTGAGGGTACAACAATCCTTGGAGCAGCTGTCGTTGATGATGTTCTGGTCGTTGTCATTCTTGCCGTTATGATGAGCTTGCTGGGTACTGGTGGAGGAGACACTTCGATCTCCTTGCTTATTGGTAAAAAGCTGTTGTTCTTTGTGATCATCATCGCTGCCAGCTGGTTCCTTGTTCCACGCATCATGAAGTGGATGGCACCACTGAAAGTAACCGAGACCGTCATTACTGCGGGATTAATTATTTGTTTTGGCTTCTCGTACTTTGCAGAGTGGATGGGTGTTGCTGGAATCATTGGAGCATTTGCCGCGGGTATCGCCATCTCCCAAACCAACTTCAAACATGAAGTCGAAACCAAACTGGAACCGATCGCCTACGGAATTTTTGTTCCAGTGTTCTTTGTAAGTATTGGCTTAAATGTCACCTTTGATGGTGTGGGTTCACAAATTTGGTTTATTGTTGTTATCAGTCTTATCGCTATTATTACCAAACTTGTCGGTGGTGGAGCTGGTGCACGACTGACCGGATTTAATATGACATCTTCACTGGCCATTGGTTCAGGAATGATATCAAGAGGTGAAGTTGCTCTCATTATCGCTTCAACGGGACTTGCTTCCGGATTACTTGATCCGGAATACTTCACGAGCGTTGTGATCATGGTCATTGTGACTACACTGGTTACTCCACCACTCCTCAAAATCACCTTTGCACGCAAAAAAGGGGAAAAACAAGTCGAACGAGGAATTGAAGAATCTCATTTAAGTGGTTAAGGGCATGTCACCGTTCAAAACTTAACAGTCCGCTTTGATCCATTTTCCCTTCAACGCGAAGGTTGGAAATGGTCGGAGCGGCTTTTTGTATTTTCACATGACAACCTGAAGCCCTGTTCACGTTCGTTTTATTTTATTTTTAGAGGAGATGAAGACGATGAGCATTGATTTTGATGAGGCTTACGAAGTCTGGATGCACTCCCTTTTGGAGGAAGAAACGAACCCTAGAGTGCTGTCCAGACTGGAAAATGGACTTGAACATGGCACATTGGAATTTTTGCGTTCAGTCTGGTTTCCGTTGATGAAAAACTTTAACCATTTGCAACCCGAATGGGAAGTTCGAGACTTTCATAACGGCTATCGATATCTGGATCTTGCATACATGCCAGGTAACGGCGTTAAGGCAGGTATTGAAATCCAAGGATACGGGCCACATGCCCGTGATCTGGATGTACGGCGTTTTAAAGATTTATGCTGGCGGAATTGTCTGCTAACGCTGGATGATTGGATTTTTCTGCCGATCACTTATATCTCCATTAAGGATGAACCGAAACGGTGCCAGCAGCTTGTGCTGTCTTTTATGGGAAAATTCATTGCTACGGACGTTCCGACATCCTTAAATTGGCTAGAAGCCGAGGCTGTTCGTTATGCCAGACGCATCATCCGTCCATTCGCCCCCTCGGAACTAGCAACACACCTGCGAATCACGGATCAGCATGCTCGAAGAGTTCTTCACAGCCTGATTGATCAACAAGTATTACTTGAAATAGCTTGCGGGCTAGTTTACAGCTCCAAGGGTAAGTTGCTTGTAGTCGATTAAATTACTTAGAATGAGGTCTCCTACCATATATAGAAAAACAAAAAAGACCACCTTACACTCAAGAGGTCTTCGATCTTTGCCTGTTGTTGCAACAGGCTGTCCCATTTTAAGTTAGTACACCGACATAAAAACCAATGGAGATAAAGGCAACACACCATACAAAAGCACCAATGCCCGATACGAGGACGTACCTGCCGATGGCCATCTTGCTAATTCCGGAGAAACAACACATCAGATGACGAATGCCTGGAATGAAGTAACCCAGGATGATGGACCAATATCCATATTTGAGAAACCACGACTCCACCCTGCTGAATCGTTTGGCATTGACGCCGACCCACTTGCCGTATTTTTCAACCAGCGGCCTGCCCGCCTTCTTGCCGATCATGTAGCTGAGCAATCCGCCGGTAAATGCCCCACCGAAACTGACGGCGATGGATACGGAGTAATTCAATACCGAGATGGAGGCGAGATATCCGACAAAAGTCATCATCACCTCATCCGGAATCGGCATGCCAATAACGCCAAGAGCCAGTAGTCCGTATATTGCGAAATAACCATATTGACCAATAAATTCTTTTGCAAATTCCATACTGACTCGCTCCTTATTTCGGTTCCACAATATCCTTCTCATGTGAGGCTAACACTTGTTTTAGAGACGGGAATCGGATTTGGCTCACCATGAGACCGGATAATACAATAATGACAAGATAGGCTACACCCTGTGTGAAATAAGGACTCCAGAGTGCGAAAAAGGACATCAGACCTCCGGCAAATGTAATCGGCATCCCTACAAAACCACTGCTTCCTGTCTTCTGACAGTTATAACGGGCCAGACGCAAAGCACCACAAACCGGAAACAATGCAGTCAGGGCCATCCCCAGCACACTCACTTCAAGCATGGAATTCAGGTACAGAATCAGCACGGGTGCTGTTCCGAATGAAACTACATCCGCAAGTGAGTCCAGGGACTTGCCGAACTCACCCTCACAATGCAATTTACGAGCCGCATACCCGTCAAACAGATCAAAGAACATCGCTACCCATATCATCATCACAGCCAGGGCAAATTCACCATGAATAGCCATAATAACTGCCAACATGCCTGAACTCAGATTCCCCAAGGTTAAAATCGATGGTAAAGACTTCATAAGATTTGACTCCCTTTCGTACTAGGCTTTAGGAAAAATAATATAAAAACGGACTCCATCCGGTGTATTCTCCACTCCATAACTGCACCCATGCAGATCAAGAATCTGCTTCGCAATGGCCAGACCAAGCCCGGTCCCCCCCATTTTACGATTACGTGAGCGCTCTACCCGATAGAACCTCTCCCATATATACTGCCGCTCAGCTTCAGCTATCTGCTCGCCCTTGTTCTCAATGGAAATATGGACAAAACCTTCACGCCTGCTAATCTCAATAGTTATATCGGTATGTGGTATCGCATGACGTATAGCATTCATCATGATATTGAAAATAACTTGCTCCAGCTTGCTTCGGTCACCCTCAACCGTCTGTTCTGTTGTGGATACAAGCACCACATCCAATCCTTTGTCCTTCAGTTGCGGACCCAGACGGCCGGCGATATCTTCAATCATGTCAGCAAGTGCAACAGCATCCGTATTCAATTGAACCGCTGAGGATTCCAGTCGCACCAGATCCAGCATCTCTTCAACCATCGTTTCCATTTTGATCGCCTCATCGGCAATGATCTCAATGTAACGCTCCCGTTTGCTCTCACTCACGCCATCCTTCAGCCCTTCAGAATATCCCTTAATAATGCTGATTGGCGTCTTAAGTTCATGTGATGCATCGGCAAAAAACTTGCGCTGACGCTGTTCAATCTCCTGTTTCATTTCCATATCTGTACGCATCTGCGTGTTGGCCTGCCTCAGTTCTTCCAGTGTCTGACCCAAAGTTCCCGACAAGGCATTGAGGCTATTAGACAGACTGCCGATTTCATCATTACGCCGGATGGGTGATTTCACCGTAAAATCCAGCGTAGACATCTTCTTGGCGACATGGTTCAAGGCCAAGAGCGGCTTCGTTACAATTCGGGACAGGAGTAACGCCAGCAACAGAATCAATATAAATGCCCCTATGCCGAAATACGCATAGAACAAACGGGTTGCCTCATTCGCTTCCCTCATCTCCTGTAGAGAGGTGAGCGAGAAGATCAGTTGTTGCTCGGGTCCGGAACGATGCGCTGGAGCAATGGTGATGACATTGCGAACACCGCTCCAGCTATCCATCCACTCTTCATTGAGCATTTTGCCATTCGCCAAGGCCAGTTGGTCTTCGGTGGACAAAGGGAACCGGCTATCCAGTGCTTGCACCAGCAGGCCCTGCCTCTGACTCCACGTTGCCAGATTGGGAAGAACTACCTCAGTCAATACGCCAGACCATTCCTTTACCGGTTCAATTGATTCCTGAAAGCTTTCTGTTCCCCATGCGGCAGAAGTGGCATCCTGGATTTTGAATGGATAGACCATGGACTCGCTGGCCGGACCTCTCACCGTCAGTTCTTGCCCATATTTCAGATGGGATGTAATCCAGCCAGCATTCTCACTATTGATAAACAAGGACAAGGACACCTTCACGTGACTTCCATCTTCCTGAAGCAACGTAATGTGGAACGGGTCATTAACCAGTCTTCCGGTATTCGTCAGAATGACCAGATGTGACTGATTCTGACGCATGAATTTCCCGGTCTCCTTGGCTAGCTGTAAATCACTCCAATGTCCATTGGAATATTGCTGTTCGAACTTGGACAGCTTTTTCTTCATACTGCTGACCTTTTGATGCTGATAGAAGTCGGGGAACCAGACCAACTGGGCAAAAACCGTCGTACCATATAGAAGAACCAGACATCCTGCCATGACCAGGAAAAGCTTCATCGTTACGCCATTTCTTCTCATGCTTCTGCCTCGAAACGATATCCAGTGCCAATCACCGTCCGGATACACTTGGCTTCATCACCCAATTTGCTGCGCAACTTCTTGATGTGAGTATCCACAACACGTGAGTCACCTTCAAAATCAAATCCCCAGATCCGATTCAAAATGGCATCCCGGGACAACACAATGCCTGCATTACGTACCAAATAAAGCAACAGATCATATTCCTTTGGTGCAAGTTCCACTTCAATTCCGTCCTTCTCCAGGCGTCTGGCCCATGGATCAAGGGTTACCTGTCCGAAGCGAATCACACCCTGCTCTCGTCCAATTGCACCTTCAACACGCTTCATTAATGTCTCTGCACGTGCAACCAGCACACGTGGACTAAACGGCTTGGTAACGTAATCGTCTACGCCCAGCTGAAATCCATGAATTTTATCGTCATCCTCGGACCGTGCAGTCAGCATGATAATAGGTACGGTGGATTGGGATCGAATATGCCCACATAACGTCCATCCATCCATTTCAGGCATCAAAACATCCAGAATAACCAGATCCACCTCATGCAGAGCCAACAGTTCCAGTGCCTGTACTCCATGTTCTGCTTCTATGACGTTCCATTGTTCTTTTATGAAATAATCGGCCACAATCTCACGAATGCGGCTTTCATCTTCCACCAGAAGCACTGTTCTGATCATGGCCGACTCTCCTTTTTAGATTTCTGATGTTAACATACCTATTCCATGTGTCGTTCATGTGTCCATACATGTTTTGGAATGCTCCCATGATATATACGATTAATATAAGCCAAAAGTTACTAATTTTTATAAAAATTCGCATGAAAAAGAAGCCATCAACGAGCAAGTTCCTGCTCATTGACAGCTACTTGAATGAAATCGAAGTGTGTTATCCAGAATTGATGCGCTACTGCGCGCTCCCTGGTAACACTTAGCGTTGTTGCTCCAGACGGTGTGCCACATGCAGTGTCGGACCAACAAAACGGTTCAGCGGGAATCCGCCAGCAATCGCTTTGGTCACAAAGGCTTTACCTTCACGAACAGCCTCTTTCACTGAAAGACCACGAGCCAATCCAGCGGTAATCGCCGCAGACGTCGTGCAGCCCGCACCATGCGTATATCCGGAGCCGACAACATCGGCTTCAAACCATTCGTAGTTGGTTCCATCATAGAGTAGATCCATTGCTTTACCAGGGCTAATGACACCTCTGTCCTTGATCAGGACATGTTTCGAGCCATGGGCATGAATTGCTGCTGCCGCTGCTTCCATCTGTTCCTTGGAGCGAATCGGTCCACTCTTCGCCAGTTGGGATGCTTCGAACAGATTAGGGGTAACCAGATCAGCACCTGGCAACAGGAATTCGATCATCGCTTCCGTATTTTCCGGTTGCAGCACTTCGTCTGTACCTTTGCAAACCATTACCGGATCGATAACGATCTGTGGCAGACCGCTGCGGCGAATATGTTTTGCTACCAGTTCAATAATATCTACAGAACCGAGCATACCTGTCTTCATGGCATCGAAACCGATACCGTCCAGAACAGTGCGAAGCTGCGCTTCAACTACATTTAAATCAACAGGAAAGACCTGGTGATCCCATGTTTCGGGCTCCATTGCCACAACCGTAGTCAGTACGGTCATGCCATACACACCCAGCTCCTGAAAAGTTTTCAAATCAGCTTGAATACCTGCACCGCCGCTCGTGTCCGAACCAGCTATTGTTAATGTTTTTGGAATCGTCATGGTAGTTGCATTCTCCTTCGTGTCTCAGTTGACATTATCCTATCCCTTGTACGAGCGGATGTCAATGGCATCTGAAGCCATACAGAGCATGGTTTTCCGAATGTTTCAGTTCACATCTTTTGTCTCCAGACGAACCATGGACATTGAAGCAATCCATATCCCTACTGCTCCAAGGGTCAGAGGGATAATAATAAGCGAATGAATGGAAACTTCCGACCCGTTGAAGCCAGAGCAGACAATCAAAACCAGCAAAATGGACGAGACCATCGTAGTGGTAACAGAATGCTTACGCATACCGAAGAATAGGGGAATGAGTGCCATACATGCAGCCGATAGAGAACTCATACTGTACTTCACCAGAAGTCCCAATATATCCTGATTTGTCAATGATCCGGGAATGAAGGAGTAGAAATGATTAACAATCAACAACAGTGAACCCATCAACAGATCGGTAACCATAATCATCACAAATGTAAAACCAAACACGATAATCAATTTTGCAGCAATGATTTTATGACGCTGGATGGGATAGGTGAACATGACGTTCATCGTTTTATTTCTATACTCACTGATCACCAGCTTGGATATTAAAGCTCCGGCAAATATGATAAAGGTCGCTCTCACAAATGTATCGATAATCATAAAGGCGGTCTGGTAATCGGCATAGGCATAATCTTCTGCTCCCACATCCACGAATCCAATCATGATCAGGAAAAGAAGAATGGCTAAACTGGCAATACCTGCACCTGCAAAATTACGTGCAAAGCGGTGCTTCCGCATCTCAAGTCTGATGAGTTTAAGCAACGTCTTCATCCCCTTTCACAAGCTTCATGAAGTGTTCTTCCAGGGAATGAGCTCGTTTGGATATCGATTCGATCTCAATACCATGCTGAATCAGCTTGGTGGTTAATTCCGATGGAATAATTCCCGGATCATAGATGCGTAACGTTTGGTCATCAACCAGTTTATAATTACTCAAACCAAGCTGATGTTCAATGACATAGGTCGCTTTGCGGATATCTACTGCCTGTAACTCGATGTACTCATTTTGACTTCCACGAATGCTCTCCATCGATACCTCTTCCACCAAACGACCGCCGCGAATGACACCAACCGTGTCCGCAATCTGCTCTATCTCACCAAGAATGTGACTGGAGACCAACAGGGTGATCCGATACTCATTACTAAGTCGCTTGAACAAATCTCGCATTTCCCGGATCCCTACCGGATCCAATCCATTAATCGGTTCATCCAGAATGAGCAGTTCAGGTGTGGTTATGAGTGCACGAGCCAATCCCAGCCTTTGCTTCATGCCCAAGGAGAAGTCTTTGATCGGTTTCTTGCCCGTATCCTTCAGCCCTACCATTTCCATCGTGTTGTCGATGATCTTTTTGTTGTAGAATCCCATGTATTCACAGTGAAGCTCCAGATTCTCGCGAGCAGACAACCTATCGTAGAAAAAAGGATATTCAATAATACTGCCCATTCGCTTCAGCACTTCATAGGAGGTCGGCGTAAGCTTCTCCCCAAACAGTTCAATCTCTCCTGTGGTTGGTTTGACGAGATTGGTGAGCATCTTCATGATGGTTGTTTTACCTGCACCATTCGGACCGAGGAATCCATAGATCTCACCTTGCTTAATATTCATATTGACGTTGGATACAACCTCCACCCCTTCATATACTTTGGTCACATCTATTGTTCGTGCGATATAATTCATCGTCTTGTTCTCCTTTACGTCCCCTGTCCGGGTTCCTATATCTATATTGTAAAGAGAAAAGTCTTCTTTTTTATTAATCAAATCTTACAAAAACCTTAAGTCTGTCCGGACAAGCCAACGCAGGGTCTACGAAGCCTTTAAGGTAACTGAAAATACCGTCCGTTGATGTGGCACACTATGCAAGTGAATACTTCCACCCATCCGCTCAATTAGCCGTTTCGTAATGGTCAGCCCCAGGCCGCTGCCTTGATAGAGTCGATTGCGGGAATCCTCCAGTGTATACATGCGTTCAAACACACGACTATGCTCGCTCTCAGGAATCCCTTTTCCCTGGTCCCAGATCTGTAACGTCACAGGTCCACCTATCGAATGATCCAGTGAAAGTCCCAGTACCTTACCCTCTGCTCCATATTTCATTCCATTGGTAATGAGATTATCCAGCACACGGTCCAATGCTTCTTCATTCGCTTGCACGAAGATATCCCCATTAGGTATCTCCAGCTCCACGTGCAACCCAAGATTCGTCAACATTTCATAAAAGGAAAGCATCTTCAACCGGCATAATTCGCTGATATTCACTCGACTAAGTACCAGTTCCGTATCCCCAGATTCCAGCTTCGCCAGATCAAAAAAGGAATGGATCAAACGCAGCACTTCCTGCGCCTTATCCTGTATTTTCTCCGTCATCATCTTCCGTTCCTGATCGGTCAATGATGGGCTGTGCAGCAAGGTCTCACTATAACCCAGCACTACCGTGAGTGGCGTTTTCAGATCATGCGAAATGTTGGAGAGCATATTACGCATCTCCTTCTCCTGGTTCGCATACCCTGCTTTGGCGCGGTGCGCATGATCCAGCAGCTGGTTCATGTCTTTCAGAAGCTCACTGACTTGATCATCACTATTGAATACGAGCAAGCGCTCAAAGGTGCCTTGGTCCAGAATTACGGATATTTTCTGATGAATATAGGACAGGTGTTGGTTTCTTTTCCGGAATTTCAACCACAATACAATGAAGGCAATGGCCAGAATACCCGTCGTGATGGCAAAAATCAGTGTCATCCCTGCTCCGCCTCCAGCTTATACCCGATGCCCCAGAGTGTCTTGATATACTGGGGAGCCGAAGGATCTGCCTCCAGTTTCTCACGCAGACGACGCATATGTACGTTAATGATATTTTCGTCTCCATAATAATGATCGTTCCAGACGGAAGCGTAGATCTGTGCCTTGGTGAACACTTTGCCAGGATGGGTAACCAACAGCTTCAGAATTCCAAATTCCTTGGATGTCAGCTTGACGGGTGTACCATCACGCTCCACCTCGTACGTCTCCATGTCAACTACGAGTCCTCCTATGTGAATACGCTGATCTGTAGCCACTTCAGCCACAGACGGAGTCGTATAATTGGCGCGGCGAATCGCAGCTTTGATGCGGGCAGTCAGTTCGATTAATGAGAACGGTTTGCTCAAGTAATCATCTGCGCCGAAGCCCAGGCCTAACGCTTTGTCCACCTCCCCATCCTTTGCAGACAGAATGAGCACAGGTACCAGACTGGCTGCCCGAATGGTTTGCAGCACATCCATCCCATTTTTGAGGGGCAGCATCAGATCCAGAATAACCAGATCATACCCGGGCTGTGACTGGCTGAACTGACGTTCTGCCTCTAAGCCGTCATATGCATAAGTGACGTCGTAGCCCTCTTTTTCCAAGTATGGCCCGACCATCTCACTAATTGAACGATCATCTTCAACAAGCAACAAGCGGTGACTTAACACATGTTTCCCTCCAACAAGAACAGTTTTCTTTATTACCTCACAGTTTGTTTGAATTGGCAATGACATACGAAAAAACCTGACAGGATCAACACTTTGACATCAAGTGTGTTTCTGCCAGGTCTATGAGAGTCTATAGATGAATGCTGTGCGTCTAATCTCTGTATCCGTTCTCGCTGTGTATCCAGCACAGTCCAATGGTTCCTGCACCTGCATGGATACTTACCACAGGGATAAACGGCATGATTTCGGTCTTTAATCTAGGCAGCAGAGCTGCAATCTGTTTTTTGATTGTAACAGCTTCTTCCTGATTGTTGGCATGCATAATGCACACATGCTTTACTTTCTCCATATCCAGCTTGAGCATATCGAGCATGCGCTCTTTTGTCCGCTTGAACGTGCGGATCTTCTCATTCACAACCACTTTGCCCTCTTCAAATCGAAGCAGCAGATGGATCTTGAGCAGTTGACTGATGATCAGCTGTGTACCCGACACCCGTCCACTGCGATGAAGATGCTGAAGACTGGCAGGTATGAGGTAAAAGGACATGTTATCAATCATCTGTTCAATGTTTACTTTGATCTCGGCAGCTGAACATCCCTGCTTCTGCCATTCCAGTCCTTGCATAATCATCTCACGGTGAGGATAGGCACCTGCTTTTGAATCAATTGCGGTCACCGTCACTCCTGCAATCTCTGCAGCCTGCATGGACGTATGCAGCGTTCCGCTAAGCTCTGTAGAGCAATGAATCGTAATAATCTCATCGTACTTGTCTTTGAGCGACTCATACAGTTCAATGAATTCGCCAATAGGTGGCTGCGAACTGCTCGCACGTGAAGCCTCCGCAAGTTTCTCATAGAACATTTCAGATGTAATGTCATCGGTCTCCCGGTAACATTCCTCTCCAAATACGATGCGCAGCGGTACGATATAGATATGATTTTGCTCCGCAAAAACGGGATCCAGTGTACTGGTACTATCGGTGACCCATGCAATTTTCTTCATGACATCCTTCTCTCTTGCCGGATTGTTCATTCTGTATCCTAATCGTCAAGCACAAGCCCGGCGGTTTATTTAAAATTTGAATATTTCACATTGTAAACGTTTGCGATATTACCTCTCAATTATAAAGGAACGGACAGACCGTTGTCTTGTGGCGCAATCATGAACACCCCTGTTAATACCATTATTAGCTAAAAAAATGTCTTGCCTGTGAAGGAATAAATTGGTATGCTATTGTCCTTCTCTCTTTTTCGCCTTGACTGAAGTGAACGGAAACGCCGTTCAATCCACTTATCGGAGGTGTCACATGCTTTATTTCACTCTGGCTTCCAAAGCCTACTCCCGGAATCTGCAATACCGCGGGGCACACATGGTACATAACCTGGCAAGCGCCATGTTTGGTTACATGTATGCCTGTCTCTGGATCGGCATCGGGGCCGACCATACTCTCGGAGAATACGGGACACAGGGGATGATCAGTTACATTGCGTTCACGCAATCCTCTCTCTGGATCTCGGGTTTTCTCACGAACGGATTGGGTATTCCCTTATCCGTCAGGACAGGGCAGATCGCACTGGATCTGATGAGGCCTGTTCATCTATTCACCCACCTGATGGCACGCGAATGGGGGCAGATTGCCTACCAGTTTGTGTACAAAAGCATTCCGATCTACCTGCTCTTCTCCATTGTCTTTTCCCTGCATTGGCCCTCAGACGTTTCAACACTATTCTATGCCGCACTTGGTCTAGCCGGCGCTGCATACCTATCCATCTGCATGAACTACATCATTGGTGCCACGTCGATGTGGACCACGGAGTCCTCCTGGCTTCACTGGGGCAATCACGCGATGATGAATCTGCTGGCTGGTTTTTTCATTCCGCTGGAGTGGCTACCGAACTGGCTTGAACAACTTGCCTGGATATCACCCTACCCTTTCCTGCTCTATGTACCAACCCGAATCTATCTTGGTTTCGAAGATGGCTCCTTGTTATGGGGAACCTTGCTTTGGTGTGTCTTCATGACGTTGATCTGTCTTGCGATCACTCAAGTGTTACGTCGTAAAGTGGAGGTGCAGGGCGGATGAAACGGACTTCCTGGTTCAATTTATATAAAATGCTCATTCGAACAAGCATCCGCAGCCGGATGCAATACAAGTTTAATTTCATCATGGCATCCGTACTCGCCGCTTTAATTCAAATCTCCGAGTTTCTGATGGTCGCTCTCGTGCTGCACAAATTCGGAGCAATTAAAGGCTGGTCCCTCCATGAGATCGGTTATCTCTTTGCCATCATGACGTTATCCAAAACACTGTACCGCACATTCGGCAATGAGGTTCACCATCTGGAAAAATATCTGGTTAATGGCGAGCTTGACCAACTGTTAACTCGTCCCATGCCCGTATTGCTCGCACTGCTGCCGCAAAACTTCCGCATCATGACTGGGGAAGTCCTGCAAGGCGGGTTCATTCTCTGCTGGTCTTTGGCAGGCATGATGCATAGCGGACAGATTGGCTGGATAGCCATTCCCTTCTCCCTGCTCATTATCCTGACGGGCGCAGTCATTCTCTTCTCCATCGGACTTGCTACCGCCACACTCGGATTCTGGACCACACGTATTGAGGAATTACAGACGATCACTGAAGATGCCGCACGAACGGCTGCCCAATATCCGCTAACGTTATATCCCAAATGGATGTCTGGCATTCTGCTAACGGTCATTCCGGTAGGATTCGTCAACTACATTCCATCACTTTACCTGCTACGGGGTGAAGGAGGAGCGTGGACTCTTGTTGCTGTTGCGGCGGTTGCCGCACTGAGCTTGGCTGCAAGTCTGCGTTTCTGGCAATTCGGCATGACCAAATATCAAAGTACAGGTAGCTAAGGAGGCGGTACGAATCATGAACATGATCACAGCAAGGCATCTGCAAAAGGAATTCAAAACTCCTGTTATTCGCGAAGGACGTTTCTCCGGTCTACGTACGTTATTTTCACGTGAATATGTGTCCAAGGAAGCGGTACGTGATATCAGTTTTGATATCGGCCCAGGGGAATTTGTGGGCTATATCGGTCCGAACGGAGCTGGCAAGTCTACCACGATCAAAATGCTGACAGGTATCCTTCACCCAACCTCGGGTGAGGTACGACTTGGTGGTATGAACCCGCATCAGGACAGACGCAGAACAGTTGGTCGACTGGGCGTTGTGTTTGGACAGCGCAGTCAGCTCTGGTGGGATCTGCCTGTGAAAGATTCATATGATATTCTGGCCGAGATGTACGGCGTCCGTGCCGAGGACAAAAAGAGACGGCTGTCCCAGTTCGCTGAGCTGCTGGACCTTGAATCGTTCTGGGCCACGCCTGTCCGCAAGCTCTCGCTTGGACAACGCATGCGTGCAGATCTCGCAGCTTCCATGCTGCATGATCCCGAACTGCTTTTTCTCGATGAACCAACAATTGGACTGGATGTGAACGCAAAGCGGAATATTCGTCAATTTCTACGTACACTAAATGAAACGTTTGGCAAAACGATTTTGCTGACCACCCATGACATGGACGACATTGAACAGTTATGCAGCCGGGTCATGGTAATTAACCATGGTCAACTAACATATGACGGCACGATCTCGTCACTTCGCGAAACCATCGGACTACCTACGCTGATTCGGGTAACATTCCGGGGAGCGTTTCATATCCCGGATGTTGTGTCGTCCGCGATACATATTACTGGAGTGGAAGGACAGATTGTCACCGTCGAAGTGAACCGGAAGGAATGGAGCACAATGGACATTCTGAAACAGTTGGAGCACTGGGGTCAGATCGAAGATGTAGAGATGAAAGAACCGGATTTCGAAGATATCATTCATCGGGTGTATTAGTCGGCCCATTTTGTGAGGAAATAGGATGAAGACCTGTTCTTACGCCGTTACATGAAAGAGGGACATGGCGTACTGTAATAACGGAGGTGAAGTGTCATGCTTGTAACCAAACATGTCCTTGCAGCATCCAGCGCACACGCTACTCCCTACTTCATCGTACGTGGCATGATGCCGGGACCCGTGATGTTCATTACATCCGGGGTTCACGGGAATGAAACGGCGAGTATGGCCGCTGCGCAAAAACTCGCAGATGATATTGCGACAGGTCGTCACGCCATTCAGCGAGGGCTGTTAATTATCGTGCCACGCGTGAACCAGCAAGCCTACGCTAAGAAAATCAGAGGCAAGCCAGATTTGAATCGTACGTTTCCACGTCGTATGTCAGGCAAGGCCAAGCATCCGCTCGCTGCGGCAGTTTTTCAGCTGGCGCGTGAACATCGGGCCGACTGGTGGCTTGATCTGCATGAAGCCAACGGCCTGTCTCAACTGAGTTCACGAGTGCTTGGACAGACGTTGATCACCAATCCCGGCAGTCGGACAATTCCAGCTTGCAGAAGAGTTATCGAACGGATGAATCGGTCGATTGCCATTCGTAATCGTCATTTTAACCTCAAACAGCATGAATTGCCGGGATCTGCCCGTACAGCGGCTTCAAGACTATTACAAGCCCGTTCCGTCACGGTGGAGACCTGTTGGAGTCTGAAACGCTCAACCCGTATCAAGTATCAGACGAAGATTGTGCACCATTTTCTGCGTGAAGCGGGTATGTCATGATCAAGACGATTAAGATAGAACTCAAAGAAACCTCGAACAGAAAGCGCCCGAAGTACATCCCCAGGTGTTCTCTGTTCGAGGTGTTTTTTTAACTCTGCATCATGGCTTCCAGTATTTTATTACCCACAGGGTCTAGCGGCATGAGTGGATAAAGGTCTTTTCTAGTTGACGGATTGTAATATGAAGTGCGACACCCTATTGAAATAAAAAAATGGCTCACAGCCTGATTCGTGTAGAATGAAAGTTACCACACCAGCATTCACACAAGGAGAATCAGTCCATGAGTTATTCACATCTTAGCATAATCGAACGCAGCAAGCTAGAAATCCTCCACAGACAAGGCAAAAGCTCAAGAGCTATTGCAAAAGAACTGGGGAGACATTCGTCCACGATTTGCCGCGAACTAGATCGTGCTAATTCATCGTATCCCTATCAGGCAGAACACGCTCAGAACGCTTATGAGAAGCGTCGTCAATCCTCTGTTTCTTCAGGTAAATGGTCAAGCACCTTAGCTGCTTCACTGGAGGAAAAACTGAAGGCAACGTGGTCTCCGGAACAGATCAATCAACGCTTCCGTACCGAAGGCTTGCAAGCAGTATCCTTCAAAACGATCTATCGCTGGATCTACGCAGGTCGACTGGTTCAAGGCACGTTACAGGTTCTTCGGCACAAAGGAAAGCGTCAGAAACCCGCAGAAACTCGCGGTAAATTTGCCATTGGCAGATCCATTTCGGATCGTCCCCAAGAGGTTCGTTCTCGTGAAACGTTTGGGCACTGGGAACTGGATACCGTCGTATCTAGTCGTGGGAAAAGTAAAGGATGCATAGCCACGCTCATTGAACGCAAAACCCGTCTATATACCGCCATTCTCATGCCTGATCGCACTGCTCTGTCTATGGAAATTGCGCTTGGTGTAGCCATCTCACAGTATCCCACAGGCACTTTCCTCACAGCCACGGCTGACCGGGGAAAGGAGTTTGCATGCTATGCCAATCTGGAAACAAGCCATGACCTGCACGTTTATTTTGCTGATCCATATTCGTCTTGGCAACGCGGTTCCAATGAGAATGCGAATGGATTGCTTCGAGAGTTTTTCCCGAAAGGCACCGATCTCGCTCAAGTCGAGGATGAAGATCTTGCCAGTTCACTAGATCTAATAAACCACAGACCACGAAAATGCTTGGGTTGGAGAACCGCTCACGAATCTTTCACAGAGGAACTGTCGCACTTGGTTTGACAATCTGTCAGTTATAAACTTGAATATCGTATCCAGATACTCATCCACAATAGAGGCTGATCCAAAACAATAATTGGACAATAATACGACCCCTATACTCTGTTCCTTATTTATAGCCAAATAACTGGAGAAACCAAATGTGCCACCGTTATGCCAGAGAATATTCTGATCTAACAGCTTCTCCTTATGCCATCCTAAATATAAGTCCGAGTCTCCAATCATTATAGGAACATGACTTTTTTGTATTGCAGAGGCTATCGGATGATCATCATTAAGGTTGGCCTGAACAAATAAACTCATATCGTGAACCGATGACTTGATCGCCCCAGCCCCTGCATGTACACTAAGATCCCAGTGAGGGACTTTTTTCCCCGTTGACGTATGTCCATCCACAAATCTGTCATTCTGTTCTGCATTCAGCATAACAGCTGTCTCCGTCATGTTTAATGGACCTGTGATATATTTTTTCAGCAGATCTTCATATGTACTTCCTGATACTTTACATAGGATATAACCCAGTAAGCCCACGCCGGTATTGGAATACTCAAATGAACCCATCTGATCCGTAAAGTCAGCAGCGGTTAAAAAAGCAAGTAAATCATCCTCGGTATAATCTGAATACGGATTCAATCGGTTTTTCGTGGGATTGAGATTTGTGGCAAGTCTAGGTAATCCAGAGGTATGCGTCGCAAGACTTTTTAAGGTAACCTTATTCAAATAATCGTTTTTACCATTGTGTATGTACCTGCCAACCGTGTCATCCGTGGAAAGCTGCTGTTGACGTTCCAATTCTAATAGAAGGATAGATGTAAAAAGTTTGGTGACAGAGCCGATTTCGAACAACCTATGTTCAGCAGCAGCAACGCTCTTCTTTTTGGGATTGCCCAATGAATGATATTCGATATCTTCCTTTGTAATAACGCCAATCTCAAGATGCAGATGTTTCTTTCCTTTGATGTAATCGGATACAAAACCTTGTAAATCCCTCATAGAAAATGTTACTCCTTTTGTTGGTGTGAATTTCATTATTGAAACCACGTTAACCACCATTATGTATTGGCAAACTACACTATGTATTCTTTCTAAATCTCCGATTCCCTGCTCAATAGTCCACGCCTGTTTTCTCTTAAACAGGAAAAGAGCCGCGATTACGGCTCTTTCTTCTGCACCCTGAACGATTGAATATAATTATCGATATCGTCCTCCGGTGTATGCAACAGTCGTGCCAGATGAATCTGCATCTGTTCCAGATGGTCAATATGTGTCTGAATGTCAGCGATGCGTTCGCGTACAAGGGTTTTTAACGTATCCTTTTCCATGTCTTCCTGGCTGAGCAGTTGCAGGGTCTCTTGTATCTCCTTTAAGGAGTAACCCAGCAACTGGGCATCCTTAATGAACTTAATTTTGACCAGATAATCCTCGGTATACACCCGATATCCGTTGGAGGAACGACGGGGAGCAGGCAGAATTCCACTATCTTCGTAATAACGGAGGGTTGCCATACTTACACCGGTACGCTTAGCCAACGTTCCTCTTGTCATGGTTTCCATGTCTGCTCCTCCACCCTTCTGCAGATTTATTGTGTTTGTTTGCGTATCTTGGTATATGTGGCATCATAGGTGGCCTCGGGAAATTGCACTGAAGATTCTTGCAGCACTGGCTGCTCTTCCCCTTTCAGATAACGGTCAAAGAATGCCAGCGCATAGGATCTTGTTATATCCACATTATGTTCTGGCGTCATGCCTCTGGCAAACATTTTTGGTGAAATTAACGAAATATCCGTAAAGCTTTGATGAAATAAATTCTCCACTGTCAGATAATAGGTATCATTAAGACTGTTTGACATCACCCGATCCAAATCAGGCTCAAACTCGGGATAAAATACTTTATCCTTGGCAGTGGCGTCCGGGTCCAGACTTTTGGCTGTCCCACCCGACATGATATACATAAACGGCTGTTTCAAGTCTGTTGTGGATACTTTACCCCAGAAACCGCCTTCCAGGCTAAGTCCTGCTTTGAAACGGTCATCTTGTGCCAAGGCTTCCGCCGTAGTTGCACCCCCGTAGGAGTGACCAAAGATACCGACAGAATCCAGATCAAGCTTGCCTTCGAGCAATTGATTCGGATCATGTGAATTCCACTGTGTGAGAGTGTCCAGTACAAAGCTTGCATCCTCTGCACGAATACCTATACCTTTTATATTATATTGATATAGTTCTTTGGAGGTTGGGAAGTCAGGGTCCGGCTGATAAGAAGCGACATGGCCATCCGAGAATGTAACTTGTGCAGATGTATACGGATGGTCGATACCAACCACAATGTAGCCGTGGCTCACAAGTTCCTCAATCGCGGTCATACTTTGAAAGCGAGTAGAACGTATCCCTGGTGAAAACAGTAATACAGGATACTTGCTCTGTGCTGCAGATACCTCGGCACCTTTAACAACATGCGTCGGAATCGTGTCAAGGTAACTGAATACCACTGGTGGAATACCAAATACCAGGCTGATCGCCTCTCCCAATTCGGCAGGATAATGCTCTAGCGGCAATCCTTTGGCTGTTTCCTGATCTACAGGATACCAGACATTGATCATGAGTTCCCGCTTGTCGCCCAGTTCAACCGATTTCGTTTCTTCCCGGGAATCATCCGTTAACTGCTGTGAAAAGGTTCCTATGGCAAATGAACCCGTCGATTCGGGCATCGTGAATGCAGGGAATAACGACGTCAACACTATTGTACCTGCACTAAGAGCCAGCACCAGAATGGATGCCAAAATGATTTTGAACCACGATCGACGTTTCTGTGTATGCTGAATATTGCGCCGAGATTTCCATAATTGAACGGACAATTCAATCAGTAAAACAAAGGCCACGATATAGGTAGGTAGCAACTGCACACGAAAATGATCGATTACCCCATGCAAAAGGATAGCCAGTGCCAGTGCCGACAACGTACCGCCCCCCACTACCCGACGTTTGGGAGCCACCCAAATGACCACTGCGCTAATAACTGTCACGATTACTAAAATCCATTCCAAAATTCTCATTGTTCAGCCTCCAATATTTCTTGATAAAAAAAGAATAAACCTTGAAGTATACTTCAAGGTCAAGGCTGTATTTTAGAAAAGATTTTATCGAGGAATTCGTAAATCCCATTTGCGAAGTTCGGTCAACGTGCACGTTCCGGACGAGAAAGCCTGAATGCCTGTCGAGTTCGGACCAGGATATATCCGCCCTGTCATTACCTGCTCTCCTTGCTGAATGAACACCTCAACGGAGCTGACATCCATAAAAATATGAAGTTCCAGTTTCCCGTCAAGCAGTTCCACTGTCACAGCTCGTTCTCCGCCCGGCCCTTGTCCGGCCTGCTCGCGATTCAAGCATAAACGACGCTGCTCTACATCATAGGAAATTACGGTTTCTTCATCTTCACCCGTGCGCAGCTTCAACCCGAAGTGTTGTGCCTGTTCCGCTTCGAATACAGCATACAGTTCGTAACGGTCTCCGCTGACTCCAAGATCAAGAACATGTTCATCATCGTTTAGATGTATACCATACTGCTCGGTGCCTTCCGATCTGTACTGTATAAGTTCGGGAAGAGGCTGGAATATCAATCGTTCTCCCCTGCGAATTAGTTGTCTTGGCAAAGTCATCGCTCCAGCCCAGGCATGGGACTGTTGTGTCGGGATTTCCGTTTCCCACGTATCCATCCAGGCCACCATAATTCGTCGCCCCTGTGCATCCTCCATCGTCTGAGGTGCGTAAAAGTCGAAGCCACAGTCCAGCGGAACGTACTGCTTGTACTTCAGCACACCCTGGTCTTCATCCAGCGTTCCCATCATATAAACGGTCGAATGCAAGTTGCGATAGTTATCTCCCTGTGCAGGCATGCGCTGCGGAGACATGATCAGCACATCTCGGCCATCCAGTGTGAACAGATCTGGACATTCCCAATTGTCACCAAGCGTCCCGTCACTCTGGGCCATAATGTTGACATAACTCCAATCCAGCAAGTCCGTTGAGCGGTATAACAAAATGACACCTTTGCCAGCAGCATCATTTGATCCAAGGACGCAATAGTACACACCGTTTCGTTCAAACACTTTTGGATCACGAAAGTCCTTGGGACTGGTATGCGCTGGGATTTGATCCAGCCGAATGACCGGATTCATCGCGCTTTTGACAAAATCAATTCCATTGTCCGAGACAGCGATATTCTGTGTCTGCAAGTAATCGTTATCCTTGTCGGGTCCAGTCACGACATGCCCCGTGTACATCAGCACCAATTTGCCATCCTGCACGATTGCACTTCCAGAGAAACAGCCTCCACTGTCGTAGCTCTGATCGGGTGCCAGGGCAACAGGCAGATAAGACCACGTAACCAAATCACGGCTCACCGCATGGCCCCAGTGCATCGGCCCCCATACCGGTTCGTAGGGATAATGCTGATAGAACAAATGATACATCCCGCCGAAGTATATGAAGCCGTTGGGGTCATTCATCCAGCCCACCTCTGGCATCAAATGATAGGTCATTCGATAGGTTGGATTAACCTGATGTCGATGCGCCTTGATATATGCGTTGGCCCGGGCGAGTGTATAACTCTCCTTTGATTGAGTCGAAGAACTCGTCAGTCCAGGGTCTGTCTCTTGCCTTGTGTCCATTCCCTGCTTCTCGTATCGTTCCTGGTTCATATGTCCTTCACTCCTGTCTCTCTCTAAATCACGCAACCGAACTTATTTGATAGCCCCTTGCATGACCCCCTGAATAATGTACTTCTGCGCAAACAGATAAACGATCAATACAGGCAGCAGGGTCAGCACCAGACCAGCCATCAATGGACCGTAATCCACGGTGTATGTCCCATAAAAATAAAACGTGGACAGCGGCAGCGTACGCTGTTCGGATGAAGTCAGCACCAGGGAAGGCAGCAGAAAATCATTCCATATCCACAATACATTCAGTACGCTAATCGTTACGGTTGTTGGCAGTAACACCGGCAGTACGATACGGAAAAAGGTCTGCACTCTGCCGCAGCCATCCATTAAAGCCGCTTCTTCAAGCTCCAGGGGAATACTTTTGATAAAGCCATGGTAGATAAATACGGCAAGCGGACTGCCAAAGCCAATATACATGTAGATCAGCGACCACTTGTTATCCAGCAGGCTGAGCGAGCCGTATATTTTAACCAGCGGAATCATAATGGCTTGAAACGGAATAATCATCGCAGCTACCATCAGGAAAAAGAGATACTGATTCACCTTGCTTTTGTGACGAACAAAGTAATGGGCTGTCATCGCCGCAAAAAGAGCAATCAGTAATACACCTGCAATGGTAATAAGCAACGAATTGCTGAAGGCGGACACATATCCCATTTTGTCAAACGCATTGACGTAATTATCAAATTGAAAGGAGCTTGGCAAGCCCAGCGGATCGGAGGTAATTGCCTGGTTAGCCTTGAACGAATTGACGATTAGAAGTACAAACGGAAATACAAACAAAATCATGACAACAATTAATACAATAAACTTCATCCAGTTGAGAATGCGTGATTGTCCAGCCATCATGCCTCGACCTCCAGTTTTTTGCTGAAATAGACCTGGAGCAATGTAATGGCGGCTACAAGGATAAACAGAACAAAGGCTTCTGCCTGACCCAATCCGTAGTCACGAGCAAGAAATGCCTGCTCATAAACATGCATGGATACCATCTCTGTACTCTTGAAGGGCCCGCCACTAGTCAGGGAGACGTTCAGATCATACACCATGAATCCCCGTTGCAGTGACAAAAAGATGCATACAATAAACGAAGGAACCATCAGTGGCAATACAATGCGCGCCAACATTTTGCGATTACTTGCCCCATCAATGCTGGCTGCTTCCATAACATCCTTCGGCACATTCATCAGTCCTGCAATGTAGATAACCATCATATAGCCGGCATACTGCCAAACGGTCACCACAATGAGTGCCCAGAACGCTTTATCCGGGTCAGCTAGCCAGGAGGTGGAAAACAGAGTAAGGTTCATTTTTTGTCCTGCAAAAACGAGTACCTGATTAAAAACAAACTGCCAGATGAAACCAAGCACGATTCCGCCCACCAGATTCGGCAGGAAAAATCCGGCCCGAAACCAGCCCTGTGCCTTCATTCCCCTAGTTACAGCGTAAGCGAGCAGGAAGGCAACCGCATTGGTCAGCACAACGGTAATAAATACGTACTCCAGCGTCATCCCAAATGATTTCCAGAACACGGTGTCCTTGAACACACCGATGTAATTATCCCAGCCAACAAAGTTTTGATCGATGGCAATGCCATCCCAGTTCGTAAACGTCAAATAAATACCATACAAAAATGGAATGATCATCACTGTAGCAAACGCAAATAATGTCGGGCCAGTAAAGATCAGGCGGGTGCGCAGACGTGTCCATAATCCTTTTTCGGTCAGCATTGTCAACCTCCACTCTATCCAAATGATTAGCCTAACGGTTATGCCGGAAACAAGTTGAACAGACCTCGTGTGGAAGCTGTATTTTCACCATCTCCGGCGTACCGCAAGTCTCTCTCTATGTGCTGCACAGGGCTATGATTAATTCCTTTATTTCACGTTTCCCCAGTATGCCTGAATTTCACTGGCAAGTCCGGCACGGTCAATGACGTCAGCCAAATATTTCTGCATGGATGCACCCAGTTTGGACCAGTGATCCGCAGGAAGTGTGCTCATTGATTCCTCGATTTTGCCTGCCTTGATGTATTCACTAATGGATTTGCCAAGTGGATCGGTTGGCTCCAATGTAATGTTGCTGAATGCCGGAATAATACTGGCTTGATTCACCAGGAAATCCTGACCTTTTTCGTTATAAACGATCCAGTCCAAAAATTTCTTCGCTGCTTCCTGCTGCGCTGGTGTGCTCTTTTCCTTATCCAGCAATATTCGTTTGGATACGGCAGCAGAGATTTGCGTATTACCGAAATCATCCGGATTATTGCTCACAGGTACCGGGAGGAAGCCATATTTTCCGTCTGCTGTATCAAAGCTTGAAATTTGTGGCCATGCCCAGTTGCCCTGGAACCAGATACCTACCTCACCCTTGCCAAGCACCTCCGGTCCACGCTCATAGGTTCCGGACAGTGGAGAAGCCTTGTCAATATTGTAGGTTTTCATCAGATCAAATGTATCTAACAAGCCATTAAACACGGCATTGGAAGCAAGGTCCACTTGACCTGCCTTCAGATCAGTAATGAATTGATCCACCTTCGCACGGTCTGAAGACTGCCCACCATATGCAAGCCCCAGATAATGCGCACCAAGCGACCAATCCATCGGAGATACAATCAAAGGTGATTTTCCAGTAGCAGCGATCTTTTGGAACAACTCATCAAGCTGTGCAGTGGTCTGTACAGACTTTGGATCGAATGTCCCACCTACCGCCTGATCCAAGACATTCTGGTTATAGATGAATCCATATCCTTCAATAGAGAACGGGAAGGCATAATTTTTGCCATCAAACGTTGTAGCCGCTGTACTGTTCTCCACAGCATCCTTCGTCCAAGACTCGGATGTGAGATCCAGAACACGATCCTTGAATTTTTCAACATCCCCTGTATCCAGCATCATCATCGTTGTAGGGCTGCCGGAGGCATACAAGGCAGACGCTTTTTCAAACGGAGACTGTCCACTGCCTACGGGTACAATTTCGAGTGTGATATTTGGATTTTCGGCATGAAAGTCTTTAGCTGCTTGTTCCAACTGACTGTTAATTTCCGATTTGGAATTAAGCATGGTAATTTTGACACTCTCACTGCTGCTACCCTCTGAAGAGGAGTTGGACTCCGTTGCTGCTTTACTTCCACATGCCGACAATACAAGCATCATAATCAATGACAATACCGATAATTTCATCCATCTCTGTTGTCTTTTCATCTTGTTATGGCCCCCGATCAATAGTTTAAAAGGAAACGCTTACAAATCGAATTATAATGTCAAAGGTTTGACATGTCAATCGTTTGACATACCTTTCAAAAAAAATTTTCTCGACTTCATTTCTTTGTGGTAAAAGGACGAATAGGAAAAAACGACCTGTATCAGGTCGTCTCTCTCTCTACGATGTTAACTGGCAAAATATGCTCCATTCCGATCTTCTCTTCCGCGAGCTGGCGCCGAATCAGATCAATCGCCAGCTTAGCCATGGCCTCCACCGGTTGCCTGATCGTTGTAATGCCAGGCACCGTATACGCTGCCGCACGACTGTCATCATAACCTACAATAGCGATATCGTCAGGTACCTTGCGCCCACCTAACACGATCTGCTTCAGCGCATGCACCGCCATCAGATCACTCGTTACAAAGAGCCCATCCACCTCCGGGTGTTGTGCAAGCAGCTTATCCACCAATTCCGTATACTGATGCTGATCAAACACATTGAGATCGGTTTCATGAATCATGACCGGTTTGACTCCATGAGCCTGCAAGGTATCAACGAAACCTGTCGTCCGGCGATTGGACAGCATTTGCAATTCCAAATTACCGCAGATATGTGCAAAATGTCGTCTGTTCTTCGAGAGCAGTAATTCAGCAGCCATAACCCCTCCCTGATAGTTATCAGATGAGATAAACGGGATGTCTTCACCGATCTTACGATCAAAGGTCACAATTGGGGAATGCAGATTCATATACTCATCAACTTCCAGTGTATGACTTCCCATAATAATGCCATCCACGCGATTCCCCTTAAGCATTTCCACATATTCACGCTCTTTGGAAGGGTCCATGTGAGAATTGCATAACATAATTTTAAATCCATTCCGGTAAGCATGATACTCAACATAGCTAGCCAGTTCTCCAAAAAACGGATGGGATACATCGGGAATAATCAAGCCTATAACATTGGATTGTTTACGCAGAAGAGAACGGGCAATTTCGTTGGGTCGATAGTTTAGTTCGTCCATGGTTTGATACACTTTGTCCCGAGTCTTCTGACTGATATATCCCCGGTTGTTTAATACACGCGAGACGGTAGTTACAGAAACTCCTGCCCTGAGTGCAACATCATGAATAGTTGCCATAACAGCCTCTTTTCCTACAACATTCTTCATACCTTTAACATTATAATTATAAACCTATTGCTAAACCGGAACCAAAGCCTTGGCACCCGCCTGCTGCTTCATTCCGCTACAATTCTCGCTCTCGGCATACTATGCATAGCTCCGTGCGTAACATGGACCTGTACCACATACGTACCTGGTTCTTCAAAGGTATGCTGGATTTCATACAGCCCTTCCTCTGCCTCCTTGGCAGTTATAGCCCCCTGATTCTCCAGTTCGTCCGCTGTCATCATACCTTGTTCCGGAGATACAGAAGGCGGATCATCAAGCTCATTCCAGATCTGGAATTGCACATGGTCAGCATGACTTAACGGTGCATCTCCCTGTGTAAGCTTCACCTGTAACCGTGTTGGTTTATGAAGAGTAGCCTTCTCTGGAACGTCAAGTTTCACTTTGATCATTTCCGGCATCTCCCCGGAAGCAGACTGTTCCTCATAGGAGCAGCCAGCGATCAAAAGGATTAGCACCAGGAAGGGCATGAACCACCGAGCTTGTCCGCTCATCACCATCTATCCTTTCTTATTAAGAAGATTTTGGTGTTTTGCCGATGCCCCACAGCATCACGATGATGATAATAAAGGCGATCAGTGCCAGTAATGGAATCGTGATGAAACCAAACCAGTTCAAATAGTCGGTATAACATGGAACCTTACCGCATGCGACGGCATTACCTGTAGCTGAAAAAATACGCTGGATCGTTACATGATATAACGAAATGCCGCCACCGACGAAACTCAGTGGCAGTACGTATTTGGTGATACCCACGTCATCCTTAAAGTAGGCAATGCCCAGCAAGATGGTTAGTGGATACATGAATATACGCTGGTACCAGCATAGATCACATGGAAGATACCCCTTGATCTCACTGAAATAGAGACTCCCCCCTGTTGCAATAACGGAAACGGCCCAAGCAACAAATAAACGGGTATCCACATTTCTCGCTGGACGCTCCGATTTTGATGATGTACTCATTCCTCTGTCCCCCTCTTCATTTTGCTTATACCAAATTATCATACATCATTCTAGACTCCATCGGCTATTCAAGCTGTTATGTAGGTCATTACTCGATGATTATACCAAATATTTGAACTTTTGGGTGAATACAAAAAGCTGCCGTATGGGGCAGCTCTTTTGTTTGATTCGGTATATAAAACGTTGGATTACATCGATTTAGTCAGCGTAATGGAACCATCTTTTTGTGCCCATTTCACGTCCCAGTTCAGAAGTTCAGCAATGAAGCGCAGAGGTACTTGTGTACGTCCATCTTTATTTACAAATACAGTTGAACCCACATTTTTCTTTACGCCGTTTACTTCCATAATGTTGTTGTTCACCCAGAATTCAAGGATATCATCGCCAGCCATTACCGTTACTTGTTGTGCTTTTTTGTCCCATTTCACTGTTGCACCAATACCTTCACTCAGGAAACGCAATGGAATGTATGTTGTGTTTTTCCAAAGCACTGGTGTAGTATCCATGTTGGTTGTTTTGTCGTTAATTTTCAGCATTTTGCTGTTCAGTTGCATCCACACCGTTGTCATTTCTGGCGCTGGTGCAGGTGTTGCTGGCTCTTGGAATTTGTCGTTGAATTGAGTCACGATGGCGTTACCAAGGGCTTGACCTACACCAAACATCACTTTGAAACCTTCACGATTTGTTGTGTACGAAGCATCATAGTTACCTGCTGCATATTGATTCAATACGTTTTGCACTTGATTTTCATGTGTTGTCAGCGCTTGTTGTCCTGCTGCTTTTGGCAGATTGCCAGCTGTTGCTGAATCCAGGAATGTAGCAAATTCTGTTGTAAATCCATCAATACGTTTCTCTACTGCCGCACGAGCCGCAGCATCGTTGTTTTTAACAGCTTTTACATAATCGCTTTGTGCATTAACGTGGTTGGTTACCCAAATTTTCTCGAAAGCATTGGCACCATCGTTACCGTAAACGGAAGCAATCGCTGCTTTGAAGTCAGCTGTGTTTCCAGCTTCAGCAGTAATCAATGCGTTGGAAGCCGCTGTACGTCCATCAAATTCCTCTTGCATTTGCAGAGCCGAAAGCGCAAAGTGTTCGGAAGCCAAGTGGTTGAGTGCAGATCTCAGATCAGCTGCTTTTGTATCCGCTTTGGTATTTTCGAATTTCTCAGGCATTTGTGTCGTAATTGCTGTGGAGAGTGCCTTACTTACGTCGAACATTTCCTTGAAACCTTCACGGTAAGCCTTGTATGCATCAGCGTAATCTCCAGCTACATACTCATCAAATACTTTTTGCACGAGATCTTCATGTACTTTCAGCGCCTGTTTGGCTGCTGCTTTTGGCAATTTGCCTTCGGTTGCTGTGCTCAGGAATGTGGAGAACTCATCCACGAAACCGTTGATGTTTGCCTGTGCTTGTTTGATTCCAGCCTGGTTGCCCATTTTGGTTGCTTTCACCAGATCATCTGTGTATTTGTTATGAGCGCGGAAGATGCGTTCGAATTCTTTGGCACCTGCGCCACCATATAGGGAGGCGATTGCCGGTTGCATATCCAGTGCATTCTGGTCGAGTGCTTTGTAGGCTGCGTCTGCGTCTTTTGCTCCGTCATATGCTTTGGCCATTGCGGTTACTGCGAGTGCAAAGTGCTCGGACAGCAGGTGATCCAGGTTCGCTCTCAGGTCAGCCGCCGGTGTGTTCACGGATGCTTTCATCATGGTCATTGGTGTTTGTGGTGCGGAAGCTGCTCCAGCGATCCCCGGCATCAACAGTGTCAAGCTAAGTACAGGTGCGATAAACTTCTTCATCTTCATTTTCATTACGTATTCACTCCTCGATTATGTTGTGTGTATAATTTCTTTCCTCGTCGTCGTCTTCATAGGGTGTAACGCAGGGTTCTCTATTCTGGATCACTCTGTGGGCAAAAAAAATTCGCAGCCTTCAGTAAAGAAAGCTGCGAATGCCTGTTGTATCAAGGTTTTTTTGAATTAAAAAAATATAAAATTGTAGTGATCTTTCCGATCCAAGACTACATACATACTGTAATATAGACACTTCATTTTCCTTTATTTCTCAACTAAAGCTTACATCAAAGGTTATCCTGAAGTACAATAAGGACATATCATATTATTCGCGAAGGAGGTCCATTCATGACCTGGTTGCCTTATGTTTTAATTGTGGGTATCGCCTTGTTTGGAGGTATTGCTACCATGATCATCGGAAATTCCAAAGCCAATCAGACCAGCAACCCCGAATATGACCGCCGCACAAAGCAAAACCTAAGCAAACTTTCCTATGTATACGTTGGTGCGATTGTCCTTGGTTTTGGCGGACTCATCCTCTATCTTTTCAACTAAAATGTTACGATTCGGCAAAGAATACGTTCAACACACCAAGCAGTTTCAGTGTTCGTTCTACATTCTCCGTATATATACACATGTTTACAAGTTGGAGATAATTCAGAATTATTCTGGATATGTTCGGGGTTTAATATAAAGCCATAAGGGACAGCGAGCCCATTAAATAAAACTAACCCCCAACTTGAAGGAGAGATATATGATGAAAAAAAACATGAAGAAATCCGTAGCATCGATGATGGTACTGGGCATGACATTAACAGGAGCAACGGGTGTATTTGCCGGAACACAACTGGAGAAAATCTCCGCATACCTTAACCATGGAATCAGCTTTAATGTCGATGGCGCGGCTTACTCACCAACGGATGGCAATGGCAACAAACTTGCGCCAATTACTTATAACAACTCTACTTATCTGCCTGTACGTGCGCTTGCCGATGCACTGCATGTACCCGTATCCTATGACGGCAAAAAAGGACAGGTCATGATCGGCCAAGCAACAAGCAATCCATCAGCTTTGACAAATGTAACGTATAGCGCAGCACAAAAAGAGGCGATTCAAAAAGCTTTTGCACAATTCGATGGGTTCGAGACCGCTTATGCCCCTCAGCAGATGATCGCAGGTGACACGTTCAAAAGTGTAGGTGCGGGTGGCGACGGCGTCAGTTTTGTCTTCAACCATATGAAAGTGGATGTGTCTCCAAGAGATTATTCGGACGGTTATACGAGCAAAGACGTGAAACTGTCCAATGGCGTGATCGCCAAATGGTACACACCAGATCAAACGGGCATGCTCACGTTCCAACTGGATGATCGCTACGTTACCCTTAGCTCCCCGGATCATAAGCTGAGCCAAGCTCAGTTGCAACAAGTCGCTGTCTCTGTTCAGAAGGCAACTGGCAACAACGATCAAGGGACCACTGCATTTGCTGACGTGAACTATAGCAAACAACAATTGGATAATATTCGCAAAGCATTTGCGAAGTTTGACGGTTTCACAACAGCCTATGCCCCACAACATATGGTTGCTGGAGATACGTTCAAAAGCGTAGGTGCAGGCGGTGATGGTGTAAACTTTGTTTTCAATCGTATGAATGTAACGGTATCCCCTAAAGATTACTCGTTCAGCTATGATGGCAAAACAGTAAAACTGCCTAATGGCGTATCAGCCAAATGGTACACACCAGATCAAACGGATATGCTCACGTTCAAGCTGGATGATCGTTATGTAACTGTCAGTTCACCGAATAACCAATTGACTCACACTCAACTGGAGCAAATGGCGGTATCTGTACAAAAAGTGAAATAAACAAAATAAACACACATCATTTCGGTCCCACTCTATGAGTTGGGGCTGATTTGATGTGTGTTACGTATGCTCAAACTCTGCACAAAGATCTCTTCCTGTTCGTCCCTCCCTATCCTGCAATTAACTCTCTGCCTTGTTCATGACCTGGCGAAGCCAGTAATACCGATGCAAGTCCATGATAAAATGAAATACCACAAAAGCCAGCATAATGTATACACACATTAGCACAACAGCCACAGTCTGCTGTGTAACAAAGGCCAGTGAAATATTGGCCAGAAGATATGCTCCGCTTGTAATCATCGTTATTGTGGCAACAGGCACACCCGTGCTTTTATCCCCTTTTTTACGCTGAGGGGGCTGCTGCAGCTTACGCAAATGAAACTTCATGTACTGGAACAAGGCAAAACCATATACCACAAATGATCCAATGCCGTACCAAGGTGTCGACAGACCAAGTGTCCCGTAGGCAAACTTCTGAACAATCACCATAAATCCCACAGAACAAACGATGCCAAATACGCCTCGGAACAATACATAATTCAGTTGAAGTCTGCGCGGGGCCGCAATCAGGGCAATAGCCCATATATTCATAAAGCCCAGCGGTGGCACGAGAATATACGCATACAGCGATTGGAACGGGACACTGAACACGGGAATAAGCAGAAATACGTTAAGAAAAAACAGGACAAGTATGCCTGCACTCAGCCGAATACCATCTACCGCATAGACGACATAAGGTGAATCTTCATAAGGTTTTGAACGTTTATTATTCACCATTATAACTCTTCCTTGATAGATTCATTTTGTCATGACTACAATGCCATTTCCGTTAAACGAATAACCCTGCGATAGACCATCGCATCCATCACATCCTCCCAGTCGAGTTCACTGGCATTAACGTCTCGATAATACACGGCAGCAGCAGGCAAGGAACCAACCAACGGGCCTGTTCCACCACATATCAGGCTACCGCCGTCTCCGCCTTTGGGCATCACATCTCCACCCGAATCGAGTGTAAGCTCATACTTGTAGGGGTCTCCGGCAAATTGCACTCCGAAGAAATTTGGCATTTCCAGATCATAAGGACGATCATCCTTTTCTTCACCCCGTGAAGAGGCCATCTCTGCCGATCCACCCACAATCTCATCCACGCCTTCCAAACTTCCAAAGTGCTTTAATCTCATCGTATAGTCGAAGCTGTCACCCCAGGGAAATAACGTGCGACAACCGCCGCCATAGATATACTCCCATTCGTCTTCGGTTAGTAAACCAAAACCCGCTGCAGCTTCCTCCCTCACAACATCTTCCAACTCTATTCCTTCGTTGAACCACAGGATTCGGACTTCATTCTCACTTTGGCGAATCAGACGAAATTGTTGATGCAATTCATATTCACGGATCTCCGATTGCTTAAACTGCTCCAGTGCTGAGGGAAAATCAGGATCTTCTTGCGCGTGTGCTTCCTCCTCAGACACTTCAATCCAGCCAAGTGAGATCAGTTCGCATTCAACAAGCATCGGCGCAATGTTGACCGTTCTTACAGGTGACATTTGACTCGCCAGAAAAGAATCCACGTCCTCCACACCATACTCACTGACCGTTTCATGCAGGTCGGCTGAGGTCTCTTCGTTCATACCATGCTGCCAACGATCCCAGCCGAGCGTTACCCGATCCCCAGGCACAAACAAAAATCTTAGCCCTTCCTCCGTAAATACACCTGTCTCCATCCGCTGACCAAATCGTTCAAATGTCTCGAGACCCTTATATACCATACCGTCTGGTAACTGACGAACAAGCTTACGCATCGAAGCCTCTTTGTCCTGAGCATTCAACGCCTGCCACATGTCTCGACTCCATGTTTCCATAACTCTCCCCACCCTTCCTTATACACTCTCACTTCTCTAAAATGCTTTACTGGATGACCAGTACAATCTAACTTGTTCACATTTTTATTTCCCTGCGGCCTGCAACAGTTCCAGCAATAATTCCTTCCGTCTTCCCTCCGCTTTGCGAGCGAGCGTTGAGAGCTTCTCCACCTTGCCAAAGATCGGATAGATTACACGTTCCGCTTCATAATGCTCAAGTTTTTGAATCTGTCTAACCAACAGTTCGAGTATTTCCTCATTCTCCAGTTCGGGCTGAATCTTTAGCTTCAAACTATCGGTGGAACGACGCAAGCTGGCGACTAACGCAGGTATGGATTGAGCCTGTACACCCTGTTTTTCTACTAACGCCGCAATGAACTTATCCTGGATCAACTGATGCTCATCATCCACTTCGCCCATGTAATATTCAACCAGCGGGAAATACTGCTCATCCACAAGCCCCAGTCCAAAGGTTGCATAACTGCCCGGCATACAGCTTTTCTCTCCCTCGGTATCCTCGTAGAACTCAAACTCCTGGATAGCCTCACGCGCATACTCTTCCAGAAGTGGATGCAGCTCCGGGTACTCCAGTGCATTGGCAAAGAATCGGTGGGTATCCGACTTCGCGAGTCCTTTGATCGGCAAATACTGCTTTACGGCAGATTTTAGCTTGACCTTATAACCTTTCGGAAAGCCCTGTTTCAATAAATGAGTGATAAAGGTAAGTGCCTGCTGATAGGCACTTCGCTCTTCCTTACGAATGTGAATGGTCATCAGTGCAAATACATCATTTGCTTTGCATTCTACTTCTTCCGTTTTCACATGAATATCGTCCTTCGCATACGTTCCGCTACCTTCTGTCATCATCCGTGCCGCACGTTTGCTACCAAGCTGCTTCGCGAGTTCCAGAAAAGTCACACCTTTGGGTTTGCTATAACTCGGCTCAAAACGTAGAATCATGACCGCTGCGTATAACAGCAGATCGATTGGTTGAGTCTCGGATGTTTGCTGCTTCCCGTGCTCGTCCGAATGATGGCCTGTCTGTGTTTTAATGTTCGATTGAAGCGTTGCTCCGGGCTTAAGTGAATATTCATTGGTACGATAAGGCGAAGACTGAACATCATAATACTGTGGCAAAAACTGATTCTCCGCCCATGTCGTCACCGCACGAGTAATCTCACCACGATGTTCCGCAAGTGACTCTGGACGACCCTGATTCAACGCTTGAATCCGGTCATACTGCCTGATCGTCCATGCTACATCCAACTCCGGGAACAGCTTTGGATCGAGCAGATGACTCGTCAAAAAGAAGGATTCCAATGGCTTCGTTGGGTATGTACCGTGTTCCAGCTTCTTTTCTACGTAGGTATGAATACGCTCAAGGAGCAGCTGTCTTTTCTCTTCGTTTATCCATTCCAATAAAGTCAATTGCAGCTTGCCTTCGGTTGTTGGAAATTTCCCGCGGAAAGTGAAGCGGTAGTCAATCAACGGAGTATCTGCCAGCTTGTCCAATCTGCCCTGAACAACCTCAACAAGCTTAGGCCCGATCTCGTTCCGTACCTGTTCCTCGGTAAAGGCTCCTGCCTGCTTTGATTTCACATCATCATCCAACCCCAGATCCAGGCTGTCTATCGTGGTCCGTCCAGGTCTGTAATCAAGCACAATATCATTAAAAACACCCATTTGCAGTGTAGTTCGCTTCACAACACTTTCCAAGTCATCCCGCTTGTCCTGTTCATCAAACCATTCATGAATCGTCGTTATCATCTCTTCCATCGCCTGATCATAAAGTGTACTCATCTAATCTCCTGCCTTCCCATGCATCTTAAGATGTTCATCAACCACACTTGAACTTCTATGAATCCCGGACCAGTCCGAGGTATCTATGTTATAAATACGTGTATTAATGTTCGTATACTCCCTATTATTTTACTCTCTCAAGTACACCCGGAACAATAAGGCTTACGCACGGTTGCTTGCTAGTAAGAGAGATCTATAGTTTTCTTTCATAACTATGTACGCTCTTGGCATGCCCTCGCTATCATCTTCTCCACGTTGTATAATCATTGTATTCCTTTTCAGGAGGTCTGCCGAAATGAGCTACAGCAAATACTTCCCCTTGGAAAACTATTTGAATCAAGTTTCAATCACCCTTACATATGCAGAACTTGAGGAGATTCTCGGATTTACGTTACCCCCTACAGCGTATAATCGCGAACAATGGTGGGTGAATAATTCCAATAATCATACACAGGCACTATCCTGGTTAAATGCCGGATGGAAGGTTGAGAATGTGATTTTAGGAAAACAAGTAACTTTTGTGCGCTGCGAGTCTAATTGATTATGTACTTACTTGCACTGATGGTACTCGTCATTTCAGGTTCAGTGTGCTTAATAGATATTTTGTTTGGTATAAAAGATTCGGGTGAAGGAATCCGATTATTGGTTACGACTTCAAAGGCTCTATTTTTCTTATCCTTGTTGTTTTTTATCATTAAAATGCCTAATAAAAAAGCAGGGTAGATTCGATGAATTCATCGTTCTCCCCTGCTTTGTAAATTAATTAACTGTCTTATACCACTCGTTCACTTCGGCGGTAATATCATCGCCGCCCATGGATTTCCACTTCGTCACAAACGCATCAAATTCCTCAATGCCCACCTGACCATAGATGATCTTGCTGAACGTATCCTTCTCCAGCTTGTCGATCGCGTCCTTCTTCATTTTCATCGTCTCGGTTGGTGCCCCGGTGAACTTGTTCTTGATCGCATTATCTTTATTTGCAACGACGACTTCAGCGGCGACAAATACTTCCGGTTTGTTGGCAATTTTCGTATTTTTCTCAAAAGGGGTCTCCGGCTCTTTGCCCTTCGCAAGTTCCGCCAACGTATCCATCATGAGGTTCGGAATCCGTGCACCGTCATACGTAATCGTATATTTGAGTGGGGATACGCCATCTTTCACTTCAGCTTCACCAACCACTTTGCCGTCCACGATGTCATAGTCGTATCCTTGCGCGAAGCCATGTTCGAACTCGCTGCCCACTTCCGGATTGGCAAAGTTGTCGAATAGATAATTTTGATACGTGAAGAAAATCTCCTGGTTCGCCATGTCTTTGTTAATCAGCACCACCCCATTGCTTGCACCAGAACCATGTTGGTGGCTCTCACCTGTTGGTCCTGTAGGTAAGGCAATGGCCTTGTACGTGGCACCGTCCACATTTTTCTTCACATCATCAATCGGCCAGTTTGGCATCCAGTGTGGTCCCACGATAATGCCTGCTTTACCTGCGGTGAACAATTCTGCTGCCTTGATCTCGTCATAGACGCCTGCTTCTTTGGGCAGGTAACCTTTGGACAACCAATCTTTCATCGTTGCTAGGCCTTCCTTCACACCTGGCTGGATGGAGCCATATTGCAGTGTGCCGTCTCCAGCATCATTCCATTGACCAGGCATCGTCTTGTACATGCCGAAGATCCAGCCGGATTCCGTCATCCAGGTATTGAGCGCATTTTTCATGCCCACGGTCAGACCATACGTATCTTTCTTGCCGTTCCCATCCGGGTCTTGATTTGTAAAAGCATCCATGACCGTAACCAGCTCATCCATGGTTTTTGGTTCTTCCAGTCCCAGCTTCTTCAGCCAGTCTTCCCGAATAAACATGACCGAATCGCCGTTGTAGGCATAATCGAAGATTGGAATGCCATAACGCTCGCCCTCATACATGTACGGATACCATTCCTCCGGTGCCGATTCAGATGCCTGTTTCCATGTGTCCGAAGCATATTGGTCAAACAACTCGCCTGCATTCGCAAATTTGCCGGACTCAATTAATTCCCGTACCAGATTGTAGTCCCCCCGAATGGAGACAATATCCGGCAGTTCTTCGTTAGCGGACAGAGACAAGCGTAATTTCGTGTAAAATGCATCATTGGTCACCGATACGGCCCACGGCGTGGTCAGATCGATGCCAAGTCGTTCCTTGGCCCATTTGGTATGCACATTGTTCTGTGCCGTTTCCCCATTCTTGAATTTCGTATCATCATTCCAGGCCCGCAAATAACTCATCTGTACAGCCGGTTCATACTTCCCGTCTTGCAGAGCAAGTGGTGCAGCGGCTTCCTTCGCCGGTTCTTCCTTGGCCCCCGAACTACATGCCGTTACAGCAACCATCGTGATTGCGAGCAATGCCGTCATCATTTTTCTATACATGAACTAACCCCTCCTCAGGTAACTTGGATACCCTTATGTGCCAAATGCACCTTACATGAAAAGGATAGTGCAGCCGGGGAGGCAAACATATATCACAATTTCAATGTTCATATTGATTTGTTAACCGTTCCGAAAATCCTGCGGGGTCAGTCCATAATGTTTGCGGAACACCTGAATGAAATAAGGCGTGTTATTGTACCCCACTTCCTGACCGACTTCATAGATCTTCATTGCCGTATGCTTCAGCAAATGAACCGCACGTTCCATTCTGGAACGGATAATATAATCACTAATGCCTTCACCTGTGGATTGTTTGTACATTTTCGACAGATATACGGGGTGCAAATGCACCTCTCCGGCAATGACTTGCAACGATAAATCCTCACCCAGATGATGGTCAATCCATTGCTGCACCTGCCGAATCAGCGTTGATCCGGCATCCTGTCCCGCATCGCTTGTGCTCTCTTCCCACTGCTGCATCACACTTCTGGTCCACGTTTCCAGACTGCGCAGCGAGATGCCATAACCATCCTTGAGCAACTGCTGGTACTGCTCGCCAAGCACTTCGGTTAACTGCCTTCCTTCCCGATGAGCCATATAGGAGAATGCTGCCGCCAAATAATGAAAAGCCACATACACATGCTCCGGGAACACACTGTTCGACAGTTCGGCAAAGATCTGATCAATCTTGCGGTGTGCATCCTCCATGCGCCCCGCTTCCAGTAACGTCGTTAGACCCGGTGGTTCATACAGCGCTGCAAGAGACTTCAACGTGGCCCCATTGGTTCCCGCCGCCGCATTCAGATGTAATCCTTTGCCAGCCTCGGCTTGCTTGCGAAGCGCACTCACAGCTTGATGATATAGTTGCGGTACCTGATCTGGGAAACGCCCCATACGACTAACAGACAGGGAAATGGTCGCGTTCAGATATTGCCTCACACTGTGGATTAACCGTTCTCCAAGCCGTCCCATTAGCATTTCCGGTTCAGCTTGGGTTTGTTTGGGACTGGCCATGAAGACCAGATCATCATAGGCGTCATCCGTATGGCAGAGATGATAGGTACTGCCGTAGATCTCTTCCACCACATTGGAGATGGCATACTTCATCAGTCGAAACGCTTTATGTGTGGGTTGATGGTCATCATACCGGATGAGCAACAGTTGCATTTTATCCTGTGGACGGAACCCGATCTCCAGTTGCTCCAGCTTGCCTTGGAGTTCTGCATCCGCAAATTTATGCCCTAATAATACATCCTTCATCAGCTCCGCCCGCTTCTCGGGCAGATGTTCCCTCACCGAATACATGGCCCGCTGATGCAGCATTTGTTTCTCACCCTCTAGACGAATCTGCACGGCGGCCTGCTGCACGGATTCGATCAGTTCCTCATCTCGGACCGGCTTGAGCAGATAACTAACCGTCCCGTGTTTGAGCGCCTGCTTCGCATAATCGAAGGAGGCATGACCCGATAAAATAATACATTTCGTCTGTTCCCACTTTTGCCTGATGTGACTGACCAGATCCAGACCGGACAGACCCGGCATGCGGATATCCGTGATAATAATATGGACCTGATGTGATGCCATATGTTCCAAGGCTTCTTTGACCGAATAGGCTTTGAATACCTGACCAATCCCGTGTTCTCTCCACGGTATTGAGACAGCGATCGACTCTACTGCCGAATGTTCATCATCCACGACCATCAGATTCATCATGCGGTTGTTCCTCCTCAAACCATCGAATTTCTACACTAAGTCCACCATAGGGAATCGCTCCAAAATGAAGCCCCGACGACAGCCCATATCGCGTAACGAGACGCTGGTGCACATTCCACGTGCCTGTTCCAATCTCTTCACCCATTGGTTCATTGATCTCCCGTTCCAATTCGGCAATCTCTTCCGCTGTCAGCGTGACACCATCGTTATCAACAAACAGGCTATATCTTGTATATTTCCGACCCTCTATATGTTCGGGTACCGCCATCCCCGTTACGACGACATGCCCACTGCCCTCCATCGGCTCAATGCCGTGGATCACCGCATTCTCTACGATCGGTTGAATAAGCAGTCGCGGTATATGAAGCAACATCAGTTGCTGCGGTACGGCAATCTCGTAGGTCAGCCGGTTGGTCCGCATCTGTTGAATGGACAGATAATGGTCCAGCAGCCGAATCTCTTCTTCCACTGTTGTCATGTCATTCTCGCCTCGCGTAATGTAGCGATAGTAGTCACCCAGGCTTAGCGACATGGCAATAACCGCTTAACGGTTGCCGAGCTGGGTCATATTTTTAATATAAAACAGGCAGTTGTACAGGAAATGTGGATTGATCTGTGATTGCAGATGTTTCAATGTCGCTTCCCGTGAACGGATCCGTTCCTCGTATACCTTCTCGATCAGTTCCTGAATCTGCTCTGCCATATGGTTGAAGCTCTGGGTGAGATACGCGAATTCATCACGGGAGTGATCGACCGGAATCCGTGTGGACAGCTGCCCTTTGCGAATCTGTTGCAGCCCTCTCATCAAACGATGGATGGGCACCTGAACTTTTCGATACAAAAGCAGTGCAGCCCCGATACTCAACACGAGCAGTAACAAAATGGAGGTAATAAACATATTTCGACTCTTGTCCATCGGGGTTAACAAATCATCCAATACCACCGGGTTCACGTATACCGCTTGCAGTTGTTTGGAGTGCACGTAACTGACCAGATATTGTTTACCGCCCACCTCCAATTGATGATTGCCTTCCCTCTCCGGCCCGTTAAAAGGCATATCACGCATAATCGCTTCGACCAGTTCGGGGTCCGCCGTACGGTTCAGCAACGGATCGTTACCTGGTACCAGCAAGAAGGGATCTCCGCCCTGCGTTTCTTTAAAATCATCCAACATGGCAACCACGTTCATCGGGTCAAAATTAATCTCCATCACCGTTCGTACACCTGTGTTTACCGGTTTTTCATTCCACTCGTAGTTGTCCGTGAAAAAGTAGGTGAAACTCCCCTGCTCCAGCTGCCATTGACCCGGTTGCGGAAACGTCAACATCTTCTCATCGTAGACCGTCCGGCTGGACATGGTGGATAACACAAGTTCCGCTTGTGGCAGCACAATGGTAATATCGTTCTTCCAGCGGCTGGTGGACTGGTACAACGATAATTTGTCGAGAATATCCAGATAGATACTGTTCTTCTCATATTGGCTGGTTGAGTCCGTCATGTAACGGTAATGCAGGATACTCGGATCTCGCAGCAATGTCAGGCCATATAGTGAGAGCTGCTCGATATTTTTATCCACCTGGGAACTGAAATAATTGAACTGGTTCAGACTCGACTGCTGTTTCTCCTCCACCACCATGTCCACATTTGCCTGGTTCGCGTATGTATACAGCAGCAGAATGGGTACGAGCAGGCAAATTAAGAGAATGACCGTCTTCGCAAATACTGTGAATTTCATCGTTTCACCCTGTTCCTGAATTTGAAGTCGTTCTACACCGAAGTCCTATTTTATATTGAAAACCCTTACATTTCTATATGATTTTATGTTCTCCGGCTTTCCTGTGACTTGAAATCCTATGTTTCCATCAACAAGTTAATATTTCAACATCCGCATTGAAATGTTGTTCTATAGTCCACCCTTTTCCGTTGCTATAATTCAGTTGCTCCACTCTGTGCAGAGGTTTGCTCGCCTCATGTTGCCCGGGCTGGACGAGATAAAGGAGGGACCCTGATGGCTATGGAACAACCGTTAACAACCAATATGCCGGTGCGAAAAATGACACCCCATCCACGCAAACGTACCCGCTGGAATTTCAAACGCACATGGCCGCTGCATCTAATGCTGCTGCCTGCTGTACTGCTCACATTACTGTTCGCCTATGTGCCCATGGGCGGCATTATTATTGCTTTTCAAGACTTCAAACCGTGGCTGGGATTCACCGGCTCCAAGTGGGTGGGCTGGGACAACTTCCGGTTCATGTTCGAATATCCCGACAGCGTTCAGGTCATCTGGAACACGGTGCTGATTGCTTCGATGAAAATTGTGGCCGGACTTGTGGCCCCCGTGGTGTTTGCCATTTTGCTGAATGAGGTTCGGAACTCTACGTTCAAACGTTTCTCACAGACCTTGGTGTATCTGCCCCATTTCCTGTCCTGGGTTGTCCTGGGCGGCATTCTGCTCGATATGTTATCACCGGAAGGTGGGCTGGTAAATCAGGTGCTGGCCGCGGCTGGCGTTGAACCGATCTTCTTTCTGGGAGATGGCGACTGGTTCCGTGTAACGGTGGTTGTCAGTGATGTGTGGAAGGAATTTGGATTCGGGACAATTGTATTTCTGGCAGCACTTGCGGGCATTAACCCGGCATTGTACGAGGCTTCGGAGGTAGATGGGGCAACACGACTCAGACAGACATTGCACATTACCCTGCCTGCACTTGTGCCAATGATTATCGTGGTAGGTACGTTATCTCTGGGCAATATCCTGAATGCAGGCTTTGACCAGATCTTTAACCTGTACAATCCCTTGGTATATGAGAAGGGCGATATTATCGATACCTTTGTTTACCGGATGGGGATTCTGAATGGCAAAATGAGCTTTGCGACCGCTGTTGGACTATTCAAATCATTTGTCGCGATGTTCCTGGTCATCTCTGCGTACCGGATGGCGTACAAAATCGCCAATTACCATATTTTTTAAGAAGCATTTTGCATAAATCCAGACAGCGACTTTCAATAAGAAAGATAGAGATCGAAATGGTTCAGTTCGTCTATATCTTGTACACGCGAGCGATTCAAATCGAATTATGCAAAATGTAGAGGAGGAATAAAGGTGTATCACAAAACAACCGGGTACCGTATATTCAATGGTTTTAACCTGATATTCATCGCGGCCGTCTCAATCCTGTGCATCCTGCCACTGGTCCATATTCTGGCCGTTTCCTTCAGTGGTAAAGCGGCAGCATCCGCCAATCTGGTGACACTTTGGCCCATAGATTTTACGGTGGACGCCTATACCAAAACATTTGGTAACAGTAACTTTCTGAGTGCACTCTGGATTTCAGTCCAACGTACGATTCTGGGCACACTGCTCAGTATGACACTTGTCTTCCTGACGGCTTATCCGTTATCCAAGGAGAGTCTGCATTTCAAGGGACGCTCGTTATATGCGTGGTTTTTCATCTTCACGATGCTGTTTAGCGGGGGATTGATTCCATCCTACATTTTGATCCAGAAGCTTGGGCTGATGAATACGATGTGGGCTCTGATTTTGCCGGGAGCGGTGGCTGTCTGGAACCTGATTCTGATGATGAACTTTTTCCGTAACGTGCCAAAAGAGCTGGAAGAAGCCGCATTTATTGATGGGGCCAACCATATCACAACTCTGTTCAAAATCTATCTGCCTGTATCCATGCCCGCCATTGCCACGATTTCTTTATTCACGATGGTAGGTCAGTGGAATTCCTGGTTCGACGGGCTGATCTATATGAATGATGCTTCCAAATATCCACTCGCCACGTTAATGCAGACTATAATCGTACAGCAGGATTTCTCCAACATGAACGTGGATGCAACGCAGCTCCAGAATATGTCTCAACGTACGGTGAACGCAGCTCAGATCTTTATTGGCGCTTTGCCGATTCTGCTCGTATATCCGTTCTTGCAGCGTTTCTTCGTTAAGGGAATTGTGCTCGGGGCGGTAAAAGAGTAAGGCAAACACATGGAATTCCTTCTTGGAATTCTTTGTTCAGAAAGGTTATGATTTCAGCTGATTCGTAATCGTTCTCCCACGAGTTGCGTTGTTATATTCATTAATTAACTCATCCAATACCATGGATTGGCGAATAACCTCCGGATGCCATAGTTCCGGGTATTGAGCTGCAACCTGGTAGAGCCTTTGCCGTGCATGTTCGATACATTCCTGAATGGTTTCCGGATTATGTACCATACTCCCGCCCCCTGTTGTCCTTAAATATCATCATCCAAAAAAGACCATCTAATATAATATTCGGAACAAGAGGGGATTTGGATTACCCCAAAATTAAAATTTTGGTTATTTTTTCTTGTAAAAGTTATGATTAGCGTGGATCACATGGGCTGATATGTATATGTTCAATATAAATAAACCGGATGGGCTGTAGCCTGTCCGGTTTTATTCCTGCTGAGTTTTTCAATTTTCTCTGTCATGCTCCAATTATCTTAATCCAACATCCTTAAAACGATTGCCTATCGTCTCTGGAAAGACACGTTTAATGGCATCAATGGCACGTTGTTCCGTAGCCCCTGCCTTCCCTATAAGCTTAATTATCCTTTGTACACAATCTGGTTCCTTCGTATTCCATGAGATTGAATCATTAACTACATCAACAATCTCCGAATACAGTTCTGCGAGCAATGTATACTCACGCATGACATGAACCATCCGAGCTGATAGGTACTCCAGCTCTGCAACATAAGAGGCAATGTCCAGTCTTGATCTGGCATAATAGCGCAGTACAGTTGCCGCTTGTTCTGTGTCATATGTTCCAGACTGCAAAGTAGCTGCCATAACCGTATACGCAGCTGATCCACAGGCATAATCCTGGGACGGCAGCATGTAGTCATGGGTTTCCCATTTGTATACGGCCTGAATTAATGACTCCTTGCAAACTTCCCATAGATCCACAGATTCATGAGATTCCAGCACCTGATAGTACCAGTATGGCGTACTGTTCCTGCCAAATGAATCATAGGGCAGACGAATGACTTCATGTCCTTCACTTTCTCCAATAAACAGCACCTGCTCCTCATCATCATATCCGGCAGCAATGACAAATTGATCATGCCAGAGAATCGCACCTATTCCCCGGTCAATGGACGCCTTTATGTCAAGCACTGCCTGCTTCTGATAGAGCGGAAAAGTCGGTTCAAATGAAAATCCACCATGTTGTCCCGTTGTTACGCCAAGAAAATCAGCCGCCACAAAGTTCTCTGCCATCCAGTTGTATGCCGAGATTGATTCTGCGGTCAGACGCCGATCCACCACTAATCGGAATGCACTTGCCGTCATACCTGCAATCATGTGACGCGGGAAATCCATCCACTGTGTGTGCAATAAAATGAGGTACATCGCATCTGTATACGAACCCACACCGTTCCGTGATAGGTGTGCATCAGCAGAGGTTGGGGCTCGCGGGAAGCGAATCAAATCCTGCAATACTTTGGCTGCCATCATCCGTCACTCCTTCCTCCCTCATTCTATCGTGCGGAGTGTGCTCCCCACCGTGGTATAGTGGATCTTTTACGGTCAGGATACTTCCTGGATATCAATCGAAAATAATCAATAGCCTGCTCTTCCAGTGCTTTTGCCTTCACTAGTACCTGTGCTAGATCTTCTGTGGTGTCTGGTCGCAAGACACGGCTATTCTCCTGCTGAACCATATATCCTTTCATTTGGTCAATTAACGTCCCAAGCTGTTCATAGCATGCACAAGCGTGGTCCAGTTCGTTCCATATCCCTCGAACACCCTGCAAATACATTCGTATTTCGGATCGCGAATGGCAGAAGGATTCCAAAATATAACCTGCACCGGATTCATCGAAATCCCCACTCCGCAGGGCCTCCACCCACACATCATATGCCTTTTTACCTGAAGCAATATTCTGATTAGGTAACAGACGATAGGGAATATCCCAATCCTCAATCGCCAGTCTCAGGGATTCCAGCAGCATCTGTTGTTCAGGGATGCGGACCTGATCACCAAACACCTGACAATACCAAAATCCGGTAAAGTTTAAGCCGAAATTGTCATACAACAAAATCTGCGGTTCCTCGCTCCATCCGTCTTGCACATAAAAGATGCGGTCACTGTTATCATATCCATGAATAACACCGAACTCAGGAATCCAGTAAATTACACCAGTGCCTTCATCAATACTCCGTCTCACCCAGTTCACTGCATCCTGCTGGTAATAACCAAACGTGGAATGACGTGTACGTCCCCCATCCCAGATCGTGAATATCCCCAGGTTATCGACTCCGGGACGATGTGCTTCCCCCCACTGTCCATACGCTGTAACCGACATGGGAAGTAGTCTGCGATGCACCGACAGCTTGAAAGCCATGCCCGTATATCCGGCAAGTACAACCTTGGAACCTTGAAACTGGCCCGTATGGGTTAGTATCGCATGCAGACTATCGACGTACGATTTGGACTCCCGCTTCATGATGAGGTTATCTAAAATATTCTCAGCCAAGGACCGATCTTCTCCTCTCTATGCTGCTTTATTCCACGTTTTGCTTACGTTGTATCGAGAGCCTGTCCATTAATCCTTCCGCGCTTTGCTGAAGCTTGCGCCTAAGCCACCCAGGAGACAATAGTTCCTCCCATTCGCTAATAAACAAGTGCTGCAAGAAAGCGTCCGTGTCATAAAATTCAATCGAATAAATCTGATCTTGCCTAGACTGGATACGATACCCTTGCCATAGGTCCATTTGCTGTAGTTCTTTCAAGCGAATCTCAGCTACAAACGGTTTACGCACAGGCAGTGGTTCTTCCCATCCACCTAGGAGCGCATCTGACCTGTACTCAAATCTCTCATCCAAGATTGATACATGAACAATACCCTCCAAGCGAATGGCCACTTGCTGTACAGGGTCTGCTTCATAACCCACCACGTAATCGGCGTTAAACTGGGATATCATCTTTAATGGACACAAGGAAAACTGCCGTTCTCCATCGTGATCCCTGTAATGAATATGTACTCTGCGCAAGTCAGTTATGGCATGGGACAACAATTCAAAGAATTGCAGTTGTTTCGGTTGCGCCGAAAATACCGGAAGCTCACTACTTCCCATCGGTTGTTCCTCCAACGTAAAACGCTCCAGCAAATGTGCTACACGTTTCACCGCGTCCGATTGATCATAATCGTAATGTCGATAGCGATGTGCCAGATATTTCAGCACACGCTGCTCTTCTTCAGTCATATACAAATGGGGCAATCGAAAAGTCTGATCCTCATAACAATAGCCCCGATATTTTGCCATATACACCAAAGGGGCTCGCAGGGAACTTGCCATATATTCAATATCACGCTGAGCCTGACGACGGGAGATTTCAAATTCACGGGCAAGCCAGCTGCTATTCGGAAAACGTCCACCCCGAATCTGTTCGTCAAACCAGTGAATCCGATGCATGTTACTCATCTTCCCGCCCCCATCTCATCCATTCCTAATATATTCGATTATATCAAAAGACATGGCCCGTTCCGAAGAACAGGCCGGTTATGTTACACATGTGCCTTATCCACTCTGGATTGCACAGCTTTGAAGCATTTCTTGCATACTTTCAGACTTGTACCGTCTGTTTTTGTTTGCGTATACAACAATTTAATTCGGGTACTGCTACACACCGGACATGTTCCCCGGCCCCTGGAAGGAAGACTCCACAAGACGCGTCCTCTTTTCGTTTTTGCCAATGGTTGTGAACCTCTTTTCGATATGGTTTGTGTGTTCACCGTTATTATATAGGGCAAGGTACGACACAGAATGTCGCATCAGTTTTAAAGGTTGTTCAAAAAGTCCCCAATTGATCACGAAGTAGCCCAAGAAGCGAACTCGACATCGAATCTTGCGTTCACCTTCGGAGTCCGGTGCTCATGTAGGTTTGCCTACACTCCGCTCCTCCTCCTTCAGGTTCTCGCAACCTTCTCGGTGCTGAATCGTTAACTTTTTGAACATGCAGTAGCAGAAAATAAAAAATGTCCCCTCTTCGACCTGAAGAAAGGACAACATTTAGGAAGGATCTGTGCTCGTCTGAGCTGCGGCCTGCAATAACGGTTGCAGGAGTCCTGGAAAGCGCGTTTCCAGATCATCGGATCGCAGGGTGAGAAAATGCTGAGTGCCCTGCACTCTGACCCGAATAACTCCAGCTTCCCGCAAGGTACGAATGTGATGCGACATCGTTGACTTCACAACAGGTGCATGAAAATGACTGCACGGCTGCTCCCCGCTTCTCGCTGCTTCCGCAACAATCCCAAGACGGGTCGGGTCGCTTAACGCATACAATACGGAGGAAAGTTCAATATCTGATACCTGTGGATGATGTAAAATTTTCATACTGTAGTCTCCTTTTCTCAGACTATCCATTGTATTTTAACACAGATCCATGATATATTTCTAATGTTCGACACCAATCGAACTTTAATGATTTCGTTATGTAACCCCTGCTGTCAGGCACGGGATTGACATCATATTACATTTTGCAAATGTTACACACCGTTTCTGAAATGTTGCGAAATACACATCACTTTAGGAGGTTTTTATGAACAACACCGCAACCGCATCATCAGGGGAACGGACCGGAATACAGGAAGGATTAATTGTAAGCTTGCTTGGCTTCACCGTTGTACTCGTTGTTATGAATACAATGATGTTTAATCTGGCCCTGCCCAAAATTGCTGCCGAATTTATGCTTACATCCGTCGCTTCCTCATGGATTGTTACAGGATATTCCATTGTATTTGCCATTTCCTCGATTACGTTCTCACGTCTATCGGATTTCATACCTATTCGTACATTATTCACGACCGGGCTTACGTTACTTGGTGCGGCATCCGTTCTCGGGTTCTTCAGTAATCATTTCATCATTTTGCTCATTGCACGTCTGATCCAGGCTGCGGGTGCTGCTTCGGTTCCCGGGCTCGCTATTGTACTGATTACCCGATATATTCCCAATGATCGCCGGGGTAAATCGATGGCTGTCATCATGTCCGCGAGTTCACTGGGGCTTGGACTTGGTCCCGTCATCGGCGGAAGTATTACTCAGTTTTTGGGATGGCATGATCTGTTTATCGTTACGGGATTAACGTTATTCTTGATTCCTGTATTCTTTAAACTGCTTCCTCGGGAAACACCGCAAAAAGGTTCATTTGACCTGCTCGGTGCCGTGCTTCTTGCCATCGGTACTACAGGTGTGTTGTTATTCCTGACTTCCCGTCAGTGGTACACGCTTGTTATCGGTGCTGCGGCACTGCTTCTGTTCTGGCTCCGAATTCGGCGCGCGGCAGACCCGTTTGTTCAACCTGCTTTGTTCAAAGACAAAAAATATATGATGCTCAGCTCGTTGGGGATTGTATCGTACATTAATAACTTCTCAACGTTGTTTCTGTTACCGCAAATTTTGGCACATCTATATGGACTCACACCTGCTCAATCGGGACTTGTCATCTTCCCGGGTGCAGTCGTGTCCATGCTGCTGTCCAACCGAATCGGCCGCATGATTGACCGACATGGCAATACGTTGCTGCTGAAGTTTGCACCATGGTTGCTACTGGCAGCTGCCGGGCTATTCGCCTTATTTGCAGACAATAACATCTACGCCATTATGGCTGTCTATGTCCTGCTCAGCGTAGGCTTCTCTTCCCTAACCACCAGCGTGTCCAATGAATTGTCTGGCAATCTGACCATGGATCAGGTTGGTGCAGGTATGGGATTGTTCCAACTTAGTCAGTTCTTCAGCGGTGCTTTCAGCGTTGCTGTCACTGGTGTAGCGTTGACTGCGATGCAAAACATGCCGCTATCCTCAGCGTATACTAATATTTTCTGGGGCATGACTGTAGTTGCAATCGCATCGGTTATTTTCTCTCAAGTGTATCTAAGAATGCAGTCACGAAAAAAAGTTGCTGCTTAATATGAAGCAAATCATCAAAAAGGCCCGTAAAGCGACGTTTGCTTTACGGGCCTTTTTGATTTTCGTAAGATTAGTGATACCCTTAACTGGCAACAAGATGTTTGACCAAGTCATGGGCCTCTTGTTCCAGAGCTATAATTTCTCCGATTTTACCCAGCACTCGATCTAACATATGATATCGACGATCCAGATCCAGGTATTGACTTTTCAATGTCATATTAGCCGCGAGATTCCATCGTTGCGCAGCATATTCATACGTCTCCACCAGTTGAGAAATATCCGGATTGTACGGTATTCCTTCTCTTAGGAAATGGCCATACAAATATCTGTTATTACTTATGCCCGCCAAGTCGCCATACATATTGTCCAGATATTCTTCCGTCAATGCGGATGAATCTTGCATATGCTGACGTGTAGCGTCGATATACCTTTCAATGGCAGGCAAACCAACATGCGGATTAACCAATTCATACCACTCAACCTGTTTGGTTAGCTGCCCGGATATTCCATCCATGATTTCATGATTTTGTTGAAGCATTTCGTAGAACTCTCTCTCTTTCACCTGCTCAACGGCATTCCCAACATCTAATGTAGCATAACGATAACGCGTACCCTCACGAATTAATGGCGTCTGACCTAGATCAAGCGCTTCAAATAACGTCTGTTCATCCATATTACCTTTCAAATGATAAAAATCATCAATAAACTCAAACTGTCCATCTGCATAGTCGGACAAGACAATACAATGCGACGAATGAAGTAATTGATAAAGTGAATTGTATTTCATGTAATATACATCAACCCATACAATGACTGCTTCGTTTTGCTGAAGCAACGTCATGATTTCCTGGATAACCTCGATCCGTTCGTTTGTTCTGACGATATTCAAATCAATATGATGAATGCGTTGAAACTCATTTTCAACAGTCATATAAGTAGGGACAAGTTTCGGGGTGCCTCTCTCCGGGTCTTCATGGTACATCATCCCGCATTGCTTCCATACCGCCAGGAAGTTCGTGATTTCTTTATAGTTGAGAATGCTGCTTACACATAGGGTAAAGCAATCTTCACCTTCTGTATGTGCTTCTCTTGACTGAATATTCATATACTCCACTCCTTCCCTAAGGTTAGTGCAAAGATATGCATGCATGGATTGTCTGGCAATAGGATCTTGTCAAATGAAATGGGTTCTTCCAGCGTAATCTGCTGGAACCAAATAATAGGCTGTTTGGATGTCAGTAAGATACCCTTTTGTGTACACATCCCGCTACATTGAAACATAATTTCTTCATTATAATGTGGGCTCGTCTCGGTCCAGTTTGTCAGATCCAATGACGCTCTTCCCATCCGCTCTCCGGCTCGTTCAAAATCAATGAATTCATGGTATGAACCATTATCTGCCGCACCCAGAATATATAATGTCGAATATAGATCCAATGGTACTGGAATGCGCTGCCTATCCAGTTCTATATTATTAAATGCCTGTCTGCGTAAAGGAAAATGAAACGGAACATCCCGCCATTGCACATTCTCCTGATCAGGAAGTTCGTCTCCAGGGTATGAGGAACCAAAGGTCGTGAAATTCCCTATCTGGTTTATATCCAGATAGCTAAAACCATTGTTATTATAGTGCTCTTCCAAAGGTAGTGGACAATAGATGGTCATGTCATTAACCTCCTAGAATCATTCTATTTACGTCAGGTGACAGTTGACCCGACACCTTGCCGCTGCTCCTTGAACAACGTGTCATACACCTCATGCCGCCCGGCCAGTTCCAGATGAGTGCCCGTAGCAACAATCTCTCCCTGATCGAGCACAATGACTTGCTCGGCATCCTGAATAGCTGAATACCGGTGGGCGATCACAAGCACCGTCATATGCTGTGCGATCCTACGGATCACCTCATTTATTTTCCGTTCCGAGTCATTATCCAGTGCAGAGGTTGCTTCATCCAGAATAAGCATTCGGGGTCTTGTTAACAGCACCCTCGCAAGCGCCAAACGCTGCTTCTGGCCTCCGGACAGCTTAATACTTGACTCACCCAGAACCGTATTATACTTGTCAGGCAATTCTTCAATGAAGTCATCCAGCAAAGCCATGCGGCAAACCTCTCGTATCTCTTCTTCTGTAGCCCGTGGCTGTACGAGTCTGAGATTATCCATGATGGACATACTGAACAAGGTATTCTCCTGCATAACCACCCCTATATGTTGATAAAGGTAGTCTGATCCCAAGTCACCAATGGGCTGTCCGTCAACGAGAATAGCCCCTTGCTGTGTTTCATTCTGCCCTAGAATAAGTTTGATTAACGTGCTCTTACCCGAACCACTTCTGCCTACGATCGCTGTATAATCACCAGGCTGGATGTTCAGATTAATCTCATGCAAGACATCACTTTGATTCTCCTGATAACGAAAGGAGACATCCTTGAATTCGAGATGCCCTTGGAACTCTGGAAGTAGTCCGAGCTTTCTCTGTGGTACAACGGGAAGTTCCAGCAATTCAACGATCCGTTCAATGGAAGGTGTCACATCATGAAGTTGAACATTGGAGGCATTAATTTCATTAATGTTGTTAATCATCTGTTGATAGTATGTCAGAAAAACAAGCAGTCCCCCGATTGTTAATTCTCCCTGAAAAATCAGCAACCCGCCGATAAAATAAAGATTCATCTTATTAATAAAGTCATCCTGAAAGGTGTAGTACAGCTCATTGGCATACGTATATGCCAGATGTCGGAATTTGATTTTGCCAAAACGTTTCCAATACCCCACAAACTTGATGGATTCTTTGCGTTGCATATTCAGTGCCTTGATTTCCTTCCAGTGTCTGAAGCTGTTCGATATCCATGTCTCATATTCTCCGGTAGTCTGGCGGAATTCAGAGACCAGTACTTTGGCTTTTTTGCCCAATCGGGAACTAATGACAAAGGAAATGGGAAGCATAACAAAACCCAGCAAAGCCATCTTCCAATTCAGCGATAACAGAATAACCACATACGCTCCTACGCTGATCCATTTGAACGTATAATCAATCAAATGCAAAAAGATAAAGTCTTTAACCAGTGTGACGTCTCCATCCAGCCTATTCTTCAGATCTCCCGCACTATATCGCTCATATAAAGTTGGCTTCATGCGCACTAATCTTTTCCACATGTTCAGCTGCAAATCGAGCTTAGTTCGACCTAATAACCGGTTACTGAACAGCGTTTGTAAACCCAGAGCGGTTGTCTCCAACGCAAATAAGCCCAGGTATCCAGCAAGGATATAGGGTAACATTCCAAGCTCCCGTCCAACCATGACATGATCAATGAGCAGCTTGTACAGATAAGGGATCATGAGCGCAATAGCAGTCAAGGCCAATTTCAGTGTACCTAGAATGAAGATTTGACGGTTCGCATTTTTGATAAATGGCTTAATCTGTTTAAAGAGTGCATACCGGGAAGTTGACGGTGTCTTCGTCACGACATCAGTCCCTCCTTCCGGATGAAATCTTCTGCAAATAACTCACGGTAGTGCTCGCTATTCTCCAGCAGATATCCATGCGTGCCTGTAGCCACAATGCGTCCCTGATGTACAACAGCAACCCGATCAGCATTCAGGATGGAGGATAAGCGATGGGCGATGACAATCGAAGCACGATCCTTGCTCAATTTCTGCCAGGAAAGCTGGACCGCTTGTTCAGCTTCATAGTCCAAAGCGGAAGTGGCTTCGTCGAATATAATTAATTTGGGTTGTTTCAGAAAAATGCGGGCAATAGACAGACGCTGCTTTTGTCCACCGGAGAACTCCATTTCCCCTACACCAATAACGGTGTCCAGACCCTGAGGAAGAGAACGGATAAAGTCTCCAATATAGGCCTGATCACATGCCTCCAGCAATTGATCATCATCCGCATGAGCGCTGCCAAGCATCAGATTGTAACGGATGGTTTCATGGAACAGAATGGCCTCCTGCTGCACAATTCCTACTCTCTTGCGCAGTCGAGACAGAGAATAGTCATCTATATGCCTGCCACCAATTCGAATCTCCCCTTCCTCCGGGGTGTAGAAACCGAGCAGCATGTTCACAATCGTTGTTTTGCCCGAGCCACTCTTACCTACAAGCGCAACAGATTCATGAGCACCGATCTCCAACGTGAGACCGTCCAGCACATAGGGACCCTGTTCATCATACCGAAATCTCACTTGCTTGAATGACGTCTCCCCATTTTCCATCTCAACTTCAGATTGACCACCGCTCCTCTCCGTCTCTTCATCCAGAAGATCAAAGACTTTGCGGGACTGTACCGTCAGCTTGGGCAGATTCACAACCGCCTCGTAGATCATCATCATGGATTGATTATTCTTGGTCAGATACGACATAATGGCAACAAAGGCTCCTGCCGTAAGCTGTCCCTGAACAATAAGCACACCCGCAATGGCATAGATACACAGATCTGATAGCAAAAAAATAAATGCATTAGAGCGGGTAGACATCCATTTCATGACTTCTGTCTGATTGTCGAGACGAATAACGTCTGCGCTCTGTCCCGTGAACAGTGTAGTGACCCTTCTGCCACTCCCCAACAAACGAATATCTCTCATGCCTTGAAGCATCTCCAGCATCCAGCTGACAAAATGGCCGTATTTCCCACGCAAAATGGTCTGCTGCTTGGTCATCTTACGATTAAAATACTGTGATACCCAGACCGAAACCGGAACCAGCACCATCATGGCCAGGGCGATATACGGATTGAGATAAAATAAAAAAACAAACGAAACCAGCAATTTCGTAAATGGAGCTGCCATCTGAAAAATGATTAACTCTATTAACTGCATGACAGAATCCGTGTCTCTTGTTAGACGTGTGACCAGATCACCGGTCTGGGCTTTTTGAAAATAAGATGCTTTAAAATGAAGAATACGATCAAATAAACTTTTTCGAATATCAAATAGAAATTTAACATTCAGGTAGATCCAGATGGATTTAATGATCCAACTTAGAGCCCTTACACCTACATACAAAGCAATATAAGTCAAAATAACATAGCCGAAGAAATGAAGATTACGGTGATAGAATACTTCGTCGATCAAGATGGCAAAAATAAGCGGTCCAATCAGATCCACCACCACCATGATTAGCTCGCAGAACAACATGGTAATCAAGCTGATTCGGTAGGGTTTGGCGAATGTACGGATTCGTTTGCTCAGTGAAATATTCTCCATGCCATCCTCCTCTAGGATATCCAGCTCTCAAGTACGGTCTGGCTCTGGGATTGTACCTCGGTAACAATCGAGAACTCGGTTGTATGGGATAACTTCATCCGCTCCGCCAGCTCTTCATTCCATACACCTTCAGCTGTAATTCGAGTCGTAGATGATGTGGGGTCCTGGTTAACCTCAAGGATCTGGGCAGCGTAACGTTTACCTTGTTCCTCTGTGTACCAGATCAAGGAGTCACCCTTCTGAAACCCCGTAATAGGCTCTTCTGTAAATTCAGCTATAATGTGTACTTTGACATCCTCCCCTTGCAGTGATTCAGACCCTGCAGTTGCCGTTGCCGTCTCACTGCGCAGATAGGAGGTCGTATGGAATTGCATGGCTAACGTCACTAATGCTGTCACAGTTAATCCAATAATGATAAGTGCAGCCACGGGTAATTGAATCGAAAGCCGGAACCAGATCTGTCCGATTCGTTTAGTCCGGCTCATGTTCCGAATCTCCTTCAATGAGGCTGACCAGGTAATCCCTGAAATCGGCTATGGTGTCGGTTTGCACAAATGCCAATTGATCATCGTCTATCTCAATGTTGAATACTTTCTCCATCTCCACCACAATTTTAATGTAATCGAGTGAATTCGTTCCAAGTTCCCCCCAGGCTTGATCCATCTGAATATCCGTTCCATACTCCATAACCTTGTCGATGACCTGTATTATTTGAGTCTCCAATGTCATGATTTCACTCATTCAGATCCTCCCCATCATGTGAGATTTAACCAACTCATCGTAATACTCCCGTTCAAGCACACTTATATTTCTGTATATCTCAGGGAGTTTATGAAATGATGTTGGTTTATATGAAGAAGTAAGCACATACTTGGCCAGAACTGCGCGAATGTCACTCCACTCCATGACAATGCGCTCACGAATATGTGTCAATCTGGAATCCGCGCCAGTTAGATTGGCACAACGATACACCTCGGCCTTTTTGGCACTAATCAATTTATGAAGCGAAATGACCCAATCCTCCGCTATGGAAGACACCACATGTTGATCCTGAACAACGGCCTCAAACTGTGGCACACTCTCCTCCAGTCTTGCCAGACTGTTCTCTATCCGCTCCTGTTGCTCTTCAATATGATCCACATAGATCTTCCAGTAAGCCTCCAACTGTTTCGAACTGGCATCTCTTTGATGTATCACCGGATAATGCTTATTGTAGAACGTATAGAAGGTGTGATTTTCCATATTAAAATGCTCGATATAGCCATGATAGCTATCCGACAGATCCTGGTAACTAACAATTCGTTCTTCATACGACAAGTTATCATGATGCTTATGCTCCATCACGGTAAACGTCTGGTTGATCGGATCAGCACCGTATACAAGCCAGGTATGTGGAATATGCTTTTTGAGATACGTATCATTGCGTATGGATGTGTAGTAGACGTCAACCCAGACAATAACCGGTTTGTCATTCAGAACCGCTCGACTGACATCCTGTATAATGTCCTCGCTAGCTTTTACCATTTCATAACCAATGCCCAGATCGTCCAGAATGTCTGTATCCTTGCGACAGGAGAAGAAACCATTCACAAGAAATTGCTTATTCTCAGACCATAGATACTCATCCACATGATGGATGAAAAACGGATGTATGCTTTTGTTCTGTTGCAATACAATGGGAAATAGAGAGTTATAGAAGCATAATTTGAAAAAGACTTCGTTAAAAGGCTGATATCCACCGGAATGGGCTAGCTGTGAATGCTCCATACCCAATGATGATGACGTCTTGTTAACCTTTACAACGCCAGATGGCTGTCCGTTATTTTCACTTTCATATGAATCGGCAAGCCCGGGATTCTCTTCCAGAACTGCTGCAAGCATCCTTATGGTGGGATTGTCATACAAAATGGAAGGCAGGACCCGAATACCGAGATTCTCCAGTTCAACCTCCATTCGGATCACAAGCAGGGAGTGCCCGCCAAGCTGAAAGAAGTCGTCGTCAATACCGATCCGTTCCATCTCCAGCAATGTACGCCAAACTTGCACCAGTTGGTGTTCCAGCTCATTCGTAGACGGTGCATAGTTCATGCCAAAATGTAATGACTGCTTCTGGTTCAATAACTCTCGTGTATCTATCTTCCCATGGATCATTCGCGGCATATGTGATATTTGAATATATCTTGAAGGCAGCATATATTCGGGCAACAATGACATCAGATATTGGCGAATATCCATGACATACAGTTCCGTATCGGCCACAATATAAGCGGTCAGCACCTTCTCACCTTCGACTCCGGTCGTCAGTACAACACATTCGTCAATTGGACCGTAACGGTTCAGATGTCGCTCTACTTCTGCCAATTCAATCCGATGACCCCTGACCTTAACCTGCTTGTCCATCCTTCCCAGAAACAACATGCGGCCTTCCGCTGTCCACATTCCTATATCCCCTGTGCGAAACATCCGCTCTCCTTCAACAAACGGTGACTCGACAAACTTCTGATCTGTCAATTCCTGCAATCCTATGTACCCGCGAGACACCCCGTTGCCCGAAATACATATTTCTCCGGGTACGCCTACGGGCAACATTCGTCCATGACGATCTCCAATGTACACAAAATAACCTTGAATAGGGCGCCCCACTGGAATCGGATCAACAGTCTCTGATGACAGCTTCTCATAGAGTGCACATACCGTCGTCTCGGTGGGGCCGTACGTATTGTATACATTGGTATAGGTGAGCAGATGTCCAATATCCGCCATCTTCAATACATCTCCACCGCTGATAATGGTGCGAACACTCGCAAGATTGGGCATCCGGTTAAGTTCCCTCAGGATATGAGGTGTAGTGCTGACAAGGGTGACCTTGTGTCTGTCCAGTAACTGCACCAGTCCGTGGATATCCAGCAGTTGTTCTCGTTGAACTATAACCAGTGTTGCCCCGGCAGTTAATGCAGGAAACACTTCTTCCATATAAGTATCAAAGGTACTCGCTGCTTGTTGAAGCACCTTGTCTGTTGAATTTAGTTGAAACTCGGCTTGAAAAGCGTTCACGTATGCACTCAGATTTCGTTGCTCTACTCCGACCCCTTTGGGCTCACCCGTTGAGCCGGACGTATACAGAATGTAGGCTAGACCATTCATGTCGGGTACGAAACTTAAACCACTTCCATCTTCTATTCTCCATGGGGCAGCATCCAGCTCAATCATTTCTATGCCTGAGCCTGAAGGCATAGCCAATGTCATCTCCTCTAAAGCTCGATGTACATTCGTTTCCAACAGTCCCGTAAGAATAATGCGGGCATCCAATTCCATTAAAATATGGCGTATACGCTCCATGGGATATTCAGGATGAAGAGGAATATAGGTTCCTCCTGCTTTGAACACCGCCAGGATTGTAATGATTAACTCCATGGAGCCTGCCATCATAACGGGGACTGGACTCTCCGCAGTCACCCCAGAAGCAATCAGGAGACGGGCAAGCTGATTGGATTGCTCCTCCAGAGACTGATACGAAATCTGGCGATCTCCCTCTATAACCGCAGTCTGGTTGGGTGTTCTGTTTACTTGTTCAAGAAATAGAGCACAGACAGAACGTGCCTCCGGCAGGAACAAACGTGGACTCCTGTTCCATCTTTCCATGATTTCATTCTCCTCTTCCAGAGAAAGGAGCTGACTCATGGATAGCGGTTGGTCTGGTAAGGCTGTTGTCTGTTCCAGCAATCGTATGTAGTGGGAACATAAACGCTCAGGTTGGCTGGATTCAAGGGATATGGCACCATAACGGAGAGTCATCTGAAGTCGTTGATCTACCCGGTCAAACGCCAGTGAACAATGGGCTCCTTCATCCAGAATAGGTTCCTCATGGATTCCTTTCATATACAGGACCGTCTTCAACTCGCACTCCTCGGGAAGCCGCCCCAGCTTCTCTGCCATCTTATCGTAAGGAAAATGCCAGTACGTTCGGGCGGACATGACTTCAGATTTGGTATGTAATACCAATTGTCTGAACGATGCTGTCTCGTCTACTTTTCCACGAATTGCGAGCAAGTGGGAACTTCGAAAATCTTCGACTTGTTCTGGAGTCAGGGGCATACCCAGCAACATATCTTGATGTCCATAATAACGATACAACAGATGTTGAAATCCCGATAAGAGCAATATATACAACGCCAAATTTGACCCCCCACTCATGCGGATCAATCTTGCGGACAATTCATCTGGAAAGGATAAGGAAAGGATCTGTACGTTGGGTTCTCCAGTCTGTATCGAAGGTTGCAGAATTCCATCAAACAACGTTCCAATATGAATATCGCCATCTAGTTGTTTCTGCCAATACGCTCGTTCTTCCTTAAATTTATCACTCGACATCATAACATTAAGTAGATGGATATCCATGATCTCACCCCGAATACATAGTAAACCGGCACAACAAGTGTTGATCACACCTGTCCTGCCGGTTGATTGTTGTACACGTGCTTGTTTATGCCGTAGTAACTTTCAGGTCACTCCACAAATAATACTGCCCCGTCTCGTCCAGGATCTGGTGGAACCAGTCATCCCGTTCTTCCTGCTCTACTTGTTTGGTTTCGAATATCGTTCCGAGCCATCCCAGCGACTGTTTCATCTGCTCCGTAGTCGGGGCCTGATCCGCCGCCTCAAGCTCCTCTTGAAGCTGTTGAATCTGTTTATATGGCTCAACGACTCCTTTTTGATATTCCTCCTGATCCCAATTCCGATTAGGTGTAGCTACAGCCGCAGCCATACATTTCGTTACTACCGTTGGTCTCGGTCTGGATACAACAGCCTGATCCAGTAACTCTTTCAGTGCTTTACGATCCTCTTTCTGTCCGTAGGCAAAAGACTTCATACCGAGCTTATCCATTTCTACCAGTCCGCTCAGGACATTTTTGGGTCCAAGTTCAATCGTCAGCGTAACTCCATGCTTCTTGAGATATTGCATCGTCTGTGCCCACTTGACCGGCTGGGACAGCTGCCTTTGGAGAAGTCCCGTAATTCGCCCGGCTTCGGTGTATGGCGTGGCGGTAACATTGGATACGACAGGCCACTTGAATGGATGGAAACGATAATTGGCAAGTTCCACCCCAAGCTGTTCACCAGCCGACTCCATCAAGCGGCTATGGAACGGCGCACTCATCATCAACGGGGTTGTCTGGGCATCCTGGTCCAGCAGGATGGATTCCACTTGTTCAATCGAATCCTGATGACCGGATATGGCATACTGGCTCGAAGCATTGTAACAGGAAATCGCAGACCAAGCCGTATCGGTTGACACTTGCTCGCAGGCTCTGCGGATCATCTCCTCATCGGCGCCATCAATGATGGTCATGGCTCCATCTGCTTCATCTGCGATAAGTTCCGTCAATTCCCCGCGTCGCTTGGTGATCCGCACAGCATCACCAAATGTCATAGCACCGGAGCACGCTAGAGCTGCATACTCACCCAGGCTGTGGCCTGCGCAGAATTGCGGGTTGATCCCGATCTCCTCCATGTAGACACGATAGGCAACCACACTCGCTGTCAACAATGCCGGCTGCATATTGGAAGGTTTGTTCAGATCAAAAAGGCTGCCTTCAAAACTCAATTTGGCCAAATCAAAGCCCAGAATATGGTTGGCTTCTTCATACGTTTGTCTTGCAATCTCGTACTGATCATAGAAGTTTTTCATCATCCCTACATATTGAGAACCTTGCCCTGGAAACAGAAATGCTATTTTTTCCATTGATTAAACACCTCGCCTCTTAGATTGGGTTTACGCGATAACTTCCATGGACACATACGCAGGCTGATCCTGGATCATGCTTAGATCACTCTCAAACAAATAAAAATCTCCGTTCTGCTCAATCTCACGGAATCCGGCAAATTTGTAAGTGATCATCATCGTACGATTGCGATCTGTTGATACAAACTCGGCCTGCAAACGGACATTCGCTTCCTTAGCCATACGCATCACATGATGCAGCAGCAATGTACCTGCTCCTCTGGACATGACGCGGCAGGACACCAACAGCAGTTTCAGTGTCCACACTTCGTCATTTAATTCGAGCAACGCCAGGCCGATTTTGCCATACGTACCGTACTTGTCTTCCAGTCCCGCAATCAGCAGTTTGTGGCGTGGAGAATACCGGAATTGATCGAGTTCCTCGTAAGAGTAGGTATAACCTGTGGCGTTCAGTTGATGTGTTCTGACCGTCAGTTCTTCTGCACGCTGTAGATCCCCTTCCTTCACTTCAGAGATCGTGAAGATCATGCCAAGGGAGGCCAGGAATTCATCCTGAGTACCTTCGAACTCCTCCTCCTTCTCATTGCGGGCAATATCATTCATATACATCTTTCTGCGTAAGGCAGAATCCTCGGTAATGAAACGTGGCTTCATCTCATCCATATCTGTTAATTCAAGATAGGCCATCGCATCGATACAGAGGACGTCGGGGTGAGTGAATAATACTTCCTCACGTTCGAAAGGCTGATCATCGATAAAAGCAATCGTGTCCATTCCGATATTGATGGATTCCACGATGGTTTTCACAGATCGGGATTTGGCATTCCAATTGATTTGTGGATAGATAAAATATTCGCGTAGACCGAATTCTTCCAACTTGGCCATCGCCAGTTCATGATCGTTACGGCTGGCAATCGATTGCAGAATTCCTCGTTCATCCAGAGTACAGATAACTTCCACAATATTTTCTTTCAGCGTGACCTGTTCATCCTCCAGCAAAATTCCGTTCCAAATCGTATGGTCCAAGTCCCAGATTACACATTTTATTTTTTTCATGACAGAACAGCCTCCTCTTGTACGGATTCATAGGTACTCGCAGCATATGAAGCAATAACCATTTCATGCATTTGTGTGGTGCCCTCGATAATCTCATTCACACGAGCATCCCGGTAAAATCGCTCCACCGGATACTCCGCACTACAGCCCTTGGCTCCATGAATCTGTACCGCACGGTGCGCTACCTTATTGACCATATCTGCCGCATAGTATTTCGCCGTCCAGGTTTCCATAATGGAATCCGGGTCCATCACTTCTTTCAGATATCCGGATTGATAACATAAAAGCCGCGCCGCTTTCACATCCACTATGATCTCCGTCAGCATTTTCTGAATTAACTGATTTTCCTGCAAGAGGACTCCGAACTGACGGCGGCTGCCTGCATAACTCAGCGAAGCATCCAGACAGGCTTGTCCCAGTCCAACACAGCCCCAAGCTACGGTATAGCGACCATAATCCAAGCAATGCAAGGCCACCATAGAGACACCTATACCTGAACTCCCCACCATACGATCGGATTCAACGTAAACATGCTCCAGATGCAGTTCCGCCAGCATCGAGCCTTTAACCCCCAACATCCCGTTGATAGGCTGTATCTTCAATCCTGGGTTGTTCCGTTCCACCAGGAACGCGGTTGGTTTATCATTCACCTGGGCAAAGATGAGAAATAGGTCAGCAAGCTGACCCATCGTGATCCACTTTTTCTTCCCGTTCAACACATATCCTTCGCCATTGAATTCGGCTACGCTCTCGATGCTTTTGGCATCACTACCAACTCCGGGTTCGCTCAAACCAAAGGCTCCAATGACTTCACCCGAGGCCAGACGTGGCAACCAATAGGAACGCATCTCTTCAGAACCAAACTTCTGAATGGCTATGGCAACCATACCGTGAACCGTAAGCAGACTTCGTACGGATGAACATCCTCTTCCGATCTCCTCGTTCAGCACCCCAACCGATATCGGATCAAGCCCCATACCTCCATATTCCCGAGGAATCATAGAACCCAGATAACCTGAGGATTTCAGCGAGTCGATCACCTCTGGATGAAGCCGTTCTTCTCTATCGTGCAAGCCTGCGTACGGGACGATATATTGATTGGTAAATGATGCAGCATCCTGCTTGCAATGTAACTGCTGTTCGCTCAATTCCATTTTCAACACGTTAACCTCCTATAATGGGACCGGATGAATGCACATTTTTCACACTGTACTGGGGAGAGAATCGGCGGCTTTTAGGAACTGACCGTCTTGCTCTCAATAAGCTCAACGATGGCATTAATGGACTTGAAGTTCTGCAAATCCAGATCTTTATTGTCGACACGAATGGAGAATTCCTTCTCCAGAAACATAACCAGCTGCATCGCAAACAACGAATTCACAAAACCAAGGGCAAAGATGTCCTCGTCGTCCTGAAGCTCATGCTTTTTGAAAAAACGACCCAAAAACTTGCGAACTCTACCTTTAACTTCTTCCATGTGTATAACTCCCTTTCCCTCATTAAAATGGTTTTGAATACGCAATAAAGCTTGTTTATGCCATGAATTATTCATGTCGTTGATTAGTAACTATAGAAACCTTCCCCTGATTTTCTTCCGGTCTGTCCGGCGTGCACCATCTTTCTCAGTAAAGGACAACAACGGAATTTTGGGTCCTGGTAGCTCTCATACAGCACATCAAGAGAATCCACAACGGTATCCAAGCCAATTAAATCCGCAGTCTCCAAAGGTCCCATCGTATGGCCGTAACATTTAACAAAAATATCATCCACCTCACGTGCTGTAGCCACCTGATCCTGAAGAACAAAAGCAGCTTCATTCATAAACAGATGGGAAATGCGGTTTGAGACAAATCCGGGATAGTCGTTAACCAGAATCGTCTCTTTACCGATCGATGACAATAGTTCAGTTACTTCTTCAATGGTACGTTCCGAGGTATGCATCCCCTTAATCACTTCAACGGCTGATTTCAAGGGAACCGGATTCATAAAATGGGTACCAATGACCCGATCAGGCCGTTTGGTTAATGCCGCAATTTTGGTAATCGAGATACATGAAGTGTTCACCAGAAATATGCATGCCTCATGACAGATCGAGTCGATCCGGCCGTACACTTCCTTTTTGATGTCCCACTGTTCATTCACATTTTCAACGATGATATCCGCTTCACGAAGCATCTCCAGTTCTGTCGTCATATGGATGCGCTCCATAATAATCTCCGGGTCTTCCAGTCCCTCTACTTTCTTGAATAACTTTAGCATTCGGATATTGTTATAGATCTCTTCTCCGGCGATCTCCAGCACTTCATCCTTGATGTCCACCAAGACAACTTCATGACCTGTCTGTGCAAAACTTTGGGCTACACCGCGGCCCATCACCCCTGCTCCAATTACCCCGATCTTCTTCATCGTCCCTGTTCCTCCTGTTTGTGGGGGAGAAGCCGTGCTCTCCCTGATCAGAAATTAAAATCAAGATCTTCTGCGGCTGAATCGTAAGAAACCAGCATATGCTTGCTGCTTTCCAGTTCAATCTCACCAAGCTTCTGTTCCGGATGAAGCAATAACTGTTGCAGCAGCGCTACATAATCGTGAAGCATCTTCTCCGCCGTTTCCCGTTTGAAGAGCTTGGTCCGATACTCCAGATTAAATCGCAGCTTGTCATGTTTCTCGATGATTTCGAGATACACGTCATAACGGCTTTCCGCAGCTCCAAACTCATACGGAGTTGTGGTGAATTTGCCGACTGTAACGTCCACTGTACCTACATTCTGAAGTGCAAACATCGCATCAAATAAAGGATTGCGGTGTCTGTCTCTGTTCAGGTTAAGCTTCCGCACCAGATCCTCGAACTGAAACTGTTGATTCTCGTAAGATTTCAAGGCAGCTTCCCTAACTTCAGCCAGCAGTTCCAGGAATGTTTTCCCGGATTTTGGTTTGGTACGAATCGTGATGATGTTAATAAACACACCAACAACATCCTCCAGATCGGCGTGAGATCTGCCCGCAATGGGAGAGCCTACAACGATATCATCCTGATCTGCATATTTAGAAAGCAACACGTTGTACGCTGCAAGCAGCAACATAAACAAGGTTGTTCCTGTCTTGGCAGCCATGCGATCCAGATCCATAGTCAATGTTTCATTGCCGATAAATACAACCTGATCTCCTTCGAATTCATTAGCCAAAGGACGAGGATAATCGGTAGGCAATTTGAGCTGCGGGATAGAATCCTCATACAGATTCAGCCAATACTCTTCCTGTTTGAGCAGAGCACCGGAAGAGAGCAAGGCATTATGCCACACCGCATAATCTTTGTACTGGATGGTGAGTGGTTTCAGCTCACGCCCTTCATACAGATCTATGATCTCCTGCATAATGATGTCCATCGACATGCCATCCGTAATAATGTGGTGCATGTCAAAAAATACGGCGTGTACACGATCATCAAGCTTAACCACCTCAAAGCGGAACAAAGGCGCCTGATCCAGCTCAAAAGGTTTCACGAAACCAAGGAGCTTCTCGGTGAGTTGTTCCCGAGTGGACTCCGAGTAACCGACGTTGAAGTCGACCTGGTCCCACACCTTCTGATATGGAATTCCGTCCAGAAATTCAAAGGAAGTCCGGAAAGATTCATGACGTTGAATCAGCTTGCGAATGATCTGTTCAAATGCCCCGTGCTCAAAATCTCCCTCCATGATGGAGGCTCTTGGGATGTTTGCATTGGTATTTTGACCCTCAAGCCGGTCCAGAACTACGAATCTCTTCTGCGCAGAAGAAACCGGGTAATACGGTTGGGGCTCCACACGAGTCAGCACAGGCAGTGCTCCCTCGGAATCTCCGCTGATGGAGACACCATAAGACTCTTCCAGATAAGCAGCCGATTCCGCAATGGTTGGATACATCAGGATCTCTGCTGTATTCACCAGGATCGACAACTCTTTGGTGAGACCATTGGCGATCTTGAGACCCAAGATGGAGTCTCCACCCAGCTCATAGAAATCATCATAAATACTGAGTTCATTGACCCCAAGTGACTTACTCCATAATCGACCTAAGGCGCTCTCAATGATGGAATAATCTTCGTCTGTCCTGCCCAACAACTTCATGTCGCCCGATTCTTCCTGTGCACGACTGGCATTCCCCTTGCGTCCGGTTTCAATAGCTTCGCTAATGTCAGAAGAGAACAGCATGAGCGGCATGTCATCAGAGACATGCTGATAGATTCCCTCCCGGTTAAGTTCCCCGATCAGAACCTGGGTTACATCCTTGCCCATGGCTTCTTGCAGTCCCTGTATACCTCTGGCCGTCGTAATCGCCTTGAATCCCCCATCTGAATTGGCATGAAAATCCCGGGCCATGCCGGTTTCTTTCCACGCGGTCCAGTTCACGGCAAGGGTGGACAGACCTGCCTGCCTGCGATGTGCCGCAAACGAATCCATATAGGCATTGGCAGCAGTATAGTCTCCTTGTCCAGGTTCACTAAAGAACGTTGTAGCCGTTGAGAACATGACAAAGAAGTCCGGATGGTCCGCACGTGTCAGTTGATCCAAACTCCATGTCCCCAGCACTTTAGGCCGCATGACACGTTCAAAGGCTTCACGTTCTTTGTTCATCAGGAAACCTTCTCCAGCCACACCAGCACCGTGAATGATACCAGACACGGGTCCGTGCTGCTGTCTGATCTTGCTTAGCACCGATGCGAGCTGAAGAGGATCAGCAATATCTACGCTGTATAGATGTACTTCTGCGCCCCGAGCTTCCATCTCTTTGATCCGCCCAATCTGAGCAGTTAACTTGGTTTCCTCACCTGAGGACAGCACATCTTCCCATGTTGCCCGTTCTGGAAACGGTGAACGATTCATCAACACAAGTTTGATTTTCTCCGGCGCCAAAGACAATGCACTCGCCGTCTCCAGTCCAATCCCGCCTGTCCCTCCAGTGATGAGGTACACGCCACCTTCACGCATGTGTATCGGTTGGTCGGGCAGCAAGGAAATTGGGATTTCACCCAGCTCCTGGACATATCGACGCCCCTTACGATAAGCGGCAAGATATAACGTGTCAGGATCACGAATTTCCTGCAACCATTGATCTAGTGGTGTCTCGTCATCGATATCAATGCTTCGACAGCGGAATTGATTCATCTCATGGCAGATAGTCTTGCCAAGCCCAACCATGGGTGCATGCTCTGGACGAATGTACGGCTCACTGCCTGTAACGCTTTGTGTACAAGATGTCACCAGTACCAGATCGACTGGTCGTTTGAAATGAATCTTGGACATCGCTTTGGACAGATAAAACAGACTATACACGCCGCGATCAAGCGACTCCTCCAATTCGCCCACAGTACCTTCATCCGCATGCTGATCCAGTGCAAAGAAATGAAGGAGCTGCGAGATTTTATAAGGCTCTACCGCTCGAATGAACCGTTCATAATCTTCTTCACATGATCGAATGGTAAATTCGGCGTTGGCTTGATTGGTATAGGACTCTCCGCGGTAAACCTTGATCACGAGCCGCCCTTCCGCTTCCAGTTTCCCGGCTACGGATGAGGCAATACCACTTCTATCCATCAATATCACAACTGGCTCTGTATTGCCTCCATGCTGATCCATTGATATTCGATTCATTTCTTTCCACATAGCCGCATAATGCAGTGGAGCCGCGGCCTCTTCTATAGAGACCTCACGCAGCTGTGGACGTTCGGGAATATGGATCCAGCAGCGCTTCCGTTCCAGCGGATACGCGGGCAAGCTGACTTTGCGAGCATGTTCACCTGCGTACAGTTCTTCCCAGTCCGCATCTGCTCCCTGTACATACAGATGGGCAATCTGCTTTAACAAATACTCCGAATCGCGTCCATCCTGTACAAAGCTCTGAATGGCCGAACGCATTAATTGGCTCAGACCCAATTTTTCCGATTCGGTCATTTCACCAGCTGCCCTATCCTTCTTACTCTTGGGAACAGTACGATGTTCACCGAACTCAACTCCCGGCAGTGCAATGGATTGGAATGATCTGTTCTCCAGCTGTCTCAGCGTATTCAGCAAACCTTCCGTATCCCGTACCATAAGTGATAACCGGAACGGGTAATGCCCCCGCCCTGTGCTTGCTGTACTGCACATATCTACGAGTTCATATCGCTCGTTTCGGTCCAGCAGACGAACATATTCAGCAACCAGCCGCTGAAGTGCCTCTTCGGATCGAGCAGACAATACCAGCAAATGAGGACGTGCTGGTGCAGATACAGGTTTAATCACTGGTGGTTCTTCCAGGATGACATGACAATTCGTTCCACTGATGCCAAATGCGCTGACACCGCAGCGACGAGGTCCGTCCTTCACCTTCCACGGTCGTAATCGTGTATTCACATATACAGGCGAAGCATGAAAATCAATATTTCGGTTTGGACGGTTAAAATGAAGATTCGGCGGAATCACACCATGCCTGACAGCAAGTGCCGCCTTGATCAGGCTGATCATACCTGCTGCCTCAGAGGTATGACCCAGATTGGTTTTAATGGAACCGACCGCACAGAATTGACGTCGATCCGTGAATTGTCGGAACGCATTTTGGATGCCTTTAATTTCAATTGGGTCACCCAGTGCGGTTCCTGTGCCATGCGTTTCCATGTACGTGATCGTTTCGGGATGAATACCTGCCTGTTTCCAGGCCTTCGTAATGACTTCCTGTTGAGCCGCTGGATTGGGAGCCGTAATGCCGGCTGAACTGCCATCCTGATTCATGGCAGTGCCTTTGAGAACAGCGTACACCTGATCCCCATCCCTAAGCGCGTCCTCCAGTCTTTTTAGCATGACTACTCCGATGCCTTCACCAAGCCCGGCACCATCAGAGTCATCATCAAATGCTCTGGTCTTTCCGTCACCAGACTCCAGACCCTGGAGCATGTTTTCGTTCTTTTTGGTGATCGGCATGGTTGAGATTTTGATTCCACCCACTGCGGCCATGCTGCACTCTCCGCTTAACAGGGCACGCGAAGCAATATGCACCGCTGTAAGGGATGAAGAACAGGCCGTATCCACCAACATGCTTGGCCCTTTCAAGTTCAGTAAATACGATATGCGAGCAGGAATGATGGATGGTGTGTTACCCACCACGGCATCCGGCAGAGCGCCCAAATCCGTCTCATATATAAATCGTGAATACATATCAACCGTGTTTGTTGAATAACCCAAATAGACCCCGGTATCCGAACCGGCCAGTTTCCCGCCGCCGTAACCCGCGTCCTCAATGGCCCTCCACACGGTCTCCAGGAAGAGACGCTGATTGGGATCTGTCAGACTCGCTTCTTTCGGTGATAATTTAAAGAATGAATAATCGAATAAGTCAATGTCTTCTATAAAAGCTCCCGCTTTGGAATCCAGTTCCGGGAGGTCCAGCCTTGTATTTTGCAAATACCAGTCCAGATCTTGTTGTCGTCGTTCCGGGAGAGGACGGATATGATCCACCTTGCCTTGAATATGCTCCCAGAATTCGAATACATCGGTTGTGGAAGCCACATTCAGAGCCATCCCTACAATGGCTAAATCCCCGGACAATGGCCCAGAAGCCGTCTGCCCTGTATGCTGCTGATCTTGAGGACACGTCTCTGCTTGCTTCGCATTTTCCGGTGATGTCTGTTCTTCACTGGTTGCAGAAGCATCCATGTCGCCCAGTACAGTAACCGTATCTTCTTCCGATTCACCATGTTCCTTGAATATATATTCAGCCAGCTTGTGAATCGTCGAAAATTCAAACAAGTCCGTTACGGCAAGAACGCCAGGGTATCTTTTGGAAAGTCCCGCGTGAATTTTCAACAGCAGAATGGAATCAGCACCAAGCTCGAAAAAGTTCTCATAGATATCGATCTCGTCAAATCCCAGAACTTCTTTGCATACGCTGGCAACATGCCGTTCAGTAGCCGTATATCCTCCCTCGATCTTGCCTGATAATTTCACTTCACCGCTTGAAGTACTTCCAGCCTTCTTGGTCGACCTCGTTTTGGAAGCAGCACTTTGCAGATATTCAGCCACTTTGCCACTGAGTTCTGTGGACAATCGAACCTGCATTTTATCCAGCAAACGAACGCCGCCGCCACTGAAGTTCAGTTGCCCGATCAGCACCCTGCGAATGGAGGAGTTCATGGCTTGTTCCAAACCTCTTATCGCCTGTGCTGTAAGGACTGTTTTGAAGATGGTATCTGCGGTGAAACCAGCATCCACCGACATGCCAGTCTCTTTCCATGTTGTCCAGTTCACGGTGAGTGTTCGTTTTCCTCTCAAGGAACGTTCATCGGCGAAGGCATCCAGGTAGGCATTAGCCGCCACGTAGTCTGCTTGCGTTACGCCACTGAACATCGTCGCTACAGAAGAATACATCACAAAGAAATCCAGATCGTCACTGTGAGTCAGTTCGTCCAGATTCCAGGTACCATATATTTTGGATGCCAGCACTTCGCTGAATCGTTCTTCACTTCGATCTACCAGAAGTTGATCTCCACCAACACCCGCACCATGAATGATTCCATGAATAGCACCATAACGTGTACGCATATCCCGAATTACCCGATCCATCGCTTCCCGGTCAGCCACATCCGCACTGTACCAGGAGACTTCCGAACCTGCGGCCTCCAGCTCCGTAACAGCTGTAATGAAACGGCAAAGCTTGGCTTGACCGGGCTGATTCATCAGGTTATCCCAATGTACACGCTCCGGTATCGGGGTGCGATTGATCAGAGCCAGACGCACGGGAGCTTTGGAAGCCAGGAAACGCGCTGTTTCCAGACCAATACCACCGCCACCACCTGTAATCAGGTACACGCCCTGAGGGCGTACAGATATTGGGGTATCCCCTGCAACCTGCACACGCGTAAATTCTTCAACGTAACGTTGTCCACCACGATACGCGATCAGATAGTCCCCCTGATCTTCTGTCCCCAGTGCTTCCTCGATCCAGACATCTGCAGGGGTATCAGCATCTATGTCAAAGGAGCGGAAAGAAATGGACGGATGCTCACGGTTCAACACCTTGCTTAAGCTCAGGAATGGCGCATGTTCTGGCCGCTGAGCGTATTCATCTCCCGTAATATGGTGAGCATTCATTGCAATCAGTGTCATACCAGCAATCTCGGCAAAGTCACTTCTCATCAGAGCACGTACCAAATAATACACACTGTACACACCTCGGCGCTGACTGTTCTGCAATTCATTCAGACTTTGAATACCCAACTGCCCGGTATCCAGAGAACAGCCAACATGAATGATGTGATCCACCGACTTGCCCCGAAGGCTTGCAAAGAGAAGGTCATAATCTGACTCCTGATCACCAAGTGTATATCGATTATCACTCAAGTCTGCATAAACAGAGCCCAGGGCTGCCCGGATCACCTTCACTCCAGTACGTGCAAGCACATGGGCTACAGAATCAGCTGCACCGGACCTGCCTTCCATCAACAATACCGTTCCCGGTAAAACGGAGATCCCGCTACCTGTACGTTTCCACTCATCAGTTCTCCATTGCATCGTATAATGAAATTCTTCTGTGTCTTGTTCAGACACTGCCGCGCCTCTGTCGATACAACTGGATACCAATTCGTCAGGGAGATCAATCCAGCAGCGATGAGATTCGAAAGGGTACACAGGTAGACTGACCCTACGCACCTCCGTACCTTTGTACAGTTCCACCCAATCCACATCGGCCCCTTGGACGTATAACGAACCAAGTTCGGATACGCCTGCCTCATCATTCCACTCGGAAAGGTTAATGCCTTGTGTAATCTCCTGTACCCGTCGATCGAGCTTCTTCCGTGACGCTGCTGTCATGTCACCAGGTTCCAGCTGTGATTTGCTGGCAGGTACAATCTTGTGCTCCCCATAGCTGAACCATGACTCAGGTTCATTCCACGTTTCCGCCAAGGATAGCACTTGCAGCTTCAGTCCCAGATCCGCAAGATTCGCTGCCACTATAGCCAATCTGAAGTTATAGTGTCCTCTGCCAACACTCGCGGTATAACACAGATCCTGCAGATGGCAGGCGGGCGGTTTTTCCTGTATTAAACGGCTATATGTTGTGACAAGGTCCCGCAGAGCTGGCTCAGACTTGGCGGACAACACGACCAGACCTATTTTCGCATAAGAAGCGTCAGCAACCGTGGCAACCGGTGCTTCTTCCAGCACCAGATGGCAGTTCGTTCCGCTAAAACCAAAACTACTGACCGCACAGCGCATCGGAGATTCTTTTCCTTCCCATTTGCGGAGCCTGGTGTTGACATACACGGGCGATGTCTTGAAATCGATCTGTCCATTGGGCCTGTCAAAATGAAGTGACGGCGGGATTTCACGGTTTTTGATAACCAGTGCCGCCTTGATCAGACTGACCAGACCTGCCGCTTCATAGGGATGACCCATATTCGATTTCACAGTACCAATCGGACAAAACTGCTTCTTATCCGTGTACTTCTGAAAAGCAAGCTCCAAGCCTTCAAGTTCCAGCGGATCTCCCAGTTTAGTACCCGTTCCATGGGTCTCAATGTAGGACAAGGTCTCGGGGTGAATTCCCGCCTGATCCCACGCTCTAGATATCACATCAGCCTGGGCCTCCGGATTGGGAGCAGTGATTCCAATGGAAGCTCCGTCCTGATTAATGGCGCTGCCTTTGATGACTGCATAGATCTGGTCCTTGTCCTTGAGCGCTTTACTCAACGGTTTCAGTAATACGGTAGCAACCCCTTCGCTGATTCCAGCCCCATCCGATGAATGATCAAAGGCTCTGGTCCGTCCATCCGATGCTTCAAGTCCCCCGCGGTAATATTCCGTATCCAGAGGCATCAGGTTCACACGCAATCCACCAGCAAGTGCCATATCACAGTCACCATTCCGAATGGACTGGCAGGCAAGATGCACGGCCACCAATGAGGATGAACAGGCGGTGTCCACCACCATCGAAGGGCCTTTCAGATCCAGAAGATACGAGATTCGTGCAGGCATCATGGCAGAAATATTGCCCACAGCCGCATCCGAAGTTAACTGGATATCAATATCCTGGATCATTCGCAAGTAGCTGTCCTTAATATTGCTGGCAAATCCCAGGTACACACCTGTCCGGCTGCCAGCCAGGCTTTTCCCACCATATCCCGCATCCTCAAGAGCACTCCAGGCCGTTCGCAGGAACAGCCTCTGAAAAGGATCCATTAGTGCCGCGTCCCGTGGGGGTATCCGAAATAATTTGTAATCAAATTGATCGATGTCTTTCAGATAGGAACCATCACTATATTTGATGTCCTCTCCATAGCCCGCATATCGGAGGTACGCATCAATATTTTGACGACGAGAGTCTGGAAAATTGGCAATGGAATCACAGCGATCACGGATGTTGTCCCAAAACTCGCCGATATTATCCGCAGACGGAAGCATGGCCGATATGCCAACAATGGCGATTCCCTCAGAGTCGCTTCGCTTCCCCTCCGATTTCAATCCTTTGAGCAGTTGGGCGGCAACTTGCTTATCAATCTTGCCCGCAGCTGCATTCTCAATAATGATTCTCAGCATCTGGCTTGTTTGGTTCATCGGGTTCTCCTTCCTCAACGATCCTCGAAGCTCTTGACTGCATCGTCAATGCTCAGGTTACCAGCTTCAATATCCTTAAACAGTTGTTCAAAATCATCCACCGGTGGGGCTGGCTCAGCAGCCGGTTTTATATCCAGCTTGGTCATGACAAATTGGGATAGTGCATGTACACTGGTGTACGAAAACAGATGGATTAGTTTCATTTTGCCTGGATAGGCTTCTTCAAGCAGAGAGAATAACCGATTTAACAGAATGGAATCTCCGCCCAGATCAAAAAAGCTATCGTGGATATCCAGCTCTTCAAAACCAAGCACTTCGTTATACATGCCTGCAATCTGCCTTTCGATGCTGTTGTAATCCTCGCCGTCTTTTCCTTTGAGTTCAACATGTGCATTCGCCGATTTGTTTCGTTTAGCTGCAGCAGGAGCCACCTGACGCGACTCTTCCAACTTCTCGGCTTCTTTCAGTCTGTTCGTCATCTCTTCGGAGAATCGGAATGGAAATTTGGTCAACAGTGCTTTGGCAAACCGTGGGTGGTATGTAAATTCCCCGATCAACACACGCGGCACCTCTTTGTTCAATGCTGCAAAAAATCCGGCCGTTGCCTGTTCGGTCGGAAGGGCTTTTGTAATGGCGTCCACATTAAAACCATAATCCACAGACATGCCCGCTTCTTTCCACGAAGACCAGTTAATAGACAAGGTCTTCAGGCCGCTTTTGCTGCGCGAGTAAGACAAAGCATCCAGATATGCATTGGCCGCTGAATAATCTCCTTGTCCAACCTCACTTGACAGCGACAGACCGGAAGAGAAAAAGACCAGGAAATCAAGCTCATCCTGACGGGTCAGTTGGTCCAGTATCCAGGCTCCCTGCACTTTTGGATGAAGGACTTCGTCAAACTTTTCCTGCGTTTTGCGGATCAAATATCCAACCGCCGGTACACCTGCACCGTGGATCACTCCTGTGATGGACCCATGCTTTTCCCTGACATCGGCCAGTACATCCTGCATCGCTTCATAATCCGATACATCCGCTGCATAACAGGATACTTCTGAACCCTGTTGTTCAATCTCCAGGAAATTGCGGAGACGAGCAGCCGTCTTGGATTCAAGCTCAGGGTCATTAAGCAGTGTCTCCCATTCCGATCTTGCAGGCACTGGGGTACGCCCAATTAACACAAGTTTGACCTCTGCTTGGGAAGCGAAAAATTTTGCCATTTCCTGACCAATCCCGCCTGTACCTCCAGTAATGACATACACACCACCCTGTTGAATATGGACAGGAGAATCTGTCAGCTCATCGGCTTGAACCTCACCCAATTCCTCGATATAACGGACCCCACTACGATAGGCAGAGGTATAACTCTGATCTTGGGAACCCATTTCCTGAAACAGTTCATCTGCCCCTGCGCTTTCGTCCAGATCAATGCTTCGACAGGTAATATGCGGATATTCCAAGGCGAGCACTTTACCCAAACCGTATAACGAGGCCGCTTCAGGAGAAAGTCGACTCTCATCCGTTGTAACTTCGTAGACCTGTTCGGAGACCAGCATCATATTCAGTGCGTTGTCACTTCCGTGTTCAATGAGTGCACGAATCAGATAAAACAGGCTATATACGCCCTTTTGCTGACTATGTTCCAAGTCCTGAAGTGTATGAATTTCTGCAGAACTCGGCACCGCAAAGAGATGTACAATGTCACTTATGGATGTATTCCCCAGCGCTGCAAATAGCTCAGCAAAGTTGCTTTCCGAACCATTCACCGTGAACGAACCGTCAGGTTCATGCTTGAAAGATTCTCCGTAACGCACCTCAATTACTTGGCGCCCTGACTGCTTAAGGCGTTCAATCAATGCGCTTCCCCGTTTACCCTCATCCTTCAAAATCAGAACTGCACCTGTTCCCTGAATCGGTTCTGGCTCTGTTAGATCAGCTTTCCTCCAGTTCATCCGATAGAATCGGGCTGGCGTCGGTTCTTCCGAGACCGCACTGCTGCAATTTGCGGTAGCGGCAGTACGAGCGCCCTCGGGAACTTCAAACCAGCAGCGAGTCCGGGTAAATGGATAGGTTGGCAGACTTGTTTTGCGCAGTCCGTCTCCTGTGTATAGAAGCTCCCAGTTCAGTTCTGCACCTTGTACATAATGCAGTCCAATCTGGTCCAGTATGTCCTGTACAGCCTGCTGACCCTTACCCATCTTCGCCAGTTCCGGATTCAGACTCATAGTCCGATGGCCCTTGTGGCCATCTTCGCCACCTGTAGCTGGTGAATCTGGACGATTTTGATCGTTGCTAACCTTGTGATAACCGTAATATATCCCTGGACTTCGATGTCCACTGGGTCCACTACTTTTGCTTAAATTCTCATCGGCTCCGATCATTCGTCCAGCTTCATTTAATCGAAGCAAGAGCTCTTCCGCATCCTGCCCGGTGACCAGTAAACGGTAGGCGTAGTGCCCCCTCCCTGTGTTAGCGGTATAACACAGGGAAGGCACATTCTGAGCTTCAACTTGAGAGAGAACGTGAGTATATTCCGTAATCAGCGTCTGGAGCGCTGCCTGCGTTTTGGCTGATACGGTTAGAAGATGTTCTCCGCGTATTTCCAGCTCTTTAACCGTAGTGGTCGGCGCTTCTTCCAGCACAATGTGACAATTGGTCCCACTGATGCCAAATGCACTAACACCGCTACGTCGTGGCGTGGCAGCGTTATCCCACTCCCGCAACCGGGCATTCACATAGACCGGGGATGCCGCAAAATCGATGGCCCGATTCGGTCTGTGAAAATGTTTGGAGGCAGGAATCTGTTTATGTTTCAGTGACAAGGCCGATTTGATCAAACCCACGACACCAGCCGCCTCTGACAGGTGACCGATATTCGTTTTGACCGAGCCGATTCCGCAAAATTGACTTTTACCCGTGTGACGCCGGAATGCCTGCTCAATCCCTTGTACCTCTAGCGGATCGCCCAGCATGGTGCCACTGCCATGAGTCTCAATATAAGAGACCGTCTCGGGATCGATACCCGCATCCGCCCAGGCTTGAAGAATCGCTTCCGTCTGTGCCTCCGGGTTCGGGGCAGCGATACTGATGGATTTACCGTCCTGGTTTACGCCATACCCTTTGATAACAGCGTAGATCTGATCCCGGTCTTCCAACGCTTTATCCAATGGTTTGAGCATCACCACCCCTGCGCCTTCACCAATACCCGATCCGTCCGAATCGTCATCAAACGCTTTGGTTCTCCAATCGGTGGACTCAATCCCAATTTTGATATGATCACTCTTTAGCGGAACCAGATTAATCTTGATTCCCCCAACGAGCGCCTGATCGCATTGCCCTTCCTTGATCGCCTGACACGCCAGTGTAATGGCCACCAGAGAGGATGAACAAGACGTATCCACTACCAAGCTCGGCCCTTTTAAATCCAGTAAGAAGGATAACCGACCAGCCGCTACAGAAGCCAGATTACCCACAAGCGAGTACGCAAAGGATTCCGGTTCCGCATCGTAGATAAAACGTGAGTAAAGATCCCGAATATTGTTGGAAAGGCCTAGGTATACCCCCGTGCGGCTGCCAACCAGTTTCCCTCCCCCATACCCTGCGTCCTCGATCGCTTTCCATGCCGTTTCCAGAAACAGCCTATGATTGGGGTCCGTCAGACTGGCTTCTTTGGGTGACATTTTAAAATAGGCATAATCAAATTTATCAATCTCATCCAGATAGGCATTTTCGTTGAATTGAATCTCGTCTGGCGACATACCTAGATATTGCAGATACGAATGAATGTCCGGCACTCTGGATGCCGGAAAGGAACGAATGCTGTCCGTACCACTGACGATGTTGTCCCAGAATTCTTCGGGAGAATCAGCTTGCGGCAATTTCAAAGCCATGCCCACAATGGCAATATCTTTGGCAGTATTGGTTGACCCGGACGCAGTATAGGCGTCCTCCTCCGATTTGAGTTTTTTGAGCAGCTGCACGGCCACTGTTTTGTCCAAGCTTCCGTCTTGCAGATGTTCCATGACAAACTTGTATACACTCTCCACCACAGTTCCTCCTTTACAGGTTAATCAGGTTATTCAAAGCCTGCTGCAGCGTAACGTCGCCACTTTCCATCTGGTCGATTACACGCTTCAGATCCTGCTCCATGTCTTGTGGCTTCGAAGTAGCCTTCTCATCCATAAACCGAGCCAATCTGCTAATATTGGAGTTCGCAAACAAATCCGTGACTTTGGTCAAACCAGGAAACTGCTGATCAATCCGGGCCTGAACCTGTATAAGCACAATGGAATCAGCACCCATCTCGAAGAAACTGTCCCCTACATTAATCTCATGAAAACCAAGCATCGTTCGACAGATGGAAGCGAGTGCCTTTTCAGTTGGTGTATAGGCTGCGTCTGATTTACCTGTCAAAACCACTTCTCCGTCACGTTCCTCTGACGAGGATACCCGGAGACGCTTGTTGGCCATTTGCTTCATCCGTTGGTCCAGTTGAACGCGAATAGCGGAAGAGAGATCAAACGGACTTTTGGCCAGTGCCGATATCAATTGACCCTCATAATGAATCTGACCAATAAGTACTCGGCGAACCGATGATTGCCGCATCACAAGAGATAATTGATTCATCGCTTGTTCCGTAGGCATGGCTTTGAACAACGTATCCACAGCAAACCCATGCTCTGCTGACATACCCGTTTCCTTCCAGGTAGACCATTGCACAGTCAGCGTGCGCTTGCCCATCATTGATCTGTAGTCAGCATATGCATCTAGGTAGGCATTGGCAGCAATGTAATCCACCTGTCCCGGGGCGCTGAATACCGAAGCGATCGATGAATATAGCACCATAAAATCGAGATGATCCTGTTCGGTAAGTTGATCCAATACCCAAGTACCATGTACTTTGGGAGAGAATACCTCGGTGAATCCCGCCTGTGAACGGCTTGTGATCATTTCCGAGCTTCCAACCCCTGCGCCATGGACAACCCCTTTAATTTTCCCGAACGTTGCCCGAAGCTGATCCAGAACTACACGCATGGCATCCAGATCCGACACATCTGCAGCATGGCAACTAACCTGATGTCCCCGGCTCTCCAGTTCACGAATAACTGTAATTTGATGAATCACCTTGAATCTCGATTGTTCTGCAACAATGGCATCCCATTCCTCACGTGCAGGCATCGGTGTACGGCTGATTAATGCTAGGTTCACTGGAGCGTCGGAAGCCAGATATCGCGCCGTTTCCAAGCCAATTCCACCGGTACCACCGGTAATGATGTACACACCATCGTTGTCAAAAATAAAGGCATCTTCAGCAGGTGCAGATTCATTCAATGCTCTGAACTCCTGAACATACCGTGTTCCATTACGATAGGCCACCTCATAGTAGGAAGATGTCGTACCGATCTCTTGCAACAACTGCTCCAGAGAAGAGTCCTCATCCATATCTATACAACGGCAATGAACCTGTATGTTCTCCTTGCCTACCACTCTGCCCATTCCAAAGGCAGAAGCCAGATGAGGCTTTATCCGCTCCGTACCGGTAATGCAATTGACCTCACGGGATACCAGAACTAACTCCATGGGCTGGCTCAGAGAACTGGACAACAGCGCTCGAATAAACCGGAAGAACCCATATACACGTTCATCTAGAACAGACTCTAATGATTCCATGTCACTAAATACACTTGCTGCATGTTCATCACTGCCCACACCGTTTAGATACACCACTCTGGAAAGTTGGTCTAGGCCCGCCTGTTGCAGCACACGCTGATAGACTTCCACCTGTTCCAGATTTCGACTGTCCGTGTCAGATTGCAGAACATCCGCCTGAAGTACGGTATATACCTGCATCCCCGACTGTTCCATACGTGCTGCTATCTCAGCTGCATAATCGGACCCATCCAGAAGTACCAGTGTAGTACCATGGCTCGCTTCGATCGGCTGATCGGAATCCTCTTTCGCTATCTCCTTCTGCTGCCATACAAGCTCGTAGGCTTCCGGTACCGATCTGGTGCTCGCTTGTGCATACACTGAAGACTGCTCGGGAAGATCCACCCAGCAGCGTGTATTATCGTATGGATACAATGGAAGACTGATTTTACGAATTTCCTCTTCCCTGTACATCAGGCTCCAATCCACGTCACTGCCTGTAGTGTACAGTCTGCATAATTCATATAATAAACCCGGATCTGAAGACTCCATGTATCGGGATAGGCAATCTCTGCCCCCCTGCTTCAAGATGGACTTCTCCTGCCCCGTCAATTCGTGGTCTTTCCCTTTGATCTTCTCTGTGACTACTTTATGCACGCCATAATAGAGCTGATGCTCACCTGTGGATTCGAGACCTGATGTAGCGAGTAGCCGCAACTTCATGAGCAGATCGGATGTGTCCGTCACTCCAAAGGCAATCCGATATACATGATGCCAGCGCCCCGTATTCGCGGTATAACATATGTTTTTGAGCGAAAGTTCCTGCTGACGTTCTGAGATAAAACGGATATAGTTATCAACCAGCGCAAGTAATGACTTGCGGCTCTTGGCACTTAGCGTGAACACTTCCACATCTCTGGTAATCTTCCGTTCCTGGATCACAGGCGGCTCTTCCAGTACGAGATGGCAGTTGGTTCCGCTAAATCCAAAGGCACTGACTCCGCAGCGAAGCGGCTCCCCGTTCCCGTCCCATGGTCTCGATTTCGTGTTGACATACAACGGCGAATCCTGGAATGAAATGGATGAGTTAGGCTTATCAAAATGAAGCGTAGGTGGTAATACCCGATGTTTCAAGGCCATAGCCGCTTTAACCAGACTGCCCACACCAGCTGCTTCAAACAAATGGCCTATATTGGACTTGACCGAGCCTATAGCAACAAACTGATGCTTGTCTGTATATCGGCGCAGCGCTGTGGTAAGTCCATCCATTTCAATTGGATCGCCGAGCTTCGTCGCTGTACCATGCGTCTCCACGTAACCAATGGTCGAAGGATCAATACCGGCATCCTGCCATGCCTTCACAATGACATCCGTCTGTGCTTCAGGATTCGGAGCCGTAATGCCAATCGAAGCTCCATCCTGATTAATGGCACTTCCTTTGATAACCGCATAAATATTGTCTTTATCCGCAATCGCCTTGCTTAGTGACTTCAATACTACGGCGGCTCCGCCTTCACCAAGCCCCGAACCATCTGCTTCTTGATCAAATGGCTTGGTTAATCCATCCGAAGATTCAATGCCGACTTTCAAATAATCATGATCCAACGGACTGAGGCTGATCCGTGCACCTGCGACAATCGCCATCTCGCAATCACCATTACGAATGGCCCGGCAGGCCAGATGGGTAGCGACAAGTGATGCAGAACATGCCGTGTCGATCACCATCGTAGGCCCCTTGAGATCCAGTGGATAGGCAATACGAGTCGGCATCATGGCTGTGATGTTCCCGACAATGGACATCGGATATTGATAGGGGTCCAGATCACAGATCATTTTGAGATAAGAATCGTTCAGGCTACTTGCAAAACCCATATAGACACCTGTATTTGTTCCTTCGATGCGCCCTCCGTAACCTGCATCCTCTACCGCATGCCATGACGTCTTCATGAATAACCGCTGAATCGGGTCCGTTAATCCGGCCTCCTTCGGAGACAAACGGAAATACTTATAATCAAACTGATCAATATTATCCAGAAATGCACCCTGAAGGTACTGCACTTCTTTGTCCGCACCCAGCTTGGCATTCATCCATTGATGATAGGCATCCATGTCTTTTTTGCGTCCCTCTGGAAAATCCGTTGTACAGTCCACACCGTTCAAGATGTTGTCCCAATACTGCTCTGCCGTATCAGCCATTGGCATTTCCGCAGCAATCCCAATAATGGCGATGGCCTCATCCTGTTCAACGATTGGTTTCTTTTGCTCCAGAGGAGCAGCCGCTTTTGCTTTTACAGCCGTGCCGTTACCCTGGTTCACATGCAGTGCCAGCTTATGGATAGACGTATGTGCAAATAAATGAGCAATCTTCACTTTACCCGGAAACTCCTCGTTCAGCCTCTCATGCATACGGATCAGCATAATGGAGTTGCCCCCGAGATCGAAGAAATTATCATAGATATTGATCTCCTGATAACCCAGAATCTCACTGTATATGCGTGCTACCTGCTGCTCGGTTTCCGAATAGAGTCCCCCTTCATTCCCTGAAAGATCTACGGGCCCCGTATGCTTCTCCTGTGGTACGGTCCGGTTGGAACGATTCGATGCTCCCTGGTCAGCGATTTCCTTACTCCGCTTCACTCCGGCTTCCAACTTATCCGACAAACGGAACGGGAACTGCCCAAGTGCAGCGAGATGTTTACTTCCATAATTCATCGCACCGATGAATACTCGCGAGAGTTGTCTGCTCATGGCTGCTTCCATCGCTGCGATACCATCCGTTGTAGGAATGGTTTTAAACATGCCATCCACATTGATACCAAATTCTACGGACATCCCGGTCTCTTTCCACGATACCCAATCAATGGAGAGTGTTCTTCGACCCTGCCCTGTCCTCCATGCCGCGAAGGAATCCAAGTAACAATTGGCTGCCGTATAATCCCCTTGTCCAATTTCACCGATCACAGATATACCGGAAGAGAACAATACCATAAAGTCCATGTCTTGATCTCGCGTCAGTTTCTCCAGAATCCAGGTTCCCTTCACCTTGGGTCCAAGAATGGTCTGGAATTCCTCATCGCTTTTGCGATATATAAATCCGTCTCCGGGAATACCTGCTCCATGAATAACACCATGTATGTCCCCGTAGCGGTGGGTGATATCCTGAATCACTTCCGTCATGCCCGCAACATCGGCAAGATCCGCATTATAATAATGAACGGTTGCGCCCAATGCTTCCAGTTCAAGGATGCCTTGCATCTTGGGACCGCGGGAATCTTGGCCTGCTTCCAATATGTCTTCCCATTCCTCCTTTGCCGGAAGAAGTGTCCGACCAACAATCGCCAGCTTCACTTGCTCCGAAGAAGCCAGAAACCGTGCTGCTTCCAGACCAATACCACTTGTACCGCCTGTCACGAGATATAAACCGCCTGGACGCACCTTGAAAGGTACGCTCTCATGTTCATTAAGATCCATCTCTGTAAAGGTCTCCGTATAACGCTGGCCTTCACGATACGAAACAGCATAAGCTTCACCGTTGATATGTCTTTCCTTGAGGATATCCTTCGCAGATATGGACTGATCCACATCTATAAACTTGCTCCGAATATGTCCATATTCCTGCTGAATCACTTTACCAAGTCCCATTAAGAGTGCATTATGAGGGGTAATCCTCTCTTCTCTTCCTGTGACTTGTCCAGCGTACTCAGCAATCAGGTTCAGATGAATTTCTTCAGCAAAGCCTTTGCTCATAAGCGCCTGAATCAGATAGACCGGTGAGTAGAAAGCTTCCTGTTGTCTGGCTTCAATAGCTGCCAAATCTTCAGGATATAATGAATTGCCCATCATGGATAAATAGATGATTTCAGTAATTTCACCGTCTGTGAACATGTTTAACAGCTCAGTATAGGCCGCCGGAGCAGCTCCGCCGACTTCGTATTGATTCTCCGATATTTGCCGGAACTGGTTACCCGGTCTCACATGGACTACCCGCTTGCATTCGCCCTCCAGTTCTGCCGACAGTTCCTGTTCCAATTCGGTACCATTACCGATCATCATGACTGTGCCTGAAGAGGAAGGCACCGAGGTATGCAAAGTCGTATCCCCATCGTCCTCTATCCAGCGCACCGTATGAAAATAGTCCTTTAACGACACAGCAGTCGGGTCTTGAATATCAATCCAGCATCTGCTGGGCTCAAACGGATACGTAGGTAAACTCAACTTCCGTACCTGTCTTCTTTGATATAGCTGCCCCCAATCCATCGTTGCACCCTCCGCATAGAGTAAAGCCAGCTCCCGAAGTGCTGATTCATCCCATACAAGAGGACTGGAAGCAAGTTCTTTGATCCGTTCCTGTGCCTGAGACGATTGACGTCTGGTGCGCTCACGTTCTTCCGATCCCATACGCTCGGCTCCTGTAGGCTTAGGAGCGGGAGCACCGGTATAGACTCCCTCTTGTGTCTTCAATTGGGTCCACGGTTGTTCCAACAGGTGAATCAGTTGAGCCGTGTCTTCCACAAGCAGGGACAGACGATGTTCATAATGCCCACGACCTGTAGCTGCCGTATAACAGACATTCGCAACAGGAACTTCACGATTCTCCTTCAGGAAACGCTCATACCGCTGGAGCAATCGAATAAGCGCTTCTTCCGTCTGAGCCGAACATACAAACAGCTGCTTGCCTAAATCCTGATCCTCTCCTGGGTCTTGAGCAGTAACGGCTGGAGCTTCCTCAAGCACGACATGACAGTTGGTTCCGCTGAATCCAAAAGCACTGACACCACATCTGCGCGGGACTCCCTCTTCCGCTTCCCAGGGTCGGAGTTGTGTATTCACATACACTGGCGTTTGCTCAAACCGGATGTTGCGGTTGGGTTTGGCAAAATGAAGAGACGGCGGCAGCTTCTGATGTTTCAAGGCCATCACTGCTTTGAGCAGCCCTGTTACGCCTGCACATTCATATAAATGACCGATATTGGATTTCACAGAGCCAATCGCGCAAAATTGTTTTTTGGTGGTAAACTGTTCAAAAGCATTGGTAATCCCTTTAATCTCAATCGGGTCTCCTAGCTCCGTCGCTGTACCATGGGCTTCAATATAACGGATGGTCTCAGGGTCAATCCCCGCTTCTTCCCATGCCTTCACGATCGCTTCGGATTGGGCACGCGGATTCGGTGCAGTCAACCCAATAGAGGTTCCATCCTGATTGGCAGCAGTTCCCTTAATGACGGCGTAGATATGATCCCCATCCTCAATGGCCCGACTTAACGGTTTTAGAAGAATGGCGGCCACACCTTCACCCACACCTGCCCCATCTGAGGCATCATCAAATGTCCGCGTCTCCCCGTCGGAGGACTCAATGCCAAATTGCTCATATTTATTAAAAACAGGGAGCGTATTCACCTTCACCCCACCCGCTATGGCTGCATCACACTCACCACTTCGGATCGACTGACAGGCCATATGAACAGCAACAAGAGATGATGAACATGCAGTATCCACCACCATGCTGGGGCCTTTCAAATTCAGCAAATAGGATATTCTCCCCGCCAGTACCGCAGTCACATTGCCCGTTACCGAGATGGAGATGGATTCCGGTTCTACATCGGCGATAATATTGGCATAATTGTCTCGGGTGCTGCTATAATACCCTACATACAATCCCGTATTGCTACCGGATAACTTTGCGCCTCCATAACCTGCATCTTCCACCGCTTCCCATGCCGTCTGGAGAAAAATTCTCTGGTCAGGACTCATCAGGGCTGCTTCTTTGGGTGTCAGCTTAAAGTAGCGATAATCAAATTTGTCCACTTCATCCAGGTAGGAACCTTTAATAAAGCTCAGCCCATCTTCATCCTGCTGTTTGAAACGTACATATTTCAGCACATCCTCTTGTCTCGCTTCAGGGAACTCCACAATGGAATTCACTTTGTTCTCGATATTGTTCCAGAACTCCTCCACATGATCAGCCATGGGCATATGCGCAGATATGCCGATAATGGCAATATCTGCACGAGTGTTCTTTTTCTGCTGTTTCAACAGCGTAATCATATCAATCGCCGTTTTTTTGTCGATTTTGCCACCAGATGTATTCTCAATAATGTATTTAAGCAACTGTTCCAATGTATCGTCCCCTTACATATCAGATATGTTTTAATCCTTTGAGCATATCCTCCATGCTGATCTTGCCATCTTCCAACTGATCAAAAAGAGAATGGACTTCCTCGTCCAGCGCAATTGCACCACCTACAGGCTCCTCTACCTGTTTCTTCTCCCGTTTGTGGCCTGTTTTATCAGCGAGATATCCACCCAATCGGTGCACAGACGGATGTTCGAACAGATCTGCAACAACGAGTACCCCCGGGTACTGACGGTCAAGTTGTGCATACATTTGTTTCACCAGAATCGAGTCAGCTCCAAGTTCGAAGAAACTGTCATGGATATCAATTTCATTAAAGCCCAGAATAGCTTGGCACACTTCGGCAACCTTTCTCTCCCATGGTGTGTATTCTCCGTCATCCGCACCATTCAGCACGGTATCCTGCCGGGCTACACTTTGCGGGGTCACTGGCGCTGGCGCCTTCGGTGATGAAGTTCTCTGTAGACGTGAATCAATCCAGCTCTCCACTTGAGGAGAAAGTCTAAACGGATAGTTGCGAATCATCTTCAACATGCCACGGTCTGTCGACATCTGTCCTATCAATACACGTTCAATCTGACGTCCTTCCACCTGATCCAGCCAAGTCAGAGCCTCTTTATTGGTCATTGCTTTGAAAAGGGTGTCTACTCCGTAGCCCGTTGCGGCAGCTGCGCCTGTTTCTTTCCAGGTTGACCAGTTGACCGTCATCGTTCCGTCCATCTCTTGGTTGCGATAGGCTGCGTAAGCATCCTGATACGCATTGGCAGCAACGTAATCGGCCTGTCCCGGTCCGCTAAATAACGTTGCAATGGATGAAAACATCACAAAAAAGTCTGGATTGTCCTCTCTGGTGAGTTGATCCACGACCTGGGTTCCTTGCACTTTAGGGCATAATACACGTTCAGCTTCTTCTATCGTTCTATCCTTAAGTGGATGATCTCCACCTACAGCGACCCCTGCTCCATGAATGACACCTGCAATGCGAACGTATTTCTGACGTAATTCACTCAAAATCATTCGCATGGAAGCTTCATCTGAAATGTCTGCTTGGTAAGGAAGAACTGTCGCACCAGCAGCTTCCATTTGTTGCACAGATCGGATTTTCTGAGCTAACACTTCGTTGGAATGTGTAGCAAGAATGCTATCCCACTCTTCTCGTGCGGGAAGCGAAGTTCTGTTCACCAGTGCGAGTGTAATTCCCGGGTATCGCTCCGCGAGTTGTAATCCAAGCTCCAGCCCAATGCCGCCCAGTCCGCCAGTAATGAGATACAATCCGTCATTGCGAATGTTGTAGTTCCATTTAGGATACGCACTCGGGTCCAGCGCTCCAAACTGCTGAATGTAACGCGTACCTGCACGATAAGCTACACCATAATCATCACTTTCATGATCCAGTTCAGCCACAATATCCTGGAGCGAAGTCTCCGCGTCCACTTGGATGGATCGGCATTGCAGGCGTGCATCTTCTTTTCGTCCAGCCAAACCCAGACCAAACATCAGGGCAGCCTGAGGAAATACATTTTCTTCTCTTCCGGTGATGGAATGGATTGGATTCGTCAACAACACCAGGTCAACAGGCTCCAGTGATTGGGCACCTATCATCTCCTGAAGGAGATAGAAGAATGGATGAAAGGACTGATCCTGTTGAATATAGATAATCCGGGTGATCGTCAATTTTTCCAAATGAGCCCACAATTGTTCCATGCTCTCACGATGGTCTGAAATGACATACTTCTCGGAAGATACTTGAAGGAACGAAGGTCCATCAAACACTTCAATAACCTGATGCCCCTGCTGCTGTAGTGTCTTACGAAGAGATAGATCTTCTCTTTTTTCCTCTCTTTTTTCGTCCATAAAAATAACGATATGACCTTCCGATAACTTCCGATCGAAATTACGTTCCGGTTCAGGAACCCAACCCAACTCATAATGGTGAATGTTCTCCATAGCGCTGGCATCCGTCTTGGTTTGGGACGGAGGAGCAGATAGCTCAATCCAGCAGCGATGAGCTTCAAATGGATACGTCGGGATGCTGATTCGGCGAACATCCTCACCTGAATACAGGCTTGGCCAGCTTACCTCCCCACCCCCAAGATAGGTTTCACAATGAGCGGTTAAATGCAGCTGACTGGACTCCGGGATTGACTGCTGTCGAATGGATTCCAATCCGCCTTCTTCAAGTTCGGTCAGTTGGGCGAGCAAATCCTCTTTGCTGGAAGCAATCCGTACCAGACGGTGTTCATAATGGGTTCGGGAGGTGCCTGCCGTGTAACATATATCAGCTAACGTGTGATCGGTTGTTTTCAGATATTTCGTATATTTGGATATATATTGTTGCAGGGCTTGAAGCGTCTTGGCTGAAAGAGGGAAGAGGTACTCCCGCGTCTCAGTCTCGCTGTTGGTTTCCATTGCACCCGCCTGCTCCAGAATGAGATGGCAATTGGTTCCGCTGAATCCAAATGCACTGACACCCATTCGTACAGGTTCACCCTCAGCAGGCCAGATTCGGTTACGTGTATTTACATACACAGGCGTTCCACTAAAATCAATATTGCGATTCGGGCGATCGAAATGCTGCACCGCAGGTAAAATTCCTTTTTTTAAGGACAATACGGATTTAACAAGTCCTGTAATCCCAGCACTTTCATACAAATGTCCGATATTGGACTTCACCGAACCGATCGCACAAAATTGCCTCTTATCGGTGTATTGCTCAAATGCTCCCTTAATGCCATCGATTTCAATCGGATCTCCCAAGACAGTCCCGGTTCCATGGGTTTCAATATAAGCGATACTTTCCGGATCGACCCCCGCAGCTTTCCACGCCTTCACAATGACCTCACTCTGGGCTCTGGCATTCGGCGCCGTAATCCCCATGGAGTTCCCGTCCTGGTTAATGGCACTGCCCTTAATGACTGCATACACCTGGTCCTTGTCCCTGATAGCATCCTGAAGTGGTTTCAGCATAATGACTGCCGCACCTTCACCTATTCCGGAACCATCTGAGCTATCATCAAAGGGGCGTGTCATGCCATTCGATGATTCAATGCCCATTCGGTAGTAATCCTTGTCCAGAGGAAGAACGTTGAGTTTTACGCCTCCTGCCAGCGCCATGTCACACTCACCCAAACGAATGGCATTACAAGCATGATGCACTGCAACCAGAGATGAAGAACAGGCAGTGTCCACCACCATACTCGGCCCTCTCAGATCAAGAAGGTATGATAAACGGCTGGGTAAAATGCAGGATAGATTGCCTGTGACCGAGATCGGCAGAGACTGTGGCTCCACATCATGAATCATCTCTTTATACCGATAACCTTCCAGATCGGATACCAGTCCAACGTATACTCCTGTATTGCTTCCCGCCAGCTTCTCACTGGTATATCCTCCATCTTCAAAAGCGGCCCAAGCTGTCTCCATAAAGATACGTTGAGCCGGATTCATTAAACTGGCTTCCTTTGGGGTAAATCGAAAAAAGGGATAATCAAAGGTATCGATATGTTCCAGATAAGAGCCATCCAAATATTTGGTGTCTTCACCAGGGTTCATTTTACGAGAGATGTAATTATCGGCATCCTGGCGTCGCTGCTCCGGCAGATCCCTCGTACAATCCAGACCATGCAACAAGTTATTCCAGAATTGCTCCGCATCATCTGCCAAGGGCATACGAACACTGAGCCCAACGATCGCGATATCACCCGGACGGATAGTAGCTGGAGTTGCCACTGGAGGTAGCTGACTAGACGACTCCGTCTGAGCTGTGTCACGAATACCCAGTTCACTGAAATCCATCAGTTTGTTTTTCATTGTTTTATCCCCTTTCAGCCGCTGAGCGGAGACTTTCAATCACTTTGGCAAGCATTTGATCATAGGTTCTGAAAAAAAGGTTCCATTGAACCGTATTCATTCCGGGTTTACAATACAGCGTTACCACCATATTTCGTTTTTCATTCTGAATTTCACAGATGACATCAAACAGTTCCTCCAGCGCCCCCCTGCCTCCACTGACATAATCTGCCTCGTAAAATAGCGGACGGATGGCGTCATGCTGTGATCTCATCCCTGCTCTAACCAGATCCTGGATATGATGACCAGGCTGTTCGTCTGCTGTATGTAAAGCTTGTTTAGCTAGGGCAAACAACTCATTGAAATCCTGCACCTCTTGCACATCCAGCGGAATGGAACTGATATGATTCATCCGATAAATCAGTGTATAGACCGTGAGTTGCGGCTGATTGCCAATCTCCGTCAACAGATATGCAAACAAAGACCATAACCATTCTACAGGCGTGCAGCCTGCCGTTTTGGACAAGTTCCTGATTTCATTAAAGCGATCCTTCTCGATCCGGAATTCATACCGATGGTCTTGAAGGGCCTGTCCACCATTCTGCATGTAATCCAATGGAACAGGGTATGCTTCCAGTTCCATGCCTTCCTGGTCTGCGATGAATTTGGCAAGTCTGGAGATCGTAGGATAGGCAAACATATTGGTTAACGTAATTTGGGCTGGATATAATTTTTCAAGTTGATTATAGACCTGGGCAAGAAGCAGAGAATCACTCCCTAAGTCAAAAAAATTAATCGTGGTTGTGACTCCCGCATCAGCTCCCAGCACCACATGAAATACGTCCAGAATAGTTGTCTCTAGCTGTTCAATTGAAGTAATCTGCCGTTGATTCATTGGACACCTCACCTCCGTATAGGATCTACTCCATATAACTTGTTAATGTCTGATTGATCATGCTAGTCACCCGATGCATACTGCCTTCAAATAAATAAAAATGCCCCCCTTTGTATATCCGGGCGGCACTTCCTTGTTCCGTATAACCTCTCCAACGTTCTGCACAATCCAGAATGTAACCTTCATCCTCTGCTCCGTTCAGTATCGTGATATCACATTGCAGCTTATAAGGCTTCTCTTCGTAGGTATACGTCTCATTCATCTCCAGATCCTTACGTAATATGGGGATAAACATATCCATCAGTTGCTGGTTTTCAAAGAACTCATCCGGGGTACCGCCCATTTCCTTAATGCGGTCGATGAACTGTCCTTCGGGCAAATGGTAATAGACCTGTTCTTTTTTATAATCCGGCGTCTCTCGCCCCGAGAAAAACATGTGTATGGGTTTCCTGAACTGCTCTTCATGCATTTTGTTATACAGTTCATAGATAATCAGACTTCCGAGGCTATGTCCAAATAGGGCATATGGCTCCTCATCTGGTAAATCGCTAGATATATAATCAAATACATCATCTACACTTTGCTGAATACTCTCATAGAGCGGCTTGGAGAATTTCAATCCACGTCCTGCAAGTTCAACCGGGTTCAGCACAATGGATTCGGATAACCCCTTTTTCCATTTGTTATATATTGATGCTGAACCACCTGCATAAGGGACACAATATAATCGCATCTTGGTCATAATCTCCTCTCCACTTACACGACTTCTCCCCATCTAATCGCTGTAGCGCAATAATACGTTCCAGCCCCGGCCCCAACCAACACAACACGATTACCTGCTTTCAGTGCCCCTTGCTTCACAGCCTCGGTCACCGCAATTGGCAAACAGGCGTTAGAGGTATACCCGTATTTTTCCATCGTCATATAGGCTTTTTCTTGTGGGATGCCCAAGGCAACGGCGAGTTCTCGAATCAGATTACTGTTCGTTTGCGGGAAAATAAACAGATCTACTTCCCCCATATTCCATTTTACTTTGCGTAAAAGACGGTTCACGAGCCGTGGAATACCTCGGACCAATTGTTCATATAAATATCGGCCATTGGACGTATAGACGGAAACAGATCCGTCAGGAATTTGTCCATAATGAACAGGCAATGTTCCATAACTAATATCTTCCATATTCTCGTGATGCATGATTCCGTTCAAAAAAACGCTGTGATAAGAGTCATTTTCATCTAATTCCTGTAAGACAAATGCCCCTGCGCCGTCTCCCACACTGGAACATGCTGCCCGATCCTGCCAATCCGTTACTTTCGAATAGGTATCCGCGCCGATGACTAGAATATTGCTTATATCTTCTTCAGCCTGGAACGTATAATACGCATTCAATAATCCATAGCTGAACCCGGCACAGCCCGCGCGAAGATCCAGACAAATGGCTTGGTCTGCTCCAAGCTTTTCCTTCACAAGAGCGGACGGATGTGGTATTAAACGATCCGGTGTGAAGGTCGCCATAATGATCATATCAATATCCTCGGCATCCATCGCAGCCTGCTCTATAGCTTGTCTCGCAGCTTCCAATGCCAAATCACTGGTATACTCATGCTTATGGGAGATTCTTCGTTCGCGGATTCCAAGGTTATGGTAGATCCAGTCCGCATTGGCGTTAATGTCCATGGCCTCCAGCCCCTGATTCGTCAACACGGATTCCGGCACATACATGCCGATACCGCGAATGGTCATTTGTCTCATGCATCACGTCTTCCTTTCCTGAATCCAAGGTGAGCAGCCCTCTCTGAAAACAATAAATTTCCTGAAGACAAAAAAAAGAACAGTTCAGCCGCTTGTTTGCGCTTTACTGTCACAGAAATACCTTATTCAACAACATGTAGTGATGACTGCTCAACGTACATGGCTTCGCCCTGTTGATACACAATGTGTATTTCAGTGTTTATGCATATGACTCCTTTGGTTGCAAAATGTGCCTAAGCTTCATTCTGCTCCTCCGGTTTTGGTTGTCGTATGTGACCATAACATGTCTGAGTACTCATTTTTCTTGTGTTGCATATAAAATTTCAACACCCAAATCAACTAATTTGGGTTCATCGTAGCCTGTTAGATGAAGCCACACCTTTGCTCTGCGTGTATGCTTGTCAATCTTCTTAATGATGCCTTCGTTTCCCATCAATGGGCCATCCAGCACCACAACTTTGGTATTTTCCATATATACGGTTGAATAATCGATAATATCTTCCGGATTGATGAGGTTAAGCAATGTGGTCATTTCATGATCCGGGATTGGCGTGCAGCTTGCATTAGTTCCCAGCATTTTAATGATATGAGGAATAGAACAGATTAAGTGGTATGTTTCGGCGGACATGTTGACTTGAATTAATACATAACCAGGAAAGAGTTTTTTGGTACAGGCTTCAAAAATACCTGATTTCTTCTCCGGAACTTTTCTCTTGGGGATTAAAACTCGGATGGAGGTTCCTAGATACATATGTAGGTATTTCCTAATGACTTCTTCGCTTCCTGTATGTACAAACAATGCGTACCAGTTCATGGCATCATCCTCTGATTAACAAATTAGCCAAGCGGAAATATACATAAAATAAGAGAGAATTAAATCCCTAAGTTTCAATTTGTGTAATAAAATGTAATTGTTTTATTGTGAATATCTTAACCCATGACTTTTGGAACGTCAATGCTATTAATTCAATTTTATGTAAAATAATCTTACAATTCACATAAAGCACTCACATTTTGTCTGATATCGAATTTCGGAACAATACTCGTTTCCATGGTAACCAAAAAATCACTTACAGCACCGAACCTCTGTAAGTGATCTTTATCCATCCTTATCCTATTCAAACAGGTCCAAACGAAGACGTTTCAGACTTGTATGTTTGATGTACCACTGGCCGTCGATTTTGACAAAAGTTTCGTGGTAATGCCCAAATCCGTGGAAGGATTTGTTCTCATTGCCCTCCGGGAAAGTGACCCAATCTTCCATTGGGGAGATGACCTTTGCTTCGTTCTCGGATACAAATTCAACTTCGGCGCTATGAACATGATGCACGGTTACGGCAACATCCACCAGATCACGGAAGACTTGTACGATCGTATCTCGGCCTGTTAATACCGGAATTGGATTGCCTTCTGTGCTGAAATCGGCCACAGCATCCGGAGCGAATACGTCACCCAAGGTATCCCACTGCTTCGTATCAATATAGCGGCAATAACGCGCCTTGGTATTCCGAATGTTTTCAAGCGCGAGCAATTGTTCCAGTCCTGTGATCGTTGATTGGCTCATGTGTTGTCCCTCCAGAGATGTAAAATGTGATGTAAGATTTGGATCATGTATGTATGCATACTATACCTTCCTTATTGTACCATTCGGCTTCTAATAGGTACAACGATACAAAAAAATCTTTCCTTACCTCTCGCGAGGTTGGGAAAGACCTGGATATACCTATGTGCCAGACGAGTTAACCGCGTCCATCGAAACTTCACTTCTAGTGCAACTTACAGGGAATGTGCACCCTTCATCTGGGAAGCCAGTTCTGACATTTTTTTATTGTTCAAAAAACTTTCCATCTCTTCTTCCGCCTGCACCATCACCTGCTGGATCAAACAGCCTGCGTTATGATTCTGGGAACATTCGAACAGGGACGCCTGACCTTCAATCGCATGAATGATCTCCAGGAAAGAAGGATCAGGATTTTTACGACTAAGCCGGTAGCCACCATTGGCGCCAGAAGTCGATTCGATCATGCCCGCCTTAACCAATTTGGTCAAAATTTTGGACAGATAGGTTGGTGATACCTTCTGCAATTCTGCAAGTTGGTGTACACTAACCAGCTGCTCAGGAGCAGTACTTACAAGATGAAGCATCGTATGCAAAGCATAGTTTGTCGCTTTTGAATATTTCATGAGGGCACCTCATTATACACGGATTTAATTTATCCATAATAGACTTGATTGAGCTCTGTGTCAAACCACTATACCTCAAGCGCCGGTAACATCGAAAGGATACGGGTTAATTGTGATACAATCCGCGATAATCCGTAGGTGTCATCCCCTCATGGGCCATGAACTGGCGGTTAAAATAACTGGCATTGGGATATCCCGCTTCCTCCGCGATTTGTCCAATGTTGGCCGTAGGCCGTTCGAGTAACCATTGCTTCGCCATCTGTAGTCGTGAACGAGTGATAAACTCCATGGGTGTCATCTCCACAGCACTCTTGAACATTTTGCAAAAGTAATACGAACTCACACCTGCGAGATCCGCCCAGTCCTGTAACAGGAAAGGTTGGCAGGCCTCCTGCTGCATCTGTGGAAGCAGCGCAAGAACCCGACTCTCCGTCTTGCTGGTAGTGCGTGTGCTCTTTAAAGGTACCGCATGCTGCACGAACTCGGCGAGTACGGCATAAGTCAGTGTGGATAGCTGAGCCGGACGCAGCATCGTGTTCTGTTCCGCCTCAGTGAGCAAGGCCAGATGAGCCTCTTCCCAAGAGCTGCGTTGCCGCAGTGTCCACAATAGATTGCGATGTAACCCCCGCTCGATCATATAATCATGCAGACGTTCACCGTAAAAATGAAGCCATCTTACATCCCAGGGATCATCTTCACTACTATAATAATGCTGCCGCTGCTGCGGGAAATAGAGAACCGCCTGACCTGCACGAAGCTCATGCACCACCCCGTCCACTTCAACATATCCCTTGCCCGAAGCAACGTAGTGAATATTAAAGTTGTTCAGTGCGCCAGCCTCACGCAACACGGAATGCTGGACGTGGTCCATATAATGTCCAACGGACTCGGGATAACAAAAATATGGAATATCCTGTAGGGTAAGCAATACGGATTGTCTCATCATAGCCGGTTCTCCTTAATCAACAATATTGTGTTAACTAATTTCAATATATTATCATTTTAATTCATTGGTCTATTCTTTATAATCACAATATACATTCATACACAGGAGGATACAACACATGAATTCAGTTCAAAAATTGCGTTGGGGCATTCTTGGTAGCGCTAGCATTGCTGTGGAATCCGTCATTCCAGGCCTGCAGCAATCTGAGCTAAATGAAGTAACCGCGATTGCCAGTCGGGACGAAGATAAAGCCAAACAGACGGCTGATCAACTTGGGATCGACAAGGCTTATGGTAGTTATGAAGCTTTACTCGCAGATGATTCCATTGATGCCGTATATATCCCATTGCCGAATCATCTGCATCGGGAATGGACGATCCGTGCTGCTGAAGCAGGCAAACATATTTTGTGCGAAAAACCACTGGCTCTGACAGAACAGGAAGCTCAGGAGATGGTTCAAGCTTGTGCAGATGCAGGTGTGCATCTGGCTGAAGCATTCATGTACCGCCATCATCCAAGATATGAGCAGATTCGGGATATCATTGCCAGCGGTGAGATTGGTGAGATTCGTGGTATGCACAGCACATTTTCATTTAATAACTCCAATGCATCCGGCAATGTCCGCTTTCGGCGGGATTGGGGCGGAGGTGCACTGTATGATATCGGATGTTATTCCATAAGCGTAGCACGTCTGCTGCTTGGTCAAGAACCAAGTGCAGTTACCGTTATTGGCATGTTCTCCCCACAGCATGATCAGGTCGATATGATGGCTTCCGGACTGCTGGAATTCGATAATCACGTTGGCGTGACGTTTGACAGCAGCATGTGGGCAGCCTTCCGCAACACGCTGGAGGTATTGGGATCCGACGGGATTATTGAAGTACCTTCTGCATTTATCAGCGGACAGGACCGCAGTTCCAACTTCTATGTAACGGCTGGTGGTGAACGCAGAGAGATTGAAGTCCCGCAAGTGAACCACTACTCTCTACAGGGAGATGATATGGCACGTGCTGTACTTCAGAGCAAGGATCTGCGCTTCGCCCCTTCCGATGCAGTAGCTAATATGAAAGTACTGGAAGCTTGCCTTCGTTCAGCGGAAGAACGTACACGAATTACACTATAATTGAGAGGATGAACTGACTTATGGAATATATCGAAATTGCTGGTGCAGGTAAACGTGTCTCCAGATTGATTAAAGGAACCGATTATTTCGTGCATGATGCCTACGATAAAGCAGCTACGAACATGGATGCTTTTCTGTCGATTGGTGGTAACACTGTAGATACAGCACATATCTATTGTGGTGGACAGAGTGAAGAAGTCCTTGGTCGTTACATGAAGGAACGTGGTAACCGCGACCAGATCGTCATTCTCACCAAAGGCGCGCATCATGACCAGAATGGACCACGTGTGAACGCTGATGCCATCCGCAGTGACTTGATGGAAAGTCTGGAGCGTCTGCAGACAGATCACGTAGAGATGTATGCCTTGCACCGGGATGATCCCAATACCCCTGTCAGTGTTATTCTTGAAGCACTGAACGAACATATTGAATCCGGTAAAATCGGCGCAATTGGCGCCTCCAACTGGACCTGGCAGCGGCTCGAGGAAGCCAATGCATACGCTACGGCAAATGGCCTGAAGGGCTTCACATTCAGCAGCCCAAATCTCAGTCTCGCCAAAGCAAACGAACCTTTCTGGGAAGGCTGTGTGTCAGCAGATGCAGAGACACTGGCATGGCATGAGCAATCCAAGTTGCCCTTGCTATCCTGGTCCTCCCAAGCACGTGGTTTCTTCACTGGAAGATTCACACCTGAAGTTCGGGATAACGAAGATCTGGTGCGTGTATTTTACAGTGATGGCAACTGGGAACGGTTGCGCCGGGCTGAACAATTGGCGAATTCGAAGAAAACAACACCGATCCAGATTGCACTCGCTTATGTATTGAATCAGACGTTCCCAACCTGTGCCCTGATCGGAGCCCAAAATCAGGCGGAGCTGCTCTCCTGTGACGAAGGTTCCCGCATCACGCTGACTCCTGCTGAAATAACATGGCTGGACCTAGGTAGTGAAGTGCCGGCCGGCATCTAAAGAAAGTTAATTATTCATCAACAAATACAGAAGGACTTACCCCAGAGCACATCTCTGAAGGTAAGTCCTTTATGTCATAGATTAAGCCATATAGAATGTTAGAAATTGCACTGTTATTCAGTTGAATTACAGCTTAATGATCTGACCTGTTTTCTCGGATTCGAATGCTGCCAGGATCACTTGCAGGGAACGTAATCCCTCTTCTCCGGAAATCGCTGGAGGTGTTTGGGTTACAATCGACTCTACAAATGCGTCAATTACACCACTCGGCACTTGTTTCTCATTGGTAGCCATGGCACCAACTTTGTACGTCTCAACTGTACCATTGGTCAGTTCAACGATAACTTCATCGCCTTCCACTGTTCCGATCTTCATAACGCCATTCTCGCACCACAGCACTGTACTGTTGTCTCCAGCTCTGTATTGTGTCCAGCTCGCTACGAGCGTTCCGATTGCTCCGCTCTTCATACGCAGCAAACAAGTTGCGTTATCGTCAACTTTAGTGCCTTCCTTGTGCAGTGTGCTGATGAAACCAGCCACTTCAGATACTTCATCATTTAGCAAATAACGGATGAAGTCTGATTTGTGTACGCCCAGGTCGCCCATCGCGCCCATAATCGCTTCTTCTTTACGGAAGAACCAGCTTTCAGCTCCGTCCACACTCCATGCTTCCGGACCTGGGTGACCAAACGATGTACGGAAATTCAGGACTTTACCGAGTTTGCCGGAGTCGAGAATTTCTTTTGCTTTTACGTGAGGAGGCATCAAACGCTGGTTGTGTCCAACCATCAAGTACACGCCATTTTTCTTGGCAGCTTCGATCATTTGCTCGCCTTCCTCAGTGGATACTGCCATTGGTTTCTCAACCAATACATGCTTGCCCGCATTTGCAGCAGCAATCGCCATTGGCGCATGCAGATAGTTTGGTGTACACACACTAACGGCATCCACCGTTTCGTTTGCAAGCAATTCTTCGTAACTGGAATACGCTTTACCGCCGTAAGTCTCGGCCATCTTCTCCGCACGCTCCACAATCGGATCGGCAAAAGCGACAAGTTCTACGTTCTCATTGGCAGCGTACTCTGGAATATGTCTGCGCTCGGCAATGGCTCCACAGCCGAATACAGCAACTTTAATTTTACTCATGTACATAAGTCTCCTTTGACAAATAGATTCACATTTTTCATGGTTTGATGGTCCATTAGAATTGATTCAGGTAGTTTTCTTTCAACCAGTTGTAGCTGTTGGATACGCTCTCAAGCGGAGGGTTCTGACATACGTCTTGTTCCACGATCAGCCATTCCACACCTGCATTCGTAGCGCCTTCAATAACAGCCGGCAGGTCAACTGAACCTTGTCCCAATTCCAGTGTTTTCATCTGGCCCTGTTCGTCTTTGCTGAAGTCCTTCAGATGAAGCAGCGGCAAGCGACCCGCATATTTATTAATATACTCGATCGGATTTTGTCCCGCAAATTGTACCCAACATACATCCATTTCCACTTTTACCGTTTCCGGTGATGTTTGAGCAAACATGGCATCAAAGGCATTGGCATCACCAACCTGACCGTGGAATTCAAAGTCATGATTATGGTATCCGAAGATCAAACCTTGCTTCGCCGCTTCAGCTCCATATTGTTGTAACTCAGCGAACAGCTTGGTCCAACCTTCTGCATTCTCAGGACGATCTTCTGGCATCAGGTAAGGACAAATGATATATTGTGCACCAATTGTTTTCAGGTAATCGAGTTGTTTTTGCAAGTCTTCGCGCATCGCATGTAGTGGAACATGGCTGCTGAATCCTTTCAATCCAAGTTCATCTAGTAGCGCTTTCATTTCTTCGGCTGGAATGTCACCATATCCGGCAAACTCCACGCCTTCATATCCAAGGGCCGCTACCTTACGCAACGTACCACGAAAATCTGCTGCAGTTTCATCACGGAGTGTAAACAATTGCAAACCAATATTAAGTTTTTTCATGTAGGATACACCTCTGTTCTCAAATTTGCTTTCATTGCTCTATCTGGTATCATCCTACCGCAAAACAGGCTAGAATGAACATATACAATATAGTCAGAACATGAACTATCTGATCAAATTTTATTTCCATCATTTTGCATCTATTGAATGTAGCTAATTTCAACTGAAGATATTTACACTGGCACTCCGATGACAGAACAACCTTCCGATCGCTGTTATCCCCAGATTTTTTTGATTTCCTTTTCAAAAGGATAAAATCCGGAGATAAAGGCGAACACTTCGTTTCTTCAGGTTCTTTCTGTCCTCTCCGTTTTCGTGTAAATGTTAAGTTAAACTTATGATGTAAAAGGATGTACATATTGGGGGATTTTATCTTTGGATACGTTAGAGACATCTGTACTGATCTGTGACTACTCATACCACTATAAGGCGTTCACTCATAATATGAAGGGCGAGCTGCAAACCTACCTGTTCCGTCTGCAGACCGAAGGCTCATGCAAAGTATATGTACAGGATGAGGAATTCAGGATGACGAGCGGGGACTTGCTGCTCTTAAAGCCTGGTGACGACTATCATCTCGTGGTCGATGAACCACATAAGGAAGGACGCTTGTCTAGCGGAGATTATTATCTGTTCTGCGAGGGCAGCTGGATCGAGAACTGGTGGAAACGGCAGCATCGATCTACCGTGAGCCGGATTGGACTTGATGACAAGCTCATCAGCCTGTGGAGAAATATGTTACTTGAGAAACGTCGCGGACCTCTTGAGGAGAATGCGGAGCTAAAGGATGCGTTACTGCGCGGATTATGTCTGTATATTGACCGGGCAATTAAAGAGAATATTCAGACTGATCGGGCAGTGTCCTCTGCGCTGAAGTTAAAACGTTTTATTGAGGAGCATGCCACGGTTACGTTCAAGCTTGAGGAAGCGGCTCGTTATGCGGGGCTCAGTCTGTCACGTGCAGTCCGTTTATTCAAGGAGCACTACAATCAGACCATGATTCAATATGCGATTGAGATCCGTCTGAATGCAGCGCTGGAACGAATGAAATACAGTGAAATGACACTGGAGCATATTGCGGAATCCTGCGGTTTTGCAAGCTACTCCTATTTCCACCGGGTATTCCGGGCGCACTTCGGTGTGTCTCCGGCGGAGTATCTCAAATCCAAGCAGCATGAGCCTATCGATGATCTGGAGCATGTATGATGTTAAGTATCAGAAACCCATGACCTTAAAGAGGTTCATGGGTTATTTTAATACATTGAACTATGATCAACTCTCAGTACGACTGGAAGTCAGAACGTTTTATATAAGAATGAAGTACACTTCAATATTTTTTCATGTGACTCCAAGAGAACAAGACTGTACAATTATAAAGACTGTCACCTTACCTAATTCATATATCTCATTGAATTCCCATCTATCATACTGGAGCGATACATATGCTAACCCACCAGCGCAAAGTCCTCATCATCGAGGATGAATCAGATATTTCGCGCATTCTGCGAGATTATTTAACCAAAAATCAATATGAAGCCGCCGTGGCAGCCACTGGACAAGACGGGCTTCAGATCATGGATCTTATTCAACCAGACTACATCATTCTGGATATTATGCTTCCGGACATGGACGGGATCGAGGTCTGTCGAGAGATCAGAAGGCGCAACAATATCCCCATCCTCATTCTAAGTGCCAGAGGCAGTGATACCGATAAGGTACTTGGTCTTGGCTTTGGAGCAGACGACTATATGACCAAGCCCTTCTCGCTGAGCGAACTGTTAGCACGGATTAATGCCCACTTCAGGCGTTATGACAGCATGACATCCGTTGGAGACAGAACAGATCTGCTGCATCTTGGAAACCTGGTGATTGATAAAAAAGCCTATAAAGTTACATTAAACGGATCGGAAGTTTCTCTGTCTGCCAAGGAATTCGAATTACTTCATTATCTGGCAAGCCATAAGAATCAGGTATTCTCCAAAGCCCAGTTGCTCGATGCCATCTGGGGATATGCAACCTACGGCGATGAAAATACCGTAACCGTATACATTCGCAGACTGCGTGAAAAAATTGAGGCAGATGCCTCGCATCCGACCGTTCTGAAGACGGTATGGGGTGTCGGTTACAAATTCAATTACGAATAAGTGAGATTGGAGGCTCCCACATGTCATTGAACAGCTGGTCCAAACGCTGGTTGTTAACAACACTTGGGCTTCTCATGATTATCGTTTTAAGTATTCTTGCACTGTCGATGATGCTGTTACAAGATCAAAATTCAGGCGAATCCAATCTGTCCCTGAATCAGGTTCGACTCAAGGTCAATCCGATCTTACTCGCTTTGGAGCAAAATCATCAGTATCTTAATGAACAAAATATTCGTGAAGACATACGTTCCACCGCCAGAGAGACCAGAGTTCTGCTTACCTATCTAAACTTGGATGGAAAAGTCATTCTGTCCTCCGACCCTATCTCTGAAGGAACGCAAGTTAATCTGCGTACCGCTCTTCATTATGATCTGCATCATGCCACGCAGGCGGCGGGCGGTAACGATTTGCTTGATATTGCTTTTCCCGTGATGGATGGACCGATGGGAAGTCAGATCGGCAATGCCATCTTTTCCATCCCCCAAGCTATGGTTACTGTTCAGCAACCGATGACTTTTCCGGTTATATTGATTAGCGCACTCATGCTCCTGTCCCTGATTCTGAGCTTATTTCTATTTTGGATGAAACGAAAACTGGACAAACATCTGCTCTCTCCCATCCATCAATTGAAGCAACATGCGGAATCCATGCTTAAAGGCAATTATGAAGAAAAAATCCAGTACAACCGGAACGATGAATTGCTCGAAGTATATGCCATGTTTGATCTAATGCGCACGGAGATTAAACATATGAGCGAGCAGCGTATTCAGCAGGAACAAGCACAAAAAGAACTCATCACCAATATATCTCATGACATTAAAACACCAATTACCACGATAAAAGCATACATAGAAGCTATTGAGGAAGGACTATGCAACGATCAGGAGACGCTGATGGAATATATGGGAGTCATGCGGACCCATACGGATAAGACAGCCCGCCTTGTGGAGGATCTGCTGGTTCATGCACTTCAGGAATTGGGGCAAATTTCGGTGGAAACCCGTGAAATGTACAGTGGGCCTATACTGGAGACGATGTTGAAACCTATTGAACATGTTGTCCTAACAAAGGGGCTTATCTATAAAGGGCCCAACTACATCCCCAATGTGTTAATCGCTATCGATCCCACTCGAATTGAACAGGTGATCTCCAATCTTGCCGCCAATGCCCTCAAGCATACAGCTCCAGGAGACACGATCCGTATTGATATGGAACTGGAATCCGGGCACTTGAAAGTGACGATTGCCGATTCGGGTCAGGGAATACGTGTACAGGACATGCCGTTTGTTTTTCAGCGTTACTTCAGAGGCCAGGCGAGTCATGCAGAACAACGTGTTCAGGAAGGTACAGGGCTGGGCCTTTCCATCTGCCAAAGCATTATTGAAGCACATGGAGGCCATATTTCCTTTACTAGTAAAGAAGGACAAGGCACAACTTTCCGGTTCTATCTGCCGATCTGCTGAGCCTACACTCAACAGCTGTAATACTTTATTCATAATTTGATAAGGCTTCCTCAACATCCCTCCTCTAGAATGAATCCTATACTGCACTCGGGAGTGATTCGACTTGTCCAAAAAAGTGATTATCCGTGCACAGAATCTGTGCAAAACGTACAACAGCGGAAGTGAACAATATCATGCCATCCGTAATGTTGATCTCGACATCTATGAAGGAGAATTCACGGTCATCATGGGTAACTCTGGCTCTGGCAAATCAACTCTCCTATATCTGCTAAGCGGACTAGATCAGATCACAGCAGGTGAGGTCTATTTTCGCAACCAACGGATTGACGTTTATAGTGAACGGGAAATGTCCGACTTCCGCACCCGCCGGATTGGTTATATCTATCAGAGCATCAATCTGGTCCCAGACCTTTCCATCAAAGAGAACATTGCTTTACCGGGATATATCGCTGGAAACAAAACGAAGGACATCCAATCCCGCGCTGCTGAGCTGATGAATGCCATGGATATTGATGGACAGCGTGACCGCCTCCCCTCCCAGACATCTGGAGGACAACAGCAGCGAGCTGCCATTGCACGGGCTTTGATCAATTCACCGGATATCATTTTTGCGGATGAACCGACCGGAAGCCTGAATATGGAACACGGCACAGCTGTTCTCAATATCCTTACAGACCTCAACCGAAAAGGACAGTCTGTTGTTATGGTGACGCATGATATCAAGGCCGCCTGTCGGGCAGATCGCCTGATCTACATTTTGGACGGCAAGATTGGCGGAATCCTTGAGTTTGACACCTATGACGAACATCAAATTCAGGATCGTGAAGCGATTATCTTCGCTTTGGTTACGGGGAAGGAATAACGATGGCTGTCATGTTTAAACTTAGCTTGTCGTATCTGAACAGGAACAAAATACAAAATGCGCTGATTGCGCTGCTCCTGCTACTCTCGACACTTCTTGTATCTACAGCTATTGTCATTCTGGCGAACACAGGCAATCAGTTTTATGAAATGCATACCCGAACCCATGGATCTCATCAGATCCTGACGTTTGAAAAAGGGCTCAATGACCCTGACGCTGTGCACAACTGGTGGGCTTCTCAGGATGGAGCTCAGGTGTCCCCTTTGCTAACGTATCGTACATTGTCAGGCATCATTTTGAATGAAACTCACATCCCTAACATCTACCTGTACATGTTTAATACGCCTCCACCGCCCTGGGGTGTGGATGAACTAATTTTCTCAAGTGGAACGCCCGACACAGTGCCCGAACAAGGCTCCGTCTGGATTCCAACGTCCATGGCAAATACCTATCATATTTCGGTAGGTGATACCATTGGCTTCAAAACCGGCTCAAGCACACTCGAATTGAATGTATCGGGTATTGTGATCGATGTACCATACGGGGCACCCTTCTCCAATACAGCACGGGTCTGGATGAATCCTACCGATTATCAACATGATCTCGCTACACTTACTGGCAACGAGAATCGTATGATGGGCATCCATTTTAACGATTACAGCATGAATTCGGTGTATTGGGAACGATACAATCGTGAGACAGGTATTCCGTTTCTGGAATCCAAAATGGAGTTCGAGGCGATTGCCTCTTTCTATCTGATCATCAATCAGGTTATTGGATTCATCATGATATTCATGGGTGTTGTCATGCTCTCCATCGCTTTGATGACCATCGGGTTTACGATTGCAGATGCCATCCTGGCCAATTACAGAACGATAGGAATCCTCAAATCACTAGGTCTGACTTCCCGAAAAACGATAGGCACCTATGTTATTCAATATGCAATGTTATCCATCGTAGCCATTATCCCAGGACTTGCACTCAGTATATGGATATCCAAATGGATCATTAATATTTCTGTATCCTCTCTTCGAGTGGGGAATCAGAACATTCCAGTCCATGGATTGGATGCGGCCATACTGTCCGGCGCACTACTATTTGCTCTAGTGATTCTGTTCACTGTGTTATATGCCAAAAAGGCACGCAGCATACAGCCCGTGCAAGCTATTCGTTATGGTATGTCGGAGATAGATCACGGCCGGATGGCTGGCAAAATGAATTCGCCATTGGCCCACTGGATCGGCTTCACACGACTGCCTGTGACCGCCGTGCTTGGATTCCGACATGTGTTCAAAAACACCAAAAGCTCTGTTCTAACACTCCTGCTAACCACCATGGCTTCTTCCGTACTTGTTCTGGGTTATGTTCTGCTGACCAGTATAACCGGAATTGAACAGACCGCAGCTAAATGGGGGTATGACAATGCCAATATCGCAGCAGTGGTCGTGAACAAAAGTAACGTTCCAAAGACTGAATTAAAACAAACGTTAGAAGAGGATTCAAGGATTAGCAATGCAGGCTGGCAAGGGAACACAACGGGTGTAATTAGCCCGGAGTCTTCGGCAACAGTCAAGGGCCAATCCATCAGCATCAACTTGAATGTACTGGACGGGAGTTATCAAGAACTTGGATTCGAAACGTTAAAAGGGGTTAACCCACAACATGCGAATGAAATTGCCCTTGGTGTAAGTGTAGCCAACACATCAAATAAAGATCTCGGTGATCTTATCGATATCTATATTGAAGGAGAAAAGCGTACATTCCTCATTACAGGAATCTATCAGGCAATCGCCAACATGTCTGTTTCAGGCAGAATCACCATTGATGCTATGAGAAGTGTGAACCCCAGTTATAGTGAATTTGATGTTATCTTCATCAATGTGAACGATATGGCACAAGCGGATAAGGTTGCCTCGGAATTAAATGAGCAATTTAAAGATTTCGCTTCGGTAGTTACTCAGAAGACATTGCTTGATTCCGTTTACGCGGAAGCTGCTAACATCCTGATCTATCCGATGAGCCTCATTGGATTGTTGTTTATTACTGTGACGTTCATCATTATTTTCAGTACCTGTAGAATCAATATTCGTAAAGAAAGCAGAACGTACGGGATATACAAATCGCTGGGAATGACATCCCGCCAAATCAGGTTATCGCTCACCATGGGAATGTTCATACTGTCCTCCGTGGGAGCCATACTGGGTATTTTCGTCGGCGTATATCTGCTACCTCTTCTACTCGAAATGGTCCTTTCCGGTTATGGTATCGTACAACTTCCACTGATCCTGCATTGGGGTGGCATGGTACTGTTCACCTGTCTAACCATCATTGCAGCCAGTCTTGGCTCATGGTTCTCTTCAAGAATCATTCGGGAAGCATCGCCACGTATGCTGGTTATCGAATAATGTAATAAGGATGCCTTAACACAATAAAACAAGCCCTTCCATACCTCTATAGGATGTGGAAGGGCTTGTTTTATTGTGTTAAGAACTATTTCCGCCACTTCTTCGCAAGTTCACCAATCTGATGTGGGGTAGTGCGGCAACAACCACCAATAATTTGCGCGCCCGCCGCAACCCACTGCTCAGAAGCATCACTCATACTGCCACATGTACCCTGTCCGCTCCACGTCTTCGTTGCCGCATCGTATACTTCTCCTGAGTTCGGATACACAATAACAGGTTTATCGCTGGTACGGCTCAAAATACCCACTGCTTCCCTCACCACTTCCATCGGAGCACAGTTCAGGCCAATCGCCGCAATCTGCGGCTCAGAGCCAAACTTCTGTGCACATACCTCAAGCGGTGTGCCCTCGCTGATGCTTGTCCCGTCTTTTAAAGAAAAAGATAACCAGGCATACGCATGAGGAAACTCCTTCAGTACATCAACCAGCACCTGTGCTTCCTGCAAGGAAGGAATCGTCTCAAAAGCCAGAATATCTGCACCTGCTTCAAGCAACGCTGCCATACGTGGTCGATGGAAAGCAGCCAACGTCACATCCGACACGCCGTAATGTCCCACATACTCTGAACCATCCGCCAGATAGGCGCCGTACGGCCCAACGGACCCGGCAATAATTGGACGTGGACGAGCACAATCTCCTTCATGATCTACTGTACGATCTGTTATTTGCTCCTCATTCTCCACCGTCTCGGCACGTACCGGAGGAGCTTCTACAAGCTGACCTGTTGAGCTTTCTCTCCCTACTAAATCACTCTGCACTTCCACCCATACGGCATCTCTCGCTTTTGCAGCCAACTCCACCGTCTTGCGGATCAGCTCCAGTGCTGCCTGTTCATCGATTCCTCTCTTGCTGAAGCCATCCACCGTCGCCTGATAACTGGATGTAATTGCACAGTCGGCTCCTGCGCGGAAATAATCCGCATGGACCTGAACGATAACATCCGGATTCTCAAGCAACACACGAGCCGACCAGAGCGGATCATCCAGATTACATCCATGCTGTTCAAGTTCCGTTGCCAACGCTCCATCCAGAATCATGACTGGATGTTCACGCAGGATCTGTTCTATCGGGTTAGTCTGTTGTGCTTGCGTCATGTACTTGTCCTCTTTTCTTATTCACACGTTCTGTCAGATAATAAGCAGCGTAACATAATGCGATAAACGGAACCCCACAATACAGCGCAATTCGCTGTGTCGGGTCAAAGGCAATACCTATGCATGAAGCCAGGCATAATATAAATGAAACAATCGGTACCACCGGATAGAGTGGTGTGCGGTACACCAGATCTTTGACCGCATGGCCTTCACGGATATATTGTCTGCGGAACATGTATTGGGAGGCACTGATGCTCATCCATACTGCAACAACAGCCAGACCTGAAATGGAAACCAGTGTTATATATACGGTACCTGGCGCAATGATGCTGGACAGCAAGGCCAGCGCACCACCTACCATGCTGATCAGAAGTGCATTCAGTGGTACCCCACTTTTGGTCAATTTGGCAAACCACGGAGAGATCGTTCTTTTGTCAGCCAAAGACCAGAGCATCCGTGAAGATGCATACAAGCCCGAATTGGCAGCAGAGAGAATCGCCGTCAGAATAACAAAGTTCATAATGTCTGCTGCATAGGGTACACCCACCCGTTCCATTACCGCTACAAACGGACTTTCCAGTACACTGGCATCCGACATGGGCAGTAAGGCCGACAAGATAATGATCGTTCCGATGAAGAAAATAACTAAACGCCACAGCGTTGTATGAATAGCCTTCGGTATCGTCTTTTCCGGGTTCTCCGTCTCACCGGCAGCAATGCCGATTAATTCGGTGCCTGAGAAGGCAAAGTTTACAGCAAGCATGGTCATCAATATCGCTGTAGCCCCATGAGGGAACCACCCGGATGCGGTAATGTTCGATAGAAACGGCGCTGGTTCAGCATCCGCCATCGGAATGAACCCAAACATGGCTGCGCCACCGATAATAATGAAGATTACGATAGTCACTACTTTTACAGATGAGAACCAGAACTCGGATTCCGCAAATAATTTCACCGTTAAAGCGTTAAACAGAAAGATCATCAGGGCAAAGAGCGCGCTCCATATCCATACGTTCACCGATGGGAACCAGCGCTGCATCAGCAATCCGGCGGCTGTGAATTCGGAGCCAAGCGCAACAGTCCAGGTTAACCAGTATAACCAAGCCACCGTGTAGCCTGTTGCTGGTCCGATATATTTGGCTGCATAACTATGAAATGCTCCCGTCTCTGGCATATGAACAGACAGTTCACCAAGACAGAGCATCACCAGATATACAACGATGGCTCCGATCAGATAGGACAGAATGGTACCCAGTGGTCCCGCTTGCTGAATGGTGTAACCTGAGCTGAGGAATAATCCCGTTCCAATAACTCCTCCGAGAGAGAGCATGACCACATGCCGTGCCTGCATTTTCCGCTGAAAATGCCCTTTGTCGTTGTTGTTCTCCATACCTGCTGCTCCCCTACTTCTTCATCCAGAAAAAACAAAAAAGACCCACTCTGCCTAAAGAGTGCGCCGTTACTGACAAATAAAAACAAACGCTCCTATCTATCAGGCTTTCACCCGCTGGAATTAGCACAGTATCCTTCAGATCTGTTGCTGAGGTTTCTAAGGGCCAGTCCCTCCACCTCTCTGGATAAGAAAATGATTTTTTATAAATATAGCGATCTATCATGAATGTGTCAACATTTAAATCATAAATGAAACACATCGCTATTCGGTGGATGATCCCGGATTGGTAATGCTAATCTTCACATCGTACGTAATTGGCACGGTACTAAAAATGTTATCCCAATCATCTTTGACTTTCTTCCATGTTTTGGGCTCTTTAATACGTAAGCTATCCCGAAAATCCGCAACATCCACTTTGTAGGTATGCTGCAGCTTGTATAACACCTGACGAATCTGTTGTTCCGCCAGTTCAGCAAATTCTTTTTCCAGTTCCCCGCGATAAGCCCCTTTTTCCTCTCTTTCGGGAGCACGCCAATCCTCCATTAACCAGCCTTCGGATTCGGTCTTTACATGGAATGAAATATCATTGCCAACAACCTTGGGAATTACTTTTGTTTTCTTCTTTTTCATTTCATATACAACAGTGAATCCCTCTTTGTTGTAAGTCTTCAAGACGCCTCCTCTTTCCTTAGGCCTGAGCCACGATAAACCTTCCAGATCCGTTTGACTTAGTTCTCCAATAAACTTGGTTGTTTTCCCATCGAATATGCTGCCACCTGAGAACTTGCCCTCTCCATTGGAGTACAGTACATTCTGGAGCAAGAAACTGGAACCAGATTGCATTTGGGCATCTAATTTGGAGAGCAAAACAGGGTCAAGGATTTTGTTGGACAAGTATGAATTACCGGTAATTCCTGTTAGATAAAATGCTGGAATCCGAGAGGGATCATCCGAAGTCAGGACATCCACGGCGCGATGATGACTTATCAGCACCAGACAATTTGGACGAATATCGTTATCCCGAAGTACAAAATCCAGCAGCTGGTCCAGACCATACTTTTTGGCAATATCCTTGGAGACAACGATGACCTTTAGATGATGTCCGATAAGTGGACGGTCTCGCCTTAGTGCAAACTGACGAAAGATTTGCAGCAACGAATCTCCAGTAAGCTGTTCATTGGAATAGGAAGTCTTTCCCGAAGCAGGTGAACCGGATTGTCCGCCCTGTTTACTGTTCGAACCGCCCGTCCCGGGAGCAATCTGCACGGTAGCCGTTATATAATTATTCTTTGGATACTTTCCTCCCTGGGCAGCGATGTCCTTCTCAAATTCTGTTTCTTTCGCGATATCGATCCCGAGACCAACATAGACACTTAGTTCCTCGATCTCCCTACTGCTCCAGCATCCGGATATTACCAGAAGAACGGACAAAGCAAAGGCTACACGTAAAAGCATAAAAATACGAATCATGCTTGCTTGCCTCCCTTTTTGCGAATCAGACTTATTAACAGCAGCAACAGAGGTAAAATGGCAAAAAGAAGCACGGATAGATTGCCCAACATATCACCCAGTGCAAAAGTTTCATCCACGGTTTTCGGCATTAATGCTGTTAGATATATTACTGGCAGAAAGGCGTACATAATGACCTTGATCTTCTTCGTACGAAATAAATCCCGAATGCCCACCGAAGCGCAATAGTGTGTGATCGTGAAACTCGAGAAGATCTGCATAATCCAGATGACCAGTAGCAGGGATTCGAACCGTTCAAAGATCAAACCTTGAATCTCGAAGCTTCTAACCAGATCGAGCGTGGGCCAAGTACGTGTTTTGATGCCGTCGAGTGACAGACTGCCTACAACCATCACAACAGTAATCAGATAAATCATAGTCGATATGATGATGCCCCAGCTCATGGCTACATTGCTCTTTTTGGGATTTTTCATATAAGCAGTCATGACAAACATGACTTCGTACCCCGTGTAAGCCAGCAACGAAGGTTTCAAACCTTTGAGGACTGGCATGATACCCTCTCCGAGTACGGGTCTCAGATTGCCGATCTCAAATAACTGATTACTAAGCAAAATTTCAATCACAAATATAATCAGTGTAATCGGCAAAATAATCTCAAATACACGCACAATAACAGCAAGTCCGCCGGAGATCAAATATATGCCAATCCACATAAACACCATCACAATGGCCCATGTCGGAGTACGCTCTAGCAAATACATGCCTGTCACTTCAGCCATGACCCTGATTTCGAATGCGGCAATCACCATAAAGTACATAATCATGGCGAATCCCAATATGTAAGCAATCCAGCTCCCCGTAATCTCACGGGTGAACTGGAACACTGTTTTCTCCGGAAATCTGCGACACAGGGTAACCAGAATAATTCCGACACCCGTGATAATCAGTCCCGACAGAATGATGGAGATCCAGACATCCGGTGTTCCGACAGCTTTACTCGTCGTTCGGGGGAGGGTCAGGATCCCAGCGCCAAGCATGTAATTAACAATAACTACGACGGCCTGCCTTGTGCTAATATTTCCTTCAGAACCGTTCACTTCATCCCACCTCATACCTCGTGATTTGCTTGATTTATTTTTTGCGGTCTTTATCTATTGGATTAGACATCTCGGGACGCTTCCTCATCATATTTAGCGGAGCACGGATAAAGAAATCCTTCCATTCCCCAAAGTGATAAGGAACGGCCGGTGCAACATAAGGTAGGCCAAAGCTCGAGAGTCTCGCAAGATGGGTACATATAAGGAGAAAGAACATAACCACGCCAAACAATCCGAGTACAGCTGCGCTAAACATGGCAGCAAATCGCAGAATTCGCAGTGTGATGCCGGCACTATAGACAGGGATCGTAAAGGAGGATATGGCGGTAACCGCAACAACGATGACCAGGAATTGGCTTATAATTCCTGCCTGTACGGCTGCCTGGCCGATAATCAGACCTCCAACGATACCTAGCGAGGGTGCAATCGGCTTAGGTAAACGAATGCCAGCCTCCCTCAATATCTCGATCGAAAGTTCCATGATCAGTACTTCGATGATTGAAGGAAACGGCACTCCCGTCCGCGTTTCAATGATCGTCAATACCAGCTTGGTTGGGATAAGTCCCGGATGGAACGAGATAAAAGAGATATAGAGCGCAGGAGCGAGCAAGGCCAGCATGGCGGACATAAAGCGCAGCATTCGCAGGAATGTTCCAGGAATCCATCGTTCATAATAATCCTCGGGAGATTGGAGCAACATGCTAAACGACACTGGCACAATTAAGACAAATGGCGTCCCATCCAATAAAATAGCCACTCGCCCTTCCAGTAAAGCACCCATCACCCGGTCTGGTCTTTCTGTATTCAACACTTGTTGAAACGGACTGAGCGTATTGTCTTCGATGAGCTGTTCAACATACCCAGATTCCAACATGGAATCCATATCCATCTCTTCAATTCGCTTTTGGACTTCCGCCACGAGATTAGGATCAGCAATATCCTGAATATAGGCAACAGCCAAATCTTTCTTGATCCGTGAACCTACTTCATACTTCTGAATAAAGAGGCTCTGATCACTACCATACCGACGTAAAATACCTGTGTTATCACTTAACTGTTCAGTAAAACCAATTCGGGGGCCACGGAGCAACCCCTCTGACACCGGTTCATTCACACCACGTGTTTTGATCTTATGAGCTCCAATTAACAGAGCCCCCGGCAATCCATCGACCAACAGTGCATTTTTGCCAAAAAGCACGCCAACTGCGACCTCTTGGAGGGACTTGGTCTCCTCAACCAGACTGACAGGTAGTAATTGCTCTTGCAGGTAGGCCGACAGTAAATGCGCATTATCCGGATGCAGGAACCCCTCCCGCTTAAGCTCTGGAACGCCTTCCAACATTAACGGTGTAATCAGGTGATCATCGATTAAGTCTTGATCTACCAGGCCTTCGGTATATATGACAGCTGCCCTTGTATTGGTACCTCTAATGGTAAATTCCCGAATGTGAACATCAGCATTTTGACCAAAGCTTTCTCTTACACTGGTCAGATCCGTATTGTACTTGCCGGTTAATTTAATATTGGCATATTGGCCTGTTTCGGTTCCCTGACCCTGACCCGCGGTAGCAGGAGAAATATCTTTCGAGGATATGGAGGGTTTCTCGGAACGAGAGAAGGTTCCACGCTTAATGGCGGCATTGATCCACCGCATGGTTACTGTAATGCCGATCGGTATGATAAGGACCAAGAATGCCTGAATCCATATGGTCCAATCCGGCACGTAGGATACAATTGTTGACCACATGTTCCCACCCCAACATTTCTCTGCATGATGAAGCTACAGGTATTCCCAAGTATTGTGTCCCCGTTTGATCACAATAATTCCCGTTTTTTTGTGTACTGAACGACAAAAAAAACGGTTCCTGTGTAAGGAACCGCTATTACTATATATTCTTATACGATTCTGGTCACATGCTCCGCTTTGGCATCCAACAAGTGAGCCGATGCAGCAATTGCTGTAAAATCATTCAGAGCGATCTCAATCTGCTTCTGGCTCTGCTCGACATATTCTTCTACTTTTTTGGTACCGCCTGTGATATTACCTATCTCCTTTGTTATTCCGGTAACGCTATCACGAATCTCGTTAATCGAACTCTCCACCATTGCGGATAGTTTCTTAACTTCTTTAGCCACGATATCGAATCCTCGTCCAAATTCTCCTGCATGTGCAGCCTCAATGGCAGCATTCAACGCGAGCAATTGCGTCTGAGACGAAATCTCGCGTATCGTTCGTACCACGCCCTGAATCGATCCGGCCTGTTCCTGCAAATGAGTCAGCGTTGCACGGTTAGTAGCGGACACCTCTGAGATATAGGAGATACTGGACATTAATTCCTGGCTCCGTTCAATGCCTACATCTGCCTGCCCATTTAGTTCATGAGACATCGCTTTTAGCTCATTCACTACGACCGAAATGTTGTTCTGACGGTTGGTAATGTTGGTGGCGATTTTGGAGACACCCAATATCTTCTGATTTGTCTCATCGTACACCGGCATATATGTCGCCTCAAGCCATACGGAATTTCCCTCTGCATCCTTGCGTTCAACCTTGTCCTGGAAGCTGACACCATTAAATATGCTATTCCAAAAAGCATCATAGTCCGGGGTATTTGCAAATTGACCGAAGCATAGTTGCTGATGCTTCATGCCGTACATCTCATCTACCGTATATCCCATCGTCTGGGCAAAGACTTCATTCACGTAGGTTACCCGGCGATCCAGATCGAATCGAATGATAGCAAGACTTTTCTCCATCGCCTTGATGACCATTGCATCGGTGACAACATCTTTCTTTTCCATATCTAATACAGACACTTGATAACCCCCACAGTTCATTCCATAATAGACAGCCTTTAACTAGCAAAAAACGATCATAACAACATATGTATCCATCAGGTTCTAGATGACTCTACTATTGATACCCGATTTGCAGCATTTTGGATCACCTGTTGTCGTTTATTTTTTCTAAAGAAAATCTGCTCCACCTCATCCGCTGGCAATGGCTTGCTGTAGTAGTATCCCTGCACTTTATTGCAACCTTGTTCAGTCAAAATATATAGTTGTTTCTGCGTTTCAATGCTTCTGCAATATCCTGGATAAAAGGCTTCCATCATCATACTTTTGGAGCATATTCATCGTCCAGAAAAGAGATGTTATAACTTATATTATCCGTAAAATATCTCTGTATCTACTTGTACGTATCGTAACATAAGGCAAAAAAGGATACACTTCTGCACTTGTAACGTATTTGTAACATAATTTCTGTTTTGTAGTAACTGTTTAGCGCCTTTATACAAGAAAAACAGAGAAACCGAAAAAAAGAAGAGCGCATGATATTCATGGCTCTTCTTTTTTGATGTTTTTAAGTTAGTTACAGGTTTACATACCGAGTGCTTAACCGAGGGCCTGAACTCATTTTAAAAATCGTGCACAGTGACACACAGCTGAATCGCAATGCCAAATGGGTCCCGTACAATGCCATAACCTGGGCTGAATTCATTTTGTTCGTACGGCACCAGTACCTTGACACCCTCATGTTGTATCAGAGAATGATACAGTTGATCGATTGTATCTTTGTCCTTGGATTGAATACATAGGGACGTGCTGTTCCCCAGCTGCCAAGCTCTCTCCGTGTCCATTGCTTCTTCCGCAATCATGACCTTGTTAACCCCGATCTCCAGCACCGAATGTGTAATATACTCATCTTGACCGGCAGGGTACTCGAAGCCCGGGTTCATCTCCTTCATCTCTTTATAACTTTTCTTGAATATCACCTTGGCGCCCAGAAACTCCTCATAAAAAGCAATGGCTGCCGCCGCATCCCCGTTCATCGACAAAAATGGTATCACTTCAAAATTCATTATATTGCCTCCTTGTTCCTATTGGATTACACTTATCACTATAACAACGAAAGGTGCCAATGCATGGCACCATTAAGAGGGTTTGATATGAAAAAATCAGAACGTATGAACCAGATGCTGCGCTTCATTAATCAAAAACAACAGTTCACTCTGCAAGATCTCATGCAGGAGTTCCAGATCTCCAAACGAACCGCGTTAAGAGATATCACTTCATTGGAAGAGTTAGGTGCGCCCATCTATGTCGAATATGGACGCTACGGCGGATATCGACTGTTGCAACAGATGCAACTGCCTCCCATTTCGTTTAATACGGGTGAGCTTCATGCCCTTTATTTTGCTATGCAGGCTCTCCGCAGCTTCTCCAGCTTACCCTTTCAAGTCTCTTTCCGTACCATTCATGAGAAATTTATGAGCGCGTTATCTGACAAACAGCGACAGGATATTGAGAACATCCAACACCGGGTTTACTTCCAACATACCGAGCAGATCCGCGACAGTGCACATTTGGAGTTTCTGCTGATGGCTGCTGTTCAGAGTATAGTGATCCAGATTACGTACGCTAATCAGCGTAGATCCTCTGATCAAAGGTCATCTTCTGCAAACACCATCCGCACCATTCAACCCATCGCGCTCTATGCCAGGAAAGGCTATTGGTATTGTCAGGCCTATGATCTGCATAAACAAGCTTATCGTGTATTCCGCTGCGACCGCATCATTTCAGCCGAAACAACGGAGATTGAACCTTTAACTCATGTAAAGGAACTCTATTCACAGGATGCCCAATCCCTATGGAAACCATCGGAACAAGCCATTCCATTCAAATGCCTGATTGACGAAGCCGGGATGGAGCTATTCCAGCAAGAACATTTTCCATCTATGCAGATCATCGAGAAGATGGGACACATGTATCTTGTCGGTTCGTATGAACCTCACGAGCTTGATTTCATAGTGAGATATCTTGCAGGCTATGGTAAATCGATTAAGATTATGGAGCCCATCATCTTACAGAAAGCATTAAGGCAGTACTATCTGGACTTGTTAGATCATGTATAAAGATCATATCTCTATATCCATTTTACTTTACATGCCTTTTAGCTCTGCTCCTGGCTAACTTTCAAACTTTTTTTATTGCCAATAGCCAATTGAACGATAATCTGCAACACGATGATGATAGCCAAACCATAAAATGCTTGCACGAAGCTGCCTGTTAGATCTCGGAGCCAACCAATCGCCAGCGGCCCAAGTGCTCCAAGAATGTAACCACCAGATTGAGTCATAGCGGACCAGCTGCTAGCTTCCTGAGCATTGTTTGTCTCATCAATCGGCAACATGAGTGCAATCGGGAACAGTCCACCTGCACCAATACCGAGCGGGATCGCCGCGAGCCACGGACTGACAGAGAGATTCAGCATCAGGACACCTATTAACTCCAACATCGCACAGCCAACAAGCCAGAAGACACGCCTTTGGTATCGGTGTACAAGCATGGGAATGAATAACGTTGAGGGCAGTGATATCAATGTAAATAACGTTTGGATGTTGCCAGCAGTCTCTTGGCTATATCCATGGCTTTGAATGGCTGGCGCAAGCCACGCGGTTAATGAATAGAAGATCGCGGCCATCAGTCCGAAGAACAGTGTCAGCACCCATGCACGCCTGTTCTTCACCGGAAGTGGGGCATGAATGACAGCCGAAGTTTGTCCGGATTGTCTCTCTGTACGCGCAGACCAAGCTAATTTTAACCAGATCGGCAATGCAATGGCTGCGAGTAATGCCCATGTAGCCAAAGAACCTCTCCAAGATCCACCCAACATCTGCTGAAGTGGAACCGATAACCCCACACTAATGCTGGCCCCCATCACCATTGCTGTAGAGTAGATGCCGACCATGGCTGCCACTCGGTTAGGGAAATACTGCTTAATGAAGCTTGACAACAGCGGCCCTGCCAATGCAATCCCTACACCTGATAGAAAAGAAGTGAACATCATCAACGGAGTTGCACCTACGAACAATCGTAATCCTGTACCTATCCCGATAAGGATTAAAGCCAGCACAATGGCTCCTTCATTCCCCCACCTTCTACTTAGTCTTACAGAGAATGGAGCGAATATGCCCATACATAATACCGGTAGTGTAGTTAACAGACTGGCGGTCATGCCGCTCAAATCCAGATTATTCTGTATGGTACTCATCAGAGGAGAAATGGAAGTAATCGGTGGTCTTAAGTTAAGTGAAGCCAGAATAAGCGCCAATACAATATAAAAAAGTTTCATTATGGATCACCTCATGGTAGTAGTATCGTTGCCTTCACCAAAGATCCCATTTGTTAATGACAAGATCTTCGGGTGGTGCACGAATTAAGTATAGGATCATTATAATGATTGAACAATACTATTGTTTCTATTAAAATGATTACTAAAACCAATGATTAGAGGTGAATTCATGGAGATTCGTCAGATGGAAAACTTTATTACAGTGTGTGAGGAGCTTCATTTTACACGGGCAGCGGAGAAACTTGGCATTTCTCAACCTACGTTGAGTCAACAGATACGTGGATTGGAGGATGAACTTGGTGTTCCTTTGTTTGACCGTGTCGGCAAAAAGATTGTGATGACCCAGGCAGGCACTCTGTTTCTGGAGCACTGTGTACAGATGATCCGGCATTTACAGAATACCCAAGATGCGTTGGCTGAATTTCGGAATGATCAGCGGGGACGATTGGTGATTGGTGTTCTTCCATCCGATTTGGATTACCGTATCACTCCGCTGCTCGTAGATTTTCATGCCCGATTCCCCAAAGTGCAATTGAAAGTTATCTCTTCGATCTATGTCGTAAATCAAGTGTTGGAAAATGAAGTCGACATCGGCATCGAGATCACGTCTGCCCCTGATAGACGGCTTGTACGCATTCCTTTGTGCAGTGAAGAATATGTACTCGTCGTTTCCGAGAATCATGATTGGGCTGAACGAAGCACAATTGAAATTCAGGAGCTGCGTGATATCCAAACGGTGATGTTTCCCGAAGGATTTACGGGCAGAGAATTGGTCGATGGCTATTGCCGTAAATATGGATTCACCCTAAATACCATCATGGAGACCAGTTCTGCAACCTCCATCATTAGCTTGGTCAAAGCCAACGTCGGAGGAACACTGCTGCCTTATCCTCTGATCAAAGCCATGAATGAGCCCACGCTACGTTGCATCCGAATTACAGACGATCCGCCCTACCGGCACTTTGAGATCATCCATCGGTCCGACCGTTACCTGACGCAATCGGCCAAGGCATTTATTGAGAAAACAATCGAGTATTTCAATCAAAGGTGAGATTAAAAGGAGGATATTGAAATGATAATAAGAGAAGTTGGTTTGTTGACACATCAGGTCGAGGCCATAAAAGAGTTTTACGGTACACTACTGGAATTGAATCTTGTGGAGGATAATGCAACATGCGTTTCATTCCGTGCGGGGAACTCAGTCCTATCTTTCAAGAAGGCGCCAGAACAAGAGAAGCCCTACTATCATGTAGCGTTTACGATTCCAACGAATAAACTTGCTGATGCAAAAAGGTGGGCTCAAGACCGTAACATTCCATTGCTCTCGAAAGATGGACAGGATGAATTTTATTTCCCCTACTGGGATGCAACAGCCTTCTATTTTTATGATCCAAGCGGCAACTTGATGGAATTTATCGCTCACCATTCACTCGATAACGCAGTCGATGAAGCTTTCGAAGTGAAGCATCTGTTATGTATTAGTGAAATCGGTCTGCCTGTCGATGATGTTCCTGAGATGATGAACACATTGAATAGGCATTATCAACTTGAACCATTTGCCGGAGACGGAAAACAATTCTCCCCCACGGGTGATGCAGAAGGCATGTTTATTGTCATTGATAAACAAATGCCCTGGTTCCCAGACGGGCGTATGCCTGGTGTATTTGCCACGGAGGTAAAAGTTGAAACTGGGCAGCCCGGTAGTCTACGTATGCAGGACGATATGTACTCGATTGAATCGATATGATGTAAGAACGTACTGAATGAAAACCTATAGAGGGACTTCCGGCTTAATACTTACCAAAACCATCCTCACACGTGATATCCGATTTAAGAATTTCGTACAGATTTTGTTTGGAATTCTCTAATTTATTTTGTGTTTCTTCAATTTCTGATATTTTCGCTTGGATAATGATTGCTTGATCATTACTTGAAAACCCATGTTTAGAGATCATAGATTGGATCTCATGGATCGTAAAACCAACAGCTAAACATTGTTTGACCACTTCCAGATGCTGAATAATGCTCTGCGCATATATTCGATAGTTATTATGATCTCTCAGCATATGTTCATCCGGGATAATACCTATTTTCTCGTAGTAACGAATCGTGGATATCGGAAGGTTTACATGGTTCGCTACTTCACTAATCTTCATATGGATTTCCCCCGTTTCTTCTTCTTGCTATAAAGTATACTTCATAGTTTACAATCCTCATAGTGAGACAGATGGAGATATAATTTATACCCTACTCTCACCAATATAGATATGAGGAGAGATTTCAATATGAACACAATTACCGGTCAATTCAACAAAACAAATGATTTTGATACCATCGTCTTGGAGCGCCATTCCGTTAAAGCCTACGACCCTGAAGTGAAGATCAGCCGCGAGGAGATGACCGAAATACTGGCGAAAGCTTCACGTGCCCCTTCGGCCATTAACATGCAACCTTGGCGTTTTCTTGTTATCGACAGTGCTGAAGGCAAAGAGAAGCTTGCACCACTGGCCTCTTTTAACCAGACACAGGCACTAACGTCTTCCGCTGTCATTGCCGTGTTTTACGATGCCAACAACGTTGAATACATGGAAGAGATTTTCAGCAAATCAGTGGAACTTGGGTACATGCCCCAAGACATCATGGATATGCAGATGCAGCAGGTAAAACCTTATTATGCGAACATAAACGCATCCGAATTGCGTGATATGAACCTCATTGACTCAGGCCTCATATCCATGCAACTCATGCTCGTTGCCCGTGCTCATGGTTATGATACCAACCCTATGGCCGGTTATGACAAAGGTCAGATCGCCGAAGCGTTCGGCCTGGATAAAGAACGGTTCCAGCCCGTCATGTTGATCTCCATAGGGAAAGCAGCCAAAGAAGGCTATCCTTCCTATCGTCTCCCGGTTGAAACGATTACAACTTGGGCATAATCAACAGCTACTCTCAATGAAGTAATATCTCTTGTATTAAATAGTTAAGTGAATATAACAACTATAAGTAAATACTAAGTCTGAAAAATAGATAAAAATTACTGTGCATTCCATAATACCAGAGTACTCATCCTATATCAGTTAAAGGCTTTCATTATAATAGCCTCATACTGATTCGGACATAGGAACATTAATTATACGTTCATAAACAAAGGGTCCTGATGACAACTGTCATCAGGACCCTTTGTTACATAACTTAAATACTTTTGTCAGGTGATAAAAAGTCGTGAAACCACCACAGATTACCACAAAAAGAAAATTACGACTTCCTCAATATACCGAATGTCGCATATAACGTGCTTAAATGATCCATTTTCACCCAAGCCGGGTAAGGGATTAGAAAATAATATCAATAACCTCTAGCTCATCTTGCTCCTGTTCAGTTTGGCCATTCAGGGAAATATCCTTTAACATTACCGAAGGCTGTTCGGCAATTTGGTTGATGATCACGAGCAGGTCTTGAGCGAAATTGTCGATCAGATTGCGCGTAAACAACTTCGTCGCATATTCAAACTGCCCGTTCATTCCCTCATCCAAGAGCGAAATGACCAAGGTAAGGTCAAATTGGGAAACCGCATGCGTTTCCGGATAAGATTCGATCTGGATTTCCCCGAAGCTTTGAACGTTATCTTCCTTCGTTTCCAGTGTAAACATGACATCGAATACAGGATTGCGACTTTGATCGCGCGGCACCTGCAGCTTTTTCACAAGTTCTTCAAACGGATAATCCTGGTGGTCGTAGGCCCCCAGCATCGTTTCTTTGACTTCGTTCAAGTAAGCGAGGAACGTCTTCTCCCCGGATGGATAATGACGAATCGCCAACGTGTTGACAAACATTCCGATGAGCGGCTCCAGGTCGGCATGTGTGCGGCCCGAAACCGGTGTGCCTACAATGAAGTCTTCTTGTCCCGAGTACTTGCTGAGCAGGATTGAATAGGCCGCCGATAACACCATATATAGGGTAGCACCATTCTCATCGGCAATGCGTTGCAAGCTGTCGGTCATCTGCTTGTCGATACTGAAAGGCAGCACATCTCCCTCAAAGCTGCGAGTGGCAGGTCTGACAAAGTCCGTAGGCAACTCAAGCGTTGGCAGTTCACCTTCCAGCATGTCCAGCCAGTAGGCTTCCTGGTGTTTCAGCCGTTCTTTTACAGGTTCGGACTGCTGCCAAGCGGCGAATTCCTTGTATTGAATCCGAAGCGGTTTCAGCGTTTCACCGTTATACAGGCGCAGCAGTTCTTCGATGAAGATACCCATCGACATGCCATCCGTGACGATATGATGGATGTCCAGCATAAGCAGATGACGTTCCGCTTCCCATTCAACTAAGCCCACACGCAGCAGCGGCGGCCGCTCCAAATCAAAGACACGTACAAAGGCATCCGCAATGCTTTTCGTTTCACTTTCCGTCGCTTTTGTATACTCGATGGCAAACTCCAAGTCCGAATAAACCCGTTGTACCGGTTCGCCGTCAACCATTTCGAAGCCAGTTCGCAAAACTTCATGACGAGCGATTAATCCTTGGAGCGCCGCCTCGAATTGATTCCGCTCCAAGCGCCCGACGAGAACCGTCATGCCGGACATATTGTAGCTAAGCTCGGCGCCTTCCATCTGCTGCTGGATGTACAGCCGTTTTTGCACGGAGGAAAGCGGATAATACTCCCTTTTATCCAGAACCGGAATGGAGAGGAATTCCTGCTGCTCCAATCGGCTAATCACTTCAGCCATCGCTTCAATAGTCGAGTACCGGAATACATCGCGCAGCGGCAGGTCCACGTGCAGCTCTTTGTGCACCTTGCTGACCAGCGTTGTCGCCCGCAGCGAGTGACCACCGAGGTCGAAGAAGTTGTCCGTCACACCAATCGTAACTGACCCGAGCACGTCCTGCCAGATAGAGACCAGTTTCGCCTCCAGATCGGTGCGCGGCGCCACGTATTCGCGCCCTGCACTTACTCCCTCTTCCGGTGCTGGCAGAGCTTTCCGGTCGATTTTCCCGTTTGGTGTCAGAGGTAAATGCTCCAGCTCCACGAAGTACGACGGGATCATGTAACCCGGCAGCTCGCTGGAGATTGCTCGTTTCAGGTCGGCCGCCGTCAGTTCGATATCCGTTGTGTAGTAGGCGCACAGCGCCTTTTGCCCATTCTCATCACTTCGAACCAGCACCACCGCTTCGCGTATACCTACCACCCGCAACAGCTGTGACTCGATCTCACCCGTCTCTATCCGGTACCCCCGGATTTTCGCCTGATTGTCGATCCGCCCGCTGAAGTCCACGTTGCCGTCCTCCATCCACCGCGCCAAATCTCCCGTGCGATACAACCGCTCACCCGCGTTGAAGGGACTGTATACAAACTTCTCTTCCGTCAGCTCTGGACGGTTCAAGTATCCGCGCGCCACACCGACTCCGCCGATAACCAATTCGCCCAGCACCCCGACCGGCACCGGGTTAAGATGTGCGTCCACGATGTAGAACTTCGCATTTAACCACGCTTTGCCAATCGGCACATGGCCTGTCTGCGGCAGTTTCTCCAACTCCTCGTCATAGAAACTGGAGTCGATTGCCGCTTCCGTTACGCCGTAAGCGTTAATAATGCGGAATGACGGGCCGAACCGTTCCTGCAAGGTACGGTAATCTGCCACACTGCAGCTGTCCGAGCTAGTGATCAACAGCTCCATACCGCTCAACTCCAACCCCTGCTCATGCACGTACTCCATAAACGGCACGATCAGTGCTGGTGTTGATTCAAAGATTGACACTTGCTCCCGCTCTATCCAGTAATGCAGACGAGACGGATCGATCCGGTCGTCCTTCGGTACAATGACCATGGTACCGCCGTTGTACAGTGTCCGCGCAATGTCACCCACGAACACGTCAAACGAGAAGCTTGCGAGCTGCAACAGACGCACCGGGAACTGATCCAACCTGTATTCCCGTCGGTAGCCTGCTGCCGTGTTCACCAGGCTGCGGTGCTCGATCATTACACCCTTTGGCTTACCCGTCGTTCCCGACGTGTAGATCACATACGCCAAATCCTCCGGGCAAGCTTCATGGAAGCTGTCTATACCGACAATATCAACATCATTTGGATGACTCTCGCCACCACCGTTCACAGCACCCGTCAGCTTGCTGGAGACAGGATTCGGAGCATTCCTGGAGCCTTGGCCGAAGTCCATTGGTACATTCGCTCGGTCTTCGCTGTACGACGCTTCATCGTCGAGATACAGCACCGTCGCCAGTGCCAGTTCCTCTTCGCTGAGCCAGGATTCGGCACGCTCTCGCAGCGGCGTTTGCGCCAGCAGCACCTTCGCTCCGCTGTCTTCCAGCATGAACCGCACACGGTCCGCCGGATAATCCGGGTCAAGCGGTATATACGCCCCTCCCGCTTTCCAGACGGCCATCACAGCCACCAGCAGGTCCACCGAACGCTCGGCGAGAATGCCAACGATGGTCTCCCGACCAATGCCGCTTCCACGCAGCGTAGTCGCCAAGCGATTCGCCCGCTCGTTCAGCTCCGCATATGTAAGCCGATCGTTCTCGTAGACGACGGCTACCGCTTCCGGCGTGTGTTCCGCCTGTTCCTCGAACAGTCGATGGAACGCTGCCACAGGAGCCACTTCCGGCTGCGCCGGGTTAAACGCGCGTACAAGTTCTTCTTTTTCCGCCGCCGTCAAAATATCCAACTCGGAAATCGTCGCTGACGGGTTGCAGAGAATGGATTCAAGCAACTGCAAGTAGTGGGCAGCCAACTTCTCCACCGTTTCGGTTTTATATAGAGCCGTGGCGTATTCAAACAGATATTCCAAGCCGTCCTCAATCTCCGTAACGTCCAAGCTGAGATCGAATTTGGACACAATTTCTTCGCTGGCATACGTCGACAAATGCAGTCCCGGAAGCTGGATTTCCACATTTTCTGTATTCTGCAAAGCAAACATCGTATCAAACAGCGGATTACGGCTTAAATCACGAGTCACGTTTACCTTATCCACCAGTTCCTCAAACGGATAATTCTGATGTTCAAAAGCCCCCAGCGTTGTCTCCTTGATTTCCTTCAAGTAGTCAAGGAACGTCTTACCAGCAGCCGGGTAACTGCGGATGGCCAATGTATTAACGAACATCCCGATCAGCGGTTGAACGTCGCTGTGATTTCTGCCCGCAATCGGCGTACCAACCACCACATCTTCCTGACCTGAATATTTATGCAGAAGCACGTTATACGCCGCAAGCAGAACCATGTAAAGCGTTGCGCCGTTTTCAGCTGCAAGCCGTTTCAGACCTTCGCTTTTCTCAATATTCATAAACAATTGCAGCGTACGGCCCTCGTAGCTCTGCATAGCCGGGCGCGGATAGTCCGTTGGCATTTCCAGAACTGGCAGTTCTCCGCTGAACATGTCAATCCAGTAGGCTTCCTGCTTGGCAAGCTGCGTTTTCTGCTCGTCCGATTGCTGCCATACTGCATAATCTTTGTACTGAATGCGGAGTGGCTTGAGCGACTCCCCGCTGTACAAGTGCACGAACTCTTCGATCAGTACGTCCATTGAAACGCCGTCCGATACGATATGATGTGTATCGAACATCAGTATATGCCGGCCTGGCGCGAGTTCGGCAATGCCCACCCGCAGAAGTGGTGGCTTCGCTAGATCAAACGCACGAACGAATTGGCGCACCGTTTCTTCCGCCTGTTCCCCGCTGATCTGCACGTATTCCACCTGGAAGGTGACTTCTTCGTAAATCCGCTGAACCGCTTCGCCTTCAACCATCTCAAAGCCGGTACGTAGCGTTTCATGACGAGATACGAGCCCGCGGAACGCTTCTTCAAACCGGTGCCGGTCGAGCTGCCCTTCGAGCAGCATAGCTCCCGGTATATTGTAGCTCAGCTCGCCTCCTTCCAGCTGGTTCAAGATATAGAGACGTTTCTGCGCAGAAGAGAGTGGATAGTACTCGCTAGGTTCCGCAGCCGGAATAGCCGTAAACGAACCGATCTCCAAACGCTCCATAGCCACAGCCATTTCCTCAACTGTCGAGTAGCGGAATACGTCGCGAAGCGGGAATTGGGCGCCCAGCTCCTTATGCATTTTGCTGACAAGTGTTGTCGCCCGCAATGAGTGTCCTCCGAGGTCGAAGAAGTTGTCCGTTACGCCTACCGCCTTCTCCCGAACAAGCACTTCCTGCCAAATGGCGGCCAGTTTTGCCTCCAGTTCGGTGCGCGGCGCCACGTATTCGCGGCCTCCCCCTTCCGGCGCTGGCAGCGCCTTCCGGTCAATTTTCCCATTCGGCGTTAGAGGCAATTGCTTCAGTTCGACGAAATACGACGGAATCATGTATCCCGGTAGCTCACTGGAGATCGCCTGTTTCAAATCTGCCGCCGTCAAGCCTTCTTCCACTGTATAATAAGCGCACAACGCTTTCTGCCCCTCTTGATCTTCCCTGACAACAACGACCGCTTCCTTCACGCCACCTACACTCAGCAGCTCTGCTTCGACTTCGCCCGTCTCGATCCGGTACCCCCGGATTTTCGCCTGATTGTCGATCCGGCCGATGAAGTCCACGTTGCCGTCCTCCATCCACCTCGCCAAATCTCCCGTGCGATACAACCGATCACCCGCGGTGAAAGGACTGTCTACAAACTTCTCTTCCGTCAGCTCTGGACGGTTCAAGTACCCGCGCGCCACACCGACTCCGCCGATAACCAATTCGCCCAGCACCCCGACTGGAACAGGATTCAGATGTGCATCCACGATGTAGAACTTCGCATTCAACCACGCTTTGCCAATCGGCACATGCCCTGTCTGAGGAAGTCTCGACAACTCCTCGTCATAGAAACTGGAGTCGATTGCTGCTTCCGTTACGCCGTAAGCGTTAATGATGCGGAATGACGGACCAAACCGTTCCTGCAAGGTACGGTAATCTGCCACGCTGCAGCTGTCCGAGCTTGTGATCAGCAGCTCCATCCCGCTCAACTCCAGCCCTTGCTCGTGCACGTATTCCATAAACGGTACGATCAGCGCCGGCGTTGATTCAAAGATCGTCACTTGCTCCCGCTCTATCCAGTAGTGCAGACGAGATGGATCGATCCGGTCGTCCTTCGGTACAATGACCATGCTGCCTCCGTTATACAACGTCCGCGCGATATCACCCACGAACACGTCAAACGAGAAGCTAGCGAGTTGCAGTAGCCGCACCGGGAACTGATCCAACCGGTATTCCCGTCGGTAACCCGCTGCCGTGTTCACCAAGCTTCGGTGCTCGATCATCACGCCTTTTGGCTTGCCCGTCGTTCCCGATGTATAGATGACGTACGCCAGATCCTCCGGACGGGCTTCATGGAAGCTGTCCATACCGACAACATCAACATCATTTGGATGACTCTCGTCACCACCGTTCACAGCCCCCATTAGCTTGCCGGGGTCTATACCGGAAACCGTACCAGTGCCCATCGGGGCATTTGCCCGAACTTCGCTGTATGACGTTTCGTCATCGAGATACAGCACCGTCTCCAGTGCTAGTTCCTCTTCGCCGAGCCAGGCTTCGGCACGCTCTCGCAGCGGCGTTTGCGTCAGCAGCACCTTCGCTCCGCTGTCTTCCAGCATGAACCGCACGCGGTCCGCCGGATAATCCGGGTCAAGCGGTACATAAGCCCCTCCCGCTTTCCAGACGGCCATCACGGCCACCAGCAAATCGACCGAACGCTCGGCGAGAATGCCAACGATGGTCTCCCGACCGATGCCGCTTGCACGCAGCGTTGCCGACAGGCGGTTCGCCCGCTCATTCAACTCCGCATACGTCAGCCGATCGTTCTCGTAGACAACGGCTTCCTCTTCCGGTGTACGTTCCGCCTGTTCCTCGAACAGGCGATGGAAGGCGGCTACAGAAGCCACTTCCGGCTGCACCGGATTAAACTCGCCGACAATTTCTTCTTTTTCCGCCGCCGTCAGAAGCTCTAACTCATGTACACGAACATTCGGGTTAGCCGCAACCTGCTCCAATGCACGGGCAAAATGACCGTGGATCTGCCTGATGTCTTGCTCTCTGAACGTCAGTGCATTGTACGTAAACCGCAGCAAAATGTGCTCTTCCGGAATGACGGTAATGTCCAGATCATAGTTCGTTTGTTCTGGCGATTGGATATTAGCGATTTTCAGCGCATCTTGGCCTCCGCCGACAACTTGCTCTATCTGTTCTTCCATCGGATAATTTTCAAAGACCATAATATGGTTGATCAAGTCACGCTTTTGCTCGCTCAGCGACTGAATTTCGAACAGCGGGAACGTTTCGTAAGCTCCCGATGCCAGCGCTTGATCTTGGGTTTTTCTCAAAATATCGGCTACCGTCTCCTCGGCTTTACCTTGAATACGGACCGGAATCGTATTAATAAACAGGCCAATCATGCTTTCGATGCCCGGAATCTCCGCCGGACGACCGGATACAACGGAGCCGAACACAACATCCTCGCTGTTGTTGTATATCTGTAAGACCAGTCCCCATACAGTCTGCATAAACGTGTTGAGTGTCACCTGTTGCTGGCGCGCCACACGCTCAATTTGCTCAGTCAGTCCCTTGCTGAGTTCCACATCGATTTCAGCCATTTCAAAAGCATGCTGTTTCAGCTGCGTTCTCTCCTGCGGCAGCCTGGTCTGCTGATCGTAACCCGCCAAATACTCCGACCAGTAACCCGAAGCTTTTGCTACATCTTGAGCTTCCAGCCATTCGATATACCGGGAGTACGAGGTAACCGGAGGAAGCTCTATCGTTCGCTTCTCCTGAAACGCAAAGTAAGTGTCGAACACTTCCTTGATCATGAAGGACATGCACCAGCCATCCATCAAAATGTGATGATGACTCCAGATCACATGGTAGGCCTCGTCGCCTGTGCGCAAAACGGTCACACGCATAAGAGAGTCTTGAGCCAAATCAAACTTGTTCGCTTTATCCGCGCTGACAAAATCGGCTATCGTTTTCTCCGGGTGTTCATCTCTTGCCGAGCGAATATCTTCAAAGTACACTTCACATTTCCGCTCGCGGAATACCACTTGAATCGGCTCGTCTCTCCAGCCGGTAATAAAGTTGGTCCGCAGCGCCTCATTCCGCTGCACCAGCGTATCCAATCCTCGGGTGAAGGCTTCCACATTCAGGCTTCCGTACAGATCGAAGGTCACCTGTTCAAAGTAAGCTTCCGAATCGGCATCCAGCAAGCTGTGGAACAACATCCCTTTTTGCAGCGGAGTCAGGGTGTATACATTCTCCAGTTCGCCGAGTGCCGCCGTATGTTCGGATAGCTGCTCCAGTTCCTCCACCGTCACATCTTGAAGCAGTACGTCACTAGGCGTAAGCTCTGTCCGCTCTTTCGATACGCAATGGCTGATGACCTCACGCAAACTCGATTGAAGCAGGGAGCCCAAGCGCTCAACCGTCTCCCGTTGATACTGGGTTTCTCCATAACGGATCGTGAGTTCCAACACGCCTTCCGACACCATACCGTTGATATCGAGGACATAATCCATCACAGCATTCGGGCTTGAATCGGAGCCCGGACTGAACCGAGACGGCTGCGAGCCACTGCTTTCGTAATCCTGGTCGAACTGGCCCAGATAGTTAAAACTGATCTCCGGCTCCAAAACAAAGCTCTCTCCGGCACGCGGCGCCGACAAATAACGCAGGATGCCATAGCCGATCCCTTTGTTCGGAATGCGGCGCAAGTTTTCTTTCACCTGTTTCACCTGATGACCGAGTGCCTGAGCTTGACCTGGCTCCAGAACAACAGGGAATTGGCTTGTAAACCAGCCTACCGTACGCGTAATGTCCACATCTGGCAAAAGTTCTTCCCGGCCGTGGCCTTCGAGATTCACCAGCACGCGTTCCTGACCACTCCAAGCTTGTACTGAGAGGCCCAGCGCAGCAAGCAGCAAATCGTTCATTTCCGTATGGTAAGCACGGTGAGCCTGCTTAAGTAATTGTTCGGTTTCGTCCACTGTCCATCGAACGGTTACGAGCCCGCTGTCCTTCAGCTTGGATCTGCCTTGTTCATAATCTTTTGGAAGCGGCTCATAGGCCAATTGCTCGATATACTGCCAATACGCTCTCTCGCTTTCCATCGCGGGCCCGTTCGCATAATCAGCGAGCTGTTTCGCCCACATTTGGAATGAATCCGTTTTGAGCGGCAGACGGATCAGCTGCCCTTGCAGCGCCTGCTCATAGGCGGCAGCAAAGTCCTCAAGCAGAATCCGCCAGGATACGCCGTCTACGACCAAGTGATGGATCGCGATGAGCAGATGGTCGCCATCGTCGCAGCGGAACAAACCAAGCTTCACCAGCGGACCGTTTTCCAGATCGATGCTTGCTTGAATGTCATTTGCCTTAACCTCTACCGCTTCTTTCACGTCACGGACTGCCTTGAAATCGACAACTTCCAGATCGAACAGCACTTCATTCTCCCCAGCGCCTCGATTCCAAGCGTTATAACCACTCTCGGTTTGACGATAAACCGTACGAAGAGCATCGTGATGCACGATAAGCTGACGCACTGCTTGACGTAAAGCTTTTTCATCAAAGCCTTGCTTGGAGAACTGCATGAACGCCTGATTACTGTGATGTACATCGGCCGAATTTTGTTCTAAGAACCAGCGCTGAATCGGAGTCAGGATAACCTCTCCCGTCACTTCGGCCTGGCTTGCCGTTCTCTCCGCTGTTTGCAACCGCAAACTAAGGGCGGAAATTGTCGGGTAATGGAACAAATCTTTCATGACCAGCTTGTACCCCGTTTGCAAAAGACGAGAAGATACCTGTAAAGCTTTAATTGAATCCCCACCAAGCGCAAAGAAATTATCCATGGTGCCAACCTGATCCACGCCTAACACTGACTGCCAGACCAACGCGAGTGCTTTCTCGGCAGGAGTACGCGGCGCGGTGTATGCAGCCTCGGCACGAATGCTTCCTTCCGGCACAGGCAACGCTTTACGGTCGATCTTGCCGTTCGGTGTAAGCGGCAGTTGATCCAGACGCATGATTCGCGAAGGCACCATATGAGAAGGCAGTACGGCGTCCAGATGGGCCACAAGCCCTTCCAGATCGAAGCTGGAATCCACTACGACATACCCGCACAGATATTTCTGCCCCCGCTCGTCCGTCCGGTCGATCACAAGCGCTTGACGCACCTCGGCAACATTTTTCATGGCCGCTTCAATCTCACCAAGCTCGATCCGATAACCGCGAATTTTCACCTGATTGTCGATTCGGCCGATGAAATCTACGTTGCCGTCCGGCATCCAGCGTGCCAGATCACCCGTCCGGTACAACCGCTCCCCAGCGGTGAACGGGCTATCTACGAATTTCTCCGCCGTTAAATCCGGGCGGTTCAAGTAACCGCGGGCCACACCCGCTCCGCCGATAACCAGCTCGCCTTGCACCCCGATCGGCACCGGCTTCAGATCTGTATCCACGATGTAGAATCTGGCGTTCAGCCACGCTTTCCCGATTGGCACGCTGCCCGTCTTCGGCAGCTTCTCCAGAGGCTCATCATAGAAGCTGGAGTCAATCGCCGCTTCTGTTACGCCGTAGCTGTTAATAATACGGAACTGCGAGCCAAAGCGCTCCTGCAAGGTGCGGTAATCCGCTACACTGCACGCATCCGAGCTTGTGATCAGCAACTGCATCGAGCTGAGGTCCAGACCCTCGGCATACACATGCTCCATGAACGGCACGACCAGCGCAGGAGTTGATTCGAACACCGTCACGGCGTAGTCGCGAATCCAGCCATAGAGGCGGGTTGGATCAATCCGGTCTTCCTTCGGCACGATGACCATAGTGCCGCCGTTGTACAGCGTCCGTGCAATGTCACCAACGAACACGTCAAACGAGAAACTGGCAAGTTGCAGCAGCCGGATCGGGAACTGATCCAGACGGTAGTCCCGCTGGTAGCCCGCCGCCGTGTTCACCAAGCTGCGGTGTTCCACTGCCACGCCCTTCGGACGGCCCGTTGTACCGGAGGTGTAGATGACGTATGCCAGATCGCCCGGCTTGTTCACATTTGCCGGATTGGATGCGAGATCCGCCGCTTGTGTGCTCTGCTCAGCTTCTGCCGTGGCAGATGTTTCGGCAGAAGCCGTTGCCAATTGCGCCAAAACCTCCGCCTCTGCGTCCGCTTCGCCCAAAGCTTGTACGCCTACAGCCGTTTCCACCGTGCCTAGGCTGTACGCCGAGGCGTCATCAAGTGCAATCACCGTTTGCAGCGTTAAAGCTCCGTCGCTGCGCCAAGCTTCCACCTGCTCCAACAGGCAGGTCTGCGTAAGCAATACCGATGCCCCGCTGTCCGCGAGCATATATTCGATCCGCTCCGCTGGATAATCGGGGTCAAGCGGTACATAAGCGCCGCCAGCTTTCCATACGGCGAATACCCCGATCAACAGCTCGGCCGAACGGCCGGCCAGAATGCCGACCACCTGTTCCGGCTTCACCCCGCGTGCCCGCAGTACATACGCCAGACGATTTGCTTTGGCGTTCAGCTCCGCATATGTCAGCTTGCTGTCTTCATATACAACCGCCAGCGCTCCCGGAGTGCGTTCCGCCTGCTCCTCGAACAGCTCGTGGAACGTTCTCTCTCTCCACGACTCATCTGCTTCCAAACCTGTACCTTCTGCGGCGTATTGCTTCGCAAGAGCCGAAGAAGACACGTCAAACCCGACCAATAAATTATCCTTTTCGCTGTCCGTCAATATATCCAAATCCGAAATCCGCGCACCCGGCTGAGCCAGGATCGACGCCAAAAGCTGCTCGTAATGACCCGCCAGCCGCACCATCGTGTTCTGTCTAAACAACGAGGTAGCGTACTCGATCTTGCAAACCAACTCGTTACCCTCTTCCACGATATCCAAGCTAAGATCAAACTTTGCCGTCTTTTCCTCGATGTCAAACAGTGACCATTGCAAGCCTTCAAGAGTTAAATCCAGGCTTTCGTGCTTTTGCAATGAAAACATGGTGTCAAACAGCGGATTTCGGCTTAAATCCCGGCTCACCTGAAGAGCTTCTACCAGCTCCTCAAACGGATAGTCCTGGTGCTCGTAGGCTCCAAGCGTCCTTTCCTTCACTTCCTGCAAGTAATCCATGAACGTCCGCTCTGCCGTCGGACCCAAGCGAAGGGCCAGCGTATTGACAAACATACCGATAATCGGCTGCACGTCGGCGTGAGAACGAGCGGCAATCGGAGTACCAACTACTATATCTTCCTGTCCCGCGTATTTATGAAGCAATACGGAGTACGCAGCCAGCAGAAGCATGTACAACGTTGCCCCCGAATCGCTGGCAAGCTGTTTGAGAGCTTCGCCTTTCTCCGCATCAAGCGTAAACGTGAGCGTTTGACCGTCAAACTGCTGAACGGCTGGACGGGAGTAGTCAAGAGGCAGCTCAAGAACCGGAAGCTCGGAGCTGAACACCCCGTGCCAGTATTCCTCCTGTCGTTTGATGCGTTGACGCTGTTCCTCGGATTGCTGCCAAACGGCGTAATCCTTGTATTGAATCCGCAGCTCCGGCAATTCTTCACCATTGTACAGGCGCACGAATTCGCGCAGCAGCACATCCATGGAAAGGCCGTCGGAAGCAATGTGATGCATATCCAGCGCGAGCAGGAATTTTTCTTTCTCCAATTCGATCAGCAGGGCGCGCAGTAAAGGCGGCTGGGTCAAGTCAAAAGGCTGGATGAAGCCTTCAAGAATGGCTGCAACCTGATCTTCGCTTGCTTGAATCTTCTCGACCTTGAAAGCGACGAGCGGATGAATACGCTGAACCGGCTCCCCATTCATGATTTCAAAACCGGTGCGCAGCATATCGTGCCGGGCCATCAAAGTAGTCAGCACATCTTCTACTTTGGCCTCGTTCAAAGCCCCTTCCAATTGCAAGGCGCTTGGGAGGTTATAATTCAGCTCCAAGCTATCCAGCTGGTGCAGGACATACAGCCTTTTTTGTGCAGAGGAAACCGGATAGTACGCTTTCTCTTCCGCTTTTGGAATTGAGCTGTGCTCTGATTCATCCAAGCTGGCAATAGCACCGGCCATCGACTCTACCGTCATATAGCGGAACACATCGCGCAGCGGAAGTTCAACGTTCATTTCCTTCCGAATCTTGCTGACAAGGTTTGTCGCCCGCAAGGAATGCCCTCCCAGTTCGAAGAAATTGTCCAAGACTCCAATGCCGGAGTAACCCAGCACTTCCTCCCAGATTTCCACAAGCCGGGACTCCGTAAGGTTACGCGGCGCTACGTATTCGACGCCCGTTTGCAAACCGCCTTGCGGCTCCGGCAATGCTTTGCGGTCCACTTTGCCGTTGGACGTCAGCGGCATGCGTTCCAGCTGCACGAAGTACGACGGGATCATGTATCCCGGCATTCCCTGGGCCAGCGAGGTTCTCATTTCGCTAACCGTCAGCGTCCGGTCCGCCACAAAGTAGGCAACAAGCGCCTTCTCGCCCCCGCTGTCCTGACGGGCGAGCACCACCGCTTCTTCCACACCCTCCACGTTCAGAAGCTGCGTTTCAATTTCGTCCAGCTCGATCCGGTACCCGCGGATTTTGACCTGATGGTCGATCCGGCCGAGGTATTCAATGTTGCCGTCCGGCAGCCAGGCCGCCAAGTCGCCTGAGCGATACAGTTTCTCCCCCTCCGCAAACGGAGAATCAACGAACTTTTCCGCCGTCAAATCCGGTCGATTCAGGTATCCTCTTGCCAGGCCTTCCCCGGCTACGTACATTTCGCCTGCTACGCCCATCGGAACAGGACGACGGTTTTCATCCAGAACATACACGCTCAGCGTTGGGATCGGCCTGCCGATATTACTTTTCGCCGCCTCCATCTCCATCCATGTGATTTCCTTATACGTCACGTGAACCGTCGTTTCGGTAATACCGTACATATTGATCAGCTTTGTCTCCGGGTACTTCGTCTTAAAACCCTTGAGCAACAGCGGGCTGAGCGCTTCGCCGCCGAAGATGATGTTGCGAATCCGCAGATCGTACGGATGGTCCGCTAAAACCTCACGCAGCAGTTGGTAGAAATATGTTGGCGTCTGGTTCAAAATCGTGACCCGTTCGCGGCTCAGCAGTGCCAGGAACTCAGCCGGATTTTTCGCTGTAAGCGGCGGTACGATAACCAGCTTGCCTCCGTACAGCAGCGCTCCGTACATCTCCCAGACGGAGAAGTCGAAGCAGAACGAGTGGAACAACGTCCACGTATCAGACGGCCCAAAGTCGAACAGGTTCTTGTCGTTGAACAAAAGGCGCACGACGTTTTTATGCTCGATCAACGTGCCTTTTGGTTTGCCGGTCGTTCCCGATGTGTAGATGACATAAGCCAAGTTACCCGGCCCGGAAATCGGCTCCAGATTCGAAGCGTCCTGCTCACCAGCTGATTCCGCCCCGTTGTCGCCCCAAACGAAATCGTCCAATTCAAGGCGCGTTCCTACGAAGTCGGTCTTCTCATGCAAGTGCTTTTGAATCAGCAATAACGGTGCGCCCGAATCCTCAATCATGAAGCGGATGCGTTCCTCCGGGTAGTCGGGATCAACAGGCACGTAGGCTCCGCCCGCTTTGAGAATCGCCAGAATGCCGACGACCATATCAAGCGAACGTTCGGCCAGAATCGCTACCAGCTGGTCCGCTTCGACTCCCGTCTCCCGCAGCTTGCGCGCAAGCCGGTTGGACCGCTCGTTCAATTCGTGGTAGGACAACTGCCGCTCATTCATGACAGCGGCCACGTTATCCGGGTATAGCTTCGCCTGCTCTTCGAACAAGCCATGAATCGTCTGCTGCCGCGGGTAGTCTGCCTCCGAATCATTAAAACCGTGCACCAGTTCACGGATTTCCTGCTCCGTTAGCATTTCCAGCGAAGCAATATCCCCTTCCGGCGCTGTTGCGATAGTTTCGAGTAGCTTGTCATAATGTCTGGCGAACCGCTCCGCGGTCTCCTGTTTATACAAAGCCGTAGCGTACTCCAATCGGCATTCGAGCTGACCATCCAGCTCCGAAATGTCCAGAAGCAACTCGAACTTGGACGTTCGGTTTTCCAACGGATAAAACGATTGCTCCAGCCCCTCGATGACAATTTGCTCATTCTCCGTATTTTGCAGGGAGAAGAACGTATCAAAGAGCGGATTCCGGCCGGTCGCGCGTGGAATGTGAAGACTTTCCACCAAATCTTCGAACAAATAGTTTTGGTGTTCAAAAGCCCCGAGTGTGATTTCCTTCATTTCTTCCAGGTATTTAAGGTACGACTTGGAACGCTCCGGATGGCTGCGAATGGCAAGCGTGTTGATAAACATACCTACGATTGGCTGTATTTCTTCCTGCGTTCTTCCGGCAATCGGCGTTCCCACAATCAGATCTTCCTGACCCGAATATTTATGCATAAGGATCGAGTAAGCAGACAACAGCACCATGTACAGGGTTGTGCCCGTCCGTGCGGCCAGTTCTTTCAGCTTCTCCGTCCGTTCTTTCCCAATATCAAACTTCACGGTCCGGCCGTCAAAACTTTGCACCGCAGGCCGCGGAAAGTCCGTCGGCAGTTCCAATACAGGCAGCTCGCCCGACAGCTGTTCCAGCCAGTACTCCTTCTGTGGCTGGATCAACTGCCCGTAGGCTTCGGAATGCTGCCAAACAGCATAATCTTTGTATTGAATACGCAACGGAGCCAGCTCCTCACCCCGATACAGGCGGCTGAACTCGTCGAAAAGCAACGCTGTCGAGATGCCATCCGAGACGATATGGTGCATATCGAACAGCAGAATGTGGCGATCCTCGCCGACTTCGATCAGGCCGATGCGCAGAAGTGGCGGCTTGGTCAGATCAAACGGGTGATAATATGCTTCCACCACTTGGTCCACTTCTCGCTCGCTCACCTGGAAATAATCTACAGAAAACTCCACCTCGTCATAGATGCGCTGCACAAGCTCGCCTTGAACCTGCTCGATCCCGGTACGCAGCGTCTCATGGCGCTGAATAAGTGCCCGGAACGCGTACTCTACGCGCGTGCGGTCCAGCTTGCCTTCGAGAAGAAGCGCCGCCGACATATTGTAGCTACGCTCGGCCGCGTCAAGCTGGCGCAGGACGTACAGACGCTTTTGCTCGGATGAAACCGGATAGTACTCGGCCTCTGCCGCCTTTGTAATCTCATACGTCTCCTGCTGCTTTAAACCGCTAATTCTTTGAGCAAGTTGTTCGATCGTGGTGTAGCGGAAAACGTCCCGCAGCGGAACCTCGACTTGCAGCTCTTTTCGAATCTTGGAAACAAGCGCGGAGGCTCGCAAGGAATGACCACCAAGGTCAAAGAAATCGTCATGGACTCCAACTCGCGCAATACCCAGCACCTGCTGCCAAATAAGTGCAAGTCTTGTTTCCAGCGTTGTACGAGGAGCCACATACTCACGGCCCACTTCTACCTCTTCGGTCGGTTCAGGCAGCGCTTTACGGTCAACTTTTCCATTCGGTGTGAGCGGAAGCTGATCAAGAGACACCAGCCGTGCCGGAACCATATGCGCAGGTAGCTCTTGTTTCAATTGGGACAACAGATCGCTCAGCTGCACGGAAGCATCCCCCGCCACGTAACCGCACAAATACTTTTGCCCCTGCTCATCCGTACGGTCAGTCACCACAGCCTGCTTGACACCCGGGAAACTGAGCAGGGCCGATTCAATTTCGCCGAGTTCGATCCGGAACCCGCGAATTTTCACCTGATAGTCGATTCGGCCGATGAAGTCAACGTTACCGTCTTCCAGCCAGCGGGCCAAATCTCCTGTCCGATACAGACGTTCGCCAGGCACAAACGGGCTGTCTGCAAACTTCTCGGTGGTTAGGTCCGGACGGTTCCAATACCCGCGCGCCACCCCGGCGCCGCCGATGACAAGTTCACCCGGAATCCCTACAGGAACCGGCTTTAACCCGGCATCGACAATGTAAAACCGGGCGTTCAACCAGGCTTTGCCAATCGGCACATGACCCAACGATGGCAGCTTGTCCAGCGGCTCATCGTAAAAGCTGCTGTCAATGGCCGCTTCGGTAACGCCGTAGCTGTTGATGATGCGGAATTGTCCGCCGAATCTTTCCTGCAGCAATCGATAATCGGTGACACTGCAAGCATCCGAGCTGGTAATCAGCAACTGCATGGAGCTGACGTCCAGCCCTTCTTCATAAATATGCTGCATGAACGGCAGGATGAGCGCAGGTGTCGATTCAAATACCGTAATGTTTTGCTCCCGAATCCAGCCGTATAAACGGTTCGGATCAATCCGGTCATCCTTTGGCACAATTACCATTGTTCCTCCGTTATACAGCGTCCGCGCGATGTCTCCAACGAACACGTCAAACGAAAAGCTTGCCAGTTGCAGCAACCGCACCGGGAACTGATCCAACCGGTACTCGCGGCGGTACGCATCTGCCGTATTCATGAGACTACCATGCTCGATCATGACGCCTTTTGGGCGTCCCGTCGTACCCGAGGTGTAAATCACATAAGCCAAGTCTTGCGGGGCAATGTCAGCAGATTCATATTCCACTGCTGAGGTATCCCCGTTATACATCTGTTCATCATCCATGGCATAGACAGCTTGAAGCTTCAGCCGGTCATCGTCCAACCAACCTCCGGCCCCCTCCAACAGATGACGCTGCGTAAGCAGCACCGATGCTTCGCTATCGCTGAGCATGAACTCAATCCGCTCCGCCGGATAATCGGGGTCCAGCGGTACATAAGCTCCGCCGGCTTTCCATACGGCGAGCACACCGACCAGCAGTTCCACCGAGCGCTCCGCCCAGATCCCCGTAATTGTCTCCCTTCCCACGCCCTGTTCACGAAGGAGCGAAGCCAGCCGCTCGGCGCGTTCGTTCAATTCGCCGTAGGTCAACTTTTTGTCCATGTAAACAACTGCCGGGTGATCCGGAATGTCTCGGGCAAACTTTTCAACATACCGATGAAACGCTATTCCCTCGCTCAGTGCTGCCACCGGCGGGTTAAACACGTCCAGAATACGGTGTCTCTCCTCATCGCTCAGTAGAGAAATCTCGCGTACCCGCAGTTCGGGAGTCTCAAGAAACTGGTCCAAAACAGTTACATACTGTTCCATAATGCGATCAATTTCGGCCGTCTCGAACAGGCCCGTACGATAGGAAGCATGGAGAATGACATGGCCTTCATTCAGCATATGGTCAAAGCGAAGCAGTAGATCGTCCATCTCGTGCCTGGCAAAGTGAGCCTCCAGACGTACCTTGATTTCTTCGTACTCCACGATTTTCAAAGGCAGATATTCCAGAGACGTGCGGAACAACTCCGAAAGATCGTTGCGACCGTGTTGTTCACGTAAATCCTGGATCAATTGGTTATAAGGATATTTCTGATGCCGCAGATCCGCCGTATTTTCCTTGGAAACCGTTTGGATCAAGGAGAGCACGGACCCATCTGGATTCAGACTAATCCGCGTAGCCACGGTGCTGACGAACATACCGATCGTTTCTTTTTCCTTCTTGCTGGTGCGATTGGCAAATACCGTGCCGACCGGCACATCGGTGCTGTCGGTCAGCTTATACAATAAGGCGTACATGGCGGACAAAAATAACGTATATAAACTGACCTGATATTGTTCGCTAAAAGCCAAAATGCGGTCATACCGGGAACCATCCAACGTGATGGAACGTTTATTCGATTCGCTGCCAATCGAGAATGGCGGAGCCGATTTAATGCCGCTCGTTTCAGGCAAAGTATTGTACTTGGTCAGCCAATATTCCTTGCCTTTTTGATAACGCTGCGATTGCTCATATTCGTGCTCAGTTGAAATATAATCCAGATAGGAAGGAGCTTGGTAACTGCTGAGGATGCCTTTGCGCAGTTCCAGGTATTTTTCCATCACCGCATGCAGCAAAGCAGTGACGGACAAGCCATCGGCAATGATATGATTTACAGTCAAATTAAGCCATACTTGGCCGTTCGCAAAATGGATCATCGTAAATTGATAGAGGTGTTCGTCGAACACACTGGCCGGTTTTTCGGTTACTTCTTTCACCCAGGCATAGAATTGTTCGGTTGTACCTATTTCAAGGTGGCTTATCTGGGCTTGGACATTCTCCGGCTCTTCGAACCACTGCGTTGGATTTTGCAAATCCCCGCTAATACGGATTTGGAAAGCGTCATAGGTTTTGACAATCTCTGCGGCCGCTTGCTCCAGCAGCTTGGTGTCGATCTCGCCCGTAATTTGGTAGGTCGCGGAAAGCATCGTGATGGATGTGCCCGGATTCATAATTTCCATGAACCATATCCGGCGCTGGGCTTGCGTTAATCCATATTGCTTGTTCGTATTCTCTCTCACATCGACACACTCCCGTATTAGAGATTGTTTGTAGATAGGCTTTGTATTTAGATATCAGCAGGAAGCCGCCCGCCGTAAAACGGGTCTAGCCGTACAGCCGCGCGTAATACCCTCCGAGCGCCAGCAGGTCCTGATGACGGCCCCGTTCCACGACCGTTCCTTGGTTCATGACCGTAATCAAATCCGCATGTTCCACCGTGCTGAGACGATGCGCAATCAGAATGGTGGTGCGCCCCTTCATCAATACGTTCAGAGCTTGCTGTACCCAATGCTGGGATTCGTTATCCAATGCAGAAGTCGCTTCGTCCAGCAGCAGAATCGGGGCGTTTTTGAGAATCGCCCGGGCGATCGCAATTCGCTGCCTTTGTCCGCCTGACAACGACGCTCCTCTCTCCCCCACCGGCGTTTTATACTGTTCAGGAAGTTCCTGAATGAAATGGTGAGCGTATGCCGCTTTGGCCGCTTCAACCACTTCTTCATCCGTTGCATCCGGATTTCCATAGCGGATGTTTTCCTCAATCGTGCCGGTAAACAAAAACGGCTCCTGCGGAACGTATGCAATCTGCCTGCGGATTTCGTCCAGTGTGTAATGGCCAAACGGTTTGCCTTGGAGCAGGATATCTCCGCTGTCCACAGGATAAAAGCCGAGCAGCAGCTTGATCAACGTACTTTTACCGCTGCCGCTAGCTCCCACGATCGCAGCGACCTGACCAGGAAACACCTGCATCGACATGTCGACAAGTACCTTTTTATCCGCCTGATAGGAAAATTCCACATCGCGAAACTCCACCGCAGCCTCCGATACAAGCTCGCTGTGAGAAGATCCCAGACGCTCCGGTTCCTCTTCCTCACTTAGTACCTCTTGAATCCGGTGAGCGCCCGCGAGCGAATTCTGGGTCATCGACAGAACCATCCCCAAGTTCAACAAGGCGTGCGTCAGATTCACTTGCAAAACAGCCAGAGCGGCGACACTTCCCATTCCCATCAATCCGTAGGCATAAAGAAGACTGCCGATGACGATGATTCCGCAAAACGTGACGTAACTGATAAAATGGTTTACCGCAGCCTGCATACCGTTCTTCTTCGCCGTTTGCCGAAGCGTTTGCGTCATTTGTTCGTTCAACGCCTCGTACTGGCCGTAAATCGTGCGGATGCGGAACAGCTTCACAATTTGAATGCCGCCCATAAAATCTTTGAATTTTTCGGTCATTTTACCGAGCGTTTGCAAGCCTTGTTCGGACAAGCCACGGATATCCCGTGCAAATTTCAGGCTGACCAGAGAGGACAGCAGCAGAATGACGAAAGAAACGCCGGCAAACCGCCAATCGATCACCACCATGGAGACAATGGAGCCGATGCAAAAGACAACTTGAAGCAGCAGAACGAAGTAAACCTGCGAGAATGTAAACTCAACGGTCGTTACGTCGTTGTTCACCCGCGACAGCAAGTCCCCATGGTGCGTCTGCTCCAGGAATTTCGGCCGCACCCGGCACAGCTTGTCATAAAGACGTTTGCGGATATTCAGCACAGTCAGCTCGACACTGCGCTGGTATAAGTAAATGAACCAGGGAGAGATTATATTTTCCAGGAACAGGGCCGCGCCCAAAATAATAAAGGCTTCCACCATCAGGGACGTATCTCGGGACACGGCGAAATCAACCAAGTTATGTACGACCAAGCTGAAGGCGATCAGAAACAATGTCTGGGTGAGCGCCGTTACAGCAAGGCCAATCGCGTACTGGGTTTTGCGCTTGCGGTTCATAAACGTCAGCAAGTAGCCGAGTTCTTTCACTTGCGAGAGCCTTCCGCCCTTTTTCATGTGTACGACACCTCCCTGCGTTCGGCAGACTCGGTAAATTCCTGGTAGTACGACTGGGCGTACAGTCCCTTCCTCTCGAGCAATTGTTCATGAGTGCCTTTTTCGACAATATTTCCTTCTTCCATAACCCAGATTTCATCGGCGTTTTGCACCGTAGAAAGCCGGTGGGCAATAACCATGGTCGTTCTCTGCTTCATTAATACGTCCAGCGCTTCCTGAACCGCGCTTTCCGACTCCGGATCAAGAGCCGATGTGGGCTCATCCAGCAACAGAACGGGAGCATCTTTCAGAAAAGCCCGGGCCATTGCAATGCGCTGGCGTTGCCCACCGGACAAAAAGCCGCCGCGCTCTCCGATATACGTCTGGTAGCCGCCCTCAAGCTCCATAATGAAAGAATGAGCCTGAGCGGCTTTGGCGGCTTCGATAATGTCGTCCATCGACGCTTCTTCCCGCCCATAGCCGATATTTTCGGCGATCGTACCGCTAAACAAATATGAATCTTGGGTTACCACGGAAAAATGAGACCGAAGCTGCTCTGGATCAGCGCCGCGGATCAGGCTTCCGAACACACGGATCTCGCCCTGATCCTCCGGAAGCGGATAAAAGCCGCATACCAGCTTAAACACCGTACTCTTCCCTCCGCCGCTCGCTCCAACAAGTGCAATCGTCTTGCCTTCCGGCACCGAGAAGTTAATATTCCGCAGAATCAGGGAATTCTCTTCATACCCGAAGGTTACGTTCTGAAACTGGATGGGGGCGGCGCTCGCTTTTGGAAGCAAACGGCCATTTTCCGTTTCAGTCGGTTGCTCGACGATTTCGGAGACCCTTCTCAGAGCACCGCTCATTTCGAACGTGCGCGTGATGAGCTCAGGAATATGCTCCAGCGGCTCCAGACACAGATTAAGCAAGTACAGGAAGGCGATCAGTTCTCCCGCGCCTAGCTGCCCGTTGTAGATCAAATAACTTCCGTAACTGACGGCGAAAATGATCGGGCTGATCATCAACGTAGAAAGCAGCGGATTGACCCAGGCTTCCCGCTTTTTCACGGCCAGCTTTTTTTGAGCGGTCAATTGCAGCAGCACTTGGTAGGATCGAGATAACATACCAGATAGCAGATAGCTTTTCACAATAGGTATCCCTCCAAGCGTATCCTGGAGGTTGACGTTCATACGGCCCATGTTCGCCTGGGCTTCCTCCGTCAACTGTTCCAACTGCTTGCCGATCCATTGGGAAACCAGCAGTGCTACGGGAAATAACAGCAGGCTGTACAGCATCAGCTCCCATTGGAGATACATCAAATAAGCGAAACAGCCGATAAATAATAGCGGATGATAAAACCACTGGGCGAGGTCCCGAATCATAAATTGCTGGATGAGCTGCAGATCGTTGTTGATCCGCGACAACACGTCGCCGGAGTGCTGTTTTTCCAAATAGGGGACCGGGAGTTTGCCGATATGACGCATGACATGGTTGCGGATATCCTGCACCGCAGAGGCACTGCTTCGCTCCACACCAAAGCTCATGAAAAACTTCGCCGGCACACCGATCAAGATGACCGCAAAGACCGTGTACACGATCTGCAGAACGACGGGCCCCGCCCCATTCTCGGCCTGTGTGGTCAGCTGCTCGACCAAACGTCCCGTCCATATCTCAATAACCGCGGCGGCTATTGCAGATAAGATACCGACGATCATCCAGCCTTTGTGAGGGCTCACATAGGACATCAGCCAGCGGAACGCTTTCCAGGTATCATAAGCGGTTCGGCGCTTGGAAGGCTCCGCTATGCGTTGTTCTTGAACAGACGTCTGCCGATCAGCTCCCATGCAGAACCCCGACCTCTGTTTCGATCTGCCGCTGGATCTGCACTAAGATGTCACAGATGACAACGGCCGTTTCGTCCACGCGCGCGAGTTCCAGTAATTCCTCGTGTGCACCCTCCAGCCGGTAATCGGCGTAAGCTTGCATCGTTGCCCTCTGCCAGGACGGCAACTGGTGCTTCAGGCGGAATGCTTCGCTGTCCTTCGCAATCAGTTCGTAAATCCGGGCAGTTATCGTGCCTGAATTAATAAGCTGCGCTTCGTACGTCAAGGTGGCTTTGATCTTCCGATGAACACGCTCCCGCACGAGCGGATTGCTCATTAATTCCTTCTCTTCTTCGTCGAAATCCGCAAGCATTTCTTCAAGCTCTTTCTCAGACGTTTCATAAGGCGTGAGTGTGTCCTTAATCCACGAGTCCACCATGAGCACGTCCGTTACGACATACCCTCTTCTTTCCATCGTTTTGGCTACCTCGAACGTCAGGTTGCCTCCGAAGCAGTAACCGAGCAGCACGTAAGGTCCTTCCGGCTGGATGCGAATAATCTCATCCACATAATGGTTCAGCATGGCCTCGTAATCGATAACATCGTCGATAAAATCAATGCCGTAAAGCAAGAACCGGCCATCTAGCCTGCTTGCAAGCTCTCGGTAACCGATGCCGAAGCCGCTGCCTGGAGGGAAGCAGAACACGTTCAGATCCCCTGTTTTATTCAGCTTAATGAAGGAGTCTCCCCCTTTATCCAGACCCAGATCCTCCTCTCCAAAAGCCATGGCTTCAACGGTTACACTATGGAATTGGCGATTCAGCGGTATCTCGATGCCCGTTTCATCGTAAACGGCTTGAACGAGCCTCATCAGACTTAACGAATTGCCGCCCAGCTCAAAAAAGTTATCCTTTACGCCGACCTGAGGAATGCCAAGTGTATCCTGCCAGACACGGGCGATCTTCAACTCGAGCAGCGTTCTCGGCGCAACATATTCCGCTCCTCTGGCCGCAGCTTCCTCCGGCACTGGCAGCGCTTTGCGGTCGATTTTTCCGTTCGCGGTCAGCGGCATCTGCGAAAGCTGCACAAGATTCGCAGGAATCATATACCCCGGAAGTTGCTTGGCGAGCTGCTCCTTGAGTTCATTCGCCGCCAGCTTTGTTTCCGCGACGTAATAAGCAACAAGTTGCTTATTGCCGTTCGCGTCGTCCTGGGCGAGTACCACCGCTTCTTCCACGCCCCGGACGTTCAGAAGCTGCGTCTCAATTTCGTCCAGCTCGATCCGGTACCCGCGGACTTTGACCTGGTGGTCGATTCGGCCGAGGTATTCAATGTTGCCGTCCGGTAGCCAGGTCGCCAAGTCACCCGAACGGTACAGTTTCTCCCCCTCCGCAAACGGGGAATCAACGAACTTCTCCGCCGTCAGATCCGGACGGTTCAGGTATCCTCTCGCGAGCCCTTCCCCGGCCACATACATTTCCCCCGCAACGCCGATCGGCACTGGGCGGCGGTTTTCATCCAGGACATACACCCTCAGTGTTGGGATTGGCTTGCCAATATTGCTCTTCGCCGCCTCCATTTCGACCCACGTAATTTCCTTATACGTCACGTGAACCGTCGTTTCGGTAATGCCGTACATATTGATTAACTTTGTCTCCGGGTACTTCGTCTTGAAGCCCTTGAGCAAAAGCGGACTGAGCGCTTCGCCGCCGAAAATGACGTTGCGAATCCGCAAATCGTACGGATGATCCGCCAAGAGCTTACGCAGCAGCTGATAGAAGTACGTTGGCGTCTGGTTCAAAATCGTGACCTGTTCGCGGCCCAGCAGCGCCAGGAAATCGGCCGGATTTTTCGCCGTGAGCGGCGGTACGATGACCAGCTTACCTCCATACAGCAGCGCTCCATACATTTCCCAGACGGAGAAATCGAAGCAGAACGAGTGGAACAGCGTCCACGTGTCGAACCGCCCGAAATCGAACAAGTTCTTGTCGTTGAACAGGAGGCGCACAACGTTTTTATGCTCAATCAACGTGCCTTTGGGTCTGCCGGTCGTTCCCGACGTGTAGATGACATATGCCAGGTTCCCCGGACCGGAAATTGGCTCCAGATTCGAAGCATCCAGCGCACCCTCCAAGTCCGCCCCGCTGTCGCTCCAAACGAAATCATCTATTTCAAGGCGTATTCCTGCGAAGTCGGTCTTCTCATGCAGATGCTTTTGAATCAGCAATAACGGTGCACCCGAATCCTCGATCATGAAGCGGATGCGCTCCTCTGGATAGTCGGGATCGACAGGCACGTAGGCTCCACCCGCTTTGAGAATCGCCAGTATGCCGACAACCATATCGAGCGAGCGTTCGGCCAGAATCGCTACCAGCTGGTCCGCTTCAACTCCCGTGTTCCTCAGCTTGCGCGCAAGCCGGTTGGATCGCTCGTTCAGCTCGCGGTAGGTCAGCTGCCGTTCGTTCATGACAACGGCCACGTTGTCCGGGTATAGCTCCGCCTGTTCTTCAAACAAACCGTGAATCGTTTTCCCCCGCTCGAACCCGGTTTCGGTGTCATTAAATCGTTTCAGCAATGTCTCCCTCTCGTCCGGGGAAAGCACATCGGCTTGTCCAAGCTCCAGATCCGGCTGAAATACAAGCACAGACAGGAGCCCAACAAGATGGTCGGCCGCCTGTTCCACAAATGCGCGTTCGTATCGATTCCGGTCAAAGCTTATTTCCAGCTGAATAGAGTCGTTTTGGTGGTCGAATCGAAAAACCGTATCTGCCGCCACTCGGTTACCCAGCGGTTCAGGATGAATCGGGACGAAGGATGCAACGGTGTTGACGACCGGAAGACCCTCCCCTGTATAGTCCAGATGGAGCGGCTCCACCATTTTCCGAAAAGGCAGATGCTGATGCTCCAGCGCCTCGCCGATGGAGGTTTTGATGCCCCCGAGCAGCGTTTTCAGTGTAGTCTGGCTGCTTACGGACGTTTTGATCACCAGGATGTCATGCGGCGGCTGAGTCACGTCTGGGTCCCCGCTATAAGAAGGCATGCCGACCAGTACTTGATCCTGCCCGGTATATTTGAACAGCAAACTTTTTACTCCTGCCAAAACAATCATGTACAAAGCCAGATCCGAACCATTAGCGAGGCGAATAATTCTCTCCGAGAGCTCACTCGGCAGGGTACGGTGAAGCAAAACCGGCTCTGCCGCAGCTTCGCCGCCCGCAGATAATTTGGAGGATTGACTGTAGGGAAGGAAGCTCAGACTGTCATCGTCGTCAAACTTGCTGCTCCAGTACCGTTCTTCCTTTTCAAATAATGATTTCATTCGTACCTCCCCTAAAAATGAAGTGACCGCATGCCCCGGCGCAGATCCGAAAAAATCTGCTTTCGGCCTGCGCGTTTACGGGCTTGATTTACGGAGTTGCAAGTTGTTCGCCGTCTTCCTTGGGATGCGCACCACTTTTGCTTGACGGCGGAGCACGCTTGTAATATTAGAACGCGAATTCGATCGTATCCACGGCACTCTTTGCGCCTGCCGCCGGTTTATGACATTCAATCCGACATAGCTCAAGTTGTGGATTTTCCGCAATTTGAGAAAGTACCCGCAGGTAATCCTCGGTTAAGGTGTGGATCATCGTTTCTTTGAACAGTTTGGTGGCGTAGAAAAAGCCCCCGCTCAGTGCCCCTTCGTTTTCATACATAAACAGCGTCAGATCAAACTTCGCTTCTTCCAAATGGTCAAGCTCGTAATTCTTCAGGCTGACCCCTTCCAGTTCGGCGTCTCGTTCTTCGATATTTTGCAAGTCGAAAACGGCATCAAACAGTGGGAAGCGGCCAGGCTCGCGCTTCACATTCAAACGCTCCACGAGCTCCTCGAATGGATAATCCTGATTCTCAAAAGCTCCCAAAGCCGTTTCCTTCACTTCATCAAGGTAGGACAGGAACGTTTTTTCGCCTGACGGACGATTGCGGAGCGCCAGTGTATTAACAAACATGCCGATGACCGACTCCAAATCGGCGTTAGTTCTTCCCGCCACCGGGGTGCCTACGATTACGTCTTCCTGCCCGCTGTACTTGGACAGCAGCACGGTATATGCGGCAAGCAGTACCATGTACAGCGTGCTTTCACGCTCGGCCGCCAATTCACGCAGCCGCGCAGAGAGAGAAGCATCGACATCGAACTCCAGATGCGCACCTTCGTAGTTGCGAACTGTAGAACGTTCGTAGTCCATCGGCAGATCCCCCGTCGGCAGATCGCCTTCAAAGGTTTGCAGCCAGTACGCTTCCTGTCGCCCGATCCGCTCTCGGTGAACCTCTGACTGCTGCCAAACGGCATAATCCTTATATTGAATGCGTAGTGGCAGCAGTTCTTCCCCGGCGTACAAACTCGAGAACTCATCCATCACAATCGCCATCGATACGCCATCCGACACAATATGGTGCATATCGAAAAGGAGAATATACCGGTTCGGCTCCAGTTCGACGACTCCGGCGCGCAGCAGCGGAGGCTTGCCGAGATCAAACGGACGTACGAAGTTGCGAACGATCTGCTCAACTTGAGCCGCATCCTCTGTATCCGCTTGATGATGCTCGATAGCAAAATCGACCTGCGGGTAAATCCGCTGAACCGCTTCGCCCTTCACCATTTCAAAACCGGTGCGCAGCGACTCATGCCGTGTTATCAGTTTCCGCAATGCGGCTTCCAACCGATCTAAATCAAACTTGCCTTCCACCTGCACCAGTTCCGGCATGTTGTAAAGCTGATCCGCTCCATCCAGCGTGTGCTGAATAAACAGCCGTTTCTGCGCGGAGGACAGAGGGTAGTACTCTCTCTCTTCCGCTTGAGGAATGGCCTCATGCTCCCGCCGTTCCATCCGGGCAATCGCATCGGCCATCGCCGCAATGGTCGAGTGACGGAATACATCGCGCAGCGGCAGGTTGACGCTTAATTCCTTAAATACCTTGCCTGCCAGTGTCGTCGCTCGCAGAGAGTGCCCGCCGATGTCGAAGAAGTTGTCGTAAACACCAATCTCCTTCGTAAGCCCCAGCACCTCCTGCCAAATTACCGCCAGCTTTGTTTCCAGCTCATTGCGTGGTGCGACGTACTCCGTTCCACTTCCAGCTTCCCCTTCCGGCGCCGGCAGCGCCTTCCGGTCTATCTTTCCGTTCGGCGTCAGAGGCAGGCGCTCCAGCTCCACGAAGTACGACGGGATCATGTAACCTGGCAGCTCCTGTGCCAACGCACTGCGCAGATCGTTCACTAACAGCTTCGCACCAGTATCCGGCGTGTAATACGCACACAGCGCCTTCTGCCCGTTCTCATCACTTCGAACCAGCACCACCGCTTCGCGCACACCTTCCACCCGCAACAGCTGTGACTCGATCTCACCCGTCTCGATCCGGTACCCCCGGATTTTCGCCTGATTGTCGATCCGGCCGATGAAATCCACGTTGCCGTCCTCCATCCACCGCGCCAAATCTCCCGTGCGATATAACCGCTCACCAGCTGTGAAAGAGCTGTCTACGAACTTCTCTTCCGTCAGCTCTGGACGGTTCAAGTACCCTCGTGCCACGCCGACTCCGCCGATAACCAGCTCGCCCAGCACCCCGACTGGTACGGGATTCAGATGTGCATCCACGATGTAAAACTTCGCATTTAACCACGCTTTCCCAATCGGCACATGACCTGTCTGCGGCAGTTTCTCCAACTCCTCGTCATAGAAACTGGAGTCAATTGCTGCTTCCGTTACACCGTAGGCGTTAATGATGCGGAACGACAGGCCGAACCGTTCCTGCAAGGTCCGGTAATCTGCCACACTGCAGCTGTCCGAGCTTGTGATCAACAGCTCCATCTCGCTCAACTCCAGCCCTTGCTCGTGCACGTACTCCATAAACGGCACGATCAGCGCCGGCGTTGATTCAAAGATCGTCACTTGCTCCCGCTCTATCCAGTAATGCAGACGAGACGGATCAATCCGGTCGTCCTTTGGTACAATGACCATGGTGCCTCCGTTATACAACGTCCGCGCGATATCACCCACGAACACGTCAAACGAGAAGCTTGCGAGCTGCAACAGCCTTACCGGGAACTGATCCAACCGGTATTCCCGTCGGTAACCAGCCGCCGTGTTCACCAAGCTTCGGTGCTCGATCATTACACCCTTGGGCTTACCCGTCGTCCCCGAAGTGTAGATCACATACGCCAAATCCTCCGGACGGGCTTCATGGAAGCTGTCCATACCGACAGCATCAACATCATTTGGATGACTCTCATTACGGTCGTTCACAGCACCCGTCAGCTTGCCGGAGACTTTACCGGAAACCATGCTGGAGCCTTGGCCGAAGTCCATTGGTACATTCGCTCGGTCTTCGCTGTATGACGTTTCGTCATCGAGATATAGCACCGTCGCCAGTGCCAGCTCCTCTTCGCTGAGCCAGGCTTCGGCACGCTCTCGCAGCGGCGTTTGCGTCAGCAGTACCTTCGCTCCGCTGTCTTCCAGCATGAACCGCACACGGTCCGCCGGATAATCCGGGTCAAGCGGTACATATGCCCCTCCCGCTTTCCAGACGGCCATCACAGCCACCAGAAGGTCCACCGAACGCTCGGCGAGAATGCCAACGATTGTCTCCCGACCGATGCCGCTTGCACGCAGCGTTGCCGACAGGCGGTTCGCTCGTTCGTTCAGCTCCACATACGTTAGTCGGTTATTTTCATACACGACGGCTTCCGCTTTCGGCGTGCGTTCCGCCTGTTCCTCGAACAGTCGGTGGAACGCCGCCACAGGAGCCTCTTCCGGCTGTGCCGGGTTAAACGCGCAGACAATTTCTTCTTTTTCCGCTGCCGTCAGCAAATTCAGCTCGGCAATCTTCGCATCTGGACGGTTCACAATTGTCACGAGCAACTGCTCGTAATGTTTTGCCAGCCGTTCAATCGTCTCCCTTTTATAAAGAGCCGTCGCATATTCGAAGCTGTAATCCAATCCGCCGTTCTCCTCGCCCACATCCAAGCTGATATCAAACTTCGCAGTATCCAGTACGCTCGGATAAGGAATCAGGCGAAGCCCTTCCAGTTCAAATTGCTCGTTCTCCGTATTTTGCATCGTAAACATCGTGTCGAAGAGTGGATTATGGCTTAAATCACGGGTGACTTGCACCTTGTCCACCAATTGTTCAAACGGATAGTTTTGATGCTCAAAGGCGTGTAAAGTTGTTTCTTTGACTTCATTTAGATAGGACAGGAATGTTTTCTCCGAAACCGGATAACTGCGAATCGCCAGCGTGTTTAGGAAAATCCCAATCAACGGCTGCACATCTCCATGATTTCTTCCGGCAATCGGCGTACCAACGATCACGTCTTCCTGACCTGAATATTTGTGCAAAAGCACGTTATATGCCGCAAGCAGCACCATAAACAGTGTCGTGCCCGTTTCCGAAGCCAGCTGTTTCAAACCGTCGGTTTTTGAAGCGTCGAAGAAAAACTCCAGCGTTTGACCCTCATAGCTCTGTACAGCCGGACGTGGATAGTCAGTCGGCATTTCCAGCACCGGAAGCTCGCCCTGGAACATATCCAGCCAATACGTCCCCTGATGCCGAAGCCTTTCCTGCTGCTCCTGCGAATGCTGCCAAACGGTGTAGTCTTTGTACTGAATGCGCAGTGGCTCCAATTGCTCTCCACCATACAAGCGCACGAATTCTTCAACAAAGATTTCCATCGAAACGCCGTCAGAAATAATATGATGCATGTCGTACATCAGAATATGGCGTTCCGGAGCCAGCTCAACAAGGCCTACCCTCAACAGCGGTGGCTTAGCCAAGTCAAACGGACGGACGAAACCGTGAACCACCGTTTCGACCTCTTGCTCATCCGCTTGATAGAACTCCACCGCAAAATTCACATCCTGGTAAATCCGCTGTGATGCTTCGCCGTCCACCATTTCGAACCCGGTGCGCAGCATTTCATGCCGCGTCACGAGCTTACGGCATGTTTCTTCGAACCTTGTCCGGTCCAAAGCACCTTCCAGCAGCATCGCTTCCGGCATGTTGTAGCTAAGCTCCGCACCTTCCAGCTGATTCAGGATAAAGAGACGTTTTTGAGCAAAAGATTGAGGGTACACCTCTCGGTCATCCGCCACCGGAATGGCAACAAATGTCTGCTCATCCAGCCGGTAAATGACGGCAGCCATGCTCTCGATCGTGGAATGGCGGAACACGTCGCGCAGTGGCAGATCCACGTTCAAGTCTTTATGAATCTTGCTGACCAACGTTGTCGCGCGCAGGGAGTGGCCACCGATGTCGAAGAAGTTGTCGTGAATACCAATCTCCTTCGTAAGCCCCAGCACTTCCTGCCAAATAACTACCAGCTTCATTTCCAGCTCATTGCGTGGTGCGACGTACTGTGTTCCGCTTCCCGCTTCTCCTTCAGGCGCTGGTAGCGCCTTTCGGTCAAGCTTCCCGTTCGGTGTCAGAGGCAGATGCTCCAGCTCCACGAAGTACGACGGGATCATGTAACCTGGCAACTCCTGTGCCAACGCACTGCGCAGATCGTTCACTAACAGCTTCGCACCAGTATCCGGTGTGTAATACGCACACAGCATCTTCTGCCCGTTCGCATCATCACTTCGAACCAGCACCACCGCTTCGCGCACACCTTTCACCCGCAGCAACTGCGACTCGATCTCACCCGTCTCGATCCGGTACCCCCGGATTTTCGCCTGATTGTCGATTCGGCCGATGAAGTCCACGTTCCCGTCCTCCATCCACCGCGCCAAATCTCCTGTGCGGTACAGCCGCTCGCCCACAGCAAACGGGCTGTCTACGAACTTCTCTTCCGTCAGCTCTGGACGGTTCAAGTACCCGCGCGCTACCCCAACGCCGCCGATAACCAGCTCGCCCAGCACCCCGACCGGTACGGGATTCAGATGTGCATCCACGATGTAGAACTTCGCATTTAACCACGCTTTTCCAATCGGCACATGGCCTGTTGGCGGCAGTTTCTCCAACCCCTCGTCATAGAAACTGGAGTCGATTGCCGCTTCCGTTACACCGTAGGCGTTAATGATGCGGAACGACGGGCCGAAACGTTCCTGCAAGGTTCTATAATCCGCCACGCTGCAACTATCCGAGCTTGTGATCAGCAGCTCCATCCCACTCAACTCTAGCCCCTGCTCGTGCACGTATTCCATAAACGGTACGATCAGCGCCGGCGTTGATTCAAAGATCGTGACTTGCTCGCGTTCTATCCAGTAGTGCAGACGAGATGGATCAATCCGATCGTCCTTAGGCACAATGACCATCGTGCCTCCGTTATACAACGTGCGTGCAATATCACCCACGAACACGTCAAACGAGAAGCTGGCGAGTTGCAGTAGCCTCACCGGGAACTGATCTAACCGGTATTCCCGTCGGTAACCCGCTGCCGTGTTCACCAGGCTGCGGTGCTCAATCATTACACCCTTCGGCTTACCCGTTGTACCCGACGTATAGATTACATAGGCCAAATCCTCTGGACGAGCTTCATGGAAGCTGTCCATACCAACATTCGAATAGCTCTCATCTCCGTCGTTCACAGCACCGGTCAGCTTGCCGGAGACTTTACGGGAAACCATGCTGGAGCCAAACGGTGCATTCTCCCTTTCTTCGCTGTATGACGTTTCGTCGTCGAGATACAGCACTGTCACTAGTGCCAGTTCCTCTTCGCTGAGCCAGGCTTCAGCACGCTCTCGCAGCGGCGTTTGTGTCAGCAGCACCTTCGCTCCGCTGTCTTCAAGCATGAACCGCACGCGGTCTGCCGGATAATCCGGGTCGAGCGGTACATACGCCCCGCCCGCTTTCCAGACGGCCAGCACGGCCACCAGCAGGTCCACCGAACGCTCGGCGAGAATACCAACAATCTCCTCCCGGCCGATTCCACTTGCGCGCAGCGTTGCCGCCAAGCGGTTCGCCCGCTCATTCAGCTCCGCATACGTCAGCCGATCGTTTTCGTACACGACTGCCTCCGCTTCCGGAGTGCTCTCCGCCTGTTCCTCGAACAGTCGGTGGAACGCCGCCACAGGAGCCACTTCCGACTGCGCCGGGTGGAACGCGCCGATAATTTGCTCTTTTTCCTCTGCCGTCAGCAAGTCCAGTTCGGCAATCTTCGCATCTGGACGGCTCACGATCGCCGCAAGCAAATGTCCAAAATGAATCGATAGCCGCCGGATCGTGCTTTCTTTATAAAGAGCCGTTGCGAATTCAAAGTTGCACTCCAGTCCGCCATTTTCTTCCGTAACATCCACACTCAGGTCGAACTTGGCCATACCATATTCGCTAGGGTACGGGGACAATTTCAGCCCTTCCAGCTCAAACTCTGACTCCTCCAGGTTTTGCAGGGAGAACATCGTGTCAAACAGCGGGTTGCGGCTCAAATCCCGGCTAACCTGCACTTTATCGACGAGTTCTTCGAACGGATAATTCTGATGCTCGTAAGCGCCTAAAGTCGTTTCTTTCACTTCTTCCAAATACGACAGGAAGGTCTTCTCCGAAGCCGGATAATTGCGGATCGCCAGCGTGTTGACAAACATTCCGATCAAGGGCTGCATATCGCCGTGCGTTCTACCCGCAATCGACGTGCCAACGATCAAATCATCCTGACCTGTGTATTTATGCAAAAGCACGGTATACGCGGCAAGCAACACCATATATAGCGTCGTTCCTCTTTGAGCGGCTAGCTGCTTCAAGCCTTCGTTCGTTGCCTCGTCCACAAAAGACGTCAGCGTATGTCCCTCATAGCTCTGTACAGCAGGACGCGGGTAGTCCGTTGGCATTTCCAGAACCGGCAGCTCGCCCCGGTAACGGTCCAGCCAGTAAGCTTCCTCGCGTTTCAATTGCACTTTTTGCTCGTCCGATTGCTGCCATACCGCATAGTCCTTGTACTGAATATGCAAAGGCTCTAATGACTCACCGCCATACAAACGAACGAGTTCCTCAACGAACACGTCCATCGAAACCCCGTCGGAGATGATATGGTGCATGTCAAACATCAGTAAATAACGATCGGCTGCCAGCTCTACGAGCTCGGCACGCAGCAACGGTGGCTTCGCCAAGTCGAAAGGTCGGATAAAAGCCTGCACGACTGCAGCCGCTTCTTCCTCGTTCGCATGTCGACACACAACGGCAAAATCAACGCTCTCGTAAATACGCTGTACCGCTTCGCCTTGCACGATCTCAAATCCGGTTCGCAACGTTTCATGACGTTCGATCAGTCCGCGGAAAGCTTTCTCCAGCAGGCTGTGGTCAATCGATCCTTCGAGCAACAGCACACCCGGCATGTTATAGCTCTGATCGGCTCCTTCCAGCTGATTCAGGATAAACAGCCGCTTCTGAGCTGAGGAAAGTGGATAACACGCTCTTTCATCTGCCAGCGGAATCGACGAGAACAACTGCTCTTCAATCCGGGAGAGGGCGAGAGCCATCTCTTCGATCGTTGAGTAGCGGAATACGTCGCGCAGAGGCAGCTCGACGTTCAACTCCTGATGCACCTTGCTCACCAGTGTCGTTGCCCGCAGGGAATGGCCGCCCAAGTCAAAGAAGTTGTCATGAACCCCGATGTGTTCCAATCCGAGCACGCTTTTCCATATTTCAGCCAAGCTGGCTTCCAACGGAGTCCGAGGCGGAGTATGTCCTTCGCCCGGCTGCAAGCTCTCCTCAGGTGCCGGGAGGGAGCGGCGGTCGACCTTGCCGTTCGTCGTCAGCGGAAGCCGTTCCAACTGGATCAGGTACGCCGGGATCATATAGGCAGGAAGTTCCTGGGAAAGAACGCTCTTCAGCTCGGCCGCCGGAAGCTCACGGTCCGCTTCATAATAGGCGCAAAGTTGCTTCTCGCCGGAGGCGTTTTCCCGCGCAAATACCGTCGTTTTCCGAATTCCCTCCACTTTCTGAAGCTGAGCTTCGATCTCGCCCAGCTCAATACGGAAGCCGCGGACTTTCACTTGATCATCCGTCCGCCCCACGTATTCAATCGTGCCGTCCGGTAGCCATTTTGCCAAATCTCCTGTACGGTACATGCGCTCTCCCGGCACAAACGGATGGTCCACAAATTTCTCCGCCGTTAGCTCCGGCCGGTTATTGTAGCCCTGTACCAAGCCTTCTCCGCCGACGCAAAGTTCCCCGGCCACGCCGATCGGCAGAAGTTTATTCTGGCTGTCGACGATATACACCGTCGTATTGCTGATCGGCCGTCCGATGGGTACGGTAAGCGCGGACTCATCGACAAAGTCGACTGGAAGATACGTGGTATAAACCGTGCTTTCTGATGGACCGTACAGGTGGTTGAGCCTGCCCGGTCCGATATGGGCGAGCGCTTTACGCACATGGCCGACCGACACGCGCTCTCCTCCGAACAAAATCGCCCGGACATCCCGCAGGCAGTCGACGTTCACATCTACAAGGACGTTGAAGAAAGCCGTCGTAATTAGCATGACCGAGATTCGCTCGCGCTGGATAAGATCCGCCAGCTGGCCGATTTCCAGCAAAGTCTCGTGGGGAACCAGCACCAGCCGTGCCCCGTTGGTCAAAGCACCGAAAATATCAAAAATCGCTCCGTCAAACGAATAGCTCGAAAGCTGGAGGACATGATCCCGCTCAGTGATGTCGATATAATTCGTATTTCGCACGATCCGCACGATATTGCGGTGCGAAACAAGGTTTCCTTTTGGCTTGCCCGTCGTGCCTGACGTATAGATGATGCAAGCCAGGTCTGTCGCTTCGTTGCCCGAATTAAGATTTGTGCGGTCCTCGTGATAGAAGGACTCGTCATCCAGTAAAATCACGGAGTCCGAACCCGCCAGGCGCTCGCGTAATCGGCTTTGCGTCAGCATGACCTGCGCACCCGAATCCTCGATCAAGAAACGGATACGCTCCTCGGGATATTCCGGGTCAATCGGTACGTAAGCCGAACCGGCTTTGTGTGCCGCCAGCATACCCACCACCATTTCGATGGAACGCTCAGCCATAATGGCGACCAGGCGGCCTTTGGATATCCCGTGGCTACGCAAGGTACGAGCAAGGCAATTAACGCGTTCGTTCAGCTCGCGGTAGGTCAGCTCTTGCCCATTCAAGGAGATGGCAGCTGCATCCGGGATGCGCTCCGCCTGCTCTTCGAACAATTGAATGAGCGTTTTCCCGCACGGAAATTCCGTTGTGGTGTCGTTAAAACGTCCGAGAAGGTCAGCCTTTTCCGCCTCTGTCACAAGTTCCAGCTCGCCCACGGTAATCTCCGGGTTATCCGCCACCTGCTCCAGCAAATGAACGAGATGCCCCTTGAGCCGCTCAATGCTAGCTTTATCAAACACTTCGGCGTTAAAGTCGAACCGAATTTCAATCTCGTCTCCCGGCACCACGGTGACGTTGAAGTTATAGTTTGTCTGCTCCTCCATCTGAACATCAGCAATCGTCAGATCGCCATGTTGCTGGTCCCCCGCCTGCTCCATCTGCTCGTCCACCGGATAGTTCTCAAAAGCGATGATATGGTTGATCAGGTTCTGCTTTTGCACGCTACGGGCCTGAATTTCATACAGCGGATAGTAATCATAACGCCCGGACTCAAGCGCCCGCTCTTGAAGCTTCGCCATCAGGTCGGCGAACACGGTGTCCGCTTCACTCGTCACCCGGACCGGCACCGTATTGATGAACAGCCCGATCATGGACTCAATGCCCGGAATTTCCGCCGGTCTTCCGGCTACGACGCTACCGAATACGGCATCGTTTGTTCCGTTATATTTTTGCAGCATCACGCCCCAAATAGCTTGCAGCAGTGTATTGACCGTAACCAGGCGCTGTTTCGCCACCCGGTCCATCCGCTCACTCAAGTCCTTGCCCAGCTCGGCGGTGACGTGATCAGCCGTAAATCTGCCGTTGGGCGCCAGTTCCTTTTGTCCAGGGAGTACGGTTTGCCCTTCATAACCTGCCAGGAATGCCATCCAATAGGCTGATGCCGCCTGATCGTCCTGTTTCTCCAACCACTCGATATAGGCCCCATAATCCGATCCCTTACCTCCCGCTAATTGCTCGCCGGATGCCAAGGCCGAGTATGCCTCAAACAGCTCCTGCGTCAGCTGAGCCAGGCACCAGCCGTCCATCAAAATATGTTGGAAACTCCACAGTACATGATAGCTTTGCTCTTCGGTGCGCAGGATCGTGAACCGAACGAGCGCGTCATGTTCCATGTCGAAGCCGCGAAGCTTGTCCTCCTCAGCCTTTTTATCCAAGTAAGCTTGTTTCTCGTCCATCTGCAAATGAAGCAGCTCTTCATATTCAAAACCGACCGGTTTGTCGCGGTATATGATTTGCAGCGGCTCGCCCGCGGGTCCTTTCACAAAATTCGCCCGCAGCACCAGATGACGTTTCGCAAGTTCCATCCAACTCCTCTCAAAAAGCTGGACGTCGAGCGCTCCCCGCATCGTAAACCGCGTCTGCTCAAAATAAGCCGCCGTTTGCCGGTCAAGCGCGCTGTGGAACCACATACCTTTCTGCATCGGCGTAAGTGAGTAAATATTTTCGATTTCCCCGAGATGGCCCGAGCGCTGGGCGATTTGCTCCAATTCTGCAATGGTCAAGCCTTTAAATTGCACGTCACTCGGCGTCAATTCTGTGTTTTCTTTGCCTGCACAGTGGATAATGAGGTCTCGGAGACTTTGCTCAAGCCGCTGAGCGAGGGCTTCCATCGTTTCCTTGCGATACTGCTTCCGGCTGTAGCTGAGATCGAGCGATAAAGTGCCGTCCAGCACCATACCGTTGATATCCAGCACAAAGCTGCGTGCCTGCCGGTCGCTAGCCGGGTTGCCGCTGGAATAAGAAGAAATGCCGATCTCGTCCTGGTTGACATCATCGTCGAACTGGCCAAGGTAGTTAAAATTAATTTCCGGCTCTGCGCCCCAAACCAAGCCATCCTCCGATTTCGAGAGATAGCGGCATATACCGTACCCTAGCCCCTTGTTCGGAATGCGGCGCAAGTTTTCCTTGACCTGTTTAATCTGATATGCCAAATCTCGGTCGGTTTCCGGCTCCAGGACGACTGGAAACTTGGTCGTAAACCAGCCAACTGTACGCGTGATGTCGATATCCGTTCTGATCGATTCACGTCCGTGTCCTTCGAGATTGATCCGCACCCGTTCGTGCCCCGTCCATTTCCGTAAGGCTATTCCAAGCGCCGTTACCAAAATATCATTCATTTCGGTGTTGTAGGCACGGTGAACCCGCTTCAGTAGCAGCTCCGTTTCTTCGGGAGTCAAACGGACAAACAGCGATTCGCTGTCATGCTGCGTCGTAACGTCCGCCTCCATATCCTTCGGCACGGCCAGAACCTCCATTTGTTCCACGGCCTGCCAATAGGCCCGTTCCTTTGCCATCTCCGGGCTTTGCGCGTAAGCAGCCAGCTGCTCGGACCAAGTGCGGTACGCATCTGTTTTCGCCGGGAAACGAATTTCCTGGCTTTTTCCAATTTGCTCGTAACCTAGAGCGAAATCCTCCATCAAAATGCGCCAAGACACGCCGTCTACCACGGCATGATGAACCGCGAGCAGCAAATGATCTCCGTCCTCGCACTGGAACAGTGCCGCCTTCATAAGGGGCCCGTTCACCAGATCGATGCCTGCTTGAATATCCGTTGCCTTCCCTTCCACAGCCTGCGCGGGATTCTCCACATCTTTAAAGTCGAACACGTCAAGCGTGAACAGCCCACCATCCTGAATCGCTCGCATTAACGCACCAAACCCCTGTTCCGACTTGCAGAACACCATGCGCAAGGCGTCATGATGCTCGGCCAGCTTTTGCAGCACCTGATACACGATCTCTTCGTTGAAGCGTTCCTTCCGGTACAGCATCACCGACTGGTTGAAATGATGCGGGTCCGCAAAGGAACTCTCGAAAAACCAATGCTGAATCGGCGTCAACGCCGTTTCACCCGTTATTTCGCCTTGATCGATGGTACGTCTGATCGGTTTCACATGCAGGCTGAGCTGTGAAATCGTCGGATATTTGAATAAATCCCGGATTTCCAGCTTGTACCCGGCTTGATGAAGCCGCGAAGATACTTGAATGGACTTGATCGAGTCTCCGCCCAGCTCAAAGAAATGATCCGTTATCCCAACACGATCGGCGTTCAATACCGCCTGCCACACATCAGCAAGCTTTCGCTCAGCTTCATTGCGGGGAGCTACGTACGCGCCGCCAGTCAGTGCGTTTCCTTCCGGGGCAGGTAAAGCCTTACGATCGATTTTGTCGTTCGGCGTGAGCGGCATCCGCGGAAGCTGAACAAAATGCGCCGGAATCATGTAATTCGGCAATTTTTGCGCCAGCGCACTTCTCAGCTCGCCGAGCGTAAGAGGGAGGCTCGCGACCAGGTAAGCGCACAGTTCTTGCCCGCTTTTGCCTTCCCGCGCGATTACAATCGTCTCCTGCACCGAGTCGATCTTCAGAAGCTGCTCTTCAATCTCACCGACCTCGATTCGGAATCCACGGATCTTCACCTGATGGTCGATCCGGCCCAAGTACTCCATATTACCGTCCGGCAGCCAGCGGGCGAGATCTCCTGTCCGGTAAAGGCGTTCTCCCGGCGCAAACGGATGTTCCACAAACTTCTCTGCCGTCAGCTCCGGTTGGTTCAGGTAACCTCTCGCAAGCCCCACACCTGCCACGCAAAGCTCGCCGTCCACTCCCGGAGGCACAAGTTGCAGGTGGGCATCCAAAATAAAAATCTGATGATTAGCCAGCGGGCGCCCAATCGGAATGACTCTGCGCTCCGGCTGCTGCTCATCCGCATCCCAAAGCGTCGTAACAATCGAAGCTTCGGTAGGGCCGTAAGCATTGAAATAGTGAACCTTCGCTTTCCACTGCTGCACGAATTCGGCCGATACCGCCGAACCTCCCGTTACAAGCTTTGTTAAGCTGGGAAGACGATCCGGGTTCAAATGAGCGCTGTACGTCGGAGGCAAAATCGCTGCCGTAATCGCATGCTCGTTCATATAACTCTCGAACAGACGAGTGTCGAGAATTGTTTCGGCCGTCGGGATGTACAAAGCCGCGCCAAAATAGAGTGCTTTGAACACTTCCCAGCAGGATGCGTCGAAGGACAAGCTCGCAAATTGTACGATCCGGTCATGCTCCGTGATGCCCAGCCTGTCTGCAAACATCAGCTTCAAGCTGACCAAACCACGATGCTCCAGCATGACCCCTTTGGGGTTGCCCGTTGTACCTGACGTATAAATGACATAAGCAAGATCGTTTGGACCGCTGACCGCCTCCAGGTTCGAGCCTTCGTCACTATAGGCCTGCTCGTCATCAAGCGCCAATACGGTCCCTTCGAACGGGACTTGCTGTAACAGCTCTCTTTGAGTCAGCAGCAGCTGCGCGTTCGAGTTCTCCAGAATGTAGCGGATACGTTCTTCCGGGTACTCCGGGTCGATCGGCACGTAGGCACCGCCAGCTTTCAGAACCGCCAGAATGCCAATGACCGTCTCCAGTGATCTCCTGACCATCAAGCCTACTAACTGATTGGGCAGCACACCGACCGATCGTAGCGTACGCGCCAGCTGGTTTGCCCGTTCGTTCAACTCTGCGTATGAAAGCCGCTGCCCCTCAAAGACAACCGCAGTCGCCTCTGGCACACGCTTCGCTTGCTCCTCCACAAGCTGATGAATCGTCCGATCACGAGGATAGTCCTTCTCTGTATCGTTGAAGCTTTGCAGTAATTGAAATTTTTCGTCCTCCGACAGCATGTCCGCTCGCACGATGTCCAGCTCCAGCTCATAAAGCCCCACGGACAGCAGGCGATTCAGGTGGCCGACGACCCGACTCATGAAATCGGAGTCATATAAGTGCTCGTTATATGACAGTGCTAGCTGTATCGTCCCGCCGGTTAAACTGAATTCAAAGGAACAGTCCGTGACCACGTTTTGCCCAATTTCGTCCAGATGCAACTCCTTAAGGGATACTAGCGTATGAACGAAGGGTGTCCCTTCAGCATATTGCAGATCCAGCTTCTCCGTCATTTTCAAGAACGGAATATGTTGATGCTGAATGGCTTCCGGCAAGGAAGTCCTCAGTTCGCTCAGAAGTGTCTTAAAAGTTGCCCCCACCGAAAGCGAGTTTTTCAAAATGACCGTATGATTAACGGATCGACGCGTCTCCCCCTTTTTCGGCACAACCGGCATGCCGACCAGAATGTCTGAAGCTCCTGTATATTTATGCAAGAGTGCCTGAACACCAGCGAGCAAAATCATAAAAGTAGCCAGCGGAGCACCCTTGCTCATTTGAAGGACGCGCTGCGCCGCTTCCTCCGAAAGCGAACCGCCAACGGTTTTCACATTGGGCACCAGGGAGTTTGGAGCTTTGCAATAAGGCAACCGCGTCAAGGTATAGTCGTCACTACCGAATTTTTCGTTCCAAAACAACGTTTCTTTTTCAAAAGCCATCTGGATCGTTCCCCTCTCTTCATCGGTAAAAGCAATCCGGCGGAGCATATGCCGAAGCAACGCTCCACCCTCGCTCCTCTCCTTTTCAAACATCTGACAACAACATCAATGGCTTGCGCAATGTCACCGCTTCATTTGCCCGGTTGATCGCATGCGGCAATCCTCTGCCTAGCAGCTGTCCCGCTCGGCTCCCATGCGTAAAGGACAACAATAAGCATCGTTCTACGCAAGAGATGTCGGTTACTTCGGACTCCTCTGCTTCAAGAAGATTGCTGCCGACGAGTCACCCGAAGACGGGATTTGGTTTAACATGGGATTCAGAATTGGATTTGGGGATAGACGACAAGGAATGTTCCTCCTGTCGATGTAAGGCTTGCCGCAGGGTTCCAGCCGTCCAGCAGGAAGTCGACCGTACCTCCTGATTTGGCACTCGAGCTGCCTTTGACGAAGCCTATGTTTAAGGGGTATTGATACACTCTATGTACGATTTGCTTATTCCCCCACAGCCCTGGTGTGGATAAGTAAAGATTCGGCTGCGGGGTAGTGAGCTTTTCCTGACGATTAAATTTAACGAGGGTACTGCATGAGACTCAAGGAATGCTCCGTATGGCACGAACGGTACTGCCCTTGGATTGCCGGAGAATTCCATGCTGATTAACGTTACCGCAGGTAGCATGAGGAGAAAGCGCTGCCTTAACATCAAGTCCGCACGCCCTCCGGAAGGCACTTTCATGCCTCTTGCCGGGGGCGGCCATCGGCTTGGCCAAGCTTAGGTCGTTACTAACAAATCCTTGGTCTCCTGAGAGATCACCTGCTGCATACTTGACTTGATAATGGCGCAGCCGGCGGTCAGATGCTCCATAGAGACGGTAAGCGGAGGCATGATCTTCAGCACACAATCTCCTCTGCCGGCTCTTTCAATGATGAGCCCGTTCTCGAAGCTGATATCCGTCACCCGCTTCGCCCCGGCTTCATCCATGAACCCCGAGACGTCAATGCCCCAGATCAGGCCGAGTCCGCGGATGGCGATGGACGGATGCAGAGGCTTGATTTCTTGATCAAGGAACGAGCGCACATACTCTTCCTTCTGCTTCACCTGAGCTTCCAGTTCGGTTCTGTCCCGGAACTCGAGAGCAGCCTTCGCGGCCACAAAAGCCAGCTGGTTGCCGCGGAAGGTGCCGTTGTGCTCGCCCGGCGTCCAGATATCCAGTTCGGGCTTCAGCAGCAGGAGGGACATTGGCAGGCCGTACCCGCTGATCGACTTCGACAGGGTAATGAGATCCGGCTCGATCCCTGCACGTTCGAAGGAGAAGAATTCGCCTGTCCGACCGCATCCTACTTGAATCTCGTCTGTAATGAGCAGAATATCGTGCCTGCGGCAAAGCTGCTGCAGCTCGCGTAGCCACTGCGCGTCGACAACGTGAATTCCTCCTTCGGCTTGTACCGTTTCAAGCAGGATCGCGGCCGGCTTATCGATTCCGGAGTGCGAATCAGTCAGGATATTCTCGATATAGCCGAGCGTATCCATTTCTGCGAAAGCCCCGCTCGGGTGCGGCATGAACGTAACTCCGTCCAGAGGGAGCCCCGCCCCTTCTCTCATGGACTTGGAGCTTGTCGCCGACAGACTGCCGAGCGACATGCCGTGGAAGCCACCCATGAATGCGAATATTCCACTTCTCTTCTTCGCCTTGCGTGCGAGCTTCAGGGCCGCTTCCACCGCATTCGTCCCTGTTGGACCGCAGAATTGAAGCTTGTAATTCAGCTTCTTCGGCTCCAGGATCCGCTCTGAGAAGCTCTGGATGAATTCACGTTTGGCCATTGTATACATATCCAGACCGTGCATAATCCGGTCGGAGGTCAAGTAATCAAGAACCCGGTCTTTAATATAATCGTTGTTATGACCGTAATTGAGTGCCCCGGCACCTGCAAAGAAATCAATATATGCTCTTCCGTCCTCAGAATATAAAAGGTCTCCCTTGGCCCGGTCGAATACCACCGGAAAACTTCTGCAGTAAGATCTTACGTTGGATTCCAGCTTTTCAAAAATGCTCACTCACTTCATCCTCCATCGGAATTGGGATAAGGTTGGCTCCATCTTTCTGAACCTTCCTTTCTGAACCTTCTGACGTCATGGAGCAACATATTCTAGGCTGTCATTTTCCACAATTGTTGGTCCCCGCATGCCGGCTTGTTGGTTAGCCAGTAGACTGGTCTCTCGCACACAGCTTGGATGGGTATAAAAAACCCTACAATTCCATTTATTAGAATAATAGGGAATAAGACCTAGGTTGAATTATATCAAAATTTACAAGAATGTATAGTGAAATTTTTGTTAAATATAGTCATTATAATGTTAAATTTGGTTCACGAAACATAATGTGTTAACATTTTTCATTAAAAAGAGTGAATAGCAAGGAAACGTTGGGAATGGTTTTACATCAATCGAGGAATTCGACGCGTGTTGACATTCAGCCATGAAACAGGATAATTTGGTATATATTACCTTTTTAATATTCTTTGCCAGTGTTCCGCATCCTTGCACTTTGCATTAACTTAACATGATTACCTGACCAATTTCTGAAAGTCTGGCTGAAGCTGCCCGCAGCATCCAAACGGATGGCAGCCAACATCGTTTTGTATCACGCCTTCTTCTCTACACCTCCGTTAGAATAAAGGGTAAATATATTCTGCTCCTCCTCATCAAACCATACGCGAGATTTTCCTCATACGCTTTTCTATGTCCTTCACTCATTTACATATAGATTACAATGGCGTTCTGAATCCAAGTTGAACAGACAATGATTTCACTTCGCGTAATAAGCTTCTTCATCCAGCAAATTGTTGCTTCTTGGCATACCATTTTGTGAGTCACTGAAAGATGTTCCAGTCCCATTTGGCCATCTTCCTTTATTGTTCAAATGACCCCGTATGCCCGATCCACATCCTTCTTGGGGAAATATTTGCACTTACGAGTTGCGAATGTTAATGACTCTCTTTAAGAAGTTGATGACATAAATTTACAATGTACAAACACAAATAAGGTGGTTCTAATATTCAGAACCACCCTCCTGAAACATCAAAAAAGTCCTGATGACTTAGAGTCATCAGGACCATATTTTGTTTATACTTTATTAATTTACTGAATCTATTGATCAACCCATTATCCATGTCATTGGACAACAGTTCGTGTAGTTCCATACTTTTGTAAATGGTTCTACACTTATTTATCATTGGAAAATAAACTAATTTGTACAGAATAACTTACTCAACCGTTACACTTTTCGCCAGGTTACGTGGTTTATCCACATCATGACCCAGTGCCAGGGAAGCATAATATGCCAGCAATTGCAGCGCAACTACAGACAAAGCAGGGCTAAGCAGTGGCAGCGTCTTAGGAATTGCAAATGCTTGGTCTACGGATTTCAGCAATGGTGCTACGTGCTCTTCATACGTAATTGCCAATACATCTGCGCCACGTGCTTTTACTTCCTTAATGTTGCTCACTGTTTTCTCAAGTACGTTCTCTTGCGTTGCCAAGGCAATAACAGGGATGCCGTCTTCGATCAATGCGAGCGTACCGTGTTTCAGCTCACCCGCAGCATACGCTTCGGAGTGAATGTAAGAGATCTCTTTCAGCTTCAAAGATCCTTCTTGAGCTACTGCGTAGTCAAGACCACGACCAATGAAGAAGAGATGTTCATGTTTAGAGATTTGCTCTGCATATCCTTTGATTGCCTCCGCTTGCTCCAACATGGATTCCACTTGCTCAGGCAATGCTTGCATTGCTGCCAGCGTGTGTTCAATCTCTTCTGCAGATTGAGTACCACGAACTTGTGCAAGGTACAGACCAAGCAAGTTGAACGCGATCAACTGCGAAGTATACGCTTTGGTAGAAGCTACTGCAATCTCCGGACCTGCCAATGTTGCGATAACATCATCTGCATCACGTGCAATGGAGCTGCCCACTACGTTTGTGATTGCCAGTACATGCGCACCATTGGATTGTGCTTCACGCAATGCAGCAAGCGTATCGGCAGTTTCACCGGATTGGCTCACTACGATTACAAGTGTATCTTTGTGCACGATTGGGGAACGGTAACGGTACTCGGAAGCCACATCTGTTTCAACCGGAATACGTACCAATTGCTCAATCACTGTACGTCCAACCAGACCTGCATGGTACGCTGTACCACATGCAATGATTTGAACGTTACGAATATTTTTAATTTGTTCTTCAGTCATTTTCAACTCAGGAAGTTGAACTTTTTTGCCTTCATTATCGATGCGACCCAGCATAGTATCACGATATGCTTTTGGTTGCTCATGAATTTCTTTCAGCATGAAGTGCTCGAATCCGCCTTTTTCTGCGGTTACAGCATCCCAATCGACACGAATCATTTCCCGAGAAATAAAGTTGCCTTCAATCGTCATCAATTCGACAGCATCATGTGTCAATACAGCCATTTCACCATCATTCAGAATGTACACGTTACGTGTATGTTCCAAAATTGCCGGGATGTCGGAACCAATGAAGTTCTCGCCTTCACCAATACCAATAATCAATGGGCTCGCTTGACGCACAGCTACGAGTTTCTCAGGCTCATGCTCTGTCAATACACCCAGTGCAAATGCGCCACGCAACAACGTGATCACTTTTTGTACTGTTTTGACGATATCACCATTGTATTCACGTGCGATCAGGTGAGAGATAACCTCAGTATCTGTCTCGGAAGTGAACGTGTGACCTTGAGCCATCAATTCATCCTTCAGATCCAGGTAGTTCTCAATAATACCGTTATGCACAACAGAGAACTTCTGGCTTCCATCTGTGTGTGGATGAGAGTTCTCATCCGATGGTTTACCATGAGTTGCCCAACGTGTATGTCCGATTCCGGCATTACCTACCAGTGGTGCACCATCCAGCTTGGCTTCAAGGTTCGCAAGACGACCAAGAGCTTTCGTGATTTGCAGACCTTCCGGTGTGAATACCGCGATACCTGCAGAATCATAACCACGATACTCGAGTTTCTTTAATCCTTCGACCAATACCGATTGAGTGTTCTTATTACCAATATATCCAACAATACCGCACATAATTTATTTCCTCCGTTTGTATATGAATACTGTGTCACGAAGAGAAACAGGCAGAGGCGGCACATCGGAAAAATGAGTGATTGCCTAGCGTTTCATGAATACTTGGTACTTATTCAATTATCAATGATCAGAGCGACCTCGTGTCGCCCCGCTGTCATCATAAGCTGTTATGAATGCAATCATGAATGTACATCATTTTCCCGTCCGCGTACTGTTTACGCTCTTCACGCACATTCATTTGAATTTTAGTTTAACTCCTGCACCTGCACCGGCGCGTTGTGTGGACAGTCACCTATCCATTTTCCGCAATCCGGTTTACGGCTCTGGTGCTTCACCGGGAGGTCCCCGCCGAACAATCCGAACACCTCCACCTCGTCAGCTTGATTGCCGTTGATCTTAATCAGCCGTTCTTCAACCTAGAAGAAATCCTGATCAACATCATCCCGCGCAACTCCAAGCTCTGGCGCTTGTGTAACTGTAACCTTACGTTCCTCACTTTCTGTGTCTGAATGACGACTCCACTCATTATATGCACGTCAGGTCCATTTTGCAATGGAGCAAAGTACCTGTGACAATTTTAGCATATTTACCTACAATCCCGACCGGATAAACGGACCTATGGTCTCATCAGGCCGGGACGCAGGAATATCCATCATTAGAGGTAATTCAAAAATTCCGCTTTTGATTACGAATCATGCCTAACGGCATCATCAGCATCGAATATGAAATTCAGCCGAAATGTCCGTTGCTCACGTAGTTTCCCTACGCTCCGCTACTCCATTTCTATCTTCATTCCATCTTCTTGGTACTGAAAACCAGACTTTTTGAACACGCACTATAAGTCCTAAATCATGTTATATTAAGCCTAGTTCTGCCAACAATTCCCTTAAGAAACCGTATGCCGAAGGTATCTCTTACATCTTCCAGTACTATACCAGTTCTTTTTGCACTACATCTGCGATTTGAGACACAAATTGTTCAAGTTCGTCTTTATCTGGTCCTTCCGCCATAACACGGATCAGAGATTCAGTACCTGAAGCACGAACGAGTACACGTCCATTATCCCCGAGTTGTTGTTCTACTGTAGCGATAGCTTGCTCGATTGCAGCATTACCCTCGTATTTGCTCTTATCTTCAACACGCACATTCACCAATACTTGTGGGTACTGGGTCATTAGCGCTTTTAGTTCACTCAGTTTTTTACCGGAAGCCTTGAGCGTATCCACGAGTTGAATCGCAGTCAGCATACCGTCTCCAGTTGTATTGTAATCCAGGAAAATAACATGACCAGACTGCTCTCCGCCCAAGTTGTAACCGCCGCGACGCATTTCCTCCATCACATAACGGTCACCTACTGCCGTTTTAGCTGTTTTCAGTGCAAGTTTCTCCGTTGCTTTGTAGAATCCGATGTTACTCATAACGGTCGATACAACAGTACTGTCCTTCAACTTGCCTGCACGATTCATCGCATCACCGCAGATACACAGAATGAAGTCTCCATCCACCTCAGCGCCTGTCTCATCAATAGCAATCAGACGATCCGCATCCCCGTCAAAAGCAAGACCCAGATCCGCTTTATGTTTAAGCACTTCTTGTTTCAGGTTCTCTGGATGAGTTGATCCACATTGCTCATTAATATTCAGGCCGTTAGGCTCAGCGCCAATGGCAATGACTTCTGCACCAAGTTCACTGAACAATTTCGGTGCCAGCTCATAAGCTGCTCCGTTTGCACAGTCCAGAACAATTTTAAGTCCAGAGAACGATTCATTTACAGTCGTTTTCAGGAAATCAAGGTAACGATAACGGGATTCTTCATCTGTCGTTACAGTACCCAGACCGCCACCAACTGGCCGTGGCAATTGATCTGTCTCCGCATCCATCAGTTCTTCAATCCGGTTCTCTGTTTCATCAGACAGCTTGAAGCCATCTCCGCCAAAGAACTTGATTCCGTTATCCTCAACCGGATTGTGGGAAGCTGAGATCATCACGCCCGCGTCAGCTTTCAACAAACGTGCAATATACGCCACTCCCGGAGTGGATACAACGCCCAGACGGATCACATCAGCGCCAATGGACAACAGACCTGCAACCAGTGCGGATTCCAACATCAATCCCGAGATTCGAGTATCCATGCCGATAACCACTTTTGGTCTTTCCACACCACCTGCAAGCACGTAACCACCACAACGTCCAATGCTGTAAGCCAGCTCTGCCGTTAACTCTTTATTGGCAACCCCTCTTACACCGTCTGTACCAAAATATTTCCCCATGATTTAACTCCTTCTATTCGCATCATATACGAGCACTATTATTATTTTTTAAGAATTTTAAAATTAGAACGTTTACGGATTTGAGCCACTTTTACTGCTACTACCACTGTTATTATTTAAATTACCTCGATTGGTTGTGCTCCCCTGTTGACTCTGATCCTGAGTATCCGTATTCGATTCCGTTTCTTCTTCATCAGGAACAGGCTCGGTTTCCCCGTTTTCGACCTCGGCTGGTGAAGGGTCAGGTGCTACCGTTCCCTCGTCAGTCGGATCTTCGCTAGGCGTAGTTGTGGTGTCCTCAGCCTTTTCGCTAATTTTGACCGTTGCACTCAGAGCATTAGATGATTCATCCAGTTTGGCATAACGGGGCAGGTCGGCTTCAAGCTTAATCTCATGCGTTCCGACCGCAAGTCCAGCAAGATCCCCCGTCAACGTGAGATCATCACTACTCAGACCCTCAAGCATACTTGCCGAGCCTGTAAGCGTAAGGTTCAGACCGCCACTTTTAGGCGTAACGAGTGTACCTTCAAGCCCATTCCCCGCACCGGTAAGTGTGATGGGGACGTTCGGAAAGACTTTGGTTGTCTCCTCCGCCTCGTCAAATGGGGATATGGTTACCTTGATCTGAATCGAACTAGGCTCGATTTTCTCAAAACCGGAAGGCGGCGTCAAGTCCACGTTAACTGTCGACGTACCTGACTGCTCAAACTGCGTTAGATCAAGGGTTACTTGGTCGTAGGCCTGTATACCCGCAAGCGCATTCTCTGATCCATAAACCGAGACTTCTTTCACGCTTGGCTCTACTGTGGAGAGTACCAGGCCTTCCGGAAGCTGTCCCGAATATTTGATTCTTAAGGGTACAGATGTATAGGGCTGATTGACCGGAACACGGACTTCAACCGTTTGAGGCGTTATAATCGCATTTTCAAGGACTTTGCCTTCAGCATCGTATGCTTGAAGTTTCACTTTTTTCTGTATGACATCTTCCTTCGCATCTTTCACGCTCACACTGCCCTGGATCTTCGCTACAGCCTCGAGTTGCCCTTCGGGCAGAGTTACCTTAACTGGCGTCGAAGGTTCAATTACGGGCGTTCCAGCGCTGTATCCGGCGGATGGTTCCCCTTCGGGTACAATATTCACATTGAAGGATTTGGTGCCCAATTTTTCTACATTCACCGTAACCATGGAAGGTTCCATGCTGACCACTTCTACACCGGAAGGCAGATCAGGTACGAGTGGCAGTGTATTGGACCCATCTTTCACCTGACTCAGATCGACCAGTACCTTGTAATCATCATTCGTAAAAACCGATGTCAACATCGAGCGCTGTCCTTTGATCTCCAGCCGGACCTCATCCGTACTTAATGAAGTAAGCACATAGCTGTTGCTGTCTAATCCATAAGGTTGAACAGGCACCGTACGTTCCACAACCTTGTTGGTTGTCCCTGTTGTAATCGTAGGGGTGGTTGGTACCTCATCCAGATGAATCATGAACCAGAGTAGCAGGCTCACCGCAAGTGCAAGTATTTTGGCAAAGTTATTATTGTTAAACCACTTATCCATTGTTACGTCCTCCCTTCCGTTTCCAGAAGGTTGTCCAGCCATTCTTTTTCAGATTGGATGTAGGGCGCAACTCCTCATACAGTTTGGCAATCAGCGATTCTTCCTTAATATCACGAACGACCTGTCCATTCATTGCAAGTGACACTTGTCCTGTCTCCTCGGAGACAACCAAACAGATCGCATCTGCAACTTCGGTAATCCCGATTGCTGCACGATGACGTGTTCCCAATTCCTTACTGATAAAAGGATTCTCTGATAATGGCAAATAACAAGCTGCCGCCGAAATCTGTTTTCCCTGTATAATAACGGCTCCATCATGGAGCGGTGTATTTGGAATAAAGATGTTAATCATCAGCTCTGAGCTGACCAGAGATTGCATCTTAATGCCCGATTCCGTGTAATCGTTCAGACCCGTTTCACGTTCAAACACGACCAAAGCGCCAATTTTACGCCGTGACAAATAATTAACAGACTTAATAATCTCACCAATTAACACGGTTAATTCTTCATCACTCGCTGCCGCTGAACGTCCAAACAGCTTACCGCGTCCCAATTGCTCCAGACCACGACGCAGTTCCGGCTGAAAGATAATGAACACCGCAACGACACCAAACGTAAACATCTGGTTCATTAACCACTTGAGCGTATACAGGTTTAGCCACGTACTTAATGCCCAGATCAGCACAAGGAACAGAATCCCTTTCAGGAGCTGAACCGCACGTGTCCCCCGCACAAGCAAAATCAGTTTGTACATAATATAGGTAACTATCAATATATCGATAACGTCCTTAATGGACTCTGTCCACGTTAAGTCAGCAAAATAATTCATAAGCCAGCCCCCGCTATCCCCATTGATGAGTAAACCCTGATCTCATATTAACCCATTAGGATTTTATATAATCCTTTGTCTCCGCGTTTTGCATCATTCGATTTGTGCAAAATGCGTATCTATATGTAGTAGTATGTTCTCTTTAGTATCTAGGTTATAACGTTAACGTTCAGGTTGCAAGTTACGGCAGTCTCAAACTGCACATAAACATCACATTTCCCATGAATTACAAAGTTTGCGTATAAAAAAAGAGTACCCCATGCAATCTGGAGGTACCCTGCTTGGTATATACCATTGAAGATTTTACCCTGTTCTAGCGATAAGCCACTTCATTTACCATATTGGTTATTTTGTACCAGAACCAGTCCAGCGCCTGATCAATACTTTTCACCTGACCTGAAATATGCGCGGTTGAAGCCTGAAACAGTTGTCCATCGATAACCGTCAGATTGCCGTTCACATCACCATATACTTGTGCGGTTCCATTTTCTATCGTAAGATCGCCAGCAATTGACTTACCTTCAGGAACAATAACCGTGTTACCCTGAATCACGATCTGGTCCAGATTATTTCCCTTAACAACCATCTCGTTATTCTGATTCCAGAAATTCAAGGCGCTAAAGAGCATCACGACCAAAAAGAAGGCTGCCGCCGTCAGCGCGGGATGTCCTTTGACCCATTTGAGCCATGCTTGCTGTCTCTTGGGCTGGGGCAGAGCATTCATAATTCGATTGGTCAGCTCATCAGAGGCAGACGGTGAATAGTGTTTCATGGCAAAGAGTAGCATTTCCGTCTGTTCCAACTCTTTAAAGCGCATGCGACAATCCGGACAGATCACAAGGTGACTTTTCAGTTCAACCTTCTGGGCCGGGGACAACGACTCATCCAAACATTCATGCATTAAAGAGACGGCCGAGTTGCAATCCATATGAGAGCCAATCCTTTCTTAAATCACTTAGTCCATGTGCCATTAAAAAGCACGCATAAGACTTGCATACATTACATACGCATCCGTTTCGGATATGTTTCAAATAATTTCGCCCATATTTAAAAGCGTTTAACATTTATAACTTGTACTCCAATTTTTTACGTAGAAAATCACGGCCCCGATGAACGCGTGTCTTAATCGTTGTTACGGGCATACCTGTCACGTCACTGATTTCCTGTAGCGACAAGTCCTGTAAATATCTCAAAATCATAACGGACTTATACTTGGCTGGCAAACTGTCAATAGCCTCACGAATGAGTGTCTGCGTTTCTGACAGGAGCGCTTCACTCTCCGGTGTACGATCATCACTCGGGAGCATCGCATAACCATCAGATCCTTCCTGGTCATTCAGTTCAGCATCCAAAGAGTATGAAGGTTTCTTTCTGCGCAGTCGGTCAATACACAGATTCGTTGCGATCCGGTATATCCAGGTTGAGAACTTCTGGTTCGGATCGTACTTCTCCATATTACGAAACACACGCAAAAACGTCTCCTGCACAACGTCTTCAGCTTCATGACGATTGTTCAGCATCCGGTATGCCAAATGAAATAGCTTGTCCTTATATAGTTCAACGATTTCTGCGAAGGCTCTCTGGTCTCCCTTGAGCACCAATTTCACAAGCCTGTTCTCCAAATTGTCCACCCTTATTCCCCCAGACATGCTGATGGGTCTTCCGTCTTCTGATACCCGTCCACACTTGTAATTCACCAATCAAATCGTAAATCAACTTTGGTCAAAAATCAAGACTGTATGACAAATATCCGCCAAAAACAGTAAAAACGGGAACTCCCGCAGGAGTCCCGTTTCATCTCTCACTCCGTAGAGCAGAGAATGGAGCTTTTATTCAACAAAGTAATGGGTTCTTTGTTACATATGATTATTCAAATGAAGCAGTTCAATCATCAACCTGTGTTACGCAGTCCTGCAGCGATGCCGTTAATTGTCAGCAACACTTCTCTGAGCAGTTCCGTATCATCCTCACCACGTTCACGCATATCTCTGAGCTCGCTCAGAAGTTGAACTTGCATGTAGGACAACGGATCTACATAAGGGTTACGAAGACGAATGGATTCTTGAATAACCGGTACATCATCCAGAATTTCAGCTTCTCCGGTAATTTTCAGGATCAACTCTTTTGTGAGTTTGAATTCGGCTTCAATCTGACCGTATATGCGATCACGGGCTTCCTTGTTCGAAGTCATTGCTGAATATTCTTTGGCAATCACCAGATCTGCCTTGGCTACGGCCATCTGTACCGTATCAATTAATGTACGGAAGAATGGGAAGCTTGCATACATTTCTTTCAGGACAACCAGATTTTCCTCTTTACCCTGATAGTAACTTTGCAATCCTGTTCCTGCCGCATACCATGCCGGAAGCAGATAACGACTTTGAGTCCATGCGAATACCCAAGGGATCGCTCTCAGATCTTCAAACTTATCACTATTTTTACGCTTGGATGGACGGGAGCCAATGTTCAGCTCACCAACCTCCGGAAGCGGCGTTGATTCTTTGAAGAATGTGAAGAAGTCTGGATCACGGAAAATCAGATCCTGATATTTCGTCAGAGATACTTCCGAAATCTCTTTGATGATGCTGTCCCAATGACGCTCGGATGCTGACTCTTGCGGCTCAAGCCCATTAAGTGCTGCTGTGATTAGAGCCGAAGTTGCCTGCTCCAGACTGCGGTATGCAATCCCCTGAAGGGAATAACGGGAAGAAATAACCTCTCCCTGCTCCGTAATCTTGATGCCCCCACCAATCGTATGTGGTGGTTGAGCAAGAATACTGCGGTTGAGTGGCATGCCGCCACGTCCCAGAGCCCCGCCACGTCCATGGAAGAACTTCAGCTTAACGCCATGTTCATTACCTACAGCCGTGATGGCATTCATTGCTACACGCAGTTCCCAGTTGGCTGTAACCACTCCGCCATCCTTGTTACTGTCAGAATAACCAAGCATGATTTCATGCAGTTCATTCCGTCCTTTTACGCTTGCGCGGTATACAGGAAGGTTGAACAGCTTCTGCATAATGTCCGAAGCCGCATGTAGATCATCAATCGTTTCAAACAGTGGTACCGCTTGAAGAGTAGATACAACCTCACCATTGTGTCCTTTGGTGAATAAGCCCACTTCCTTGGCAAATACCATAACCTCCAGCAAATCACTTGCGCCCTGCGTCATACTGATCAGGTAACTTGTGATACAGCCGTTCCCAAATTCGTTTTGGGCACGCTTAATGGTACGGAAGACATCCAGACATTCTTTGGTTCCCTCCGTGTATTGGTGATAAGGAGAAGTAAGCGGACGTGGATCATCCAGCAAACGAGCAAGCAGATCGATTTTACCGTCTTCAGTCAGACGCGCATAATCCTCTACAATGTTCATTTTCGCCAAAATCTCCGACATCGCATTTTCATGTTCCTTACTGTGCTGACGCACATCCAATGCTGCGGTATGGAAACCAAACAACTCGACTTGACGAATCATTTTGCGAATGGTTGTATCTGCTACGTAATCGGCAAAATGATGGCGCAGACTTCGATCAATAATCATCAGTTCATCAATCAAATCCTGTGCGCTATGATAACGGTCAGGCTGACCTAATTTGTTCTCGTCCAGTACATTGTTCAGCTTGGCAATCATATAAGCCAATTTGATGCGGTATGGCTCTTTTTCATTCCGCCAGATATCCACTTTTTTCAATGTAACAGAATTACGGTCCTGCTCAATCGACTGCACCAGCTCATCCGATACGTGAATGATGTTCGTGCTGAAGCTGAGATGGCCCATAAGTTCAATCATAATCCGTTGGTATTCACGCAAAGCGAGCTTGCGTTGCATCAACAGTGTCTGCCATGTTACATCTGAAGTTACCGAAGGATTTCCATCCCGGTCTCCACCGATCCAGGAACCGAACCGCAAATACGTCGGCACATGCCAGTCATGGTCAGGATAAAATTTGTTCAGGCAGCGTTCCAGCTCCTGATATACATCCGGAAGTACGTGGAACAACGTTTCATGAAAGTAATACATCCCGTTCCGCACTTCATCAAGCACAGTCGGTTTACGGTCACGAAGCTCATCAGTCTGCCATAGTGTAATGACTTCGTTCAGCAACTTCTCCCGCAACTGTTCACGTTCACGCAACGTCAGCGTAGGATTATCAAGTGACATGACATCTTCGGATATCCGCTTGTGGATGTCCAGAATAACCCGGCGCATGGCTTCGGTTGGGTGAGCTGTCATAACGAGTTCCAGTGACAAATCATCAAGAATCTCTTCCACCTCTGTATGAGACAGTCCACGTTCCTTAAGATCCTGTACTGCTTTCTCAATCGATCCTGGCTGCACAGCGTCCCCAGCAGAACGTTCATAATCCCGTTTACGCCGGATCCGATGGTTTTGTTCAGCAATATTAACTAATTGAAAATAAATAGCGAAAGCCCGAATAACCTGGTGACGATTGTCCGAGTCTAATTCCTGGATCATCGTTTTGAACTCTGCATAGAGTTCTGGCAGAAATTCTGCACGCAACGATTTGCTCGTTTCCCGAATCTTCTCAACGATATCTAGAAGCTCCGTGCCGCCTTGATGGACAAGAACTTCTCCGAGTATATTGCCCAGGAACCGCACGTCTCGCCGAAGCAGGTTGTTGGATTGGCTTTTGCTGGCGGTTACCATAGTTTCAGTCATGCTTATCCTCCCATCTGATCGTTCCATTCGTACGCGTAAATTTGACACCTTCATAACATCATACAATAAAATGGTACGAAAATCTTTATTTTTCTACTAGAAAAAATGGGGATTATCCCCGATTTACAGCACAAAAACACGCTTTTTTATTCATTTTCTTGTTCTGCTTCAATTAATGGTCATATGCTGTCGCATGATACCTTTTTCACGTACTTTAGATAAATCAAATGTCTCATACCTATGCTTAAAAATTTATAAATATACAGTTACTTTAGATATGATCCATCGTACCTGATCGTAAGGTTAAACCGTATAATTTCATTATTTGAGAACAGATGATATACAAAGAAACATGACCGGCAAAGCAAGCTTTTGTATACTTTACCACAGTGATGTAATAAATTAAAGATAAAATTAAAAATTCCTTCCCAATACAAGTCTGCTTACCAGGGGTCTTTCTTATGTATGTTCCTAACCTACTGTAATTGTAGGGATATCTTAACAGACCATTTCTACATAATGTTCTTAGCTTTTTGGGCAGATTAATCTATAGCTCTTACTAAAAAGGAGGAACTTAAATGATGAAGAAGGGTACAACAATTATTGCTTCCGTGCTTCTGGTGGCCGCGATGGCAGGCCCTGCTGCTGCTGATGGTCAAATGTCCAAAGGTGTGGATACCAACACCAACGGTTCACGTGTTCGCTCTTATCAGGACACCAACTACATGGACCGCACAAACACTAATTCCAACATGAATATGAATATGGATGGAAACTACCGCAACAATGGTGACTATCGTACCAACAATGTTCGGGCGAACGCCACTACGAACGACCGTGATAATGGTATGGATTGGGGCTGGCTTGGTTTGTTGGGACTACTGGGGCTAGCTGGCATGCGTAAAAGAGTGACGGATCGTAACGAACGTTAAATTGTGCGCTCTTCACTATACAATAGCTGCTACGTTTTAGAGGCAGCTCATCCACAGAGATAAACAGAAGAGCCAAGACCCCCTATTTGGATAGTAAAGGGTCTTGGCTCTTTTTTTAATAAACCTGTACTTGTACCTTACATAAAATAACTGCTAATTCTTACGTTAACAAAAGTAAAAAAGCCTCTGCATCTGCAAAGGCTCTTTCGTTATATCCTGTAAGCGGGTGATGGGAATCGAACCCACGCTATTAGCTTGGAAGGCTAAAGTTCTACCATTGAACTACACCCGCATAAACAAAAATCGGGATGACACGATTTGAACATGCGACCCCCTGGTCCCAAACCAGGTGCTCTACCAAGCTGAGCTACATCCCGATACTAAAAAAATAATGGCGCGCCCTGAGAGATTCGAACTCCCGGCCTTTTGATTCGTAGTCAAACGCTCTATCCAGCTGAGCTAAGGGCGCAAAATATTGGAGCGGAAGACGGGAATCGAACCCGCGACCCTCGCCTTGGCAAGGCGATGCTCTACCGCTGAGCCACTTCCGCAAATAAAGGATGCGCGTGGAGGGACTTGAACCCCCACGTCAAAGACGCTAGATCCTAAGTCTAGTGCGTCTGCCAATTCCGCCACACGCGCATATGATGGTGAGTCATGAAGGGCTCGAACCTTCGACACCCTGATTAAAAGTCAGGTGCTCTACCAACTGAGCTAATGACTCATACTAAAATGGCTGGGGATATAGGATTTGAACCTATGCATGACGGAGTCAAAGTCCGTTGCCTTACCGCTTGGCTAATCCCCAATAAAAAATATGGTGGAGGCTGAGGGGATCGAACCCCCGACCCTCTGCTTGTAAGGCAGATGCTCTCCCAGCTGAGCTAAGCCTCCAACTATATGACCCGTAGGGGATTCGAACCCCTGTTACCTCCGTGAAAGGGAGGTGTCTTAACCCCTTGACCAACGGGCCCCATTTCCAAAGCTCTCAACCGGGATCGAACCGGTGACCTCATCCTTACCATGGATGCACTCTACCTACTGAGCTATGAGAGCAAATGGCTCCCCGAACAGGGCTCGAACCTGTGACAACTCGATTAACAGTCGAGTGCTCTACCAACTGAGCTATCAGGGAATAATATGCATTTGCACTGCAAATGCAATTCATCGTACAACGTCCACATGCAGAGCCTGTTTTCTATGTATGATGAAAGAGTTCGCTTGGCGGCGTCCTACTCTCCCAGGACCCTGCGGTCCAAGTACCATCGGCGCTAGAGGGCTTAACGGTCGTGTTCGGGATGGGTACGTGTGGAACCCCTCCGCCATCGCCACCAAACGCGTAGCTTACATTCAGAGTGTTGTTCTCTGAAAACTAGATTCGAAACGAAACATGCGAATTACAACTTGCTATTGGATAAGCCCTCGACCGATTAGTACTGGTCAGCTCCATGCATTGCTGCACTTCCACCCCCAGCCTATCTACCTCGTCGTCTTCAAGGGGTCTTACATACTGGGAAATCTCATCTTGAGGGGGGCTTCACGCTTAGATGCTTTCAGCGTTTATCCCGTCCGTACATAGCTACCCAGCGGTGCTCCTGGCGGAACAACTGGTACACCAGCGGTACGTCCATCCCGGTCCTCTCGTACTAAGGACAGCTCCTCTCAAATTTCCTACGCCCACGACAGATAGGGACCGAACTGTCTCACGACGTTCTGAACCCAGCTCGCGTACCGCTTTAATGGGCGAACAGCCCAACCCTTGGGACCTACTTCAGCCCCAGGATGCGATGAGCCGACATCGAGGTGCCAAACCTCCCCGTCGATGTGGACTCTTGGGGGAGATAAGCCTGTTATCCCCAGGGTAGCTTTTATCCGTTGAGCGATGGCCCTTCCATGCGGTACCACCGGATCACTAAGCCCGACTTTCGTCCCTGCTCGACTTGTAGGTCTCGCAGTCAAGCTCCCTTATGCCTTTGCACTCTTCGAATGATTTCCAACCATTCTGAGGGAACCTTTGGGCGCCTCCGTTACTCTTTAGGAGGCGACCGCCCCAGTCAAACTGCCCACCTGACACTGTCCCCGCACCGGATTACGGTACCAGGTTAGAACCTAGATACGATCAGGGTGGTATCCCAACGTTGCCTCCATGCAAGCTGGCGCTCACACTTCAAAGGCTCCCACCTATCCTGTACAGATCGTACCCAAATTCAATATCAAGCTGCAGTAAAGCTCCATGGGGTCTTTCCGTCTTGTCGCGGGTAACCTGCATCTTCACAGGTATTAAAATTTCACCGGATCTCTCGTTGAGACAGCGCCCAAGTCGTTACGCCATTCGTGCGGGTCAGAATTTACCTGACAAGGAATTTCGCTACCTTAGGACCGTTATAGTTACGGCCGCCGTTTACTGGGGCTTCGGTTCACAGCTTCGGGATTACTCCCTAACCACTCCCCTTAACCTTCCAGCACCGGGCAGGCGTCAGCCCGTATACTTCGCCTTACGGCTTCGCACAGACCTGTGTTTTTGCTAAACAGTCGCTTGGGCCTTTTCACTGCGGCCCCCTCGTGCTATTCACACTACCGGGGCACCCCTTCTCCCGAAGTTACGGGGTCATTTTGCCGAGTTCCTTAACGAGAGTTCTTCCGCGCGCCTTAGAATACTCTTCTCGCCTACCTGTGTCGGTTTGCGGTACGGGCACCATCACCTGGCTAGAGGCTTTTCTTGGCAGTGTGAGATCATGACCTTCGCTACTATAATTTTCGCTCCCCATCACAGCTCAGCCTTACAATGTGCGGATTTGCCTACACATCAGCCTCACTGCTTAGACGGACATCCATCAGTCCGCGTCACTACCCTACTGCGTCCCCCCATTGCTCATAACGGCTTACGGTGGTACAGGAATTTCGACCTGTTGTCCTTCGACTACGCCTTTCGGCCTCGCCTTAGGTCCCGACTTACCCTGAGCGGACGAGCCTTCCTCAGGAACCCTTAGGCTTTCGGCGGATCAGATTCTCACTGATCTTTTCGTTACTCATACCGGCATTCTCACTTGTATAATGTCCAGCGCTCCTTACGGTACACCTTCAACCCTTATACAACGCTCCCCTACCCCTGATGCAAAGCATCAAGCCATAGCTTCGGTGGTGTGTTTAGCCCCGTTACATTTTCGGCGCAGAGTCACTCGACCAGTGAGCTATTACGCACTCTTTCAATGGTGGCTGCTTCTAAGCCAACATCCTGGTTGTCTGTGCAACTCCACATCCTTTCCCACTTAACACACACTTGGGGACCTTAGCTGATGGTCTGGGCTGTTTCCCTTTTGACAATGGATCTTAGCACTCACTGTCTGACTCCCGGAAGTAAGTCTATGGCATTCGGAGTTTGACTGAGCTTGGTAACCCTTGCGGGCCCCGCACCCAATCAGTGCTCTACCTCCACGACTCTGTTTTCCGAGGCTAGCCCTAAAGCTATTTCGGGGAGAACCAGCTATCTCCGAGTTCGATTGGAATTTCTCCGCTACCCCCACCTCATCCCCGCATTTTTCAACATGCGTGGGTTCGGGCCTCCAGTGCGTGTTACCGCACCTTCACCCTGGACAGGGGTAGATCACCCGGTTTCGGGTCTACGTCCACGTACTAAGTCGCCCTATTCAGACTCGCTTTCGCTGCGGCTCCGGCTCTTCACCTTAACCTTGCACGGGAACGTAACTCGCCGGTTCATTCTACAAAAGGCACGCCATCACCCCTAAAACGGGCTCTGACTTTTTGTAAGCACACGGTTTCAGGTTCTATTTCACTCCCCTTCCGGGGTGCTTTTCACCTTTCCCTCACGGTACTGCTTCACTATCGGTCGCTAGGAAGTATTTAGCCTTGGCAGATGGTCCTGCCGGATTCATACGGGGTTTCACGTGCCCCGCACTACTCGGGATCCGTCTCGGAGGGAACAGACTTTCAACTACAGGGCTTTTACCTTCTTTGGCGGGCCTTTCCAGACCTCTTCGCTTAACCGGTTCCTTTGTAACTCCATGTGAGACGTCCCACAACCCCAAAGAGCAAGCTCTCTGGTTTGGGCTTCTCCGCGTTCGCTCGCCGCTACTGACGGAATCACTATTGTTTTCTCTTCCTCAGGGTACTTAGATGTTTCAGTTCCCCTGGTATGCCTCTACACAACCTATGTATTCAGTTATGAGTAACTGGAAATTACCCCAGCTGGGTTTCCCCATTCGGACACCCCCGGATCAAAGCTTGCTTACAGCTCCCCGAGGCAGTTTCGTTGTTCGCCACGTCCTTCATCGGCTCCTAGCGCCTAGGCATCCTCCGTGTGCTCTTAGTAGCTTAACCATTTTGTTCCGGTTTCGGTCGTTCGCTTCCCTTGGTTTGCTTGCGCAAAGCCAAAAGTCACTCTCACCCGATACCATCACAAAAGCAATTTAACTACCTTTATACACTTGACTTGTTTGCACAAGTTCAGCTTAAAGGAATGTTCTAATTCGCGTTTGTTTCGTTTCGATATCTAGTTTTCAAAGAACAAACTTGTAAAACATTTTTGGTGGAGCCAAGCGGGATCGAACCGCTGACCTCCTGCTTGCAAGGCAGGCGCTCTCCCAGCTGAGCTATGGCCCCATATAAAGTTTAAAGGTATAGATGGTGGGCCCTGGTGGACTCGAACCACCGGCCTCACCCTTATCAGAGGTGCGCTCTAACCAACTGAGCTAAGGGCCCACATTACATATACTATTTTAACCCAAAATGGGTTACGCTTGGCGGCGTTCTACTCTCCCAGGACCCTGCGGTCCAAGTACCATTGACGCTGAAGGGCTTAACGGTCGTGTTCGGGATGGGAACGTGTGGAACCCCTTCGCTATCGCCACCAAACGTTTGAGAGTTTAAGCTCTCAAAACTGAGCAACGAGTGAGTTGCTTTGCTCTTCATTTCATCCACACCGAAGTGATAGACCAAAATGAATCGCTGTTGTAGGTTCTAAGAACCTACTTATTTGAATGTTTCCACTCGGGAAACGATTCTCCATAGAAAGGAGGTGATCCAGCCGCACCTTCCGATACGGCTACCTTGTTACGACTTCACCCCAATCATCTATCCCACCTTCGGCGGCTGGCTCCTTGCGGTTACCCCACCGACTTCGGGTGTTATAAACTCTCGTGGTGTGACGGGCGGTGTGTACAAGACCCGGGAACGTATTCACCGCGGCATGCTGATCCGCGATTACTAGCAATTCCGACTTCATGCAGGCGAGTTGCAGCCTGCAATCCGAACTGAGACCGGCTTTGTTGGGATTGGCTCCATCTCGCGATTTCGCAGCCCGTTGTACCGGCCATTGTAGTACGTGTGTAGCCCAGGTCATAAGGGGCATGATGATTTGACGTCATCCCCACCTTCCTCCGGTTTGTCACCGGCAGTCTATCTAGAGTGCCCACCCGAAGTGCTGGCAACTAAATATAAGGGTTGCGCTCGTTGCGGGACTTAACCCAACATCTCACGACACGAGCTGACGACAACCATGCACCACCTGTCTCCTCTGTCCCGAAGGAAAGGTACATCTCTGTACCGGTCAGAGGGATGTCAAGACCTGGTAAGGTTCTTCGCGTTGCTTCGAATTAAACCACATACTCCACTGCTTGTGCGGGTCCCCGTCAATTCCTTTGAGTTTCAGTCTTGCGACCGTACTCCCCAGGCGGAGTGCTTAATGTGTTAACTTCGGCACCAAGGGTATCGAAACCCCTAACACCTAGCACTCATCGTTTACGGCGTGGACTACCAGGGTATCTAATCCTGTTTGCTCCCCACGCTTTCGCGCCTCAGCGTCAGTTACAGCCCAGAGAGTCGCCTTCGCCACTGGTGTTCCTCCACATATCTACGCATTTCACCGCTACACGTGGAATTCCACTCTCCTCTTCTGCACTCAAGTCACCCAGTTTCCAGTGCGATCCGGGGTTGAGCCCCGGGATTAAACACCAGACTTAAATGACCGCCTGCGCGCGCTTTACGCCCAATAATTCCGGACAACGCTTGCCCCCTACGTATTACCGCGGCTGCTGGCACGTAGTTAGCCGGGGCTTTCTTCTCAGGTACCGTCACCTTGAGAGCAGTTACTCTCCCAAGCGTTCTTCCCTGGCAACAGAGCTTTACGATCCGAAAACCTTCATCACTCACGCGGCATTGCTCCGTCAGGCTTTCGCCCATTGCGGAAGATTCCCTACTGCTGCCTCCCGTAGGAGTCTGGGCCGTGTCTCAGTCCCAGTGTGGCCGATCACCCTCTCAGGTCGGCTACGCATCGTCGCCTTGGTGAGCCGTTACCCCACCAACTAGCTAATGCGCCGCAGGCCCATCCCCAAGTGACAGATTGCTCCGTCTTTCCAGTTTCCTTCAGGCGAAGAAAACAACTATTCGGTATTAGCTACCGTTTCCGGTAGTTGTCCCAAACTTGAGGGCAGGTTGCCTACGTGTTACTCACCCGTCCGCCGCTAAGTATCAAGGAAGCAAGCTCCCTATCAACTCCGCTCGACTTGCATGTATTAGGCATGCCGCCAGCGTTCGTCCTGAGCCAGGATCAAACTCTCCAATAAAGTATTGAAAAGAGCGATAAGCTCATTTTGAATCTGACGAGATTAAAAATCTCATTTGTGCTCCAGTCGATTCAAGCCAAGGCTTGTCTTCAACTTTCGCGTCATTCTGCAAGCAGAATGTTTACTCACTCGTTGTTCAGTTTTCAAAGATCAAACATTCAATTTAGTTCTGTTTTTCATGTTGTCGTCGTTTCAGCGGCGACTTTTATAATATATCATGTTGAAGTTCTCTTTGCAAGCATTATTTTTTCAATTCTTTTCAATCGCTTTATTTTCATGCTTTTTTCGGTGAACCACTCCTAAAAAAGGAACGAAAATTAATTTACCATATGAAATTAGAAAGGTCAACCCTTTTTCGACAAAAAGTAGTGAACCCCCCAACAATTTCGCATTTTCATGGTTCAGAGGTACAGCACCCGCTATTGAGAGCCGCACCTCACTTCCACTACTGTAAATCGAATATATGACCAGCTTCAGCATTACGGCTTCGACTTTTTCAGTTTTCCACCTCTTGCATACTTGGACAACTCTTTTGGCGGGGCAAAGCGTGCATACATGCGGAACACAGTCTTATATCGGCTCGCGATAGCATATTTGATCTCTTGGTCAAGACGATTATCACTCAGATCGAACAGCATTTCATCTAATTCTTTACGTAGCACATAGTCTAATTCCTTGCATTCCTTATCGTTAAACAACATACCCAGCATTAGAGTTCTCCTTTTTGTGCATAGCCTCTTTATCACACTTACAGAAGTTTCATGCAACACCCGTGCATTCGCTTTTTGTGGGTGCTGCTGGAACCCGTTTTATTGTTATGGTCAACTTTCTGAAAATTTATGAATGCCAACCATCACAAAATTTTATCCTCTCACCAGAGTATACGTAAGTGTGCTTTCGATGATTGCTGCAACAAGAAGCAAGATGACAACCCAGAAGGATGCCGTTAACGTCCTATTCATGAATGCTCTCCACCGGTTTCCCATCATATTTCGCTTGTCACTTCCAAGTTGTGCAAGGCTTTGGATAACCAGACCACCGAACTTCAGTCCGAAGGCGCAAGCAATAATAATGACCGGAATCTCAATAATGCCATGCGGAAGTAAACCTTTAACCACAATATCATAGAAGCTTGCTCCATAATTCATCGTGGTGTGCACCACAAATCCAAGGACCATCCCATTGATCAGCAGGAAGATGACAGGCAGAATTCCGAAGAATATACCGGCATAGATGACAAGTACACTTTTGATGGCATTATTGAAAAAGATAAACAGGAAGAAGTTCCATTGCACATTGCCCCCCTGCTCCAGCCGTTCACTGACTTCACGTAAACCTCCGATTTGGTTCAACAACAGTTCTTCTAGAGGCCCTGTACTCACCCATCCTGCCCCTATTCCAACAGCAAACAAAACTACGGACCAGATTAATGCACTGCGGATGGAACCAAGATCTCTAAGAAATGTACTGAATTTTAACATAATAACCTCCTGTAGAATCTAAAATGATGGACAAACAAGGTTCGTGTTACGAATAACTGGGGAGTACGAGCATACATTGGAGAGTAAACAAGCATTTCTTATGGGAGAGGGGCGCTTATTGAAATGAACTCGTTCTATGTATTTAGCGGCAAAAAGATTAAACGGTACCTGATTGTCTTCGTTGCTGCCATCTTTGCGATCGGTATTATTTATCTGGAGCGTGGCAATGTCTCCGTATTCTCGGAGGAAGCACCATCAGCCGTCTACAGCGTTCCAACCGAGAAGAAGGTAATTGCACTTACCTTTGACATCAGCTGGGGAGATAAACGGACAGAGCCGATTCTGAAAGTTCTTCAGGAGAATAAAGTGCAGAAGGCAACCTTTTTCCTTTCGTCCCCCTGGAGCAAGACACACCCCGAAATTGTTACTGCCATCAAAGAGGCAGGATATGAAATTGGCAGCCATGGTCACAGACATGAGAACTACAGCAGCCTGACCGAGGAAGAAATTCGCAAAGAAATTTCGACAGCTCATAGCATTTTAACCGATTTAACAGGGAAAGAACCGAAATTAATACGTCTGCCCAACGGGGACTTTGACAAGCGAGTGCTTCAGGTAGCCAATAGTTTGAATTATCAGGTTGTACAGTGGGATACCGACTCCTTGGATTGGAAAAACCCTGGTGTACAGACCATTGTTGATCGTGTAGTAAGCAAAGCACATCCAGGGGACATCGTACTGCTGCATGCAAGTGATTCCTCTAAACAAACTCATGAGGCACTCCCTGTCATTATCGACAAATTAAAAAACCAGGGCTATGAATTCGTAACCGTGTCTGAGTTGCTTAACCATTCCAGTGTGAAAGGTAAGGAAGTTCGTGATCAAGCCAGCGGTCAATAATTGGTATATTGCTTGGGCTACAGCTCAAATAAGAGTGTAAAAGTTGAAAAGAGCTAACCAGGTTAGCTCTTTTTGGTATGTTTTTATGCAAAACGAATTTTATGCTCGGCTTTCTCTCAACTGTTCTGCCTTTCCACTTACACTCCGGTTCGTAGATACATCCACCAGCCTGTGCAATATCAGCATTTGGTATGCATTACATAAGAGCAAGGGAACCACAATAAATATGGTTGCAGCATTGACATCAATACGTAATACGCCGATCGTCTCCACTATGGTGACGGCAATCATGAAAAAGAGTGTTGGTACAAGCGCGGAGATATGAGTGAGCTTTACTTTAACGTAAGCGGTAACAATTGCGGCTGCCAAAATAATGATACCTAACACAATATCCGATATGCGCTCCCGGTCTCCCCCAACAAACAGGCGTAAAAACATCACGTCAAGCAGGGCCAACACCGTTAGTACAATCTGCACGATCTGCCAACCGCGCTTTGGAAATACACCTTTACCCATATAATTCAATATCAGATATGCAAAGAAACCCATTTGTGAATAAACGCTGATCATAACCCCTGATCCAAATAGGATCAAAAGATACAGAAGAAAATCATTCAATCCATTTGTTTTCTCCCCGTTCACCAGCATCATAATCAATCCTGTACCCAATGCTCCCGCGGCCCCAATAAGCAAGGCTGTCCAAAACAGGAAAAACCATCTACGTAAATTCAAAAGTTTTCCACCCCCGAGTGTTTATTTTACCAACCTTCTCAGCAAAAAACCATCATTGCTCAACATATTTCCCCCTTTCCCATCACATACTACATCCAGTATCTAATCAAGGAGGGATTGTACACATGAAACGGCCTTTGTGGCAGCTATGCTGTGTCGTACTGGGGCTATCCGTCATGCTTGCCGGCTGCGGTTCAGATCAGAGTTCTTCGCCTCCTCAGGGCAGTTATAAAGAGATGAAAACAATGGTTGTAGATATTTTGAAAAGTGACGAAGGCAAGAAAGCGGTGGAGGAAGCTCTTACAGGTCAAAGCTCATCCAGTGGTGAAGGCGGCGGGTCAGAAGAAGGTGGCGGCGGGTCGGGTGGTGGCTCGGGAACCATTGGTATGAAAATGTTAATGCCTGTGCAATCTTCGGAACAAATACGTATTGCAGTAAAAGACACCATCACAGCTCCCGAATACCAGAAGGAATTCGAGAAGATCATGACAGATCCACAGTTTGCCGGGGAATTCGCCAAAGTGATTAACGCCCAAAGCAAACAACTTCATATGCAGTTGATTAAAGATCCCACATATCAAAAATCTGTTGGAGACATCATGAAGTCACCAGAAGTATCCAAGATGTTCATGGATATGACCAAGACTCCGGATTATCGTAAACAGACGATGACTGTCATGCAGGAAGTGATGCAAAACCCGTTGTTCCGCATGGAAGTACTCACTTTACTCAAGAAGGTAGTGCAGGACGAATTGCAACCCAAAGTGGAAAGTGGCGGAAAACAGGGGCAAGAGCAAGGAGGACAAGAAGGGCAAGGGCAAGAGGGTAGTGATGGCGGAGATGGTGGAAGTGGAGATTCTGGCAGCGGTGGAGGTTCATAAACAGTAGATGTTGGTATATTACAGAAACTGAAAAGCCTGCATCCGAATGGACGCAGGCTTTATTTGTATTTATAACACTCATACCATTAGAATTTGGATTCAATGGACTTGGCCACTTCATCGTAGATAGCCCCTATACGGGAATCTGCTTTGTACACAGAAGGTGAGAAATCAGGCTCGGATGGATGATTATCCGGTGTGCCTAATGGAATCTGGGCAAGCAAGCTTGTATGCAGACTTTCTGCAAGTCTTCCCCCACCTCCACGTCCAAAGACATAATCCTTCTCTCCGCAACTGCTGCACTCATAATAAGCCATATTCTCCACCACACCAAGTAACTCATGATCGGTCTGAATGGCCATCGCACCCGCACGTGCTGCGACAAAAGCTGCTGTTGCATGCGGCGTGGTAACGATGATTTCCTTGCTCTGTGGCAACATCTGATGCACATCCAAAGCAACATCTCCCGTACCTGGTGGCAAATCCAGTAATATATAATCCAATTTGCCCCACTGGACATCCGTAAAGAATTGACGCAGCATCCGACCTAGCATGGGTCCACGCCAGATTACCGGATTGTTCTCCCGAATAAAGAAGCCCATCGACATGACTTTGACGCCAAAACGTTCAACCGGTTGAATAACGCCATCTTCAACGACCGGATATTCTTCAATCCCCATCATGTCGGGTACACTGAAGCCATAGATATCCGCATCAATTAAGCCCACTTTTTTGCCTTGACGTGCCAAAGCTGCAGCAAGATTAACGGTTACCGTTGATTTACCGACGCCACCTTTACCACTGGCCACAGCAATAAAACGAACACCTGATTCAGGACTTAACAGTTCATGTCCATCCAGACCCGCTGCGTGACCTTTTACGAGCACTTCGTCCCGATCTGGCTCATCATCGGGTTGTCCCATATTCAGGCTCTCACGATCATGCTCAGAAGCTGCACGCACACGAATATGCACATCCTTCAGTCCGTGCTGGGACAACAGATTACGCGCTGCATCACTCAAGGCTGTTGTATCCTCAGGTCGATTTTCCAGTGTCACTAAGGTCAGAGCCACATGATTTTCTTTCACCATAATATCTCGAACCCATTCCAGTTCGGTCAGACTTACTCCCAATTGTGGTTCTTGTAATGGCTGTAATAGTTCAAGTATCTGTTCTTTTGATAACATCAGACAGCACCTCAGCTTTATCTATTGGCATGTAATTAGGTATGCTGATCCAATTATATCATTACCTTTCTTGTTCTGACTAACTTTTAGGCCGTTCTCCTGAGGAATATCTGAGAATTCCATTATAGATCGAGGCAGCCACCTTACGTTGATAAGCTTCGTCGGCAAGCATACGTGCCTCTTCCGGATGAGAAAGGAAACCCACTTCTACCAGCGCGGAAGGGATCTTCAGCGCCTGTAACAGATAAACTGTATTCACCGTTTTGGCGATTCGATCTGTATTCTCCAGATTACGAACCATCTCTTGTTGAAGCAGATTAGCCAAACCTTCGTTATCCGGATGGTTAGTTGTATAGAAAACCTGCGCTCCACTCCAGCGGTTGGATGGGACACTGTTCATGTGAATGCTAATAAAGAGATCTGCTTGCTTATCCTCTATCCGCCGTACTCTTTGTTTCAGATCTTCCGTCTTACGCTTAGAGTACCCCTTGGTGTCCGAGTCCGCCAAATCCGTGTCTATTTCTCTTGTCATCACCACTAAGGCCCCTGCCTGTTGCAAATAATCTCTCACATACAAGGCGATAGACAGGTTAATATCTTTTTCAATAACTCCCTGTTTACTTACCGCTCCTCCATCGGGACCTCCGTGTCCTGCATCAATGGCAATAACTTTACCCGCCATCGGCAAACTCCAATAACCTGAAGTCTTTGCGGAAGGCAGTTCATAGGACATTACCGCCACTAACATGGCCAGCAGACAGAGACTCAGCATGACCCTTTTGATTGTTTTTAACCTAATCCAGACTACAAAGTGTTTCCCCATATTTTTACGCATAAAAAAACCACCTCGTCCCTATAAATGACTCTAATCATCTATATGGGACAAGATGGACAAATATACCGCTAGGACCGGACTTGCTCCGCCATTCCTTCAATCAGTACCTCAGCTACCTCAGGACGTGTAAATTCAGGTGGAGGGCACTGACCGTCACGGAGCAGCCCGCGTACTTTGGTGCCGGAAAGCGCCATATGGTGTTCTTTATCATGTGGGCAAGTTTTGCTGGATGCCATGTTTCCACATTTGGTACAGAAGAAACTATGTTCGAAGAATAACGGAGTGATCCCCAGTTCCTCTGCTGTAAAGTTCGTAAAGATCTCCTGTGCTTCATATGTTCCATAATAATCACCCACACCCGCATGGTCACGACCAACAATAAAGTGGGTACACCCGTAATTTTTGCGAACCATCGCATGGAAAATAGCTTCACGTGGTCCGGCATACCGCATCGCTGCGGGGAACACACCAAGGAACGCACGATCAGCCGGGTAATAGTTCTCCAGTAATACCAGATAACTCTTCATCCGAACATCTGCGGGAACATCGTCCGACTTCGTCTCTCCAACAAGCGGATTCAGGAAGAGTGCGTCGACAATCTCCATAGCGCTCTTCTGGATGTACTCATGAGCCCGATGGACCGGATTACGTGTCTGAAAACCAACTACCGTCTTCCAACCCTTCTCCTGAAAAATCTTCCGGGTATCTGCAGGATCATAATAGAATTCTTCGAATTTCGAAGGTTTTGGACGGTTCAACACTTGGATTGGACCTCCTACGTATGTTGCAGGACGCTCCAACAGTTTTTTAACACCCGGGTGCTCAGGATCATCTGTTTTGAATACACGCCGGGCTTCTTCACCCTGATCCACCTGGTATATACTTTGGACTTCGAGCAGTCCATAAGTTACTCCATCTTGATCACCAACAAGTTTCACACGTTCACCAATTCGGAGGGATGAGGCTTGTTTATCATCAACAGCAAGTGTAATCGGTATACTCCAGACTGTTCCATCGGCAAGACGCATGCGAGACACCACCGAAAGATAATCTTCCTCATTCAAGAAACCTTCTAGTGGTGAGAACGCACCCACACCAATCAGATCCAAATCTGATATCGTCCAGGTATTAATAAGCAAAGAGGATAAGTTTTTACTGTCTTGCAACAACTGCTCCCGTTCTTCTCCTTGTACGATACGCTGAACCAGCGTACCTCCATGAGGCAGAATCGATGTCATCTTGTCAGCTCCTTGTATATCTATTATTTATGAAGGCCACATTCCGTCTTATCATTGCCAGACCAGCGTCCAGCACGAGGGTCCTCACCAGGCATAACCTGACGTGTGCAATGCTCACAACCAATACTTGGGTAGTTCTGGTCATGAAGAGGGTTATATACAACGTTATTGTCACGAATATATTGCCATACATCCTCAGTCGTCCAGTGCGCAATCGGGTTAAACTTCATCAGGCCAAATTTGGAATCATATTCAACCTTCTTCGAGTTTGCACGAGTTGGTGCTTGATCTCTACGAATACCTGTAATCCACGCATCATACTGAGAAAGAATACGTGTTAACGGTTCGACTTTGCGAATGTTACAGCACCCATTGGGATCAGACTTCCACATCTCTTCACCGTGTTGAGCTGCCTGCTCTTCCGGAGTAATCTTAGGTGACACGCGTACAAATTCAAGGTTGTAGTTCTCCTGCATCTTATCACGTGTTTCGTATGTTTCTTTAAAGTGGAAATCTGTATCTAGATAAAAAATGTCTGTGGATGGGCTGATCTTCTGCAACATATCTACAAGAACAACATCTTCTGCACCAAAGCTACATGCAAAAGTGATATTTGGGAATGTTTCAATAGCATACCGAATAATATCCTCTGGACTGGCATGTTCCAGTTCCTCTGCCTTTGCCCGTGCCAATTCTTCTTTCTCCAACAAGTTCATCTGTGAATTTCCCCCATTCTGCATTTCAATACACTTAAAGCCGACTAATCTAATATGAATTATGTTTAGTATAAATCTTTCATTGGGGATGTCAATGCCTGCCATATGGTAAAATAAATCAGTTTTTGACCATTTTTGATCGTTGCTCTCACACAATATTTTGGTTCAATTTATTCATTTCTCTGTTAACGAGATAAAAACAAAGCTGTTGGCTCAGATCATTAGGCAGGTATAAAAACATCTCATGGCCTGTGAAACCTTTGCTGCTGCTGGGTTTAGATAGTTCATGTCGCAAAGAGCAACATAAAAAATTCACTGGGCGATTGAAGATGAAGGACGAAAAGCAGAAGTTTTAAGGGGATCAGCTTTGTGACATTTAACGGTTGATATGTAAGGGACTTTTATCGTTTCCATAAGAAATACTGATAAGGTTGCAATAAAAATTTAAGCACAAAAAACAGTAAACCCAGTGCATTCAAGAAATCCGGCGTGAGCTCTAATTGATGATTTTATAAAGATCTGTTGTAGAATGTGTGGTGAGCGATGGGTAAAAGCGTAAGAGCAAATCCAAGGATCTAAAACGATTAGAGAGGTTCAGTAAGCTGTAGATGTATTAACGTACATATTATAGGACTGTATTGAGGGACATTAAGAGAACATTGAAAAGGCAATGATGGAAAAATGCACAAGCATGGGGGAAGACATCAGAGGTATGAGAGCTATCGCACAAACTAATATACTATATGGCGGAATAGTCATGAATATATAAAAAAGCCTTTGACCGAGGCCAAAGGCTTTTAATATTAACGTTTGGAGAACTGAGGTGCGCGACGAGCCGCTTTAAGACCGTATTTTTTACGCTCTTTCATACGTGGGTCACGAGTCAGGAATCCTGCTTTTTTCAGGGAAGCACGGTATTCCGGATCTGCTTTGAGCAGAGCGCGGGAGATACCATGACGGATTGCGCCGGCTTGACCGGAGATTCCGCCACCATGAGCAATAACAAGAACGTCATAGTTGTTGAGTGTTTCTGTCAAGTTCAGTGGTTGTTTTACGATCAGTTTGAGTGTTTCCAAACCGAAGTATTCATTAATATCACGTTTATTGATGACAATGCGTCCTTCACCCGGTACAAGGCGAACACGTGCTACCGAATGTTTACGACGACCTGTCCCATAGTATTGTACTTGTGCCATGAAACTGTCCTCCTTTTAATTAACCGCGAAGTTCGTAAACTTCTGGTTTTTGTGCTGCATGTGGATGCTCAGTGCCTCTGTACGCTTTAAGTCTCAACTTCATTTTCTCGCCCATGCGAGTTTTAGGAAGCATACCGCGAACAGCCAGTTCCAACATACGCTCAGGTTTGTTTTTAACCATCTCTTCTGCTGTAGTTACTTTCAAACCACCTGGGTGCATTGAGTGACGGTAGTATTTTTTACCTTGCATTTTCTTACCAGTCAATACGATTTTCTCAGCATTGATGATAACAACGAAATCGCCAGTGTCCACATGTGGAGTGAATTGTGGCTTGTGTTTGCCGCGAATCAAAGCTGCTGCTTCGCTCGCCAAACGTCCGAGGGTTTTGCCTTCAGCATCAATGATGTGCCATTGGCGCTCAACTTCGTTAGGCTTCGCCATGTACGTAGTACGCATGAAAAGTTCCTCCTTAAAATGTTCAAAATCATCATTTTCATTTATCTTCGTTCGTTAAGTTATAACTTTAGGTGTTGATGGATTGTAAATTTGATGTGAACCTCTTAATTGGGGCTGTGGGAAAGCCATTAAGAAAACACAACTTTTATATTACATGATAGGCAATTAAATCGCAAGTGTTAATTAAGCTTTTCACTCACCAAATTTAATCTTTTTTGTATTCAAGATCCCAGAGCATTAAACCGCAGCTAACTGCAGTAGGTCCTGCAGCAGATCGATTACATGCAGCAATCATATTCGGTACATCAGAGGCTTTCCGTTTGCCCTCTCCGATCTCCAGCAGTGTCCCTACAATGATACGAACCATATGCTGCAAAAAGCCGTTACCACTCACATAAATGTGAATGACACCCTGATCGCGCGGATGGTCTCTGCACATTGTTCGGTCCACTTCAATCCATGCTTCGTATACCGAACGGACATGATTCTCTTTCTGAGACTTGCGTGAAGCAAAAGAGGTAAAATCATACGTCCCTATGAAATGTCGTAGGCCCTCCTGCATTGCCATAATATCAAGCTTCGCATGATGATGATACTGCAGTCTTCTGTTGAATACATCCGGAAATTGATTCGCATTGACTGTATAACGATACGTTTTCTTTTTCGCTGCATAGCGAGAATGAAAATCATCCGAAACTTCAATCGCATCAATGACGACAATATCGGAGGGTAATCTGGAGTTGAGTGCAATACACCAGCGTTCAATCGGGATCTGGGACTCCGTAGGAAAATTAAAGATTTGTCTGCGGGCGTGAACACCTGCATCTGTTCGGCCTGAACCTGTAATTTTAACTTTCTCACCGGTTAAAGCACGAATCGCATCTTCAAGATGATCCTGAATGGTATTCCCACCCGGCTGTACTTGGAAGCCGTAATAGGCAGTGCCATCATAAGTTAACGTCATACATAAGTTCCGCATTATTACCACACCTTTGTTCCATACTATACATATCCCTATCCCGAACAGCAAAAGAAGCCCCTTACGGAGCTTCTATTACAGCACGAATTCCGAAATGAAGAGAAAAAAAGGGTTAATCCAGAATCGTTGATTCTGTCCCCTTTCCTCATCTCATCTGTTTTACGCGCGGTCTACCAGTTCCAAGTAAACCATTGGCGCTGCGTCACCACGACGAGGTCCCAGTTTCAAGATACGAGTGTATCCACCTGGACGCTCAGCGTAACGACCGGACAATTCGCTAAACAGTTTTTGGATTGCATCTTGCTCACCATCGATAGTTTCGCGGCGAACATAAGCTGCCACTTGGCGACGGGCATGAAGATCTCCCTTTTTCGCTTTAGTGATCAGTTTTTCAGCAATAGAGCGAACCTCTTTTGCTTTCGCTTCAGTTGTCTGAATGCGTTCGTATAAGAACAGGTCGGTTACCAGGTCACGGAACAAAGCTTTACGTGCACTGGAATTACGGCCCAACTTTTGGTATGCCATTGTTTTCCCTCCTTCACTTCAAGCACTCGGCTGTCTATTCTTCTGTACGTAGTCCCAAACCAAGTTCCTCAAGCTTCTCTTGAACTTCTTCCAAAGACTTGCGTCCGAGGTTACGGACTTTCATCATGTCTTCTTCCGTTTTCGTAGTCAGCTCTTGCACGGTATTAATACCGGCACGTTTGAGGCAGTTGTAGGAACGAACAGAGAGATCCAGCTCTTCGATCGTCATTTCGAGTACTTTTTCTTTTTTGTCTTCTTCTTTTTCGACCATGATCTCTGCATCTTTCGCTTCGTCTGTAAGACCCACGAAGAGCATCAAATGCTCAGTCAAAATTTTAGCGCCGAGGCTTACAGCCTCTTCAGGACGAATACTTCCATCAGTCCAAACTTCCAACGTGAGCTTGTCATAGTTGGTCACTTGACCGACACGCGTATTTTCCACAGCGTAGTTAACGCGACTGATCGGGGTGAAGATGGAATCGACTGGGATGACGCCGATCGGCTGGTCATCGCGTTTATTCCGATCTGCCTGGACGTAGCCGCGACCGCGATTGGCAAAAATACGCATGTGAAGTCTCGAACCTGGTCCGAGCGTAGCAATGTGCAAATCCGGGTTAAGGATTTCCACATCGGAGTCAGCACGGATATCTCCAGCCGTAATTGCTCCTTCGCCTTCAGCATCAATCTCGAGCACTTTCTCCTCGTCCGAATGAATCTTAAGCGACAAAGCTTTCAGGTTAAGAATAACCTCCGTTACATCTTCCATTACGCCAGGAACTGTAGCAAATTCATGCAGAACGCCATCGATTTGAACCGAAGACACTGCCGCACCCGGCAGTGACGAGAGCAAGATTCGGCGAAGCGAGTTTCCAAGCGTCGTACCGTATCCGCGCTCAAGCGGTTCTACTACGAATTTCCCATAGGTGCCATCATCGTTGACGTCTACCGTCTCAATTTTCGGCTTTTCGATTTCAATCACTGCAATACCCCTCCTTCAAAACGTCGGTCCTCTATGAAACATTTACCTTCTCTTGCGAAAACATGTAGTAGTATGCCTAAACAACCATTATTAGCAGATTGTGCCGGAAATATACCACACGCAGGGGCAAATCTCATTAGACACGACGACGTTTTGGAGGACGGCATCCGTTATGCGGGACTGGAGTTACGTCTTTGATCAGGTTAACTTCAAGACCAGCAGCTTGCAAAGAGCGAATCGCTGCTTCACGGCCTGCGCCTGGTCCTTTAACCATAACCTCAACGGCTTTCATCCCATGTTCCATTGCAGCTTTGGCAGCAGTCTCAGCAGCCATTTGTGCAGCAAACGGAGTCGATTTACGGGAACCTCTGAATCCGAGGCCGCCGGAGCTTGCCCACGAAATTGCGTTTCCGTGAGGATCCGTAATAGTAACGATAGTGTTATTGAAAGTGGAACGGATATGCGCCACGCCAGATTCAATATTCTTACGGTCACGACGTTTGGTACGTACGACTTTTTTCGGTTTAGCCATTTTCTCTTATCCCCCCTTATTATTTCTTCTTGTTCGCTACTGTACGACGAGGACCTTTACGAGTACGAGCATTCGTTTTCGTACGTTGTCCACGAACAGGCAGACCACGACGATGACGAACTCCACGGTAACAACCGATCTCCGTCAAACGTTTAATATTCAAAGAGATTTCTCGACGCAGGTCACCTTCTACTTTGACCTCTTTATCGATACTTTCACGCAATTTGCTGACTTCATCTTCCGTCAAATCACGAACACGAGTGTCCGGATTGATGCCTGTTGTGCTCAGAATTTTCTGGGAAGTCGTTTTACCGATTCCGAAAATATAAGTCAAGGCGATCTCAACGCGCTTATCACGTGGCAAATCCACACCAGCTATACGTGCCATTTTACGCTACACCCCCTTCTTTAACCTTGTTTTTGTTTGTGTTTCGGATTTTCACAGATAACCATAACATTCCCTTTGCGGCGAATGACTTTGCATTTTTCGCAAATCGGCTTGACCGAAGGTCTTACCTTCATGTGAATTACCTCCTCAAAGTTTTGCTAAGCAAAACCCTCTTCGTAAGCATTGACCTTGTTCTACTATTGTAAAACCGGCTTCGAAGCTTTCGCAAGTTTTGCCGGGCAAAACCCGCTACATAAGCTTCACAGTTCATTGCAACTGTCTACTACTATTTACGGTAAGTTATGCGACCTTTTGTTAAATCATAAGGCGACAACTGAACAACTACTTTGTCTCCAGTCAGGATACGGATAAAGTGCATCCGCAGTTTTCCGGAAACGTGAGCGAGAATTTGATGACCGTTCTCAAGCTCAACCTTGAATGTTGCATTCGGTAGCGGTTCGAGAACCGTACCTTCCACTTCAATGACATCTTCCTTAGCCATTAGTCAGTCTCCTTTCTCTTCAGCTTGAATGTTGGTGGATTCCAGAAATGAATGAACCGCGTAACGGAGCTTTCCATTTGTCACCCGACCACTCTCGTTTAAACTGTTCACAACCTCGCTGCTAATCATGGGCTGGAGTTCAAGATGAAGAAGATTCTTCTTCTTTGGTTGATCAAACTTACGTTTGTCTCCATCCGCAATATATACGAACTTACCGTCCGCTATAGCAACAATTACTGCGGCTTGGTCCGCATTGCGGCCTTTACGGATCTTCACAAGTTGACCGAGCTGCGGATTAGACTGACTGTTCATGCCTCATCACCTACGCATTCAGTTTCGTGAAAATTTCCATACCATCTGGTGTAACTGCTACAGTGTGTTCAAAGTGGGCACATAACTTGCCATCAACCGTGACGACAGTCCAGTTATCTTCCAACGTTTTCACATACCGTCTACCTACGTTAACCATCGGCTCTATGGCCAGCACCATGCCCGCTTTAAGCCGTGGTCCCCGATCGGGAAGACCATAGTTCGGAATCTGTGGTTCTTCGTGCAGATCTGCGCCTATGCCGTGACCGACATATTCACGAACTACGGAGAACCCTTCATCTTCAATATATTTCTGAATTGCATGAGATATTGTAAACAAGCGAACGTCCGGTTTTACCAGCGCCAGACCTGCGTATAACGAAGCCTCGGTAACGTCCAGAAGACGACGGGCTTCTTCGGAAATACGGCCGACCGGATAAGTCCAGGCGGAATCTCCATGATACCCCTGGTACTGCGCGCCAATGTCAAACGTAACGATATCGCCCTCGTTCAACTTGCGTTTGCCGGGAAATCCATGTACCAACTCTTCATTTACTGAAGCGCACACACTGGCAGGGAAACCGTTATAACCTTTGAAAGACGGCACAGCTCCTTGACTGCGGATATATTGATCAGCCATATGGTCAAGTTCTCCAGTCGTAATACCGGGAGCGATATGCTCTGCCAAGAGACGATGCGTTTCCGCAACAATTCTCCCTGCTTCCCTCATCAAGCCCAGTTCCGTTTCGGACTTACCAATGATCATCAATTAACCTCTCAGTAAGGACACGATTTCTTGAGAAACTTGATCGATATCCTGTTCTCCGTTCATTTGACGAAGAAGACCTTTAGTCTCATAGAACGTGAGGAGTGGTGCTGTTTTGTTGATATACTCGTCCAGTCGTGTACCTACACTCTCTTCATTATCATCAGAGCGTTGATACAACTCACCAGCGCATTTATCACAAATACCTTCCTGCTTAGGCGGATTGAATACCACATGATAAGTGGAACCACAGTTTTTACAAATTCGACGACCCGTCAAACGAGCCAGCAATTTGTTGCGATCCACTTTCAGGTTGATTACATGATCGAGACCTGAGTTCAATCTATCCAGAATGCCATCGAGCGCTTCTGCTTGTGAAAGGGTTCTTGGAAATCCGTCCAAGAGGAAACCTTCTCTGCAGTCAGGCTGCTGCAAACGTTCTTCAACGATGCCAATGGTTACATCATCTGGTACAAGCAATCCTTGATCCATATATTCCTTGGCTTTCATGCCAATGGGAGTTCCCTGTTTGATCGCGAGACGAAATGCATCGCCTGTTGAAATATGGGGAATACCGAACTCTTTCACGATGACGTCTGCTTGCGTTCCTTTTCCTGCCCCCGGAGGGCCCATGAATAGGATGTTCACGTTATGTCACTCCCTCCAAGACTACCCTACATCAACAAACAGCACAATAGGTGCCGGCAAGTAAATCTTCACTCGACCGGTACCTATTGCCTATTTATTGATAAAACCTTTGTAGTGGCGTTTGATCAATTGGCTTTCGATTTGCTTCATCGTATCCAGCGCAACACCGATAACGATCAGGAGGGATGTTCCTCCAATTTGCGCAGATTGAGGCAAACCAGAAAGTGCCCCTAAGAATACAGGCAGAACGGAAATGACTGCCAAGAAGATGGCTCCGGCCATTGTCAAACGAGTCATGACACGGGTCAGATATTTCTCGGTTGCTTTACCCGGGCGAATGCCTGGGATATAACCGCCGTTCTTTTTCATATTATCAGCCATCTGCTGTGGATTCATCTGTACGAAAGTATAGAAGAATGTGAAACCGAAGATCATCACGACATACAGCAACATACCCAGAGGTTTGTGTGTAGTCAGGTTCTGTCCGATCCACTGTGCCCAAAGGCGATCTGCCCAGAAGTTGGCAATGATCGTTGGGAACATCAACAGCGATGAAGCAAAGATGACAGGGATAACACCTGCTGCATTAATTTTCAGCGGGATATGTGTATTCTGTCCACCGTACATTTTGTTACCTACGACACGTTTAGCGTACTGTACCGGAATCTTCCGAATCGCCTGCTGAATATAAATGACCCCTATGATGATCAACACAATAACAATTGCGATGATAACACCTTTAAGAATATTCATAAACAGTTGGTCAGGTTGAATGAAGTCAGATTCGACCGTTTGTTTGATAATGTTAGGCACCGTAGATAGGATACCCGCAAAGATCAAGATCGAAATCCCGTTTCCTATGCCCTTCTCGGTGATCTGCTCACCAAGCCACATCAGGAATGAAGTACCGGCCGTAAGTACAATCGCGATCAAGATATAATCTGCAAATGTAGCGTTAGGCACCATCTCTGTATTGTACAAGCGGTTGAATCCGATCGACGTACCAAACGCTTGAATCAATGCCAGCCCGATGGTTAAATAACGGGTCAACTGTGCAGATTTCTTCTTACCTTGTTCACCTTGCTTTGCCCACTCCGCTAATTTAGGAATAACGTCCATGGAAAGCAACTGTACTATGATAGACGCAGTGATGTAAGGCACGATCCCGAGCGCAAATATCGAGAACTGGAAGAGCGCTCCACCCGAGAACGTATTGAGAAGTCCAAAAACTTCTTTACCCGCAGAATTTGTCGCTTCGAACACATCTTTGTTAACTCCCGGCACGGGGACAAAGGAGCCGATGCGGTAAATGATCAGTACAAAAAGGGTAAATAATACCCTTTTGCGCAGATCTTCAACCCGCCAGATATTCTTTAGGGTCTTGAACATTAAATCACCTCAGTTGTACCGCCAGCAGCTTCAATTTTCTCAATAGCAGATTGAGAAAACTTGTTAGCTTTAACAGTCAGCTTCACAGTGACATCACCGTTACCCAGGATTTTGATTCCGAATTTAGCGTTTTTAACTACGCCGTTCGTCATCAAGAATTCTGGAGTTACTTCAGTACCCGCAGCAAAACTGTTCAGGTCTTCAGTATTCACAACTGCATATTCTTTGCGAGTTGGGTTTACGAAACCACGTTTTGGCAAGCGACGATACAATGGATTTTGTCCACCTTCGAAGCCTGGACGAACTCCACCGCCAGAACGAGAATTTTGTCCTTTGTGACCGCGACCTGATGTTTTACCTGTACCACTACTTGGACCGCGACCAAGACGTTTACGTTCTTTGCGGGATCCAGGAGATGGTGAAAGCTCATGTAACTTCATCGTTCGTTGCACCTCCTTAAAGATTTGTGGGATTAACCCGTTATTAAGCTTCTACTTCTTTAACAGCAACCAAGTGGCTTACTTTGTTAATCATACCACGGATGGCAGGATTATCGTTTTGTACCACTTTGCTATTGATTTTGCGCAAACCCAATGTTTTCACAGTTGTTCTTTGCGTCTCCGGACGTCCGATCAAGCTGCGGACGAGGGTAATTTCTAATTTAGCCATGAGAATTCCCTCCTTAACCCAGAAGCTCTTCGACGGATTTTCCGCGCAGTTTAGCCACGTCTTCAGCACGCTTCAAACGGGACAAACCTTCCAAAGTCGCATTGACCATGTTCATGGAATTCGAAGAACCCAGAGATTTTGTCAAAATGTCACCTACACCAGCAAGTTCGAGAACCGCACGTACAGGACCACCAGCGATAACACCAGTACCTTCAGATGCTGGTTTCAACAGCACGCGTCCTGCGCCGAACTTACCTGTTACCAAGTGAGGAATCGATGTTCCTACGAGTGGAACGTGTACAAGGTTTTTCTTAGCGTCTTCAATACCTTTGCGAATTGCATCAGGTACTTCGCCCGCTTTACCGATACCAGCTCCAACCCAGCCGTTGCCGTCGCCGACTACAACCAGTGCGCTAAAGCTGAAACGGCGTCCGCCTTTTACTACTTTAGCTACGCGATTAATATTTACAACTCTTTCAGTCAGTTCCAAAGTATTCGGATCTACACGCAAGTCGTTAACCTCCTTTTGAAAAATATCTTAAAACTCAAGTCCTGCTTCACGAGCCGCTTCAGCCAATGCTGCGATACGACCATGGTACAGATATCCGCTACGGTCAAATACGATGTTGGAAACACCTTTGTCTTTAGCACGTTTAGCAACGAGTTCGCCAACTTTACGAGCTGATTCAACAGATGCACCATTTTTGATGTCAGTGCTCAATTCTTTGTCTACGGTAGACGCGGAAGCGATTGTTACACCAGCAACATCATCGATGATTTGAGCATACATATGTTTACCAGAACGGAATACGTTCAAACGAGGACGTGCTGCCGTTCCTTGGATTTTCTTACGAACACGAAGGTGTCTTTTCAGACGAGCCTTATTTTTATCTGGTTTCGTAATCATCTCAAAGATTCACTCCTTTCAGGTTACCTCGCTGGCTTCAAAGCAGAAGCCACGGGGTATATTAGAAACACACGAAGCAAGCAAGCCGAAAGCCGCGCAAAGGCGGTAAGAGAAATCTTATTTCTTCTTACCGGCTTTACCTTCCTTACGGATGATACGCTCGCCTTCATATTTAATACCTTTACCTTTGTATGGCTCAGGTTCACGTACGGAACGGATTTTAGCAGCGTAAGCACCTACACGCTCTTTGTCAATTCCGCGAACGATGATTTTTGTATTCGAAGGTACTTCGAATTCAATTCCCGCTTCCGGTGTAATTTCAACCGGGTGAGAGTAACCAACGTTCAGAACGATTTTATCTCCGGATTTGCTTGCACGATATCCGACCCCAACCAATTCCAGAGATTTCGCGAATCCTTCAGTAACGCCGCTCACCATATTGTTTACAACGCTACGCGTTGTGCCGTGCAAAGAACGGTGAGTTTTGTTATCGGAAGGACGCACAACTGTGATTTCGTTATTTTCAACCGTAACCTTCATGTCTTTATGAAGCTCACGAGTCAAAGTTCCTTTAGGTCCTTTTACCGTAATAACGGTGTTGTCCAGGGTGATGTCTACACCACTTGGTACTGTGATTGGTTTGCGACCAATACGAGACATATGTTGCACCTCCTATCTTGTGACGTTATATTACCAAACGTAGCAAACGACTTCTCCGCCGGATTTCGATTGACGAGCTTCTTTGTCCGTCATGATACCTTTAGATGTCGAGATGATCGCGATTCCCAGGCCACCAAGTACACGAGGTACTTCGTTGCTTTTCGTGTAAACACGAAGACCAGGTTTACTGATTCTTTTCAGACCAGTGATAACGCGCTCGTTATTTTGACCGTATTTCAGGAAAACACGGATAATCCCTTGTTTGTTATCATCGATAACTTCAGCGTCACGGATGAAACCTTCACGCTTCAGGATATCGGCGATTTGTTTTTTCATTGTCGAAGCAGGCATTTCTACCGTTTCGTGACGAACAGTGTTCGCGTTACGAATACGAGTAAGCATATCTGCAATTGGATCAGACATAGTCATTGTGAGTTAACCTCCTTCCCGTTCAGGACTTTTTACCAGCTTGCTTTTTTCACGCCAGGGATCTGGCCTTTATAAGCTAATTCACGGAAACAAATTCTGCAAATTTTGAACTTTTGCAGGACCGAATGTGGACGTCCGCAACGCTCACAGCGTGTATATGCACGTACTTTAAACTTAGGTGTACGTTGTTGTTTAACTTTCATCGAAGTTTTTGCCACTTAGCCTGACACCTCCTAAATAATTTCGGAGAAAAGGGAGTCTTTCCAGACACCCGGAAACGTTATGCCAACATTACTTAACGAAAGGCATTCCCATTTGCGTGAGCAATTCGCGGGACTCTTCGTCTGTTTTCGCCGTTGTTACGATGACAATATCCATACCGCGGACTTTATCAACTTTATCATACTCGATCTCTGGGAAGATCAGTTGCTCTTTCAGACCCAGTGTGTAGTTACCACGTCCATCGAAAGCTTTACTCGATACACCGCGGAAGTCGCGGACACGAGGAAGCGTTACGTTGAGCAATTTATCTAGGAAGAAGTACATACGCTCACCGCGTAATGTTACTTTCACACCGATAGGCATATTCTCACGCAGTTTGAATCCTGCGATAGATTTTTTAGCACGAGTGATTACAGGTTTTTGACCTGCGATCAGTTGCAAATCGCTTACTGCGGAATCCAACACTTTAGAGTTTTGGACAGCGTCGCCCACACCCATGTTGATAACGATTTTCTCGATTTTCGGCACTTGCATTACCGTTGTATAGTTAAACTTCTGCATCAAAGCAGGAGCGATTTCTTGCAGGTAACGTTCTTTCATTCTTGATGCCATGAATCATAGCCCTCCTTTCTCATTCGGTTCAATTAGTCGATAATTTCTCCGGAACGTTTAGCAACGCGCACTTTCTTACCGTTATCCAAAACTTTGTAACCTACACGGGTTACTTTTCCGCTCTTCGGATCGATGTGCATTACGTTGGAAACGTGAATCGGAGCTTCCTTCTCGATAATGCCGCCTTGCGGATTTTGCTGGTTAGGCTTCTGGTGTTTTTTCACCATGTTAACACCTTCCACAAGGACGCGGTTCTCACGAGGATAAGCAGCGATGACACGGCCTTTTTTACCTTTGTCTTTACCGCTGATCACCATAACCGTATCTTCCTTTTTAACGTGAAGTTTGTTGTTATGGGATTCCAGAACTTTTTTCACTCTTGGCATTTCGTACACCTCCTGTTTCTAACATCACGAGATTAAGCTTTAGATAACTTCTGGAGCCAAGGAAACGATTTTCATGAAGTCTTTATCGCGAAGTTCGCGAGCAACTGGTCCGAAAATACGTGTTCCACGTGGGCTTCTGTCGTCTTTTACAACAACCGCTGCATTTTCATCAAAACCGATGTAGGAACCGTCTTTACGACGTACAGAACGTTTCGTACGAACGACAACCGCTCTAACTACATCACCTTTTTTGACAACGCCGCCTGGTGTTGCTTGTTTAACAGAACAAACGATCAGATCACCGATTTGAGCTGTACGACGTCCCGTACCGCCGAGTACGCGGATACACATCAGTTCCTTCGCACCGGAGTTGTCAGCCACAGTCAAACGTGTAAATGGTTGAATCATTTAGTATTCCTCCTTTCAGCAGTGCTGCTGAGCATTAGATGATAACCGCTTTTTCTACGATTTCAGTAAGTCTCCAGCGTTTATCTTTCGAAAGCGGACGAGTCTCCATGATTTTCACCGTGTCACCGATTTTCGCAGTGTTTTCTTCGTCATGTGCTTTGAATTTTTTAGTAACCTTAATGCGTTTATGGTACAAGTTGTGTTTTTTGTAAGTTTCTACAGCAACAACAATTGTTTTGTCCATTTTATCGCTGACCACTTTACCAGTTTGCACTTTACGTGCGTTACGTTCTTCGCTCATTGTTGGCCTCCTTCCTGATTACGGACGGATTGTCCATCCTATCCCTAATTAACCGATTCCCAATTCTCTCTCACGGATAATGGTTTTAGCACGAGCTATTTCTTTCCGCACATCACGGATGCGAGTCGGGTTATCCAGCTGACCGGTAGCTAATTGAAAGCGGAGGTTAAAGAGTTCTTCTTTAAATCCGGCAATCTTTTGCTCGATTTCAGCAGAGGTTAGGTTGCGAAATTCACTAGCTTTCATTTGCTTCACCACCCAATTCTTCACGTTTCACGAACTTCGTTTTGATTGGCAGTTTGTGAGCGGCAAGACGCATTGCTTCGCGTGCAATTTCCTCCGGTACACCAGCAAGTTCAAACATGATCTTACCTGGTTTCACTACTGCAACCCATTTTTCTACGTTACCTTTACCGCTACCCATCCGAACCTCGAGAGGCTTTTGAGTGATTGGTTTGTCTGGGAAAATTTTGATCCAAACTTTACCACCACGTTTGATGTAACGAGTCATCGCAATACGAGCCGCTTCGATCTGACGGTTCGTAATCCAAGCCGGTTCCGTAGCTTGCAGACCGTATTCGCCAAAGTTCAGAGTCGTTCCGCCTTTAGCTTGGCCTTTCATATGTCCACGTTGTTGCTTACGGTGTTTTACACGTTTTGGTACCAACATGATTAGTTGCCTCCTTCCTTAGCAGCTTGTTTCTTAGCCGTAGGAAGAACCTCTCCACGATAGATCCATACTTTTACGCCGATACGTCCGTAAGTAGTATGAGCCTCTGCAGTACCATAGTCAATGTCAGCACGCAGTGTGTGCAGTGGAACAGTTCCTTCGCTGTAGCCTTCAGAACGTGCGATCTCAGCACCGCCAAGACGTCCGCCTACTTGAGTTTTGATACCTTTAGCACCGGAGCGCATAGTTCTTTGAATTGCTTGTTTCAGAGCACGACGGAAAGAAACACGACGTTCCAATTGTTGTGCAATGCTTTCAGCTACAAGAACAGCGTCCAAGTCTTGGTTCTTAATTTCAGAAATGTTGATGTGTACTTTTTTACCGCCAGCAATTTTCGTAATTTGGTTACGAAGATTTTCAACTTCCGAACCACCCTTACCAATAACCATACCTGGTTTAGCAGTGTGAATCGTTACGTTTACGCGGTTAGCCGCTCTCTCAATTTCTACACGAGATAAAGCGGAGTCTTTCAATTTATTTTTCAGGAATTCACGAATTCTCACGTCTTCCATCAAAAGATCACCGAAGTCTTTGCCTGCATACCACTTAGATTCCCAGTCACGGATAATTCCGACACGGAGTCCGACTGGATTTACCTTTTGGCCCACACATTTCCCCTCCTTCTACTTCTCAGATACCACCAAAGTAATGTGGCTAGTACGTTTGTTAATACGACTTGCACGTCCCATTGCACGAGGGCGGAAACGTTTCATTGTCGGTCCTTGGTTCACGTAAGCTTGCGAGATAACCAAGTTGTTAACATCCAAAGAATAGTTATGTTCCGCATTCGCAATAGCGGAGTTAAGCAACTTCTCAACGATTGGAGAAGCGGATTTCGGAGTGTGACGGAGAATGGCAACCGCCTCACCTACTTGCTTGCCGCGAATCAAGTCAACAACGAGTTGAACTTTACGAGGAGCAATCCGGATAAACTTAGCATGTGCTTTTGCTTCCATTGTGTAACCTCCTCTCAAACATTAAAGATGTTCATTTATCTTCTTGTTTTCTTATCATCATCAGTATGGCCTTTGTACGTACGGGTTGGAGCGAACTCACCCAGTTTGTGTCCGACCATGTCCTCAGTTACATACACTGGCACGTGTTTACGACCATCGTAAACGCCAAATGTGTGACCGATGAATTGTGGGAAAATTGTAGAACGACGGGACCAGGTTTTGATTACGTTCTTCTTACCTGAAGCTTCCATCTCTTCTACCTTTTTGAGCATGTAGCCATCAATGAATGGCCCTTTTTTCAAACTGCGACCCATGTGGAGATCCTCCCTTCAAACGTAGCTATTATGCATCCGCAGATGCCTCACGAAGTTAGCACAGTGTGTATTACTTCGTGCGGCGGCGAATGATGTATTTATCAGAAGCTTTATTTTTCTTACGCGTTTTGTAACCAAGAGTAGGTTTACCCCATGGTGACATTGGCGATTTACGTCCGATTGGAGCACGACCTTCACCACCACCGTGTGGGTGATCGTTAGGGTTCATTACTACACCACGAACCTCAGGACGTTTACCCAACCAACGGCTACGACCGGCTTTACCGATTTTGATGAGCTCGTGGTCTTGGTTACCAACAGATCCGATTGTCGCGCGGCAAACTTTCAAAATACGACGAACTTCTCCGGAAGAGAGACGAACGGAAACGTATTTTTCTTCTTTACCAAGCAATTGAGCTTCTGTACCAGCAGCACGAACCAATTGTCCGCCTTTACCTGGTTTCAACTCAATGTTGTGGATAACGGTACCTACTGGAATGTTTTCGAGTGGCAGTGCGTTACCGATTTTGATGTCTGATTCAGGTCCGGAGAATACTTGATCTCCAACTTTCAAACCTTTAGGAGCGATGATGTAACGTTTCTCACCATCAGCATAGTGAATCAAAGCGATGTTGGATGTACGGTTCGGGTCATACTCAATCGTAGCAACGCGGCCCGGTATTCCATCTTTAGTACGTTTGAAGTCAATGATACGGTATTTACGTTTGTGTCCACCACCATGGTGACGAACTGTAATTTTACCTTGGTTGTTGCGGCCTGCTTGTTTGCTCAACGGGGCCAACAACGATTTCTCCGGCTGATTTGTGGTGATTTCCTCAAATGTAGAAACGGACATGTTCCGTCTTGCCGGGGATGTTGGTTTATACTTTTTGATTGGCACTAGGTTTCCCTCCTTACTTCAAAAATTCAATTATACAGTTTCAAAGAACTCAAGCGTTTTGCTGTCTTTTGTCAATGTTACAAACGCTTTTTTCCATTCGCTAGTATATCCGGAATAACGTCCGTACCGTTTCGGCTTAGCTGGAACACGAAGCGTGTTCACGTTTTTCACTTTTACATTGAAAATAGCTTCTACTGCCTTTTTGATCTCGGTTTTGTTTGCACGGATATCGACTTCAAATACATATTTCAAGTCGTTCATCATGTCAGCAGTACGTTCCGTAATAATCGGACGTTTTACAATATCACGAGGATCCTTCATTACGCGAGCACCTCCTCTACCTTCTGAACTGCTTCTTTCGTAATGATCAATTTGTCGTGCGAAAGCACGTCAAGAACATTAATGCCGTCAGCAGCTACGAATTTCACGCCTGGAATATTCCGTGCGGAAAGAGCTACATTATCATCATAGCTAGGAGCTACGATCAAAGCTTTACGTCCCACTTTGAGGTTACTCAAGATGGCTGCGAATTCTTTAGTTTTAGGCGTGCTCAACGTGAGAGCGTCCAAAACGATAATGTCATTGTCAAGCACTTTAGATGAAAGGGCTGATTTGATCGCCAAGCGGCGAACTTTCTTAGGCAGTTTATACGCATAGCTCCGTGGTGTTGGACCAAATACGATACCGCCGCCTTTCCATTGTGGTGAACGAATTGAACCTTGACGAGCGCGACCTGTACCTTTTTGTTTCCAAGGCTTACGTCCACCGCCACGTACTTCAGAACGTCCTTTTACTTTGTGGGTACCTTGACGAAGGGAAGCGCGTTGCATAAGAACTGCATCGTACAGAACGTGTTGATTCGGCTCAATTCCGAAAACCGCATCGTTCAATTCAACTTCACCTACTTGGCTACCATCTACATTGTAAACTGATACTTTTGGCATTTTGTGTTCCTCCTTTCTTCAGTGGTTATTTTTTCACCGTTTCTTTAACTCTGATGAGACTGTTTTTCGGTCCAGGAATGGAACCTTTCACGAGCAACACGTTACGTTCAGCGTCTACTTTAACTACTTCAAGACGTTGGATTGTAATAGTATCATGTCCCATGTGTCCTGGCAGGCGTTTGCCTTTAGGAACGCGGTTAGCTTGGATCGAACCCATTGAACCAGGGCCACGGTGGTAACGCGAACCGTGTGACATAGGTCCAGTGCTTTGTCCCCAACGTTTGATAACGCCGGCAAAACCTTTACCTTTAGAAATGCCCGTTACGTCAACGAATTCGCCTTCAGCGAAAATGTCAGCTTTCAGTTCTTGGCCAACTTCATATTCTGCGATGTTGATACCGCGAACTTCACGAACGTAGCGCTTAGGGGCAGTGTTCGCTTTTTTAGCGTGACCTGCTTCTGGCTTGTTAGCATTTTTCTCTTTCTTATCGGAGTAACCGATTTGAATTGCTTCGTAGCCATCGTTCTCAATGTCTTTCTTTTGCAAAACAACACAAGGGCCTGCTTCGATAACCGTTACTGGAACGACGTTACCTTCAGGAGTAAATACTTGAGTCATTCCGAGTTTTTTTCCTAAGATTGCTTTCATGTTGACACCTCTTTTCCTTTATACATGGTCTTTGTTGTAGCTTATATTACAATTTAATTTCGATATCTACACCGGACGGCAGATCCAAGCGCATCAAGGCATCCACAGTTTGTGGAGTCGGGTTAACGATGTCGATCAAACGTTTATGTGTACGTTGTTCGAATTGTTCCCGAGAATCCTTGTACTTGTGCACCGCACGAAGAATAGTAATGATTTGTTTTTCAGTAGGAAGCGGAATCGGACCGGATACACCAGCACCCGAACGTTTTGCTGTTTCAACAATTTTCTCCGCGGATTGATCAAGAATTCTGTGGTCGTAAGCTTTCAAACGAATACGAATTTTTTGCTTTGCCATTTTAGTCCCTCCTTCTATCGCCCAATTTTTTATCGGACATACTCCGTGAAAATTTTCTAGCCACTCTCCCATGGCAAAGGGGCCGGGTGTGCCAGTAACCTCTCACATCATCGCAACGTCACAGAACAACATTCATTATTATATAGAAAAGATAGGCGTATTGCAAGCATATTTAAGAAAAACATTTAAACTTATCTTTTCTGATGAAATGACTTCGTTTATTGCAGTGTTAATCTTCAATATCCAGGCTGCCTTGCCAATCCTTCTAAACTCGTAAATGATGTTCATTTCGTATGACGCAGGTTCCGAACTTTAAACATAATAAAAGAGTTCTCTATCCGATGTCGGATAAAGAACTCTTCCGAAGCTTCGTTACAATACAATGTTACTCGTTCCAGTACACTGTTACATATGCTTTATTCAGCGTTAAGCCAAATTATTTTTGGATAGATGCTACGGAACCGGCACCTACTGTACGTCCGCCTTCACGAATGGAGAATTTAGTTCCTTCTTCAATCGCGATTGGGGAGATCAGGGAAACAGTAACAGTGATGTTATCACCAGGCATTACCATTTCAGTACCTTCAGGCAAGTTGATGATGCCTGTTACGTCAGTTGTACGGAAGTAGAACTGTGGACGGTAACCAGTGAAGAATGGTTTGTGACGTCCGCCCTCTTCTTTAGTCAGAACGTAGATTTGAGCTGTGAATTCTGTGTGTGGCTTAACAGAACCTGGTTTTGCAAGTACTTGACCACGCTCGATTTGAGTACGGTCAACACCACGCAACAATGCGCCGATGTTGTCTCCCGCTTGAGCGGAATCCAACAATTTACGGAACATCTCAACGCCTGTTACAACGGATTTTTTAGTTTCTTCAGTGATACCAACGATTTCGATCTCTTCGCCGACTTTAACAGTACCACGCTCTACACGGCCAGTAGCAACAGTACCACGACCAGTGATGGAGAATACGTCCTCGACAGGCATCAAGAAAGGCTTGTCAGTTTGACGCTCAGGCAGTGGGATGTAAGTGTCGATCTCTTTGAACATCTCAACGATTTTTTGAGCCCATTCGCCATCTGGGTTTGCCAGAGCTTCACGAGCGGATCCACGAGTGATTGGAGTATCGTCACCTGGGAACTCATATTCGTTAAGAAGGTCGCGAACTTCCATCTCAACCAATTCCAACAACTCTTCGTCTTCAACCATGTCACATTTGTTCAAGAATACAACAATGTAAGGTACGCCTACTTGACGGGAGAGCAAGATGTGCTCACGAGTTTGTGGCATTGGGCCGTCTGCTGCGGATACTACCAAGATAGCTCCATCCATTTGAGCCGCGCCAGTGATCATGTTTTTAACATAGTCGGCGTGACCTGGGCAGTCAACGTGAGCGTAGTGACGAGTGTCAGTTTCGTACTCAACGTGTGATGTGGAGATTGTGATACCGCGTTCGCGCTCTTCTGGAGCTTTGTCGATTTGGTCGAATGCAATTGCAGCACCACCGTAAGTTTTGGACAATACAGTTGTGATTGCAGCAGTCAGAGTTGTTTTACCGTGATCGACGTGACCAATAGTACCGATGTTAACGTGGGGTTTATTACGTTCGTATTTAGCCTTTGCCATTTGAACGTGGCCTCCTTAAAATTATAATTTTATGTTTTCACTGAATGAAGTGCTCCGAATTAAATTCTTATGCACTTGCATCCAGTGTGAGAAAACTACTCGGTGCCTTTTGTTTTGGCAACGATTTCTTCAGCGATGCTCTTAGGAACTTCTTCATAGTGAGAGAGTTCCATGGAGAATACGCCGCGTCCTTGAGTACCGGAACGAAGAGTTGTAGAGTAACCAAACATTTCAGACAGAGGCACCTTAGCACGAATGATTTGAGCTCCGCTACGGGAATCCATACCTTCAATGCGGCCACGACGGGAGTTCAACATACCCATTACGTCACCCATGTACTCTTCTGGAACAGTTACTTCTACTTTCATGATAGGCTCAAGCAGAACTGGTTTACACTTGTCTTTAGCCGCTTTAAGCGCCATAGATCCGGCAATTTTAAATGCCATCTCATTGGAATCGACATCATGGTAAGATCCGTCTACGATTGTAGCCTTAACGTCAACAAGCGGGAAGCCTGCAATAACGCCGTTTTTCATTTGCTCTTCAATCCCTGACAGTGCAGGTTGAATGTATTCTCTTGGCACGGAACCACCGACAACCTTACTTTCGAACTGGCTGCCTGTACCCGGCTCGAGAGGTTCGAATTCAACCCATACGTGACCGTATTGACCACGACCACCGGATTGACGTACGAATTTACCTTCAACGCGCGCTGGAGCACGGAATGTTTCACGGTAAGCTACTTGTGGTTTACCCACAGTAGTTTCAACCTTGAACTCACGACGCATACGGTCGATGATGATATCAAGGTGAAGCTCACCCATACCTGCCAAGATTGTTTGGCCTGTTTCTTCGTCAGTATGAGCACGAAGAGTTGGATCCTCTTCAGTCAACTTACCGAGAGCAACACCCATTTTATCTTGGTCAGCTTTGGTTTTAGGTTCAACGGCGATTTCGATAACCGGATCAGGGAAGTTCATTGACTCCAGGATAACCGGATTTTTCTCATCACATAGTGTATCACCTGTACCCGTATCTTTCAAACCTACGGCAGCTGCAATATCACCGGAGTAAACTACAGTGATTTCTTGACGGCTGTTCGCATGCATTTGAAGGATACGACCGATACGCTCACGTTTGTTTTTAGTGGCATTCAATACATATGATCCGGATTGAAGAACACCAGAGTATACGCGGAAGAATGTCAATTTACCAACGTAAGGGTCCGTCATGATTTTGAATGCCAATGCGGAGAAAGGCTCTTCATCGGATGACTGACGGACTGCTTCAGTTCCATCTTCAAGATGTCCAGTGATCGATGGAACATCTGTTGGAGCTGGCAAGTAATCGATAACAGCATCCAACATCAGTTGAACACCTTTGTTACGATACGAGGATCCACAGATAACCGGGAAGATCTTAACATCTACAACACCTTTACGGAGTACGGCTTTGATCTCATCAATTGTAATCTCTTCGCCTTCCAGGTATTTCATTGTCAAATCTTCATCCAGTTCAGCAACGCGCTCAATCAACTCGTTGCGAAGTTCTTCAACTTGATCTGCAAATTCTGCAGGAATGTCGGTTTCTTCGATATCTTGACCAAGATCATCTTTGTACATATGAGCTCTTTGTGCAACGATATCGATGATACCAGTGAAATCATTTTCAGCGCCGATTGGAAGTTGAATCGCAACAGCGTTCGCTTGAAGGCGATCACGCATGTCAGATACAACGTTCAGGAAGTCAGCACCGATGATATCCATTTTATTTACATATGCGATACGAGGTACGCCGTACTTGTCAGCCTGTCTCCATACGGTTTCCGACTGAGGCTCAACGCCTTCTTTCGCACTGAATACACCAACTGCTCCGTCCAATACACGAAGGGAACGTTCAACTTCAACAGTGAAGTCAACGTGTCCCGGGGTATCAATAATATTAACGCGGTGGCCTTTCCAAGCAGCGGTAGTTGCAGCGGAAGTAATCGTAATTCCGCGCTCCTGTTCCTGTTCCATCCAGTCCATTGTCGCAGCGCCTTCGTGTACTTCACCGATTTTGTGCGTACGTCCTGTGTAAAACAGGATCCGCTCAGTTGTCGTGGTTTTACCCGCATCAATATGAGCCATGATCCCGATATTACGTGTATTTTTTAAGGAGAACTCTCTAGCCATGAAATGGGTCTCCCTTCAAAATTGAAGTTTTTTTTATTGTGAACTGAATCCTACCAACGGTAGTGAGCAAACGCTTTGTTCGCTTCAGCCATTTTGTGCGTATCTTCACGTTTTTTAACGGAAGCGCCTGTGTTGTTGGAAGCGTCGATGATCTCAGCCGCCAAACGCTCTTCCATTGTTTTCTCACCGCGGTTGCGGGAGTAGTTCACGAGCCAACGTAATCCCAGAGCAGTACGTCTCTCTGGTTTCACCTCGATTGGTACTTGGTAGTTGGCACCGCCGACACGGCGAGCTTTAACTTCCAGGACTGGCATGATGTTCTTGATTGCTGCTTCAAATACTTCCATAGGGTCATTACCCGTACGTTCTTGAATCAACTTGAACGCATTATACAGAATGCTTTGAGCAACACCGCGTTTTCCGCCGATCATGATGCGGTTGATTAAACGAGTAACCAACTTGCTGTTGTATAACGGATCAGGCAACACGTCTCTTTTCGTAACTGGACCTTTGCGTGGCATGGATATCCCCCTTTCTTTCTTGTTCAGCAGACCCTGTACCTTCCAGACCTAAGCCAGAAGGCTTTCAGGTTTTCTGCTTATAATGGTTTAGGCTTTTTTAGCTTTTGGACGTTTTGCACCGTATTTCGAACGAGCTTGCATACGGTTGTTTACGCCTGCAGTATCGAGAGCTCCACGAACGATGTGATAACGAACTCCCGCAAGGTCTTTAACTTTACCTCCGCGGATCAATACCACACTGTGCTCTTGAAGGTTATGTCCGATTCCCGGGATATAAGCAGTAACCTCGAGACGGTTCGTCAAACGAACACGGGCATACTTACGAAGTGCAGAGTTTGGTTTACGTGGAGTCATTGTACCTACACGAGTGCAGACACCACGTTTTTGTGGGGCACTGATGTTAGTAGATTCACGTTTCAAAGCGTTGAATCCTTTTTGCAAAGCTGGAGATTTTGACTTCTCAACTTTTGCTTGACGTCCTTTACGAACCAGTTGATTAATAGTTGGCATGTGATTGCCACCCCCTTCCTCAAATATTCATGTTTCTTTATAAACCTCTTTTCGCTAAGTCCACAGACCCAGGCGGTTCATAAAAAGACAAATGAAAAGTTTTTGCCTTAGAGAATCCCTAAAAGTTCTCGGACAAAAACGTTCCTTACACTATCATTTTACGACAGCAGCCATAGCTGCTCCCACTCCAATCCCGCAAGCTTTGCCGAGATTTTTCATTGTATCCACTTTCGTGTACTTCACATCGTGTTGTTCACACAAAGCAATGATTTTGGAAGTGAGCTGCGGATCACTATCTTCTGCGACATAGACTTCAGAAGCCATACCTGTCTGCACCATCCGCATGGTCTGTTTGGTACCTATTTTGACATGAGCATCTTGCAAGGCTTTTTCATTAGACATTGTGTATTCCTCCGAATAGAACCATGTACAATCAGCTGCCCACGCACCTTTGATATATTAGCATCTAGCGCAAGCATTGTCAATGCTAATCCTAAAACATTTTTTTAAAAGTTTACGTACATCAGGATTCGTCCGCCTGCATTATACAAGCGTCCGCCTCCTGACGCACAAAACTTTCATTCCCCTCTAAATGAGGAGGAATCTATTTAATCAACCGAAACTGGCTCAAGTTCTTCTACTGAAGATTGGCCATCTTCTGGCTCAGCAAATTTGATGCTGCGGTAACGGTGCATACCTGTACCAGCAGGGATCAATTTACCGATGATTACATTTTCCTTCAGACCGAGCAACTGATCGACTTTACCTTTGATCGCTGCATCTGTCAGTACACGTGTAGTTTCTTGGAACGAAGCCGCCGAGAGGAAGGAGTCTGTTTCCAGGGATGCTTTCGTAATACCGAGCAGGATTGGTTTAGCAACCGCTGGCTCTTTATCACTAAGAATCGCAATTTTGTTAGCTCTTTCGTACTCATGCATATCCACGAACGATCCCGGCAACAACGTAGTATCTCCTGCATCTACGATGCGGATTTTACGCAGCATTTGACGGATCATGACTTCAACGTGCTTATCGTTAATTTCTACGCCTTGGTTACGATATACGCGCTGTACTTCCTGCAGAATGTAGTTTTGTACACCACGTATGCCTTTAATCCGTAACATCTCTTTTGGATCAATGGAACCGTCTGTCAACTCGTCACCTGCTTCAACTTCCGCGCCTTCGCTTACGCGCACACGGGAACCGTAGGTAACGGAGTAAACTTTGGATTCCGCCTCACCTTGAATTTCGATTTCACGACGATCTTTCGCTTCGCGAATCTCTTTAACTACACCATCAATCTCACTGATCGTTGCTTGACCCTTAGGATTACGAGCTTCAAACAACTCCTGGATACGCGGTAAACCTTGCGTAATATCGTCTCCGGCTACACCACCGGTGTGGAATGTACGCATTGTAAGCTGTGTTCCCGGCTCACCAATGGACTGTGCTGCAATAATACCAACTGCTTCACCAATCTCCACGTGTTTACCAGTCGCGAGGTTGCGACCATAACACTTCTTGCAGACACCATGACTTGCACGGCAGCTGAGGACGGAGCGGATTTGCAATTTAGTAATACCTGCCTTGATGATCGCTTCTGCTTTATCGGAGTCAATCAATTCATTGCGACCTACAATGATTTCTTTCGTTTCCGGATGACGAACTGTCTCGAAGCAGTATCTGCCTTCAATACGGTCATAGAGATCTTCGATAACCTCTTTACCATCCTGGATACGACTTACCGTAAAGCCTTTATCTGTACCACAATCATCATCACGCACGATTACATCTTGGGCTACGTCTACGAGACGACGAGTCAGGTAACCTGAATCGGCTGTACGCAGGGCTGTATCCGCCAAACCTTTACGCGCTCCGTGAGTGGAGATAAAGTACTCGAGTACCGTCAAACCTTCACGGAAGTTCGATTTGATTGGGAGTTCGATGATTCGACCGGATGGGTTGGCCATCAGACCACGCATACCGCCCAATTGGGTGATTTGCGATTTGTTACCCCGTGCTTTGGAGTCAACCATCATCATGATCGAGTTGTAACGATCCATGGACTTCATCAGAATCTCAGTGATGTCATCTTTGGATTTTGACCAGATATCAATGATACGGTCATAGCGCTCTTCATTCGTAATCAGACCACGACGGTACTGATTCGTAACGATTTGTGCTTTTTCCTCAGATTGTCTAAGAATTTCAAACTTCTCAGGCGGAACGATAACATCAGATACCGCAACCGTAATACCGGCACGTGTAGAGTATGTGAATCCAAGTTGTTTGATTTTATCCAAAATAACGGCTGTTTCCGTTGTGTGATAAATTTCAAAACAACGTGCAATGATGGAGCCGAGGTATTCTTTACCGACACCGCCAGCCAGAGGAGCATTCATAATAGCTTCTCTGAGATCAGCACCTTTTTCATATACAAATGAGTGATCTGCAGTACCTTGGTACAGGTTAGCACGAGTCGCATCATTGATATACGGGAAGCTTGCCGGGAAAATTTCATTGAAGATAATTTTACCGATAGTTGTCAGCAACATTCCTTCTTGCTGTTCTTCCGTGAAGCTTGTTTTACCAAGCGCCTTAACCGGAATAGCTACACGTGCATGCAGACCAGCAGTACCACGTTGGTATGCCGATACAGCTTCGTTAACTGTACGCAAGATCATACCTGTGCCCTTTTCTTCCTTGTTGTCCATAGTGAGGTAGTAAGAACCAAGCACCATATCCTGGGAAGGAGTAACAACCGGTTTACCGTCTTTCGGGTTCAAAATGTTACCAGATGCAAGCATCAGGATACGTGCTTCCGCTTGAGCTTCAGCGGACAACGGAACGTGCACGGCCATTTGGTCACCGTCAAAGTCGGCATTGTATGCCGTACATACGAGCGGGTGAAGACGAATTGCTTTACCTTCAACGAGAATCGGTTCAAACGCTTGAATACCGAGTCTGTGAAGCGTAGGGGCACGGTTCAACAGAACCGGATGCTCCTTGATTACTTCTTCAAGAACATCCCATACCTCAGGACTTACACGCTCAACTTTACGTTTTGCGCTCTTGATATTGTGGGCAAGCCCCTTATTTACAAGCTCTTTCATAACGAAAGGCTTGAACAATTCAAGTGCCATATCTTTTGGCAGACCACACTGATACATTTTCAGGTAAGGTCCGACAACGATAACGGAACGACCAGAATAGTCAACCCGTTTACCGAGCAAGTTCTGACGGAAACGTCCTTGTTTACCTTTCAGCATGTGGCTGAGAGATTTCAATGGACGGTTACCAGGACCCGTTACAGGGCGTCCGCGACGACCATTATCGATCAATGCGTCAACAGCTTCCTGCAACATCCGTTTTTCATTTTGCACGATAATATCTGGCGCGCCCAGATCAAGCAGACGTTTCAGACGGTTGTTCCGGTTGATTACACGGCGATACAAGTCATTCAGGTCAGACGTTGCAAAACGTCCACCATCCAACTGTACCATTGGACGAAGTTCTGGCGGGATAACAGGAAGTACATCCATGATCATCCACTCTGGCTTGTTGCCGGAGTTGCGGAATGCTTCGATAACTTCCAGACGTTTGATTGCACGATTACGACGTTGTCCTTGCGCAGTCCGGAGCTCTTCTTTCAGGAACTCGAGCTCTTTGTCTATGTCAAGGTCTTGAAGCAATTTTTTAACCGCTTCTGCGCCCATGCCAGCCTGGAAACCATAGCCGTATTTTTCACGGTAGCTGCGGTATTCTTTCTCGGACAACAGCTGTTTTTTCTCCAGTGGAGTTTCTCCTGGATCAGTTACAACATATGATGCAAAATAAATAATCTCTTCAAGAGATCTTGGAGACATATCCAGGGCAAGACCCATACGGCTCGGAATACCTTTGAAGTACCAGATATGCGATACCGGAGCAGCGAGCTCAATATGGCCCATCCGTTCGCGGCGTACTTTCGCACGTGTTACTTCAACGCCACAACGATCACAGACAACGCCTTTATAACGGACGCGTTTGTATTTACCGCAATGACATTCCCAGTCTTTTGTAGGGCCAAAAATCTTTTCGCAGAATAGCCCTTCTTTTTCCGGTTTCAACGTACGATAGTTGATCGTTTCCGGTTTTTTCACTTCTCCGCGGGACCAAGAACGAATTTTCTCTGGGGAAGCAAGCCCGATCTTCATGTATTCGAAATTGTTGACGTCCAACAAGGAGCAACCCTCCTTAACCAATTCCTGTATTCTAGGTTACGCCCACTCCGGCCGAAGCCGGAGAAAGACGCGAGCCTGATGAAAAACGCCGGTCATCATGCGCTCGAAGCGGTTTATTCCGCTCCGACCTCTGTACCCTCAAGGTTGAGGCTGAGCTTATCGCTCGCAGCGTCATCTTCATCGTCCATTTCTCTCATTTCAATCTCTTGCTCATCTTCGCTCAAAATCTTAACGTCCATACCCAAGCTTTGCAGCTCTTTAATCAATACTTTGAATGATTCAGGAACGCCTGGTTCCGGAACATTCTCACCTTTGACAATGGATTCATACGTTTTAACCCGACCAACAACGTCATCGGATTTAACAGTCAAGATTTCTTGCAGTGTATAAGCTGCACCGTATGCCTCAAGCGCCCATACTTCCATCTCCCCGAAACGCTGTCCACCAAATTGGGCTTTACCACCCAATGGCTGTTGCGTAACAAGTGAGTAAGGACCTGTGGAACGGGCATGGATTTTATCATCAACCATGTGTGCCAATTTGATCATGTGCATGACACCTACGGTAACTTCACGTTCAAATTCTTCTCCTGTACGACCATCATACAGGACAGTTTTACCATTACGTTGCATACCTGCTTCTTCCATCGTATCGAAGACGTCATACTCCTTCGCTCCGTCGAATACAGGAGTTGCTACGTGAATACCCAGTTGCATCGCGGCCATACCCAAGTGAACTTCGAGTACTTGACCGATATTCATCCGGGAAGGTACGCCCAGTGGGTTAAGAACGATCTGAACCGGTGTACCGTCTGGCAGGAAAGGCATATCTTCTTCCGGCAAGATGCGGGCCACGACCCCTTTGTTACCGTGACGTCCGGCCATTTTATCACCCTCGGAAATTTTCCGTTTTTGAGCGATATATACACGAACGAGTTGGTTAACACCTGGAGGCAGCTCATCACCGTTTTCACGGGTAAATACTTTCACGTCTACTACGATACCGTCAGTACCATGTGGTACACGCAAGGAAGTATCACGTACTTCACGTGCTTTCTCACCAAAGATCGCATGCAAGAGACGTTCTTCTGCTGTCAGCTCTGTTACACCCTTAGGTGTTACTTTACCAACCAGAATGTCGCCAGCACTGATCTCAGCACCGATGCGGATAATACCGCGCTCATCCAAGTTACGCAACGCTTCTTCCCCAACGTTAGGGATGTCACGTGTGATCTCTTCAGGTCCGAGCTTGGTATCACGTGCTTCTGACTCATACTCCTCGATATGGATGGATGTGTATACATCTTCCTTAACGAGTTTTTCACTGAGCAAGATCGCATCCTCGTAGTTGTAACCTTCCCAAGTCATGAAGGCAACAACAACGTTACGTCCCAGAGCCAATTCACCCATTTCCGTTGAAGGACCATCAGCGAGGATATCGCCAGCTTTGACAGCAGCACCTCTTTTGACAATCGGACGCTGGTTAATGCATGTTCCTTGGTTCGAACGCATAAATTTGTGTAATTTATATTTAACGATATCGCCTTTAACTTCCTGACCGTCCACTTCTTCAACACGACGGACCCAAATCTCGTTCGCAGAAGAACGTTCAATAATTCCGTCATAATCGGAGACAATACATACACCAGAATCTTTTGCAGCTTTGTGCTCCATGCCTGTTCCTACAAGTGGTGCTTTAGGAATCAAGAGTGGAACCGCCTGCCGCTGCATGTTAGATCCCATGAGTGCACGGTTGGAGTCATCGTTCTCAAGGAACGGGATCAGCGCTGTAGCGACGGATACAACCTGTTTAGGCGATACGTCCATGTAGTCAACTCGCTCACTCGGCATCGTAAGGATGTTATCCGACTGTTTGTTGTAACGTACAATGATCGCTTCTTCTTCAAATGTACCGTCTTCGTTCAACTTCGCATTCGCTTGCGCGATAACATAGTTGTCCTCTTCATCCGCTGTCAGGTAATCAATTTGCTCGGTTACAATACCTGTCTTCGGATCAACCCAACGATATGGAGCTTCAATGAAGCCATATTCATTCACACGAGCGAACGTAGACAAGGAGTTGATCAAACCGATGTTTGGTCCCTCTGGCGTCTCGATTGGACACATACGGCCATAGTGGGATGGATGGACGTCACGCACTTCCATACCTGCGCGCTCACGCGTCAAACCACCGGGTCCGAGTGCGGACAAACGACGTTTATGTGTCAACTCACCCAGCGGGTTCGTTTGATCCATAAACTGTGACAACTGAGAGCTACCAAAGAACTCTTTAATGGATGCAATAACAGGACGTATGTTAATCAAAGCCTGTGGTGTAATTACGTTAGCATCCTGAATGGACATTCTCTCACGAACCACACGCTCCATACGGGACAAACCGATACGGAACTGGTTCTGCAGGAGTTCACCCACCGAACGCAAACGACGGTTACCCAGATGATCGATATCATCCGTGCTACCAATTCCCTGTAGAAGGTTAAGGAAATAACTGATGGACGAAATAATATCCGCCGGTGTCACGTTTTTAACGGACTTGTCAATGTTTGCATTGGCAATCAGTTTGACCACTTTACCATCTTCAGTTGGTGAGAACACATCAATCGTTTGCATAGGGATATCATTGGCATCCAAAACGCCGTTACCCACGTGATACGTGCGGAATCCAACGCTCTTCTCCAGATACGGCATGATTTCATCCAACAAACGACGATCAACCATTTGACCTGCTTCAGCAATGATCTCACCTGTCTCAGCGTCAACAAGTGACTCAGCCAAGCGCTGGTTAAACAAACGGTTTTTGATGTGAAGTTTTTTATTCATTTTGTAACGACCTACATTAGCCAGGTCATAACGTTTTGGATCAAAGAAACGTGCTACGAGCAAGCTTTTCGCATTATCCAGCGTTGGAGGCTCGCCCGGACGAAGACGCTCATAGATCTCAATGAGTGCTTTCTCCGTGGAATCCGTGTTGTCTTTGTCCAGTGTGTTGCGGATATATTCGTCATTACCGAGCAGATCCAGAATCTCAGCATCTGTGCCAAAACCAAGTGAACGCAGGAGAACCGTAACCGGTATTTTACGTGTACGGTCGATCCGGACGTAAACAACATCCTTCGCGTCCATCTCCAGTTCCAACCAAGCGCCGCGGTTAGGAATAACTGTAGCGGTATACGTTTTTTTGGCGTTTTTATCTACTTTGGTACTGAAGTAAACGCTAGGAGAGCGAACCAACTGGCTGACAATAACCCGTTCCGCACCATTAATAATAAATGTGCCCGTGTTGGTCATCAGCGGGAAATCTCCCATGAATACTTCCTGCTCTTTGACTTCGCCGGTTTCCTTATTAATGAGCCGGACTTTGACCCGAAGCGGTGCTGCATACGTAACGTCACGCTCTTTCGCGTCGTCTACTGTATACTTCGGTTCACCGAGACTGTAATCGATAAATTCCAAAATCAAGTTACCTGTAAAATCTTGGATCGGCGAGATATCCTGGAACATTTCGCGCAACCCTTCCTCCAAAAACCAATCATAGGATTTTTGTTGGATTTCAATCAGGTTCGGAACTTCGAGTATCTCGTTAATTCGTGCATAACTGCGCCGAGTGCGTCGACCATATTGAACAAGATGTCCTGCCAACTTAAACTCACCCCTCAATGTCTACTCACTTTAAAAATTTCGTTGCGAACCTCTGTTTGTAACCTTATAATGGTACACATACAGAGCAAAGCAATGCATCCACAAATAAAGAAAAGCCCTTACTCGAAATGTCGTTCGAAAAAAGAGCAACTTTGATCGGCGGATGTCTTTCCAAATCATTCTTATCCCCAGTTTGCCCAAAATGTACATATTATACGCCAAACGTAGGCATAATAAGCCCGTTCGGCGTAAAAAAAGGTTGACATTTTTAGTTAGCTAAAGCCAAGTAGGGCATCTTAATACTGACATTTTACAACTATACCACGACCTGAATTTCAAGTCAATAGTCCTATTGCAAAAAAAATGATCCCCTGCTTACTTTACAAACTCGGATTCAGCTTTTAGTAGATACCTATTCCGATTTCACCGCTTTGAAAATCCGATAGCCTTTATCCTTCGTCACTTCTTCCACTCTTCCAAACAAAGATTCCAATTTCGCTTTCGCTGACGGGGCTCCTTGTTTCTTTTGAATGACAATCCACAACGAACCGCCTACCTTCAGATGGCGATGTGCCTGTTCGAAAATAGTATGAACCGTATCTTTCCCAGCCCGTATAGGCGGGTTGGTTAGGATAACGTCAAAATCTTGCTTTTTCACTTCAGCCAGTAGATTACTTTGCAATACCGTAACATTGTTAATTCCGTTCGCTTTTGCATTTTCCTTGGAAAGTTCAACGGCTCTCTCGTTGATATCGATCATGGTGACATGCCCATCCGGTACAAGTTTGGCTGCTGTAAGACCCATTGGCCCGTATCCACAGCCCACATCGAGAACATGAGCCCCTGATGGCAACTCTATCGCATCAATCAATACTCTGCTGCCATAATCGATTCCGTTTTTGGAAAACACACCGGCATCCGTCACGAATCGCAGACTGAATCCGCGAAGAACCGCTTCAGTTACTCTGCGATCATGCGCCACTTGCGGTTTGTCCGAATAATAATGATTGGACATGCCCTCACTCACTTTCCATTTACAATTACAGCAACAAACCCCTTGATATAAGTCAAGGGGTTTGTTGTTTTGTTCATTTAGCTTGTAATAGCTAAATTATTTAACTTCAACTGAAGCGCCTGCTTCTTCAAGCTTAGCTTTAACCGCTTCTGCTTCTTCTTTAGCAACTTTTTCTTTCAATGCTTTTGGAGCGTTGTCAACCAATTCTTTTGCTTCTTTCAGGCCAAGACCTGTGATTTCGCGAACTGCTTTGATAACGTTGATTTTGGAAGCACCAGCGCTAGTCAAGATTACGTCGAACTCGGATTGCTCAGCTTCAGCAGAAGCTACTGCACCTGCAGCAGCTACTGGAGCTGCAGCAGTTACGCCGAATTCTTCTTCGATTGCTTTAACAAGATCGTTCAATTCCAGTACAGTCATGCCTTTGATTGCTTCCAAGATTTGCTCTTTACTCATGAGTGAACCTCCATATATAATATTATTTTTTTTAATTCATTTGCCGCCTAAGCAGCATTCAGATCAAGTTGCTTACGCGCCTTGCTCTTCTTTTTCTGCAACTGCTTTAACCGCAAGCGCGAAGTTGCGCACTGGCGCTTGAAGCACGCTGAGGAGCATGGAGAGGAGTCCATCGCGGGATGGCAGTTCTGCCAATGCCTTAACTTCTTCTACTCCGATTACGCGACCTTCTACGACTGCACCTTTCAATTCCAGTGCATCGTTCTTTTTCGCGAAGTCGTTCAGAATTTTAGCTGGAGCCACAACGTCATCTACGCTGAATGCAATTGCAGTAGGACCTGTAAGAACACTATCGAGTTCTGTCAGTTCTGCTGCTGCAGCTGCACGGCGAAGCAACGAGTTTTTCAGCACTTGGAATTCGATCCCTGCTTCACGAAGTTGCTTACGCAACTCAGTTACTTGGGCAACGTTCAATCCGCGATAGTCAACAACAACAGTTGTAACGCTCTCGCGCAATTTTGCTGTTACTGCATCAACGGATTCTTGTTTTGCTTGAATCACTTTTGCGTTTGCCAATCTGTACACCTCCTGATCAAATTTATCCCATTAAGAAAAGCCTCCGTAGAATCACGAAGGCTTGATATATACTCATCATCGATTTGCATCGTTCTAAGTTCTATAATCACACCTCGGCAGGAAATTAAGCCAAATGGCACCTACTGTCTACGGCAAGCATATTCAAATGTCAACGGTCAGTCACTCGGACTCACAACTTTTATATCTTATCAAAAACAGGACAAGCCTGTCAAGAGATATTATCTAAAAGCTGCTGCGTTCACGCGTGCGCCAGGGCCCATCGTGGAAGAAAGACTAACATTCTTCAGATAAACACCTTTTGCTGCCGCTGGTTTAGCACGATTCAGAGCTTCCATGAGAGCTTTGAAGTTCTCATTAAGTTGCTCAGAAGAGAAAGAAGCTTTACCAATCGGTGCATGAATTTGACCTGCACGATCCAGACGATATTCGATTTTACCGGCTTTAATTTCTTGAACAGCCTTAGTTACATCGAAAGTTACCGTTCCGGCTTTAGGGTTAGGCATCAGACCTTTACCGCCGAGCAGTCGGCCCAATTTACCTACTTCACTCATCATATCTGGTGTCGCTACGCAGACGTCGAATTCGAACCAGCCTTGTTGGATTTTGTTGATCATGTCTGCATCACCTACATAATCCGCGCCAGCCGCTTCCGCTTCTTTCGCTTTGTCACCTTTTGCAAATACCAATACGCGTTGTGTTTTACCTGTGCCGTGTGGCAAGACAACAACACCACGTACAGCCTGGTCTTGCTTACGAGGGTCTACACCCAAACGAACTGCTGCTTCGATTGTTTCATCGAATTTTGCAGTAGCTGCCTTTTTCACAAGCTCTACAGCTTCTGAAGGCTCGTAAGTTGCTTCGCTGTCAATCAGCTTAGCAGCTTCCAGGTATTTTTTACCGTGTTTAGCCATGTTTTATTCCTCCTTTGTGGTGTTAGCGGATATACCTCCCACATCAACCGGTCGCGAATCGACCGGTTTTACGAAGCCATGTTTCTTATGAAAATTAGTCTTCGATGGTGATACCCATGCTGCGGGCAGTACCTTCGACCATACGCATAGCGGACTCAACGTCTGCTGCATTCAGGTCAGGCATTTTTGTTTCTGCGATTTGACGTACCGCATCACGTTTAACAGTAGCAACTTTTTTCTTGTTCGGTTCGCCGGATCCTTTTTCAACTTTAGCTGCCACTTTCAACAGAACTGCTGCTGGTGGAGTTTTAGTGATGAAAGTAAAGGAACGGTCCTCGAATACAGAAATTTCAACTGGAATAATCAATCCCGCTTGATCAGCTGTACGAGCGTTGAATTCTTTACAGAATGCCATGATGTTGACACCTGCTTGACCCAAAGCCGGACCTACTGGTGGTGCTGGGTTTGCTTTACCTGCTGGAATCTGCAGTTTTACCATTTTAATAACTTTTTTCGCCATGATTGACACCTCCTTGCAAAATAGTGGTTAACGGGTTTTTCAACCCTCCCACAAGAAACTTGAAGAGACTATATCTTCTCCACTTGCGTATATTCCAACTCAAGCGGTGTTTCCCGTCCAAACATGTTCACGTGCACTTTCAACTTGCTTTTATCTACCAAAATTTCTTCCACGGAGCCTACGAAATTCGCAAAAGGACCGACTTTAATACGTACGGATTCCTTAATTTCGAACTCAATTTTCGGCTTAGGCTCAACCATACCCATGTGCTTCAGAATTTGTTCCACTTCTTCAGGCAACAATGCAGTTGGTTTGGACCCAGAACCTGTCGAACCGACAAATCCTGTAACACCTGGTGTGTTGCGAACAACATACCAAGAATCATCCGTCTGTACCATTTCCACCAAGACATAACCGGGATAAACTTTACGCATAACGGTCTTTTTCTTACCGTCCTTGTTTACCACTTCTTCTTCCATAGGAACAAGAACGCGGAATATCTTGTCTTCCATGCCCATAGACTCTACGCGTTTTTCCAAATTGGCTTTGACCTTGTTCTCATACCCTGAATAGGTATGAACGACGTACCATCTTTTTTCCATATCAAGCCACCGGAACCCTTCTTAAATAATCGCTTCGATCACAAAGGAGATGCCAATGTCAATGACCCAAAAAAACAGCGTCATAACCACAACAGTACCAAGTACGATCAATGTGTAGTTGGTCAGCTCTTTACGATTAGGCCAGCGAACTTTTTTAAGTTCAGCCCAGCTTTCTGAGAAAAAGGAAATCAGAGATTTGAAACTTCGTTTCACGCCGACACCTCCAAAAACTATCTGGTTTCGCGATGAGAAGTCTGCTCGTTACAAAACTTGCAAAATTTCTTCATCTCCATGCGGTCGGGGTGATTACGCTTGTTTTTTGTCGTAGTGTAATTTCTTTGTTTGCAGTTAGTACAAGCCAAAGTAATAATTACCCGCATGATGTACACCTCCCGAAGACTTCCACATTCAAGCAGAGTCTCTAAATTGATCCTGAAAAAAAAGCCATAAATTTAGGCCTACCTAAAACACTTTATCACAAGGGTATAACCATGTCAATGAAAGAATAGCCTTTCATTCATTGGGTATTACTTCCGTACAACGTACATTCGTTTCTCATCTCTGTTTTTCTCTTCTCCTGCATGGACCGAGCGATTACTAGTATAAACATTCTTAGATTTTATAAACTTGAGACACTAAAAAAAGACTCAAACACCGAGCCTTTTCCGTCAACGACAACATGTGTTTAATTATCTCGAACTTCCAGGTACTTTTCAAGTTTGCGCTTGACGCGCTGAAGTGCATTATCAATGGACTTCACATGTCTGTCCAAATCTACTGCAATCTCTTGATAAGATCTCCCGTCCAGATACAACATCAATACTTTACGTTCCAGATCACTCAGAATCTCGGACATTTTATCTTCCAGGCCCACAAACTCTTCCTGATTGATGATAAGTTCTTCCGGATCACTGACCTGAGTTCCACAAATCACATCGAGTAACGTACGATCAGACTCTTCGTCATAAATAGGCTTGTCCAGAGATACATAAGAATTAAGTGGAATATGTTTCTGACGTGTTGCTGTCTTAATCGCCGTGATGATCTGTCTTGTAATACACAGTTCGGCAAAAGCCTTGAACGAAGCCAGCTTGTCCCCTTTGAAATCTCGAATGGATTTGTAGAGGCCAATCATTCCTTCTTGAATAATATCTTCCCGGTCTGCCCCAATCAGAAAATAAGATCTTGCCTTGGCGCGTACAAAGTTACGATATTTGTTAATCAAAAACTCTAACGCTTCGCTTTCGCCTTCACGGAAAGCTTCGACAATGTCTTCGTCACTTTGGTAATCATACTTGGATAACATGATATCTTTGAGGTCGACACTCACAGACAATCCCTCCGGCTGCAACGCAAGGTACCCCGTTACTCTACTCTATGAAATATAGGATCAGTATATATGATGGTACCTCACACCGTCAACCACGCTCTGCCTAAAAAAGAACATCAATAACATAAATGTCAAGACTTTCAATATTCTAAAATTTGTAAAAACGTGCTGTTATTCCCGGCGCCATCGCTCAAACTCTTTTAATACATCGGGACTCAACTTGCCCCCGAGTGTGTTACGCGTGGTCTTCGCCTGATCTTCTTCCAGTCGTTTTTTTAATTCTTTTTCGTTCTGCTCAACTTCAATTAGCAACTCCCTCGCAGATACACGTAACGCTCCCTGTCCAAATATGACATGTTGCTCTACCATATCGCTCGTAGCCACATAGATTTGGCGTCTTCGCATGCTTAGTTCCCGAACGAGTCTCTCAATGCATTCGTCTGCCGTCTCTTTTTCCTTTGTAAAATAGATCTGCACTTTGCTCTGAGTAAAGGATTTACCGAGTCCAGGCACGAGGTAGGCGTCAAACACAACAATGACTCGACGGCCGGAGAAAGCCTGGTAATCTGCAAGACGAAAGAGAAGCCTGTTTCGCGCTTCTTCCAGCCCACTTTCCGCCAGTTTGGTTAATTCCGGCCAGTCGCCAATCATGTTGTACCCGTCTACAAGAAGCACATCACGGGAATCAGCCATACCTTCTATTCCTGCGCTTGACGCGAACGGAGCACTTCATACATGACAACCCCGGCTGCCACGGAAGCATTCAGGGAATTAATCTGACCTTGCATTGGTAATTTGATCAGCACATCGCATTTCTCACGAATAAGCCGTCCCATTCCCTTATTCTCATTTCCGATTACCAATGCCACAGGGCCAGTAAAGACTCCATTACCAAAGACACCTTCATGAGCCGTGACATCTGTCCCTACAACCCATACACCTTCCTCTTTGAGGCGATCGATGGTCTGTCCAAGATTACTTACACGAGCCACTGGCACGTACTCCACAGCGCCTGCTGATGTTTTGGATACTGTCACGGTTACCGCAGCCGAGCGACGTTTGGGTACAATGACGCCATGCGCACCCGTGCAGTCCGCTGTCCGCAAAATGGACCCCAGGTTATGCGGATCTTCAATCTCATCCAGCAGAATCAGGAAAGGATGCTCATTCTTCGCTTTTGCTGCGGCAAGAATGTCTTCTACCTCCACATAAGCGTAAGGTGCCGCTTGAGCAACTACCCCCTGATGCTGAATGCCTGGTACCGTTTGATCCAGCTTACGCTTGTCCACGTGTTGAATGACAATACCTAGTTTTTTAGCTTCCGAGACAATAGGTTGAGTCAGATGTTTCTGTGCTGTATCGGCAATCCATATTTTATTAATGGTCCGGCCTGAACGCAGCGCCTCCGTCACGGAGTGTTTACCGGCGATCCATTCTTCTTCCATCGTTGTTCGATCCTCTCTGTAATGCGTTGTTTTGTTGAAATTTCTATTTTTTTGTCGGTGATGGCGATTGTTGTTCCGCGTGCTCAATGCCATGCCCGATCAGTTCAATCATGCGATCATGATGACCACTGCTATAGAGGTAACCAATGAGACATTCAAAAGCCGTGGCATGTCTGTACTCCAGCACATCTGCATTTTTGGGTACACTGCCCGACTTGGCATTCCGCCCTTGCCGGACGATATCCCGTTCTTCCTCTGTCAGCTCAGCCTCAATCGTTGTAAGTATGCGGCTCTGTGCCTTCGCTGATACCAACCCGGTTGCACTACGGTGCAAATGATTGGGACGCATGTTGGCCTTCGACAACAGATATTGACGAACAGCTACCTCATATACCGCATCACCAATATAGGCCAGCGCAATAGGTGGAATCAACCTCGCAGGTCTGGAAGGAGGATACGGGAACCATCCTCCCTCTGTGACCTGCTCCTGTTGTTTTGGTGTATTTGGATGTCCTTCGCTCATTTGCGCCGCCATCTCATGCCCTGCGCCGTATCTTCAAGTAGAATGCCACGTGCAGACAATTCATCGCGAATTTCATCCGCTCTTGCCCAGTTTTTGGACTTGCGCGCTTCTACACGCTCTTCAATCAGACGTTCTACTTCCTCGTCCAGAAGTTCTGGCTCTGCGTCAGTATAAATGCGCAGCACAGCATTCAATTCACTGAACAACTCGAGGAGTGCGCGAATGTCTGCCGCATTAACTACCTCTTGCTGCAACAGTTGGTTGGCTTCCCCTGCCCACTCAAACATAGCAGTAATTGCATCAGGCGTATTGAAATCATCCTGCATCTTCTCGTGATACTGCTGACGAATTTGGTCGAGTCTTGCCGCAAACTCTGCTGTGATATCCTGATCAACAGTTACTGCATTCAGACGATGGTTCAGGTTACCTACCGCATTCGCAATCCGGTCCACACTGTTCTGTGCCTGCTCCATCGTATCATCCGTGAAGTTCAATGGGTTGCGATAGTGGGTAGACAACATGAAATAACGAATCGCTTCGCGTTTATATTGATTCCGCAAGTCTTTAACCAGAACACCATTACCGAGTGATTTTGACATCTTCTCGTTATCAATCCGGATGAATCCATTATGCATCCAGTAGTTCGCAAGTGGTTTACCTGTTAATACCTCGGATTGGGCGCATTCGCACTCATGGTGCGGGAACTGCAAATCCTGTCCACCCCCGTGAATGTCCAGTGTATCTCCAAGGTATTCCCTAGCCATGGCGGAGCACTCAATATGCCAGCCTGGTCGACCATCCCCCCAAGGACTGGACCAATAGATCTCCCCTGGTTTGGCAGCCTTCCAGAGCACAAAATCTTCGGGATGCTCTTTGCGCTCATCCACACCCACACGGATTCCAAATTGCAGCTCCTGCAGGTTTTGTTTCGAAAGTTTGCCATATTCGCTGAATTTGCCTGTACGATAATAGACGTCACCGCCATTTTCATACGCAAATCCTTTTTCAACCAGCTCACGGATAAAATCAATGATCAGCGACATGTTTTCCGTTACTCTCGGATTGCTGCTCGCCTTGGGAATACCCAATCCCTCAAGGTCTTCATAATAGGCAGCAATAAATTTCTCAGCTACATGAGGAACATCTGTTCCAAGTTGTTCTGCTTTGCGAATCAGCTTATCATCCACATCCGTGAAGTTCACCACATAGTTCACATCATGTCCTGTCTGTTCCAGGTATCCTCGAACTGTGTCGAAAAAGATAACCGGGCGTGCATTCCCGATATGAATGTAGTCATATACCGTTGGTCCGCAGACATACATTTTTACTTTCCCTGGCTCTTGGGGAACAAATTCCTCTTTGGTACGACTCATCGTATTATAAATCTGAAGCGTCATGGTCACTTATCCTTTCATCCTATACTGCCTTTATTTATTGTATCACGTATCACGCACAGTCTCATTTTCACGGGCATTCTGCAGTGTACGTACTTCTTTCTGCAATCGTTCGAGTTCTTTTTGCATACTGCGCAGGGAGTCAACGACCGGATCGGGCAATTGCTGACTAAGGCGATCTACCCGTCGACCATCCTGTTTGACAATTCTGCCCGGTATACCTACCACGGTACTATTGGAAGGGACCTCCTTAAGCACAACGGAGTTCGCACCAATGTTACATTGATCCCCCACGCTAAATGAACCCAGCACCTTGGCTCCGGATGAGATAACCACATTATTACCAATGGTCGGGTGTCTCTTCCCTTTTTCTTTCCCTGTTCCGCCCAAGGTAACCCCCTGATAGATAACGACATCATCGCCAATCTCACATGTTTCTCCAATAACGACGCCCATTCCATGGTCAATAAACAACCGATTTCCGATCGTAGCTCCAGGATGTATCTCGATTCCTGTCATAAACCGGCTAACCTGCGAAATGAACCTGGCAACCGAGAACCATCTTCTCTTGTATAAAAAATGAGCCATTCGGTGTGCCCATATCGCATGCAGCCCTGAGTAGGTGAATACCACCTCAAACCAACCTCGGGCCGCCGGATCGTTTTCAAACACCGCCTGGATATCTGATCTGATCTTCTTGAACATGCTCGTTCCCCTCTTGTTCAGGTTCCCGTCCTCCGGCTTACCGGACGGCGCGTTCCTTGGTAGTGTACTGCACACTCGCCTAAACAAAAAAACGCCCCTGCAGCATTTAGCTGCAGAGGCGTTTATCGCGGTCCCACTCTGCTCGGTCCATTCTTAGATAGAATGAGCCCTCAAGCGGTTTGGTAACGGAAACCAATCGTCACAACCTATCCTAACGTTTTCCCTTGTCATGATCAACAAGGGCGGGGCTGGATTCGGCTGTGCAGCTCACGGGTGCATTTCGACTGATGGACAGTGGATGGCTCACAGCCACCGCAACCAAAGAAATCTTTCTTTGCTGCGGGACCATCCTCTCTGAATCTGTCCGGGTCAGTCTACTCCTCCCGATCTTTGCTGTTCTATTAGATAAATCATATCAATTATTCGTTGTGTTGTTATTATAGCGAAAAGGCCTCAGACTGACAACAGCCTGCTACGTAATCCATCCATTATAAGACTGTATTCAGATTCCAAATAAACGGAATGTCCTCGAATAAGCTTATTTTACTTGTGCAAGCAAACGTTCGATCACCGTATCACGACCCAGAAGTACGATCGTTTGGTTCAAATCCCGTCCATGCGTCTGTCCAGTCAAGGCTACACGAATTGGCATAAAGAGCTGTTTGCCCTTAAAGCCGGTTTCTTTCTGTACTTCCTTGATCAATGCAGCCATTTTGCTTGGAGTAAACTCTTCGCTCGCCTGTACTTTATCCGCAAATGCCTTCAGTACGGTTGGCACCTGCTCCTCAGCAAGCACTGCTTCTCCTTCACTTTCAAGCTCCAGATTGGAACGGAAGAATACTTCCGACAATTCGACAATATCGGAGGCAGAATTCATCTGCTCCTGGTACAGGTGTACCAGTGTATAAGCCCATTCTTTTTGTTCAGCAGACAGCTCGGAAGAAATACGTCCAGCCTTTTGCAGATGCGGAATAGCCATTTCGGCAATACGTTCCGGATCAGCATGTTTGATATAGTGGTTGTTCAAGTGAGCCAGCTTGTGTGTATCAAATACCGCCGGGCTCTTGGACAGACGTTTCGTATCAAAAATGGAGATCAGCTGCTCTTGCGAAAAGATTTCTTCTTCACCTTCCGGCGACCAGCCGAGTAAGGAAATAAAGTTAAACATCGCTTCAGGCAAATAGCCGAGCTGATCATATTGCTCAATAAACTGAATAACGGATTCATCCCGTTTACTCAGCTTCTTGTGATTTTCATTCACGATCAGCGTCATATGACCGAATTGCGGCGGCTCCCAGCCGAGCGCTTCATAGATCATCAGTTGACGCGGCGTGTTCGAGATGTGATCTTCCCCACGCAGGACGTGGGAGATCTTCATCAAGTGATCATCCACAGCAACAGCATAGTTGTATGTGGGAATGCCGTCTTTTTTCACAATGACGAAGTCACCGGATTCCTTGCTGTTGAACGAGATTGTGCCTTTAACCATATCATCAAACGTATATGTGCGCTCTTCCGGCACACGGAAACGAATACTCGCTACGCGACCTTCCGCTTCAAACGCATTAATTTGCTCTGGAGTCAGGTCACGGTGTTTACCCGAATAACGCGGTGTTTCTCCACGTGCTGACTGTTCCTCGCGCTCTTGCTCCAATTCTTCCTCCGTGCAGAAGCAACGGTAAGCCAGACCTTTATCCAGCAATTCCTGCGTATATTTACGATAGAGGTCCAGACGTTCCGTTTGACGGTATGGTCCGTATTCTCCGCCCACGTCAATACTCTCGTCCCACTCAATTCCGAGCCATTTCAGGTATTTCAGTTGGCTTTCTTCACCACCGGCAATATTCCGTTTCACGTCCGTATCTTCAATACGAATAATGAATTTACCGTTATTATGTTTGGCATATAGATAGTTAAACAACGCCGTACGGGCATTCCCGATATGCAGGTGTCCCGTTGGGCTCGGCGCGTAACGCACACGAATTTCCGTGCTCATATGATCCCCTCCGTCGCTAATTGATTGATGATATCACACACGTACAAGGCAAACAACGGATTGAGCGGCAATGCCCTCTCCCCGTCCTGGGAATCCCAGTTGCTCTGTCGTTGTTGCTTTCACGTTCACCTGCGTTACATCCGCTTCCAGTGCCTTGGCAATAACCTCAGCCATCTGTGGGATGTAAGGAGCCATCTTTGGCTTCTGGGCAATAATCGTTGAATCAATATTCCCTAACTTATACCCGCGATCCTTCACAAGCTGCCATACATGCTCCAGCAATTTCAGGCTGTCGGCATCTTTGAATTCCGGATCGGTATCCGGGAAGTGTTTGCCAATATCCCCAAGTGCCAGCGCACCCAAAATGGCATCACTAATCGCGTGCAACAGCACGTCTGCGTCCGAGTGACCCAGCAATCCTTTTTCATAAGGAATCGTTACTCCGCCAATAATGCACGGGCGTCCCTCTACCAGCTGATGTACATCAAATCCCTGTCCTACACGTATCATCGCTTCTTCTCTCCCCCCAGCAAAAACGCAGCATATTGCAAATCTTCCGGCGTTGTTAATTTGATATTGGTATAATTGCCTTCCACAACCTTGACCGACATTCCCTGACGTTCAGCCAGCATGGCATCATCTGTTCCCAGAAATCCGTCCTGCTCGGCTGATGCGTAGGCGGAGAGCAGGGAAGAAAGACGAAAAGCCTGCGGGGTTTGAATGCTCCACAGACTGCTGCGGTCTGGCGTCGCCGTAACGACTCCTTCCGCATTCACTTGTTTGATCGTATCCTTCACGGGAACCGCCAGCACAGCTGCTCCACCACCGGATATGGCGGCCGCCATGCATCCCTTGATCTGCTCATGGTTCACAAAAGGACGTACCCCGTCGTGAACGAGAACCCAATCCGTCCCAAGTGCCTCAAGGCCTTTATGGACAGAATGTTGTCTCTCTTTCCCTCCGGGGATAACACGGACACGTGAATCCAGTTGGTATTCTTTTACCCAATCCTGGCAGCGTTCAACATCTGCGGCTCCTGTGACCAGCACCATCTCGCGGATCTCGTCCAGCGCAGCAAATACCTCAAGCGTATGTATGAAAACGGGCTTGTCCTGCAGCAACAGAAACTGTTTGCTCTCGGTCGTCCCCATCCGGGTTCCGCGACCTGCTGCCACAATGACAACGCCCCACCCTTTATCCATGCCGCAATCCCTGCCTTGTCTGTCAGTTTATCGTCCGAAGATATACAATATCATTCAACGATACACTACCCATCATACCGCTTTATTGGGCTTTTTCCAACAGTTTCGGCTTGGCAAAAATCATTCGTCCCGCTGAAGTCTGCAACACACTGGTCACCAGCACTTCCATCATCATGCCGATATACTCGCGTCCGCCCTCCACAACGATCATAGTGCCATCATCCAGATAGGCTACACCTTGACCATGCTCCTTGCCATCCTTGATGATCTGCACCATGATCTCCTCACCTGGCAGAACAACTGGCTTGACCGCATTGGCGAGATCATTAATGTTCAACACAGATACACCTTGGAGTTCACACACTTTGTTCAGGTTAAAGTCATTGGTGACCACTTTGCCCTGAAGCACTTTAGCCAGTTTAACCAGTTTGCTGTCCACCTCGGAGATTTCCTCGAAATCCCCCTCGTAGATCAGGACTTTTACATCAAGTTCCTTCTGGATTTTATTCAAAATGTCCAGTCCACGCCGTCCTCTGTTCCGTTTGAGCAGATCCGATGAATCGGCAATATGCTGTAACTCCTCCAGAACGAATTCCGGAATTACGATCGTGCCTTCAATGAATCCGGTTTTGCATATATCAGCGATACGCCCATCGATAATAACACTGGTATCCAGAATCTTATGTTCTTCCATCCGTCTATCCTCGTCCACCTCGGGATGACCCCATCGCCCAGACATCCAGAAGGCCCCCAGATCGTCTTTCTTCGCCATGGCAAGGGTATAACCAGAATAAGCACTAATCACCGTCAGCGCCACTTGCAGCACTTCTCCTGCTGTCCCCATCCATCCCACAACAGGGTAGAGCAACAAGGCCACCAGCAACCCAGCCACCGTACCTGCGGCACCTGCAGCCAGTTCGTTCATAGGTACTTTTGCCAATGAATCGATTCCACTATGCAGCCTGTCTGCCATCAATGTTCCACCGATATTACATACAGCCATAAACATTACAGCTCCCAGCAGTGTCGATATACCAGCTCCCAGTAATCCTGCTGACTGAATCCACTCAGCCATCCATGGGACCGATTTTCCTGCCAGATGATATGCCGTGTAGCCGAACCATGCACCGCACAATCCTGTAAAAGTTAAAATGCCTTTTTTCCACATTAGTCCCTGCACCTCCTTCAATGTATCTTGACTTTATATCCAGTATGATCCAATTCCTGAATTGCTAATCCCATCTGGAAGAACTTTTTGGAAATGTTGCAATCGTCAGTTGAAAGTAGGTAAATTATTGGCATATAATGAATTCAATTCATATCCCGAGGTGAGTGGCAAAATGAGTACGCTAAGTTTACAGGCTTTCCAGGATCAAGTTTCTGAACTGTTGCTGCGTCATCGCAGCCTGATTGATGTACTTTCCAAAACGGGACAAGCCGGAGCGTCTGTTAATCGTGCCGTGTCCAAAGCCATTACCGAATGCGGCTGCATCGAGCTGCACGCCACCAAGCAGAAATATGCCCCGGAGAGCGATATCGCTCAAACCAAGGGCCTGCTGGAAACGCATGTGGAAGGTGAGTTGTGTGAGAACTGCAGAGAGGTCATCAGCTCTGAACTAGGGCGGAACCTGTTCTACATGTCGGCTCTCTGCAATCTGCTGGACATTAACATGGAAGAGGTCGTAAATCACGAATCACAGAAGTGTTCAACGTTAGGGATGTTTAATCTGTCGTAAGAAGATATGTATGTCGTCCGCAAGGGTTTCTTTTACCGTAAATAGATCTGAATAAACAAAAAGCACGCATTCTCCAGTTCAGGAGAGTACGTGCTTTCTTTGTATAGTGTCTGTCCCCAAGGCGGCTTAACGATCGGAAGGACGGGAAGATTTCTCATCCTTGCGCTTTTTCGCCCGACTACGCGAGGCCGCTGTTCGCACATTATGCTTCATTCCATACAAGGCGTATAATACCAGCGGAATAAAGATCAATTTGGATAACTGCTCCGGGAAAATAACGGCTACGGCTATGGCAAATAACACAACCCATGGTGCAATCCAGATTGCCTTGCGTGGCAAACCGACCTTTTTGAAATTGGGATATTTAAGCGAACTCACCATCAGATACGATAACAGCAACGTAGCAATCATCATGCTAACCGGACCAATATCCTTATTGAACAAGGACAGTGTAGCCAGCACCCCACCGGCTGCGGGAATCGGCAGACCTGTGAAATACCCGGGAATTCCCGGACGAACATTAAACCGAGCAAGACGAATGGCTCCACAGATCGGAAAAGCCGCTGTTGCGATCCAGGCGAGGATCGGCATCGAATCTTGAAACGACACCATAAATATGATCAGGGCTGGTGCTGCACCAAAGGAGACCATGTCAGACAAGGAATCCAGTTCCTTACCGAATTCACTTTGAGCATTGAGTGCACGTGCCACTCTGCCATCCAGACCATCCAGCAGCATCGCTACAATGACCATAATGGCAGCCAAACTGTAATTTCCATCAATCGCAAGCAAAATTGCCATCATTCCAAGAAACAGATTACCCAGGGTAAAGAGATTCGGAATGAATCTGGTTAGCATTGTTGTTTCACCTCATCCATTTCAAGCCTTTATATAGGCAAACCCTTACATCTGTCTGTCGATAAACATTTGCTCCTGCAAACGTTTGAGGCCTTCCTTAATGGTCCGGGCACGAACTTCACCAATACCGTCCACTTCGTCCAGTTCTTCAATTGTAGCCATAATCACATGAGGCAATTGTTCGAATTGATCCACCAAATTATGGATAATGACATTGGGCAGGCGGGGGATCTTATTTAATACCCGGAATCCACGAGGTGCAACCGAATCCTCCGAAGTAGCCGCTGATGATGGATAGCCGAGCAGACGGACAATATGATGTGCATCCAGCAACTCATCGTCCGACAATCTTTTCAGTCCCACGATAATTTCACGGATTTTGTCATCACTGTCGTCACGGGCATAGTCTTTATACAATAACCAGGCTTCTTCTTCCGTTGTACCCACGAGCTCTTCCATTTGCATGGAAATGAGTCGTCCCTCATTCCCAAGTTCATGAATGTATCGTTTGATTTCCGTTTTGATCCGCATCACCATTTCGGTACGCTGAATCACATTAACCACTTCAGGAATCGTTACTAATTCCTCAAATTCCGAAGCACTCAGATTCGTAAGGGACTGTGTTAATACCGCTTTGTATTTCTCCAGGGTTTGAATCGCTTGATTCGCTTTGGTCAAAATAACCCCGATTTCCTTGAGGGAATAACGAAGTGTTCCCTGATACAAGGTAATGATATTCCGGCGCTGTGATATGGATACGACCAATTTACCCGTTTGCTTCGCTACACGCTCTGCCGTCCGGTGACGAATCCCCGTCTCTGATGAAGAGATGGATGAATCCGGGATTAACTGGGTATTGGCGTAAAGAATACGCTTCAAATCCTCGCTAAGAATAATGGCTCCATCCATCTTGGCGAGTTCATACAGATAGTTCGGGGAGAAATCACAGTTAATCGAGAATCCCCCATCCACCACTTCCATTACTTCAGGGCTGTATCCTACAACAAGCAGTGCGCCCGTCTTGGCGCGCAGCACATTTTCCAGACCTTCGCGGAAAGGTGTACCTGGTGCGATCAGCCTTAACAACTCATTCATATTATCCAGTTGGCTCATATCTTTCATCTTGTTATGCCCCCTAATCTAAAGCAACCGCTAGTGCATCTGCCACGGTATTCACACCGATCAGTTGTATCCCGCGAGGATGTTTCCAGCCCTTTAAGCTTTTTTCTGGTAAAATAACTCGTTTGAAGCCCAGCTTTGCGGCTTCCTTCACTCGTTGTTCGGCCCGTGATACGGCTCGAACTTCACCTGTCAGACCAATCTCGCCAAAGATGACGTCGTCCGGCTTGGTCGGTACATCTCTCAAACTGGATGCAATACTGACAGCAACCGCTAAATCTACAGCAGGCTCATCCAACCGTACTCCACCAGCCACATTCAGATACGCATCCTGGGTCTGTAAAAACATCCCCATTCGTTTCTCCAGCACTGCAATGATCAGATTTAATCGATGCAGATCTACCCCTGTTGCCATACGGCGGGGAGAAGGGAAATGTGTGGTCGAGATCAACGCCTGCAATTCCACGAGCAGAGGGCGTGTACCCTCCATACTGGCAACTACCGTTGAACCTGCTACACCCAGTGGACGTTCCGACAAAAAGAGTTCGGACGGATTGCCCACCTCACGAAGTCCATCCTCGCCCATTTCAAAAATGCCAATCTCATTGGTTGAACCAAAACGGTTCTTCACCGCACGCAGCAGGCGATACGTATGATGCCGTTCTCCTTCAAAATAAAGGACGCAATCCACCATATGTTCTAACATACGTGGACCGGCAATGGCACCTTCTTTGGTAACATGCCCCACAAGAACAGTTGCAATGCCTCTGCCTTTGGCAATCCGCATGAACCTTGACGTACATTCCCTTACCTGCGCTACACTACCTGGCGCACTGGTAACTTCGGGAAGATATACCGTCTGAATGGAGTCGATGACAAGAAAATGCGGCTGGATCTGATCCACCGCTTCCTCTACACGTTCCATATTGGTTTCACACAGTACATACAACTCGGCAGAGAGTGCCCCGAGGCGGTCTGCCCTCAATTTGGTTTGCTTGACTGATTCCTCACCGGAAACATATAACACACGCAAACCCGAATGCGTCAAAGCATGGGACGTCTGCAACATCAACGTTGATTTACCGATACCCGGATCTCCGCCCACCAGAACGAGTGAACCCGGAACGATTCCGCCACCCAATACTCGGTTCAACTCTCCGATTCCAGTCTGTACACGCGGTTCCTGACCGCTATCTATATCTATGATAGGAAGCGGTTTATCTTTACTGTCAAACAGAGGAGAATTTCTCCCCTGTGTTTTGACCACCGTCTCTGTTTCTTCCACCATTGAATTCCATGACTGACAACCCGGACACTTACCGTACCACTTGGGGGCTTCATAGCCGCATTCCGTACATTGAAACTTGGTTTTAACTTTGGCCACTTCAGCACTCCTATAATTTAGTTTTATAACAGCATTTTGCATTATTCGACGAATTTCACCCAAACTCCCTGACGTGCAGGGTTACTAAAAGTTTACCATTGTTTGAGATTTTTCGTAAAGGATTATCGCAAACTTTACACATGTTCCTGACATAATCATGTCCGTCTTCTGTCCAAAGTGCAAAAAATCCTCCCCGGCCGAAGCCGAGAAGGATTTGATTAAGGATTATGGATCAATACAAGCTGAAGTTTAACTCCAAAGCTTGCTAAATATTATTTAGTTTCGATTTCCTCATTGGACGAAACGACTACGTCTTTTTTCGTAACAGACAGTGCACCGTTCTCTTCGTCGATGAGCAATGAATCCCCTTTGGTTACGTTACCTGTGAGCAACTCTTCGGACAATTTGTCCTCGATATGCTTCTGGATCGCCCGACGAAGCGGACGCGCACCGTAAGCTGGATCAAAGCCTGACTTCGCAAGGAAAGACTTGGCATTATCAGTGAGTTCGAAATCGACCTCATGTTCGAGCAGTCGTTTACGAAGTTCTTCACTCATAAGCGTAACAATTTCAGCGATGTGTTTTTCTTCGAGTGAGTGGAACACGATAATTTCATCAATCCGGTTAAGGAACTCTGGACGGAAGCTTTTCTTCAGTTCATCCATCACTTTCCCCTTCATGTTGTCATAATCTGCTCCTGCATCTACAACTGCAGTGAAGCCCAGTGTAGAGTTACGTTTGATCGCTTCGGCACCCACGTTGGATGTCAAGATAATCAGCGTATTGCGGAAGTCAACGACGCGACCTTTGGAATCCGTCAGTCGACCATCCTCAAGCACTTGTAACAAGATATTGAATACTTCTGGATGTGCTTTCTCGATCTCATCAAGCAGGACTACGGAATATGGTTTGCGACGAACTTTCTCTGTCAGCTGGCCACCTTCTTCGTACCCAACATATCCTGGAGGCGCTCCGACAAGTCGGGAAGTCGAGTGCTTCTCACCATACTCGGACATATCAATCCGGATTACTGCATTTTCATCGCCGAACATCGCTTCAGCCAGAGCACGAGCAAGTTCTGTTTTACCTACCCCTGTAGGGCCGAGGAAAATGAATGAACCCATCGGACGTTTTGGATCTTTAAGTCCCGCACGAGCACGACGAACTGCACGGCTGACAGACTTCACTGCCTCATCCTGACCGATGACACGTTCATGTAGAATAGACTCCAGATTCATCAGACGCTGTGTCTCTTCTTCTTTCAGTTGGTTCACAGGGATTCCTGTCCAGCTGGCTACCACTTGTGCGATATCCTCAGGAGTAACCTCAGAATCGGTGCGACCTTGTTTCTCTTTCCACTGGTTCTTCGTTACATCCAGCTCTTCACGGATTTTTTGTTCCGTATCACGCAGAGCTGCTGCTTTTTCGAACTCCTGACTTTGAACTGCAGCGTCTTTTTCCTTACGGATATCTTCCAGACGGCTTTCCAGTTGTTTCAGGTTTGGTGGGATCGTGTAAGAGTTCAATCTTACTTTGGAACCCGCTTCATCAATCAGGTCAATCGCTTTGTCTGGCAGGAAACGGTCTGTAATGTAACGGTCAGACAGTTTAACCGCCTGCACAATTGCTTCGTCCGTAATTTTCACGCGGTGATGCGCCTCATAACGGTCACGCAAACCGTGCAAGATTTGAATCGCTTCTTCCGGAGAAGGCTGATCTACAGTAATCGGTTGGAAACGACGCTCAAGCGCTGCATCCTTCTCGATGTATTTACGATATTCATCCAGTGTTGTCGCACCGATACATTGCAATTCTCCACGGGCCAGAGCCGGTTTCAAAATGTTAGAAGCATCGATGGCGCCTTCAGCTCCGCCTGCGCCAATCAAGGTATGCAATTCGTCGATAAACAGGACAATGTTACCTGCTTGGCGGATCTCATCCATGATTTTTTTCAGACGATCTTCAAACTCACCACGATATTTGGTTCCAGCGACTACAGAACCCATATCCAGGGTCATTACACGTTTGTCGCGTAATGTTTCCGGAATCTCATTTGCGATGATTTTTTGTGCAAGGCCTTCAGCAATCGCTGTTTTACCTACACCTGGCTCACCGATCAATACTGGGTTGTTCTTCGTACGACGGCTGAGTACCTGGATGACACGTTCAATTTCTTTACTACGCCCAATGACGGGGTCCAGGTTGTTCTCTCTCGCATAAGCCGTGAGGTCACGTGCCAGACTGTCCAGCGTTGGTGTGCTTACATTGGCAGGTGTTCCATTATGACTGGATACAGCTTCACTGCTGCCAAGCAATTGCAGCACTTGTTGGCGTGCTTTGTTCAGGCTAATACCCAGGTTATTGAGCACACGTGCTGCAACACCCTCGCCTTCACGAATCAATCCGAGCAGGATATGCTCTGTGCCTACATAAGTGTGGCCCAATTTACGAGCTTCATCCATAGACAGTTCAATTACTTTTTTCGCACGTGGCGTATATGCAATGTTGGTAGGTTGCTCTTGGCCACGGCCAATCAGCGTTTCTACTTCATCCTGAATTTTTTCCAATCCGAGTCCCAGGCCGATCAGTGCTTTGGCTGCGATGCCTTCGCCTTCACGAATGAGGCCGAGCAAAATATGCTCAGTACCGATGTTATTATGACCGAGACGGACAGCTTCTTCCTGCGCGAGTGCGAGCACCTTTTGGGCCCGTTCCGTAAATCTTCCAAACATCATATCTCCTGCACCTCCATGGTTTTGGATAAAACGAGGGTCATGTAATGAAATAACCGTCGTATTCTTCATATCATTTTTGTTTGCAGCCGTGCTGCGAATAAAGTCATTCGGCAATTCGTACATGCCTTATTATATAAAAGCCGCAATGCGGCATGAAACCATAATTCAATACTATATCAGGCTAAACTAGGACTGCTTCGCTGCATTGATCGTATCACGAATCAACTGAGCACGGTAGATGTCACGCTCATCTGTGCGCATATCTTCCCCGAACGTTTTCTGCAAGAATCCCGGCTGTGTCATCACATTCAACTCATTCATTACCGTAATGGACAGTCCATCCAACAAACCGAGATCCACGCCAAGGCGTACATCCGATAAGCGCTGTGCAGCTTCCTTGGAATCAACAATAGCTGCATGAGACAATATGCCGTAAGAGCGCATGACACGATCCGTAATCCGAAGTCTGGAGTCGGTAATTAACCGTTCTCTAGCTGTACGCTCATGACCTATCATCTGTAATACAACACCATGCAGGTTCTCGATGACTTCCTGTTCGGTCTGTCCCAAAGTAATCTGGTTCGAGATCTGGAACAGGTTACCCATCGCCTCACTGCCTTCACCGTATATTCCTCTTACCGTCAATCCCACTTGGGAAACTGCGGTTAGAATACGGCCTATCTGTTGTGTCATCACCAGGGCAGGCAAGTGCATCATAACCGATGCTCTAACACCTGTACCTACATTAGTAGGACAGCTGGTTAAGTATCCTCTGCGATCATCAAAAGCATAATCCACGTGCGCTTCAAAAGCATCATCTATTGCGGAAGCTTTCTCCCAGGCTTCTTTCACCTGGAACCCCGGATAGAGGCACTGGATACGAAGATGATCCTCTTCGTTAATCATAATACTGACAGACTCATCCTCACTGAGAATAACCGCACCATTCCTGGATTCATTCGCAAGACTTGGACTGATGAGATGTTTCTCCACCAGCACCCGTTTGTCGAGTTCGTCAATATCGATCAGATCCAACGTATGAAAATCCCCAAAGGCATGAACGTCATCGTATTGAAGTACTTCGCTCAGCTTATTCAGCACCTCTTCCGATTGCTCATTGGAAGCCAGCATCGGAAACGGAATATGCTGAAGGTTGCGTGCAATCCGGACACGGCTGCTAATGACAATTTCGGAATCAGCCGCATCACTGCGCATCCAGTCGCTGAGCGCCTTCTCTGTAAAGCGCAGATTAGGCATTACACATCCCTCCTACTCATGACAAACTTTACTCCTGAGCTATTCCTTTTTCAAGTCCTCTGATCTGGTCACGGATCTGAGCCGCCTCTTCAAATTCCTCTTGCGCGATGCTCTCCTGGAGCTCACGCTTCAGATCAGCGATTTGCCGTTTCACCTTGATGCGACCACCAGCTCGTGCAGGCACTTTGCCTACATGGGACGTATTACCATGAACTCGCTTGAACAAAGGATCCAGACGGCTGTCAAAATATTTATAACATGAACTGCAGCCGAACCGGCCTATCTTGCTAAATTGTGAGTACGTCATACCACACTCTTCACATTGAAGTGCTTTTGCAGGGGGTGTTCCTGCCGATCCACTTTTGCTGGCTGGATCAAAATCAAGCAATCCGGACAATAAGTTGTGAATGGAAAACCCACCTGCTGTTCCAGGGATCATTTCCCCTTTTTCACGGGCACATGACTCACAAATATGGAATTCCGTCTTCTCTCCATTTACGATCTTCGTAAAATGAAGTGTCGCCGGACGTTTATTGCATTCTTGGCACAGCATATTGATGTACCTCCTTTGACCCCGATAGTTTTCATTTACCGAGCAAAGATATTAACATCGCCTTCAACATTCTGGCACGAATTTGATCCCGGTAAGGAAGTTTGACTAATATAACCTCTCTAGATACAGCAGCTCGCATCAACCCGGCTTCCCGCTTGCTCAAGAAGCGTGCTTCTTCCAATTGATAGATCAATCCTTCGGCAGCTGTCTGCCCGATCTCTTCACCAATACTATGGTGCAAATGATTATGCAGAGCTGATTGGGCCGGTAATTCAATGCGCTGTATGCGAACATAACCACCACCGCCGCGTTTACTCTCTACCAGGTATCCCTTCTCGAGTGTAAAACGTGTGCTGATGACATAATTGATCTGGGAAGGTACACATGAGAATTGATCTGCCAGATCATTACGCTGAATTTCAACCATTCCTTCGGGACTTTCATGCAAAATACTCTTCAGATATCGTTCGATAATATCAGAGATATTACGCATCCAATCATCCTCCACTGTCTGAAACGTTAAGTCAATAAGGACCCACACGCCCCCACAGAGTACACCTTCTCTACCCATTTAACCAATCAGGGAAACAGCGAATCTTGCTTCCACAGGTGTTAACAGGAGAGCGAAGGAAGCACGAAGGTCCTTTAATATTCCCTTGATCCTCCGATGAAATGAATCCCGTATATTGGCGATCATGCATCAGATTGTAGAAAGAAAGCTACTTAAGTATTAAACCTTTAGTTGACTTTGACTTTCTTTGACTTTATAACCATTATAGCATATTTTGTGGTTTTGCCAAGTGGGGTCACTATTCATTTTTTACGATTTTACACGAAATATTCCCCGGACACAAAAAAACCTCCCCAAAATTGCTGGAGAAGTCCATTTGTCTTTCGATCACGCCGTATTTCTATATAAGCTAATCAAGTTAAATGGAGCAGTGGGAATAGCTATCAGAAGAAATCAAGCAAATAGGTTTCCCGTTCAGGAATCGCTTCTTCCAAAGCCATGATTGCTGTGTTCGGTCCGTGAATTCTTCCGATTCGTGCCATTTCCGTTGGTCTGCGATATCCCATCAGCACCGCGGTAAGGGATTGAATATCCACCTTAATGGTCTGATCATCATTAATTGCCTCCGAAGTTTTCCATATGGACGCTGTTCCGTTCATTGCCACGTTTAATTGCCATACCCCTTCATTCCACGGAGCGTAGGTATCCTCTACCTGTAGAACAATCTGCACCGGTGAGTCCTGGCTTGCAAATGGATACTGAGATATAAACTGCTCTACACTAACGATACGCGCCATAAAATAAGGTACAATCTCCTGCTGAATCCGTGGGTTATCCAGTTGGAAGGCAAGCGTATCACTGGCAGGCGCCTGCAACGTAACTTCCTGGATCATGGAATCATGGTTAGCAATGAAGGTCCACAGCCCTTGCCTCGCCTCTTCATTCAGATAGATGATCTCTTTAATGGTAAATTTATTTTCCTTAACCTCATATAAAAGATAACCTTGTGCTGCATCAGCTTCATCGTAATATACAGCCTTCTGGCTGGTCCCATTAACAAGAACTGAATTCTCCCACCTTGCATCATCCCGAACCAGAGTTCCGTTATAACGCTCAGCATAAGCACTGTATACTTCCTTTAGTATGCTGAGGGCCGGATCCCCACGCCGAATCGTTCCAGGTGTCGCTTTTTTCGAAGGCAAATGAGCTGCAGGCACTTTATAACGTTTAAATTCAACATAAGTCTCCCATCCATACTTCCGATAGAAACCAAAGGAGAATGGATGCAAGAATGATATACTTTGTTTGTTACGATTCATTTCTTCCAACGCATGCTTCAGCAGACCCGCTACCCAGCCTTTGCGTCTATACTCTGGCCAGGTGGCAACACCCGCAATACCGCCCATCTCGAACGATCTGCCATGAATATAGGTTTGAAAAGGAATGATATGAAGTTTGGCTCCTAGCTGCCCATCCTCATATACACCCCATATATCCTGTGACGAAAATTGACTCCGCCGTTTTTCTTTTTGTTCTTCACTCATTACTACTTGAAAAGCATATTCGGAGAGTGCCATCGCCGGTCCAAAATCATCTACCGTCAATTTCTGAATTTCCATGTCGTCCTACACCCCATTCGCTAGAGTTATTATCAATCCAAATCATGGCCTGATATCTGATATATGTACTCTTTAGAGTGTGTCAGAGGATTCTTACAAAGTCAAATAAGAGATGCTTACGCATCCCCTAAAATAAACAAATAAAAACCACCACCGAATAACATCGGCAGTGGTTCTTCGCTTGGCGGCGTCCTACTCTCCCAGGACCCTGCGGTCCAAGTACCATCGGCGCTAGAGGGCTTAACGGTCGTGTTCGGGATGGGTACGTGTGGAACCCCTCCGCCATCGCCACCAAACGTGTAGCTTACATTTCAGAGTGTTGTTCTCTGAAAACTAGATTCGAAACGAAACATGCGATTTAGAACTTGCTAATTGGATAAGCCCTCGACCGATTAGTACTGGTCAGCTCCATGCATTGCTGCACTTCCACCCCCAGCCTATCTACCTCGTCGTCTTCAAGGGGTCTTACATACTGGGAAATCTCATCTTGAGGGGGGCTTCACGCTTAGATGCTTTCAGCGTTTATCCCGTCCGTACATAGCTACCCAGCGGTGCTCCTGGCGGAACAACTGGTACACCAGCGGTACGTCCATCCCGGTCCTCTCGTACTAAGGACAGCTCCTCTCAAATTTCCTACGCCCACGACAGATAGGGACCGAACTGTCTCACGACGTTCTGAACCCAGCTCGCGTACCGCTTTAATGGGCGAACAGCCCAACCCTTGGGACCTACTTCAGCCCCAGGATGCGATGAGCCGACATCGAGGTGCCAAACCTCCCCGTCGATGTGGACTCTTGGGGGAGATAAGCCTGTTATCCCCAGGGTAGCTTTTATCCGTTGAGCGATGGCCCTTCCATGCGGTACCACCGGATCACTAAGCCCGACTTTCGTCCCTGCTCGACTTGTAGGTCTCGCAGTCAAGCTCCCTTATGCCTTTGCACTCTTCGAATGATTTCCAACCATTCTGAGGGAACCTTTGGGCGCCTCCGTTACTCTTTAGGAGGCGACCGCCCCAGTCAAACTGCCCACCTGACACTGTCCCCGCACCGGATTACGGTACCAGGTTAGAACCTAGATACGATCAGGGTGGTATCCCAACGTTGCCTCCATGCAAGCTGGCGCTCACACTTCAAAGGCTCCCACCTATCCTGTACAGATCGTACCCAAATTCAATATCAAGCTGCAGTAAAGCTCCATGGGGTCTTTCCGTCTTGTCGCGGGTAACCTGCATCTTCACAGGTATTAAAATTTCACCGGATCTCTCGTTGAGACAGCGCCCAAGTCGTTACGCCATTCGTGCGGGTCAGAATTTACCTGACAAGGAATTTCGCTACCTTAGGACCGTTATAGTTACGGCCGCCGTTTACTGGGGCTTCGGTTCACAGCTTCGGGATTACTCCCTAACCACTCCCCTTAACCTTCCAGCACCGGGCAGGCGTCAGCCCGTATACTTCGCCTTACGGCTTCGCACAGACCTGTGTTTTTGCTAAACAGTCGCTTGGGCCTTTTCACTGCGGCCCCCTCGTGCTATTCACACTACCGGGGCACCCCTTCTCCCGAAGTTACGGGGTCATTTTGCCGAGTTCCTTAACGAGAGTTCTTCCGCGCGCCTTAGAATACTCTTCTCGCCTACCTGTGTCGGTTTGCGGTACGGGCACCATCACCTGGCTAGAGGCTTTTCTTGGCAGTGTGAGATCATGACCTTCGCTACTATAATTTTCGCTCCCCATCACAGCTCAGCCTTACAATGTGCGGATTTGCCTACACATCAGCCTCACTGCTTAGACGGACATCCATCAGTCCGCGTCACTACCCTACTGCGTCCCCCCATTGCTCATAACGGCTTACGGTGGTACAGGAATTTCGACCTGTTGTCCTTCGACTACGCCTTTCGGCCTCGCCTTAGGTCCCGACTTACCCTGAGCGGACGAGCCTTCCTCAGGAACCCTTAGGCTTTCGGCGGATCAGATTCTCACTGATCTTTTCGTTACTCATACCGGCATTCTCACTTGTATAATGTCCAGCGCTCCTTACGGTACACCTTCAACCCTTATACAACGCTCCCCTACCCCTGATGCAAAGCATCAAGCCATAGCTTCGGTGGTGTGTTTAGCCCCGTTACATTTTCGGCGCAGAGTCACTCGACCAGTGAGCTATTACGCACTCTTTCAATGGTGGCTGCTTCTAAGCCAACATCCTGGTTGTCTGTGCAACTCCACATCCTTTCCCACTTAACACACACTTGGGGACCTTAGCTGATGGTCTGGGCTGTTTCCCTTTTGACAATGGATCTTAGCACTCACTGTCTGACTCCCGGAAGTAAGTCTATGGCATTCGGAGTTTGACTGAGCTTGGTAACCCTTGCGGGCCCCGCACCCAATCAGTGCTCTACCTCCACGACTCTGTTTTCCGAGGCTAGCCCTAAAGCTATTTCGGGGAGAACCAGCTATCTCCGAGTTCGATTGGAATTTCTCCGCTACCCCCACCTCATCCCCGCATTTTTCAACATGCGTGGGTTCGGGCCTCCAGTGCGTGTTACCGCACCTTCACCCTGGACAGGGGTAGATCACCCGGTTTCGGGTCTACGTCCACGTACTAAGTCGCCCTATTCAGACTCGCTTTCGCTGCGGCTCCGGCTCTTCACCTTAACCTTGCACGGGAACGTAACTCGCCGGTTCATTCTACAAAAGGCACGCCATCACCCCTAAAACGGGCTCTGACTTTTTGTAAGCACACGGTTTCAGGTTCTATTTCACTCCCCTTCCGGGGTGCTTTTCACCTTTCCCTCACGGTACTGCTTCACTATCGGTCGCTAGGAAGTATTTAGCCTTGGCAGATGGTCCTGCCGGATTCATACGGGGTTTCACGTGCCCCGCACTACTCGGGATCCGTCTCGGAGGGAACCAACTTTCAACTACAGGGCTTTTACCTTCTTTGGCGGGCCTTTCCAGACCTCTTCGCTTAACCGGTTCCTTTGTAACTCCATGTGAGACGTCCCACAACCCCAAAGAGCAAGCTCTTTGGTTTGGGCTTCTCCGCGTTCGCTCGCCGCTACTGACGGAATCACTATTGTTTTCTCTTCCTCAGGGTACTTAGATGTTTCAGTTCCCCTGGTATGCCTCTACATAACCTATGTATTCAGTTATGAGTAACTGGAAATTACCCCAGCTGGGTTTCCCCATTCGGACACCCCCGGATCAAAGCTTGCTTACAGCTCCCCGAGGCAGTTTCGTTGTTCGCCACGTCCTTCATCGGCTCCTAGCGCCTAGGCATCCTCCGTGTGCTCTTAGTAGCTTAACCATTTTGTTCCGGTTTCGGTCGTTCGCTTCCCTTGTTTTGCTTGCGCAAAGCCAAAAGTCGCTCTCACCCGATACCATCACAAAAGCAATTCAACTACCTTTATACACTTGACTTGTTTACACAAGATCAGCTTAAAGGAATGTTCTAATTCGCGTTTGTTTCGTTTCGATATCTAGTTTTCAAAGAACAAGCCAAATAGATGAAATTGTTTGGTGGAGCCAAGCGGGATCGAACCGCTGACCTCCTGCTTGCAAGGCAGGCGCTCTCCCAGCTGAGCTATGGCCCCTCAAATTCCATCAAAACTGAACAAATGGATAAGTAACTGTGTTGCTGTTGCAGGTTCTATGAACCTGCGTATTTGAATGTTTCCGTTGCAGGAAACGATTCTCCATAGAAAGGAGGTGATCCAGCCGCACCTTCCGATACGGCTACCTTGTTACGACTTCACCCCAATCATCTATCCCACCTTCGGCGGCTGGCTCCTTGCGGTTACCCCACCGACTTCGGGTGTTATAAACTCTCGTGGTGTGACGGGCGGTGTGTACAAGACCCGGGAACGTATTCACCGCGGCATGCTGATCCGCGATTACTAGCAATTCCGACTTCATGCAGGCGAGTTGCAGCCTGCAATCCGAACTGAGACCGGCTTTGTTGGGATTGGCTCCATCTCGCGATTTCGCAGCCCGTTGTACCGGCCATTGTAGTACGTGTGTAGCCCAGGTCATAAGGGGCATGATGATTTGACGTCATCCCCACCTTCCTCCGGTTTGTCACCGGCAGTCTATCTAGAGTGCCCACCCGAAGTGCTGGCAACTAAATATAAGGGTTGCGCTCGTTGCGGGACTTAACCCAACATCTCACGACACGAGCTGACGACAACCATGCACCACCTGTCTCCTCTGTCCCGAAGGAAAGGTACATCTCTGTACCGGTCAGAGGGATGTCAAGACCTGGTAAGGTTCTTCGCGTTGCTTCGAATTAAACCACATACTCCACTGCTTGTGCGGGTCCCCGTCAATTCCTTTGAGTTTCAGTCTTGCGACCGTACTCCCCAGGCGGAGTGCTTAATGTGTTAACTTCGGCACCAAGGGTATCGAAACCCCTAACACCTAGCACTCATCGTTTACGGCGTGGACTACCAGGGTATCTAATCCTGTTTGCTCCCCACGCTTTCGCGCCTCAGCGTCAGTTACAGCCCAGAGAGTCGCCTTCGCCACTGGTGTTCCTCCACATATCTACGCATTTCACCGCTACACGTGGAATTCCACTCTCCTCTTCTGCACTCAAGTCACCCAGTTTCCAGTGCGATCCGGGGTTGAGCCCCGGGATTAAACACCAGACTTAAATGACCGCCTGCGCGCGCTTTACGCCCAATAATTCCGGACAACGCTTGCCCCCTACGTATTACCGCGGCTGCTGGCACGTAGTTAGCCGGGGCTTTCTTCTCAGGTACCGTCACCTTGAGAGCAGTTACTCTCCCAAGCGTTCTTCCCTGGCAACAGAGCTTTACGATCCGAAAACCTTCATCACTCACGCGGCATTGCTCCGTCAGGCTTTCGCCCATTGCGGAAGATTCCCTACTGCTGCCTCCCGTAGGAGTCTGGGCCGTGTCTCAGTCCCAGTGTGGCCGATCACCCTCTCAGGTCGGCTACGCATCGTCGCCTTGGTGAGCCGTTACCCCACCAACTAGCTAATGCGCCGCAGGCCCATCCCCAAGTGACAGATTGCTCCATCTTTCCAGTTTCCTTCAGGCGAAGAAAACAACTATTCGGTATTAGCTACCGTTTCCGGTAGTTGTCCCAAACTTGAGGGCAGGTTGCCTACGTGTTACTCACCCGTCCGCCGCTAACTATCAGAGAAGCAAGCTTCTCTTCAAGTCCGCTCGACTTGCATGTATTAGGCATGCCGCCAGCGTTCGTCCTGAGCCAGGATCAAACTCTCCAATAAAGTATTGAAAAGAGCGATAAGCTCATTTTGAATCTGACGATTCATTTTGAATCAAAAGTTACTATCCATTTGTTCAGTTTTCAAGGAACTTGTATGTCCGTTTATGTTGATGTTTGTCAACCGGACAGGAATCTTATCATATCATGTTAACTAACTTACTGTCAACACTTTGTTTTCGTCATCTTTCAAATGATTATGACAATCATTCGTTTGAAGCGACAAGAAATAATATATCACGTAGTGATTTATTTAGCAAGCATTTTTAATCACCCTTTTGATATCATGATATTTTCATCTACGGTGTCTTGCCTCCAACCTGTATTCGACAGATTAGCACATGCTCTGAACCCAAGATGGGATAACGATCCCTGCCCTTCTGTTCGTTTGGAGAAAGTGATCCAAAAACTCTATAATAAGGTATATAGATATAGAGATAAGGTTAAGCAGTCAAGTGTACTACTTTCATAAGTAGCCTATGAACAATCGTATAACCATCTCACATTGCACCTTTACACAGATCACGTACTCCATTCACAGCTAGCTATTACATATCAAAGTTCTGAATAAACTCATTACTAACCTATATGGGGTGATCGCACTTGAAGCAATGGTTAAAGAACAGACGCAAAGGTTACGGCAAAAAGTTGGTTTCCATCCATTCTTGGAATGCCTGGATTGTTGTGATCCTTGCTATATCAGGTCTTATGCTGGTAGGCGGCTTTTGGCGAGAGATACTCGGAATTGGACGTGTCTGGTTAAAATGGCTACATATCATCGTTGGGCTAGCTATGCTGGCACCCGTAGTATATTACTTGATTTTGGCCGGAAAGCACTGGAAACAGCTTCGTAACAGACCTTGGCAAAGGGTGAACACCATCTTTGTTCTTGCTCTGCTGGTAGGCTGGCTACTCTCGGGTATTGTGTTATGGCAGTTCAAGCTGGCTGGACCTCGATGGTCGAATGCTGCACTTCTGATCCATGACCTGCTGACTTGGGTGGGCTTACCTTATATTATCTATCACTCCATCACTCGGACCAAATGGTTAAAGGACCCTGCACGTCGTGCGGTTAAAACCACTACACCTACAACTTCAACACGAACTCAAAATTCAGCTGATCCATCTGATTCAATATTGGATGAAAAAGAAACTCTGGCTGCTATATCTTCTTCCCAGTTTGATCGCAGTTCCGAGAGAGATCCCCTCAAATCAGAGGAGCGACCTCAACCGTTGTATACACGACGAGCTTTCATCCGTTCTACTGTGGGGGTTGGTCTCGCCGTGACTCTTGGTCCTACTTTTATATCCTGGGTAGGACGAAATCTCAAGATCGATAATAGTATTGATAGCATGCTGGAGAACGATCCTAACCGTATGGTTCCTCTGCCACAACCGCTGTCTGCCTCTTCACCTCCCATTGGAGGCGGAGCTGAAGGTCATTTCCGCGTATATACCGTTACGCCTATACCATCCTTCTCCAATGCTAACTGGTCTTTCCGAATCGATGGACTAGTTGAGCGGGCACAGATTTGGAATTGGGAACAATTCGTGAAGATGGCGCGTACCGTACAGGTTAGTGATTTCCACTGTGTAACGGGCTGGTCTGTATATAAGAATACCTGGGAAGGCATTTCTCTTGCACAGCTTTTGAAACAAGCCGGGGTCAAACCGGAAGCTCATAGTGTAAAGTTTTATTCCGGTGATGGTGTGTATACAGATGCGATTACGATGGATCAAGCGCAGATGGAGGATATTATGGTCGCTGTCATGCATGATGGCAAACCTATCCCGGCTGATCTTGGCGGTCCGGTACGGCTCGTCATTCCTCAAATGTATGCCTACAAATCAGTAAAATGGTTAAATCGCATTGAACTCATCGACAGTGAACATATCGGTTACTGGGAAGAACGAGGATATGACAAGGATGCATGGCTTACAGGCGCATCTCAGCGCATTCCTAACAATTTAAGTGGATCATGATCAGATAAGATAAAATTGGTAAGCGTTCATTCGTTGTAAAATAGCAAAAGCCCCCGATCACATATTCGTGTCTTCGGGGGCCTTTTTCTTTTTCCTCATTATGAACTCTCTGATTACACTTTAACCCTGTGGGTTCAAAAGACGTACAAGTTCATCCTCATCCTCAATCGTAGGAATACCGAGATCATGAGCTTTGGTTAGTTTACTACCTGCCTTCTCTCCGGCAATAACCAGATCTGTCTTTTTCGACACACTGCCAGTCACCTTCGCTCCGAGCGCTTCCAGTCTTTGCGTCGCCTCTTCGCGCGTCAATTGGTGCAGCGTTCCGGTCAAGACGACCGTTTTACCACTGAAGAAGGAATCTTCCACAACAGCAACGGCTGGTGCCTCAGGTGCCTGAGCTTTCACGCCCAAGTTGAGCATTTTCTCAATCGCAGCCTGTGTAAAAGGATCTGCAAAAAAGTTTACGATGCTCTCAGCCACGATACCACCGACGTCGGGTAGTTCAACCAGTTCTTCCACGGTTGCATTCATAATGGCGTGCAGATCTCGATAATGATCTGCGAGCATGCGCGTTGTCGATTTACCTGTGTTCGGAATACCCAGTGAGTATAAGAAGGAAGCCAAGTCTCTATCTTTACTAAGCTCAAGCGCAGCGATAAGGTTGTTCGCTTTCTTTTCCCCAAACCGCTCCAGCTTCACCAGATCATCAAACTGTAACGTATACAGGTCGGCAGGCTCACGTACGTTCAATTCATCATACAACTGAATCGCTGTTTTCTCACTGAACGTCTCAATGTCCATGGCATCACGGGAAGCAAAATGGGAAATACGTGCCACCGTTTGTGGTTTACACGCAAGTCTATTGTTACAGAACAGATGCGCTCCGCGTTGCTCCAGTGGGAATCCACATGCAGGACACTGCTCAGGGAAGACGATCTCCTCACCATCACTCTCCTCCGTCACTTTACCCAGAATCTCAGGAATGACGTCGTTGGAGCGACGGATAAAGACCCGTGTGCCCAGAGCAAACTTCAGGTTTTTGCGCTCAATATCGCCGACATTGTTCAAAGTACAGTTCTGTACCGTTACTCCGGCAAGTTCAACCGGCTCTACGCGTGCCAGCGGAGTTACTTTGCCAGTACGGCCCACATTCCATACCACAGCATTAAGAACCGTAGTGGTCTCTTCTGCCTCGAATTTATATGCCACCGCCCAGCGAGGGAATTTATCGGTATAACCCAACACCTCGCGGGTGCGCATGTCCGTAATTTTGATAACAGCTCCATCGATCAGATAGTCCAGCTGACCCCGGTTCTCCTGAATCGCAGCCAATTGTTCCATCACATCATCAAACTCATGGAAATAAGTAATCGACGGATTCACTTTGAAGCGGTTCTCACGCAGGAAGTCCATCATCTGCTGATGATTGGCAAACTGAATGTCATCCGAATAACCTACATTATAAAAATAAGCATTCAACCGACGCTCAGCCGTCGCCTTCGGATTCAGGTTGCGGAGCGCTCCTGCTGCTGCATTACGCGCGTTCTTGAGTGGTTCTGCCGCCGTCTCATTGTATCGATCCAGGACAGACAAGTTCATGATACCTTCACCCTGTACTTCAATCGTACCGCTTGTGTAAGGAATTTTGAGCGGAACGGATCGGATCGTTCTTACCTGTGCCAAGATCCCTTCGCCCACCGTACCGTTACCACGCGTAGAGGCTTGTACCAACTCACCGTTGGTGTAGGTCAGGTTCAACGTCAATCCATCAAACTTCAACTCAATGACATAACCTGGTTCCGGTAAAGGCGTATCGGGATTTTTACTGTTATAGTCATTAATCAGTTTCAGTACACGGGTATTCCAGCTCCGAAGCTGCTCAATATTCTGTGCTTTGTCCAGACTCCATAAGGAGGATAAGTGGCGATGCGGGGTAAACCCCTTGAGCAGTTCGCCGCCCACACGCTGTGTTGGAGAATCAGGCAGAACCATGCCGCTTTCCTGTTCCAGCGTAACCAGTTCATCGTACAGAAGATCATACTCCTTATCGCTGATCTGTGGCTGATCCATCGTGTAGTACTGATAATTATGCTGGTTCAGCTCGGTAACGAGTTGCTCCATCCGGTGCATCGGGTCCATACAGGGCCATCCCTCCGTTAATTTGATCATATATGTAGAACGAACACTCTATTGCACGTAAACTCCGATAACAGAATAACTTTCCATCGTTGATATCACTACATAATTTCAATGAATGAATATCCACACTGACACTCCGATAACAGAATAACCTTCCGATCGCTGTTATCCCCAGATTTCTTTTAATTCATTTTAAAGGTAGAAATCCGGGGATAAAGGCGAACGCTTTGCTTCTTCAAGTTATTTCTGTTCTCATTTCTGCTCTCTCTGTTATCGTGCAAAAGGAAGTTTCGTTCAAAAATTATTCTACTTTCGTAATAGGGGCAAAACCGGCAAGCAAACGTTTCACACCCACCGGAGCCGGGAATGCAATCTGCAGTTCGGTATCATTACCTGTCCCTTTGACCGCAACAATGGTGCCTGTCCCCCATTTGCCATGCTGCACTTTATCTCCTGCATTGAATCCTGCTTCACCATTAGAAGCTACCGGCTTGGAAGCAGATGATGGCGTAGAGTATGCTGGGCGGGACGTGCTCGTGGTCACACGCGAAGTTGGCGTGGATGAGGTAGCAGATGAACCGCTTTTGCTTTGGTGATCGAACAGCTTGGTGCCACCACCGAAGTTACTTCCTCCACTTGAACCCAGTCCACGTCCACCATATGAGCCGCCTCCGCTACTTCCACGGCGGTAACGATCACGAGCCATGGAGGTGTCTTCCTTCAGCTCATCCGGAATTTCATCCAGGAAGCGGGAAGGCGGGTTCGCCGTTGTACGTCCAAACAACGTCCGCATCTGTGCACAAGACAGGAAGAGTTGCTCTTCCGCACGGGTGATCCCTACATAAGCAAGTCGGCGTTCTTCTTCCAACTCTTCATTGTCCATAAAGGCACGGCTATGCGGGAAGACCCCTTCCTCCATACCCACGATAAAGACAACCGGGAACTCCAGACCTTTGGCGCTGTGCATGGTCATCAGTGTAACAGCATCGCTCTGATCCTCTTCATCATCGTTCATACTGTCGATGTCAGCAATCAATGCAAGATCGGTGAGGAACGATACGAGCGTTTTGTCTTCATTATTTTTCTCAAATTCCATGGTTACCGACAGGAACTCATCAATGTTCTCCAGCCGTGCACGAGATTCGAGTGTATTTTCATTTTGCATCTCAAGACGATACTGGCTCATCTCAAGAATCTTCTCGGTCAATTCAGTTACAGAAAGGTATTCTACCATCTGATGCAGCGCTGCGATCATGTCATAGAACTCCACAAGCGCATTCCGCGTACGTCCAGCAAAACCAAGATCGTCCACGACCTGAAGCACTCGGAAAATAGAAATTCCACGCTCTCCTGCCGCAGCCGCGAGCTTCGCTACCGTTGTATCCCCGATACTACGTTTCGGTACATTAATGATCCGGGTGAGACTGATATCATCGTCGGGGTTGGATAACAGGCGCAGATACGCCAGAATGTCCTTGATCTCTTTACGATCATAGAACTTGATGCCGCCGACAATCTGATACGGAATATCAGACTTGATCAGTATTTCCTCTATAACCCGGGACTGGGCGTTGGTACGGTACAAAATGGCATGGTTCTGATAGGATTTGCCGTTCTTCACATTTTTACTAATCTCGGAGGTAACAAAATACCCCTCATCATGTTCGGAATCCGCACGGTACACCTTGATCTTCGAACCACCCTCTTTGTCCGTCCACAGTTTCTTCGGTTTACGCCCTGTATTCAGGCCGATCACTTCATTCGCTGCATTGAGGATATTGGAAGTAGAACGATAGTTCTGCTCCAGCAAAATCGTGTTTGCTTCAGGGTAATCTTTCTCAAAGTTCAGGATATTACTGATATCCGCCCCGCGCCAGCGATAGATCGACTGGTCGCTATCCCCTACAACGCAGATGTGGTGGTGGCTGTCAGCGAGCATGCGGCACAACATGTACTGTGCACGGTTCGTATCCTGGTATTCATCGACGTGAATGTACTGGAATTTCTTTTGATAAAAGTCGAGGACCTCAGGCACTTCTTTGAACAGTTGAATGGTCTGCATAATGAGATCGTCGAAATCAAGTGAGTTGTTGGCTCTTAACCGTTTCTGGTACATCTTATATATCTTCGCTACAATACCTTCGAAATAATCTCCTGCTTGCTTCTCATATTGCTCCGGACTAATCAGTTCATTCTTGGCCGTGCTCATCATCGATTGAACTGCTTTCGGTTCGAATTTCTTGGTATCAATATTCTGATCTTTCATACAGCTGCGAATTACAGATAATTGGTCCGATGAGTCCAAAATACTGAAGTTGGAGGTAAAACCAATACGTTCAATATCACGGCGCAGAATACGCACACACATGGAGTGGAACGTGGATACCCAAATGTCGCGTCCTTGGGAGCCACCAACGAGTTGGGATACACGGTCTTGCATCTCACGGGCGGCTTTGTTCGTAAATGTAATCGCTAAAATGCCCCACGGGGGCGCCTTACGTGTTGCAATAAGGTAGGCAATCCGGTGCGTCAGCACCCGGGTCTTGCCAGAGCCCGCTCCGGCCATAATCAGCAGTGGGCCATCCGTCGCCTCGACGGCTTGCCGCTGAGGGGTGTTAAGTCGTGCAACGGCATCATGTATATTTACAGGTTGCATGCATGCATGCTCCTTTCGTTGGTTGGTCTATAAAGCAAAATTAATAGGTTACACTCGCCACTCCGATGACAGAATAATCTTCCGATCGCTGTTATTCCCGGATTTTTCGATCTACTTTTTCATAGGGAAAATCCGGTGATAAATACGAACACTTCGTTTCTTCAGATTGCTTCTGCACTCTCCGTTTCTGTGTAAACATAGTTCTGTATACGAATCTCTTAGTAAAAAAAGAACAAAATCAGGTAATAGAAGCATGCTTAGGATTTAGCTTTCTTACAGAAAGCTTTTAACGAGCATTTCGTTTCTCCAGCTCACTTCCCTCCTCTTCGTTCTCGTGTAAACGACATTACGCTCATATAACTTCTTTAATTAGTAAGGGCAAAGTTCTATTTTAACAGATCATAAGGGGAAAATGGGGGAATGGTAAACTAAACCGATTAAACGGTTCCTTTCACGGCCAACACCGTCTCAAGTGCTTTATTCAAATCGCTGTACACAATGTTACCTACCACGACAGTATCTGCCACCTGGGCAGCTTGCGAGGCTTTCTCCGGATCATCAATTCCGCCGCCATAGATAAGGTGTGCCCGATCCAGTTGTCTGTGCGTCTCACCAACAAGCTCCATATCTCCGAACGTTCCACTGTACTCCATGTATACGATTGGAAGATTGAGCAGACGCTCCGCAGCTTGGGCATATGCCACGGCAGCTCCTGTCGTCAGTTCCGTATCCGCACCAGTCAACCGTGCTACCGTGGAGTTCCCATTAAGCACAATATAGCCCTCGGCAATAAGCAGATCCCATGGAATGAGATAACCATAACGCTCTATGGCCTGCTGGTGGTGCCCAATCATCCATTTGCTATCCGTTGCATTCAGGACCATCGGGATCAGATATCCGTCGAACCCGGGCACCACGGCCTCCAGATCGGATACTTCAAGCACACAGGGCAACTCATAACGACGCACGCGGGACATCAGGTCTACCGTGTTATCATAGGTAATTCCGGAAGATCCGCCGATGATAATCGCATCGGTCCCCGACATGCAGACCAGATCGAGTTCTTCGTCCGTAATTTCCCGGTCCGGGTCAAGCTTAAATACATGTCTCCACTGCTTAATCATATCTATCAACGAACATTCCTCCAGAGGTTCTTCTGCATCCTAGAAAGCTTGTAAACTAAGTCTAAGTCAGCAGACAGTGAGTGTCAATGTTCGTATAAAAAGGGGAACAGGAAAGCAGTATTTTTTTATGGTTTCCACGCAAAACGTGTATTCATCTCATCCAGTTCCTGCTCCGTCAGCACGTCTGAGTATACCCCGTACACGCCCCACTTCTCATAGTTAGCCACTTGTTCAGTATCATTGATGGTGTGCACGTAGGTGACAGAACCCGCACTATTCAGATTGGCTACGAAATTCTGGTTTACTTTATATTCCGGCATGGTTACGGCATCAATATCATTTTTTTGCACGAAATCAACAACCTGAGCTTCTGTATCCTGTGTTGCATATAACGTATAGATAATGGAAGGGAATGCATAGACTTCTTTCACCGTTTCAAGCATCGGTTCGTTATAGATCTGTACAACCACCCGATCCAGCACGGATGGATCATGTTCTTTGGCAGCATCCACGAGGGATCTTAACACCTGCTGAATATCCTCATCCTTCTGTTCCTTGGTGTCGGTTACGATATACATATCCGGGTACTCAGCCAGTACATCTATGATGCCGTCGGCATCCATAGGCTGGTACATACCCAAGATTGGTGTATCCATGAATTCATCATGTGTCAGTGCCCCGGCTTGTTTATCCTCCGGAAGCTTTTCGTCTTGTCCTAGCATTTTGCTCATATTAGCGGTCCATTCATGTCTGGCTACGGCTTTGCGATCCGAAGTCAACATAAAGTCGATCTCAAATACACGTGTGCCTTTCTCATAATTGGCAATCATCGCTTCATAGGCGTTGGTATATGGTTGATCACGAATGCTACCCATCGCATGGGCGATTAATCTATAGGCGGTAAATCCGTCCCGTTGTTCCTCACTCTCGCTTTCATAGGCGAAAAAGAGTGTGCCCACGGTAACGATCAGTAGTATTAACACGGCGGCAATGCGTTTCATATAGCATTCACATCCTCAGTACCTTTTTGTTAGCTAACTACCCGAATTGAGGATGTGCAAAACAAAATAGCCGCCCGAGGCGGCTGTTAAATGGTGGGATGAAAGATTGTAAATCAATACCGTCAGGTAATCCTAATATGCATTCTTGAGACCATTTCGAATGGTTTCCCATATGATTTTGATATCGAATAATAAAGACCAGTTTTCAATGTAAAAGATATCTTGTTCAATACGATCCTCGATTGAGGTATCTCCGCGCAGTCCTTTGCTCTGTGCTAATCCTGTTATTCCCGGGCGAACGTGATGTTTGATCATATATTTTGGGATTTCATCCCGGAATTGGTTGACGTAGTAAGGGCGTTCAGGCCGAGGTCCAACAACACTCATATGACCCAACAGCACATTAAAAAATTGCGGCAATTCATCTAGACTTGTGCGTCTAATGAATGTGCCAAATGCCGTTCGGCGCGGATCATTCTTGGTGGACCAACCTGTGTCCATTGTGCCCTCAGGAATGACTTTCATCGAGCGGAATTTGAACATCATGAAGTTGCGTCGGTTAAGTCCTACTCGCTCTTGTTTGAAGATGACGGGCCCAGAAGAAGTAAGTCGTACTCCTACCGCGACAACGAGCATTACCGGAGAAGTTAAGAGGATCGCAGTGATAGAGAAAAGAATATCGAAAGTTCTCTTCATCAATCGGTTCACCGCAATATCCAGTGGAATGTCGCGAACGTTAATCATTGGCATGCCTGCAAAGTTATCGAAATGCGGCCGTGCTGGCAAGTAATCAAAGAAATCAGGAATGATTAGTGTCCGAACTCCTGCCTTCTCACACACATTGATGATATGCGAATACTTATCGTGAGCATCCAGAGGTAAAGCCAGAATGACTTCATCTACAAGATGCGTAGACAAGAACTCTTCCAGTTCATCGATTCGGCCAAGAATGGGTTTGTATCTTTTCTGTTCACTCTGATCCCAGTGACGATAATCATCCAGGAATCCAGTCACTTCATATCCAAGTTCGGGATAATTTTTAAGGTTCTCATAGAAACGCTTGCCCAGTGATCCAGCACCAAGGATGAGCACAAACTGACGATTGAAGCCTTTTTTACGCAAGCGTTTCAGCTGCACTTTCACTATATAGCGATAGATCAGTGTGAATGATATATTACCAATCATATACATGGCAAGATATGCACGAGAGATGTTTACTTCCTTGAAAAAGAACATCAGGCTCATTAGCATGAAGAAGGCTATGCCATGAGATTGGAGGATTCTCCAAAGTTCGTCTACAAATCGTTTTTTTCGCTTGGCTATATAAAGAGAGGACATCAGTCCTGTAATGATAGCAAGAGCTGCGTAAACCAAGCTCCACATCATATATTTCTCTATAGGTAGTGGATTTTGGTTCGTTAACAGGTCACTCTCAAATTTCAGCCACCAGGCCAACAAAAATGAAAGCTGGATTACGCCAAAATCAGCCGCAATATACAATTGGGTTAGAAATCGTTGATTACGCCGAATCATGGGTTCACCTCGGAAGATGCTTCATTCTCCGCTCTCATGCGGGTTGCAGTCTGCCCTTGTCCAGAAGGAAGGGGCAATTTGCTGCGCAGCAGGGACAAAGTAAATTTGAGCGAGATGCCCACCCACACAGCTGTATTCGTGAGTAGATTGTACTTCTTCGCGTAGTGTTTGCGGTGGAACACCCACATCGCTCTATGAAACTCATACGTTATTTTCAAAGGTTTACGACGAGCACTGCCGCCCTTATAGTGCACAATATATGTACGCGGATAATAAAAAATGCCCCAGCCAGCTTCTTTGATGCGGTAGCACCAATCAATATCTTCTCCATACATAAAGAACGTCTCATCCAACCCACCAACCTGGTCAATCGTTTTCCGACGTACAAGCATAAATGCACCGACAAGACAGTCCACTGGATATTCATCATCCGGGCTCAAATGTCCCAATTGATATTGATTAAACTTCGGCCGATCAGGGAAAAGACGAGAAATACCGAAAGCGTAATAAAATGATGCCGATGGTGTAGGAAATCCACGCTTGCAAGCCTTATCCAAGGAGCCATCCGGGAGAATGACTTTGCAGCCAGAAGCACCCATCTCTGGATGACGGTCCATGAAATAGATCATGGTGTGGAGTGTATCTGGCTGGACAACCGTGTCAGAATTGAGTAGGAGGATGTAACGTCCTCTGGCTCCTCTCATGCCTTGGTTATTGGCAACGGCAAAGCCTGTATTGTCCTTATTGGCAATTAATCGGATCTGTGAGTATGCCTTACGGATTGCTTCTACTGAGCCATCATGCGAGGCGTTGTCCACGACGATGACCTCGTAGCTGTATGAGGTACTGGAGGCATAGACAGAGTGCAGACAGTCCAGTGTAAGTTGACGGGTGTTGTAGTTGACGATGATGATACTGGCGTCAAGTAGGTACGTATTATTCATTTTCGATGCCTCCCGCAAAGGAGTATCTGTTGATTGAAGCATTTTAAAAACTCCTGACTTTATCTCTATGTTTACTACTGAAAGTATAGCATATCATGGGCAGATCAGTGGGAATCAAAGGAAATATCTCAATTTATATTTTCCTCAACACGTATATAAGTTTAAGAACAACGTCATCTAAAAATGCTTGGCGGTAAAAAGGCATTTTAACCGCATAACCAATTCTTTTAACCCCATTGCAATCCAGTTGGTTTAAAAAATGTTGCAAGTTCTTTTGCTGATGCGAAGGCAACTTATCTCTATAGAGTTCCAAGAACAATCTCGCTTGTTTACTCAAAATTGAATGATTCTTTCCATTCACGAAACGGTTCCACCTGTTCTTCCATTTTATGAACCATTTATCATTACTCCCGCCAAGAACATTCCCTTGATGTTGCCGGTACAAAATGGTTGGTTCTTCATCAAAGATCACTTCACCAAAAGAGCTAACAAAAAGATATATCCACCAATCATGCATGATGATGTGGGTTAGATCAGAAGGGACATTCGCCCTGATCTGCTCGAATGTGACTGGGTTCAAGACCATGGTACAACCAACACAACAGTTTTCTACCAGAGCATTATACATGCTGAGCGGCTTTGGAGGCAGATGAGGCCATACGTTCAGATAATTCAAATCCTGATCTACCATTTGTGTAGAAGAACAATACATCAGCGGTACGTCTAATGGCCCCGACTGCAATTTCACTACAGCCCTACTCAGTTTGTATGACTTCCACACATCGTCTTGATCACAAAATGCATAGAAGTCGTATATAGGCTGCGTTTGACGCACCAATTCAAAAAAACTTCCGATTACGCCTAAATTTTCCCCTTCAATCATACGAATCTGATCCGGATATGCCTTGGCATACCCACGAACCTTCTGGACAGTTTCATCGGAAGAACCATCATCCCTGATATGAATGTGGAGATCGACCTGACTCTGTGCAAGAAGGCTTTCGAGTTGTTCATCAATATACTTTGCTCCGTTATATGTAGAAAGCATGACACATACTTTAGGTTCGTTCACGTTTCACCTCAAAATTAACTTTTCTTCATTATATACGAAAACTCCCGCCCAGAAATACCAGAGCGAGAGTTACCTAAAAGGATGTTATAATTACTTAGTTTCTGACAAGGAAAAAATAAAATCTTTTAGTCCGTCCCGCCATGGGCGGAGATCCGTCAAGCCATTTGTCCGAATGGACATGTGGTCCATAACTGAATTGACGGGCCTAGGAGCCGGTCTGGGGAACTGTTCGGTTGTGCAAGGTTCCAATTTTGCTTGAATGGATACCCCTCCAGTGGTTTGAGCCTCCTCAAATATAGCCTGAGTAAATTCATACCATGTACAGGTACCACTATTGGAGGCATGATATATTCCATACATTTCTGTAGTCATGAGTTCCATAAGGAATCCTGCCAAATCTAAAGTATACGTAGGCGATCCTTTTTGATCATGGACAACCTGCAATTTTGGTTTTTCCTGGCCCAGCTTCAACATCGTTTTGACAAAATTATTTCCGTGAAGTCCGTACACCCAAGACGTTCGTACAACGAACCATCTGGAGGACAAAGACTGTACCAGCCACTCTCCCGCTCGCTTGGATTTGCCGTAGACGCTTTGCGGATTCGTGTCATCGTATTCCTGATAGGGGGTAGCCGACTGGCCATCGAAGACATAGTCCGTACTAATATAAATCAGTTTAGCTCCGATTCTCTCTGCCGCTACAGCAACATTGCGCGTTCCCACCGCATTCACCTTATACGCTCCATCAATATCCGTCTCCGCTGCATCTACGGCCGTATATGCTGCACAATGAATGACCACTTCAGGATGAAATGAGGAGACGACTTCATTACACTGTACCTGATTCGTAATATCCATCTGATTCCGATCACATGCTAGAACATCATGCCCCACTTTTTCCAAGAGAAGCACCACATCACGTCCGAGCTGTCCTCTTGCTCCAGTTACCAGAACCTTCATGGCTTGGCGTCTCCCAAACGAGAACCATATTGCTTGGCATAGTACTGTTGATACACTCCAGACTGAATACGGGTCCACCATTCTTTGTTATCCAGGTACCATTGAATGGTCTCCTTGATCCCGGTTTCAAACGTATGCTTCGGCTTCCAGCCCAGTTCGGACATTGTCTTCGTCGGATCAATGCCGTATCTGCGGTCATGTCCTGGACGGTCTTGCACGTATTTGATTAAGGATTCCAGTTTACCGAGTTGCTCCAGAATGGTTTTCACAATGTGCACATTAGTTCGTTCATTATTGCCACCGATGTTGTATACTTCTCCGTTACGTCCTTGATGAATCACCAAGTCAATGGCGCTGCAGTGGTCTTCAACATAAAGCCAGTCCCGGATGTTTAACCCATCTCCATATACAGGCAAGGCTTCATCAGTAAGAGCACGTGAAATCATAAGTGGAATCAGTTTCTCCGGGAATTGATAAGGACCATAATTGTTGGAGCAGCGTGTGATGTTCACAGGTAAGCCAAAGGTCTCATGATAGGCACGCACGAGCAAGTCCCCACCCGCCTTCGATGCGGAGTAAGGACTGTTTGGCTGCAAAGGTGTCTCTTCAGTGAAGAGTCCTGTCTCTCCCAGTGAGCCGTATACTTCATCGGTGGATACCTGCACAAATTTGGTTACACCATACTTCTTAGCCGCATCTAGCAGCACCTGAGTTCCCAGTACATTGGTCTTCACAAATACCTCAGGCTCCAAAATACTCCGGTCTACATGTGATTCAGCGGCAAAGTTGACAACTACATCAATCCCTTCCTGCATCAGTTGATCGATGGCATGGACATCCGTAATATCAGCCTTTACGAAAGTATGATTGGGATTTTGCTCGATGGATTTCAAATTCTCCAGATTTCCCGCGTAGGTAAGCGCATCTATATTGATAATCTTATAATCTGGATGCTGCTGGAGCATATACATAACAAAGTTACTGCCGATAAAGCCGGCGCCGCCGGTGACGAGAAGTTTCATAAAGCCCTCCTAAAATAACTCTTTGATATATACACTTATAGTATGTCTCGTATGCGAATAAGGCGCACACATAAGCGGAATATTTATCGATTTAATGCGTACAAAGCTAATCAAAATTCAGCTCAGCATCCGCCAATAATGGATGTCTTTGATCCTTATCGGAAAGGATTGGGTTTGAAGTTGGCCAATCAATTCCAAGTGACGGATCATTCCACAGAATTCCTCGATCGTTCTCTGGGGAATAGTATTCATCCACCTTATATAACACCTGTGTGTTAGGGACAAGTGTACAGAAGCCATGCGCAAATCCCTTAGGAACAAGTAGCTGCCGTTGATTATGCTCACTTAAGATTACCCCTACCCATTGACCGAACGTTGGAGAGCTTTTGCGCACATCTACAATGACATCGTAGATTGCACCTGATAGTACACGAATAAGCTTGGTTTGAGCTTTGGGATTGAGTTGGTAATGCAAGCCTCTAATTACACCAGTCTCCACAGATAAAGATTGATTGTCTTGTATAAATGAATAATTTACGCCGTTATCCTTCATAATCTGATCATTGTAGCTCTCCATGAAAAAACCACGATGATCTCCATGAACCTTTGGCTCAAGAATTTTTGCACCTTCAAGTTTCAGAGCGGTAACCTTCACTTGAATTCCTCCTTAGTCTATATCCCTACACAAATGATTAAACCCTGCACAGATTAACTACAATTATTCCAATTTAATTTTAATGTCTGTTTTGATTAAAGTATCTGAAATCTCAAACAGTTTACTGATTTCGTCGAGATAAGGTGCACATACATTCGAGTCCGTAGCTTGCCCAGCCGCTAGGTTAGCACACACATTCGTACTATATACTACACCATCCGTTACAAAGCTTCCATCTCTCGCAGGAACAACACGATCTTCAAGCTCTTCTCCGAAAAGATTGGAACCCATAAGCAGATACTCCTTTGGATCAACACCCAGTAAATGCAGAAGAGTCGGTGTAATATCCAAATGACCTGAATTCAATTCACTTTTTCCAATCACATCACTATTAGGTACATGTAGAATAAGTGGTATCTTATCAGCAAGTTTATTAATCTGTACCGGGGACTCCACCAAATCCAGAATTTCTTCCCCTGGAATTCCTGCGTCATGATCACCATATATAGCAATCATCGTATTGTCATAAAGCTGTGCGTCCTTTAGTTCTTCAATCAGTATACCAATTGCGCTGTCAGCATAGTGAACAGAGTGTAAATAATTCCCCATCAGGGTCCCTTCCAATTCTCCTAGCTCCAGTACTTTCTCGCTTTCTGGAACCACATCATACGGATGATGATTGCTTAGCGATATCAGAAATGCGAAGAATGGCGATTGGATCTCCGTTATTTTATGGACTGACTGTCTGAAGAACTCTTTATCTGAAAGTCCCCAGCCCACATAGTCATTCAATTCAAAATTATCCTCGAAATTGGTTACTTCAAAGCCGTAATTCTCATGGACTGCTTTTCTGTTCCAGAATGAGCCTTTATAAGCATGAGCTGAAAATGTGCTGTACCCGTTCTCCAACATGATTTTCGGTAAAGTGTCGACTTGAGTATGCGGATATCTGAAATTTATAGTTCCTTCTCTAAGCGGATAAAGTGATGTTAAGGCCGTTAATTCACCGTCTGAAGTTCGGCCTCCATATGTCTGATCATAAAACTCATCAAAATAATAACCTTCTTGCAGTAGCTTATTCAGGTTCGGAGTGATCTCTTGGCCATTAACTTTTAGTCCAACTACAAAAGCTTGTAAAGATTCCTCCTGCAACAGGATTACATTTTCCCCTTTGGCTGTCCCAAAATAAGTTTGCTCTGGATAGTACGTTTTGTGTTCTTTAAACCAATCCTTTATCTCTGATTTCTGAGAGGTAGATAATGATGGTTTATTCCAAAGAAGGTTAGCATACTGATATAGATCATAAAGGTGATAATTAAAAATTCCAAGCCGACTAGCGACCTCTTGATTGGAGAAGGTTTGTTTGTAAATATTTGTATCATCATGTATAATTTTAGTCAAATGAGTGGTAAGGATTAGGATAGCAAGAATACCACATACCCATTTGAAAAGTTTTGTATTTATTGTAATTGCCTTTGTAGGTCGGTGACTTATGAAGAACAACACACCTATTACAAGTAGAGGATCCATAAAAAACAAAATGTCTTCAAGCTTGAGCAATTCTCTTATGCTATCGCCCAAACTGGTCGTTTGTTGAACATAATCTAACATAACAATAGATGTTACATCATTGAAATAGCGCAAGTATACAATATCTGTGAAAATAACAAAAGACATCAAAACATTTATAAATATAATGATTGAGAAACGAAGGTACCGATTCTTTATCCAGGAAGCAATTAAAACAATCAACCCTAACACAGCTGCCGTACTCAATATATTTATTATATAAGTTTGGTGACCAATAGCTTGTGAAAACATCAAGGATTTCATAACTACACTAGCAACAAACCAAATATTTAAGCTAAGAACAATCCCTAACTGAACTTTAACATTATCCTTAATTCTTTGTCTGAATTTAATGAATATAACTATCCAAGCTATCAGAAATAGCCCTAAAATAGATCCTATATAATATTTTAAAAAACTAGCCTTTTGCTCAAAATTATGTTCATAGAATAAGAGTTCTTCTCCTCGATCCGTTACAAACATGAATTTTAGAGTATGATAGCCAGTCTCCAAATTTTCTATGTTTAGCGTGTAATCAAACCCACTATATTCAGCATAGCTTTGATCAGGGAAAACCTGTTGAACATCTCGACGTTGAATTCCCGATTTTGCACTCCCCATCAAGCTATCATCAAGAAATACTTTAACTTCATGGATATCCCTGCTTGTGAACACCCAGCCAGAGAGATTAAGATTCTTTTCCCCGTTTTTATTCACAATAGTCGGCAATACTCCACTTTGAAAGTTCAACTGGTTAGAGAACTGTACTTGAGTAACTGAAGTCTCTTCTCCAAGAGAATTCAATACTCTTACTTCTAATGTATGCTCACCCATAGTTAAGTCGCTTACGGAATAGCTTCCCGAGAAGCCACTGGTACCAGCATACTTATGATCAGGGAAAGCAACTAAAAGATCTGGCCGACTCAAGCCATATTGAACGTCAGGCTGCTTTTGTCCATCTATGTAGATATTCACTTGTGAAATTTCTGCACCGGTTGTATCAAGAGCCCAGCCAGAAACGGACATTTCATCCGTAAACACACCTGATTCCGCATTTGGGCTGTCCAGTGCACCTATATAATTCGCTGAGGAGTCAACTGGTGAAGCCAGTATGACCCCCGTTAAGCATACAATTGTAGTAAGGTATATCCTAAGAAGTTTGATGTAATTCATTATTTAATAATATCCTTTCAGATTCCTCTTCTCTCCAACCCTTCCTAGATCGCTTTATTCCTCTATAGCTCGGTTTACAATATCCAATAGATATTGTCCGTAAGCATTCTTTTTGAGCGGTTCAGCAAGCTTACGTAATTGTCCCGTTGATATGTATCCATTTCTGAATGCAATCTCTTCAAGACAAGCTACTTTTTGATTCTGCCGTCTCTCAATGGTCTCAATAAACTGTGAGGCCTCAAGCAAAGATTCATGTGTTCCCGTATCCAACCAGGCAAACCCCCTACCCAATAAGGTCACATTAAGTTCATTGGCCTGTAAATAGGCATTATTGATATCAGTAATTTCCAGCTCGCCGCGTGGAGAAGGTTCGATCTTTTTAGCAAATTCAACAACTCTATTGTCGTAGAAATATAGACCAGTTACTGCATATGATGACTTGGGTTTTTCCGGCTTTTCCTCAATGGATATTGCTTTTCCTTCCTTGTTGAATTCTACAACTCCGAATCGTTCTGGATCTTTAACATTATAGCCAAATACAGTTGCTCCATGAGAACGCTCCGAGGCTTCCTTCACCAATTTCGTTAAACCATGTCCGTAGAAGATGTTATCCCCTAGTATGAGAGCAACACTGTCATCGCCAATAAACGACTCTCCTATAATGAATGCTTCAGCAATTCCATTAGGTGAGCTTTGGATTTCATAGGTTAATTGAATCCCTAGCTCTGATCCATCTCCCAATAATTGTTGGAATCGTGGTGTGTCCTCTGGTGTAGATATAATAAGTATTTCCCGAATACCAGCCAGCATCAATATAGATAAAGGATAGTATATCATTGGCTTGTCATAGATCGGAATCAATTGCTTAGAAATTGATCTAGTTAAAGGATATAGACGCGTTCCACTTCCACCAGCTAAAATTATTCCTTTCAAATAATCCACTTCACCCTTCTCTTGTCGTTTTCTTCTTATAATCCAGCAAACGTTGCCCTAAACGAATACCAGGCTGTTCAATGAGGTAGTACGCCAGAACAGAACCAACCACAATGACTAGAAATGAAATCACACTGCTTACCAGGAACCAAATGGCTGAATTAGGCATTAATGAGCCTATGAATTCATACAAGCCCATACGCTGAAGCAGCACAATGGCAATAGGGTTTAATAAATATAATCCGTAGCTTGTACGTCCTAATAGTCTTGTAAAAGGGTTATTTAATAGTTTAGAAAACCCGATGTAGGCAGAGCTCATAAGAGTGAAAAATAGCAAGCAGCTCACAATGTCTTTAGGTATATGTCTTTCCAAGATAACAAACAGTGTAACAGAAGCAACAAGAATAATAATGTCGAGGTGCTTCAGCCAAGCGTATTTAGCTTTAATGTTTTCTAGATAAGGTCGGCATATAAAAACCAAAGCACCCAAAAGAAAATAAACAAAGTGCTTCATTATACTCATATAGTCCAGACTTGAATCTGCCTGAACAACCGCTGCAGTTAAAGAGGAATAACCTACAGAAATCATCAAAAAAGCAACAAACACTGTAATGAGTAACTTTTTTGACCTTGTAGTTAATACTACCAAAGGAAAGCATAGATAGAAGACCCACTCAATTCCTAAAGACCATCCTGCCCAGACAATACTCTGATGCTGTGAAGGTACCAGTTGGAACATAAAAGTCATATTTAAGATAATATTAGATAAGCTATATTTTGCTCCCCATACATAAAATGCCTCTATCAGATAAACCACTAACATGACATAGAATAGCGGCGCAAGGCGGAAATATCGCCTAACATAGAATTTTTTTAAACTTTGTTCATCGAAAATCTTGGTAGAGTACCCATATAATAACGAAAAAGCAGAAATTGCAAAAAAAAGTGGTACTCCTATCCCAAGATAATTAGATATTTGGTCGACCAGAGGTATTACACCTTGGAAGCCACCTAAGGCCCACATGTGGTAAAGGACGATTGCAGAAGCTGCAATCCCCCGCAATACTTCAATTTCATCTAGTCTATTGAGCCTCTTGTTGTCAATGTTAGCTAAACCCAAGTATAACACCTCTTTGCATCCCACGAGCAACTCAATCCAATATAGAGAGCTTCACTCTACAGGTAATTAATTAAGCTTTAAATATTCTTGAAGAAACACTCGATATTCATTCACCTTGTTCTGGATTGTCGGTGCAACCTCATAACGAGCCATGATGTAGTCCTGCATCTTCACAACCTCATTGTAATGCAATCGGTTATTCTCACTAGTAGTGACACTATTTACATGTCTTCTGTGATAGTTAAGTGATTGTTCATTAAAGTAGATATTCCCCTTCTCCAACAACCAGGTATAGAAGAGCCAGTCACCCGCAATCTTATATTCCAGCAGTTCTTCCAGTATCTCTTGCATATCAAACTTCTTAAACACAGTTCCCGAGACATTTGGAATAGCATTTTTAATGACCAGACTTTCACTGATTTCTTTCTTCCCATCATTCAAGTAACTACTTTTCCACTTCAACGGATCCAAATCATGAGTATAATCCAGATAATGATCGACCAGTATATGGCCATAACTATCCATTTGTTTGGATTGAGTGTATCCCATGACTACAGATGAATCTTTATGAAAGCCTACTGTAACTTTTTCAAGAAACTCAGGTGATGCCAGGTCATCCGCTTCAGCCATCCATATATAGTCTCCAGATGCCTCGCCTATCCCTTTAGACCATTGCTTGAATACAGATCCAGAATTCTGTGAGTTTAGTAGTTTGACTACTCTGATTTCTCTGTTTGAAGAGAATTCTTCTATCAGTTGAGCACTTTTGTCCTTAGAGCAGTCATCCAGTATTAACAGCTCATACAGAGGATAGGTCTGCTTCTCAATTGTATCCAGTCGTTCCGGCAGATAGCGCTCATAGTTGTAGTTAGGTACTACTACACTGACCTTCTTAAACTCATGCCCTAGCAAATGAAGAAGCTCATAGACATAATCCATGAAATAGTACTGTTTCTCAACTAACTCACGGCCGGATTGTCCCTTCTTAGCTAGCTGTTCACGATTGTTAATCAGGTTAATAACCTCAGATGACATGGCAGCCGTGTCGAGAAAATCAACCAATTTCCCCGTGTTCTCATTAACAATATCGGCAAACCCTCCCGCATCCTTGAATCCGATCACCGGTACACCCACATTCATGGCTTCCATGACTACAGAAGGGAATGGATCCTCTCTAGAAGTCAGTAAATACAGATCGGCTCCGGCATAATATTGGTCCACCTCAAGTGTAGCGGGGACGAAAACCACATTTTCCTTAAGTCTGTCAGGGATTGAGCTCATTACATCAGGATCACAATTTCCTACCCATACGAATATGATATCAGAGTTGCTATCCTTAACCGATGTAGCAACTTCGCAGAACAGATCAATCCCTTTTCTTAAGTCAGCATAGCCTACTCCAAGTACTACACTAGCCTGATCTGGGAGATTCAGAGTCCTTCTTAGCATCTCACGAGCAGTCAGATTGTCGTTCTTGTACTTGTTGTTCTTATAAAGTCCCTGCGGCAAAATAATCGTTTTTTCTTGGTCTAGCCGATAGACTTCCTCGCTAAATTTGCGACTGACATAGTCGGAAGGAAAGATTACCTTCTCTGAGAAAGTCGCAATTTGTTCTGCTCTTTTCTCTGCCTCATACCGCTTTATAACACCTGGAAGTTCATGAATCAGCGATATTGTCTTTATCCCATTATAGTGGAATACTTCCACAAAACCGCCAGATATCACAGTGTTAGAAATAGCAACTTTATAATTTTTCAGAGACAAGCGTTTGATTAGCTTTTCCGTTTCTTGTTTATTATCTATTGGATGCAGTACATGAACGTTAGCATACTTTTTGAACTCAGTAAGTAGAATTCCACCTTCTTGACAGATCATTTCGATATTGTAGTTGAAATTTTGCTTTAAAGCTTTAATAATATGCAACGATAGGAGTTGCGCTCCATTAAAGTGTGCATCATGGGATACAAAAACGATATTTCTCTCAAAATCTTGATTCGTTTCCACTAGCGCTTCTCTTGTAGCTTCCAAAAAGGCATAACCATATTTCCGGTCAGGCTCCAAGTGCGCTCCCTCTGCCCATTCATTCCATGCATTTATAAAAACCACTTTATCATCATCAAAAGTTGATTTTGTATGATTTATAGCATTTTTAAGCCACTTCTTATACAACTCAGGTGAGGATTTGTGATAAATAGTCCCATTATTAGGTTTCCTAGCTGTGTTATCCCAGCTTGGAGACACACCTTTGTACATTCTGTAGTCTGTCTCGAATATATACTTTTCTTCATTTACATACTTCTCGTAATCAAAAATCAAACCATTAAAATTAGGATTTACGATATTATATTCATGATTAATCAATTCGCTTCCATATTCATGGATTGAATGTGGTGGGAATTCAACTAATCCGTCCAATCCAAATTCATCCGGATGCTTGATTCCCCAAGATACACCTAAAAGATGAATTTCACCAATACCTGCTTCACGGCAATACTCTCTCCAGATCTGGGCAGTTTCTTTGAAGTTAGGAAATAATGCAGGTCTGTAGACTAGGACTACTGCTTTATCATTAACCTTAATATATCTGGAATCTTTAATATATCTGGATAAGTCCTTAATAAATGCAAGGTCATCCTCAGAAGAGTATTTCTGCTCTATTAAGATATCATTTTCCTGCCCGTCCCATCTTCTGGACCAATTTTCATTCGCCCAGCATAAACAAAACGGAAGATCAATCTCTGGATGCTCTAGAAGTTGATCAACGGGCCGTTCCATCAGTCTATGGCCTGTAAACCAATAATGATAAAAGCAAAACCCATGTACTCCATACTGTTTGGCCAATTCTGCCTGACGCTTCATAATATCAACTAATCTCAAATCGTAGAAGCCTAACTCATCAGGTAGATGCGGTTGATAATGACCAACAAATTGCGGAACAGCCTTGGTTACATTGGTCCATTCTGTAAACCCTTTTCCCCACCACTCATCATTCTCAGAAAAAGGGTGAAACTGTGGTAAATAGAAGGCAATCAGTCTCACGTCAAAGTCCTGTGAAGGTAAGGATGCTTCTTTATACTTGACATAATGGGGAGATTTGCTGTCAGCTGCTCTAAACAGTCCCTGAATATATTGAATTTCAATCGGATCATTTGTCTGAGCTTGGCTGTGTACTGCAGCTACCTCCGTTTGAGGTACTTGAGCTACGCTTTGCTCCCAAATTTTATAGGTTCCAGTATCCTTCAATACACCCTTAAAGGTTCGAAAGAATAGATTTTTAGCCTTTTTTTTGGTCTGCTCTGATACAGGCATTTTATGATAGGAATTCCTTAGTAACACCTTAAGATTGCTTCTTAGCTTTCTCATATCCGACTCCTACGATTTATTTTTGGGACTAATTTTATTTTTGACAAACCTAAGTGGTTTTGTTATTTTCCAAGAATAGGAGTTAAATAACTCTTCAAGTCGAGAAGTAGTTACACGCAATTCGTTTTTAAGTGCTTGAATTTCTGAATCCTTTCGTTGCCCTTCCAATTCTGTATCCTCACGCAATTTTCTATAGGCCTCATTTGAAGAGTTCAATTGAATTTCATATTCGGAAATCTGGTTACTTAATCGGGAATTATCTTCTGACAACTCATTTATCTTTTGAACTTGCAATTCACCCTTTTCATGCAAATACTTATTACGCTCAACCTGCACTGCTAATTGATGATTTAATGTGCCTATTTCCTGTTGCGCAAACCCTCTAATAAATTCTAAAAATACTGCAGGATCTATAGAGCCAATAGCTTGGTATTCAATTTCCAGTAATAATTTTTCGACATACCGTTCTTCATAATTCCATTCCAGTAATAACTGAGGATCATTATTTAAAAAGTAAAATGTCTGATCCTGAATGTACTCAGCATTTGCTTCCAATATACCCAAATCATCCACTCCATCTGCAGTTACAACACTGACCCTGGATATTGTAGCAATCCCTTTACTGTTTATTGGATCAAGCCTGATAGCGGAAACCCCTTTACTATAAATCGGAATTTCAAAATGCATTTCATTTTCAAGAATTTTAATACGAATACATTCTTCCTCAGTGAACCCCAATCCTTTATCAAAGTAACACTCCAAAAAAGGCATAGTATTCGTATTATTTCTTGAAATCTCCAAAAGGGTATCGTAAGAAAGAGCAGTCGTTTTTTCTGGAATGGATTGATCCAACGTATCTATATATTCTTGTACTATACCCGCTTTGTCATCATGCATCGGATAATAGAATGTTTCAAGCGGATCGCTCTGCCTATGCATATTGATAGACCGGGACAAAAATCTCTCAAACCATTCAGAGTCCTGTATTCTGGACTTTGGAACTGCATAATGTGTCATAATCCAATATAGAAGCTTATCCGTATCTGTCCGCTCAGATACCTCGTCTAATTGTTCCACGTTCTTTCCCTGTGCGATAAAATCCAGGAAATCCTTGCCCAACGAGATCAATTTTTTGTCCCAGAGAATCGTCTGAAGTCCTACACTCGAAGACACCGTAACCACAGCGTCCACCTCGGCAAGTAAATACTGTGAGGAGGCATAATACTCTTCGAAGCTGTGATCATATATAAAATTTGGGTAATTAATTCGCAAAAATTCAATCATTTCTTTGGATAAAATGCTAAACTCAGGATGTGTCGTCACAATAACCCCTGTATGCACAGGCACTTTCTCTAGTACATCAAGCAGATAATCAAACTGACTTTTATAATGAGTTAATCCGTCAAACAGATAATATCTGCTGAACTGTAATGGTAGTAGTATGAGTTTATCGAACTCTTCCTTATATGGAGCTAGCCGTTCCTTGAACGGGCTTTTGCTAATAAGTAAATTCTGAACTTTAGCTTTGAATTCTTTAACTTTAGCATATTCAGAATCCTCAACCTCAAACTGCGGCTGTAAGCTATTCCAGTACTTATTAAGGTAAGCTCCTCCATTCATCCCAATGGGATCAAAATACCAAGTCTCAATGAAAGGTTTTCTAGAGAACAAGCTATATTCAATATGCAGGATAAGAGTCTCTGGAAACAACGCCTTTAAAAATGGGATAGGGCTGAAAGTCAGAATCACATCAGGAGCACTAGACAGCTTAGAAAGCTTCACGGAGAACAGACTCTTATAATATTCCAGTTGCTCTTCATCATAACTATCCCAATACCACGAGATTAATAGGTCTAATTGGTTATAAGCACCCTGATTCAGTAATTCTCTTTGGAATACGGTTATAGCCTCTACATTAGCGCGATTCTCTAAACCAAACGACAAAGCCTCATTTAACACAAGAGTAATGTTATGAGCAGGGTTGGATAATGATGTTAGGATTGTATCACAGACCCCCGTTAACCACCCTTTTTTAAAATATGGCTTCTCCAACTCAATTAGTGGCTCCACATAAAATAGTACATTCACTTCTAGCTCCTCCTCCCTGGCGTTCTATATCAGATATCAGAAGTATAAATAATCTGCAATTTCACGTAGACACCCATTCCCACCTTTAGTCTTCAATCTCCAATCACAATAATCGAATACCGAGAAATGAGCATCGTTAGGGCAAATAGCTACACCACAGTGCTTCATGACCTCAACATCATTGATGTCATCCCCGATATAAATGACCTCATAAGGTGAAGTGTGATTATCTAGCAAGAATTGCTGAAACCTATCGAGTTTGGATGTTCCATCCACACTAATATAATCGAATCCTTGAGCGCTGAACCTCTTGTTTATAGCATTCTTAGCAAGTCCTGCGCTCAGTACTCCTAATTTGAAGCCTTTTTCTTTCAATAGAGCAGCTGCAATACCATCTCGCACATGGAACTGCTTGAACTCGTCGCCATTCTCAGTCAAGTTCATCTTTCCGTCCGTCAAAACACCATCTATGTCCGTAATCAACCATTTGCATTGCATTAGTTTGTCCCTCAGTGTATCTTTTGAGGCATTTAATGAAGGATTACACACTCTGCTCAAGCTTTTTTTTTTGCTACTTCATGAATGCGTAGTGCCTGCTCCAGTACACCTTCAAGCTGATCTAATGGAATCATATTAGGACCATCTGAAAGAGCATTATCTGGGTCCGGATGCGTCTCCGCAAATATAGCATCAATTCCAACTGCTGCTGCAGCATTCATTAGGTATGGTACAAATTCACGGTCACCGCCAGTGGCTGTTCCCATACCACCCGGACGCTGAACAGAATGCGTAGCATCAAAAACGATCGGATAGCCCAGCTTGCGCATCTCAACCAATCCCCGCATATCTACTACTAGATTATTATACCCAAAAGTAGTTCCACGCTCGGTTAGTAGTATTCTCTCATGTCCAACTTCTTCAAGCTTCGTAATTATGTTCTTCATCTCGCCTGGTGATAGGAACTGCCCTTTTTTTACATTAACTGTTTTTCCAGTCTTGGCAGCTGCTATCAATAAATCCGTTTGTCTGCATAAGAAAGCCGGTATTTGCAAAATATCCGCAACCTCGGCAGCAATGTCACATTGCCAAGTCTCATGCACATCAGTAATAACCGGTACATCGAATGTTTTTTTTACTTTACCAAGAATCTTCATGCTCTCTTCCATTCCAAGTCCGCGAAAGGAAGCAATGGAACTACGATTAGCCTTATCAAATGAAGATTTGAAAATAAAGCTCAAGCCAAGCTTCTCAGTTATAACTTGGATTTTCTCAGCCGTCTCCATGACAAGCTGCTCGCTTTCGATGACGCACGGACCACCAATAAAGGCAAGAGATCTTGTACCCCCAATACTAACGTCCTCACTAATCATTACTTGTCTAACATCACTCATCTTCATATCCCCCTCAGACACTAATCCCGCTCTTGGCAATATCGATAAACGTAACTACGCCTTTTAAATAAGCATGCTCATCAATAACTGGTAAGAACGAGTAAGTAAATTCCTCTTTGATCATGGCCCTCATCGCATCTATGGCAAGAGTATCTTCCAAAATGGTAACTGGGTTCGGTTGATAAATATCTTTCACCTTGATCTGCGAGATAAGCTCATGCTCATACAGACTACGACGAACGTCCCCATCTGTAATAATGCCCAGCAGCTTCCCAGAGGGGTTGACTACGTTGACCATTTTCAGACTTTTAGAGTTCATTTCAAAAACAACCTCCCTAAAGTCTGTATTAAGCAGAACCTTGGGAAGTTTTTCATCCTTATACATCAGATCACTTGTCTTAAGCAATAACTTCTTACCCAAATTCCCTTTAGGGTGATAGAGAGCAAAGTCCTCTTTATCAAAACCATTAGCTTTAGATACCACAAGGGCCAGTGCATCACCAAAAACTAAAGTGCCTGTAGTACTCGTTGTTGGAGCGAGATTGTGATAGCAAGCTTCCTCCGTAAAAGCAAGTACGATATTCAGACTCGCGAATTTAGCAAGTGTTGTGTTAGCCTTACCCGTAACTGCCACAATGGTTGCTCCAATCATCTGAACAGATGGGATAATTAGCAGCAACTCATCGGTTTCACCACTATTGCTAACAGCAATAACCAAATCATTGGATTGCACGAAGCCCAAATCCCCATGTACAGCTTCTGTGGGATGCAGATAGTAAGCAGAAGTGCCGAGACTTGACATTGTAGCCGAGATTTTCCTGCAGATTAATCCTGACTTTCCGACGCCGGTTAGAATCACTCTGCCATCACAGTTTAATACCAGCTCCACAAGTTCTGAGAACTCCTGCCCCAGATGTTCTTGCATATGCGTTAACCCATCAATTTCTTTCTGGAAAATGCGCTTTGCTTCTACAATGTAGTCCATTTTCATCTCTCAGTTCCTCACTAAAATTCCCCTACTTTTGTATATATGTCCATCGCTTCTGTCTTCTCAAATATGGAAGTAAGAACATCTTTCTCCTTCTTAACAGAATCTGCGGCCCGTTTTAGAACTTCAGCTTCATGCGCTCTAGGAATAACCACAACTCCATCGCTATCGCCGAAGATCAGATCCCCAGGTCGAACTACAATGCCGCTAACTTGTATAGTCTTATTCATACTTTCAACTGTAGCTCTTTTACGAACATCCTGACAGTTATATCCCTTTGCAAAAACAGGGAAATCCAGCCCCTTAACTTCCCTGCTATCGCGAGTTACTCCACCTATAATTGCGCCAGCCGCCCCAGAGCGAATGGCAAGATTGGCGTTCAATTCACCAAAATAGGCATTCTCCGAGGACTCGTTTTCAACAACAATAATATCATTATCAACAATTGTCTTATAAGAATCCAAAGCGTCATAGATACCTCTGTAATCTTCTCCCGGCTGAAGGGTACGAAGCTTTAATGTTTTTGCTCTGCCTATGATTTTTTTCCCTTCCAGGTTAAGATTTAGATCACTGATCACACCATTCAAAGACAAATCATCCAAAATGTCAGACAGTAACGAACTGGACAAATGATTTTTGATATTACGCAAATGCTGGACTTGCTTTTGATGAATGCCCGCAGTTATGATATTTGCAAACTCAAACTCATCTGGATAATTCACGTCCACAGCCTCAAGAGGTGAAGCTTCAATTAAAAATGCTCTTTCTCCATATCTTTTTTGATAACGTTTAGCAGCTTCTCTTCTAACAATGTATAGCCCCATGGTCTCAATAATGGTATCAGGCAGATCCTTGCTATTAGGAATATGATCTTTATTATATAAAGGGCCGTTCTGATCCCAAGTGTATTGCTTATCTTTCTTGATCATCACTACCGAATCATAGTTGCTATCATTCTTCAAAGCATCGATACCACGCTTAATAGTCTCTTTCTCAATAAATGGACTTGTGCATAGTATTTGCACGTAGATGTCCGCTTCAGTATGATTAACCTCATTCATGAACAACTGATGTCCATCCGTTTTGTTCGTGGCCAATCGAGAATCTCTACGCATGATTTTACAGCCTGTCTCGCTGGCAAGCTGAATAATTTCTTCACTGTCCGTATCCAAATAAACTTCATCCAAGAAATCACAATCCATTAGTTTCTCAAGCGTATATAAAAAAAGAGGTTTTCCGTTTAGCAACTTCAAGTTCTTAGACTCGATCCGCTCACTTTCCCCTTTTGCAGGTAAAAAAGCTACGATTTTCAAATAAATCCCTCCGAAACTGTTATGATATATTAGATAGTATAGAACAATTAATCAATGAACAATTTGGCAGGAGCATATATGTAGCCCTCAGCCATATTTCGAGTACTAATCACATTGATTTTTTTGACGGGCCACCTTTGATCAAGCTCCACTCTAGGCTCCGTACTGATATCAGCCAACCCCAAATACAATAGATACTCCCCAGGGGAAAAATTCATGTTGAACTCAAAAGTGAAGTAATTCCAGCCTTTTTTCAAAGAGATAGCTTGACCAGCCTCTAATGAGTTATCGCCCCACAACACAACACCATTAACATCTTTGAATGATGCTCCGATGACAACAGATTCAAAGGTGCGTTCGGCGACAATTGCTATTTTCAAACGTACAAGAGAGCCTGATTTCAGGATCTGATCGTCCTCCCATACTCCTTCTTTGCTGGTAATAAACACATCATTAATAAATGCTGTATGTGTTCCGAACCGGTGCTCATTCACTTCTTCATTAGCTTGAACAGGATTCACTTCGGCATGATACGGTTGCTCTGGATCCTCATTACTACTGTGAGTTACATTTCTCATCAACTCTTCGTAGTGGAATACAACACGCTCAACATCATAAGAATCTTCTAATAAATTTCCTTCATTTAAAAGGATGGCTCGGTCACAATACTTGATAATTTGCTGATTGCTGTGTGTGACTAACAAAATAGTAATACCCTTTTTCTGAAGCTCCTGTATTTTCAAATAACATTTATTCTGAAATACAAAATCCCCTACACTTAGTGCTTCATCTATAATGAGTATTTCCGGCTCTACATTAATTGCAACTGCAAAGGCCAATCTGGCAAACATACCGCTAGAATAGGATTTTACTGGCTGATGAATAAAGTCGCCAATGCCAGCAAACTCCATGATATTCGGAACCCTCAGTTCCATTTCCTCTTTAGTGTACCCCATAATGCTGCCGTTAAGGTAAATGTTCTGCATCCCGGTAAACTCTGGATTGAAGCCCGTCCCTAATTCCAGTAGAGCAGAGACTTTACCATGTGCAATCACTTCTCCAGAGGTTGGTGACAGCACACCTGTTATGATCTTGAGCAAGGTTGACTTCCCGGAACCATTTTTACCGATAATACCGATCGTCTCACCCTTGTTCAGCTCTATGTTTACATTTCTCAATGCGTCAAAACTTCTATGATATTTCTTTTTAAGAGGATGCAGTGATTCCTTGAGCCGATCTATAGGCTTCTCATAAAGCTTATACTGCTTGCTTACATTCTTCACCTTTATTGATACATTATCCATAACCGACCTCTTTCCCTTATAGTACATCAGCAAAGTGGGGCTTCAATTTCTTAAAGCACAGTAACCCTATGATAAAGGTAGCTACCACCCCGACCCAAAACCATGGAGTCATTGCTAGAACCTCTGCACTCCATTTATTGTATAAGAGGGAGCTTCTATAGCCTTGGACAATGTAATACAACGGATTAATCTTAAAAATCCACTGCAGGTGCTCTGGAATCAGCTCAGTGGACCACATAATTGGTGTCAGCCACATTCCAAATTGAAGAACAATACTAATAATTTGCCCAAGATCCTTAAAAAAAAGCACTACCGACGAGGTAATCAGGCTGATACTGGTCACAAGTATAAACGTGCTTAACGAAAAATAGAGTATCGAAAAAATTGAAATCAAACTGATAGAATAGCCATAAGCCAAATACACTACCAAGAGAAATACGAGAAATACCATATGAATAAACAAGGAAGAAATAACCTTAATCAAAGGTAACATACTCACTTTAAACACGATCTTTTTCACTAGAAAGTTATAATCATAAAAACTGTTGGTTGCATTGGATAGGGCATCAGAAAAAAAGAACCACGGCACAAGACCGCAAATTAGCCATAAACTAAACGGCACATTGTTATCTGTAGGTGTTGTTCTCAATCCGACTTGAAAAACAAACCAAAAAACAAAAATCGTTGCTAGCGGTTGAACAATAGCCCAAAATACACCAAAAAATGACCCTGTATACTTTGTCTTAAAATCATTTAAGGAAAGGGAAAAAAGCATTCTCCTATTTCTGAATAAATCCATTAATAAATCCAACTTATTCACTCCATTACCATTTAGATAAAACCGATATAATAGCCATATGAATTACGATTGTGATAAACTATTGACGTACTTTCAAGAAAAGGAGACTCGTACCTTGTCGAATCCAGTATACGGGAAACAAAAGAAGACGTCGAGTAATGTGTCAATTGACTCGACTTCACCACTACTATGGACACTGACCATTGGACTCAGCTTATTTTTACTCTGGTCCGCTTTCCAAGTTGCGTTATTTAACGGACAATTGCTTCAATTTGAAGGACCCATTTATTGGGCAGTTACCATTACAACCCTTCTATTCATTATTTGGGCTGCTGTCTACTTCAAACAGATTAAGTTAGAGACTCAGCAAGACTGGCTAAAGATCGCAGTAATATTACTGCCACTTACCTACGTTCTATCACTTTTAAGTACAGTTTCTGATTATTTGTCAGTCAATATGATCCTCATCCAATGTATTTATGCCATGATCTTTGTGATGACAATGTACCTGCTCAAAAACAACAAAATCAATCATATCATACAATCTTCCTTAATAGGAATTGCATATGTAATTGTCGGATTTGGTTTGTTAAGTTGGCTTGGGGCCTCCCATTTGGCAGGTAGGCTAGTTGGATGGTTCTCTTCAGGTGTTGTTAACGGGATATACAATCAAACGATTTGGAACGATGCCAATGGTCCACGGCTTGCATCTGTATTCCAGTACCCGAATACATACGCAGCATTCCTGATGGCATTTTTATTTATTGCTATTTTCAGCATGATCCGCTCCCAAAAAGTGTACACACAGCTATTGCATGGATTCATGCTTGTTCCCATCTTACTCTCCCTGTTGCTTACACTTTCGCGGACAGGTCTTGTGATGATGCCAATTGTGTTCGTGATTATCCTGTTGTTGCTCAAACCAGCAAAACAGATTTTATGGTTCATTTATCTTGTCATTTCAGGAATAGGAACAATTGCGATCTTAAATCCAGTCAATACTGCTGGACTAGAACTGCAGCAACAGTTCACTGCTGGAGTTGCAGCCAAAGGTTGGATCTATCTGGTTGCAGCATCCATCGTTGTCGCAATCATCATCTGGGCTATTCAACGTTGGATCGCTCCCAAGCTGGAAACAAAGCTCCATACCTGGGGTAAACGTAAAGGTTCAAGCCTGTGGATCCCGCTCGGCTCAGCGCTGCTCGCCATTATCGCAGCAGTGTTGCTGTTGGGTACCAGCGTTCGCAACATTTTGCCTGATAGTATCAGTACGCGTCTGGAAAACATCAACTTCCAGCAGCACAGTGTTCTTGAACGAATCACCTTCTATAAAGATGCCGCAAAGGTCATTGCAGATTACCCATTGATTGGTGCAGGTGGTGGGGCTTGGACTGCGCTGTACGAGAAGTATCAGAACAATCCATATGTTAGTGCGCAGGCGCATAACTTCTTCATGCAATACTTGGTGGAAGTCGGAATTATTGGATTTATCATTTTCATGTCATTTATTCTGTATATCTTCTATCAATACGTTCGCAGCTACTTGCGAAGAGACGAAAGCGAAAGAGAGTCACATTTTGTATTTTTCATTTTGTCCATGACTATTCTGGTATTGAGTCTTCTCGATTTCAATATGAGTTATGTCTTCATCGGCATGCTGGTGTTTATCGGGTTTGGCGGTATGGCAGCAGCGATCGAACCACGACCGGTTCAGCGCTTCAAAGTAAGCCCTTCTACATCACGAGGAATCTATATTACGATTGCAGGACTCTCTATAATACTACTCTTGATTGTATCAGTACGCTTTTTGCAAGCAAATCAATATGCTGAACTAGCCAAAGAGGTCGCTCAAAGTAGCCAGGATTTCCAAGAGATAAAAGCTCCATTAGAAAAAGATCTATCGATTCGTACAACACATATTGATTCATTGCTGACACTCTCTTCCTTGTATCAACAAGGATATGAGCAAACTAAGGACGATCAGTTTTATAACACTTCTCTTGAATTACTTCAAAGAGGTAATGCAGCCGAACCTTATAATAAGAGCATAGTAACGCAAATGATACATCTCTATGATCTAAGAGCAGATTATGATGCAGCCTATGCTCTCCAAAAAGAGTACGCCGCTAACTACATCTGGAATATGGAATGGTATGAGCAGTTAATCACCCGTTCGTTCGATCTTGGATATCAAGCGCTCGGACAAGGCGATACAGCTAAGAAGGAATCTTATTTCACTTCAGGTCTGGAAGCCTATCAGCATGTTGTTGATGGAGTAGAGCATCTAAAGACCCTCCCTGAAGGACAACTTCAAGGACAGCCGTTCGAGCTGACTCCAACAATGATTCTGAACGCGGGGAAAATAAAATATATGTTAAATGATTCAGCTGGATCTGCTGCTATCCTTAAGGGTGGAATCGCAGAGGATCTGACCGATGCTACCAACCGTGAAATTGCTCGTTGGTACCTTGCCGCTCTAACTAAGGATGGGCAACAGGATCAAGCTATATATGATAACCTTATCGCTGTCGCACCTAATGAAGCAGACGAGATTAAACAGATAGCAGAACTGAATTTCTAATAAAATGCACTACTAGTCCTCTATAACTCCATACAAAAAAGGTTTGCCCTCTTCAATAAACTGTACCCTATGTAAAGGACATTTCTAAAAAAAACTATATGGCTTCAAGAAGATGATCTCTGTATTGTACAGGGGTCATCCTTTTTAGGTTCCACTGGTATCTATAGTGATTATAGTAGGTCATATAGGCTTTAACTTCACGTTTGACTTCGTCTAACGTGGCATAGCTCTTTAAGGAAGTTTCATCCTTAAAATGACCAAAAAACGACTCCTGCGGTGCGTTATCCCAACAATTTCCTCGTCTTGACATGGATTGTCCAAGCCCCATCCGTTTCACTTTCTTCTGAAAATCCGGATGAGTGTAATGCGTACCTTGATCGGAATGAATGAAGGCATTACGACTCTTCTTGAATTTGCGATTTTTCTGTAAGTGAAGCAACGTGTTTGTCGCCAGATCCATCGTCATTCGCTCCGACACATGATAAGCCAAAATTTCATTGGTGGAACTATCCTTAATGGTGGACAGATAGGCGCGTTTCCCTTGGCCGTAACTTAAGTATGTAATATCTGTTAGAAGTACTTTGCCCGGGATGCCTTGTTTGAAGTTGCGTTGTAACAGGTTAGGCATGGTTCGATGTTCATGGGTTGCCTTCATCATTCGTTTGTAGGGATTAGCTCGTCGATGAGGGCATACAATATCGTATTTTTTCATGATTCTTCGGATGCGCTTGAGATTCCAAATGATCTGAAATTGTCCTTGCAGCGTCATCTTAATGGAACGAGCGCCCTTGTTACGTTTCTTAAACTGGAAGGCTTGACGAATGTACACACCTATTTCCTCATCAACCTGTTCCTTCTTCGTGCGTCTGTGAATGGCTGAAGTGCTCCAGTATCGGTAATATCCGCTTTTGGAGACCCCAGCAGTCTCACACAGAACACTTACCATTCGCTGAAGATGGTATTTCTCAATCACGGTTCGGATTAACCTGTATCGAAGGCTAGGCGTTAGTTTTACTCGTGGTTCCACCCCCGTTCGGCCAGGCGAATCTTTTTTAAGAGTTCATTCTCTGCTTGGAGCAGGTGAATCTGCGCTTCGAGTTTCGCGTTCTTTTCTGCCAAGGTTAACTCTCGTTTTAGAGACTCTCCTGAATGTTTGCCTCGTGTATCTTGTAAGCCTATAGCCCCTTGCTCGTTGTAACTGGCTCTCCATCGGTCGGCTGCGGCTTTGACCCGAGTCATTCCAATGATCTGAACGTCAAATCCACAAGTCTCAAAGATCTCTCTAGGCAGCCTTTCTTGCTGATTTAATGTAATAAAGAGTTGTTTGAACTCGTCCGTATAAGTGATTCCCTTGGTCGAAACAGACTTCACATAGGGATTTGTAGCAAGTTGCTCTAGTTCGCTTGTTGTAAATGTTTTCTTACTCATTAATCGTTCTCCGTCCTTGTCTCGTACATGGTATATAACAAAAACACCCCATAGAGAGACTTTTTTAAAGTATCTACTCTATAGGGTACAGTTTACAAAGGGCAAACCTTTTTTGTGATCTTATTCATTAGAAATATATTAGTTCGACGCCACTATCTTCTTCAGGTACGCCAACAAATCCTCCCGCAAATCCGGGTGCTGCAACGCATAATGAATCGATGTCTCAATAAAACCCAACTTCTCACCAACATCATGACGCAGTCCGTCAAAATGATATGCGATAATCTGCCGCTGTTCATTCAATCGGGACAAGGCATCCGTAAGCTGGATTTCTCCCCCGACACCAGCAGATTGTTGACCTAGGATCTCAAAAATATCCGGTGTAAGAATATAACGTCCCATAATAGCAAGATTCGAAGGGGAATCTTCGGTCTTTGGTTTCTCAATTAAGCGCCTAGCGCGAAAAACACGATCATCGGTAGGGGTAAGCAAATCTCCGTCCACAATTCCGTAGCGGGATACCTCGCTCCAATCAACAGGCTGTACACCAACAATCGGAGATTGCAGTTCATCGTAAACATCGATCATCTGCTTCAGGCAGGGATGTTCCGCTTCTACAATGTCGTCCCCTAACAGGACGGCAAAAGGCTCGTTGCCGATAAACTTGCGGGCGCACCAGATGGCGTGACCAAGTCCCTTCGGTTCCTTTTGACGGATATAATGGATATCTGCCATCTCGGAGGGTTTGCGTACTTCATTGAGCAAGTCCCACTTCTGTTTCCCTGCCAGATTTTGCTCCAACTCAAAAGAATAGTCAAAGTGATCTTCAATGGCCCGTTTCCCTTTACCTGTCACAATAATGATATCTTCAATACCCGAAGCGACAGCTTCTTCGATAATATATTGGATCGTCGGCTTGTCCACAATGGGTAACATTTCTTTCGGCATCGCCTTGGTGGCAGGCAAAAACCGGGTACCCAGCCCTGCGGCTGGAATAATTGCTTTGCGAATTTGCATACGAACCCACTCCTTTTGCTAGATACATATTTTAATATATTTAATGATTCTGAGTGCTACGATGCTTGGACTCTATTATACCATCAATAATTCGCGGATATCCTGTTCGGATAAGGTTGTCGATCCTCCGTCTCCCGGTTCGATCACTTCGGCAATCAAGTCCTTCTTCCGCTGCTGAAGTTCCAAGATCTTCTCTTCGATTGTACCTTCGGTAACCAGACGGATGACTTGCACCACTTGTTTCTGTCCCATGCGATGTGCACGGCCAATTGCCTGTTCTTCCACGGCGGGATTCCACCATAAATCATATAATATAACGGTATCTGCACCTGTTAAGTTGAGTCCGGTACCGCCAGCTTTCAGGGAGATTAAGAACAGTTCAGCTTCGCCCTCATTAAATCTCTGGCACATCTCGACCCGGCTCTGTGCAGGGGTCTGACCATCGAGGTAGAAAAGATTCCTTCCCTGTGCCGAGAGGGTCTGACGAATCAGATTCAACATGCTCGCAAATTGGGAGAAGATGAGAATTCGTTTCCCAGCAGCCAAACAATCCTCGACCGTTTCAAGCAACTGTTCCATTTTCCCAGAATCGCCTTGATATCCTTCAACAAAGAGGGCCGGGTGACAACACAACTGACGCAAGCGTGTGATGCCTGCCAGAATTTTGATGCGATTCTTCTGGAATCCGTTATCCTCCATGTCCTTTGATGCTTCATCCTGAAGCTGGGAGAGGTATGCCGCATACAATTTCTTCTGTTCAACCGTAAGCTCTGACCGCTGTACCGTTTCAATGCGATCAGGCAATTCTTCCAACACATCCTTCTTCAGGCGGCGCAGAATAAACGGACGCACCATCCGCGAGATCCGTTCCGGAGGAAGATCGCGGAATCTTCTGTAACTTGGAAACAACCCAGGGAATACGGCTTCAAAAATGGACCACAGTTCATCCAGCGAGTTCTCTACAGGCGTTCCTGTGAGTGCAAAACGACGCGGAGCCTGAATTTGTTTAACTGCCTGCGCGGTCTGAGAAGAAGCATTTTTGATTGCCTGAGCTTCATCCAGAATGAGCGTATGGAAGGTTCGGCCCAGGTAGGTTTCCAAATCCCGTCGCAACAGAGGATACGACGTCACAATTACATCTGCCTCATCCATGCCAGAAAGCATATTGGCTCGCTCTTCTTTCTGACCGGCTACGATCAGGACGTTCAGATGCGGGGCGAACCGCGCAAACTCATTAGCCCAGTTGTAGGTCAGCGAGGCAGGCGCAACGACAAGTACCGGGGGATGAATGACCCTCGTTCTTATCGTCAGTCCATCCTGCTGCACCGTGGACCATAAACCATCCATATTCTCTGAGGCCATCTTTTCCAATGGGAGACCAGTTTCGGGGTCGATGTCGGAAGTCGTTAACGTTTCACCGCCCCGTAATGATCCGCTCTCCCGGTATTTATCAACGCCCGTATGGTCCATATTGTACTCGGGCTTTTCCTGCAGCACCGCTGCGATATACGCGATGCTTTGCAACGTTTTGCCAAGTCCCATATCATCGGCCAGAATGCCGCCAAAACGATAATAAGCGAGGGTACGCAGCCACTGGTATCCGCTGTTCTGATAATCCCGCAGGATGGGGGTCAGTGTCTCTGGCAATGCAAAATCCATCCGTTCGGGATCTCGCAGATCATCAAGGAAACGTTTCAGGGAGCCTCCCCACTTCACATGACCGGAAACTTCATCCCTGCCTGGCAATTGTAACGCTCGAACAGCTGGAAGCCGGATATGGCTGCTCTTGATGTCATCTGCTCCAAGTCCGAGTGAATCGGCCATGTGAGCGAAGCTATCTGCACCTTCATTTTCAAGCGACAGAAAGACACCGCTCTTGAGACGGAAATATGGTTTCTTTTCCACAATGCGACGCATGAGTTCCTGAAGCTCCTGCTCGTCCACACCTTCCATCTCAAATGAAATTTCCAGCCAGTCCAGTCCTCTTCCCAAATCTGCTCGTACTTTCGGCGGTGTTGGATAGGATTGCACCATCGCCTTCACGGCGTTTGGCATATAGATATCTACCTGTTTTTCAAGTTCAGGCAACAAATGATACATAACATCATAGATCGCATCTTCCCGTTCACTCGCCCAGACACTACCATCACGTTCCAGAAAAGAACGATCGAGCCGTTCAATGAGATTCCGCTCTTTGTATCGATCACGCACCAAAATAACCTTTTTCTCTTCTTCATCTATCAAATACTCTGCAAGCGGATTAATAACCATGACCTCATAGTCGAATTCCAGACGTGCTGTAATACGCTCACGATAGAAGTCGATGTATAGCTTCGATGAAAGTTCCGGTTCCGCGATCTGTTCACGCACCTGTGAATCAATGGACAAATGTCCAAGCGTACGCAGTTCTGGCACGACATGCTGTACAAACTCATCCACCTGCTGAGTCGAAATATCGATGCTTTCCTTGATTCCATATGAAGTGAGTGCTCCACTCAAGTCCTCCAGACTTCGCATCTGCATCGGCTCCAACATATGCAACTGTCCTTCCACCACAGCGGCATCATAAGCAGGGAGAAGAATCAGCTCACGTAGTCCCGAAATTTCAAGCTGATACCCTTCATTCGTTCCCTGGGCAATCCGGTAAAATAAAGGAAGTACCCCCTCACCCAGTGTGAGTGGTCCATTGGCAAATCCCGTGCCCTCCATTCGGCTGTCAGCCTGTAGCAGCAATTCCAGCAATGGCTTCCATACGAGCGGAGCAATCAATATATCCCGTCCGTCCGAAGCTCCCAGATAACCGGAGATGGATTGGCGGTATGCCTCCTCACTCTGTCTCATTCGAATAAGCATCGAGAGAATAGCCTGATCCTGCGGAGTGAACACATGCATTAATGGATCATAGTGGAACAGTTTGGTAAATGACATGGGCTCGCCCTTTTCGATGCAGTTCAGGAATTGCTTCACTTTCTGCACCACATACAGACGTTTGTTACCCACTTTCAGTTCAAGAGCGAGTTTCCCACCACCCTTGTGAACTTGTATCAGCTTGCATATAAACTGAACCTGCAATTCTTCCCGCAGGGAGGAACGGCTGACAGGGGCCGTGTATTTACGATCATTTCCATGCAGCGGTCTCCGATCCTTGGCAAACATGGACAGAATCTGATCCGCCGTACGGTAAGAAGGTTTATCTGCCGAGCGGCCCCAACCCGAAGCTGAGCTTGGCCGACCTGCTTGGGCAAAGTGAACGGGCGGACGCTCTGGAGCATCATTCAGTTGCTCTCGTTGTGAAGCAGACGGGGGGCGCTCCCACATGCTCTCTTCGACCAACGTCCCAACCCTGGACTTGGAACCTGAGTTGGAACTGGTATTGGCTCCTTGGCCTGTAGCAGGTTGAGGAGGCTTCCCAGAGGCAATCGTCGCATTACGCTCCTGCTGCTCACCCCATTCGTGAATAGCCAACAGGACAGCAGCGACATGTTTGCAATAGTCATAATGCCTGCCGTCACCCGGACAACTGCAGTCTGCCACAATCTCACCTGATGCATCTATATCCACCGTCACCTGATAGCGCTCCGATCCACGTACCTGTGCTTCAAAATGAAGCTGATCCTCACTAACCACCAGATTAGTCACCCTGCCAGATTGGTTATAATCTTCTCCGCGCTTGAATGCAGTGACCCCGCACAGCAATTTGATATCCATAATTGTGAATGGTGCCACGCTTCTTCGCCTCCTGTGTCATGATGTAAAAAAAAACCCAAGAGCTCCTTGAAGCAGAGATTGGGGTTCCTTCATGCTTGTAACTGTTGTTGTACCATACAATTGTTATTTCACCAATTGACCACGTGTAACGCCCAGTTGGTTCGTTGCTTTGAGTGTTTTCCAAACTTGTGTACCACTGATCTCGCCGCGCAGTGCACGGTTGTACAGATCGATAACTTCGCGTACCTGCTCCGGTGTCTCTTCCAGGAATTCCACACGGTAACGGGATACACCCAGATCCATAAAGTTGGTCAGATACTCGGCACCTGACTGTTCCACTGCATTGTACACCGTATTACGGCAACCTTCATCCACACGTACCGGGTGGGACATGCCGATCCGATCTTGCAGGGATGCACGCTGTTCCTCACAAGGACGTCCACAGTTTGTAAAGTCGGTTCCCTCACTCATGAACGTACAATATACACAGTGCTCGGTGTGGAACATCGGCAGATGCTGATGGATAACCACTTCGGTCTGACTTGTACGGGAGTGGCCCAGCAAATCAACCATTTGTTGGATGTTCAGGTCATAGGATGGGGTGATCCAGTCACATCCGGCTTCCAGGAACAATTCTACTGCTTTGTGATTGGCGATGTTCAATGAGAAGTCGCCGATCAGTTCCGGGTGCTTCGCATCCGGGTTTTCCATCCGGTGGCGCAGGTAGAAGTACAGTGCGCCTGTATTACGTACCAATACCGCATCCGGCTTCAGACGCAAGATGTTGTTGTGATATCCGTTCTCCCCAGGCATGTGAATACGCGGTGTTGCCAGCGCGATCTTGCGACCAGCGGCATGCACAGCTTCCACGGCTGCCGGGAACTGTTTGATAAACTCGAAGTCGGCATAAATCATACCGATTCCTGCTTCAATCGCTGCCTCCACTTGTGGCAGGCTACGGCAGAGTGCGGTCAGCTCTGCTTGACCGCGAGCGACTGGTGATGCCGGTTTAACCGAATCGCCGTACACATCTACCGCGCGTTTCACGTAGACGGGCGGTTTAGGACGCTCGCCCGCGAGTTGTTCTACAGCCTGACGACGAATGTTATTCAACTCACGCATCGGGATGATAACGTCACCGTGCAGATTGACGTCCATTCCTTCCAACTGGAACACGGTGCCTCCCAGACGTCCGAACTGCTCTTCGAGCAATTCATGTGTCATTGGACGCTTCTGCGCGATGTCCAGTTCCATCTCGGAATCAATACGGACGGTCGTGCCTTTCTGCACGTCTGTCCACCATGTGCTAAGCGGCTGCCCTGGGCTGCCGATGACCTTCACCTTCACCGGGAATACACGGTACGGCTTCTCGGTCTCGAAGCTTTGACGCAGACGTTTGTCCAGCGCCGGGTCATTCGTTTTCCACACTTTGTCGCCAACTTTCACGCGGCGCAGATCTACGTCACTGCGGCCTGGCACAACGTCAACGATCCAGCCCTCTTCGGCTTCGCCTTCGAGTTTTACGCCTTTACGACGTACATCGTATACGCGTCCGCCCTCTTCCTTCTGAGTCGGGTCTCCGGCGTCAAATACAATTCCATCTCCACGTTTCACGGGTGCATCCAGCTTCAGGACCACACCATCGCGCAACACTTGATCCACACGACCAAGGTAGACACCACGGCTTTTCGGGAATGTTCCATCCACCAGTTCTTTGTTATTTGTACCGCTCAGGAAACCATGTGTGAAGCCACGGGAGAAGCTTTGCTGCAATTCGCGAACTTCTTCCTTGCTTGGCGGCGTGTTATCTCCATCAAAATAACGGTCAATCGCTTTACGATATTTGCTTACTACGTTTGCTACGTATTCCGGCGTTTTGAGACGTCCTTCAATTTTGAAAGAAGTTACTCCTGCTTCGATCAGTTCCGGCATCAGGTCAATCGCTGCCAGATCTTTCGGAGACAACAGATAGGCTACATCACCCATCGGTTTGTGTACCCCATCCACCATCAGGTCGTAGGGAAGACGACAAGCTTGTGCGCACTCCCCACGGTTCGCCGAACGTCCTCCCCACATTTCGGAAGTAAGACATTGCCCCGAGTAGGATACACACAGCGCACCGTGAACAAATACTTCCATCGGAAGCTTCGCCTGCTCCCCGATCTTCTGGATCTGCTTCAGGTTGTTCTCCCGTCCCAGAACGACACGTTCCATATCAAACGGCTTCGTAAACTCGACCGCTTCCGGGGACGTAATTGTCATCTGTGTTGAACCGTGAATCGGGAAATCCGGCGAGATCTCGCGGATCATCTTCACCAAACCCAAGTCCTGAACAATTACTGCGTCCACACCTGCATCGACACATGCATCAATCAGTTCTTTGGCATCCGTCAATTCATTTTCAAAAATCAATATATTAAAGGTCAAAAAACCTTTTACGCCATAACTGTGCAAAAACGCCATAATCTCCGGCAGCTCGTCCATGCGGAAATTGTTGGCCCGTGCCCGTGCATTAAACTTTTCGACTCCGAAGAAAATTGCATCTGCGCCATTAGCTACCGCCGAACGCATACAATCCCAGTCACCAGCAGGCGCCAGAAGTTCAACGTCTTCTCTTCGTATTGTTGCTGTTTTCATGTAGATCCTCCCCATAACCGGCTATCCGCCGGATTTCATCCCTATATCCTTAAACGCCTGAACATACCAAGCCTAAGACTGCACCTTATCGGGTACACCTGCATTGTCACGGTATTACAATATCTATCTATTATGTCTGTATTGCCTGAACTCCAAGCTTACAGTCATTCATATTCATCGGATCAGCAGTCATAACTCCTGAACTAGTATATTGTAACACTTCTGCACCGACTCTTCTACGGTTTCCTGAAAAAACCGTTACCATTTTCATTTCCAGTACAACGAAAAAAACCGGAAGGTCTTTTGACCCTCCGGCTCCACTACAATTATTTAATAAATGTAAATGAGTTCACTGCTTTTTCCAAGGCTGCCGCCTGAACTTCTGTTTTGTTGGCATCATTCAGCCCACTTGTGATCGTATAGGTTGTTCCGTCCTTTTCAAACACGATCTGGCGACCCGCATATGGCACGCCTTTGTCCAGTTCATGATACGTAAAGGAAAATGCAGGCACACCCGCAAACGTCAGCTCCTCACTGCCAAGCAACTTGAAGTTCTTACGGGTTTTGGTGGCTTCGGCATAAGCTTCTCTCAATTGGCTGACCGTCATCTCGATTGACTTATCTTCGCTAGCCGCAATGGAGAATTCTCCGCCCGTAAAGGTGTACACCACAGGTGAATATTCGAATCGGTCACTATACGGTGTCCAGTAACGCGGAATATCTACACTGTATTTATAACGTTTGGACGTACGTGTAAGTGTCTTCGTTTTGTCTGTCAAATAAGGATCTTCATCCAGCTGACCAAAATTATCGGCAACCGTATCAAAATCAATCTCAACACTCTTCATAATCCGTTCAAACCATGCCCGATCTGCACTTTGCTCCTCAGGGAACGTATACTCTGCATAATATCGATACCCATTCTTCTGCAAAAGAACATCAAACTCGGTCTGCCAGCCCCCGCCAAAGTTATAACGGAATTCATTTACCTCGGCAGTCTCTCCTGAGATATCCATCGTATATGAGCCAATTGGCTCGTAACTCTCTGGTGTAAAGGTCTCCCGCATCCACTTATCCAGTTGACCACTCCAATCTTTTACCGTTGTACCTGCCTTCGCAGATGTGACACGCCATTGCAGATACGCACCATCCTTGGCTTCGTAGATCATCTGATTGTTATCCATCGACCAGCCGGCAGGAATCTTCAATTCAATACCATAGTCATCGTTCCACGCGGAGCGCATACCATTATCTACGGTGGACAGATCCTTGATCGTTCGATCCGATTCCGCATAGGTTGGCTGGAATGAATTGAGCAGCGCTGCACGTTTACCCAGATCTTTATAATTCAAGGCTTCGTAATCCGCGAGGTACACATCATATTGACGACCTTCGCTCATATACTGACGCATCTCCCATAACATGCCGTCTACATCTTTCACAATAATCCGTGCATAAGGCGTTTTGCCTTTCGACACCGCTTCACGATCCAGCACCGTATCTCCCGATTGTTTGGCCTCTTGGACAAGTTGCTGCAACAAATCATCCGCATCCAGAGCCACATCCTGATCGCTGACATACACTTCAAGATAATAACTGTTGTCCGCAGCGCCAAAAGTCATCATTCGCTCCTGCTCACCGGTCTGGAAAACCATAAGGTCTGCCGGGTAGTTAATGGACCAACCGTAAAAACTGTTGCCAATTCTGGTTTTGCCTTCGTCCGGATGAATGCCATCCTCGTCATCCACCGAATCATCGGTTTGCAACAGACGAATGACCATTTCTCCGGAGCTGGTTGGAGCTAGCGTCGCTCCGATACCGGCAGCAACCGGACGAAGTGGGACCATAAGTACGCCATTCACCATCTTGGGAGCGGCACCCATCTCATGTTTTACACCATCCACCCAGGCAATGGAACTGCCAATCGTTAGGGTGACCGTGTGTGGACCTTCCTTGATTTTGACAACATCATTTTTCTCTAACCGGATTTCACTGCCAAATGCTTTCTTGAACACACCAACAGGCACCATCGTAACACCCTTGAACTTGTAAGGTTTGGCTATGGCCTGCTTATCGCCGTTAATGTAGGCGCTCGTGCTCCCCGCTTTGACTCGTAGTTCACTTGTCGTCAGATCAGATGCCCATACAGGCAATGCCGCGCCAATGGTCAGCATCCCGGTTAATACACCTGTGCTTAGCACACGTATCCATGACTTTTTCATTCCGTTCTTTCGTCCTCTCTCCATCCGGGCTGATCGCCGGGCTTTATTGTTCTTCATCTGCAAGGAACGCTTCATCTTCCTCGTCTACGATGTCTGCGCGATCAGCAAGCACCAACGTGCGGGTGACGATATCGCCATCCGATTGCATCAACAGCTTTACCTTTTGTCCAGGCAGATACTTTTTGAGCAACTCATTGATATCCACTACTGAAGAGACACGTATGCCCGCGACACTGTAAAGGACATCGCCCTCTTTGATTTTGGCTTTCTTGGCTTCAGTAGACAGTACGCCCGTAATCGTTAAGGGATCATCTGTAGGCAGGCCCACAATCGCAGACCAACTTTCTTCCAGCTGTAGTCCCAGACTTGCACGTTTTATTTTGCCATATTTAAAAAACTGATCAATGATATATTGAACAGTATCCACCGGAATCGAAAATCCCAAGCTCTCTACGCCGACCGCAGAAAATTTCATGGAATTGATACCAACCACTTCACCCTTCAGGTTGACCAGCGGTCCTCCGCTATTTCCTGGGTTAATGGCCGTGTCGGTCTGAATCAACCGGTAGGTCGCCTCAACACCACGATTCAAGCCGCTAATTACCCCTACCGTTGCCGAGTTGCGCAAAGAAAAGGAAATAGGCGTACCCAAGGCGATCACCGTTTCTCCAACAGTCGTTTGTGAGGCTTTGGCAAAGCTCGCCGGTTTGAGTGATTTGGCATTGATTTTGATTAGCGCCAGATCACTGAGTGCATCACTGTATGTTTTCGTAATTTTGTATGTATTGCCATCCGTTGTTACGACCACAGGGTTCATTAATCCGTCGACCACGTGAGCATTCGTTACAATCCATCCGTTCGACCGGATAATGACACCTGTACCATGTGCAAGATTATAACGGTCGTCTGATGTTGCACCGTCCTGCACTTCGGTAGATTTCCCAATAATGCCTACGACCGAAGGAGATACCTTTTCGATCACTTTGGGAATGGCTTCACTTCCCTTGTACGTGTACGTTCCGGATTTGGCATCATATTGTCCACTTCCACCAACTGCCTTGAGCAGATCCTTGGTGTTCACATAGACTTGACCGTCTACCACTTTAGCTTGCATCGCCGCTTTGGATTCAGCTGCACCGGCCGTTGCCGCTACACTAATCGAGAGTACAGCAGCCATCAGTATGGCTATCCCCTTTTTACCCAACACGCTCATATTCTCACCTGACCCTCTCTATACATCCTTCTTGCGCGACTCGACATCGGATTCATCGCTGAATCTATTCTCTTTTTCTCTCATCTGCAATTCCGGTATCCCTCAATGTATCATACAGAATCTGGATATACAATTGTTTTAAGTCCTATTTTAGTAGAGAAGGTATAATCTTGTTCAATCGCTCGATATAAACGAAAAAAAACACCCTCCATGTCTCCCGTGGAAAGTGTTCCTTCATACTCTTTTGGCTTAAATTCCATTCACTTCAGTGGCATTCCTACTGAGCAAACCAACCTGTTATCATCGCATAGTCTGTCATCAGAAATACCAGTAGGCTGACTACTGCAAATCCGATTGCAAACAGATTCTTCTTCGGTGCCCGAAGAAGCCGAACAACTCCGATGAAAATCAGGATCGTAAATAAGATGACAAAAATATCAAATGCATTAAAATTCGATGTACTCGCCGTGGCAGCTTCTGCAAACAGCATGGATAGACAGACCTCCTTACCATAGTTGAACAGCTAACGCATACCCTAATATCTTCCTCTATGTTATCTGTACCCTGCTTGTAATGCAAGCCCTATCATCCATAAAAATGAAAAAAAGCCAATTTGGCCGAATATTCCTGTAATGCTCGTCATAATGCATATGTAAACACTTTCACGAAATAACCCTAATCCATAGGAAACACTGTTCCTAACTCAAAATGAAAAGCCCTTTTTTCTCGGAAGGAGAGCACATCAGATCGTAATCCAACGTCTTTACCTTTTCGAAAAGAAGGGCCATTACTGCTACTTCATATTGATATAACTACTGGGTAGAGAACCTTAGTCCACCAATTGCAGCGCCTTACTCCGCTCGGTATCCCGCTCAAGAACTGGCTTCAAGTACTTGCCGGTATAAGAAGCTTCCACTTTAACGATATCCTCAGGTGTTCCAGTTGCAACAATGGTTCCTCCACCGCTACCGCCTTCTGGACCCAGATCAACAACATAGTCTGCCGTTTTGATCACATCCAGGTTATGCTCGATCACTAGCACCGATTCCCCGGAATCAACCAGACGGTGTAATACGTTCAGCAAACGGTCGATATCATCGACATGCAAACCCGTAGTCGGCTCATCGAGGATGTAGATGGTTTTCCCCGTACTGCGACGATACAGCTCGGAAGCAAGCTTCACACGCTGGGCTTCACCACCAGACAATGTGGTTGCAGGTTGCCCCAGATTGATATAACCCAGACCCACATCCATCAGTGTCTGCATTTTGCGATGGATCTTCGGAATGTTCTCGAAGAATTGGGTTGCATCTTCAACCGTCATTTCCAGTACATCGGAAATATTTCTGTTTTTATATTTCACTTCAAGCGTTTCCCGATTGTATCGTTTGCCTTTGCAGACTTCACAAGGAACATAAACGTCTGGCAAGAAGTGCATCTCAATCTTGATAATGCCGTCTCCACGGCAGGCTTCACACCGTCCACCTTTGATATTAAAGCTGAACCGGCCTTTCTTGTATCCACGTACCTTGGCTTCGTTCGTCTGAGCAAACAGATCCCGGATATCATCAAAGACACCTGTATACGTAGCCGGGTTGGAACGTGGTGTCCGCCCGATTGGCGACTGGTCAATATCGATAACTTTATCGATATGCTCCAGACCACGAATCTCTTTATGCTGACCCGGACGTACCCGAGCACGGTTCAGATCACGTGCCAGCGTTTTGTAGAGGATCTCATTGATCAATGTGGATTTACCTGAGCCAGACACACCCGTTACCGCAGTAAATACGCCCACTGGAATCTTCACGTTCAGATTCTTCAGGTTATTTTCTTTGGCTCCACGTACTTCCAACCAACGGTCTCCTACACTTCTACGTTCTGTACGAATCGGAATGAACTTGCGTCCACTCAGATATTGACCGGTTAAGGAGTTCTCATCGTTCATGATCTCCTCCGGTGTACCCTGTGACATGATGGTACCACCGTGGATACCTGCACCTGGGCCAATATCAATAATATAATCGGCAGCCATCATCGTATCCTCATCATGTTCAACCACGATCAACGTGTTACCAATGTCTCGCATATGCGCAAGTGTTGAGATCAGACGGTCATTATCCCGTTGATGCAAGCCAATACTTGGCTCATCGAGAATATACAGCACACCCATCAGGCTGGAACCGATCTGTGTAGCCAGTCTGATCCGTTGGGCTTCCCCACCGGACAATGTTCCGGCAGCACGACTCAGTGTAAGGTAATCCAGACCAACATTCACCAGGAAGCCGAGACGGCTGTTGATTTCTTTCAAAATCAGTTTGGCAATCGTCTGCTCCTTCTCCGTCAATTCCAAAGAATCGAAGAATCGGCCAGCTTCACCAATGGACAAACTAGTCACATAGGCCATGTTGTGATCATTGATCGTAACCGCAAGACTCTCGCGTTTCAGACGCTGACCTTTACATGTACCACAAGGCTTCGCACTCATGTAACCCTCAATAAATTCACGGATTCCTTCCGATGCTGTATCACGATATCTACGCTCTAAGTTATTCACAATACCTTCAAAGGTAACCAGTGCTTCCTTGCGTTGTCCAAAATCATTCTCATAACGGAAACGAATTTTCTCCGTACCTGTACCCTGCAACAACTTGTTCATCTGCTCAGCTGGCAGATCTTCGACAGGTACATTTTGCGGAATGTTGAAGTGCTCACATACTGACTTCAGGAACTGCGGATAATAGGTAGATGTACCACCTGTCCAAGCATCAAAAGCTCCATCTTCGATGGTCTTAGTCCGATCTGGTACCAGCAGATCAGGGTCAACGATCATTTTGACACCTAACCCATCACAATCCGGGCAAGCCCCGAAGGGACTGTTAAATGAGAACATCCGTGGTGCAAGCTCTTCAATACTGAATCCACACACCGGGCAGGCAAAGTTGGAACTGAAGCGCAGCTCTTCTTCGCCCATAATGTCCACCAGGAGTTGTCCTCCAGACAAATTAAGTGCTGTTTCAATAGAGTCGGCCAGACGCGCCTGTACATCATCTTTAACAACGATCCGGTCAACAACGACTTCAATCGTATGCTTTTTGTTTTTCTCCAATTGAATATCTTCTGACAGGTCACGAAGTTCCCCGTTCACCCGCACACGGACAAAGCCCTGCTTGGACACATCGGCAAATACACTTTTGTGCTCACCCTTACGGCCCGAGATAATGGGTGCCAATATTTGTAGCCGGGTACGCTCTGGGTATTGCATAATACGGTCAACCATTTGTTCTACAGTTTGGGAGCTGATCTCCACACCATGGTCCGGACAATGCGGATGTCCCACACGTGCAAATAACAGGCGCAGATAATCATAGATTTCGGTCACAGTTCCAACCGTGGAACGTGGGTTACGGCTTGTTGTTTTCTGATCTATTGAAATGGCAGGAGATAATCCTTCGATGGAATCCACATCCGGTTTCTCCATCTGTCCCAGAAACTGCCGTGCGTAAGCTGACAATGATTCTACATAACGCCGCTGTCCTTCGGCATAGATCGTGTCAAAAGCCAGCGAGGACTTGCCTGAGCCACTCAGGCCGGTCAATACAACAAAGCGGTCACGCGGGATGGTAATGTCGATATTTTTCAGGTTATGCGCTCGTGCGCCTTTAATGACAATGTTATCGCTCGCCAATAGTATTCATCCTCTCAGTGTGTTAATCCAAACCTTTAAAGGCTTTTCGATCCCTCCCAAACCCTCCCTTCCAAGGGAGGGCCCCAGAGGGCGCAGCCCTCTGGACACCCGAAACAAGCGGTGCAACGGTGAGGGGTCGGGTCTTGCTATGTGAAGGGTGGTCGTATGCCCGCGGCTCCGTATAAGGTTCCGGCTCATTGCCGGAACCTTATACGGCCGCTCTACTGCGAGGTGGCGCTCTCAGCTTTGCCTTGGTCGCGGCATGGTCGCCATTGCCTTCGGCTCGGCTCCAAGGTCAACACCGGAACGCTCTCGGCTTCGCCACGTTCGCGACAGGTCGCCATTGCCTTCGGCTCGGCTCCAAGGTCAACACCGGTGCGCTCTCGGCTTCGCCTTGGTCGCGGCAAGGTCGCCATTGCCTTCGGCTCGGCTCCGAGGTCAACACTGGGGCGCTCTCGGCTTCGCCACGTTCGCGACAAGTCGCCATTGCCTTCGGCTCGGCTCCTAGGTCAACACCGAGACTCTCTCGGCTTCGCCACGTTCGCGACAGGTCGCCATTGCCTTCGGCTCGGCTCCTAGGTCAAGAGCGGGACGCTCCCGGCTTCGCCTTGATCGCGACAGGTCGCCATTGCCTTCGGCTCGGCTCCAAGGTCAAGAGCGGGACGCTCTCGGCTCTCAGGGGAACACGACTCCCAATTGCTTTCCTATAAACCTTTTAACCAATTTCAACATTTCTATCAGTATAGACCTGATTTCAAGATTTCAACATCTCTAATTATCGGTAGATATCAATGATTTCCTTACTCAACAAGAGAACGGCCAATTGGCCGTTCTCTTGTTACAGATCCATCTTTACCTGAGCATATGAATGAGCTGTATCTTATTCAGCGCGAAGTTCCAGCAACGCATCGCGAAGCTCGGCAGCACGCTCAAACTGCAGGTTTTTGGCTGCATCTTTCATCTCTACCTCTAGGCGCTGAATAAGCGCTTGGCGATCTTTCTTCGACATCTTCTCGGCTGCGCCTGTGAGATAGTCTTTCTTGGATTCGGCAACTTTGGTTGCCTCAATCACATCACGCACTTTTTTTCGAATTGTCTGTGGTGTAATTCCATGTTTCTCGTTGTACTCGATCTGGATTGCACGACGACGCTCTGTTTCCTTTATCGCTTTATCCATCGAATCTGTCACTTTGTCACCGTATAGAATAACGCGACCCTCGCTGTTCCGTGCTGCACGACCAATCGTTTGGATCAGTGAGCGTTCGGAACGCAGGAATCCTTCCTTATCAGCATCCAATATAGCGACGAGGGAAACTTCGGGCAGATCAAGACCTTCCCGGAGCAAGTTGATTCCGATCAGGACATGGAACACGCCCAACCTTAAATCACGTAAAATCGCCATCCGTTCCAATGTTTTAATCTCGGAGTGCAGATAACGAACCTTGATTCCAACTTCCTTCAGATAATCCGTCAGGTCCTCGGACATCTTCTTCGTTAATGTTGTAATCAACACACGCTCGTCTTTGGCAATCCGGTCGTTAATCTCACCAATCAAGTCATCGATCTGTCCCTTCGTTGGACGCAGTTCAATGATTGGATCGAGCAGTCCGGTTGGACGGATAATCTGTTGCACCATCGTATCGGTGTGCTCAATCTCATACGGGCCTGGTGTTGCTGATACATAAATAATCTGATCCATCTTGCCTTCGAACTCTTCGAATTTGAGTGGACGATTATCCAATGCTGACGGCAGACGGAAACCATGTTCAACCAATACTGTCTTCCGCGCCTGGTCACCATTGTACATCGCACGGATCTGCGGCAGAGTCACGTGAGACTCATCAACCACAATCAACATGTCATCCGGGAAGTAATCCATCAATGTGTATGGGGTATCGCCGCGTTCTCGGAAAGTCAGCGGACCGGAATAGTTCTCAATCCCCGAACAGAATCCAACTTCCTTCATCATCTCGATATCATACCGTGTGCGCTGCTCCAGTCGCTGAGCCTCCAGCAGTTTCCCCTGTTCACGCAACACTTCAAGACGCTCCTCCAGTTCACGCTCAATGTTCACCAACGCAACCTTCATCGTCTCTTCTTGCGTTACGAAGTGAGACGCCGGGAAGATGGCAATATGTTCACGTTCGCCAATCAGTTCTCCGGTTAACACATCAATCTCCGTAATTTTCTCGATCTCATCACCAAACAATTCAACCCGAATTGCATGTTCGCCCTTGGAGGCAGGGAAAATCTCAACAACATCCCCACGAACACGGAACGTACCCCGCACAAAGTTAATATCATTCCGTTGATACTGAATCTCTACCAGACGGGACAAAATCTGATTGCGCGGTTTCTCCATGCCTACCCGGAGTGACAGCAACATGCTTGAATACGAGTGCGGTGAGCCCAAACCATAAATACAGGATACACTCGCTACAATGATGACATCCCTGCGCTCAAACAACGAACTGGTCGCTGCGTGACGAAGTTTGTCGATCTCTTCATTAATACTTGAATCCTTCTCGATATACGTATCGGAGGACGGGATATATGCTTCTGGCTGAAAATAATCGTAATAACTGACAAAATACTCAACCATGTTGTTAGGAAAAAAATCTTTGAACTCACTTGCAAGCTGCGCTGCCAATGTTTTGTTGTGTGCAATAATCAGCGTCGGACGTTGCAGTTGGGCTATCGTCTGGGCTATCGTAAACGTCTTACCCGTACCCGTTGCACCCAGCAGTGTCTGGTACCTCTTCCCCTCCTGAACACCCTTCACCAATTCTTTAATGGCTGCAGGCTGATCACCTTGGGGAGAAAACTCTGACTCGATTTCGAACGTTTTGTCGCTCATTATAATATCGCTCATTGCCGTATCTCACCCTATCGTCTAAAATAATAGTCACTATATATTGTCGAAGTTCCCCGAATTTTCATATGGGAAAACTTATAGTAATAGGAATATTTGTTCCCGTTTAATTATACCTCGTTCGTTTTAGTGATGCAAACGTGAAATGAAGATAGGAGTGGGTTAATTTATGGATATTGCGACACTTATCGGTATTATTGCCGGAATTGCCGCAGTCATTAGCGGTTTTTTGTGGGAAGGTGGCCAATTGTCCGGTCTCCTGCAAAAAACGGCTGCTTTAATTGTATTCGGTGGAACGATTGCTGCTGTGGTTGCCAGTTTTCCGGCGCATCGCCTTCGTACGATTCCAGCTGCCCTGCGTATGGCTTTTGGACGTAACAATAATGAATCCGGAATATGGGTTGAAGAGTTGGTCGAAATGTCTTCAATCGCACGCCGCTCAGGTGTGCTTGCATTGGAACGCAAAGTTATGGATCATCCGCATCCATTTTTGCAAGACGGTATTCAGATGGTTGTTGATGGTACCGATCAGGATGTGGTTCGCCAGATCCTGGAGATGGAGATTGACTCAATTGAACAAAAACATGAGGGTTATGCCAAAATATTTGAATCCGCTGGTGGGTATGCTCCAACCATGGGGATCATCGGAACCGTGATGGGACTTATTCAGGTACTTGGCAGTTTGACCGATCCCACAGGACTCGGACCTGCCATTGCTGTTGCCTTTACCGCAACCCTGTATGGGGTCGCCAGTGCCAATCTTATCTTTTTGCCCATTGCCTCCAAGATCAAATCCAGAGGTGCCGATGAAGTGCAGACCATGGAAATGCTTCTCGAAGGTGTACTTGCCATTCAGAACGGTGAAAATCCCCAGCTTGTACGCAAAAGACTGGAGTCCTTCACCCTCACGCATCGTCAGCATATACGCCCCCTAGCAAAGGAGGGATTGGATGAGTCGGCGCAGTAAACGGCGCGGAAAACGTGAAACTATCGATCATCGGGATCGCTGGATGATTACTTATGCCGATCTCATAACTCTGCTTTTGATCTTTTTTGTCATCATGTATGCCATGAGCAATCTGGATTCAGGTAAATATGACGTCGTTACTCAATCGTTACAAAATACATTCAATGCGTCCGACTCTATCCTTGAGCTTGGTGAGGGACTCGGTGAGAAGCCCGGACAGACGATTACAGAGACTCCGCCATCCGAGGTGCAGGGTGAAGACCCTTCAGAAGGTGAAGAAACTGCAACACCAGATGATGACAACAAACCCCTCACAGAACGGGAAGAACAGTTCAGGTCACAGGAGCAGGAATTGCAAAATCTGTTCAATGTGATTACCCAATATATTGAGGATAATAAACTGGAAAATCAGATTTTTGTTGCGGACAAGCCACAGGGCCTATCCATTACACTTAGTGACCGCTTCCTGTTTGATCAGGGACAGGCCGCTCTAAAGGATGGTGCAGCACCAACGCTCAGTAAACTTGCCAGCCTGTTCCGTGATCTAAATACCGTTGTCAGCATTGAGGGTCACACCGATAACATTCCTGTGGGAGCAAACTCCGCCTATACCGATAACTGGCAGCTTTCAGGAGAACGTGCACTGTCTGTATTGCGATTCTTTCTGGATACAGAGAAGCTTAACCCGGACAGCTTCCAGTATGCCGGATATGCGGATACTCGCCCAACGGGTGACAACACCACAGCCGCCGGAAGACAAAAGAACCGTCGGGTTGAAATAACGGTCCTGCGTCAGCTCCAGCCTTAATCATCCATATCTCACATAATGCAACATTACTCATGCAAAGAAAGCACGCTCTAACTGAATTCAATTCAGCAGAGCGTGCTTTCTTTTATGTCGTATAAACCTTATTTATGCCTCTACTCCTGGCTGGCTAGGGCGTAGAATCGCAGAGCCTACAGTCAGCAAAATGGCAGCCATGCCAAACAAAATCAATAACGGCATTGTAATATCCGACAATGTACCGCCAGCAGAGATCGTCTCCACCGCCTGAATCGCCCATTTCTGTGGAACAAAGTTAGCGAGCTTCTGCATATAATCCGGCATCAACGAGATCGGCCAGAAACAACCACCTATCATGCAGGTTGGCATAATAACAAGTGAATTCAGCATATTCGCATTTTTGGGATTACGGATTAATCCTGCCACGGTACTTGCAATCCCCATGGAGACCAGCATGAATGCGGCCAAGATAACGAAATGAATGCCAAAAGGAATACCGGCATCATAATGCAGCAGCCATCTGCTGACTCCTAGAACCATCACAATCTGAATCATGCCAATGACAAAGCTACCCAGGAAATTGCCAAGCGCAATCTCATATGCACGGACGGGTGCCGTATATACTCTGGCCATCGTACGTTTCCTGCGATCTTCCATTATCACAGCCACTGCACTGGTCAGCAGCCCCATCATAAACATAATCGTAAATCCAGTCACATTGTTCAGGCCTGGTTTGGGATAGATCTGCAGATCGGTAACTTCACCGGCGACTTGATGTTTTCCTATCTCCTGTAAAAGCTGTTCAAATGGCTTCTGTGTGCTCTCCAGTACGTCCATCTCACTTGAGACTCGGCCTGCCGCCACCGTAACAGCTGAAGCAGATTGTTGCAGGCCGCTCGTCAAACCTTCAACTGCTGCTCGCAGTGTATAAGAACCTTCGCTTATACGCAGTTCCACCAGTTGGATTTCGGTTGCCTTACCTTGTAACAGATCCTCCGTATAATGTGCCGGAATGATGATGCCAGAGCTTCCTTTTTGCTGAGCGATGGCTTCCTTCACTTCTGCTTCGTTTGTCATCGGCTTGAGCAGATATTCCTCTTTGTCAGCAAGTTCATGAATCATCCATGTCCCTGCCACCCCTCCATCCTCATTGACATAGGGAATAACAGTACGTGTACTCTGCTCGCTTCCAAATAGAGCAACCGCTCCTGTAACCACCAGGCAAGGCAGAAGCAGAAACGTAATGAAGCCCATTTTGCGGCCAAGTGTACGTTTGATCATCAACCAGGCGATGTGCAGACTATTCATATCGATATCCTGCCTTTCTATAGATCAATCCTGAGATAGCCAGTAAAACAGCGCATACCACGCCTAGCATCAGTATGTTATATACTATCTCTCCTACAGGTGCATCCAGCATCATTCTCAGAAAACTTTGGAGCGCCCAGTGATTAACCGTAAATTCGCTAAGACGTTGCACCAAATCAACCGGAATGGGCCTGAACCCACCACTGATGAATGTCATGACAATAATGATGCCTTGTAAGGTTGCACCGGCCGATGCCGTGCTTTTGCATACCAGGGATACAATAATGCCGAGGGTCATAGATGCCAAAGTGATGAGAACACAAGTTAGCACAATATACCCAGGATACGTTCCCCAATCTACGCCGTAGAACCAATATGTCATAAGGATGATCGTCGTTGCCTGTAAAAAAGCGAGCAGACTATTGCCGGCAATTTTCCCGGCAAAGATCACTCCGTTACCTATCGGCGCAGCCTGAAGGCGGATCAGCGTTCGGTTATCCCGCTCTCCAAAAAGGCTGGTACTTGTTGTCATACCCGAGTACAACATGAACATCGCCAGCATGGATGCTGCATAGTATTGGGAGGCGCTGTAGGACGTACCTGTTTTTCCGGGATTAATGACAGTAATGGAAGTCGAGTTCGCTCCATTAGACTCCAAGCCAGAGGTCATGGCAGCAGTCACTTCCGGACCCAGCACTTTGGTAATCGCCATCTGTCGATTCCATTCATCCGTAAAACGTGTGAACAAAGTTTCACCCAAGGTATTAAGTGTGTTGTCCTTTCCTCGTATCCACTGTAACCTGGCCTCTTTCCCCATCATCACGTTTTGCTCAAAATCCGAAGGAATCATTACAGCAAAGTCCAGCTTGCCGGTACGCAGCGAATGAACGGCCTCTTCTTCAGTCGTAAAGTTCTGCACCTTGATCATCTCAGCCACTTCCGGGGATTTAACGAATGTATCCAGCGCTTGATTAAGCGTACTTGATCCTCCGCCAGATTCAGTACTCAAATGAATGATTCCCACACGTACAGTATCCGGAATAACATCCGCCGCCGTACCCATCGTACTGGAAAGTGCCGTACCCAATATAAAAATCAGTAACAACGGCAAAATAAACAGGTTTAACACCACAGATCGAATCTTAAGAATACGTTTCAATTCAAAGATGCAAATATGCCATATATTCATTTCTTGCTCCCCCTAGTCCCGAAGCGTACGCCCGGTCAGATTGAGGAACAACGTTTCCAGATCCGGCTCTTCTACCTTGAGCGACTGAATGGATACTTCATGTTTGCTGCAAATGAAGAGCAAATCCTGGAGATCCTGCTGTGCCGAAGGCAGCGTAATGGTCAGTGTATTCTCTGAAACGTCTACCATCCGCACACGGGGGTGAAGTTTCAGTTCTTCCACGACGTCGGGACCGATACCGGAAGTGGAGAGCACTACTTTTTCCTCCGATGCTACCCGTTCTCTCAGTTCTGCTTCAGTGCCACAGGCAATGATTCGCCCCTGATCCATAATTGCAACCCGGTGACTAATCGCAGCCACTTCCTCCATGTAATGACTTGTATATATGATCGTTGAACCCATCTTGTTAAGTGTGCGTACCGATTCAAGGATATGATTCCGAGATTGCGGATCAATGCCCACTGTCGGTTCATCCATAATAATGAGATCCGGGCGATGTGTAATCGCACATGCGATGTTTAACCTGCGTTTCATACCGCCAGAGAATGTCGAGGGGGCATCCTTTGCTTTATCTTGTAACCCTACAAATTCAAGGGACTCCTGCACTCTTTCCTTAAGCAATTTTCCACGCAGTCCATACAGTCGGGCAAAAAAGGTCACATTCTCCGCAGCAGACATGGTTTCGTATAACGCCAGATCCTGCGGAACCAGTCCAATCTTGCGCTTTACTTCTAGCGGTCGCTCCTTGACCGATATACCATCTAATCTGATTTCACCCTGATCCATATTCAGGAGCCCTGCAATCATGCTGATGGTGGTACTTTTTCCTGCTCCATTGGGACCAAGCAATCCAAAAATCTCGCCTTTACCAACACTAAGGTTCAAATGATCCACGGACAGCTTGCTGCCGTATCGTTTTACTACATGATCTACTTCAAGTATGCCCATCCCTTTTACGCCCCTTTTCCGTTTCGGCCTTCGCCGCTGGATTTCATAATTTTATTGTAACGGATCGTAATCTGTAGCGAAGGTACAGAAAGTCATGAATCGAAGGTGACTTAAGTCATCTCCTGATTCGAATGCTGCTTATGGTATAATCAAGGGCGCATTACCAAGAGATTTTCTACTCCACTTTTTATATAAAGGATGTCATTTACATATGCCGATGCGGCTTCTGCAATACGGATTAATTATCGTTCCAGCAGTACTGTACCTGTTGATGCTGCCCTTGGAAAATGAAGCCGTCTACACCCTGTATATCATCATCGCGCTTGGACTCTCCGTGTGGAAAGATTTCAACCGTTCAAGTACACAGCAGTGGCTGTTGCTTCTGGCCGAAATACTCTGGGGCTGCTGGCTGATTGCAATATATGGACCATTTATGTTTTTTCTCTCTCTATCCGTGCTCTACGTGTATATATACAGACTGGAGGGAAGTCGGAGATGGTTGATGTTTGCAATTCAGCTTGTCGCTAACAATGTGGCTTTGCATTGGTATTATTCTGACCCACAGGCATCGCAGCCAGGGTTAACCTCACTAAATACAACCGCCACTACATTACTCTCCACAGAGACAATTGCGATGGTTCTTGGCAACCTGCTTCTGCTCATCACAGCGGCTCTGTCCTGGCAGGGATCAAGAACGGCGAACAGCCGCGGACAACTGGAACAAGTCTATGACGAACTTCGCAGCAAACATTACGAGCTACAAGAAGCGCGTGCGCAGCTGCTGTTATTTACAAAGCAACTTGAAGGAGTGGCTCAGGCAGAGGAACGTACCCGTATCTCCAGACAGCTTCATGACGATATCGGGCATCGACTGATTCGCACCAAAATGATGTCGGAAGCCGCCCTGCTGACCCTCCCCCTGAATATGGAACAAGGAACGGAAATGGTGAGACAGATTCGCGATCAATTGGCTGATAGTATGGATGATATGCGCAGCACATTACACAAACTGCAACCTAATTCCTATGCATCCAAAGCCTACGCCCTGGATCGTCTCCTAGAGGAAGTGGGCAGAGATACCGGCGTGAAGACAAATTATGAAGTTCATGGCCCATCCCATGTGCTGTATCCCAGCATACAGATTGTTTTATACAAAAATGCCAAAGAAGCCTTGACCAATGCCCTGCGACACGGAAATGCTTCTTCAATCACAGTAGAGCTGGTATTCGGGGATCAGGAAATCTGTATGAGCGTAAGTAATGATGGCAAAATCAATCCGCATTCTTCCAAGCGAAATGGCATAGGACAGGAAGGCATGCTTCTGCGCACACAAATGGTGGGAGGAACCTTGGAGATCCAATCGGCTTTTCCGTATACAGTGATTACACGCATTCCATTAACGAACCAGATGGATATACTCTGAAAAAAGGAAGTGAATGTTCTCATGTCCGAACGGAATGATGTGAACCAAAACAATGATTCAGCCCATCTCCCACTTATTCGGCTGATTCTCGCTGACGATGACTATTTCATTCGCGAAAGCCTGAAAGTGCTACTTGGACTCGGCTCCGGCATTAGTGTTACAGGCACAGCCTCAAACGGGCAGGAAGCGTTGGAATTGCTTGAAGCAGGAACGCCTGCGGACGTGGTTTTAATGGATATTCGGATGCCGGAATGTGACGGAGTTGAAGGTACCAAACGCATCAAGGCACGTTTTCCTGAAATCCAGGTGCTCATGCTAACTACTTTTGACGACGATGAGTATATTATTCAGGCATTACAGAATGGAGCAAGCGGTTATTTGCTCAAAAACGTCCCCCCCGAGCGGATCATTCAAGGCATCAAGACCGTACATAACGGTGATATGTTAATTCATCCGGATATTGCCCGCAAATTGGCAGGCCTTCTTCGTCCCGCTGCAATTCCCCTGACACAAAATCCAATCGAAACCTATGGACTGACACGTATGGAGCTGGCGGTTGCCGAGGCCATATCGGAGGGGTTGTCCAATAAGGAAATTGCCGCCAAACTGTTCCTCAGTGAAGGCACGGTCAAAAACTATGTCACGGATATTCTGGGTAAGCTGAGCTTACGTGATCGGACTCAAATCGCTATCTTTATGTTAAAACAATAACAAAAAAGGTATTTCCCTTGCCTGCGACGGCGTTCGGAAATACCTTTTTCATTGCTTGATTTATGCAACATACTTCATCACGTATGCTAGTTACATCTCCACGGACCCTTTATCACTGGCCACAGGGGCTGGTGGTAACGCCAAGGGAGCTTCGTCCCTTTGTGGTTTTTTCAGACGGGCAAATAATTTGAGGTTGATGATATGGAACAACGTCAGTGGACGTAACCGAATCGCCCAAACCTCGTGATTGTCCGGTGCCATAATGACCCCAAGCTGATGATGCTCGCCTTCATAGATCGCTCGTTGCATGAACTTGCTTTCTCCCTGATGATTTCGTACCTCAAGTTTGCAAAAAGCCGGGTTCATCCGCAGAGCACGATGCAACTCTTCTGGTGAATGAACCAACTTACCATTCACCTTGTACAAGGTCTCTCCTGCTTCAATCCCCAAATCCGCTGCCGGACTCTCCGGAATAACAGCCAATACCTTCAATCCATGCTGCGGATGGACAAATACCGGACTGCGGTTTTGCTCTTCAAACGCGCTGTACCATACCAGAAATTCATGTCCAATAAATGCGATTAGCGCAGCAACCACCATGAGTGGAGACCACCATGCAGCAAGCAAACTGAACACAAGCAAAGTTGCCCCATATATCATCAACCGTTTTGATGAGATCTGCACCTTTTGTCCCGGAAGCATACTCTGCGTTATCTCACCAAATCCGAGCATAATCGGCAATGCAACCAGCATGTAACTATGTCCCGCATTCATCAGTGGATTCCATGCCAGCTCTGCGCCACCTCCTGTGACTGGAACAAGAATCAGTAGAGGAATGGCCCAGAACTGTTGCAGTTGATATCCACCAACCAGTTTCCCGCGTTTTCCCTCGAAGAGAAGCGGTGATGCCATCGATACCCCCTGCATGCGTACCAACAAGGCTTCACCCATATGTAGAAGCGCCGCCAGGACAAGCAGTGCTGGCATATCCAGGGCACGTAGCGTTTCCGTGATAGTGCCCATCCAACCCGATGGTTGCCAGCCTGAAGCCAGATTCAAACCAAATTGCAGCACACCCAGTAACCCAGCCGCATAAGCAAAGCACAAATACCGGATACGGAACAAGGATAGAATTAATGTTGCAGCCCATATGCATATCAGGCTTCCCAGTGTAAGATGTGCACCGAGGAATAGGGACACAATTGAGACGATGGTACCAATGAGTATGCCTCCGAGCACCGCACGAATCGTCTGTGTTATCGAGCTTTGCAAACGGACATGAAACAATTTACGCTCCTGTAGTAACTGACGATGATAGATCAGTGCAATCAGGATCACCGCAATATAATAAAACGGCTGAATAAACAACTGCAACATAGCTTCCCCTAATGTAGTTAACCACGGCCATACCCATTCCATTGTGGTCGGTCACCCCTCTCTTTCAGCCGGTTCAGAAAAAAAGAAGGCTGAAAATCAGCCTTCTTTATGGCTTCGACACAGCGGACGAAATATCCTTCGAGACATTTTCGATCGCGCGTTTCAGCTGTGCATCATATTGAGGATTGGCAATACGTTCAATCAGAGCCGCTTCCAGTGATTCAGCGGTTTTCTCGTCAATCTGGCCTGTAGCCTGAATGCCTTTTTGCTTCTGGAATGCCTTGACCGCTTCTTCCGTCTTCTGGTCATAGTATCCATCCACACGATCCGGTTTGAAATCGAGTCCTCTCAGCATCGTCTGCGCACTTTTCACATCCGTGCTATTGCTGTCATATTTCAGTGGTAACTTCTCTTTGTTAATCGGTGCCACCGAGAAATAATCCGGCTGGTCTACCGCAATATCCGGTTTGATTCCTTTTTCATGAATCCAGTCTCCGTTCGGAGTGAGCCACTTGGCAATGGTGATCTTCAGCAAGCTGCCGTCACCCATCTGCTTGTCATAACTCGTCTGTACGGTTCCTTTACCAAAGGAGTTTTCACCAATCAACTTGGCACCTGCTGACTGTTGTAATGCACCGGCCAAAATCTCCGAAGCACTCGCACTACCTTTGTTCATCAAGACTGTGACTGGATAAGCTTTGGCTGATCCATTGGACTTACTTTGTTCCTTTTTGCCGTTCTTGTCTTCCACTTGCACAATAACCTTGCCTTTAGGAACAAACTGTTCAGCAATATCAATAACAACTTGCAATACACCGCCTGGGTCATTCCGTACGTCGATGACCAGACCTTTCATGTTCTGCTTCTCAAGCTTCGCCAATTCTTCCTTGAAGCGATCGCCTGTATTCAAAGAGAATTGAGTAATGGCAATAACGCCAATTCCGCCATCCTCCATGTGAGCATATACGGTCTCCAGATCAATGTCATCGCGTACAATGACAAATTCAATCAGCTCGGAAGATCCGGCACGTTTGACCTGTACCTTCGCTTCACTGCCCTTGGGACCTCTGATTTTGTTAACAGCCTTGTTCAGTTCCAAACCTTGCAGGGATTCGCCGTTGACCGACATAATCATGTCTTTTGCACGAATACCCGCTTTCTCGGCAGGAGATCCTTTGATTGGGGAAACAACAACAACGTTTCCATCCTGAGAGGATACCTCTGCGCCAATACCGGTAAATGAACCTTCGATCGACTCTTCAAACTGAGCAGCCGTTTCCTGCCCCATATAGTTGGAGTACGGATCACCAAGCGATTCCATCATGCCGTTGATCGCACCGTCAATCAATTTGGTCTGATCCACGTCTTTATAATAGTTGCTGGAGATCAAATCCATCGCAGTTTCAATCTTTTTCAAATCGTTCTTCTGCTGTGTATTGCCGGTTACACTAGCCAGCAAACCTTCGCCCGCTGTGGTTTGGTTTGCTATTCCCGGGTAAGTCATTAGTACCAGGGTTAGCAAACTACCACCCAGGAGACCCACAATGACAAGCAGTAGCGCCGATCTTTTCTTCATCATCCGTTTGTCACCGCCTTTAGTTTTGAAGCGTGTCCGATTCCATTGTTGCCAGAATCCATTCCCTGAACATGCCAGCTTATTATATGTCTAGCTTGTACGGAATATGTTTTTTCCATTCGAACGATGGAGCAATAATTACAAATAGTTCATCGGATTTACAGCGGTACCGTTATCTCTCACTTCAAAGTGCAAGTGAGGTCCAGTAGAGTTCCCTGTATTTCCTGACTCAGCAATGGTATCCCCTTTGCTTACTGTGTCACCCTTGCTGACTTTGAATCCACCTTCGCGCAAGTGACCATATAACGTCCATAGTCCACCGCCGTGGTCCACAATAACCGTATAACCATAACCGCTATACCATTCAGCCATGATCACGATTCCGCCAGAAGCAGCGTGAACCGAAGTTCCCACAGGAACAGCGAAATCAACACCGGCATGCATCTTACCCACTACACCCGTAATTGGATGGGTACGGGGACCGAATGGAGAAGAAATGCGACCTCCAGATACCGGTCTTGAGAAGATACCATTACCGGATGAGTACGTTACCTCACTGCTGCTATCCGAACTCACTCTGGTTGGTGTCTTGGCTGCAGCTTTCGCCCGAGCGGCGGCTGCGGCTTTTGCTTTGGCTGCGGCGGCTGCCTGTTGTTCACGCAATTTATTTTTCTCTTGAAGAAGTGCCGAACGTTTGCTGGCAATCTGCATTAATACATCTTCCTGCTCTTGTGTCAACTCTTCTGACTCTTCAATTTTAGCATCATATGAAGCGAGAAGCACTTGCTTTTCCGCTTCTTTTTCATTCAATTGGGACTTGCGCTGTTTCTTCTGTGCATACAGACTCTTGGCTTCCGCATATTGCACATCCAATTCTGCCTTTTTGTCCACGACAAGTTGCTTGTCCGCTTTGTGCTCATCCAGCAGATGCTGATCCTGATCCACAATCGTTTTGAGTGAATCCGCACGGGTCAGAAAGTCTGTGAAGCTAGTAGAGGACAACAATACATCCAGATAGGACACAGCACCGTCCGTGTACATCAGACGCACACGTGACTCCAACAATTTTTCCCTTGCAACGATGCGTTCTTCTGCCGCTTGCAGATCTTTTTTCGTTGTACGGAGATCTTCCTCCGTGTTCTCGATTTGCAAGGATACACTGGCCAGCTCATCACTAACGACATTGATCTGTTCCATGACAACCTTCAGATAAGCGTTGGTTTTGTTCTTGTAATGCTGTGCTTCCTTTTTGTTGGAAGCCGCTTTTTTTTGCTCCTGCTTGGCAGAAGCCGCCTTGCTCTCCAGTTGCTGAATCTGTTGGTCAATATCGCTGATGCTACTCTTGGCATATCCGTCAGAAGGTTGAAGCGTCAAACTGGCCAATAACGTAAAGGCCAGCAGCGAAGCGGTTTTTTTCAAAATGATGATCCCCCATCCTATGATTTCACAAGAAAGCAACCTGCACAGGTGGTGAACAGCATGTTCTTTGCTTTCTTCAATCTTAAAAGACTCCGTCTTCCTACATATCGTCAAACAGCGTCCATTAATGAACCTGCTTTGCCATTCTTTTCGACATATTCTGCAATTCGATCGTTGAAAACAAAATTAAACGTTGAGTGATTTCCGAATGGACAGTGTACTTCCCAAAATACCTACCAGCACGCCGAGTCCGATCAACAGGGTTCCAAACAGCAACCAGATTTCGCCGAGCGGAATCAAGTTAAGCATCTGCATGAAAACATCCTGACCAATCGTGTTCATCAACTGGCTGTATCCAACGAAGAGCACACCAACCGTAATGACCGAGCCAATAAATCCAATGAGGGCACCTTCAATAAAGAAAGGCCAGCGAATAAAGGTATTGGTTGCTCCGACCAGCTTCATAATTCCGATCTCCCGGCGACGAGCCAGAATCGTTACGCGAATCGTATTCGAGATCAGGAACATGGACATCAGACCCAGTCCCCCGACAAAAATAAATCCGATGTTACGAACAAGTTTCGTAAATTTGAATAACACTTCCACCGTTTCCTTGCCGTAGTTCACTTTCATGATCGGCTTCTCCGGGTGTTTTTCGTTCAAAGCTTCGATTTTTTGCGCCACAAAAGCGACGGTTTCCGGCTCAATGACCTCAACTTCAATGGTCTCCGGCAGTGGGTTGTTATCCACATCGAAACCGCTAAGCACGTTATCTGCACTCTCTCCAAGACGTTCACGGAACTCCTTGAGCCCTTCTTCCTTGGACACAAAACGAATCTCACTTACTTCAGGCATCGCGCTGATTTCTTGCTCCAGTGTATTACGCAGGTTCTCGTCCACATTCAGTTCGAGGAACGTGCTGATCTCCACCTGGCTATCAACCTGGTTCGCCATGGAATTCACATTGAGCACCAGCAGCATGAACACGCCAAGAATCAGCAGTGACACAATGATGGACATGATGGAGGCCACAGACATCCAGCCGTTGCGGAATACGTTTTTGAATCCCTCCCGCAGATGGCGCAAGAGAGTACTAAAATTCATAACCGTATTCCCCTCTCATCTGATCCCGTACAATCTGTCCACGTTCAATCGCGATTACCCGTTTACGCATCGTATTCACGATATCTTTGTTGTGGGTCGCCATAACAATGGTTGTCCCCCGGAAATTAATCTCATCCAGCAGTTGCATAATGCCCCACGACGTCTCCGGATCGAGGTTACCTGTAGGTTCATCCGCGATAATAACCGATGGGTTATTGACGATAGCCCGTGCAATGGCAATACGTTGCTGTTCTCCACCAGAGAGCTGTGAAGGTTCACGACCCGCTTTGCTGCGCAGTCCCACCAGATCAAGCACTTCCATCACTCGTTTCTTGATATGACGCTTCGGTGCTTCAATAACTTCCATCGCAAATGCCACATTCTCAAATGCTGTCATCCGTGGCAGCAGACGAAAATCCTGGAACACAACGCCGATGTTACGACGCACATAAGGAATCTTTCTTGGCTTCAACTTACCAATATTAAATCCGTTAATGGATATTTGTCCTTTGGTCGGAACTTCTTCTCTGTACATCAATTTCATAAATGTTGATTTACCTGCGCCGGACGGACCGACGATATAGACAAATTCATTGCGGTCGATCTTCACCGACACCCCTTGTAATGCGTGGGTCCCATTGGCGTAGGTCTTCCACACGTCCTGCATTTCTATCACATCATCACTTCCTGCTCGCATAGTTAGCCATTATCATTTCGACACAATCCCGGCATTTCCTTTAAAAAGACCTGAATTTCATCAGGAAAAAATCCACTTCGTTCCTGTTTCAATGGTGAAGCATGGATTCATATGAAGTTTATTGTAACAAATTTGTTACCTATTGAGTACCCGAAAGTTTTCCTGCATTGGATCATATATATAGAAAGTGTTACAAAGTCGGGAACAACCGAAGTATAAAGGAGCGTACGGTTATGAAAAAAATACATTTGACGGTCATTGTTCTATTCTCTATCCTCTTGATCGGCTCCGCGTCTTATGGATTGCTGTATATGTACGTGAATCAACCTGCCCTGCCCAAAGACGTTCATGTTGGCGGCATACTGGTGGAGGAGAAGAATCGCAAGAACGTATTACATGAATTGGATGAAAAGATCCAAAAGCTGGAGGACTGGCCTGTCACCTTTGAAGTGACTGAACCCAACCCCCAGACGAAGTCGTATAGCGCAGCTCAGGTGGGGGTGAGCTACAACGTTAACAGCTTGGAATCCGCGATACAGCAGCTGGAGGAGGGTACCCTGTGGGAACGCGCTTATGCACGTTATCATTTTCCGAAAGAGTTCTCTCTCGATATGACCTACAACTCAAGAACACTCCAAGAACATCTCAGCCCTGCTTGGGAAAAAGAAACCTTCGGTACACCTGCAGACGCTGTTCGCCGCATTACCACAAGTGACAAAGTCCAGTATATCCCGGAAAAGGGCGTCCGCCGGATTGATTGGGAAACACTCACAAATCTCATAAAGACGAAGCTGCACAGGGATTTCAGTGTACTCAACCCGGATGAGAAACCCGCCCCACTGCTGATCCAGGTACCACTGTATACGCTGAAGCCTGAAGTAACCCTTGATTCGCTGCGCCTGGAAGGCATTGACCGAAAGATCATCCAGTTCTCCACGGGTCTGGGCAATAGTAGTGAAGGCCGGATACATAATGTCAGCGCAGCGGCGGAAGCGATTAACGGCATGATTTTGCCACCGGATGCTACATTCGATTATGAGAAGGTCATCCGTAAAGCTGAAAAGGAGTTTGGGTTTCGTGAGGCCCCGGTCATTGTTAATGGAAGACTAACCCCCGGAATTGGCGGGGGAATCTGCCAGGTATCCAGTACGGTGTATAACGCAGCGCTATTGACGGGTCTTGATATTATTGAGCGTCGCAACCATTCCCTGCCGGTCAAATATTTGCCGAAAGGACTGGATGCCACCTTTGCCTCGGGAGCCATCAATTTTCGCTTCAAGAATAATACCGGAAAATCCTTACTCATTCATGCAGAGGTGAAGAACCACCAATTGATGGTGAAATTTTTCGGTACCTTCCCGGAGAATGTCAGCTATGCGCTTGAATCTCGCACCATTGAAACATTAAGTGTTCCGGTAAAGTATGTGTCGAGTACTGTACTGCCTGATGGTGCACAGCAGGTGCTGCAAGACGGACAGCCTGGATATATTGTGGAAACAGTAAGAACCAAGAGGCTGGACGGCAAAGTGGTCGAATCCAAAACGATTACACGGGACACGTACAAAGCTCAGAATCGCCTGATTGCCCGCTCCGGTCATAGCAGCCTGCCTGACCCACAAGGGCCATCTGTGGTCGAGGACGGGATTAGCGATACGAAACAGCCTTAGGTTCCTTTTCTGAAGCATCCAAAAGAGTTCAATCCGTAATTCATGCATTCTAGGATAAACTGATCCTACGAAAACAAAAAGACACACTTCCCGTCCCTTTTAAGGATACGCGAGAAGTGTGTCTTTTCATGGTTTAAGATATGTTATTGAGTTTTACCAAGCTACGATCAGGTGTACTACCTTAACTTATAGTTAGTTTACTGCATTACGGTTTAGTGACCGCCGGTGTATTCGCCTTGCTCTTCGCCTACAACCATCTTCTCTCTTCCCATGAAGAAGGAAGCGACCAACGCGAGTGCTGCAGGAATTACAGCCCAGGCAAATAACTGCACGATGGAAGAGGACAGGGCATGTGTGATGGTATCCAGCACCTGAGGCGGAATCGCCTGTCTGAGTTCTGGTGAGAGCAACGCATGTGGATCGGTCAGATCCACTCCCTGAGGCACGCCACCCGCTGAAGCACCGCCTGCTTCCGCACCTGAACCAGCGAGAGCATCGTTCATTTTACGCGTAAATACCTGGCTCTGTACGATACCAAAGATCGTAATGCCCATCGTCATGCCGAGGGACCGCAAAAAGTTAAGTGTGGAGCTTGCTGCTCCGCGCCTTTGCGGTTCAAATGCGTTCATGGCTGCATTGCTAAGTACAGAGAACGATGCACCGACACCCAGACCAACCATCACCATGTAGATACGTATCGTCCAAAGGGAAGAATTCTCATCCAGTGTGGTCAGCAATCCAAGTCCAATGACAAGTAAGGCTAACGTAGGGATCATGATATTACGATACTTGATTTTGGTCATCAGCACCCCGCCCAAGGACGCCGTTACAACGGACCCAAGCATCATGGGTAGCAGCACAAGACCGGAGTTGGTCGCTTTACCACCAAGTACCCCCTGTATGAAGATCGGAATGTACACGGATGCTGTAATGAACGCTGCACCACTCAACATACCAATAACGTTACTGGACCAGTAGACCCGGTTGCGGAACATGCTGAAGGAGATGATTGGTTCTTTGGCTTTGGTTTCTGCAAAAAGGAAGAGCAGCGCTAATGCTACAAATCCGGCAAACAAGCCAAGAATCTGCCACGAACCCCAGGCAAATGTTTTGCCGCCAAGTTCCAGACCAAAGATCAGGCACACAACAGCACCGATCAGCGTTACGGCACCCAGCCAGTCGATCTGTTGGGATTGATGCTGATGAGACTCCTTGTAGAAGAAGGCAATAAACACAAATGCAATCAAGCCTAGCGGCAGGTTGATATAGAATACCCATTCCCATGTCGCATATTGGGTAATGTAAGCACCGAGCAGAGGTCCGAATACGCTGGACAGGCCAAAGACGGCTCCAAACAATCCACCCAATTTACCACGAGATTCTGGTGCAACGACATCAAACATGATCGTAAAGGCAATCGGCACCAGGGCCCCCGCACCAATACCTTGAATCGCTCTGTACATCGTCAATTCCACAATAGACGTTGCCGTTCCGCACAGCGCTGAGCCAAGCATAAACACAATAATACCAAATACAAAAAACTTCTTCCGTCCATACATATCGGATAACTTACCGAAGATCGGCATCCCTGCCATCTCAGCCACCATGTACGCGGAGGTAACCCAGACGAACTTGTCGAGGCCACCCAGCTTCCCGACAATATCCCCCATAGCTGTTGCCACGATGGTGTTATCCATCGAAGCCATTAGTATGCTGAGCAGTAACCCTGCCAGCACCAATCCAATACTGTTTTTACGTGCAACCATTGTACTCAATCTCTCCATTCACGCTCTATTCATATGACTGCATTAGTATATCCGAAAAGAAGTTTTCGTTAATCAGTCCAAGGACCGATTGCTTTGCAGCAAAACTTCCGATTGCGGATGAATTTGCAGAGATGAACGGTATTCCACTGTTCCAATCCGGCAGCCAGGACCGATTTTTATTTTATCGCCACGGACAATCTCGGCCTCCGTATTCTCTAATTCAATATCATCACCTTCGATAATCTGTGCCTTGAGAATTGATTTATTCCCCGTAAACAAGTCATTCAACCGTCCACTCTTCACAGAGATGATGGAACCACCCATTTCCTTGACCTCGGATGGACCCATGATTTTGAGTGTCATGTGTTCAGCGCTGAGCATCCCCGCTATCGTCAAACGCCCGTTCAGCTTGATATTTTCCGCCTGACAATCCCCTGACAGATGAAGTTCACCGACCACTTTTATATGCTCAGCTTTGGCATGCAGGCCAGATGCCTGGATTCCATTCTCACCATCGTTGCTGGCCTCTCGCTCTGTCAGAGTAAGGGTTCCGGTAATTTTAATATCTGTGGATTCAAGTGATCCGTATATGACCGATGTACCCGTGCATTTGAAACGATCACAAGATAGATTGTCGTTAAAGGACGCATCCCCTACGACCTTGATCTTGCCGTACACGCCCCCAGAAGAACTGCCATCACCAACGATGCTGATATCCATTTTTTTGTCCAATGAACGCCCAGGATTGTTATTCATGTCGATCCCATCCCTTTCTCTCCATATCCAAACTTTAAATTCGCTGACTGCTGCCCACCTTGGCATCCTGATCTACCTCAAGTTCACCTGAATACTCAACCAGTCTGATGTTACAGCCGCGACCGATAAAAATGTTACTCCCCCGAACAATATCAGCTTCGGTATCTTCCAGCACAATCTCATCGCCCTCAATTAAGGATGTCTTAAAAGAAGGGGTCCCGCTCAGACCAATACTTTTCCAAAATCCATTCTGTTGCTCCTTGCGACGAATATCGATGCGCTCTCCGCCAATCTCTTTAGCCGAAGAAGATGTATGCAGCCTGATCTCCACTGTTCCCGCATTCAGTAAGCCGCTGATCTTAATATTGCCCCGTACATTCAGGGACTCACATTGGACATCCCCTTCAATATCGATCACACCGCCAATATCAATTCGTTCCCCATCCACTCTTCCACGTACAGTACACTTTCCGTTCACCTCAAGCTCAGGGCTATGGAGATCTCCGTTAATCGTCGTCATGCCATCTACACGAACACGAGAACTGGTCAGAGGTCCATTCAACGTACACATGCCGTTAATCGTTGCACTCTCGGAGGTCAAAGCGCCGTGCATCTTCAATGTTCCATTCACTTCCATAGAGGTGCAGTCCAGGTTACCGTTCACCTTAGCCATGCCATCAATAGATACACGGTGAAAATTCCCGCCTGCCGTTTGACTTATGCCCGCCACATTCAGATCATTCCGCTTATTCCGCTCTTCCATAGATGATCCTCTCCTTATCCCAATTTGAGTTTTAATTCTTCCATAAATGTTCCCATCGGCTGTCTAAGAACCACTTTCACACCATTGTCAAAATAAAACTCCGTTCCTGCTGTTACCAGCATGAATGAAGGAACACCCATCTTACGAATAAGCACGAGTTCGCTGGGTTTGCCTGTAAAACGGTAATAATGTTCGGACATCACTTCGATCAGCAACGCACCCTCTTGCCGAGTAATATCTCCGCTCATTAACAGCTTATCAAGGACGTAGAGCATCATAATCTGCTCCAAAGCATACAGCGATTGCTCTCGACCTGCTTCTTTCAATAGATCCAGGGATATTTGTGAAACAATGTTTCGCTCTAATAGTTGCTCTGCAGACATCTCCACTTCACCCAACGTAGGTGAGAACACGTCTGCCAGCTCATCCAGCGATAATCCGTCTTTCATATTGAGAATCTTGTCAATGCGCAGTAAAATCTGTTGTTTGGGAAAAAAGGTTTCTTGTCCGGTGTAGGAAGACTTCCGAATAAACCATTCTTCCGGAATGAGATTTTTCCGCTTCCAGCGGTATAACTGGCCGTATGAGATTCCTGTCAGGTCCAACAATTCTTTCTTGGAGATCAAATCATCCGTCATATATGGTCCCCCTTTTTATTGAAACGAGTGTAACATAACATTGTTACGTTGTAAACCACATTGAAAAATCGATGATCAGATTACAGATTTCCACTTTAACCACTGGTGTGAAATTCTTTGTTTTCTACTGTAGATCTTGTTATTGCAATGGGAGAGTAATGCGTATAACCTGTTACATATAAACACTTTGGAGGCTTAGGCATCCGACTTCCATCCCATCGTCTCATGTCAGAACACGTGGTTAACGAACTTATGAAAGGGGTTTCTTATACTCATGGCACTTATTAAATGTGATTTTTACTCGGATACGCTTGGACTGAGCACCAGCATGCATGTCATTCTGCCGCAACAAACCCACAATCAGATCGGTATGGAGAATGTGACTGGCAAAGGGCTGCACCCAACTCTGTACCTGCTGCACGGTCTGTCTGATGATGATTCCATCTGGCTGCGGCGGACTTCCATCGAACGTTATGTGGCCAACCTCGGGATCGCCGTTGTTATGCCACAGGTACACCGCAGCTTCTATACAGATATGGTAGAAGGCGGACGTTACTGGAGCTTTATCAGTGAAGAACTGCCGGCACTTGCTCGTTCTTTCTTCCCGCTGTCAGATCAACGAGAGGACAACTTCGTTGCCGGATTATCCATGGGTGGCTATGGGGCTTTCAAGCTGGCCCTTCGTAAACCAGATCAATATGCGGCTGCTGCCAGTTTGTCTGGAGCACTCGATATGTCTGCACATATGGATAGAAATGCATCCTCAGCATTACAACAGACGGAGTTACAGCGGATTTTCGGACCCGAGGTGGCAGGTACAGAGAACGATCTGATCCATCTACTTAAAGAGAGTCAAGCCAGCCAAGAGCCACAGCCCCTGCTCTATCAGTGCTGCGGAACGGAAGATTTCCTGTATGAGGATAATCAAACCTTCCGTCAAGCCTGTGAACAGACGAACTTCGAACTGACGTACGAGGAAGGGCCTGGTGAACATGAGTGGGGCTACTGGGATGCCAAGATTCAGGATGTATTGAAATGGTTGCCTTTACAAAAGCGCGATTAGTGGAGAATTGCAATGGAGCTACCGCGAGTAACTAAACTGGTACTCCGATAGTAGAACAACCTAACATCCGTTCGCGGTTGAGTAGAATGTATCTAGAGCACATTGCTGTAAAACACAAAGAAGCAGGCCGCTGAGAACAAAGTTCTCTGGCCTGCTTCTTTGTTGTACTGTTGTATCTGTAAGGGTACCTTATAGTAGCGGTGGTATTAACCGCGGTTCGTAATCCATTGCTCGGTGATCTCCAGTACCTTCTCACTGCGTCCAATCGCTTCAGCAACTTGACCCGAAGCTGTCCCGCCGTAAACATTACGAGCGTTCACAACCGCTTCCGGTTGCAGTACATCATAGATCCGGTCATCAAACAGTGGTGAGAACTGACGGAATTCATCAATCGTCAGATCCAGCAAATACTTGCTGTTCTGGATGCAGTACAGCACCGTTTTACCAATCACTTCATGCGCCTGACGGAAAGGCAAGCCTTCGCCTACGAGGAAGTCGGCAATATCCGTAGCATTGGAGAAATCCTGGTTGACCGCTTGACGCATCCGATCCTTGTTCACTGTCATCGTCGCGATCATTGGAGCAAACAGTTGAAGCGCACCTTCCAGCGTCGCTACAGTATCAAACATGCCTTCTTTGTCTTCCTGCATGTCTTTGTTGTATGCCAGTGGAAGAGATTTCAGTACTGTCAGCAAGCCGATCAGGTTGCCGTACACACGTCCTGTTTTACCACGAACGAGTTCAGGAACGTCCGGATTTTTCTTCTGTGGCATGATGCTGCTGCCTGTGCAGAACGCATCGTCCAGTTCAACGAATCCAAACTCCGTGCTGCTCCATAGTACCAGCTCTTCACTCAGACGGGACAAGTGAGTCATGATCAGCGAAGCTGCCGCCAGGAACTCAACGATGAAGTCACGGTCGCTTACTGCGTCCAGACTGTTCTCGTACACGCCATCGAAGCCCAGTTGTTCCGCCACAAAATGACGGTCAATCGGGAAAGTTGTGCCCGCGAGTGCACCTGCGCCCAGTGGCAGGATGTTAATACGTTTGTAGCTGTCCATCAGACGCTCCGCATCCCGTTGGAACATGGAGACATATGCCATCAGGTGATGTGCGAACAGAATTGGCTGTGCCCGTTGAAGATGCGTATAACCCGGTACAATGGTATCGAGGTTATCTTTCGCTTGTCCAATCAGTGCTTCCTGCAAGGAATGCAGCATGCCTACAAATCCAACCACGCGCTCACGCAGGTATAAGTGCATATCTGTTGCAACTTGATCGTTCCGGCTACGGCCTGTATGTAATTTCCCGCCTACAGGACCAATCGTCTCGATCAGGTTTTTCTCAATATTCATGTGGATGTCTTCGTCCGATACGGAGAATTCCACTTCGCCCGCACGGATTTTGTGCAGAACGGTGATCAATCCTTCTTTGATCGTCTCTACATCTTCCGCCGGAAGAATACCGCATTTGCCCAGCATTGTCACATGGGCCAGACTGCCCTGAATATCTTCCTCAGCCAAAGCCTTGTCAAAATTGATCGATGCCGTATATTCCTCAACCAAATGATTGGTTTGTTTTGTAAAACGTCCTCCCCACAGCTTGCTCACGGTGAGTACTCCCCTTTCGCTCATGGACAAAGCCGCTCCTGCCAGATGTGCAAGAACGGCCTGCCTTGTCATTTATATTGATATAGCTGCTCTATAGATGCAGGTTGAAATTAGTTTTTGTTTTGCTCCACGCCGGAGTTTACTTTCAAACGCAGTGCATTCAGGCGGATAAAGCCTGTTGCATCACCTTGATCGTAGGCTTGCGTTGGATCAGCTTCCATTGTAGCGATGTCCGGATTGTAGAGGCTGACAGGGCTTTTCACGCCTGCGCCGATAATGTTACCTTTGTACAGTTTCACACGAACCGTACCTGTTACATTTTTTTGGCTTTCAGTCACCAGCGCTTGCAATGCAAGACGCTCTGGTGCGAACCAGAAACCGTTGTATACCAGTGTGCTATAACGTGTGATCAGGCTATCACGCAGGTTCATCACTTCACGGTCCATCGTGATGGACTCCATTTTGCGATGTGCGGTGAACAGGATTGTTCCACCTGGTGTTTCGTATACGCCACGGCTCTTCATACCAACAAAACGGTTCTCAACCATATCTACACGGCCAATACCATGTTTGCCACCCAGCTCGTTCAGTTGCTCCATCACTTGCAGCGGGCTCAGGCGCTCACCGTTCAGTGCAACACAGTCACCTTGTTCGAATTCCAGTTCAACATATTCCGCTTGATCTGGTGCATCTTCAGGTGCACTGCTCAGCAGGAACATGTCTTTGTTCTCGTCCGCGCTTGGATCGAACCAAGGATCTTCGAGCACACCGCTCTCATAGCTGATATGCAGCAAGTTACGGTCTGTGGAGTATGGTTTAGCCGCAGATGCGGTTACCGGAATGCCATGTTTTTCAGCGTACGCGATCATCTCGGCACGTCCCGGGAACTGGTTACGGAATTCTTCCAGACGCCAAGGTGCAATTACGTTAATGTCTGGTGTCAGTGCAGCCGCGTTCAGCTCAAAACGAACTTGGTCATTTCCTTTACCTGTAGCGCCGTGAGCGATGGCTGTAGCACCTTCTGCACGAGCGATATCCACCATGCGTTTAGCGATCAGTGGACGAGCGATACTTGTACCGAGCAGGTATTGCCCTTCATAAAGGGCACCAGCTTGGAACATTGGATAGATGAAATCTTTTGCGAATTCATCGCGTAGATCGTCGATGTATACTTTGGAAGCGCCTGTTGCCAGTGCTTTTTCCTCCAAACCGTCCAATTCATCCTTTTGTCCAATATCCGCTGTGAAAGCGATAATCTCTGCATCATATGTTTCTTTTAACCATTTCAAAATTACAGATGTGTCCAACCCGCCTGAATATGCGAGTACAATTTTTTCCTTAGCCATGTTCGATGGTCCTCCCCAAGATCAGTTGCTATAAACTTTTATCTATCATCGCGAAATCTGCGCCTAAAATCAACCCATTCAATGAAATAGCAGCTATTCGCTCATTAAAGCAGCCATTAATGCTTTCTGTGCATGCAAGCGATTCTCCGCCTGATCAAAGATCAGGGAGTTCGGTCCGTCAATTACACCGGCACTCACTTCTTCGCCGCGGTGTGCTGGCAGACAATGCAAGAACATGTAGTCCGGCTTCGCGCCTTTCATCAGTTCCTCGTCCACTTGATATGCCGCAAATGCCTGCTCACGAATCTTCTGCTCTTCCTCAAAGCCCATGCTCGCCCATACATCCGTATACACGATATCTGCATTTTTCGCAGCTTCCTGTGCACTGTACGTTACAGTCACTTCAGAACCGCTCTCCTGTGCGATAATACGTGCCTGCTCCACAACCGCGCTATCCGGCTCATAGCCTTCTGGCGTTGCTACAGCAACATGCATACCCATCTTCGCTGCACCCAGCATCAGGGAGTGCGCCATGTTGTTGCCATCTCCGATGTAGGCCATTTTCAGACCTGCCAGCTTGCCTTTGTGCTCCAGTACCGTTTGGAAGTCTGCCAGTACCTGGCAAGGATGCGCTGCATCGCTCAGGCCATTAATGACCGGAACATCGGCATGCTCTGCCAGTTCAGTTACATTATGGTGTCCAAAGGTACGGATCATGATGCCGTCCAGGTAGCGGGACAATACTTTGGCTGTATCATGTGTTGTTTCCCCGCGACCCAGCTGGATATCATTTTTGCTCAGGAAGAGCGCATGTCCACCCAATTGGAACATGCCCACTTCAAAGGATACACGCGTACGTGTGGATGACTTTTCAAAAATAAGTCCGATCGTTTTGCCTTTCAACGGTTGAAAAGGTACACCGCTTTTTTGCTTGCCTTTAATCTCAATTGCGAGATCAAGCAGATAACGAATCTCCTCAGCTGTGTAGTCCGTGAATTCGATAAAATCCCGGCCTCTCAGATCAATCTTCTGAATCTTTTCCGTCTGTTGTGCTGTCATGTATAATGTCCTCCTTATTTCCGGTTCCCTGCACCCGCACGGGCAGAAGAGAGCACCGTTAACACTTTGTCTGGATGCTTCTCGGATTTATTCATTCCCGCCTTCTGCAATTTCACCGCGCGGCTACAGGGATTCATCATCTCATTCTGCTTCGAGGCCGGTAATGGCCCCGAGACAGAAAGGTTCTCATTTTTATGTTAGGCTTTCGCCGCTACGTGCTCTTCGATCAATGTGGCTACCAGCGATACTGCCTCGTCGATCTCTTCTTTGCTCACATACAGGTTCGGAAGCAAACGAATCACATTTGGTCCTGCAGAGACGAACAAAATCCCGCGTTTTTGCCCAGCAAGCACTATATCACCTACCGGCTCAGCACATTCAATACCGACTAACAATCCCAAGCCACGAACTTCCTTCACAAAGGAATTGCCTGCCAAACGATTCCGCAGGGAGCTCATCAGGTATTCACCCATCTCCGCTGCACGCTCTGGCAAGCGATCTTCCAGCATCGTTTCGATTGTTGCAATTACAACGGATGAAGCAAGTGGTGTTCCGCCAAATGTTGTCGCATGGCTACCTGGCGTGAACGCATCCCGCAGGAAACCTTTACCCAGCATTGCGCCTACAGGGAAACCACTGCCGATACCTTTGGCAACGGTGAACACGTCTGGCTCAATGCCATAATGTTCGTGTGCAAACAGTTTACCCGTACGTCCCATTCCCGTTTGAACTTCATCAACAATGAGCAACAATCCATGCTCGTCACACAATTTCCGTACATGTTTGACGAATTCCGGCTCAACCGGATATACACCACCCTCGGCCTGAACCATTTCCAGCATAATAGCTGCTGTGTTGGGTCCAATTGCCGCTTCAAGCGCAGGGATATCATGCAAAGGTACGGTTACAAATCCGGCTGGCAATGGTAAAAATCCTTCTTTCACCTTATCCTGTCCGGTTGCTGTCAGTGTAGCGAGTGTCCGTCCATGGAAGGACTGGGCAAAGGTGATCACTTCATAGCGATCTGTGCCTTTCACCTTCTGGTGATAACGACGTGCAACTTTGATAGCCGCTTCGTTCGCTTCAGCGCCACTGTTACAGAAAAACACCGCGTCAGCGCATGTATTGGCTGTCAACAATGCTGCTGCTTTCTCCTGGCCCGGAATCTGGAACAGGTTGGATACATGCCACAGCTCATCAATCTGAGCTTTCAGCTTGGCTCCGACTTTCTCCGGTGCATGGCCCAGGCTAGTTACAGCGAGTCCGCACATGAAATCGAGATATCGATTTCCCTGGTCATCCCACAACCAGCTGCCTTTACCTTTGACCAGACTGATTGGATAACGTGCATACGTTTGGAAAAGCGAGCTTTCCGTCTGTGCCGCTGCACCTGTTGCTGTTGCGCCCGCTACCGCTGTGCCAGAACCTGGCTGTTCGTTGCCTTTTGCCATGACCATATCACTCCTTATTGGTTGGTACACGAGCAATTATATAAGAAACCTGATTTACACTAGACCACTCCGATTGCGGAACCATCTTCCGAACGTATGCATACTCCACTTCGATGACAGAACAACCTTCCGATCGCTGTTATCCCTGGATTTTTTTTATTCCCCTTCAATGGGGAAAATCCTGTGATAAAGGCGCACGCTCCGCTTCTTCAGGTTATTTCTGTCCTCTCCGTTATGCATTTTTATTCTTCAGATTGGTTCTGCACCCTACGTTATTGTGAGTGTAATATTAGATTTCTTATATAAAAAAGCCGTGCACATATTTTTTATCTTGTATAAGAACCCAAATGAACCTTATTGCATACGGATGATTCTTGTTCCGATGATTTCTCCGCTGAGCACTCGGCTCAGGATTTGAGGTTCGCTGCCGTCTACGATGACGACCTCACGTACTTGGCCATGAATACATGCAATTGCTGCACGCACTTTGGGAATCATGCCGCCATAGATTTCTCCGGTCTGGATCATGTCCTCAATCTCTTGTACAGATACGGATGGCAGTACTTTTTTCTCGCCGCCTACGTTCTTCATGATGCCAGGAACGTCAGTCACGACAATCATCCGACTTACGCCGAGATGAGACGCCACTGCACCTGCCGCTGTATCTGCGTTAATGTTGTAGCGTTGTCCAGTTGCATCTACGCCAACTGGTGCAATAACCGGCATGTAACCCATGTTCACGATGCCTTGGATAATCTCTGCGTTCACACCAGTGACATCGCCTACCCAACCGATCTCTGCGTGGTTTGTAACAGGTTTAGCCTGAATCAGACCCCCGTCCACGCCAGACAAGCCTAGTGCACGGCCGCCCACACGTTGAATCAAACGCACGATCTGTTTGTTGATACTGCCCGCAAGCACCATCTCCACTACGTCCAGCACAGGTTCAGTCGTTTTGCGCAGGCCATTAACGAATTCGGTTTCGATACCAAGCTTCGCAAGTTTATCTGAGATCGCAGGACCTCCACCATGCACGATTACCGGCTGCGTGTCCTGAGACTGCAAATCACGCAGATCCGCAAAGAAAGACTCAGGCAATGCTGCCAGCGTGCTGCCTCCACATTTCATGACAAACATCTGTTTCTCTGTGCTCGCTTCCGTTGCGGTACTCTTGTTTGGCATTGTTGAATTCATGAGGGCAAGCTCCTTCCATAGTAAAAATTACATTCAAAAAAATATAACACTTTTATAAGGTGACGAAGGCTGGTAGGAGTCCATTCCGAATTCGGATTGTTCTTTCGATCGCTGTTGTCTCCAGGTTTCTTGAATTATCCCTATATAGGGGAATACCCGGAGACTAAGGCGACCGCTCCGCTTCTGCAGAATCAATTCCGTCTTCTCCATTACTATCGCTATATGTTCAATACCAAACAACAAGTTTAAATTTTATTGATAATTTTTGAATCATCTCACGAAACAGCTTCACAATAGAAGACAGCTGTTTCGCAAAACCTTTATCCCAAAGACTTATTACGTGCGGTATGCTGCGTTAATTCGGACGTAGTCATACGTCAGGTCGCAGCCCCAGGCTGTTGCTGTTCCTTCGCCGTGGTGCAGATCCACCACAATGCGAACTGTATCAGTCTGCAAATACGCCAGTGCCACTTCTTCGTCGAATACGACTGGGCGGGACTGCGCAAGTACCGAGATATCTCCCAAACGGATATCTACCGTATCCGGGTTCACCGGCTGTCCTGCACGCCCTACGGCTGCAATAATCCGTCCCCAGTTGGCATCTGCGCCAAACATGGCTGATTTCACAAGACTCGAACCGATGACAGTTTTCGCGATTGCTTGCGCGGATTCATCACTTACCGCACCTGTAACTTCTACCTCAACCAGTTTGGTTGCTCCTTCACCATCGCGAGCAATGGCTTTGGCTAGCACTTGGCAAACATAGGTGAAGCCGGCTGCAAAAGCGTCCCAATCTGGATGCTCTGTGGTCAGCTCTTCATTGCCTGCATAACCACTGGACATAGCTACCAGCATGTCGTTTGTACTTGTATCCCCATCAACGGTAATCATGTTAAATGTATGATTGGTTGCCTGGCGCAGCAAGCGCTGCAACGCTTCTGCACCAATGACCGCGTCAGAGGTCATGAAAGCGAGCATCGTCGCCATATTCGGATGAATCATACCCGAGCCTTTGGCGGCTCCCGCAATCGTAACCGTCTTACCGTTAACCAGAACGGAGACGCAAGCTTCCTTTTTCACCAAATCCGTTGTCAGAATCGCTTGTGAAAATTGTTCCGCCTCATTCGACTCCTTGCCCATATGCGCCGGAAGTCCGGTAATGCCTGAATGTACAGCATCCATTTTGAGCAATTCCCCAATGACACCTGTGGAAGCTACAGCTACATCCTCTTCTGCCACACCCAACTCACGCGCAGCGGCCGAACGCATCGCATATGCATCTTCTTCCCCTTGTTGCCCTGTACATGCATTCGCATTACCACTGTTAACGATAACAGCCTGAAGGCGTCCGTTGCTCAAGCTTTCGCGCGTTACTTTAAGCGGTGCTGCTTGAAACACGTTCGTTGTGTATACAGCAGCAGCTGTAGCCGGCACATCACATCGGATCGCTCCGATGTCATTACGAGATGTCTTTTTTAATCCGCAGTGAAGTCCACCAGCAGTGAATCCCCCAGGGGTTACAATCGTTCCGTTCTCAACCACGGTAAAAGTATGTTGCTCCACATTCGTTCCCATATCATATCCCCCGTATGCGTTCAGCCATATGCTGATGATCCGCCTGCTTACCTGATCCGTTCTTCCTAAGTTGACTCCGAGAAAGCACTTTTACACCGAGTGTTCCAGTGCTCCTCTTGAATTCCAATCCCTTATGGATATACCGGTGTCATGTTCAGCCCGAGGTTCTCCTCCCATCCCATCATCAGGTTCATATTTTGAATCGCTTGCCCGGAAGCACCCTTCACCAGGTTGTCGATGACCGAAATAATCGTTAAACGACCTGTGCGAGGATCCACCGCAAATCCGATATCACAATAGTTGGATCCGTACACTTCTTTGGTAGAAGGCCAGATGCCCGGTTCACGTACACGCACGAAAGGTCTGTTCTCATAATATTTGCGGTATAAATCTACGATCTCCCGATCACTGTGTTCCCCAACGAGTTTTGCATACATCGTACTCATGATTCCACGTGTCATTGGCACCAGATGTGTTGTGAAGGTAACCGTAACTGGCGTTCCCGTTATACTGCCAAGCACTTGTTCGATCTCGGGAATATGTTGATGTTTATTCAGTTTATAGGCTTTGAAATTCTCATTCATCTCTGCATAATGGTTTGTCAGACTTGTTCCACGTCCCGCTCCGGATACGCCTGATTTGGCATCAATAATAATAGTAGAAGGATCAATCCAGCCTGCCTCTACAGCAGGGATCAGTCCAAGAAGTGTAGCCGTTGGATAACAACCTGGGTTGGATATAAAATTCTGTCCCTTCACTTCTTCGCCATACACCTCAGCCATGCCGTATACCGCTTGTTCCAGCAAAGTAGCTGGAGGAGCCGGATGTTTGTACCACTCTTCGTACACCGTTCCATCCTTGAGTCTGAAATCGCCAGACAGGTCAATCACCTTAAGTCCTGCTGCCAGCAGGCTTGGTACGAGCTTAGCACTTACGCCGGACGGGGTCGCTGTGAATACCAGATCCGCACGACTCGCAATTTCAGCCGGATCCACACCGTCGAGTGGCCTGTGAATCACGCCCGTCAAATGCGGAAATCCATCTGCGATGGACTCACCACTGCTCGATGATGAGATCACCGATGTGATTTCAACCTGCGGATGGTTCTGGAAAAAACGAATCAGCTCCACCCCGCCGTAGCCGGTGGAACCGACGATTGCAACTCTTAATTTGTTATTCACTCTCGCTCCCCCAATCTCGATGTATGCGCTACTTGTGCTATGTCCTTGCCTGAAGGATACTTGAACACAGCAATTCCGTCGCTTATATGCATATTTGTGTATTATTATACGACTCTGGTTATATAAATACAACACTCTATCATCAATTTCACATGGATTTCCATCCAATCCGAACATATCTTTTTTCTCATCCGGGACGAATAGGTATACATCTGTTAAAATACGTATTAGTAGGAAACATTACAATCAGGGTCTCATTCATAACTAACCTGCTAATCAAGGACATATGAATAGATTCATGATGGTCATTATGAGACGTGGGGGACTATAGTGCATATCGAATCCATTTTACTTATTGTACTCCTTGGCCTGAATATTATTTTTGCGGCAGCAGTCGTTTTCTTCGAACGGAAGGATGCCAGCGCTTCATGGGCTTGGCTGCTCGTCTTGAACTTTATTCCGGTGTTTGGGTTTGTACTTTATCTTTTAACTGGTCAGAATCTGACCCGATACCGGCTTTTCCAGTGGAAGGAACGTAAGAAGCTCGGGCTAGAGGAACGTATTGAAGCCCAGCTCACGCAGTTGCACGATAACCGCACTCCTTTCCGCAACCAAGCAACCGAGACTAGCCAGGACATGATCTATATGAACCTGAAGCAGAACGGTGCTCTGGTGACGGAAGATAATGCGGTTGAGATCATTACGGACGGAACAGACAAGTTCCAACGGCTCTTGGATGACATCGAAGCGGCTCAGGATCACGTGCATGTACAATACTACATTTATAGAGGCGACCGTCTGGGCAAAAGAATTCGGGATGCACTTATCCGCAAAGCGCGGGAAGGCATTAAAGTTCGTTTACTGTATGACGCGCTCGGATCACGGCGGGTATCCAAACGCTTTTTCAAAGAATTGCGCGAAGCAGGCGGTTTGGTTGAAGTCTTTTTCCCCTCCAAATTCAGTCTAATCAACTTGCGAATGAACTACCGGAACCACCGGAAGATTGTCATCATTGATGGTAACCTTGGATACACGGGCGGGTTTAATGTCGGAGATGAGTATCTGGGCTTGAACTCGAAATTCGGTTACTGGCGTGACACACATCTGCGTATTCAAGGGAACGCCGTTCATGCGCTGCAGACTCGTTTTCTCCTGGATTGGAATGAAGCGTCCAAACAACACGATACACCTTACGTTCCGGCGCATTTCCCTCATATCGAGGGCACAGGAAAGATTGCCATGCAGATTGTCTCCAGTGGACCGGATGCAGAGACTGAACATATCAAGAACAGTTATCTCAAGATGATTAACGGGGCCAAACAATCCATTCTGATTCAAACGCCTTATTTTATCCCGGATGCCAGTGTATTCGAAGCTATTCGTCTCGCGTGTCTGTCCGGAATAGATGTTCGCATTATGATTCCAAATAAGCCCGACCACGCCTTTGTATATTGGGCTACATTATCTTATATTGGTGAGTTGTTAAAAGTTGGCGCCAAAGTATTTATATACGACAATGGTTTCATTCATGCCAAAACACTTATCATTGACAGTTTGGTTGCATCCGTGGGAACCGCCAATATTGACTACCGCAGTTTCCGGTTGAACTTTGAGGTTAATGCCTTTATGTATGATGAAGCGATTGCGACAGCACTGGTACAAACCTTTGAACACGACCTGCATGTATCGCGAGAAATGACGCTCGATGAATACCAAAAACGCAGTCTGATCATCCGCTTCAAAGAAGCGATTTCCCGTCTGCTGTCTCCGATTCTGTAGTGGTGGCACTCCGATGACAGCACATCCTTCCGATCGCTGTTATCCCCAGATTTTTTTGATTCCCTATTCTAAAGGGGAAAATCCGGGGATAAAGGCGAACGTTCCACTTCTTCAGGATATTTCTGTCCTCTCCGTTATGTGAAATGTTAAGTTGAACTTTTAATAATAGAAAAGCAGGTACTCCCTCTCCGTTATCTCAGAGGAGGGCGTACCTGCTTTTTTTCTTAAATTTTCAAACTTATGAGCCTATATTGGCTCACTCATTATATTTTCAACCAGTTCACACATGCTCTCCCCGCTTAAAACCTTCACCAAGCACTTCATGCGCGTTACTGATAATGACAAATGCTCCCGGGTCCACAGACCGGATCAACGCTTTGAGTCTTGGTACCTCATTTTGTCCAACCACGACCATCAGTACTGTTCGTTGATCATCGGTGTAACCGCCTTTGGCTTCCAGCTTCGTTAATCCCCGATCCAAGTCATCCAGAATCACTTTGCTAATCGCTTCTGTTTGGTTGGAGATAATATACGCCACCTTGGAAAAGCCTAGGCCCATCTCAACGGCATCGATCACTTTACCGGTAACATACAACCCAATTAGTGCATAGAGAGACTGCTCCAATGACAACACAAATGCAGCCATAATAATAACGGTAGCATCCATGATTACGACACACAGAGAATAACTCAGTCCACTGTATTTCTGTACGATTCTGGCAAGAATGCTCATACCACCTGTTGATCCTCTACCTCGATACACAATTCCGATACCGAGACCAACGCCAATTCCTCCATACAGTGAACCAAGTAGCGGATTCGTTGTTGGAATGGCCCAATCCTTCGTGAGATAGACTAACAGTGGCAGGACAATACTGCCCAATACGGAGCGTACACCGTACTGCTTTCCAATAAGCAGAAAACCCGCAATCAAAAGTGGGATATTAATTGCCCACTGGGTATATGCCGGCTCCCAATTAAGCCATTCCTTGCCCAGAATTGATAACCCGGACACCCCACCCGAAGCGATCTGATTTGGTAATAAAAATAAATTAAAGGCCACTGCAATCAAAAACGAACCTAAAATGATAGATACCGTATCCACGACGTTTCTCCATGGACCATTGAGTGGAATGAGGCTAGTTATCCTCTTTTTGCGATTATTGTGAAGTTGTGATCGTTGTTGCATGTCATCGTGTTCTCCTTTTATGTGACTGATCAGTTGTTCGCTCATTTTTTCTATCCTATAAAATTATTCAAAAAAAAGCTCCCGTATACACCAGCATACGCCTACACGTATGGGTCCATACAGGAACTTATATTAATCGGTTTCTACTTTAATCTGGCTACGCAAATAACCATCGATGAATGCATCGAGGTCGCCGTCCATTACTGCTCCTGTATTTCCTGTCTCTACGCTTGTACGGTGATCCTTTACCATACTATAGGGATGGAACACATAGGAGCGAATCTGGCTACCCCATGAAATATCCGACTGATCTCCTCGGATTTCATCCAGCTGTTGTTTTTGCTCTTCAATTTTACGCTCATACAATTTCGAACGAAGCATCTTCATCGCCCGCTCACGGTTCTTGATCTGTGAACGTTCATTCTGACACGTTACAACTACACCTGTCGGAAGATGGGTAATCCGCACGGCTGAGTCGGTGGTATTGATATGCTGTCCACCCGCGCCACTCGCACGGTAGGTGTCAATCTTGAGATCCTCTGTTCGAATGTCCAATTCAATCGTATCATCAATCTCAGGAACCACATCACATGATACGAAGGAAGTATGCCTACGGCCCGATGAGTCAAAAGGAGAGATCCGCACCAGTCGGTGTACACCCTTCTCGGCTTTCAGATAACCATAAGCATTGTGCCCCTTGATCGATAGCGTGACGCTCTTGATCCCCGCCTCATCTCCTGGCAGATAATCCAGAACCTCAACCTTGAAGCCACGCTTCTCGGACCAACGTGTGTACATCCGGAGTAACATCTGTCCCCAGTCCTGTGACTCGGTACCACCTGCCCCTGGATGAAGCTCTAGAATGGCATCCATCTTATCATACGGCTGGTTCAGGAGCAGCTGAAGTTCGAACTCTGCCACCTTGCTCACGATCGCCGTGACGCTTCTACCGATCTCTGCAGCGAGGTCTTCGTCGCCTTCCTCGTCAGCCAGTTCTACCATCATCACCGCATCATCATAATCCTGTTGGAGTTTGGTGTATTGATCCACAGATCCCTTCACCGCATTTAGCTCAGCGATTACGGATTGCGCCTTGTCACTATCGTCCCAGAAATCGGGGGCAGACATCTTCACTTCGAAGTTGCCGATCATCTCTTGTTTCAGATCTAAGTCAAAGAGACCCCCTAAGGTTGGTTAGTTTCTTGCCTATTTCACGCAGGTCATGCTTCACGTTTGGATCGATCATGTGCAATTCCTCTTTTCATTAAGATAAGCTCCCCGCATCCAGGGCATTCCTCCAGATCAAGTTTCCGATGCGTCACCCTGGTGTTGAGACTACTGTTGTATCAGTATACCTCTTCCCCGTGATCATGGTCTTATTATTATAACTATGCACCATTAATCGGTTTTGCATCCTTCACTTCATCCTATGGAATACCCGGCTGCAAGGAGCCATTCATGTCATGCTATCTAAGTTGACCTCATTCATGTTACACCTGTTACTCCGATTGCAGTAGCATCTTCCGATCGCTCTTATCCCCAGATTTTCTTAATCCCCTTACAAAAGGGTAAAATCCGGGGATAAAGGCGAACGCTCCGCTTCTTCAGATTGCTTCTGCACTCTCCGTTATGGTGTAAAATCAAGGTTCAACTTATTACACTATAGAGTGTATATAAAAACCATTGTACTACTCTTGACCATGACAGTGTTTGAACTTCTTGCCACTACCGCATGGGCATGGATCGTTACGTCCGATTTGGTCAGAAACCTTCACAGGACGTTTCTCAGCAGGTTCACCGCTTGTCGAGATCTGACTTTCCTCAACAACCGCTTGACGCTCCTGATTGCTCTCGATCTGTGCTCTCATCACATAAGTCGCTACTTCTTCTTGAATCGAAGCGATCATTTGATGGAACATCTCGAAGCCTTCGAACTGGTATTCACGCAGTGGATCTGTACCACCGTAGGCACGAAGGTGGATACCTTGACGCAATTGATCCATTGCATCGATATGATCCATCCACTTGCTGTCTACTGCACGGAGCACAACCACTTTCTCGAACTCACGAACCATCTCTTCGCCAATTCGCTCTTCACGTGCATTGTACTTGTTCTGAACTTTCGTGAACAGGAACTCGATGATCTCTTCTGCTTCCTTACCCCACAGATCATCTTTTGTTATGGAACCATCGTCCAGCAATTTGCTGTTCATGTAATCAGCAACTTCCTGAAGCTCCCAGTTTTCCGGGATATCGTCACTACAATGTGCTTCAACGATACGTTCAATGGAAGGTTTGATCATATCCATAACGATTTGTTTGATATTTTCGGACTCCAGTACCTCGCGGCGCTGTTTATATATAATTTCACGTTGTTGGTTCATGACATCATCATATTGGAGAACGACTTTACGCACGTCAAAGTTGTTACCTTCAACACGCTTCTGCGCTGATTCTACTGCTCGGGTAATCATCCGGCTCTCGATCGGTTGGTCTTCTTCAAAACCAAGGCGCTCCATCATGTTCAATACATTATCTGCACCGAAACGTCTCATCAATTCATCACCCAGTGACAGGTAGAATTGTGTTGAACCCGGGTCACCTTGACGTCCCGCACGACCACGCAGCTGATTATCAATCCGGCGTGATTCGTGACGCTCTGTACCGATGATATGAAGGCCGCCTACTTCAGCTACACCATCACCCAAGATAATATCTGTACCCCGTCCTGCCATGTTGGTTGCAATCGTTACTGCACCCGCTTGACCAGCTCCTGAGATGATCTCTGCTTCTTCCGCGTGGTACTTGGCGTTCAGTACCTGGTGTTTGACACCACGGCGCTTAAGCATGTCAGACAGGCGTTCAGAGTTCTCAATGGACACTGTACCTACCAGAATCGGTTGATTCTTACAGTGGCGTGCCACGATTTCTTCTACAACGGCATTGAACTTACCATCGATGCTCTTGTACACGACATCTGCCATGTCATCCCGCTTGTTTGGGCGGTTAGTTGGAATTTGCAGTACTTCGAGACCGTAGATTTTTTTAAACTCTTCTTCCTCGGTTTTCGCTGTACCCGTCATACCCGCAAGTTTACGGTACATCCGGAAATAGTTCTGGAAGGTAATCGTAGCAAGCGTCATGCTCTCGTTTTGTACTTCTATGCCTTCTTTGGCTTCAATCGCCTGGTGCAATCCATCACTGTAACGACGTCCAGACATCAGACGACCTGTGAATTCATCAACGATCATAACTTCCTCATCACTGACTACATAATCCACGTCACGACGCATGATTGCATTAGCTTTCAAGCCCTGCACGATGTGATGGTTGAGAGTTACATTGGCATGGTCATACAAGTTCTCGATACCAAATGCTTTCTCTGCTTTTGCCACGCCTGCCTCAGTCAACGCTACGGATTTCACCTTAATGTCTACCGTAAAGTCTTCTTCCGGCACCAAACGTTTCACAAAACGATCTGCTGCATAGTACATATCCGTCGACTTCTGAGCTTGTCCAGAGATAATGAGTGGCGTACGCGCCTCATCGACCAAGATGGAGTCTACTTCATCAATGATACAGAAGAACAATGGACGTTGTACCATTTGCTCTTTGTAGAGCACCATGTTGTCACGCAGATAGTCAAAACCAAACTCGTTGTTCGTTCCGTACGTAATATCACATGCATATGCATGTTGTTTCAAGGCATGGTCCATCCCGCTCAGGTTAACCCCTACCGTCATGCCCATGAATTCATAGATTTGTCCCATTTCCTGGCTATCCCGCTGTGCCAAATAGTCATTGACTGTGACCACGTGTACACCTTTGGACATCAACGCGTTCAGATATACCGGAAGTGTTCCTACCAGCGTTTTACCTTCACCCGTTTTCATCTCGGAAATACGGCCTTCATGCAGAGCAATACCGCCCAGCATCTGTACATCGTAGTGACGTTTGCCCAGTACACGGCGTGAAGCCTCACGTACGGTTGCAAATGCCTCAGGAAGAAGTTCATCTGTTGTTTCTCCCTTTTCAATACGAGCACGGTATTCGTCCGTTTTACCTTTCAGTTGTTCATCAGACAACGCCTGAAATTGTGGTTCCAGTTTATTGATCACATCGACCGTCTTCATCAGACGTTTAACATCACGTTCATTCATGTCGCCGAAGATCTTTTTGACAAGTCCTAGCATGGTATACCCCTTTCGTGCAAAACAGAATAGACCCCCTGTTGCCGCCACGCGACACCATCGGATGGATGTTGCATCCACTTGCCCGGGGGTGACAAACAATATAATTTGAGCTTAATGAGGGTTACACTTCATCAACTCAGTTGCCAGAATGTCCTTTCGATCGCTGTTATCCCCTGATTTCTTTTAAACTCTCTTCTCAGAGGGTTAAATCCGGGGATAAAGGCGAACGCTTCGCTTCTACAGGTCATTTCTGCCCTCTTCGTCATCGGTGTAAAAATCAAATTCAAATCATATGCTAATAAGTAATATGATGAATCAACTTCAGGCTTGCCAAGGGTTCCTCATGAAGCTGATTCGGTATTCAAACGGATCCGGTTATTAAAAAAACTAGCCGAAGCCCGAGCCTTGCGAATCATGTTCATGGTGCTGTGCCTGTCATTGATTATGATTAGTGATCATTCGTTGACAATTCTCCATCAGGACAATGATTCTCTTTGCATAAATTGTAACAGTTTGTAAGGGCCGCCGCAACACGCCACGGCACACTTCTTTGAACTTCTAAGACATATCAAATGGAGTTTAAGTGCAAAAAATCATAGTCGTTAGCGGAAGCGTTCGATTGTCATGTTTCATTTTGCAGGATAGACAGCCCTGTCAACGAATTTCAATGGTAAATTTGGATGGAAATCTCAATATCCAGTTCTCGAATGTAGGTATACGAATATTTTCGTAAGCATCGGAATCTGGCAGTAAACTTTTACAGTTTGTGCTTCTTCTTACTATCTATTAGACGCAGCAGCATAGGGAATAGTTTCACCATTTTATTTCCAAAGGTGATTTCCCAGCTCCTCTACGCACAAAAGAGCCCCATCCCCTAAGGGATGGAAGCTCTTGTTAAGTCTAATCCAGGAAACTACAGTCCCTGTCTTCATTATTATTAGATATTCATACGTATGTCCGATCCGATGATCCTGTAGGTTAAGATTAACCTTGTTCGATCAATCCGTACTTACCATCGTTCCGTTTGTAAACAACGCTAACTTCTTCACTGTCAATGTTGGAGAATACGAAGAAATTGTGACCAACCATGTTCATTTGGAGGATGGCCTCTTCCACGTCCATTGGTTTCAACATAAAGCGTTTCGTACGTACAACTTCCAGATCATCGTCATCCGTGTCCGCATCCAGTTCAGCTGTAGCTACAGTACCTGTTGGATCTTCAACGAAGAGTGTTTTCAGGCTACCTTCCTGGCGGAACTTACGGTTAATTTTTGTTTTGTGTTTGCGGATCTGACGTTCCAGCTTGTCCACCACGGAGTCAATGGATGCGTACATATCGTCGCTCTCATCCTCGGCGCGGAGCACAATGCCTTTCAAAGGGATCGTCACCTCTACCGTATGCAAACCTCTCGTCGTGCTCAATGTAACAGCACCGTCAGAGTTAAGGGGTGCATCGAAATACTTCTCGAGTCTACTCAACTTTTTGTCGACATAATCCTTCAAAGCATCAGTAACCTCGATTTGTTGACCTCGAATACTTAAATTCATAGGGCACTCCTCCTTTTTCCTTTGCCACTTCATTATAACACGAATGTAAGCGCCATGTAAAAACTCCCGGTGACCGAATAATGACATCTGTTCAAGCCACATCTGCCAACGTAGGCATAACGCCATATTTCGCGATATTTCATCATATTCAGCCATAATCGAATATTTACTTGGTATGAATTATTAGGCACTTGATGATGTATTTAACCGTTTTTGAGCCTGCTCAATCTAATATGTAAAATGAACTTCAATCTATCTCTTGAATCTATTAAATTCACTAGAATAATGTGTCTAGGACGATCCTCAAAATCTCTAATCTATTAAAACAAAAAAAGACCCCGGAAAGTACCGGAGTCTGATGCTAGCGATAATTCAATTTGGTAACCATCTAACCATATATGTAGGTCGGATTGTCCGGATGATTATAATTTGATTACGTTAGCTGCTTGCGGTCCACGCGCGCCTTCGACGATGTCGAATTCTACGGATTGACCTTCTTCCAAAGTTTTGAATCCTTCGGATTGAATTGCGGAGAAATGTACGAATACGTCGCCGCCATCTTCAGTCTCAATGAAACCGTAACCTTTTTCTGCGTTGAACCATTTTACTTTACCTTGCATGCACTAACATTCCCTTCGTCATCAAATGAAGTGAAGCTTCGGCCTTAACCTCTGCCCACAATTCAGATAATACCATCCAAAGTTATCCATTGTCAATTGGTAAAGTAAATGTTTTCTTGGAATATTTTGTAGATTAATTGGGGATTGTGTTGAACGCTGGGATAACTATCATTTCCCCATATTATAATTTAGGAAAACTCTGTTAAATGCGCAGAAGTAATACCATTTACTTGAGAATAATATAATTGAAATAGTATGAAGTTTAAAGTTTTTTAAAACCCGTTTTCTTTAGTACTAAGAAACCTAAACAAAAATTGAGAACGTCTAACTAAAGAAGTTCACTCATTGATGATACCTTACTTAAGCTGACATCCTAATAAAAGTATTCTAACAACCTCAGATATCAAACTGGTTAAGTGATTCGTCCGCTTATTCAAGTTTAATCGTAAAAACCAAAGAAAGAACAACTGATCTAAATGCTATCAGCTGTTCTTTCTTTGATTAAAACTCAAGTTAATTTATAAAATTCAGCCTAGATATATGCTGTAGAAATACTTCTCGAAAATGCAGCTACAGAGACTCATGTAATGGACATCAAATTCCCTTGTACAATCTCTTTAATGCATCAACTACATCCCTCACATCGCCATCTGTCATCTTAGGAAACAGCGGGAGTGTAATGGCTGTCTCGTAATATCTCTCTGCATTCGGACACAATCCCTTGCTATATCCTAACTCCTGATAAAAAGGTTGTAGATAGACTGGGATATAGTGGACATGTACACCAATATTCCAATTACGTAATGTTTCAAAGATTTCTCTTCTAGAGTAACTAAACCACTCAGGTAAAAACCGAACAATATATAGATGCCAGCTAGAATTTGCTTTTGGGTGCTGATACGGTAATACGAGTCCAGGAATATCTGCTAATTCCCTGTTATATATCTTGACAATCTCCCTGCGTCTCTGTATAAAATCATCTAATTTATCCATTTGAGATACACCTAGAGCGGCTTGCATATCTGTCATTCGATAATTATAACCCAGTGCATGCATTTCGTAGTACCAAGGACCATCATTTTGGATCATCTCATCCGGGTTACGGGTCATACCATGACTTCTAAATTGTATTAATTTCTGATAAAACTCCTCATTGTCAGTCACAATTATTCCACCTTCTCCAGTCGTAATATGCTTTACCGGATGAAAGCTGAACATCGTCATGTCTGCCCATGCCCCAACCTTTCGGCCATCATAATCAGCTCCCAGTGAATGCGCAGCATCATCAATCAAAATCAAATTGTGTTTACGGGCAATATCCAAAATGCGGTCCATTTCGACAGGTTGTCCAGAAAAATCGACTGCTATAATTGCTTTTGTGTCCGAGGTGATTTTATTCTCAATTTCTTTAGCATCTATATTATAGGTTTCCATATTGATATCACAAAACACCGGTGTACCACCTTGATAGAGCACACAATTGCTGCTTGCTAAAAAAGTTAAGGGGGTGGTTATCACCTCATCTCCTGGTCCAATTCCAGCAGCAAAACAGGCACCATGTAATGCTGCTGTTCCATTGGTGAAAGCCACACCATATTTAGCTCCAACGTAATTGGCAACTTTTTCCTCAAATACTTGAATGGCTGGACCCTGTGTAAGAAAATTACTTTTCAGCACTTGTATAACAGATTCAATATCTGCTTCATCCAGCCATTGCTGACCATAAGGAAGCATGGCTGACCTGCGCTGTTTTGGTTCACTCATGACTTGCCCCCCTAAAGCTTATTTGATAATCACAGCACTGCCACACATATCACTAATAGGAACATATTTTATTTTACATTCTTTGGAGAAGTCTTTAATCGCACTTTTCACTCCTGAGAATCGTAAACTGTTATAGTCGTGAACAAATATATATCCTCCTTCTTGCATTCTCGGGTAGAAATAACGTAATCCTTCTAAAATGGGACTATAGAGGTCAACGTCAATACTCACAAAAACAAATTTCTCATCCATTCTCTCTGTTGTTTGAGGAAAGTAACCCTTCTTTACAAAACATTTTTCCCTAGAAGTCATCTTGTTCAATACTGCCTCAATGCTGGTATTTTTGAACTCGCCAACTCGCGCATCTGAAAATTTATTACGATGCTCATTCTGTATATCTCTTTCATCAAATCCCTCAAAGGTGTCAAATAGATAAAAATTTCGGTCACAAAAAGATTCGCTAATGTATTTCGCAAATTCCCCCTGAAATTCTCCAAGTTCAGCAACACTACCCTGTAGGTTATTGGAATATATCTCATCGGCAACTTGTCTAAGCGTCGCAACTCTTGAGTCCAGCATATCGTTATGATAATGATCAATGATATGAGCTTCTGAAATCCCAAGTTCCTCGACTAGTTGCTTACGAACCTGATGTCCATGAATATTCGCGATAATAATATAATCGTATGCATAATTTTTAATCTGTATAGGGGAAATCACTGGCTTGGAGAAAAGAGTACTACCGTGCTTTTGTACATTGTTATCAACAAAAGCGATCACTTCATATTCCTGTCTGAGCGATAAAAACGTTCGATATCCTCCATCCCCAGCTCCAAACAAAATAACTTTTTTTGTGTTCATGTTATCTCCCGTCCCTTAATTAAGAAGCAACAAATATTATAATAAAAGATTATAAAGATAGCCCACCTTCAGCAATCCAATTCCTTGTACGAGAAATCCCTTCTTCAAGCGCTACTTCTGGCTCCCATCCAAGTAACTGTTTGGCTTTTGTGGAATTGCAGAGAAGCTTTTCAATCTCGCTCTGAGGATGAATATGCTCCACGTGCTGAATTCTGACAGGATCCCTTACAATTAGATTCGCTAAATCATTAACCGAAATATCTCTGCCCAGACCGGCATTAACAACTTCTCCGTTTACAGCCTCACTGGATCCTGCTGAAACAACAAAGCGGGCGCAATCCTCAACATACAACAAATCCCTTGTTTGAGTACCAGAACCATAAATGTTCAGTGTCTTGCCATCCAATTCATTTTTAATAAAAATTGCTACTACTCCGCCCTCTCCACCTGTCTTTTGAAAAGGACCGTATGTATTGAAAGGACGAATCACCACTGTTGGTAATCCATAAGTGTAGTAATAGGAGAGCACCATATTCTCTGCGCCGATCTTGGCACCAGCATAAGGAGAAGCAGGTTTGATCGGATGCAACTCATCAATACCGTTCTCATCTGTACAACGATCATAAACCATACAAGTGCTCATAAACACTACTTTGGTATTATGTTTCCTACATTGTTCCAAAATATAAAAAGTTCCGATTGTATCATTATTAAAAGTAGTCCGAGGATCGTCAATGGAATCCTGAACGTTAATGGAAGCCCCTAAGTGATAACAAATGGAGAACTGATGCTTCTCAAATAACTCGCTCAATAAGCTCTCATCCAGAATTGTTCCTTCAATAAAAGCCTTCAAATTAGGATGATGCTCATATTCCGAAATATTCGATAACTTACCATTGGACAAATCGTCCAGAATCCAGACATAATGGCCTTCTTCCAACAAACGCTTCGCAACCCAACGTCCGATGAAACCGGCACCACCAGTGAGCAGGATGTTTTGTCCCATTTTATATAACCTCCCAAGTTAGGGGCGTTCCCTTTGATACATCTTTGGAAACTTTACGCCCCAATAGCTCATCTAAATATTTGGTTGGCAATCCCATACCAGGCCGAATCGCCTTAATGTTGTCCCTTGTCAGCACTTCACCTTGCTTCAAATCTTTGGAAATATATAAAGAACGCCGATGTTTCAGCGAGGGTTTCTCCCGTTCCGTAACACCATAGGTTATTTTCCCTAGAGACTGCCATGCTCTTTCTGATTCTGTAATAAGTGAGGCAAGTTCTTCTGGTTCCAATGAAAAAGCAGAATCAACCCCACCATCTGCACGTCGCAACGTAAAGTGCTTTTCAATTATTATAGCTCCCAGTGCGACAGCCGCTACGGATACACCTACCCCCATGGTATGATCAGATATTCCAACCGAACATTCGAATAGCTGCTCCATATGAGGAATAGTCAAAATATTAGTATTATCAGGTGTTGCGGGATAAGTACTAGTACATTTAAGAAGCACTAGATGTTCACAGCCCGCTTCACGAGCCTCTCTAACTGTCTCATCTAGTTCCGCAATTGAAGCCATACCAGTGGAGATAATTAAAGGTTTCCCTGTCGAAGCCACTTTACGAATTAGCTGAATATCAGTATTTTCAAATGAAGCAATCTTGTATGCAGGCACATTTAGACTTTCGAGGAAGTCGACTGCGGTTTCATCAAAAGGAGTACTGAAAGCCAACATGCCTAACTCTGCTGCCCGATCAAAAAGTGGTTTGTGCCATTCCCATGGGGTATAAGCTTCTTGATAAAGACTGTATAAGGAATTGCCTTTCCAAAGGCTGTTGGGATCCTCAATAAAAAAGTCACCCTCATGAATATCAAGGGTCATCGTCTCCGCAGTGTAAGTCTGTAATTTAAGAGCATCAGCTCCAGCATTGGCAGCAGCTTCTACAATTTCTAAAGCACGCTCAAGAGATTGATTGTGGTTACCAGACATTTCAGCGATGACAAAAGGTTTGTGGTTTGGACCGACCCAGCGATCTCCGATTTGAAACTCCATTAATTATTTCCCCCTTCAAACATAGCCAGAATTGGATGCGTCCTTGCTTTTCTTGTTTCCTCCATTAAAGCTAACCCTAATTTACTTTTCTCTTCAAGCTCTTTCGGGTTATTCAGTATTCTCTCTAAAAAGTATATCATTTGTCTGTCGTCTACATTTTCACTCGGACCCAAATTCCAAATCAACCCACAATTTGCAGCCTCAATAATCGTAGCGGTTTGATTGTCTGCTACACTAATAACCATTGCCGGGACTCCCATGAAACAACGTTCCCACATTGATATTCCACCTGCACCAATTGCTATATCTGCCCAAGACAAAAGCTCTGCCATGTTATACTCTTCATAGAATTGGACATGAGGTATTAATGAAAACAGCCCTCTCAACTTTTCTTTTAATGGGTTTGCGGGTCCTGCAACTAAAATAAACTCAAGACGTTTTCCAACCTCACTAAGCACCACGGGAAGCATCTTAGCTAATTCGTTCGTTGGATCACTACCTCCGAAATTAACCAAAACTCTTCCACACCGCTTTCGGACATTTACATTTTCACCAAGTTCAAAAAAATCATTTTTCAACAAAGCATAACCTGGTCCTAAGAATTTTTTTGTTTTTTTGTGCACAAGGTCATCATATCGATACTGTGAATTAGAGTATAAGTTTTGATCTAGAAGTATATCACAATCATGTTTTCGGTTAGCCAGATCATCCACAATTAATATTCGGTCTGTATATGGACGTAATTTTTGTTCCCACTCTATATCCAAGCCATAATGGTCTACAATTAATAGATCATATCGACCGTTCAACGCTGAAATGGTCTCCTGTGCATCTCGCTCTATATCATTAGATACCCGATCTTCTTCTGAAAGTAGATGAACTAAACATCCATTGGCTTCGATCTCTTCTTTTAAACTGTGTGGCAAATCGGCATTACAAACAAATAATATATCAGCACCCAACTTAGCCCTCATCAAACTCGCTAATGTAAGGCATCTTTTGATGTGTCCCGTCCCCAAACGTGAAGAAGCATTACTACGAATAATAACACGTAAACTCATTCAGTTAATTTCCATTTCTCTAATATCTGAAAAATTTCATTAAGTGTTTCAATTTCAAATTCGGCATTATATTCCTGAGGTTTCACTAGATCTTTAAAGTGCCCTCTCTTAATCCTAATTGTGCGAAATCCTAATGGTTTGATTCCTACAAAATCTTTATTAGGATTATCCCCGATATATAGAACCTGATTGAAACTCACATTTTCTTTCTTAGCAATAAGTTCAAAGCAATAAGGTGAAGGTTTCGAACGATGATGTCCATATCGATAAGTAATATAGCATTTATTGACTCGTTCCTCTAACCCTAAGGCTTTAATTTTATTGTATTGTACATTCTTGTTCCCATCAGTAACAATGTAGACAGAGTATCCCATCTCTGCAAGAAGTGAAAGTACCGACTCTGCATCAGAGGAAAGTTGAATTTCCGGATGATGTAGTCGATATTGTGAAATACACCTCTTAACATTCTTGCTATTTTCCAATCCATAATGAGCGAGCACTCTGTTAAACACCCGCCCCCTACCCTCACTCTTCAAAGCTTCCCACATAATTCTTAAGGCTTCTTCCGCATCAACTTGAAAGTGCTTACCTAATAAGCCTGCAACTGATCTAAACCCACTTCGAACAAAAGTTATTTCTTCGTATAATGTGTCATCCAAATCAAAAACAATGACCTTCATAATATCAAATCCTCCGCATGACGGATTAGCATTCTTTCCGTTTCTACTCTTTGGAAAGGAAAGTGTTCCAAGCTTGACCCCATACTTTCCTTATAAAACCAGAAAAAACTATCCAATCCCATTGCTACAGACAAAGTCGAAGCGCCACCAAAACGACAGTTACATTCTATAATGTGAATTCTATTATCTCCGTCCACTATAGCTTGAAACATGACATGACCTTGCAACTTGTTTTTAGACGCGATCTCTTTGCACAACTCCTCAAGTTCAGGAAATAGAGTTGATGTTGTAATTTGTGATTCACCGTTAACGATACGATTACGTTTCCTGGCAACAGTTCCTTGTGCCAGAGATTTCCTGCTTAAAAACATATCTACACTATACTCAGTACCTGATATAAACGGTTGGAACACCGGGGAATTCATTTTCCGAGAAATTTTTAGTGCATCATTTTTTTTAACATCTATGCCTATCCCAACGGACCCAGCTCCAAACCTTTCTTTAACTACATACGAACGAGAATGAGTATATAAATGTATGTGAAGTTCATCAAGACTTACAAAAGTAGGTATTACAGGATACCCTTGATTGTTAAGTACCTCATAAAAGTTCAGCTTATCAAGGCAGAAATTCACGGCCCTTTCTCTGGATATCATTACTTTGATTCCAGATTCATTTAAAATATGCTGATTTCTTGCAAAATAGAGTAGTTCCCCATCGCGACTTGGTATAATCATAGAGATATTCTTTTCTTTGCAGTACATAATAAGTTCATTTACAGACATCTGATCTAAGGATGGGCATACCCAAAATGCATCAGTCCAATATCTCCCTATACATTCTGCGTTTGAGTCCGCCCCGTAAAGTATAGCTTCTGGACAAGCACGCCGTAACGCATTATTTAGTGCTTTAATCATAGGCACTTTTTGATTAATACTCATCATTAAAACATTCACACGAAAAACCTCGCTTTAACTAGCAGTTGTTTCATTCCCCGAGCTTTTTCTGTATTACTTCTTTATTAATTAAAGGAAGTTCAGGATTCAGCCTAAATAATTCTAAAATCTCATTCAAATGAAAAATCCGTCCTAAATACAGTTCATCATAAACACGTGAAACAAGGTCCCAATCTTCACTAGTATCCAAAGTCAACCGATAACGACTGTAATCGAGATTATTAGTGTATTCCCACACCCGAAATAGATCCCGATGCTGATATATATAAGGAGTAACGTGCTCACGTTCATAATCTTTCGTTGCATTTTCGAAAGACTGTTCCAATGCTTGAAAAGTGAACACCTCAGTATCTAATCCTCTAGGAAAGGAATTACTTAGCCCACTACTTGAATAATCAAACTTATTCTTAAGAAAATGTTCTATAACTTCATTTGAGATAATAGGGTCCAGCATTGGACAGTCGGAGGTTATTCGCACAACCACATCAGTATTTACTGCTCTAGCTGCCTCGTAATAACGACATAATACATTATCCTGACTCCCTCTATAAAAATTCACACCGAATTTAGTAGCCTCCGAACATATTGGCTCATCTTCTTCATTCGTAGTCGTTGCTACAATAACATTATTAACCGAGGGAATGGCTAGCACTCTTGTGATTACATGGCCAAGAACTGTTTTATCACCTAATACTTTCATAACCTTCCCAGGAAGACGAGTCGACCTCATACGAGCCTGTATAATGGCTGTAATATTCATATAGTTTCCTCTTCTATTGTGATTTTGAATTTTTACATATTTGCTTGTTATCTACCAATACTCTTATTCCTTTATTGCATAGATCTCGACTGAACGTCCTAGATCAAGGTTTGCTAAAGAATTGTACAGCTTTTCTAATAATTGCTCTTGTCCTGTTTCTACAAATGAATTTTCAAAGTTAGATATAATTGGACCAACCTTTTGCTGTTCATCCTTATTGGCATTATAATTCAGCCCACAAAGCAACAAAAAATCAACGGGGAAGCTCGTAGTTCTATATATCTCTTTAAATCCATGATTTGATATAAATTGTTTTAATGATTCGAAATCAAAATAGTTAATATGATCAGGATATTGTATCCATCTATATTTTTCATCATAGCGTTGTTTGTATGACATTTGGACTTTACTAAAGTCGTTTGGAACAACAATTCGAATGACTCCTCCGCGAGTTAAGGCATCGTATGCTTTGCTCAAAATAAGCCCTGGATTCCTTAAATGCTCTAATACATACTGGATATTAACAAAACCAACCCCGGACACAGGAAACGCTCCTTCATCATCTAGAAACTGAGGGAATACATTGACATTAAATTTTTTTAAGTATCCCACTGCCTCGTGATTGGGTTCAATAGAGTAAGAATCCCATCCTCTTATGTTGAAAAAAGCAGATAATAAGTCGTTTCCCGATCCAACGTCTAGCATTTTCAAAGGCTGATTAGTTGATAATTCCTCCATAACTTTAAAATAAATGTTATTATAAGTTATATTTTCTGATATTTCTTTAGTTTTACTTGCAACGTAAATATAATCTACACTATCATAATCAAATGGCTTTATTTGTTGAAAATACCGATTTTTATAAAATTCAGATAATATTCCCTCTGAAGGAATAGGATCCAGATGTTTAAAACCGCAGCTTTTACAATCAATCACCCTAACGTCGTCTTGTTCCCAAAATTTTTTATACATATGTTCTTTTTCACTCACAATTATATCTCCTTACTTTTCTGTTATATTCACCTACATTGCACTTTTATTAATAGCTCTATCAAAGGTCATTCTATAAAATATTCTCGGAAAGTAGCCAATCAGATATTACAGATTTACTCACAGCAAGTAAGGCTATGTCTGATTCATCAGAAGCGACCGACTTTTTAGCTGAGTTATTTCCTTTAATTGAAGAAGGTATGATAAACATTGCTTCATTTTCAAAAGCAATGAGCTGTTCATCGAGAGTCATAAGTTCCTCGTAACGCTTTTCTCCTGGACGAAGACCAACACACTGTATACCTATCCTTGTTTCGATATCGTATTTATTTGACACAATTTCAATAACAGCTTCTGCTAATTCCCCAATACGAATCACGGGCATTTTCAAGACAAATACTTCTCCACCACTAGCCATTTCATTCGCTTGCAGAATAAGTTCTATTGCTTGTGAAGGCGTCATCATGTACCGCAGCATATCCGGATCAGTAATTGTAATCCTTCTATTCTCCAAAATTTGCTTTTTAAACAAAGGTATTACAGATCCTCTGGAGCCCATCACATTACCGAATCTTACAGAAGAAAATATCGTTTTCTTCGAACCCTTTTGATACTCAGCAGCGGAGATCAACCTCTCAGCCGTAAGCTTTGTTGCACCATACGTATTTGTTGGTGATATTGCCTTATCTGTACTCGTGAACAAAACTTTAGTGACGTTATTCTCTAACGCTGCCTGTATTACGTTTTGTGTGCCTATCACATTGGTCTGTACTGCTTCGAAAGGGTTATATTCACATGAAGGCACATGCTTCATAGCTGCAAGATGAAATACATAATCAATCCCTTCCATTGCTCTAGAAAGACGCTTTTGATCTCTTACATCACCAATTAAAAATCGCAACCTTTGAGAGGATTGTTGAAGCTCGATTGCCATTTCATATTGTTTGTGCTCATCCCGGCTGAAGATCCTGATGACATCTGGTTGATCTTCAAGTAAGCGCCTAACCAAATGGTTTCCGATTGTTCCAGTTCCACCTATGATTAAAATCTTTTTTCCTTTGTAATTATATTCTGACATTGAAACTCTCCTCTGGTTGTGAACCTTCCATTCTCACAATCGACTCACTCAAAACCTCTGTCAAAAAAGAAGTCTGTCCAAGAATCTGTTGAAGTAATTCTCCCAAATACTCGGCAATTGAGTCTGATTTGCGAATAATATTCAGTTCAGTAATAATGCTTGGAAGTTCTCGATCAAAACGGCCTAGTTCCACCGGAAGCAACGTTTCATAAAGTGGATTAAACCAATCCTTGTTTACAATATTCGCCCAATTCTGTTCAATCAACTCTAAGTTTTTTTGACATTTAGCTGGTTTAGTACGACTTAACTCTCTAATTTTCTTCACTAATTTTAATGTTTGGTCAATTTCACTTACTAGTCTGAAAATCTCATCTTTAGTTCGTATCAATTTTACTTTTACCATTTCCGCTTTAACAGGATTTTCAGATACATCACTCAATTGATCTATTAGGTCAGCAATTATAGTACTAGATACTTTTTCATTTTTCACAATCTCATATGCATCCTCAACCGGCGTCCAACTGGAACCTTCTATTTGAGCGCCGTTACGTGTTGAATTTATAAATTTGATTTTAGGAAGTATAGCAATTAAATTTTCAATTCTATCCTTCATTTGAAGGAAACCCGCAGTTGTTCGGTTATAATCACCATTAACATTCATTACGGTATGCTCTGCTTGCTTAATCACTTTATCTATATAGTCTTGATCTCCATGATTAATCCCCTCAGCATAGAACTGTTCTCCAGGGAAAGACAGATCCTGTCCCATCATGATTATGCGCGTACACCCCAGCCAAGCTGCTGTCTGGATTGCTGTACCTGCGACAGTAGGATTTGGATGTAGTATCTTCTCTTCCTGTCTCACATTCATAAAATGGCTTGTCACATTATCGCTACTCAACACCCCATAGATGAGACCGTCTTCTTTGGAGTCGGATACTCCGTAATAGGCGGATGATGTAAATAAAATCGGAGCCTTCTTAGCCTCCCCACTCGAAAAAATTTGTGCATTAATTTCTCCACCATCCATAACAACTGCAAGATGAGGATCGATTCCATTCTTTACAAGAGCCTGAATACTCGAACCTGCAGCAATAATGATAGCATGGTGTTTCAACTTCTCAAGCCAATGTATATCTTTCTCCAAGGAAGGTCCAGAAGATACAACAACTGCTGTAGTTCCTTTCAGCTTTCCAATTAATTGATTAAGAGAAGGGGTTCTTAACATTGTTGGTATTTGAAATAAACTATTTCGTATCCAGTCGTGCCGAAAAAGGTTTCGAACATTTTGATTAGACTCAAAAATCTTTTTGTAATCCAGATATTTATTTTTAGTAGCTTGTAAAACCCCAATCTGTTGCTCCAGATAATAGCGGGAAGCTACAAATGCCATCTCATCCTGAATATGAGTAGACATAATCGAAAATAACTTATTTAACTGCGTATCTCCAACTGTAATAGCATAGATATTGGGATGGTTAAGCACAAAAGTTAAGTCCATATGAATCATAGCATTTATAAATGATTGCTCGTCGGCCTCGTATACAAAGAATATACGATCAGGAAATAATTCAACTAAATCACTCAACCCTAGTCCCTGACCAAAACCGTAAACAAAAACGGACTTTAAGCTACCAACTGATTCTTTAACCGCAGCTAACCACTCATGGTCCTTCTCAATTGGTTCTGTTAATTTAAATTCATCCCTTACAGTTTCTTTTATAATATAATCTTCTTCCAAAACGTGTGGGAAACGGTTTTTAATTACAGCTAAATTCCGTTCGTAGTTCAGCATAATAACAACCACCATTCATATTTTTACTTCTATTTACATTATCGGTTATGGGTTTCTAGAAATGAAGTCGGCAAAAGCAAAAAAACCCCTTTTAAAGAAGGGATTTTATACCATATTGTAATCCTATATTTAATTTCTTTTATCTATAAAAAGACCATCCATTGTGTACTGGTTCTGGTAACCTCTTTGCTGGACACGTGCTCCACCGAATTGTCTAAGCTGTTCTGCAGCCGCCTCTTTGAGGAAGTGCATTCTAGCCCTTATGAGAGTATCACTCTCCAGTACTTCATTAATAGACTGTTTATCAAATTCATTAACTTGAGAACGGTAAGGTTCCATCGCAAGAACTAATTCCTCACGCCGATCAAGGAATATGACAAAATCTTCTTCAGACCAATCATACATATTGTCTAGCGCTTCACCTGTATCTTGCCTTATCTTCTCCAATAACTCAGACAACCCGCTTTGCTCAGTCATACGACTGCCCCACCAATATTCTTACTTGCTTCAACCCAAGTCTCTCGAAGATCAACTAAATACTCAAGGACTTCTTGGGCTTGTGAGATATTTTTATGAACATTAGACTCTATGAGTAAATGAAGCATGTATTCATACACGCGGATAAGATCATTGGAGATAGCGTAAGAGAAATCCAACGATGATATAAGCTCATTGATAATCCCTTGTGCTTTACACAAGTTATTATTAGCCTTTTCATAGTTTCTTTGTTCAATTCCTTCAATACCAGACTTCACAAAACGAATGGCACCATCATACAGCATTATCAACAGCTTGGGCTTTGAAGCCGTCTGTGCCTGTGCCTGTTGATATTTCTGATAAGGTGAATTAATCAATGGTTATCCTCCTTCACTACAAATAACTAGCTATACTTGACGAAATATTATTGTACTTGTTAATCGCTTTCTCCATGGCTGTAAACTTCTTATAATAATTTGTTTCCTTCATGCTAATCTTGGAGGTCAATTCGCTTATTCTTCTATCCATCCCTAACAACTGAGTCCCCATGGTACTGTTTGACAAAAAAGACGCTGTCAGATCAGAGCTATACTTTGAAGTCCCTGCAGTTTCTGCCAGCTTAATTACAGCTGTATTAGATATTTTTCTCATGCGTGCCAAAATACCATCGTTCTCCGAGTAACTGTTGTTCAAAGTAGAATTAGAATAATTCTGTCCGAAAAAGTTATTCACAATATCAGGATTTTTCTCAAGTGATGCTTTTAATTTGTCGGTGTCCAGGAGGAGTTTGCCCTTGGTTTCATATGTCCCCGTAGATATTCCCAGATCCGCAAAGCTGATTTTAGAACCATCTGACAGAGTGACTCCCTGAACCATGGCCGATCTCATATCTGAAATAGCAGAAGTTAGTATACTATCATTCTTTAACATCCCGCTCTTAGCTTTAGAAGTCCACAATTCGATCTCATCATCTGTCATGGCACTTTTCTCTTCTGAAGAAAGTGGGTTATATTTAGAATATCGCTCTTCATTTGTTTTTCGATTCATAAATGACAAGAGCTCATTATAGGTGTCCACGAAACTCTGAACATTTGTAACTATGGAATCTACATCTTTCGAGACCGCAATTGTTGTAGCCTGAGTACCACTCTTACTGTTCAAGGTAAGCTCAACCCCATTAACAGTCAGGCTATTGCTTGCACTAGTCATTGAAACCCCATTGACCGTTAAAGAAGCATTTTCTCCTCCTGTTAAACTTGAATCAAGTTTAAGTGCGCTGAATATGCTTCCGGTCAAAGCAACATCCTTATTCCCCGTTGTTTTACTAGTTAATGATACTTGACCAGTAGTACTATCAAGCACCGCTGTGACCCCAGCCGAACTACTATTAATCTGGGATATAAATGAACCTAAAGTTGTGTCTCCTGTAATACCTGTAATGGTCGTATCACCAATCTTAATAGTATCGCTACTGAATCCAGTTATATCAGATAGTTTAACATTACTCCAATCGGTTATCGTTGCATCCATTTTGGTAGGATTTCCAGTTGAAACGGTTTTCGCCGCTGTAGCCAATTGGGATACACTAACCTCCAAAACCCCGCTTGCAGAGGAAGTCGCTTTAGCAGTTACCGCAGTTGTATTCCCTGTAGTGGTTGCTTTTTGAGCATTCAAAGAAGTACTTTTGCTTAAATTTGATAATTTATCCTGAATAAAAGACACTAACTTTACACTAGTCTCTCTATAATTGTCCCGCTTCCACTCCAGCAACTGCTTTTGTTGATTCAGCTTAGTGAGCGGCTGACTATCAGCTTTAACCAGATTTTTAACCAATGTGTCGATGTCCATCCCCGATGCCAAGCCTGAAATACGAGTTACCATGTGACGCCCTCCTACACCTTTTTATCGATAATAATGCCTGTGATCTCCATCATGTGGGCCGCAAGATCTAAGATTTTTTCTGGTGGAACTTCTCTAATTAAATCACCTGTTTCCTTATTCAGCACTTTAATCATGATGGCTTGAGTCTCTTCATGGACAGAGATATCAAATGACTTTTGCGGCCCTTGAATCGCTTCAATTGCTTTATTTAATTCGTTTATGGTCTCTTTCTGACTTTCATTCATCTCGGCAATGCTTTTGAATTGGTTAACTATTGCTTGAGGCACCTGCCTTTGTTCTATAGGAGTAGTTTCTTTCTTAGCTGAGGCTGGGAACTGATTGTCTCCCTTGCTTACAGAACTGGACGAGTTGATACTACTCATAACCATCCTCCTAATATTCCATTAGATAAATTACACATTTTAGTAAATGAGCTGTTATTCTATATATCGGTAAATTCACAAAAAAATTTATAAGAACAAAAAAAAAGAGCCCTGCATAAAGTGCAGAGCTCTAGGTTTAAAGATAAAATTAACGAAGCAAGGACAGAACGCCTTGTGGTGCAGAGTTTGCTTGAGCAAGCATGGATTGGGAAGCCTGCAGCAAGATGTTGTTTTTGGACAGAGCAACCATCTCTTTAGCCATGTCTGTATCACGAATACGGGATTCGGAAGCAGTCAAGTTTTCAACAGTTGTACCCAAGTTGTTTGAAGTATATTCCAAACGGTTTTGAACCGCACCCAGGTTGGAACGTTGAGTAGCTACTTTTGTAATTGCATCACTGATGCTGGAAAGGTTGGTAGAAGAAGAAAGACCGCTGAAACCACCTCTATCAACACCACTAATTGTAATTTGGAATGTGCTATCATCAGCTTGGATTACTACATCAGAAGTAATGTTAATACCATTGAATGTAGTGTTAGTCATGATGGCATCAATTTGAGATCCCAGTTGATTCAACTCAGAATTAATGTTAGAGATATCATTAGTGCCGTATGTGCCATTCTCTTTTTGTACGTTTAATTCTTTCATACGAGTCAGCATGGAGGATACTTCATTCATTGCGCCCTCAGCTGTTTGTGCGAATGAGATACCGTCTTGAACGTTACGTTGAGCTTGCTCCAAACCACGGATTTGACCGCGCATTTTTTCGGAGATGGAGAGACCTGCAGCATCGTCAGCTGCACGGTTGATACGCAGACCGGAAGACAATTTCTCCATGTTTTTGCTAGCTGCTGCATTGTTCAGACCCATATTACGGTGTGTGTTAACCGCTGGTAAGTTGTGATTGATAATCATTGTTTATTTCCTCCCTGAAATGGTTATATGCCCACATCCATGTGGTATTAGCGTCTTCACAGGTCGGCCGCCCTGAAGAATTACCGCCTTAATATATATATCGACGCCATACCATACTTTGTTTATAGCCATTTCAACTTTTTTTCTATTTTTCATCATAGTTTTTTCAGTAAAATTACTTTTCAACATTAATCTTTTACTTTTCCGAATTCTTTTATCGTTTTTTGCAACGTCTCCAGATTCATCGCCGCATTTTGATTATTTTGCTCAATTGCTTCGAGAACTTCTTTACGATAAATATCAATATCCCTTGGGGCTGCTATACCAAGTTTCACATTCTCCCCATCTACAGATAGCACTGTCAGAACGATATTATCCGAAATAACAATTGATTCGCCCTTTTTGCGTGTAAGTACCAGCATTAGCCCTCACCACCCTTGCTCAGAGCATCATCATTGCTCCATAATGCATGTTTGGTTTGGTATTCTGTATTTTGTAATACAATTTGCTTGCCCATTTTTTTGTGTTTATTGAACACAATTGGAGCCAGTAAGTTTGCGGTTGCATTACGAATCTCAGCGTGAAGGGTAATTATACACCGAACCTCCACATCGCTTGGATCGGTTACACCGAGGTCTTCTACGTTTTCAGGAGAAAGTTCGAATTCATAATCCGAATGATAATCGAATGGATTTACGGTTACAAAGGCTACAGCTGGTTCTTCTGCGGAACTAAAGAGACTAAACACTTCATCATGCTGCTGCAAATCAAAGAATCTCAATTTTTCAAAACCCGGAATTCCTCTGGGGAAGGAATATGTTTCTTTTACCGTCTGCTCTGAAGCCTCTACTTTATTATGTTGATTCATTATTTTTCCTCCTCAATTAATAAAAAAGCTATGGATCAACTATGTCCATAGCTTACTGTTAACCTATAAATAAAATCAATTATTATCTCATGAAGTCCATCAGGGAAGGTTGCATAATCTGAGCAGATGATTTTAAAGCTGCTTCATAGATAGTTTGTGCGGAAGTAGCCTGGATCATGAGACTAGCCACATCGGCATCCTCTGTCTTGGATTGGAGAGTGGTGAAGTTCAGGTCCTGATCTTGCAAACGATTCTGCACCAATTCAATACGGTTGGTTCGTGCGCCCACCTCTGATAGAGAAGCTTGCATTTTGGTTGAACGGGATTCAATGTTTTGCAATTGTTGCTGCATTCCGGCTTGATCTCCACTGTTCAATGCCGCTGAGAGATTATCGATGACTTTGAATATATTATCCGTATCACCTTTGTTGCCAAAGAAATCTGCTCCAGAGGTATTAATCTGAAAGGTAACCTGCTCGCTAATGGAGTATAGAACTCCCTTAGTATCTGTTTCTACATCCGCATAATCTGTTACTGTTCCTGACAGTTCGTATGGTGATTTATCGTAGGTTTGCCCATTAAAAATAAATTTCCCTCGGATCTGAGTATTTCCAATATCCACAAGGTGTTTCTTCAATTCCTCTACTTCCAGATTAACAGCCCCAAGATCAGAATCAGATAAGGTTCCGTTAGCGCCTTGAACTGCCAGTTCCTTCAACCTTTTTGCTACATCCAACGCCTGCTGCATATTTGTATCCGTCGCATCCAGCCAACTTACAGCCGCATCCGTGTTTGATTGGTATTGCTCATTTGCTGCGAGTTCTGCGCGGTAACGGAGTGCGTATGTTACTCCAACGGGATCATCGGAAGGTTTGTTAATTTTGCGCCCTGTGGAAATCTGGTTAGACATGTTATCCATACGGTTCAGGTTGCGGTTCAGGTTGCTAAGCATCTGAGTGCTCATCATACCTGAGGTTACGCGAATAGCCATTATTGGTTACCCCTTTCTATGTTTTAGCGGCCGACCACACCGGTACTGTTAATGAGTTTATTAAGCAGTTCATCATATGCAGTCATGAAACGGGCAGCTGCACTGTATGCATGCTGAAACTTAATCAGATTGCTCATTTCTTCATCGAGTGAAACACCACTTACCGATTGACGATTCAAATCCACTTGCTCAGTAAGAAGTTGAGCATTTTGCGCTTGTCGATTGGCTTCCTGAGTCTGGACACCAAGTTGTCCTACAATTGCGCCAAAAAAGTCATCAACCGTGGTTGGTTTGGATAATGCTGATCCAAAATCGAATTTGGCATCTTTTAACCCAGCAAGAGCAAGTGCGAGACTGTTGTTACCAAGAACTACACTTTCACCAGTACCCGTTCCAGTAGTACGCATCGAAGTTGCGATGTTATTCGGATCGTTTTGAATATCTGTACTTAATGTAATATTTCCAGCCGTAATAGTTCCTGAACCATCTTTGGTTGTAAAGAAGTCCCCGCCTGCTGTTGGTGTATCACCGCTAAGCGTATAACCCAGTTTGTGCAGCCCATTAATCCCTTGAACCGTCACTTTCAAATCTGATGTTAACGTTCTATTGTTATTGGCATCAGAATACGTCACATTGTTGAAAACGGTACCGCTAGGCAATACGGATCCAGCAGGAATTGTAATCTCTATATCCCCGGTTGCGAGCGTATTTGCCAGTTGATTGATCTGGTTGCGATAGTCTGCCACATATTGATCACGGGAATGGATCATTCCGTAGACTTCGCCGCCAGTTAAAGTTCCCGCTTGATAGGCATTCTCCAAAATATCAGCCGTGACAGGAACAACCGCCGCTCCAGTGACTGCTACTTGGCCTGCAATCGTTACCTGGTAGCCACTATCCAGTTCTGTTATCTGAACGCCTGCAATCTTGGATAACTGGTCTACCGCATAATCACGTTGGTCACGTAAATCATTCGCATTATCTCCAAGACGTTCTAGTTTCACAATACTATTATTGAGGTCAGCAATAGACTGCAGATACGAATTAATCTCTGTCGTTTTTAACGAAACGTTGTTGGTCAGATCGGTAGTTAATGCATCCAATTGATAACTAATTTGATTCAAACCATCTGTTAACGCTAACGTTGTTTCTTTTACAATTTTCCGGTTAGTCACGTCCTGTGGATCTTGGCTCAGATCTGACCATGAATTCCAGAAATTATTGAGTACTGTGCGAATACCCGTATCGGAAGGTTCGTTCATAATGGTTTCCAGTTTTTCAAGCGTACTGTTACGGACAGTCCATCCTCCGAGCGAAGTGTTCTCATTACGAAATTGTCCATCCAGAAAAGATTCACGCACACGCATAATAGAGTTAAACTCCACACCTGTTCCAAGTTGACCTGGTGCTGTAGTACGGTAAAATGCCACTGCATCAATCGGATCTGCTGCTGTCATATTAACAACTTGACGTGAATAGCCTGGTGTATTCGCATTGGCCACATTATGTCCTGTTGTATTCAAGGCGGCCGTTTGTGTTATCAGACTGCGCTTGGCCGTTTCAATTGAATGAAATGTTGAAGCCATAGTAAATTTCCCCCATTATTAACCACGAGTATCGAAAAGTCCAGAGCGAGCTATGCCATAAGGCTTTTCTGCAGGATTTTGATATGTGGCTTCTGATTCTGCATGAAATGACATTGTCTCAATAAAAAAGTCGATGTACGAAATTGACTGCTTAATTAGTTGTTGATTGACTTCATTAAGATGTTTTACCTCTTGCAACACATCTGTTAAAGAGGCTTGAGCTTGGAAAAGCCTTCTCTTCTCATTCGTATCAAAAACGAGTCTAGCTATCTCAGTAATGGTTAGATTGAGTTTTGACTTGATCCCTCGCTCTTCAAGAAATTGATGAACGGCTATTAATCGTTGCTGTTCAATTAGCTCAATTCTTTTGAGAAGCTTTGATTCCTGATTAATTAGAGTAATCAGTGTATCCACTTTGTTGGCAACAACAGCTTCCTTTTTCTGGTTCCCAAACTCAAGCATTTCCATATGTGCGGCTTGCAGCTGTTCCAGTACATCAATTATCGATTCAATGGCCATGTATCCTCCTATTGATCAGGGAAGTTCTTAAAGTATGGAGCGAGCTTTTCGGCAAGCTTCTTACTGTCTACTTGGTAAGTTCCCGAGTTAACTTGTTCTTTTAATTCCTGAATGCGCTGTGTGCGACCTGCATCCTGTGTACGACCTTGTTCCTCAAGCATCTTCATCGCCTCCGGAGAAATAGAAACTTCGTCCTTACGGCGGCTCTTCTTGGCATCAGCCTGCTGATTGGATTCAACGTTCCTTTGATATGAATTGATGGCGCCAATTCTACTCGGTTCATTGATTTTCATTTTAAATGCACTTCCTTCCACATTAGGGTTTTACGACGATATACGTTTTTTCTTACTTTATCTTTATGTTATCGAAATGATTAGGATAATAAAAAAAACCGATAATCTTTAATAAGTTTATCGGTACGATTCAAAACATTTGTTATAGCAAAACCTGTATTTGAGCCCTCGCTCCTATTAATCGCGCAGTTTGTCGACAGCATTGTAGGTTCGTCCGCCTAAATTGTTGTTATCCTTCTGGCCTACATCGCGTGCTGCTCCAGCCAAATCTTTCGTTAGACGATGGCGACATGAGTCACACATATGACCTTCACGAATTAATGTTCCGCATACTTCACAAGGATACATCATATTGGGGGCGTTTTCGATGGAAATCCGTCCCTCACGGATAAACTTGGTAATATTTTTAATCGAAACTTCTGTTGCATCGGATAGTTCCTGTATGTTGGTGCCCTTGTTTTCGCGCAAATAATCTACACATGTCTGATATTCCTGCTCTATTTCCTTGATACAATCCGAGCATACATCTCGAAAATTCAAGGCATACAATCTGCCACAGCGAGGACAATTACCTAGATTCATCGCCAAACGCCCCTCTCAAACTTCTACTACATATACTTTACTTTATAACGTCTTTTCAAGTCCACTTTTTAATATCACACCAAAATACGTATAGAAGAAAAAATGCGTCAACACGCAACTTTCCTATTGGAAATTCACTACTTGAAACTCTTCATCGTTAGAATTTATTGAATGAAACATAGCTATTTTCATACGTTGTGAGTGCAATTGCAGCTACATGGAAGTATAAATACAAGAGTCCACTTTCTTACAATTAGAATTGAAGAGAACGGGTTAAGGCAGCATAATGTGTCATTTCATTTAACTATCTATGATCTTGCCAATGTCAGCGTATAGATTTCGATTGGAATACAGATAGAAAGTGCAGCATTCAAGATGGTCTGTCCACAAGCATCCAGAGTGCTGCCTGTTGTGTATATATCATCGATTAGTAATATCCGTATGGGTTTGGTATGTGACTTTCCTTTTAGTGTTGGCAGATGAAATCCCCTGTGTAGCTCATCAATTAACTGCATGCCATCCGGGTTGATGGAAAAAGCGTTCTTCATCGTTTCAATTCGCTCACCACGTGATTTGAAGCTTTGTTTGGTCGTGTTGATCTGGCGCTGCAACAGATCAACGATGGGTAGGCGGCAGGCGGTGGCGAGCCCAGCAGCCAGCCGCTCCGCCTGATTGAAGCCGCGCTCGGCCAGGCGCTCGCTGCTCACCGGAACATAGGTGACCGCGTCAGGCTGCCATTGCGGCTTCATTTGTTGAGCAAGTGTGGCGGGATAAGCCACGGGGACGGGGGGTTCTTTTGCCAAAGCAGAATTCTGCTCCTCACTCATCGCTTGAAAAGCTCGAATCAACAGCGCGGTTAGGAGCGGCGCGTATCTTTCGTGGCCTCTGAACTTGTACATTCCTATCCATTCTTTCATAAGAGCGTTGTATTGTACTGCGCTGCGGTTGAGGATAAAAGAACGGTTTTGCATATGTGGACGAGCACAGTCCGGGCATCCGACTCCCCGACCACAACGCAGGCAGCGGATGGAGCGGATCCATGGAATCGGCTTCACACAACGTGGGCATATGCCCGGATAGATTGGAGAAAGGATCGCTCGAGTGCCGCATGTCAGACAAGTCGCTCCCGGTGGGGCGAGTAGGTGATGAAGACGCCCGGTCAGGTGCTGCGCATAATCGGTTAAGTTACTGAGCCAGTTGAACATGGATGAGCAAACCTCCAGTCTTGGGAATGTAATGTGAAGTGTGGAACCGAACTTGGCAGATAACAATTAGGTTCGGGATGGTGGATGCAGATAACCTTTGCGACGAGCGATGGTGTTCATTTTCCGGATCTGTGCAACGGCCTTAACCTGGGAACGTGTCCGACGGGACGATGCAAAAACCACCCTTCCCGTCGGGTCATCCATGGAACGTCCTGCTCTGCCCGCCATCTGAACCAGTGAAGCTTCATCAAAGAGACCATTGTCTGCATCCAATATAAAGACATCGCTACGTGGAATGGTCACGCCACGCTCCAAAATCGTTGTCGTTACGAGCAAACGAATTGTGCGCTCACGAAAGGCTATAACTTTGCTAGCGCGATCAGGGTCCTGAGATGAAGTTCCTTCGATATGGATTCCGGGAAAGGTACGACGCATCAGGTTAACAAACGCCTCAATCTGGGCAATACGTGTCACAAAGACAAATACCTGTGCGTCACGCTTCAGTGAAATTTGAATGTTATTTTTAATTACAGCTGGCAATTGCTGTCTTTGAATACACTGGGCCACTGTAACCATCTTGATCAATCTTGGCACGGGCAAAGGATGACGGTGGAAACGTACTGGAACTTTGGCATGAGTGAGTTTTCCCTGCGTTGCTTCCCTCTGTAGCCGGGCTGGCGGTGTAGCAGACAGATAGACGAAATTCCCCTCTGGTTTGCAGGAAGATGCCGCGGCGTGAGCGAGCATTGGATCGTTGTGATATGGGAACGCATTCATGTTAAATAGTAAACAAAAACACCTGTTGTCATTTTAGACAGCAGGTGTTTTTGTTAATTAAAATCAAGCTGATCTAACGGAACCTTGTACAGCGATGACAACCTTTTTGCTATATGTAGAGGGGTTGTCCCAGGTTCCTTTTCATATCTATAAAGAGTTCTGTCTGAAATCCCAACAAAAGCAGAAACATCTTTTCGTGATAAGTTTAGCATCAAACGTATTGTCCTTAAATCATATATGATATTCAAACCATTAAAAGTCCTATCACAAATCATCCGGTCATCCCCTTTGCTAGATCGTGTTGTTCAGCGGATTGTAAAATGTTACAATCATCCCGAGTCGAATTAATAAGGGGTTATATTCATTGAAGGTCTCCCGTGGGAGATGCTTACTTCAACATTGGCTTGATCACCGTAGAATGTCTCAAGCTGATTTTTCCCGAAAATCCGGGTGGTCGACTCGGATGATTTCGTACTACTGTAACGATGAACGCAAAATGAGTGTCGAGGCTCTTTACGTTGCATCTGTAATCCTTAAAATACCTATGGATCAGTTTTACGAATGGGACATTGAGAAGTAGGCTGCGGTTTCCGCCGCTCTCCCCGGGTAAATAAGAACGTATACGTTCACAGCGTAATACTCCTCCTCTCTTTTTTTGCTAACCCCTTCATATAATTAAATCCCATATTGTGGCTCTTGTAAACGAAAATTGGGCGCGCTGAATTCCTGCCATGATTCGACATTATTCAACAAATAATATGTGTGCATATAAAAAAGAACCGTATCAACGGTTCTATGTAAGTACTACCCTGTGGTTAGATGCCGTGAGTTCACTGATAAACTCCTGGTACCGATGATGAGCAATCTCGCATTTTATTGACTTCTTCGTTACAACTTTGTCGAAAAATGCTTCTTTATATATCTCATTCACACTTACCACATTAGCAGGATTAATAGCAGTTGATCGGTCCACATGCAAGAAATTGTATCCCTTGCTGTTTATAAACTTCAGCCAGTATTTCAAAGGTCCTGGTAGATAAAATATATTCTCACGTGTGATGATCTCAACACGGTCCAAAATACGATTACGAGTCATATAAAGGATCTCACAAACGTGAATATCTGTAGTCCCTCCCCCATCGGGTTTCCTCGTCACAGATAACATAGAATCATCTCCTATTTTCTGAGCAAATTCTTTGGTGGCTTTGGATTGGACACAAAAGCCAAACTTGCAGGTACCACAGAGATTTTAGCCAGGTTAGCGAGTGCACTCGCAGCAGCAGAATAAATAACTGTCTTCATTGTTGTTTTTCACCTCCTTTATGAAATACATAAGCTATAAGCATCAGTCCTTGTACGAAAAAAGCAATAGCAACAAATGATGATTCGATCCAAAAATTGGAAGCTATGATAATAACGCCTGCTATTTTTAATATCGGATAATATTTCTCAGGGATTATAGTTTGTTCCTCAATACCTGCTGGCGCAAATATAAGCACAGACAATAAAGCGAATGTAGTCAATAAAATGATTGCTACATAATTAAGCGAAAGTAATGATAGCAACGTTGCCGTTCCAGCTGTTGCCACAGCACACCAAGTACTTGATTCAAGATGTAGCCCTCCTGTAAGTTGCCTCAATATAGCAAACGCTATCAGAAGTATAGCTGCTTCTTTAGCTTGGCCTGTGAATAGTGATCCTATGGCAGTCAGTCCTATAACAGTAATGAAATTTAATGTGATTATAAGAGAGTGATTCAAATTTTCTATTGGAGCTGGATGGTTAGGAACAACTTCTTTTATATGTTTGGCAATTCGCCAAGCTGCAGCTTCTATCAATCCTCTTCTCTCTCCTTCTTGACGGCATAGTAGAGCAGTAACCCCGTCATAACAATCATGTGCAGAATCAATAAGTTAAGATCATTCATATAGAACATTACCGTAGAGCCTATTACGGCAACTACTAATAAAGAAACCATTACAATATGCAGCCAGTAAAAACGGAAGCTTTCGAACTCATGAGTAAAACCAATTTTGAATTTTAGTAAAAAATATGTTAACCCAAATGCGATGATACTTGTTGTTAATTGGAGGGCCGATCCTTCTATAGAAGTTGAAAGGTTGCTAGTATCAACACCTGCAAATAGCGTTTTAAGCACTCCAAATTGAATGATCGTGTAAACGAACGTTCCAGCAAGAGCGACACCAAATGACCACATGGCAGGGATTTTAACTGCGGTAACTAACAGAAGAGCAAATAGAATGATACTAATCCCTTGAGAAAGTGAAGCCACAGACGTTTCTGACCTTAGTAGATAACTTTGGAGGTTCATTAACAAACTCATGAACAATCCAGGCCATATATAATCCTTCACCTTGATCCGAAAAGCAGCAAGCATAAGAGCAAAAGCCGACATTGTTTCAATCGATGAAAAGAGCAGAAACCGGACTGGCTCCCACATGGTACATTTCTCCTTCACAACAGTATATGATAATCAAATTATACTGGAAGGAGTGGCAATTACATAGCCAAATTCATACAAATGCCGACATTATTTCAGCCAATGATATCCATCTATATTCTTCATCTAACATCAACTTAACTCGACGTGTAGAAACGTCTAGCCCCACAACCACACCGGATACCAGCTCATCATTGAATGGGTTGAATAGCACCAGATCAACTGTGCAACTACTACTGTATGACTCGCCCAATACTTCACTGATCTGCTGTATCTCCTGCTCATCTAATTCCGGTTTCACACGTCTTTTCTGCTCCTGGATGTGAGTCAGCCACGCCTCTCTATGCTCAGGCAATATCATTCTGGAGGACTCAAACAATCCGTTTCCTGCCAACTTGACGCTCATGTCAATCCCTCCTTAGTATTGGGTCCAGTAATCTGTGTTTCCTGGTGAACGAGTTGGTTCCACCTTAGGACGTTCTCCCTCACGTTCCCAGCCCTCCAAGATGACGATATTGGACGTATCTGATTTATCATCCCAATGTATATACCTCTCTGCTATAAGCGTATCCAGTGCCGCCATGACGTCCGGCTGATCCTTACCTGTCTTGTTCATTATCTCATGTATGGTAGGGAACACACGCCGTATACCTTTGTAGTTATATAAGATCCGAAGGACCTTTCTTTGATAATCCGTTAGCATGTAAATCACCTCTGTTCATATTATATGCGAACGTACGTTCTTTGGGCAACAGTAAATTCAGGGATATATGGAATTACATATAGAAACATTTTCCTGGGTCTGATAGACTATTTGTAATTACCTCCAGTTACCTGGAGATGTTAAGGGTGATAGCAAATGAAAAAGTGTCCTTATTGTGCAGAAGAAATCCAAGATGAAGCAATCAAATGCAAACACTGCGGCAGTATGTTAGATGTGCCTGCGACAGCAAATCTATCACAGGACACATCTCATGAGGAGAAGGAAATACATACCTCTAAACGTTTACCAATCGTCAAGATCGTCACCATTGGACTTGCATCCGTTGTTGTCATATGCCTCATTGCATTTTTTTCACTTAAGGACTTTTCAGGTCCAGGAGACGTTGCGGCGCGCTTTATAATTGATGTAAGAGAAGGTGATTTTAAGCACGCGACAAAATACATGAGTACTGACGCTAAAGAAGAATACGATAATTCTTATTTGAAGAGCATGCAAGATAAATACAGAGATGGAGTTGTTCTCACTAGTCCTAATAATTTGACTATGACAGGCGATAAGGCAGTTCAGTTTATAACATATACTAAAGATAGTTTGAATGAAGCAGTAATTCAGGTCTATTTAGAAAAAGGTTTTTTCGGATGGAAGATAATTGATCTGGGTGGGAATTAACACAAACAATATATGAACTACATAATGCATAGACATATTTAACATCAAAAAACCTACCATCATGCAGCTGGTGGGTTTTTTGATGTTCCTTTTTTTAAAATCAACAACAAAAATACCCAGTCACACAGACTAGGTACATTTATAGTAGCACTCATAGGAGAGAGAGTAATAACATCATTCCCACATTGAGCTGTTTTATTCTTCATCCACGTAAACAATTAACTCCCCTGGTGTAACTCCGAGATACTTGCAGAGCTTGTCTATAACATCTCTCGGGTACCGCTCCATTGTGTCATTATAGAACCGTCGGATCGTTTCGAACTGACAATCCAGTTCCCGGGCTAATTCCCTAATGGAAATGTTATTACCTCTTGAGTCGAGTATGTTTTTTAAATTGGATTTAATCACGGACAGGCCCCCTTAATATCATAATATCATGACGAACTAAATTTATCAATTTGTTATTGACGAACTAAATTAGTCATGGTAACATTGCTTTATTGACGAATTAAGTTTATCAGGAGGCGATGAGATGTTCCCTTATCTTGCACGCATGGCTGAGTTGTGGTCCGTAAATAAAAAGCGTCCCTTAACCGATTCTGAATTAATCGAACTTGAACACTGTATGGCGCTGAATGCTAAGCACTGTTGGACTCTTGCGCGGTTGCAAAATGAATCTATGATGGCGTCCATGACGGATGATACCCAGTGGCAGCATGAAACATGTGCACGTCTGGAGGAACTACAGATCACCGGGAGAGTTACATATGGTGATGTCCTATGACATGCGAACGTTGTGGCGGCTCCGGTCGCCTCTCTTCCGGATACATATGCTACGCATGCGCCGGCACGGGTAAACATGTTACCGAATCTGTCCGATTAATATGTACAAAGGCGTTTGAGAAGTATGGATACATTCCTGGTGACCGCTGTACGGGATGGGAAACCACTCCTGCTGTCATTACTCAGGAGAAACGGTACGTAGTGAGGAACTGGAGAATGAAGCGCCAATACACGCTGTTAGAGCGTCAGGTGAAGGAATATTTCAAGGAGTTGCCGAAAAGATAATATGGAGGTAGATTATGAAAAAGATTGTAGGAATGATATTTGCGGTAATTATCGCCCTGGCAGTAATCAATGCAGACAAGTGGTTTGGATCAGAGGAACAAATAGAATCGACGCCTGTAAGTAAGTCAGAAACAGTTCAGCTACTCTTTCCTGCTGATCGATATCCCGAAACGGCTAAACACATCCAAGATGCTGTAGAGAACGGTCATCCAGCAACATGCACCATTGATCGTGATGGAGCAGATGAGAACCGTAAACTGTCACTGAGAGGCGTAGACACCAAGAAAGGTTATGATCGTGACGAGTGGCCTATGGCAATGTGTGCTGAAGGCGGCGAAGGTGCAGATATCGAATACATAAGTCCATCAGACAATCGTGGTGCAGGTTCATGGGTAGGCAATCAATTAGAGGAATATCCAGATGGTACGTTAGTAGAATTTATATTTGAGTGAAATGGAGGCAAGTGTTATGAAATTCGGATTCCGGAAGCCAAGTCTAAAGAAACGTATAGCTGCTAGAACCAGTATTAAACGACAGATCGTACATCGTGCCGGATTGAAGATGCCTCGTGGATATGGATGGTTACGTAATCCAAAACGAGCAGCGTATAACAAAGTGTACAACAAGACGACATTTGATATTTTTAAGGTGATAAGAAAGTTGTTCAAATAAAATCAATGGAGTTGTAAAATGGACCATTTATTGAGTAGCATCAAAAACACAATCAACGTAATAGATGGATACATCACAGGAACATTGATTGTGGATGGAGAATATGTTGGATTGCTCCTGGAGGATGGGTCGGAGCTGCAGTTGGATAACAGCTGTCATATCGAGGTACGTAACGGTGATGGCAGATATGAGAGAGTAATGATCGACCAAATTCATACTACAATGACCGCTGAAGAGTGGCCCTTATACGCCGGACTATATGCAAGAGTAAAGTAAAAGAGCAGTGAGGTTATCCCTCCTGCTCTTTTTTCTTCATGCACTTGGACCTTTTCGATTAAAAATATCAGTCAACACCTTAGGCACTTTAGTCCTGTTGGCTAGTGCCATATATTTAACGATCCTTGAAAAATAAACCGAAAACGCCCAACCAGAAACAACATAAGGGAGATAAGGCATAACATACTTAGATAAAACTGCTACATCAGAAAAATTGATTAGATACTCCATGCCTTTTGTCACTGCAATAATACCAATCATATTAGTTACAAGCCCCATAAACTTAGCTTGTATTGTATGATCTTTTTCGGTACCTTGTTTTACGTTGCCTGGCAAAAGACCAAGAATTAGATCCAATACAGCCACCACTATAAGTCCGAAAACTAAACTGGCAAGCTTAATTCCAAGTAGTGTTACAATTAGCGCTATTGTTCCAGCGTAGATTGTTTTGTATAGCGGCTTGTCAGCAGACTCTTTCATTTCTTCTGCATACAATTCAACAAAAGTTGGTGTTCCCATCGGCATAACAAAAGCACCTACCTTTCTTAAAAAAGGTTCCGCTTCAGGTTTCACTCTAGGAGTTAAAACTATACCCTTTTGCATATAAAATGACTCACGCATTTCCTTCAAATCCGCAGTTCCGCCAACAATTGATAGTTCCATGCTGCCATATGTATTCCACAGAAGTAGCTTATCCGACATAGGTTTAGTCCCGAAATATACTTCATCATTTGAATCATCTCTCGAGGCAATAGTTGGGGTTTGAGTAAACGGCAATGCTGTTTGGAAAGTATATTCTGCTGTTTCCGTACCCATTACCATTTCCATTGTCTCACCCCCATATTTTTTTCAACGTCAACGGGATTTCTTCACAAGCAAATCGAAGCATACCATTGATTTGATCTGGCTTCTTCGGCACGTTTGAGAACATGTCCATATCACAAACAGGGTTAGTAGCTTCCACGCCGGTAACTTGAAGCTTTCCTTGTTCATCAATTTTTCCGCTCACAGATTGATGAACACCTACGTTCACGGTCATTTGGAATTCATTATTGATAGTGAACGAAAATCCGGCATTTGGTTTGAAATTTTCGTCATTTATCCTTTGTTTAATGAACTCGCTGCCATTGAGATTGAAAAACCTTTCTACAATAGCTTTGTTCGTTTCGGTCGCAGACGTTATTGAATCATCGTGATAATGTGCACGTATACCAATTCTGCTCGTCTGTTCAATTTCGAAAGACGTTAACACTTTCGGGATAGTATCACTAGCTATTGATTTAAATTGAGTAAGATCTCTCGGTTCATCAATGTCAACGATTACTTTATCGTTGTACATAAAGCATTTAGCTTTATTTTGATGGTTGATAAATGCTATGACCTTTTGCTCTTCATTGTACTCGTAATGCGGGAAGTTTCGTTTCAAATCCTTGACAATATTGCTTCTCGTTCTTCCATCTTCAAATAAAAAAGATGGCTCAAATCTAATTTCCGTGAAAATTTTCTCAAGTTTCATAGCTTCCTCACCCTAAAACGATGTAGACCCTGAAATCTAGATCTCTAGTTAAAATGTACCATCTGGCAATTCCACCTGTCAATCCACCTCCCCTTACACTTTTATTATGTATGATATGTTAATATTATGAATTAACTGCATTTATAGTGCGGTTGCTATATGGGATGAAAAAGGTATTTTTATGGGATGTTTTTTGCGGCCCCGGATTAACCCAACAAGGCCGCAACGTTTTCTATCTTTGAACTACTTTATCAATCTCTGCCTTTACTACCTCAGCCACAACATCCGTACTCACTACAGAGCCCGCCTGCTGCTTTGGAATCTTGTCCAACTTCACCCACGCTTCCTGAATCTTAGCCCGGATCTCATCTGCATTAACTGTAATCCCCAAAGCCCTCAGACGTTTCACTGCATAGTTAAGGGCGATGTCCATCTTATCTGATCCAGCCAGCTCACCCAGTGCCGCCTCCGCCTTAGCATATGCCTCTTGTGCCACACTCCACAATGCATTTTGAATGGATTCAGCAGACTTAGCTTCAGCTGCCGCTTTACGTGCCGCAATCCATGCGCCGAGTTGTCGCCACTCTTTCAGTAAGAACACGAACAACATAACCGCCAGTAAACAGGCAACAGAGATAAGGACATTTGTTACAGTAGATTGGATAATTTCGTTCATCGTTTACACCTCACTTTTTTATTGGCCTTGCACTTTGATTCCAGCTTCTTTGCGGTAGTTGATGACCAATTGCCGCCAGAAGTCGTAACTACCCTTGCTATCAGCGATATATGGCTTGTAATACTCATAGGCCGTCTTAGCCCAGCTCGGGCACTCCATATTAGATTTAGCTTTCTCAGCCTCAATCCACTTGGCCTGAGCATCTACAGTTGCTTGCAAATCATCCATCCGCTTCTTTTCTGCTGTTGTCATTTCCTCTTCGCCTCCCATTTGAATTCGCATCACCTCAGCTTGTACAGCAGGTATAAAGCCTTGTGCAGCCGCCAAGCGTGTATTGCCATCACCGAAAAAATTAGTTCCTGGACAAGTTTTGCTGGATCGACCTTGAACATAGTCGCCCAACCAATCCCCAGCAGGTGTGTACCATGCGTGGTAAACGATGTGATTCGTATCTACTGGTATATTCAGCTTGATTGATAGACAAGCGTACAGGTGTAACACAGCTTGTCTCTGAGCATCTGTAATACTATCTCCGCCAACATCAAAATTGCCGATGATCTCAACACAGAGTGCTCCAGTGTTTGCGCCTTTTATGCCGGCAGGTGTCTTGTTCAGATCCCGATCCAAACTGATTGCTATTTTTCCATCCTCGAAAACTGTAATGTTCTGTCCGGTACCGCTCCACCCGTTTGACAAGTGAGTTGTCCGGATGCCTTCCAAACACTTGAAGTGATCTTGATTACGGCGAGTGCTGTAATTCGGAAGCCATGTATGATGGACCTGGAGCCTATTTATCGATCTGGTTATTTTTTGTTGCTGAAGCCACCCGTAAAATTCGGATGATTCCAACAGCAGGAAGTTACCTTTCTTCAACATCGTCTGGTTCCCCCTTTTTATCAATCTTTCTGAGATACACAAACAGGTCATATCGCTTCGTATAAGTTAGGATAGACAGAATCACAAGACCTGCTGTGGTGCCGAACATGGCTATGGTCCAGGTGTAAGACTGGATCGACTTTAGAACAGCGTCTTGGACTGATAGAGCCGTGCTGAGGCGCATCCAAATAGCGACCCCCATCTTGAATGCATAAGCGACCAAAAAAAAGAGCATCGCAACCATGAATAGGTTAACGACACCCGCTTTGAATCTCCCCTGAAAATATTCCCTGTGAGCAAAAATGATGTATATCGAGCAAATGGCTCCGATAAAATACAACGTAAGTAAGATCATATCAATTGTGTGCATGCTCCCCGTTTCCCCCTTTTTCATAGACCAGGTACCGCGCAAAGTGATTTTGCTCGATCTTCGACTTGATCTCTGTAGAGCATTCGCTGTAACGCTGCATCGCTAATGATGCTTTATACTTTACTGCTTGGAGCTGCTCCCTCTCTTTCTCTCTATCTTGACCAGTCGGGAGTAACCGTTTAATCCATTTAAATATCACGGGTGTCAACCTCCTCGATCCTCGTCAGAATCCTTTTTTAAGTTATTAACCATTTTCAACAACGGCTCCATAAACTTCTCACGCTCCGCATTCATTTTGTCGGCCAGTTTTTGGAGTTGTTCCTGCGCTTCATCTCTCTCTTTTCTTGCATCGTTCAAAGCTGATCTTGCGTCGTTCAAATTCGACTTGACCAGGTAGATGCAAACACCAAAAAGCACGAACATCAGCACTAGAGCCAGTCCGTACTTTTCAGCAAGCGGCAGGACTTCCTTTAAGGTATCCAACCAGTTCATACCCCCTCGCTCCCCTATCTCTATATATTTAAAAAGCCCCCCGACCACTCCAGAGGGCATAAATAAGATTATTGCTCGTAACCCAACGCTACCAGATCGGCTTTAACGTCCTCGCGAATGTTCTCTGGCACTTGTTCCAGTTTCCGACGTCCAGCCACGATAAGAGATACATAAATAGTCACGAATACCTGCATTAGCTGTTCACCTCCCTTCAGGAACAAAAAGAGCCGAACCAGGATATTAAACATCCAGTCCAACTCCTAACTGCATTTCATATAATGCAGCAATAGCTTCTTTATTTTCGATGTCAGCGAGTTTCAGGGTTTCAATTTCTTTGCTTAGTGCCGGACGCGGCTCCTGTGGAGTTCCCGGGTCTGCCGGATCGGGATAAGTAAACAGCGGTTCCAGTGTATCCAAATCAATCCTTGTAACCACCCCGCCCTCGGCATAGTCTGCAGAATACTGGTCATAATCAAGCTGGATCATATCTACCGTTTCGGGTACACGCTCTGCAAGCACAACATATGCATCAAAATCCTGTTCGCGTGTTGTCTCAATGACATCGCCGGACCTATCACCTGTATTAAGGATGACATTACCAGTTAACTTTTCGTAATAAATTCTACTGCCTATATTCATGCGATACCTCCTATAGCAATCCATTGTGTCGCAACATTTACGTCCGAGAAATTAAGAAAAATATCGAATCCGTCAACGTTAAATGTGGCACTCCGGCTCACCCATGTGGGCGTGCTATTGTCCGCATTCACGAGGCCACCATACCCGCCAGTTTGACCAAAGATGTTTAGATTAAAGAAATAGCCATACCTGCGTGGGTTAAATGACGTGTTATAAAATATTACGATTTGAGGAGTAAACGCCAGCCCTGAAACTGTTAACCTAGAGTTGCCCACTGATGCGGTGCCTTTTGCGTTAGGTAATCCCTCAATCAACGATCCGACCACACCACCGACATTTACACCATTACGTATATTGGGCGCGACAAGGTTTGCAAATATAACACTTATCACACCAGCCCCGTTGTGATATCCTGCCGGAATCGTGTAGGCACCGTTTTGACTCGCAAGTGTTTGGGATACCGCACCCCAGTTAGGCATGGTGCCCGTGACGATTCCACTTTCTGTCCCAATTGTTTTTGGGGCTAGAACTTCAGCCGCCACTGCTGTTCCATACTCACCCCCTTCACCCTGTAAGATAAAATTTGTGCCGTTATAGACAAGTGAGTAAACAGAGTTTACTTTCAAGTATCCGGAACTCAGTGCAGTACCGTTCGATTTCAAGATACTTTTCGTACCAAGTCCGTTTACGTTCAAGGTGGCCGCCCCTGTGTTGGCTGCATTTATTCTTACGGTGACTCTAAGGCCAGCGACAAGCGCCGTAGGAGCAGGAATTAGATTGACTGAGTATGCATTGGCATTATTGGTTGTCGCCCCGTAACCACCTGTTAGAACCCGATTGTCTACATACTGAGTTGTAGCGAACCCCTCATCTTGTACAGACTCAAGAAAAGCTCTCCATTCTGCCTGATACTCAACTGTCTTTGTATTGAGCCAGGCCTGAAACTGATTGAATATTGCTGTAGTGTCCGCTTGTTGGATCAATCCGGTTACGACCCCGCAAACTGTACTATTCAGCCTCTCGTCAGTGATATTCTCAGGAAGCACAACAGATGTGTTTGCTTTAACCAGGATCTGTGCCAGGCTGAGGTCATACACGTCACCTGAACGTGTTATAGCTGGAACGACCGGAGTAGTAGCCGGGTTGCCTTGCAGGACCATCGCCCTGATTGCTCGTACAGGCGTGCTTGTGTCCAAACGAAGGATTACCCTGTCAATCCTGTCGGCGTTCGTGGCAGGCTGCACAGTAAGAGTCAGAGCCTCGTCATAGACACTGTAGAGGTAACCGTTAATCCAGCCGAAACCAGTTTCGAGTTTTACATTGGCATTCGTTCCTGTCGCGCTCACCTTCAGCTTAGTTCCCCCGCTGAAAATACCATTACCGACAAATCGGGCAAAGTACTCGGCAAATTCTCGGGCTGGATAGTCACGAGGGTCGTCTGCAGTTGTATCGAAAAATCCTGACTTTTGAGGCATATCATCCACTCCTTTTTACATCTGTTTTAAGCTGCTTTACGAATTGGGTTATTGTCGGGATCTCGTCACCGAGTGAGATTTCAATCTTAGATACTGGTTCATATATCTCTTTGACCTCAGTGATTCGGCTGTCCAGTGTGAGACCCCACTTTTTGTTTCGAACTGTTACGATGTCCCCCAGGTCCCAATCTTTCTCGAATACAAAACTCCGGGTATCCAATATTTTGCCGTCAAAGGTGAGTAGCCGTTTTTGTTCAGCGAGTTTTTGGTTGCCCAGATCAACCAATTCTGCTGCGTCTTCTGCACTTGAACAATCCAAAAACACCTCTCGTCTATCCAAACCGGTACCAGATCCAACCATCTGAATCAGTCGCTCCTCATACTCTCCCTTGCCGCCTGCATACCCGATATTTTTATACTGCTGATCGGAGTCAATAAATGATTGAGATTCAATGTTATCGAATTCGTGGCTGAATATAACTGGTGGTCTCGTAGATTGCCCAGCTGTGAGATTTCGTCCTTCCAATACGTCGAACACCCATTTTTTTATTGCATAGTCAAGGGAAACAAGCCAACCAATATCACACCACTCTGCAACCTCTTGAACGACCGTACTCAACGGTTCGAAACGACTTTGCCACGGAGTAACAGTTCCTCGTCCCTGGTCAGCTGCGTTCGCAAAAAAAGGAACCCTCCTGTCCGGAAATTCCCCGTTAATTAAATGATTATTAATATAGTGTTTCATCACTGTTTCAGCAGGACCACGCACCCTGTCAAAGTTATCAGTCACGGTTACCCTGCGATCCAGTACCCCGCCAAGGGAAGGTCCTTTTACAATAAGTGTCTCTATACCTTTGTCATCTTGACCAATTTCACGGTACTGGATGATGCCCGACTTATGCCCCTTGTTATCAATGATGATGATGTTTTCTTTCTGCAACTTATCTGCGTGCTGCTTATGGAGAGCAATGTGCAGCTCAAACTCACCAGCACGATAGAACCTTCGGGTAAATTGCAAGCTCTCATAATCATCTATTTCACCAAGTAAATTAAAATCGCGGTCAATGACCCGCACTGAAGGTATCTTCACATCAACCACCCCCGTATCGGTTATACCAGTACACGGTCACTGTTGCTACAGATCGGTCACCTTCACGGTCGCTGTCATATCGCAACATATTACGGCCTGGCTGTAGTTGAAAGAAGGTGCTGCCCAAGTCAATCCAGTGGAACACGTTTGTCCTGGTCCCATCCGTATTGACCACCTCAACTCTCTTCTGTCCAAAGGCTGTATTTATTACCAAAACATCGTTCTCACCGAGATCATAATTTACCTTTATGAACTCTCCGGTTGTCTCATTAATCACCACTGGGTTGAGTGCTGGCCCTTTGTAATGGATCTCGACCGGAGTCTCAACGTCACCGTCATTTTGAAATAGTCCACGGTAGGCGCTGTATGCAAATTGAGTCGGCAAGCGTAAAGGGAACGTGAGACCACCAGATTCAAACCTCAATCCTTTTGAAATCTGAGTTTCGTCAGTGAAGTAAGGGTCAGGACAAATAAAGTTGATTGTGAAAGGCTGGTTGTTTACGATTCGATCATCAAATTCAGGTGTATTTTCAGCAATCGCCTGTATCGCATAACTGCGGGCCGAGTTGGTGTAAACCAGTTTACCCAGCCCTAGTTTGGGATTGAGAATGCGCATGAAGTCCCTGCGATACTGATACATTTGTTCCCGAGAATTTGCGACAATTCCACCTTCGACCACAATAGGTCTGTCAGCCAGCCGCATCTCTACAAAAGACGACCCATCTTGATACGGCGATTGTGTAGATAACAAATCTCCAGGAACACCACCAGTACCCTTGATTCTCTCAAGATAAAACGGCTTTGAGGTGCCGAGTACAAGGCTCTCTCCGCGAGCATTCGTATATGTGACCCTTTCCATCTGGCACCTCCTTAATAAGCCATTTTTTGTGCTGCTTGCTGAGTTGCACGAGCTATATCGCTCGGTGAGGTCACTTTAGTATTAAAGTTATTGACAACTTCAACCTTAACTCCAGTCCTCGTCTCCGTGCCACCACTTGATGATGTCTTGCCACTGGATGCCGCCGAGGACGCCCCTGCTGCACTGATCGTGTTAAGAGCGGACAAAGCAGAACTTCGAGCAGCATCTATCTGAGCGTTGATGGATGATATCAAAGTTTGGATCTGGTTAACCTTTTCAGCAAATCCCTGGTACATCTTATCCCCAAGCGTTTGTCCGGTCGTGTTGTATGCATCACCAAAACCATCTAGCAATTTAATGATGTCCTCTTGCTGATTTTTAACGATCATCGTTTCGGCTTCGGCCTGAATCTTCTTGGCATCAAGCATCTTGTCATATGTTGCCTGCGTCTCTGCCAACTGCGCGCTAAGAGATGCTTTTTGCGTCTCATACAATGCGTTAATTCGAGCTACATCCGCATCGTAGTCAGCCTGCATGATCTCTTTTTTGGCAGCAAGGTTATCCTTGATAATCTGCGTATCCGCAGCAAGCTTTGTTTTGAGCTCTTGCTGTTCCTTTGTTAAAGCCTCTTTGGTGTCTGCCAACTCTTCTTGGCGGTGACGCTCATTCTGATCTGCGATAACCTTATTCAGCTCTTTTTGTAATTGTTCGCGGTTGAATGCATCGTGTTCATAATCGATCATGCCAGTAAGACGATCTATCTTCTTTTGATCATCTGCGTCAAGCTCAGCACGACTCCGTTGTTGCTCCGCTTGATTGAGTGCATCCAGTTGCGCTTGAATTGCTTCGACTTGTGCATTGGTGACGCTGGTGATGCGTTCAATCTCAGCGTCCGCAGCCTTCTGAGCCGCCTCAACACGAGCGTCATAGACTGTCTTGATTGCATCCAGTTGGGATTTTTTCCATTCATCGTTAGCGCTAATCTGTTCCTTAATAGCGTCCTCTGCTATTTTCTTTTCTTCTTGATATTTTGCCTTGAGCGCGTCTTGTATGCCTTTGGATAGATTGTTGATACTGTCGATTTGCTCTTTCTTGTTTTGTTCCAGTATCTTTTTCTCTTCCTCTGCATACTTCCGGGCCAGATTCAATCGGTCGTTTGTCTGGGTTCGGATCGCCTCTGTTACTTCGCGCTCAATGTCCTTTTTCTCCTGAGCGCTGTACCGGGAATCCTTCATAACCTTATCCAAGTAATTCTGGTTAAGGTATATCTGATCATTCAAAAGCATGTCTTGCAGTTTGTATTGCTCCTCTGCTGTCAACTCTTCGCGCGCCAAACGATCCTCATAAGCCGCTTGAAGCATTTTACTGGCGTAATCAGTCGCTTCCTTCCGAACTTCTTTTTCTTTCTCAATCTTGCGTTGGGTTGCCTCGAAGATCATGTCATCAATACGTTCACGTTCTTCGGCGGAATCGGCATACAACTTCTTGATGCGCTTCAGACGTTCGATTTCCTGCGATTCGGTCAGCTTGCCGAGAGTCTTAGAACGTTCATAATCTTTGAGTGCACCGTCTAGAGATTTATCGCCAATTTCTTTCTTGACGGCATAGATTTTCTCTTCGATTTCCATACGCTCGTCTGCTGTTTTAACATACTTGGCCTGGATCGTTTCAAGCGTCTTCAACTCACTTTCGAGCGTAAGTTGATCCATCTTCTTCTTGTGCTCCATCTGTTTGTATGCTTCATCAAGAGCTTTGTTCTCGTAAGCTTTTTCTTTTGGAGTCTTTTCTTTCTTTCCTTTGCTGCCTTTATCTTTTTTACCCGGTAAATCTAAATTAGCAGCACTTGCTGTAACCGGAACAGGCTCTACTTTTATTGGTGGGATTTTGAAGTCACCGGGCTTCATATCCAACAACGCTTGCAACGATGCAGCTTCCCCGCGTAAACGAGTTAGTTCTGCATTCATTTTGTTGAGCGCGCCCTGAGCGATACCGCTTGCTCCGGATATTTTATTGATACCCTCAACGATGGTTATAGCTGCTTGCTGCTTCGCGATTGCGGTCAGAGTTTCTTGCCGTGCTTCTGTAGCTTTAGCTTGGATGCTCTGCCACTCTAATTCGACCTCACGCTGCTTGACCAGGATAAGCCCTTTTATAGCCTCGGTATTGACTCCTGTCGCAGAAGCGAACTGTGGAAACTGGTCTATCAACCCTTTTTGTGCAGCAGCCCACTCTTGCGTACCTTGTTTAGCTGTGTTGTACGTGCGTACCATGTTAAGTGTGCTGTTAATCTGCTGCTGTCGGACTGCAACTGCACGAGCCATCTCGTTAATTTCGGCTGTTGTAGCCTTCTGGGCGTTCTTTATGGCGGTTGAGTACGTGTCAGATGCTGCTTTTAGATCCTTCATCGACTTGCACTGATCTTACCCTTATCATCCAAGAACTCCAGTTTCACGCCTACCGCACTGGCTTGTTTCTCCAACTCTTTTAAACTTGTACCTAATTCATCAGCTGTGTGGACAAGTGCTTTCATGGTTTGTCCACGTTGAGCCTCTGTCGAATTTGATGCAATTTCGATCAATTGCTTATAGCTTTCAGTCAATTCCTTGATCTTTTCTATTTCCTCTTGCGTTTTGGTCACTTGATCCCGGGTTATTCCGTTTTGCTGAACCTCCTGTAACCTAACTTGAGCCTCTGTCAACTCTTCCGTTGCCGCCTTCGCACTCAGAAACTCAGTTGTAAGATAAGCCGCAGACACTGCAACGGCTGTTATCGCCAATCCCCATGGATTGGTAGACAGGAACACCAAAGCTGTACCTAAGGCCTGTACAACTGGTATGAGAGCAGCTATAGAAATGGTTAACTGACCAATTATCAGTAATGCCGGACCCAATGCCGCCACAACCGCCGCAATAGTGATAATCGTTGTCTGTGTGGATCGGTCCAGTTGCGCAAACATGTTGGCAAACTCTGACATTTTAACAATGATCGGTTCCAATGCAGCCATGACAGCTAGTAAAGAAGGTTTTAAAGCATCTCCAAGTGTTATAGCTGCATCCATTACTCTGTTTTTCATAGTTTGCAGCTGTGATTCGGTTGTTGCGTAACGAGCCGCAGCCTCGGTTGTTAATGCCAGGTTTTCTTCCCAAGCATTTGTTCCCAGTTCCATACTTTCGCGGAACAAATCACCCGCACCAGAAGCCCGGAGTAATGAGTCGCGTACACGTATTTCAGAAAGCCCAAGTGCATCTAGTACAGCGAATGTGTTTTCTCCGGCCTCCGACATCCGCCCTAAACCATCAATAAACCCAATCAACGCTCCAGCAGCATCCGTTTTAAATCTTTCTTGGAACTCCTTAGCACTCACGCCAGCCACTAACGCAAAGTTGTTAAGATCACGGCTTCCTGTCGCCACAGCTTGGGCCATATCGATCATAACTTTAGAAAAGGCTGATCCCCCTGCTTCCGCCTCAATACCTACAGAAGACAACGCGCCTCCGAATGAAAGTATCTGCGCTTCCGTTAAACCAATCTGATTGCCAGCACCGGCTAACCTTAGACCCATCGATACAATCTCAGCTTCGGTGGTAGCCAAGTTGTTACCCAGGTCAACGATTGTAGCCCCGAGACGGTCGAAGTTTTCCTGTGGCATCTGCGTGATGTTGGCCAGACGAGCAAGGTCAGTGGAAGCTTGTTCTGCTGTCATGTTAGTCGCAACTGCCAAGTCTGACATTGTGCTGGTAAAACTCAATATTGCTTCGTTTTTAATGCCGAGTTGACCAGCCGCTTCAGCTATTCCAGCTAGTTCTGACGCCGTGGATGGACCTAATCTGGCCATTTCTCGCAATCCATCCGATAAGCCTTGCAATTCTTCTTCAGTTGCATCAACGGTTTTTATCACACCCGCGAAAGCCGACTCATATTCAATTGATGCTTTAGTTGCTAATCCAGCAACAGCCAAGAGTGGCGCTGTCAACATCATGGTAAGACTTTGACCGGCATTACGCATTTTATTACCTGCTGCCTCCATGTTCCTAGCAGCCGCATTCAAGGCGGTGGACATTCTGTGCCACGCAGAGGTCTGTCTTTCTATTTCCGATTCAGTACTACGTAGAGCAGCGTCCATCCGGTTGTATTGCGCCACAGCCCTATTGAGCTGATTCTCAATGTTTTGGGTTTCTTTAGCGTCCTTACCCTTGGCCGCTGCCGATGCGTCAAATCTCTGTTTAAGCTGGACGATCCTCTGACCCTGAATCTCCATTTGCCTATTCAGGCTTTCGGATTTATTTCGAAGCTGTTCCTCGGCGCTACCAAACGTTTTAAGTTTGGATGATGATGCTTCAAACTCGGACTGCACTACCCGCATCTGCCGACCTAGCTGGGCCATTGATTGCTCAACCCCTGAGTCACTTAACGTTAGTTTGGTGACTAGGTTAGCAACTTCTATTTCTTCTGCCATTACCTCACCACACTTTCTTTAAATGAATTGGTCGATATATCCGGGTGGGGCAGACGTTTTCTTCTCATCTTTCTGTTCAAAACCGTTAGCCCTTGCATGTACGTCCCACAGCGCAAACAACTTACGCACCGTACATCGCCAGAACTCGTCTTCGTTCATGCCAAGCAAAGTTGTGCCCATGTAATACATCCAATCCCAATCCCAACCGTTGTTCTCTTCTGTGGACTGCTCTGCACCGTGAACTTGATCATCCAGCTTCGGTTGTGGCAAGTTGATACTGGCGGCATGCAGGATCAGACCTTTCAACTCAAATAAGGCGTCCTTGGTGCTGTCTGTGATCAGGGTGCCGACATCCCCAACGGTCAATTGATCGTCCTCGTACAGCAAACCAGCCCACAACCATGCCCTAACATGTTTGAGCCCTCCGCTTTGGAGTGCTTCGAGTGCTTTAGTCTTGGACCCATATATTTCGTCAAGTTCAACAAATGAACGGAGAGTAAAAACGATGTTACGCCGTTTGTCTAGATCAATCGGAACTCTAATAATTCGGACGTTGATCATACAATCACTCAGCGGTGGCAGATTTTAGAATCTCGTCAGCCATCGTCACCAATGTATCCGGATCCGTTTCAGAGAAGATTCTGCCGACATCCTCAACGGTCAGAGAACGATCTTCATGAACCAATCCAGCCCAAAACCAGTTGCGGATAGCTTTCAATTTTCCTGTTTTGAGTGCTTTTACAGCTTCTTCTTTTGACCCGTACAATTCTTCAAGCTCGATATATGCGTTAAGATCAAAAACGAATCTGCGTGGCTTATCCAACTGAACTTTTACATCCGTCACTTTTGAAACTGGCATAATCTTATTCCTCCTTTTATGAACATAAAAAAAGAGAGAGGTTATCCCTCTCCCATTAATTAAGTGCTGCTCTGAACTCCGCCGCCATGAACTGCGCCACCCTTGCTTTTTGTTCATGAAAGCTCGGATAAATGAACGGCTTGGCATCCATTTTCGTTGTCCCGAATTCAAGAAAGTGAGCTCTCCACCCCGTAGCCTTACCTGGACCGATAGCAACATACTTATCACCATCTTTTGACCGTACGCCACTCACCTTTATATCATCTCGGATATGCAAGTGGTCGATGGTGCTGACCGGTACCTTATCACGCTGAGCAGCGGCAAATATCTGTCCGCCTTCTCTCAGCGCTTTGTTCTCCAGTTTCTTAGCTCCATCTCCCATCTTCTGACGTATTGCTGCAAGCATTTGATCAACGCCTTGCAACTCAACTCTGCCAGCCATTATCCGCCTTCCTCTTCTTCGCCACCGTCAACCGGAGGATCTGGAACTACAGGCGGTGGCGTTACGCCTTTGGGGACGCTGGCACCGTTGTAAACCAAGCAGCAATAGCTGCCGCACTTTCAACATTACGGCTATCGGCACGCACTCTCCATTCGCCATCATAGATCCGTTTCAAGAACGTCCCTGTGATTGTTGGCGTCTGGAACTCAATCTCACCTTGTTTGGTAGTCGCCTCTTCAGTCGGAAGGGTGAACTTACCTTTAAGCAACCAAGTGTATACAAAAGACCCGTCAGACATCGAACGACGGAATCCTAATGCAACTTCAGGCGCCTGGTCATCTGAGTTGTCCCAAAGCAAACCATTCTCTCCAATGGTAGAGCCCAACAAATCCGCTTGCTGTTCTAAATCCAGGTTAGCAACGCCAATCTCGACCTCGATCTCGCTCAATGCGTTTGCTGTGATGATAGGGCCGTCATTACCGTGCAATGTCGCGGATTCAACGGTTGGTGTTACGTTTGCCGTGATTGCAGGCAAAAGCGCCTTTGGTGTTTCGTATACTGGTGCTTCGGTTGCTGTGTCTCCAGACAATAATTTAGCGTAATAAATATCCTGCAAACCTACCGGTACGGCGATTTTGTCAGCCAAATCAATCAACTCCTAATTGTGTTTTTTTATATCGTAAAACCTTGTGGTATGTTTTTTCAGCAGACTCATACAGGCTCTGTGTACCACTTCGCACAAAACCTATACTCTCCATGACACGATTTACTGCGAGGGATATCTTGGACGGATTACTGTTGTGCCAAACGTCAATATGAAAGTGAATAGCACTACTCACTGCCTTGTCCCCGGCGTAATTGTTATCGAAGTTGGTCAATTCGAAAAACGTCACGCGAGGTAAAGATATGTCCGGCGCAGCAAGAGGGTATACCTTTGTCGCACCCTTTGAATCCTTTCCCAAGAGCGCAATCAATTCTGTATCATTTCGAAGCGCTGAGAGTATTTCAGGTTCCAAATCAATTAACATAAAATCACCCTTTCGCCTGAATGCTCTTACCCATTCAGCCTTTCCTCTAGCGCCATAAGGTGCGTTTCGGTCCGGTCGCCAAAGGGGTCATCAAGTACAGCTGTTATATTGCAAATACGACCGTTATTCAGATCAACAAACCGCATACTGGGCAATATGTCTTGCCTGTACCGGATTTTGTACCTCAAAGTAAGTTCTGCATTAGCGGCCGCAGCCGCAAAGAACTCACGACCCCTTAGTGGCTCCCGAGATGCGTACAGGGTAAATACATCTTCCCATTCACTCTCAGGCGCTACAGGGTATCCGGATTCGTCCTCTGTTGGCTCACTCCGCTTCTGCAGGAGTATCCTTCGGTTCAGCTTGGCCGGATTCATTTATATCACCGCCCGGATCGTCTGACTTACCTTTACTTGTGTTTTTAGCTTTTGACTTCGGTTTTTCCTGAACCTCAGGTCCGATAAATTTCTCTTTCTGGAGCAGTTCAGCACGTTCAGGGTCTTCAGTCTCGTAAACATCACCTTTGACATAACGGTTAAACCTCGGTTTCTCCCGAAACGTCTGTATCACTGGATACTTCATCTTCCGGTTTCCCCCATTCCTTAATCTGCAAAATGATGGATTGCAACGCAAAGTTAATACTCTCAATCTTGATAGCCGGGTTACGGTTCTCGTAATTGAGAGCAACATGCATCATGATAGCCAGGCGGTACAGAGCCGAATTCGACTCCGGTACGCCTGCGCCTGTCAGATACTCTTTGGACGCTTCGACTAAGAGATTAAGAATCTCATCATCGTCAAACCCATCAATCCGCAGATACTTTTTGAGTGTATCAAGCGTTAATTCAAGCATGACAAACACCCCTTTCCCGCCTTTTAAGGCGTAGGGTCTGGAATCCAGTCAAGGACTGCTACATATTCTGTTCCTGCTTTGGTCTTAACCTCGAATACATACTGTCCGGCTGGCTTGCTAACATTGAACCATAGCGTTTCCTGGTCGTCAGGTACCAAGTTGACACCGTTCTGTTTGATGTACTCTACATTTCCTTCAGCAAGGGATACATTAACCCCGTCCATGTCCAGCAAGGCAAACTCGGCATGCATGACACCGTTATGTTCTCCCTCTCGCCCCGTTGGATCGAATGTTGCGTTCGGGGTTAGGACTTTTTTGCGATACGGAAAGCGGATTTCAGCTTAATACGGTGGTCAAACCATGCAGTCAAGACGAAATCCCACACGCCCGTACGAACATTTTTGTCACGATCATAGAGGATTTGTGGGTCGTAGTTGAAATGGGAGTAACGGAAGTCACCAACAACCGGATCAACCGCAGCATCACTAAACTCAACTGGTTTACCTAGGATTTGCTCGGGTTGAGCCGTATAAAGGTTAGTCGTGCCATTAGACAACACCTCAATGATGTCCATGTAATCTACATAACGCATAACGATTTTGGCATTGTCACGATAGTCTTCATGAAGATCAGCGATGGCTTTCTTGATCGCGATATACAAGGACGCGCCAGGAACAACATTAATCGGGTCAACTGTTCGGTAGAAGGACATGTGTTCTTCTCCAACTTTCGGAGTAGTAGCGAATGTAACTTTTTTCTCTTTAGCTGCCAGACCACTTCCCAATGCCTGGTCTACCGTTTGAACAAGATTCGTATCAGTAGCTGCCAAAATTGTTTCGGAGATAGGCGCAAACACCTTGAATTTGAAGCGGCCAAACGAAACAACGTCGCCAGTGGCTTCTAGCTCTTTAGCTGTCTCAGTGTCCGCGATGAAATCGTCATCGTCCAGTTCGAACGTGATTTTTGGGATTTCGAGGTTTGTCACGCTCGTAAATGTGGAAACATCACGTAATGGGTTTTTGACAAACGGCTCATGAAGAAGCTCAGTCGTCATTGTAGTTGGCAAGATCTTGTCACCACCTGTACCATTACCATCGCCCAAAGCAGCCCGAACTTCGTCAGATACAGGTTGACCTTTAACAGCGGCTCGGATCAAAGCAGCTTTTGCGGATGTCGCTTTAGCTTTAGGATCAGAAGCACTGTTAATTGGGTTACGGTCACGGTTAAGTGACGCTTGTTGATCTGCCTCCATTTGGTCGTGCTCAGTTTTCAAAATGTCGAAACGAGCTTGTAGTCCAGCTGCTTTTGTTTCCAGTGTTTTGATGTCTTCAAGCTTAGCTTCAGGGTTACCAGCGCTTGCAAGGATGTCCTGCTTTGTTGCAGCCAAAGAATTACCAATTGTCATCAAGTCATTTTTCACATCAAACAGTGTTTTTGCCATTTTTAAATTCCTCCCAGGAATGATTTAATATTTTCTATTTCCATTCCAGCAGTATCTTTGATCCGCTGGAGATAAGCCGTTGTTTCTTCATCGTTACCACTGGCCTTTGGCGCTTCTGGCTCATTGAGCTTTGCAGCGATATCTTGTGGCACATTACGGTACTTGGCAAACAGTTCTTGACTGATCGATGCAGCCGTTTGGTTTGCCGCTTCAATCACATCGCATAGACCGTAGTCCAAGCACTCTTGAGCCGATAACCATGTCTCAGCATCGAGCAATTCGGTGAGTTTAGTGTCTTCCAGCTTGTCTCCTGTCTTAGCGAGGTAGCTTTCTTTCATCGATCCACCGATACGATCCAGGTCGTCCGCAGCTTTACGCAGTTCAGCGGCATTCCCCCATGTAAATGTCCATGGGTTGTGAATCATCATCATAGCGTTGCGCGGCATACGCACCTCATCACCAGCCATTGCAATAACGGAGGCTATTGAAGCTGCCAGACCATCAACGTAGACAATCACTCTTGCCTTGTGGCGCTTAAGTATGTTGTAAATTGTTACGCCCTCAAAGACCGAACCTCCGGGTGAGTTGATGTAGAGATTAAGGGTTGTAATGTCACCAAGGTTGTCCAGGTCGCGTTTGAAGCTGTTCGCGCTGGTGTCTTCATCGTCCCACGCCCATGAAACGATGTCCCCATAGATGTACAACTCTCCAATCCCATTAACAGCGGCTTTAAAATCCCAATATTTCTTGTTTTTTTCGCTCATTATTCATTCTCACCCCCCTTCATTGTTGTTCCTGTGCTGGAAGACTTCCGGAGCGTCGGGTCCATATCAACCGGATATAAGTCACCACTGATCCAAAGTTTATCCGCCATGCCGCCTTCCGGTGGCAAGTCCTCAAGACGTCTAACTTCGTCTGGCTTCATTCCTGCACTCCGCAACATGACGTTATAAAACGCTGTCCGCGAAGCAGTGTCACCACGCAACAAAGAACCCATATTTAACTTGAAATACAGGCCTCGTCTTCGTTCTTTTTCGGTCAACAACTTACGGTTGAATTCCTGTTCATATTGACGGACGTCCGGCGTGAGCTTCATTTGCACAAACTGAATCATCATTTGTTCGTTCGAAGCGTAACTTTGGCCCTCGGTATCGTTCAGGAATGTGACCGGAATATTGAAGACATTGGACACCCTCGACTTTGTGATTCGTTCGGATGCGAGTGTGTCGGCCGAGAAGTACTTCCTCTCGATTTCATTAATGGTGACGCCAGGTTCTTGAAAGAGGATGCCACCGTTTTCGTTGTAGAAGCGCTTGAAGTCACTGACGATCTTTTTCCTCTTTTCGTCATCCACGTTAGCGTTGTATGAAAGGATGAAGCTGTCCTTTTTTTCCATCTCTGATAAACTGAATTCTTGAACAGCCTTGTCATACTGAAGCGTGTTCCGGAGTACTGACAGCGGGCTGATACCCTGCCACCTTGTAGCTCCAGTGATGTGCTTGACGTGGATCATATCCATGTTGTGGACATAATAGGAACCTCTCACGCCCTGGATTTCGTACCACAAAATCCCGTCATCTATGTTGAGAACGGGTGTAACAGCCATCGAATCGACAGGCGTTATGGATGTAAGTTGATATCGGATATCCCTTTGAATTATTGCATACCCATTACCCGTTTCATTTCGGCTTACCTCCAGCTTATTTAACAACTCCCAACCGGCCATGTTGGGGTTAGGGTTGTTGATCAGTAGATCAGCTGCACTGTGGTCTGTAACGACCGCATATTCGTGGTACAACTTGAGTGGCAGCGCAGATATAGTGTTGGCAAGCCTTGTAATAACGCTGAAGATGTTTTCGTTTGAAGCAAGTTTGCTGTTGTCAATCCCCCAAAACGTTCGCCCGGCCCAAGATGAAAAATCAAATCCTGCACCCTTCCAGCCGGAAGCAGCAGCTTTAAAAACTCCCTTAACAGCGCCTCTTAATCTTTGATGCCATTTCAATTTCTCACCCCCTTCCCAGGCTCAGTGTCCGATTAAGAGAGTGCGTTTTGTAGCTTGTACCCTTCCAACTCCCAAATCTTATTTTCAATACGGGATTTGGCTATATTCGCACCAATTGCTTCGTCATAGTTGCTCGGATCTACGCAAGCCGATTCACCGACAACTGTAAAGCCGTTTGGCAGCTTCGCAACAACGATGCATTGCTTTCCGAAAACCTTGTGAAATACCTCGAACTCCGAATTTTCCATGATCTCCAGAACTTGCTCTTTGGTCACTGTATTAGCCATGGATAAACATCCTTTCTATTTATAAGTCGTTGATGGAAATGAACTCGATATCACCTCTACCAACTGGGGTAACCATACGTTTCATGACCTCTGTGTGGGCATTCAAAAAGGCCGCAAAACCGTCAATTTTACGGTAGCGGCCTATCTTTGTTGGTAGTTTATTTCTATTTCTGTCTTCTACCATCTTCACGTTATTGATATACCAGCGGAATAACCTGTTGTTATTAAAGATTACTTTCCCGTCGATGAACCTTTCTTTCACATCGTCAACTGCCGGTCCTAGTGTTAAATGTCCTTGCCGAACAACCTCAGTCTTAAATCCGTAGTTGTTAAGAGACTCAACCAAACCAAAGGCCTTAGCCGGGTCATACGTTATCATCTCAATGATGTATTTCTTTGATTGCTCCACGAACCAATCATAAACGAGCTCCTTGCGTATATATTCCTCATTTACGATGGTTAAAAGGCCAGCCTCTTCATATTCCCTAAAAGGAAGTTTTTCATTGTCTAAATTAACTTTCTTTATAGGAACCCAGGTATGTGATATTACGAAAACCTCACCAGTCTCTATGATTGGGAACTCCAAACACGCACTTGTAAAGTCTTCTGAATCAGATAAGTCAAATCCCCCGATACAAGGAACATGTTTAAAGTCTTCCGGATCCCGTTCCTTTTTATTTTTCTTTAAGGTAGCAAAATCCAAGAAAGATTCATCGGCATTGTCAACGAAGATATTGAACTGTTTAGTGATAAAGTCGGATCTTTCTGCAGGTGTACGCTTGTCCTTCTCCCAGTCTTCCCTCAGCGTAGGCAGATGCAATGATACACCCATACTGGGATTTGCTTTGATCCATAGATCTGGCCGATCAAACTCGACTTCAGAATCTAACTCAGCCATAAAGTAAAATGTACGTTCGTCCTCAATAACCTCATCCAGCACATCAGTTGCCTGCTCATAATAATTCATCAGCGGCCCATCTAACTGATACCCTGCGGTGGTTATATAAAGGATTAACGGTTGTTTTCTGGACCCACGAGACTTTTTGATAACGTTTATGAGCTTGTAATCCTTGAATTCATGAATTTCATCAAATACACCAAGATGAGTATTCAAGCCATCCAACTTTTTGCTATCACTGGCACGAGCTTCAATCTTCGACTTGGTTTTGTTGTACTTGATCGCATCTCTTAATGCTACGAAGTTTTTCCGCAGCGTAGGAGACGCCTCGACCATGGCCTTTGATTCATCGAATAAGAGTTTAGCCTGATCTTTTGCATTGGAAAGAAGGTAAACCCTAGCACCGGATTCACCGTCTTGTGACACAGCATAGTTTGATACACCTGAAATCATGGTAGTCTTACCATTTTTCCGACCAAGAAAAATAGTTCCCTCACGGAACCTTCTTACTCCTGTATCCTTGTGGACCCAACCAAACAGAGAGCCAATACAAAAATGTTGCCAAGGTTGAAACACCAGCTGATCATAATCACCCTGTGAAGGTTTACAGAACTTTTCGATAAAACGAATTGGTCTATGACCGGTTTCCTCAACGAAGATCCATGGAAAGTGTTTTGTTCCCTGTCTTTTCAGGTCTCTTAGATGCCTTTTAGCGGCTAATACTACCTTTTTACTGGCGATTATCTGACCGTTAACGACTTTGTTTGCGTACTCCGTTGTTAATAGTCGGTCAGAAGGGTCAAACAAGATGTTTCCTGCTCTTACCTGCTCACTCTTCCATCCTGTGTACCACTCTTCGAAATCAAAAGCATTAGAAGTCGCTAAGGTCGTCATCGTCATCAGCATTCACAACCTTTTTACGCTGAGCAGGCGTTAATCCAAGAGATTTAAGCAGGTTGTTAAGCGTTTGGACTGTTTTGGTGAGCTCTATCGAAAGGGGGTTCTTCACTAAGTTAGTCGCCCCTGCTTTGTTGGTATATTCGTACATCAGATCTGACTTATCTATCTCTTTTTTGAGTCTTGAGTAGAACGCATGTGTTTCGATGTACAATTGAATGATCTGTTCGTCTGATGCCTCGTAAGAATCACCAAGATACTCTTTTATTTGTTTCGCAGTAGGTGCTGCCATCCGGTACCCCCCTTTCATGAAAAATTACCCCTCGGTGTAAACGAAACTCCCACGCCGGTCCCGGTACTGATCTGGATCGATTTAAAAGGGTAGGGGGGCTATGTTCTGTTCCCCGACATCCTTTTGTTACCTTCTCCATAAGGAAGCTAAGAGACACCTCTCAGGCTTTCTAGTGACGTCTTCTAATACTCAACCCTGTTCGGTGTACTCTTCACCACAGTAGCTCTCATCCGTTCTGTCTTCTTACGCTTCTGTTTGTTCCCTCTCTCAGGGTGTTCCTTGTTGTGGCATGTTGGACAGATACTCTCTAGGTTGTCCTCTTCTAGTGCTAGATCTGGGTAATCCTCTAGTGGCTTTATATGATGGACCGTATTAGCTGTGGTTATCTTCTCTGCTCTCATGCATGGCTGACATAGATAGTGGTCGCGTTCAAGGATTAATATCCTACATTTCAACCACGCTGTTGATTTATAAAAAGGATTTACTTTTTTCTTTATCATGATCGATCACCACCAAGGGTTAACACCATGCTTAATGAGCGCTAACCACTGATCCTTGATGTCCATCCACCACCTTCGGATACCTTTGCGTTTTCTCTTCCGGTCGTTAGGGTCGGTTGTGCACTGGATGTATTCCAACTTTATTTCATGCAATTGATTACTTTCCATCTTCGTTTCACTAATAACAAAGATTGATTCTCTGAAAGCATTGTCGTAGGTATCGTACAACTGTATTTCTTTTAATGCATATACCGGTAATCGATGTTCTTTGAGTAACCACGGCTTTTTATAAAGCACCCCTAATCCTTCAAGGATATGTTCATTTTCTGCCGTCACAAACGTAAACCCGCTCTTCTCCAACCACCTTCGTTTACGCTTCTCCTGTCTGATCATAGGTACCACTCCTATCCCTATTAGGTTTACATACCACACGATTAGGCATGTACTTATCAATGAGGTATGCAGATAGTTCATCTATCATATATGGTTCGTCTATCATGACGAATGGTGGTCTGTATCCATCTTGTTCCTGTTGCGGCTGTATAAGTGGTTGTATCACAAGTCACCCTCCCCTATGCCATTGCCGATATCATGTATTAAGGCAGCCACTGCCAATGTAACGATTCCTGATATAAGCATGTTGTTAAACACGAACAAGAAACTAACGCTGTATGGAAACAAAGACACAACGCGAACTACAGCTGCTATCTCTACCCTTCGCATCCATGATCACCCGTCTCATCAACGATCTCTGAATACTCGCCCTTGGTGTTCAACCATACGAACGATTTGCCCTTACTCTTCTCCCACCCACGCATCCATACAACCTTGTCTGGTGCTAACCCGTCAGGTATCTTGTTCTCCCCGATGAAGTATAGTTTTGCATCAGGGTTGTACTTATGGCGGATGTGTTGCCATTGTGATTTGCCATGTGAATAGTTATCACAGAGGATGACGATCTGTTCTTTAGCTTGATACGGAGCAACCTTAACAGGCCATCCAGTTGCGTCCAATGTAGTCATTGGTTTGATGGTATGATCCACAAAGATCGCATACTCTCTATCGTGAATGCCTGCTCCCTTAAACCAAGCTATTGCATCACCTCTTAGGTCAGCAGGCATGCGATCATCCATAACAACCTTGTGTATGACAACGAGAATATCCTTAAATACTTCCGTATCTGTGACGCTCACGTTGATGTTCATAGCGGCAGGCTTGTTCTTATCCATAGTCAACCACCTCATCTTCAACGTATCCCATATCAATCACGTTCACATTGACCACAAGCGTCTTTGTTTCGCCATACTCTATAGCCGACTCTACTCCCCTGAGAGCTTCTTCTATATCGTGTGTGCTCATTAGGTTGAGGTTAACAACAACTGTCATCTTACCTCCCTGAACAGGTGTAGAAGGTTTGTTCACTGAGCTTCCTCCGGTCGGCGGTGGTGCTACTGTCTTCTTAATCACCATTAAGAGTCCCTCCGTTATGTTTATTGGCATGACAAAAAGCCACCTATGTAAGCATGGCTTTAGTTCGTATGTGTGGCCTTATATACTATCTACTCGACTTGCATCTCCATGCGTTGTCTGAGCTTGTTCATTGCATCCTTGTTTTGCTTTACCAATGCATCCCGTTTAGCATCAAGCCCAGCCTTTGAGCCTCTCATGTTGCGTATCATGGCTTGTGTTCGTCTGATATTGGCATCTGTATAGAAGCAAGTGTACCTGTGCTGGCAATTAGGACAATCGAAGTATGTCTTTTTTATTCCATCCGGCAAGTCCTCTATCGGGAATCCATCCACATGAAACTCATGCTGACAATGATCGCATTTGCTTAACATAATAGATCACCGCTCCCTCATTAATTTGATTGTGGTTTTATGAAAAACACTGCCGTCATTGGCATTATGTATGCATATCTAATGTTACCGCCATTCCTGCTTTTCAGCCCATCCATGATTACAGTCCAGGCACTTGTAAGCCTTTGGCATCACGAACACCACCGGTGAGATTAGTATCATAGAGATAGCTACAATCATCGCAGGCCACATGATTAACCCTAGCCAGATCAAGCAACTTCCTCCGCCTAACAGAAACAGGAATAGAAACAGTCTTGTTTGTCGTTCTTGTCTTGCCGATCCGCATTTCGGACACTCGATCATTGTCGTTGTTGTTTCCATAAACTACGCACCTCTTTATGATTTATTCTCATAATAGAGTATACTTCATTTCCTCGTATCAAGTTCCGATTATTTCCATACATAATAAGAGTAAGCCCTACTTCGCTGCCACCTCTACAGCTTTTCAGGCATAGATTTACCCTTTCTTTCTAGTTACTCCACAACTCAACTTTAACTTTAGATGTCTTGATGTAACGTTCTGGTTGTTCTGCTGGCAGTCCCAATGGACTCAGGCGAGCTGTGCAAATGTATTCTCCAGGTGTAAGCAATCCAGTGATTTCTTCATATGCTCCCACTTGGTCGTCATTCATAACGAGCACGAATTGCCTTTCATGTGCCGCGTTGTACTGCTTACCAGTGAGCAAAACCAAGGAAATATTTTTTCGGTTCTGTCCTTCATCACCTGCAAGTCCGACCGTATGCAGGGCCATTTTGATAGGTCTGTCGACGTTTCCACCAGCTCCTGCTGAACGATAAACCCTGATCACCGCGCCTGCTCCCGAGGTGTTGGATTGCAACATCGTAATGCCTGCGGTGCTATCAGATGTCTTTATGCCTATTTGCGCGGTCTGCCATGTATTTCCGGTGAATTGCAATGATTCAAGGGTGAATTTGATAGCTGTGAATTTGGTTGGATCGAATTTGACCTTGGTACGGATATCGGCGTATGAATTGTTTGTTCTTGGTGCTGTTACAGTTATGTCACCTCTGCCTGGTAGCGGTTCGAATGTCGTCCCTGCTCCCACGACCTCTGCAGCATCTGCCGCGAGTTTAGTTGCAGTTTCAAGCCATGCCGGGATTGTTCCGTCTGTGAAATCAGCTACCAAAGACTTGTACACCTTGCCGTATGGGATCAACTTACCATCAGGTCCGGTAATGTGCATGCCCTACACCTCCACTGAGTAGGCAAGGCCCACATTGTTGTCCGTATTGTAATACACATAGATTGTCCCATCGAACACCGCAACGGTCATAGATTGCATGTTGGTTGTTTCCCAAGGCAGTGTCGGAATGTCCATGATAAGTTTCGGCTTGTCTTTGAGCGTTCGCCAGTCATCCGATATTAGCGCAATGGCGGGACGTGCTACGGTCGCGACTCCACCGGAAGCATATGCGGAAAGCATGCCTAACCACCACGTTTGACCACGGTAGACAAAAAGCCCTGCATTGGATCGCGAGAAGTTTTCCACCGAGTTTAAAGTTGCATCATTTCCGCCAAGCATCATTCTAGGGTCACACAACCACTGTCTCCCGTTGTGGGATATCCACATCGCTTTACGCCCAAAGTCACCGCCGCCCATTACAGAAAACCCGTACCATTTTTCTGCTGTGCGGAACACTGCGAAATACCCTGTGTGTCCATCTCCTGGGAAGTTAGGCGGCTTATCAAGCAAAAGTCCGACTCTTGTCCATGTAAGCATATCCGTAGATGTCGCAAGTGCTGTAGATTGGTTTATGCCGAGTCCGCTTTGTTGATAGTACATGAAGAACAGTTTTTCCGTCTCGTTCCACATAACAAAAGGTGTTTCTGTTGAATTACCTTCAACCGTATCAACGTATACCTCACCATGTCTGGTCCACGGTCCTTTAGGATCGTTGGCATAGGCCAACCCGATACCACCACGGGCATTATGGTTCGTTGAATATGTTGCATAAAATCTACCTTTGGCGTTCGGAATTAAGTGTCCCACCTCGATAGGTCTAAACCAATACATACTCCCAGTCTGCGCCTTTGCCGCTGTGTAGATCGGATCGCCCTCAAGCTTCTTGAACTGAGGGATGTATTGTTCTCTACCTTTGGTGTCTGAAAATCCATAAGGTGCGATTCCGCGATTAGCTTTTTGGGCTTCACCCATCGCCGCCGCTGCTATCAAACCATCCTTTGACATTATCCAACCACTCCTTTGATGGACAGTGTTCCGCCACCTGTTGGAGCTGTGTATTCAACTCTCAACTTGCATCCTGCTGGGATGGTGTAGGTTACAACATCACCCACATTTGCGCTTGTGACTTGAGCAATGCTCACATTTTGTCGTATACCTGGAAGAATGCTTTGTCTATTGTTAATGTCGATCAAGAACGTACTGAACGTACCCGTTGTTGCCTGATTGGAGGAACCGTAGTACACCGTAATATCTGTGGATCTTTCTACAACGCCTGATGCTGGATACGCTGCACTTCCCACTGCACTACCGGCACCCAAAATAGAAACTGTTTGCGGGGTTGCAGCTCCTCCACCTTCTCCCGAGCCAATTTCGTCTCCATTGACCACAATCACCTTCGTTGGTCCGCTCTCTGGATGCGGCTGAGTATACATGACCATTACCTCCATATAATTTCATTTCCTGTCAACGCCTTGTTTGTAACCGTCCAGTCGGGGTCGAACCAACATGTCGGCGCTTGGCTGCGCTCTGCTTTACCTTTAAGCTAAAGACGGATGAAATAAAAAAGCCGCCTACATTGGGCGACTATCAATAATGAACTTTTCTGTTTGACGCGGATCTATTTCGACAGCAACGTTTTGAAACCACTTCTTGCCTGTGTGATCGATGTGAATTAGCCCTCCAGTTCCAAGATCATAATAAAATGCTGGAGTAAAGGTTAACTTCTCAATCGTGTGGTTGTCTTCGTATTCTTTTTTTTCCATTGCTTTTAGTATTTCGTTAGCAATCCGGTTTGCGAACTCTTCGTCCAATTCTTTTTCAAAATCCTTTAGATCAGCCAATGCTTGTTGGTGAACCCTGTGCGCTTCATCTGCATTAAAAGAATTCTCCGCAAACCAGGTTAACCTTTCCTTCATAAAATCATTTAGACGCTGAAGTTTCTCTTCATGTTCCGACACTTCATACCCACCTCCATAGAGATAGTATAAAACAATTGTAGCAATGATGCATAAATACTCACTGCTGTACTCGAACCAGCGACCACGGCTGTATAAGAACCGCACTCTTACCATCTGATTTAAGTGAGTGCAAATAAAAAAAGCACCCCTCAGGGTGCAAAAGCGTTAAGCAAGTTTATCTAACTGTGCTTGTAATGTTGCTATTTCTTTCTTTTCATTAGCGATTACTTCATTTAACAATTCTTCCGACTCATCTCTGGAGCGTTTTCTACGCTCAAGTCCATCCAGACGGGTTTGTTTTGCTATGATGTTTGATTGTAGCGTTTCTTTCTCGTTTGAATATTGGCCCATCTCTCCACCTCCTTCTCAATAACAAGATTCGGCAGAGTTAAAGAATACCCTTCTCATAAAAAAAACCTATGGAGAGAGAGTTGTTTATTCTCTCTACCTATAGGTGGCGTATGGTGGGACAAAAAAAGCCTCTTTCAGGGAGGCTCTTTTATATATATTTTAATTCAAATGAAATACCATTTCCGTTCTACCATCATTGTTTCTGAAAGACACCTTACCAAATCCTATTTTCTCCATTCTACCCAAATAAAGCATTAGATCTGAATGCTTTATTCTGTGTCCGATGTATTTCTCAAAATCATTTTTTATTACATCTACATTAGTAGCTCCTTTGTAATTTTGAATAATAAAATTAAATAGAAAATCGTATTCAATCTGATTATTAAAGTTAAAATTGTTAATGTTATTGATATTACTTTCAAAATCAAGTATAGCGTCATTTTGTTTTAATTTTGCTTCAGCTATTACCGTTTCAACTTCTTTTTTAATTTCAGGGGAGATATCTTGAGATTTTTCAAGCGTCTCTAAAACCTTCTCTCCTGTTTCTTCACTGGATTTTCTTTGTTCCTCAATAAACTTTGCATACTGATCACTTAATGTTCCTATCTTTCCACTTTGATCACTTATTTCCTTTGTAATTTGCATACTCTGTTTAGATGATTCATTTGACTGGATAAATGATATCAAAATAGCCATAACAGCAAGCAATATTGAAAATAGAGTAGCTCCTAATGATAATTGATCAACTAAAAATTTCGGATTTTCAAATTTCATAACAAAAACTACCACTACTACGACTACAAGGAAAAATATTATGTAATACAAATCTTTCTTTTCTGGAAAATCACGCTGTTCTTTTGCTTGGTCTTTTTTCAAAACTCCACCTTCTTTTCATTGAAATTCACATAACAAGATTACATTCATTTTCTTAAATTGTCTATTTATATCTTTATTGTAATAACGAAAAAGAACACCCACTAAGGAGAGTTCTTTTGTAATTCGATTATCCTCTATAAAAATAGGCTATTTTGCAGGTTTCTGGATATTTTAACTTGTGCCCTCTCCACATATTCTTTCACGCTTGATTTTTTTATGTCCAGCATCATTGCAATATCGTTGTATGAGAAGCATTCACCACGAGACATTACAAAACATTCCCTTTCCCGATCACTCAATCCCGTCAATGCATCTTCGATCTGGAACCTCTCCCAATCGCTCAGGTTGCTAGGGCTTCCTGCATTTCCTTTTTGGACGTATGCCTGCATCATTAATGGGTCCATTAGTTTCTCTCTCTGATATGCAGCCCTACGCTCTATACCGCGTTTATTACCTGGACGTCTACCAGTGCTTAACCATTCAATCACATACTCACAATCAGATACCATACCCGAGATTATTTTTTTGTCTGCTTCATTCTCGCTTGTCTTAGCTCTGTCATATGCTTTGTCCGCTATTTTCCGCGACTTTTGATAATTGAGTACTGTGGCCTCTCCCAAATCAGTAACGCTTAATTCTGGACTAAGCTGAGCCATAATCATGCCTATTCTCCCCTTTACATAAAATCGAATATAGTTGTTTGTCCTTCTTTTATGAAATCTTCTGAATCCATTATCAATCCTTCATCCAACCAAGACTTTGGAGCATCTTCTAAATAATGAGGCCATATTGGTACGCCTGGTGTAGATCTTGAAGGGTTTTTCTCTGCTGCTCTATAAGTCCAAACCCAGTGTGTTTTGGCTTTTACTTTTATCTCATCCATACAACCACTCCTTACACCGATACAGGCGCTTTGATGGTTGGGTGATGTTTGTACCCAATGAACTCAAAGTCCTCGTATACGTAATCGTCGATGCTCTCAGGCTTACGTTTGATGTGTAACTGTGGAAGATGATATGGTTCGCGAGTCAGTTGCTCTTTCACTTGTTCAATGTGGTTCAGGTAGATATGAACATCAGCGCCGCTGTAGACCAATTCTCCTACCTCTAGATCACATTGTTGAGCTATCATGTGGGTTAAGAGAGCATAGCTTGCAATATTAAACGGCAACCCGAGGAAAATATCGGTGGATCTCATATTGAAGATACAGCTTAACTTGCCATCCTCTACATAAAACTGGAATGTGTAGTGACATGGAGGTAGGGCCATGTCTCCAATCATCGCGACATTCCATGCACTGACTATGTGCCTGCGTGAGTCTGGGTCGGTTTTGATGGAGTTTATAACATTAGCTATCTGATCAATGGTGTAATACTCCTCATCAAATATAGTTTCGCCGCCTGTCCAATGGTGTTCTGGTGTTTTTCTCCACATCTTTCCATACACCGGTCCAAGATTCCCGTTTTCATCGCTCCACGGGTCCCATATTTTCACGCCATTATCTTGGAGATACTTGATATTCGTATCACCACTTAGGAACCACAGTAGCTCATGTACCACAGATGGCAGGTGTATCTTCTTGGTTGTTATAAGAGGGAAGCCTTCAGATAAATCCCATCTCAACTGTCGTCCGAACACCGATAACGTTCCTGTGCCGGTTCGATCACCCTTTGGTTTGCCGTTGGTTAATATGTCTTGTAGTAGTTCTAGATAGTTTTTCATTATGATGCACACCCTTCACAGGCTACGTAATTATCGCCTACCTTTTTGCTAACCGAAAGCAACTTGCCCAGTCTTATGTCTGATACTTCGGTGAATTCCAGATCTGCAATGCGCGGTAAGATCAACTTTTCGGCATCCTCGCTGTTGTTAGCCATGATACTAAACTCGGACGATTCGCCTGTAGATATAACCGTGTATACATAAGTGTGTCTTAACGTTGCGCTAGGTTCTTCAATATGAGTCAAACGTTCAACCAATGTGATGCAATCTTCTAATGCTTGGTCGTAGTTGATATCAGGTGACTGTTTATACAAGTCCTTCATGTGATCTAGCAATTGTTGTTTGTTCATGTGCTACCTCCGATTATTTTATTTTAAGATCGATGTCCGGCAATATCGCCTGCGGCTTAAATGTGACCCGGTAGTGATACACGCTTACGTCCACTGGTTCAAGCTGTTCAGCGAAGTACGTAACGTTGTCGGACAGTCCGAGGAAATGCTTTTTATATTGATCCTCGCCCACCTTACAGGTAACGGTCAGTTGTTGGTCCCGATTGTCTGCATTGCCAAGTGAACAACGACCCTCGACCGTTAACATGTACTTGTCTGTGATGCCGTTGTAAAACACGATCCGTCGAGGAATCTCGAAGTTGTCCGCCGCCTTAGATATGTTGGAAGATGCGATATCTGCGTCTGTGCATGCTGTCAGAAATAACGCGATGCTAAGCAAGACGGTCATGAGTTTAGTTTTTTTCAATTTAGTTTCCTCCATCCTTTGTATCCTCCTCAAAAAGACCTTTAACCCACTTACAAAACTTATCTTCGCTCGACCACTTGGATGCGCCTAATGATCCATCCTTTTTTATGTGTGTCCAGTTAATGTATCTTGTTCCGCTATTTCTGGTTTCGATAATGTTTATTTTGCGCTCTACCTCTCTTGATCCAACATATCCCCAGTAGGTGTTTCCTGTTTTTAGTTTCACTTTGTATCCTCCTTGGGTATAGACTCCCTACCCTCTCATCTTCGTTTTGATCTCTTGCCAAATACTTTTTCAGCACATTTCACGCTGCATAACGGCGGTTCCAGTGGTAATCCCATGCAGCCACACGGATATTCGAACCCAATATAGTTGCCGCCGCAGCAGTATTCAGGCTTGTATCCATATACGTTCTTTTTCTGGCAGACATAACACCGTTCAACTTGCTTATGCTTCAGTACACCCTTGCGCTTCAACCTAATCGCGTTATTACTTGGTTTGATGAACTCTTTCATCATGACCATCTTGCGATTTTTGTCGTACTGCCATCCGTGCTTTCCGGTTCCTCTGCAATCTGGGCAAGCATAACCTGTGTCCCACATGCTGGCTCGTTCGACACCTCCGCCATTACACCATTTGCAATCTGGGAGAAGCGAGAGGAGATAATCATCAGTTGTTTTAAACCACTCATACTCCCTGTACCAGTAGTTCTTAATGTATTTTTTAGTACGGCGTGAAACGTCTTTACCTAGCTTATTCAAGTACTTATCATGTTTCTGGTATGTCATCTTCATGCCTGATCCTCCTTGACCCTTGGGAATGAGAAAGGTGCATAGTGTGTTACATTCATCATCATCGCTTCACCCCAAGGGACGGATACAGTTCGTTTAAACCATCTATAACCAGTAGGGCTATGTGAAAAAAATCCAACATCAATCGCATTCCCATCTGTTACAAGGTAATCAATATGACTGTTTATACTCCGATCGTTTTTATCAAATTCGCGCCACTCAATCATGCTTCATCCCTACCCTCTAGTAAGTGTGGGTGTTCCACAACGTTTCCAATGACCTCTTTAAATCTCAATTTCCCATCGGCCTCAATGTGCTGATATCTGCTCGGATTTTGTCTGAATAACATGAATGCGAAGTGTTCTTGCACCCACTCGACTTCACTAATTCCGTCTTGATCCTCCAAAACATCTTTCTCAAACACTCTGTTGCCGTTATGGTCAAAACAAACGAACTGTCCAACGGTGTTTGGTTTTACTTCACATCGTCGTATGAAACATAATCCGCCCATCTGCTCGATCCCTCCATATACCCATTGTCCATTGTCTTTGCTTATACCCCTGAAAATGATCTCTCTCATGCTTCTTCCTCCCCAGGTAGGACAAGATTGTACCAGCCTCCATATATCTGTTTGCGATCCCATGCGATGTGCTTATCTAACAACATGTCCTCAACTTCTTTTTCAGTCTTGCCTTCGAATTCTTCATCCGGTATATCAATCACATCATTCTTTTTATCTAACCGTGCCCAGAACTCATACTGTGCCATTTATGTTTCCTCCCCAGGTAGGTTGATACGCTCTATAATTCCCTCTAAACGGTTGGTAACAAATCTATTAGCTCGTGCTGTAGATCTTTTTGGCATACTGAATAGTGATTCCCTACCGATTTCGAATGTCTTTGAAGATATAGCGTCTCCTATATATTCTGTGACAGTGATCTCGACACGCTCCGCATTTTCACGAGGTAGGTGTATAGGTGCCCAGTGTGTAACGCCGCCGACTCTATATCCTGCGTTAGAATGCGCCCACTCATATCCAGCGCTATCCAAGCTTTTCTGATGCATAGCAACCATAAACCGTTCCCCATTCGATACAAGGTGTGGTACGTGACTCGGTATGCTTCGGTCTGTTGGATCGTATTTATGCCACTCTATCATTCTGTATCCGCTCCTTCCCCACCCAAAAGTTCAGGGTTTTCGTAGATATTTCCGATCACTTCTCCGTCTTCTATATATCCCAAATGTAAGCCCATTAAAGGTTCTTTGCCTCTGAATAACTGGAACATGCCTCCGTATAACCTCACTACCAGATTTTCAGGCAACGGGCCACTGCTCTCAAAATTCAACCTGCTTACTTTAACGATATCGCCATCGTAGTAATCCTTACCTTTGCTGTCTTTCACCCCGGATTTAAGCATCAACACCATGTACGGTGACCATATGCATACCTTCAACCAGTTCCGTTCCAAGAACTCGTATGACATCTCTTTGGTTTCGGTATCCCATGCTCTCGCTCCAAATTCATACAGAGTCATGCTTATACGCTCCTTCCTCAACCCTCTTTTGTTTTGCAAACCACAGCATTTGCTGCAATGCCTTTATCGAAATTGGTAGCATATAGCTGTCCTCTCCAACTTTGAAAACTATCATCATTTCTCCTTTTTCATTAGGAGTAATATCGTATTCGTAGAAGTCGATCAGTTTTAATTCCGTGTAGTCAATTTCATTAATCATTGTTCCGCTCCTTCCTTGGGAGCCAACAGCTCCACTTCGTCTTGCATGGGCACAATTTCTCTTATTTTGCATGTTGGACATCTCAAGTCTTCTGGAAGCTCAAACGCCGTGTAACATTCGCCACAGGTGTATTTACTCATCTTGTATATCCTCCTATTTGGGGAGACCAGATACCCTTATCCGGCCTCCACTTCGTTAAGTATTTCGGTCGTCTCGCTGGCCTTCGGCCTATGATCTACGCTTTATCTACTGGCCCACTGCAATGTGGACAATGACCGTCTTTCAACTGGAAACGCCTTGAATATCCGTGGCACACTTTGCAGCAAAATAGCTTATAATTTCCTTTCAGCACATCTAAAAATTTCATAGTCATCAATCTCCTTTATTTGGTTTATAAGTCCAGTACAGCCAATAACGCGGCTTTGCAACGTTGTTCTGGTGTGGCGTGGATCAACTTCATTTCCTCTCTGTTGTGCGGCTGTTTGTCTTCCCAATCGGTTACCAACTTCAATCTCCATACATACCTTGTTCGTACACCTGAGTGCTTCTGGAGTATCTCCGATTCCATTTCCCACGCATCATTCATGTTTGTTGACCAGTTTCGATTGACAAAATAAGATAACGACACACTCCCTCTTGGAGGCATCATAGCGTAAGCGGGAAATTCACTCATGTTCGGAGGCACCAACACCTCTCCATGCTCTACAGGTCCGTCATGGTCGTGCGTAGGGCCTGATATGCGCTGCCATCCGAAGATGTGTTCAGCCACCATAACGTTCAGATCTGAATCAGAGGCATTCAACACTTGCTCCCGGGTCAACATCTATATATCCTCCATCTCTTTAATTTGTCCTTCGTAATGTTCCCAGTCGTGGTCAGAGAAGCACTTTCTGTAGCTTGATAAATAGTGTCCGTCACCTTCAATAAATTCATTGACTTCGATACAAACATCGTCCGAACAAAGCGTGATCTGCAAACCGCGTTCAATAAATGTTTCTTCGCCAACCACAGACACAAACTCAGCAATATCAGTAAAGTCAACACGTACAAAGGCGAAGACTGTTTTGTTCTTATGAAACTCCTGTGTATATAAGCTTGTTTCACGCTCGCGCATGAATTCATATAGTTCCGCATTTACTTCTGCCATGTGTTATATCCTCCTTAGTAGGGAGAGGCCCTAGCCTCAACCCTCTACATTTACTTTTTGCAGATACTTTGTTAGGAACGGCCCGTTCAACCAATCGTCCAAAATTACAAGCCGCTCAGCGTATACACCCTCACCAGATACCCATTCATTCGATCCACATGTCCAGATCCGACCGTGATAGTCTGCGAAATTGGCTTCATCACATGTATGCATTACAACCTTGTCTCCTTGGCGTAGGGGATGGATATCGCTCATTGGTTACCCTCTCCTTCCTGACCCACCGACAGAGCTTCTACAATCGCATCCTCTGCGCTCATGTACTGTTCTCTTGATAGGTGGAACTGTGCTGTCTCAAGTGTGCTGCGAAGCCGTTTGTTCTCTTCCAGTAGATAAGCGATATATTCAGGAGCCTTGGCATCGAATTCGACTTTGTGCCAATGACCCAGCTTCGATAATTCCAACGCTTGTTTGATTTCTTCCTGCTTACTCATGACTGTTCTTCCTCCCTCATCTTCGATTCGTTCTTCAGTTCCTGGTGATCAGCCCATGTATTGCCCACTAACGTAACTGCATCATGTGTGATCCTCTCTTTAAGCTCATCCATCACTTGGTATGGGAAAGGCACCTCTTCCTTCTTGAGCTTGCCGCGACCCGTGTCATTCGGTCTGCTTCCGTCATAGTCCTGAACGATTTTGTATCCATGTCTACGGGTTTCTCTGGTGTATAAACGATAGCCGCGAAGTATGAGCTTGTCGCCTGTGTACCAGAACGACCACTTGGCAAGCTTCAAAATGTCTTTGTCAGTGCGTTCAATTGTGTATTCCATCTGTATATCCCTCCAAAATTACTTTTTACGAAACTGTTTGCGAAGGCACTTATCACATACGACATATGACTGCTTACCGTGAACAATAACCGTGCGTGAGCATTGCATACACTTGGATTCGTGCGAATAAAGAAAGCTGTTGTCCATGTATATCCCTCCTTGGTTAGAGGCCCAAGCCTCGTCGTCATTGCTCGAAATACTCTTTGGCAAACTTATCAATCCGTTTTGCAAACACTGACATCGTGATGCTTTCCCGCCGCTCTTTAGCCTCTTGAATGTAAAGATAGAATTGATGTCCCACTTCTGCCTGCCAATCGGCTTGTAGATCTAACTCATCTGCTTTCTCGTTGTATGATTCCAAACGTTCAGTTGCAGCTGAAGAGTAATTCATGTGTGTTATCTCTCCTTTGGTGGGCCTAAACCCGCCTATATTTTAGATACGGGCACTCTCCAGAAAGCTAATTTGGCGTTTGATACTGTCGAGTTGGTCATACGCAACACACCACGGACCAACGCTTTCCAGCCTTGCAAGACGTTCCATCACTTTTTCCATATTCCCCTTGCTGTGCTCCAAGTCCTCAATCTGACGGTTTACTTGATGGTTGTGCTGTTCGATATTCATCTTCATTCGCTCCTTTAAATTTGGTGTGGTGGGAAGGGAGGGTATTCCCTTCCTCTGTTATGGGGTGCTACAATCTATCGTTTATTGCTTTTATGGCTGCCATGATTGGGTAGATCTGAACCGGGTTTACCGCATTACCCAGTGCTTTCAGGCGACCTGTGCGGTGAGTTTCGCCAACCGTTACTCTTCGTGGCTCCCAGTCAAATTGTTCTGCTCCTTGTCCTGCTGGCCATCTATATCCGTCCAACCAACTGGAAAGCCCATCAAGGATTCCACCCAGTTCGGATTCAGTTGACCACCTATCAGTTCCGGTTGAGTGTGACCCACTGCACCGACAAGCATCGTTCCGTGACTCCCTGAAGCTTCTGACGGTGCCAACGGACGGACTGGCTTCCAATCCTGACTTGCTGTAGGTGTCGGCCACATCGATCGTAGTACTGCTCCTGGTACAGTGTCCCTGTCTATTTGAGATGGAGGCAGAGTTGCATTCTTCGAGTCCTGAGCCGCTGGGGTAGGCCACATCCTCACCGCACCGGGAAGCCCGTTCCTGGGATCCAACGCATTGATGTTTCCTCGTTTCTCTGGATCGTTCGCCCTGGGTGTCGGCCACATTTTCACAGCCGCAGGCAGATCTGGTGTCCTCCGCGCTCTCTCCGATGGGCAATCCCCTCTCAGGCTGGCTCTCGGTGTAGGCCACAATGAAGATTCGATCTCTTCTGTGCGGGGCACCGACGGCACTAGACGGTATAACAACATAGAAGGGCTGATAGCCAATGTTTTCAAGATCGCTTTTGATGGTTTCGAGGACCATTTCCGCTTCCTCGCATATAGTTGTGTCGTCTTCCATGATAAGTTCGCTGTCGGACTGCTCCATACTGATGAGCCCAGCAACATTTTCGCCAACAAACCAAGTGGGTCGGACTTCTTCAAGAATCCGTACAATCTCAGGCCAGAGGTAACGGTCGTCGCTCGTGCCTTCTCGCTTCCCGGCATGACTAAAAGGTTGGCATGGGAATCCTCCTGAAATAATGTCAATTGTTCTACCGTCTCCAATGATTCCATCCTCCTTAAGCCTTTCGGCGGTTAGTGTACATACATCGTCGTAAATCGGCACTCCCGGAAAATTCTTCTGGAGAACCTTCACAGGAAACGGCTCCCGTTCACAAAATGCTACCGTCTCCATGCCTGCCCAATGAGCTGCCAAGTCGATTCCTCCGGTCAAATGCCAGAGAATAAGCTAAGTTTTCTCATCTTCTCCTCAGTTGGCATGTGCATCACCACCCTTGAACAATCTTCTTATTGAGTTATGCAGCTTCACATGCTGACTAACTGTCATGACCTTCAAATTTTTAGGTCTGTTATCTCTTTTGTTCTCATTTATGTGATGGACAATTTCGCTTTCAGGATGGTGCATACCCATAAATTTAAGTTCACGCCCAAGCATTTTCTCCGCAATCAGGATATGTTCGAATACATAGCCGTTAGCCTTCGCCCTAGGGTGACTAGGCATCCTGACGGTCACATATCCTCTGTTCGTCTTGGATTTACCACCTTTCCAAGAACTATTATTTGTTCCTTTTTGATCTCTTTTCATTGCCACGCGCGCCTGGATACCGTTGTTTTTCATAAATCTCCAGACTACCTTCTGGCTAACACCCAACTCATCAGCTATTTCTTTTTGTGTGAATCCTTGAGAATACATGGATTTGACTTTCTCGAGATCCAGTTTCGTTGAATAAGCTTCTGACTTTCTTTTTCTCCATTCAGGAGTACATCTGTTACGCGCTGCTACTGACATTTTCCGTTTCGACTCTTCACTCAGCTTTCTCATGTGTGTCTTGTCTCCCTTCCTCTGTTATCCCCGGTGGGGTGAGCCTAAATCCTTCCAATACCTTTGAAGGGCCGATCCTCTCTAATGGGCTTATCTCTTCCGTTCAAAAAGGCTTCATACGCCCAGTATCCTTGAACTTCCCCGGTGTATGTCTCGCGAAGTTGATCCAAGCTACTCGCCACTGCCTCACTCCCGTAAAATACATAACAATTGCGAAGGTTTTCAGCAGTGTTGTAACTGGCGTGAACCAGTTTTTCACCAAGCAGTTCAGCTGCTCTGTCATACCCTCCATCCCACCATTGACCATCACAGTGAATGACCTTTCCGTCCTCTAAAGTGATATCAAACTTATGACCAGCAAATGCGTCGAATCCGGGTATCATTTGGTATAAATAGCACTTTACAAACGTGCATGTTTCGTCCAAACCGATAATCAAATTTCCGTGTTTGTAATAGGTGTACTCAATTGGCTTATCAAGCACGAAAGCAATCCCATCGTTGAAATCTACAATGTTCTCTACCTTGTATGTCATGGGTGTATCCTCCCTTAGATGGTTTATTGGTGGATTAATCTACTATCTCAATCCTTACGCCTTGGCTGAGGTAAACCGCTGTTTCAATGTCCGTTCCCTCGATCACAAAGCAAACGGCGTCACCTTTCACGTTGAAAACTTTTCCTTTACGAAACAGCCGTCCGGAGGGTGTATACACTTCAATGTTGGCTCCCATATATGTGTTGTTATCCACGTTCTATCCCTCCCTGTGGGTTATGCGTTGTATTGGTGATAACTCCGAACCTTTTTCCTAGGCTTTATCCACTCCGGAACGTCCTTTGGATAGACCAAGTACACTTCACCGATCACTTTGCCTTTGTCGTCTGTGATGATGTCCCAAGGTATCTCCGAGAAATATGGGTCATATCTCACCTCGTTTGGCTTCTGCATGCTTTCCCTCCGATCATTTGGTCAGCTGCTTGCCGAGTTCTTGGATTTGCTTACCTACATCACATTTTTTGTTACAGTGATTGTCTACTCTTATCATGTTGTTGGGATTTTCCTTTGCCATCACCTTGCGTGTCTTGCATCCGTTACATTTCCGATCCATCAGGAGATTGATTTCATTCAATACGTTCAATCTGTTCATAAGCCTGTGTGACCGAACCCGCCGTCACCGCGCTCGCTGTTACTTAATTCTGTTGCTTCTTCGAATGAAACTCTGACTACTGGAGAGATAACGCCTTGTGCGATCTTCATACCTTTTTCGATCTTGATATTGTTCATCACGAACATATTCATCAGGTCATCTCCGTCATTTAAATAATCAACAATAATCCCAACTTCCCCACGGTATCCGGCGTCGATAGTACCAAGCTGAACACGCAACTTTGAATTAAGCGTCAATCCGGATCGTGGTCTGATTTGCATTTCATAACCTTCAGGTATCTCAAATGCCAAGCCCGTTGGCACTTTCATCGTTTTTCCAGGAGAAATAATTACATCTTCCAGTGAGACCAAATCAAATCCTGAGTCTCCTTGTTTAGCGTAAGAAGGAATAATTGCGTCTGGATGCATCTTTTTGATTTTTAGGTTCATTTATTTATCAACTCTTTCGTATTTTGTCTGTTGTAAATTGGCTTTGTGGCTGCTTTTTCAGGACCCCATCCTTCTCGAATGCGGCGTCTAAAAGTCTGTTCCGAGATACCATTATCAACCGCTTTTTGAAGGAGCTCGACCGGATATTTTCGCAATGCCTCATGTGCTTTTTTCTGTGCACCTTCAATTGAGATTTTAGGAGTGGTAGCCGCTTCCTCTTCACTCCACCCTCGATACAACCTTGTGTTGAATGCGTCTCGTGTGATGCCGTGTTCCGCTGCAATCCGATGCCAGTGTTTTCGATCAACCTTTTTATTGACCGGCTCAGTAACCACTCTTTCCTTATCCCAACCCAAGTTATAGAATCTCTTGTACGCTTGATCTCGTGTAATTCCGTTAGCAATCGCTCTTTTATAATCCGATTCAGTGAGTTCATATTCCAAATCCATATTAATCACCTCAGTTCGTTGTTATACGACTTTTTCGAACTCTATTTCGATTCGCGGATTCTTACGATCCACTTCGTAATCCATTATTTGAGGTAACGCCGTTTTGTCATCCTTATAAATACCCGCGTCTTCTAAGGCGTCCATAATCGCTTTTAAGGTGTTGTGAGTGTCGCGCCTCCTAGCATCTGGGAAATAGAACCAAAGCCTTACAATGACCTTTCCCGTTGCCGTAGACCACTGATTCTCTTTGCGCCATACCGATGCTTTGATGATTGTGTCTGTAAACCATGCTTCTGCCACCGGTGTTTTGATTTTTATTCGGCGCCCACGAACCATAGCATTACGGTACATATGGTTTACGCTAGGTGCCTTGCCGGGTAAGATCAGCCTTTCCATGATTGCAGTCCTCCCAGCATCCCACCTGGACGTTCACTGATCTTTTCTTTTTCCGCTTGGTCTGCTGCAAGTAAAATGATTTCTATCACCGGCCTGCTAAAATACTCAGCGATTGCCATCAAACAACAGCCTCTTTGCCACATGTCCCTAAACTCTTCAACATGGGATATTTTCCAAGTGAAATTCATCTCTTCACACGCTATATGAATTTTCGTCATACTCTTTTTGTCTTGCTGTGGTCGTTCAATCTTCTCCGCTTCCGTCACGGTCATCTCCGATCACTCCCATTCGCTTCAGATATTCTTTTGATGCCTCTATCCGTATGTCATAGTCCAATTCAGACTGTTGTGTGGTATCAATCAGTTCGTCGTCCGTCATTTTCAACAGCGGGTTCATGGGATACCTCCTCTATTCCAAATGCTTCACGGCCTCGGCGTAGGAATTCTTCTGGGTCCTGATCCATCAGGTCATAGTCGTCAATTGGCTTCATCGATTTTCTTCTCGATAAGGTTGATTGCTTCGCCTTGAGGATGTGATTTCACAACCGGCAGGGGTTCAAATATCTTGACCAACATCTGCAGCATAGTGGACTGCTTCTCAGATAAAGCAACTGGATACAAGACCCCGTTCATCGCATAAAACAAAACTGCTTGATCTTTCATGGTGTCACTCCTTTTCTATTGTTGATCTCTTCGTTCTCTAGCCTTCCGTTCTCTCCGATCTGGACCAATCATCTCGAGCATCATCGACTGTCCCACAATACGACTTGCAATCTTCCGTCCGTTTACCGGTAGACGCTCCTGTATTCGCCCTGTAGCGTAATTGCTTGTCATGATCGTGATTTTATCCAACCGTTCGTTTAGGATGCTGTAGAGCTTACCCTCGGCCCAATCCTTATACGATGAAGTAAAGATGTCATCGATCATCAATACCGGCACATTGAAGTATCTGTTTAACACTTCACTTTCCGTCTCAGTACCTTCTTTGCTGTATGTTGACTTGATATCTCCGAACAGTGTTTCTTCTGTAATAAAGATGGCTGGGATCTTGTTTGCAACCAATTCATTAGCCATACACTCCATGAGGTATGTTTTACCAGTGCCGTAGGCGCTCTGATTGCCCTCTGTTCGCGTTTCATCACCGAACAGATACATCCATGTCCCATCCTTCTGATGCTGCTCTATATCGCGTATGAAGTCCTTAGCCTTGACGAAGTGTTTCGCATTCTTCGTATCGATCACAGCGTTTTGGAAGGTGTGCTGCTTTTGTTCATATGTGAAACTCTCGTTCGCTGTATACTTTGCCAGTTTTTTATCCAAGAGGCAGGAGCATGGTTTAATTGCTGCAACCTGCCGTTTCATTGGACGTCCTTTGGCATCAGTGTAAGATTCGTCTTCTTCCCACCGGAACGTATTAATTGTTCCAGTAAAGTCGCATTCAGGGCAACCTTCACTATCCTCGAATTCTCTGAAGGAGTTCGTCGGAAATATCTTCTGATTCTGTTGTTCCGATGAAGAGGTCTTCGTTGCGGCTTGCATTGCTTCTACTCTCTTGAGAAGGTCCTGCATTCCTGCTTTGATACTTTCCACGTCCACCGCCTCCCTGCGTTTTCATTTTGGTTAAAATAGCTTGGTAATGTTTTCGAAGGTTATCAGGGCTGAATATGATTGTTTGATAAAATGAATCCACCTTCAAAGCGAATTTCACAACCTCGCCTATTTCAGCTTCAGACCACTTATCTTTTTCAATCATCAGCCTGAAAGTATTGGCCCATTTCTGAAGGTTTGGTTTCTCAATGAGATGAGCTGTTCCGATCTCCGTTGCATTCTCATAAGCAAGTTGGTGAAATCTTTTAGCCAATTTATAAAATCGATCATCCTCTGAATAAGTCCGTTTAGGACTTTTTGGAGATTTCTTTTTATCTTCTTTTTGTTGTTCATTATTGTTGTTATTAACATTATTGTTTATATTGTCGGGTCGCCGTTGCTTTCGCAGCGGTTTCGTAGCTTTTTCGTCGTTGCCTTCGTCGTTGCTTTCGTCAGTTTTGTTATCCTGATAAAGCCCGTAGTTATTGATGTTTATAAGCAATCCGTGCGTTGCTTTCGTTGTCGTGATCATCGTTGCCTTCGCGTTGCTTTCGTGTACCCCTTCGTTGGGTTTTCGTAGCCACTCAATAATTTGATAAATTTGGTCTTTAGTTGGGCGCTCAACACGAGCACCCACACGCCATTTGCAAGCCTCAATGATCTCTGGAATGTTAGTGCTCACCTGTCCAGGTCTGAGGTTTTTATAGTTAGAATGTTGAGCTGATAAGAGGAGGAACACCCATACTTTGATATAAAGCGGTGGCTTCTCCCATATCTCGCTCTCGATTAACTTCCGATGGAGACTGATCCATCCGTCCATATCACCACCACGCTATTTTTCGTTGATATTTTGTAGAGCCGTATTGATTGCATAAGCAATGAATTTTCTCGTTTGAATGCCTTCTGTCGTTTCATCCATCCAATCATGGCAAGGTGTGCAAAGATGCATCAGATCGGTGACAACGGTCTTCTTCTTCAATTGCTTCCGTCCAGTAAGGTGAGCACGTTCTGTAGCTACAGCCTTACCACAACGCTCACAGATGCCTCTTGAACGTTCTTTAAGTTCTCTATCCACCGTACTGCTGATATCGCCCATTTGGCGTTGTGTATGCTTTACACGCTTGCTCTTAAGCTGTTGTTCTTTGCTGTATGGTATCGCCATGTTAGTCACCACCAATGTGTGTATTCAGATCGACCCTTAACCGGAGTCTGAGTTCATGTAAATGCTCCGTCAAGGATGCAAATTCATTTCTCCAAAAATGCATCTTTTCGTATGCTTCAGCTTCCAGATCGCGGTGTTCTAGGACTGCCAGTTCAGCAGCGTTTGTCTTGTCTCCCCTAGCTGCATCCCGTTTAGTTTCGGCGTAGACACGTTTCCGTTGGCTATAGATCCGTTTGTACTCTCCATCCTTAAAGGCGGATACCCGGCCCATGAGTACATGAGCCTGAGTGAGTAACTGAATCTTTGATACTATTCCGCCTGGAGTATCATCGTCATATTCATCTGCGGCGTTCCGTAAGATTCGGATTTCCTTTGCATACTGGATAATTTGTTCTTCTCGGTTCTCCATAATCAGAACGGAAGGTCATCAGTAGACAAGTCTATCGGTTTTCCATCATCTGCAAATGGATCGCCGCTATTGGTTTTACGTCTTGGTTCGTCCGGTTCTTCTTCTGACGAACGACGATTGTTATTGGCTGATTCAAGGAAACGAACGTTATCTGCGATAATCTCAGTCACGTAAACCCGCTTTCCTTCGTTGTTTTCATAGTTTCGAATCTGAATACGTCCCTCAACTGCCGCTAAGCGTCCTTTTCTCAAATAGTTAGCGCACGTCTCGGCTAATTGTCGCCATGTAACAATAGGAATGAAGTCTGCTTCACGCTCTCCACCTTGGCTTGTGAAAGGTCGATCTACAGCTAAAGTGAATTGGGTAACAGCCACACCTGCAGGGGTATACCTCAATTCAGGATCTCGCACTAGGCGTCCAATAAGCACAACGTTGTTCAACATATTTACTCCTTCCCAGCCGATTCAAGGCGGCTGCACAACTCGTCATATTCTTTCTTAGTCAGGTCTTCAGCCTGAGTCTTGTTGTAATCTTTCATAATTGCCCGTTTAACATCAGCAGCATCTATTCCACTCGTCTTAGCAATGGCGTATAATCGTTTAACTTGAGCGTCAGATAGTTTTCTTGGAGGATCACTTGTAAACTCCACCTCATTACCAGATGCTCCATTGGCATCATCATCTTTCTCAGTAGGCAACCCAAGGATTGCAGAGAGCGAATAACGCTTCATATATGTGATCTGCCCACCGAGGTCTTGCATTTCTGTTTTAGCAGGAGCACTTAATGAATCGGATTTAACCCATTCCCCTGATTCGTGTAGTAGCAAGGTGTCAACTGCCACCATCGCCCCTCGTTCGGAATAAACGGTCTTTGCATCCTGGATCACCGCAATTTTGTTTTCTTTATACACCTCTTTAATTGCTTCAAAAATTCCGTCCAAGTCAGTGTAAGAAAACTCATACGTTTGACCGCTTTTGGTTTTAACGCGAACATTGGCGTTATGCTTAGGTGTTTCAATTGCGCCCCATGCGGCAACAAGCGCTTTTGAAATAGCTGCATTGGATTCAGAAAAGATCATACTTACACCTCCGGTTTGATGACGACTTCATCACCGCGATATTCAACATGGATTCCCTCAACCGGTTCACCATTGGCATCCACCACTACACCTGAATCAGTAAGCGTAAATGTCTTCTTGATATCTGTTTTGTTCGGTTCCCATTTCACCCGAATCAACTGTTCATATCCGTGTTCATTGAGCCAGCTCACCAAGTCCTGGTCGTTGTAATTCCATTTAGGCTGTTGCTTCTTAAATGAGATAGCACCATAAGGAGTCTTCTCGCTTTTGAATTTAGGATCTTCCTCACGGCGGCGTGCGGCATATTCCGCTACAAGAGCCTGAAAGAAGTCCTTATCACGTTGCAACTTCTCATGTTCACGGCGGCGGTAATCCTCGATACGATACACTTCAGCATCAGCGAGTTTGTTTACCTCAGCACCTTTAGCTTCCAATGCAGCAAGTTTGCGGAATGCCCAGTTCAAAGAATCCAAACTATCCACGGTAAACCGTTGGCGTTCCTCTTGTTCCTGCTGTTCCAATTCATCCAGTTCCTCTTGAAATAACGGGTTTAATGAGTTCATCTATTTACAACCTCCTAGAAATTTGGTAATATGACCGTAAATTCAATTTCAAATGTGTATTACACGACTTCAGAGGTTGCCGCCTTTGGAGTCGTTTTGCTTTCTAGTTCGTTTTGGGCATCTTGCAACAATGTAATGACTTCATCCAAATCATGCTGCAAGAAGTTTCCTGTCTCTCGCATTATGCTAGATGCGGAATTCCCGTGAACTGCGGTATTTTCTTGAAGCTGTTCTAGCTTCCGGATTACCCTTTTGATTTGATCCATCCCCGTTTTCCTCCTTCCTTTGACGTCTGATTTGATCGTAACTATTGCGTTGCATCTCATTCTGGAAAACGAACATTGGATAAGGGCTATCCTTGTATTGACCGCCTGATAAGCTAAGAGCGAATCTATCTTCGAATTCATCACTTGCCTTGATACGAATCTGCATTTCATTCACCCTCTGCTGAGATTAATGTTCCTTCTGCTTCAAAAAGACACGGTATACAACGGTATTGATCTAAACCGAACCATTCCGCTTGCTGCCCCTCATAAATCTCGCCGCCACAAGAAGGATTAGCACAATATCCCACTACCTTAGCTTGTTGCGGATCAGGCAAACCTTGCTCAAATCTGTCCATCTTTATCACCACTCCCCCATAGCGCCATGGTTATCGCCACATTCATCGCTAGCCACCATCCGACCCAGAACCACCATGGAATCATCATTTGCGTAAGGCTTCCAGCTGCCGGTTGTACTTCTCATATTGCTTTTTGGCATGCTCAGCGATGTTAGGCCGACAATCCAGTTTCATACGTTCCTCCATTTGGGCAAAGAACCCGGTTACGTTAAGCAGATAGTGTTTTTTACTCATTGTTAGTCGCTCCTTATGGACATTTTTTAATCATTTATGCAGTAACTTCTTCCCAAGACAATGGCATGAAAATTGTATTACCACTCATTTTGTCTTTGCAGAATACATGAATGCCTTTTCCTAAATCACCGAACAACCCATACACCTTCCAGTCACATTTCTTCTTGACAACCGTTATTCCGCTGTTGCATTCATATGGGCTTGTTGATACGCCATCACATGAAGGGCATCTAAATTTCTTTTCTCCGATTGCTTGTAACATGTCTTCTACAGAATCGAAAACCTTTACCTTACCTGCTTTGATCGAAGGCTGATTCGAATCTTGATAATAATTAATTGCACTGTAAGTTCTGTTACGTTCCCATGATTCCAAGACTTCTTCCTGTGGAATGTTCAAGGCCTCTGAGTATTCCTGTAATTTATCTCTCAAATACTGTTCAAGTCTTTCTGCACGTTCTTCTCCTGTTTTTCCACTCCAAGAATCACGAGCCTCGCCCTTCAACTCTTCTATTGTCTGTTCCAAATTATTCATTCTTATCACCCTCTCAAATTTGATCTTGCAAATGTGCAATAATTGACTGCATACCTTCATTTCCAGCAAACTGTGTCTTAGCCCGATCCAAGAAGCTTTCAAGCTGCTCCTTAGTGCAGTTACGATTCTTGCAGTTTTCGAAAGCACCGATTAATGATTCAGTAGGTGTTGGCATTTATATCATCCTTTCTTCGATTCAGATTCTTCTATGACCTTAAAGAACTCACTAGCTTTCATCTCGATCATTCCGGCAATGTTTGAGTCTTCGCATGGGTTCAGGCTACAATACACAGTTCCATTAACTTCGAAAATTCTGCTTTGAATTCTACCGCCTCCGAATCTAGGGAAGTAAAACGCTACTGGCGGCTTCCGCAGGACGTTTAGGTTTTTATCCTTTATTTCTTTGGACCACGCTTTACCAATTTTAGAATGGATTTTAAACTTCCTAAGACCCTCTTCAATCGGAGTGCAAAGTACTGATGAATGCTTTTCTAAATCATTTTCTGTAGGAATGATGTAAAGTGCTTCATCCGTTGCGTAATACACGCCTGACTCAATCCCGTGAGTCGTGTTGAACTCTATAATGAGTTCTCTTATAAGTTTTGCGTTATGCTTATAAGCAATGAAATCACGTTGCAAAGCGTTCTCTTCTGTTAATCTGAAATATCTTTCCATTTTCTTTCCTCCACTAGATATATTTTTTTGAAACTTAGAATCTGGTAACAACGTATTGATAATCATATGAACGAAGTTACACAACTCACAGCAAAGCACCGATAGATAATTCCTTAACAATGGTTGAGTAAATCTCTTTCAACTTAGGATCAGCTTCGATCACATCCAAGCGGTTAGCCTTTTCAATCTTTGTTTTAGTTGCTCCACTCTCTTCGAGACGATCCTTGAGGTTAGCCAAGCGTGTATTCAGTTTGCAATGAGCGCGTTCTTCAAGTCGGGAATAACTTTCCTTCCGTATCTCCTGATGTCCACCAAATCGCTGTGCAGCTCCGTTAAGCATGCCTGTGATCTTCTGGCGCCAGTTGTCATCTCGTTGAAGGATTGTTTCTTGGATGGTAGTTACTTTGGTTTGAACCTCGACAATTTTCTGTTTGGTCTCGGCTGCTTCCAACTCCACTTTTGCGACAGCCTGAAACATTTGATTAAACATCTGCAATTCTGGAGATAACGATTGTGTATTGATGGTTAATTCGCTACGCATTCGTTTGAATTCATTTAAAAATTTCACCTTCATCTTCATTGCTTCTGGAGTAACGTAAGACATTGCTACAATTGCAAAAGCATCTTCTGTCATGTCGAACTTGGGATACCATTGTTTGTTTTGATTATGCTGATACTGGGTCTGCTGAAAGTTCAGCACCCTCCATTCATTTAAATCAGCCTCATCCAACTTTTCGATTTGCTTTTCAATGTCAGCAAGCACGTTGCGGTGCTCTTTATCAAATACTTCAGCCATGATCAGACTGTCTGTTACCGCTTGACCGTTCTGTATAAAGACCAATTGATTCATGCGATTGCCTCCAATCAAGCAGTTTTGTGTTGAGAGCGATCATTTGAAGCTAGTCGCTCCCTTTCCTCAGTGATCTGATTAATTTCAGACACATACTTCGGTAAGATCCTCCCTAGAAAGGAATACATATTCTTCATTGCCTCTTCTGAGGGTTGCGTACGCTGCATACTGATCACTCCCTTATTCTTCTTATCTACTTAAAGTAGACTCGTGGGTAAAAAAAATTTCATCAACTCCTTTCCCAAACAATTCGGAAGCACGTTTCGCTTTTCCGACTGGCATAGAATCGGCATTTCTTTCCCACTTCATGTACGTATCTCTATGTACATCAAGCTCTCTAGCCACTTGTGCCTGAGTAAACCCTGACAGAAGTCTTGCTTGCTTTAGTGTAAAATTCATCGTATTCACCTCCTGTCGTTGGTGATATGGCTATAATAATCTACCGAAAGTAGATTGTCAACAATAAAAAACCTAAAAAAATCTAACCAAAGTTGATTTTTTTCAACATTCGATATATAATCTACTAAAAACAGGAACGGGAGTTGCGTTATGAGTATCGGAAACAACATTAAAACACTTAGAAATAAATATGGTTTGTCTCAACAAGACTTGGCTGATATTGCTGGCGTCACTAATAAAGCCGTTTCAACTTGGGAAAACAACAATAAAGAACCTCGAATGGGCGCTATTGAAAAGATCGCTAAACACTTTGGTATTAAAAAAAGTAATCTTATAGATGAGAACGGAATGGAAATGATTGATTATGAAGATTCGAATGAATCACAGCAAGGAGTTTATGTAAAACCGCTTTATGGTTCCATTGCTGCAGGTACTCCAATTGAAATGTTGGAGGTTGAGGAATATATAGAAGTACCTAAAAACATTGCTTTGAAATACCCTAAATCATTTCTTCTTAAAGTAAATGGAGATAGCATGAACAAAGTAGTTCCTAATAATTCATATGCGCTTATCACACCACAAGAAGAAGCTAACAACGGTGATGTTGTAGCGGTTGCTATCAATGGATATGATGCTACCTTGAAGCGTTACTACCAATTACAGAACACTACTGTGCTTGAACCAGATAGCTATAACTCAGAACATGTTGCCAAAACATTTAGTGGTAGTGAGGGCGAACCTGCCCTACGTGTAATAGGTAAATTGGTTTGGTTTATGTCTGGTTATGATATTAAATATTAGGGGTTGAGAATAATGAGAGTTGCCGGTTACATACGCGTATCAACTGAAGAACAGGTTAAAGAAGGATATTCACTGGATGCACAGAGAGAGAAGCTAATGAACTTCTGCAAATCACAAGATGGTTGGGATCTTATAGATATTTATCCTGAAGAGGGTAAGTCGGCTAAAGATTTAAATAGACCAGAGTTGCAACGCCTTTTAAATGACGCTGAATCGAAAAAATTTGATGTTATTCTCGTCTATAGGCTAGATCGTCTAACAAGGTCTGTTAGTGATTTGTATGAATTATTAAAAACTTTCGAACGCAATAACATTATGTTTAGATCCTCCACAGAAATTTACGACACAACAACCGCAATGGGAAAGCTATTCATTACCATAGTAGCTGCAATGGCTCAGTGGGAACGGGAAAACCTTTCAGAGAGAGTTCGGTTCGGTATGGAAGAGTTAGTTAGAGAAGGCAATTGGCATGGCGGACCCGTTCCATTTGGATACACTTGGGATAAAAGCGTAAAGAATATGTTTGCTGCTGCTGATGAATTTAAAGTGTTAAGAAAATTGCGAGAAATTTATATGAGTGGAGAAGGATTGGGCAGCACTTCCAAAAAGCTGAATGCACTAGGTTATCTGAAAAAAGGTAAGCCATGGTCAGCGCAATCAGTTTGGTATGTGCTCGACAATCCTTTTTATGCTGGAAGGTTAAGATATGGAGAAAAGAAGAAAAACGGAAAGTATGCATCAAGAAAGAAAGACGAATTAGTTAATGTAATCTGGTCTGAGACAGGATTTCCATGTGTGTATACTTGGGAGGAGTACTTAGAACATAAGGAAAGAATGAAAAGAAAAGAATTTTACGGACATTCCAAAAAAAGAGAATACCGTTTTACTGGTGTTTTAAGATGTGCACGCTGCGGAGCCACCCTTATCGGTAGACCATACAGAAATAAAAAGAAAGACGGAACTCCTGGCGAACCTTATTACAATTATATTTGTTCGAGTAGATCTCTTTCAAAAGGTTGCGATCTGCCTCTTCTAAAACAAGACTTAGCAGAATCACTTATCCGTGAGTACATTGGTAAAATGGATTTTGATTCAAGCAAGGTAGAAATTTCTAGTGATGAATCCAACTCTTACGATGAACTTGAAACCCTGACTAAAGAATTGAAATCCATATCCGAGAGAAGGAAAAAGTGGCAGTACATGTACGTGGAGGATTTGATAAGTGGTGAAGATCTGAGAGACAGAAAAAAAGAAGAAGATGAAAAAGAAACAATGATACATGAGAGATTGTTATTAATTGAGAATTCTTATGGCGACAACAAACAAAAAGAGCACATACAAAGAGTTTTTGGATTGCCAGACGTATGGGATGTGATGGACGATCCCGACAAAAGAGAGTTTATGCAAATGATATTCAAAGAGATAGTCATCGAATGCAGAGTTAAAAATGGGAAAACAGCATCGGGAAAAGGTAAGTTTTTACCGTTTTATATCAAAGCACACGAATTTAACTGATTTTTTTCGTCTATTTATCATTTACTATTTGTTAGATAAGGGAAAGCATCCAGTTCATCGATAATGACGAGATCGAATCCCTGGTGAAAACGCATCAGTTGATGTGTGGTCGCGAGCGTGAGCTGAGCGTCTTTCCAGCGTTCGTCACTGCCTCCGTAAAGGGTAGCGAGTGAGGTGTCCAGAAAAGCTTTAGCTAGACGCGGAGCTAGTTCCAGCACCACATCCCTGCGCGGCGTAGCGACCAGTGCTCGTCCACCACGATCCAATGTATGTTGGAGTAGAGGGAATATCATCTCGGTCTTGCCGGCCCCGGTCACAGCCCACAGCAAAAATCGCCCCGGCCCATCCCCTGCGGGCGGCCGGGCCAAAAACGCTAGCGCCGCGGTTGCTGCCGCGCTCTGCGCTGCGCTAAGCCCCCACCGGGCGAGCCCGCCGCCGGTGGGGGCCAAGGCCGTACCACGCGGTGCTTCGCCGCGTCGTGGCACGGCCCCTTGCGCTGCACTGCGTAGCAGCAGCGCACAAGCACGGCTGCGCCCCAGCGCGAGGCAGGCCTCGCAGTAGGCGCACGCCGCCAGGCCGCAGGCAGCGCAGGGCACGCGCTGCCTGGCTTCGCTGCCACAACGGTGGCAGCGGGGCGCGCTCCGCGCGCGTCCAAGCCACGCGTGCCGACGCCGCGTGGCAGGCCCTTCGAGGGCGGCTGTGATACTCAGCCGCCCGTGCAAGCGCGCGAGCTGCGCAGCCGCGCGCCACTCCCTTGGCGGCTGGGCGGTATCCGCCAGCAACGCCTCCGCCTCGGCCGCCAGTAGTTGGCGGCCGCTGATCCGCTCAGCTAGCAGGGCCGCTTCCCGCTCCAGCTGAGCCCACTGCCCGGCGGGATACGGCTCGGGCATCCCGCCTACCTGAATGCCACGCACAGCGGCACTCCCCGCTTTGCCTGCTATACCTTTTCTGGCCTCAACTTCCCCCGAGGCAAGCTCATATACATCCAGCTTCCGCGCAAGATAGCTCTGCCATTCGCGCTCACCCCAGTGATCCATGCCTCGCTCCGTATCAAAATGTTCAACCAACCAAGATGCCTGACTTAGTGGCAACGCCGTATCTAACAACAACCAGCGCAGCACGTGCCGACCACTTCCTCCCTCTAGCCACCAAGCCAAATCCACTCGAATATCGAGGGACAAGACCATGCTCCACCCTTCACCTACACGGCACACATATATAGCAACCTTCATATACGCTCCCCCATCCTAATTTCTCTGAACGCAAAAAAAGCACATGCCAACCCGGCTGTTCGCCGGAGCATGTGCTTCATGTCCATATTCAATCTTCTTATGATGAATCTACTTATTTACTATACCAATTGAATCTCTACTCTACAAATTCAGCCATTACAAAAAGTTTATTTCCCAACTCGAATTACAGGTTACTGATTAAGTGCTGAACAACTTCTAACCGGACTATTATAAATATCATCTAGATGAACCTTATTCTACGAAGTACATTTACTTCAATCATGTTGGTCTAAAATTTACAGGAACCGGTTATGTATTACTTAGTTTGGAGATGCCTGAGAAACATTCGATTATACCGATTAATCAACTCATCCAAAATCTCGGATTGCTTAATTACCATTGGATGTTGTAAACCATAAATCGCAACCAACGCATGCAAGCTTTCCCGTTCACGTTCCAAGTCGTTTTCTTGATTGTTCACAACATATTTCATAGCATCCTCACCTCTATGAAACAGTGTAACCTCTTATGTAAAAACCAAGATTCATGTCAGATATACAAAAAACCTATAAGAAAATGAATTGCGGCCATCCTCTTACAGGTAACTATCTATAATCTATAAAATAATATCTACCAACCACCTTGACCATGAGAATTAGTCGTTAAAATTTTTGGAACTTCAGGTGGTACATTCTCCGTAGCAGAAGACGTATTAAATGGTACCACCATTGTTGTGATGGTAATTATGGTAGCAATGATTATGAATTTTATCTTCATCTCTCTTTTCGGACCTCCTTCAGCAGTGTAGTGTACTTATGAAGCTCTTCGTTTGTTGCTAAATGCCGAATGGAATCAAATGTACAGAACCCTCTGACCATACAAGCATCATTATTAATTCTAGCTGAGATTGCCAAACTATCCAGTATAAATTGAATCCCAACTCGAATCCGGTCTGAGTTTAGATAATAATCCGCTACATCTGCCAAGAAATTCACGAACTGATCATCTATAATCTGATTGGTATAAGAACCTACCTTCTCATGTGTGATCATAAATGATGATATCGCGGTCTTAAAGCGTTCCAACACATGATCCATATTTATATTATAACTTAGTGCTGCCTTAATAAGCTTAAACAATCCACGTAGAATCTCATTTTCTTTTGTAGATAAATAATCCACATACTCATCTAAAATCTCAATTCTTCCTGTCATTATTTCAAAGAGGTACCTATTTGCTGTTGCCCACTCCCGAAACTGACTCTTTGTAAGCTCCGCTTCAAGATCATTCTCAATAACCCACTCGTGATTTTCATAGCATGAGACGTAGTATAACGCCTGCTGATACTCATTCTTTTCTCCATATATTGATGCTATGATCAAATCCGAGTATAAAATATAACCAAACAACGCTTTGGAAGGCTCTTGATAACTCTTCCCCCTTCTAATCCGTTGATGTTTGATTTCATATTGTACCCTCGCCAGTTTGCCCATTCGTGTTGCCAGTTGCTCCGCTTTGTCCCAACGACGCAATGAGAGATATAGATTCATCAGATCCTTCAGCGCATCCAGTTGCTCCAACTCATTAAGACGCACGACATAAGGATCGAATTGCACTGCATGTTCCAGATTATTTTGCTGATCATCATTAATCGAAAGTTTAAATATTCGATACTGGCAAATAGCCAGCCGTTCGGCATGCTGGTACCGTTCTCCCTCACACACTTTACGATAAATAATTAATGCAGCTTCCGCTCTCCCTTCGATGTTGAATGATTCGGCACAATCAAACAAAGGTTTGATATACGTAGGATTCTCCATCATTAGATCTACAGTTCGTTCAATACAATCGTTTTTTCCAAGCTCAGCACAGCGTATGATAAACGGACGCAGTCGTCGCCAGTTCATCGTAGAATCATTAGACAACTCACTCACATACTGTTCATAAAAATATCCTTCTTCCAATCCCATGTATTCTGTCAAAATATCCAGAATTTTAACCGATACAGGCTGTGAACCGTTAATCACCCTGCTTAGCGTTCCAGAATTAATGCCTGATCTCTCTGCAAAATGATAGAGAAGGATTTTGTTTTCCTCTATGTAATGTAAAAATTCTGTTCGGATCGTCTTATCCAATATACTCAAGAAGATACCCCCTTCCAGAAACACACATTTCCCACGCTCAACATCCATTTTAAGTAATTATATGGTTCAATATACCATAGGTCAATATAATGGAAGATTCTGCTTTCATTATATCATTTGATCTATCATCTCTGGTTCACACACACCAATTCTGCTAATAACCAGAATCTTTCTTTAAAAAGCGAAACTTTTTCCAATCTGAATCGTCTATACTTTTAAATTAAGAGTTCTGACTTCGAAAAGTTTATTTTAGTGTTCAAGAACTCCTCATACCCAGACAATAACCATAGATTGCATAAAAACCCATTTTTAATTTAAAAGCAGACTTGGCTACAATTACAAAAAAAGACTACAGCTTCTGCTGTAATCTTTTCACTGTAGATCTGCGAAATGATAATCCCATTTCCCGTTCACATGCTGATTTATTGCTCTGACTCACGCAAATCAATCAGGCGAAACGTGTGATCGGTCTGTGCTACCCGTTCAATATCAGCAGGGACAGCAGGCAGATAAGATGTCTCCATGCCTTGCCTTTGCATAAGCTTTTCAATAATCGTAATCGTTTCCGCTTCTGTACGATCAGCAACAACGGTTAATCTGAAGCTCTTACCACGATATAACAATTCCCGGCAAAGTTCTCTTACAATGCCTTCGATCCGCCCTGCCTGATTGGAAGGGATGAGCAGGATCTGCTCGAAACCTTCAGATTCCGGACGGGAAAGATGGCGCTGGTGCATGGCATGAACGGCCATTGCCGCCAGGAAGTATATGAGCAGAATCATAGTCAGATGAGCAACCATGGCAACTGCACCTCCTCGGAAGGTCATGCTCACCCATGGCGAACATCCCTGTATACAACAAGTATATGCTGTACTTCCTGAAGGGTTACACTTGCATTTCCTATCGCTCATATTCCACTCTGATCGACACCGGACGAAGAAAGACAGGCCAGGTCATTCATTCACGCCTAAGCTTGAACATATGTTCCGCACAACCTTACACTTTGCTCATTTGCAGTGATAAAGTCCATTAACCCGCAGACCAATCCAACATTCTGGAAAGGGCGCGAGTGAACACCAATCTATACTTCGTCTAGGTTGAATCAACCAATGGACTGACTTACCGTAAGAATACCGCTTTACGAAAAACATAAGGTATTAGAGCGTAACCCAACCATATTTAATCGAATTGATAACGGCTTGTGTACGGTCATCCACTTCCATCTTCTGCAGAATACTGCTGACATGGTTTTTTACTGTTTTTTCACTGATGAACAGGAATTCACCAATCATTTTATTGCTCTTACCTTCTGCCATCAAGCGAAGTACTTCAGCCTCACGACGTGTGAGCGGGTTATTGTCGCCAGCGACAAATTTAACGCCTGCTTCCTTCGAAGCTCCTTCACTCATTGCCCCTGTTTCATTAAGATACGTCATACGACGCAGCTGCATGATCAGTTTGCCGGTTACTTTCGGATGAATAAACGCATGTCCTTCATGCACGGAACGAATCGCATTGATCAGAGACTCGGCCTCCATATCCTTCAGCAAGTACCCGTTAGCCCCTTTACGAAGCGTCTCAAATACATAACTTTCATCATCATGAATGGACAAGATAATCACTTTGACATCAGGGAACAGCTCACGCAATTTCTCCGTTGCCTCAACCCCATTTTCGATCGGCATGTTAATATCCATCAATACGATATCAGGTTTATCCTGATTGCAGAATTCGAGCACTTGTATACCATCGCCGCATTCGCCGATGACCTCAATGTCGTCCTCCATATTTAAAATGCGTTTCAGTCCCTCACGGAACAGCTGATGATCATCAGCCAAAAGAACTTTAATCGATGCTTTACCAGTATCACGGTTTTCCATCATCCTGCTACTCCTTTCCCTTATCCACGTTTGTCGGGATATGAATCACTATTTTGGTTCCTTGATTTTCTCCGGATTCAATCTCTATTCTTCCTTCTAACAGTTCAACCCGTTCTCTCATCCCAATCAGACCGAAGTGGGTATGATCCTTGCTTTTCTTGGCAAGAAGCTCCGGTTTGAACCCAAGCCCATTGTCCTGAACGACAATTTTGACGAGCTGAGCCTGGTATGTAATCTCCACCACAACATATGTGGGATAAGCATGCTTTGCAGCATTCGACAGACCTTCCTGTACGAGGCGGTAGATCGCAGCCTCCATCGCGGAAGATAAACGGTGTTCTTTACCTCTTGTTTCAAAAAGCGACCGGATTTTCGTTTTTACCTCAAAATCCTGCACGTACTTCCGAAGCGTTGGAATCAGTCCCAGATCATCCAGTGCCATAGGACGCAGATTGAAAATAACTTTTCTCATTTCTTCAAGACTGGAACGAACCTGGCCTTTCAAATCTACTATTTCGGCCTGGACCATCTTAAAATCCTGCTTAATGAGCATTCTTTCTACAATTTCCGTCCTAAGCACTAGATTGGCGAGCATCTGGGCAGGCCCGTCATGAATTTCACGAGCAATACGTTTCCGCTCTTCTTCCTGGGCCAAAATTATTTTCAAACCAATCATTTGTCGATTTTTGGCAGATTCGATGATCCGGGTCACTTGACCCAGTTCACCTGACAGGTATTCGAGTACAACACCCATCTGCGAACCGATGGTCTCGGCACGCTCCACAGAAGCTTCCACATTTTTGGCACGCTTCTGCAGATCATCCCGACGGGCCTTCAGATACATTTCCTTCTCACGATAAATCATCAGATCCAGCTGCAGCTGTGTTGCTTTCTCATACGCCTGCTTGATATCATGCTCGGAATAACGGACAAAGTCGCGGCTAACCTCAGTCAGCCGGATCCGGGAACGGCGGTAGTTCAGCTCCAATTGATCTACTTTCTCGATCGTTTCCGCCGTTTCCTTCAGCACCGACTTTAACTCCTCGTTGAGTGTTTTCAGCTCATCGCGAGTTGCGTCCATAATTTCGAACATTTGATATTTGCTGTTTTCCATGACTTGTATGGCGTTTTTAATGACGCGGTCTATGGCATCGGCTTGTAAATCCACGTTTGTTCGACTCCATTTCTATCGTTTCCGGTATATATCATACCATATCACGATGAGATGGTAACGGTCTTCGTTTTCTGTTCCCATTTTACAGTCAGACCAAGTTGCTCGGAAACGAGTCTAAGTGGGACTAAAGTCCTGCCACCCGTTACGTATGGTGCAACAGTTGCGCTCTGTCTTTTACCATTCAGAATGAATTCTTTCTGCCCTACAACCAGATCAATCAGCTTGCCACCACGTAATACCGTGATTCGCTGATTTTTGCTATCCCAGCTTGCCTGACCACCAAAAGCGTCCAAAACATGTTTGATTGGCACATACGTTGTACCATTTTTCAGGACTGGTGCTGCATCAATCGCTTTTTTCGTTCCGTTCACCGTCATCGATTTCTGTCCAAGCACAAGCGAAGCTGTACCCGTAGGCAATCCTACTTCACTGGACTTGGAAGGCATCGTGAATGCGATATTGTCAAAAGCAACCGTGCCTGATTTCGCACGCTCATCCTGACCTTCTTCCACGTTCACTACATAGACCCGCTTCAGCTTCGCCGGATAGGCGATGTTCAGTCCGTTTAGGTCCACGCTCAGCTTCTTCCACCCGTTCCAGTCAATTGCCTTGGCGAGATCGGCATATACCGTTTTGCCATTGGCATCTGTGAATTCGGCACGTAGCCAGTTCAGACTTTTATCTCCCATAACATCCATTGACATCGATGTAGCTGCAGCAGATACCTCTCTACCGGTAGAGCCATTCAGTTGTGCATAAGCGTACATTTTGCCTGTTCCAGCAGTCATATCATAACCGAGTTGCAGTACATTGGAGCCGGCTTTCTCATCTGTTCCTACTGTAACGGTTGCCGTACCAGTTACACCCGCTGCATTCGTCGTGAAGTTGATCGGATAATTCACATTCTCGAAGTTCTCCCAGATCGTTTCGCTGGCAGATGCCGAGAGTACTACGACTGTGCTGTAACCATCATAGCGACCAATGGCATATCCCACTTGTGCACCAGAATTGACTGAAGATACCGTTAATTGGTCAGCAGTCACTTTACCTTTGAACCCGATAAATTCCCATGTCAGCGAGTCTGCCGGAACCGTAACACTTTGTCCACTCTTCGTTGTTGCCGTTACAGGAATGGACATCGTTGTGCCTGCATTGAGCGAACCGAGACCCGATCCTGCTGTCAGGGAAGCCAATTCACTTCCACCCAATACCGATACTTTAATAGAAGATGAAGCTCCATTGCTCGTTGCCGTCAGCGTTGCTGTACCTGGCTTCACGCCTTTGATCGTGCCGTTGCTGACACTCACGATGCTGTTGTTGCTGGACTTCCAGGACATGCTGATATCGCCTGTTGCAATCGGGTTGTAGTAGGTGTCATATCCTTTGGCTGTGTACTTGCCCTCTTGCCCCACCAGCAACGTTTGACTGCCACTCACGGCAAAGCCCTTCAGTTTACCTACAGGAGCCGTAGAGAACACACCTAGTGTGTTTACAACCTGACGTTGCTCGGTGCCATACTCTGTGTTGAACGTCAGACCAGCGGTTTGCTCACCCAACGGACGTGTTACCATTGTTGTGGAGCCGCCTCCATCCAGGTTCATGCCTTTCCAGACACCCACACTGGTCATAAAGGATTGCAGTTCCGTCAGCGACATCCCGCTGCTGTTACTGTTTTTCTCCGCTGCGATGATGTAGACATACCGACCATCCTGGGAGTACCCTACTGCCGTTCTTGCACGAATGCCACCAATGCCGGAAGATGCGATATCACGGGAAAAGGAAGCTGCCTTGCCACCGTTTACCAAAATGGTGTGACCGCCAATCATCATCTCCAGGTTACTGGGATCGACCGATTGCCCAGTTGTTTTAGCTTTCAGTTTGTAATCCGCATCCAAGGTTTGGCCAACGGATAGATGGCTCATGATCCATGTCGCCGCTGTTCCATGCGCACGCAAAATGTACCCATCCTTCGGCACCGTCATGTTTAGCGCTTTTTTATCCGAGATTTGGGTGATTACTCCGTTCTGCACGAGAACCTCTGTTGGAGTTGTGGAAGGATCATTTGGACGTTTGGAGGAGGTCCATGCCGGTGTATAAATATACATCGAGTTGGCATGACTATACTTCACCGCACCCGACTCTACCGTATAATCCTCTTTATTTATCCCACGCAAAGCGAAGGTTGAACCATCCTGCGCCTTCACTGTTCCGTCAAAGGAATACTCATCGATCATCGGTTTTCCATCTTTGGTCACCGTGAGGGCATACATACCCGACAGCTCAGAAGGTGTGGAGACCAGTACGCCATCGGAGACCTGTCCACCAATAGGGGCGAGCTCTCCGGCTACATTGAAGTAATCGCCATTCACAGCGGCTACTGCACCATTTTCCTTAGCCATGGCACCTGTGCTCTGTTTGCTGTTTAGATTACCGCCCTTGCCTGTCATCACATCCAGCTTCACATAGGGGTTCTGCAAATCCACCTGGATTACATCCGCCAGTACGTTGACCTTGGAACCGGAACGTGTTGTTGTATATCTGTATTTCATGAGCTTCGCACCCGAAGTCAGAATTTCTTCACTCAACTTGCTTGTATTCGTAGATGCTGCAGCGGCCACCGATTGCCACGAAGTGCCTGACCACATCTGCCCGCCTGCGCTCATCACCGGTGCAATCCAGATCACACCCGCCAGCGTCACAATCGCCCATTTCTTCACCTTACTGCCCTTAACGTCTTCCAGCTGTTTCTCATGTTTCCCCAGCATGTCTGAAACGTCTCTCCCATCTTGTATATCAATCTTAGACATCACGAACACTGCCAAGTAGGCAGCCGATAGCGAGATCTCTAGTATACTCTTCTATTAATAGACTGCTTTTTGTGGAAAAAGTTACGCCCTCAGCCAAGATTGAGGTATATATTGGTTAATCAATTCCATACGATTCTGCTATGTAGTTAAACTAATCAAAAAATAGACTTCTGTTGTGCACGAGTAAGCACAACAGAAGTCCATTTATGATTCATATATTTCCTTCCCAAGGATTGGATGAAGAGTCTTGATAAACGAATGATAATTTTCGAAGTCGTTCATATAATACTTTTTTGAGTATCTTAGTAATGTTCAAAAAAAGTCATCCTTTCTATAAAACTTCAGCTCTCTTTAGTCCTTTATCTAATTATATAAAAAGAACACCTCAAGAAATGAGCTTCCTTGAAGTGTTCCTATTAATTTATAGATATCCTAATTTGTCCAGTACCCGTTTCAACATCACTGCTGCCTGAGCGCGAGTCGCGTTCCCTTGGGGTTCGAATGTTCTCGCTGTCATGCCTTGAATGATCCCCTCCTCCACCGCTTTGGCAACAGAATCCTTGGACTGGATTTTGTTGCTGTCCTTGAACTTGGATAGAGTGCTAGCAGCCGAAGATTGAAGAGAGACTGTTTTCCCACCGTAGTTCATCGCACGTACCATCATAAGTGCCATCTGCTCACGCGTAATGGGACGATCCGGCTTAAACGTACCATCGGTATTCCCCGTAATGATCCCCGCTTCAGCTGCAGCACCGATATAGGCACTTGTTACACTACCGCTACGAACATCCTGGAAACGACTTGCTGCAGTAGGTTCTCCATTCAGTCCTAGACCTCTAGCGACCAATTCAGCAAATTCCGCACGTGTAATGTTCTCATTCGGTCGGTAGAAGGAACCACCTGGTGTGTTAATTATCCATTTGGCAGAGAGCTCCTTAATGACCTCACTAGCCCAGTGTGACGCCGTATCCGGATAACTAACGATGTTGTTAACAGGGACTACCGACTGATTGCCATTCAGCTGTCCTTGAACAACTACACCACCTGTCGTATTTTTAAAGGAACTAGGTACATTGGATAACCTAAATGTAACTGGATCGATATACGTAAATCCGGATGTTACACTTGGGGTATTGGCAGCCAATTGCATGGCCAGTTGGCTTTTGACATTCTGATCTACACGTTGATCGTTTGTTCCATTACCGGTATACAAATATACGTCCGTATAGTTGCCAAGCTTCTGCGCTCCTGCACCTGCAATCAAGCCTTCCATCGTTCCCGATGAAGACACAGGTACCGTCTCTAACTGAACGTATAAGGATGGGACCGCTGCTCCTGTCGTAGTACTTGTGTTTGATGTTCCTACACTCCGACTCATAGCCGCCATATCTAAATTAGACAGTGGCACCGTCCAGAGAAGATCGCCATATTTCACACCAATAGTGCCAGTGCGATAACTTGCAGCAATCTGAGTCAGTGCATTTAATGGGAATCCAACATACGCAGCCGATTCACTGTCCGGAATCTCAAATACCACCGGCTGAGTCAATTTCCCGTTTGCTCCAGCGTATTCAAAGGACTGAATCAACTTGGTTGCATCCACGTTGAATTGACGAGTCGGGCGATTATAGTGGGACATCGCAGATACAGCAGAAGCCGTAGTGTTATTCATCACAAGTAAAGACTGACCATAGCTCGATGCATCCAATTCTGCCAACCAGGAAGGACGGTTTCCCGACTGATTATTGTTCGAACTATTATTCGTCTGTTGTAACGTAAGTGGGCCAAATGCTGTTATCGTGACATTCGACGCATCCCGCAACGGCAAAGCCCCAGGTACATAACTCACCGTTCCCGTCTGAGTAGCTGTCGATGTTACTGCTGAAGTATCCACTTTCAACGTCACCACAGAGCCAGAAGCTGAAGCAGACAATACAGTTGTGGTTGAATTACCAATCACTACACTGAACTGAGATGCTGTTAGTGCAGCCTGGGACTGGATTGAATCACGAAAATTAATCTGAACCGTGTCTCCCTGAAGCGTAGCCGAAAGAATTTTGCCATTTCCATATGTGTACGTTACTGGAGTCAGATTGAGATATCCTGCTGGGTTATTGTTCAGATCCGTTAATCGCAATGCTCCAGGTACATATGATAGCGATATATTTTGTGTATCCTTCACCGCTGAAGCCAGCGTTAACGTAACCAGATCATTTTCGATCTCGGAATCATTAACGAAGACTGGCTTACCATCGACCAGAACAGAATATTGGCTATTGAGCGGTTTATTCGTCGTGTTCAGTGGTTCATTGTAACGCATCCATAACTTGTTACCACTCACCTCAGCACTCTTAAACTCAGGTGGTTTGGTATCAATTGAATTGCGGACATAGAAGCCGCTGAATCCAGCAAGGGCCTGTCCACGTGTATCTTTTACAGGCCATGAACCTGGCGTGTATGCAACCTGAACGACTTCACCATCCGTAATGGATCGACTAAGATTCAACGTCACCACAGAGCTGCCATTGATCGATATGCTATTGATGCCTACAGCCGACTGATCCGCAGTTACACTGAATTGTCTTGCTGCATCACTTGAAGTGATATATACCGTCTCAGGGTAGTACAACGTCATTGTACTGTAATACACGTTACCTTCTCGCGGCTTGGACATGACAGAATCTAAACCGTTCTCCACATCTCTTGCGCCAAAAGCAGCCGCAGCATTGGAAGATTGATCTGTAAGACGATTACCTGTAGTACCGGGTGCATATGCGATCCGCACAACTTGCCCTACCGCTACACCCGTATCCAAGACAACATATACACTGTCACCTGAGATATAACTGGAACTAACGTTTCGATTCTCTCCATTCACGGTAACGGTATAACTGCTGCTCAGTGGGCTGATGCTACTAAGCCACTTGTCGTACGTTAGACGAATCGTGTTGTTACTATGCATCTTGGCACTCTTAATTACAGGTAATGTTGTATCTCTGCTTAAGGTTTTGAAAGCCCATGATGTAGATCCATTCAAACCTGCGAATGTATTACCTGCTTGATCACGAAACATATTGGCAGGAATATCGACAACATAGTTCATATTATTCTCTAATGTGCTTGTTGGCGTAATAATCAGTTGTCTGTTGTTCGAACTAAAAGTTGTCCTCGAATCAACCGTTGCTCCATTCGCTTTCTTGAGAATGGCTTGACCTGGGAAGCTACGGTCCAGTTCCTTGTTGAACGTCACTGTTAGGTTGCCCGACAAAGGCGCATTCGTGGTGCCATTGGTAGGAGACAAGGTGGACACCGTTAGGGAAGTTGGGTCCGACTGCACATTGAATCCCCAATCCATGCCGCTGATTCCACGGATGTCATTCCCCTGCTGATCTCGTAAAAAACCTTCAGGTATCACGATATAATATGTACTATTGTTATTGAAATTTTTTACAGGATCAATTGTAATCGTCTTAGTGCCAAGACCAGTAATTCGTGGTGATCCTTTAGACGTGATTGGAATTGCTTCAAATAAAGTTTCTGTTCCGCTCCCTTGATAAATTTGAAGTGTGCCTGCTCCAGCAACAACCGGTAGACTAAACGACACTGTCAAATGATCCGAAGGTTTCACCTGAACAGCTGCGTTCTGGGGTATCTTGCCTGTAACTGCCGGCAAGCCTATATTTTGAGTACTAAACGTCCACGCTTTGTTCAATAATCCTGGAAATAAAGTAAGATTCTCACCATCCATGTAAGCAAATGCATTTGCATCAATTTGAACGTAATATGTTCCACCAGGAAGAATATTTCCTTCTGGGAGTTGGATGCTTACAAATTTCCCTTCAGGTGGTGGTGAAGCTGTATCTTCTCCTGTAGACGGTTCGGTATCGTTCATAGGTACAGAAGGATTCGTGATTGGCCCTAAGCTTTCAATCGTTACCAGTTCACTGGATACGTCTACAGAAACAACCTCTGAATCATCGTTGACACGTTTAATGGATATCTTACTTTCCGGACCGATTACTTTTGAAACCGGTCTCGCAAATTCAATACGTAACGGCAATGATCCATCGACGTTTTTGCCGTTCACCGCAGGAACAGTATTCGTTATTCCATTTGCACTTAATTCATTGGCCGCATATGCTTCCTGCTCGACTCCACTCCAACCCGTAAGCCAACCTTGAGCCGTCAGCATAACAATTAAGATTCCGAGCATGCCTTTTCTTGCAATTCTCTTCAATTCCACTGATCTTCCCCCTTATCTGCATTTCTTCTCCTGTCTGATGTACAGACCTCATTATGTATTTCGGTTGGAGAAGGGATTTCATTTAGTTATTTGGGGATATATTCCATAATTTTTCCTTTGTCCATGACAAGCAGTGAAATCGATGGAAGCACAAAAAAGCCCTTAATTCCTTAACGGAATCAAGGGCTTCATTACTATTGCACCTAACTTACAGACCTGCTTGAGTTTTCAAAAGCTCTACTTTGTCCACTTGTTCCCAAGGTACATCCAGATCTGTACGGCCGAAGTGACCGTAAGCAGCGGTTTGTTTGTAGATTGGGCGACGCAGATCCAGCATACGAATGATGCCAGCCGGACGAAGATCAAAGTTGTTGCGAACAAGCTCAACCAATTTCTCTTCGCTGACTTTGCCAGTTCCGTATGTATCCACGTTGATCGATACCGGGTTGGCTACACCAATCGCGTAAGCGAGCTGGATTTCCACTTTATCTGCAAGACCTGCGGCTACAAGGTTTTTCGCTACGTAACGAGCCGCATATGCTGCAGAGCGGTCTACTTTAGTTGGATCTTTACCAGAGAACGCACCACCGCCGTGACGTGCATAACCGCCGTAGGTATCTACGATGATCTTACGTCCAGTAAGGCCCGCATCTCCCTGAGGTCCGCCAATAACGAAACGTCCTGTTGGGTTGATGAAATATTTAGTCTGCTCATCCAGCAATTCAGCTGGAACGACAGGCAAGATTACATGTTCTTTGATGTCTTTTTGGATCTGCTCAAGTGTAGTCTCTTCAGCGTGCTGAGTAGACACAACGATTGTATCCACACGTACCGGCTTGTCACCGTCGTATTCAATCGTTACTTGAGTTTTACCATCCGGACGAAGATATTCCAATGTACCGTTCTTACGCACTTCCGCCAGACGGCGTGCGATACGGTGGGACAAAGCGATTGGCAAAGGCATGAGTTCTGGTGTTTCGTTCGTTGCAAAACCGAACATCAGACCTTGGTCACCTGCACCAATGTTTTCTGTTTCACGAGCGACTTGTTCCGGGTCACGATTCTCAAGCGCTGCGTTAACGCCTTGGGCAATATCAGCGGACTGCTCATTCAGAGAAGTCAGAACTGCACAAGTGTTATAATCAAAACCGAACTTGGCACGTGTGTAGCCAATATCCTTAATTGTATTACGAACGATGGACGGAATGTCCACGTATTCAGAAGCTGAACTGATTTCACCGATGACAAGCACTAAGCCTGTGGCTACGGAAACTTCGCAAGCTACGCGAGCATTAGGATCGTTCGCCAGGAACGCGTCCAATACGGCGTCTGAGATCTGATCGCAGATTTTATCCGGATGTCCTTCGGTTACAGACTCCGATGTAAATAGATGCCGGCCTTTAACAGACATGAAGTTTCAACCTCCCATAACTAGTAGTATGGCGATTGCCCGAACAAAACATGACAGCGATTCGTTCACTGTACCCTCGAAGCTTTCCAAAATGGAATAAGGACGCAGGGTCCGCAGTACCGAAGATAAGGATTTTTCAGGTAATTGCCTCAAACGAAAATCAACCTTTCCCTAGTGGAAAAGGTTGCATACCTCAAGTGCCATCTTAACGTATTTGTCAAGACGTGTCAAACGAAATGGGGTAAGGAAAATGCCCTATAAGTGCTGTTCTGCCTGGCGAATTAGCCTTTTGGTGATCTCTCCACCAACCGATCCATTCTCGCGGGAAGTCAGATGTCCCCACCCTTTGTATTGCCCATAAGAGTGATCACTCACTTCACCCAGTTCAGATCCAAATTCTGTATCCGCACCAGCTAAACCTCTGCCACCATAACCTACATTGAGACCAAACTCTGCAGCAATCTCATACTTCATTTGATCCAGCATTTGACGACTTTCGGGTACCACCTTGCGATTGCTTCTAGCCATGATTCCTGCACCTCCATTAATTGATTGTCAACAGTTATAGAGTGAGCAGGAACAAGGTTGGCTAGCCGTATTAATGTTTGTTAGAACTGGGTAATCTGAGCAAATGAAATGCATGACTAATGAATAATTCCTTTAACAGCTACAAAACCTATTTCAGAGTATATCCACCACGTACCATTACGGTTAAGCTGTATTTGTTTCCTTCCAAGACCGTGATCCCCCGTCCGTCCCTTGGAAAAGAGAGCAGGTGATTGGTCGGTGCTGCCTGTCCATTCGTCAGGTCAATCCCGTCCGTCAGATCAGCTACACCATTCGTACCTTCACTGACGATCACAGCTTTGCCGCTACGTACAATGAACTCCGCGCCAGACTTACCGATCAGCTGTTGCCCCGGCTTCACGGTTACGATCTCAACGGCTTCAGAAGCGCCCGAGACCAGTGGAGGAAGAGAAGTGTCTCCACCTGTACTACCTGAGTTCCCGGTTCCCGTAGATCCGGAATTATTACCGGATGAGTTGCCAGAACCCGTGCTAACGCCACCACCCATTGCTTTTTGAATCTGCTGGTCTACATAACTCTTCGTTACAACCGGATCGTCTGCTGTTCCTGGCTGGCTTGTACCTGCACCGATGGCTGTATTGCTGTATACCGACCCAACCCATACGCCAACACCAATGGCAAGCGCGGCGAGGGATACTTTCATATAAGGTTTCATGTGAATCATTTTCCTCCTCTGGTAATCTATTAACTTTAACTATAGAGAAAAAATAGGGATGCGACAAGCAAAACCTCGTTTCCGTTGGGGTGGAAACGAGGTTTTGTGGATAATTATAGTGCTGCCTGTTCTATTTCAAAACCCATCCGATGGGAACGTAGGGAACTCCGGTTCTTCTTTTGGAAGCTTAGAAATGTCGTATCCATAACTTTGCTCTGCAAGACGGATACGTTGTCCTTGAAATTGATCATATACTGTCAAACGATAAGAACCACCACGCAACTTCTCGAAGAAGCTGTCTTCTACGCTCCAGCTCAGTGTCTGGTTGGTTCCCACTTTCAGATCGGTTCCTAAGGTCAGCTCTTTTTCATATGATTTACCTGCTTGATCGGTCATTGTAAGGATTAACTTGTGCTCGTTCTCACCCATCTCAATCTCTTCATTACGGGATAAGCTGTAATTCATCTCGATCTGTACAGACGAGCTGCCTGCCAGATATGCTCTTACACTGTTGGCAGTCCAGGAGTAAGGATAGAGATTAATATTGGTCAGCGTGCCTTGAACACTAATGGAAGTTGGCGGTACTTCGAATGCCAAAGCATTCACATAAGCAGTCGCTTCCCCTTCACCGGTTACAAACTTGCTGTCTGCAATGCCTTCACCCACTATTAGGCGCAGGTCTGAGAAGGTAACGGACTTCGGAATCTTAGCCCAGAACGTAACAATTGACTTCTGACCCGGCCCAGGCAGACGCTCTGCTTGTTTCGCAGTTGCTCTGTAATACTGGCCATCCGATGTTTTGTAGTAACCTACCAGTTTACCGAGACCACTTTGACGCAATGATTTGTTCGTCATTTCGAATTCGGTATATACGATGTCCGATGATGTTCCCGGATAACGAATCGTTCTCCGCACACCCATTTCCGTCTCTTTATCAGCAGTACCCGAAGTGTATGTCTTGCCGCTTCCAACATAAGATAAGGGTGGAATTAATCCGGACGTATTTAACGTGATCCACTCATTCGTCTCTTCTTCACTAACTTTCTCGTTCAAACTTAGTTCCAGACGAGATATACGCAATTCGGAAGGAATCTTGGTTAACAGGTAAGCCTCTGTTGTCATGCCGGCTCCAATTAACTTTCCACTTTGTGTGTAGATTAGCTTCTTGTCTCCTTCAATCTCAGCAGAATCAATCATAAACATCGCTTCAAGCTCAGGAAGTTGAACTGTTTTGTTACCTGCATTACGAATGGTCACTTTTGCGGCAATAATATCACTATCAAGCCACGGCAACCGCTGTAACGATCCAAAAGACACACCAAATGTACCTTTGTTATTCTTAATGACCGTTTCGGTCGTCAACCCATCTCCGCTGGATACCGATTCAGGAATACCATAGACACCTACAGGATAGGAGAAGACAAATCCATTCGTAGGAGAAGACGTTGTGGATTCTGTGCTTTCATTTTTGTCTACCGGACTCATTACATAAAGCTTGATTTTGCTTGTATTACCATCACCCTGAAGGGTTGTACTGAGCTTAATTGTCTTAATATCGCCTGGGTTCAACTTCAATGTATCCAATGCTTTGGTTTCGATTGGATAGACTGTTCCGTCTGTACTCCGTACCTCAAAGGTATACATCGGCACCTTAATGACTTTCTTGCCTTCATTCTTGAGCTTCATTTGAAGATTAAGGCTATACTCACCATCATCGATTCGGACTTTAGCGGATTCAAGCAATGTGGACAGTCGTTGTCCTTCAACTGAAATCATGTTTGGTTGATTGGCAGCGACTTCTACATTCGTTTTACTAGCCTCTGGCAATTGCAATGCAGCAACAGGCAGAACACTTTTCTCTTCACCCTGTTCCTCTACTAGCAACAGCTCAGACTTTTGCAGCTTCACTGACGTAGGAAGAGATGCGATCAGACTGAGGGCCTTATTAGCTTGAGCCTGGATACTGACACTCGTACTGTCTTTATCCGGAGTTAACGGATAATTGGTACCACTTGGTGTACGCAAGATCCATTTGATATTCGGATTTTCAAGCAATTTATAACTAATATTGTTTAAATTCACGCCAATTTTCACATACTGATTCTTATCTTCACCTGGAAACACTTTAATGCCAGATACTTTCACCTTCACCGCAGAGTCGCTTAGACGAACCGTCTTTGGTTTACCTATAGGTGTAGTAATACTATAGGATGCGGGCACGTTAAACTTACCCAGCGTACGTTCATAGTTAGCCTGACTGAAATCCCATTTCACGATGAGGAAGTTCAGATCACTGAGTTTCACCTCGCGACCCACTTTCATGACATAGGTCAACTCAACTGTTGATCCAGGCGAGACTGTTTTCTTTTCCTGATCTTTTGCGATCAGTTTGGGCGAGAATGATGTTCCACCCTTGGTTTTCACTTTGCTCCAGTAATCGAGCATCATCATTGGGGTGCTGTCATTGTTCTTGTAAGACAATGTATATGTAACCACATTCCCATCGTCCTGCGCCAAGATATTTACATCTGTTAACCTTACCGAACTTCGTGCTGTCACTTTAACAGCCGATAGGTTACCGAGTGTATGTACAACCTTCTGCATTGTTGTCGTTTTCTTCGATGTACTGCTATTTGAATTGGTGGCAGACGTTTTATTGGTTGTGCTCGCTGCCATGGTAATGCCAGCCGTTGAACTGATCAACAAGACACTCGCGAGCAAGCTCACAAACATTTTCTTTTGATTCACTCCCAAACCTCCCATAAGTTGCTTGTTGCTCTTATAGTATAAACGTTTGGAAAGGAGAGAAAGTTACGATGTTGTTGTCTATCAACAATTTAAAAGTTCTCTAAGTTAAATATAATCGAGAGGGAGGACTCTCATTAATTGAGTAGCCTACCTCTCAACTCTCGTACGTAGCATTCGGCATACGGTGATTCACCATTTGAGCGCAATCATCAGTACCTCAAGCGGGTGATTTCCTACTGTTAAACTATTTCAGACTAACCGCCAATTTATTACCCCTGCAAGGCGAAAAAAAAACAGCCTTGCATCTATAAAGATGCAAGGCTGTTTTAGTAAGATATAAATTACAGCTCTTTACCGAATGAGAACTCATCCAATGCATTGCCGTTTGCGTCGTTAATAGCTTTTGCTGCTTTGTTTTTAGCACCGTCGAATTTAACAGTTGCTACTTTTCCATCTGTATTACCAGCTACTGTTGCAGTAACTGTAATTGTTCTTGCATCAGTACCGATAGAAGCACCTGTAACTGTTGTAGTCACGCCGCTACCCGCATCAATGCTGAACAATCCTTGGATGTAAGCCGCACCATAGTTGCCATCTTGAGTAAGAGCTTCAGAAGCGTATACAGTTACTGTAACCGTGTTACCAGTTCTAACGATATCTTTCAAAGTTACCGTTGGAGCAATACCATCTTTTACGGTTGCAGTGAACGCTTGAAGTTTGTTACCGAAGCTATCTTGAGTGCTAGGGTTAGTAGCTTTCAAAGTATAACCAGCAACATCATTAGAGATTGTGTTGTCAGCAAACTTCAGAACTACAGTTTTGTTAGAATCAGCCATTGTGTAGCTTGTAGGGCGAATTCCGTTCAGATCGAAGTCTCCCAAGTTAACATTCGACAACGCTGTGTTGAATTTAACTTTAACTTCGTTACGGCTTGTAGCATATACATCGTTAGTTGTCGCAAGTACTTCGGAAGAACCAACGTTAGATCCTACAGTGTAGTTACCACTGTTGAAGTATTTACCTTCGGAATCTTTAATGTAGCTCGCGGATACTTTAACGCCTTGAGTCCAGTCAATGCTAGAATTATTTGTAACAGCGATTCTAACAGTGTTTGTTGAAATCAATGTGATGTCATTGTTTTCTTTAGCAATTTGTTGAGCTGTTCCAGTAGCAACACCATTAGCATCAACATTTACTGCCATATATTTAGCTGCATCCAGAGCATTACCGTCACCGGAAGTAGCCAAAGTTTTGTTGAATTGAACATACACGTAACGAACACCGTTAGTCACATCAGACCATACACGTGTCACACTACCGTTTTGAGCTGTGTTAGCGTTCAGTGTCGCAGTGTAAGGCAACAATACATTTCCGATGTAAGCAGTATCGATAACACCAGATACAGTCAGAGTGTAAGTTGCATCAGATTTCAAGCTGCTTCCCAGGTTAACTTTAACAGTTTTATTGTTATCAGTATAAACTGGTGTGATTACTGGGTGACCTTTAGAAGTCAATCCAGAAGCAGTTACAACTTTACCATCTGCATCTTTGAGAACATAGTTCTCTGGGTTTTGTGCGGAATCCAATTTCAGTGATTTGCTGAATTGAACTTCAGCAATGTAGTTACCATTTTCCATTTTGAATTTAGTATCTACAACTGTTGGACGAACTGTGTCCAATGTTGGAGTTACTTTAGTATCAACGGAAGCAGAGTTGTTGCTATAGTCGGATACTGCAGTCAAGTAAACTGTGTTTTCCGATACATTCAACGGATTGTTGAATTTCAATGTAACTTTGTTGTCGTTGATTTCAATGGATTGTGCAGTGTTGCCTGTAGTGTTAGCATATGCACTTGCAACGCTTTTCACTGTTTCGTCGAACTCAACAGTTACTTCTTTCAAGTCGTTGGATTTAACACCAACTACTTTAGGAGCAGCTGTATCTTCAGTTGCTGTGAATTTGCTTTCCACTGGAACGATGGACAGACCAGAGTAGTCCTGTACGCCGCTCACACGCAATGTGTGCTCACCAGCAGTCAGATCTGTAGTTACAATTGCAGTGTTAGGATAAACGTATTTTACAGAAGCTGCAATTACGTTGTTATCTACACGGAAAGAAGTAGCGTTTACAGATTCTGGTTTAACCGGCTCGCTGAATACTACTTTGAAAGCTTTTGTTCCCAAAGCTTTAACTTCTTTTACTTCTGGAACTGCAACATCAAGTGGAGTAAACTCTACTTTTTGTGTGAATGTTTTAGTTGCATCAGCATTTTTAACGTTGTTGATTTGAAGACTAGTGGATCTTTGGTTAGTCAAAGAAGTGTTACCTTCAGATACCAACAAAGTTACAGTAGTTTTGTCTTCAGACAATGTAGCGCTTTTGAAAGTCAATCCGCTAACAACATAGTTATTAGTGCTTTCAGCAGAGTTTGGATCTACAGTACCATCAAACTTAACTGTAATTTCTTTCAAGTTTGTAGCAGATACGGAAGATACCGCTTGAGCTACTGTAGTTACATAAGTAACTTTTTCAGTGAACTCTTTATCTTTGTAAGTAAATTTCACTTCAGTTTCTTTGTTAGCTTCGAGAGCTTTATCCAAAGTTACTTTTACTGTTTCGCCGTCGCTGATTTTGAACTCAACAACTTTACCAGCTTCAGTTACTGTGTAAGAAGATACTTTCAAGCTTTGAGCTTGATCGATTGCGAAAGCTGCACCTACCAACAATTCGCGGGAAGCGTTAGCTGTGAAGTTAGTGTTTGCATCAACCAAACCAGCGTTGATTGCTGCTTGAACATAACCTTTAGCCCAAGCTGGAGCAGTGTTGTTTGTTTCAGTTGGGATTTCAAGATCCAATGCACGAGTCAGGATTGTAGCCATCTCGGACACAGTCACTTTACCGTTGAAGTCGAAGATTTTCTTCTCAACGTTTTTACCTTCCATGATACCCGCAGCAGTTACTGCTTCGATGTAAGGTACAGCCCAGTTTTTAGCTGTGTAGTTTTTGTCAGTGTAAGAAAGAGTTCCAGTGATCTCTTTCAGACCCAGCAATTTAGTGATAACTTTTGCAAACTCAGCGCGAGTCATGTCTTTGTCAAGACCTGCTGTACCATCCGGATAACCGTTGAAGATACCTTTTGCTTTCAATGCATCAAACTGTTGTTGTGCGGAAACTGCTGTGTCACCGAATGCTACAGATGCAAACATTGAGAATGCCATTGCTGTAGACAATGCTACGGATAAAATTTTCTTCATAACCTTTTTTTCTCCTCCTTGGGCGTTCATAACATTTGAATTTTCTTTTTTAATAGGGTCGCTCGTATTCCTCATATATTGTTGCACCCCCTTCCCAGAGTTGTGAGCAAGTTAATATAAATGATGTCTGTGAGCATATCACAGAAACTTGTAAACTAGTTTGTAAAGCAGAATCACACGTAAATAGAGTAGTTTCCTAATCCTACCTTACGTATTATACAATGGGTCCCTCGTGCCGTAAAGCAATTTTTTCTAAAAAATAGACAAGATTCTTCACGAGGTCATTCTTGGTAACAGGCCCAATGTTTTCGACTCTACACTTTAAACGCAATAGATTTCAAAAAGTTGCGGATTGCACAAAAAAAGTTTCGATTTTTTTTATGTATAGGTACAGTGCGGGTATTGAAGCCATTCAAAACCTTTTCAAACCGTTGATACAGCAGTGAATCTGGAATTGTGATCTCTGGTTTGTCTGTGCTACCAACGTTTATTTATACCCGCAACTTCAACCTATGAAGCGACAAAATTCACAAAAAATAAAATAAAAAAGCACCCCTATTGGGATGCTTTTCCTGCAGTTCTGGAAATATAAGTTATTTAATCTTCATCGCGAGTTCAATAATTTGGGCACGCATATTTGGATCGCTGTTCAATCTCAGATACATATCGTCAATTGGTTGTCTGTTCTCACGGTACGTTTTCTCATGCTTCATCGTTGTATGAGACCATTCAATCAACTCATTCTCAGCCAGCACCAGATTGTTGTACGCATCATGGAAGCCAGTGGACTGTACAAGCCCTTCCATAACTTCCTGAGAGATTTCCTGAGTCTTACGTGTATCTTCCAACTTTTTCTCCAGAATGACTGCCTGCTTCTCAAACTGTGTCTTTGCCTTCATGTAGCCCAGCTGGGCTTTTGAATAAATCGGTTTCATTAGCTAACTTCACCCTCTAGATCATTGTGTATTTACCGTTATTGTATCTTATACTCTAGCAAATTACAAAAATAGTTATTGGTAAAAATTCTGTTTCTTCTATTATAGAAGTACTCTATGTCAATTCATTGACAGCCATGAAAAGGACCTGCCCCTTTAGAGTAAGGGACAGGTCCTTCCTAAATTGCATCGATGTATCAAATGAATTAACTCAAGGTTTTAGGGAATACTTTTGTGCTCTTTTTAAGCAATTCAACTGCAATTTTACCCGCTTCTGCACGTGTCAGATTACCTTTCGGGTTGAATGCATATTGCGGCTTCTTCTGTCCAGCCACTGTAACCGGAGAACCCTCCATGATCTTGGCTTTCGTCACAGCTTGTACCGCTGGTCCAGCATAACTCTCCATGCTGCCGGAATCGATGAATGCCTTAGCAAGTGCACTTTGAAGCTTGCTATCATTAGCAACCATTTTCAGTTCTAGTGCCCGAGCAATCATCACTGCAGCCTGTTCACGTGTCAGCGGACGATCCGGTCCGAACACACCATCTGTCAGGCCAGTAATGATACCCGCTCTCGCTGCGGTCTCGATACTGTCATAATCCCATGTAAATGAACTTGTACCTGGTGCAACATCCGTGAATGTTCTTCTGCTATCGGACGTAATTGGTAAATTCAAACCTTTCACAAGAAGAGTCGCAAACTCTCCACGCGAAGTACGGTCATCTGTACCGAATTGTTCAAAGCGCAATGGAGCCATGAACCCTTTAGCATAGAGTGCATTTAGAATATTTCTTGCCCACCCATGGTTGGTGATATCGTTATAACTTCTTCTCAGCTTCATTACTTTATAATAACCAAACTCATCAAAAGGAACGGTCACTGTATGCTTCTTCGAATCCACTTCGCCGCCAATCCGTCTCCACTCTCTGCTTGGAGAATAGTAAAATACGGAAATGGTTGAACCAGCATCATCTACTACATTTGGATCATAAGCAAGAGTTAATGTACCCCGTTGTGAAGGCTTGATTTTTCGCTCTGCAGGCGTCAAAGGATTACCGTATAAGGAATCTACAGTATAAGGGCCAATTCCATTCGTTGGCTCTTTGTAATTATTATCTCCTCTTGTACCGGACTCCCCAAGGCCGCCGCTTACCCAGTAAATTTCGGAAACTGGACTAAAGTTTACAGAGTCCCCTACAATTGCGGAGAACCTTCTATAATAGTCATCGGGAACGCTTAATGGATTCGGGTCCTCTGCTTCTGTTCTGAAACCAACGATGCTTCCATAGTCGTTCTTCCGCTCCACAATTCCTGTGTTCGGGTCAGCAATACCAAACAGCAGCTTGTTGTTTGGATAGAATTTAGCAATCCCGCTGAGGTCCGTGCTTTGCATTACCGTGCCTTTCGGGAAACTCAGTTCCAGCTTTTTATTGAATGCTGAATATTTGTTGGCTACCTTAGGCGCCATATACTGAGAGTCAACACCAGTGTTGCTTGTATAGTACACTTCCACTGTATCATTTGTTTTGACACCATTTCGATCAATCGTCAACTTGATTTTATTCACTTTGTCAGCCTTGAGCCCCACATAATCCAAAGCAAAACGATCTGTTTCTGTGCCTTGAAGCTTTTTAGCCGTTTCTTTGTCAATAACAACGGAAGTAGCTCCTTCAGCCTCAATATCAAAATGAACAAAGTTTTTGCTTACAACAATTTGGCTGCCTGAAGTAGGACGTGGAGCCAAGATGCGATAACCCGCTGCTTCTCTGACCACTTCTACCTTTTGGCTCGTTTTTGCACCTGTTTTGTTATACAAATCCAGTGTGTAGATATATGTTCCTGGTGTCTCCGCTTTTAAGTCTCTTAACCGCACCACAAAGTCCTTCTGACTTCCGGAACGATCCACAATAACATTACCATTGTTCAGTGCATACTCAGGAGAGATTATTGGATCTTGCCAAGTTGTATTAGTTGCCGATCCATCTGGTATGTTCAAGTCAAAAATCGTTTGAGTACCCATACTCAAGCTCATTCGAGTCGCCCCTGCACCACGGATAGCCAAGTCAAAGTTTTTCAGGCTGGTCGTATATTTCTTGTCCGCAAATGTGAAATCCGTGGAAAGGTTAAACAGGTTTTTCACCCATTGGTCATCCGGATTATATGGATCAAGGAATGTCGAGCGATTTTTACTTGGTGCAGGTTGAAAATTATTGATTGTAGATACATTGTTATCATTGATGTAAATACGCAATTCTTTAGTTACTTCATTCAGTTGGCCTTTATCTCCAGTTCCTGTTCCCGTTAATACAATACGGTTTTCCCCAAAGAATAATGGTCCTGTGTCCCCATCGATATCAATCTCAACATCCTCGAAACTTCCATCAGCACCCAAAGTCAATTGTTTTTGCTTTGTGTTCGCTGCAGGATGTGTTGAATACACTTTAACTCCGTTCGCAAAAATCTCTGCTACAAAGTATTTGCTATCTAATGTGGCAAAATCAACGTACTTACCTTCAAGCAACAATTTATCTGTTTTTTTGGAATTCATATCATATGTTTGGCCATCCGTCAGGTTGCTCACAAAAATATAGTTTTTGGACGCAAACGAAATCGTTGCGTTTTTGCTTGATTTTGATCCAGTAAATTTAAACTGAACCGTTTGATTTCCGTTTTTGAAACCTTTAATTTGATAAATATATTTCGTTGGAGATACCTGTATAGGCGTTGTTGACAGTTCAATTGGGCTTGTGCTCCTTGGAAGATATTCCGCTGTCAACAGGCTTCCATTAGGATTTCTGCTAGTCTCTACAAGGATATAGAAATCTGCAGAAGTGACACTAGAACCCGAAAGTGGTACCCCTTCTGGTGCATCACCAGAACCGCTGTAGTCTTTAAGGTATCTTAAATCCGTAATTACCGTTTCGTTCTCTAGATATTGAAAATTCATGTTTGCACTGGCTGTGTTTTTTCCATATTTGACAGTCAACGAATGATTCTGTAAAGAATCAATCGAAGTGACTGGAGGTGTGCCAGTTGCTGATTCTGTAAACTTCAAAGATGGAATTTCGAATGAAAACAGAGAATATGAAGGTGTGTTGATCCCCACACTAGGAATGGGTTCAATCTTGGGAACAATATTAGTCAACACACCATCCACAGAGATTTCAGGAACAGCAGTGGTTTTATCATCCGGCAAAAGCAATTCAACCATTACACGGGCTTGTGCAGGATCCCCCCCATACGTAGGCCGATCAGTTAACATACTCTGAGACAGCCCATCTGAGCCCTCTTTCAGATCGAGTTGAGAGAACGGATTTTCTTCATCATAGTAGAGCAGAGAATACGTGAATTTATTTTTGTCTACGCCGCTTTCAATCGTTACAACCAGATCATTCTTACCTGATTTTAATCGAAGCATAGGTGAGAAGAATGTACCATCTTGTGTCGATAAAGATGTTGGTAAAGCCTCACCATTATTCAGTGTTACTGTTACTTTGGAGGAGTTGTGAGCTACACCTTGAATCGTCACATCACCTGTATCCACAACAACCTGCGATCCTTCATTTAGATCGAGATTATCCGCTCCACCCAAAACCTGCAGTTTCTCAATGTAAGGTATAGAGTCATACAAAATATAAAAACTTTCGGAACGCTCACTTGGACCTTGGGAACCGGTAAACGTTACTTTGTTCATTCCAGGGAACAAAGTAAGTGTTGCGTTAAAGCGATTATCCGGGCGATTAGGATCAACTGTGACAACAGCTGGTGCTAATCTTGAACTGTCTGGAACCCATGTTCCATCTTTTAAATTCAATAGCTGTACGTTGGCACCTAACGTAGAGCCAGTAACATTCGTAAACGTGCCTGTTACAGCTTGCTCCGCGCTAGTTACCACAAAAGCAGTCGAACGAGAAAGAACATCAGAGCCTGTTCCAGTCATTTTGAGTCCTACTGTACTTTTCAATGGAACGTTGGCTGTATTATCAGGAGTAAAGTAACTTGTCTGTCCCGCCGCCGATGCGACTGGTGCAAGGCCAGCTGGTATTAGAGATACAACCAGCGCCACCATCATCAGCCAGATTAACGGCTTCTTCGTACGTTGCATTCAATCATCTCTCCTCTTTTAAGTCAGTTACCTTTATATATCGGCAAAAGGTTCCAATTATTTAGTAAAAATCTCAAAATAAACAAAAAACCTTATCCACTAGGGATAAGGTTGGGTCTGGAATAATATTCAAGAATAGCTGTAACCATTACATTTATCTATTTATGATTTCGAACGGGTCTCCGGATTCAACTTGACGCGCATGCGCATCAGAAAGTTAATAACCGGTCTTCTCGTTTTGCTAACAAGTCCGATGACTTCTGCTCCCACCTGGAGGAAGAACATCATGATACAGATGACCACGAACGTTACCCAGTTCGCTTCGAACATGGCAGCGGATGATTGGATAATCGCCAAAACTCCGAAGAATGCGGCAATTCCATAAATGATCAGTACCGTCTGGCGGTGACTGAATCCAAGTTCACGCAAGCAGTGATGCAGGTGACCTTTATCCGGTGCGAAAATCGGTTTCCGTTGTACCGCACGACGGATAATCGCGAAGAAGGTATCCGAGAGTGGCACACCGATAATGATCAGCGGTGTAATAAAGGACACGATAGCAATTTGTTTGAATCCCAGCATGGATAGCATCGCCAGAGAGAAACCAAGGAATAGCGATCCGGTATCCCCCATGAAGATCTTGGCTGGGTGGAAGTTGAAAAACAGGAATCCAATGATGCTACCCAACAACACAAGGCACATCAAGGCAATCATCATGTTACCCATCAGGAAGGACATCACGGCAATGGTACCAATTGCAATACCAGATACACCGGCAGCCAGACCATCCAGGCCGTCAATCAGGTTAATCGCATTCGTTACACCAACGATCCAGAAGATCGTCAGCGGAATGGATACCCAAGCTTCGAGTGAAGAATAGGAATCCTGAAAAGGAATGTTAACGAAATCTACCCGGATGTTAAATCCGAATACAACGACAGAAGCAGCAATAATCTGACCAAGCAACTTCACTTTGGCCGACAGTTCAAACCGATCATCCAATGCTCCAATCAGCACGATAATTGTTCCACCAATCAGAAACGCACTGACAAAACTCATGTCCCGAGTTGTGAACCATGCCGATACAAACGGAAGCAATGCAGCAACTGTAATAATAAAGGCCAGGAATATCCCCAGACCACCAAGACGAGGCATAATCCGTGTGTGTACTTTACGTGCATTCGGCGTATCCATTGCGCCAATGCGGACTGCGAACTTTTTGACAAGTGGTGTCAGGGCAAGAGCCAGTCCCATTGACACGATAAATCCAATGATAAAGATCGCTACCATTTGAACATTCGACCCCCAATTATAATACCTGTACGAAATTATAAATCCCCTGATCTCTTTTTATATATAAAAATTATTTGTTAGTCACTTTTGATGAAAAATGCAATTTGCACCAGAACGGAGAGGGCAGAAATAACCTGTAGAAGCGAAGCGTTCGCCTTTATCGCGGGATTTCAACCTTGTAAAGGTGGATAAAAGAAATCCAGAGATAACAGCGATCAAAAGGTTATTCTGACATCGAAGTGGCCGTGTGCAACAACTTCCGTTTTTCATGGAGTGGCACACATGTAATCCGGAATGAATTATACGCTCATCACACCCGAAAAGCCATCCTCAATTTCTAGCAAAAACACGCATTTATCTCGCAATTACCTGTTTTTAACGGACTTTCGTCACGTTTTCTTTGTCACGCATCACCTTAACAGCGAATTTCGGAAGCGCAAGCATCCGGCCTGCCCGGCTTGGTTCACGCAATAAGCGATAGAACCACTCCAGCCTTAACTTTTGGAACAGCATAGGCGCACGTTTGGTTTTGCCCGAAATCACATCAAAGCTACCGCCAACGCCCATGGTTACGGGAACCTGTAATGCATCTTTGTGCTTGTGAATCCACGGTTCTTGGGTGTCCGTCCCACGTGCTACAAACAACAGATCAGGTGCCGCTTCCCGAATGGAAGCGATGACCTGTTCATCCTCAGCCGGACCAAAATAACCGTCGCGATAACCCACAATTCGAATCGCCGGATATTGCTGTTGTAACCGAACTGCCGTTTCTTGAATCACCTCAGGGGTGGAACCAAGCAGATATACGCCCCATCGATAGTTTTCTCCAACACGCAGCAATTCATGTAAAAGCTCAAATCCCGGCACTCGCTCAGCTACAGGATCTCCACAATAATTCGCAGCCCATACGACACCTGTTCCATCAGGAACAATCATTTCCGCAGCTTGCATGACTTCCATGATTGCGGGATTTTCCAATGCTGCCATAACCATAATGGGGTTGGCTGTAATGACCTGATGTGGTGTCTGCTTGGACAGCACAGCTTCCTGGAGAACCTTTACCGTTTCTTTCATCGTCAGTTTGGAAAAAGGAATGCCGTAGATCGAAACGGTAGGTATTGATCCGGTCTGACTCATCTTTATCTCATCCTTTGCGGCCTAAATAGTTAATAATCTGCTGTGCAGGCACTTTGGCTTCCTGCTTCAGTTGGGTGATGCCTTCTTCATGTTCCTTCAACCATTGTGAACGTTGATCCAGCAGTCCAACAACAGTCTTAGCGAGTTTGTCGCCATCGAGTGTATCCGTATTTCCTGCTGGCTCGCTATCCAGGCGAAGCAGGAATTGATCGATTTTCGGATCATACGAGATGCCCACCGGAGGCACATACTGCGAAGCTGCATAGATCAGACTGTGCAGACGCATCCCAATGACGAGATCACACTTGCTGACTTCCTCCAGCATAAGCTGAGGATCGGTCAGATCTTCTGTGATGCTAATCTCACTGCCTTTGCTGGTCACATCACCGAGCATTTCCATAAGGAAACGTGATGCCTGTTCATCAACCGGCAAATGAAATGGCAGAAAACGCAAGTGCACGGCTCTTTTGGAGCACAGTTTTTTCAATCCTGCGGCAATAGCCGTAAGTTCCTTCCGGTCGGACTCCCAAAAACGTACCGATACGCCGATCACAGGAAGCTTGGTATGTCCTCCAGTTGAAGGTTCCACTCGATTAGCTTGAGTAGCAGCATTTGCTGAGACAGCACCTGCGCCCCTCTCAACTTTTGTTTCAGGTAATGGCAAACCCATTACGGGGTCAGGTACAACATGGATCTGATTCCACTGTAACCCGAGCCCACGCAGGTAGTCTGCAGATTGTTCATCCCGTACGGATACATAGGTGCAGGCCTTGAAGACCGATTTGATCATTGGATTAAAAATTTTACGATTCACAGGGCCAATCCCCTGTGCATAGATAAACGTTGGTTTTTTCAGCCACTGGGCCAGCTTGATTACACCCAGATAATAAGGAATGGATTTCAGTCCAGTTGCATCCTGCAATAGACTTCCTCCGCCACTGATTAACCCGTCGCTCTCCTTGAGTGCTTCACGGACTTCCTTCAATTTCATGCGATGCACGGAGCGCACACCGTACATGGCGGTTGTCGACTCGGGATCACCCGAGAGAACAATAGGTTCAATGGTTATGTTCGACCTTTGGCTTTCCTCTTCCAGCGCTGTCAAAATCGACTTTAGCACCGCTTCGTCTCCGCTATTGCGGAATCCGTAATACCCCGAGATGACTAACTTTTGAGAAGTGGTGACCATTTTTTCCAACATCCTTCCGCTACTTGCCACACACCCACAGCAATGATACCGAAGATTAAGCCAAGTCCCAATCCCATCACTCCACGAATGAGTGACAATACAGCCGGCGTATGGATATGCGCGAACGTATCCACCATGGACAACTGTCCAATCGCTGCAATAATGAGCACAAAGATGACTTTACGATATTTTAAAGCGGCGAACACGCCAACGATAAACAGCGGGTGTCCCAGCATAAATTCTTTGAATCTCGGACGTACACCGAACGTATCTTCCAACACAACACGAAGGAACATCTCGAATGGTGTTACCGAACCCGAGTTGCCTGTACGACTCAAATAGTAATATCCAACAACGGCTGCAACAAGTCCCAGCACAACCATCACAACGGTAATCGGTGTACGAAGGATATTTTTAATTTGTTTAATGGAGAACGAACCCGCACCCCGGTAAAACACAATATAGATCGCCACCAGTGCCATAGGTGCAAAGTGCAACAGACTCACGCCGCGGAACTGGTTAATCACCAGACTGTACGTAATACTGTTAAGCAATGCGATGACAAAAGGTACTGCCAGGAACGACAGAATTGACGTTCTTACATATAAAACTAATGTTTGTTTCAAACGACGACCCGCAGATGCGTCAGATTGACGCTGTTGCTGATAGTTCACTGTACGAACGGCCAGCACCATCGCTATGGTCGGCGCGGCGATTGCCACAAGCAAGGCAATTCCTTGCTCCAGCAGCGTTGGTTTCAAGAGGAACAATCCTGCACTGCCCACCAAAGCAACCACAAATGCGATCAAGGTCAGTAGTGGGATAAAATAAGAAACCATAAGTGCAATCATGGCAATTGCACCAACAAGAGCAACCAGCTTCGCATAACGCTGAATCGAGGAATCCTTAACTGTAAATGCTTCAGCTTGTCCAAGTTCAAATCCATGCTTCGCCATGCGTTCTACCGCATGTCCCGGCTCACCCAGGCTGTTGATCAGATTCTCAATTGGATCTGTAATCATAGCCTTGGCTGTATTCCGGCTAGGGGAAGCATTCATATAGAGCATACGAATGTTACGATCCTTGGTTGCCAGAACAAAACGGTCAGCTATGACATCGACGTCCAAGTTGGCATCGCCGTCACTAAGCGAGTACAGACGCGTAACGTTGTAATCCGTTTTATAAGCGAGGGTCTGGAACCCAGACTGCGGTTTCTTCAAGTTCTCGATGGCTGCAAGACCAATATTGTGCTTATTCAGCAACTGTGCGAATTGGTCTAGACTTTTCATCTCTGCATTATCATTGTACCCTTTCACAGCATCACCATCAAACAAGATACGCTTTACGCCATTCTCTTCGAAGAAGGTAAGCAAGCGCTCCATCGATTCTTGGCTGTATGGCACACTGTCCGAGATCCGCGGCAAAATGTAGAAACCTTTATCACGCAGCATCTTCACGGCAACCGGATCGGGCTGCAAAGGCTGCATGTTGGCATTCTCCGGAGGAGTCTGCAATATTAAGCCGCTACGACCTTCATATTCCCATGGTACAACCGGAATCTGCCGATCAGCGAACGTTTGTTCAATAATAGGGGTATACGTCTGTGCGTTTTCCTCCGATGTAAATAACACATACGTGTAATTTGCATTAGAAGGGATCACATCTTTGGTCAGGTTCGCGAGATCCTGGCCATTATATACCATTAGTCGGCGTGTCTTTCTCAGCTCGTCCAATGTACTTTCGAACACAGCCATCGTTGTTACGCCTGCGTCTTTCAGACGAGTCAATTGTTCATTCATGAAATCTTGCGGATGTGCCTGATAGGCCGAGATATCCAGCAGACCTCGATAGTTGAAGACAAGCTCCACCTTTTTGGCAGAAGATTCTGTCTGCACCCGATCACTGATTACAGGGATGGACGCAACCAGACCGATAATAACGACGAGCCACAACCACTTCCGAGAAGCGTTATTCCAATAAAGCCATTTTTGACGCACTACATGTACCTCCTCAAGTGTTGGAACCAAATGCACGTTCAGCTCAAGTAATTCGTTCATTTAACATTTATACAATAGGTTACAAACAGCTTGTGTCAACAAGCCTTCTTATATGCTAGAACCATCTACACTTTTATTTCAAAGAAAAACCCCTCCGCCAACCAACCTTACGGTGCGGAGAGGCCTTCTCTTGTCCTTGTTCATTGTTGCATTCGTATTATTGTGCGTCTACACGCGACATCACTGTAGTTACCAGACGCTCGATCCGGCTTTCCGCATCTTCCAGGTTTTCGCCACGTACGGCGAAATATACTTTGATCTTCGGCTCTGTCCCTGAAGGACGCAAGCAGAACCATGAACCGTCTGCCAAAATGAACTTCAGTACGTTCTCCTTGGGAAGACCGTCCAGACCAAGGGAGTAGTCCAGTACATCTTGTACCGCAATTCCCGCTACTTCTTGTGGCGGATTGGAACGCCAGTCCGTCATTTTGGATTGAATCTGAGCCACGCCGTCTTTGCCTTGTAGCGTACGGGACTCCAGCTTCTCCAAGAAGTATCCGAATTGGTTGTACAGCTCTTGCAAGACATCATACAGCGTCTTGCCTTGGCTCTTATAGTACGCAGCTGCTTCAGCAATCAGCATTGAGGCAAGGACAGCATCCTTATCACGGGCATAATTGCCTGAAAGGTAGCCATAACTCTCTTCATATCCGAACAAGAATGTATGACTGCCTGTTGCTTCGAACTGGTTCATTTTTTCACCGATATATTTGAAGCCTGTCAGTGTGTTCATCACTTCTGCACCGTAATGTTCAGCAATAACAGCACCCATCTCACTTGTTACGATCGTTTTGACAACTGCACCGTTACTTGGCAGTGTTCCGGTCTCTTGTAGGCGACTGAGCAGGTAATGTACCATAATGGCACCAGACTGGTTACCGGACAAGACGAAATATTTGCCATCGTTGTCTTTCACCACAGCACCCATACGGTCTGCATCCGGATCTGTTCCGATCAGAATATCAGCGCCCACGGATTCTCCCAGCTTCATTGCAAGCGTAAACGCTTCGCGTTCTTCCGGGTTAGGGGATTTCACGGTAGAGAACTCAGCATCCGGCTGTTCTTGTTCGGCTACAATATGCACTTGCTCGAATCCGATCTGCTCCAGCACGCGACGTACAGGAATGTTACCTGTCCCGTGAAGCGGTGTGTAAACGATTTTGAAATCACGGCCTATGCCGGATTGAATCAGTTCGCGGCTCAAGCTGCGACTTGCTACGGTATCCACAAACGCTTGATCTTGGTCTTCACCCAACCAGATCAGGAGCCCCTGAGCTTCTGCTTCTTCCTGCGTCAGTTTCTTCACGTCAGCAAGGGAAGGCACTTCCTGAATGTACTGAATGACCTTTTCCGCTTCATTCGGTACCAATTGACCGCCCTCATGATTGTATACTTTGTAGCCGTTATATTCCGGTGGGTTATGGCTCGCTGTTACAACGATCCCTCCAGTTGCCTTCTGATGACGCACTGCAAATGACAACTCAGGAGTTGAACGCAGGGATGGGAACAGCTTGGCTACAATGCCGTTTCCAGCCAGTACAAGCGCAGCATCCAGTGTGAATTCAGGTGAGAAATGACGGGAATCATGAGCAATGACAACAGAAGGTTTGCCTTCTTGGTCACCATGCTGCTCAAGCAAATAACGCGCAAATCCTTGCGTTGCCCGGCCTACGGTGTAACGGTTCATCCGGTTGCTTCCGGCACCAATGACTCCGCGTAATCCCCCTGTACCAAACTCCAGGTTTCTGTAAAAACGTTCCTCCAGCTCTTTCGGCTGATCCTGCAAGTCACGAAGCTCCTGTTTCGTTGCTTCATCAATCGAAGCATCCTCCAACCATTGCTGCAACGTCTCTGCTGCTGCTGTGCTTAACTGTTCCATTCCGATAAACCCCTTCCGTCTATATAAATTCAGGTGTGCTGAGTTACTTCAGCATCTTGCATCATTCGGTCCGTCTACGTTCCTGCATGATGTCAATGCTCACATATGTAATCAGCTTGGGTCAGACAGTGCAAACATGATCTCGCCTTCAGCGACCACTTTGTCGTTCACTCGGGCAGTTGCTTTACCTTTACCAATAGAACCCTTCAGACGTGTAATCTCCACTTCCAGAATCAACGTATCTCCGGGCACAACTTGTCCACGGAATCGGAAGTTGTCCAGTCCCGCCAAAAAGCCGATTTTTCCTTTGTTGCCTTCCAAATTCAGAATGGCTACTGCACCAACTTGCGCCAGCGCTTCTGTAATCAGTACACCCGGCATTACCGGATACTCTGGGAAATGACCAATGAAGAAAGGTTCGTTAATGGTTACGTTTTTCAAACCAACGGCACGTTTGCCATCCTCAATCTCTAGAATCTTGTCCACCAGCAGAAACGGGGGGCGGTGCGGGATGATTTCTTGAATCTGTTTGATATCAAGCACAGTGTAATCTCCTCTCGGGATGTTTATATGAGCATTCTTCATCATGATTGACTCTTAGCGCTGCGGTGGTCGTTACGGTTACGGATCGTCCTTCTGATCGCTGTTGTCTCCGAATTTTTTTGATCAACCTCAGAGAGGTCAAAATTCGGTGACAAAGGCGAGCGCTTCGCTTCTTCTGAACGATTCCGTTCCCTCCACTTACTTCGATGCTGCAAGGTCAACCCAAACATGATAAAATCAAAAGCTCATATAAATGGGTTTTTAATTTTTAAATTTTGTATGGAAAGCATATTTTCGGTTAACACTAGTTATATCCTTCATGACTGCAGTAGTGAAGGTTAAGATAAGGGGTCTCTCTTCGCGATGACGAATGTCTTTCGCAGGGGAGGCCTCTTTTGCTATGAAACGTCATCCATCATTATACTGTTTTCAACGTCAAAAAGAAAACTCCTGCCTGCGCAGGAGTTTTCGCTTAACTCGTTACATTATGGAGCGAATACCAGATTATATACATGTTCCCATGTACTCCATTGCCATACGGAACCGATATCCTGTTTGCCCAGTACCACATATCCAGCTACCATTCCGCCAGCGAGGGCAAGAACAAGCAGGACCGGAACCAGGAACCATCTTGCGATGCGCCATCCACTCTTCTTCTTCTTGACTTCCTTTTTCTCCGGCTTACTGTTCTGCTGCTGTGTTTCTGTCATCACATTCACCTTTTACGCTCTCATATTGTTGGCAAGACCCAACATGGAATCACTTGAAGTTAGCGCCTTTGCCGCCAGCTGATATGTCCGCTGTCCTTGCATAAGCAAAGACATCTCCTGTGTCAGATCAACATTGGATTGCTCCAGAAATCCTGGTCGGATCAAGGCCGCTGCTTGACGTGTAGCTGCATTAGCGCCAAATACATCATCCTCAGTTAATCCCGCATCCAGACCAAACAGGTTATCCGCATACTGTACCAGCCCCTCAGGGCGTTCAATGTCTACCACTTGCATCTGTGCTCCAATGGTTGCGTTTGCCGCATTACCGCGTCGGATTAACAGGTTGCCATTTTCATCAAAAGCAACTTTGCTATTATTCGGTGCCGTAATACGATTGCCTTGACGATCCAGGGCAAAGTGGCCTTCGCCATTGACCATCACCATCATATCAGGTGAATTCGGAGTAGGCTTAGGTCTTGTATCAGGTACAAAATGAAATGCACCCTGACGTGTCCACATTTTCTCCCCATTCGCTTCAACTGCAAACATCGCATTTCCTTCAATGGCCAGATCGGTCGGAAGACCAGTCTCGTTCAAGGGGCCTTGAGACATATCCTTCGTTACATCTGCCAAGCGAGCACCAAAACCGAGGTTATATCCCATCGGTGTGGAACGCCCATCCAGTTTGTACTTGTCCGGTTGTTGTTGAACCCGGGTGAGCACATCCTCGAAGGCCGCTTGCTTGCTCTTATAGCCTGCCGTATTCACGTTTGCAATATTATCGGAAATGACATCCAGACGCTGCTGTATGGCAGTCATGGAAACCTTGGCACTAATCATGGAATTATTCATTGGTGGTATACCCTCCCTTGGTTCCTGTCCACCCTCCCAAACCCTCCCTAGTAGGGAGGGCCCCAGATGGCGCTGCCCTCTGGACTCCCGAAACAGGCGGATTAGGTAAGTGGAGTACGATCTTGCTAAGTGGCGGTGGTGTGTGCGCCGCGACTGCCGTGCTATGATTCCCGCCATCGTTTCACATGGCTGAATCATAGCACGGCACGCTCTTTATGCGGCGTGTAGCTCCGCGGGGTCTCTTCCCTGCTTTTGCTCCGCAAAGGGCTGTCGAGACCGTCGCTTCGCTCAGGTACTGCTACGCATTCCTCGCATAAGCTCGGCTGCGTCTAGGCTCTTGAGCTCCGCGGGGTCTCTTCCTTGCTTTGCTTCGCAAAGGGCTGTTGAGACCGTCGCTTCGCTCAGGTACTGCTACGCAATCCTCGCATAGGCTCGGTTGCGTCTAGGCTCTTGCGCTCCGCGGGGTCTCTTCCCTGCTTTGCTCCGCAAAGGGCTGTCGAGACCGTCGCTTCGCTCAAGTGCTGCTACGCAATCCTCGCATAGGCTCGGCTGCGCTTTGTTTGCACTTCGCGTGAGCCTCTCTGCTTTGCTGCGCAAAGGACGCTTGGCTCTCCGCTGCGCGGTTATATTTAAACGTCGGCGTTATACACGCCCGACTTCATTGACGGCTTTATCCAGACTGCGGTCGTAGAATTGTACGATCTTCTGGTTCGCTTCATACGCACGGAATGCGGCGTTCATATCAACCGTTGCCTGTGAGGCATCAACATTGGAACCTTCCAGGTATCCCTGACGGATCTGCACATTATCTCCTGCAGCCATCATCCGGGACGTTGCCCCGTTTGCATCGCTGAGACTGAAATTGCCATTACCTTGTCGAACCAGTTGATTCGGCTGGTCAATGACACTAATGCCAAGAGTAACTCCTGTTGGTGCACCTGTTGCTGCATCCACCAAACGGCCTTGCTCATCCACTTTAAATTGCTCTACGGAACCTGTCAACACTACAGGTTGCCCATTATTATCCAACACTTGTGAACCTGTTGAACTCAGCAATTGTCCCGTTCCAGTGATCTCGAAGTGACCATCGCGTGTATATCCGGTGTTACCTTCTGCATCCTGAACTGTAAAATACGCCTGGGGCTGGTAAGTCACCGTGCCGTCGGCCCGTACAAATTTGCCTGATGCGTCAAACGGGACAGGTTGTCCAGTCTGCGGATCATTGACAGTCATATTGGATGAAATGGAAAAATCATTTTTTTGCCCAGTCTCCATAATGGTCCCCTGCAAATTCATGGACAAACTCTCTTCCGCGAACACCCCCGTGTTCAGCTTGCCCAGCCGCTTTGTTGGAAGATTTGCATCTCCGCCTACCAAAGTAATGAGCATTTCCGGGAAGGAACGGCTTACGCTGTTCACCTGTTTATATCCCGTGGTGTTCATATTTACGATATTCTGTGTTGCTGTGTCATGGCGGCGTTGTTGCGTAATCATTCCCGCAGTAGCGGTGTACAGACCTCTTAACATGAATTAACCCCTCTCCTCAAGCGCATGACCTGCATCACAGGTTGGCTGCTTGTCCGTTCTGCTTTCCGAGCATGGCGAACCTTTGCTATTTATATCGGCAGATTAGAACTTTTTCTTAACCACCTGATCCAAATTATTAAGCATTATGCCTGTCCCCTTCACGACACAGTGCATTGGATCTTCCGCAACCCATACCGGTACATGCAATTCATTGGACAAAAGCTCGTCCAGTCCGTTCAGCAACGCACCTCCGCCAGTCAATACAACACCACGGTCGATAATGTCCGCTGACAATTCAGGCGGTGTACGTTCCAATACCGATTTGGCTGCCACGATGATGGATTGTACGGAATCCCAAAGTGCTTCCTGTACTTCATTTCCCGATATCGTTACGGTAACAGGAAGGCCGGATACCATATCGCGTCCGCGAATGTCCATCTCCGTTTGATGTCCACCCGGATGTACGGTACCAATTGCAATTTTGATATCTTCAGCGGTCCGTTCACCGATCATGAGCTTATACTTGGCTTTGATAAACTTGATAATGGCTTCGTCGAACTTGTCCCCTGCGACTTTAATAGAAGAGGCGGTGACCACGTCGCCCATAGAAAGGACTGCAACGTCAGTCGTACCGCCGCCGATATCCACGACCATATTGCCGCTCGGCTGAAAAATATCCATTCCCGCACCGATCGCTGCCGCTTTCGGCTCTTCTTCCAGAAACACTTCTTTGGCACCGCTGCGTTCTGCCGCCTCACGGATGGCCTTCTGCTCCACGGAAGTAATGTTCGTTGGTGCACAGATCAGAATTCGAGGGTGGCTGTACCAGCTTCTTGCACCCACACGATTAATGAAATGTCTGAGCATCGCTTCTGTAATCTCGAAGTCCGCAATAACGCCGTCACGCAGCGGTCTAATGGCAACAATGTTACCTGGAGTACGCCCCACCATACGACGCGCTTCTTCCCCAACAGCAAGGACACGCTTCGTATCTCTTTCAATGGTCACGACGGAAGGTTCATCGAGGACAACCCCACTTCCTTTCACGTGAATAAGCACGTTGGCCGTGCCAAGATCAATACCGATATCCTTGCTAAACATAAAAGAGCCCCCAAAGTGATATTATTTGGTCAGCGTATCCTGTGAAAAAGAGTCCCTTATCACGTCACCGCTCGTTCGACAAAGTGCAACATATATATGTAAAAATCGGGCTGATAAGATGTCATAATTCGATCCTGTACCAGCATTTAACATATCATACTTCAGGGGAGGGATTCAATGCATGTGTGAGCTTTTTGGCCTACGTCTTTAAGAAGAGGCTTACGATTTGGCGGAAGCCAACACCTCACGTTTCTTGCCACTCGTTTTTTTGTATTTGATTTTGGTCGCCTCACCGCCCCGCAAATGGCGGATCGACTTGTGATACTCCAAAATGTGTTTCACCTGGTCAGCAAGATCAGGGTTGATTTCCGGCAGACGCTCCGTCAGATCCTTATGCACAGTACTCTTTGACACGCCGAATTCCTTGGCTATGGTACGGACCGTATTCCTCGTCTCAACAATGCAGCGACCAATTTTGATGGTCCGTTCCTTGATGTAATCGTGCACGCTCCCGCCTCCCTACTGTGTGGATAGTTTGGTACATTATATGAGGAGCATGCCTATATATTCGCGGTTTAGAGGTGTGACAAGCTTCGAAGGTCCCATTATTTTCTGAAAAGCACAAAAAGAGCAGAGGTTTAACCCTCTGCCCGTCATGTTGCTGCGGTAAAATTCATTTATTTTTCCGGAAGATATCCTTGCGGGTTAACCGGCTGTCCGTCTTCGTACACTTCAAAGTGAAGGTGGTTGCCAAGCGTTTTACCCAATTCATTGACGCCAGCGGATGCAATCGCATCTCCCTGTTTCACTTCGTCGTCCTGTTTCACTTTGACGTCTGCCAAGCTTTGGTATACCGTCTTCAGGTTATCGCTGTGTGTGATTTCCACAACTTGACCTGTGAGTGGATTTTGCTCAACCCGGGTAACTTTACCGGCGAGTGCTGCTTTGACTTCAAACGTTTTGTTATCCCCACGTGCCAGATCCACACCCGTGTTCGGGATGAATGTATCATTGTACTGCACCATTGCCGCTTCATGTTCCTCGGTTGAAGCTTCGCTATCATAGAAAGGTTTTACTACCGAAATTTCGGACGGTACCGCTACCGGCCATACAAAATTCTCCGACTTTGCAACAACTTCCACACTTTCTTCTTCTCCGCCTACTGCTGTTCCTTCTGTACCCGCCGATGCGCCTGTTTCAACTACCCCGCTAGCAGGGTCCGAGTTCAGCGTTTTGTCGCCTGTGCCCTGATAGACCCACACTAAGGTTAGTATAATGCCTGCTGCTGCGATGTAGGCTGCCGGGAAGACCCAGCGTTTGGACATTGCTCTTTTCCATGAAGAGGGCTGACTAGCCGGTACTCCTTGAGTTGTTTTAGGAGTTTCTTCTTGGTTTGTTTTTTTGTTTTGTTCATTCATGTTAATCACCTCAGTAACAAGTGTTACCGGGTGCAACTCTTTTATACACGCGCGACTCTAATTATTTTCACAGAGGTTTCAGAGAGTGCTATATATGTGAGGGGTGAGGGGTTGTGCGTGCGCCGCTTCGGTGCCAGAAAACCTTTCGACCGCTGGTTACTACCAGATTTCTTCTATCACCTTCTTCAAAGGTGAAATCCGGTAGTAAAGGCGGACACTTCGTTTCTACAGGTCTTTTCTGTCCCCTGCGCTCTCCGTACGCTAGCACTCTCCGCATATATAGCCAAATCTCGAAAGCTCCGGAATGGGTGATGGTAGACTGGTCCGGATTGGCTGTAGTTGCCAATCCTTCTATGAAGTGCATTTATCGGTGAGAGAAAGGATATAGGATGTGACTGGATAATGCAGATTTAAAGTGCTCTAGGTTCGTTAAAGTGAGATGTGAGATTAGAGATAGACAAGGCACGCCAATACTGACTGTTCCATCTAACATCTAGATTTGAAAGAAGCTAAATCATGAATGGTTACAGTATAATTAGAAGTTGCTTGGTAGACAGGGAACATAAATCAATTTTTTAACCTTAGGGCTTGGAAACTTGATTTCAACGTTCTGGTTCTGGTTCGGCTTGCTTATTGCGAATGAGCATGTAGTGAATGGCAGTACCCTCAATTTTGCTAATGATTAGATAATAAAATATTTCTAACGAACTCAGGCGGCCTTATTAACGGAAAAATCGTGGCTCAGGGATTCTAATGAACCTAGACACGCTAATTACTCTTTTGGGCGCTATTTTCGGATCAATACTGAAGTATGTCGTGATATAACGTGTCTGAGATTCGTTAGAATTTTCATTCATTGTGATAACGCCCAATAAGGTCTCTCAGATTCGTTAGCGCGCCAATGGTGTATGTGAAGTCTGATGAGTTCCAAACCTATACTGCTCTCATTCACATACATTTGCATACATTCGTATCCATTCGAATTATTTTGCTTTATCCGTGTTCATCTTTCCTACTTCAATGCAAGCATCTTGGATGCCTGTCCGAATGAGATGCCGGTATAGTAATGTTTGAGAATCTGGGTGGCGGTGTGTCCCTCCTGCGCCATGCCGTTTGCTCCCCATTGGCTCATGCCAACCCCATGCCCATACCCGAACGTTGTAATTTGGACCTCGTCACCTGTGGTCTTCCAACTGAACTGGCTGGATCTTAATCCAAGCAGTTTGCGAACCTCTGGACCGCTGAATGTTTCACCTGCGACCTGCATTTTCTTAATCCGATGTCCTTTGGTTGTAGACAATACTTCCATCCATGATCCATTCTTCTGGGCGGTAACCGGAATGGCATCCAGGTTTAACTTCTGCAGAACCTCATTACGCTTCATGGTGACGGTCTGCTTGAATCCTGGTGCCAGATTTTTGTCCCACGGACTGTCTACACTTTTCAGATATGGTACAGCGTTCCCCCATACATCCTCGGCATTCTCGGTATACCCATTACTTGTGGAAAAAAAGGATGCGGTGATCGCCTTGCCCTGATAGGTCATCACTGTATCTCGACTTTCGCGTACAGCCTGTTGCAGCTTCTCCCATTCCTTCGCCTTCCCTAGACGCGTCCAATCCGCTTTCACCTGATCTGGCGGAATAAACACCTGATGGCTGACCGTATCCGTCACATCCGCCGCACCTGATGGAACACCGCTGGTATCACTCGCAGCTAACCTACGCACGATAAATGTACGAGCAGCTATTGCCTGTGCCTTTAACGCCTCCAGTCTGAATTCCGCCGGCATCTCAGCTGCCACAACCCCGGTAACATAATCTTCCAATGGCAGATTCATCGTTTTGCCCGTTGCAGACAGGTATACGCGTACTTTAGGTTCAGGGTAGGTAACAGGAACGGCTGGCGCAGGAGCTGGGGTTCTTGTACTGCTTGAATCTGTTGGAGCAGGGATCGGCTTTGGTGATTCACTTGTCCGTGGCCATACCAGAATTACAGGAATTAGCAGCGCCATTGCCAATAAGGCAGATACAGCGGCAGCGGGTTGCCATCGCTTCGTATTACGTCCCCATCGGGGTTTTCGTCCAAATGTCCGCATTCGGCGTCGCTTCACTCGGCGGAATTCGTCCAGTTCAATTACAGGTATATGAATATGCTCGGTTGTCTTTCTGTTCAACTCATCTGTCGACACCCGTCCTGGATTGGAGAAACTTGCAGGCTGTGATGGAACAGTCCTCAGATTCAATGGGGCAGGCTTGTCTTTTTCCACTCCAGAAACAGTATTGCCCTCCGGCTCTTGCATACCTGGACGAGGGACAAGGGGTACCTTTACCTGTACACGAGCTTCTTTCATTCGAATATAACCCTCCGTTATCTATGGCCGGTCATGTGCCGGTCGTGTTGTTCAAATCCATAGTTTAGGTTATGAGCTGGCTTGATCTGATAGAACCTGATTTAAGAGAAACGAGGCCCTTTTTGTTCTGTTCAATCTCCTGTTTTCTTTTGCTATGTACATCTTAGAAACGTTGATCTGTCGCTGAATACCGGTAATTAACTGCAGTCGACACCCTATATAAAGTACGCTCTTTCATTTGGTTCAGAATCGATACAGAATACGATGTTATGCTATACAAGTTAGGACCAGCTATTAATAGAATCAGGTATCAAATATCTCGTCATATTCTTAAAAGTAAAACACAAAAAAAGCCAAGCCAGATGGCTTAGCTTTATCATTTTTTACAATATACGTTCCATCACATTCATAATCCACACAACGGTGTGACTCATAATAGGGGGATCATATTTTTTCTATTCAATCCAGTGTTAAGCCAAAGTTGGTTGCACCTTAAACATCGGTACTTCTTTCTCCACTTTTTCACTAGGTGCTTTGGTTGCTTCAAGCTTAGGCTCATCAACTGAGATCCGATAGATGTCAGCGCCAAGTCCGTTAAGCTTCTCAGCGAGATGTACATAGCCACGGTCGATGTGATGAACACCGCCCACTTCCGTTGTACCTTCAGCAACGAGACCTGCAATAATGAGTGCGGCACCCGCACGCAAATCGGTAGCCGTTACTTTGGCACCCTTCAGTTTGGCATTACCTGTGATGATGGACGAACGTCCTTCAACTTTGATCTCCGCATTCATCAATTGGAACTCATCCACATGCATGAATCGGTTTTCAAAAACAGTCTCTGTCACGACACTTGTTCCTTCAGATGCGAGCAAGAGTGCCATCATCTGGGATTGCATATCTGTCGGGAATCCTGGGTATGGTAATGTTTTCACATCCACAGCCTTAAGAGGACGATCTGCGATTACACGCACGCCATTCTCATCCGGTTGGATTGTAACACCCATCTCTTCAAGCTTCGCGATAACGGAGCCTAAATGATCAGAGATTGCACCTTCAATGTACACGTCACCACCAGAAATTGCAGCAGCAGCCATATACGTACCAGCTTCTACCCGATCCGGAATAACGGTGTGTGTAACGCCTTTAAGTTTCTCCACACCTTCAATGCGGATGACTCCAGTACCAGCACCACGTACGATGGCACCCATTCCATTCAGGAAGTTGGCAAGATCCACAATCTCAGGTTCTTTCGCCGCGTTCTCCAGAACAGTTACACCTTCGGCCAATGTTGCAGCCATCATAATATTTTGAGTGGCACCTACAGAAGCCACATCCAGATAAATTTTCGCGCCACGCAACCTTCCTTGGCTACGAGCTTCGATATAACCTTGGCCCAAGCTGATCTCTGCGCCCATGGCTTCAAAACCTTTCAAATGCTGATCAATAGGCCGTGTACCGATGGCACATCCACCAGGAAGTGAGATTCTTGTATGACCCATACGAGTCAACAAAGGCCCCATGACCAGGAAAGACGCCCGCATTTTACTTACCCATTCATACGGGGCTTCACAGGAAGTAAGTTTCTCCGCATTTACGGTAATCACTTCGTCCCGGTATGTAACTCCCGCTCCCAGCGATTCCAACACCTTGTTAATCGTCATCACATCGTCTAGAGGAGGCGCGTCAATAATAACGCTTTGTCCTTCTTCCCCTAAGAGAGAGGCAGCGATGATCGGAAGAACAGAATTTTTAGCGCCGCTAACTTTGACACTTCCGGTCAACCTTTTGCCACCGCGGACGATAAATTTGCTCATCATGGTTCCCTCCGCGCTTTTATTCCCTTTTCTTCATTCCGGAATACGTAAGCCCCACTATGCTAGAAAGGACTGTTGCTGTGTGTGGAATTTCGACATATTCTGGCATATTGCCACAGATGTCTGTTCAGAAAAGAATTGGTTTTTATAATCCATATCAATGATACCATGTGCCGTGCATCTTGCTATTCAGCATGTAAAATAAGTGTCTTACAAGCCAGCAGAGCATCAGAACAGACAGAGTGGGATGGTTATTAGCCGGCATGAACCGGATATCCCGTTTATAACTACAAAATAAGTGAACAATTGTGAATTCCCTAACTTCCATCATAACATTGTTGAATTGTACGATACAAGCATTTTTACATAAAACATCTCAAATTCAACCAATTTTACGTCACATTTTTTTCTTAATTTCTTTACCGACAACTCATACTCTAATTGTTAACACAATTAATCGATGTTATTCGACAATGAGCAGCTTGAAGAACCTAACAGATGATTAACCAACCATCTCAACATTAAAACAAATTACGCAACATTTGAGTCCAGGACAAGTAGTCAATGACAAAGCCAGCAACGGCATGCCCCAAAATGATGGCGAGCAACAAATGCAACAGTCTTCCCTGAGCACCTCGTGGCTGCCTGATGATTAAATCCAGTTTGAGATTTGTCAAAGCCCACCAAGACAACGCAATACATAACAGGGAGACGATGATTGAGACCAAGCCATTGGTGCTTAACGCCTGGTTCACCTGATTCGTCAGATCAGTATCCATATATTCTTTACCTCCACATTTGTTGCAGCGATCAGCATATCATATGCCCGGCACCCATAACTTGTTAGTATACTGGAATGTCTTGAGCACAACACACTGAGCGTACTGTCAGATTTACTCCTGCCAGGCAGGAATCTCCTGATGCCCAATCACCGAGCAGCAACAATGCGGCTGTGCATGACTATGGAATCTACTACGCAGCTTCCTGCTTCTGCTGACTCTATGGAATATAGGCTCTTTCATCATACATTGTCAATTACATTGATTTCCACTTCTAAAATATTTTAATTTTAAAATGCCGGGATTTTGTGACTAAAACGACATAAAAGAGCGCTATTTCGATATCGATTCTGTCATTTCCTCGGAAATAATTTAAATTCATTCATGAAAAAAAATGGTTCTCTTAGTGGTAAATGCGCCCACTACTTTAGTCCTACATCCTATTCAAATCCTCATAATCGGTGAATATTTTGCTTAAAATACTTCTGTTTACCTGAAGTAATATGATGGATTTGTGGTCAGCCATTTTGATATATTCGATAGAACAATTCTATTAAACAAACTCAAAAAAGCCCGGCAGACTAAGCCGCCAGGCTTCCAAGAATCGTTTATTTGCCGAATACATTAATCCGGTTAACCGCTTTTTGAAGTGCAATCTCTGCACGACGGTGATCAAAGTGGTCCTGATTGCTTTGGCTTGCAAGCCGACGTTCAGCCCGCTCTTTCGCCGCACGCGCACGATCCACATCAATGCTTTCCGGGAATTCAGCACTCTCTGCGAGTACAACAACCTTATCTTTACGAACTTCGATAAACCCGCCACCGATAGCAACTCGTTTATTTTCTTTTCCGTTATGGATATAGATTGGTGCAATCTGCAAAGGTGTAACCATAGGAATATGACCTGGCATAATGCCAAGTTCCCCTTCAATACCACGAGCCGTAATGCTATTCACCTGTTCTGAATAGACCAAACGCTCGGGTGTTACAATTTCCAACAAAAAGGTGCTCAATTCCATCCCTCCTGAAATATCCGAAGGATAGCCCGCTTCATAAGGACAATCCTGGATTCAGACTAAACCAGTGTTTTGGCTTTCTCCACTGCCTCTTCAATTGTACCAACAAAGAGGAAAGCTGCTTCCGGAAGATCATCATACTTACCTTCGAGAATCTCTTTAAAGCTGCGCACCGTTTCTTTAACTGGAACGTATTTACCCGGAATACCGTTAAATGCTTCAGCAACGTGGAAAGGCTGGGACAAGAAACGTTGGATTTTACGAGCACGGTATACAAGCGCTCTGTCTTCTTCACTCAACTCGTCCATACCCAGGATTGCAATGATATCTTGCAATTCATTGTAACGTGCCAAGATACGTTTAACGCCTTGAGCTACGCTGTAGTGTTCTTCTCCTACAACTTCAGGGGACAAGATCCGGGAGCTGGAAGCCAGTGGATCTACCGCGGGGTAGATACCCATCTCGGAAATTTTACGCTCCAGGTTCGTCGTTGCATCCAAGTGGGCAAACGTCGTTGCAGGAGCCGGGTCAGTGTAGTCATCCGCAGGCACGTAGATGGCCTGGATGGATGTTACAGAACCTTTTTTCGTTGATGTGATACGTTCTTGCAGTTGACCCATTTCTGTTGCCAGCGTAGGTTGGTAACCTACCGCGGAAGGCATACGACCAAGCAAGGCAGATACTTCTGAACCCGCTTGGGTGAAACGGAAGATATTATCGATAAAGAGCAACACGTCACGGCCTTCTTCATCACGGAAGTATTCCGCCATCGTCAGACCTGTGAGGGCTACACGAAGACGTGCGCCTGGAGGCTCGTTCATTTGTCCGAAAACCATTGCTGTTTTGTTGATAACGCCGGAATCACTCATCTCGTGATACAAGTCATTACCTTCACGTGTACGCTCACCAACACCCGCAAATACGGAGATACCGCCGTGTTCTTGTGCGATGTTGTTGATCAATTCCTGAATGGTTACCGTCTTACCTACACCGGCACCACCGAAGAGACCGATTTTACCACCTTTAGCGTAAGGAGCAAGCAAGTCGATAACTTTGATTCCTGTCTCCAGCATTTCTGCTTGGGTAGTCAGTTCATCAAATGCAGGTGCTGAACGGTGAATCGGGTTCTTGTGCTCAGCAGCTACGGCACCGCCAGTATCAATTGCTTCACCGAGTACGTTAAATACACGACCCAGTGTTGCTTCTCCAACGGGTACAGAGATTGGTGCTCCTGTATCTAAAGCTTCCATACCACGAACAAGTCCATCCGTGGAGGACATCGCAATACAACGTACTCGGTTGTCACCCAGATGTTTCGAAGCTTCGAGTGTAAGGTTTACACTAACGCCGCTCTCACTTACTGTAGTGATCGTAATGGCATTGAGGATTTCCGGCAGACCGCCGCGATCAAACTCGACGTCAACAACCGGACCCATGATGCTCACAACGCGTCCTTTGTTCATCTTAACGTTCCCCTCCTACAAGCCTGCTACTTTTGCAAAAATAATGTACCGTTCGTTTATCTTTGCTCTGCAAGCCTTCATTAATAAAAAAACGGTTAGCCTTGTGCTGCGTTGGCACCTGCCACAATTTCCGTAATCTCCTGCGTAATCGCCGCTTGACGGGCACGGTTGTATGTCAATGACAAGTCGTTAATGAGTTTGGATGCATTTTTGGTTGCATTACCCATTGCTGTCATTTTCGCGCCGAGCTCACTTGCCTTACCGTTCAGAAGTGCACCATAGATCAGCGTTTCCGCGTAACGCGGAAGCAGAACCTCCAGTACAGCTTCAGCAGACGGCTCGTATTCGTAGCTTGCCGTTGGTCCTTCCGCAGCAGTTACCTCAGGTGTTTCCATCGGGAGAAGTTTCTCTACCGTAGGAATCTGGGTCAACGCATTCACAAAGCGGTTATAACAAATGTACAATTCATCAAATTCAGCCAGTTCAAACCCATGAACCGCTTCGTGTGCGATGGATTTGATATCTGCAAATGAAGGCGAATCCGACAGATCCGTTGTTGTGGATGCCATCGCAATTTCACGACGTCTGAAGTAATCGCGTCCTTTACGTCCAATGACGAACAATTCGTAGTCATCTTGGGAGTTGTGGCGCTCTTTGAGCGTCTGATTAACCTGACGCAAAACGTTCGCATTGTATCCACCTGCAAGACCACGGTCCGATGTAATGATCAGGTAAGCTGTCTTTTTGACCGGACGGCTCTCCAGCATCGGATGCTGTATACCTTGCGTGCTTGATGCAATACTAGCTACAACTTCTTTCAGTTTCTCCGAATAAGGACGGGCTGCTTCCGCTTTTTCCTGCGCTTTACGCAGTTTTGCAGCAGCTACCATCTCCATTGCTTTGGTGATCTGCTTGGTGCTTTGTACGCTTTTAATTTGCCGCTTAATTTCGCGCATGCCTTTTGCCATGATTTCACCACCTTAAAGTTTTGACAAAGTCAAAACTACATCGTAAGCACAACCCTACTTTGACGGGGTCAAAGTTACTTCGTAAGCATCATCTTTTTGACTGAGTCAAAGTATTACATGCAGACATGCGGAATCGGTTAGACAACTCCGCACCTGCAATCATTTATTTAGACAGAGACAGCAAAGCTCTTTCTGAACTTCTCAATTGCACCTTTCAGTGCATTTTCGTTGTCTGCAGTCAATTCTTTAGTATCACGGATGGATGCAAGAATCTCCGGATGGCTGCTCTCCATGAACGCGAGGAACTCACGCTCGAAACGAGTAACATCACCTGTTGGAATCTCATCCAGGAATCCTTTAACCGCAGTGTACAAGCTGACAACCTGTTGTTCTACAGGCAGAGGCTGGTTAACACCTTGCTTCAGGATTTCCATCATACGCGCACCACGATTCAGGCGGGCCTGAGTCGCTTTATCCAGATCGGAACCGAACTGGGAGAACGCTTGAAGCTCACGATATTGAGCGAGGTCGAGACGCAGGGAACCTGCAACCTTTTTCATCGCTTTGATCTGAGCAGAACCACCGACACGGGATACGGAAATACCTACGTTGATCGCCGGGCGTTGTCCAGCATTGAACAAGTCAGCTTCCAAGAAGATTTGTCCGTCCGTGATGGAGATTACGTTTGTTGGGATGTATGCAGATACGTCGGAAGCTTGTGTTTCAATAAACGGCAGTGCGGTTAAAGAACCACCACCAAGTTCATCATTCAGCTTCGCAGCGCGCTCCAGCAAACGGGAGTGCAGGTAGAAGACGTCACCCGGATAAGCCTCACGGCCCGGTGGACGACGAAGCAACAAGGAAAGCTCACGATATGCAGAGGCTTGTTTGGTCAAGTCATCATAGATAACCAGAACGTGCTCGCCTTTGTACATGAAGTACTCACCCATCGAACAACCGGAATACGGTGCGATGTACAAGAGTGGTGATGGATCGGAAGCTGCTGCTGTTACAACAATTGTGTACTCCATTGCGCCTTTACGACGAAGAGTTTCCACAACTTGAGCAACCGTAGACTGTTTCTGACCAATAGCCACGTAGATACACTTCATGCCACTGCCTTTTTGGTTCAGGATCGCATCAATTGCGATGGATGTTTTACCTGTTTGACGGTCACCGATGATCAACTCACGTTGTCCGCGACCGATTGGAACCATTGCATCAATGGCTTTGATCCCTGTTTGCATCGGCTCATGAACCGATTTACGATCCATTACGCCTGGTGCTTTACCTTCAACCGGACGGAATTCCGTTGTAGCGATTGGCCCTTTGCCATCTACAGGAATACCAAGCGGGTTCACAACGCGTCCAATCAATGCTTCGCCTACAGGCACTTGCATGATTTGACCAGTACGTTTCACTTGGTCACCTTCACGAATATCGTAGTAAGGTCCCAGGATAACGACACCGACATTGCTTTCTTCGACGTTCATGGCGAGTCCCATAACACCGCTTGGGAATTCAACCAACTCGTTGGACATGACGTTCTCAAGTCCGTAAACACGAGCGATACCATCACCAACCTCGATTACCGTTCCGACTTCGACTACATCGATATCGGTCTTGTATTGTTCGATTTGGCTCTTAATTAATGTACTGATTTCTTCTGGTTTGATACTCAAGTGTCCTCACCCCAATCTACTGTACTCGTCTGTTAAAAGACTGCTCAAGACGTTCGAGCTTGCCAGCCAAGCTGCCGTCATAGATCGTATCGCCAATGGCGACTTTCAATCCGCCCAGCAGAGTCGGATCAACAATGTTCTCGATACGAATCTTTTTATTCACACGGCCACCGAATTCACGGGCTACCGCTTCTTTTTCTTCATCATTCAACGCATAAGTCGAATAGACACGTGCATCAGCAATGCCCAGCGACTCACCTTGGATCTTCCGATAATCATTCAACAAGTCTCCCAGCAATTCAACGCGTCCGCGCTCAATCAACAACAAGACTGTACGAAGGACTGAATCGGATACCTTGCCATCAAGACTTGAGTGAATTACGTTCTGCTTGGCTTCATCAGAAATATTAGGGGATACGATAAATTTCTCGATATCTGCATCTCCGGTCAATGCACTGACTACTGCAACCAGTTCCTGTTCAACCTCAAGCACCTGCTGTTGCTGAAGAGCAACTTCGAACAATGCTTTCGCATAACGCTTGGCAACTATCGTATCGCGGCTCATTGTCGGCCTCCTACCTCATTGAGGTATTGGTTCACAAGCTCTTCTTGTGCAGGACCGTTCTCAACTTCTTTTTTGATCAACTTGGATGCAATCTGAACGGAAGCTGTACCCAGTTCGCTGCGAAGTGCTGCGACTGCTTTGTTCTTCTCGCTCTCGATTTCGCGTACTGCATCGTCTTTCAGACGATTAGCTTCAGCTTTTGCATCAGCCAAAATCGATTCAGCTTGTTTGCCACCTGTTTGTTTGGACTGTTCAATGATGTCGTAAGCATCTTGACGTGCTTGTTCAAGAGCTTGTTTTTGTTCCTCCACATAGGCAATGGCCTGTTCCCGAGTCTGTGCAGCCTCATTCATCTGCGTCATCACGAGTTCACGACGTTTTTCCATAATGGAGAACAAAGGCCCGAAGGCATAACGGCTAAGCAGCCAATATAAAATTGCAAATGCAACAATCGCAAGAAGCGTATTTTCCCATATGAAACTCAATCTGTTCACTCCTTCCTGGAGGTATCCTTGAAACGTCATCCGTTAGAACGGACATTACCTAAAAAGAAGGCGCGGATGGCTATGGCCTTCCCCGCCAAACCTTTAAAATTTAATTAAGCCATACCGTAGAACATGAACGCGAGTACCACACCGATGATCGGCAATACCTCGATCAAACCTACACCGATAAACATTGTTGTTTGAAGAGTGGATTTTGCCTCTGGTTGACGGGCAATACCTTCCACCGTTTTGCTGATTACCATACCGTTACCAATACCTGCGCCAAACGCGCCCAGTCCTGCAACAATTGCTGCTGCGATTAATGCCATTGCTCCCATTTGTATATCCTCCTTAAAATGATAAATCGAATTTTTTATTGTTCAGCCTGGTGAAGAAATCTTCGTAGGGCTTGAAACTTAATGCTCGTCGTGCGTCTCGATGCTCTGTGAAATGTACACCATCATCAAGATAACAAACACAAATGCCTGGATCGCGCCGATAAAGATACTAAAGCCTTGCCACACCATAAGTAGCGGAATCGCTGCAATAGCACCAAACACTTTAAATGTGGTCAGTTTCAGGATCGTTGCGATCAGTACCTCACCTGCGAAGATATTCGCGAATAGACGCATACCGTGTGTCAACAGCTTGGATGCCGTCTCAATCAAGTTGATTGGCAAGAACAAAGCGAATGGCTTCAGGTAATGCTGGAGATATCCTTTTGTGTTGCGGAACAATCCCAGTCCATGAGATACAAGGAACGCTACGAGAGCAAGTCCCATCGTTACAGACAAGTCGGCTGTTGGTGATTTCCACCAAGCCAGTTCAACGTGTGGGTGTGCTTCAGGGTCCTTGGCATGCGCTTTTTCAAACGCCTCCACCGCTGTAACAATCGGCTTACCGAATACCTGTGCCTGATTAACATCTGTTACCTCAGATACAGCCACGAGCGGAAGGCCGAGCATGTTCCCTACAAAAATGAACATGATCATGGAAAGAGCGAGAGAGATAAAATGTTTACCTTTCTTCATATCCATTGTACTGGAAATCAGATTGCGGACGAATTCTACTGCCCACTCCATAAAATTTTGCAGCTTGCCGGGATTTTCAACGGATAATCTCCGTGTTGCCAGTACAGCAAAAATAAAAACAATTGCACCTGTAACTACCAGCATCAACAGAACCGATAGATCGAGTCGAAATCCGCCAAGCATAATAATTGGAGCTTCATGCATATTTTTCTCACCCCTTTCTCGACTTGAAAGCTGCAGCCCTTAACATCATTCTGCTCTGCGGGAATGGACAATCCCTATAATCAGTAAGGAAAATTGTGCAATGACGAGACCGCCTGCAACCGCATATGTATTGAAGTACTGCGGAAAGCGCATCGATATGAATATACCGAGCACAGCGAGTGCCGCTCTTGTCAAAAATCCCAGGTTCACACGCTTCAAGTTACCTTCTGCCGCATCATCAGACATTTTCCTTACTTTGTAGCCCAAGTAAAATGCATTGATCCAGCTAACTCCTGTACCCAGGGCCAGTCCCAAAGCAATTGTCTCCACACGTGGCATAAAGGCCGCTGCGAGAAAACAAATCATAAGAAAGTACATGATGAAAACAGTCATCGATCTGCGGTATCTGGTTAGTTCACTCATCACTTTCCCCCATGAATTTTTTCGCGATAAAGTAGATGCTTACACCGCCTGCCGCAAGAAAAAAGAGAACGCTTACGGCGATCCATATTCCGTTACCCCCGATGGTCTTGTCCAACCAGGAGCCAGCGTAATATCCGGCAACAGCGAGAATGGCAATCTCGATCCCAAAAGCTGTCACGAGCCCCATCGCTTTCCATACATTATCGTCATGGTTACGGGATGAATTTGGTTTGTTCGAATCGGCCATTTTCCACGCCACCCTTGCAATCCCAGTTAATTTTACTGAATGATGAGAGCCTTTGTCAATTGAATGATTTTAGCGTTTTAAAGGGGGAAACGACGGGAATACAGACCCTCAAAGCCCATAAACCCGCGTAAACCGTACAGTTTAACTGTATGCTTGCCCTTTATAAATCCGTCAGAAAAAATGTATTATTTTTTGAATTTTCTGTGAAATGATTCCGGACGCTCACTATTTACACCAAAATGGTGCAAAATCGCATTGACAATTCTTTCCGAAGCATGTCCATCACCGTATGGATTGGCAGCCTGACTCATGCTTGCATACAGGGTTTTGTCTGTAAGCAGAGCTTTGGTCCGTTCATACACAAGTTCCTCTTCGGTACCTACCAATTCCAGCGTTCCGGCTTCAATACCTTCCGGGCGTTCTGTTGTATCGCGCAATACGAGCACAGGCACACCAAACGAAGGCGCTTCTTCCTGCAAACCGCCTGAATCGGTCAAAATCAAGTGAGTGTGCGGGTAAAAGTTATGCAAATCCACCACGTCTAGTGGATCAATTAATTGAATACGGGGATGATTCCCCAAAATCGTGTGAGCCGGCTCCTTCACAGCAGGACTTGGATGCACCGGGTACACGATGGCAATATCTTCGAATTCGTCGGCAATCCGTTTGACGGCCTGGAAAATGTTGCGGTGAGGCTCGCCTTGAGATTCGCGGCGATGAGCTGTCATCAGCACAAGGCGTTTGCCTTGGGCCCAATCAAGTACCGGGTGTGTGTAGTCCTCCCGTACAGTATATTGAAACACATCGGTTACCGTGTTGCCTGTGACGTACGTACTAGACTCCGATTTATTTTCTTTGGCAAGATTGGAAGAAGACCAATCCGTAGGCGCAAAGTGTAGATCAGCCAGTACTCCCGTCAGCTGACGGTTCATCTCTTCCGGATATGGAGACAGCTTGTTCCACGTCCGCAGTCCCGCTTCCACATGTCCTACCTGAATCTGTTGCAAGAATGCTGCGTAGCTCGCTACAAAGGTAGTTAATGTATCCCCGTGAACCAGCACAATATCCGGTTTAGCTTCAGCTAACACGGGCTCCAGACCACCAAGCACACGAATTGTAATTTCATTCAATGTCTGACGGTCCTTCATCACATCCAGATCATAATCGGGATGAATGTCGAAAACGTCAAGTACCTGATCCAACATCTGGCGATGCTGCGCAGTTACGCAAACAATAGATTCAATAGACTCAGGGTGTTTTTGCAATTCCAAAATAAGCGGAGCCATCTTGATGGCTTCCGGACGCACCCCGAAGATCGTCATGACTTTAATTTTGTTGGACATTCGAGCAAAGCCCCTTTTCTATAAGTTCATGTTCAAAAAGTCCGGTTTTCAGTACCAAGAATATGGAATGAAGGTAGAAATGGAGTAGCAGAGCGTAGGGAAAACTACGTGAGCAACGGACATTTCGGCTGAATTTCATATTCGATGCCGATGATGCCCTTGGGCATCCTTCGTAATCAAAATTGGACTTTTTGAACAACCTCTTACAAAGCATGCGATATGCTTATTTAGTGCCGTATAGACGGTCTCCTGCATCTCCAAGTCCTGGAACGATATAACCATGATCATCCAGACGGTCGTCCAATGCTGCTACATAGATGTCCACATCGGGATGTGCATCCTGCACAGCTTTTACGCCTTCCGGTGCTGCAACCAGGTTCATCATTTTGATTTGGGTACAGCCACGTTTTTTGAGCACGTCAATAGCTGCAATTGCCGAACCACCCGTTGCCAGCATCGGATCAATTACAATCAATTGACGCTCTGTTACGTCTGTAGGCAGTTTGGTGTAGTATTCTACCGGTTGCAGTGTTTCCGGGTCACGGAACAGACCAACATGTCCAACTTTTGCCGCTGGCAATAATTTCACAACGCCATCCAGCATTCCGAGTCCTGCACGCAGAATCGGCACCAGTCCGAGCATACGTCCAGAGATAACTTTACCTTGTGTTGCAGCTACAGGTGTCTGTACATCAATCGTTTCCAGTTCAACATCTCTTGTAATCTCATAAGCCATCAACGTTGCTACTTCATCCACCAATTCACGAAAATCTTTCGTATTCGTACGCATGTCGCGTATAAACGTCAGTTTGTGTTGAATCAAAGGGTGATCACATATTACTAATTTTCCCATCTAATTTGTCCCTCCGGTAAGTTCTTCATGTTCAGCATTTCCAAATATACCTAGCCACCATTCATGGGCTCGATAAATCCTGTATATTATATCATCACCAACAACGAATTACACCATCAAAGGGCACCCAATCATTACAGATTACCGAATCCTATAAAAAACAGGACCGGAAAATGATCCATCCGGTCCTGTTTTGCTCATGCTGTTATGTCATTGAGTGGGAAAAAATATGAATACAAGTGATGCTCCGCAAACAGATTGCACCTACGATCGCTGTTATCCCCTGATTTTTTTGATTCTCCTATATAAGGAGAAAATCATGGGATAAAGGCGAGCGCTTCGCTTCTCCGATTGCATTCTGCCAGCTTCGTCTTTTGTATTCCAATTTATAAAAACTCAAAAGAAAGCAGCATGAGCAAAGTTTTTTAGTATTTAAGATCTGTATAGAGCGGGAATTGGTCTGTCAGTGCAGTTACTTCTGCACGAGCTTCATCCAGCTTCGCTGTATCTTTTGGATTTTTCAGCGTTTTGGCAATGATCTTACCGATCGCTACCATTGCTTCTTCGTTCATGCCACGGGAAGTTGCAGCAGGTGTACCAATTCGAATACCACTCGTTACAAACGGGCTTGTAGGGTCGAATGGAATGGCATTTTTGTTCACGGTAATACCGATGGAGTCAAGCACATGCTCAGCTTCCTTACCTGTGATGTTCACACTGCGTGTGTCGATCAGCATCAAGTGGTTATCTGTACCACCGGATACGATGTTCAATCCTTCAGCGATCAGTGTTTCAGCCAGAACCTGTGCGTTTTTCACAACATTCTGTGCATATGTTTTGAACGAAGGTTGCAAAGCTTCTCCGAATGCTACCGCTTTGGAAGCGATCACGTGCATCAAAGGTCCTCCTTGGGAACCAGGGAATACGGCTTTATCAATCGCTGCTGCCCACGCTTTGCGGCACAGAATCATACCACCACGAGGTCCACGCAGCGTTTTGTGTGTAGTTGTTGTTACGAAATGCGCATGTGGAACCGGGTTTGGATGCAAACCAGCAGCAACCAGTCCTGCGATGTGAGCCATGTCCACCATGAACAAAGCACCTACATCATTGGCGATGGAAGCCAGCTTTTCAAAATCAATGGTACGCGGATATGCACTTGCACCTGCAACGATCAGACGAGGGCGGTGTTTGAAAGCCGCTTTGCGTACTTCATCATAATCAATCAGGAATGTATCTTCCTGTACGCCGTATGCTACAAAGTTATACAGCAAACCGGATGCGTTAACCGGGCTACCGTGTGTGAGGTGTCCACCATGGGCAAGGTTCATACCGAGTACAGTATCACCAGGTTTCAACGCTGCAAGATATACTGCCATGTTCGCTTGTGCACCGGAGTGAGGTTGAACATTCACATGTTCTGCTCCGAACAATTCTTTTGCACGATCACGCGCGATGTCTTCAACGATGTCCACATGCTCACAACCGCCATAGTAACGTTTGCCTGGATATCCTTCAGCATACTTGTTGGTCAGAACAGATCCCATTGCTTCGATTACTGCTTCACTTACGATGTTCTCGGATGCAATAAGTTCGATGTTGTTCTGTTGACGTTTCAGTTCAAGATTCATCGCTTCCAGTACTGCCGGGTCATTCTTGCGCAATTGTTCCATGATTAAATTCCTCCCAAGTATAGTGAAGTAGGTTGAATATGTTAGTCACATAATGTCGAATCTGGTTGTTCTTCCATACGATACACCGCGCGTTCGCCGCCAATCAACTTCGGACGGGTCAACGCTGTGGTTACACGAGCATCTCCAACATAGCGAAGCGCTGTACGATAGGGTACGGCTACATGCCGGAGATGCATTCCAATCATCGCCTCCCCAATGTCCAGTCCCGCATGGGCCTGCACATGTTCAGCCAGGCATGGATCGGTCAGCGAACGATATGCTGCGGATGCCATTGAACCTCCGGCCTTGGGCACGGGTATAGCACCAACCTCGGTCAATCCAAGACGAGTAAGCACAGAACGTTCCATTACCAGCGCACGGTTCAGATGCTCACAACATTGGAATACCGTGTCAAAACCGAATTCCTCCTGCACCTCGCGTATACCCGCAAGAAGCTGCTGTGCCACTTCAATGGCACCACTCGTACCAATCCGAGCGCCTGCGACTTCACTTGTGCTTGTACCGATCACAACGATCTGTCCAGGTCCAAGCTGTCCGGCAAGCGCCAGTTCATGCAGAATAGACGCGGTCTGTTCCTGCAATCCGGGTTGTTCCGAATCTAACTCTATAGTCATCCTATCATCGCCTCCCGATAAAATCATGCCCGCTGTCTCTTGGTTGTCCTTCGTATTCTTGCACGGCATCTCAGGTACTATTATAGCGAATAATCAGATGAAAGACGAAAAAAAGAGCAGTCTGCGGGTAACGCAGAATTGCTCTTTTGCCCAGGCGACCGGCCGTTTGTTCCGGTGCTCCATCGTGGTTATGCCCACTTCGTCGCCAGTTACACCGGATCCCTGTTTTCCCCTTCATCATAAAACAACCCGCGTCTAAAATCAACGGTTAATTTACATCACGTGTCCTATTTCTATAACCCGCCCCGCAGGATCAGATTTAACCCAGCTTATCCAAAAGCCGGTCCAACGCCGTCCGAATCTCAGCTGCAGCTATATTGTAATCATCACGACTTCCCCCAAACGGATCGGAGATGTCGAAACTTGGAATTCGTTGTCTGATCTCAATGGCTCGCTCACGCTCCGATGCCAGGATCTCTTGCCCAAGGGCACGTTTCATTTCAAGCGTTGCAAACAGGCTGTCCAACTCCTGAACATCACTTAATACCTGTTCATCATCCTCCACATATTCTTTCAATGTATAAGTTTTGTGGACTGAATCGGGAAAAACCTGCATGACATGCTGCTTATGACTCCGTGTTAATGTAAGAACCAGATCAGCCCAACCTACCAGGTTAGCGCTAAGCTGTGTGGAATGAGGTGGACCTTCAACGTTATGATCTCTCAGAACTGCTTCAGCATGGCGAGAAATCGGCATACCCGATGTTGCTGCCACACCTGCGGAACGAACCTCTACCTGAATGCCGCGCTCCGATGCCAATTTTCTCAAAAGCCCCTCTGCCATGGGGCTGCGGCACGTATTTCCTGTACATACGAATAAAATATGTTTCATTGTGTTAGCCTCCCCATTTTACATATGATGCGAATGATATGATTACTCACGTTTTATTCTAAAATATAAACAAAAGTCCAAACGCAAGCAAGATTGCGCCACCAATAGCTTCGCCGTAATCCCCAAGATTCTGGCTCACCCGACGGCCTAATAGCAGACCCATAACCGACATCACCCCGCCACACACACCGAAAGCAAGTACGGTCAAGATCAGATCACTGCTAAACATCCCTAAGGAAACACCAACGGAGAACGAATCCACACTTACGCTGAGGGAGAACAACACAACGCCGAGCAGGGAACGGTGGTCCACCAGCTTGGTATCGCCTTCACGGAATGCATTCAGAATCATATGAGCTCCCAGCAAAACAAGCAATCCACCTGCCGCATACGTCGTAATGTCACCGAGCAGGGAGCTGACGTATTTGCCCATATACATGCCGATGAGCGGCATGATGATATGAAACAGCGCCGTTACAATACTGATTCGCAATACATCCCGCAGCCGAATGCCCTTCATGCCAATTCCGATTCCGAGTGAGAACGCATCGAGGCCAAGCGCAATAGCCATGATCAAAATGGTTACAAACTGCCCAACATGGGCAGACACATCCCACATCCCCATACCCCCAAGTCACGTAAAGGTTCTTGTACACGATATGCGGACAAGGACCTAAACATGACCGATGAAAGGCAAACGGCGACGGATCTCTGGTCAGATGCTGGCTTTATAGAATCTTGATTTTGTTTTGGAAAAAGGGTGATTACTCTCCTGACTGTATGATCAGGAGAGATTAAGAGGGTTGCTGGTCGCCAACTTGTATGAGTTGGTTACCTGCAGCCTTGAGCAGCCGATTCATGACGGCTGCTCCCAGCCCTTCGCGTGAGCAGGCTTCAGCCACAATATATGTGGCGCCTTGCTCATCGCAGCTGCGCAGCGCGGCGTATAGCCGGCGCGCTGCTTCTTCCAGCTCGCTGGCGTCACCCAGCGAGAACACGGCATCGGCGCGGTACTGCTCCGCGTGCTCGGCGAACGCCAGCACCGCGGTGCGCTCTCCGCGCTTCGCCGCCTCTGCGAGGGCGGCGCTGATCCAGGCCGCCACCGCTGCGGGCGGCCCCTCCACCACGCACAGCGCCCCTGCGGGTGCGTAGTGCGTGTACTTCATGCCCGGCGAGCGCGGCGCCGGGCTGCCCACGCCATCGGCCCCCTCCGCGAGTAGCGCGGGGTCCGTGGCGACACGGGCGGCAACGGCGGACAGTTGTTCCGCCGTAATGCCGCCAGGGCGCAGGATGGTGACGGTACCGTCGTCACCGACCTGCACAACCGTGGACTCGACGCCCACCCCGGTGGGGCCGCCGTCCACGATGCCGCCGATGCGGCCATCCAGATCCTCGCGGACATGAGACGCGAGTGTCGGGCTTGGCCGCCCGGAGCGGTTGGCGCTTGGCGCAGCAACAGGGCATGCCGCCGCCGCGATTAACTGCAAGGCCACCGGATGGTCCGGCATGCGCACGGCCACCGTGTCCAGACCGGCGGTGACACGCGGTGACACCGCCCCCGGCCTAACCGGCAGCACCAGCGTCAGTGGTCCCGGCCAGAAGGCCGCCATCAGCGCTTCCGCCGTTTCGTTCACTTCCGTGACCAGAGTATCCAACTGGTCACGGTGCGCGATATGCACAATCAGTGGATTGTCGGAAGGTCGGCCTTTGGCGACAAATACAGCCTCCACGGCTGCTGTGATACGCGCATCGGCACCCAAGCCATAGACCGTCTCGGTCGGAAAGGCCACCGTCTGACCTTGACGAATGCAGGCTGCGGCAGCCTGCAAGTCGGCGAGCGCCTGTTGATCGGCGCTCCCCTTTTTCACATCCAACCACTCATTATTACCCAATCCGTGATCGTTCTCAGCGCTCACCAAGACGCGTACATCCCACATCTCAGTGACCAGCTCTCCCGGAGCTTTCATATCACGATCTTCTCTACCATCCCTCATCTCAGAGGTGTGTTGCAATGGTTCGTTTTCTCTGCTCATATATCATCATTCCTAAACTTCAAGTAGGTTAGTTCCTATCCATATTCAATATAAGTAATTATAACATACCTCTCCCGCCTCGGATGCCCTTCACACTTCACTCCACGCATGAGTCTCACTTTAACTTCACCACTAATTCATATTAAAAGGGCAGCTCCCTGAATCGAAGTCGCCCTCTACTGTATTATAAATACGTTGTTATACGAACAAACTAGTCACCCAACTCCATAGTTTCACAGCCATATCCCACAGAAAGAATCTCGCTTCCGGTGTGTCTCCCTGCACAGATGCCTCTGCATCTCCTGGTTCAGCCGCTGCGGCTGATACGGTTGAAGGTTTCGCCAGTGCATCCCCGGTCCCTGCATCAATGAAGCACAACGGCGGGAACAACACACACCACCAGTTCTGACCTTTGCCTTCCCCCAGCGTGATCCGAACCGCTTCATAATCTCCGGCAGGATAGACGGTACCTCCATACAGCTTGGTCGGGAACGGAACGGAACCCAGCTCCACCTGATACTCATAATTCAAACCGCGACTGGCCAACTCTTCTCCTACTCTATTCTCAATCTCGGACAAATGCTCACGAATAACCTTGCGCGCTTCATCCAGACTTTGCGGATTCTCCAGTTCGGCTACCCACTCGCCCATCTGAGCAACGACAGCATCCCGAATCTCACGTTTCACTAATTGATCTCCCGGTGCATCCGAGTTTGCGAGAATACGCAAGCGTATCGATTGTTCAGGAATCGCTGTGGCTGCCACAGCTGCATCCGTTTTCTGACCTTCCCACATCATGATAATCATCATAAGACATACAATAATAAGTCCAATTTGCTTTACAATTCGTCTGTTCATTCCGTTCTCTCCCCCTCGGCTCTCTGATCACGTTGCCTGCAACTCTCTCATGTCTATCAGTATGCCCGGTAGAGACAGAAGTAAACCTAGCATTTACAATAAATCTACTAGAGTTTGTTCAAAAAGTCTGCTTTGATTACGAAGGATGCCCAGCTGCATCATCAACGTCGAATATGAAATTCAGCCGAAATAAGCGGGAGGCTTACGAAGTATGTTTACCAAAGAACCATTTTGATGGCTCACGTAGTTATCCTACGCTCCACTACTCCATTTCTAGCTTCATCCCATCTTCTCGGTACTGAAAACCCAACTTTTTGAGCACGCACTACTAGAATGTGTGTTTAAAACCAGACAAGTTATACAATGACAAAATGTCAGCGTCCAAAAAGCCTTGAAGACTGTACTGGCACTTCAAATCCCCGAATAAGATGCGTCAGGTTCGCTAGCTCATAACTCTTAACTTCTAAGCCCCTAACAGCTGGCACTTGAATCGTCACATCATGCTCAACACACTATTCCCAACTCTTTCAGGTGCGCCTCAGCCTACAGTTGGCTTGAAAACACCTATGCATTGCTTCTCTCATCTCTCATTCACACTTTCTCACCCATCATGTTAAAAAGGTTGATCTGCACCTGGTTACAGGGCAAATCAACCTCTTTATTCCTACGAACGAACACGTTATACGACGTCTCACCACTTTACTTTTCACTACACCGACTCAACAGTTACACAGTACTTTTCTCTTTCTTGAGCATATTCCATAAACGTTCCGACAACCGAGGTTGTTGCTCCCCGATCAGAAGTTCATCCTCCTCTTCTTGTCCATACAACTTAATGCTCATGACTACCCCAATACAAGCCATATTAATAAGCAAAGAGGTGCCGCCGTAACTGATGAAAGGTAACGTAATACCTGTGAGCGGCATCAGCCCGAGGAACGCCCCCACATTCTCAAACACCTGATACAACAACATTCCGATAATACCTACAATGATGACAGGTCCCGCGCGATCTCTGCATGCCAGAGCAATCAGCACCATGCGGTGGATCAGAATAAAGTACAACAGAATCAGTACGGATGCACCAACAAAGCCAAACTCCTCTGCGATCACAACAAAAATGGAATCAGAATACGTATAGGGGACTCGTCCACTCTGAACGGATGTTCCTTGCAAGTAACCTTTGCCGATGATGCCGCCTGAACCAATGGCTAAACCTGCATTTTTCGTATGCCAAGAAGCTTTGGAGGTAGCCTTTTCCGGCACAAGCCAGGGGTCAATACGCTCTGCCCAATGCTCACGTTTTATCTTTTCAAGAAAAGTAAATACTTCATCATGGTAGAAGGTATAGGCTTTAACAAAACCAAAGAACGCCACCCCCACAATCGCCAGTGCAATCAATGCGTGCTTCAGCCTCATATTTCCGATCCAGAATACCGCAGCCAGAATCACCACGTACCCCAGCGCATTTCCCAGATCATTCTGAGCCATAACCAGGGCAAACGGAATAAACGCCCAGCAGCCAATCGGCACAATATCTCTCCAAAATTTCAGTGTGCCTCGTTGTCTCTTCACGATCAAATGGGCGAGGAACAAAATCAGAATCATCTTGAACAACTCTGCCGGTTGAAAAGAAAAGTTCTCGCCCAGCTTCAGCCAACCGTTGGCGTTATTGATCGAACTTCCCAGTACATTGGCCAGGATCAGCAATATAATTCCCAACCCATACAAATAAAACGCATATTTCACGTATAACTTGTAATTCACAAGCCCGATCACTAGCACCGCAATGAACCCGCCCACATAGAAATAAATCGTTTTGACATGATGATTCGCCAGTTTGGCATCTGTCTGCGTTCCGCTATAAATCGCAAATACACTAATAATCATGAGCAGCAGCATGACAAAAAGAATCACACCGTCCATCTTTTTCAGCATTCTCAACATGACTCCGTCCATCCCCCTGAAATCTAACATTCTATGATTTCCAATTGAACTCAATATTACCATTGTATATAATTGGATAATAAAAATGGAAATCCTAACCTCGACAGGAACAAACAAAACCCCGGAGCAGCTACCCAATGTGACTGGGATAGATCTGTTCCAGGGTTTAATAGTTATATCGTTATTTACGCTTATACGCATATATCTTTACGTTCTGTTCACGAGAGTTATTGCTCTTGCTGCGACGGCTTCCGTCTGAACAACTTCATAATCATCTCAGTGATACTGAGTTGTTCTGACGAACCCAGGATATCTTCATTTTCTTCCGTATGCACTTTGATACTCATGACAACGCCCATACTGAGCATGTTGAGCACAAGAGAGGTACCACCGAAACTGATAAACGGAAGGGTGATCCCTGTTAATGGCATCAGACCGATAAACGGACCGATATTAACGAAAATCTGATAGAGCAACATTGAGATAATACCTACAATTAGGTACGGCCCAGCTCGATCCTTGCACTCCAGCGCGATCAACACCAGCCTGTGAATCAGAATAAAGTAGAGTAGCAGCAGTACGGAGGCGCCCACAAAACCGAACTCTTCACCAATCTGCACAAAGATGGAATCGGCATATGCGAGCGGTACTCGATTGGACTGGATTGTCGTACCTTCGAGATATCCCTTACCACTAATCCCACCGGAACCGATGGCTAGCTTGGCATTATAGGTCTGCCACAATACATCTCTGGATGTCTGTTCTGGCACGAGCCAAGGGTCAAACCGCTCAGCCCAGTGAGCACGTCCAATATCCTTGAGGAACTTGGCAACTTCATCATGATAATGAATATAGGCCTGTGTTCCACCAATAAAGGCAGCGATAGCAATCACAAAACCAATCAGTGCATGGCTGAATTTCACATTGCCAATCCACAACAGACCGACAAGAATGACTACATAACTCAAAGCATTCCCCAAATCATTTTGAAGCAGAACCAACAACAAAGGAGGCAAAACGCACAGTGCGATCGGAATGACATCACGCCCGAAGAATAAGGGTCTGTTTTTCTTTCTCGCAAGCAGAGCAGACAGGAAAACGATTAAACACAACTTAAATAATTCCGCAGGCTGCAAACTAAGGCCAAATATGGATAACCAGCCTTGGGCTCCATAATACGTAACACCGAAAAAGTTAACGATGACGAGTAGCAGTAGACCCACACCGTAGATATATAAATAGTTTTTAATAATCACTTTATAGTTAATCATAGACATTCCGAAGAATACGATGAAACCTATAATATAGAAAATCCCTGCCTTTTGGGGATAGGATTCCCATCTCGGACGACCAAACGTTGTACTGTAAATCGATAAAATACTGATACCCATCAGAATAACGAGTATAAAGACAATAGAATAGTCTATCTTTTTAAATTTATGCAGCATGTAATTATGTTCCCCCAAGCATTCAGAAATCTTCGGTATATCTCATTGTAGAGGATTTCACGGCAAAAAGAAAACCCGCGGAACCTTACATTTTCGTCACCTGTTCCGAAGTACGAACACCCAGGACATGCCGCTCGATTCCGGCAAGGTCCGGTACAATGATAATTTCCGGCCAATGTCCCGCCGATTCAAGCAGAGCTGCGATGTCGCGAGCCTGCCCCTGGCCCAGTTCAAAACCAATGATCTGCGGCGGCGCAGGTAGCAGCGCCAACTGCTCCAGCATAACACGGTACGGTGCGAGCCCGTCCGGACCTCCGTCCAGTGCCATGCGCGGCTCATGATCGCGCACCTCTTGCTGTAACCCGGCGATATCCGCCGCCGGGATGTATGGCGGGTTGGACACCAGGATGTCCACCCGTGCCCCGGCGAACGGGGCCAGCAGATCGCCTTCACGGAAGTCGATCTGTACCCCGTTCGCGGCCGCGTTCCGCGCGGCCACTTGCAGGGCAGCCGCCGAGAGATCCCCGGCGCCGACCTGCCAGCGCGGGCGTAGTGAAGCCATCGTCACCGCGATGGCACCACTGCCCGTGCCGATATCGACGGCGAGCGGAGCGCCGTCGGGAAACACGCGGTCGGCTTCGCGCAGCACAGCCTCGACCAACAGCTCGGTCTCCGGCCGCGGAATCAGCACGGCCGGCGTGACCTCAAACGGCAGCCCATAGAATTCCTGGCTGCCGATAATGTATTGCGCCGGCTCACCCGCAGCCTTACGCGTGACGGCGTCCTCCCAGCGGCTGCGATGCTCGCTGGGAAAAGGCTCCGGCTGCATCATGTAATACGCGGCGCCATAAACGCCGAGTACATGTTCCAACAGCAGCCGGGCATTGTTTTGCGGCTCGTACGCGCCGCACTTCTCCAAAAAAGAGGAAGCCTCCACGAAGGCTTCCCGACAGCTCTGTTCCGGCGTCATGACAAACTGCGCGCGGGTCACAGATTATTCTCCTCTATCCATCATCTCAGTCTGCTGAGCAATCGTCAGTGCAGACAAGATATCTTCAATCTCCCCGTTCATGATCTGATCCAGCTTGTGCATCGTCAGACCGATACGGTGATCCGTCACACGGCTTTGCGGGAAGTTGTACGTACGAATCCGCTCACTACGGTCGCCCGTTCCCACTTTACTTTTCCGCTCAACAGAGATCTTCGCTTCCTCTTCCATACGTTTCATATCGAAGATACGTGTACGCAGAACCTGCAACGCTTTTTCCTTGTTGGAGTTCTGTGATTTTCCATCCTGACATGTCGCCACGATTCCCGTTGGAACGTGTGTTACCCGTACTGCGGATTTCGTGGTATTAACCGATTGTCCACCGGCACCACTGGAACAGAACGTATCTACACGGATGTCTTTATCATGAATTTCGATATCGAAATCTTCGGCTTCTGGCATAACCGCAACCGTTGAAGTTGACGTATGAATACGTCCGCCGGATTCGGTTGTTGGAATACGCTGTACACGGTGTGCGCCGCTTTCGTATTTCATTTTGCTGTAAGCGCCACGTCCGTTGATCAGGAAAACAACCTCTTTGAATCCACCGAGATCATTTGTATTAACGTCCATCAGCTCTACACGCCAGCCTTGTGCATCTGCATAACGTGTGTACATCCGATACAGATCTGCTGCAAACAACGCAGCTTCATCTCCACCAGCTGCTCCGCGAATCTCAACAATAACGTTTTTGTCGTCATTCGGATCTTTTGGCAGCATGAGTACACGAATCAATTCGTCCAGTTCCTTCTGGCGAGTGCTCAGTTCGTCAATTTCCATTTTGACCATTTCGCGCATCTCATCATCCAGCTTCTCACCCTGCATTTCCTTTGCAGCTTCGAGATCCTGACTTACCTGTTTGTATTCATTGTATGCTTCATAAGTCGGTTGCAGATCGGATTGTTCTTTGGAGTATTCCCGCAGCTTTTTGTTGTCACTTGCCACATCCGGGTCACACAAAAGCTCGCTCAACTTGTCATAACGGTCGGCTAAAGCCTGTAATTTATCCAACATGTATAGTCACCTCACGCATTATTTTGTCCAAGCACATCACATTTTCAATAATTATTTCAATCCAACATTAATTACATCTATAATCTATATTCCACAACGCACAGGATTCTCAATGAATCCCCTGACCGCAGCATGTATTCACATTCATGTATGATCGACGTATAACATCGCTACAACGTCATCAAATCCTTTACTTTTAAAGTGAAATCAAGAAATCGTGTACCCTGTATGAAACTCGCTTCAGCTCATCTGTTACAGCGCGAATTTTAACGTGGTATACGACTCTTAATTATAGCATATTCTTATGGTTCTGAATAGTAACTGTTCCGACGCGGATGAACTAATTTTTGGTACTGCGAAATTCAATATGAAATTGTTGTTCGATGTTGTTCCGAATTGTAAAATAAACAAAAGCCACGATGCGCTAACATCGTGACTTCTCTAACAAAGGCCGGTGGGCGAACACGGGGAATTTCAATCAGACGAATGAAAAACCACCGGATTGCAAGGCGATCAACCTAATCCGAGGTTTTTTCTTGTTCCGCGCTACTTTCCACGCGCTGCATAAGGCTATTAACCCCACTGCAAAACTCTAAGTCAAAAACCCCACGAACTTCACGAGAAGGTCGCAGGGTCATGTTATTGAATCTACATATAAAGGTGTAACAACTTATACGTTGAAACGGAAGTGCATAACGTCGCCGTCATTTACAACGTACTCTTTACCTTCAAGACGAAGTTGTCCGCGCTCTTTGGCACCGTTCATGGAACCCGCTGCTACCAGATCATCGTAGGAAACCACTTCTGCCCGGATGAATCCACGTTCGAAGTCGGTGTGAATGACACCCGCTGCGCCAGGTGCTTTGGTACCTTTACGGATTGTCCAAGCACGAACTTCCTGTACACCTGCTGTGAAGTATGTGTACAGACCGAGCAATTTGTAAGCCGCTTTGATCAACAGGTTCAGACCGGAATCCTCGATACCGAGTTCTTCCAGGAACATTTGTTTATCTTCGCCTTCCAGCTCGGAGATCTCTTCTTCAACCTTTGCACTGATTGGCACCACTTCTGCATTCTCAGCAGCTGCGAATTCTCTTACTTTTTGCACGTAAGCATTGTTCGCCACATCGCCGATTTCGTCCTCAGCTACATTGGCTGCGTACAGAACAGGCTTCAGGGTAAGCAAGTGCAGATCGCGCACGATCAGAAGCTCATCATCCGTAAGTTCCATGCTGCGTGCCGGCTTGTCATCGTACAGAACAGCCTTCACTCTCTCCAACACTTCTACTTCTTGAGAGGCAGTCTTGTTGCCGCCCTTCATGTTTTTCTTGGAGCGATCGATTTTCTTCTCAACACTTTCGATATCGGCCAGGATCAGCTCCAGATTGATCGTCTGGATGTCGCTCACCGGGTCAATTTTACCATCGACGTGTGTGATGTTCTCATCTACAAAGCAACGTACCACGTGTACAATTGCATCTACTTCACGAATGTGGGCAAGGAACTTGTTACCAAGACCTTCGCCTTTGCTCGCACCGCGAACAAGACCAGCGATATCTACAAACTCAAACGCCGTTGGTACTGTTTTCTTAGGTACAACGAGTTCTGTCAGTTTGTCCAAACGCTCATCGGGTACTTCAACGATCCCCACGTTAGGGTCAATTGTACAGAACGGATAGTTTGCCGATTCGGCACCTGCTTGTGTAATTGCGTTAAACAATGTAGATTTACCAACGTTAGGCAGACCCACGATTCCAGCTTTCAAAGCCATGTATATGACAACTCCTCATTGATTACTTGTTCGGTATGGATAATCCTATACATTATATATGACAAACCTCAAGGCATCAAGGAACTTCGCCAATTCGACCAGAGTCCCATCCGCTTCCCGAAATCCCCGGTTCCTGCGGATAATTCGTTTGGCGCAGATCTTAAGTTTGGCCTAGATTATCTGCTATTAGGTTTACCCTTTAATTTCCTTGTACATCGTTAGATCCGTTACCTCATATCCCATCTTCCGATACAGGCTGCTCGCCCGCACATTATGTCCAAACACATGCAAACCAATGCGATCCACGCCAAGACTCAAGGCCGTCTGTTCAAGCGCCTGCATTGTCTCTGTTCCGTATCCCTTACCACGGTGTGCTTCTTCAACCACAATATCCAGCAAAAAAGCATCTTTCCCGCGACGATTATCCGTGATATTAAACCAGATATACCCCACATTTCCGTCCACAGGGTGCACCAGATTGTAGAGATACGCTCCAGGTGTGTTCAAGCCTTCTGGCAGATAACGTTCATAAGATTCCTCGGCCAGTTGCTGCGCCTCTTCCTCCGCCCAGGTACCTGCTTCTACTTTTTCTTCTGCAAAATCCTTAATCGATCGAATGCGAAAACTCGCATAATCTTCCTGATTCATTGGAGAAAGTTTCAACTTTTTCCCCTCCTTATTTCGAGTGATCTTCATTATGTATGATCTCTGTGCAATCCTTCTTGCACTACTAGTATCTTATTGTATCCTTTTCTCCCGCTTAGCGCATGAAGTAATTCTGACGATTCGAGCTTCAATTTCATATTTATCCATTTTATTTATAACTTTTGATCTCTTCCCATCGTTTATACCTCATGAAGGAAGGGAGTGGATCATATTGAACACACGTAGTCGATTTTCCAAAAAGAAAATTATTATCTTGTCCGCTATCGTCCTCGTGATCGGCATCGTCGCTTTTAGAAGCTTTCTGAATGTAATCGATCCCTTTCGTCACTTAAGGATCACGATCCACAATCAGTCCGACTATGACATCACCAATATTCAGGCTAGCCTGGTCCAAGGCGACAACTCGTTAAACAACAATGAGAGTGGCTCCACCTACGTATTCGATAAGGATATTCCCAGCGGAGCAAACATGAAATTCACCCCGCAGCTGAAACGTTCTGGGGAGGGCGCCGTCTCCTTGGCGTTTACGGACAGCCGCGGAAAAACCTTTAACAAAACGGTTTGTGGTTATACGGAATACTTGTCCGGCAATTCATACGTCACTGTTACCAATGAGAATGTAACTGTGAGGGAAGAATGTATGTAATAACGATACTTCGCTCTGTGGACTTATGTTAAAATATAGGGGCGAGCGACCCGCCAAAGTTTCTCGCCCAAAGTCGATTGAATTATTCAATCGGCTTTTTTATTTTAACCTGATTGTATTGATTAATTAGATCATCCAGGACCATAGATTGCTGTATAACATGAGGATGAAGCAGATCTCCATAGTCCACCTTGAGTTGATAGAGCTTTTGTCTCGCTGCTTCGATCTGCGACTTGAGCTCACCACAATCCATATTCACCCCTCCCTGTTGTAACATTCTAGTCTATTCTGCTAATTAGTAGGAAATCAGGCGAACTCCAACACGAAAAAGCTCCCTTCAAAGTAGACAATTCACCATTCTACTTGAGGGAGCAGCTCATATTAATTTCAGAAACGCTGGTTAACTTCCCATGCCATGGCCATTAGTCGTCATGATTACTGGACGGTCTTTTTCAACGGGGATTGGTTGAGTTATAGGAACAACTACGCCTACTGCGATACTGCATGTAACTATCAATACTGCCAATTTCATCTTCATTCGTCATCAAACCTCCCGAATCATTCTTTTATATCGTAGTTTAGCTTCTTCAACTGCAAAACACCGAAATTCTTCAAATATTTTTATACACTCTAGAACACTATCTTTATTCTTAATTTTAATTACAAAATCCAAACCGTTAAGAATCAACTCAAATCCTCTGTTATAATCTTGATGTTTTAAATAGTATGTACCTAGGCCCACAAGCAAAGTACCATATTGATCATTCGTAAATTGCTCGCTGATTTTTCCAATACGACTGCTCTGTTCTTGGTAGATAAAATAAGAGTCATACGCTTCAAGAACTGAGTCAATGTTGATATCAAACCGATTTGCCGCATTCACAATTGCACATAAAGCAGGGAAGATTTCGTTCTCTCTCTCCGAGATGTAGTTCATATAACTTGGGATAACCTCTGTTTTACCTGACATTAATTCATATAGATAACAGTTGCCTTCTGCCCATTCCTCGAACTGACGAATAACAACGGTTTCCTCGTCACTCGGATTATTTACCCAGCTATAATCGGTGTACATAGATACATATTGAAGTGCCTTTTCATATTCTTCATAGTAGAAACAAGCTTCTCCAAGCGCTAAATATGCGTACAAAACGTAAAAAACAATCTGCTTTTTGGGTTTAGCCTCGGGCTCTTCAGATGTTACCCCTAATTCATAATGGATCATTGCTTTTAGTTTTAACTTGTCAGCAAGATTCTTCACCTTATCCCATCGGCGTAACGAAGCATACACATTAATCAAATCGTTCAATCCATCCAGCTGGTAGTGTTCATCAAGCCGATCTACAAAAAACTCAAACTGCGTTGCAAGTGTAAGATTGCTCAACTGATCCTTGGAAAGCCCGATTGTGAACAAACGATACTGACTTAGAGCCAACCGTTCAGAATGTTGCATTTTCTCACCCTCGGCTACACAAAGGTACAAGGGCTTGGCCGCTTCCAACTTCCCTTCACGATATAACTGTTCAGCCAACTCGAACAAAAGCGGCGCATAGGAAAGATTATCCATAATTAGATTAACGGCTTCTTCCATATAATCGACCTTACCGAGTTCGGCACAACGGTATAAAAAAGGCCCAAGTCTTCGCCAATCCGGGCTTGTATGTACAAAACACTCATTTATGTATAATTCATAGAAGTAACCCTCTGTTAAACCCATCCCGGCAGTTAGTCGATCCAACTGCTGCATGCCTATGGGACGCAGCCCGTTCAGCGTACCACTCAACGTCCCTGAGTTAATTCCCGATATCTCAGAGAATTGATTGAGTGTCATATGGTTCGTTTTTAAGTAGTCTGCTAAATGATCACGTATTGTGGCTACTGAGTTCAAAGGTACACCACCTTTCCAAGCAAAATTAAGCAATGGTCAATAAAATCATACTATACACCTCAGTTAATTAGCAATATTTTACTTGTAAATAATTTACTATTATTATAATAAGATTTATCTGCTTTTCTTAAAATGTTGTAGAGAATAGCCTGGAAGAGGGCTAGAAAGCCTTTGTCATAGAATGCGATCAAGCATCAAATTCATATCCACTCGGTCGGGAGTCCACAATAAGACATCCGTGAGAAATGTCAACGCATCCATACCACTCAATCTGTCCACGATTGACTCTAGCATCTCTCTTGCATTTCCTGTGATATGCTCAGCCAGGACTAACCCTCCAGTATCTCCATCAATATATAAATGATCTATATGTGTAACTCTCTGTACATGCCGAAGCCATAACGTACCTTCATCTACATAAATGATATAGCGCTCATTCATGACATAACCTTGATAAATATACATTTCTCGATCTTGGTCAAAGGTGTCGAGGATTAACAAAGCACGTTCAAAATGGTTTGAGATTTTCATGACACTATTGCCCTCCCTTAAAAAGAATGAGACTCATTATTCATAATCATTATGAAGAAATAACCATTAGGTAAATTTAAAACATTATTGAATTTGATTTAAAACGACGAAAAATTTAACGTCAATAGTTTAACGTCTATTGATAATACACCCAAACTTTATAACGTTTAACGATAAACGTCAAGTGATTATTTCAAAACATTTAACGTTAGGTTATCATTGAAGTAAAAGGTGGAATTGGCTATGTCTATTAAAATAAGATTGGGCGATACTTTAGATGCAGCCAGCGTCACTAAAAATGCACTGGCCAGGGAAGCAAAAGTAAGACCAAACCTTATATATGATTTGTGCGAAGGAAAAACGAAAAGGCTTGATTTAGATACGTTGAATAATATCGTGAACACTCTACGGGCAATGACAGGAAATGATTACACTCTTACAGATGTTTTGGAGTACATACCGGATGATGACAAGGGGTAAAAAAACAAACCAGGTTAAACATTGTTGATGAAACAAAATTTCACATCTAAAGAAAAACACAAAAAATCCGTCGATTTTTGGACGGATTTTTTGTGTTTTTACTGAGTCCTACTAATGTGAAACCGTATTGGCCATGCTTAATTCATTTTGGCACTACAGAGTCCGACGAGCGAATGTGTAAGGTGGCCGAAACACTACCTCAAGCTTATCTTTCTGTTCATCAAAAAAACAGGTATAGATATAACTGCTCACCGTCATTCGGCTTGTTTCATAGCTGATGTTAATTTTTCCAGTTCATTATGTTTCTACATAGCAGTTTTCGACTGTCCATCATTGATCTATTTCTTATTTAAAAAAATGGAAAATTCACCCTGTTAGAGTCTGCTAAGAACTTAAATTCAACTTATAGAGTTAACGTTATTAAGTGACCTACTTTTGTTAAAACGAAAAAATTCACTTCCTCAATTTTTCGTGATAACTGTTACAATTAGGTGAAAATACTTAATTACATAATTCAAACGTCCTGATTTGGCTTAAAAATACATTTAAGATCGTATTTATGCTATAGTTACATTGTAAGCGTTTTAAAAAAGATTTAGAGGGGAGGATTTCGTTCTTCATTTAAAGTAAAAGAAGTATGGGGATACATATAACAACTTAGAAAACACTAAAATTGAGGAGTAGATTCCCATGAAAAACTATCATCGAATTATAATTTGGGTAGATATAATATTAATGTTTATTTGCGGTTATTTTTATACTTTTTTTGGGATCAAAGAAGATAAGAAAGAATACTTCTTTTTAGCAGGTATGTTTGTATTTATCTTGATACTTGATGTTATTAGAAGGTTAAAGAAAATAAAAGAACATAAAGAAGGATGATATAAATTGTCTATTAAACAAAAAGCAACTAAACTCCTCTCTACTGTAATGGCAGCAACATTAATTGCAACATTTTATCCATCAACAATTCATGCACAAGAAAATAATCCATATGAGGTTATAATTAATGATAATAAACAAGTTGTAATAAATCATGATACAAATCAGAGTGTATCACTCGAATTCACAAATGACGAAAAAACAGAAGGCATCTGGACAGGTGCTAACGGTGTAACGCAACAATATAAAAAAGATGCTAACGGAAGCATTTATTTAGATGGTGTAATGGTTGTTGAGGCTGTTAGAGAATACAGAAAGACAAATTCCTTGAATTCAGCCGCAGCAACAAGTTGGACATATGTTACAACATTTAAAACAAAACAAAGTATTATAAACAACGCCGGAGATGCTGCTCTGTTAATCATAGGACTTGTGCCAGGTATGGGAACAGTAGCTGTAGTAATAGGGGCTATCAATCTTGCTAAAAGAGCTGGAGCAAGTGAAGTTTATATAAAAATTGATCAATATATTAGCCATGATTATAGAAATGTTAAAAATGTTACTTACTATTACTCTGATGCTAATTACTCTAAACTCATCACTAGCCATGAGGCTATAAAAAGTACTTTTTAAAAATAATTAGTTATATAGTAAGACAGACTATCACGTTATGTTAGAAAAGGGAGAACGAAATTTTCGTTCTCCCTTTTCGTAGTTTCACAAAAATCCTTTGCATAATTTATCCTTAGACAGCTATAAAGATAGCAACAAAATAAGGGTAATTAAGTTTAAAATATTTGGGAAGCAGTCGAGAAATGAACCCACGTACTTCAGGCCCCGAACTTTTGGCGAGCGCGGCAGCTAAAACAATGTAATAAAGATACAAATACGGGACACCATTAAGCAACTTAATCTTTAAATATTAATTCATCTAACTATCCGAGAGAATAATCATTGCCAAAAGATCAAAAAAAGGGGGCCGACAAAATTTTACAAGTCCCCCAGGGAAATCATGTGAGCTTGGGGTTCGCACCATCATGTCAACCCCGGCCTAACGCCGTTCCACCAGACGTGACGTCTGCTTCAAATCTTCAATCCGCCCTGCACCAATGCCGAACATGACGGTACGCAACTCGAATTCGACCTGTTCCAACCGCTCATTTAGCGCATCATCCGAAGCGACTGCGGATTCGAGCAGAGATCGGCCAAAACCAGCCAGGTCCGCACCGAGCGCGAGGGCTTTGGCCGCATCCACGCCAGTGTACAGTCCACCGCTGCCGATCAGGGCACCAGTAGGGTTCAGCGCTCGCACTTCCTGAATACACTCTGCTGTGGGAATGCCCCAGTCAGCAAAAGCTTCAGCAGCTGCCCGGCGTACCGGGTTATTGTTGCGGTATTTCTCCACCTGTACCCAGCTTGTACCACCTGCCCCGGCCACATCGATAAACGCGACACCCGCTTCATATAAGCGTTGAGCCGTCACACCATCGATGCCAAAACCTACCTCTTTCACGCCAACAGGTACGTCTAGTTCACGACACAAGTTCTCAATTCGCTGAAATAATCCGCTAAAGTTGGTGTTACCTTCCGGCTGAAAAACCTCCTGCAACGTGTTCAGATGAAGCACGAGCATGTCCGCACCCGCAATATCCACGGCGCGCTGAAAATCAGCTGTGCTGAAACCATAGTTCAGCTGCACCGCGCCCAGGTTGGCAATGACCGGGATGTCCGGTGCCCAGCGCCGCACATCGAAGGTACTCGCGAGTTCCGGCTGTTCTACGGCAGCCCGGATCGAACCTACGCCGAGCGCCCAGCCTCTGGCGTTCGCTACTCGGGCGAGGCGCTCATTGATGGCGCCCGTTGTTTTGCTTCCACCCGTCATCGAACTGATGAGCAAGGGTGTGCGTACTTTTTTGCCAATAAACGAAGTCTCCAGATGCACCTCTTCAAAATCCAGTTCCGGCAGTGGGTGATGGCGAAACGCAAACCGCTCCATACCGCTGGTTACCCCTTCTCCTGCCACATTCTCCTCAAGACAGAGGCGCACGTGCTCTAGCTTCCGTTCTCCCGTAGCCACTTCGGGAAGCAGCCGTTCGCCGGCTCGCTCTTGTTCATTCATGATGAGACCTCCTATGTGAGAATCGTGCGGATCGACAGGATAACCTGCCAGTTCCTTACTTCTATGTATATACGTCTTTTGCAAAAGACAAAAACATTAATCCTATTAGCATTGCAGCTCAGCAGTTTAACTCTATCCAGTATAACGTTCCAAACCGGCTATTGAAAGGATGCCCCGACACCAAATGTCTCACTTAAATCCCGGAGCACCACTATCTCATACCTACTCAACAGCACGGATCATCTGTCGCATCTTCGAAGCTGGTTAGCAGAGACGATACACACGCACATGGATCAACAAAACACATTTTCACTCCATCATCTGCACAACAAACTTATCTCAAGATTTCCGATGCCAATTGCTCCCCAACAAGCTGTCCGGACAACGTCACTATCGGGGTTCCTCCGCCTGGATGTGTCGTTCCGCCGACGTACCAGAGTCCTTGTACATCTTTGCTTCGGTTGCCTGGTCGCATAAAGGTCTGCTTCACCGAGTTGGACGAGATGCCGTAGATCGACCCTTTATGCGCCAAGGTATCCCGTTCGATATCTCGCGGTGTGTACCGGATCAGCACATCGGATTGGTTCAAACCGGTAATTCCCCGCGTCGCTAACTGTTCAAGCACAAACTCCCCATAACATTCCGTCTGCTGCTCCCAATTCCACGAATCCGACAAGTAGGGGGCATTGACCAGAATGAACAGATTGCTGGCTCCCGCCGGGGCCATGCCTGCTTCCGAATAACCGGAGTAACAGATGTAGATCGTGGGATCGGCGGGCATTTTACGGTCACGGAAAATATGGTCAAACTCCGGTTCATACCGTTCCGGGAAGAAAACCGTATGGTGCAGCAATGCATCATATTGTCTTCGCACACCCGCTAGCGTCACAAATCCTGAAATGGACGGCTCATACTTCTGTATGCGCGCATCGCTCATCTCTTTCCGATGTTCCGGTGTGAGCAGCAGTCGATTCACGCTAAGCACATCTCCATTGGCGACCACCTGATCGGCTTCGCGGAAGCCTTGATCCGTATCCACACCTGCCACTTTGCCATTCCGAACAACAATCTGCCGGACCTCTGTACCGGTAATGATCTGCACACCTTTTTCCTGTGCCAGACGAGTCATTCCTTCGATCAGTTGATAGGTTCCTCCTTTGACTCCGTAGATGCCGACTTCTGCTTCCACATGACCCATCATGGCAAAGATCGAAGGCGACTGATACGGCGATGATCCTACATAGGTCGCGTACCGTCCGAACATAGCCAGCGTATGCGGATGCTTGAAATAGGAACGCAGCAGCTTATCCAGCTTCACCGTTGGCCGCACGCGGAGCAGGCTGCGCAGCATTTGAAGATTGTATTTGTCAGAAGGAGACAGCAACAACTTACCCAGAAAATGACGATTGGCTTCCGCATACAGTGCAGCAGACTCATCCATAAATGCATCATAACGAGACGCATCCTCCGGACTGTACGCCGCGATCTGCTCCTTCATCCACCCGCGATTGCCTGACAAATCCACCACTGTTCCATCTGCGAATACATTACGCGTGCGTGGTTCTAACTCATATAACTGTACGTAATCTTCCATCGTTACTCCCGCATGATCGAAGACTGAACGAAAAGTGGATGGCATCGTGATCGTGCTCGGTCCCCGGTCAAAATGATACCCGTCCCGCTCAATCTGCTGCAGCTTGCCACCTACATGTTGCTGCCGTTCCAGAATGGTCACCTGCACACCTTGTGAAGCCAGTCTTATTGCACACGACAGACCTCCAAATCCTGCACCGATTATCATGACGTTACCTCTCAACTGTACCGCCTACCTTTCCATACATACCCCTTGCCTGAGCGGCCTGCCTGCCAGGAAGCAAGTCCGATGGCAATGACACAGGCCATGCTGACCGGTTGCAGAAGGGCAAGCCACCAGGGCTGTCCGCCAGCATGATCCGCTACTCTTTTCACAGCCATACCTAATAAAGTTCCTATCAATCCATACAGAACGGACACCGAACTACCCGTCATGAGTCCAATAATCAATCCTAGTGGAGGCACAATATACATCAGTGTATACATCAACATCGTGCCCAGCAGCAGTACGTCTTTGCGTCCCATACCTTCGTACATGTTTTTCTTATACCCGTTCCATACTTCTGCCCCGTTCTGATACATGCGGGTATTTGTTACGTCATGCACGTCTGTCAACATCACCGGATGACCTGCACGCTTGACAGCTTTGGCAAGACTCATGTCATCCACCAGATGTGCCTGAATGGCAGCATGACCGCCGGATGCTTCGTAACTGGAGCGATGAATCAGCAAAAAAGCCCCCGTAGCGGCCACAAACATCGGACTGGATGATCTGCGTATCATGAAAATGGGCAGATGACTGATGATGGTGAAGACCATCATGGGCACAACAAGCTTTTCCATCCATGTCTTTGTTACCTGATAAGGAAAACCGGTTATAAGCCCCCCACTCTGCTCACACCCTGCCGCAAGAGTCTGCCGAATCGCACTTGGCTCCAGACGCACATCCGCATCCACGAACATATACCATTCTCCCTTGGCCTCCTGAACCAGCCTGTGACACGCATGGGATTTCCCCATCCAGCCCTCGGGAAGATCGACACCATGCAGCAGACGCACACGTGCATCCCGATCCGCAATCGCTTGTACCATGGCCGCTGTCTCATCGTCGGAGCGATCATCCAGCACCAACACTTCCATCCGGAATCCCGACGTATCGCTCGCGAGCACACTTTCCAGACATCCTTCGATATGTAGTCTTTCATTTCTGGCTGGAATCAGCACCGAGACCAGCAGGTCTGGTGGTTGTATTCGGTCTGCTCGGAATAAACGTACCTTGGGCAGACAGGAGACGTTCCATAGAGCGAACAGCAACTGTATGCCCAATATGCAGGTAAGCACAATCCAGAAGATTTCAGATGCATTCATGCTAACGGTTCACCCGCTTTCGTGCCGCATCGTATTTTTCACTTGTCGAACGTACATGACGAATCAGCGGAAGCGCATATGGCAAACTTCCCTGCCCCATCCGTACAAGCTCTGATCTATGATCGTCTAACTGCTGTTCCAACACATGACCGAGTCTGGAGGCAATCTCTTCACTCTTCCACGCCTTCCAGTCTTCCATCACAGGAGGGCCTGCCAGCATCGATATTTCCGGTAGATCATGCTGAACCATCCCATGGCACAAGGTTACCGGTACGGCGATGGCATTCGGGCAGCGACGAAGCAACAATCCAATGCCTGGACGGAACCGAATCGGTCTCGCCTCCTGATGCAGAATTTCTCCTTGGGGAAAAATCCAGACCCTTTTACCTGAATCCAATAATTCACTGGTGTACTGTAGAGAGGTCCGAATACCGGACGCACTCTCCTTATTGATCGAATACGCACCCAATTTACGAAAAAAAGCATATTGCTGAAGCTGTTGCTCCTCCATCATCACATAATGATCTCCCCGCGATGTCTGTCTGGCCGCATGATAGAGCAGCAGACCATCCCACCAGGAGCTGTGGTTCATGAAGTAAATCACCGGGCGATTGGGATCAATCGGAGAGTTGTCCCTGAGATCCACCTGCGGGTCCAGTGACCCTGTGAGCGTGAAGGAGCGGAAGCGACGACGCAGCAGATAATAGTGATTGTATAAGGCAAAAATACGATTAAACGGTTTTGATTTTACGGCGCGAATCATAGAGCCAGCTCCCTTCGGCAAGAAGCACCCCAGCAATGGCGATGATAAAGCTGCCCGTAATTCCTTCCTTTAGAGCAAGTAGGCCGAACAGAAGAATAAACAGCTGATACAGCCATTTTGCACGCAGTAATGAGCTACGGTCATTAGGCATGGCCGGAAGGAAGAGGGACAGGAATGCACCCATGATAAACCAGCTTATGTAATTGGTCCACGGAACACCGTAGAAACCGCCTGGAGCCTGCCACTCCCAGAATCCTCTCGCATGTGCAACAGGGTCGAGTACCAGATCGAGTACAATTGCCCAGAACCCAGTCTTCACTGCTCGAAGCAATTTGCCAGTCCAGGTTGAACCACCGCCACTTAACAGCGCCGAGTTACCCACCACTGCGATCCAGGCAAAACCCAGCGTAACCGGCACACTGAACAGATGAATTCCGAAGAAGTCTGAGTAAGCATACTCACCAAAGGGCCAATGGGTATGAACCCCTACCCACTCCACGCCCATACCTCCAAGCCAGATGATCACAGAGGATATCCAGAGTCCGGGTTTCAGCCAGATGACTGACTGGTCGGACAGGCCTGTCCGATTACGCCCTTGATAGATCAGATCCAGCACATACAATGCGTAGAAGATTAGAAATAAACCATTTGAAAAAGATAATACGTCAGGCACACCGATCGTTAGCATCAAGGTTGCTCCAATGACATACCACGCCCAGTAAAGCCACTGGATCATCAGGATACCGCCGTTCGGGAGGCTTGATAGGCCTGCATCGGGTAACGTTTCACAATCGCACCCAGCATCTCCAGTTTCAATTCATCGCTAACATATGCCCGTTTGGTATATACGTCATAATCGTTGCGTTCAACGGCGTGTAGAATGGTGGAGTAAAAAGCTGCTGCCAGCTCGATGGAAAACGCACTTTCCGTTGGGTACGTATCCAAACGATCCATGCCAATACGGAACCAGTTCAATGCTGCAGCTTTTAATTCATGAACAACGGCAATAAAACGTTCATCCACGATTCCGTCTTCAAAGTCCTGCTCGGTGTAACCATGCTTCTCCATGATCTCCAGCGGAACATACCGGCGCACTCTGGCCCGATCTTCACCAACATCCCGAATAATATTAACGATCTGCATCCCTTTACCCAAAGCAATCCCGTTCATGGCTACTTCCGCTCCGTTATCATCCCGAAGTACAGGCAACAACATCTCACCTACGGTTCCGGCTACCAGATAACAATAATGCTCCAGTTCCTGCAGCGTTGTATAATGCGTTACTTTAAGATCTGTGAGCTGCCCTTCCATCTGACGGAAAAATGGCCCCTTATCCAGATGAGGGAAACTGCTGAACAACCATCTCAGTGCTGGCCAGATAAAGTGCCCTTCCGCGTCGTCTAGGCGATCAAACAAGTCATGGATCTCGTGTATCGTATAGGGTGAATGTTCCGGCTCATCTACACTGTCATCAATCATGCGGCAGAAGGCATAAATGACATATACCGCTTCCCGACGTGGACTTGGCAGCCCTCTAAAGGCCTGATAAAAAGAGGAAGAACCCTTTTGCATCAACTCTTCACACCTGCTCAAAATCGCTTCATTCATGTTCCCATCTCCTTCATGAGTTGATTGACGGCCATACGTGCACTCTGCATTACAATCGGCACTCCGCCACCTGGATGTACAGATGCTCCTGCGGCATATAATCCCTTTATATTAGGGAATGGTTTGGGTTGCGGTCGGTATACACCGGACTGGAACAATACAGGTGCTATACCAAAGCTTCCGCCCCCATAGAGACCGTCTCGCTCTGCGTCAGCGGGTGTACGTACCTTTTTCCACTTAATCGCTGCACGAAGTCCCGGGAATCCACGTTGCTCCGCTTCTTCCAGTACACGTTCTGCCAATACTTCGCTCTCCTGATCCCAGTCGACACCTTCGGCATCTGGTACGGGAATGAGGAAATACAATACACTCTGTCCTTGAGGCGCTGCAGTTTCATCCAATGCGACCGGATTAAATACGTAAAATGAGGACTTTGCCGGAATGCGTCGCTGATTGAACACTTCCTGTAAGCTACCTTCAAGACTCGGTGGCAGGAAGAACTGGTGTGTTGTTGCATCTTCCCAGGTTTTGTCCACGCCCACATAGAGCAATACACATCCGGAAGAGGGACGATATGGTTTTCTTTTCCGCGCTACCTCTGGTGATTGTCCAAGCAAACCTGAAAGATGGGGGAAATCACCATTGTAGATAACTGCATCCACATTTTCTGCGCCTACTGCCGTTTCTATACCTTTACACACACCATTTTCAATCGTGAGTCCGGTCACTTCGGAATTCAGCACAACACGCCCACCACGTGATATCAGTTCCTGTTCCAGAATGGCCGGCAATGCTGCATATCCACCTTTGACCATCCAAATGCCGTATTCATGCTCTGCGTAAGGCAAAAGGGAGTAGATGCCTGGCGTCCCAAACGGTGATCCACCGATGTATAGACTTTGCAGAGAGTAAGCGTCGAGCAATTCCTCATGGTGAAAATAATCGCCTACCGCTTTCCGAACACTTTTGTGTGCACGCAGTCTGCCCATGAGGGACATGAGCGAAGGGGTGAAGAAATCCCTTTTGCGCGGAAAAGCCCTTTCCAGAAACGCTGCCCGGCCTGCCGGAAACAACGTGTCCATATCTTTCATAAATCGTGTGAATCCTCGGCTCTCTCCCGGGAACAAACGTTCAATCTCCGCCGTCTGTTCTTCTCGTGAGGTCATCTTGGTCATGACACGACCACTGTGGTAATACACTCTGTATAACGGATCACAGCGAAGTAACTCAATCTTCGAACGATCTACGCCCGCTTCCTCCAGTATGCCAAGTAACATCTCCGGCAGCAGTACGATCGTTGGCCCCTGATCGATCCGGTATTCCCCTTCCTGCTCATATCCAATGCGTCCGCCAACGCGAGAACTCCGTTCATAGACGGTGACATCCCAGCCCTGACGGTTCAATAACAGCGCAGAAGTAAGTCCACCAATCCCTGCCCCTACAATAGCGGCCCGCTTCATGAATGCCCTCCGACTTCTGCCGTCTTCACGTACGAGGATGGCTTGGAACTTGTGCGTGCGTCCTCTTCCTGAATCAGTCTGACACTGATCCGTGCCGATTCGAAGATCGTGGGCAACCCGCTGCCCGGATGTGTTCCGCCGCCTACCAGCCATACACTTTTCAACTCTTCAAACTGGTTATGGGGACGCAGGTACATCATCTGACCCAAATTATGTGCCATATTAAATGTTGCTCCGCGATACACATCCAGTTCAGTCTCCCAATCAAGTGGAGTGAACAGCATACATTCTTCAATACGGCTGCGTATGTCGGCCAGCTCAGGAATGCCTTCCATGCGTTTCATCATGGCCTCCTGCACATTCTCCCGTTCTGCTTCCCAATCAATGTCTGCGGTAAGGTTAGGCGTAGGCATAAGAACATATAAAGAAGATTTCCCTTCCGGTGCCAGCGTCGAATCAAGTCTGGAAGGGTTATGAATATATAGAGATGGATCGGCTGATAACATTTTGTGCTTGGTAATCTCATCAACGTTCAACCGGTAGTCCTCGGGAAAATAGATCGAGTGATGCGGAAGGTCCACCTCACCGTCCACGCCCAGATACAGCATCGCTGTGGAGCAGGAGTATTTTTTACGTTTCATTTTCTCAGGGGTATATTTCTTAAGCACGCCCGGTTCGAACAGATGATTCACCGCATGTGCGAAGTCGGCGTTCACCACCACATGGTCCGCTTCGATGCGTTCACCGTTCTCAAGCAACACACCTTCTGCACGACCATTGCGAACGATGACCTGTTTCACCGGGGTGGAAGTATGTATTCGTCCTCCGTATTCTTCCACGACATCAGCCATGGCTTGGAAGATCCGATTCACGCCGCCAATGGGGTGGAACAATCCGTAGTGATGCTCAATAAACGATAGTATAGTAAAGGTACCCGGACAATCCCAGGCAGACATGCCGAGATATTTGGATTGGAATGTAAATGCCCAGCGCAGACGCTCGTCTGTAAAATAGCGGGACAAGATTCCATAGACTGTATTGTGGACATCAAGCTTGGGTAGAGCTGTTACCGCATCCTTGCGCAAGTAGTCAGTCAGCTTGCCAAAAGGACGACGGAGCAAAGGCATGACTTTGCCAAACTTCACTTCTTCTTCTTGCATGAACCGAAGGTAATTGTCTTCATTGCCAGGAAACAATTCCTTAATCTGTGCAGCTGTATCTTCCCGATTACGAGAAGGCGTGAACACCTTATCACCAAAGTTCAGTGCGTACAGTGGGGTTAACTCTTTCATATGCACATAATCGGATAACTTACGTCCCACCACGTCAAACATCTCTTCAATCAGCTGAGGCATCATCAAAAATGTTGCACCCCGGTCGAATCGATATTCACCCAGTTCCAATCTGGCAGAACGCCCCCCGATGACTGGCTGTTTCTCATACACATCTACCTCGTACCCCTGACCGGACAATAACATCGCTGCCGCAAGTCCACCCGGACCTGCGCCAATGACAGCTGCACGTTTGCGTTGTTGATTCGGTATCATGCCACTCACCTTTCTATGTAGGGAATTCCTATAGTTCTCTAGCCCCTAACCTATTATTAAACCGCCCAAGAACACTTTAAGCGGTAACTAGCAAAAACATTATACAAATATAATACAAATATTATACGACCTTGTAAACCAAAAAATGACCCGTTGGTCAAAATACTCTACTAATCCATATACAAACACAAAAAAACACCCTTTGATCACTTTCGTCAAAGGATGTCCTTTATACACTAACCTATTCATTGAATGCTAAGATATGTTTAGTTATGTGCCTGTCCAAACCTCGCACCAGTTGGTCGATTTGCGAGATACTCACGTTCTATCCATGACTGCCAATCCGCTGAATCCCCTGGCATAATCCATTGCGGGTAACGAGCATGTTCTGCACGCTCATAGCCCTTTCCACCAAGTACGAAGCGAATATGTGGAAACTCGTTTTTAATCCGTTCTATAAGCTGATCACACCGTTCAAGAAGCCCTGGACTTGTGATCGAAAGGCAGACCAACTTGATCTTCTGCTCCCGGATAATCGGAAAGATACCTTCTTCTGGCGTGTTCGCACCAAGATACAGTACTTCCGCTCCATTTTTGCGCATAAAGAGAGAGAACAGCAGCAATCCGACCTGATGATGCTCCCCTTCCGGACACAACGCCAGAACTTTGGGCAGATGCGGATAGATCGGGAACAGATGGAAAAACTGATAAAACCGCTGTGAAATCAGCTGTGTCATGAAGTGTTCCTGAGCCACCGAAGCCCTGCCTTGCTCCCATGCATCACCAACCCGAACCAGAATGGGCACCAACACATGATAGAACATCGAGTCATACCCATACATGGTGAAACCAAAATCAATCAAACCATTGGCACGTTCACCCTGAAAGTTGTAGAGCGAGTCATAGATCTGATCTGCCATGCGTGCGTAGGCTTCTTCCATCGTAGGCACCGGAGCCATGATCGGCGTGGGCACAGCCTCGGGCGGATTTAATTTGTTTACTTTCAACATCCGTACCGCTTCCGAAATATTGGTCTGATGCAGCTCAACCTGCTCTTTCAACCAGCGCAGATCCGCAACATTCTCTTCGGTATACATTCGATACCCCGATTCCGTCCGCTCAGGGGTGACCGCACTATACCGATTCTCCCAAGCCCGGAGCGTCACCGTCGGGATACCGAGCATGGCAGCGACTTGTTTGATGGAATACACCTTATTACCCACTTTCTTTCCTAAATGTCCAGATTTCAAAGGTTATATCATTGGTTCCCCGTCCTTGTCAGGCATATGAAAACCCTAACATTCTACAAAAATAATACACTCATTATACACAACGCTCAGACACCTGTCGATTACATCCTGCCAATTTTGCCATATGCATTTTACCGCTACATCAGTTATTCTACCGGGTTGTCCTGCGTCAACGTTATCATCCGTGTGGTAATAGAAGTCAGCAAGTACAGAAGGGGGAGTCCACCGTTGGTCTCATTACGCCGCCATACATCAGACCGCAAGTCTTCACGCGGCAAATTTCCATACATACGAACAGGACTCGTCCTATTGGTCCTATGGCTCATCGCCGTCATGCTCTATCAGACCTACAAACCATTACCACCAGGCATTTCCTACGAAAGTCCGGAGTATCGTGTGGATCAAGTCGAGTTCCTGCATGACCTCACCTACCCTTCATCTGACGGACAGATGCAGCACGAACAACAGATTTTCCAGCGCATGATGCAAATTGTGGAGGAAGCAGAGCAGTTTGTCCTGGTGGATATGTTCCTGTTCAATAATTATCAGCACAAGGGACAGAACTTTCCTCCCGTGAGTACTGAATTCACCGAAGCGCTGGTTGCCAAAAAAAATCAACATCCTGATATGGACATCTGGTTCATTACAGATGAAGTAAATACCAACTATAACTCAGCACCCAATCCGTTGCTGGAACAAATGAAACAAGCAGGCATTCATGTGGTCATCACCGATGTGGACCCTTTGCGTGATTCAACGCCAGTATACTCTGCGGTCTGGCGTACCTTCTTCCAATGGTTTGGCCAATCCGGAGATGGCTGGATCAAAAACCTGATGGCCACGGATGGCCCGGATGTAACGGTCCGTTCCTATCTCAAGCTGCTCAATGTGAAAGCAAATCATCGCAAAGTTGTTGTTAGTGAGAAGACGGCGATTGTCTCTTCTGGCAATATTCATGATGCGAGTGCCTACCACTCGAACATTGCATTTGAAGTAACAGGCCCAATCATTGGCGATATTCTTCAGTCAGAGCAAGCTATTCTCGACATCTCAGGCGGAGGTCAGGTTCCGTCCTATACTGCGCCTTCCCCGGATTCAAACACGGGAGATTTACGAATACGCTATTTAACTGAAGGCAAAGTGAATGACGCTGTACTCCATGAGATCAATCAGGCTGGCAAAGGTGACACCTTATGGATGGGCATGTTCTATGTGGCCTCTCCGAAAGTATTGGAAGCCCTGCTGGAAGCCGCAAAACGAGGAACCGAGATCCGGCTTGTACTGGATCCAAATGAAAATGCCTTTGGTCAGGAAAAGATCGGTATTCCGAACCGTCCTGTCGCTGCTGAATTGCATGATAAATCCGACGGTAAAATACAGATCCGCTGGTATAACACCACCAAGGAGCAATACCATACCAAGATGATCTATCTTGCCAAAGCAACCGGAGATCATATTGTCCTAGGGGGTTCAACCAATTTCACCCCCCGAAACATGAATGACTACAATCTGGAGAATGATCTATGGGTTGCTGCACCTCCAGACAATAAGTTCACACTCGATATCGCGAATTATTTCGAGCGTATTTGGAATAATAATGATGCCGAATTCACGTTAGACCTGGATGAGTTCCAGGAGAAGACTACGTTTTTGAAAGGTATCCTATATAAGCTGCAACTGATTCTGGGTTTTACAACCTTCTGATCAAAAACCACATTCATACCTGTTATATCCGTCTGTACTCTACTGTGCAGACGGATATTTTCATCTTGACAGGGGATGTGAAGTGTGAAAATATAATTACCTAACGACCGTTAGGAAGGTGATTGAATGACTGCACAATCCATTCGAGATGCAGCCCTGTTCCATTTTGCAAGAGATGGCTATGAGGGAGCTTCTCTGAGAGCTATTGCTGATGAAGTCGGGATTAAAAAACCGTCCATATATGCGCATTTTAGCTGCAAGGATGACTTGTTTTTACACACACTGGCCTTTGCTTTTCACGAGGTGAAACGGCACACACTGGAATATTTCCGCGATCATGCGGATCTGCCATTGGAGCAGCGGCTGAAAGGCTTGTTGATCTGGTTCGAACAAGAATACAATGCCCATGCTTCGGCTCGATTGATGCTGCGTAATTGTTTTTACCCACCCCTTTCTCTGTATGGCGAAGTGATGGATCAAGTGTATCCGTTTATCGATGGCATGGAACGCGCACTGACTCGTCTGCTGCAAAGGGCAATGCGTACTGAAGATATTCCGGCCATTCCCGCGGAACAAGCCGCCATTGCATTCATGACGTTCCTCGACGGGATTACCGTGGAGATTATCTATGGAAGTTCCCGTCGCTACAAGAGACGGTTGGAAGCATCCTGGCCTGTCTTCTGGCATGGCATTCATCATTTGAACGAAGAGGCACAAAGCGTTGTGCCGGAAGGAGATTTAACATCATGAACCGCAACTGGTTATATGTATTTATCGGTGGAATTATTGAGATTGTCTGGGTGAGCGGGCTGAAACATGCCTCGAATGCCTGGGAGTGGTCTTTGACGGGGATTGCCATCGTGATCAGCTTTGGACTGATCATTGCCGCTTCCAAAAGGCTACCTGTGGGTACGGTGTATGCCGTCTTTACGGGAATTGGTACGGCGGGTACCGTCCTCACGGAAATGGTACTGTTCGGTGAGCCGTTCCGCTTGGCCAAAGTATTGCTCATCGGGCTGCTGCTCTGCGGCGTAATCGGGCTGAAACTGGTTACGGATCAGCAAGAAGCCAAAGGAGGTGCAGTATAATGGCTTGGATGGCAATTGTAGGTGCAGGGATATGTGAAATTTTCGGCGTAATCGGTATTAATGGCGCTTCCACCAAGAAAGGATGGCCATACATCGTACTTATGCTGGTGTCGTTTGTGTTCAGCTTCTCGTTGTTGTCCTACGCCATGACGTCCATTCCGATGGGCACAGCGTATGCCGTGTGGACGGGGATCGGGACGGTCGGCAGTACGTTAACAGGCATGTTCCTGTTTGGTGAACGGAAAGAAGCGAAGCGTATCCTGTTCATCGCGATGATTTTGGTGGCAGCCGTTGGGCTGAAACTGATCACATAACGGAACAACTGAATTACACTCTATAACTCCGGTGGTAGCATAAGCTTCCGAAGAAGCTTTCTTACAGAAAGCTTTAAGGCGAACACTTCGTTTCTTCAAGTTGGTTCTGCCATCTCCGTTATCGTGTAATTCTTGGCTTCCATTATGATATCTATTACATTTTGTAATATAAAAAAGACGACTTCAATCAGGAAGTCGTCTTTTTTGGGGAATGATATAAATAGGGAACCTCTTTATACTTTGCTACGTAAGAAAGGATGGTGTAATTATTAGAAAGTTATTGGCACGCATGGGCTCTTATACAGGGTATACCCTTCTGATCGGCATGGCCATCTTCTATCTCATCGCTTTTGTCGCCATTATTATACTCGCCTTATTCGCCTTTACCGGAGTAAATTAACTTATCCATTCTGTGATACCTTATCCAAATCGTACATACAAGCTTGCCTGTTACTTGCCGTCTCTCCTTCCCTTTGATCAGCCACTTTTCCCCATATACATTTTCCAATTTACTCCCATTTGAATTCCTTTAACCAGATCGTTTATACTTATTTTGACCTTAAAGTCAATTCAAGAACTCACAAGTTCCCTGATGAGGTGAATGCATCGTTAATGAACCCTATACATGAGATGAATGAGAAGAAAAAGCTCATCATTACTACAGCACTCAAGTTATTCTCATCCAAAGGCAGTGCTGCAACATCCATGCAAGAGATTGCAGAATTATGCGGGATGTCCAAGGGAAGCCTCTACCTGATATTCAAATCCAAAGAGGAATTGGAAGACAGCACGATGGAGTACTGTTTATTTACGCTCATAGACGAACTATCCCGGATCGAACATGAAGCTGACCTTACTCCGAGAGAACGTTCACACAAACAGATTGAGACACTGCTCGGCCATGTGTCCGAGCTAAAGGAATTTTTACGAGTGCAAATGCAAAGCATGATGATGAATGATGAGCCACATCGCAAGGAAAAATGCAACCCGCAACATAAAGATTTGGAGATCCTTACACTACACGGTTTCAAGGACAAACTGGAAGATATGTACGGACCGGAGATTGAACCCTATACGATCGATCTTATTTTGCTCATACAGGGTCTGTTCCTCTCTTACGTTAAGATCTGGTTTACAGAAATGCCTTCCCTTACCGTCTCCAAAATGGCAACCAATATGCTGCAAATGATTGATTATGCAGCTTACGGTTTGCTCGATCATCGCCCTGCGCCTTTGATTTTGTTGGAAGACTGGCCCGCATGGAGTAGTGATCCAAACACAGACTCCACTGTGATGCGTCATCCCATTCACATTATCAAGCAAATGCAGGATATCGCTGGTTCCGATTTGCCATCAGGGCAAACAAAGAATGATGTGCTTGAAACCATCGCCATTCTCAGACAGGAGATGATGGAATTTACGCCTAGGCGTGCCATCATTCTTGGCATGATGCACAATTTGGAGAGCGTATCTGCCATCAAACCTTTGCACTCTGAGCTTAAGCACAGTCTGGATGCCAAGTATAGCCGGTTTATTCAGGCTGACTCGTCACACATATAAACAGGAGAAACAGAGAGGAGAAGAAACCATCGTATGAAAGGTATTATTAATTTTTCACTGAACAACAAGTTTGCGATTTGGATTCTGACAATTATCATCTCTTTCGCAGGTTTGTACAGCGGATTGACGATGAAACAAGAAACAATCCCGAACATCAACGTACCGTTTCTGAATGTCACTGCCATTGATCCGGGGGCTGCACCGGAGGGAATTGTTGAAGATGTCACGAAGCCACTGGAAGTAAAACTACGCAATGTGGATGGCGTGAAGACAGTTACCTCCACTTCCATGGAGAATGCAGCATCGATCACACTCGAATTTGATTATGGAACGGATCTGACCAACGCGACGGCAACCGTTCGTGAGGCACTGAATGAAGTCCAATTGCCTGACAGCGTGCAGAAGCCAACCATTTCCAAGTTCAGCATTAACTCTTTCCCGGTTGTATCTCTGAGTCTGTCCGACAAGGACGGCGGTGACCTGGAACAATTGACACGACTGGTTGAATCGGACATTCAGCCTGCACTCGAAGATATTGACGGTGTAGCTCAGGTTCAGGTGTCCGGTCAATTTGTGAAAGAAGTTCAATTGAAGTTTGACCAAGCCAAAATGGCCGAGCTGGGCCTAACTGAAGATACGGTAAACGGTATCGTTCAAGGTTCATCCATTCGTGTGCCACTGGGACTGTTCGAACTGGATAAATCCCAGAAAGCCGTTGTCGTAGATGGAAACATCATCGACATCGATGATCTGAAAAACCTTGCCATTCCAGTCGTACCCGGCGGTGCCGGTGCTTCCACAGGCAATGGTGCAGGCGCAGCCCCACAAGGCTCTGGAGCGCCAACTGGTGAAGCTGGTCAAGGTACCGCTCCTGGCTCTGCACAAGGAACAGACCAGGCTGCAGGCCAAGCCGCTGGTGGTAATGCCAGTGTGGGTAGCCCTTCAGGTGCTGCCAACGCAGCTGGTATCCCTACAGTGAAATTAAGTGAAATTGCCAAGATCGAAGTCATCGGTCAAGCGGAATCCATTTCCCGGACAGATGGCAAGGAATCGATCGGTATTTCCGTTGTAAAATCCAACGATGCCAACACGGTTGGTGTCGTTAACGCAGTCAAAGACAAAGCGGAAGAATTGCAGACGCAGTTCAAAAATGCTGATTTGACTGTACTGCTTGACCAAGGTAAACCGATTCAGGACTCGGTGAACACGATGCTGGGCAAAGCCGTTTTTGGCGCCTTGTTTGCCATCCTGATCATCCTGCTGTTCCTGCGTAATATTCGTTCAACCATTATCTCCATTATCTCGATCCCGCTCTCCTTGCTTATGGCATTGACTGCGCTCAACATGATGGATATTACTTTGAACATGATGACGCTGGGTGCGATGACGGTTGCCATCGGACGGGTTGTCGATGACTCCATCGTTGTTATCGAGAACATCTACCGCAGATTAACACTCAAAGGCGAGAAACTGAAAGGCCGTGAATTGGTTCGCGAAGCAACTCGCGAGATGTTTGTTCCTATCCTTTCTTCCACAATCGTAACGATTGCGGTATTCTTGCCACTAGCGTTGGTAAGCGGTATGGTAGGCGAGCTGTTCCTGCCATTTGCACTGACCATGGTATTCGCCTTGCTGGCATCCCTGATCGTTGCCATTACCATTGTGCCGATGCTTGCGCACACCCTGTTCCGTGGAGGGTTGAAGAACAAGCAGAATCACGAAGAAAAACCAGGCAAGATGGCAGAAGGTTACAAACGCCTGCTGAACTGGACCCTTTCACACAAACTCATCACAGTCAGTATTGCAGTGATCTTGCTGGTCGGCAGTTTGTTCCTGTACCCGTTCATCGGTGCAAGCTTCTTGCCAGAACAACAGGATAAATACGTGACTATTACGTACAGCCCACAAACCGGAGCTTTGCGTGAAGATGTGGAAAAAGAAGCACTCGTTGCCGAGAAGTGGTTGCTGGAACAACCAGGTCTGGAGAAAATGCAATATTCCATCGGCGGCACGAACCCACTGAGCAGTATGGGGGGCGGTGGCGGAAACTCTGCACTCTTCTATATCGAATATAACGAAGATACAAAAGACTTTACCAAAGTGAAGGAACAGCTTGTCGAAGGTCTGAAGAAGGAAGTTACCGTAGGAACCTGGAATGAACTCGACATGTCCGGCGGTCTGGGTGGCAGCGGCCTCAGCCTCTCCATCTATGGCGATAATGTAGAGCAACTTAAACCTGTATCGGATGAAATTCTGAAACTGGTTGAAGCGGATAAGGATAATTTTGAAAAAGCAGATACAACACTTGCTGACACCTACGGGCAGTATACGCTCGTGGCAGATCAGGAGAAATTAAGTTCCCTGGGCCTGACTGCAGGTCAACTGGCTATGACGCTGAGCCCGGCACGTGAACGTCCTGTGCTCACGGAAGTCGATATTGATAACAAAACGTATAAAGTATATGTAGAGACCGACAACAAAACATTCAGCAGCATTAAAGAAATTGAGGATGAAACCGTCACTTCACCGCTTGGCATCGAAGTACCAATCAAAGATGTTGCCAAAGTGGAAGAAGGTACATCCCCGAACTCTATCATGCAAATTGATGGTAAGGTAGTTGTACAAGTGACAGCCAACATCCTGGCTTCCGATGTACAGAAAGCTTCGAGCAATTTACAAGCTGAGATCGACAAGCTGGATCTGCCTGATGGCGTTGAAGTGAAGTTCGGTGGTACAACCGAACAGATTAATGATACCTTCACTCAATTGGGTCTCGCCATGCTGGCGGCCATCGCCATTGTATACTTCGTGCTCGTTGTTACATTCGGCGGCGGATTGGCACCATTCGCAATCCTGTTCTCCCTGCCATTTACGGTTATTGGTATTATGGTAGGTCTGTTCATCGCTGGTGGTACACTTGACGTCTCGGCCATGATGGGTGGTCTGATGCTCATCGGGATCGTGGTCACCAACGCCATCGTGTTGATCGACCGTGTTATTCACAAGGAAAAAGAGGGTATGTCTACCCGTGAAGCCTTGCTGGAAGCCGGTGCAACTCGTCTGCGTCCAATTCTGATGACCGCTCTCGCAACCATCGGTGCCCTGTTGCCACTGGTTACGGGTCTGGAAGAAAGTGCGGGTATCATCTCCAAAGGACTCGGAATTACCGTAATCGGTGGTCTGATCAGCTCCACGCTGCTCACACTGGTTATCGTACCGATTGTGTATGAGTTCCTGATGAAATTTAAAAAGAAAAGAATCGAAGATTAATTAGATAATACTATTATCCCCTCATGGCAGACAGTGAACTCAAACACTGGATACCGGAGGGGATTTTTGTTAGCTTAATCGATATAGTGAGGAAACGAAGAAGAGGCCGTTCGTCTGCGAGTGGAAGAAGGATAGGACTAAGAGCGAAAGCCAGATTATTAGAGGAAGCCATTATCGAAGTGGAACTGCTATGACAATGCTTGTATTGAGTCTTTCTTATCTCACTTAAAGACGGAATTTGTATTTGAAGAAACACAGGAACACTTCTTACCTTAAACCTATGACTTTTCATCAGATTACAGAGAGCGCTCAGCAACATCGCAGCCTGATTTTTGTGATTCTCGACGATATCATGTATGAAAAAACCAAGCCTTCGTTCGGGTGATCTGTATCCCTTTGCTACGGAAAGTTACGATCCGAAAGGAAGAGAAAAATTGCACTGGCTTGCGAGATGATGCAGGCCGCTCCTATGTCCATGTGCCAAGCCTACGTACTGATGGACTCATGGTATCCAACGTTTTCGGTGCTTCAAACCAATACCAAGCAAGGATTTCATGACATTAGTGGCTTGGAAACCAACCGCATTTCGTTTTTGGTAATCGCTCAAAAGTTTTGCTTCTTATATTTCGAAATCGGATAACAATCTAGTGACCATCGGCTCCGCCGCTTATCGGGTATATCGCTATGAAGGAAAGCACATTCTTTTGGACAACGCCGCAATGCTGTTGTGTTGGAAAGAGGGGGAAGGTTTTGAGCCCCAGGATATGAAGGCTTTTCTAAGCACAGATGTTTCACTGACACAGTATATGGATACTTGTAGGCTTTTTAGACTTCCAAATTATTAAAGTGATTATTTACAAGTACAGTTATTTACCTAAAATAAAATGACTCCAACATATAAGTCTGTTGGAGTCATTTTAAAAACTATGAGAGCCGAGATAATTTTTTCTGATAGCAAACAATTTCTCAGTTAAAATGAAAATTAGGTATCCTAATCCACTACCAAACATATTTAGAATTACATCGTCTATATCTGCAATACCCAGACAGGTTGCAAATTGAATTAATTCAATACTAACAATGATACCCAATGAAGTAAGCATTACTTTGGTGAAAGAATATCTTTTATATAGTAAAGGTAACAAAAATCCTAAAGGGATAAAGATCAATATGTTTCCAATAAAAAATTGAGTCACTACTCCTAAACTTGGATCACGTATGAAAGAATGTACTGAAGCAGATATTGATCGGAAGGGTTCGATCGAAATGTTCCATATTCCATAACGTTCTCGTTGTTGAAGCACTTCTTCAATTCTCTTTTCAACAACATGAAAATTACCAAAGAATTTCACTATAACAAAATTAACTAGTCCGAGTAGATAGATCACAAATGTAGTAACAATGATCTTTTTTATAATTATTATCACACTTTCTTTTTTTGAATAAATAAAATAAAACGAGAGTCAGATTTCTGACTCCCATTTTTTAAAATAGTTGGTTATTGTGCACTAGATATAGTGCCATTAAAAGCAAACTTCAATCCACTTCTAGGTACAGAAAATTCTACGTAATATTTATTACTAGAACTCAAACCTGAAAATGTGATAGAGCTTGTTGTATTAGGATTAATGTTACCGGATGCTACTGCCTGATTACTAGCATTATACACTGTAATTGTCACTCCGCTCAAGCTACCTGGAGTCTCTCCTACATTTTTCACATTCGTGACAGTAACTTTCATTTTTGAAGATCCTTTTATCCATTTATCAGTGTAAACTTGTGCACCAACCTCACTAACTTGGTAATTATAGCTACTTACTGACAAGTCATGAATTGACGCATTACTACCTGGCGCGTTAGCACCCATTGGAGTGATTACATTTATATTTGCAGGTGGTGCCGTTTGAAGATTATGTACACTCGTATCGGCAGATACCGCTCCTGCTGATAAAGATAACAAAAGAGCACCTGCAACTAAACTACTTACTAATTTTTTCATTTTATTTCCTCCTAATTACATTATATACCATTTAAAGATTTTGATGTAAATATATACCTATATAGTATATACATATATAAACATTAAAACCAAAAAAATAACTACCATCGTATTGCCAACAGTGTCTTTATTTACCGATGCTATCGGATTTGGTGAGATTATATTGTTTGTCCTATACATACGCAAAAAGATCCTACGATCTATCTGATCTTCATGTCCGAGTGAATCCATATTACGCACCTTCCTCCTGGAACAAACAGTTTAATGCCAACGCCGCTTAAAAAACTTTTTTAATGTGGTTTCTTCTTGCTGAATAACGTTCCAGAATATGCATATGCGTCACATAGACTGACATAGAAATACTGCATTTTAATCAAAATCACAAAAAGCACAGTTCCATTTGTCATTTGAAACAAATGAACGTTAGATTTCAGCCCATCGGCTGTAAATAGACTTATAATATGGATTAATTATGCAAGTTGACGGATTCCAGACTCCAGATAGATCACATGTAATTGGGGAAGGACGGTGGTTGTGTGGGGGAGACAACGCTTCATATTCAAGTCAGAGACATGTTAAAACGTCCCGTATTCCGCAAGGCAGAAGTCTTGGCCAGTGAACGCGCACTGGAGCGATATGTTCGCTGGGTTCATATCATGGAAGTTCCCGAGGTCGGGGACTTGCTCAATGGCGGGGAACTGGTGCTGACGACAGGCATTGGCTGGCAGGAAGGTGAGCAGCATGGCCTGTCTTTTCTACGTCAGTTAATTGCACGTGGGGCTGCCGGACTCTGTATGGAACTGGGGGATCACACCAAGTCGCAGCTCGGTGCGATGAAAGAAATTGCAGTAGCAGCGGATTTTCCGTTGATCTGGTTCCACGAACAAGTCCGTTATATCGATATTACCCAAGATCTGCATTTCACCCTGATTCGCAGTCATCAGCGGATGATTGCCGAACTCGATAGTCTCACCACCTCGTTTAACCAACTTCTTCTGAATGGAGACGGGGTACAACCCCTGCTTCGATTAATGTCACGTACAACCGGATATGCCGTGGCGTTATATCCACTTGAAGGGGAAGCAAGTGCCGTTCCCTACTGCCCTCCAGAGGTGCTGGAGACTCGTCGGCAGGGTTGGTTTTTACAGCGAGGACAGTTGGCGGAGGAGCATATTACAGCGTTAAAAGCATACACGGATAACACATTGCATGCACTCAGCATGCCTGTTCGGGCGTTGGATTACACCTTTGCCGATCTTGTACTCATGCACCAAAAGCTGCCGGATCACTATTCAAATATACCGATCAAACCCTCGGATGAATTCGTCATTCAAGCACTGGAACGTTGCGCGGCCGCGATTGCCCAGGACTGGATGCGAACCAAATACATGGAAGAAAAACGCCGCTACAAGGAAGATATGTGGGTCATTGACTGGCTTAACGGACATCACTCCACGAAGGAAATCCATGAATATGTATCTACCGTTAATCCCCTTCTCGCAACGAGCAAAGCTACGATTATCTTATTCGACAGTAACCCCGCATACACAGACAGCCTCAAACTTCAGAAATTATTAATCCAACGCAACATCGTTGCCCGTTCCGTGTTCGCTCGGGAGAACTTCACCCTCTACAGCACCGTTCTAAACCACCAGATCATTCTTATCATTCTCGACCCACTACCTGGATCTCAGCGTAAAAGCAGTCTCTGGCGCTGCATCGAACAGCTGCAGCAGCACGAACAGGAACAGACCCACTACCTCTTCTCAGGCCTTGTCGGTATCGGTCATAACTGCACAGACCTCTCCCGTCTCAAGGATAGTCTGGAAACCGCGAAGGAGACACTGCGAATTCAGAAGGACATCGGTGTGATGCAGCAGCCCTTTTACAGTGACCTTCATTGTTATCGTATCATTGCCAGCATGAAGCAGAGCGGTAATCTGGATGATTTCATAGAAGAATATCTGGGGCCGCTCATTCGTTACGATGCAGAGAAAGGAGGTCAGCTGCTGCGGACCCTCAAGCAATATTTGGTCCTGTGCTGCTCCAAGCAAGAGACTGCCACCGCTCTATATATCGTTAGACAGACGCTGTATCACCGTTTGGACAAAATCGAAGCCCTTTTGGGAGAAGATTATATCCTCCCCGAGAAAAGGGTCGCGATCGAACTTGCCATCTACGCATATGAGTACGTACACGGCCCGATCGCATGAAGAGTTCCAGTATGGTCTACGCTCCCCGCTGCTCCTGAAGCTGACGAATCAAAATGTGACTGAACCACTTCCGTCCAGACGCCGTGCCCACGTATTGCTCTTGTTTCTCTTCGGGAAGATCCGGGTGCCCCCATATGACGTGAGCACCCTCCAGATGTTCCCGTACCGCATAGATCCGATAACCTTGTGCAACCATTCGCTCTATGGCGATCCTCTCGGCCTCAAACACATCATGATCCGACATCAGCTTCTCCCTCCATTCACTGCCGTCACGGGTTGTTTCATCGGTATAGGTGCACCTGCATCATACTTGTTGCGCTTCACATACTGCCCCGCCCCTGCTGTTCCGGCATACTGTCGATCTCGAATGACATACTCCCCGCGGCACAACACCGTCACCGGACACCCCTGTACCTGCATGCCTTCAAATGCACTGTAATCCACGTTCATATGATGCGTATCTGCCGAGATCACCCTGTTTACAGAGGGGTCAAAAATAACGATATCCGCGTCTGTCCCGACAGCGAGAGTCCCTTTCTGCGGAAATAGTCCAAATAACTTGCTCGCTCTTGTCGAACATAGATCAACCCACTGATTCAGTGTGATCCTTCCTTTGACTACACCTTCGGAATACAGAATGCTGAGACGATCTTCGATGACAGGCCCCCCATTAGGAATTTTGCTAAAATCATCCTTGCCCAAGTCCTTCTGCCCCTTGAAATTAAACGAGCAATGATCGGAGCCAATCGTCTGCAACTGACCACTTTTCAATGCATTCCACAACACTTCCTGATGCGCTACTTCCCGTAGCGGAGGTGACCAAACATACTTTGCACCCTCAAAGTCCGGCTGATCCATGATCGATTGATCCAGTGTCAAATACTGAGGACAGGTCTCCCCCCAGATCCGGTAGCCCATTTCACGCATACGCGCAATTTGCTCCACTGCTTCCGCACAGGTCACGTGCACCACATACAGCTGTGAATCCGCAAGTGCAGCCAGACGCGCCGCACGCCCTGTTGCTTCTCCCTCCAGCATGGATGGACGAGTCAGCGCATGATGAATCGGCTCGGTGCGCCCTTCGGCGAGCGCCTGTCGAACCAGCAGGTCAATGACATCCCCGTTCTCGGCATGAACCATGACGAGTGCGCCGTACTCTTTTGCCTTTTGCAACGTCTGGAAGAGAATCCCGTCATCCGCCTGAAACTGGTTTTTATACGCCATGAACACCTTGAAGGATGACACACCCTCTTCTTCAATGATCTGCGGCAGCTCTTCTAGCACCTGATCATTCATCTCGCCAATCATGAGATGGAAACCGTAGTCGATGGCAGCTTTACCCTCGGCTTTGGCATGCCACTCCTGGAGAGATTCGATTAATGGACGGCCTTTTTGTGTCAGACAAAAATCTATGATCGTTGTTGTACCGCCAAAAGCTGCTGCTGTCGTTCCCGTCGCAAAATCATCCGCCGTTACCGTTCCACCGAAGGGCATATCCAGATGCGTATGCGGGTCGATCCCGCCCGGAATGACGTAACAGCCCGCTGCATCTACAACCTCCATTCGTTCGTCTGGCACCAGTCCGATGCCAATCTGTGTGATTTTACCCTTTTCGATCAATATATCTGCTTCAAAGGTATCCGACGCCGTGACTAACACACCATTACGAATCAATTTGCGAGTACTCATGATATCGCCTCCTTGGTTGATTGATCTCTAACGGATTGCAGCATGGCAATCGCAGACTGACGTTCATTCCAGGTTACAGGTTCCTGCTCAGGTACAAGTTCAACCATCTCAATCGCCCCATCCACCGGGCAAACGATCGAACACAGATTACAGCCAACACAGTCCTCTTCCACCACTTCCAGATAGGAGCCGGACGGGTCAGTCAACATATCAATACACTGATGCGAGGTGTCCTCACAGGCAATATGGCATTTGTTGCAGTTGATGCAGACATCGCGGTTGATGCGGGCGACGACTTTGTAGTTCAGATCGAGATTGCCCCAATCGGAGTAACGCGGAACCGTCTGACCTACCAGTTCTGCTACACTGCTTAGACCCTTTTCATCCAGGTAATCATTCAGGCCATCAATCATCTCCTCCACAATTCGAAATCCGTGATGCATCGCTGCGGTACATACCTGAATCCCTGTAGCGCCCATGAGCAAGAACTCTGCGGTGTCACGCCAGTCGGATATGCCACCAATCCCTGAGATCGGTACACCTACCTCCGGATTACGCGCACACTCAGCAACCATGTTCAGTGCAATTGGCTTCACTGCTGGGCCACAGTATCCGCCATGCGCTCCTTTGCCACCCACATGCGGTACGGTATTCCACGAATCCAGATCCACACCTGCCAGGGAGTTAATCGTATTGATCAGGGAGATCGCATCTGCGCCACCGCGGACAGCTGCCCGGGCAGTCGCCGTAATATCCGTGATATTCGGCGTGAGCTTCACAATTACCGGTGTGGTCGCCACTTCCTTCACCCACATCGTCTGGAGTTCGACCAGGTCAGGTTGCTGACCAGAGGCGGCTCCCATACCACGTTCGGCCATGCCATGCGGGCAACCAAAGTTCAGCTCCAGGCCATCGACGCCGACAGCCTCCACCTTTTTGACAATCTCATGCCACTTCTCCCGCGTAGGTTCCACCATCAGTGAAGCGATAACCGCACGGTCCGGGAAGCGTTTCTTGGTCTCGGCGATCTCCCGCAGATTCACTTCCAGCGGACGGTCCGATATCAATTCAATATTATTAAACCCCGCCACCCGCTGCCCACCAAAATGGACAGCCGCGAAACGCGATGATGTATTGATAATTGGCTCGCCCAGTGTCTTCCACACCGCACCACCCCAGCCCGCCTCGAACGCACGCTGAACCTGATATCCCGTATTGGTCGGTGGTGCAGATGCCAACCAGAATGGATTGGGTGATCGAATACCTGCCAGATTAATGGATAAGTCAGCCATAACGATCCCTCCTTGGTGTTGTTTGAACTTATTAGTTACACTGGAATATTTGGTCGTGCTCAGGATTTCTGCGTAGTAATGGTGTTTCTTGGATAGCACCTAAATTCTAACGAACCGTACAGATCTTATTCGGGACCTATGGGGCAATTTCAAAATCTAACGAATCGTAGAAAGCTTATATAGCTGTATTCGCTCATTTCGGCTTCATTTCAACAGGTGTTCGTCAACATAAGACGTGTGAGATTCGTTAGATTTTTCAATCCTCCATTATTGCCACTATAAGATGTGTAGGGTTGGTTAGCGCATAAGGGACAAAGGGTTTCGATGCACACCAGACCTCTTGCTCAAATCTACACTTTCAACACTCTAGCAGTCCCTTGCGCCCTCCCACCCGTACTCTCTCCTTGCATGCTTCCATTCCACGCTTTCCGTGCACGCTCCACTTTCCCTTGTCTCCCTCACAACTCACGCCGTCTCTTCCACCTGTCCAGGCAATGCCTTCATGACTGCGGCAGCAGCCAGCTTACCCTGCTGTGCAGCCGAGACAACCATCGCTTCACCCTGGCCCTGACCAAAAATGACATCTCCTGCCGCATAGATCTGAGGATGCGAGGTACGGTACGTATGCGGCTCGATCTCGACAACACCCCAGTGGTGACGAAGCCCAAACGCTTCAATTAATGGTAATAGACGATGCTGCCCAATCGCCCGGATGACCGTATCACATTCGATCATGAACTCCGATCCCTCCACAGGCACAGGCAATGCACGCCCACCCCCAGTTGGGGTAACCAGCTCCATTTTCACACATTCCACAGCTTGAACCCGACCGTTCTCGTCTCCAATAATACGCTGCGGCATCGTAAACCACCGGAACTCTACACCCTCCTGCTTGGCAAACGTATATTCAAACGCATACGCCGTCATCTGGCTTTCCCCGCGCCGATATAACATCTGCACCCGCTCGGCACCAAGGCGTACCGAACAGGTCGCTGCATCTACCGCCGTATTGCCCGCGCCAATAACGGCGACCTTCAGACCATTCAGCGCGGGTGGAACACCCTGCTTGGTAGACTCCACCAGTTCAATCGCGTCATAGACACCTTCCAGTGTCTCCCCTTCAATGCCCAGCATGGGTACTGAACCCATGCCACAGGCCAGAATGACCGCTTCATGCTGCTCCAGCAACTGCGAAGCAGGGATATCCACACCAATGCGCACACCATAACGAATCTGCACACCAAGCGCCTCTACCTGCTCCACTTCCCATAGCGCAACCGATTCGGGCAAACGGAAAGATACGATGCCGTACGTATTCAGCCCCCCGCCTTTGGGTTTGGCCTCGTAGATCGTCACCTCATATCCTTCGCGCCCCAGTTCACGTGCCGCTGACAGTCCTGCTGGCCCTGCTCCCACAACAGCGACGGTTCTCCCATTGGCAGGTGCTGCCTGGAATAACGGCTCATTCTTCGCACGCGCCCAGTCGGTGGCATATCGCTGCAAGTCACCAATCCGGATCGGCTTCGACGATTCGTTTAGCACACATGCGCCTTCACAGAGCTCTTCCGTGGGACATACACGTGCGCAGCTGGCTCCAACCGGATTCGCATGCATGATGGTGCGGGCGGAACCTTTCAGGTGCCCTGTTGATATTTTGCTAATAAAAGAAGGGATATTAATGTCGGTTGGACAAGCCTTGATACAAGGTGCATCGTAACAGTACAGACAGCGGTTCGACTCCTCCATCGCTTCCTTGCCTGTCATGGCGGGTTTCATCTCGGCAAAACGACTCTCCCACCCATAATCGGATAACGTTGTTCCTGAGCTGTTCATCAATGTCATGCACCTCCTGGAGAATGATCCACGCTATCTAAAACAATCTTACGTGCATTACACATGCCACCCCGCTGACAGAATCACTTACCGATCACTCGTTGCTGCTTCCTACAGACTAACCAGATGTTCGTACGTTTCCGGCCTGCGATCCCGGTAGAACTGCCACACATTACGCACCTCACGAATCATCTCCGTATCCATCTCTCCAATAACGACCTCATCCTGATCCCGGCTACCTATCGCTACCATTCTGCCTCGCGGGTCCACCAGGTACGACTGTCCATAAAATTCACCCATATTCCACGGCGCTTCCACGCCAACACGGTTAATGGCCGCTACATAATAGCCGTTAGCTACCGCGTGAGCAGGCTGTTCCAGTTTCCACAGATATTCCGATGTACCCGCAACCGTAGCGGACGGATTGAATACAATTTCTGCCCCTGCGAGCCCAAGCAATCGTGCCCCTTCCGGAAAATGACGATCATAACAGATGTACACACCCACTCTGGCGTAGGCCGTATCAAAAACCGGAAACCCAAGGTTACCTGGTTTGAAATAATACTTTTCCCAGAACCCATTCGTACCCTCACCTGCTTCCACATGCGGGATATGATGTTTGCGGTATTTGCCCAGATACGTACCATCCGCATCAATAACGGCTGCCGTATTGTAATACGAAGCAATGCCCTCCACCTCGTATACAGGTAAAATAATCACCACCGCAAGCTCCTTTGCCAGCTCCTGAAAACGTCTGGTCGTTGGTCCTTCCGGCACCGGTTCAGCGGATGCATACCATTTGGGATTCTGCTCTGTGCAAAAGTACGGCCCATAGAATACTTCCTGCAACCCGATGATCTTGGCGCCTCTTGCAGCCGCTTCACGGACCAGCGTTATGTGTTTCTGAACCGCAGCTTCTTTGTGCACCTCAACGGGAGCCGAACCTTCGATTTCATGAGAAGCCTGTATTAATCCGATGCTGATTTTGCTCATAACGTCACAACGCCTCCTCAGGTAAAATGATTGATTGGTTCATTCCACTGCACATCCTCCGAATGGTGCGATACAACACTTCCGTGCCAAGTACAATATCCTCCGGGGAGGAATATTCGCTGGGATGATGACTGATGCCGTCTTTGCTGCGGACAAAGATCATGCCATAATCACACGCAAGCGAAATGGCCAACGCATCATGGAACGGACCACTCATCAGTTCTGGCAAAATAACCCCGATCTCTTCCGCGGATGAACGAATCACCGACTTGATTGGCTCTGCACAATACCGCGGCTCACTATTCGTATCCTCTGTCAGCGAGTAGGTCAGACCATATCGGGAACTCACGTCATCCAAAATGTTCATCAATCGGGCTTCAAGCCGGTTCCTGCGCTCCATCTCCATATCTCGTAAGTCCACCGTGAAGCTAACTTCCTCCGGGATGATATTCCGTGAGTCTGGAAACACCCTCAGACTCCCCACCGTACCTACAGTTGGAGCTTCCGGGTCTTCTCTCACCATATCGTCAAACGCCGCAATGACTTTTGCGCTGCCTACCAAAGCATCTTGCCGCATCCCCATCGGAACAGAGCCAGCATGACCCGCCATGCCTTTCATCGTCACCGTAAGCCACAACGGGCCCGAGATGCCCGTCACCAGACCTACTGGTGCATTCAACGCTTCCAGCACCGGCCCCTGCTCAATGTGCAGCTCCAGATAACTGCCAATGGAACCTGGCGGATAGATCGCTTCTTCAAAATCCGAAGGAGAACAGCCGAAGGCTTCCAGCGCCTCCCGGCGAGTCACTCCGTTTTTATCCTGACGCTCCAGTTCGCCCTCTTCCAACTGACCGGTTATACCACGCGAGCCGAAAAGGCCTTTGTTAAAACGGGAACCCTCTTCATCGCAAAAGGCAATCACTTCAATCGGCATTAGGGGCTGAATGCCATTTTCGATCAGGCACTGCACGGCTTCGAGTGCGCCAAGCACACCAATCGCTCCATCATATCGACCGCCGTAGGGCTGAGAGTCGATGTGGGAACCAATCATGAGGATCGGCAGCGCCTGATCCTCACCTTCCAGACGACCAATCAGATTGCCAAACGGATCAAGTCGTGTCGTCAAACCGGCATTTTCCATCCAGAGACGAACCTGTATGATGCCGTCCATATCTTCCGGGGTCAGGGCAAGTCGGCAGACACCCGTCTCCGCGATTCGGCCAATCTGTGACAACTGCTCAATTCGCTCATTCAGCCGATGCTGATTAATGACTTTGCCTCTTGTGGTCTGCATCCTCCCTCGCCTCCTTGCGCATATTTATCGCGTAATGATATGAAAATCTCCATCTCGCTTGCTAAACCGTAAACGTCTGTCGCACATGTGTTTTATCCATCCACGCCAACTAACCTGCGTCCAGACTACGTAGCGCAACGAGTAAACTTCCAGCGATCAGATCCAACTCATCCTCGGTGGTGACAAAAGGTGGGGAGATCGTCAAAATGTTTGCAAACCCCGGCACGGTATCGCCGTTCTTACCAATCAGGATGCCGTCCCTTTTACAACTGGCGAGTACTTTCATCACTTTGTCCGCCTCCGCAGGAGAACCGTCTGCTTCAATCAATTCAATGCCACAGGCGAATCCGAATGAACGGATATCCCCCACAACAGGCAGTTCGAGCAATGGCTCCAGCTTCTCACGAAGCAGATATCCCAGTTCTTCCGCCCGGCTGACCAGATTCTCTCGTTCCAGAATCTCTAGATTCGCCAGTGCCACCCGGCAGGACACGGGATTCCCGCCAAATGTATTCACATGGCGAAAATGGGCATCCGGGCCGGGTTCCCGGAACGTATCATACAGATCGGCTCGCACCGCCGTTGCTGATAGCGGCGAATAGGCACTGGTCATGCCTTTTGCCATCGTCACAATATCAGGCTGTACTCCATAGTTCTGATGACCAAACTTCTGCCCAGAGCGGCCAAAACCGCAGATTACCTCATCTACAATGAGCAGCACGCCATAGCGTTGACAGATCTCTTGTACGGTACGCATATAATCCGGCGGGGGCACAATCATGCCGCCCCCTGTGATCACCGGCTCCATAATTACTGCGGCAACTGTCTCAGGACCTTCCCAACGGATCACCTCTTCATAGATGGTTGCACATTCGAGTCCGCATCCATCCTTGTTTCTTCCAAACGGACAGCGGTAACAATACGGTGGCGGAACATGAGAGAAACCTACGCCGAGCGGCTCGTATTTGATCTTGCGGGCGGCTTGCCCAGTGGCTCCCAGCGCTCCCATGGAGTTGCCGTGATACGCACGGTGACGGGAAATGAATTTGTGCCGAGTAGGCTCACCATTCTGATGGTGGTACTGACGGGCTATTTTGAAAGCCACCTCATTCGCATCTGAACCTGAGTTGGAGAAGAATATTCGATACTCCCCCTCCAGCCATTCATTCAGCTTCTCCGCCAGCAAAATCGCTGGTTCGTGACTCTGCGTCATCGGTACATAAGCGAGTGCTTTCATCTGTTCATAGGCACTTCTCGCAATCTCCTCACGGCCATGCCCCACATTCACACACCACAGTCCGGACATCGCATCCAGATAACGCGTACCATCCTGATCGGTGATCCAGCTGCCCTCTCCACTTACCGCAATCATTGGATGATCGTTATGAGGCGAGATGTGATGCCACACGTATTTGCGATCCTTCTCCAGCCATTCTTCCTTCGTACCGCCAAGCGGCTGAGGCTGCTGATCCACAGAACTCATTCGTCATCCTCCTCCACACGCTTATTTCACCGCTTCTTCATAGATGCTTTTCTCGAGCGCTTCATCCAGGTTGGCAGCTTTTTTGATCAGACCATAGTTCAGTGCAATATCCGCAGTCCGGGTAAATGACTCATCCACAAAACTGCCGACTTGCTGCTCCGTAAATCCTTCCGGTCGAATCAGCTTTGCAATCTCTTCCAGCATCGTTACCTGATGTTCACGGGTGGTGCTGCCATCCGTCACATTACTCATCACGATATCCACCGTCTCATCCTGTTCATCAATGGCATAGTTCCAGCCTTTCAGAATGGCACGGGTCACTTTGACCGCAAGCTCACGGTTGCTGTCTACCCAATCTTTCTTGGCAATCAGCGTATCCTCCAACATGCCAACACCGGCATCTTCAATGTTGAACACATCCAGATCCGATTCTTTCGTTCCACTTTCCAGCACAACGTGGTATTCGTTATAGATCGTCGCCGTAGCTACATCTACCTGATCGTTGAAAAACTGATCCATTGTGAAACCCTGTTTCACCAGTTCAATGTCTTTCTTCGGGTCCAGGCCATTCTTCTCCATGAACGCGAGCACCTGGAATTGCTGACTGCCAAACCAGGTACTGGCCTTCTTTCCCTTCATCTGAGCCGGATCGGTAATGCCCAGGGACTTCTTCGCAATCAAACGATAGCTGCTCTTCTGTGAGATCTGGGCGAGCGAGACGAGTGGCAGGCCGTTATCCCGGCTGACCAGCAGACTGTCTACTCCCGTGATCCCCACATCGGCCGCACCATTGACCACCTGCTGCTCAATCACGATATCCGGGCCACCCGGAATAATCTCGGCATCAATGCCTTCCTCTGCAAAAAAACCTTTTTCCTTCGCTGCATAAATCCCGGCAAACTGCGCCTGAGGCACCCATTTCAGTTGAATTTTCACTTTGGTTAACGGTTGATCTGCTTCTCCCGCCCCTCCTGAACTCGCGGCAATAGGTTCAGCCGCCGGCTCGGACTTCGTAGAACATGCGCTCAGCACCGTAACAACCAACAGGACCAATACCAGCAAACCCAGCTTCAACGTTTTGTACATGTACAGAACAACCCCCTGTTTATATACGAATTTTCAAGCATCAGTCCGTGTTCAAAAAGTCTGCTTTTCAGTACCGTGGACTTTTTGAACAACCTCAATCAAGTATTATGATCTATGGATGGTTGATACCCTGATGTATGTTAGTGATCTGTGCGTGCACGATTCCACGGAATGAGTCGCTTTTCTGCCAGGACAACCGCTTCATACAACACAATACCGAGCGCAGCGGCGATGACAATGCAGGACCAGGCCAAGGGCATGTTCGCCAGTCGAATCTGATCCGAGAGCAAGTATCCGAGCCCCTGCGAAGCGATGAAAAATTCACCCACAATGGCCCCAATAATACTGGTCGACATGTTGATCTTCAGACCTGCGAAGAGGGAAGGCAGCGCGTGAGGCAGTCTCAGCTTCCAAAAAAACTGCATCCTGCTCGCGGCAAGGCCACTCAGCAGATCACTGTACTGCGGTTGAATGGAAGTCAGCCCTTTGAACAGGCTGACAGCCATGGCGGCCATCGTAATCACCGTGACGACTGCAATACGGGACCAGATCCCATCACCAAACCAATTGTTCATAATCGGGGCAAGAGCCACGATCGGAACAGCGTTCAGTGCTGACAGAACCGTAACCGCCGCCCTGCCGCTTGTGGGAAAGAACGATGCACCCGCTGCCGCCATAGCGCCTAGCAGGGAACCGAGCAGAAAGCCACCCAGCATTTCGGTTCCGCTGTACATCGCATAACGAAAGAGCATATTGGCATTTTCCTGAATGGATGCCGCAATCGCGGAAGGCAAAGGTAGTTGGTAACTTTCCAGCGAAAATATCCAATGAAACAACCTGAGCTGCCAAAGGGTGAGAAACAACACACCAGCACCCCAAGGAAGCATGCTCAGTGCAATGGAGCGCCCGCGAACGCTGGTGCCCAATCTGGCCTTTTCAGCTTGTCCCTGTTGTCCATGAATTTCCGATCCGGGAGAAGCCGTCATCTGTGAACCAGTGAGGGGCGTAGCCGCGCCAGTTACAGCAGCAATTGCCACACCTTCATCCCGCTTCCGTTGCAAAACTTGACCTTCACTCATGTGGCATCCCCTCCTTTGGCCCTGAATTCAGGCTGCCAAGGGGTCAGCCAACGTTCTGCCAAACTGATGGCCAGATACGAGATCAGGCCAATGCCAATGCTAAGCATGATGGTCGCCCAGAACATGCCAACTTGGGCATGACCGTAATATAACGAACTGACCATCAGGACGCCGAGTCCATCGGGAGCGCCCATCAATTCCACAACGATGGAGGAGGTCACCGCCAGCGGAGCGGCTATTTTCAACCCAGAAAATAGTCCCGGAAGTGCTGAGGGCAGCAGACATTTGATATATCGTGCAGTCAGTGAAGCTCCACAGGAACGCATAAGTTCCAGGTGCTCTGGTGCTGTACTTTTCAATCCTTTTAACGTATGGATGATGATCGGGAAGAAAGTAACATACGCCGCCATAACAATTCGGGCCCACTCCGCGTTGTGAATGATGCCGTACACAATTGGTGCTAGACCAATAACCGGAACCATCTGTGAGGAGACAACATATGGCGATAACGTGCGCTCCAGCCAGACAGCCGCACTCATGAGCAGCGCCAAACCCAGACCCAGCAACGTTCCCCCTGCAAAACCAATGGCTGCATTGCCAAACGTGACAGCCCCCTGCTCTGCGAGCGTACTCGAGTAACGAAACAAGGCTACAAAGACTTCGTGCAGATAAGGAAGGCGAGACGCCGCCTGCTGGGGTGACAAGAACAGTTGGAGTATCCAGGCGATTCCTTCCCACAGCACCAATATGGCCATAATCCAGATGACAACCCAGGAGCGATATCCTGGTTTAAAGAACCGCAGAGACATGAGATTCATCACGCTCCTCGTAGAAGCAGTTGCGAATGGTCGTGATCATGTGGTAGAAGGCTTCCGTTTCTCTTAGTTCACTATGACGTTCGGAAGGCAGATTGACGGAATGAATGGAATGCACCTGTCCCGGATGTGCCGAGAGTACGATGATCCGGTCGGATAGAAATACCGCTTCGGGGATGCTGTGTGTGACAAAGAGGAAGGTCTTGCCTGTTGAGCGCTTGATCTCAAGCAGCTCCAATTGAAGTTTTTCTTTGGTGAATTCGTCCAGGGCCGAAAAGGGTTCATCCATCAGCAGCAATGGTGGATCAAGCGCAAGGGCACGTGCAATGGATACACGTTGCTGCATCCCGCCGCTGAGCTGCCATGGATAATGGTCTGCGAAGCGGGTTAGCCCTACCATTTCAAGCAGTTCACCGCTAATGCGGCGGCACTCCTTCCGGCGGGTACCGAGCAGCTCCAAGGGCAATTCCACATTGTGACGAACGGTGCGCCAATCGAACAGGGCTGGTGTCTGGAAAACGATGCCGAACTGTCGCTGTAGACGAGCACGCTCAGGTTCCTGACCTGCAATGCGTACGGTGCCTGAGGTGGGCTGAAGCAGATCACCTACCAGCCGGAGCAAGGTCGACTTACCACAGCCGGAAGGGCCCAGCAGAGAGACAAACTCATTGGACTGGATCTGGAATGTAACATCCGACAAGGCAGTCACTTGTTGTGTACCTTTGCCAAAAACAACGGACACATGATCTACATCAATATGGCAGGCTTCGGGGACTGTGGCTGAGGATATGGAGGACATGGGCATTCTCCTTTGTGGGAAGTTGTTTTCATTGCACACCAAGGCTGAATGGGAGGTTTATATACACAAACGTAACAGGTTTTGCTTGTTAGATAATACTATATCGCTTTGGGCGGGGATTACATTATACAGTGTGTTTTGAGTATGGGCCTGTTCATGTTACACAATGTAAAATGAGACCCATTCTCAGATGTATTCATGTGAATTTCCTTGGTAGAAAGCTAACATATATTTCACCTAACAATAAACGTACGATCATTTGTATTTATTGAATGAATATTCGGAAAATATGACATATCCCCTCGTATTCTTGTTCGTTTTCTTGTATAAAGATTGAATATAGAATCCAGAAATTGGGGTGGTCATGATGTTTGATTGGCTGGGATGGAGAAAAGGATTGCCGCTGTGGCGATCGTATCGGTTGAACGCACATATGAAGGAAGATGTCGAACAGATCTTTGAGGGGATTGCGGAAACGAGACGGCAGCTTATGATGGACTGGGCAGATGAACAATGGAATCACCTGGACCGTTTGCTCCAACAGATACAGTCGGTCCAATTAGAGGATGTATTACAAGGTTCACAGCAACGAAGCAAACTAGATGCATGGTTTCAATCCAGTTATATTCGAGCCGTAGACAGTACGGAGCTATTCATGCTGAACGAACAGAATCAGGTGGTATTCTCTACATATAAGAAACATATTGGACAGATCTATGAAGATTACGAAGCTTTAATTGGACCAGGATTGAAATACTCCAGAGCAGATCTCCATGGAAAAAAATGCTTGTATGGTCCTTATTCTGATCCACTGACGTTGGATATTGGTCCACGCTCGTCCGCTTTTCACGATGATGTCACCTTGCTGTTTATCTCCCCAATCCTGCAGGAAGGTCGATATGTCGGTTCATTATGCAGCCGTGTACCCGGGGATATACTCGGTGACCTGATCCAACGAGAATCTGGTCATATCTATCCTGATTCCGGTGACAATTACCTCTTTATGGCTGAGTCAATATTACGGCCCCATCTGCAACCAGGCACCGCCTTATCCCGAAGCCGCTTCGAGGACCGTACTTTTACACATGGGGAAAATCTCAAAGATGGTGTCACCACCGAATGGGGTATCGTTTCCGTCAAGGAGCATACCGAGCTGGAACTCATGTTCACTGACCCGTCGACCGGAGAACTACACCCCGGAGTAGCAAACACCATTCAGAATGGTTCCAATCTGTTCGTAGCTTTTCCCGGCTACTCGGACTATCGCCATATTTCTGTGATCGGCAAAGGCATCACCTTCCAGCTGCCACACTGTCCTGATCGCTGGGGCATGATGTGTGAAGGGGATCTGGAGGAAGTGTATCGGATACGAAGCATCGGCTGGCGCCAGTTCAAGCAGCACAGTCTCTTCACGCTTTTGTCAGGCGTTGCAGGAGCAGCTCTTGTCTATGCCCTCACTGGTAGTGGGTGGAGCGCAGCAGCAATGGCCGCTGTTAATGTGTTATTCGGATTCTTCACTGCATTACAGCTGCATCGCAGCCAATATCAACGAGTTCATGAAGACTTGCGTCGCATCAGCCGATTTATTCGAATTAACGCCGAAGGCAGGGGGGATCTGACCCAGCGCCTGGACACGTCTGCTTTTGCCCAAGATGAATCAGGTGAACTGGCGAAGTGGATCAACAACATGATCGATTCTCTGGAAGGCATTATGCTGAAGGTACAACTTGCCACGGTAGACGTTATGGATAATCAGTATCAGATGCGAACTTCAACAGAGACAACCCAAGGTACGACTGAGCGTGTGAACTACAAGCTTGGTTCGATGATTCAGGCCATTCGCACCCAACTGGAAGATCTCGACCAGGCCAAGATCGCTGCTGATCACATGCGCATAACGCTGCAACAACTGGAGACCTCTGCTACCGAACAGATCAGCGTGGCTCAACAGGAAGTGGAACGAATCGGCGATAAAATGACCCAAATCTCAGGAGCGGTGTCCGATACCAACCGTACCATCCTGTCCTTCATGGATACCATGAAAGAGATTTACCGTGCACTGGCTGTCATTGATGAAATTTCAGCTCAGACCAACCTGCTGGCTCTGAATGCCACCATTGAAGCTGCACGCGTGGGCGAACATGGCCAAGGGTTCTCAGTCGTGGCAGGGGAAATCCGCAAGCTGGCCGAGTTATCCCGCTCTTCAACTGAAAATATTCATCAGATTCTGGACCGAATCTCAACGGCAGCAGGAGCCGCATCTCAATTAATCACAGAGGGTGATCAGGTACTGGCTGAAGGAACAACACTGGTTCAGGCCGCTTCGCAACTTCTGCAAAATGCTACCGCTGAAGAACCTGAGCGCACGCAAGTCGTGGATCAAGTGGTCATGCTGATGGAGAATATTGCTGCAATCAGCCATCAAAATCGGGCGACTTCTGCTGAGGTAGAAGCAGAGATGATGGAGCTGATCCGTGATATGTTGCAGGTTCAGCATTCTTCTCATAATGTGGAAGCCATTACCGTCTTTCTGCAACAACTCGTGGGTCAATTCCATCTAAACCATCCTGCCAAAAATGCTGTCATCTGACGTCATCGTTGACGCGGATTGGAGAAATAGCTAAAATTTGATGCAACTGTTCCTTTTGAAATTGTCGTATCATTTATAATAGAAGATTTCCAATCTGAACCGATGAAAGGGTGGTCTGCATGGAACTGCTTCAGGATTCATTTGGCCGGATACATGACTACATCCGTATTTCTGTTACGGACCGCTGTAATTTACGCTGTGTGTACTGCATGCCTGCAGAGGGCATGGAGTTTGCTCCACATGATGAGATTATGAGCTACGAAGAGATTGCGCAGGTGCTGAAGGTGCTCGCTCCCATGGGCATGCGCAAAGTCCGACTCACCGGGGGCGAACCGTTGGTACGCAAGGATCTGCACAAGCTCGTCAGCATGATCTCGGCAATTGACGGGATTGACGATATTGCCCTGACTACCAACGCTCTTCTGCTGGACAAACAAGCTCAGGCGTTGAAAGATGCCGGGTTGAACCGGATTAACATCAGTCTGGATTCCCTGCGCGCTGATCGCTTCTCCATGATTACCCGCGGCGGAGATGTGAACAAGGTGCTGAAAGGCATTGAAGCTGCAACTGCCGCTGGCCTTGCTCCGATCAAGCTGAATGTTGTGCTGATGAAGGGTATCAACGATGATGAGATCAAGGATTTTATTGCAATGACGATTGATCAACCTCTTCATGTGCGTTTTATTGAATATATGCCGATTGGACAGGCTTCAGATTCATGGCGCAAATCTTATTTGCCGCTGGAAGCCGTGACAGATGTATGTGCTGAAGCAGGCTGGACGGTAGAAAATACAACAGGCCCTGCGGGCAATGGCCCATCACGAAATATGAAAATTGCGGGCTCCGAAGGCACATTTGGATTGATTCATCCCGTAAGCGATCACTTCTGTGACAATTGCAACCGACTTCGGCTGACCGCAGACGGACATATCAAAGCCTGCCTCTACTGGTCAGATGAGTATAATGTTCGCCGCTTCGTGGATGATCCGAATGCCATGGCGGCGCTTTTCCTCAAAGCGCTGGGTACGAAACCAAAGAATCATGAGATGGCTCTGGCTTTGGAACAAAAAATGCAATCTCATACACCGACGGTACGCCGCATGTCCCAGATTGGCGGATAGCAACAGTACGCATATAACACGACCGCGCATTCCTGCGTATGGATATATATCTGTACCGTCAGGAAGACCTCTTCACACAACGGAAGAGGTAACGCTGGCGCGGTGACCCCTTACGTAAATCAGCTTTCATAACGTGAAGTGAAGCGTGTCATAAAACATAGGTGGATAACCAAAGCAGACAAGAGCATGATGTTCTTGTCTGCTTTTTCGTTATTTTTTCGTAAATTTCTGAAAAACTCCAATTCCCCTGTTTCATTTGTTGGAAATTTAATTAATATACGTTATGCCCTTATCAGGCCTTCAAGATTAACCTCATTCTGACGATGTATACAATACATCTAGATGATACATATACATTATAGGAGCTGAACCTTATTGAACATCGTTGAAGCACTCGTTGCAGCAAGTCCATATTTTAAAATTATGCTGAAAGAACATGATATCATGATTGCGGTAACCGACACGGAGAAGTTCTGGTATTATGTTCCCAGCAACGAACTCGATCTGGGCATCAAGGCAGGAGACCCCGTTTCCCTCGATGACCCTACACTCCGCCGGGCACTTATACATGGAGAAACTTCAGCGAACCGTATTGATGCAAAATTCTATGGCACATCCATCAACTCGGCGGCCACCCCACTTCGGGATGAGCAAGGAAATATCGTAGGCACACTTGCCATTGGTTTCTCTCTTCAGAATGAAGAAAAACTGGAGTACTTCACTGAATTGATCGGCGGTATCAGCGGAAAATTAACAGATATGGTGCAGACGGTAGCCGCCCAATCCGAGCAATTGACGGCATCTTCCACGCAGATTTTGGATAATACCCGCATGGCTGTGCAGAACTCAGGTGAAGTGAACAAAGTCGCCGCATTCATCCGTGAAATCTCAGAACAGACCAATCTGCTCGGCCTGAATGCAGCCATCGAAGCAGCCCGAGCAGGTGAAGCAGGCGCCGGATTCAGCGTTGTTGCATCTGAAGTGCGCAAACTTTCTACAGGTACCAAAGAAGCTACGGTGAATATCGAACGTTCCTTGAAGGATGTTCAGCATTCCATTCAGCAGATGGAGCAGGAGATCACATCCATCTCACAGTCTAGCAACCAACAAGCGGTGCTGGTAACCGAGTTCAGCGAGGTCATTGATCAGTTGAACAGTGTAAGCCGTGATCTGAAAGTGTTTATTGAATCCATGCTGCTGAAGGCGGAATAGATCCGATTACGATGACCCTAATTCAAATGACCCGCCATATATGGGAGACACAACATCGAAGTATTATCGAGCACTACATATTCCTACTCAATAACTAGATCAGTTAGCTATGCTGATAATCAAATTCAGCACCTACATTGAACCCTCCGTGCGATTAACGTCACGGGGAGTTTTTTTATTTTAACAGGATGAGTCACATCACGGTCCTTCTATGAATAGATGAGCTTCCACAGCATCATAACCGCCAGCCCAACCATGACCACAGCGGACAACCGATTAAACACCAGACTGATGCGTCCAGTTCGATCCGTTCTGCCAATCACCCTGCCTGCGCCTGCAAGTCCCAAGAACCATATCCACGATACAGCCGCGGCTGTCAGGGCAAAATAGATGCGCTCCACCCCTTCATACTCAAGTGAACTGGTGCCAATCACGGCAACGGTGTCCAGCAGCGCATGGGGATTGAGTAAAGATACGGATGCGGCGAACGCAATCTGTCGCCCTGCTGACATTACCGTTTGCGAACCTTCCACAGATTCGGATGACCTCCAGATACTCCAAGCCATATACAGCAAAAACAAACTTCCTGCGCCATACAACACATTCGCCAGAACTGGCCATTGCAGCAAAATGAGCGACACCCCTCCAACGGCTGCCCCGATCAACAACGTATCACTGACCCCTGCCGTTATTACAGCAGGCAGTGCATGTATATAACGCCTCTGGCTCATGCCCTGGTTAAAAATAAATACATTCTGCACACCCAGTGGTAAGATCAGGCCAAACGCCAGAACCACTGCGTGAATAACAACCTCCATCGTGCTTCCCCCTTATCTCTGTCCTTCATATTAGGGGAGATGATAACTGACGTAACCAACCACTTGGATGGCATCAGACCCAACCAAATGATATAGTGTTCGTTACAAAGTGTCATTTCAGAAGCTAACTATATAAAAAATAAAAATTTACACGTAAACGGAGAGGGCAGAAATAACCTGAAGAAGCGAAGCGTTCGCCTTTATCCCCAGATTTTCACCTTTATAAAATCAAATTTAAAAATCTGGGGATAACAGCGATCGGAAGGTTGTTCTGCCATCGAAGTACCAAGTGTAAATTCAAACGGAGGTGATTCTGCCTGTAATGGAACGTTCTGATTCCCGGCTAAACATGGGGTGGAAGCCGAACCCTTCTCTCGACTTGCCCTTGTATCGCCAGATTGAAGCCTATGTCCGGCAGAAAATCACAACGGGCGAATGGTCAGCAGGATACCGTCTCCCCTCACAGCGAATATGGGCTGAGTCCATGGGGGTAAACCGCAGTACATTGGTCACTGCCCTTGATAATCTGGCCGCCGCTGGTCTGATTGAGGGCAGACATGGCGGGGGAACTTATATTTCAGGCTCCGGTTGGCATGGTATGGCTCACGGAGCCATGCCTAACTGGAACGAAGCCATCGAGGAGGGCTGGTATTATCCCAACCTGCCCGAGATCCAGCAGATTAATCAGGCTGAATTCCGGCCTGGCATCATACGCCTAGGTACAGGGGAGCTTGCCCCGGAGCTGATGCCTCAGGATGCTTTTAACGACATTCTGTATTCCCTATCCCATCGTTCGCGTATACTCAACTACCTGGAACCTCAAGGAAGCCTGGAGCTTCGTGAGGCTTTGTCAGTCCATTTGCAGGCTACTGGCATTCCAGCCTCTCCAGATTCCATACTGATTGTATCGGGCTCTCTTCAGGCGCTACACTTGATTTCGGTCGGACTTCTCCCTCGCGGATCAGCAGTTCTGCTGGAAAAACCGTCGTATCTCTATTCCATTCACGCCTTTCAGTCGGCAGGGTTGAAAATGAGTGGTATCCCGATGGATGACGAAGGCCTACACATTGCACGTCTGGAGGAAGCTGCGCAGCATGTAAAAGATCAAGACCACATCTCGCTTCTCTACACGATCCCGAGCTTTCACAATCCCACCGGCTCTGTCATGAGTGATCACCGCCGGGAAGAACTGATGACCACGGCTCGAACACTAGGCATCTCCATACTGGAGGATGCCGCCTACAGTGATCTGTGGCTGGATACTCCTCCTCCCTCATCGCTGAAGGCGCGTGACCAGGAAGGACGGGTGCTGCATATGGGTACCCTGTCAAAAGCAGTCAGCCCCGGACTACGTCTCGGATGGCTAGTTGGGCCAGAGCCGGTCATTCGCCGTTTCGCCGATATCAAGATGCAGACCGATTATGGTACCAGTTCACTCGCCCAAGAAGCTGCTGCCCTGTGGTTCGCAGAAGGACATCACGCTGGACATATGGAACGCCTTCGCCCTGAACTACGCAGACGCAGAGATACCATGCTGGAGCTGCTTCAAAGTCACTTTCATGGTATTGCGGAGTGGGAAATACCCGCTGGTGGATTTTATATCTGGCTGCAATTCACGGTCTCCCCTCTCTCCATCCGCCAATTGTTCCATACCTGTCTGGAGCAAAATGTACTTATCCACCCGGGTTATCTGTATGACCGGCTGGATGCGAGTCACATTCGGCTGTCTTACGCTTATGCCTCACCTGATGAGATGGAGCGTGGACTACAATGCCTCGCAGAGGCTGTCCAGAGGCTCATGGATTCTGAATCCTGACTTCGACGAATACTGTTTCCTGACTTCGCAATCAAAAAACAGCCTTGACCTGGAAGGACCATGTCCTTCAGATCAAGGCTATTCGCGTAAATTTTGTAAGTTTAGCCGAATACCAGTACGGGTAAATACCAGCTGCGCTCCGGGATTCCTTTGAATGTTCTACCCTTTGACCGCACCCTCCGCAATACCCTCCATAATGAACTTCTGGAAAAACGCATAGATTAGAATAACCGGAATTGCAGTCAGTACCAGGGAGGACAGAATCAACGGCCATTCCTTGTTATATTCACCAAACAGCATGTTCGTGGACAGAATCAGCGTATAACGATTCACATCGGTTAGCATGAGCAGTGGCAACAAAAAGTCATTCCAGATCCACAGGAAGTCCAGAATCGCGATGGTGACTGTGATCGGAAGCAAGAGCGGGAAGATAATCTGGAAGAACGTCTGGAACTCATTACATCCATCCATCTGAGCCGACTCCTCCAATTCACGCGGAATAGACTTCACAAACCCGTGGTAGAGGAAGATTGCCATGTTCACACCAAGCCCGATATAGATCAAAGCCAATCCGTACGTGCTTCCTTGCACCCCCATGCCTTTGGCTACCCGTGTCAGCGGAATCATGATTGAGTGGAACGGTACTAACATGGACGCAACAAACAGGAAGAAGATCAGGTTGCTCAAACGTCCGGAGGTACGTGACAGCTTGTATCCCGCAAGTGAGGCACAGAAGACAATTCCCCCGATCCCCAGAAAGGATACAATCGCCGAGTTCATCGAACTGCCCAGCAGATTGATTTTGTTAAACGCGTCCGAATAATTCTCCCAGTGAAGCGTTGTTGGCAGCGCGAGAAAGGATTGGAACATCTCACCCTGTGTTTTGAAAGAGTTCACCACCGCCATGTAGATCGGCAGCATGGCAACGAGAGAGCCCAGAATCAGCAGCAGTCGAATCAGATAACTGTTCAGTCGTTGCATCCTCATGCTTCCACCTCTTTCTTCTTCATGACGGTGATCTGGATGAGGGTAAAGATGAGTACGATGATGAACAGCACAACCGATTTGGCACTCGCATAGCCGTATCTGAAGTTGTTGGAGAACGCTTCTTCATAGATGTTCATCGTGATCACCTGCGTGGCTCTGCCCGGTCCACCACCCGTCAGTCCATACACCACTTCAAACACTTTGAATGCTCCGTTCAGCGTAAGGAAGAAACAGATGGTCACGGCATGAGTAATCATTGGCAACACCACATTGCGCAGCACCTGGAATGCGTTGGCCCCATCAATAACAGCCGCTTCCTTGAGGCTTTTTGGCACACCCTGAAGAGCAGCCAGATAGATGATCATCATATACCCTACACCGTTCCAGAGCGATACGATCAGAATGGAGTAAAATGAAAACTTCGGATCACCCAGCCATTGCTGGTCGAGGAACGAAAAGGCCAGTTTCTGTGCGAGCTGTGGCAGCACCTGAGAGAAGATAAATGTCCACATGAAAGCACTGATGATTGTACTGATCATGTTAGGCATGAAGAACAGCGTCCGGAAGAGCCCCTTGCTGCGCGTTCGTGACTCAATCAACACGGCGAGCAACAAGGCAATTCCATTTTGCAGAATCAGCATAAATATTACATATTTCATCGTGAACCACAGGGAGTTCAGAAAGTCAGGATCTTCTTTGAACAATTCCACGAAGTTGCCCAGACCGATAAAGCTGTAATCCCGATTGAGTCCGTTCCAATCCGTCAGACTATAGAACATGCCACTAAACGTGGGATACAGCAGGAAAATCGCATAGATGACAAAGGCAGGCGCAGTGAACGCGAGCAGTGACAGATACTTCTTGAACACATTCGTAGCCATTGGTTCTCCCCCTTTTCACTCGAAGCGGATGATTGTAAACGAGGGAACGAAGAACGTTCTGCCTGCCATATCATCTGCTTGGAGACTGTAACGAAATAAAGTACCGCTCATTTGTTGATTACACTCCCAAACCCATTGAGATTTTGTCAACAAAACAAAAGCAGGTACTCCATTCCTCACAGCTCCTTACTTGTTGACTTTGTTGTAGGATTTCCACGCCTTGTCGAGCGCATCGATAACCTGCTGTTGATTTAATTGCCCAGAGTAGTAGCCTTGCAACGCTTTGCCTGACTCGTCTTTCACCGCTTGAGGGAGGGATGGGTCCTCATATGCTTTACCTTCACTCACATATTTCTGAGCATCGTCTACCCACGGGAAGCTCTTGAAGTCATGGATCTTGGCAATCGGATTGAACTTGAGTGCTTCGAAGAATGCACTTGAATCCTTGTCATCGAGAATGTAGTTCACGAAATCGAGTGCCACTTCTTTGTTTTTGCTAGATGACGATACTGCCAGTGAAGTGGAGGTACTCAGATTGATTTTGGTATCATCCGGATTGTCATTAATCGGCATTGGTGCTACACCAAAGTTCAAGTCCGGGTTGGACTTCAGAATGGTTTCGGCAAACCATGGTCCCTGAATCCACATCGCGGCGCTTCCTGATGCGAAGGCTGCTGAACCATCATCTCCGCCCACTTCCAGCGCTTTGTCCGTTCCATTGGCATTGACGAGATCGAAGATATCAAACAATGCTTTCATATCGGAGAAGGAGCCCTGATCCTGATTCATCTTCTCCACGAAGTCTTTGTGCTCAGACTGAGTTAATGCACCCACGGTAAGTGGCAGGAATAATTGCGGAATCCAGGCTTCTTTGTAGGATAGTTCAAACGGTGTAATGTTGGCTGCTTTGAGTTTCTCCACGACCGCTTTCATTTCCGTTAAAGTCGTTGGCACTTCCAGCCCTTGCTCTTCGAAAATATCTTTATTGTACAGATAGCCCCATGATACTGTTTCCAATGGAACAGCTACGATTTTGCCCTCCGCATCCGTTATGGAAGGTTTAACCGAATCCAGCAGCTTATCGACAAAAGGTTGGCCCGACAGGTCTTCCAGATAACCCGCTTTGCTGAATGGTGGAATCTCATTGACTGCATGCAGGGCGAACACATCCGGTGCATCATTGGAGGCGAGACGAGTCTTCAGAATCTGAGGGGCATTGTCCGCTGGCGGCATCTCCAGTTGCACGTTCACCTCAATGTTTTTTTCTGCTTTCTCCTTGGCTTTGAACTGTTCTATATATTTATCGTAATGTTCTTTCAGCCGAGGTTGTGCAACGAATACTTTGAGTGATACCGTGCTGCCTGATGCCGATTCCTCCTGCCCATTGTCCGTTCCTGCATTGGAACCGCAACCTGCGAGCAGAACACTGACCAGTACCGCACTTGCTACACTTTTCCATACTTTCATCTCTTATGACCTCCCGGTGTGTAACTGGTTTGTCTTTCATAGGCTCATTATATATCAGAGGATGAAAGCGCTTCATTGGACAAAATTAGACTTGTGTATTGGATTATTTTAAACCTTAATCCTGCCGCAAATGCTCTCTCGAACGACTCATTCCGTGCTGCTGCTTGAATTGCCTGACATACGAGGTTGTCCCTTCCGCATCTCCCCAGGAGATACTCCGAAATGCTTTTTGAAAACCCGATAGAAGTAGGACACATCTTCATAACCCGCCATCTCGGCAACATGCTTGAACGGAATCTGTTCGTCCATCACCCACTCTTTCGCTCTCGTCATACGTAATTGGACAACATAGTCGGTCACGTTCACCTCATACTCCTTCTTGAATACCTTGCTGAGATATTCCTTGCTGACAAAAAAGATCTGGGCGAGCTGCTCCAGCGTAATCATCTCCATACAGTGCTGCTCCATGTATTGCTTCACCTCGTCCAGGTTCAGCTTGTTCTTGAACTTACGCTGCGCAATGAGCTGCTCCAAAGCCTGATAGTACGGAGTCGAAATCCATGTGATCGTGGATTCGATGGAAGCCAGCGCTGTTGAAGGAGGTAGCGCCGTTGCTTCGGGCCGTTCGTACAAGCCATTGGAGACGCATAGTTCATCCAACAAAGCCTGTAATTCATAGGCTACCCTTCCAAGCTGCCGAGGTCTGTTAATCTCGCATCGTTCCAGCTTCTGCTGCAATTGCTGGAACCACTCCCGCAGACCCTGAACATTCAGGTCATTAAACCGCAAACGAGCCTGCTGCTGAAACAGGGAGAACTCACCAGCAAACGCAGAGGGATACGATTCCCATGATTCAGGCGCAGATTCCACCTTTTCCAATTCTTTTGCACATTTGGCAAGTACACCATTCAGTTCATCCGGATTCACCGGTTTGAGCAGATAATCTGCAGCCCGATGGCGAATCGCATGTTTGGCATAATTGAAGTCATCATATCCGCTCACCACGATCACCTTGATCTGAGGGTATTGTCCGCTCAACGTCTGTAACAGCTCCACACCGTCTGTGCCGGGCATGCGCATGTCCGTAATGATAATGTGAGGCTGAAGCTGCTCGACCAGTTGTATGGCCTGCTCACCATCCTCTGCCTCACCTGCAACGGTCATGCCGAGTTCATTCCAATCTCCCAGGTTGCGCAGAATATCCCGGTTCCACGGTTCATCATCTACCAGCAGCACTCTGTACAGTTCCTTGTTCACAAGGCTTCGCCTCCTGTATTGCAGGGGATTCGTACCGTAACGCTTGTCCCCTGTCCATATTCACTTTCCATGCTCATCCCGTACTCAGGTCCAAAATGCATTATAATTCGCGAGGCCGCATTGACCAGTCCAATACTTGTACCTGAACTCCACACCCGATCTGCCTGCCGGGTAAGCCGCTCCAGTCTGGACTGCATCTCCATTAGTTTCTCAGCATCCATACCCATACCGTTATCACGAATTCGAATGGTTACATCTGTAGGTTCACAGACGACCTCAATGCCCAGCTTCCACTCGCCCTGTTTCTTCTCCAGACCATGCAAAAATGCATTCTCCACAATGGGTTGCAAAGACAACTTGGGGATATAACACGCCCGAATTTCTCCGGTAATCTCCAGTGTATATTCAAGCCTGCCGGCAAAACGTTGCTTCTGAATCAGCATATAATGCTCCAACTGATCGAGTTCAGCCTGTAGAGGGACAAGTCCATCCGGCGCTCGCACAATATAACGAAACATCTCGCTCAAGGCTCGAATGACCTTGTAACTGTCTGCCGGTTTTTGCGAGTAGACCATGCCGCCAATCATCTGCAACGTATTTTGCAGGAAATGCGGATGGATCTGAGATTGCAGTGCTTTGAGCTCGGCCGTCTGCTTCTCCAGATTCATCAGGTAGTTGTCGCGAATATGTTCCCGAATACGACTAGCCATGCCGTGCAGATTTTTCTCCAGCAGACCAATCTCATCTACCCGACCGCTTCGCACCACTTCCCTGTCCTTGATCAGTTGAATACCCTTCATGGAATTTGCCAATCTGACAATGGGCTTCGATGTACGCCAGGCTACGAGCGCAGCTAGTCCTACAGATATGACAGTGGCCAGGCCACCCACAACCAATCCGTATTTCATCGTTTCCAAGGCACTTTCGTTAATAACATGGGCAGGTACAATCTTGATCACACGCAGTCCTGACGGCTCAATGGAATGAAAGAATACGTACTCCTTGGCTGTACGGATAAACCCCGAACTTTCTTTTGTGCCAGCCAATTTCTCCAGTGCTTCCGCTGAAGGCTGAATCTCTTGGTTTGGCTGATAGACCGGACTGCCCGTACTGTCAGCAATGTATACCGCATAGTCTCCCCGGCTATCCAGCAGCTCCAGGGTCTGGTTGAACTCAGCCCACTTGACCTCCAGACTGATGGCGCCGATCTGTGCCTGATCCTCGAAGCGGTTCATGCTGCGGGTCATATGGAACTTTTGCGGATCGTCCGGATCATTGATAATTGTAAAATCTTTATGTTGTGCAAAAAGCTCATGATATCCTTCCGGTATTTCCGATACCGCTTTGATGCGAGAATCCATGGAGTTGAAGGTGAACAGGGTGTCCAATTCCTTCAGATAGAGTTCAACACCAAATACATAATTACCCGCCGAATAGTATACACTGTTGAGCATATTGAACATGGCCTTCTGTTCATCGAATCGGCTGGCTGCCGGCGCTTCCTCGTTCAATGCCAGATATTGATGCAATTCGTCACTGATCTGAATCGAATAAATAATATTGTTCATGCGGGCGAACTGTTCACCCAGATAGATGGAGGCCCAGTTCATATTGGCTCGGTTGGTCTCCATAATCTCCTCTTCCATGGAAGAGCGGGTATTCTCAGCTGCCATAGCGGTCATGGCAATGACGGGCACAACGGCCAGCAGCGTCATGGTAAGAATCAATTTATTGCGAATGCTGCGTTTGAAAGGATCTATCAGCTTCCGATAACATTCGGTAAACACAGCGCATCCACTCCTGAGCTAAAATAGATAAACGCCCCAGCATGGAAGCCGAGGGCGCTTTGGTCTTTATATTCGTTTGGAAATGTTAAAATCAACTTATATACCTATATTTATTATTTCCTATTATTGTTCGACAATCCGTATGCCCCATGGTTCCAACTCGATCTTCTCTCCTTCAGCAATAGGGGTTCCGGCCAGAAGTTCAGTCCCTTCTCCATAAGCATTCACGAAGGATGTGGCCTCATCCGCATAATTGAAATAATAGCGAATCGTGTTCCCTTGATCGTTCACACCTGTCTTCACAATGACAGGAAAAGCCAGCTCCTGATCAGCTCCCCATACACCCGCTTCCTTCATGACACGTTCCAACACCTTACGGATCACCGCAGAACTGGTATAACAGCCGACATAGGTTGCTTTGCCTTTTCCATAGGCATTCTGGGTAATTGCCGCATACTCACCCCAATGTGGATGATCATACCAAGCGAGTACTTCAGCCGTTGTCGGCGTAATCAGTTCCATCCAGGTGTGGACCTGGTTCTGCTCTTCACCAACTCCAAATGGATCATCGCGCAGCGAAACATGTTTTGGCTCTACAAATAGGTTGTAGCTGATCCCGCATGCCTCACTAATTAAGCCGGGCTGGCGGGTAGAGCGTACCTTGATATGCTCATTTGTGAATCCGCTTTTGAACGAGTAGACGATATGTCCGCCATCCTGTACGAATTGATTCAATTTTTCCAGCAATGCATCCGAAGCAGCATACAGAGCAGGTACAACGAGCACGTCATACTCCGCATAACTCTCAACCGATGGGTCGATGAGGTCACAGCTAATGTTCATCTTGTACAATTCATCGTACATCCAGCGCACCACGTCATTGTAGTTCTTGTCACTGGTGAAGTTAAAACCAAACCATTTGATGGATGTCAGAGCCTCATTGCTAAAAAGCACTGCCACCCGATTCTTTTTCTTCAGATTCACAAGCTGAGGACTCAGTCTTGCAAAATCCCTACCAATGGTCTTCGCTTCGTTGTACACCGGATTCGGTTCGAAATCATGACTGAGCAATCCTTTCCAATACGTCTCAAACGAATTGTGCAACGAATGCCAGTGCCAGTAAGCGACCATGTTCGCCCCTGATGCCAGATGACTGAATGCCTGCAAACGCAGTTGTCCCGGATACGGAACCCAATGCCAGAACGCCTGCGCTTCGGTCTCCAGTACCAGATAGTTCGATTGTTTGGTCGAACGCGCCACATCCCCGCCGAATGAAATTTCAATGCCTGTCAGATCATCCTGGGAAGGATGGTAGATGTCCACACTGGTGATGTCAAAAGGTTTCGATGCGGCAAAATGATCCACATCCCCTTGAATGCCGTAGGAATATCCACGCCAATCGAAGTCGAAGTTCTGGGTAACAAACTGTCCTGCCTGTTTGTATTCATTCACGATCCCCACTTGCCAAGCCAAAAAGTTGGTTACCAGCTGCCGCTGGAACTTGGCAAATTCAGCGCCCAGACTGCCGTTGATCGTTCCTACCACAGACGGGAAGTCCTCCCAGCTATTGATTCGATTGCTCCAGTAGTCGAGACCAAATTCCTTGTTAAGCTCTTCCAGAGAACTGAACTTGTTCCGCATATATTTGACGAATTGCAGTTGCACATTATCTCCGGCCGTATTGTAATGCTTTGTCTCGTTATCTGTCTGATAACCGATAACCGCTGGATGTGTGCTTACCCGAGAGATTAGCTTCCGGATGATCCGTTCGGCATAGAATAGATAGGTTGGGTGTGTAATATCCATGATCTGTCTTGCGCCGTATTTACCAGGTCCCTGAGAGGTGGTAGCCAGCACGTCCGGATGTTCCTTGACCATCCATGTTGGAACAGCATACGTTGGTGTCCCGACGATAACCTGAATTCCCGCTTCATGCATGGCATCCAGCACACGGTCTACGGAAGAAAAGTCAAATACGCCATTCTGCGGTTCATGGGTACTCCAGGTGGATTCTGCAATACGGACCACGTTGATGCCTGCATCCTTCATCATCTGAATGTCCTTGTCCAATCTTTCGTAAGGCATATATTCATCATAGTAAGCTACGCCATATAATAATTTGTCCATGATTTAATCTCCTTTTTAGGTGGAAAATATAATGTTCTTGACGTGTGCAAGAGTTGACATATTCCAATCCGTAATGGTAGCGTTTACATTATTATAGGTCGAAGAACTTGGATTGTTCAGCAACCACTTCAAACGCTGATGCGTTGCATGGATCATCCATCCTTGCGTTAAACTGATTATAATGAAGTATACTACGGGTGCCGATTGTATAAGGCAAGTTGTTTTTACCCTTTTCCGAGGTGAATATGATGGATATCCGATCACAGCTCCGAGAAATGCCTCACCATACGCTGGCCCACTGGCTGCCTATTATCGACTGTAACATCAAATTCTATGGTGCTCACAGCCAACAAGTACCCTGTGGATGGGCGATGCCGGAGGAATCACATCCGGGCTTTGAGATTATGTTGATCATCGAAGGTACGCAGGAGAGTGTGATTCATGGTTATACCTATACCGTGGAGGAAGGTTCCATTCTTCTCATTCCTCCCGGGTTCAAACATACAAATCAATGTGTATCCACGGAAGGCATGACTTATTTTAGCGCTCACTTTAATGTGGATGATCCGGTCTTCACCCTGAAGCTGATGTCACAGCACAGCCGAATCTACGCAGCAGGTACGGCAGATAATAGGAAGATGCGCGTTGTGCTGGAGAGTTGGATGGGGATGATTAACATATCTGAGGCCTACACGTCCACTGACAAAATGATCATGCAGGCACGCATGTTTGAACTGTTCGCCCTGTTGTCCCAAGCCGCTGACCATGAACCGGAGTCCACCACTTCCGTTGCTGCTTCACATGCACCAGCTCCAACAGCCATGCATTATGCGGGAGCTATAGCAGAGGCAATCAAGCAGGCATTCCATGCCCAGCTTCGAACCAAGGAAAGCAGTGTATCCACGGTCAAAGTAGAGCAGATTATATCCTCGTTTGGCATCAGCCCGGGATATGGTCTACAGGTCTTTCGCAAGGTGTACGGGCGTTCGCCCAGGGCTTACCTGTCCAGCTTGAAGTTGCAGGAGGCCAAAGTATTGATCGAACAGCCAGAGCTGTCGCTCGGGGAAATTGCGTGGAAGCTCGGTTACACCCATCTGTCCCATTTCAGCAGACAATTCAAACGCTGGACAGGCCAAAGCCCGCTTCAATATCGCAATCATCATGCAGAATCATCAGGTGATCCTGTATCTTACAGATCTGAATCGAGTCCAGAATCTTGATTACGGATACGTTCGTACTCTTCCGGCGTGTTCATATTACTCATTTGCATCGCTACTTGATGAACGCCCGCTCTCTCAAGCTCTTCTGCTTCGACATAACAGCAACCGATCTCTTCAAGCCATCGCATAACTCGAAGATGATCCTGTATCAGGCGCTGCTCCAGATCAGGGAGCACTCGTATGTGATAAGCCCCTGCAAGAGGGTGGACATGTCCATCCACGCGTGGAACGATAGCAGAATAAGAGTTATGCGATTCGACCAGTTTTTTTATTCCATCAAAGAAAGACGTTTGCAGGAGCGGCATATCGCAGGCGCATACCAGATTCCAGTCTGTATCGGAAGCTTCCAGCGCCGCGTGGAGACCGGCGAGTGGCCCCTTCCCCGGATAGTGATCCTGAACGCAGTCGTAGCCCATTGCACCGTAGGTTGTCACATTGGGTCCGGCAGCCACGATGATACGGGATACGGCGGGTCTCATCGCCTTCGTGACATGTTGCAGTACTAGGGAACCGTTCAGTTCCAGCATGGCCTTGTTGGTCCCCATGCGGCTGGATAAACCTCCTGCCAATATGATGCCTGTCCATTCCCTCGTGTTCATGTCGTTATCCTCCTCTGATCACGATATGTGTATGACTGCATCAATTTCAAAACGTTCGCTATGCATTGAATCCCCTTTCAACAAATGATACATTGAACAATATGCATTTGAAAGGAATGGCTTAATTGGACAGACCTGCACCTTCAAGAGGCAATCCCTCATTGGTTTCTCTGAAACTATATAACTTTTTCATATATGGAGCTATCTCGATCTTCGCCGGATTCCTGCAACTTTACCTGCAAGAGATTGGCATGACCAAACTGGAGATTGGCAGTCTCATGGCGATTGGACCTTTTGTATCCTTGTTTGCCAACCCGTTCTGGGGTTTCTGGAGCGATAAATCTCGCAACATTCGCATCATTCTGATGATTATGATGGGAGGTACATTTGTGCTCGCCCAGGGTGTGTTCTATGCGCCCACTTATACATGGATCTATGTAGCCATGATTTTCTTTTATTTTTTTCAAAGTCCATTATTTGCTCAAACGAACAGTCTGATTCTCGGATATATCGATGGTACAACCCAAAAATTCGGGTCATTCCGGCTCTGGGGTTCACTCGGTTGGGCACTGACTGCCGTCGCAGCCGGACCGCTCATTGACCGTTTTGGCATCGGCAGTGTATCCATTATATTTGCATGCATGATTGCCACCGCCTTTGTATTATCCGTATTTCTACCCAGACAGCCGATCGCTTCGGATACACCCGTGGTTACTTTTCGGCGGTTTGGCAAAGTCATGTTTAATCCGTATTTTATGGCATTTATCGGCCTGGGTGTGCTCGTATCGGTGCCTAATGCAATGAACAGTACGTTTATGTCACTATATATTGTAGAAATGGGTGGTGACAAACAGATGGTCGGCTGGGCCATCTTCACCTCATCCATTCTCGAAGTCGGCGTATTCCTGCTGCTCGACCGCTTGCTCAAACGCAAAATGAGCATGCTCTTGGCATCTCTCATTCTGATCAGTGTGCTGTTTGCACTGCGCTGGCAGCTCATGGCACTGGCTAACAACCCGCTGGAGATTGTATTCATTCAGTTGATGCACTCCATTACGTTTGGTGGGTACTTCTATGTGGGTACGCAGCTGACCATGCTGTTTATTCCAAGACCTTATCGTTCCTCCGGTCAAGCGGTATATACAATGGCCTGGGGCGGTCTCTCCGGCGTCATTGCCGGTCTGTTCGGCGGCTGGTTGTTCCAGAGCTTCGGTGCGGAAATCATGTATAGCATTGGCGTATTCTTCTCGCTCATCGGCGCTGTTGGATTTAGCATCATGTGGTTATCGAATCGACGTAACGGCTATCAGCCAGTTGTATTGACGGAGATGGGCAATATGGATGAGGACCGATAATCTTTTGTTAGAAAGAGTTGAGAGATCGTTTTACACAAGAGCACTACGATGACAGAATACCCTTCCGATCGCTGTTATCCCCGGATTTTTTGATTCCCTTTTCAAAGGGTAAAATCCGGGGATAAAGGCGAACGCTCTGCTTCTTCAGGTTATTTCTGTCCTCTCCGTTATCGTGTAAATAAACCGTTCAAACATTCAGACAAAAGATTAAGCATAGGTGTAGTAAAGAGAAAGGCGTCTCCATGGGTTGTTGCCATGGAGACGCCTTTTACATTTATAAATTTAAATCTACAAGTTAAGCTTATAGCTCTAACTTGTAGACTTAATCCTACGCCTTGACTTTACCTTATGCCTTTGGCAGTTGGAACGAGCTTTTCAGGGATACGACCCGGTTAAATACCGGACGACCTGGCTCGGAGTGTTTTGGATCTACACTGAAGTAACCATGACGGAAGAATTGGAATTTATCCTGAGCGTTTGCTTCCTTCATCTCTTGCTCCACATACCCATTAACAATCTCAAGGGAGTTCGGATTCAGTTGATCCAGGAACGTTTTCTCCGGTTGCTCTTCCACAACCTCAGTTTCTGCCCCGGCTACAGCCACTTCCACCTCTGCTTCCGGTGCTTCATCCAGAATCAACGGCTCGTACAGACGGAATTCAGCAGGTACCGCTTGAGTCGCTTCTACCCAGTGGATTGTTCCTTTGACTTTACGACCAGTGAAGCCACTGCCGCTCTTTGTCTCCACATCATAGGTACAATGAATCTCGGTTACATTACCTTCTGCGTCTTTGATCACATCGTTACATTTGATGAAGTATGCATGTTTCAGACGAACTTCGTTGCCAGGGAACAAACGGAAATATTTGTTCGGCGGATTCTCCATGAAATCGTCTTGTTCAATATAAATCTCACGGGAGAACGGAATTTGGCGATTACCCATCTCCGGGTTCTCCACATTGTTCTCTGCTTCAAGCCATTCCACTTGCCCCTCAGGGTAGTTGGTAATAACCACTTTGAGCGGGTGCAGGACAGCCATCGTGCGTGGAGCTTTCAGTTTCAAGTCTTCACGTACAAAGTGCTCCAGCGTTTGCAGGTCGATAACTCCATAGTTTTTGGAAATGCCTGTCTCATATACAAAATCACGAATAGCTTCCGGTGTATAACCCCGGCGGCGCAGACCCGAAATTGTTGGCATACGTGGATCATCCCATCCATCCACATGTCCTTCATCTACGAGCAGTTTCAGTTTCCGCTTGCTTGTTACCATCTGGGACAGATTCAGGCGACCAAATTCATATTGATGCGGTTTGTTCTCCATCTCACACTCGGCAATAACCCAATCGTAGAATGGACGTTGATCCTCGAACTCCAAGGAGCAGAGGGAATGCGTTACACCTTCAATTGCATCTTCGAGCGGGTGAGCAAAGGCGTACATCGGATAGATACACCATTTGTCGCCCGTGTTATGATGGTGTGCATGTGAAATCCGGTAAATAACCGGATCGCGTAGATTGATATTCGGTGCAGACATATCGATCTTGGCACGCAGCACTTTCTCTCCGTTCTTGAATTCGCCTGCACGCATACGTGTGAACAGGTCGAGATTCTCTTCCACCGAACGATCACGGTACGGGCTGTTCTTGCCCGGCTCCGTCAGCGTTCCGCGCATTGCACGGATTTCGTCGGCACTTTGGTCGTCGATGTAGGCTTTTCCTTTTTTAATCAACAAGACAGCACGGTTGTACATCTCGTCAAAATAATCCGAGGCAAAACGTTTTTCGTTCCACTCGTATCCGAGCCATTTCACGTCTTCCTGAATCGATTGAACGTACTCAACATCTTCCTTGACCGGGTTCGTGTCATCAAAGCGCAGGTTCGTTTTGCCGCCAAATTCGCCGCCCAGCGTAAAGTTAATCCAGATCGCCTTGGCATGGCCGATATGCAGATAACCGTTCGGTTCCGGAGGAAAACGGGTAATAACTTCCTGGACTTTCCCAGACCGGAGATCTTCGGTAATAATATTTTTGATAAAGTTAGGTGGGGTTGTACGATTGTCCACAGGTATCAAACCTTTCATGAATGGATTGGAGCCTTCGGGAATTGCAGCAATTCCGGCTATAATTCCTTAATAACGAAGTCATTTCCTGAAAAAATCTATTTTCTTGGAAAGTTTCGTACGCGTTTCATTTAAATATACCTTTAACGGGGGAGGAGTTCAATAAAGAACGGCACCAAAGTCAGGATCAGCCATGCATAAATAGGCCCAAAACCATTTTGACGGGTTCGCTCGAATCATGTAGCATGATAGTAAAAACAAATTAAAGGGAGGGTTTCCCATTCCATTGAACTCGCTTAAACTGACCAAAGAACAGCAGGATGAAGCCATTCGCACCATCCAGTCGTATTTCGAAGAGGAACGTGGCGAAGAACTGGGTGATCTGGCCGCTTGGGGTGTCCTCGACCTGTTCATGACACAGCTCGCTCCCTACATATATAATCAGGCACTCCGTGACGCACGCACAACAGTTAATCAACGCATGGCCTCGATGGAAGAAGACCTGTTTGCACTGGAGCAAAAGTTACCCAAGACTTCCCGCTAATCCACTAATTTATAAAGAAAGAAGGTTGCATTCATGTTTACCTATTCATTGGATGAATATACCGAACTCCGGCCGCTGGCCATGGAACATACCAAACCGCTGTTCGAACTGACGGATCGCTCGCGGGATCAATTGAGACATTGGTTGCCGTGGGTGGATCATGTGACAGAAGTGGAACACACCTCGAACTTTATTACCAACGCGTTAAAACAAGGTGCCGAGAATGGCGGATTCACCGCCGGAGTATGGTCAAAGGGGGATCTAGCCGGCGTCATCGGATTCCACGAGATTAACTGGACTAACCGCTCGGTAAGCATCGGATATTGGCTTGGCAAAGGTTTTGAAGGTCAAGGCTTGATGACAAGCGCTTGTCGCGTTCTGGTTGATTATGCACTGGTGACCCTGGATCTGAATCGCGTCGAGATTCGCTCGGCAACCAACAACAAACGGAGTCGCGCTATCCCAGAAAGACTCGGATTTGTTCTCGAAGGTGTCATTCGTCAGGCAGAGAAGCTGCCTAAAGGTTACGTGAACCATGCAGTATACGGCATGCTTCAGCATGAATGGGAACTTTTGCGCTAATTCGCCTACATAATAAATCAGGAGAGATCTCTCCCAACATACCGGAATAACAGGAATACCCTCTATCTCCACAGAATGTGGTGACAGAGGGTATTTTATTGTATCCATGGATTTTATAGGGCTCGGACCATGCCACCATCCACGATCAATGAGGTTCCGGTAATGTACGTATTGGCCCCGGATAACAGGAACACCACCGCTTTGGCAAACTCCTCCGGTTGACCATAACGTCCTAGTGGAATCTCTTTACGGAACTGGTCAGATACCTCTTCCTCACTGATTCCGTTCTGCTCAGCCCGCGCTGCATCCAATTCACGAATACGATCTGTTGCAATACGTCCTGGTGCCACCGTGTTGATCAAAATTCCGTATGGAGCCAGCTCCTGGGATAACGTCTTCGCCAATCCAAACACGCCGGTACGGAACGTGTTGGACAGCACCAGACCCGGAATGGGCTGTTTCACCGAAGTTGAAGCGATATTCACAATGTGGCCTCCGCTTTCTTTCATATAAGGAAGAGCACCGCGAATCAGCCTTACATAACTGAGTACATTTAATTCAAATGCACGCTCCCAATCTTCATCGGTCAGTGACTCAAATGAACCCGATGGTGGGCCACCCGAATTGTTCACCAGAATATCAATCTGCCCAAACAGCTCCGCTGTCTTATGAATCAGAGCCTCAATATCTTCCTTGCGTGTCACATCGGTTGCACAATATTCCACACGTCCACCACCACCAAGCGCCAGCAGCTCCTGCTTCACTGCTGCGAGCTTTTCTTCGCTCCGGCTGGCAAGCATGACGTCAGCACCTTCTGCTGCCAATTGAGCGGCTACTGCTTTGCCCAGCCCTCGACTGGAAGCCAGCACCAGTGCTTTTTTACCTTGAAGTCCCATGTCCATCGTTGTTCCTCCTTCTCAGCTAGTCTCTATTTGGTCTGGATAAAATAACCCATAAGAATATCGTCCACATACTTGCCTCCGATATAAAACTCGGACACCAGCCTGCCTTCCGTCACAAATCCACACTGTGTATAAAACGTGATGGCTCCCGGATTGCTGGATAGCACGCGCAGCCTGAGCTTGTGAACGCCTTGTTGGGCCGCATGTTGCTTCATGGCATCCATCAAAGCTGTAGCAATGCCACAACGCCGATCATGAGGGTGAACTGCAATATGAATCTCGTAGACATGACGGTTGACCGGCATACCTGTGGCTGGCTGAAAGCCCACATAACCACATACCCGCTCTCCCTGCACCGCAATCAATTGACTGCCTGGCGGACAATGCTGCAGATATTGCTGTCTGGAACGCCAATGCATCGGTGCAGGAGAGGTGTATTTGTCCCATACCAGGGCATCCAACCCCATTAGCTGGGCTGCATCCTTAATCTCCGATGGACGAATCGTAAATGTATGGCTGGTAAGCATAATGATTCAACCTTTCGTGCTATAGTCGACAACGCTGTGCGTTACAACGTTGGGAAAGTTAAGAGAATTAAGAACGTTGAGAAACTTAGGAATAGGAAGACATTGTTCGTTTACTTCACTATTTAAGTTTTTTGTTCTATATATTGTAGCATAGCCTCAGCTTTGACTAAAATTCCACTCGGTATTGAACCTTTTCGCAAAATGAAATAAACACTTAACCTTGCCGTAACGTCATGCTTTATACTGATTCGATAAGGAGGGGATGCATGATGAATATCAAAGAGGCAGCAAGCAGGCTTGGTATATCGGCGAGAGCCATTCGTTTTTATGAGGAAAAAGGATTAATTCTCCCCGCCAAACAGTCTAGTAACGGGTATCGTACATACACTGAGAATGATATCTGGCGGCTTCAAACCATTGCTGCACTGCGTGAGATTGGCATGTCCCTACAGGATATTACACACGCGCTCGGAGAGATTGATCAAGGGAATCAGCAGCGGCTGGAAGAATATCTGGAGCTGCAACAGGCCGTCATGTATGCCCAGTGGATTGAGTTGAAACGTATGATGGATACAACCCAACGTATGATTGACCTGAATCGTCAGGAAGTACCGCTGGATGTCAGCCATCTGCACGATCTTGCGGACAGTGCCCGTCGCCTGCGTGAAGCCCGGCAGAACTGGCATGATCGGTGGAATTATGACACGCAGGCAGCCATCCATGATCAGCGAGTGCAGGCTGAAGGCAGAGTCAGTACTGAACATCCCAATTCAGAGGACAATCATCATTCGGACAACGCCTCCCCTGTAAGCCATGAGAATGAAGTTCTACATCCACACCAGGATGCAGATCATTCCACGCCGGGCGACTCCAATGATACGGTACAGTCTTCCTTTTATCTGTATCACAACTATGACGAAGCGCTCGAACAGACAGCACATTGGATCTCTCCCGCCCTTGGTGAGAAAGGACTCGATATCGGTACAGGCACAGGTAATCTGGCTGGGAAACTGCTACAGCACGGCGCAGACATGACCGCAATCGACCAATCCCGGGAGATGCTGCGCAGATGCCGCACCAAATATCCTGAGATGCATGTGAAACTTGGGAATTTTCTGGCGCTGCCTTTTGCCGATCATTCCTTCGATTTTGTTGTATCCAGCTTTGCTTTCCATCATCTGAGTGCAGACCAGCAACTATTGGCTTTACAGGAGATGCAGCGGGTATTAACCTCGCGCGGACGTATCGGTCTAACCGATCTGATGTTTGTGGATGCTGCTCACCGTGAATCCTACATTCGGCAGGCCGAAACCACAGGACATGAGGAACAGCTGCGTGCCTTGCGCGAGCGTCACTTCCCTCTGCTGGGTGAGCTATGCGGCTGGTTGGAGCAGCAGGGCTACGTAACCAAGCATGTGCGGCATAATGAGCTGTTACATACGTTACTGGCGGTTCCACTGCGGTAAGCAATCATGAGCATATGCCAAAAAGGCCATCCCGCCTTGAATAAAGGAGGATGACCTTGGTGTACATCATGTTATGAAATTACATATAGATATCAACAACCGTACGCTCAGTTGCATTGCGTGCTTGTCTGAACTCATCAAGCGAGATGCTTACACCGCCCTGACGGTAACGGTTCGCTGTACGCTCGGTACGAATGTCCTTGCCGTTCACTGCTACACGGCTCACAGCACCTTCGTTCAAGTGATAGATAAACGTCACTGGCTCACCTGCATACTCGAATTCGAATTGCATGCCGTTCAGCTCAGCTGGCAATACCGGGTCAATGACCAGATCGCCGCCCTCTTGACGAATGCCCAGTGCGTTGGAGATCAGCTGGTTCATGTAGATTCCAGGGCCGCTGGAGTAGATTCTCCATCCGCCTTTCACTTGTACAGTCCCTTTACGAAGCTGGTCAAAATGCTCCTGCGCCTCGTAACGCGTATTAAACTTGCCGTCCGAACTGCTGAAGTACGAGTTCGCTTGGCGAATCTCCGCGTTAGGTACAACCTCACCGATACCAACCGGGTTGATCATCGCGAGACCATTCCAGACCTGATCTGTCTTACCGAGCTTCGCCATCGCTTCTACGTAACGGATATGAGCATGAACATATTGTAAACCAATCTCACGTCCGAAGTTGGATGCTTGCTCTGCACGTTTGAAGTGTGTGCTTACACCACCAGCATATTGAGCTGGACGATTCATCAGACGCACGCCATCCGGGCATAGGAACTGCTCACGGATCAATGCGTAATGAGACTCTGCTTGCTCCGCATTCAGCAACTCACCAATCATGCTGCGCGTCATTGGCAACAGACGATATTGAATGCCTGTCTCTGTGTCCGTTGGATGAAGCATCAGCTTCGCTTGGTCGGCTTCTTCCATGTATACAAAGCCTGGAATCACATCTGTGCCCAGCATGTAACGGTTAAAGTCCTCACGAATGCCTTGAGCTAGCACGTCAAGCTCCTGTGCAAAGTCCGCATCCTTGAATTTCAGCGCTTGCGAGAGCACGTTTACGGACTGATACGTCAATGCCACCGTCCAACTGCTCACCATGTATTGCTTCAGCTGTGCATTGGCTGGTTGGAGCGTATCATCCCAGTCGCCATCTCCGTAGGAAGACAGAAACGTATCGTGCAGGAAGTGCGAACGGATATATTCGATCTCTTTTTTCGCGTGATCCAATACCGTTGCCGTCTCTTCCGTGAACCCGAAGCTATGCTTGACGGTATAAGGTACTTTCTCATCCAGGATTGCATAGTCGCGAGTCGCTGTCAGGTAGTCCGCCAATACTTTCAACGGCCATACGATGATGTCGCCATGACTCTCTTCCTGTTGAATCGCAAAGTATTTATCAAACATGAACCATTGCGGCCAGTTGCCATCATCTTCATATTGGTGGGTATAAACCATTTTGATGATATCGCGAACTTGCTCATATTTTTGCGTTGCCATAAAGTACTCCACCGGACCTTGGCACACATCCCGTGTACCCCAAGCCGCGCCGCCATACTGCTCCAAACCGTGAGGCACGGAGTAGTGAACCAGCATATTGTGGGTGTACCACCAAGCCAGCGCATTTACTTTGAACAGATCCTCAGCACTCTGACCTTCGCCACGGGACAAACGGAATCCGTTCATCACCCCTGCGAAGAACTCGCGGTATGCCTGCACTTCCTCTTCAAACGTCAGGCTTGAGCCCACTGCCACTCCGCTATCCGCTTGACCTTCCAATACCCCTTGTACCTTCAGCGTCCATTCAGCACTTGCTTCCAGACTAAGCGTAACTAGTGATGCAGACCCACTGCGGATACCACTTGCCAGCAACGTTTCGTCCCCTACATTCACAGCTGCGCCATCCACCGACATATGGTATTGCAGATCTGGATACGTTCCTGCACTAATCGCTTGTGGATCAGCCTTGAAGATCAGTGTATCGCCATCCTGCGTCATATGCAGTGGATACTCGTATTCATTCACATTCATCGTAATCTGGTTTGTTACCAGGTAACGGTATGCTGTGCCACTTGTGGAGCGCACATTCATGCTCACTTCAGTGGTCTGTGCCCCTGTATAGTTCGTCACGATGATCGTATCGGATGCCGCTTTGTAGATCCAACGTACATAGTTGAAGCCAATCTCGAACAGGGAAGGCATCGTAAGCAGACGATATTGTCCGTCCATTTCCACATAGATGCGTTGTCCCGCCGTTTTCGGCACGTTTAATGCATTGCGGGCATTACTGATCATTTTATTAAAATTGGTGTTACCAATAACGAGCTGTGAGTTGAAAATACCGTACATATACGACGTTGTCGTAATAACCTGTGCTCCAAGTTGCACATTGCCACCACTCATCAGAATGTGACCGTGTGGACGCTCTACGAGCAATTCTTTTGCTTTCAGAACGATATGCTCATAGCTGCCTGTGAAGAAGGACAACAGTTCCTCACCGCTGTGCTCTTCCTGATGACGATCAGGGAACAGTTCATGAATCTCATCTTGTGTCAGATCAAATGTAACCAGTGGTTCACCCAGGAAGGAGGACAGTTTCACCTGTTCCAACGTGTCACCATTTTCCACAGTCAGAGCCTGTACTTCATTCCATGCTGCGGTAACTTCATCTCCGAATTCCAGTGCAGAGATTCCTTCGGCATGATTAGGCTTCGCCAGTCCATAGAAGACCACCTGAGCTTCTCCGTTTAGATTCAGCAGTTCAGATTGCAGCGCCGTGTAGGCAAATTCATACTGATACGTCTCATTTGCCAGCGTTGGGCGATTCAAGCTCTCTGGTTGATTCGTTTCCTTGTACGACAGACCGAAGAATTGGAATCCATCTGTGGAGTAACCAACTGCTTTCGTCAGGGAACCTTGTTGCATATAAGGAAATGCGCCGCCCTGAGGCTGGTTTTGACGGGAACAAACGACATAACCTTTCGCTTCATCTTCAAACACCGTGTGGTCAATGTATTGTGACAGATAAGCTTCATTACTGCGTACCGCACCTGGATCAGCAAGACCTACATCCTGTCCGTATACCACGTCTACGTTATGTTGTTGTCCTGTGAGCTTCACATCCCAGAACCATACACCTTGAGGTGTAGCCGTAAATACGACCTGATAGCCAATGCCTTTTTCGCTACCTTCCAGCTGGACTGTGCCCTCCCAGATCAACTGGTTGCTGGATTGTGCCTTGCTTGTAATCACCTTGCTGTTCGAACGTACACCGAGCAACGGGAACGAGCTGATATTCTCTCCCTCATGTACACGCAGGTACAAGTTGTTCAATGATCCATCAATCTGGTTGTTGAGCAACTGGTTCAACATCGTTGTGCCGGATGTAGCTTGGTATAGGTCGCCACTGTTCAAAAAGGTAAAGGATAACTCTCCGGCACTTAAGCGGATCGGTTCATTAATCATCGTTGTCATAAGGTTCACTCCTTGAAATAGTTAAAATCGAAACGTTTCGATAAATCTGAAAAAGAATAGGGGCCTCTTCAAACCGGCCATTTACAGCCCGTCCGGACGATAACCCCATCATTAAACTTTTACTTCAGCATGCAGGCAGTTCTTGGTTGTTCAGACTCGGTCTAAATCGAACGTACAGAGCTGCGCTCGATCATGTTAATCGTTAACGTATATGAAGGGTCAACCGCTTCGCCATTGAGCATCTGGAATAACAGATGTCCGGCGAGCGACCCGGCTTCATGCTTCGGCTGGCGTATCGTTGTCAGTGGTGGATTCACATATTCGGACAACTGAATATCGTCAAAACCGATCACGGAAATATCATCCGGCACCGATACACCACGCTCTTCCAATGCCTTTAGGCCGCCAATCGCCATCTCATCGTTACCGTAAAATACCGCTGAGGGAAGATCGCCTTGCATGATCATCATCTTAGTTGCGCTGTATCCGCCCTCACGTACAAAATTACCGTTCAGACGCCATTTGGACTTTTCTTCAAGTCCCGCTTCCCGCATCGCTCGCAGGTACCCTTGGTAACGGAGCGCGTTATCATATGAGTTGGATGGACCGCTGATATAGGCAATCTTCTGATGTCCTGCCTGAATCAGGTGGCGGGTGGCAAGGTAACCGCCCTGCTCTCCATCTACCAGCACGTTGACCAGATGGTCACTCGACAGCTGACGATCCATCACAATGATCGGAAAACGATGACCGGCAGATTCTACCAGAATATCATCATGAATGTTATGCGCCAGGATGATGGCTCCATCTACTCTTTTTTCACGCAAAAATCGCACTGCCGTTGAGTCCCGTCCACCCATGGAGCTGCACGCAATCAGGTCATACCCGTTCGCGAGGGCTACATCCTGTACACTACGGATCAACTCCGAGTAATACGGGCCCGACAGATCGGTCAGGATCAAAGCGATCGTGTTTGTCCGGCTCCGTTTCAGGTCCATGGCAAAGCCGTTCTTGCGGTAATTCAGTTCTCGTGCTGCCTCAAGCACTTTAGCTTTGGTCTTGGCACTAACCTTGCTATCCCCGCTCAGCGCATAGGAAGCAGTCGAGAGTGCTACACCTGCCAGCTTTGCCACATCCTTAATCGTTGCCATTCCACGTTCGCTCCTTCTAAACTATATATAAGTTCAACTAAAGAATATTTACACTTACCACTCCGATGACAGAATAACCTTCCGATCGCTGTTATCCCCAGATTTTTTTTAATTCCCTTCTTCAAAGGGAAAATCCGGGGATAAAGGCGAACGCTTCGCTTCTTCACGTTATTTCTGTCCTCTCCGTTCTCGCGTAAAAAGTTTAGTTGAACCTATATAGAACAAATTCAAGGTTACCCACATTTTATACGGTACATGGTTAGAACAACCACTAAATCCTTCATTATCGTTTATTAATCTTTATACATATCATAGCGATGGATGTCAATCGAAACGTTTCGAGGTGTTCTCAAAAAAAATCCTCGTTCCCATCCTTATGGGACCACGGTTGAATGCGTCCCGTTCCAATCCATACCATTAATGATGGTCATGACGCGTCTTTCAATCTGGCGCCCTATGACCAGTTATTGCCTAATACAATGAAACTGGCAGTAAACGCCAGATTGAAACGTTTCGACATTTTCATTATAGTCGGTGTTGATAGCGATTTCAACCACTTTATCTATTTTTCACAGAAAAAGTTGAATTGTCCAATCTGTCCATCCACGTCACTCCGTTTATAGTATATACTGCATAATAGTTGAGATCCGCGAATTACGCCAGTATACAAAGGGCATGAGACGCATAATGCCCCTGCTGACTTATATAAGGAGACAGTTATTTAATGAATATTTCCAAACCCACATACCAAAAAAAACCACTGTCCCGTCCCGTTTCCTTGCAGAAGATTCAGTCCGTACCTGTTGCCCTGTTCAAGCTGTGCCATCTGGTGCAGCTTCACGACCGCGAGGCATTCTCCCGCATAGATGAGATGTGGAGCACACTTCACGTACTATACGTCATTACTGCTGGCCAGGCCAGGCTGATCAGTGCAGAGGGCAAACTGACATTAAATGCAGGCTCTGCAGTCGTTCGACAAGCTGGAAGCCTGCTTCAGCACGAGAGCAAGCGCGGCTCCCTGTCGCCAGTACAGGGCATTGCTATTGCTTTTGATTCCATTGAAAATGAACAGCTGTTCTGGCCGTTCGGGATACCAGCCCCCATTGCGAGCCGTACTCTCACCGACAGGGCAGTAGAGCTGATTCAAGCAAGTTCGACAGGCCATGATTCGAGCCCCTTCAGGCCACATATGCTTTTCTATGAATTACTGGATATTTTGCGGGATCATGTAGCTCATTCTGCTCATGAAGATCACTCCTGGCTCGATGCTGTACTCAGACATATCCATCAGATGTATACGCATCCGCTGACTCGCGAACAATTGGCACGCGATGCGAATGTGAGTCCTGAGCATTTTTCAAGAGAGTTCAAGAAGCATACAGGTCTTACGTTTGTTGAATATGTGACCCGTCTCAGAATCAGGATGGCTCAGGAACATCTGTTGTTCGCGAACCCTACGCTACAGGAAATTGCACAACTAACAGGCTACAGGGACACCTTTTATCTGAGCCGCAAATTCAAACAGATGGTTGGATCAGCCCCAACACACTACCGGAAAATGCCCAAGAAGATTGTATCTTTGACTTACAATTATACGGCCTCACTTCTGGCACTGGGCCACACTCCCCACATGGGCGCCGTTGCCAGCTGGATGGAAGAAAAAATGGGGGAACATGGTCATGATGGTCATGAACCATTTGAGCAACATTCCGAATATGAGCTGGTTAAACATACGGATCTGATTGCAAACGCTCAGCCCGATGTCATTATCGGATATGCACCGCATCCCACTTCCGATGAACTACGTCTGATCGCACCGACCATTCTGATGCCCTTTGAGGAAATCGATTGGCAGGAGCAGCTTCTTCTTTTGGGCCGAATTACCGGGCTTGAGTCCAATGCACAAGCGTTGTTAGATCAATATCACCAACTTGAACAAGAAGCCAATCATACGTTGGACCAACAGATGGCAGGAACACGAGGGTCCGCCGTTTGCATGTTTATGATTGGAGAAGACGGGGCTTATATCTACGGTCATGGCTGGGGCAGAGCTTCTCATGTGCTGTATCAATCGCTGGGCTTCACTCCACCCTCACGTATGGAGCAGGATGGGCAGTTACTTACGGGGTACGTTCATGTTCCGTTGTCCGAGATTCACTTGTATGCCGCAGATCACATGTTTGTCGCCTTCCCTGAGGAACCTGCCGAACGAGAAATGCTGGATAACCTGTTGAATCAGGAATCTTGGGGCACCCTCTCCGCCGTTCGTGAAGGACGTGTATACGAGATTGATGCCGACATGTTCTATGGATTTGATCCCTTGTCCGTTATGGAGCAGTTGCAGTATATCATGCGTCTCCTCACATCATAATTGTCCATGCTGTAGTGATCATAGTTGTCCATGTACAAATATCACATCTTCCTCTATGTTATTAATGAGAATAATAATCATTATTGATTATACACAGGGGGAACAAATATGTTTGCTACAAAAAAACGCTTTTCCGGCTTGCTGCTTATGCTCGCCATCATTATGATTCTGGCTGCTTGTAGCAGCGGAACAGGCTCGACTGCCACTGAACAGACATCGGCAGCGGGAACAGAAACGACAACCGGATCCTCCGAAACGAACATAGACACGTCGTCCAGTTCGGACAATTCGAATGCTACACGGATCTACAAGTCATTAAGCGGGGATGTTGAGATTCCGGCTGAACCGAAACGAATCGTCACGGATATGTACGTAAGTGATCTGCTCGCACTGGGTGTGAAACCCGTTGGGGCTGTTCAATATTATTTGGAAAACCCGTTCTATGCAGATCAGGTGGCGGGCATTGAAAGTATCGGTGATCGGGCAGCGGTATCCATGGAGAAGGTTATTGCCTTGAACCCGGATCTGATCATTACCTACTCTGATCAAGCCGAAGAGATTGAAAGTTATAAAAAAATCGCACCAACTGTGGTCATTCCGTACGGTACATTCACCAATGTACATGACGAAATCCGGGGATTCGGAGAGCTGATGAACAAATCCGAAGCAGCCGAAGCTTGGCTGAAAACGTACGATGAACGAATTGAAGCCGCTCGCGCCAAGGTGAAAACAGTCATCAAACCGGAGGAAACCTTCTCCATCCTTGAAGTATCCGACAAAAGTTATTATGGATATGGAGACAACTTTGGTCGAGGAGGACAAGCGGTCTACAGTGCTTTGCAACTTGCCCCTCTCGAAATCACCAAAAAAGAACTGATGGGTGATACCCAATGGAAAGAGATTTCTCGTGAAGTTGTTGGTGATTATGCAGGGGATCATATCTTCTTAACCGTTGGAGAGAACAATAAAAATTACAAAGGTGATGCCATCTGGCAATCCCTGCCGGCTGTGAAAAACAATCAGGTGTATGAATTATTAGAAGACCGTTACTGGTACTTCGACCCGATTGCAATTCAAGGTCAGGCTGAAGAATTCGCCGATATGATCGTAGAACGTGCCGAGCAAAACCGTAAATAACATAAGGATGAATCCAGGTGTCCGGACAGGCTAGGGCGCGTCTGAAAACTCCGAAGGAAGCAGATTTTGCCGAATTTTCGTTCCAAGCAAGAAAGTTTTCCGCAGGCGTGCCGGGGCACGTCAAGGGAAAGTGACGCAGCAGGGGGCGAAAAGGCGGTAAAAGATGCACTTCAACGAGTTTTGAGACACGCCCTAATTAGCCTGTTCGGGCATTTGTGTCATATCGAGGAGGACTTACATATGCTTCGCCGTTTTATGTCTTATTATCGTCCTTACAAAAGGCTCTTTATCTTGGACTTCTCCTGTGCCATTGCCGCCGCACTGCTGGAGTTGGCCTTTCCACTCGCCGTTAACCGAGTGGTCGATCAGCTGCTTCCGGCTGGCAATTGGTCCATGATCTTAGCGGCGTGTGTTGGGTTGCTCGGCATCTACCTGCTCAGTTCCTTTTTCCATTATGCAGTGACCTATTGGGGCCACAAACTTGGCATTAACATCGAATCCGATATGCGGCGTGAACTGTTCCAGCGTGTACAGAAACAGTCCTTCCGCTTCTTCGATAACAATAAGACCGGACATCTGGTCTCCCGCATGACCAACGATCTGATGGATATTGGTGAGATCGCGCATCACGGACCCGAGGACCTGTTCATTGCCCTCATGACACTCGCCGGAGCTTTCGGGATTATGCTGGGGATCAACTGGCAGCTCGCTGTGATGACATTCATCATCGTGCCGCTGATGATCTACCTGTCGCTGTATTTCAGTCGCAAAATGTCCAAAGCGTTCAAGCGTATGTTTGCGGATATCGCCGATTATAACGCACGGGTCGAGAGCAATGTGAGCGGCATCCGTGTCGTACAAGCTTTTGCCAATGAAAAACATGAAGTAGGACGTTTCGTTGAGAATAACGAACGTTTCCGGCTTACAAAACTAATCACCTACCGCATTATGGCCTGGAACTCTTCACTCAGTTTTATCCTGATGAAATTTGTATCACTGTTTGTACTGGTATGTGGAACCTGGTTTGTCATTCAAGGCAGTATGACCTACGGGGAATTCATCGCTTTTGTGATGCTGTCCAATGTATTCCTCGGACCCATCGAGAAGATTAACTCTGTCATCGAGACGTATCCCAAAGGCATCGCCGGATTCAGACGTTACCTGGAGCTGCTTGAAGCTGTACCGGATGTAGAAGATACACCTCAAGCAAAACCAATTCCGGATGTCAAAGGGGATATCGCTTTCCATAACGTTACCTTTTCTTATGGAGAACACAAACCTACACTGTCTCAGGTCAATCTGGATATTCAGGCAGGCCAGACGGTCGCTCTGGTTGGACCTTCGGGTGGGGGTAAAACGACGCTATGCAGTCTGATCCCACGTTTCTACGATGTGGATGCGGGACATATCTCCGTCGATGGCATTCCGGTGAAGGATATGACGCTGGAATCACTGCGCTCCCATATCGGGATTGTACAGCAGGATATTTTCCTGTTTGACGGAACGATTCGCGAAAATATTGCATACGGCAAACTGAATGCTTCCGATGAGGAAATCTGGCAAGCCATTCGCCGGGCCCAACTGGAAGAGCTGGTACAATCCCAGCCAGACGGACTGGACACCATGATTGGTGAACGTGGCGTGAAGTTGTCCGGCGGACAGAAGCAACGTTTATCCATCGCAAGAATGATCCTAAAAAACCCACCTATTCTCATTCTGGATGAAGCCACTTCCGCGCTCGACACCGAAACAGAAGCTGCCATTCAACTGGCCTTGTCCGAGCTGGCTCAGGGACGTACGACATTGGTCATTGCCCATCGACTGGCGACGATTAGACATGCCGATCGCATCGTGGTGGTAGAGAACGGTAGTGTAGCTGAACAAGGCAGCCATGAAGAACTGCTCGCGCGCAAAGGTTCGTACAGCCGACTGCATCAAGCCCAGTTTGGTTAAAGGCAGGGCTTAAAAGTGAAACCAAGTGGTTTGTAGGCTTAAACACATGGTCACAACAACAGAACAACCTTCCCTCTGTCCTAGAGTGAAGGTTGTTTTATATTTACTATTCGTTATATAAATTGAACTACATATTTACACGAGAACGCAGAGGACAGAAATAACCTGAAGAAGCGGGAGCGTTCGCCTTTATCCCCGGATTTTCCCCTTTGAAAAAGGAAATCCAAAAAAATCTGGGGATAACAGCGATCAGAAGGTTGTTCTGTCATCGAAGTGGCAAGTGTAAATGGCGTTTAGTTCAATTTATATAACTACCCATCCAGAATGGCATTTGCTCGCTCACGAAATTCCACCGCCGCCTGCTCAGGCGTAATTTTGCCAAACAGCAGAAGATCATACAACTCACGTAACACCGCAGTGACCTCTGGCGCTCCTACGGGATCAGGCGGGTCCATCTGAGTGCTGTTATCCGCAACCCAATCGATATAATCAAACACCTGCGCCAGCTCCGGTTCAACCACCAGCTTCATCCGCTCTTTGACACTGGATGAGACAGGCACACCCCGCTCCCCTTTGAGCAGCAGATTGGCATCCAAATCATTCACAAAAAAGCTGATGAACTTGGCAGCCTCCTCCTTATGTCTGGAATTACCCGCCATGGAGAAAAACATGCCTGGCTTCAAGAACAATCCATCCTGGCTGTTTGGCCCAGGCATTGGGGAGATGGTTAAGGGTTTGCCATAACGCTGAGCGGTGCTGATAAATTGGTTGGAATACCCCCAGCTAAACAAAGCCTCTCCCAGATAAAACGGGTCGTTATCAGGCTGGCCAATATCTGATGTCCAGATATCAGGTGCAAAAATAAGCTTCTTCTCCGCGAGCTGCTGCATCCTGCCAAAATAATCAATAAACAACCCATCATCCTCATACCCCAACCTCTTGCCATCCTCCGCGTATAGCTTGGAACCATACTGTCTCAAGTAATACGCGAAAAACTGTTCCGGCGTAAAATAGGTTCCCAGATAGATGCCTTTCCCGAGCAATTGCTCGCCCATCCGGTCAAAATCCGCCCATGTCCACGTATCCGTTGGCAATTCAATATCATTGGCTCTTAACACTTCCGGATCATAGATGCTGAGCATGGCGTTAACCCCCAAACTGAGACCATAGGTTTTTCCATTCAGGCTACCACTCTCCAACTGTTCCTTCTCAATATCTGTCGTGTCAATCAGCCCGCTCTGCATGTACGGCGTCATATCCTCCAACAGTTGCAGCGAACTGTACTGGGACAGATAGGAGATGTCCATCTGGATAATGTCGGGCAACGCATTGCCTGCTGCATGTGGGGCGAGTTTTCTCCAGTATTCGTTGAAACTGCTATATTCGTATTCGATGTTCACATGTGGATTCAACTTCTCATACAGGTTGATAACAGCTATCGTTGCATTGTTGCGGAACTCCCCACCCCACCAAGCGATTCGCAGCGTTATCGGCTCTTCTTCCACAATCATGCCTGGCCTTTGATCCAACTGGTTCACGCAGCCAGGAAGAGTCAGCATAAGACAGAGCATGCCCATCATTCGCATCCATCTTCCCATAGCTTCTCCTCCTTACCTGGTGATGGGGGTGGCAGCAGCACCGTTACTCTCGTTCCACGCCCCGGCTTGCTCTCCAGCAGAACATCATATTCTTCGCCAAAAGCCAGACGCACCCGCTCCCTGATATTCAGCAGACCAATACCTGTTCCTCTGGTTTTCACTTCACCGCGCAGCACCTGTTCCACATATTCGGGTTCCATGCCGGGACCGTGATCCTCCACGATCAGGGCCAGCTTGCCACCTGATATTTCGGCATACACTCGAATCAGACATGACCCAACCTGTGGTTCCAAACCGTATTGAATGGCATTCTCCAGTAGTGGCTGTAGGGTCAACTTGGGAATGGCACAACCCAGATAGGAAGCAGGCACATCCATACGGAAATCCAATCGTTGCCGGAAACAATCAGCAGAAAAGTTGGAATCATGCCCCCGCCGAAAAACATCGTGAACGTAATTAATTTCATCAGCGTTTTTCTGCCCATCAGATCACCACGTGACAGCCCATATGCAGCCAGTGAAGTCATGAGCAGATTGATGGCTGTACCCACCACAACATAGAACAAGGTGTTCATATATCCCGTATAGATGCGAGTATCCTGAAATACCGACTTGTACGCTCCCAGCTGAAAACCTTCAGGAATGAGCATCAGTGAACGGGAACGCAGCATCTGGTCCGGGTCGCTGATTGAAGAATTGAACACGTACAGCATCGGGTACAAGCATAAAACCATGATCACCAAGAGCAGCAGTGTATTAAATACATCAAAAAGTCGTTCCCCTATAGACTGTTTCATCGCTTCACCTTCCGATTACCATAGACTGGTTGAGTTAAGCTTTCTGCTGATCGCGTTTGCGATAATGAGCAGCGCGAAATTAATGACGCCGTTAAATAGTCCGATGGCGGTTGAATACGTATAGTTCCCCTCCAAAATACCGGATCGATATACAAAGGTGGATATGACATCCGATGTCTCATAGGTCGGTGCCGTTTGCATCAGCAATATTTTCTGAAAATCCGCATTCATGACCGCCCCCATACGCAGAATTAACATGATCACAATCGTGGGCATAATGCCCGGCAGCGTAATATGTAACAGCTGTCTCCAGCGGCCTGCGCCATCAATTTTGGAAGCCTCATACAACTGAGGATCAATACCACTTAGTGCTGCCAAAAAGATAATCGAGGCCCAGCCTGCGCCCTGCCATATGTTGGACAGGATGTACATCGGACGGAACATATCTTTTTCCGCCAAAAACATAATCGGCTGCAGATCGAAAAAGTCACGAATGACGTTAAATAACCCACCGTCCAGAGATGAGAACGTCTTCAACATTCCAACCACGACAACAACCGAAATAAAATGCGGCATATAACTAATGGTCTGTACTGCACCTCTGAACCACTTCTTCCGGACTTCATTCAGCAGCAGTGCTAGTAGAATCGGAGCCGGGAAACCAAATACAATACTGTAAAAACTCAAAATCAGTGTGTTCTTAATCAGTCGCCAGAAATAATAACTTTCAAAAAACATGGTGAAGTTGTCAAATCCGACCCATTCGCCTGCCAAAATTCCTTTGATCGGGTTGTAGGATTCCTGAAATGCCATCAGTAGCCCGTACATTGGCCCATAGCTGAAAATCAGATAGTAGGCTACCACAGGAACGAGCATCAGATAGACGTATCTGTTGCGGACAAGTTCCTTTTTCACCGAACTCCATTTGCCAGCTGGCTTCAAACGCCCAGGTTCAATCCCCCGGCTTCGATTCAGCTCCATCCACTCAACCTCCACTCTCGATGTTCATTCACTAACATGACACTTCTAATGATAGAAGCGAGCGCCTTTTCTTCCCATGCTCATTTCCGATAAATGGATGTTCAAAACCGAGTTCCGTCCGACAAAAAAAGACCCTGCTGCCGATGAATGGCGTATAGGGCCCGATCACAGATTAGATGTAGATCGGATATAAAGATTAGCTATGTAGAAGCGACAGCAACGCTGTCTTAGGGTACTTTTTTATACTCGGAAGGGGAGAAACCTGTGTATTTCTTGAACATTTTGCTGAAATACGGCCAGTTGGCACCAAAGCCTGTCTGTTCGGCAAGCGAGGATACGGTGTAGTTCCCGTCCTGCTCCAGAAGCTCCAACGCTTTACGGATGCGGTAGCTTAACACATAGTTCGTAAATTTCTCACCGGTTTCTTTTTTGAACATTTTGCCGATGTAGTCTGGATTCATGTATATTTCCCCGGCGATGGACTGGAGTGTTAATGTCTCGTCCCTGTAGCGCTTCTCTACCAGCTGTTTCACACTACCTACCATCTGCGATTGTCTGGAGCGGTGTTGTTCGTAGCGGCGCAGGGTGATTTCTTTGGCGACGGCAAGCAGAAACTGTTGAAAAGAATGCAGCGTGCTGGTTTCAATCATGCCTGGCAACTGATCCATATACCTTTTCATCTCGGCAGAGCCACTGAGTCGAATCATCTCCATAAACATCTGAATAAGATAGGACTTCGTTTGGGAGATATCGTATCGCAAGCTGGCAAGCAGCTGAAACATCCGGTTCAGCTCTGTTCCCACTTCTTGCCAGTGTCCAGCCTTGATTGCAGTAACCATCCGCTCGGGATCGTATTCGAATTCAGGAAGAATGCGCTCCCCGGGAGAGTAAATATCCCGCTCCATAATAAGACTGCCCTCACCGAGGTAAAAGCGGTAATTGAGATAAACCAGCGTCTGCATGTACAAATGGCGTGCCTGCGATAGATCTCCCGGCTCGCTCAGCGCAATCGTGAGATCGTCATGATAATATCGGGTAAATGTGGCGCGAATCTCATCGATATTATGGAACAACTGCGTTTCAGACAACTTGTCCTCCATGATTAGTAGCACATGCCCCCCAACCGTGGCACTTAAGATGGGATTGTGAAAAATATCTTCGGCAATGTTCTTGACCGCGAACAAGTGCAAATACTCATGATGCCCTTCAATCTCTACCAGCAACAACCGCACACGCTGATCCTGGAACTGTACATCGAATAATTCCTCGAAATACTTCCATTCCTTGACCCCGTATGTTCTGTTCGTGACCAGCTCTTTCAGAAAATATTCCTTGGCATGCGGCAGTACACGCTCCAGATTATATTGGATCGACTGCACAAAACGCTCCTGATCGGTTAACTCCCGCTTCTCACTAACCAATTCACTAATAGCCTGTACAAGATGCTCTTCACTGCAGGGCTTGAGCAGATAGTGCTTCACTCCATAATGCATGGCCGTCTTCGCATATTCGAATTCGGTGAAACCCGTGAGCATGATGAATGAGATATCCTGATACTTCTCCGCCACTGCTTCAACCAGCTGTAAGCCATCCATTCCCGGCATGCGAATGTCCGAGATGATAATATCGGGACGTTGCCGCTCAATTGAAGCAAGCGCTTCCAATCCATCTTGAGCAATGCCGATCAGTTCTGTTCCTAGTCGGGACCAGTTCACGACACTGGAGATCCCATCCGAGATCATAAATTCATCATCGACCAACAAAACCTTGTACATTGTATGCATCCTCCTGCCTTTAACCAGTTCCATTCTATTATATGGGCATTATGCTCAAATAGAGGGGAGAACGTTGAATGACATGGAATTGAACCCTAACAAGTCTGATTGTTGAACATTCCTGAGTCATCTCATCTGAAAAATCATTCGCTGGCACGGCTATTGGAGTTAGTCTCTGTAAAGACAAAACAACCTTCACCCGGTACTGGGGATGAAGGTTAGCCTCGCTTCATTTTATAACATCATCAGGGTATGGGTACGGACGGAGTAATTCTGGTACATCACTACGTATCCATCCCATACTCCTTCACTTCACGATTACGGTTCAACACCGCGTGCAGTACAAAACCAAGTACCGCAATCGCTGCTGTGCCTGTTGCCAGCCACGCTACAGGAATAAGTCCCTGTTTGTCATACATAACCCCCATCGCATAGGGGCCGATAACCCGTCCAACTGCACCGATCCCACCCGATATCCCGATGTAAAAAGGTGCTGCCCTGCCTGCATGCTCCGATATAAAGGCAGGCGTCGCAGGGGAGATCAGCATCTCTCCAAACGTGGCAAGTACCATTGCAAGCACCATGCCCGGATAGCTGTACATGGTAATCATGACAATGTAGGCCATGCCATAGAATACCGCACTCGCCGTCATCTGGGCAGTTGAGGTACGGGCCATGGTCCGTTTCACCCAGCTGGTAAAAGGTTGTCCCACAAAGATCAGCACCCCGTTCAGGGTCCAGAGCAGACCGTACATTCTTTTTTCCATACCCTCAGAGATGATATAGGGTGACACACCTGTGTTCCAGATGGAGTTACCGAATAACAGGAAGAGCACGCCCAAGCTCATAAACAGATATAATCGGGTATTGCCCAGCAATGCCCAGACGCCCGGCCCATCGGGAACTGTTTTGCGTTTCGTCAGATGTACTTCCCCCTGATCCGGTTCGACTCGCGACAGATAATACCAGAAGAAAATCGCAAATCCGGCTGAGGTCACCCCGTTCAGTACAAAGCTGAGGTGATAGGAAAAGTCAGCCAGAAAACCACTCAGCGCTGTACCAATCGCCACCCCGATATTGTTCGCCACATAGATAATATTGAATAATTCACCGCGACGCTCCGCAAACCGGAAGCCAATAAAGGCCTGAATCGCTGGCAGCGACAATGAACTGAACAGGCCAATCCAGCCCATCGCACATATAAATACGACCCAATACGCGCTAATCCAGGGCAGTGCAAACAAACCTAACGCATTAAGCGCCAGTGAACCAATGATCAGCTTCTTCACGCCTACTCTGTGATACAAGGAACCACCAAGCAATTGTCCAAAGATGCCACCCAGGGACTGAATCAGGATCACAAAACCCGCGTTGGCCATCGTCCGTCCAAGCTCGTCAAATACATACATTGTGGTCAGCGGCCACATCAAAGCACTGCCTGTTGCGTTAACCAGACTTGCTAATAAAAATATTCTCACTTCTTTTGGATAGTTATCCAGCCATCTCATCATCGTTAATTCATTCTCCTTAGTACCTCTGCACATACAAATAGCCATAAAAAATAGACCTTTGCCCTGACGGCATAACCATAACCAGCCAGAGCGAAGGTTTTATGAAGTGTTACGTGGATTGCTTTTTAATCCTGCTCAAATTCTAGTCTTTGTTCATCTTACCTCAAAAATTTCACTCTGCAAGCACACTCATTGACGCTTCACTTCAACAGTGGCCGAAAAGAAGGTCGCCCCGTTCCCCATGTCCGACAACCGATTGGACGTCAGTGAATTCGCCCGCTGCTTCTTCCCGTCACCATCCCACCATAAGCCTTGGCTGATGACGGTTCCCGGCAACATGGCTTCACTCACCTTGGCGGTAAGTTCAATGCGCCCACGATCATTCCATACGACCACTGCATCTCCATCCTCCACGTTTCTGCGGGTAGCGTCCTCGGGGTGTATCTGCAATAGAGGCATCTTTTCCAAACGCTGATGTTTGGCTGAATTACCAAAGGTGGAGTTCAGGAAATTATGGTTTGGCGGCGACAGGAACATCAATGGATACGTATCGGCAGGTCCAGCCGGATGCTCCCCATCATATCCTTCAACCAGAGCGCTATAGGTAGGGAGCGGCGGAAGCCCTCTCTGTTCCATTGTCTCCGAATACAATTCGATTTTGCCTGAAGGTGTGGGCAGTTGATCCAGAAATGCAGCATGTGGCGTCATATCCAGCTTCACGAATCGATGTTCCTTCAATCCCTCCAACGTGACTCCATTCATATAGGGGTTGTCCGTCCCCTGAAGTGCGTCCTCAATCATCTGTTCCGGCGTTTCTCCGAAGATCACAGGGTCATACCCCATGGCCTGTCCAAGCAGGGAAAACAGTTCGACATTGCTCTTGCTCTCCCCGATCGGTGCAATCACCGGCTCTTGCAAATGAACGTACTGATGCCAATAAGAGGTGTACAGGTCTGTCGCTTCAAATGAAGACGTAGCTGGTAACAAGATATCTGCATATTTCGCCGTATCCGTCATGAACAGATCATGCACAACCGTGAATAAATCTTCCCGTGCAAAACCTCGCTCCACCCGCTCGGTATCCGGTGCCACCACCAATGGATTGCTGCAGTAGACCATCATGGCCCGAATCGGCTGCTCTGTTTCCAGCAACGCTTCACCAATTCGATTCATGTTCACCACTCGCGGCTCCGGGTTCTGCCGCAGCTCCGGACGTTCGAGCGCGTCGCTATTCGTGCTCGCATAACTGTTGGTGCGAACGGCACCGCCGCCTTGCTTCAGCCATTGCCCTGTAATGGCAGGCAGACATGCAACGCTGCGCACGTTCATCCCCCCATTATCATGGTGCTGGAGGCCATTGCCAATATGAATATGGGCTGCCTGTGCGTTGCCATATAGTTCGGCCAGCTCCACAATAGTTTCCTCCGGCACGCCCGTAATACGTGCAACGCGGTCAGGGGTGTAACTGCGGACATGGTCACGCAGTGCCTCATGACCCACCGTATATTTTTGCATAAACGCTTCATCCGTTAGTCCCCGTTCGAACAGCACATGCATTAATCCTAGCGCCAGTGCACTGTCCGTGCCCGGATACAGCGGAATAAACCAGTCGCCCCATTGGGCCGTGCGATTGCGATGAACGTCGATTACGACGATCTTGGCGCCTTTTTTGCGGGCTTTCTCCGCCAAAACGACCTGATGCATATTTGTACTCACGATATTGCCGCCCCATACCAGGATGAGATCCGCATGCTCCGTATCTTCCGGCACCGTTCCCCGGTTGGCGCCCATCGTATATTTCCAGCCGGTATTTCCAGCGGAGTTACAGATCGTCTGCTCCAGTACACTCGCACCAAGCGCATTGAAGAAACGTCTGTCCATACCGTCTACGCCGAGAATGCCCATGTTACCGTAAAAGCTGTAGGGCAGGATACTCTCCGGGCCGTAGGTTTCGGACAATGCAGTGAATTTGGTCGTAATCTCGTGAATCGCTTCATCCCAACTCATTCGTTCGAACTTGCCTTCGCCTTTGGCTCCTACACGTTTCATCGGATATTGTAGACGCTCGGGGTGATACACCCGCTCGGTCATATTTCTGACTTTATTACAGATGGCACCCTTCGTTATCGGATGGTCCGGATTGCCAGCTACCTTCACAATTTTACCGTTCTCTTTATGTAACAACAGACCACAAGTGTCCGGACAATCGAGCGGGCATACCGCTGCAAATACCCCATTCTCCTGATCGATCATCGTATGGCTCCCCCTCTTTAAAAGCTATCCCTATATCATATCTTCTTCGAGGTTATCACGTAAAGAGAACAGTATATTTTCGCCTAATATTCGCCGCTATAGCAGCTTCAAATTATTTTCAAAAAAATGTTTTGTCGTTTGATTCAACTTCAGAATTCAGGGGTAAATTAAAAATAAGGCATTAGGCTAGTGTTTCCCCACTTCCTCCTCATGCCATATCATGGACCACTCCCGAAATTCGCCATGAACAGGTTTCGTTCCCCCGAACCTTGTCATGGCGAATTTGCTTTGCGTTGAATTCCAACAAGGACCCCATACAAAAAACGATCCCGACCTTCTCCGTCACAGCATATTCGTTAGGCAGTGTGACGGTGTCTTGTTACCCTCCCTCATATGCATCCATCCCACGTCTCTAAATGAAAAAAGAAAAAAGACTTTATGCCCTCATGTTCGGTTTTGGCTCTAAATTTAAGTTGGCCATAGGCCTTCTGCTGCCCCGCGGCCTGTACGACAGACTTCTTTTCATCTTTAAGCTTACGTATCCAACTGCCCACATAAGCCGTGCTGTTCTCCATCAATACCAGCTACACCGAAAAGCATCGCCGCCCCGATTTCGGCAACTAATTCCTCTTTGCTGTAGTTTTCATCTCCAAAGGCAGCAAGTTCTTTAATCCTTGAAGGCTATCGTGGCCTGTGCTGTGTACATGCTCGTGGAATAATGTGCTGTAATATTCTTCTGTTTTACTGAAATTACAGATAGGTAGCACCCTCACAATATCGTCAACTGGACGATAGAACACACGACCAGACGGACGGTTTTTTGGAACGGTGAAGGAATGAAGCGAAGCGTAATGGAGTCATGGTTCTTTATTTGCTTCGTAGTACATGGTGGGTATTGTGAAGTGGAGTGAAACGGAGCGAAGCAATGCCCATGATGTATGAGCATTGCCCCAAGTTTTTAGCTTCCCTGCTGGTTCCGTTAAGAATCCCAAGCGCCCCCGGACGGCTTATCCGGGGGCGCTTGGGATTTAGGGACGGTGAACTGCGGGAATAAACACCTGTTTTCTACACTTCTTAGATTTTTGTGTAAATAAGTTTGTCCTGGTGTTTGCTGATTGAAATAAGATCTAATTTCAGACTCCCATCGAAACAATACCCGAAACTTTAAATCTATACTCAGTTCTCGATCTTCAACAAACCAGATAACATCTATTCCTTTTCCTCAAAATACTTCTTTCGCTTTCGAATCAATTTGCGAAACAAAATGGTCTCTCATAACAAAATTAGAAAATATTCACTTTTAAAGGAGTAATTTGGACATCGAGGTCGAATTATACATTTGTAGTACTACACATTATTTTTTTAAAAGGGAGACTTCGACAAAATGAAAAAATTATTAGCAGCAGTATCTGTACCAGCCCTAGCTCTTGCATTCACACTAGGAACCGTTCCGGTTTCAGCCGCTCCAGCTGTTCAAGCTGAATCTACTACAATCGGTGGTTCAATCATTACTCCAATGGATACTACAATTCGTACTACTGTGGGTAGCGACTTCTTCATGACAGGCTCTTCTTTTACTATCTTATATGGCTCCAATGTGGTAAGTCTTTCGGGTGGCAAAGCTACTATGATCGGCGAAGGTACCGCGCAGGTAGCAGCATACAAATCTAATGGTGCACTCAACGGAGTGTACACATTTGTAGTAACTAAATAAGGCATAGTTTTTTAATCAAGGTCAGTAATTGGGGTAACCCAATTACTGACCTTTTTATAATTACTTTTTAATTTGAACTTCTACCTCAAGATTAGTTAGGTACTGTTTTAAAACCTCACCGTTTGGATCCTGTTTAAATGTTCCATTCTCATTAATTTCAATAATGTAAGGTTTGATTGTTATTTTGTCTGGTATTGTATTAAAAGGCTGGAATCGAATATCTGAGGTCAACTCGTTCCCATTCGTTTCATGCCATTCATTAGAACTAAGTAACTTTAGACTGTTTCCATCTGAATCGACAACATCATAGGCTAAGCTAAGTGTAAGTGGATCATACGCCTCTCCTTCTGGTAAACTCAAAACAGTTGATAGATTCGTTGTTACTGGTGTAATTTCAACTTTCTGAAATTTTATTGTGAAATCTTCAAACTTCTTTGTCGCATTAATATTAGTCACAAAAGCGTCTGTGGCATTTTTCTCAACAGGGACTTCAATAGATAAAGGCTTGCTTTCTCCTTTAAGATCAACATTCAAAGTCAGATCAAAGGAATTAGGCAGTATTTTCCCTTCTTGGTTACGTAAATCTGAGAATTCAAGGATAACTGAATTGTTATCAACACCGGCATATTGAAATACTCCAATGTCGTTTGAATTATCAGGACCAAAAGATTGAATATCTTCACCATTAATCAATAGACTTATATTTTTAATATCTTTTTTTAATGGATTATTTGAGATTGATAATTCACTTGTTGGATTTCGCTCTAAGCTCAAGGAAACTCTCGTCCCATCATAAATAATTTCCGGTACTACCAAAGATATGTTTTCATTTGATGCACTTACGTTAGGGAAGTTAACTAAATTCTCTTTAACTGCTACCTTTAACCCTAAGTCTCCTGCTAGCTTAAAGATACTCTTTACCCCAGGAACTTGTTGCAAAGATTCAGCCATTGTAGGTGACACAAATCCACTTGCAATCACCAGCGTTAAACTAGCAGCAACCGTTGTAGCAATAACCCTTTTCTTCACTTTTATTCTCCTTTCAATAGTGGTGATAGGTTTTATATTTTGTTCTTTAATTTTTGTCATAATGATATCTGAGAAATCCTTGTTTGGATCCATTTCACGAATTTTATTTATTACTTCATCCTCTTGTGGTTCCAAGTGTTTTTTCATGTTCTTCATAACCTCCATTTCTGTGTCTATTTAATTTTTTTCGAATACGTTCATATTTTTTTCTAGCATTTGCTGCAGTTATGTTAAGTACATGGCCCACCTCATCAAAAGAATACTCCTCTACAGCCCGTAATAGTAAAATGTATTTTTCATTGAAATTAAGCTGTTGTAATAACACATCAATGTAATTTTTCTGGTTTTCATTAGTGGATGAAACTTTGTTTAAATATTGAAAATCAAGAAGCAGTTGATAATCTCTGAATTTCTTCTTATTTAAATTTATAGAGTGGTTATAAACGATCTTGTGAATCCAAGCAGAAAAAGAAACTGTTTTAGTATAGTCACCAATATGTTGATACACTTTAATGAAAATATCTTGAACTGCGTCATCTACTTGTTCTTTATCATTCAGTAAGTAATAACTATAGAGGTAAACTCTCCTCTGGTACTTCTCAATGATGACTCTGAACTTATCAGTATCGCCTTTCTTTATTTGCTGAATTACTTGATCAATTTCCTCACTGTCAATATTGTCTGGATGTTCAGAAGTCAATTGATATCGCCTCCTTCCGTGTACTTATATAACAATTGGAAACTTCAATTTGTGACACTTAGCTATTCTTTATTTTATAAATACTTTCGACTGCCATCTCCCTCCTCTTTGCTTGCAGCGATTCGTGTGATTAGTAGGGGGAGTAGATTTGTTTGCCTTCAGACACAGGGAAATAGAGCTTGTCTTACACCAAGTCCTTGCTCGATTATGTATTACTTATTATTTAGCTTGACGAGGTCATATAAAGCCTGCGGTTGACCATCGTTTGTGCCGGAGCATCCGGTCCTGCAGCAAAGTTTGCCCAGTGGCTCGAAGCAAATTATACGCAACCAAACCCGCACAGAGGAGCCTAAAGAAGGCCTGCAATGCGCAGAAACCAGGAAAAGGGCTCATTCACGATTCGGACCGAGGCATTCATTTCACCATTTATGGTAAAGGAAATATGCAAATCCATCGTGATTGGATGTACGAACATGAAGAAAAGAAAGATTTAATTAAAATCATTTGATGGAAATTATTCTAGGGGTAGATATTCCGGGGTTGCAAAGTGCTTATCTTATCGCAGTGTTGAACATAACAGAGGTGCACAAGAAATTTGCTCGGTGGGTGAAGTTGAACATACAAATTCATTAATATGCCTTGGCCTATCCCGGATGTTCACGAAAAGTATCGCAATGATATTTCAAAATCTTTCGATACTTTCTAATTGTTCTGCATGGATCTCGTCTTCAGCTCATGTCCTGATGTCCTGGGTGGGAGCTGCGCGAATCTCGTCCGGATCGGAGAGAGCAGCAGCATGCCGGTCGCTTGGGGGCTGTCGTTTTTTTTCAATGGAAGGAACCACTTCTTTTTTAGAAGCTTTTCGTTCCTCTCCCTACGTAGCAGCAAGCAGACCCTAAAGCTTCTTTTATACATGAACTGCAAATGAAATAATCTTTAAAGTAGGTAAGTTGTTCCGTTGCGGAACAAAATGTACATTCACATGTTCTATACTTCCGCAAAATTATGCGTGGATCATCAAAAAAATATTCAATTGGATCTCCATGCTCGATCCCCAGGTTATGCTTCAGTTCAATAGGCAATACAATACGTCCAAGTGCGTCTATGTGGTATACCATTCCCGTATCTTTATCTTTTTTCATCACCGTTTCCTCTCCTATTTTTTTCCTTATTGTACCATATTATTTATAGTTCTATCGGATATTAAGATAATGTTATCTATGGAATGTTCGGGTTTTGAACAAAAATAGGCAAGCTGCAGGAGCTGGCCAAGCATCCAAATTGCCTTAAAAGACGAACGTTGGTGGTCTTTAATATCTGTTAAGGCTCAGTGCGGGGTGTGAAGCGCGGCACAGGAACCTAAAGCGCCTTGGCCGGGACGGCTTAGGCGCTCTAGGTATCGGGCCAAGTAACCCCCCAGCAGTGCGTAGCGGCTCTTAGGTGGCCGCTCTTGCCCTAGTCTTCTTGATTGGTATAAACACTCCTTCGATCCTCCTGCAGAAGCTGAAGCCCTTCCTGATCCGAAATCCTTCCCTTAGTCTAGGCTTGTTTAAACCAAGCCTAGGTTGCAACAGGACACACAAAAGGCGTTCCCAATAATCCAGGAATGCCCTTTTCTTAGAACTTATTTGTAATTGTAATTTCTGGATTCATGTACGCGCCGATATAATTTTATCGAACGCAATCCCATCCTAATCATCGTCATAGTGAAACTTTATTTCCTTCCGTAACGTACACAAATGAGTCCAGTTAACTCTCTAAATTGGTGATAAAAACAATAATATTATGCACTAACTTCATCATGTATAATTGATGTATAGATACTTTTTGATGGTTTAGTTAACTAGCAATAAATTCTATATTCGAATGGAGGTAAGTGCTATGGAGTACCGATTTGAACAAGGTTACTTTTTGATTTATTTTCCTGCTAGAACCACCAGTACTGGAGACATTATGGTGGTTAAATTATTAGACAGACCATTTAAAGATAGAATTGAATTCCTTATAAATAGCAAAAACTATGAGTGCAAATCACGTAATAAATATTTAACGTTTGAGCCAAATTCAAACAATAAATCTGAAAAGCCCGGTGCATTCTCAGCGGTACGAAGCGAGTACAATCGAATGTGGGCAACAATGAATTCATATTTTGAATAATAAAAATTTAATTGGCAGTTGGGGACGACCTACGTCCACACATGCTACGCAATGCCCTCTATGCTTGTTTGCTCCACATCGCTCTAGCCTCCGTCTCCACAGGTTCGATCGACGTTGCTATCTCTGGCTTCACTTTCGGCTCAACTTGGCGCAGGTACACCACCCAATAGGCTGCAGCTACAAACAAAGCTCCTCCAGTCAGATTCCCGAGCCATACCGGAATGAAATTCATCACATATTGACCCCACGAATAATGTCCTTCGAAGATTGCTGCCGGGATGAGGAACATATTGGCCACAACGTGCTGGAATCCAATCGCCACAAATGCCATCGTTGGAAACCAAATGCCTAGTACTTTGCCACTCATCGTATCGGATGCATAGGATAACCACACGGCCAGCGCAACCAGCCAGTTACAGCCGATGCCGGAGATAAAAGCCTGCAGGAATCCATCATGCAGCTTATGTCCAGCCATATCCACCACTTTCGCCAGATATACACCCTCTCCAGTCAGACCAAGCACATGTCCAAACGCATACGCGACAAACAAAGCTCCAACAAAGTTACCAATCGTCACTAACGTCAGATTTTTCAACATGCTGCCCGCGGATAATTTTCGTGCAATTGTCGCGAGTGGAACAGCCATCATATTTCCCGTCAGCAACTCGCCACCACCAATGAGCACCATAATCAATCCAACTGGGAATACCGCCGCACCGATCAAATTAACCAAACTTCCCCACTCTGCTGGCGCAGAAGCAATTACCCGAATATCCAGTAGAAAACCCAGCGCGATAAAAGCCCCTGCCAGAAAACTGAGCACCAGTACAGAAGAGTCCCGATATTGTGCCTTCTTCATTCCTGTTTGCGCCGTATATTGTGCAACCTCAAGAGGTGTTTTTGCTGCCATATCATTCATCCTCTCCTTCATTGTTCATCATTGGATAAGACCATCTAAAATTCATTAGTTATGCGTTGAATACCATATCCTAATTGTATCTTGGTCTTATACAAAACTTTGTGCAAATTATCACAATGTTATGTATAAAAGTCGTTATTCATGCTTGTCATTGAATGACTCTGACAGCAAGGGATATCGTGCATGTTACTTACACCTCCATTACAGATATACAAAAAAGGACTGACGATATGCTCGCCAGCCTTTGTGCATTTTATGGTTCAGTATTTTATATCAACATCTATTCTGCTTCCTTACACCATTGCTGGTGCTTTTACTTCTATTGGAGGCAGTGCTTGCAGACCCGCCGTGTTCAGGAAGTTCCACGGTTTGTTGTAATGTGGCTGGAAGAAGAAGTCGATGAAGGCCAGCTCATCTACGGTCATGTTGTTTTGGATGCAGACCGAGATCGTATTAATCGATTGAGTCAGATCAACCTGTGACATTACTTGCGCTCCGACAATTCGACGAGTAGCCTGCTCATATACCACTTTGAGTAACAGTTTCTCAGCCGTAGGCATGAACTCCGGACGGTAGCTGTCTTCCAGTACCACGGATTCCACGATCAGACCTTCGTCAGCAGCAGATGTTTCCGTCATCCCGGTACCCGCGATATTTTGCTCGTAAATTTTGATACCCGATGTTCCTTGTGTACCCATATACGGTGTCGTAGGGCGAACCAGGTTGCGGGCTACCAGTGTACCCATCCGCACAGCGTTAGTCGCCAGTGGAATGTAAGATGCTTTGCCTGTAGGGTTATAATGGATAGCACAGCTGTCACCCGCAGCGAAGACGTCTTTTTGACTGGTTTGCATATATTTATCCACGATGATCGCACCGTTTGGCAGCATATCCACTTGGCCTTTGAGCAGCTCTGTATTTGGACGGAAGCCGATGCACAGAATAACCAGATCGGTTTCAAACTCACCTTTGGACGTGATCACCTTGGTCACTTTGCCATTTTCTCCAGTAAACTTCTGTACCGTCTGACCAAGAGCCAGCTTGATACCGCGTCCAGTCAACGTATCTTCGATCGCATCTGTGAATTCAGGGTCCAGGTATTTGTTCAAAATCCGGTCCACACTGTCGATCAGGGTAACTTCCTTGCCGTTCATCTGGAAAGCTTCCACCAGCTCTACGCCGATATATCCTGCACCTACAACGGTAACACGTTTGGCATCTTTGGCTTTTTCAATAATCGTATTGGAGTGATTGTAATTTTTGCAAAGTAAAATGTTATCCTTGTCGATGCCTTCAAGCTTCGGAACGACAGGCCAAGAACCCGTTGTCACGATCAGTTTGTCAAACGTATCTTCAAATTCTTCCCCAGTTTTCAGGTTTTTAGCCTGAAGGGTATGACCCTTGGCATCAACTGCTGTAACTTCATGAAGCATCTTGGTTACAACGCCGAGATCTGCCAATTGATTAGGCGAAGAATAGAACAAACCGTCAGGGTCTTTCACAACCCCACCTACGTAGAGCGCAATGCCACAAGATAGGAAGGAGATATTGTCATTGCGCTCATACACGGTGATGGTAGCATCCGGGTACAATTTGGCGGTATTTACGATGGCTGCGGTCCCTGCGTGTGTACATCCGATAACTGCGATTTTCATTAAAAGTTCCTCCTCGAAATATATAAATGAGTTTGAATATAAGGTTGTTATGGTTGTGAAATATTTCACTTCTTAATCGATACTGTGTATGTGATTAATTTCACTTTATACACTCATTATAATGTGATCTTTTTCACATTGCAATAGGTTGAGCAAAAAAAGTTTGTCGAAAGAAGTCATTTCCCTGTATTCAAGCTTTTCTTCAGCTTTTCTTCCCTTCATTTTATTGATTTCATTTTCCCCGGATTCGGGTCGATTTATGCTATGCAAAGGCTTCCGCGATCCCTGTATGGACGCATAAAGTTAGAAGCGTGCCTTTCATTCATGTTTTAGTTGTACAAAAAATAAATGTCTTCAATTTTCATTACAGAGAGTTGATTTCATGGAGCCAACTCCTACCTGTGAAGAGAATAAATCTGCGTATATAAAATAATCAAAAAAGCCTATCCTCGTTTATACGAGGATAGGCTTCTCAACGTTCATGTATTAACCGAGCAATTTCTCGATATCTGCAATCATGGTCTCCGGGGATTCTTTCGGTTCAACACGACCTACCACTTCACCTTCACGGTTAACAAGGAACTTGGTAAAGTTCCATTGGATGTCGCTTGTTTCGCCTACGCCGGGTTGTTGCTCCTTCAGGTATTGGAATAGAGGATGTGTTTCCTCACCATTCACATCTACCTTGGCAAACACCGGGAAATTCACACCATAGTTAATCTGGCAAAATGATTCGGCTTCCTCACTTGTACCTGGCTCCTGCCCTCCAAACTGGTTACAAGGGAAACCCAGTACAACCAAGCCTTGATCGCGATAACGATCATAGAGCTTTTGCAATTCACCGTATTGCGGGGTCAGTCCACACTTGCTGGCTGTATTGGCAATGACCAATACCTTACCTTGATACAGATCCAGTGAGACTTCTTGGTTCGCGGTAGTTACCGCCTGATATGAATATACGGACATGACTGATTCCTCCCATGACATATGTTGGTTTGGACTGTTGCGAGCACGTTGGCATAACCAATGAACCTACAGCCTGTCTTATTATTATAAACCTGATCGGATGCGATTACCAAATCTCGGATCTACCCATATCCCTTTGCTCCCGACTCACTTCAACCTGACTTGGCAGCCACAATTGCATCATACCGCTCTTGCCGCTCGGCCTTGGTCAGTTTGGGACAGCTGTAACAGTAATTCTGACCACCGTACACCTGATAGTGCAGGCAACATGTCGGCTTCATCAGCATGGTCTCTCCAGGTTGATGGGGATTAGCAATCTCGACCGGTTTGAATGACAGCAAGTTCTTGCGTAACCCCAGAATCTCCGGTGGCATGGCAATGACATGCTCATATCCCTGAATTACAGCTTCTCGTTCCGATTCTGTAATGTCCATCTTTACCACCATCGTCTTGAACCATCTCAGGATGGATGCGAACTGTGCCCACATCTGACCCGTGTTTGCTTCTCCCGCAAGGGCCACCCCCTCAATCAGTGGGCGTAGTTGTTCACCGTAATATGCTGTAAGTAGCTCATTCCGCCAAGGAGATACAGCTCCAACACTGCTGTCGACTGAACCAGGATGGGCATACTCGGTTGCATCCACAATCTGAAAATGGATTACAGGACGCCCTTCCTGAACCTCCAACTGCAAATGGATATTCTCCAACGAAATATTCAGCGATGCATCACACATAGATGTCAAGTAATGAATACCGAGCACTAAACCGCGAACAGAGTGCATGAAATATACAGCAGCAGAGCGAAGAGAATCTGTACGCAGGTGCTTATTATAGACTTCGAGCATAAGCTTTGCGTTCTCCGGATGTCTTAACAATGTCAAAGGCATGCCAAAAACCGGTTCGTTAACCGGACCGGTCGTTATACGTCCATATTGCTCTAACCACGTGTAGTTGATTGCTCCCATTGGTTGCAAACCTCCCATGAATGCGAATGAGCCGCGTGCATTATGCACAGCGGCTTCATTCTATAATGTAAGGACCACATATGGCCCATTTCGTTAACTTCCTGTCGCTTGAACACGTGGTTCTGTCCGTCCTCCAGCATGAACCATCGCACTGTTCATGACCATCTGGTCTGGTGTTTTCGATTGCTGACGTTCGCCTGCAAGAGCGTAAGGCAAGCAGAGTGGTACACCGGAGCGTGGATCAATCACGATATCTGCTTCAATGTTAAATACTTCACGAAGTACATCCGAATTCATAACTTCCACAGGTGAACCATGAGCGATGGCTTTACCTTTTTTGATACCAATCATGTGATGTGCGTAGCGGGAAGCATGATTCAAGTCATGCACAACCATAACAATGGTACGGTTGGCTGTGGCATTCAGTTGCTCCAGTAATTGCAATACTTCGAGCTGGTGAGCCATATCCAGGAACGTAGTCGGCTCGTCCAGGAAAAGGATATCTGTTTCTTGTGCAAGTGCCATAGCAATCCAGGCACGTTGACGCTGTCCACCGGACAGTTGATCAATCGGACGATCATGGAATTCAGTCATGGCTGTCACTTCGATAGCCCATTCTATCATGCGTTTGTCTTCCGCACGCATGGAGCCAAATCCCTTTTGATAAGGAAAGCGACCATACGATACCAGTTCAGTAACAGTAAGACCTTCAGGGGCTGTTGGATTCTGTGGCAAAATCGCAAGCTGCTTGGCAACTTCACGCGTGGATTGTTTATGAATGGACTTCCCGTCGAGCAATACGTTACCTGCTTTTGGAGCCATAATACGTGCCATCGTTTTCAGGATGGTTGACTTCCCTGAACCATTGGCTCCAACAAGTGCTGTAATTTTTCCTTGGGGAATCTGAATGTTCAGATCCTCTACAATTAGTCTTTCCTCATAAGCGATATCCAGCTTGGTCGTCTCCAGACGAAACATGCGATCATCCCTCTCTCATTTATCCCGGTTATGTAATCCGGCTATGGCAACAAAAACGAAATTGTAATTCTGTGTATTTCCGACGCAAATATCTTCTACACTAAAGATACTGATAATCATTATCATTTGTCAACATAAAAAACCAAATTTCCTTCTCTTTTTGTGCTTTATTTGGTTTTTCTATAGCAGAAATCGCCCTCTTTTCTCAAGTACACATGAGATCTTTTCTCATTCATTCCGCGCACTTTATCACTTCTCACTGTCTTTCAAACTCTTGAATTGCAAATTTTGTGTCCGAATTGTGAATGTGGCCACTCCGATGACAGAACAACCTTCTGATCGCTGTTATCCCCAGATTTTTTGATCCTTTTGTAAAGGGTAAATCCGGGGATAGTATATGCTTCCGATGTAGCTTTCCTTTAGAAAGCTTTTAGGCGAACGCTTCACTTCTTCAGGTTATTTCTGTCCTCTGCGTTTTTGTGTAAATGTTAGTTCAATCTATTCAGCCGCCATATCAAATAAAAAAAATGACCTTGAAATTCAAGTTCAAGGTCATCTCACATACGCTCGTTTAATAAGGTATGAAGTCAGCATTTTTCATTATTGGATCAAAAGACACTTAATGAATCTATGCAACATGTTCATATAAAATAACTTAGAGCTTCGGCTGCGGCATCAATTGGATCACCGTCATATTGCCCTGCGTACTCTTCACACTGACAATGCTCTCGGCATCCATATTCGCTGGAAGATCAATCTGCAATCCATACGGATAGAGACGATCTACCTCTCCAATAGACATCTGTGCAGGAGTGTTCGCATCCGCACCCTGTTCATTGGATACAGATGTGTCAGGCGATGTGGAACCAGTAAATTGATCTGCATCCGTACCTTGATCCGCGTCTCCACTCGCAGCATTAGACGATGCATTCGTCCCTGTATCCGTTGTTGTATCGGTAGCAGGATCTGAAGTGGAATCACCCGATGTTGAAGGATCGGCCTGTTGATCGCCTTCCTCCGTCTGCTCTGAGTTCCCCGCGTTTCCCGCTGACGACCCATCCGTACTCCCTTCGGAAGTACTTCCTGAACTACTATCGGAAGGAACTTGCTTATCTGGCTCCTCATTCCGATTAAAACTCTCCCACTTGCCTGTAGTATCCAACTCCTGAGTGCTATCATCCTTCATCGTCAATTGAAGTTTGCCTTGCTCAAACTCAGTGCTTCCCGTATCATTCCTGAAACGGATCACCAGTTGAGCAGGTAATTCCGTACCCTCCTGGTCACTCGTAGGAATCATATAAGCAATCTGCTCCGCGAGCTGCACCTCAGGTTCAGCCGGTATGACAGGCTCCTGGGTAGATGGAGGGGATGCCGCTGGCGGCTCTACAGAATCTTTCATCCATGCATATGTACCGCCAGCAATACCAAGAACCAGGATCAAGAGGATTAATCCGAACAGATTTTTCCTTTTACCCGTTAGCATCCGCACCAGTGGAGAGGACAATTCCGTCTTCGCACGGTCATAGACCGGCTTCATTGTCTTGCTGGCTCTCACGTAATACGGTTTGAAAGCTGACTTCGACTTGAAAGCTTCCCGGTCATGGGCTTTGAAATACGCCACGATCGCATCCGCATATCCTTTATGCGCACTGGAACCCCGGACAAACATTCGATGATCTCCTGACCATTCGAAGAATGGATACAGCCCTTCAGCACGACTTGCATTCGTGCGGATGAATTCAATCAGGCCAGGATAATCCAACCGATTGCTGCCGCTTCCTCCCCTATAAAAAGCCATCGGCAAAGCTTCATATGCCGCAATCCCCGGATGAGCCTGCAGCTCTCCGGCAAGCCAGCGACGCGTCCAGCGTTGAAGTTCATTGCGTTCTGCCAGGGAAAGTGCCTCCAAGGCCTCTTCTTCATTCCCCTCGCCACTAAGCCACACTCTCGCAGCCAGCATCATGTTCGTTCGAGCGGATACATCAGAGCCCTGACGTGCCGCCCAATCCCGCACCTCATTGCCATGCTGCAAAATATCGATGCTTAACAACTGTTCACGGTTAACCCGATCCAGATCGAGATCCTGAATCATAAACAGGTTAATGACATAAGCGAGCTTGTCTGCAAGGCGGGTTAACTCCTCCTGATACGCCGGATCTTGACTGGCAGCCGGAGATCCCCCTTTTCGATTAGGGCGGGCTGTAGCTTCAGTTTGACCAATTCGTGCCGTAATGCCTGTATCATAAGTACCTTCCACAGATACCCTATCGAGTATGCTAACCCGTTGGAGTGCTTCATTCGCAGATTGTACCGGATTAGGCGCAGAACATAACCGTTCACGCAGCTCATTGGCTGTCCGCTCCTGCAAGAAGCTGTAGTGGATCGCAGATGGATGGGACGTAACCCATCTTCGGATCACTTCCACAACGTTCGCTGCCGATTCCGTGCGTTTCAGCTGATTGTCGAGATAAGGCTCGAACAACAGCTTGGTAAGCGATTCATTGGCCAGCACTTTATCAAAGAAAGCTCGATTCAGCTGCGGATCCCGATCCAGCACAGCATACAATTCCTGCACAGCACGCATACGCTTCTGGGCGCGGGCATTATTCACACCGTAGATGAAATAGTCCACAATCCGTGATTGTACCACGGGCGCGGCAACACTGAAATATTCTCCAATGCGAGCTGCGACGTCTTCTTCGGGTACGTTCTCACGCTTCACACTGTCCAGTTCCCTACTGAGCAAGGTCAGGAACAGCTCGTTCAGACGGGATCGTTGCTGCGATCCACCATCCGGCTTCAAATAGGTCAGCAAACCACTCAGGACATGACTTTTGTTATCCAGATACAGGTCTTCCATGCCTTGTTCAAGACCATAGAACACCGCAAGTTCACCATATGCTTCAATGGAAAGTTCCCGTCCAGGCTCCATTCCTGACAGCATCTCATCCGCAAACGTATAGAACGCATCCGCCGCCGCAGGTTCCTGCAATAAGGCCCAAGCGAATTCGGCGTAAGGTAACTTCGCCACAGATGCATCCGCATGTGTCACTCTGCCGGATACCAGATCAAAGGTGAAATCCTTCTCCGTATTCCGATCTTTCGGACGTAACGTTCCTCGCTCTACAAACTGGACGTGAATGCCCTTCTTGGCCTGTGGCTCCTTGGCAAACGTCATGAATCCCAGCTGCCGCCGGAATGCGTAGGGTAAAGCCGTGTACAGTAAACGTAACAATCCTTTGGCCCCTGCGGTCACTTCCTCTGCGGGAAGGTCCAGCGCAATGTATACTTTTCTGCGTGTCGCTACAGACTGCATTACCGCATAGAGCAGGCGCTTGAACAGCACTTCGTTCATTTTCAAAGCGCTCAGCACTTGGGTTGGTGATCCTACGCCAGCATCGGTCGCCCCACCCTGTCCGCTCCGAGGTGATATAGGCAATTCAGCAAGCGCCGGCAGAACTGTACCTTGTTCGATGTCATAGGACGTGGCGAACACGGCATCCAGCCAGCCGCCTTGTTTCATCTGCTCTTCCGAGCGTTCGGGAGACAAGACGTAATTATGTGCAAAAAAGGCACTGCGCAGCCCGGTGAAATCTGCAGACTGGTACACATTTTGCCCAAGAATCGTCTCTCCACTCTCCAGATGAAGCAGGTGAATGGAAGCCGGAAACTTCGTCTCGTCCTTCTCGCTACGGCCTGTTAGCTCCGCTGGAGCGTCATAGACACAGTAGGGGTGAAGCACTTTTTTGATAAAAGAAGGGTCCAGTCCCGGCGATGCCGCAATCGTATCAAACCCCTCTGTTGTGCGAAACACCCCGCGCCGCTCTCGGGTATACAGCTGTTGTTCAATGGGCGGGGTTACGGAAGAACGCATCATCCCACTCTCCCCTCAATGTACTTCAGCTTGTACAATAGCCATAAGAAGGGTTCATCCACGCGAATCGGACTAACCACACCCTGCAATTTCATATCCACCGGATTGCTGCCCAACGCAGATACTGCGAAATAGGCTGTATCCTTGAAGTACACATCCATCGTGCCCTTGAACGGACGATCCACTTTCTCGATAAAACGCCGGATCTCCCCATCGATATTCTCGAACTCGGTTAAGTCGAACCAATCGCGGTGCACCATGTTGCGGAAGACATTACTGTTGGATTTGATATAATCGCCCTCTTCATCCTTGAGGGAATGCAACATGTCGCTTTTCGTGAGCACAACGGCTGTTGGAATATTGGTCTTGGCTTTATCCTGATACGCGATAAAATCTCCAAACATCGTCAGTACCACGTCACGTGGCTCATCGTATCGTGGTGTCCACTCTCCCGGCTCATTGCCGAGGTTAATGCGGATTTTGTCCCGAATCGAACGAATCTGAAGCGGGTCCACCATGAACAGGATACCTGCCGAGTTCTTGATATGCTGCCCGTGAAGTCCGAGATAATCCTGCTCCACCATACCTTCACCCGCAACGTCAAAGAAAACCAGTGTCAGCGGTGCTTTATCTTCATCCTTGAACACAAACTGGAAGATAAACGGCTCCTGCAATTTCTCCTTCTGTGTGGAATCCAGCAGATCCCCCCGTTCGAACAACGGTTCTTCATAATCTGCACGGAACCGGCGGCTGATCTCCGCATTCAATGGCATGCAAGCCGCATCAAAATGATCGGCCGTATAATGCTGCAATGTATGAATTAGTGAAGTCATATAGACGGATTTCCCCACCTGGGATGCACCAATGATAGAAATGATATTGCTTGGTGCTTTACCTGCCGTAACAGGTAGCTCGTTATGACATTGCGGACACAACCGGCGGCGTGTAACGACACCGTACCGATCGTTCAGACCCATCACGATGTTATCGGAATAAATTCGATGTTCCTCCGGTACATCATGCGGAGCCAATACAGCCTCCATATCAAATACCGTGTCGAGTCCGAATCTTTCACGATACCGATTCAACTTTGCATCTTCCCCGAGTGCGTAGTCCTCATCATCATCGCGGTGATGGGCGGCGCGGAACACCACCTCTTCCGGTGAAAACTTGCTGAAACAATAAGGGCATACAATATCGTAAAACAGCGGACGTTCCTCCGGCTGTTGTCTCTTCAAAAACCGACTAAAAAAGCTCATAGCCACTCCCCTCCCCTGATCAGTCAGACTAAGGTGATTTACACTTGCACTACGATGACAGAGTAACCTTCCAATCGCTAGTCCAACTATCTAGTCTGATATAAGCCGATAGGCGGCTCCATATTTCGGTCCGTCCGTGAAGAATAATCGCACATAATCATCCTTGGCAACTTCAACGGGCGGCATCTCATTTCTTCCGGGAGCAAAATCACTCACAAAAGGATACACCGTACCATCTTCCTTATTCAGCGGAACCCCGCCCTGTTTGCGAACATAACAGAGGGCTTCCTTTGGAACAGGTACTTCCGCTGTGACGGTGATCAATACACTTTTTCGTTTCTGAAAAAAACCGCTCTTGTAACGAATGGAAAAGCGGATATCCGCCTTCCCTGCGCTTGCAATCACCATGTTGTCCTCATCTCGTTGACGGATCAGCACAGGCCCATCTTCCTGCATCTGACACACATAAACCGTGTACTTGATGGCACCAAAACCTGTAATCCGATCCGTGTAACCATTGCTCGCCTTATATTCCTCTCTTGTGTACAGCTTCAGCTTGCCCTGTGCAGGCTCTTCCCCGGTACGATCATCGCTCATCATATCCAGCTCCAGCCGTTCCACATAGACAGCTTCTACCCGTTCCGGCCAGAGCCAGCGAAGTGTACAACGCCCTTCGTCCACCGCAAGTGTCAGTTTTCGAATCAAGGGTGTCGAAGGGTCTGCATCCGTAAACCGCATTTCCATTGACCTCCCGACGTTAGAATCCTTTGCTGCGTGTATCTCTTGGTCTCTGACCAAACCCTTCGGCAGAAGAAGTTCCGCCGCCAGCTTCACGACGCCCCCTGCTCTTCCGCGGCGTGTTCTCCTTGATCGGAACAATCCAGGAGAAGAGGGTCAATACGCCAGACAAAATGAGCATCGCACCGAGTCGTACAAATGTATCACCCACGTTCGAACCGTCGAGTCCCCACTCCAGCAGAAGCCCTGCCAGTAGACCCGACACCGCACCGCCTATACCAAAGCTGAGCGCGAGATGACGGTTATCAAACACGAGTCCGAGTGACACACCCAATGCTACTCCAATCAGTAACACTGCTGCTACACGGAAAATCACCAGATAAACGCTATGTTCCATCATGCCTGTACGCTCCGTTACCAGCGTCCGTTCATCAATCGTATCGTAGATCTGCTGGAATGCCAGATTCAGACCACCGGAATCCGGTACATCATAGTACATGCCACCCGTTTGCTGGGCAATGTTACGCAGCAAATCCGTACCCGAAGGGTCTACCAGACTAAGGCCGACTGTATTAATGGCAATCTGTTCGTTGTTATATTGGGACAAAATATCGGTCGTGTCCGCTTCACTGAAGCCATCGGATAACAAGATGACGACGGTACCGCGTTTTGGGTCCTGTTTGCCCTGAATCTGTTCCATGCCTTCCCGCAGCACGGCATCAAAATTGGTGCCGCCCGAAGTTGTGACAATGCCATCGATTTTGCTATAAACCTCATTCTTGGCCCCTTCACTATCCAGCGCAATAAACGGCTGTAACAACTGCGGTTGATCATCAAACGTAATGACAGCTATCTGTTTGTCACTCTCCATTTGGCTGATTAGTGTCTTGGCGGCTTCAAAGCGTCCGTTATCCGGATCTGTATCATTCATGCTGCCCGAGTTGTCGATCATTAGTACGATGTCTTTCACTTGCTTCGCACCGCCCGGATTGATCTGATACAACAATTGCAGGGCGAGTCCAGCAACAAACAACAGAGCGAGTGTTGCCGGAACAAGCAATTTCCACGACAGTCCCAGATACCGGAGCTTCCATGAAGCGCCATTCAGCTTGGGTGAGATCATCTCTGCGATCAAACAGAACAATCCAACGCTCAGCGCCAGTACGCCAAAGTATAATCCCATCAGCAACAGACGTGGCATCTCCCCAAGCCATTGACGCAGCATGATTTCTCCTGCCGCAAAGCCCACTGCCCCGCCAATCAGGCTGAACAGGACCAGGAGAAGATTGATTTTTCGCTGCATGTCTACATGCATCCTTTCCATACCAGCCCTAAACAGGCTGAGTTAATACAAGATTGGTGCTGGGTGTAGGACACCACCAGACTTCTTAACGAATGGGTGACAACTTTTCCACCAGACCTGCGGGGTGAAGTTCATAACCATTCTCCGTGTACGAGTCATAATATACCTTGCCGTTCCGATACACCATGAGATCCTCCAGATGGAAACCTCCCATCAGATTCAGTTTCTCCACACCACTGCTGCGTTCTTCGTACACCACACCCAACTTGTAGATGCGTGACGTCTCTTCGGCATGTGCCGCATAGTCCATGAAAGCACTATGATGGTCGCCAAAGAAGTACTTTTCTTCATACCGATGTTCCTGCGTATAATCGAATACCCGTACCCGAACAACTGCCTGATCCTCCAGCGTGTGGTATAACCTGCGGAACAGATCATCCCGGGTTAATACGTCTTTGTCTCCGTAGGCAATCGTTACATTGGCTCGTTGCAACAGCTCTTCTTCAAATGGCAATTGCAACGGCTCTGCCGTAAGCAGCAACGAGTGACATACCTCCATCAGGCGTTTCAACAGACGATCATCGCCTTCTGTGGCGAGCCGGTTCATGTCTCCCATGTAACGGTCCTCAAACCATACATCCCGTCCGCGCTTGGCCTCCAAATCAATGATTAGCTCTTCCGTCACTTTGCCGTAGTACTCCATCACGTTTTGTCCGATGTATTCATCGGCAGCAGCGATACTTTGGGCAGCTGTCTCCCGCAGTGTGCGTTCCAGCGCTTCAAGTGCTGCTGTGACTTGGCGACTGAAACGATGAAGTTCTTCCATCTCCGTATCGTAGATGCGCAGCAGATGTAATTCATTTTCCAGTCGCAGTAATTCTACCTTTGGTACATACACTCGCTCCAGCATGCAGTCAATCAGATTGCGCACATTCTGCTTATCACGGAACAACGCTCGTTTGAACGACTGATCCTCCACTCGCTCTTGCTGACGTTGCTCCAGCAGAGCACGTGCCGATTCAAGCTGCATCGATTTATCCCGAATCAGTCCAAGCAGCGCTTCACGTACACTGCCAGGCTCACTGTCACTCCAGGCTGCCCATTGGAAGTAACCAACCTCTGGATGCTCCGCTCGGGATTGTTCAGCCTGACGGCGCAGAGAGCCGCCGGAGCTGCGCTCGCGCACACGCTCTTCGACAAGACGGACAACGTTATCACGGAAGTATGACTCGGCTCCTTGTCCAAACAACGCTCTCTCCGCTTCACGAAGTGAGAGTGGCTTCAGATCAGAGAAACTGACGTTATGCGTCATGATGCCGCTCATGCCACTAACCAGATCATCATCGGGCAGCAGGCCTTCAACTTTGCGTTCCACCGAGGCCGCGTCCAGTCCAAAGAAAACAAGCTTGTCCTTGATGCTCCAATCCGGCTCTTGCCGCATGCGTGCGAGCAGATACCGATACATGTGATATAACACCGCCAGTGCAATTGGCTTGTTTGGCCGCCTGATCTCGGCAAAACCCGCGCTGGCATAACCATGCTGATCAGAGGTGGTACGAATATTGTTTTTAAAGGATGTATTGTTGTACGTGTTCGCTCCCGTACTTGAAACGGTACCCGAGTGATCCGTTCCCTGCTTCCTGTTCTTCAGCAGGCAGATGCGGCAGATGATCTCGGCATTTTCGATCCAGCCACCGGGAACGCCGGTTCCGCGCTCATTTTTGTCGGACAACAGATATACCAGATCAAACAACGGTGACGCGGGATGTGTAACCGGAATGGAGATCCCATCCTCCGTCACCAGCAGATTACCGCTGAATGTGTAGTCCAAGGACTGCATATAATCCAGTTCCCGCAGAAAAGCGAGGCCTGCTGCGCTGGTATACCCGAAGGAATCCACCTGTTCCATCTCACTGACCAATACATGCAGATCCGTCTGCACGGACTTGAAGGCTTGGGACAAAATGGTCTCCGTCAGCTTGGTGAGCTCTGGCAACAATACATTCAGCGGATCATCCGCTCTGGTTACCACCGTAACGTAAATCCGATCAAATGACGAGTACAGCCGTCCATATTCGGCAATTCGGTTACTGACCCGCCGAAGCGTACGATTCAGATCGTAGAGCGCCTGATCCGATTCGTGGAAACTGCGATGTACATCCTTACGCCGTGTTTTGGACGGTCGCTCCGTCTGCCCAGCGGACAGAGGCAAGCGGTGACGAGTCACCTGACCATCATCGGACGAGCCAACATTCCTCGTTTCAACCGGATGCTCTTTCTGATCTTCTGTCCCGATCTGAACGTAGACTACACCGTCTCCGTTATCCCATTTCAGCCGATTGATCTCCTGCACAGCAGACACAGCAGGTGCAACCAGATCACCCACAAACAGGAACAACGCCGGGTAATGGATACTGCTGCGTCCATCACCCAGGCTGCCTTGACGCTCCTGCTCTATTGCATACTGCGCTGCATACTTCTCCAGATCACGCTTCAGGGTATTGTTCGAATTGAACTCCATCCCGGCCGCCATCTTACTTCAGCCTTCTGCGAATGTCGTTCAGCTTGGACGACATCGTTCTGTAGAACTGATAGATGTCTTCTCCGTTAGCCAGTTCTACCCGCTCATACTCCAGACGATCACGTGATTCCATGAACAGCGCAGCCAGATCATCCAGCTTCGTCAGCAATGGGGTGATATCTTCTGAAGCCGTCAGATCATTATCCCGACGGGAGGCTTTACGAAGCAGTGTACTGCGATCCTTCTCAGCCAGACCGCGGAAGTTGCCAAACACTTCATACTCGGCAAAGTTACGGCTCTTCATCAGGTTAGCGAATGGCTCCCATGCATCTTCTTCCGGGTCACGGTCATAGACGTAGAGCGCACCTTTTTTGACGATGGTGTCGGTATATAACGCTTCGATGAAGCGGTCATACCACTGCTCTTCATCCTGGTACTGGGCAAGAATGCCTTCGAGTTCTGCAACTTTGGCCGAGATGGCATTCATCTTCGCCAGTTCCTCACGTACGCGTGCGATCAGCTGCGGGGAGCGTACCAGGTTTTCTTTAGCCATATCTTCATTAATACTGCCGAAAATATCCTTAACTCCCACACGTGGCAACCCTTCGGATTGCAGACGTTTCAGCTCGATCACCGCCCGCTTCACTTCGCCCAGGTTCGGCGTGGTGGACGTCAGACGCATGTCGTAGGCCCCCAGTTTAGCAGACAGGTCAAACGCTTCTGTTGTCACAATCGCATACCGGTTGCTTGTATTCTCATCAATCGATTTGGCTGTCACAATGTTGTATCCAAGCGCCTGCTCAAATTCGTTACGCACACGGGCGTTATACTGCTTCACGCGGGCGTTCTCGTACACATCTCCCCATGATTTCTCTGGAATCGGAGACGGCAGATAGGTCCAGTTGTTTTTCTCCGTTTGCACCAAGTGACGACCAATGCCTTCTTTGTCCAAAATGGTACGTTCATAACTTTCCTCATATACCTTAAGCGGTGTATACACAAAGAGTGGTACCCCGTTGCGGGTATTCAGCCAGAAAATCCGGTTACGCACTTCACTTTCCTTAACGGTAAAATGAGACTTGCCCACGGCATTGTTCTGATAATTGCGAATCCCTTTCAGAATGCCCGGCGCCTGTGCAGGTACCGATACAAATCCCCATGAAGGGAAATGCAGACTGCCTGTACTGTTGCTCAGATTGAACACTGGAACAGCCTCATCATCCAGCTTGCCAGCAATGAAACGTTCCACGAATTTCTCGACTGACTCATCCTGACCGTACTTGATCACCAGGAAATCTTCCATGGAACGGGTAATCAGATCACCGAATTTCTCACTCAGGAAGTCGGAGATGGAGCTGACGATATCAATCTCGTTCTCTTTCACCCACTGGCTGGAGTTTTCTAGCAATTCACGAGAGAAGTCACGGATCAGATCATCTGTATCACGTTTATCCAACAGCCCGTCCACCACACTGACGATATCCGGTACACTCACAACGTTCCAGTAATATGTTTTGTTGCCTTTGTGATCGGCTTGTTCCTCGCCGCGTGTCAGCAGATCACCGTTCTTGGCGAATATCGAGCTAAGGGCGTTCAGCGTTTCGGTAAATACGTTATAAATGCGGCTGTTCTCCTGGTTCAGCAACTCATACAGATCTTCATAGAACTCGATCATCTGATCGTTGCGTTCCACGTCGGCGTGCAGCCAGTACTCATGAATTTTTGCTTCAATATAAGCATTCTTTTTCTTCTCTTTGGAGACAAAAGCACTCTTCGCATCGCCCAGCTTCTCTTCGGACTGCTCCTGAGCCGCTTCAATATCACGCGGAATGCGGAAGGCATTCTCACGCAGGGTTTCAATGTACGACTGAATCATCTTCAGTACACAGAAACCTTTTTCCGTATAAATCAGACGAGAGACATAGAAGGGACCTTGTTCGGGATGCAAAAACATACGCCGGATCTGTTCGGTGAACTGACCAGCAATCTCACCCGGCAGTTGTTTCTTCGCCTTGATATATTCTTCACGGGCACGGGCCAGGAAGTTCTGCTCCAGTTCGGTGTCCATATTCACAACCTGTGATTTCACCACGTTGCCATAGGATAAACGCTCGCTGTTCTGATAACCAGGCAGCGGCTCTGGCACGCGGGCTTCAAAAGACTTGACCACACTTTCGAGATCAATGCCCAGCTTGCGGGCAAACTTCTCGGTATCCTCCTGGTTTGGTGCTTTGGAGAACATGGTGTTCATTTTGTCGAACATCCGGTAAGCCAGATACGTTGTCATCTCTTCAATCGGCAGTACAGCCGAAGATGCACCGATGATGTTGTAATCATAGTTCGCCGGGTACACCTTGTTCATCTGTGCAATGTTGGTCCGGATGTTGCTGATATAGTCATGGATCGCAAACTCCTCACCCGACTGCTTCTCCTCACTTGCCATGAAGTTGGTAATGTTCTCGGCCGTGACGTTCATGCAGTAATCATAGGCGTTCTCCAGCAATTTGCCTTCGGTATTGGTCGCAGAGATCAGATGACACAGGTTAAATGGCGGCAATGGTGAGTTCACGGTTAAAATATTGCCGTACTTCTGTGTAAACCGCTCACCGCGGCTATCCACGTTCATCCAGTAATCCAGCTCTTTGAGTGCAGCATATCCGTTCTTGCGAATGTATTCACGAGTGTGTTCGCTCAAGCTTTTGTTGGACAGGTTCACGTCTGGCGTGAACAGATATCCCAGCGTATTCACGCGGTCAATCCCGGCTGAGCCGTGATCCCGTTCGATAATACCGCGCACGATATAGGAAATATCGAGGAAGCAACCGCTGCCTGTACCGCCGGACAGACCTGTCAGCAGGAACACCATCAGTTTTTTGTTGGTGCCTACGGATAAGGTTTTGATCTTTTTGTCGATGGCCTGCACGACCTGATTAATCTTGGTGAACAGGAGCAGACGTCCAGCCTGACGCACCCCTGCGGCGCCGTTCATGCCGTCCGTGATGCTCAGTTCGGGAGACAGCCAGTCCGTAATGTACGGCTCCAGCACGCTGCGGTTCTGAAGAAGTCCGCCAATCTCGGCATTGGACAGCAGCACGAATTCATTGATCGGATCAAGTCCGATCCCTTTATACTTTTTGGCACGATCCTGTTCGTTTGTCTCAAAAGCCAGAAACTCCACATTGTCCGGTTTGTCCATTTTTTTCTTGGATACCGGGTCTTGTGGCAGCTTGAAACGACGGTTAATCTGATATTTGAGGCGCAGCAGCGCATCAATTCCCGTTCCTCCCAGACCAATAATCAGAATGGGGTTATCAATCGTATCAACTCTGATCTTCTCACTGACAATACCTCCGCCAAGTGATACATCCAGTTGCTGAATATGTTCTCTAACAATCGGTTTCATTCCATGTCCTCCTTAGATTAACGCACGTATGCTTCAATCTATATAATTCAAACTAAAGAATATTTACACTTGCCACTCCGTTGACAGAACAACCTTCCGATCGCTGTTATACCCAGATTTTTTGATTCTATTTTCCAAAGGTGAACATCTGGGTATAAAGGCGAACCCTTCGCTTCTCCAGCTTTTTTCTGTCCTCTGCGTTCTCGTGTAAATGGATTAGTTCAACTTATATAGCTTACATTCACTTAGCTATAATCTTTCACACCAGATACTCAATTAAAATGGTTTTGTCCGCCTGTTGCAGCGGGATGCTCAGTCGGTCACCGTTCTTCAGTTCAACGCCTGAGCTTGCATCGACTGCACGACCGGATTTCTCCAGCGTACCGCCAGCGGTGTTACGGATTATAATTCGATCCCCATTGCTGGGCGTAAATACATATTTTTCGGTTTCCTTCAGCTCAGGGTCCAGTTGCAACAACTGATGCAGATGGAATCTGCCGCGGAAGGATACCAGCTTTTTATATTGCGGATAGGACTTGTCTCCCGTGTTCTCATCACGAATCTCCACAACCATCTGACCTACAAATCCCCGGTTTTTGCGTTTCAGCAAGCCCATCAGGAACCAGGCACCAACACCGACCACAATCAGGGCTACAACACCCAGAATGACAGGTAACCAAGGAAACGGCTTATCCTGTTCACCGCCTGACGTTGTCGGTTGAGATCCACTTCCGGCTGCTCCGCTCGCGTTGATCGTGATTGGCTCACTTTCACGGTAGAAGCTGTCTTCTTCCGCACGGATGACTAATTCATAGTTATGATTGTCTGGTACTTCAAACGTTCCGGCAAAACCAGAACCGGTGTTTTCCAGCGGTTGTTCATCACTTTTGCCTGTATCTACATCTTTCACAACCAGCGTGGCCTTCATATCTGTATACAGATCATTATCCTGAAGTGGCTGACCGCCATTCTCCAGTTTGGCTGCAAGGTCAACCTTGTCCCCTTTGGTATAGGACTTGGTCTTAATTGGGTCCACAACGAGCTGAAGATCGTAGTTGAACAACAGGTTGATATCGATGCTGTCTTTCGGAGCCCCTTTTACCCGAAGTTTCCAGTCTCCCTCTTGGGGTTTCAACAGCTTCACGAGTGAATAACTCTTCGACGTCGAGAGCTTGGCTGCATCCGAATTCAGGTCCACGGCTTGTCCGGAAGGGTCCGTCAATTGCACTTCCACCGGCTTCGAAGACATGATCGAAATATTTGCTTCCAATACACTGTCATTCGGCACATTCACGGTAACTTCCTGATAACTGCCGTTTCCCGTTACAGAGGGCAGCTTCACCACATTCAGTTTGGCATGATCGGCGAAGATCTCACTCAGAATCTGTGGCAGATCATCCGGCGTATCGGTAATGAATGACTTGCCTCCGGTCTGCTGAGCCAGGTCTGCGAGTGCATTCTTGTTCAGCTTGCCATCCGCGTTCAGTCCAATCGTATACACCGGAATACCTTGATCCTGTGCTTCCTTCACGGCTTTCGCCAGATCAGCGTCGGATTGTGCCTGTGTACGGCCTTTGGTTTTGTTAAAGTCATTGTTGCCATCCGCCAGCAGCACGATCATCGGCGAGTGGGATGGGTCTGCACCATGATTCAGTATGTTTACGGCTTCAGCGACACCAACTGAGACATCGGTATATGGGCCTCGGCCGAGTTGATCAATAAAATCCTTCAGGCTACTCTTGTCCGCATCGGACTGAATCTCCAGCATAGCCTTTTCCCGCTCCACCTGATCGGTATATGCAACAATTCCTACCTTGTCCCCCTGGACCGGCAGCATATCAACAAACATTTTCATGGCCTCATTACTAATCTTGTCACGGTCACTTGTATTCATCGAGTTACTTACATCGGCTACAAGTACCGCATCGATTCCGCTTGTCTGTGCCTGAGCCGCTGCAGCTTGTGGCAGCAACGCTTGAGGTAGCAGTAGCGTTAGAATTGCCAGCAGAACCATCGTTCCGCTGAGCCAGCGTATTTTGCGTGTCCGCAGCATTGGGTGTACTCCTTCACGTTTGAGATTAAAATGGGAATAGTTTATTATAGGCGTCAAGCCTTAAGGAAATCTTAACAGTCTGCTAATAAATTCTGAAAAGCACCCCTATCTTGAGTTACAGTTTTGTAATGACTGACAATAATCGACGATTTCACGCCTGTAACTGGCACAAAAGTACCAACTATGGAAATATGATATAGTTATTGCCAGCAAACTGCAATATAACAGCGCTTGATTATCAAGCTATAGAAGGGAACGGATTATGGTTACATACGGATGCCTCGCCATATTGTTTCTTTTTGTCATGATAAAGGGTTTTGCACTCCAGCTTCATCGGCGGAAACCGGTCTCCCGGGAAGACACGGATCGTACCCTCTACACTATTCTGAATGGTGAGCGTGATTGAGCATGAGTACTAAACTAGTTGTATCCATACGACCATTTCAACGAACGACCTATGCCTATGAAAAGTTGCAAGTCTGCACCCGTTGTGGACAGTATACCTGCCTGTGGGAAGAGGAGTGCACGGCCTGTGGCCGGGGTACCCTGAATTCCGTTCAAGCGAAGGCAACTTCCCGTGTGAAACGTCGAATTGCACGCGACCTGTTCATTACGATATTGTTCGGTGCTGCTGCCACCTATTTTGGTGAAACCATAGATCAGACCATGGCGGCAGCCAGCGTTTCCCTGCTGCTTCTGGCCTTACTGATTTTCATGCAGAAACGTTCGTTCGAGGTACAGCAGCAGCGCGAGTTGAAGCGCACGTTGCAACAGGATGAGGAACTCATCCGCCAGGGTATTAACCGCAACTGGGCTCTGGTCGCTGAAGCTCGAAAGCAGGATGAAGCACTTGCCTATGAGATGCTCCGCGAGATCGGCTCACTCGTCTACAATGACCGGATTCGACTGCAACAGGTTGCGCTGTTACAATCCTTTGTACTGCGCAGTGATATGGATCTGCAGCTCAAGCCCTTGCTGTTACGCAGCTTCGAGCGGCTACTGGCTGAATATATCGGTGAGATCGCACGACTTAAGCCGGATTTGATCCGGGAAGATGCGATTCGTTATATCGCAACCTATGAAGTGAACATTTTACAGCTCCACAATGGTATTCAGATTCTTACAGCCGTAGCTGCTGCTGCCGTGCGCAAGAGCAAATATATTGAGTTATTCCCTAGTCTTATTACCCGCTACGCCCGCTTTATGCCCAAGGATCGATTCATGAGACTTTATCACACGATTGAACGCTATCCGAGCAAGGCACGCGGGGGACTGGCGGAGTCAGTAGGCCGGGTGTATAACGAGAAATATCGGGATCAATACGCAGATGTTCAGCTGTAGGGATGATATATTGAGAAAGAAAAACGTAGTTTAGTGCAAACTCATTCCCTGTATATAGACGAATGCAATTTCATCCATCCCTGCATGCGCGTCAGCACCACAGATCGAAGGTTATGATTCTAATGATATAAGAATTAATCCAAAAACACCCCATCCTTAGGTCTAGGATGAGGTGTTTTGAATTTTATGGAAGTTTGCCAAGTGCTATGCGCAGTACACGGACAGAAAGAAAAACTAGATGGGGAATACCTAAATGGCATCTTCCATGGATCAAGCAGGCGCACAAACAGGCACTCACAGATGACAAAAAGAATAAGCGAAAATGATCATCTGCCCTGTTGAAAAAGGGCCGCGACGTGGTTCCGTCGCGACCCTTGATCTGAGGGTTCGGTACATCTGTACCCGAACCCTCTCATATGTGCCATGCCAAACCCTGTGGCATGGCATGGTGCCTGCGCAATTGCGGCTGCATCGCCGCTTGCGCCAAGGCTTTACCGTCCGCGACGGGAATCGCGACGGTCGCCCTTTGCCGGTCCGCGTCCTGCGGATTCCGGACGGCGAGAGCCTTCGCTGCTGCGCCCGGAGCTGCGCTTGTCGGCGCTACGGCCAGCCCAGCCGCTGCTAGCTGCACCGCGTCCGCCTTGGCCCGCTGCTCCGCGACTGCTGTCGCTGCTGCGCGCGGAACCACGACCTGCGCTGCGCTCGTCGCCACTGCGACCTGCACCGCGTCCACCTTGACCCGCTGCACCACGACTGCTGTCGCTGCTGCGGCCAGCGCTACGACCACCACTGCGGCCACCTTCACTGCGTCCACCTTCGCCGCCGCGGGAACCACGCCCCCCACGTCCGCCATCTCTGCGATCGTTACGGCCTGCACCGCGACGGGCACTACCAGTTCCGGAAGAGCGTCCGCCTGAACGTTCGTCATCCCCTTGACTGTTGATGGAACGTCTAGCTGCTCCAGTTGAAGCAATTGGACCTTCGCTTGTCCACTGGATACGGGACAGCTTCTGGTCGATCCCTTGTTCAATACGTGCTAGTTCCGGTCTGTCGTGCTCTGTTGCAAACGTTACAGCAAGACCTGTACCGCCTGCACGGCCCGTACGACCAATCCGGTGAATATAACTTTCCGCATCATGCGGCATATCGTAGTTAAATACATGCGTAACGCCTTCAACATCAAGTCCACGTGCAGCTACATCTGTAGCAACCAGCACTTGCAGTTTGGCATCGCGGAACGCTTTCATGACGTTCTCACGCTTGGATTGGGACAGATCTCCATGAAGTTCATCACTTGCATAACCTGCTTCACGCAGATCTTGGTTCAGCTTGGATGCACGACGCTTGGTCCGACAGAAAATAATCGCCAAGTATGGGCGATACGTATCAATCATGCCGCGAAGTGCTTCTAATTTACCACGATCCGTGCATTCCAGCACTTGCTGGCGAATTTGTTTGATCGGAATAACAGATTGGGAAGATACTTTTACATCTTCCGGATCTTTCATGTAGGTCTTCGCCAGGTTGCGAATGCCCTTCGGCATTGTTGCTGAGAACAGCATGGTCTGACGTTTGTGTGGAAGCTCACTAAGAATCGTTTCCACATCGTCCAGGAAGCCCATGTGCAACATTTGGTCGGCTTCATCCAGCACCAGTTTCTTCACATTATCAAGCTTCAACGTGCCACGGCGCAGGTGATCCAGGAGACGACCTGGTGTACCAATAACGATCTGGGTACCGTTCTGCAATTTACGCAGTTGCTTGTCCACATCCTGCCCGCCGTATACGGCAAGCACGTGCAGTTTATCGTCGTTTGCCGTGAGTTTCTTCGCTTCTTCCGTAATTTGCAGCGCAAGCTCACGCGTAGGCGCAATAATCAACGCTTGTGGCGAACGGTCCGATACGTTAATTTTCTGAATAATCGGCAGCAAAAATGCCAGCGTTTTCCCTGTTCCTGTCTGTGCCTCGGCGATAATATCGCGTCCACCCAGCAGTACCGGAATCGAACGCTCCTGTACCGGAGTCGGCACGGCGATGCCCTGATGTTTCAGGATCTCGCACCATTCCGGGCGAATGCCCAGTTGTTCAAAGTTTGCCAATCGTTACACCTCTGTATATTCATTTAGATAAGTCCATTTCATAATGACCTTAGTATCAGTATCTGCCATCAAGACTAGTTTTCCTTATATCAATCATGTTTATGAAATGAATTTTTTAAAAAGCAATCCACTCGTTGCTCTTCTTCTCCATACCCTGTAGTTTACACGTTAGTCAAGCAAAACAAAAGGGGATACAGCGTTACACCCTAACTTGTAGCATAAAATCTCGAGATCAGCGTGACTTGTATCAACCAAGTGACTCTAGATCTGCCTTCAGATTGCTGATGATGTGGAAATGACCTAGCATGCCTCAGGCTCTAATAAAAAACAGCGACGCCCTCTCCCCGATTAAATCCGGAAAAAGTGCGCCGCTGATTAAAATGCATCTTTTTATGTTATCTATTCGTTGTTTACTTCGTTGCAACCAAGTTACGAGCCGTGCCCTCCAGCTGTCGCAAATCCACTCCGTTCAAGAATGCGAGTGCTCTCTTCGTTCAACCCGCGCAGGTGCACAGTTTTGCCCAGCTTCGCGTATTTGAACTTCACTTTGCCAATAGCCACAACCGCAGTATTGTCCCAGATATGTGAACCTCCGAAATCAATCGTGATTTCCTTCGGATCAGCTTCTGCATCGAACTCGTCCACAAACCGGGACGAAGAACCGAAGAAGAACGGTCCATGAACCCGATATACTTTCTGCCCTTGCTCCTGGCTCGCCTGAACACGAATCTTGGTCTGTTTCCAGCCAAAATGCAACACGCTGAGCACAACGCCTACCATGACCCCGATCGACAGATCGTGGGTATAGACCACAATTGCCACCGTCACGATCATGACAAAGGCTTCCGCCCGAGGCACACGAGCAATATTTTTAATGGAACTCCAGTCGAATGTTCCGATACACACCATAAACATTACACCGACGAGCGCACCCATCGGCACCTGTTTCACCACGCCGCTAAACAGCAACAACAGGATCGCGAGAAACGCACCCGCAGTAAACGTGGACAATCTTCCACGTCCGCCAGACTTCACATTAATGACCGACTGCCCAATCATCGCACAGCCGCCCATGCCGCCAAACAAACCGTTCACAAAATTCGCGATACCCTGACCACGCACCTCACGGTTCTTGCTGCTCTTGGTCTCGGTCATCTCATCCACGATGGTTGCAGTCAGCAGGGATTCCAGCAAACCAACCAGTGCCATGGTGAATGAATAAGGCAGCAGAATCATCAGCGTGTCCCAAGTCCACGCAATATTCGGCAAGTGGAACATCGGCAGAGTGCTCGTTATATTCCCCATGTCGCCGACTGTTCTTACATCGAGATGAAACACCAAGGTAATAATCGTCATCACGATAATCGCAATCAGTGGAGCTGGAACGCCTTTGAAAAACCGTGGCAAAATATAAACGATCGCCAGCGTGCCCGCCACCATCGCATACATAATCCAATTCGCTCCCGTGAAGTGGGTTAACTGCGCCATAAAGATCAGTATAGCCAGTGCATTCACGAATCCGGTCAGTACCGAATGAGGCACAAACGTAATAAACCGTCCAACCTTAAATATGCCCAGTAGAAACTGAATAATTCCTGTTAATATCGTTGCTGCAAAAAGGTATTCCACGCCATAATCCTTGACGAGTCCAACCATCAGTACCGCCATGGCACCTGTTGCCGCCGAGATCATGCCTGGTCTTCCACCAGCTATCGAGATCACAATTGCAATTGTAATCGAAGCATACAACCCGACCATCGGATCAACACCCGCAATGATGGAGAACGCAATGGCTTCCGGAATTAACGCCAGCGCTACCGTAATGCCTGCCAGCACGTCTCCGCGAATGTTGCCAAACCATTGTTGTTTTAAAGTATTCATATGTTCTTGCCGTTCCTCCTACGTGTATTCCTCAGAATGGACAATCTTACTGAAGAGTAACGGAAGACGTTCACACTAACCAACTACCCAGGACAGCACAAAACAACGGATCCCGCTCCGCATCATTCGTCTATGCTCTTGCCTGAGCTGCACCATTCTTCCCCATCCGTATAACCTTGACGGGTTCATGAGCACTCATGTCTTTTCCGTTCCAGTGTGTACCGCTGATATTCCATTACTGCCCTCAGTTGTCTTACTCGTGCGACATCAGGAGCTGATCCTGATATCATAGGTTTTCCCCTCTCAGAAAAACCGGGTCCGTTAATGTACTGACCTATTATTATAGTCACAGGACTGGATATGTACTAATACAGTTAAGGCGAAAAAACAGAACCTTTTCTTCTATTATCTTAATATTTCTATAATTTACTCACCAATTCTCTATTCACAAAAAATAACCCGCAAAGATCCTTTGGAGAAAGTCTCTTTGCGGGTACTCTGTAATGTCATGCTATTGCTAGAACCTTCCCGATTTGAATATCGAATAGAGCAGGAAAGCCACCATCAGAATCGCCACCAGGAAACCAATCTCAATGACCGGAATATCCCACAGCATCGTGGACTGATGACTGATCGACGAACCAATAATCAAACCAACCATGATGATACAAAAAGCGAGTAACACAATACTGAAAGACAGCCGATTACTGATTTGGTCCATTCTGCGCATGAGTGCATCCAGTTCAGGGACACTGATCTCCAGCCTCAACTTGCCTTTGCTAATAATGGATGATAATTGCCTTAACTGCCCTGGCAGACCAATGACACTTTCGGCCATATCAGCCGCACTGCGGAACAACCGATTCTTTATTCTTCCTGCGCTAAAACGTTCCTTGATCAGCTTCCGCCCAAAGGGCTCGGCCATATCTACGATGCTCAGGGAAGGATCGAGATGTTCGATGACACCTTCCATTGTTAGCAACGATTTACCGAGCAGCAGAATATCGGCAGGCATGACAACCCGGTGCCTCTGGGCTACGCCGAACAAGTCATTTAACGCCTGACCCACACTAATCTTGGAAAAAGGAATATCATAATATTTGGTACGCAACTTGTCCAAATCCACATGAAGCCCACGCAGGTCCATGTCATCTGGCATCATGCCCAATTTCTCAATTGCCCGGATCATACTGTCCGTATCTTTGCGCATTAACCCAATAATAAGCGAAGCAAGCTGCTGTTTCATCTCATCACTCAGACTGCCCACCATACCGAAGTCTATAAAGGCAAGACGTCCATCCTTCAATACCATCAGATTGCCCGGATGTGGATCAGCGTGAAAGAAACCCTGAATAAAAATCTGATTCAATAATGAATCCACCAGCCGCTCGGCAATGTTATTCAGATCATGACCGCGTCTAACCAGTTCTTCACGATCATTGAGTTTGATACCTTCGATATACTCCATCGTGAGTACACGGGATGAAGTCTGATCCCAGTAGATTGCCGGGATTTTCACCTTGTTGTCCTGTTGGTATTGCTGTGCAATCTTTTCCGTATTGCGGCCTTCGACCGTATAATCCAGCTCGGCCATTAGGGCCTGAGCATATTCTTCGACCATTTGCGGAATCTGATATTGCTTCACCCAATCCCAGCGCTTCTCGGCCATGGCTGTCAGCTCACGCAAAATATCCAGGTCACGCTGCACAATACGCGATATACCCGGCCGCTGAATCTTGATGGCTACCGACTCACCGCTTCGAAGTTTGCCCAGATGCACCTGTCCAATGCTGGCCGCAGCTACAGGGGTATCCTCAAACCGGGAAAAGATCTCCTCCAGCGGTGTATCCAATTCCTGTTCCAAAATACCCCGTGCCGTCTCGGAAGAGAACGGGGGGACCTGATCCTGCAACTTCACCAGCTCACGAATGACAGACTCAGGCAACAGATCTGCCCTTGTACTTGCGAGTTGCCCCAGCTTAACGAAAGCTGGCCCCAGCTCCTGCAGCACAAGCCTGATGCGTTCACTCAGCGTTTTGGTGGTGTGTGCTTCACGCGACATCCACCGTCTGGGCAGAGCCAGCAGCTGGAACAAACCCAGCTCCTCGACCATATAACCGAAGCCATGACGCACTAGCGCCATGGCAATTTCACGGTATCTGCCGACATGTTTGATTCGCACTGCCATCTACTCGATCTCGTTTCCTTTGAGAGGAGGAGGAACTTCAAGTGGAGCCGGGGATTCATCAGGGTGGAGCTGTGGTGATTGGCCCAGTTCGGCAAGTTTTTTCTCCAGGACAGCAACGCGCTGTTCCAGACTGGTTACATCACTTTCGGATGCCACACCAGCTTCCTGAAGCACTCGCTTGACCTGCTCCTGAATCATTCTCTTGAACTGACCCTGCTCTTCATCGCCCCGTTCCAGCAGACGTTCAACCAAAGCTTTGGATTCACCGGGCGCAAGTTCCCCGCGCTTGACCAAATCATCCACGGTTTTCTCAATCTTTTCTTTGCTTACAACAGTAAGACCAAGCCCTAACGAGATCGCCTTTTTGAACAAATCGCTCATTTTTGTCATCCTCCTCTTCGTTGATCTCTATATTATACCCCTTATACTCTGCATGCAAAGTTGCGTGTCCGATCAGACGTAACGTGCAGCCCATTTGCCTGCTTGCAGAAGTAATTTACGGTACGTTTCGTGTGCAAAAGACGGCACATGGTGACCCGGCATCAGATACACAATACGTCCAACACCATATCGATGAGCCCAAACCGCAGGTTTTGGTCCATCTTCGGATTGATATTCCAGCAATATTTTCGTTTCGGCAAAAGAACCAAATTCGAACTGATACGGCTCTTCTTCCATTGTGAAATTCGAAATGCCCTCCGTCACGGGATGGCTTTCCGCCGTTACAGTAAATTCAAGCGGTGCATATGCCGGATGATGCAGGAACTTGGCACCGATCATCTGTTTGAGCTCATAACGATTTTGGAGCGAAATGCCGTTATGTATAATGACCAGTCCACCTCCATTACTTACATAGGACAACAAACCTGCTGTCTGCTGTGGAGAGACTTTCCCCTTCCAATCGTCCATGTATGAGATACATACATCAAACCCGGTTATATTTTCTTGCAGCAGCATATTCCGATTCTCACTGCACTGCACAGTCATAGTATCATGGAAAATTCGGCTAATCTCCGCATCCACACCTTGAAGCGGGTGCCAATCCGGATGTGTATAATCGCCAAGTAGTAATGCTTTTTTACGATGATCCATTCAATCAATCTCCTTTCTTGTTCACCTCACTGTATCAATCAACTACCAGGGGAGCTTCTCGCCCTTGTAGTCCACATATGCGGGTTGATCTCCTTTAAACTGTTCATGGCGGTCGATAAGTACTGCGATATGCTGTGCAGATTGCTCGGGCGTGAGATCCGCAGAAACATCCAATTCGCCCCTCATATAACTCTGTACCCAACCGGGATGCACAAGCATCACTTGTCCGCCTTCATCCTTCAGACCATTGTGCACAAGACGGGCCTGCATGTTCAAAGCAGCTTTGGACATACAATAGGCATACCACCCATCCCGACTGCATTGCTCTATACTTCCAGCCTCGGAAGAGATATCAACAATCAGCTTGACCTGCCCTTGAAGAAGGAGGGGCACAGGGAATGAGTCACACGCAGTGTGCCTAAGGTGTTCACATTAAATACTTCAGCCATCTCCGCCATATTCAACGGCCCGCGGATATGATCCGTAATACTCCCTAGTATAGCCGCATTATTGATCAGCATATCCAAATGATTCGTATCCAGCTTCAACGTCTCCGTGAACAAAGCTACCGACAGGTCGTCCGCGATATCCAGTTCGATGGCGCGCAGATGGTCAGGATATCCTTCTGCAAGCATACGAATCCCCTCGGAATCCTCCACGTCCAGACCGGCCGCATACACGAGATACCCTCTCTTCAGCATCTGTGCCGTCAAAGCCAATCCCAATCCCCGAGCAGCTCCCGTTACACATACGGTTCTCATCATGATGTCCCTCCCTCGCATAATGATTCTGTCTTTTATTCATTCCACATATTCATCTAAAAACCTTTAATTCAGAATGGGATCGCCAACTTCACGACCAAAGACTCAGGAGGCAAAAGCGAGATTAGAGCCATTTTGCTTATTGAATTCAGCTATCTATTTGAGCTATAAAAAGCTGCTATTATCTCTGCATATATCGCTCCTGCCGATAGGCTAAACAATGTTCCACCCATCTTTGAGCGGCTGCCGGGTAAGAGCCCAGATGAACGTGCGTATACCCCGCCACGATGTTGCCTGCCGCATACCCTTCTTGCTTCAGGCCGCGCAACCCCTTGGTCTCATATGCATAAGGAATCGTTGCTTCATCACGATAGGTCATCGTGGAATAATGAAATTCATGACCCCGTAGCACTTCACCCTTTTTCAGCAAAAAGGAATCCTGAATGCTACTCGCTTCACGATAGCCAAGCGCAGCTCGCTTCTTCTGCATCTGCACCTGAGCGGGGATAATGCCCGCCATGTTGAAGGTGACTCCCTCACGGTCGGTTAACGTTTCCCCGAGCACCATGTAACCACCACACTCGGCAAATAACGGCATGTTGGATTGTACCGCCTGTCGAAGTCCTTCCAAGAACCCTTGGTTACCGGCAATCTCTGCTGCAAATTCCTCAGGAAACCCACCGCCCAAATAGATCCCATCCACATCCATTGGAATACCTTCACCAGCGAGCGGGCTGAAGTATTGTAATCGGGCCCCGGCTGCTTCGAGCAATTCCAGATTATCGGGATAATAGAAATTAAATGCCGCATCACGCGCAACGGCAATGACAGGCTGCACCGCATATGATACATGTCGATTATTAACGTGGATCACTGAATCGAATTGCGAATCGTAATTCGAGCCTGATTCAGCATTAGCCGAATCCGCGTGGGTAGTAGCGGCAAGACTCCCTTTTTCTTGTTGAAGCGGCGGGGCGCTTGCTGCCAGCTCCAGCAGAAGATCCAGATCAGTGCCTTCCATTAACACATCGGCTGTACGTTGAAATAATGGCTCCAGTTCACCGCGCTCGATCGCAGGTACCAGTCCCAGATGTCTCTCCGGAATGGACATGTCCTCGTCACGCTTCAGCCAGCCAACCACCGGAATGCCGCACATCTGCTCAATGGCTTTTTTCACAATGGTGTAATGACCCGCACTTCCACACCGGTTAACGATCACTCCCGCAATATTTAATTCAGGCTCCAAATGTTGAAAACCCAGTACAATCGCGGCCGCACTGCGAGCCATGCTGCGTACATCCACAGGGGTCTGCGTGACCAGAGCAATCTCTGCAGTTGAGCCTGTATTGCTAAGCGGATCTTTGCCATCGTAGAGGCCCATAACGCCTTCGATAATGGATATATCATGTCCTGCCGATGCCTTCTCGAACGTATCTCTCACATACTCAGGCGATGTCATCCATGCATCCAGATTACGTGACGGTCTGCTCGTGACTGCGGTATGATATGTCGGATCAATATAATCCGGGCCGCACTTGAACCCTTGTACACTCAAGCCACGCTGAGCGAGTGCTCTCATCAGCCCCAAGGTTACTGTCGTTTTTCCTGCACCACTCCCGGTGCCTGCAATGATCAGTCGGGGCCTGGCGTTACGATCTGCAATGGTCATCGTCATATCCACCTTTTCTTGCGATTATCGAATCCTTCAGCTCCGCTGAAAACGTATAAATTCTATAATCTAAACAAAACCGCATCATATAGCGATGCGGTTAAGCTTAATGCACACCCTTTATTCATGAAGCGACGCCAAAAGCTTTTTGTCGAACTGATCTAAAAGCAGGCTACTAATCTCTAATCTTAGCCCCACGCCCTGCTGCAAAGTAACGTCCAAGCTCAACGATGAGTGCTCCCATCTTCTCTTCCTCCGGAATGACCAGTGCCTCAATGCCTTCTTCACGCATGGAGTTTGCTGTTACTTTACCTACAGACGCAGGGATTACGCCTTGTCTGAAGGCTGCAAGCATCGGCTCAAGCTTGTCCTGGGAGGCCGCATATTGCGTCAGAAATCTGACCTGCGGTCCACTTGTGAACACAACAGCATCTACCTCGAACTTTAGAATTTCATTTAATAACTGTTCCAGCTCTGCCTCTTCTGGCGGTACATGGCGGTAAGGAAGCACTTGTCTGACGATTGCACCTTGTTCTTCCAACCATGCAACGAGTTTGGGAGCTGTCTCCCCATGAAGCTGCAACATGACCTTTTTCCCTGCAAGATCATGTGGGGAGAATTCTCGAATGAGCCCGTCCGTGCTACCGTCATCATCTCGTACCAGCGGTGTTAACTTGCGCTTTTTGAGTGCATTCACCGTCTTGTATCCCCTTGCCGCGATTGAGGATTCCGATAATGCATCCAGTAATTTTCCCGCCACTTCCATATCCTCAGCCATTTCAAACAATGCATCCAATCCCATACCCGTAGTTAATACCGCCCAGTCTGGCGGGTCTGAGATCCAGGATACCAGCCCATCCCTGATACTCCGATCATCCAGGAATACGGTCCCCTGTGCCGGTCGCACAAGCGGGATTCCACCCATCTTTTCAACCAGTACGGACATTTCTTTCGATTTTCGTGGTCCTGTCAATGCTACACGCACACCTGCCAAATGTTGAGCCATTCATGTTCCCCCCGTTAGTTCAGCCGAATGTTCATCAGTCTGACTACAGTATACAGGGTACTTCTGTGAAGGGGAACTGTGCTTTCCCTCTTTTTGCCCGTTCATCTATAAGGATTTTTGATGGAATGCATCAGGAAGGCTGGAGTTCCCCACCATGAGAATCCTGCCTTCTTTTCTCTCCGTCCTTCTCCGAATCAGCCGATTTTTGTTCCGGCTCATGCTTCTCTTTCTTTGACTGGTCTCCCGATCTCTGTTGGGTGGATTCTTTTTTATCCTTTTTGCGAGGACGAAGAAAAAGGAACAGCACAATGGGGAACAGCGCTTCGAAAACAATGGCGATCCATGTCCATTCCCGGGTAAAACGATTAAGCTGAATCGCGTTTCGGAAGAACCAGAAAGCACATACGAATCCAACCAAGGCCACCGGGCCTGTCATCATCTTTCCCGACACTTTCGGAATCATCCGCTTCAGTCCCCAGCAGACAAAGTATAGATCAAATGCAATCTTCGTAATCATGGTTGGCATGGTTGCTGCTGCCAGCGCAAGGTCAAACCGGTCCAGAAAATCACTGATTTGCAGCTGCCTTGCCAGTTCATAGGATGGGTATACGAGTCTGGAAGCAATAGGGACTCCGATCGCAGTTATCGTCTCCACAAGGATAAGCATCATTAGGAGTGCAGAGATGATAATTCCCCATAGAACCGACTTGAAACGAAAATCACTACCCTTGATGACAAACGGCAATGCAATCATCTCTCCATAAAACGAAAATATGTACCAACTCCCCTTGCCTACTCCTGCAACATCAACATGAAAATACGGCATGAGATTATCCATATTTACCTGCTGAATAAGCATGAAAGGTATAATCAACGAGATCAGCAGAAACAGCATAACATACAATTCCGCCATTCCGATTAAGGAACCGAGTCCGCCTCGAACGATAAAGACGCCCATGACCACCAGAGATAATACAATGATGGAAATGGGTGTGTTCTCCAGTAGCGTTATACTTATATAGTCACCTGATAGTCGGATGTCTCTTGCAAACACGAAGAAAAAAAATAGAATGTACAGAAATCCCATTACTCTCCCCAAAAACGGGAATCGCTGAACAATGGATTCGAACAGATCCTGATTGGGAAATCGTCGCTGGACCCGACTTATTAACCATAGAGATATTATCATCACAAAAACAACGGGCACATACGAGAGATAAGCATGCTGCTCCGCGTAGAAAATGGCCTGAGCGTGGGGCTGAATCAGCGTACCTGTAATACTGAGTATCAGCACGAGCAGCACAACCTGCCGATGGGTCACACTCTGATTCATACAATACCTCCTTTCCGTCAGTTAATCTGCAATCTATGGTAAAGGTAAAAATCGCTGAATAACGTGGCTTATCCATACTGTGACATAAAGCGTTTTACTCAAGTGAGTGACATAGAACCAAATGACCGTTCCCAATGCAATCAGACCATAGGATATCCAGCGATTAATGGCTGCTGCCTGCTTCATATGTCTGAAATCCATCAAGATGACCACAATTGCCATGCCCAGATAGGTAAACAAAAGCGGTTTAATCATGTACGACCTCCTTCTCCACGACACCGATCGGTTTGTTGATCACTCCTACATTTTCAATAATGACATGGGGAATAACGGTTACCTCAACTTCAGGATAAATGACTTCCCATCGATCCTTCATCTTGTCCCATTCCGCCGGCAGGTGCTGATGGATAGATCGACCGATTCCAAGAATATCGGCACGATACTTCTGCTGGACCAATCGGATGCCTTCCTCAATATCTGACTTTATTTTCTTGTGGATGGCGTCATTTATCTTTAATATCTCATCCTCCCGCCGGTCACCGTAATTCGATTCGTTATCGACGATAACTCCCTTGGCGTATAATTGAATGTTTACCTTAACCTTGTCATTCTTGACACTGGGATGCAGCGAAGAATTGTTCTCGTTCAGTTTAATGAATATATCTCCTTCTCCCCCTGGAGCCTCGACCATAACCTCTGGTGCATTGGCCTCACCCATGGCCAGAATTAGTGCATCTGCTGGTGCTTTATCGATCATGCCTACCAGCTTGTCTTTCTTGAAAATGGCCAATCCATCCATCTTGATGTTCGTTTTGGGGTCCTTCCAGTTTTTGGGCACAGTGTCAACGACCGAAGCTATGGGCAGAAAAGGATCTACGCCTTCGCTAAGAATGGAATCTATAAACGTCTTGAGCGAGCGGGGATTTCGCATATTTAAAAAACACAATTCCCGTACCATCTCAGATGGAAATTTTTCTATGGGTGCATCAGTATCCATGACCTTATATGCTTCTCCTCTTGTCACAACCGGCAACGCTGAGAAACGATTGAGCGGATAACGTGTCATCAAATCCAGCATAGGGGCAACGCCCTCCCTCGCCAAATCCTCACCGATTAGCAGAGTACGCCGATGAGCGTAATATATTCTGCGTGAGAGCGCCTTTTGCCCTTCAAGAGATGTTCCGTGAAAGGTTTTGGCTGTATTGGACAATATGAACCAGGATTTATCACCACTTGTGCCCCCTCCTCCTCCTTCACTACCCGAAGAACCAGATTGTCCTGGAAGAGCAATCTGCAGACTGGATCTGTAGTTTTGTTCCTCCTTATCCACAGCGATACCAATTACAAAGGCAACATCATTTATTTCCTCTCGATCCCAGCAACCTGAAATGAGAGAGGTACATAACAACAGGGCTATAACTGCCCGGTATTTATACATAAATTGCATGGGTTTACCACCCTTCCTCTGCTTCGGGGGAACCATTGATCTTCTCATTCATCCGTTTATGGTTATCATGGACGGTAGATGGACGATTGATCATTTTCCACCACGGCACACGAATGAGAATATCCTTGGTATCCGTTTTGCTGTATGGGCTAAGACCCGACAGATAAGGCACACCAAATGAGGTCATCTGGGTCAGATGCACCGAAATCAGGACCAGACCGATCACGATGCCATACAGTCCGAACATGCCAGCCAGTAACATGATTGGAAAACGCAATAGACGAACGGTAATCGCAAAATTAAACCGCGGAATCGTAAAGGAAGCGATACCTGTCATGGATACGATAATAACCATTGGTGCAGATACAATCCCTGCCTGAACGGCTGCCTGCCCAATTACAAGCGCACCCAAGATACTGACGGCCTGCCCTACCGTTTTCGGTAACCTGACTCCTGCTTCACGAAGTGCCTCGAAGGAAAGCTCCATGATAAGAGCCTCTACCAGTGCCGGAAAAGGGATGGCTTCCCGCGCCCCGGCAATACTCAGTATCAAAGTGGTTGGCAGCATGTCCTGATGAAATGTTGTAATAGCGATGTAAAGCGCTGGCAGAAATAGAGCGATGGCTACGAACAAAAATCGAATCCAACGCACCAGATTACTGATGAAGAATCGTTCGTAATAATCCTCGCTGGCTTGCAGCATCTGCCACATTGTGACTGGAGCAATCAACGCAAAGGGAGTACCATCTACCATAATGGCAAACCGCCCTTCCAACAGATTGCCTGCTACCGTATCCGGACGCTCCGAGTAGTGCATTTGTGGAAAAGGAGAATACGGATGATCCTCAATTAACTCCTCGATATACCCACTCTCCAGGATGCCGTCGATTTTTATTTTTTCCAGACGTTTCTTGACATCCTGAATCGTTTTAGGATCAGCTATATCCTCCAGATAGGTTAGAACGATATCGGTCTTGGTATCTGTGCCAAGGGTCATACTCACGATCTTGAGAGAGGGTGTTTTCAGCTTGAACCGCAATAAGGCCGTATTTACACGGAGCGTCTCGGTAAATCCCTCCCGCGGTCCCCGAATCACGGATTCTGTCTGCGGTTCCTCCACACCACGTCTGACGCCGCCTTTGACATTGAACATCCAGGCTTCGCTACTTCCATCGACCACCAGAAGTGCGGAGGATGCCAGCACCCCTTCTGTCGCAGCAGCCCAGGTATCCACTCGCTTCACCTGTGTCAGCTCAACACGTGTATCATCCAAAGGAACATCAGGTTCATCTGTACGCTGCTGCACCAGCCCTCGAATAATCGGACGCAGCATGTGTTCCTGGATATCAGCCGAATTAACAATGCCTTCGATATAGACGAGAAGTCCTTTCACTTCAGGCGTAATCATGACGTTGCGAAAAACCACATCCGAGCAATCGGAGAATATCTCCTTCACCGCTTGAATCTGAGTTTCATGTACTGCACTAATCGGCTGCCGCAGAAAAGGCGGGGACGGCAGTCCCAAAGGGATATGTTTTTTTTCTGAAGTTCTTCCCGATTGCCGGGACTTGTCTTTACCAGATGTTTTGTCCGCCATATGCCGCCCCTCCGTTCTTGTTTTTATACAAGGTAGCTTGTGCCAGACAGCAGAGAATTATGTGGTCTTTTTTGCAAAATTACGATTAAATCCTCTGAGTTTTCAGACAGCAAAAAAGGCCTCTGTATTTAACAGAGACCTCTGGGATGTTCCAAGTTCTATCGTTACTTACACGTTAATCCGCAAAATAATCTTCAGGCACATAACGAATCTCCGACTTCGCATAGATGCTTAGCGTGTGACTCTCCCTATCGTACACAACCCGTTCACCATCTACGTAGTACCAGTGTTTCAAAAGGGGCTGATCCTTGCGTTGGACGAAGCGAAATACGTTCAGTTCCTGTCTAAGCTCCATAATCTGTTCCACCATCTGCTCGTCCAGACCCGTAACGGTAAATATGAAGCCTGTACCCTCCTGTTGGAACCGATAGGACAGGGAATCTGTTTTGCTATTAGCTAATCCTCGCCCGGTCACCGCATGTTTAACCATAAACCATTCCTGTTGCGCCATACGTGTATATCCTCCTTCATCTTGGAGTTCATTTCATCAGTCATCTACGGCAAATCAATAATCATATAGAACGTATCTTCGTTTCCTTGCAGTTCGATTGAATCCCGCTGTTCCACACGAGCCGTGTCGCCTTCGTTCAACAGGTACTCTCCATCCAATCCCAGCTTGCCTTCGATGGAGAAAATGTACATTCGGCGGCCTGCATCCTGATTAAAGGTTAACGTTTCGTCTTTGGCTAATCGGCCAAGGTAGATCGTCATATCCTGATGAATGGTCGCAACTCTTGGTCCCCCATCTGGGGATACAATCGGCACGAGTGCTCCTGCCAATGCCGCTGGATCAAATGATGTCGTCTCATAGGAGGGCTCCAACCCTTTGGTCTGTGGCATGAACCAGAGTTGAAGCAAACGTACTTCTTCGGTATCGGATGCATTATGTTCGGTATGAATCATGCCACTGCCTGCTGACATCCGCTGGATACCGCCAAAGCCTGTAACGGCTACATTCCCAAGGTTATCTTCATGTCGCAACTTGCCGTTCAGTACGATCGATACAATCTCCATATCACTATGCGGGTGAACTCCAAAACCGCGACCAGGCGCGATCACATCGTCGTTCGCTACCCGCATCGGTCCAAACGCCGTATTCTCCGGGTCTTGGTATTCTCCGAAAGAAAAGCTGTGACTACCACGGAGCCAGCCTCGATCGAAGCTGGAGCGGGCATCGGATGGAATGACGTTAATCATAAAATGCATCCTCCTTATTTTTTCTTAGTAGCATACTTATTCTCATTGTACCAAACCAAAGGCATGTCGTCCAAACAAGGTGAAACGGCTGTCGCAGTCCTCTCGCGGCTCAGCGTGTTTCATTCCGAAGAAATATAGATAAAGAATGGGCGAAATGATATACTTTCCTATATTTTAAAAAAAGTTCTCTACTGATCAGGCCGGTTCGCAAATCAATTCCCGAACCGGCCTGGCCAATAAAGAACCTCGTTACAGGACTAATCCTGCATTTCATTATTTGTAGCAATCGTTAGTCCATTCAAGCACTCACATTCTGGCGACCGTTCCCCTGTCTGGAGAACAGATAATCCACGGCCAGGAAGCGGCTTCCTGTGAAGAGCAGTGTCACGGAACCCGCCAGTAGCAGGTAATCTAACTCGGTACCACTCAGGAACGGCTCACCCACTTTGGCTGTAAACAGAACGCCAACCATCACGATGGCAAACAGGGCAGCAAACACACGTGTTCCCAGACCCAGAATCATCGCTGCACCACCTACCAACTCAATGATGGCTACAACGGATGCAAGAAATCCGGGAATACCAATACTTTCGAAAAAACCTACCGTACCGCTGATTCCACCTTCGAATTTACTCCAGCCGTGCAATACAAAGATCAAACCAATCATAATCCTTGAGAAAAGTAATCCAATCTCTACACTTTTATTATTCATGTTCATCTTCCTTTCTCATTATATTCGACTTCACTTTAGCCAAATTAATCTATCCGATCGACCAAACAAACAAGATAGACAGCAATAGAAAAACAGTAGCCGACATGAGAACAGCATAACGTGGCAACCTCAACGTCACGTCCTGTTCCGGGTCCAGCAGACGTGAAATTCGGACATTCACCGACGTATCCGCAAATGAGGATTGAACGGTCAGTTCTGTGGCCCCCCAAGGTTCAGGACAAGCGCGGAGCAGCTTGAGCAAAGCACTGCCAATGCCTGCCACATTGCCTGTACGCTCAATGGCCTCATTGTCTGCCAGAATTTCTCTAACGATATTGTAATGTTTCGAAGTATGCTTCAATACGGGAATATACGGCATCATGATTGCAAATACCGATAACAGTGTCGTTTTCAGTGGGTCACGGTGCCACAGATGATGGACTTCGTGGTACACCACTGCTGTCTCCTCTTCTGCATCCAGCATCGTCAGAAGCCCCGTGGAGAGTACGATGCAAGGTCTCCATAGACCAATTGTAAATGCAGCCGGAGAATGCTTGTCCACTACAATGAATCCTGGCTGTCCAAGATGGTGATACTTGGACTCCAGTTCGCGAGACAATGCACGCACCTCCATGGAGCGGAGCTTACGTACGGCTGCTCTGGTTTTCATCATACGCACCATTAGCAACCAACCTGTTCCCGCAAATGTCAGCAATACCAGTGCCAGCAGGAAATGTCCCACGGATAACCAACCCAGTCGACTCATCCAATGATTACAGAGCCAGAGCAGGTTAAACGGGATATCCCAGCCAAAAATTTTGTACATCGCGTACATGAACATCTGCATGAACACGAGTAACGGAATGCCAAACCCGACGGTAAACAAAAGTTTCGAGCGGGTCTTCCACATCTTAATCGGTATCCTTTTTCCATTGTTTGATCTTCTGTTCCAAGCGTTCAATCAGACCCGCATCTGCTTCATCCAGCGCATCCAGCATATGATTCAATGCCAAAGCTCCGAATTCATCCACCAACTCATGTGACAGTTCCTTGGATTGGTCGTTCATAAACTCCTCCTTACTCTGTACCGGTTGGTACAAAGATGTTCTGCCCTTTTGTGACTTTCCGAGAAGTCCCTTGTCTACGAGCCGGTTCATCACGGTCATGACTGTATTAAAATTGACGTCTTTGTCTTGTTCAAGTGCGGTCTGCACTTCACGGATGCTGCTGCCAGGACGAGCCCATAAAATGTCCATGATCTTGGCCTCCAGCGGACCGAAAAATCGGTTGAGCCCACGCTCACCCACTTTGAAATTGTGTATTCTCATTTTCTGACACCCCTCACACTACCCATTGTAGTGCCAACAAATGAGAAGTCAACCTCTATGTCAGCTATTTTATGTAAATGATTTGTAAATTTGTTTTCCATTGCAGTAAAAAAGGTTAAAGACCGGGAAATTCCGCACGTTCACGGTTTTCCCGGTCTTCAACGAATATCAGTCAGTATGATGTTGTGAGTATAAGTTCAAACTGCAATTTATTTTCCATCCTGTGACGGCATATGTGCAGAAATATCCACGCCGAGTCCATGAGCCAAACGTCCGCCAAGCTGTCCATCCGCCCGGAAGAAGTGGCACAGGGCACGCATTTGAATATCAACAGATACGCCCTTAAGGTCATTGATCAGATTATCCAGCAAATGCTGCTGCTCTACAGGAGTGAATGAACGGAAAAGCTCCCCTGCCTGCGTATAATCATCCGTCTTCTCGATTTTCTCTCTTGTAACGTGTCCTTGCAACGGAACCTGACTGTCCCGGTATGCCGGATCTTCCTGCGGGCTGTTCCCGGAACTGTTGGGTTCATAGTTCACCGGGGATGGGTCCTGATTCACATTCATGAGTCCATCACGCTGATGATTACGAACGGGTGCGTACGGGCAATTCACCGGAATTTGTAAATAGTTCGTTCCAAGCCGGTGCCGCTGTGTATCTGGGTAGGAGAATAGGCGTCCTTGCAGCAATTTGTCTTCGGAAGGCTCAATTCCAGGTACAACCGCACTAGGAGAAAACGCAGCCTGCTCCACTTCAGCAAAGAAGTTTTGCGGATTACGATTCAGGGTCATGGTTCCTACCGTATGGAACGGGAGTACATCCTCAGGCCAGGTCTTCGTAGGGTCGAGTGGATCAAAAGCAAAATCATCCATCTGTTCAGGCTTCATCAGTTGCACTTGAAGCTTCCACTGCGGGTATTGCCCGTTCTTGATATGTTCACGCAGATCACGGGTAGCATGGTTAAAGTCTTGGCCCTGTACTTCGGCAGCTTCCTGACGAGAGAAGCCTCGGACCCCTTGGGCAGACTCCCACTTATACTTCACATAGTGGACCTGTCCCTGTGCATTGATCCATTTGAAAGCATGTACGCCGAATCCATCCATCTCCCGATAACTTGCCGGTGTACCCAGGTCAGAGAATAACCAGGTCATCATATGGGTTGATTCCGGCGAGAGGGTCATAAAGTCCCAATAGCGAGCTGGGTCCTGAATGTTGGTATCCGGAGCTGGCTTCAGGGAGTGAACCATGTCAGGGAACTTTATCGCATCACGAATGAAGAAAACGGGCAGATGGTTGCCTACGATATCATAGTTGCCTTCACGTGTGTAGAATTTGACGGCGAATCCACGTGGATCTCTTGCGGTCTCTGGTGATCCCGTACCATGAATAACGGTCGAAAATCGCACCAGCACATCGGTCTCCGTACCCGGATCTTGCAGGAAGTCCGCTGTTGTATAAGCCTTCATACTTTGCTCCAGCGTGAATACACCATGAGCTCCGGCACCTCTCGCATGTACGACTCTTTCGGGAATACGTTCACGGTCAAAGTGGGCTATTTTCTCAATGAGATGGTAGTCTTCAAGCAGTGTTGGCCCTCTTCTGCCTGCTGTGCGAGAATTCTGGTTGTCACCTACAGGTGCTCCCTGATTCGTAGTCATACGTTCTGTCATCATGTCGTCCTCCTCTAATGGGTCTCACGGCTGTTATATATCTACTATTAAAATCATATTCGGCTTCGGTTTAAATATACATTTAGACTTGATCTAACTGTTAAATTGATTCTAACATGTCCCTCTCTGCTCTTGCATGAGGTTCACATGAGATTAAGATGAGGTTCTTCAACACTTCATGAATGAACTATGAACATGCTTTTAAGGAAGTGATCCGGATTTACTATATCCATTAGGCAAAAAAAAGCGGACTAATCCGCCAGGCGGTAGCCCACTCCTCTTACAGTGACAATATATTGCGGCGAAGATGCGTTATCGCCCAATTTTTTGCGCAAGCTTTTGATATGAACATCGACCACATTGCTTCCACCCGTAAAGTCCGTCTCCCAGATATCGCTGAGCATCTCCTCACGGGAAATGACTGCACCTTTGGCATCAATCAGCTTGAGTAACAGATCATATTCGGTCTTGGTTAGATGAATCCGGTTATTATCGCGCTGTACACTCATCCGTTCACGATCGAGCCACAGATCCTTAAATCCGATACGGTGCCCTTCCTCAGGCAAAAAACCACGGTTAGGCAGAGCAGGACTGTTGCCAATCATACGCTGCACCCGGTAAAGTGCTTCCTGCGGGCGTGCAGGCCACACCAGCAATTCCTCCTGAAGCATCGGTCCACTCGCACTGCCGATCATCTTCTCACCAACCAGATACAGACAAGGGGTTGTATGCTCAGCCTCACGATTCAATCGGCTGCTAATGCCGGCAAATGCATCGATCGTTCCGGCCACAGACAGGTCATAGATCAACAGATCAAAGACAAGACGCTCATGCAGATCCGGTTCCCAGCGATGAAAGACCAGTACATCAAAGCAGCTATCCGTTAAGGCTTTTACCAGTTCATGAACCTGCCCCGGCATCGGGCTGATCAGAATAACACGCCGTGTAACAGGACAATTGTCCACAAGGGGTGCCGAGTCGGACAAGGTTGGTTTAACCCTAAGGGGTAAACGGCGGCCAGGCAGTTTTATTTTTACTTGATCCGTTTGTTTCTGCATTCCCCGCAGACACCTCCAAAGACCACATGAGCATGATCGATTGCATATCCGGTTTCTTCAGCTACCTGTTTCATCCATTGTGGAGGGACCTCTGTCATTACCTCATCCACTTTGCCACACACTTCACACATAATGTGCTGATGATCATCCATACGGGCATCGTATCGGCTTGCTGTCTCTCCGAGTTTAAGTTCCCGTATCAATTCTTTGTCCGTCAGATAACGAAGAGAATTATACACCGTACCATAGGCAAGATTATATCCTTGTTCTACAAGTCGATTCATGACATCTGCAGCTGTCGGGTGATCCTCTGAATGGCGCACCACATCATATACCGCTTGCCGTTGTATCGTCAGATTTAAAGTTCTCACAACCATTTCTCCTTTATTATTGATCCATTTTATATGAAATCAGACACTGATCTTCTACTTATGATGGTCTTCCCAAAAAGAAGGAATACATTTTGATTTAGATTAAGTATAAATCTCATTGCATATTGAAGTCAATATCACCCTAACATCCTGTATATGCAAATAAAACATCTTTCCCAGCAATCCCCTCATAAATTTGGGATAATATGGTTCGCTACAGCACCACTTTTCAGATAAAATATAGGGATGTGCGTAAAAAGGGGGAATGTCGGTTGTTTAGCACTTTTTTCATTAATATCTGTGTCATGATTACGTTTATGTATGTGTCCGGGATCATCGCGAAGTTCTATAGTATCCGATTGCCTTTTCCCTCGTTACGTGTTCAGTTGATCGGCGGCTTATTATTCGGTATATATGGCACAGTACTCATGAACTATTCCTTCCCTTTGAACGAGACTACAATTGTAGATCTACGGCATCTGGCCATCGTTACCGCAGCGGTATATCTGGGAGGACTGGCTTCGATCGTTACGGGACTCATGATCTCGGTCCTTCGTATTCTGATGTTTGGCATATCATCCTCTGCCATAGATGCAGGATTTGTCATGACGCTGATCGGACTGTCCGGTGTATACTTCGCCTATGCTTCCTGGTCCAGACTGACCAAAATCATTACGATGAATCTGCTTGGCATTACGTTAATCTTTATCATCCTTATGTTGAACACGGACAGCATGAATTCATTAATGAAGATATATCCGTTACAAATGACCATTTCCTTTGCCGGTGGATTATTTATCTATTTCATCGCAGAATTCATCAATAAATCCAATGAAATGTTATTTCTATTGGAAAAGAGAGCATCTACCGATCATCTTACCAACCTGAGCAATCGACGACAGTTCGAAAAATCACTTCAACTGGAACTCCAGCGTGCGCGGGATTACCAACAGAAGCTTTCATTGCTTGCCATAGATATTGACCGATTCAAAAAGGTGAACGACACCTATGGTCATTCCGCTGGCGATGCGGTCCTGAAGCAACTTGGACAACTGCTCGTTGAGCATGCACGTTCTGCTGATATCGTATCACGAAACGGTGGGGAAGAATTCGCCATTCTCTTGCTCGACTGTGGACACCGTCAGGCCGTGGCTACCGCCGAATCTATACGACAGGCTGTAGAGAAATACCATTTTGCTCTACCCGACGGGCACACGACACGTCTAACCATCTCCATTGGTGTAGCCGTGTATCCCGATCATTGTGATGATCATGACGATGATGATTTCTTCGAACAGGCCGATCGCGCTTTATATGAAGCCAAAAATACAGGGCGTAACCGTGTGTGTGCCTTAACTTTTCGCTCCTTGCCTCTTACACTTTAAAGTAATATCTAACCGGTAAATAAACTAACTTTTCACCGTTCTCCCAAAAAAGGGATGTCTCGTTCGCCTATTCAGGCGCACAGGACATCCCTCTTTTTATGGATCATCACATATCATCTCAGCTTGTGTGCTGACAGGAGATCAAGCAAGGATGCTCTCAATCTCCTCGATAATAGCAGCATCCAGCTTCACGCCAGATGCAGCCGCGTTCTCTTTTACCTGCTCGGGACGACTCGCCCCTACAAGTGCACTGGATACATTGTTCTGGCGCAGAATCCAGGCAAGGGCCAGTTGGCCAACCTTCAGATCCAGCTTGTCCGCCACTTCAATCAGTTGACGAACTTTCCCGATACGATCCGCATTGATCTTTCCTTCGTCCCATCCTAGCTTGGCAGCACGGCTATTCTCTGGGATATCGGAAACGGACGTATATTTCCCGGTCAATAGACCTTGAGCAAGCGGGGAGTATACAACTTGTCCAATGCCTTTACGCTCGCCGAGCGGAATAATCTCATTTTCGATATAACGGTCAAACATATTGTACACCGGTTGATTGACCACGATATGATCGAGGAGCAGACGATCTGCTGTACCTAACGCATCTTCCATCTGAGCTGCAGTCCACTGGCTGACGCCTACATATAACACTTTGCCTTGACGTACAAGATCATCAAGAGCGCGGAGTGTTTCTTGGATTGGTGTTTCGGTATGATAACGATGACAGTAATAGATATCCACATATTCAACGCCCAGGCGCTTCAAGCTGGCTTCACATTGCTCCTTGATATGTTTGCGAGACAACCCCTGGTCATTCGGACCATCACCCATTTTGCCAAATACTTTGGTTGCAAGTACATAAGAGTCACGGGAGTACGCTTTGAGCGTCTGTCCAAGCAGTTCTTCTGCTGCACCCCGTTCATATACATTGGCAGTATCAAAAAAGTTAATGCCTTCATCAAATGCAGTTTCAATTGATTTCACCGCATTTTCACGTTCCACATACCCTCCGTACGTCAGCCAGCTTCCCAGGCTGATCTCGCTTACTTTCAGTCCGCTTCCACCTAATCTGCGATAATCCAATGTACATCCTCCTCTGTGGTTATAAAGATGAAGTTCACTTTCTATTGTAACGTAACCAGCTCGGAATAAAAGGGCTTTGCCTCAGAAAATGGAAAATGAAAAAAAACGCACCATAACAGGTGCGCCGAATAAAGATTTGTCTTCTGATCATGATTTAAGGCAAAGTAATACTCAATGCATTCAACAGATCAGCCTGTCTGACTGGCTTCGTCAGGACAGCATCAAAGGCTTCTGCTTCATGCAATTCAATGTGTATACCATAAGGAACAAGAACAATGACGGGCAGATCCTCCAGTCGCTGTTTCAGTTCTTGTACAAAATCGACCGCGCCGCCTTCCAGTAATCCCATATCTACAACGGCTACATCAGGCATGAATCCTTCGTTGATCCAATCATGCGCTAATGTCAAATTCGAGGTCATGTGTACATCCATCTCCCACCTACGCATCAGGGAAGAGACGCCTTGCAAAATGTCAGGGTCCTTGGCGAGTAACACCTTTTTCCCTTTTAACCGTTGCTGAACACTTGCGAGTTGAGGTAACTCCCAGTATCTGCGTAACGGAAGGGATATGTTGAATTCCGTCTCATTTTCCTTCACACTGCTCACCTGAATATGGCCATGCATGAGAATGGCAAGATTCTGGCTTACAGCCAGACCCAGATTGCTTCCAATCAGTTTTTGGATATTCAACTTCTCTTCTTGGCTGTTAAAGGTTTGGATCTTCTTATCCGATAACGTCTGACCTGTGTAATTCACCTTGAGCAGAAGTGTACCCGTCTCTTCGGTGTCTTCTCCGTTCACCACTGCCGTGATCAGGACGGAGCCCTCACGCGTTGAATCGAGAGCGTATTGAATGACATGTGCAAGCAGCTGTCCGATCTTGATCTCATCACCAACGAATACTTGCGACACATTCAGCTCCAGATTCAATCCCAGCTCAATGTTCTTGCCAGCCGCAATTCCCGCATAAAGATAGACCGTATTCTCGATTGTACCTACCAGATCGAAAGGATCATCATGTATAACCGTTTTACCTGCCTCATTGATGTTGAAATTCATCATATTGTTCAACAAAGTAAGCAGAATATTGCCGCTCGTCTCAATCATATTCACATATTCTGACTGCTCCTCAGGCATATCCGGTGTACGTATCAGATCTGTCAGTCCCAGAATGCCGTTCAACGGATTACGAATCTCATGACTCATCAGCTTGAGCATCTGTGATTTGGTCATGGCCTCCGATTCAGCTCGTTCTTTCTCTGCCTGGAGCTGCTGTTGCATTTGTTCCGAATCACTCAATTTACGCTCCTGAAGATGCAGTGTGCTCTCCAGGTCCACAACATAGCCAAGGAATACAGCCATCGCCTTCAGCGTCTTCATGTCGGTTTCACTGATTACATAATCAGGATTATCCATCAGACAGATGGTCCCGAATGTTTCGCCAGATCTTCGCATGATGGGCACGCCCACGAAGAAACGATTGCCGAGCCCACTCGTGACATCCATGAATCTTGTCATCGGATGTTCACATGTATTCTGGATTGTAAGGTTCTCATGTTTATCTTTTAATACCAAGCTGCAGTAAGAATCTTCAAATGGAAGTTCGCTACCTTTTACAATCAATTCTTCCTTGCGATTGAACGCCTCCAGAATGACATTCGTCAAACCGTCATTCGTAGCAACAAAGATGGTATTGACCTTCAATATACCACTTAGTACGTCTACAATATGGGCCGCAGCTTCCTTTATATCTTCATAGAAGCCTCTCGTAATGCCTTCTGCCGTCCCCATGATCCACCCCTTTTATCTTAGCTGCACTATCCAATCTGTAGATCATAATTGTGTAATCACGTACAAGGGTTCATCAAAAAATCCGAATAGCTGTCACAATCTATACTTATATGTTTAACACCGTAGCTGTATAAGAGAATCATACTTCCTGTTTATTGCCCATTTGCGGTCAAAACAGTTCTTAAACGGATGGATTAACAAACGAAAAACTATGGCAAAACGCCTTTTCAGATTGATCAAGGTCCATCTTGTCCGACTTCGGATATTATCCTTGCAGGATAACTAGAAATTATACGCTTCTACTCAAACTTTGGGAACCTTTATCCACAGCAATTAAAGGAAAGTCCACTTTGTCCTGTGAACTATGTGACCATTATCACACCCAAAAAACCACATATAGTTTATAAATGGATAAGACGAATCTACATATAGTGTTATACGGAAATTGAATGATATTCAATCATTTTAGGAGGAACCTTACATGAACATGCTTGAGTATGCCACTCCACCGGCATCCGATCTATTATCCGACCTGGGAAGACGAATTATTGGCGCAGAAGACGCCGATACGCTGAGGGAAAATGCCAATCTGAACGGAGACTCCTTCAGCGGCAAGATGAGCAGGCTCGGTTCGGAGACAGCCAAGTGGCATGCTCTGCGTCATGTGTTGCCGGAAGAGCTTGCCCAAGCTGTGGAGAATGGGGATCTGTATGTACACGATCTGGACCAGTATGCACTTGGAACGACCAACTGCATCTTTATCCCGTTTGACCGTCTTCTTGCTGCGGGTTTCAATACAGGCAACGGATCGGTTCGCACACCTCAGACAATCATGTCTGCAATGGCTCTGGTTGCGATCATCTTCCAATCCCAGCAGAACAGTCAATATGGCGGTGTGTCAGCCAATAAAATCGACTGGGATCTGGCTCCCTATGTACAGCGATCGTTCCGCAAACATTACCGCAAAGGACAACGACTCTTTGGTGAGCATGCCCTGCTCGAGGATGAACAGCTTCATCTGGACAGCATCGAAGCGAAGAATCAGTGCCCGCAGGCGTATGCCTTCGCCTATGAAGAGACTGAACTGGAGACAGGACAAGCTGCTGAATCGCTGATTCATAACCTGAATACGATGAGCAGTCGTGCAGGTGGCCAGATTCCATTCACTTCACTGAACTATGGATTATGTACATCAGCAGAAGGTCGGTTGGTATCACGCTCGTTGCTGGAAGCAACCATCCGTGGCCTGGGCAACGGGGAGACTCCCGTGTTCCCTCAACATATTTTCCAGTGCAAACAGGGGATCAATCAGGCTCAAGGAGAGCCGAACTATGATTTGTTCCGTCTCGCAGTCACCTGTTCATCCCGGCGGATGTATCCCAACTTTGTCAATGTGGATGCCTCTTTCAATCTGCCTTTCTATCATCCGGAAGATCCGGATACGATCATCGCCACCATGGGATGCCGCACACGTACACTGGCTGACCGATTTGGTCGCAATCGTCAAAGTGGTAAAGGTAATCTGTCCTTCAACACCATTAACCTCGTCAAGCTCGGCATCCGGTTTGGCATCTGCCAAGGCAGCAGAGCCGTTGCAGATCGGGCAGGGTTCTATACTGCTTTGGAGTCGGTTATGCATAATGCCGCTTCCGGCCTGCTGCACCGCTACCAAATTCAGACAGCACAACCTGCTAAGGCATCCGACTTCATGATGCGGGAGGGAGTATGGGAAGGTGGAGAACAGCTTGGCCCGAACGAGCCGGTTGCCGATCTTTTGAAGCATGGAACATTATCTCTTGGTTTTATCGGTCTTGCGGAATGTATGACAGCTCTCTATGGGCGCCATCATGGGCAGGACACTCATGTACATCGTGAAGCACTGAACATTATTCGGACCATGCGAGAATTCTGTGATCGGATGAGCGAGCAGCATAACCTGAATATCACCCTGTTTGCCACACCTGCTGAAGGGTTGTCCGGCAAATTCACGAAAATCGACAGGGAGCATTATGGTCTCATTCCTGGAGTTAATGATCGGGAGTATTATACGAACTCATTCCATATCCCGGTATACCATACTCTTCCAGCTTATCGGAAGATTGAACTGGAGGCCCCTTTCCATACGTTATGTAATGCGGGTGCAATCTCCTATGTGGAGCTTGACGGAAACGTTCGGGCCAACACCGCAGCTTTCCTGCGAATTGTGCAGTATGCACTGGCGCAGGATATCGGTTATTTCTCCATTAATCATCCGATTGATCGCTGCCCTGCATGTGGTTATGAAGGCGTCATTGGAGATGTATGCCCAAGCTGTGAAGCTCACGAGAACCATGTACACTTCCAGCGGTTGCGCCGCGTAACGGGCTATCTGACCGGAGATTACAAAGTACGCTTCAATGCTGCGAAGCAAGCCGAAGTGCGGGATCGGGTGAAGCACCGGTGAATCTATATGGTTACATTCCAGAATCGGTGAATGAAGGGACAGGCCTGCGCGCCGTGTTGTTCATCAGCGGATGTCGTCACGCCTGTCCGGGCTGCTTCAGTCCGGATTCATGGAGCTTTCGAGCGGGTGAGCCCTTTACAGAGGAGCGGCAGCAGCAGATTCTGCATGAAGTGACGACCCATCCATTGCTGGATGGCGTTACGTTGTGTGGTGGTGATCCCTTTTTCTCGGCAGCAGAATGTACGTCTTGGGTTCAGCAGCTCCGCGCTGCACGTCCTGATCTGACGGTATGGGCCTACACGGGATTTGAATATGAAGAACTGATTACCGACCCTGCGAGAGCGGAGCTTGCCCGGTTGTGCGATGTGATTATTGACGGTCGATATATTGAAGCGGAGCGTGATGTCTCTCTTCCTTTCCGCGGCAGCCGGAACCAGCGTTTGATTGATGTCCGTGCAACACTAGCCACTCGAACCATCGTTACAATGCAGCTCAGTATGCGGTAAACATTGGTTTTATTCCCCTCAACAACTAACAAGGCACGGGTCCCCAGGGGACTCGTGTCTTGTTGGCTTATAACAGTCTGCTTTAAGAAATAGGTTTTATCCATTCTCTCTATTTCCTTCTCTATTGCATGACGATATATTATATAGGTAGTTATTAAGTTAGCATTTAAAATTTAACCGCTTACATAAGGTAACCAGGGAGGAATCATCTTTTATATGGATATTGTTCAAGCATTAATTACATGTATGCCTTTCTTTCGAGACACCATCCGTCAAGATGTAACTCTGTCCGTTATTGACCATGAGAAATTCCTCTATTTCTCAGCAGGGGAATCGTTAAAGCAACTGAATTATCAACCTGGCGACCCTCTATTGGATGGAAATCGAAATTTTGCTGATCTCAACGGCGGTACAGTCAAACGATTCGATCACTACCCTAAAGATTTGTTCGGTGTTCCTTTTGACGTAGCTTTCATTCCCATTAAAAATGAACAAGGTGAAATCATCGCCCTGTTTAACCTGCTCTACAGTATGGATGACCAGGACCAGCTGCAACAACTCATGGATGCTACCGAAAATCTGACCAACCAGTTAATTGACAGTGTACAGCATGTAGCTGCACATTCCGAGGAACTCAGTGCCACAACCGAAGAGATCCGGAATAATTCCAAACAAGCCGTACAGAAATCAGGCAATGTCACTCAGGTCGCCAGTTTCATTCGTGAAATCTCCGAGCAAACCAATCTGCTCGGCTTGAATGCAGCTATTGAAGCTGCTCGTGTAGGTGAAGCAGGTGCAGGTTTTGGCGTTGTTGCCAAAGAAATTCGCAAACTGTCTGTGGATACCAAAGAAGCGACGGCACGTATTGAAGATTCTCTTCTCTCAGTTCGGCAATCCATTCAAGGCATGGAGAATGAACTTGGGGAGATCACGGCAAGCTCCCAAGAGCAGGCTGAACTCGTAAATAATTTTATGAACACAATTGAGCAACTGAATGAAACCAACAAACAATTGAAGCAATTTGTGCAAAAAATGATTACGTTTGACGGTAAATAAAGATACGTTTAATAGCAAACAATAAACTAAAGCCTCCGAATGTATTCGGAGGCTTTATCATTAGCTATATGACTTAACAAATCTCGAAGTGACTGATGCGTACTCCTGCTGACAGCACAATGTATACATCCTGCTTACCTGCTGCACCTGTGAGTTCCGCCTTCACGGTAGACCACTGCTGGGCTTCACCTTGTGCCAGTTCCACACGTCCTGCGAGCGTACCCTCCGGAGAGCCGAGTCGCACTTCCAACACAGCGCCTGCTTGTTCTGCGGATACACGAGCTTCAATTGCTACTACCCCACTACCCAGATCGGCATCCTTGAAGGCAATCCATCCCTGCTCTCCAACTACATGGACAGCACTTCCGCCCTCTTTACTCTCATCCAGATCAACACCCAGGTAAGCATCATAATTCTCGGCACGAGTAGCCACAGCCAGATTACGAGCAGGGATTGTCTCTCCTTCTACCGTCAAGTCTGCAACCAGCTGAACATCAGAGGATGACTTGGCAACCATAATAGAGTAAGTTCCACTTTCCACGACATACCGATCACGAGTTACATCCCAGATGGCCAGTTCCTGAACAGGCAAGGTGAAGCTGACTTTTGCTGTAGCTCCCGCTTCGATATGAAGACGACGGAATCCTTTTAACGTTTTGAGTGGACGTTTCACCCGGGATTTGCCTGCACGAACGTACAACTGTACAACCTCGTCACTGGCAATTGAACCGGTATTGGTTACATCTACAGTTACCGTAACGCTGCCCTCTGTACCCACTTGAGTTGGGCTAAGTTCCAAATTGCTGTATTTAAACGTTGCATACGTCAGACCATGTCCAAACGGATACAATACATTACCTTCAAAATATTGATATGTCCGACCGGATTGAATGATATCGTAATCCTTGATGTCGGTCAGTTGATCTGCTGATTGTACCCATGTCATGTTCAAACGTCCGGCAGGCGCATAGTCGCCATAGAGTACGTCAGCCACTGCGTTACCCAGTTCCTGTCCTGCGTGTGAAGTGTACAATACTGCCGGGATGTTCTCCTGAACCCAATTCGATGTGAATGGATAACTACCCACGATGACCACAACTGTATTCGGGTTCGCGGCATAGACCGCCTCAACCAGACGTTGCTGAGATTCGGCCAGATCCAGACTTGGACGATCAATTTCTTCTTTACCATTTACAAGCGGATTATTACCCACAAAGACAATTGCCGTTTCCGCAGCCTTGGCAGCTTCTACTGCTTCCTCAAGTCCATTCACAATAATATCCTGCTTGAATGTCTCTGTGGCGCCAAAGGTTTTCAGGTCTTCGGACACCGCAAATGCATCGTTTCCACCATTAGGTGCAGTCACCGTTTTGCCATTCCAAGTGGTCAGACCTACACTGCCATCCTCTTGTGGCAACAGGTGGAATACTTCCTTCACGAACCAGCCGTACACTTCATCTGCGGAAGCCGTTACGGTCTCTTCATCTGTGGTCAGATATTTGCCGTTGCTTTCCGCCTGCAAGGTATAACTTCCGAAGCCCCAGTCGGACACCATGAACGTTTCTGCTTCTCCCGAAGTAATCACAGGTGATTTCTCACCTTCTGCCAGTCCAATTTTCTTCCCATTGGCTACGGAAGTTAACGTAATGCGATCATTTCCATCCTTGAACGATACTTTATCGCTGCCTACTTTGCCACGGATCGCTTCAAGTGGGGATACGTTATACGGCATGGTGCCTGCATACCAGTCACGATAGACCGTTCCACCCAGTTGACCAATCACAGCCACTTTACCAGCTTTTGTTTTGTCCAGCGGGAGCGTGCCTTTGTCGTTTTTGAGCAATACCACTTGTTCTCTTGCGGCTCTGAGCGACAGTTCTTTTGCTTTCTCTGTCATCATGGACTCTTCACCGATAGAAGCATACGGGTTGCCCTCTTCCGGATCGAACTCACCCATACGGAAACGCACACGGAATGTATTGAACAACGCCTTGTCGATGTCATCCATCGTGAGCGTACCTTGTTCCAATCCTTCACGCAGTGCCTGTTTGGACAGCTCAGCATCATCGGTGATGCTATCAATTCCGGCCTTCACAGATTCTACCGTACCCGGTGTGTGGGAATCATAGTATTTATGATCGTTCTTGATGCCCATTACGTCGCCTGCATCACTGACAATGAAACCATCCATGCCCCATTCGCCTTTGACAATCTCGTTCACAAATGGATGCAACAACGCTGGTGTACCATTAATGGAGTTGTACGCCGTCATCATAGACTGTGCGCCGCCTTCTTTAAATGGCTTCTCAAACGCCTTCAGATAATATTCACGCATGTTGCGCGGATCAATGCTGGACGAACCGCTTCCGCGATCCACTTCGTTATTATTCGCAAGAAAATGCTTCAAGGTAGCGACCGCTTTGTAATACTTCGGATGGTCGCCCTGAATTCCTTTGACCAATGCTGTTGTCAGCTCGGCTGTCAGTTCCGGATCTTCACCATACGCCTCTTCATTCCGTCCCCAGCGCGGGTCACGTTCCATATCTACTGTAGGTGCCCACAGGGTAAGACCGTTCACTGCCGGATTGCGTTTATAAAATACACGTGCCTCGTCTCCAAGCACGGAACCAATCTCTTTCATCAAATCCGCATCCCATGTGCATGCCAGCCCCACCGGTTGTGGGAAAGATGTTGCTTCTCCAAGCCAGGCCAAGCCGTGGGCAGCTTCTGTTCCGTGTTTGTATGCAGGTACACCCAAACGGTCTACTGCCGGTTGATATTGCAGCATGGATTCAATTTTTTCATCTTCCGTCAAGCGGGATACAAGGTCCTTCACACGGGTGTCTAACTCTAGTGCTGTATCTTGAAACGGATATTTCGTTTGGTTGGTGGTCATAAAGAATCTCCTTTGGTTATCGGTAGTTAATTAAAATGATAGCGAATACATATATCAAGAAAAAACGGGGATTAATTCGGATGAAATCTTTCTTCCAATAGATAGATTAATCCTTTTATAATCAACGTTTACAGGTGTAACACCTGATCTCCTTTTCAAAACCTAAAACGATTTCGGTGATTCTATCATATAGCATGTTTAACAAAAAAAACAGAGGTTCTGTGCAGGAAATTGTGAACATCCCCTCTGCAAAATCTAAACAACACCGTTTTTTCCTGGCATAGTCTGGCAATCATGAATAAGAGTACAACGATGTGCGCTGAACAACATCCCATGCGATAGATTGAAGATAATCAAGGAGGAAAAAAAATGAGCGACAATCAGCAGCCCAAGACGGGTCTGCCCCCGGTCCCCGAATCACTGTGGCGTGCTACGCATGAATTCGATAGCTATCCGAAACTGACAGAAGATATTACCGCTGATGTGGCTATTATCGGTGCCGGTATTGCAGGCATTACCACCGCGTATCTGCTGGCACAGACGGGTATGCGTGTGGTCGTGCTAGAGGCTGGAAAAGTACTGGATGGTACGACCGGCCATACCACGGCCAAGGTATCTGCCCAACACGGTGTCATATTTGATGAAATTATGCATCATTTCGGACAAGAACAGGCTCGAATGTACTATGAAGGTAATGCCGATGCCGCGAAGTGGATGCGCAATCTGGTGAAGGAAAAACAGATTGATTGCCAGTGGGCAGAGGAAGATGCCTACGTCTACATTCAATCGGAGGAAAACATCAAAAAACTGGAGATCGAGCTGACCGCCTATGGCAAACTCAATATTCCTGGTGAGTGGGTCGATCCCCTCCCCATTCCGGTTCCCGCAAGAGCAGGCATTCGCATGCCGGGTCAGGCACGATATGATCCGCTGGCCTACCTTCACTTCTTGCTTAATTCAGCCGTAAAACACGGGGTACAGATCTACGAGCATACGACAGTTACGGATGTAGAGGAAGATGCTTCTCTGCATGTAAGAACCTATGGCGATGGCCCATCTGTAACAGCAGAACATGTTGTTGTAGCTTCTCATTTCCCTGTCTATGATCCCGGATTCTATTTCACGCGGTTACATGCGGAACGATCCTACGCCGTATTAGTCGAACCGGAGAAACCCTATGCCGGCGGCATGTACATCTCGGACGATACACCGTCCCGCTCCTTGCGTACCGTCTTACATGACGGCAAGGAACTTATCCTCTTTGGCGGCGAAAATCACAAAACCGGACAAGGCATCTGCACCTTCGGTCATTATGAACGCCTGGAGCAGTTCGCAGCGGAGACATTTGGCATCCGCAACATCCCTTTTCGCTGGTCAGCCCAGGATCTAATCTCTATCGACAAGGTGCCCTACATTGGACCGATTACCGGAAGACATGAACGTGTCTATGTGGCGACCGGGTTTGCCAAATGGGGTATGACGACTGGTACGATGGCAGGACACATTCTTGCGGATCGCATCACTGGACGTGACAACCCTCATGCTGCCATATTCGATCCGGCAAGATTCAAAGCTGATCCTGGTATGAAACACTTTATAGTGGAAAATGTGAATGTAGCCAAGGAATTAATCTCCGGTAAAGTGGGCATTGTGCACAAAAACGTTAGCGATATTGGTGAAGACGAAGGAGCCGTCGTTCGTCATAAAGGCAAACGTGCTGGCGCCTATAAGGACAACAGTGGCAAGCTGTTTCTGGTGGATACCACCTGCACCCATCTGGGGTGCGAAGTCGAATGGAACGAGGGCGAGCGTTCGTGGGATTGCCCATGCCATGGTTCCCGCTTCGATTATGCAGGCCATGTCATTGAGGGCCCTGCTGTGGAAGACCTTAAAGTTCTGGATGCACAAGAATAACCGACATTTAGCGATTCACCTGTAAACCAAAGAAACCAAAGTTCATCTCACAGACCGGATCGGAATCCGCCTTCAGACGGAAGCAACCGATCCGGTTTTTGCGTATGCTGAATTATATAGCTAAACAGGCAGCCTCGGCTAAGCATCCACATTAAACGAACTTATGATCGAGAAATCGTGATACGGAACTATTTTAAAGTCACTACCTTGCATTAAACAGTACTGGATGCTATGATGACTTCACCACTACTGAACAATATACACTAGCGATAAATGAAGCTACGAAGGAGGAACCTGTGTGAATGTGAACATCCAGTTCAAAAAAGGAGTATTGGAGCTGTGCGTCCTGGTATTAATTAACCGCCAGGATCGGTATGGCTACGAACTGGCTCAGGCGGTCTCCAAACATATCGAAGTTGCTGAAGGTGCACTGTATCCCTTGCTTCGCCGGCTTGTGAATGACGGTTACTGCACCACCTACCTGCAAGAATCAAGCGAAGGACCGCCGCGCAAGTATTACCGACTGTCTGATACAGGTCGCGACTACATGACGGCACTGACAACAGAATGGAATGAATTTGTGCGCAATGTCGCAAATCTGATTGAGGAAGGAATCCCTAATGAATAGACAACAATTTATGAAAGCCATGGAAGTTCATCTACGGCCGATGGACCCATTCGAACGGGCTGAGTTGCTCGCCGACTATGATCAACATTTCGAGCTCGGACTACGAGAAGGCCGACTGGAAGAAGAGATTGCTCGGGAACTGGGACACCCGGAAGAGATCGCCAAGGAAGCACTTGGTGATCGTTATGACATTCATACGCCGGGTTCAGATGCGTTCTATGCACCGACGTATCGCGAAATGCGGTCACCTAGAAACAACACCAGAGCCACTCGCAAATTTTTCACAGCCATCGGCCTGTTATTCCTGAATCTAATTCTTGGCATTCCTCTTGGTCTCATAATGTGGTCGGTATGGCTTGTTATTGCCAGCCTATCCTTGCTGGTATTGGCTCCTGTGGCAGCAGTTTTGGACTTTGTATTCCTGGGGCAACTCGATAAACCGGAAATTTTCGTTGCGATTGGCGCTTTCGGTGTCGGCATTTTGTTTGCTATCGTATCGAAGTATGTCTTTAGAGCCTTCAAAATCGTCACTCTTCAATATATTAGATGGAATAAAAACACGATGAAAGGAGATGTTTCCGCATGAGTACCAAAAAATGGCTTGCGCTCGCCGTGATATGTATCGGAATAGGTTTACTTGGAACATCCATCTATGGCGTTCAGTTCGGGGATGAACGGGAGCATTATTCTAAACGATGGGATTTCAAAGCAGATGAATTGCAGAACATTATCATGAATGCTAATTTCAGTGCAGATATTGAATTTGTTGTAAGCCCGGATTCGAATGGTTATATCGAAGTGGATGGCAAATGGGACTCTGCCGTAATCAAAAGCTTCGAACAAGCCAATTTATCCAACGGCACATTCCAACTGTCTCAGACAGAACGTGAACGATTACAATTTTTCACCCTGTATTGGAATTATCAAGACTCCACAATAACTGTGGCCCTGCCCGAAGGGCACCAATTAAATGAGGTTAAGCTGGATTCTTCTTCAAGTGACTGGGATCTGACAGATCTGAGTGCCAAGCAGCTTGAGCTGAATAACACCTCAGGTTCCATACGTCTGGAAAACATCAAGGTACCACGTATTGAGCTGGATCTAACTTCGGGTGACATTACCGCTTCCATGATTGATGGAGACATGACCGTGAAACAGACATCGGGAAGCCTCACTGTTGATCAGGTAATAGGTCATGTAAACAGTGAGATCGAATCAGGTGATATTGAGATCACTGAATTAAACGGCGCAGCCGATGTTCAATTCACTTCGGGTAGTATTCATATTGAACAGTCCCATGCCGCCCCGATTAATGCGTCTGGAACATCAGGAGATATTTTCATTCAAGCTGCACCTGATTTTGACGGAATCTATGACGCTAAGGCTACTTCCGGAAGTGTAGATGTACCTGAATCGCCAATGGTGAGCCGGGAAGTGATCAAGGCCCGTACTTCTTCTGGCAGCATCGAGATTACCAAATAGTGATGAAGCCAATTTCCGAACTGTGGGTAATAATAGTATAATTGAATGCTAGTCCATTTCTAAGGAGGAATTACCCACATGGAACTTAAAAATAAAACAGCGATCATCACAGGTGCCGGAAAAGGTATCGGCCGTGCCATCGCTGAAGCACTTGCAAAAGAAGGAGTGCACCTCGGCCTTATTGCACGTACCGCTTCCGATCTTCAGGCTCTGCAACAGTCACTTAGTCAACAATACGGTGTAAAAGTAACCAGTGCTGTAGCAGATATCTCGGATCGCACGCAGGCGGAAGCCGCTGTAGCAGCCATTGAGATGGAACTCGGCGCGGTGGATATTCTCATCAATAATGCAGGGATCGGAAAGTTCGGGACGTTCATGGAGATGGAACCGGAAGAGTGGGAGCGCATCCTGCATGTTAATGTCATGGGTACATACTACGTGACTCGTGCTGTCCTTCCGAGCATGATCAAGGAAAGTAGCGGCAGCATTATCAATATTGCTTCCACTGCAGGTGAGCGCGGATTCGCTACAGGTTCGGCATACTGTGCGTCCAAGTTTGCACTACTCGGCATGACCGAATCTCTGATGCAAGAAGTGCGCAAGTCCAACATTCGTGTGACAGCACTGACTCCAAGCACCGTTAATACGGAGCTTGCGACCAATGCCGGACTGAAAATTGGCGACGAAGATCGCATGATGCAAGCGGAAGATGTAGCTGAACTTGCACTCGCAACGCTCAAGCTGTCCGACCGTGTCTTTGTCAAAGCAGCAGGCATCTGGACGACTAATCCACAGTAGACAGAGGCCCTCTGACCTTTCTAAGGAATCTCTCGCACCTTATTGTTCCCTTTTGCAGGAATTGAGAAACGTAACGAATCATAGCGACGTTATTTCGCCACAAGTCTGTGGAATGTAGCCAAATTACACACACAGCAGTGAAATAAAGCGTCTGAGATTCGTTACATCTCGATATCTGCTTAAAATCATCTAATAGGGCTCGCTCATTTCGTTAGAAAATAAAAGGACGTTTCCCATTGTACATGTATGCAGGTTCGCATGTTCATGACTTGGGAGTCGTCCTTTTTTATTCTATAAATGATCCAGACCCAATTCTTTGGACACCGCAATGAGCACCACCGCAGGTTCCTCACCGATATTGGTCACTTCATGAGGCACTATTGCATTCCAGGTAAACGAATCACCCACATCAAGAACCTCCACATCTTCGCATTGCTCCGCACGAATCTTGCCCTGCAACACCAGATGGCTTTCCTCCCCGGCATGTTTGCTCACCCCGGTTGAAGCACCTGGCGGTAACTCCACAATGGACATATGCATCGCACCTTTGGCTGTAAGCTGCTGCACCTTGATCTGTCCGCTTCCGGCTGTCGTCTCCTTGCGCTCGTTCTTACGTACCACATTCATCCGCTGCTCCGGTGTAAGCAGCAAATAGGGAAGTGGCACTTCCAGATAATCCGCAATACTTTCAAGCGTAGCAATGGAAGGTGACGTTTTGTTATTTTCCACGTTACTAATAAAACCTTTGGACAACCCCGTGCCCTCGCACATCTGCATGATCGTAATCTGTTTCTGCTTGCGGATCGTACGAATAGCCAAGCCAATATCCATATTGCGTCCCTCCCCTTCTATTGATCTATATAAAACATCAGACGTAAGCTTAGCTACTTCTGGTTATCTATTCAGCACGTGCCTCCACAAATATAATCCGATTGCCAAACGGATCTGTCACGGTCATTTCTCTTGATTTCCAAGGGGTCTCCTCTATACCGGGTCTCGCATGTTTGTACTCTTTCTGACGAAGTGCACCATGGAATGTATCCAAGTTATCCGTTTCCACGCGCAAGGCAGCTCCAGGTGTACAATCTCCATGATGTTCAGACAGATGAATCACGATGGAATCAAGCGAAATCTGCATATATAAGGGCATATTTTGCTCAAATCGATGTTCCCAATCCAATTGGAAACCCAGGTATTCCAGGTAGAACTCTCTAGCTTTATTTTCATCAAATATTCTCAAAATAGGCACGATACTTTTTAACATCCTGATCACGTCCTCGGGAATAAGATATGAACCATGCGCAGCGGTATTTATTGTAGAACCATTCAAGACTTTTTATAAACAACATATATTCATCATACAAAAAAAGTATTGACCCTACAATGAAACCATGATAAATTTTGTTCATAAATAAGAATATTTATTTCATATTGGTGAACTTATTTGTCAGAACGATATATTTAACTCATTCCTCTTCAGGTGGTGTTTTCAATGAATTCTCCTTATATACATGAAGTCCGATTACCGTCTCATTACAATCCAGATCAGCGTTATCCCGTGATTTTCGCCTTACATGGGATGGGATCAGATGAACAGGATATGCTTCGTTTAATGGAGCCTATGCAGTCTGATTTTATTATTGTTGCTATCCGTGGGCCTATCGTTCAGGGTAGTGGTTATGCTTATTTTCAGATTAAAAGCATTGGCAACCCCATCCGTGAACTGTATGATGCCTCCGTGCTGGGACTGCAACAGTTGATTGTTGATCTTTCCGCCAAATATACTATTGATCCCACGCGGCGTTATATCGCCGGATTTAGCCAGGGCGCCATTATGGCGATGACCCTATCGCTGATTATGGGAGATGCAATTAAAGGCATTGTAGCGATGAGTGGGTACATCCCGCAATTTGTGAAAGACGAGTACAAGCTGCAACCAGATTCGGAGCTGTCTGTGTTCATCTCGCATGGGGATCAGGATCATCTATTCCCGCTCCAACTGGGCGAAGATAACGCCGATTTCTTCCGTCAACATACCAATCACGTCACATATGTACCTTACAACGGTGGGCACCAGGTGACCCCCAATCTATATCAACAATTTCAACACTGGCTTCGGACGGATGCAAATCTGACTATCGAGGACTCGAAAGGACTGAATTCATAATGATGCCATCCCTGTTTGTTGCTCACGGTGCCCCATCACTGGCACTGGAGGAGAATGTGTACACTGAATTTCTGCAAAAACTAGGACCGGAACTGCCGAAACCCAAAGCAATCGTATTGTTCTCTGCTCACTGGGAATCCACAACTCAGCTTGTATCCTCGGTAGCCAACTATGAGACCATTTATGATTTCGGCGGTTTCCAGCCCGAGCTGTATCAGATCAAGTATCCGGCTCAAGGACAGGCAGAAACCACTGCCGAAGTGGAGCGTTTATTTGCAGAAGCCGGGATTCCGGTACAAACGGATGATGTTCGTGGCCTGGATCACGGCGCTTGGGTTGTTCTACGCCTGCTCTACCCTGATGCGGATATTCCCGTAGTTGCCTTGTCTGTGAATCGCTATCTGACAGGTGAGCAGCAATATCAAGTTGGACAGGCACTCGCTTCCTTACGTGAGCAAGACATTCTTGTCATTGGCAGCGGCGGAACCGTCCACAATCTACGTCGATTGAACTGGGAAAGTAACGGCGTTGACCCGTGGGCATCAGAGTTCGACAACTGGCTGCATGACAAGCTGGTGAGTTGGGATACGGAGTCTCTCTTCTCCTATGATAAACTGGCCCCTTCAGCTCAAGCCGCCGTGCCTACGCCGGAGCATTTTGTACCGCTGTTACTCGCCATGGGTGCGGGAGATCAGAACAAACGTGCATCGCTCCTGTTTAAAGCCTATCAGTATGGCAATCTGAGCTTGTCCTGTTGGAAGTTTGAATAAGAGGACTATGTAAAAGATTAGTTGCATTATATAGTAGATAAAAAATAAGCGTGGGTAACAGGGATCATTCCTGTTGCCCACGCTTTATTTGTTGTTAGGAGCGACTTTCATGATGGTTGTATGTAATCGATTCGGATGGAGACAGGTGTGCTGATATGCAACAACCGCCTTTGAATAATGAGACCATTGTAGTATGTAAGCAAGGACTCCGGTTTCTTGTGTGCTTTTCTGGATTATAACTATAATATGAGGTGAAATCAGGCACAGTTTGCTCGCATTATCACTCACCATATTATCTGAATAGCTCATACGGAGGGAATTGGATGCCAGAACAGCGTATATATGAATTGATGGATGAACTGGATATGTTGCTGGAGGAGAAGGTACAGGATGAGGAAAACCGGGAGCTACTCAACGAATATCGCGAGTTTGAAGGCGTGACGGATGAGCAGCTTGACGCATTCGAGCAGGAACACGGTATTCAATTACCTGCTGATTTTCGTGCGTTTTATAAACGTAAAGATGGGAGTGGTTATGGCTTTCACGTCTTGTATCCAAGCCTTGAGGAAGGACGGGAATCCGAACCATTTTACCTGTTATCCCTGGAAAAAATTCAAAAGGAGCAGTCCACGCTGGTGGAGAACCGCATGGATGATTATTTGACCGATGAAGAGATCCGTGAGCTTGATCCCCGAATCAAACCCTACCTTTTTCAAAAGAAATGGATCACGTTTGGCATGCTTGGAGGTGGCTCACTGTATCTGATGTTCGACTTTGATCCGACAAAGCAAGGAACGGTTGGACAGATTATTATGTACGTGCATGACCCGGATTTTGTATATTATGTCGCTGGGACGTTTACGGAACTGTTGGAACAGTCCAACCGGAATTTACGTGCCTTGGAGGCCAGTGAGTACTGAGAAAGTATAACGTATCCACACTGGCATCAGCCTACTCCCTAAGGATCACATGATCAGCATGATGATATGACCTTTTTTGCATAATGCTGGGATATGTCAAAGCGGTTATAATAACATTTAGTGGAAATGCACATGCTGTATAGATAAAATGCCTTTTCTACACCTAATACATTGATCTGGGAGGAACACACGAAGTGGCTGAACAACCGAAGTCTGAGAGCTTTATGTCTCTCGTCAAAAAAGGAAACACATCCTCCGCTGTAGCGATGGCAGGTAATGCTGTTCTTGCTGTGTGCAAAGGGGGAGCCTTCCTATTCAGTGGCAGTGGTGCCATGTTCGCTTCGGCGATGCATTCACTCGCTGATGCCATTAACCAAGGGTTTGTCTTTGTCGGAAGTGTGTTGTCCGAGAAAAAACCTACACGCCGCTTCCCGACCGGGTTCGGACGGGTCATCAACATTTTCTGTATGATCGCCGTTATTGTCGTGACGATTATGGCCTATGAGACCATTCATGAGGGGATTCACCTGCTCCAGCATCCTGTTGGTCATACCGGCGGTCTCTGGATTAACATCGGAGTGCTTGTTCTGAACATTGTCATTGACGGGGCCATCCTGATCAAAGCCATGAAGGAAATCCTCAAAGAAGCACGCGCACCTAAAGCCGCCGGATTTGCCTTGGTCCCTGCTGCTATCAAAAATGTAGGCCGTGCTGCGCCACCAACCCGTCTCGTATTCTACGAAGATGTTGTAGCAGTACTCGGTGCAACACTCGCCTTGATCTCCGTTGTAGTCATTGCATTAACCAATTTTGCATTGCTCGATGGCATTGTGACAACGATTATTGGATGTCTGATGATCGCTGTAGCCTTCCGTGTCGGTTACGATAATATGATCGGATTGATTGGTGTAGCGGCTCCGCAGGATATTGAGGACAAAGTGTCCCAAACCATTCTCGCAGACACACACGTTGCCGATATTCAGATGATGCGTATCATTCAGGAAGGCCGTTATTATCATGTCGAAGGTCTGATTGAGTTGACCAAAGGACTCAGCCTGGCTGATGCAGATGACATCAAGTTCCGTATTCAGGAGAAACTGATGACGAACCCCGATATCGCCGACGCTGCCATCTCCATTATTGAGGATGACGGTGTGAACAGCTGGGGCAAGAAACATTCAGATGTGGTGAAATAACAAGCTTCGTTTTGGATAAAAAGAATGACAGAACCCACTCTTCAACAGAGTGGGTTTTTAGTATGTTCAACTACACACTCATCTACAAAGAGGTAGTTGCCCAAATACTTACCTAGACTTTGGTCTAGGTTCACTTTAACTCCAAAGACGGAGGATAGGCTTTTCCAGTTCATGGTATGCTGTGAGTAACGAAAGTATTGCTCTACATACAACCGTTCGGAAATTGATCTTGTATTGAGAAGGAGAGATATTATGGCTAAACGTACGATCCTTGCGCCTGTTCTCATTTTGCTGGGCGTGTACCTGATTCTGAACCAGGGAGGTTCACTCGGTCCGGGTACGATCTTTGCGACCTTCTGGCCCACGTTATTCGTGATTCCACTAGGACTGTTCTTCCACTGGCTCTACTTCTCCATGATTGGCAGAGGGGTTGGACTTCTGGTTCCTGGTGGATTGCTGCTCACGGTTGGTATCGTCTGTCAGATCGCTATGCTGTTTAACAACTGGGGTACGATGTGGCCGGGCTTCATTCTGGCTGTAGCTGTTGGTTTGTTCGAATTATACTGGTTCGGTGGTCGGAACAAATGGTTACTGATCCCCATCAACATTCTAACGGTTATCTCCCTGCTGTTTTTTGCCGTGATGTCGATTGGCACGATGCTGAGCAGTTTGAGCTTTATCCAACCGTTTGTGGCGATTGTGTTGATTATGGGCGGGGCATGGATCATGGTGGGTCGCAAAAAGCGCATGTAACTCTTTGTTCGTTTCCACTGATTACTGCGGTGACAGAACAACTTTGGATCGCTGTTATCCCCGGATTTTTTTGAATCCCATCTAGAAATGGGAAAATCCGTTGATAAAGGCGACCGCTTCGCTTCCTTCGTTTGTTCTGTCTCCTCCGTTAACGTGTCTACGAAAATAATATAACCTGAGCTTTTGCTCTGAAGTAGGTAAAAATAAAGGGATGCTGCTCGTCATTCAATTGAAATGACGAGCAGCATCCCTTTTTTGTTTTTTTTGCAAATCTAACGAACTGTGCACACGTTATTGAGCGATTATTTACTGTGCATTTTAAACTCCAGGAACAGGTCGTTATAATGCGAGAGCATTTTTTTACCCAGATTATCGTAGACCTCCAGCTTGCCTGTCAGTGTCTCGTCTGGATAGAAGCGTTCATCCTCCGAGATGTCCTCTGGCAGCAGCTTAAGGGCCTCAGCGTTTGGTGTGGAATATCCCACATACTCGGCATTGCGAGCCGCATGGTCTGGGTCCAGCATGAAGTTGATAAACTGGTGTGCCCCTTCAATATTACTCGCCGTCTTTGGAATAACCATATTATCGAACCAAAGGTTCGAGCCTTCTTCCGGCACCATGTAATCCAGTTTGTCGTTCTCATCCATAATCTCGGACGCATCCCCGGACCATACAAGTCCAACTGCCGCTTCCTCGTTCGCAAGCAGCATCTTGATCTCGTCACCCACAATTGCTCTGACGTTTGGTGTCAATGTAGACAGCTTCTTCAGCGCTTCTTGCAAATGGTCTTCGTTGGTATCATTCAGAGAATACCCGAGACTGTTCAATCCCATCCCAATGACTTCGCGTGCGCCATCAAGGAGCAGGATTTGATTTTTCAAACGCGGGTCCCACAGGTCATTCCAGCTATCAAACGTCAATCCATCCACCAGCTCAGGATTGTACACAACCCCCACCGTTCCCCAGAAATAAGGGATGGAGTACTTGTTACCTTCATCAAAGGACAAGTCCATGAACCTCGGATCAATGTTGTCCAGGTGAGTTAATTTGCTATGATCCAGCGGTACGAGCAGGTCTTCTTCTTTCATTTTGCTAATCGCATATTCAGAAGGAATCGCCACATCAAACGTAGTTCCGCCCTGCTCAATCTTGGTCAGCATCGCTTCATTGGAATCAAACGTCTGATAGATGACCTTCATGCCGGTCTCGTCCTCAAATTCCTTGAGCAGATCCGGGTCGATATAATCTCCCCAGTTATAGATGGTCAGCGTGTTGCCGCCAGAATACCCCTGACTCTTGTTCAGATACGAAGCCAGGATCATCAGGGCAAAGGCGGCCACGAATACAAGCGCAAATGTCCGTACCAGTTGCTTCATGGACGCAGCCCCTTTCCTCCGGGTGGAATCCGTGTTGCACGGCGGTTAATGAAGTAATATCCGACTACCAGCAGCACCGTGAGCAGGAATAACAGGGTAGACAAAGCATTGATGGACAACGAAACGCCCTGCCTTGCTCTCGAGTATATCTCTACAGAGAGTGTAGAGTAACCATTACCCGTGACAAAGAATGTTACCGCGAAGTCGTCCAGCGAGTACGTCAATGCCATGAAGAATCCGGCAAAAATACCCGGTTTCACGTATGGCAGCACCACACGCGTCAGAATCTGCCATGATCCAGCGCCCAGATCGCGTGCCGCATCCATCAGTGTCGGACTCATCTCCTGTAGCTTCGGCAGTACCATGATGACAACAATCGGCACACTGAACGCAATATGAGACAACAGAACCGAAGTAAAGCCCAGTTTGATGCCAATCATGGTAAACAGGATCAGGAACGATGCACCAATGATGACATCGGGACTCACGATGAGCACGTTATTGAGTGACAGCAGCGTATTTTTGGTCCGTTTGCGACGCACATGGTAGATTGCCAGTGCTCCTGCAACACCAAGGATCGTTGAGATCGCCGATGACAGCAGTGCGATGATAAATGTATTCAGCACAATGATGAGCAGCCGAGTATCAGCGAATACCTCTCTGTACCATTCAAGCGTGAATCCTTCGAAGCTGCGCATATGCCCGCCACTATTGAAGGAATAGAAGATCAGATACGCAATCGGTGCGTACAATATGGCGAATACAACGGCTAGATAGACGTTAGACAGCTTTCCGTTTCTTCCCATTACGCACCTCCTTCTTGCCTGATCCAGTCAGGAACATAATAATCGCCATCGCAATAATCAAAAAGACGGCAATCGTTGAACCCATCCCCCAGTCTTGGGTGACGAGAAAATGCTGTTCGATCGCTGTTCCCAGCGTAATTACACGGTTCCCCGCAATAAGGCGGGTAATCATGAACAGAGACAGCGCAGGAATAAATACAGCCTGACAGCCTGATTTCACACCGCTAATCGTCAGTGGAAAGATAACCCGGCGGAAGGTCAGCCACGATGAGGCCCCCAGATCACGCGCAGCGTAGATCAATGATGGATTCATCTCTTCCAGCGCATTGAAGATCGGCAGAATCATGAATGGAATGAAGATGTACACCGAGACAAAGATAAAACTGAAATCGGTGAACAAAATCTGCTGTGTACCAATACCCACGACTTCAAGTAAGGAGTTGGTTAGACCATACGTTCCGAACAGGCCGATGAAGGCATACGCTTTTAGCAAAAGATTGATCCAGCTTGGCAGAATGATCAGCAGCAACCATAACTGCTTGTGCTTCGTCCGGGTCAGCATATACGCCGTCGGGTAGGAGATCAGCAGCGAGAAGGCCGTAATCAGAAATGCATACCAGAACGAACTGAGCGTCATCTGCAAGTACACCGGTGTGAAGAACCGGGCGTAGTTGCCAAACGTGAAGTTCCCTTCAACGTCGAAGAACGAGTAATAGATGACCAGCAGAACCGGCGCCACAACAAACAACACCATCCATAATACATATGGAATCAGATACGCATTGCGTGTGCTGGCCTTAGTCTGCATGAGCGGCCTCTTGATAGGCTTCGAGTCGTTTATCGAACTCTTCCTCGGTCTCGTTAAAGCGCATAACATGTACCGCTTCCGGGTCAAAATAGAGTCCAATCCGTGCGCCTACAACGGCTTTCTTGGTTGAATGAACAAGCCACTCATTGCCCGCATCGTCGTACGTGGATATCTCGTAATGCACCCCACGGAATAACTGGGAGTCCACATTAACCTTGAGCTTGCCTTGGTCTTCCGTTGTAATCTCCAGATCCTCTGGACGAATGACAATCTCTACCGGCTCGTCCCGCTGGAGACCCTGATCGACACACTCGTGCTGTGCGCCAGCGAATTCCACCACAAAGTCCTGCTTCATTTTGCCCGATACAATGTTCGATTCCCCGATAAAGTCCGCCACAAAGCGGTTAATCGGCTCATCATAGATATCATTCGGTGTACCGCTCTGTTGAATCACGCCGCCATTCAGGACAAAGATCTCATCCGACATCGCTAGAGCCTCTTCCTGATCATGCGTAACAAAGATAAACGTGATGCCCAGTCGCTGTTGCAGCTCCCGTAACTCGTACTGCATTTCGGTCCGCAGCTTCAGATCGAGTGCTGACAAAGGCTCGTCCAGCAGGAGAATTTCAGGTTCGTTCACAATGGCACGTGCAATCGCGACACGTTGCCGTTGTCCGCCAGACATTTCACCAATTTCACGGTTTTCATAACCGGACAGATTGACGAATTTGAGGGCTTCCAACACTTTGCTGCGAATTTCAGCTGTTTTCATCTTTTTGATCCGCAAACCAAAAGCTACGTTCTCAAATACATTCAAATGTGGAAATAACGCGTAATCCTGAAATACAGTATTCACCTGCCGCTGGTGGGCAGGCACTCGGTTGATGAGCGCACCGTTAAAATAAATACTGCCCTGTGTCGGCTCCGCAAAGCCGGCAATCAGCCGCAATATCGTTGTTTTCCCGCACCCTGACGGGCCAAGAAGCGTATAAAATTTACCCCGCTCAATCTCAAAGCTGACTGCCTTCAATACGGCTTCATCCTGATCGTATTGCTGAGTCACCGCTTCGAAGCGGATAATCGGTTGTTGTTCTGACATGCTTCACATCGCCCCCTTATACTTGAGGTACATCTTAAGTCTGTACACTTTCGTCCATGTTTCCTTATTGATAACCCATCTATTATATATGATTCAGGTATATCCGCAATGGTTTTGATGTAAACACCACGTGTCATTTCTTCTTATTTTCATAAATCCTGCATACATTACGGGTATATGTCGATATCTACGCATTCATTTGGAAAATAAAGCATATTAGGGATTCCATTTTATGTGTGAGAGGAGTCTTGGCTCTTGGAAATTCGTCGTAACCTGCCTTTGCTAATGACCATTTGTTTCCTAAGTCAGATGGGCGGATTCATGATCCTGCCCCTGTTTCCTTTGTTTATTGAGGAATTCGGCCTGTCCGGCTGGATGATGGGGGTTATTTTTGCACTTTTTTATGTAGGGAAAGTAATTGGTGGTGTTCCTGCGGCGGCAATTTATAGAAAACTCGGAGGAAAAAAGTCGCTCATCCTCATGCTGATCCTGTTGGCAGTCTGTATGGGTGGCTTCGCGCTGTCTACTGCTGCGGTGTTATTCGGCCTGCTACGACTGCTGCAAGGGCTCGCTTCCACGGGCCTTACCGTGGTCGTACGTTCCATCATCGGGGATGGGGGCAATGTAGACAACCGCGGCCTGTACAATGGATATATCAGCAGCAGTGAGGGCGGCGGTATGATACTCGGTCCCGTCATTAGTGGCTGGCTGGCTATGCATTGGCCGCTGTCGGTTCCTTTTTTGCTCGTTACCGTATGTTGTCTGATGGCCGTGGTCGCTGCGATGGGGATGAAGACGACGGCACAAGCTAGAGCCAATCATGGATCTGGGGATACGTTAAGTGATCACCTATTAGAAGATCCTTCGGCTACTGTGACACAAGAACCTATCGATAAATCATCACATTCGCCACTCTCCACGGATAACGTTGTTGTAGATTCCACCATCAGTGAATCCCACCCTTTTGCTGCATCCACTGAACCTCCTCCTTTATCTTCATCACCGTCTGACGCAAAGCATACTCAAGGTTTGTCTACAAGGCTCACACAGCATCAGCAGCTTATCGGTTACGGCACGGTACATTTTCTTGAGATGAGCGCGTATGCGGTATTCCTCACCTATTTTGCACTGTATGCAGCTCACATCATGCATTGGGACCCGTTTGCCACCAGTCTCGCCTTCACCGTCTCCGGGATCTCTACGCTTGCCGCTGCTCCCTTTGTTGGTTATCTCTCTGACCGGTTAGGCGATCGCCTGTTGCTTTGCATGCTCGGCATGTTCCTGATTGGAATCGAAGTTGCTGTATTTCTAAGCACGTCCTCCCATCTATGGGTCTACGTTGGCATGCTCATTGGCGGGGTTGGCGGTGCATGTTACATGGATTCGTTCTTTGCCCATATTGGTGATCACATCCCAGACGAGAGTCGAAGTTCTGTCATAGGCAAAATTGTCTCTGCGGCCGAGATCGGCTCCATCGTATCTCCACTGGTTGCTGCGTTGCTTACGGAAGTTGGATCGCTTTACTCCGTGTTTGTGTTCAACCTGGTGCTGATTGCTGCTGCCATTATAGTTCAGGCCGTGATGCGCAGTCGGTATCGATTGAAAGAGGGGTAGCCCTTCGTTTGGATAAAAAAGGATCACAAAAAATGACCCGCCTGCACAATTAATGTGCAAACGGGCATTTCATTGGTGCATCTCCGGCCTGTGGTTGGTGATTCTCTACCTGTGCATTCTGCTGCTCGCTGCTTCGCGGCTCTGCGGCAGATGCCACACCATCTTTCAGGGTATACGCCTGATCCTGATGGAAAAAGTTCGGCTTCACGATCTCATTACGATAGGAGCTGTGGAATATATGCGTTATAGCCGGGGACACTGGCGGAATCAGCCACACCCAATCTCCGGTCAATTCACGCCCAGCCTTCTCCTCCCGCTGTTCAAATAACTGGAACTGCGCTGCTGCCGTGTGGTGATCCACAATGCTCACACCTGCTTTTTTGAACGAATGCAGCACAGCCACATTCAGCTCTACCAACGCACGGTCCTTCCACAAGGTCGTTTCACTCGAGGTATTCAATCCAAATGCTGCCGCCACTGCAGGCAACTTGTTATACCGAAACGTGTCTGCCAGATTACGGGCGCCGATCTCGGTACCCATATACCAACCATTGAACGGTGCTGCCAGGTAGGACACACCACCAATCTCCAGTCGCATATCGGCGATCATCGGCACACCGTACCAGCGCATGCCAAGCTCCGCAATCTCTTTCCGCTCCGGGTGTTCGATAAGAACTTCCACAATCTCTTCTTCGGGTATAACATACCACTCTGGAGCTTGTCCTTGCGCCTGAATTATGAGTGGCAAGACATCATAGGAGCTACCTGCCCCCTGCCAGCCAAGTGACATCGCCGCCTTGGTCAGTTCCACCGAAGCAGGATCTCCAATAATGCCTTGCTCTGTCTCATATCCTGCATATCGAATGAGCTGATGATTCCAGATACGTACCGGAGTTCCATTCGGCCCATCCGGTGGAAGAATGGTAATCATCGGGATTACTTTGCCACCGTTGGATGCCACATGGATATGATTCAACACAGCTTCTGCTGCCGTCCCTGCCGTATCAGCATGACGTGCGTCCACGATCCGCAATTTATCCCAGAACAGCCGCCCGATGCAGCGGTTGCTGTTCCGCCAGGCCATTTTACAACCTTGCTCCAATTCTTCTGTGGTATGCACATAAGTACCAGTTACTTCGATCTCTCCCATAACGGCAACAAGCCGGGCCTCTGCGTCTTCACGCGAATGGCCCAGCTCTTCATAACATGTATATATAAACCGTTCAGCTTCTTCCTGCAATTGTTCCAGGTCTGACCGCATCGTTCATTCCACCATTCTGTACATCTTGAATGCCATCATTATACGGCAAGCGCACCGGATTTGTAAGCGAACGGACACTTTGTTCACGGACTCTACATATCGTTGTCAGGATGTAGGGTGACTTTGCTTATTTGCCCAGAAATGCGGTTAACATCCAGACCTCTTTATCCAGCGCAGCGGTGAATCCAATCAGCATATCTTCCGTTGCGTTATCCTCTGCTTCTCCCGCTTCGTGAATGCCTTGATGAATCACTTTCACCATTGTACGCAGATCAGCAACCACCGACTCTACCATACGCTCAGCAGACAACTGCCCTTGTGCCTCTTCAATTGGAGAAAGACGCAGCTGTTCAGCCATCGTAGCCACCGGACGTCCACCAATAGCCAGCAAACGTTCTGCAACTTCGTCCATATTCGCCGTAGCCAAGTTGTACAACTCTTCGAATTTGGCATGCAGTGTGAAGAAATGAGGTCCTTGGACATACCAGTGGAAGTTATGCAGTTTCGTGTATAGTACGGACCAACCTGCGATCTGACGGTTCAGGACTTCTTGAAGTGCTGTGGCATTGTTAGCAAAAGTGTTGTTTCTAGTTTGGATTGTGCTCATGGAATTTATCCCCTCTCGAATATAAAAATAGAATTTGAATTTTATAATGGATTGCTTTGATTCGCTTCTTTTAATTTAGACTTAATCTAAATCTTGTTTTAATTATAACACCGCATATCCTGTTTGGGAAGGATTTCGCCCTGTCTTGTACATGAAGATTCCATGAAGCTGAGCTTCATCCTATATCATTATAAAAAGTGGAGTTCACTGGCCACACGGCTGATTAATGAGGATCTGTAGTACTGCTTGCACCAGATCCCACTTTTTATTTATACCTTTAATTACGCTCACATACTGCGAATATTCTCACAGTGCAAATAACGCAAAAACAGCCCTTCATCTCCGTGAGATGATAGGACCGCATGAACCCACCTGTACAATTTTATTGCTTAACAAACTCAAAAGTCAGGATACGACTGATCTCTTCATAGCTCCGTGCTACAAAATGAGGTTGATGATCGGACTCCGGCAGCGCCTCCCGATGGTTGAACCAGATGACTGTCCACCCCGCATCGACCGCACCTACCACATCATTACGCCACGAGTCGCCAATGTAATAGCTGGAACGGGCATCTGTCCCGGAATGCTTACTCACATATTCAAACAACCTGCGATCCGGCTTTGCATAACCAGTTGTACCGGAGATGAAGACCAGATGCTCGTCCACGAGACTAAGCACATCCAGTGCTTCAAGCTTGCGGCGCTGATGCTCTCCTTCTCCATTGGTAATTAGACCAACGGTATGGCCTTCTGCCTGAAGCCTTCTGATCAGCTCATACGCTCCTTCAAAAGGTACAATCTCAAACTGTCTGCTCAGATACTGTGCTTGTAGTTCTTCAGCCTGTCCCGATTGTAGGGGGAGTCCGAACTCTTCCATCGTCAACTCAAACCTCCGACGGCGCATTCGCTCTACTGCATCCGCTTCTGGTACAGCGGACAGATCTTCTTGTGCAGACAGCCAGTCACTATAATAACGAAAACGATGATAGGCCTCAGCATAAGGGAACTCATCGGGCAGGCCGAGAACGTCCTGCAACGCGCCACAAAGTGGCTGCAAGTGATCATATAACGTATCATCCACGTCGAAAAATATGGTTTTAGCATTATCTATTTCACTCATAATGGTTGTCTATCCTCCTGCTTTTGCGTCCAAACACTCTTTTCTTACTACTATATATGTATTCCTATGCCTCGTCCAAAAGGGATTTGTTGCGTGATCATCTCTACTCCAGAACAGTACCCATAATAACGCTTAGACCAGAATTGATCGGACGGCTTTATATGTTAAAATAAGGATGATTAAATCTGAGGTGATGACGATGTTCAACCCAAAATTCTTCTCCTATTAGTTGTGCTCAAGGCACTGGCTACTCAAGCCAAAATCTAGCCCGGTACAACGGGGATGAAGATGTTCACACAGGAAGAGATTCAATCATGGGAAAATGAAACAGCTTTTGCACAGAGACACAACAAGAAGTTCATTGATCCAAGAAAAGAAAAGCTGAAAGATCACCGTAAAGGAATCAAGAGCACGCATTACAACAAAGAAAGTAAACCCGATCGTAAACATGATTATCGTCTGTATAGAACCAAAATGAAGCGTCTCATGCACCACGAGCAATACGATCTTCTGCACAACTATAAACGAACGAGCGGTTGGCTAACTTGGTAAACTGGAGTTAGAAGAGTAGTCCTTACATAACATTACTGCGCTACATCAAAAACAGTAGCCTTTTAAGTTAAGAAGGACTTCTTTTTTCAATCAATTACATACCGTTTCATTCGTTACTGACAGTTAGAATATATCGAGGAGGCCTTTATTCATGTGGAAAGAGCATCTTCATAGCATTTCGAAGGAGTATACGTTCAGTCCCCCTGCATCTGGTGATGACATTGCAAAGATGGAAGACTCCTTACAGGTTACGCTCCCTCGTGAATTAAAAGAAATATTGCTCGAAACCAATGGAGTCAGAGCTATTTACGATTTGGGACTTATCTGGTCAGAAGATCGAATTAAGAATGAAAACAGACATTATCGGGATGACCACTCCCAAGATTACTACATGCCCTTTGATCACCTGCTCTTCTTCGGGGAAAGTGGGATTGGGGATTTATTTGCTTTTCCTGTGACAGGGGATGGAACGTGTAGAGATGACGTGTTTGTGTGGAATCATGAAAATGACAGCCGAAAATGGGTCGCACCTTCAGTGTCCAAATATTTGGAGTGGACTTTAGAAGGCAAAATAAAAATTTAATTTACGGACTAACGGACCCTAATCTACGATGAATAATTAGATAATTTTGTATTTCCATTTAATGAATATTATATTAATGAACACATTACAAATGAATAAAAGGTGGAATGAACTTATGAGTACATCAGAAAAGAAATGTCATGATTGCGGAGGAACATCTTTCGTAGAAGCATCGGATTACATCAACCTTCGTCCATTGGATAAGAAAATGACTCTCGGTGTGGAAAAAATGTACACGGTTTGTCTGGATTGTGGCGAAGTTGTTTCCATTAAAGTGAAGAACCCAGAGAAGTTGCTAAAATAATAATAATTCCAATAAGCACAGACAAAAACACCCTAGCTCACAATTGTGAAATTGGTCATACCCCTGTCAAGTAGACAGATGAAAAAAGCTATGCTGCCAGTGCGCATCGATATTCAATCGGTGCGCGCTGTTTGAGTTTGGCTTGAAATCGTCGGTAGTTGTAATGGTACATGTAATCTTCCACGGCTTGTCGAATCTCTGCTTCTGAATTACACTGGTTAAGGTACAGCTTCTCTGTCTTGAGATGCGAAAAGAAGGATTCGATGCATGCGTTATCCAGGCAGGTTGCTTTGCGAGAGTGGCTGCCCTTCACGCCGAATGCTTCTAATCGTGTGTTGTACGCCTGAGATGTGTATTGGAAGCCTTGATCCGAATGGAGCACGGCTTCCGAAACGTCTCTTTTTTGTGTCCATTGTTCCACCGTATCCAATACGAGCTGAACATCGTTCCGTTTAGATAATTGCCAAGCTACAATTTCGTTGTTGAACAAGTCTTGAATGACAGACAGATAAACGAATGTGTTTCCATCCGAAATATAAGTAATATCCGTCACCATTTTTTGCTGGGGGGCTGTGGCATGAAATTTGCGCTTCAGGCGATTCGGATAAATCACAGATGGCGTATAGCTGGACTTCTTCCGCTTCTTACGAATGACCGATTGGATCGATAGTTCCCGCATGATTCGCCATACTTTCTTGTGATTAACGTTCAGACCAGCCTCCCAGAGCGCCGTTGTCATGCGAGGATAACCAAACTCTCGGTTTGCAAAATGAATAGCCATCATGTGTTCTTTGATCTCACGATCACGGTCTTGTCTTGCGTCTCGCTGCGGCTGTGTTGCTCGCCATTTGTAATAACTGGAACGGGGTATTCCTGTAATCGATAATAGGCGTGTAATGCTATGCGAGCAGCGCAATTCGTCTATGATATCGTAGTTCTCCCGTTGGCTCAGCGCTTCTCCTTTACTAGATTTGGATACCGCTTTTTTAAATAATCCACCTGTGCTTGAAGGTAGTCACGTTCTTCTTCTACACTGCTAAAGGCAGTACGGGGAAGTCCTTTCATTGGATTCGGAACATTGTTTTTTCGCTCATCGAACGCTTCCCCGTTTTTCCACTTTTTCACCCACACCTTCAGTTGTGAACAGTTTCGAATTCCTTCGCGTTCAGCTACCACTTTATAACTTGAAGACCCTTCGACATAGGATCTAACCGCATTCAATTTAAATTCTTCGGTATACGTCTGAAATGTTTGTCCTTTTTTTGCCATAAAAATATCCCCTCCAAGTGTCACTTGAACCCTCATGATAACATGAAGGCTTTTTCAAGTGTCTACTTAAAGGGGATAATACCAAATAGGGTGTTTTTTCATGTGCATCACGACATATGTGTCTTCAAACTATACAATCAACGATACAACCTTACCTGCATTCACATCAATCAAGCCATGGTCCGTAATCTTCAACGCGGGACTTACCGCAAGGGAATGGGTGCTGATCGACATGATTGGGTTGTAATGCACATATCCAAGAGACAACATCGCTGCTCTCAATTCCTTCACTTGATGGGAAACCACTGCAAGTGGTTCTTCCGTCAAAATGCCACCTACAGGAAGTTCCAGATGGGATAGCACCTTGCCATCTTCCACCACACAGAACCCACCCTGGCTCGAAATTACCGTGTTAGCTGCCAATATCATATCTTCACGATTACGTCCTACAACCAGCAGGTTGTGATTGTCGTGTGAATATGTCGTTGCAATGGCGCCGCGTTTGATGGTGTCTCCACCGATCAGGCCATGTGCACGATTGCCGTTCACGCCATAACGTTCAAAGGTCGCGATCTGCGCATATCCACTTTCTTCCCACTGCAATTCGCCATCTGAGGACTGAACCGATGCAATATGCTCTTCCACAAAAGTAGAACCATCCTTGACCATCATGACACGGCATTGGTACTCACCTTCACCAGCGAGATCAACCCCTGATCCACTGACTTTTGGGTCTGCCAACTGAATTGCAAAATCTGCTACGCCCAGCTTCTCCAACTGTACGCTCTTATAGAAGTGAGGTGGGAACTGCCCGGTTATGCGCTCCTGCTTATACGGTTCGTAATCGTCATAAGCTTTGCGGCCGTTTTTGTACACCTGATCAATAGAGAGATCATCCAAGTTGGATACCAACACATAATCGGCCACTTTGCCTGGGGCAACGCTGCCACGATCAGTCATTTTCATCCGGGAAGCAGGGGTAGATGTTGCTGCATAGATCGCGTCTTCCGGACGCATGCCCATCTGAATTGCTTTGCGTACGATATGATCCAGATGGCCACGCTCCACCAGTGAATCCGGCATCACATCATCCGTAACAAAGCAGAAATGCTGCGCCACATCATGTTGAATCAGGTACTCCATGACTTCCGGGGTCATTGATTTCTCCTGAATTTCAATAAACATACCTGCCGCAATCCGCGCCTGCAATCCCTCAATGCTCTGATGGGTATGATCGGAATCGATGCCTGCGTAGATCAGTCGATGCAGATCGAGTCCAAGCAGTTTCGGTGTATGTCCTTCGATCACCAGATCAGGATAGTTTTTGCGGACATGCTGTAGAATCTGGTTCGTCTTGCACTCCGGATCACGTATGACATCGACATAGTTCATGATCTCGCCCAGACAGATGATCTCGCCAGTGGCGAGCAGCACGTCCATATCTTCGATCTCGATCGAACCGCCTGTTGTCTCCATCGGGGTTGCCGGAACGGAACTTGGGATCGCATAGAACATGTCCACCGTCGTCTCCCGACTCGCAGCCATCATCTCCTGCACACCCTCCAGCCCAAATACATTCGCCATCTCATGCGGTTCCGCTACAATGGATGTTACGCCGCAGCCAATCAGACCATGGGAAAAGGTTTCCGGTGTCACCATCGTGCTTTCGATATGCAGATGGATATCGATCAAGCCAGGAATCATGTATCTTCTCCGCGCATCAATGACTTCGTCTGCCTGAATCATCTCCGGTCCGTCGGGTCCAACATACAGGAATCTGCCGTCGAGTACTGCAACGTTGTTCATTTCAAACCGTTTATAATAACTGTTATACACATGTACATTCACAATTAGTTGATCTGCACGCATGGGGCATAATCTCCTTCTTCACAAACATTTCACTGCGATCCGGACTGGACGATGACCCTGCACTTTAATCTAATGCAATACACTTGATTGCGTACCACTACCTCGTCCGGAATCATCGCATGAAATGCCTTCTTTGCTGCTCTTATTTCTTCAAGCTATTCCTACATTCACGACTACTCTACCAATACAAGCTTGTCCTGTGGGAAAATCAGGCTAACACGCTGCCCACTAAGGTACGGTGTTTCCATCTCCTGATTTGCTGTAAAGTCACCAAGCTCCGTCTCGATTACATACTGATAACTGCGTCCCAGATACGTGCTGACTTTGATAATGCCCGGCAAGGCGTTCACCACATCCGCAGAGGTATCTCCACTAACGATCAGATCATCTGGGCGAATCGCACCTTTGCGTGCACCAGGACGTGCTGTTCCAGGATGTGCGGTAGCTGTAAACGTACGTCCACCTGCGCTCAGGGTAATTAATTCACCTGCATCACTGCGATCCGCAAATTCAATAAAATTATGGAACCCGATGAATCGTGCTACAAATTCAGTCGCCGGATATTTGAAAATGGTTTCCGGGCGGTCGAGCTGCTCGACCACACCTTTGTTCATAATCGCTACCTGATCCGAGATCGAGAAGCACTCTTCCTGGTCATGAGAGACATACAGCGTTGTAATGCCCAGCTCTTGCTGAATCCGGCGAATCTCCACCCGCATGTTGAGGCGAAGGTTGGCATCCAGGTTACTGAGTGGTTCGTCGAACAAGAGCAGGTCAGGTTCAATCACCAATGCGCGGGCAATCGCCACACGTTGACGCTGTCCACCAGACAATTCTTGTGGAAAACGTTTCTCAAATCCATTCAGGTTAACCACTTCCAGGATTCGCATCACACGGGAAGAGATATCCTTGTCTTTTACTTTACGCATCCGCAGGCCAAAGGCCACGTTGTCATAGACAGACAGATGCGGGAATAACGCATAACTCTGAAATACAAATCCGAAGTTCCGCTTGTTCGCCGGAACCTTCGTATAATCCTTGCCGCCAAACATAAACTTGCCCTGTGATGCTTCCAGGAATCCGGCGATGAGGCGCAGCGTAGTTGTTTTGCCGCAACCGCTCGGTCCGAGCAGGGAGAGCAGTTTACCTTTTTCCAGCTCCAACTGAAAATCCTTCAGGATTGTCTGCTTATCGTATGCCACGGATACGTGGTCTAATGTCAGCAATGCCATAGCGTTCTGCGCCTCCAATTAACGTTTAGTAAAGTATGAAAATCCGCCCATGATCCGTTCGATCACAAACATTAAGAGTCCGGTCAGCACCATCAAGAGCACGGAAATCGCTGCAATCGTTGGGTCAAAATAATTCTCGACATACGTCAGCATCTGGATCGGTAATGTGCTTACCCCTGGTCCGGTCATGAACACCGAGATGTCCACATTGTTGAAGGATTCCAGGAAGGCAATCAACACGGCAGCGATAATTCCTGAGCGGATGTTAGGAAGCACGATCGTGAAGAACGTTCTTACACGTCCCGCGCCAAGACTCAGCGCAGCTTCTTCCACTGCAAAGTCAAAGCTCGACAGACTCGATGCAATAACCCGAATGATAAATGGAAGCATGATAATTGTATGACCGATCAACAGTCCGAGATACATCGGCAGATGATAGATTACGATCAGGTATTTCATCAATGTAAAACCAAGCACGATTCCCGGGATCAGTACCGGGGACAGGAACAGTGCGTTCAGCACGGACTTGCCTTTGAAATCGTAACGACTAAGTGCATACGCAGCAGGAACTCCGAGTACCAGCGCCAACAGGTTCCCCAACAGGGAAATGATGATGGACGTCTGGAATGTGCGGAGGAAACCGCCTGTGTTGAAAATATTCTCATACCAGCGGAAGGAGAACCCTTCCGGCGGAAATTTGAGTACCGTTCCCGGTTCAAACGAAGTGACCGATATGATCAGAAGCGGGCCCAGCAGAAAGATAAAGACCAGCAGACTGAACAGGCCCAGCCCGATATGTTTCTCCCGCATATGTCTACCCCTTCGGATTTAAAGTTTTGGCCATTTTGTTCATGACACCAACCACGACAAATGTAATCACAATCATAATCGCGGCAACAACCGAGGCCAGATACCAGTCGTTGAGGGTCATGGCGTTTTGATACAGGAACGTAGCAATTACACGCTGTTTTCCTCCAAGGAGGGCAGGTGTGGTATACGCCGTCAGGCTTCCGACAAAGACAAGCACGGCTCCGATCACAAGTCCTGGCACAGCCAGTGGGAACACGACCCGGCGGAATGCCGTAATGCGCGATGCACCCAGACTTTGTGCTGCTTTGAGCAGGTCACCGTCAATGTTCTCCAGCACGCCTACCAGAGAGATAATCATCAGTGGCAGGAACAGGTGTGTCAGACCGATCATCATCGCTGCCGGCGTGTACAGAATGTCCAGCGGCTTGTCCACGATACCCAGACCAACAAGGGTGTTATTGATCAGCCCTTTGCGTCCAAGGATAATCATCCAGCTAAACGAGCGCACGACCGGGCTCGTCAGCAGTGGGAAGATCGCCAGTGCCAGCAAAATGCCTTTGCGACGCGGCGCTTTCTGCGAAATATAATAAGCTGTCGGGAATCCGAGCACCACACAGACGATGGTGGTGACCACGCTGACTTGCAGCGTCGTAAGCAATATTTTCAAAAAGTATGGGTCTCTGAAAAAATGCATGTATCCTTCAAACGTGAAGGAGTTTTCTTGGAAAAACGTCGACCCGATCGTCAGGACAATCGGAATGATCATAAATGCCGCCAAAAACACAAATCCCGGCAGCAATAGCCAGTAGATTACTGATTTCTTCATCGCGATACTCCTGACATTAAAATGGTTTTATTCACACGTTAAAAGCACAACTTTACACTAGCTCACTCCGTGCCAGAAGAATCTTTCGATCGCTGTTATCCCCAGATTTTTTGATCCTTATCGAAAAGGGGAAATCCGGGGATAAAGGCGAACGCTTCGCTTCTCCAGCTTTCTTCTGTCACTACGTTATTGTGTAAAACATGAATTTAACTATCATAGCTACGCATTTAATGCGTTGATAAATAGTTCAAGGAAGCTTTCTGCATCTACAGTTTCGCAAACAAGCGTGTTGGGTTGCTCACCCAAACGGTTTTGGAAGTCGCATACCATCTGACCATCGCACAGGCGGCTAGCGGTTTCGACATCGACATAATACGATTTACGTCCTACCAGTTCCGGGGCAAGGGCTACGCCCACGGCTAGTGGATCATGTAAAGCGCAAGCGCGGACGCCGTTCATTTGTTCGTAACGGTTGATGTAAATCTCCGTGCTTTGAGCAACGTATGCGCGCAGTGCAGGATCAGTGAGACGCTCAATCGTTGCTTCATTCAGCAATGTTTGACGCGTCACATCCAATCCGACTTGGGTAAGCTTCTCGATGCCTGCGTGCAGTACGATGCGAGCTGCTTCTGGATCAGCGTATGTGTTGTACTCGGCAGTCGGTGTAATATTGCCATGTCCGCGAACAACACCACCCATGAAGATGACTTCCTTCAATAAAGAAGGCAGTTCAGGACACTTCATCAACGCGAGGGCCAAGTTGGTTAATGGTGCGGTCATAATTAATGTCAGTTCGCCTGGATACAACTTGGCTTGCTCCACGATAAAGTCTGGCGCAAAACCTTCCTCGGCTTTCTTAGACACGGCCGGATCAGGCAGCGCACCGCCCAACCCGTCCTGTCCATGTACCCGGTGTTCATAATGCGACTTGCGAGTAAGCGGTCCAGCTGCTCCGGCAATGACCGGGATCGTTGGTGCACCCGCGAGTTCAAGAATTTTGCACGTATTCTCTGTTGCCTGCTGGAGTGATACGTTCCCACAGACTGTGGTGATACCGAGGATGTCCAGCTTCCGGCTTTTGACCGCCAGCAAGATCGCCAGTGCATCGTCAATCCCCGTGTCCACGTCCAGAATGATGCGATTTTGCGCTTCACTCATCCGTTCTCAACTCCTATACGGTGATATGGTTGCTTGCTGCAAATGATATAAGTTGAACATGTTGATCAAAGATACTTTTAAATCAGTCGGTTACTTGTTTTTATTGTGCAATCTCACGGTTCCAGCGATCTGTCCAGCCCTTAACCTGTTGATTCACGAATTCCATATCCAGCTTGTTGAGCTTCTCAACAACTTCAGCGCCGTATGTTACACCTTCTGCTTCTTCAGCAGTCAGTTCAACCTTTGTGTTAACCGGGGAATCGACCTTGGCTTTAGCAGATTTCGCTTGTACATCCTGGCTCAGCTGCCAGTTGATGAACTCTTCAGCCAGCTCTTTGTTTTTGCTGCCTTTCACGACATTGATTGTGTTCATCACGGCATATGCACCTTCGCTAGGTGTAACAAACTTGGCATTAGGCACGGCTGCTTTCAGATCTTTGAAATACATTTCCATGATCGGTCCGCCCGCAATCTCTTCTTGGGAGAACATGTTCACGAACTCGGAAGTTTGGCTATAGAATTTAACCACATTGCCGCTCAGTTTTTTCAGTTCAGCAAATGCCGCATCTTCATTAAACGTATCGTTCCCAGCTACACGGGAAGCTGCATCCACAACCATTGGGCCAGCTGTTGCTGTAATATTCGGGATGGTCAGATTACCCTCGAACGCCGGGTCCCACAGGTCACTCCATGAAGTCACTTCTTTGGATACGAGATCCGGGTTATAAGCAATACCGAGCTGTCCAACGGTGTAGGCCGGGCCATAATCTTCACCAAGTGGTGCTTTGGCAATATCATAAATGTCATTTACATTTGGAATTTTGGAGCGGTCGATTTTCTCAAACAGACCTTCATCGATACCTTGTTGTGCATAGTAATCAGACAGGTAGATAACATCAACATTTGATGTACCTTGACGAATTTTGTTCAGACGTTCAGCGTTATTGCCGACTTCGAGCACGATGTCTACATTATGTTCTTTTTCGAATGGACCAAATACTTCTTCATTGAAGAAATCTTCGGAGAAGCCCCAAGTGGAGATAACCAATTTGTTAGCTGCGGTTCCCCCACTGCCTGATCCGCCTGTTGCATCCTCCGTACTGCTGCCACAACCTGCAAGTAATACCGATGTCATTGCCACTGCTGCCAAACCGCTAATCCACTTTTTCATCATGATCCTTATTCCCCCTGATATGTGTGATTTAACAACCCAACCATTAAGTTGAACTAGCTTACATGCTCTGCTAAGCATTTACACATAACGGAGAGGACAGAAATAACCTGAAGAAGCGGAGCGTGCGCCTTTATCACCGGATTTCACCTTTTAAAGGATCAAAAAATCTGGGGATAACAGCGATCGGAAGGTTGTTCTGTCATCAAGTGCCCGTGTAAATTACGTTAGTTGAGTGTGTATAGTTCGACTTAAAAAACAAAAAGAAAAGCGCTCTTGTATAAACAAGAACACTTTTCTTCGTAAACAAAGGAAAGCGACACCCGCTGCCGGTACATCATCGGTTTCTGCTTCAGAATCAATCCAAAGACAGACGCCATCATATGAAATTGTACGGAACCTGATCATGAATCCGGCCATAACCTCTGTATACATCAACAAGAATTAATCCTGCCGATCCATCCTTAGGCTTGTTCCAGAATCACATTCGTGATCGCCCACTGAGTGGACGCATCATAATCCCGCAATATAGCTTCAATTGGCAAACCCATGTGTTGCTCGAGCTTCTCCCGGAATTTCTTCTTATATAAGACAGACATGCGGAAGTCCACTTCCAGCTTTAAGCCGGGGGCCTCCCCTTCCAGGGCGTCAGAGCGCGGTGAACGTCGGTGCTTCGCGTAGAAGGTCACAATATTCTGGTCAATGGTCACTCTCAGGAGAGTGGTGCCAAATCCGAACAGTTCCTTCGAAATTTCGTTATAATACTGGCACATCTTCTTCTTGCTCTCATTGCTGTCCAGTAGTTCCATGAACTCACCCACATCTCTTACTACCGTACATTCGACGTGTTAACACGATTGATTATACATAAATATACGATCATAGGCAACCCAAAAGATATAGTTAACATGATAATAACACATAAAAGCGAACGATGAGACATTAACAGCAGAAAACAATTCGGCTTATACCACAGTAATATGCCTGCATGTCATTCCTATACTATTGTTGCTTCTACACTCCGCTTTCATACAGAGGATTCGTGGCTTTGTTTCAACTTTCCCTAATGGGTACTAATTCCTGCGAAACATAGACAAACTTCGTCATTAACCGTTAAAATGAGACACAATGTTGACATGTTTTTATTTTCTAGAAATTGGAGGCTTATACCATGAAATGTCCAGTATGTAATCACGAAAATGGAGATGCCCATTTTTGCGAGAGGTGCGGCTCTAATCTAACGCAAACAACCTCATCACCAACTCCTGTACCGAACCTGGAATCTGCTGCTGCTTCCGAACCCGAATATACCCGTTGGTCCAGCACGCAGGCTACCTCTTCCCAGACATCTTCTCCATCCAACACACCATCCGTCTCCATTCACAAGGAACAGGCGAGAGAATCAACAGGTATCAATGACCATGCTTCTGAAGGAGGCAATAGCTCCAATCAGTGGAATAATATTGTGCAGAATGAGAAAGTTCAGCAAGCCAAAGAAGTAAGTAAACAGTATCTGTCCTATTTCCTCAGTGTATTAGCCCGTCCTTATCAGACGATGAAAACCGTTGGCGACCAGCATTCACTAAACGGATGGCTAACGATGGCGCTAATTGCAATTCTATCTTCTACATACTTCTTAATTACCTTTAGTCGCATAGGCATGGACGGCTTGTTCATTGGTGGATTTTTAAGGCCGCTATTGTTCACCGTCATTATCTTGATTGCCTCTATTGCACTGATGTACGCTATTCTGAAGATTGAAAAAATAACCTTCCGCCCCAAAACACTGGTTGCCCAGTTTGGTACATTGCTTGTTCCTGCTGTCGTATCCCTTGTTCTGGCGAATCTGTTTATTATCATCTCGTATTCCATCGCGATCTCATTGCTTGCTGTCTCGTATATCATTATCTTTGTTGCTCTGAACTCGGTGCTGTTCCAATATCCACTGAATCGTACCAAAGCAGCCATCGATAGCATGTACAGCGTGTTGATCGCTAATGTGGTCGTGTTCTTTATTCTGTATCGATTGTTGGGTGAGATTATCATTGGACTGATTGGCATGATGCTTTCACCGTTTGGTCGTCTGTGAATTATATAAGTTGAACTAAAGATTATTTACACTTGTTACTTCGATGACAGAACAACCTTCCGATCGCTGTTATCTCCAGATTTTTTTTAATTCACTTTTTGCAAAGTGAAAATCTGGCGATAAAGGCGAACGCTCCGCTTCTTCAGGTTCTTTCTGTCCTCTACGTTTTCGTGTAAATGATTATTCCAATAGATATAAATTTTCCTGACTCTTTTGATTTATATGAAGGCGCTCCCTGCTCACTCGGGGAACGTCTTTTTTGGTTTTCTAAGGCAGCATTGCGCCGAGCATGTTTCATACACTATAATGTGTAGTGCAACAGGTATGTTCTTATTTACGTAACAAACACGGAACCAGCAACTCCCGCTACGTAATGAGAGGATTCACTGTTGTTATTAACACTACATTATGTAGTGTATTAATGACTCATTTTACAAAGAAAGCAGAGGAACTCTCTATGGACATGACTCATATGAATCATATGCAAATGGAGCACGAGGCAGGTACATCCTACCTGTGGCTCATCGTAGGTGTAATCGTATTACTGTTCTCCATCGCCGCCTATATCTGGGCATCACGCACACAGGGCAAAATCCTGGGCCACATGAAAAAGAAAGAGCGGGCGGACATCCAGAAAAAAAGTCGATCCCTTCGGCTGGCTGCACATGTAATGATAGCTGTGTCGATGATTACGTTTGGCCTGTTCTTCATGCAAGGAGCAGGTAAAACATATAATGTAGCCGATCTGGAGTCCAACGCGACAATCGACGTGACGGACGATAAATACTATGGGGCAGACCATACGGAGGACCCCATTCAGTATGAGATGACAATTCCAACATCGGGGCCGCATAATCCGCATGATATCAAGTTTGGATTTTACACTGACTTCCCGGGCTACAATTACCTGGTACACAATCTGGAGCACGGGGATATCATCATCTATTATCGTGAGAACGCAAGCGAGGATTTGAAGGAACATCTGAAATACCTAGCCAAATTCCGCGAAGCCGGAGCAGGTATTCTGGCTGTACCCAACAAGGATATTCCCGAAGGCAGTGAAGTCGTGGTGACCGCATGGACCAAAACAATGAAGCTCGACCAATTCGACGATGCCAAGGTGGGTACTTTTATCAATAAATATATTAATCAGGGACCTGAAAAGATTCCTGCCTCTGTTCGCCAGGGCGGCGGAACGATGTAATGACTTAATCACTCAGTCATATGAAGCCCCTCTAAGGAGTAACAATGAGGCTTCTTCCAATGATAAGCATGGTCAATATAGGATTGAAACGAAACTAGCTCCCGGATCAAATTGACTCGGGGGCTAATTCTTTATGGACCGGATGCCGATATTTCAAGTAGAAAATGGTATATTTGATATACAATACATACGAACCAAAGAAGAACGACAAGCACCAAGTAAAGAGACAAAGAGACGATTGATTCAACAGATCAAGGGGGAACACTTTTACCAATGAACAGTTTGTTTATGAGGATCTTTTTATTTTTTTCCTGTCTGATGCTGGCCGCGGGTGCGGTTCTTGGCATTACCATGTACCGTTCATCGGCCCAACTGGTCGAACAATCCATGGGAATGCAGGCACAGGCTGTGGGTGAACGGGCAGCTGCATTAATTGACACCTCTCTGTATGCACCACTCAGTACCGGACAGGACGAGACAGCGTATTACGGCGTATTGCGTGAGCAGCTCAGTCAGCTGCGCGAGGCCAATGGACTCAAGTATCTGTACACCCTTGGTACACGCGAAGAAAATGGAACAAATACATATTTCTACGTTGTGGATGGGGCTGCTGTCGATGTGGCAGAGGATGACTTCTCCCCTTACGGTTCCGCAGAGGAGACCCATTATGAAGGAATGCTGCAAGCTTTTGAACAGAATGAGCCTATTCGGGGTGAACTCACACAGGATGAATATGGAGCTACCATTACAGCATATGTGCCAATCCATAGGGATGACGGGAAAGTACTAGGATTGGTCGGTGCGGATCTGGATTCCACTGCGGTCTATGAACTGATGTCCCGCAACCGAATGACCATGATCTGGACAGCCTTGGCTATTGTTCTGCTGAGTGTCTTGTTGGTGTATGGATTCGCCCACTACTTGACCCGACCATTGGTGAAGTTGAAGAAGTTAATCACCCAGGTAGGAAAAGGCGACCTGACCGTCAACGTTGAACTTAGTCGCAAGGACGAGGTAGGACAGCTCGCTTCGGAGTTCAAACATCTGGTTACAGGTACCCGGGATGTCATGACGGGCATCCGTCAAAGCTCCGATTCTCTGCTACAGGCTGCAGAAGGTGTATCGAAACATTCACAGGCGACTGCAGAAGCCAGTCAGCGTATTGCCGAGCATACGAATCATACAGCCAGTGGCGCTGCTGAACAGGTAGCTCGTGCGGGCGAAGTAACGGTAGCCATGGAAGAAATTACACGCAGCATGCAGCACATTGCGAATTCTTCTTCTATGGTCGCGGATGTATCACAAGAAACGACCAATAACGCGGTGCAAGGTCAAGCCAACATCAACACGGCGATGGACAGCATGGACAAAATTCATCAAGCAAATGTGCAGATGGTGGCCTCCACCTCTCAGCTGGAGCAGTACTCAGGTAAAATTGAATCGGTAGCACACCTGATGAAAGGCATCGCTTCACAGACCAATCTGCTCGCACTTAATGCAAGTATTGAAGCGGCTCGTGCAGGAGAGTATGGTAGCGGGTTTGCGGTGGTTGCCTCCGAGGTTCGCAAGCTTGCGGGGGAATCAGAGCAATCGTCCCAGCATGTAACCGAACTGATCGCCGAGATGACACGCCAGACTGCCCTGTTGTCAGAACATATGTCTGCCAGCACATCAGCAGTCCAATCCGGTCTCGCTGTTGTTCAGGAGGCAGGCCGTTCATTCACATTCATTCATACCGGGATTGAGACGATGAATGAACGTCTGCACGAAGTATCCGCAGCATCTGAGCAGCTGTCTGCCAGTGCAGAAGAAGTATCCGCTTCTGTGGAGGATATGGAACATATCTCACGCGAATCCTCTTCGAGCATACAGAAGGTGTCTCATGCTACCGGAAGCCAACTGCAATCCATGGATGAGATGAGTGCATCCGCCGAATCTCTGCGGGTATTGTCCAGTGAGTTGAACGGATTGATTGGTCGATTTAAAATATAGCGGGCAGCTTAGATTGCTATATAGATCGGCTATATAGATTGAACTAAAGAATATTCACACATACCACTTCGATGACAGAACAACCTTCCGATCGCTGTTATCGACCTATATAATCGGCCCAAAACAAATAGCCGCACGGCAGGGACGGGATTATGGGGTCAACCCCATACCCAGACCACTGCCTGCGGCTTTATTTTTGTTGTACCTTTAAGGATGGCAAGCCCCAAGGCTGCCTGAATTAGTAGCGCTGCGGAGCAGCTTTTTTACCCAAATCCGTCATGTACGTAAAGAACGCTTCCGGATCGGTATCATACACCAGTTGTACTGGACGTCCGTCTGCTTGCTCCACCGTGCGGCCCTGGCTAGGACCATCCGGGATGACAATACAGTTCACGGTTTTCTTCTTCACGATGTCCTCGCGTCCAACGGAAGCCGTTGTCAGTACATCCCACAGATAGTATGTGGAATTTGTCTCACTGTACACCAGTGGCGGACAACCTGCGTAACAGTTCCCCAGGAAATCGACGCCTTCGAAGCGACGCTCTGCTGCCCAGCGGTTACGAACGGCTGGAGTTAGCGGTACTTTATTCGTGCTTTCCAGTGCAACCAGATCGATCTGGATACCACTCTGCCATACACGGTAAGCCGCTTCCGGGTCCCAGAATACGTTCCACTCTGCTGTGCCATCATGCTCAGGTTCTTCTACGTTACCACGCTCGAATGTACCACCCATCCATACCAGCTTGTCGATTTTCTCTTCAATGTCTGGTGCTTCGTCCAGTGCACGCGCAAGGTCAGTCAGTGGGCCTGTGAACAGGAGCAACGTTTTGCCTTTGGTATTGCGCACTTTCTCGATCAGATGCTGGTGTGCTGGAACGGCAGAGAGTGGTGCTTCCATTTTGCCGGACTCGTTCAGTACAGGAAGTGCATCTACATAGAAGGAATGCAGTCTCCACGCCGCAGGAAATGGATTTTTCCCTCTGGAGTTGGATTTGGATACCTCTACGGAATATGTACCGAAACGATCGATAATTTTACGGCTGGCATCTGTTGCTGGCTCCAGATATCCGTCTGCCGGAATAACCGATACGCCGGTTACATGTACATTGTCCATTTGCAGAAGCATGAACAGCGATACAAGATCATCTACGCCGCCGTCATGGTTGAAATACACATTAAGTTGGTTCGTCATGCTTGCTTTCATCCTTCCCCTGGTTGTCCCATTGATGTTGATCATCCGTCTGCCCAAGGCCGACGCTCTCTCTATTATGTCCCATAACCCTTAGCTACGTAAACCTTCCCCATGCAAAGAAAACAAGGATCACGCCTCATCCTGCGGATATTTTACAGTTCCACCATTCCATCTCAGGAGGACAACTGGTAGAGGTCATCATCGTTCGGAGAATAAAGAAATGGACAGCAGGCTTGAAGCTCCGCCGTCCATCTCACCCCATCCATGCATTACATGGACTGGTTCTGTTTCTCCTCATTCTTCTCGGCAATCGGCACATACTTGCCTGGCCAGAAGGCCCATTTGCCCAGTAATGCGGTGATCGCCGGTACCATGAATGGACGAACCAGGAAGGTATCCAACATCACACCAACAGCTGTGATTATACCAAACTGCACCAACACCTGAATTGGCAATGTAGCAAGTACCGCAAACGTTCCTGCCAAGATCAGACCTGCAGATGTAATAACCGAACTTGTCTCGCCAACACCTTCTCTGATCGCTTGACGAAGCGGCATCGTTTTGCGTTTCTGCCAGATGCTAGAGATCATGAAGATGTTGTAGTCTTCACCCAGTGCCACGAGGAATACGAAGGAATACAGCGGAATCGCTCCCTGAATGGCATCTGCGCCAAGTCCGTAGTGAATGATGATCCAACCCAGACCCAGTGCAGAGAAATACGACAGAACAACCGTTGCAATCAGATACGCCGTGGCCACAACGGAACGCAAGTATAATAGTAACAACAAAGTAATCATGCCGATGACTACCGGAATAATGATCTTGGCATCCCGTTCTCCGGTTACTTCAATGTCATACTGTTCAGCCGTCTGACCATCGATCCAGACCTGACTGTCCACATTAGCTACACCAGCATCTTGAAGCGCCTGTTCCGCAGTAGCCCGCAGATCTGGAACATGCTGCATTGCCTCCATGGAATATGGATTCAGATTGAATTCCACATCAAAGGCGGTAATGTTGGCATTCTCGGCACCCTGCTGAGCATCGCCTACTTTGCTAATGTAATCCAGCGATTCGAGACGCTGTTTCAGATCAGTTTCTTTGCCTTCGGCATCAACGATCACTTTGACTGGAGCCAGCTCACCTTGGGAGAACTGTTCGCCAATGACGGTGAAACCTTCGCGGGAAGGCACATCCTCCGGGAAGGAAGACAACAGATCATACGTGAATTTAACCTGAGTAGAGAATGCCGCCAGTCCTCCCAGCAATACCAACGTAATTGCAAGAACAGTCCATGGCTTTGTTATTACAACACGGCCAATCCAGCTTTCCTTGATTTTGCGCGGGGCCGGAGCCGGTTTGCCTTTTTTCTTCGCACGTTCCACTTCCATCTCATGTGTACGTGGTACGAACGGGTAGAATGAACCCCGACCGAAGATCGCCAGGAGCGCCGGAACCAGCGTCAGACTTGCAATAAACATAATAAAGATGGACAGACTGAATGGTACGGCAAAGCGTTGATATGCACCGTATTCAGCCAGCAACAACACGAGTAGTGCTGCAACGACCGTGAATCCACTCATGGCAATGGCGCCGGAAGATCCGGTAATTGCCTGAAAAATGGCTTTCTTTTTGTCCGGCTCATGATAGAGAATTTGACGGTATCTGGAGATCATAAACAGACAGTAATCCGTTCCTGCTCCAAATAACAATACCGTCATGATCGAGATCGACTGTGCGTCTACCGTAATCCAGCCCTTATCCGCCATGAATCCCAGAATCGGGCTTGTCACCATATACGCGAAACCAACCGCAATAATCGGGATAATTGCCAATACCGGCGAGCGGTAGATCAACAACAGCAGGACTAATACCAGAACAACCGTAGCGATCAGCAAGGATACATCGGCGGAGGAGAATAGCCCGCTCGCATCAATGGATATCCCTACTGGCCCTGTCACACGGGCAATTAGTGTATTGGTATCATCTATGGCTACATCAAACGGGTTTGCCCCGAAGATGTCTTGTGTTTTTTGCTCAAGTGCTTCAATAGCTTCCTTCAATTGTTCCGAATCGGCACCTTCATTGAAGAAAAGTGGCATAACCAAGGTACTTCCATCTTCCGAAAGCTGGCCTTTCAATGCCTGTGGTGGTAATTGATAGAGTGGCACAACGGACTGTTGTTGTTCTACCGGATCTTGATCCAGTCGCTCCGTTAATGCCTGAATGTTCTCAATTTGCTCATCCGTCAGACCGCCGGCTTGACGCCATACGATCAGCGCGGGCAGTCCTTCACCGCCAGGGAATTCCTTCTCGGCAAGTGCAGCTGCCTGAACCGATGGTTTGGATTCACTCAGATCCTGTGCGTTATTGGTTTCACGTTCACCTACAGCAGGCCATACCATGCCAAGCACAACGGCGATAATGATCCATACCAACAGCGTAATCCATTTGCTTCGTTTGCCAGCAACCCAGCGGCCGTAACCCGAACCTTCCTGCATTGTCTCTTCATCTCCCTATTTTGTTTCTATGAAGCCCTAATATATATGATGGTGTAGTAATGAACCACGGGTCATAGTATAATTGAGTTAATTATATATACCGGAAGGTTAATTTTGCAATGCCTAATTTTGTGAACACTTCTAACAAGCAATTAAATACGTAAAGAGGTATGTACTTATGAGCAAAAAAACAAACATTCCCCGTTCACCGGGTAGACCCAAAGCAGGTGTGGATCAAGCGTCTGTGCAAACCAACATATTAATGACCGCGTCACGATTGTTTATGGAATACGGGTATGAACCCGTTTCTCTCCAGCAGATCGCTTCGTTATGTAATGTGACCAAAGCATCGATCTATTATCACTTCTCCAGCAAAGCCGAGCTGTTCACCGTTGCCATTACCCGTATGATGGCGATGGGCATGCAGCAGACTTCTCTCCGTCTGGATGAACCCGGTCCATTGCAAGAACGTCTGGTTAAGGTTGCCGAAGCGAAGATGCAGCACTCCCATATTGAAACGGAGACCATGATGCGAGAAGCCGAGAAACATCTGGACCCGGAGCAACTCGCTCAGATTCGGGAAGCAGAGGTTCGCATCTTTGAAGTACTAGCCACCCATTTTCAGAAGGAGATGGACAACGGTTATTTGCGGGTCGGGAACCCTATGCTGCTTGCCCATGCATTTACGTCACTGCTGATGCTCGCGAACCGCGAAGATGTACGCAACATGAATGGCGGCAGCATCGAGGAACTTGCACGGGAACTGGTGGGGCTATTTCTGGATGGAGCGGTTAAGCGGAACTAATAATCGCCCCAGATTCTAGCCAATGCGGCAATACCCGGGTCAATGCGTTCCGGCTCTATTCCGGCAAAACCGATAATGAACTCTCTTTTGCCATCTACTGGTTCGCTCCCGTTTGCCCACAAATACTCCGTTGAACTGATTTGTATCCCTGCCTCTATCGCTATGGTTACCAATTCTGTGGCTGACTGTTTGGTCGCCATTCGCAATACCAGATGGAATCCAGAATGTTGACCCCTTATTTCAACCCGATCACCAAAATGCATCTGAATGGCCTGAACGATCAGGTCATGCTTTCGTTTGTAGACATTACGCATTTTTCGGATATGCTTACCCAGTTCTCCTTCATGCATGAACATCTCCAATGTTCGCTGATGGAGCCGGGAAGCTGATTGCTCGAATAGAATAGTCTTATACATTTGGCGAAAATGATCCATTAATTCTCTCGGAAGCACCATGTAATGGATACAAAGAGCAGGTGCGAGCACCTGCGAGAAACCACCCATATAGATCACGCGGCTTCCTTCACGCAGCCCCTGCATGGAAGGGATTGGCCTCCCATGATACCGGAACTCCCCATCGTAATCATCTTCAATGATATATGCCTTTGTTCGTTCCGCCCAATCCAGCAACGCCAATCTGCGAGTAATGGGCATAGTCATACCTAGTGGAAATTGGTGAGAGGGCGACACACCCGCCAATTTCACTCCGGCCTTTTCCAGCTCCCTCAAGTTAATGCCATCAGTGTCCAGAGAGATCGGGACAACCTGATAACCATAATTGCGGAATGTGCCAGGTAACAGTCGGTATCCAGGATTCTCTACACCGATGGAATGTGTTGATTCTCCCTTGTGAAGCAAGGTCTGTGCTAATAGGGACATTAGCAGATGCTGTTCAGCACCCACAACAATCTGCTCTGGAGAACAGCTGACTGCCCTGAACTGCGCAAGATAGACAGCAATTTCACATCGTAGCCCCCATTCTCCCTGAGGGTCCCCATAGAACAATAGCTCCTCCGCTTCTTCCCGCCATACCCGATTAACATATTGGTGCCACTTGGCAAATGGGAACAGGCTGAAATCATTGCGTGACATATGAAAATCATATTGTACTTCTCTAGCAGGGCGTATGCCCTGCTGTTCTGACCATGTCGTTCGAGCCTCGGGAGCTTTCCCGGCTGTCTGTGGGTCTGTCTTCCCGATCTGCATGGCATGATAGCTGTCTACCAAGGCACGGACACGATAGCCGCGTCGTGGCTGACTGTATACATATCCTTCGGCGATCAACTGTTGATAGGCCCATTCCACAGGAGTGGTGCTTACCCCAAGCATCTCAGCAAGCTTTCGCACCGAAGGCAATCGGCTATGCTCAGCCAATACCCCGTGAATGATTCCCCTTTTGATATGATCCGAGAGCTGTACATAGATTGGCGCACTATCGTTCTCATCCAACTTTGGCAATTGAATCATACTGCTGCACCTCATCTGTCCTGTAAAATGAATTAAAACTGTATATTTGGAAGTATACAGTATTGGGATATACTCATGTCATCATCAATATGTAACGCCAACTTTAAGAGGCAGGGCGATCTCAATCTGTCCCGCCTTGAACCTATAGGAGGAACAACTTATGTCACCACCAAAACCATCCCCACGTATCCCCCGTCTGCTGGAAACGTCGCGCATATATCTGCGTCCTTTCGAGATTACAGATGTGGATGCATACTTCCATGGCCTGTTTGACGCCAAGATGCGTAGGCTGACAGGAACACAGAACAGTTTCACACGCGCTCAGGTTGAACGTTATGTTGAGAGCGCTGCACAAGATGACACCCGACTCATGCTACTTATTGCTTTACAGGAAAATGACCAGATCATCGGAGATGTCGTCCTGATGGACATGCATGCCAAGAATCGCAGTGCACATATTCGGGTTGCCATCGATCAGGCTGAGCATCAAGGAATAGGTTACGGTAGCGAGGCGTTGCTACTTATGCTGGACTACGGCTTTGGCATCTGTAACTTGCATCGAATCGAGCTTGAGGTGTACGCCTTCAACGAGCGAGCCATTCGCACGTATGAAAAGCTTGGATTCCAGCGCGAGGGTGTGAAGCGGGATGTGTTGTTTTATAACCATCAATATCATGATGCGATTCAGATGAGCATGCTGGAGGATGAGTTCAGGCAACGTCATATGAAAGATCAGGCAGGGAATGTTTGATTTTTCGATCAGTCAAAATCAAACTAAAAAACCGGGGGATCTAATAACCCTCCCCGGTTAGAAACTTCAGATGACCCGTCAGCACCGAAAGCTCGGCGGGTGTTTTCATATACAATTCGCCGTCCGTGTCAGCTGACATCGGCGCATCCGTCTTCACTTTTAACGTAGATGCCTTGAAGTATGAAATGCTCTCACTTTGAGGTTGCCAATCTCCCTCTGGCTTGTGCGACAGCATCTCTCGCAGCAGCGGAATGCCTGTCTCATGAATAATGAGCACGTCCAGTTCGCCATCCTGCAACGCATCCGGTGCAAAGGGCAGGGCATTCGTTCCCAGAAAACGCCCATTGGCTGCGTAGATCATCACCGCTGCGCCTTCCATCTCTTTCCCATCCGCCTCCAGTTGGTAACGAAACGGCTCTGTATGACTAATTGTCTGTAAGGTGCTGATGAAGTAACTGAGCTTACCCAGCGCGCCTTTCAGATTTTCGTTAATATTCTGCGATGCATCACTGATCAAACCGATGCCGAAAAAGTTCGTGAACACCCGATCATTAGCCCGTCCAACATCAATGGATACCACCCGACCTGCCAGTATTTCTTGTGCCGCAGTCTTTGCATCCGGTGAAATCCCGAGCGAACGCGCAAAGTCATTACAGGTGCCTCCGGGCAATATACCAATCAACGGAGGATGTTGCAGATCGGCCAGTCCATTCACGCATTCATGCACCGTGCCATCCCCACCCAGGATAAACACCACATCGAATTGCTCCCCGCGTTCACGACACAGCTTCTCTCCTTCACCAGCTTCATCCGTACGCACAATGACGAGTTCATGGACAGCGGGAGCCAGCACACCAGCCACAAGGCCCACTGTATTCTCACAATTGGCCTTGCCCGAATGATGATGATGAATTAACAACGCTTTGTTAAACTCCATCCCTCTTCCTCCATTCCAATGCTTGTTACCCTTTACCCACAAAGGTCGAAGCCGTAAACAAGCCCTTCGTAAAGCACTCATCATGATTCCAATAGGTTTCCCAATCAGGTATGCATCCTAATCCTCATTCATTCGTAATAGCTAGATGACCCGTTTATCCATAAACCATTTCCTTGTTTAACCAGAGGTATGCATGAGAAAAAGGGTTTCTCCGCACCTTAATATCATAAGGCTGCAAATTTTGCTGGTGAGAACCCATTCAAATCGAGTCAAAACGGTTATATCTATACCATATACGAATGGAGGGATTCCCTATGATTCCAGCAACGTTGGAACAATTGGAGCAAGTTCGCAAGGAATGCCGTACCATGGTTCGCAAAAGAGCTACCGCTTCCGCCGGTACAACACTCGTTCCACTGCCCGGTACAGACGTACTGGCTGATGTGGGGATGCTGATGCAGCTGTTGCCTGCCATTAACAATAAATTCGGATTATCACAAAAACAGCTGGACGGTATGGACCCCGAGACCAAATCCATGATCTATGGATTCGTGATGTCCATCGGAAGCAAAGTCATCGGTCGTATGATCACCAAGGAATTGGTGGTACAGGTTCTGAAAAGAGTCGGCGTACGCGTAGCCACCAAATCGGTCGCCAAATTTGTCCCCTTTGCAGGACAGGGATTGGCTGCCGCACTCAGCTTCACAGCCATGCGCTATGTGGGTAACAAACATGTGGATGACTGTTATGAGGTTGTGAAACGCATGATTGAGCAGCGCGAATTAATCCCGGGTGAACCCGCTCCGTCTGCACTGGAAGAAGCTAACAGCGACGACGTGAAGGCAGAAGTAAAGTCGGTCTCTAGCAACGACACTGATGAACTTGCTAAGGAGTCTAAGGATCAATAAAATGCGGGTCATGCCATGCCCAAACAGAGGCTTACAAAGTATCTCATGACGAATCTGGATTCCTAATCGGTGAGCTTATGCTCGCGTGCTTGTATCTAGATCGGTGTACGATGAATTCAAAATATAAACAAACGGGACAAAGCAGTGTAGTTACACCGCTTCGTCCCGTTTTTATTTTTGCAGCATGGCATATGTAAGACAATTATGACTATGGTTTACTAGAATATTTTAACGAACTCAGCACACTCTAATAGGCATAATTTCACAATTCCGGCATTCTAACGAATCGTAGACACTTTATTTCCTCATTCTGCGGTTTCTTTTACCACTTTGTGCTGCTTATCCGAGAAATACATGTCTCAAGTTCGTTAGAGCTGGGAGTGCTTGATAACCCTTCATATAAGGTGTCTACGATTCGTTAGCATGACTGAGGATGAAGACTCCCCTATCTGCACCTCACGCAAACAACTGAAAGGCTGACGAGCACCACAACCCAGATACCATGCAACGTTCTTTCATATCCTATAAATCCATCGTATCGAAACGGATCCAATCAACTCCACATTGGAATCCACTCCTCTGGATACACGACAAATAGCCGTGAGCATCCCTAGGAGTGCTCACGGCTATTCTTGTTAGTTACATCTGTAATCAGATCGCCTGCGGTTGTTGCTCCGCAAACTGACTATTGTAGAGATCCGCATAGAAGCCCTGACTTGCCATCAATTCATCATGATTGCCCTGTTCAATCACGTTACCATGATCCATAACCAGGATCAGATCGGCGCCGCGAATGGTAGACAAACGGTGTGCAATGACAAAGCTTGTGCGATCCTTCATCAGATCATTCATTGCTTTCTGGATAAATACTTCGGTCCGTGTATCCACGCTACTCGTTGCTTCATCCAGAATGAGGATGGCCGGGTTCGCCAGAATCGCTCTTGCAATGGTGAGCAACTGTTTCTGCCCTTGAGAGATGTTCGACGCCTCTTCATTCAGCACTGTATCATAACCATCAGGCAGTGTACGGATAAAGTGATCCGCATGTGCCGCAACGGCTGCCTTGATTACATCCTCTTCCGTAGAACCTTCTCGGCCATAGGCGATGTTGTCCCGAATCGTGCCGTTGAACAACCAGGTATCCTGAAGCACCATTCCGAACAGACTGCGCAGCTTGCCACGCTCCATGTCCTTAATATCGGCACTGTCAATCGTAATTCGACCATCCTGAATTTCGTAGAAACGCATCAACAGGTTGATCAGGGTTGTTTTACCGGCTCCCGTTGGTCCAACAATGGCGACCGTCTGTCCCGGTTTCACATCAATGTTCATGTTATGAATGAGCAATTCATTTTCTTTATATCCAAAGTTAACACCTTGGAATGCAACCGCACCTTTAGGCTGCCGTAATTGCACAGGTTGTTTAGACTCAGCAACTTCTTCCTCTTCATCCAGCAACTCGAATACCCGTTCTGCCGAAGCAATCGTTGATTGAATGATATTGGAGATATTTGCAATCTGGTTAATCGGTTGTGTGAATTGACGGGAATACTGTGTGAAGGCCAGAATATCCCCGATAGAGATAGAGCCGCGTGTAACGAAAATCCCACCAACCACACAGATCAGCACATAACCCAGGTTGCCCACAAAACTCATGAGCGGCATAATAATACCCGAGATAAACTGGGCTTTCCAGCCGGATTCATACAATTCTTCATTGACCTTCTCAAATTGCTGTACGGATTGTTCTTCACGTCCAAAAGCTTTGACAACCTTGTGTCCCGTGTACATCTCTTCGACATGACCATTCAGTTCCCCAAGGGATTTCTGTTGACCGGCAAAGTGTTTTTGCGAACGGGAAGCAACAAGCATAACAACAACCACACTGAGTGGCAGCGTCAAAATCGTGATTAGCGTCATCCATGGACTAATCGTCAGCATCATGATAATTACGCCGACAATCGTGACGATAGACGTAATGAACTGTGCCAAACTTTGCTGAAGTGTATTACTGATATTGTCCACGTCATTCGTGGCACGGCTAAGTGTCTCCCCAGTTGTGCGGGAGTCAAAATATTTCAAAGGAAGACGTCCAACCTTCGCACTGATCTGCTCACGCATGTCATACACAACACGTTGGGCCACACCGGCCATCAGGTATTGCTGAACATACATAAATGCAGCACTGAACAGATAGAGTCCGCCAAGCAGGTACAATACTTTCATTAATGCAGGAAAATCAATTCCGGCTCCCTGTACACCCTGAAGGATGGCAATGGCGCCTTTACTGAGAATATCCGTTCCTTCGGCCATAATTTTTGGACTGATGATGCTGAATACGGTACTCAAAATGGCTGCAACCAGCACACCTAACAGACGAGAACTATGGGGCTGGAGATAACGAATCAAGCGCCGCAGTGTGCCTTTGAAATCCTTCGCTTTCTCCACTGGAGGCCGCATACCCATTCCGCCTCCAGGGTGACCCGGCCCACCAGAGGGACGAGCCGACTTGCGTTCTGTACGTTCACTCATGCGATCTCCTCCTCTGTCAGCTGGGAGGATACAATCTCGCGATACACTTCATTGTGCTCCAGTAGCTCTTTATGTGTTCCTGAACCGACAATTCGGCCCTCATCCATAACCAGGATGCGATCGGCATCCATTACTGTACTTACGCGTTGCGCAACAATCAGTACAGCTGCTTCTGTCGTTTCGGACTTCAGCGCAGCACGAAGTTTAGCATCCGTTTTGAAATCGAGAGCAGAGAAACTGTCATCAAAGATATAGACTTCCGGACGGCGAACAAGTGCGCGAGCGATGGACAGACGTTGCTTTTGTCCACCAGATACGTTGTTACCACCTTGTGCGATAAGGCTATCATATCCCTCTTTCATCTCGGTAATGAAGTTCTCAGCCTGAGCCGTACGGGCCGCATGAACAACTTCATCCATTGTGGCATCGTCTTTCCCATGACGAATATTCTCCGTAATCGTACCCGTAAAGAGGACTGCCTTTTGTGGTACAAAGCCAATTTTGGCACGCAGATCTTCCTGCCGAATTTCACGCACATCCGTACCATTGACCCGAACACTGCCTTCGGTCACATCATAAAATCGTGGAATAAGACTGAGCAATGTCGATTTCCCAGAACCCGTACCGCCAATGATGGCTGTTGTCTCTCCTGAGCGAGCTGTGAAGGAGATATCGGACAAAGCTGGATTCTCTGCGCCCGGATAACGGAAAGTTACATTCTCAAACTCAATCATACCCTGCATGGATTTCATGCCACGAGGCTGCTCGGGATTGCTAAGATCCGGCTGCATATCAAGCACTTCGTTGATCCGTTCCGCCGATGCTGAAGCTCTTGGAATCATGACAAAGATCATCGAAACCATAATCAGTGAGAACATGATTTGCATTGCATATTGGATGAAGGCAATCAATGCACCGATGTTCATATTGCCGCTGTCGATCCGCATTCCACCAAAATAAAGGATGGCAATCATCGAAAAGTTCATAACCAGCATCATCACAGGCATGATGGTCGCCATGAGCACATTAACTTTGATCGAAGAATCTCTCAGTTCTGTATTGGCCCCGTTAAAGCGCACTTTCTCATGCTCCCCACGGTTGAAGGAACGAACAACCCGAATCCCTGTTAACTGCTCACGCAGCACCAGGTTGAGACGGTCCAGCTTTTTCTGAATGGTTTTGAACAGAGGTAAACCCTTGGCACCAATCAGCGCAATGGCTCCGCCCAGTACCGGAAGCACGACCAGGAAAATCGTAGATAATTTGGCGTCCTGAGATACCGCCATGAAGATACCCCCGATACACATGAGCGGAGCCATGATCATCATTCGCAGCATCATTGTAAGTACATTCTGTACCTGTGTGATGTCATTCGTCGTACGCGTAATCAGTGAAGCAGTACCCATCTTATCGAACTCCTGGAGCGAGAAGTTCTCCACATGGCGGAATACTCTGCTACGCAGTTGTTTGGCAAAACCGCCCGCTGTTCGAGATGAGAGGTAACTGGCGATCACGGAACACGCTGTTCCTCCAATCGCGATGACCAACATCCATCCACCAATCTGCCAGATATACGGGATATCCCCTTTAATGATGCCGTCATTCACGATATCTGCCATTAACGTAGGCAGGTACAATTCAGCAAGCGACTGAAACAGTACCAAAACCAGAATGAAAATAATCGGAATTCGGTATGGCTTCAGCATGCGAAACAGTTTCATCATGGCGTATCATCTCCTCTTGTCGAATCATCCTTTTGCAAGGAAGTTAATGTATCAAAAAAGGTGTATACCTTGGTCAACAACTCAGCCAGCTGAGTACTGTCTTGCTCACCCAAATGCTCAACTAACTTATTGAATATTTCCATGCGTTCTTGGTGAGCAGCCCGAATAATTTCACGACCTGCTTCAGTAATCGTGATGCGGACAGCACGTCTATCCTCCGGGTCCATCGTCCGTTTGACCAGCCCCTCATCTTCAAGGCCACGAATAACAGGTGTAATGGTCGGTGACTTCACTCGTAGCAATGCGCTGATTTCCGAGACTTTCATCCCGGGATGATTGGATTCGATCGTATCATTGAAATCAGGCGGATTGTCCTGCCAGTTCAATTGTTCTCCCGGATGCATCCCGTGGAGTAAACAACCCAGCACCATAATTTCATTGTGATTGCGCCCATGAGGTTTATGCTGCCTCCATTTGCCTTTATTAAACTGCATAATGGAGTACAAAAGCTTCTGAGCGACCGGATCTATACCAGTCATAATGGGTCCCTCCTTCTTTCTTTATCATTCCATAGACATCCAACATCATAGGACATCTATTAAATAGTAATACAATTAAATAGATGCACAATTAATTAGGTGTACTAAGTATATTATCGTAAGAAGCCAATGTCAAACATCTAAAAATAACCAATATAAACCCATAAACAAGAGCCTATACGCGCTTGATTTTGGGTTTTGTCATTTTGCCGTCATTGGAGCCCGTTATACTTATTATGTGCAATTCCATGAATTCAACTTACAAAGAAACTCCCATTCTATACTCCGGTGGATGATGACCCGGGAGTATAGAATGGGAGCATTTTTATTACGATTGAAAATTAGAAACCAGAGAATCTCCTTGATTGCATAACATGATTAGGTACGTTTGTTAATCATCAGGACTGTGAAGCAGAGACTGTTTTAAGCACTGAGGCAAACGGGAAATATTCTTTTGCATTGTTGTAGGCGATGCCCTGTACGATCTGACCAAGCAACTCCATATCCTGCGGTGCCTCCCCTTGTTCGGCCCATTCACCGATGAGGTTGCAAACCAGACGACGGAAATACTCATGTCGCGTGTAGGAAAGGAAGCTGCGTGAATCAGTCAGCATGCCGACAAATCGGCTGAGCAGACCAACATTCGCCAGGGCTTTCATCTGGGCTAACATGCCATCCTTGGTATCATTGAACCACCAGGCGGCACCAAGCTGAATTTTGCCCGGAATGCCCCCGCCCTGGAAGCTGCCGATAATCGCTGCGAGCACTTCGTTGTCCCTTGGATTCAGAGAATACAGAATCGTTTTGGGCAGTGCTTGCTGCTCATCCAACGCATCAAGTAATCCAATCATCGCTGACGACAGCGGTGTATCATTCACGGCGTCGTAACCGGTATCCGGCCCAAGCTTGGCAAACATCCGCGTATTGTTGTTACGGGCGGCATTGATATGAAACTGCATCACCCAGCCCCGATCTGCATACAGTTTGCCCAGGAACGTCAGCGTTACCGTCTTGTACTTATCCTCTTCCTCCCGACTCACCTTGTGGCCCGCAAGTGCCTTTGCAAAGATAGCTGCCGCTTCTTCGCGTGTAGCCACTCCGTAAGGGACATAATCGAGTGCATGGTCAGAGACTCTGCCGCCGACAGAATGGAAGAATTCCACCCGGGACTCCAGCGCAGCAAGGAAGGATTCATAATCTGAAATGGCAGTGCCAGATGCCTGCGACAGCTTGCCCACCCATTCCACGAAGGTATCCCGGTTCAATTCCAAGCCTTTATCCGGGCGGAAAGAAGGTAATACCGCCGTGTCAAAGCCTTCGATCTCCTGAATCTTCAGATGATACTCCAGAGAATCCGTTGGATCATCGGTTGTGCACACAACAGTGACATTAGATTTGGTAATCAGATCACGTGCACCGAATCCGTCACTGTTCAGTTTGGCATTTACTTTGTCCCAGATGGTCGGTGCGCTTGTCTCATTTAATACTTCGTAGACGCCGAAATATCGCTGTAATTCCAGATGAGACCAGGCGTACAGCGGATTACCAATCATCATAGGGACCGTTTTGGCGTAAGCCAGGAAACGATCATAATCGGTCACTCCTTCGCCGCCGGTCACATATTGCTCTTCAATTCCGTTTGCGCGCATGAGCCGCCACTTATAGTGATCACCGTATAACCAAGCCTCTGTAAGATTGCCAAAGGTTTTGTTCTCGTAGATCTCCTGAGGACTGAGGTGGCAATGATAATCAATAATCGGCATGTCTTTGGCATAATCCTCATATAACTTGATCGCCGTTTCATTGTGCAACAAAAATTGTTCATCCAGAAAAGATTTCATTCGCCTCGCACGCTCCCTTTAGGTGAGTTTACGTTCATATGGGTTCACTTCCCATCTTTACGCTACACTGTTTATCATCAAAGTTCAATATAAAATGATAGCGTTATCAAAAAAGGTTGATTTAGGCATATATTCGGGAACAAGGTATACTGGATTTAACGCAAGGATGCTGATCTGAAGATCACACAAGGAGATGAAATGAATTGAAAATTACTTTTCTCGGCACAGGAGATATGTTTAGCGTGGAGCAGCACCACAATAGTATGTTGGCCGAATTTGGAGGGACGCATCTGGTCATTGATTTTCCGGAATCAAATGCTAAAGCACTCAAGGAATATGGATTCGCCATGACCGATATCCACAATGTGTTCATTACCCATTTGCATGAAGATCATATTAATGGTGTACAGATGCTGGGTTATTACTCACAGATCGTAGGCGACCGCAAACCCCGTTTGTTCATCCACGAACAATTGGTAGAGACACTCTGGAACATTCTATCCCCCGGCATGCGCTACACAACGGATGGTGAACGTACCATGGGCGATTACTACGATGTCGTTCCCCTGCCAGATGGAGGCACATTCGAACTGGGCGGCGTGACGTTTGAGACGTTTCGGACGCAACATGTTCCCGGTATGATCAGCAATGGGCTACTCGCCAAACCTTACTTCTATTACAGTGCAGACAGTACACTGGACCAGGCACGGGTGGAGCAAGTTGCCGCTGATGTGCAGCTGATTTTCCATGAATGTCATATGCACGATCTGGTGATCAAATCCCATACCTCATTGAAGGATCTGGAGCAGTTACCCGCGGAAGTGAGACAGAAAACCTTACTGATGCATTATCATGATGAGTACGCGGATGCCGACAGACGGGAACAGTTCAACCGCGAGCATGATCTGAGAATGGTTGGCACGTTGGAATCATTTGAACTGGAGTAGGTAAACAGAGAACTTATTAAGAACATACCAAAAACCACCTGCCCGGCGGAACTGGTCGGTTCAGGTGGAATAATGGTCTATATATGGTCGTTTCTAATATCATTTATTCTAATCTGTTACTCAGCGTCAGCACAGTCCTCATTTTGTTCGGGAAGAGCCCATACCGACAAGCCTCCACCGCACACATGGAAGGTGGCCCAGCCGTCTTTCTCAATGGTAATCTGATCATCACAGCTCTTCGTCAGATCCACCCAGACTTCACCAGCACGATGCTCTCCGATGAACATTCTCTTCTCACCGTCATCCCCGTTAGAGATAACTACCGCACAACCGGAACCTTCGATTTCCTCTACGCCACGACGTACCCAGCCAATCGTATTCGCGTGATCAAAGTAATCTTCCTGCTCTCCATATGCCTTGTTGCAACGGGCAGACAGCAGAATGTCCAGAATTTCTTTTTTGCCATCCACAGGTTCAGGTCCACCAATGCCATAATAATCCCCGTAAAATACAACCGGATAACCATCGCGACGTAATAGCGTCAGGGCATACGCGCTCGGCTTAAACCAATCACCAATCCATGATTCCAACGCTTCATGAGGTTGGGAGTCGTGGTTATCTACAAAAGTTACCGCATGGGTAGGATGGGTCTGCACCAAGGTATCGTCAAAAATTTTGGAGAGATCAAAGTCTCTACCTGCAAGCGATGCCTCATGCAACTTGTAGTGAAGAGACACATCAAACAGGTCGATCTGATAGTCTACCGTATCAAGGAATTCACGACATGCATCCAGGTTCGAATTCCAGAACTCACCTACGATGTAGAAATCCTGACCGCGTTTGCGGATCATCTCTGCTGCGAACTCCTTAATGAATTCGTGGTTGATATGCTTAATCGCATCCAGCCGGAACCCTCCACACTGGAGGGTATCGATCAGCCATTTCCCCCAATCGATCATCTCGCGCCTTACATCCGGGTGGTTATAATCTATATTGGCGAACATCAGATAGTCATAGTTGCCAAACTCATCATCGACATTCTCATTCCATTTTTTATTCTCTCCTGCGATGCGGAATACACCTGTTCGTTCTCCCTTGGCGTCAAAGTCTGTACCGTTGAAATGTTCAGAGCTCCACTTAAAGGAGGAGTATTGATCTCCGCGACCCGGGAATGTGAATTTGGTCCAGCCCTCAATCTCGAACGGTTTGGAAATTTCCTTCGTCCGATCATTCGGATCAACCTCAATCACTTTGAACACTTCCGTCTCATCTGCTCCGGCCTTGTGATTCATAACCAGATCCACATAGACGGCTATACCGTTCTTCTGACACTCAGCAATGGCCTCCACCAATTCCTGCTTGGTGCCATATTTGGTTCGTACGGTACCCTTTTGATCAAATTCGCCCAGATCATACAGATCATATACACCATAACCTGTATCTTCTGCTGACACCGCCTTGGTTACGGGTGGTACCCATACCGAGTCAATACCTTTGGCTTTCAGTTCCGGGGCCATTTCAGCCAGTCGCTTCCAATGATCTCCGTCTGCAGCCAGGTGCCATTCAAAAAACTGCATCATGGTATGATTTCTCTTCATTATAACCGACCTCCTTGATTGCTTTCGAAGCGGACCGCGGAACGGATAGGGTAATTCGCCGTTGTTCGTTCGTTGCTAACCAAGTTATAACCCTTTCACCCTACCCTTCAATCATGTAAAGGAAAGAAATCTGAGAAAAATGTTAAAATTCTTGGTTCAGCATTTGCCTGATCCCATTGAAATTATTGTGAAGATACATCATGTTCAAATTCGCTTGTAGTCCCGCCACTCCTCGGGCAGCAGGGAACGATACGGCTCTTGGATAAAACGATCGTCGACCAGCACCAGCACGCCCCTGTCTTCTTCCGTTCGAATCAGCCTTCCTCCTGCCTGCAGCACCTTGTTCATACCGGGGAAAATATAGGCATAATTGAACCCGTTGCGGCCTGTACGGTCATAATAATCACGAAGCACATTGTTCTCAAGACCAATCTGTGGCAACCCCGCACCTACCACAACGACGCCATTCAAGCGGTCTCCCGGCAGATCGACACCTTCCGAGAATACCCCACCCATGACGGCAAATACCAATCGTGTCCGTTCAGGGTTTGGCTGGAATCCATCCAAAAACTGCTCCCGTTCCAGTTCGTTCATGCCTTGTTTTTGTATGACCGTATCCGCTTCACTTGCAAGCTGTGCATAGGTTTCGTATATCTCGCGCATATAAGGATAGGAAGGGAAGAACACCATCAGATTACTGCGCGGCCATTCGGCCACCAGCTGTTGCAGCATCTCCGCAATGGGTCGCCGGGACTGTTCCCTGTCCTTATAACGCACGGATAAGGGCAGGAGTCTCACATCCAATTGTTCGCGCTGAAATGGGGATGGAATCTGCAATGTATAATCCTCTTCCTCTGCACCCAGCATATCCCGATAATAGCGAAGGGGTGACAATGTGGCCGAGAAATGAATGAGGGAGCGGAATCCTTTGGCCGTCTGACGAAGCAGTACCGAAGGGTCGAGACAGAATAACTTCACTCTCACTTCACTTCGAACACACTCTGCATACGTAATAAAACGTTCATCATACAGCTTGGCAATACGCAGGAAATTCTGTGCCGTGAAGTAGGCATCCAACAGCAGCTGATCCGTCTCGGCATTCCCCGAGCCACCTTCAACAAGACATTGCTCCGCGACCATGACAAAAGGCTCCAGCCGTTCAATCAGTTCCTCCGGTGCTTCCTGCTGGATGATCTTCCCTTCTTCTCCACCGTTTTTCCGAAGGGTAATCAGATACTTATCAATGGCCCCGGTGTAATCAACAATGGCTTTGGCAGCAGGCACACTGCTGTCCAGCGACTGGAACTCTCTTTTCACATCCAGGAACACAGCCTTCTCCAGCTCGGCGGAAAACATCATTCGGCCACGATCGACCAGATTATGAGCCTCGTCCACCAGTAACACCGTCTTGCGTTTCTGCTCCTCCAACATTCTTTTCAGAGAGATCCTCGGATCGAAAATATAGTTATAATCGCAGATCACCGCATCGGCTGCATACGCCGCATCCAGGGAAAACTCAAACGGACACACCCGATGTTTGCGCGCATACTGCTCGATGACCGGACGTGTCATCAACGTCTCATGTTCCAGCATGTCCAGCACGGCCCCGTTAATACGGTCATAATATCCTTCACACATGCCACACTGCCCCGTATCACAAGCTTCCTCTTCCTTAAAACAAATCTTGTCCTTCGCGGTCAGACTGATCACATGCATCTTCAATCCTTCCGATTGCATCCGGGCAAAAGCTTCTTCTGCCGCCACTCGTGTCGTCGTCCTCGCGGTCAGATAGAACAATCGGCTGGCTTCGCCTTCGCCAATCGCTTTGACCGTGGGAAACAGTACGGACATCGTTTTACCAATGCCTGTTGGTGCTTTGGCCATCAATCCCTGACCCTCACGAATGGTCTTGTACACAGCTCCTGCCAGCTTCCGCTGTCCCTCCCGGTATTTGCGAAAAGGAAACGGCAGCTCTCGCACACTGACATCACGCTCTTCTTCATATGCAGCGATCATCTCTGCATATGGCGCATAACCAGCAATCACTTCTGCCGCAAACTGCTCCAGTTCCTGTCGCTCTGCCATTCGCCGAAACCGTCTTTCTTCATGGGTCACCGAATGCACATACGTCAACTGCACTTGCATGCGTGGTTCATCTTGCTGAACGGCGTACATGTAGGCATACATCATGGCCTGCGCCCAGTGCACGGGAAGACCTTCTCCCAGATCATCCAGATTGCCCGCAGTCGATTTGATCTCATCTACCGTTAACTGACCCTCCAACCGGATCAGGCCATCACATCGTCCCTCCACCACATAGGTCAGATCCCCATGTTGAATCTCAGCTTCGAGCACAATCTCTTTCAGATCCTCTTCCGTGTACTCCTTCTGTACCCGCTGATGAATTCGAGTTCCCTCCTGCATCGAGGCATTGGTCCGGAACCCTGGACGTATGCTGCCACTGCGGTACACATACTCCACCAAAGGTCTAACCGATATCCGAATTTTTGTTGTCATACGATCACCCGTTCTGTTTGTAGTGATTATACTTTATCATGAAATATGCTTTTGGACACAGCACCACCTCGAAGAAGTGGAAAATATTATAAAGAGAGATTGACATCACATCGTCGCATAAGTAAAGTTAACTTTACGTAAAGCGAACTTTACTTATGGGAGGATATACTTGCAAAATCTAATCAGAGACAAACGAATACATATGCACATCACACAGGAAGAACTGTCTCAACGGCTTAAGGTCTCCAGGCAGACCATCATATCGTTGGAATCCGGGAAGTACAAACCTTCTCTTGTGCTTGCTCACAAGCTTGCCCAATTATTTGGCTGTCAGATCGAGGAATTATTTATTTTTGAAGGAGATGAGAATATTGAGTTCTGAATTACTGAATCGGATGATCGGGATCGGTGGAATTGTAGCTGGTTTGTTATTTGCAATACTCATTATTTTTTTCACAAGGTTGATTGCAAAAAAGCACAACGGACTGGATGAGCGGTACCTCTATTGTATCACGAGAGCAAAAGCCTTCTCCTGGAATGCGACAACCATCAGTCTTGCTCTGGCATGGATCCTCGTAGTTATGCTAGACGGGATATCGCTTTCCTTTTTCATTATTACTGCAGTGTTTGTCATTCATTGTTTATCTTCTATTGCGGCAAACCTATACTACTCTGCTCGGAATTAGCCCACCTGTCCGATACATGTGAACCGATTGGACTCGCACAAACCCATATGCTATCTTGAGATAGAATGTACTTAATGAGGAGGCAGCTTCTATGTATATCTATTTGGTTCCTTCACCGATTCCGGATGCACTTGCTGCATACCCGCATCTGACTTTGCGAAGCGAAGAGCACGTGCATCTGGCTATTGAATCTGCAGAACGCCTGATGAATATTGAGTCTGATGATAAAATAGCCGCATATGAAGCTTTCGATGCCGCAGGCTCCTGGACTGGCGGTGGTTACGTTGTTCTCAACAATATCCCTGTTACAGAGGATGGTCGTAACGATTTTGAAGAACGGTTTAAGAACCGTGCCCGCAAGGTAGAAGAAGAGCCTGGCTTTGTCGGTATTCGTGTGCTTCGTCCTCTGAAGGATGACACATATGTTGTACTTACACTCTGGCAGTCGGAAGAACATTTCAAAGGCTGGCAGGAATCCCAAGCTTATAGTCACGCTCACCGTAACCGCAGTACAAGCGAAGGGCTGACCGCACAGAAGCCCACAATGTTCCCCAGACCTTCTTACGTTACAACGTACACTATAGAATAACGAAATTGGGTCGCATCTGTCTTTTATCGCAGTAGCCCATGTTTTTTCAAACCTCTTCCTGCATGGAAGAGGTTTTTTGCCGTCAATTGTTGAAGGCTCTCATTTTTGACACAGCCATGCTGAGATAGGATAATACTTGTTAAATGAAACTTCGGAAGGGAAGGCGGTACCTTGTCACGCAGTTCACTCACCCGATTTCTAAGCGGACCGTTTATATTCTTTACCATTATCATGATGATCAAAAGTTCACTGGCCTGGATTGTTATCTTCGATGACATCCCTGTCTGGAAACCACTGCTGACCGAATTGCCGCTCATCTGGATCGGCTTCTGTCTAATTGAGTGGTTTGCTGCCAAGCGGCGGATGTGGATATACCTTGCCATGAATTTGCTGCTCTCAGGGATTTTCTTTGCAGCCATCATGTACTACAAATACTATGGCGTAATCGTTAACTATCACGCGTTGGCACAGGTGAATCAGGTGACCTCGGTCAAGAGCAGCATGTTCTCTTTGCTTGATCCCTATTATTTGTTTATTTTTGCAGACGTTCTGATCATTGGGGGGATACTCATTCGTCGCCGGATCAAGCTCGGGAGTACAGAACGCCCGAACTGCATTCCGCTTGAACGACGTGCCAGAAGACGGGTTGCCTCGGTCATTCTGACCTTGTCCATGATCCTGTGCATGCTCAACATCTATCCCAATCGGGCCAGCATGAGTGAGCTTACACAAGCAGAACAGATGGGCATCCTCGGTTACGAGGCGTATACCATCCTGGATCGACCTGATGAACTTATACCCATTGCTCACATCGATCAGACTGACATCGACCAACTGAAACAAACGACCGAACTCCCTTCGATTGTGGAGCAGGGTGCCGCGAGCGGACGCAACGTGATTATGCTCCAGTTGGAATCGTTCCAGAACTTTCTGATTGGATTAGAGGTAGATGGACAGGAGATCACGCCTAATCTGAATCAATTGGCTAGACAGAGCCTATATTTTCCGAACTTTTATCAGCAAGTGGGACAGGGAAATACATCAGATGCAGAATTTGTTGTGAACACATCGTTTTACACCCCACCGAACGGGGCAGCAACAACCGTATATGCGGATAAAGCTCTGCCGAGTCTACCCAAGTTGATGTCGGCAAACGGATATCAAACAGCTACATTCCATACAAATGATGTTCGTTTCTGGAATCGGGATCAGTTATACAAGGCACTTGGATTCGACCAGTATTATGATATTGATTATTTCGGCACGCAGGACTCTATCGCCTTTTCGGCCTCGGATGAAGTACTGTATTCCAAAACACTGGATAAGCTGGAATCCATGCAGTCTTCGGGGAATCCCTTCTATGCCCATATCATCTCTATGTCAGCCCACCACCCGTACACTTTGCCTAAAAACAAGGTGAAGCTGACGCTGCCAGAGCGTTACAAGGATACGTTGCCCGGTGATTATCTGATATCACAGCATTATGCGGATCAGGCGGTTGGACAGTTGATTGCTGGATTGAAAGAACGGGGATTATGGGAAAATAGCTTGTTTGTCTTGTATGGGGATCACCTGGGACTTCCCATCTATTCACTGGATCGGGATGACAAGGTCCTTATGAAGGAGTTGTATGGTCGGGAATACACATCAGCAGATATGATTAATATTCCACTCATTATCTCGGCCCCGGGCGTTACCCCGGGTGTACAACTGGAACAGATTGGAGGCCAGGTGGACATTCTGCCAACGATTGCGGGACTTACCGGGGTATCACTGAAGGAACAATTACATTTTGGTCAGGATTTGCTGCATGAAGGCGGAAACCTGCTACCCGAACGTTATTACCTTCCTTCCGGGTCGGTGCTAAACGATGCTTCTCTCTTCATACCGGCGAAAGGATACGGGGATGGGACGCATTATTCCCTAGCTGATGCGGGCAGACAAGATGCCGAGCAACAGCAGATGAATGTTCCTTCAGAAGAGATGCCGAAGAATTCAGGAGAAGAGGAATCTCCAACTATCGCCACACCCAATAACAATGGGCAGTCTTCTTCACGGTTTATAACGAAGGAACAATATGATCGGGCATTGGATCTTGCACACTTGTCCAACAGTTATTTAAGCCAGTTACCGGACCGAAAGGAAGCGAAATAAAAACTAATCGTTAAATGTACTGTTAAATAGGCTTCATTAACAATAGATAATAATCTAAAGTATGTCTTCAAAATTAGGCAAGCTATATGATGATAGATATCAGCATACAGAAAGTAAAGTTTCGAAGTCCCATCTTGAGGTCCCAGCTTGCCGGCCGGATCCTGGCGAATGGGTAGAAGATTTTCTAAGGAACTCAGGACGTCTTATTTGACCTTTAGATCCTCTTTATACATTGTAAAGAACATCAGACACGTTATTTCCCAAAATCCCCCGAAAAAATGCTGCAAACGGCTGTTTATTCGGATATAGCGTGTCTCAGGTTCCTTAGATTTCTGCGGATGCTTCAAATCCCTGAATAAGGCGCCTCAGATTCGTTAGGACTCGCTTCGTGCCTTGCTCCAACCACAAGCTTAGCGATCATTTTATATCTACTTCCAATATCCTTAATAAAACCGAAAAAGCCCGTTAAACAGAACCGATCACGGTCTGATTAACGGGTCTTTTCTTGGTTTTATTGTGGCTTAGGACATTACAACGCCATTCTCTGTGACAGCCCTGCTTCCGTTTACAACGGCAGTAGCGCAACCGACTTGCGAGCAGTCAATTGCTCTACCATGGCAAGCCATTCTTGCGGTTTGTTTGGTAACACCGCATAATATCGATTCAGGAAATCAGCCACCAGACTGGCTGGCAGTTCACCAAGCGACTCATCACCTGGCATAAAGCACAGATCCAGTCCGCCAACTGCTTCACCGTCACCTTGCCAAGATGGATGAACATACGGGAAGTCCAGACGCTGGTACCCCAGATGGGACAATACTTCACGACGTACATACGGGTCCATTGGCTTAATGCCGCCAAACTCGTGATCCTGACTCAGATAAGGATTATAGATTTCGGCAAACATACCGAACAATTCTTTCCCGTTTGCTGCAGCCAGCTTTTGCAGATCACGCTTGCGGTGATTCGCCAGGAAACTGCCAATTCCCAGACCTTCGCGCCCAATAATCGTGAAGTCCGTCATGGCAACGTTCCAGTCCTCGTAATAACGGTACTCTGTCGCTCCAACAACCTGTCCCTCATGCACAGCCACGAACACCCGAATACCCGGATCTTCCAGCGGTTCTTCCCACAAGGGGAAGTCCAGCACTTCTTCCCTCGGGAAAATCTCCTGCATCAACTTGTGCATTTGGGCAAACAATGGATCTTTAATGGATGTAATACGCGTGAATTCCATAAATAAATACCCCCTCAATTGATTATGTATTTCATTTGATTTTATTTTTATCTGAACGGATTCTGCCACTCCATCAGGGCTGCATAGTTGCAAGATTCCTCATCGTCCAGATAGTCTGCGGTCACACCAACAGGCATGCGGCCACAGCGAAGCAGGAACGATATCACCGGGTCACGTCTCTCTCCCGCTGCTACCTGATCCAGATATTCCTGCGCAGACAGTTGGTCTGCAACCAGATGATAACCGGGCATTCTACCAGCACCGAGTAACCGATCGATCCCCTGAGCGATGACAAGGTGGTACATCGCCTGCATCATAAGCTGAGCCAGTCCCCATTTGCGGTACTTTGGACGAACACAGAGATCCACAATATACAGCGTGTTGCCATCCGGCTGGTGGTTACGAATATAGCCGTCATCCGTTACTTCCGCCCAGGTATGACTTGCTGGATGTGCAGGGTCCCACTGCATCCGTAGCGAGGTCATTGATCCGGCCAATTCTCCATCCACTTCAATACAGATGGCACCCTCCGGGTAATGCTGCACATGACTGGTGAGCTGCTCGTGACTCCAGAGCAGCTCTTCCGGATAAGGAGGAGGGAAACTCTCCGCCTGAATGCGAATGAGTTCCTCAAAGTCGGATGCAACATAATTGCGAACAACTGCCTTTACCCTTTTGCCACTTTGCTCCGGGTCGGTGATCAGCATTTCTTTGGTATACATGTTGCCGGGTCGCCCCTTTCCACTGACAAATGAATTTCCTGCTCTGCTCTGTTCCGTTCAGTTTTAATTACGTGTTCAAAAAGGTCGGTTTTCAGTACCGAGAAGATGGGATGAAGCTAGAAATGGAGTAGCGGAGCGTAGGGAAGACTACGTGAGCAACGGACATTTCGGCTGAATTCCATATTCGATGCTGATGATGCCACTGGGCATCCTTCGTAATCAAAAGCGGACTTTTTGAACAACCTCTATAAACGTTGCTGCCTACTCCCAATCGGTATACAGATCAGTACGGCGGTCACGCCAGGTCGTTACTGATCCACGTTCACGTACCTCATACAACAAGTCCAGATCCAGATCGGCGGTCACGATCATATCGTTGTTAATCTCACCCTCGGCCAGAATGCCACGTGGCGGGAACGGAATATCATTCGGCGTAATAATGGCAGCCTGTCCATAGTTGGCACGCATGAAATCTACTGTTGGCAGGTTACCCACTGTTCCGGTTAACACAACATACACCTGATTCTCCACCGCGCGGGCATGACTCGTATAACGTACACGGTAGAATCCATGACGATCGTCCGTGCAGGAAGGACAGAAAATCACATCAGCCCCCTTGGCTTTAGCCATCCGTACAATTTCGGGGAATTCAATATCGTAACAGGTCAGCATGGCAATACGGCCTTTATCCGTATCAAACACCTCAAGTCCGTCTCCGGGAGCCATATTCCATTCCTGTACTTCGGTTGGCGTAATGTGAATCTTGTCCTGTCGCGCGATGCGACCATCCGGGTAGAACATGTGGGCTGTATTATACAGCTTCCCTTCACGGCGAATGACGTGGGTTCCCCCGATGACGTGCATGCCGTACTTGGCAGCAAGTGACGTGAACAGTTGTTCATATTGCTCCGTAAAGTTCGGCAGATCCTCAATTGTCAGTGCATTGCCTTGTTTGTCCCCAATGGACATTAACTGTGTTGTGAAAAATTCCGGAAACAGCACAAATTCGGTTCCGTATTCGCTCGCTGTCCGTATGTAATGCTCAGCCTGAGCGGCGAACTGCTCAAACGAACTGATTGTGTGCAATTGGTATTGTACAGCGGATACCCGCAGTTTCATGTTCGTACACCTCCATCATGATTATGCTTCCATTGTAACAACGATCCGGGGTCAACAAAAGAGTATTTACACCGGTCACTACAATGACAGAACTACCTTCCGATCGCTTCCTTACTCACCCAGCATCGACTGTGTGAATGCGATCCACTCTCTCGTGGCAAATGAAAGATAGCGGTCCTTCCGCCAGATCATACCAAGCTGCCATGGAATCACCGGTTCCACTACCGGTATGATGCGTACACGCATATGGTCCACCTCACGACAGATCGTCTCCGGCAGTAAGGCCACCCCCAGATTGGCGGCAACCATCGCGCTGAGCAGATCCCACTGGGAGCTCTCATATACCACCCGGGGCTGGAACCCAGCATGCTGACAGGCCACAATAATCCGGTCATGCAGCGCAAAATCCTCCCGAAACAGCACAAAGGCGTCGTTTTCCAGTTCATGCAGCGCAACCGACTCTTTACCTGCAAGCGGATGTGAAGGGTGTACAAGCAGGTTCAGCTTCTCTTTCACAAACACAAAATGATCCAACAGCTCATCCACGGTTGGCAATACGGCAACGCCAATATCCAGTGCACCACTGATCACATCGGCCTCCACTTTTTTGGCACCATCCTCAAACAGCTGAATGGTCACCTGCGGGTAGGCTTTGTGAAATTCACCAATGATCATGGGGAAAAAGCTTGATCCTACCATCGGTGGCAAGCCGATCCGCAGATGTCCTTTCTTCAAGTTCATTAGATCGTCCAATTCGGACGACAGACTGCGGAATGATTTTTCAATCTCCAGTGCCTGCCGAAAAAACACATGACCTGCATCGGTTAGTTCCACTTTCTTACCATAACGGTCCAACAACGTGATACCCAACTCCTCTTCAAGACTCTTGACCGTCTTGCTGATCGTGGGCTGAGTGATATACAGGACTTCGGCGGCTTTTGTGAAGCTCTGCTGCCGGGCAACTTCCAGAAAATATTGCAAATGGCGGATATCCATCGGTTGATTCCCACCTCTCATAGATAAATGGAATAGTAAACATTCTTAATATGCATTTTACTCATGAAAGAATGCCATGTAAAATTTATGATATCAAGTGAAACATTTTCATAACAACTCAAATGATTACGTTGATTATACAAGGAGGGATTGAAGTGAAAAAATGGGGCCTTGGTATTGTACAGGTTGCGCTCTTAATGGTTTTTTCACTGCTCATGGACCTGTTGGCCCGTACTCTCCATCTTCCTGTACCGGGTTCGATACTCGGTATGGTTGTGTTATTCATTCTGCTTCAGACTCGTGTCGTGAAGCTGCGCTGGATTGAAGTTGGAGCTGCCTGGCTGCTCGGTGAACTATTGTTATTTTTTATCCCGTCAGCCGTTGGCATTATGAACTATATGCCCATGCTGGAGCATGACGGTCTGCAGATTTTATTCATCGTACTGCTTAGTACATTTCTGGTCATGTCCTGCACAGGCCTGGTGGCTACACGAATCGCGAAACGAAAGGAGCGTCACACCGGATGATTGGATTTCTCTGCCTGCTGTTAACCGTCGGTATCTATGCGGTCGCCAAACGAATGTATCGTAGTCTGCCAAAAGTATATCTGTCTCCACTGCTCATTACGCCGCTGCTTGTCGTTGGCATATTGCTCGCAACGGGAACGGATTATACCACGTATAGCAGTGGCGGCAAATGGCTGAGTCTGCTTCTCCAACCGGCCACCGTGGCGTTTGCCGTACCGCTTTATACCTTTTTCCATGTACTCAAAAAACATATTTCCGAGATTGTCTTCAGTGTCATGACCGGCTCGGTGGTTGCTGTACTTTCTTCTGCCCTGCTCGCCAAATGGTTGCGCCTGGATTCCGGTCTCATTCATAGTCTGATCCCAAGATCGATCACCACCCCGATTGCCATGAACGTTTCGGCTACCATCGGTGGCATTCCCGCAGTGACAGCTGTTTTTGTTATTATGACTGGCCTGCTCGGAGTGATTATGGGCCCTTCGATCGTTAAGATGCTGCGCATCGATGGGGAAATTGCCCGAGGCACACTGTTTGGAACCGGTGCCCATGGCACAGGGACATCCAAGGCGTTTGAACTGAGTTCCCTGACCGGTACCATCTCCAGCATCTCCATGGTGCTCGCTGCCTTGTTCACTTTAGCCGTTGCACCCGTCCTTTCTAAACTTATTTTCCCATAATGGATGGAATTATCCACTTTTTTGAAATATTATTGTTGTATTAAAGCCCTTTCTTCCTTACAATAAGGACAGGTTTTTAATTGTGAATATTGCGGGGGAGATGCGATGAAAAGAACCGGAATGAAGAGATCTCTGGACCGTCTTGGACGAATTGTCCTTCCCAAAGAAATGCGGGATACGATGGAAATCCATATCGGCGATCCGCTTGAGTTTTTCATTGAAGGGAAAGAGTTAATTTTAAGAAAGTACAAATCAACATTATGTATTTTTTGCGGTGATGTAGATACGGAAATGTATTTCAAAGAACAATTCATCTGCCGGACTTGTGCAATTCAATTAAAACACCCGGATGACTCTCCCGACTGGTTCGTACCTCAGAACAAACAGGCTCCTGCACCCGTGGAGCGTCCTGCTTCCAAATCCGCCCCAGTCTCATCTCCCGCTAGGGAAGAAGGGACCACAGCTGACAACCAAGAATACCCGGACCTGCGGCCGAAGACGGCACGTATGCTGCAACAGATGAAAGAGATTGTTGAACAGAATCCCGGTTTGGCTCAACAGCAAATTGCGGAAAAGCTTGGCATCAGCCAAGGACGCGTCTCTCAATTAAAAAAGTTACTATAATTAAAATGGCATTTGATCATTTATAGTCAGAAGACCTTCCGATCAGGAAGTCCCGCTGCAAGAGAACCCGTTGTTTTTCGTGGGTTCTTCTTTTTTTATATTCATATTGTCATGGAAAGGAGTTCTATGGATAAAATTCTGTATTTATCACAATTCGACCTCATGTCCTCCTTGTCCGAGGCAGACCTGATTGAAATGGATGGGATGACTTCTATTACGACCATACCCAAAAACAGACAGATCCAGACACCGGATACGTTTACAGAAGGTTTCTATTTTGTAAAAAGGGGAAAGGTTCGTTTATATACTTTAAATCCGGAGGGCAAGCAGTTCACTCTCGATATTTTGACGGAAGGTAACGTGTTTGGAGAAATGAACGGAATCTCACTCGGAACACGTGCTGTTTATATCGAAACGATGGAGGAGTGTGACATTTGCCTGATGAACAAACAACGTTTTGAACAGTTTCTGATTGAACATCCACAGTTTATGATGAGACTGATGAACGTACTAAGCGAGCGGATCAAACGAATGAGCGAGTTGACACAGACGCTCGCACTCGGAAACCTGCATGAAAAGGTGATACATAATCTCTTCCGGCTGGCTGAACAGATGGGATGGATCGAAGAAGATGAGTACTGCCGGATTCAACTTGGGCTTACCCATCAGGAGATTGCCTGGATGGCAGGAGCCACACGGGAATCGGTTACGATTGTCATGCAAGAGTTAGCAAGAGCAGGCCGTATTCGTACCGGATTCAAATCAGTCTCCCTTCATCGTGACGAAATCACTACCCTCCGGAAAATCACTGCCCACTTGTAAGATGTCTTACATCCCTGTTCTCCAGCAAGTTGTACTATATAACTCATGATGTTATACAACCAAGGAGGAATACTGTTGGATGCTAAGCCAGATCTATTTATCCCTGAAGACATTCTTCTTCGCAAAGGTGCCCGTAAAGCAACGGAAATCCCAGAGCATATCCGCAATGGGCTGCAAGCAGGACATATTGAATCGGTTAATTTGACCGAATGGCTGGCTGTAGATCATGTTTCTCTTTTTCAGAAGGTTACCCATGAATGGGGAATGGATGCCAAAACCAGAGCAATTACAGAGCAGTTAACACAGATGGATGAGCAGCGGATCATGAAAATCATCCCGACCATAGCCTTGCAATGGCTTGATCTGTTGAAACGTCCATCAGTCAATGAACAAACGAATCTCTTTCGTTCCATTGCAGAGCATCGTTCAGACAGTGTTCGCTGCTGGGCGGCTTATATCATTGGGCTGGATTCCGGTCTGAACCTGACTGAAAAGTTGGAGCATATTCGGCCCTTTGCAGCAGATCATCACTTTGGTGTGAGAGAAATTGCCTGGATGGCTGTACGGGAGTCCATCTCTGCCGAATTAGCCTCAGCCTTGCAACAATTAATCCCATGGAGCGTTGACCCTGATCCACTGATCCGTCGCTTTGCCATAGAATCAATCAGACCTCGCGGCGTCTGGGCCAAGCATATTCAGGAGTTAAAAGAAAATCCGGCCATGGCCCTTCCCTTGCTTGACGCGGTGAAATCCGATGCCCATAAGTATGTGCAGGATTCGGTAAGTAACTGGCTGAACGATGCCAGCAAGACCAATCCAGAGTGGGTGCGGCAGGTCTGTGCCACTTGGACTCAGCAGTCGGATACCCAACATACGCGGCGAATCGTTACACGTGCCACGCGAAGTATTACATAAAAAAGATGACCACCGCTCACTGGCAGTGGTCATCTTCTGTATAGCCATCCGCGTTGGTGAACAGCCCAATAACGTTCCCTCTTAACCTTTCACTTACGCCTGAATCGCGTCCATCTGTCCTTCTTCTTCCGCTTCCAATCTGCGCATGCCTAACACCAGGACAATGATGTTAGCTACCAACAACACAGCCGGGAACGGAACAGCAGCGTATTGTGCATAGATCAGATGACTTCCCACGGCCCCAATCAGAATGAATGTCAGTATGCCAGAAGCCAGGATGCGAGTCCGTGGAATCAGCAGTCCTACAGCACTAAGCAACTCCACGGCACCCAGCAGATACATGGTCCATGTCGGATAAGAGAAACTCTCGAAGGTCTGAATCATCATGTCTGCTCCACTAATCTTGTTAAACCCCGTCATGACGAAGACACCTGCTAACACAACCAAAAAAACGTAACCCAAAATCTTGTTCATATGTAGATCCTCCTAAAGCGAATTGAATGTTCCCACTATGTAATGATTATTTTTGCGATAAATAGTAAAAAAAGAATCTATGTAAAAGCTCCCAAAGGTCACTCTGTTTTCAACCGTTCAGCCCAGTTCAATTTTCAGAATAGTACGCGTTCATATTATACGTATTATTTATCAGCAACTTACTTTTATGAAGTTAGTATATAATAATAATATAATTTCTTCAAGTAATTTTTCACTGTATGATGTATAATACATACAAAAGGTATGTTACAGTATATTTTGTAGTAACCCTCATTTACTTGGATGTCCTATATTCTTAAAGCGGCAGAAATCATGTCCTTTCATATACAACTTGAAAAAAATACTTATGAATCGAGGTGAACACGTTGAAGCTGAAAAAAGTAAAAGCACCAAGTCCCTGTATGATCACTCAAGCCATAGACATCATAGGCAAGAAGTGGGTACTGTTAATCATGTACCAACTGTTGTCCGGACCCAAGCGGTTTACGGAGCTTGAAGCAGAGATGGCGATCAGTGGACGACTTTTATCGGAGCGACTGAAGGAAATGGAGACGGAAGGTATCGTAACCCGGCACATGTTTCCCGAGATACCTCCCCGTGTAGAGTATGAATTGACACCGAAAGGCAGAGCCATTGAACCTGTCATTGATCAGATCTACAGTTGGTCATCCGACTGGTTGAAACAGCAGAAATCCGAGTAGTTGAATTGCTACTTAATAATCTCTACTCAACATAAATACGCCTGAATCAGGCTGATCTGCGGATCATTCCCTGATTCAGGCGTATTTATATTACCTTCAACCTTTTAATGAGAGAGATGTTTTGAAGGCTGAAGCTGTACCGGCAGACCGGAATCTGCCGATGCCAGCGCCGCCGTCGTAATCTCCTGTGTACGGCAGGCATCCGCATAATCGGACAGAATTCGTGAACGGTCTCCCGTACGCAGGGCGTGAATGAACGCTTCATTCTCACGCTCGTATGGGTTATGTCCTGCCGGAATCTCCAGACCTGCCATCGCATGTTTTGCCGCACTTGGCAGAAGCAAACGTTCCGGCGTCCAATCCCACACACCTGCATCCGTGTAGAACTGGAGCCCAGCACCGCCCTCTCCATCTGGCAACAGACATGTATTGGCGATACTTGCAATTGCTCCACTTTCCAGCTTGAGCGTCACATTTGCCACATCGGCAACGGTGACATGCTCATGCTTCTCATGCATGCTTCGCTGAGCTGCTACAGCATATACCTCCGTAACTTCTCCTGCACAATACCGAAGCAAATCTACAATATGTGTAGTCTGCTCTACGAATTGTCCTCCTGAACCTTCCTGACGCCGCCACCAGGAAACTCCGGGCATTCCGCCCATCCAGCGGCCAAGTGCCATGCCAACCGTCTGTTCTTTCATCGCTTGCTGCAGGACCTGCGCAGCCTCCTGATAACGGAAATGGTAACCTACAGAGGTTAACAAACCGCTCTTCTGTACCTGATCCAATACCTGACGCGGAACATCCATTCCAGTGCTCAAAGGTTTCTCCACCAGGAATGGAATACCGCGGCGGATTAATTCGGACTCAATCAATCCGTGAGACATCGGAGGCACACAGATATACACCGCATCCAGCTTCTCACCATCCAGCATATGTTCAAGTTCCCCGTAACCAACAGCATCATATACGGAGGCCATAGCCTCTGCCTTTTCGAGCGATGTTCCACAGACACTCGCAACACGAACACCTTCCATCCGTGCGAGAATATCCGCGTGTACCTTACTGAACCAGCCTGTTCCAATGATTCCGATCTGTAATGTCATGGATGTAATCCCCTCTCTATGTTACACGCTTACATGTTCCATTCGACTCTCGGCCTTGAAATCCTGCCTCAGATTTTGCCGGATGCTTCCAGCAACAGCTGATCCAGATCCTGTGTATGTTTAATCGCTTGCTCTTCAGACCAGTCCAGACGACCAGCCATATACGAGATAACTGCTGCTTTATAGCGACGAACTTCATCAATACGGAAGAATAAATCACCTGTTCTTCGTACCAAAAAGTCAGATGGGGTTACAGCCATCTCTTCATCAATCGCGTAATGTAGCATAAGCAATAGCTCCTGTGGCATGCCATGAAGTTCTGACTTGGTTCGTGGATCGGGCATTCGCTCATATAATGCTTCCACGTTGGAACCATACGTACGGACCAGCCGCTCCGCAGCAGGTCGAGCAAGCCCCAGGGCAACACCATCCTTGATCTTGCGCTCCGCATACGATACAAATCCAGCCGATCCCCCTACATCACCGCCGGAGATGGGCATCTTCTTCGTTACACAAGGGCCTATGGAATGCCCACTCTCCTGCTCCATCTGGCGTGCGACCAGATCAACAACCATCTCGGCCATTTTACGGTATCCGGTTAATTTGCCCCCGGCAATCGTAATCAGGTTGGAATCGGATACCCAGACTTCGTCCTTACGTGAAATTTCGGAAGGATTCTTGCCTTCCTCATGAATTAGTGGTCGTACACCCGCCCATCCAGATTCCACGTCCTCGGTACCAATGTGTACATCTGGAAACATGCCATTAACTGCATCAATCACATAATCGCGGTCCGAGTCGGAGATTAGCGGGTGTGCAGGATCGTCCTGATACACGGTGTCGGTTGTGCCTACATAGGTTTTGCCATCACGTGGGACAGCAAACACCATTCGACCATCTGGTGTATCAAAATAGACGGCCTGTCTTAATGGGAATCGTTCACCATCAAAGACCAAATGAATGCCTTTGGTCATCTGTAGTGTTTTCCCTTGGCGTGAACCATCCAATTCCCGCAGACCGTCCACCCATGGACCGGAGGCGTTGATCACCTTGCTTGCTTTTAGCGTATAGATCTGCCCATCGATCTGATCCGTGGCTTCAATACCTGTAATCTTGCCATTCTCCTTCAGGAAACCCTTCGCCTTGACGTAGTTCACTGCCTGTGCCCCATGTTTGACAGCTTCTTTCATAACTTCTATGGTGAGCCTGGCATCATCAGTCCGGTACTCCACATAGAGTCCACCACCCAACAACCCCTGTTTGCGTAATAAAGGTTCACTATCTGACACCGCTCCAGCATTCAACATTTGGCGCCGTTCACTGCGCTTCACCCCGGCGAGCCGATCATACACCATCAGTCCAATGGATGTGCTGAAGCGGCCGAACGTGCCAGCCGTATAGATCGGTAACAACATCGGTTCCGGTGTTGTCACATGCGGCCCATTTTCATAAACTACAGCCCGCTCCCGTCCTACCTCAGCAACCATCTTTACTTCATATTGCTTCAAATAACGTAATCCGCCATGGACAAGTTTGGTCGAACGACTGGATGTACCTGCTGCAAAATCCTGCATTTCTACAAGTGCTGTCTTCAATCCACGGGAAGCCGCGTCCAATGCAATCCCTGCGCCTGTAATCCCGCCGCCAATAATTAATACGTCAAAATGTGCATTCGCCATATTTTGCAAATATTCGGTCCGGTGTGCTGACGAGAACGTTTCTGTCATTCTTGAACCTCCCACTGATTTCCTTAATCTTTCTGTAAAAAAACAAAAAAAGGACCACGTCATTCGCTCAGCAATTGCTGAGCGGCACGTGGTCCCTCCCGATCTCCAGACATCATTTTTTAACTTGTGCCTTTATCCTATCACAGATTTTTGACGGCGTGAAGTCCTGAAATGACACATTATTCAAAAAAAATTCAAAAAGTTGTTCTGCCAAAGGATGGAATTTCAAATGAATCCACTAACCTTGTTTTTTTCCTTATAGTGGGTATATATTTTGCCTTCTCCAGGAAGAATAACCCTGTAAATCATGCATCATTTTCCACCAGTAAATATCATTTATAACATATGTTTAGTTAAAAAGTACAAATACCCACACCAAGAGATATTCATTTCATTCCTTTTATTTAAAAGCCATTGCTGCATTCACTGCACGCTTCCAGCCTGTATACAGTTCTGTCCGTTGTTCCTCAGCCATAACAGGATGGAAGACACGCTCCGTATTCTCATGATCGGCCAATTCATCCGCGTTCGTCCAATACCCAACCGCCAAACCTGCCAGATAAGCCGCACCCAATGCAGTCGTTTCGTTCACCGTTGGGCGTTCGACAGGAATGCCCAGAATATCACTCTGGAACTGCATGAGAAAATCATTAGCCGCCGCCCCGCCATCGACACGCAGAGCATGCACAGGAATACCCGAGTCGGATTCCATAGCCTCCAGTACATCTTTGGTCTGATACGCCAATGCTTCCAGTGTAGCGCGGATAAAGTGTTCCTTCGTCGTGCCGCGGGTCAGGCCAAACACTGCACCCTTGACCTCACTATCCCAATACGGACTGCCCAGTCCCACAAATGCAGGTACCATATACACGCCATCTGTCGAAGGCACGCGTGAGGCGTAGTCCTCACTATCTTTTGAAGAGCGAAGCATTCTTAATCCGTCACGCAGCCATTGAACCGCTGAGCCTGCAACAAAAATGCTGCCTTCAAGCGCATATTCAACCTTGCCATTCATCCCCCAGGCAATGGTCGTAATCAGTCCGTGATCCGATTGTACCGGGTTCTCTCCCGTATTCATAAGCATGAAACAACCGGTACCATATGTATTTTTCATACTGCCCTTGGTATAACAGCCCTGACCAAACATCGCTGCCTGTTGATCACCTGCCGCTCCCGCAATCGGAATCCGATGACCGAAGAAATGATAGTCTGTTGTGTGTGCATACACCTCGGATGAACCTCGCACTTCTGGCAGCATGACCTTAGGAATGTCGAGAATACCCAACAATTCGTCATCCCATTGCAGATCATAGATGTTATACATCAGTGTACGTGAAGCATTGGATATATCCGTGACGTGTGTGCCCCCGCTTAGTTTCCAGATCAGCCAGCTATCAATCGTGCCAAACAACAGTTCCCCCTTCTCTGCCCGCTCTCGGGCACCAGGGACATGATCCAGAATCCACTTTACCTTTGTTCCCGAGAAGTAGGGATCGATCAGTAATCCTGTTTTACGGCGGAAAAGGTCCCCGAGACCCTGCGTCTTCAATTCTTCACAGATATCTGCGGTCTGTCTGGATTGCCATACCACTGCATTATAGATGGGTCTGCCTGTTTCTTTGTCCCATACCACAACGGTCTCACGTTGATTCGTAATTCCAATTCCGGCAATCTGGACAGGCTTAATTCCGCTCTCTGCCAGACATGAAGCCATCACGGCAAGAATAGAACTCCAGATTTCGTTGGCATTCTGCTCTACCCAACCCGGCTTGGGGAAATATTGGGGGAATTCCTGCTGAGCAATGTGCACAATCTCCCCGCCGTGGTTAAATAGAATGGCCCGGGAGCTCGTCGTTCCTTGATCCAGAGCCAAAATATATTTTTCCATACAGACAACCTCCAGTTGTGGGTTCTTTTTACGATGTAAGCGATTTCTCGAAGTGTCGGATCAGATCTGCGTTGGATGTGGTCACTGCCGTAGCCCCGACGCCAAGCGCAAGTTCAACCTCTTCCGGTGAACGGATCAATCCCCCTGCAATAATGGGTATCCCTGTACGCACAGATACTTCCGCAATAATATGCGGAATGACGCCAGGTAATACTTCAATATAATCCGGTTGGGTTTTGGCCAGCAGCAGATAACTTTTCTCCAGTGCATGGGTATCGAGCAGAAAAATACGTTGAATCGCTGTAATGCCTTTCTGCTTTGCCTTCTGAATGACACTCGCTCGCGTAGAGATCAGTCCTGCCGGGCGAATGTGCTGACACAGATACTCTGCCGCATACTCATCATTCTTCAATCCTTGGACCAGATCTGCATGCAAAAGTATCTTTTTGTCGTACCGCCGAGCCTCGTCCATTACACTCTGAAGCTGTGCAATATGCGTTTCCAGCATCACCCCATAGGTATAAGGGCCTTCAATCATCGCTTCAAACTGCCTCATGCTCTTCGCAGCCGGCAATATACGTTGTCCCTCAAATGGCACCTTCGTTCCTCCCGCATTCATCAGATGCCTATATTGTATAATCCGCACTGCGGGAACGGCAAGCCATTCCGTGAATCAGGAAACCCTGATCGCTACCCTATCATCCATAGCAAAAAGCCGCTGCTGTACTTCTCCAGAACGAAGAGTACTACAACGACTAATCAATTACGTCTATTAATAATGATTAAGCCTACGCATGCGGAAGTAGCGTCTCTGCCCCAGCCCAGCCATCATTTTCTGACAAGTGACCGGAACGATTCACTTTTGTTTGCAGATACTTCTCGTTAAAAGCAGAACGATCTCCCCATAGTGGCACACGTCCACCCACATTTAATCCCGCTTCCTGCAAGGCAGCCAGCTTCCGTGGATTGTTGGTGATCAATGTAACCGGAGCAGAGCGAAGCGCACGTAATACGGCAATCGCATCGTCATAATTGCGGGCATCGTCCGTGAATCCGAGCTGCAAGTTTGCATCTACCGTATCCAGTCCTTCTTCTTGCAAAATGTACGCCATCGCTTTGCTGAACAGACCAATGCCACGTCCTTCATGGTTGGCAAGGTAGAACAGGGCACCTGCTCCGTGAGCGGCAATCATCTTCATAGATTGCTCCAATTGGAAGCCGCAATCACAGCGTTTGCTGCCAAAGATGTCGCCTGTATGACAGATGCTATGCATCCGGATCAGCGCTTCTTGTGCGTTGGCAAAGTCACCATACACCAGAACACTGGATTGTTGACGCTCTGCCAGTTCAGCTTCAGCAAGAGATTCAATTAACTCGCCGCTCTCCATCGCTTTTTCCGATTTCATCCAGCTGTACCACTGGAATGTCTTGGTCTCTCCATCGAGGTTTACGGGGAGCTTAATCGGCCCCACGAGGTATATAAACTCTTTTCCACTCGGAAAAGTCTGAATTTTGGGGGCAAGTAGTTGAATAATATGTGCATTGATCATTGTCGTTCCTCCTGTTTAGGCCAACTTGTATGTTGATTGATTCGCATCCAGAGCGAAAATGGATCACTTGGATGTTATATAGTACGTATCTATATTATTCTCATCATCATTAGTTACTTTATGTAAGTTAGTTTAGAATAAAAATTATAAAGTGTCAAGTAACTTTTATTTTTAAAGTAACTACTAAAATTATGTTACGCAACCGACACAAATATGTGTTTCATTTCGGGAATATTGGGTATGAGTTTATAAACTGCTCATACACTAATGTTGTAGTCCAAAGCACTTCATGCCTCGAACTTAACGATGAGGGGGTAATACACATGATCCGCCGGAAAAGAACATGCTGGACAGCCATACTGATGGTCTGCGTCCTGCTCATAAGCGGATGCTCCATCTGGCCCGGACAGGACGATTCAGCGAACAACGAAAAGGTAGCGCTTACATTATGGTACTGGAATCGTTCCATCGATGATAAGTTGATTGCCAGGGCTAAGGAAAAGTTCCCCAATATCGAACTGACAGCTCAGAAAATCGGCGGTGATTTCAAAGCAAAGCTCAAAACAACACTCGCTGCACGCTCAGGTGAACCAGACATTGTAGCATTGAATGACTGGATCATGGAGCTATTCCCCAGTGAGGACCGTTTCTATAATCTGTATGATCTCGGTGCTGGAGATATTGAAGACCAGTATCTGCCGTGGAAATGGAAGCAAGGCGTTACGCCAAGCGGACAGATGATCGGTTTCCCGATGGATACAGGGCCAACAGCCCTCTTCTACCGAGAAGATCTGTTCAAGGAAGCCGGATTGCCATCTGATCCCGAGGACGTTACACGCCAGATCAACAGCTGGGATGCATATGCTGCTGCCGGAGAACAGCTCAAAGAAAAATTCGGAGGCAAGGTTTTTCTAACCGATAATATTGCAACCGTTTACAACCAAGTCATATCGCAGTCTGCGGAGCGTTATTTCCGGCCGGACGGGTCCTTTATCGGCATGGATTCCCCTATTGTGGGCAAGAGCTGGGATACGGCCGTTGCTTTCAAAGAGAAGGGACTACTTGCCAATGCAGATGGCTGGACTCCGGGCTGGAACGCCGCGATGAATAATGGTGAAATCGCCTCTTTTGTAGGTGCTGTCTGGATGAAACAAGTTCTTCAGGAAGCCGCTCCGGATACATCCGGGAAGTGGCGGGTCGCTCGGGCACCTGGGGGAGATGGCAACAACGGAGGATCATTCCTGTCCATCCTGAAGTCGAGTGAACATCCTCAGGAAGCCTTCGAACTGGTTCGCTGGCTGCAAAGTCCCGAGAACCAGCTCGAGCAATATCAGACATTGAACCTGTTCCCTTCTGCTCCAGGTGTATTTGATGACCCTGCCATGAAAGAAGAGGAACCTTTCTTTGGCGGACAGGCGACAGGACCAGTATTTGCCGAATCGGCACAGCAAGTGCCGGATGCTTTTTTTGGAGAAAGATACCCTTCCGTACACAACATTATTACTCGAAGGCTGAATGATGTCGCGAAGCAAAATGCCGATCCTCAGCAGGTCTGGACGGATACGGTGCACCGCGTCGAGCGGGAATTACAGCGTTAACCTGAAGAACGTGTGGTTTCGTTATCCGCAAAGGAGGAATTCATATGGCTGTAACTGAACCTCGTCTTACTCCCGATCCCGGAAATGCAAGACCTGATCTGGATCGGCAGAAGTCACTGTGGTCCAGGATGTGGGAGCATCGTGCACTTTATGTTGCGATATCGCCGTTTTATATTCTGTTTGCGGTATTTGGCCTGTTCCCGATCGGGTTCTCACTCTATCTGGCTTTTCATAAATGGGATGGCATCGGTGTCATGACGTACAACGGACTCAACAATTTCAAATACATGCTGACCGATGCCGAGTTCTGGCAAGCCGTGGGCAACACGTTCATGATCTGGATCTATTCGACGATTCCGATGCTCTTCTTCGCCCTGATTATTGCCTTTTTGCTACATGCACCATTTGTGAAGTTCCGTACCCTGTTTCGGGTCGGTTATTTTCTGCCAAACGTCACATCCATCGTGGCGGTAGCCATTATCTTCGGTGCTTTATTTGCCAACAATTATGGCTTTCTCAATTATCTGTTGCAGTCGGTCGGGCTACCGGTTGTGGAGTGGCTTAATGCACCATGGGGCATTAAAGTCGCAATCTCCTCCATGGTGGTCTGGCGCTGGACCGGATATAACGCCGTCATCTATCTGGCCGGACTTCAGAGTATTCCGCAGACATTATACGAAGCGGCCAAGATTGATGGCGCATCAGCGATACAGTCCTTTTTCCGAATTACAATTCCGATGCTGCGTCCTGTGATCCTGTTTACGGTCATTACATCAACGATTGGTGGTATGCAGCTGTTCACCGAGCCACAAGTATTGGTAGGTAATGACGGTGGCGCAGGTGCAGCAGGCATGACGATTGTACTGTACCTCTACCGTGAATCCTTCATTAACAATTACTTCGGATATGGGGCTGCTGTTGGCTGGGGTATGTTCCTCATTATCGCCCTGTTCTCGATTGTGAACTGGAAGCTTGTTCAAGGCAAATCATCCTGATGTGATAAGGGGGAGCGCACATGGCGACCAAACACCTCAAATCGCTGGTGTTGTATACCGGTCTTATCGGGGGCATGCTCATATCCATGTTCCCGTTCTATTGGCTGATTGTAATGTCTACCCGGACAACGTCCGATATCTACAAGTTCCCGCCCCAGCTCTGGTTCGGGGGTGAACTGTGGAATAACATCACGCGGGTGTTGCAGCAGATTGATTTCTGGGGAGCTTTTCTGAATACGTTGTTTGTGTCGGGCCTCGTGACCATACTTGTACTGTTTTTTGACTCACTGGCGGGGTTTGCGTTTGCGAAGTTTGAATTTCCCGGCAAAAAGTGGCTCTTCATCCTGCTACTCGCCACCATGATGGTACCTTCGCAGCTGTCGCTGGTGCCTTCCTTCGTGCTGATGGCTACGTTCGGCTGGGTCGGTTCCTTCAAGGCCCTGATTATTCCGGGCATGGTGAACGCCTTCGGCATCTTCTGGATTCGCCAATATGCTACGGAGTCCATTCCGAACGATCTGCTGGATGCAGGCCGCATCGACGGCTGTAATTTCTTCCGACTCTATTGGAACGTGGCACTGCCAATCTTGCGACCTGCCTTTGCTTTCCTCGGCGCATTCACCTTTATCGGGGTATGGAATGACTACCTGTGGCCTTTGATCGTCCTGACAGATGAACGCAAGTATACGTTGCAGATTGCGTTGTCTCAATTGAACGGACTGTATAATACAGACTATGCCATGGTTATCGCGGGTACATTGCTCGCCGTTATTCCGCTTATCGTCATGTTCCTGTTCATTAGCCGTCAGTTTATTTCGGATATCGCCGCAGGAGCAGTGAAGGACTAAGATTGTGGCATTTTGATCCATCCCTCAAGTCTGATATTCTTATCTATAGATGAAATAACAGATGCCATATAAGTTGGATGAATGGCGCCACGTTGGCGGAGGGGACAGAAAGAGCCTGAAGAAATGGAGTAAAAAGCTTTCCAGAGGAAAGCTACTTCGAAAGCATATGCTTCGCATTTACGCGATCGGAAGGCTTTCTGTACCCGAAGTGTTAACGTGTAACAGCATTCATTCACTTATATATTTAAGAAAGAGGGATGACAAAATGGCTTCTTCACCCTATATGATCGGCGTAGATATCGGCACGACCTCCACCAAGGCCATCTTGTTCGAACAGAACGGAACCATTGTGGCTCAAGGCAGTGCCGATTATCCGCTACACACCCCCACACCTGCGATTGCGGAGCAGGATGCGGAAGATATTTTCAAAGCAGTCATCGAATCCGTTAAACAGGCCACGTCCAAAGCGGGAGTGAAGCCAGAGGACATCCTGTTTGTATCCTTCAGTTCGGCCATGCACAGCATTCTGCCTGTCGATCAACACGGCAAACCGCTAATGCGGGCCATGACTTGGGCAGATAATCGCAGTGCCGAGTGGACCGAAGCACTCAAATTGGAGATGAATGGTCACGAAATCTATCTGAGAACAGGTACGCCGATTCACCCGATGTCCCCTCTCACCAAAATCATGTGGCTCACCCGGGATCAACCGGAACTGTTCAGACAGACGTACAAATTCATATCCATGAAAGAATATGTTTTCTATAAATTATTTTCTGAATACGTCATTGATCACTCGATGGCCTCCGCCACCGGGCTCATGAATCTGGAGAAACTCGACTGGGATGCAGAAGCGCTACATGTGGCGGGCATTACGCCGGAACACCTATCCCGATTGGTCCCAACCACACATGTGTTGAAACATGGACTGCACCCGGAATACGCCAAGGAGATGGGCATTGCGGTCACCACACCATTTGTCATCGGAGCCAGTGATGGTGTGCTCTCCAACTTGGGCGTGAATGCCATTGACCCAGGCGTCGTGGCCGTAACCATTGGTACTAGCGGAGCGATTCGTACGGTCGTGGATAAACCAGTGACCGATCCAAAAGGACGTTTCTTCTGTTATGCGCTCACGGAGGATGCCTGGGTCATTGGCGGACCGGTTAACAATGGCGGTGTTATTTTCCGCTGGATTCGGGACGAGTTTGCGGCTTCCGAGGTGGAAACGGCGAAGCGACTTGGCATCGATCCGTATGAAGTGCTCACTCGTGTTGCTGAGAACGTACCTCCCGGTTCGGAAGGTCTCTTGTTCCATCCGTACATGACAGGTGAGCGGGCTCCGCTCTGGAATCCGAACGCACGGGGTTCGTTCTTCGGCCTGACGCTGCATCATAAGAAAGAACATATGATTCGCGCTGCGCTCGAAGGTGTGTTGTTCAACCTTTATACCGTCATGCTGGCAATTGAAGAAAAGATCGGTCGTCCGAAGAAAATTCAGGCGACAGGCGGCTTCGCCCGCTCTGAGTTGTGGCGTCAGATGATGGCAGATATTTTCGATCAGGATGTCATCATTCCTGAAAGTATCGAAAGCTCCTGCCTCGGCGCAGCTGTACTGGGCTTGTACGCCCTTGGCCGCATCGATTCCCTGAGTGCCGTCTCCGGCATGATCGGATCAACACATCGGCACCAGCCTGACCCGGAAAGTGTCCGCGTGTACCGTGAACTGCTGCCGATCTTCATCCGCATCTCCCGCAAATTCGAAGAAGAGTATGCAGATATCGCTGCCTTTCAGAATAAGACGATGCAGGGGTAGGGAAGGCGTGCATGTACGTTTATGAGGACCCTCCCGCCATGTTTTAGACATGCGGGAGGGTCTTTTTCATTTACATATCTTCATGTACAGTTTTTATGTACCAATTTTCTTGCAGAAACTGTGTTATTGGATAGATGAAGCCTTCGTCCTCAGTGTCTATCAAATTAGCTAAATATGCCACACAAAAAAAGCCCCACAGTTCGAAAGACTGTGGGGCTTCTGCACTATTACTGATTATACTTGCTGAACGCATTCTGATCGGCCTGTACATTCTCCAGATACACAATCTGGCCCGTATCATTCACTCGCGCGATATCAATGCCTGCTTTGGCATATACCGATCCGTCTGCCGTTTGTCCGCATACTGCCCAGTTCGTTTGGTAGCTGCCGTCAGGCTGTTGCACCCACGCGTCCCACATATGTTTTACGTCTTTATTGTATTCGTAGAAAGCCTTCATGAAACCATCGAATCCTGTTCGACTGGTGCCGTTAAGCACAATCTCTGCGTCCGGTGTAAACAGGGACAATAAGTCCTCCATGGCGCGCTCGTCTGTGCGTGAAGCATCAAATAAACGGAAATAGTTGTTCAACATCGTAGTTGTATTTGTGGTACTCATTTATATTCCTCCTAGAATAAAAAGCCGTTTTCCAATCTTTCAGTTCGAATATTTTCGAACTATTGAAAAGAAATGTATCATACTTCTTATACTGCCTGCAAGAAATATATAAGTTGAGACCGACTTTTACACTAACACGGAGAGTGCAGAACCAATCTGAAGAAGCGAAGCGTGCGCATTTATCACCGGATTTTTCCCTTGGAGCAAGGGAATAAAGAAAATCTGGGGATAAGAGCGATCGAAAGATGGTACTGCAATCGGAGTAAACAAGTGTAATAGTTACAGTTCAACTTCTATAGTTCGAAATTTTTCAAACATTGAAAGGTACAGCCGAATATGCTAACGTCATAGATATGAGAACTCCAACGATACCTATGGCTTCGGAATTCAAGCTGACCACGGTCTGCAATGCATTGGGTGATCCAATACGCATGAAAATTGCACACTGTCTGGCCAGCTCTGGCGAGAAAAACTGTTCCGCCTTCGAAGTAGACCATATTTCCAAATCCACGTTGTCCCATCACATCAAAATTTTGCGTGAAGCTGGCGTGATCCAGCCGCGTATTGTAGGTAAACAGCACTTTTATTCCCTACGAAAGGAAGAACTAAATACACGTTTTCCAGGACTAGTCGAGATGATTCTGAATACATCCGCGGAATACGCACATTAAGCAGGTCTGAGATAGAATAATCACAATGATCATGATCGCAATTCCCATATAAGGAGGCTAACCATATGGACAAAAAAGCGGCAAAGATACTGCTGAGCACATTCTGGGGAGGCGGCGGCTGGAAAACAACTTCCGCACCCTTCTCTGGAGATGAATTTGAATATGCCAAGAGCAAAGGCGTTATGTTCGACCCACTCACGATCACGCATGATGAGATTGTCCAGCGTCTGTACGCCATGCATCAGGATGACTCCTTCAAGGAACGCGTGATTTCGGCCTTTCTACATAGTCTGTCCACCAAAAAAGTCTACCTGCGCAGCGCATTATCCAGCTGGGCTTTAACATCGAACATGCCTTTACACACCTACGCGGAACGCCCTGCCCTTCACGCTAATACCAGTGCCTGTGGAGATTGCAATTTCCTGCGTTTGCAGTCAGACAAGGAATATTCCAACGTCGACCTAAACGTCCTGAACTTTGAACGGATCAAGTGGGGCGGCGTACGGCATGGCTGGCTTATCTACTGCCTGATGGATCTGGAATTACTGCTTCAGGACAACGATGCAAGTTATGAAGTAACTCCTGAAGACCAAGCCATCCTGGTCAACCTGCTTAAAGCAGCTCAGACGGAAGACCCTAAAGACAGTGCTCGCTCACTGGAGAAAAAGTGGAAGGATCTCTTCCCTTCCAGCAAACAGGAGCGAGATGCCCTGCTGGAAATCTGGGCGGCAGCAGGCATACTGGTTCCTGGAGATAAACCAAGAAAACGCAAAGGTGGTTCCAGCGATTTTGTCTTTGCAGCAACCTGGCAAGGTGATGATGGATATCATGCTGAAGCCGTAAAACATTATTTTGGCTCCTATCTTCCTCAAATGCGATAAAACCTGAACTTTTGCTCACCTTTACGTACGTCTGGTTACAATAATGACATCGACAGATTTCCTGTTTAACTCGTATAATAAGGGGAAATTGGTAGATGGGAGTGAAACAAGCGAGTTTATGGTATACATACTGGCTTTTATAGTGTCTTTTGCTGTCGTGGTTCTGCTTATTCCGCCGCTTGGTCGACTGGCTCATCGGCTCGATTTTGTGGACAAGCCTCGAGAAGATGTGGAGCGTAAGCTGCACAGGCAACCTATCCCGCTCACGGCGAGTTACGCGATATTTACTGGATTTTTCCTGACATACATTGCTCTGACGAAAGAAATCACATGGGAAACGGCGGCCCTGGTCGCTGGTGGTATGCTTTTGCTAACGATTGGTACCGTCGACGACTGGTACAAAACAAAAGGCAAAGATTTCCCTGCCCTGCCCAAGATGCTCGTACAGGTCTCTGCGGCAGTACTCGTATTTGCTTCAGGTATTGCGTTCACCGGATTCGTGAATCCCTTCAACGCGGAATATGTCATGCTTCCAATCTGGCTGCAATTCATTCTAACGATCCTGTGGATCTTCGGGGTGACAACAGTCATCAACTTCTCGGACGGCATGGACGGACTGGCTGGCGGATTATCGGCCATCTCGGCGATTACCCTGTTCATCGTGGCCCTTGCCAAAGGCCAAAGTGATTCTGCACTCATGTCGATCATTCTGGTCGGTGTGACGATCGGTTATCTGAAGTACAACAAAGCTCCTGCCAAAGTGTTCATGGGCGATGCAGGTGCTACGTTCCTCGGCTTCATTCTGGCGGTTATTGCTCTGGATGGTGCATTCAAACAAGCAACCATGTTGTCCATTTTCATTCCGATTCTGGCGCTGGGTGTACCGATCTTTGATAACATCTTTGTCGTTATTAAACGCTTCATTCAAGGTAAAGCGATCTATCAGGCCGATGCAAGTCAAGCTCATTATCGACTGCTGCGTGCCGGATTGAATCATAAACAGGTTGTTGCTGTGCTCTATCTCGTCAGCACTTGTCTGTGTCTGTCCTCCATTATTTTAATGTTGGTGGAAATGTAATTATCCGCAACCAAAAGCGGTCATATCGAAATGTAAAAAGAGACGAGTCCAAGATTTCTTGGCTCGTCTCTTTGTTATGCTTATATGGTTCGGCGCTAACAGGCTCCCACTTATCTCGAAGCTACGGGTGGCAACGATTGTGTCTGTTGCTGCCGACCTGTCCATCCGGGTCGATCAAGTTCGATAAGACGGCGGTATCGCTCTTCTCCAGACAGCAATTGTTCGTGAGAACCCTGCATGGCAATTTTTCCATTTTCCATAAAAATAAGTTCGTCCATCTGTTCCGCACCAATCAGGTGATGGGTGACCCAGATCATCGTTTTGCCTTGCAAGCTGTCCAGAATGGTCCGCATCAGTTCGCGTTCCGTCACCGGATCAAGCCCTACGGTTGGTTCATCCAATATAATAACAGGTGTCTCTCGGAGCAGTACCCGGGCCAGAGCAATCCGTTGCCTTTCCCCACCGGAGAAACGCAGCCCCGTCTCCAGCATCGGTGTATCATATCCCTGCGGCAAGGATTCGATCAGACCGGATAACCCTACTTGGGCGGCCACCTGACGAATCTCCTCATCCGTTGCATGTGGACGACCAATCCGCAAATTATTGGCTACCGTGGTGTCGAACAGGTGTGGGCTCTGATTCAGCACTGCGATGACATCAGTGACACTTTCACCCAAGGTCTGCACAGACATATTATTGATCAGAACTTTCCCCGCAGACGGAAGCAAAGCCCCCTGAATGAGTTTCAACAATGTCGATTTGCCGCCGCCGCTTCGTCCAAGGATAGCCAGACGTTTGCCTTGTGGCAGATGAAGAGACACATCCTGTACAGCGTAAGAATCATCTGCTGCATAACGGTAACTTACGCGATTAATCTCGATGTCTGCTCTGAGTTTCGGTGGAATGCGAAGACGAATTCGTCTGTCCGGAATAGCATTCGCAGCTGGCAAGGACTCCGATGTCTGTCCAGCCATCACGTTGCCGTTTTTTACTACAGAGATTGAGTCGCCCGTTCCATCCGCATCACCGGCTCCATTCTGCAACGGAAGATGCTCTTTCCCTTCCAGCTGTTTCAAGCGGTCCAGTGATTCCCGGTACTGTGGAAGATGCTCCACCGCATCCCCTACAGGCAGAAGTGTTTCCGTGAGCGGAAATAGTACCAGCACAAAAGCAGCAATCATCACGGCAGGCAATTGTCCGACAGAAGCGGCATTTCCGGCCCATAACGTAACCGATACCACCAGCAGGCCAATGACGCACTGGGCCATCAGATCACGCCAGCGTATCCAACGCCGCAACTTGTGACGAACTGTGTCGACCTGTTCTTCTGCCTCTTCCTGCTGCTGAACAAATTCTGCTGCTCGTCCACTTGCAAGCCAATCTCCCAGTCCAAGCACACCGTCAGTCAGACGGGTATACAACATGCTGTTTTCCTTTTTCAGCCGTACACGCCATTTCCACGTCACTTTCAGAGAGATCGCAGGTAACACGGCAACGAGAAATAACATATACAAACCCATCCACACCGCAAATCCCAGATCCACACTGCCAAAGGCAATCACAGCCCCACCGTACATCACGAGCGCGGTAACGGCGGGGAAGACTGTACGCAGATAGATATCCTGCAGCCGCTCCACATCATCGGCGAGTGCTCCAAGCACATCTCCGGTCTGCATACGAGAGCGCAGGAACAGAGCCTGTGGCTCCAGAATGCGATATAATTTCACCCGTTGGTCGGCCAACACCCGCAGTACGGCATCATGTCCTGCCAATCGCTCGATATATCGAAAGACAGCGCGGAATATCCCAAATGCACGTACACCAACAATGGGTACATACACCATTAGAATATTTTCAGGACGCAGCGCAGACTTGGAGATCAGAAATCCGGAGGTGAACAGCAGCAGTACCGCACACAAGGCAGCCCATGTACCCAGCGCAATGACTGCAATGAATCTCCAGCGGTACTGTGCCACATACGGAGCAATCCAGCTATTTTTTTCTTTTTCGTTACGGACGGTCTCCATATGCTCATATCCGGACTTCATTTTATATCGCCTCCATCTGGGCCTGAATCATCTGATAATATACACCTTGTCGTGCCAGTAACTCCTGATGTGTTCCCGTCTCTGCCACTGTGCCGCCATCCATGACAATAATTCGATCCATATGTGGCATCCAATGCAGACGATGGGTAGCCAAAAATACAAGTTTTCCTTCAAATAGCGGCAGCATCGTCTGTTTCAGTTCATACTCCGTTTCCACATCCAGATGTGCTGTCGGTTCATCGAGCAGCAGGATGTTTCGTTTACTAAGCAAAGCTCTTGCCAGCGCCACCCGTTGCTCCTGCCCACCACTGAGCTGTCTGCCACCAGCCCCAATGAGCTCATGCAGCCCACCGGATAATGAAGACAGTAGCTTGGTTAATCCAGCTGCGCTAATGGCCTTCGCCACTTCCGTATCTGATGCCTCCGGCATGTAGAAACGAACGTTATCCGCTAGACTTCCGCTGAAAATATACGGATGCTGCGGAATGGCTGCCGTCTGTCTTCGCCAGGATTCAAGCAGATCCTGTGTCACAGGCTGTCCGTTGGCTAATACTTGGCCTGAAGTAGGAAGCTGAAATCCAGCCAATACATCAATCAACGTGGACTTGCCTGCTCCGCTGGCGCCAATAATACCAATTTTGCCAAGACCCGTGATCTGAAATGTGACATCCTTTAGCGAATAAGGACCTTCATCATCATGCCGTACCTGTACATCCGTTAGTGCCAACCTGCTATTCTCATTCCAAGAGAACACTAAGGAAGAGGAAGAAACAAGCTCAGGAGTAGTAGAAACAGAAGCAGGATCAGGAGCAAAATGTCCCGCAGCCGTTTTATCATTCAACATGACACGTATGGTCGAAGTAGCAGCTTTCCTATTACCCGAAGATAATGATGGTGCAGATCCAGCTTCGTCCTCTTCCCTAACCGGATGTGCAACAACATTTGCATAGGCTTCTTTCTGTTTCCGTTCAGCAGCTTTCCCCCGTTCAATCACCTGATTAATGGCCGCTCCGGCTTCCTTACCGTCCAATGTGGCATGATAATCAGCGCCGAGCATACGTACAGGCAGGAAATATTCGGATGCCAGAATCAGTACCGTCAAAGCAGGGCCGAGCAGCATATGCCCCTCCGTCAGACGTAATCCCAGACCAACTGCTACGGAAGCAACGGACAGCATGGTGAAGAAGTCGAGGGCAAACGAAGAAAGAAAGGCCATGCGCAAGGTAGACATCGTCGCTTTCCAATACCGCTGACTGACCCGCAGAATGGACCCTTCGTGTGTTTTGCTTTGTCCCAATGTTTTCAGCGTCTCCAGACCACGCAGGGTATCAACAAAATGGTTAGCGAGTGCTTTGTAGGATCTGAATTGTCCGTCTATCTTCCGCTGCGCTGCGAGGCCAATCAGAATCATGAACACAATCAGGATTGGGAGTGTCAGCATCAGAATAACCCCGGACATCAGATCCAGCTTGAACACATACAGCAGAATGACGATGGGTGTGAATCCTATGCCCAGCATGCGAGGAATGAACAGTTCCAGATAGGTCTTGTATTGGGCTGTGCCCTCACGTGCCAGCGTAACCAGATGGCCTGTGCCCTCCGTCTTGGCATAACGCGGTCCAAGCCTGAACCACTGCTCCACCATCTGTCTGCGCAGATCGGTTCCCGTTCTCTCCGCATATCTTGAGGTCACGAGTTGTAACCAGAAAGATAGGGCATAGCGGGCGGCAAAAGCAGCCAGGAACAGCAGTAGTACCGGGTACTGCTCCGTTACGGATGAACCTTCAAACAATGCCGTGATGGCCTGTGCCAGCCATTTGGCTTGCATAATGATCGTCATCGCCTGCAACAGTACCAGCGCTGATGCCAGCGCGATTACAGGCCGGATGCCCGGCAGCTTCATCAGCCCCCGTCCCATATCAGTACTCCAGGTGGTGCTGCTCGTTCAGGCGTTTGCGGAAGATATAATAACTCCAGATCTGATAACCGAGAACAAACGGCAGCAATGTGCAAGCTACAATGGTCATTACTTTCAATGAATACGCTCCCGATGCGGCATTGTATACAGTCAGGTCATACGCCGCCCCAAAGGAACTCACCATCACTCTTGGGAAAAGTCCGATAAAGACCGAGGCAAAGGCAATTGCAATCACTGCCCCTGTCATACCAAAAGCCCAGCCTTCACGCTTCTGACGGACAAAGTATGCGGCAAGTGCAAGCGAGACTGCGCCAAGTACAACCATGATCCAAAGAGCCCAGCCGCGTACGGCGAACACATCGGTCATGAAATACGTCATTAACGCGTAAACAGCGAGTAGTGCAGCCAGCGGCAGCATCAATTTTTGTGCTGTCTTCAAGGCACGCTCTCTGAGATCACCTACTGTCCGTAGTGATGCAAACAGCAATCCATGCACCAGACACAGCAGGGTTACGCTCAAGCCGCCAATTACGGTGTACGGATTAACGATATCGAGGAATCCTGCACGCAACTGCATCTCCCCATCAATGGGCAGACCTTTCATCAACGTGGCAAAGACCACGCCGAACAGGAAAGGCAAGAGCGCGCTGGAGACAACAATGATGATGTCCCATGTTTTGCGCCAGCGCTGCTGTTTCATTTTACTGCGGAATTCGAAAGCAACTCCGCGGCCAATCAAGGCGAGTAACACCACCACAAGTGGCAGGTAAAAACCACTGAACAACGTGGCATACCAGTGCGGGAAGGCAGCAAACATCGCGCCCCCTGCCGTAATCAGCCATACTTCATTACCATCCCAGAACGGACCGATCGAGTTGATCAGGGTCCGGCGTTCGCGGTCTGTTTTGGCAATAATGCCTGTAGACATCCCCACACCAAAATCAAAACCTTCCAAAAAGAAGAAACCGACAAACAATACGGCAATCAGCAAAAACCATAACTCACTTAGTGACAACGGAATAACCTCCATCCACGCCGAACGGATCGGCCGATTCATCGTGATCTTCTGGCTTCTCGACCGCAAACGGTCCTGCTTTGATCTCACGTACGAACAGGTATACCATCACGATTCCGAGAACCGTATACGCAGCGGTAAAAGCGATGGTCGAGAACAGGATCATTCCTGCGGATACGTTCGGCGAGACCCCGGCTTCGGTAGTCATATAACCAAATACCGTCCATGGCTGTCTTCCAACCTCGGTCATGATCCAACCTGACGTATTGGCGATAAACGGCAAAGATATGGCAAATACCATCAGACGCATAAACCAATTTCCAGCGACCTCCAGCTTCTTACGCATGGCCAGAAACGTACCGTATAGCGCCAGTGCAATCATCAATCCACCGGCTGCAATCATAATGCGGAAACTCCAGAACGTTGTACGTACCGGCGGGATGTAGTCCCCCGGTCCATACGTCTGCTCATACTCGGCCTGGAGCTCCTTCATGCCTTTGACACTACCGGAGAACTTGCTGTAAGACAGGTAACTGAGCAATCCAGGGATTTTGATCTCACCCGTGTTCTCCTGTTTATCCGAATCAATAAAAGCGACCACCGTCCATGGGGCCGGATCTTCTGTCGTTGTCCATGTGCCCTCACTCGCTGCCATCTTCATCGGCTGTGTCTCCACCAGATATTGCGCCTGGAAATGTCCGGAGAAAGCTACACCAAACGAGGAAATAAGCGCGATAATGATCGCGATATTATACGATTTGCGAAAGATCTCCACATCCTGCTTTTTCATCAATTTGTAAGCACTGATCCCGGTTACCACGAAGGCCCCTGTCATCAATGCCCCAAAGATTGTATGTGGGAACTCGACGAGAAGCTGACCATTCGTGATAAGTGCAAAGAAATCATTCATCTCGGCTCGGCCGTTGTTGATCTCAAACCCGACAGGATGCTGCATAAATGAATTGGCTGCCAGAATCCACAGCGCGGACAGGAATGTGCCGACAAAAACCAGCCAGATGCAGGCCAGATGCACTTTTTTGGATAAACGATCCCATCCGAATATCCACAACCCAATAAATGTAGACTCCATAAAAAACGCGAGTAACGCTTCAATGGCCAGTGGCGCACCGAAGACGTCCCCCACGAACCGAGAGTACTCGGACCAGTTCATGCCAAACTGGAACTCTTGCAAAATACCTGTGACTACCCCGACGGCAAAGTTAATCAGGAACAGCTTGCCCCAGAACTTGGCCATCGTTTTGTAGATCTCCTTACCCTTAACAACGTACAACGTCTCCATGATCGCAACCAACAGTACAAGACCTATGGATAGCGGCACAAAAAAGAAATGGAAAATCGTTGTAAGTGCATATTGGATACGCGATAACATAATCGGATCCATACCGTTACCCCTTCTTTCTGTTCACTTCGCAGTATGCGTATTTGGCATTGAAGCTGCACCTTCGCTGTCTGTCCGCCAAATACGTTGATGAACGTATTGTGCCAGATTACCTATTTTATACATGTGAGAATTATCACAATCTTCGTCTCTAGCGCAAAAAAAAGTGATCCTGGTCACATAAAAGATAAAATTCAGCCTATTATCACAGCTTGCCAACTGCATCTATTCATGGAAGATACTCATGTTTGGGACGGAATGCCCATATGTTAGTCTCAGGCATATCATGCGAAGTACCGTGAGGGCTTTACATATGAAGTGAAAGCATGAAGTACATGCAGAGTGAATGACGCACCATATTACAGTCAAGGTGAGGTGAACTATTCATGGAAAAACCTGCGCCATTACCAGGTGAAGACTCCGAAGTCAGCCTGGATAAGGCCAGTACAACACAGTCCCCTGTCCGATATGTTCTCTTCCCTCGCAAAGGGGGCTGGTCATCCTTTCCCTACCCCGATATTGCTGCATTGCTGTCGATCGAAGGAGAGGTCTACTATGTCAGCAGCCTGACGCAATCAGAAGATGTACCTCCGGTCATTACCGTCATCTCCCTCCCTGAAGCCAAGCAGCTATTGCTGGAACCTCGCACCGTAGCCGTAGTCGCCCATCCCTACTGGCTAATGGCTACGGCTTCGCTGGAGCCTGAGCTATGTATTGCCCTGCTCCCTGAGCCTGCTGGAAACGAAGCAGAATCTCCGCTATGGGAGAGCAGTATTTCCAAACTGGTCGGCATCGCCGATCTGGTAGGTACCTCCTCCGAAACACGGTATTTGAAGCTGTTATTCCAAGGCGTACGCGCCATCTGGCTGGGCGGAGAAGACCCTACACCCGCGGGTATGATGCAAAAGGATGATCTCGAAATCCCTCTCCGGGACTACGAACTGTTCTTCCTGCATGCGCTGCGGCAGATCCTGTCAGGAACGCTGGATAGCGGCACCCTGCTTCAATGCAGTGTACGTGCCGACTTCTACCGACAGCTCCGAGCCAAAGCAGGTGCACATGAGACGATATCCTTTTTGCTGGCAGCCTATGAGTATCTGCTTGAGGATCCGCGGGCCGTCCATTCGTTGCAAGAGTCCTTCACCCATGCGGTCATGAATGGTCGCAGTGACTGTGTAGTCTCCCACTATCGATTCCTGTCTGCCATTCATGCCCGGTCCGGCAAGTTGGAGGACGCCCTGCGGGTGTATGGAATCAGTGCAGCCGACGAACAGGAACGCCATCATTATGAACAGTTATGTCGCTGGCTTGAGGCGGGAGAAGATCAACTTGTACGAGCGGAACTACTGCGCATGAACGATGATTACGGAAATGCCCTGCGTATCCTGGACGAACTTGGCGGAGAAACCGCGAGACATTGGAAATTCCGCATCTTCCAGGAGACTGGACGTGTGGAAGATGCACTGGCTCTGGTGCATGCAGTCGATATTCAGGATGATGCCAGTCGCCGGGATTATCAGCAATTATCCGGCAGCGCACTGGCTCTGCGAGGGGAAAGACACGGGGCCGTCCGACATTTCCTTGAGACAGCATTGGAGGATGAAGAAGCGCTGGCCCGGATTGTGGAGCTGGAGCTGTTGGATCATGCTGTACAGCAATTGCTTGGGGAGGTGCCATGATGCTGGACCCGAAGAAGCGTAGACAACAGTTGAATGGGCCAATGGTGCACAGGGATATCCGAACCGAAACCACTTTCACGCCAACGGAAACAGTGGATCGAACACATATAAACGTATTGGAAAATGGCGATCACACGCCGGATCATGCACAACCATCACATGGCTCCCGAAGCCAAGTGCATCACTGGGGCGACACACAAGGTCAATTCGAACAGGACACTACTTCCGTAGAGGAGGAAACAAGCGTATTCAAAGAACCCTTCTCCATTCGCCGGGTTCGCAAAAGCAAAGGCAACAAGCTCACCGCCATGCTCCAGGTTCGCAATGAACGTGGCCGATACCTTGAAGAAGTATTGCATGATCTGAGTGAGTTCGTGGACGAGATCGTGATTGTGGACGATGCCAGCACAGACGGAACACCGGACATATGCAAAGCCTACCCAAAGGTGGTCCGTCTGGAGGTATTGGAGAAACCGCTATTCGCCGAGGAATGGCGCCTTCGCAACACCTTGTGGCAAGCGGCGGCGGGAACATGTCCCGACTGGTTGCTCTCGGTTGATGCGGATGAGCTGTACAGCTCAGAGGCCAAGAAAGCCATACGCACTCTGATTAATCAGGAGTATGCAGACTGGTTTGCATTCCGTTTCTACGATATGTGGGGCGGCCGGACCCACTACCGGGAAGATGATCTCTGGTCTCTGCACAAACGGCATACCGCTTCACTTGTACGGTATATGCCTGGATATCCTTATTTTTATCCACAACAGAATCATCATGTTCCCCGTCTTCCCTTGTCCTGCACTGTATTGCCTGGAGTCAGCACGGAATTGAAGGTTCAGCATCTCGGCTGGGCAGGCAGTCTGGAGGACCGGGTTCGTAAATATTTGCGTTACAAGCGCATTGATCCTAGCGGTGAGTGGGGTAATCTTGCACATTACGAGTCTATTCTCGATCCGGAACCTCGGCTGATTCCCTGGAAGGAGGGACCGTGAGATGGGCGTGGTGAGTATTCTGACACATAGTTTCACCGACGGGTACAACCGGGAATTCGGTCGTGTATTTGGTGGTGGACTGGAACGCTACATTCTGGATCTGTGCAGTGTCATCCGAGGACTCGGGCATATTCCCGAAGTTCATCAGCTGTCCTATTTTGAAGCATTCCAGACTCGGACGGAGCAGATTGACGTATTTGGTTATTCGTACGACATGGATAATGTACCGGAAGCCTTTGACCGGATGGCAGCCGCAGCGCGCGGTCCCGTGATCTATGCCAGCTGTCTGTGGCAACCCATCACCTACAAACCAGGCAGTCTTGGCATCTGTCACGGCATTAACTGGGATCGTCCCGGACTGCCACTGGAGACCAAACAACAAGTCGCGGAACATATTCAACTGGCTCTGGATGGACTCGTGCGCATTGTATCCGTGGATTCTCATTTCCAGACCTTTTGCCGGGCTGCGTGCACCTATACTGATCCAAGGCAGGTTGTCCTGATTCCCAACGCAGTGGATACGTCCTATTTCACACCAGCCCCACCAACACGGACCTTGGAGCAGAAACAGGAAGACGAATGGCTTGTCGCATGGAAGCATGATCTGGCGAGTCATGAAGAGAATGTTGGTGCAGTTATATCAGGGGTGCAAGCTGTAGAAGGTAAGGGTGGAATGGGTCGTGATGGAGCGAACAATGGTAAGGCTAACGGAGACGGAGGTAGGGATACAGATAGCGATCAAGAACCAGAGGGGAAAGAAACGGTAGATTTCCATTTACAGTTATCGAAACGGGACGAAGCTGAGGCAGATGGCGAAACGTATAGGTTTGCTCATAACCACCGGAATTCAACGGATTGGGCTACGGAGATTCTGGTAGAAGCAGATGCTGAGTATCAGGTTAATGGTCCGATTCAGGGACAGGTTGAAAGGAAAACTGTGGATGCCCGTGTGACCTCTCCCCGCCCGATTCGCATTATCTATCCGCGCCGCATCAGCATGGAACGGGGTATTATCCCAATGATGCTGGCAGCAGATAAACTTCTTGGAGCCTTTCCGGATCTGGAGATTGAATTTGCCGGGGAACTGGTCGAAGGCAGTACGGTCGGGAGAGTCTTCCGTTACTGGCATCGTACTCATCCACATGCGGAGCGAATTAACCAGCGCACGTATGATTTCCGTGATATTCGAGCGGCCTACCATCAGGCAGATATCGCCGTAATTCCCACCGTGTTCTCGGAAGGCACCTCCTATGCCTGTCTGGAAGCGATGAGCTGTGGACTTCCGGTAATTGCCTCCAATGTTGGCGGATTGAATGATCTGATTCAGGATGGTTTTAATGGGCTGCTGGTACCTCCTGGTGAGCAGGAACTAACCGCTGCACTGGTACGCCTTGTACAGGATCGGGCCGAGCGAGAACGACTGGGAATCTATGCGCGCGAGACTGCACTGTCCTATGATCTCGCCAGGTGGCGGAGCCGGTGGAGCACGGTGTTGGAATCTTTTTTGGCAGAGACAGGATTGAAGGAGGGAATTCGGGGATGAGGGATATGCCCAAGGCAACGGAATTCATGGAATCAAGATACATTCGGCAAAGTGATCCTAAAACGGACACATTGGTCTTCCCGCTGCATCCGGCATGGTGGAGCCGTCCCTACGAATATGAATGGGCCCGGCGGTTTGCACGTCCGGACGATGTGGTCCTTGATGCAGCCTGCGGCATCTCCCATCCGTTCAAATTCTGGCTTGCCGAACACTGCCGCGAGGTTCACGCTTGTGACTGGGATGAACGTATTTTGTCTGAAGAGGCGATAAGACTGGATATCGTTTCTGATTTTGGTGAGCAAGCGGCCCAGGATCTGCCGGAATCAACTCTCATCCGATTGCACCGTGCAAAGGCTAATCTGGCCCAGCTTCCGTACGAGTCAGGTAAGTTTGATCGGGTGTTCTGTATCTCTGTACTGGAACATCTGGATACGGGCACGATGCTGCGGGCGTTTCGTGAATTCGCTCGGGTGCTGAAACCAAACGGACAGTTAATCGCTACCTTCGATGTGCCCGAGATGCGGCCGGATCTGCTGGAGACGATCATGGCTGTCACCGGATTAACCATTGAAGATAAACTGAATGTGGATGAGCCGGACGATGCCATCTGGTCTGACATGTACGGCACGCCGATCCGCTGTTTTCGAGCGGTGATATGCAAAGGCTGAGACGAATTGGCTTACGTTGAGTTAAGTGCAGATTGGAAAATTGAGGGCTCGAGGGCTCGACCCATTAGCAACGGAACAATACACGGTTCGGGCAATCCTCCGATTACCGGTAGCTCCGTTACTTTTACAATTTCAATCGGATGGGCTAGTGCGGGAATATATGGGGATGGAGGTTGGGGACTAGAGACTAGAAATTAATAATTAGTGATTAAAGATATAAAGATTAAAGATTAAAGGTGTACCAGTAACATGTTGCACTGGTTGGTGTATTCATCAGCAGAGGCTGCGCCGGGTGCTGTCAGGCGCAGCAGGGTGTGCAGGCCCGGCGGGATTGTCGTCGCCGGGCGACCTGTGGCGGCAGGTTGCCGCGCAGTAAGTTGGGCCGATTCGGCCCATTCACGCGCCAGGTTCTGCCGCCCGGCGAGCAGCGCGAGCGTGCCCGCGAGGAGCGCGTGAGCGGTGCGCTCCGAGGCGGGCACTTCGTCCGCGTGGGGCTGCTGCGTGCCGTCAGGCGTGCCGCATAGCGCAAGCAGCCCTTCGCGGACGCTCGCGGGTGCGCGCAGCAACCCGCAGCGTGCCGCAGGCGGAAGCGCTGCAAGCAACGCCAGCGCGCCGCGGGGCGGCAGGGCTTGCAGCAGGCGCAGCCATGCGGCCCAGGCGCCTACGCCGGCGAGCGCTTGCGCAGCGGCGAGCACGTCGCCTGGCGCAGGCGTGGCCGGACCGCCGGGCGTTGCGCCGCGGGGCGGGCTGCCGCTGCTGCTGCGGTTGCCAGCCGTGGCCCCACGCTGCAGCAGCGCCTCGGCGGCATGGGCCGCGGCGTTCAGCGCTGCCTGCTGGCGAGCCGCCGCTCGGGCGTTGCGCCCGCCGGGCTGCTTGTGGCCCAGCGCCCACAGCGCCAGGGCCGCCTCTGGCCCGTGCTGCGCATGCGCCGCCCAGGGCTGCAAAGCCGCCCGAGCCGCGGCGTCCTCGCCCAGCTGGGCCAGCGCAAGCCCTGCGGCCAGCGGCTGTGCCCGCAGCGGGCCAGCAAGCGCCGCCGCATGGCGCAGCAGCCACTCCGGCCGATGTGCGGCAAGCGCGGCCGGGATCAACGCTTGCCATGCCGCAGACGGCAAGCTTACCCGGGCTGCGACGCTGGCGATGGCATGCGGCCGCCCTGTGGCTGCGGCCAACAACAACAGCCGCTGCCATGCAGCCATGCTGCCGGGTTGCATGCCCAGCGCCGCTATGTACGCGGCTTCTGCCTCTGCCCAGCGGCCAGCCCGCTCATATGCCATGCCTTCCAGCGTCAGGCTGCGGTAGGTTCCAGCACCAGAGACTGATGTATACCTGCTGGCTGTGGAAGCAGCTGATTTAGCCTGTTTTAACCAATCCAAGGCTACGTCCTCTCGCCCTTGATCCAGTTCAAGTACAGCACCAAGCTCCAACAAATCCGGAAAATCCTCATACACGTGCGCCCATGCTTCCACGACAGCAAGCGCCCGTTCTGGGCTGCCAATCTCTCGCCAGGCGTAAGCCGATTTCAGCACCAGATCCGAGTGATATCCACACTCCGGCGTAAGCTGTGCCAATAACGGCTGCAACAACCGGAGTGCTTCATCATACTTCGCTAGCTGAAACCATTCGGCAGCCAGAGCATACAACAACTCCGGTTGATCTCCCTCCTGATTCAACGCGAAACGAATCAACTGCATGTTCCGTGCACCTTTATTTTTGGCGGTAATCACCCGCTCCAGATATCCATAATGAATGACTTCAAGTCCAGAATGAAGCACACCTTGCGGAGCCAGTGCCATGATGGAAGAAGCAATCTCTTCATGAATTCTGCCCTGAAAGGCAATTCGGGGATCATTTCGGAACAAACGACATACCGCATCCGTCACACGCTCTTCACCGGACACCCCCAGCAGACTTGTGACCTGTATCCAGTATCCCCATACGTCGTCCCTGCTTGTCGCTAACAACTGCACGAGTTCTGCCTTCATCTGCGGAGTCTGTGCCCATACTTCATCTGCATCAAGCACCAGAATCCACGGTTTCGTAGCAGCGGTCAGCGACAGATTACGGGCTTCACTGAAATCTCCGTTCCATTCCGTACGAATTACAACGGCACCATGGAGACACGCAATTTCAGTTGTATCATCTACCGAGCCTGTGTCTACAACGATGATCTCATCCACAACATCCCTGACTGCATTCAAGCACCGCTGGAGTGAACCGGCTTCATCCTTCACGATCATACACAAACTAATCCCTATGCCCATATTCATCACCACCCCTCACCAACGGAGTTCAGCCCCATCCAATACCCATCTGCTTTCACCTTAACCCCCGCACCTGCTTGATACCGTTCAACTCTCGAACCCATCCGCACCTGGCAGTTCAAGCCGAATATGCTGAACAACAGGCCAACAGCGGTGTCGATTTCCAGTCGTATGTTGGGCGAACACCTCCAGATGATGATCCGCAGCACTGACCAATCCTTTCACCAGCCAGCTTGTTCCCGTCAGGGTATCCGAAGCCCCAGGAAACGACTCAATGTCACTCACCTTCCCGTTTTCCTTTTTCCCTTCCATCTCTTTCTCCTTCTCTCCCACTCGAACGCTCTGTTCCACCGATAACCCTGCTCCAGCCAATTGCTGTCGACACATCTGAATCAGGCTATGCAGCTCTTTCCATCTCCCTGACTGTACACATCCTTCCATCATCAGTCCAAGCGCCTGCCAGCCATCATACTCTGTTCCTGCAACCGTTCCGTCTATGCTGGAGTCCATGTCCTTCTTCTTTGTCGCTCTCAGACCAACCGTTCTCCCTGTCTGCACAGCAGATTCCTCATTCGTTCCTTCACCCACCTGCGAACTAAGCTTCAACCACAAGGTTAATGGATCATCTCCATTGACTTTCTTCCCTTCTATCCACTCCAAACGTTCGAGCCATCGGGCAGACGAGATCGCGAGCAGCCCTTTTTTCCGCTGTACAGGTTCCAGTTTTAGACGCGCCTTGTTCCATCTTCCCTGTTGAATTTGAAGCATGGCCTCCGCCACAGACAAACGCTCCCTCATCTCTGCGGAAGGTTGTGAGGATATATCCGATAACAATTGCAAAGCCGCATCATAACAACGAGAGTGCTCCAGAATGCCCAATACTTTGTGTGTAGCCTCTTCCGAACTGAGTGCAAAGCGCTCCCTCACCAGCTCTGGAATCTGATGTTCCTGCCCGGAGACTCGCATAATCCGGAATATCCGATAGAGCGGCGGTAAGAGACTCGATTTGGCACGCACCGCCTCGATGTAAGCATCCACCGCACCCTCCAGATCTGACCTTCCTTCCAGTAATCGCCCTAGTGTGTACCACGTCTGATAGGTGCCGATGCCTTCTTCCGTATGGTATATGGGCGGAGGTGGCCCCATGCGGACAGCTTCACGCAGCGAATATTCTGCCCGATCTGCATCGCCCAATGCTTCTGCACACACCCCGCGATGGTGCATCAGATCCGTGTACTCTGGAAAGAGTTCAAGCGCAGCATCGATGCGATCCAATGCCTCCTGCCAGCGATTCAGATGCTGGAGACAACGAACTTCATATTTGAACAATAAATGCGCATAACTGGTCACGGCAGGATCAATCCCCATCCGGGCCACACCAAACGTCTCCAAGGCCCGCTCCGCTTCCCCTACACGCAGATACTCGACACCCAGATTATAGTGATGGAACGGCTGATCTGGTTCTTCCTCCACTGCCTGTTGCAGCAGGCGAACATTGCGGTTCACCTTATCTTTGCGCTCCACAATCGCCGTCTGATACCCATAATGATGGATAATCATGTCTGTCACATGAAAAGCAGCCTCTGAATTCCTACGGCAAATCGCCGCCGCAATCTGCTCATGAATTCGACCTTCGAACCGATGCTCCGGGGCATTACGGAAGAGACGCAAAACCGGATTCACGGTGCCCCCCTGCTGACCCGTACCTGTATAGTTATGAATGTTTAAAAACAATCCGTCACATCCGCTGACCAACGTCCAGCTCCTGATCTGCTCCCGCGCAGCCCTATCGAGCGCCTCGTCCGCATCAAGAAAGAGAATCCAGTCGCCGGAAGCGCGCTCCAGGCCAACATTCCGTGCTGCGGCAAAATCTTCGCACCACTCAAATCGCACAACCAACGCGCCATATTGCTGCGCAATCTCCGCGCTGCGATCCGATGAACCGGTGTCCACCACAATAATTTCGTCCACCGCTCCCTGGACACTGGCAAGGCAATGAGGCAGCAACTCTTCCTCATCCTTCACGATCATGCATAGGGAAATTCGTTCCGCTCGCAAGCTGATTCCTCCTTTCCTTTGCATGGAAAAGCGTACGCCACGGGATGCCTCCGGTCGTTTGCAGTCTTTGTTCCAATGCGGTATATTGTGCAGCGAGTTCCCCTGAAGACAGAGAACGAACCAATTCCTGCTTAATCGCCTCCATTGCCAATTGCATGTAACATACCGCTGCTCCAACTCGAGCCTGCCACATAGCAGGTTCCTGTTCCAGAGCCTGCTCAAACAGAGAGAGCGCTTGATCATTGTGGCCTTTGGTATACAGCGTTTCACCCAGCCAGAATAACCCTTCGGCATCCAGCTCACTCTCGGTCATGCACTGAATCAGGATGTTCGCGGCTACCATGGTGTACCCGTGACAATATAGCAGGCTTGCCAACTCCCGCCGTACCGTTACGGATGTTCCCCGATGCTCACTCATCATGATTGCCCGCAGCTCATGCAGTTGCTCAGCAAGCGTAAGCTGCCCTGTCTTTATGGCCTGCTGCACAATTTTCTCTGCCACCAGCTGTGCCTGCCGACCCCATTGTAGAAGCTTCTGTTCTCCTGACTCAGGTTCCATGTAGCGTGGCTCTTTGGGCAACTGATGCAGCAAACGGTCAATGACCTTCCATACATCCTTTTCCTCTGGATACGCAGTTGCGAAGAATGTCTCGGTTAATCGTAATCCATTGGCCCAACAAGCCAGTGCCCAATTCATTCTGTGTTCTGCCTGTATGCTAACCCCATTCATACCCTCAGCTTCCCAGTGTTCTTCCACCAGTTGCAAGGCATCCGAAACCCTGTTCGCACATAACAACCAATGTATTCGATCTGCTACATGGATACGAGCACTACGCGTAATGGAATCCAGCATATTCAATGACTGCCCATATGCCCCGCAGCCTGCGAGAACATGAATCACATGCACCAGATGATCCTCATTCGTCACGGCGTATGGATGGGACAATTCACCACGAACCAAGTCACCATGCCCTGACTCTCCGATCTCTCTGCATCTGGCGAGCAATGTTTCTGCTATGTTCTCATCCGTTTCTCCGGACTGTTGCAGCACATCTGCCAACCCCATCCATGCCGGAGCATACACAGACATACTATCCAGAGCCAGCCCGTACAGATGTGCGGACTCATTCAGGAAGCCCCGTTTCTGTGCAAGTCTGGCCATGGCGGTATACGCTCTGTAACGGTCAGAACCCGCTTCCGTTACATATGACGCGTCTAACGTGCTACCGCTATTCCTCTGTCCATCACTATCCAGCGCCACCCGGCAATCGGTCGCTCGCGCATAGGATTGGTATGCACGTTCCTCCAAACCTTGCTGCTCCAACGTCTCCCCATACAACAGGTGCAGATCAGCATAAGATGGGTAACGATGCCTTTCCACAGCCAGAAGTGAATGCGCCTCTTCATATCGTTCCAATCCCACAAGGACTTTCCCATAATCTCTAACCAATGTAGGACGATATGGCGCGTGCAACTCTGTCAGGCGTAATGATTCACTGAACGCTTCAATTGCCTGTTCATTCTGACCAAGCTGGCAATAGGTCACGCCCAGATTATACAGTTGAAAGGGCTGTTTCGGATCATCCTGTAATTCACGCTTAATCAGCTTCAAATTACGTCTTGGCTTATGCTCCTGAGCAATCGCGGAAGCCAGATACCCATCATGAATGAGACATAGTGGAGCAAGCGGTTCATTCTCAACCAACAAATGTTCTTCATCTATACAGTTCTCGCTCTTATCCATATCGCCAGCCTCATACCGGACAGGCTCGCATGGGCCATTACGAACCAATTGCTCATGAATACGCCCCTTGTATCGATATCCCTGATGAGCACGGAACAGTCTCACTGGCTGAGAGATAACGCTCTCTTCTACCCCTTCTCCGTATCGGTTCTCTATAGTTATACGCAATCTTGTAATGCTTTTATGGACTTTAGGCAAATAATTCAGTAGTTCTTCCAACCCCTGCGTAACATACTCATCGGCATCTAGACACAGGACCCATTCGGTGCTCGCCAGAGGTAAACTGATATTCCGCGCATGTGCAAAGTCATCCTCCCAACGGGCGTGCAGCACCGTTGCTCCGTATGATCTGGCGATCTCGGCTGTACGGTCGGACGAGCCTGTATCGGTGATATAGCATTCCGTGCCGATATGCTTCAAGCTGTCGAGACAGCGGGGCAGGTGATGTTCTCCATTTTGCACAATCATATGGATTCCAAGTAAACGGTTCTGCAAATGTAACCACCTCCAATACAAAAAAAGCACATGAAGTCCACCAAAGGAACTCCATGTACCTATATGACAAACGAATGGGTTATGTGCCTTGTCCATTGAAGAACACATCAATCGTACTTGGTGCACCAACTAGGCTGGAGCGGTAGGATAGACGTGTATATTTGAGAAAACGCTGCGGAACCAATACATCCACTGACCCGGACAAAATGCCCGTCACCGTCGTCACATCCGTGTACCAGTTCGAACCGTTCGCACTGATCTCAACGCGAGCATCTACCCGGTTTACACCCGGTCCCCTATTGTATACAAAGAAAGAATACGTACCAAATACACTAGTGGTCACTGCTGGAAGCGGTGTAAAGGTGTTAGCCGTCGGGGTGCTAATGAGCTGCGACTCCTGAAAACTCTTCTGTGAAATGGACGTCACACTGCTGAGTGTCCCTGCCGTAATCGTAGCGCCGAGCACGCTGGTGATCGTTCCGTTTAACAAGTTCGTCAGTGTTCCTGCTGTAATCGTTGCTCCAAGTACGCTTGTAATCGTTCCGTTCAGCAGATTGGTCAGCGTACCTGCAGTGATTGTTGCTCCAAGCACACTCGTAATCGTACCATTCAGCAAGTTCGTTAAAGTTCCCGCTGTTACTGTTGCTCCGAGCACACTGGTGATGGTTCCGTTTAATAAGTTCGTCAGTGTCCCTGCGGTCACTGTGGCCCCAAGCACACTGGTGATGGTTCCGGCTGTGATCGTCGCTCCCAATACACTGGTGATCGTACCATTCAGCAAGTTCGTCAGTGTCCCTGCAGTCACCGTGGCTCCGAGCACGCTGGTAAGTGTACCATCAAGCAAGTTCGTGAGTGTTCCTGCTGTTACGGTTGCCCCGAGTACACTTGTAATGGTTCCGGCTGTGATCGTTGCTCCCAATACACTGGTAATCGTACCATTCAACAAGTTCGTCAACGTACCTGCGGTCACTGTAGCTCCAAGCACACTGTTGATCGTACCTGCCGTGATCGTCGCTCCAAGTACACTCGTAATCGTTCCGTTCAGAATGTTGGTAATGGTTCCGGCGTTAATTGTAACCGTGGTCAGACCTGAGATGTTACTGATGGTTCCGTCCAAAATAATACCAACCACGTTCCCGCTCGTATCCGTTCTGACAGGCTGGGCTGTGCCTGTACTATCCTGACCAAAAATCAACGTTCTCAGATTATCCGGATTCGTATTAAACGTTGTAAAGTTAGGCATGTGTCTCGTCCTCCTCCCTGGTCAAATCTGTGAGATCATACTCCCTTACGGCATACGCTGTGCCTGAAAGTAAACATCGAGCCGGGTCGGCTGATTCGGTTCAACGGATCGAATGGCAAGCCGGGTATAATGCAAAAAACGCAAGGGTACCAGCGCTTTGGTCTGTCCTCCCGCGACCACCTCCTGGCTGTCCACAGCATAATCCACGGCATTGGGGCTGATCTGGATCTGTACAAGAGCCGGATGTTTCCCCCGATTCACAACGCCATAGGTATACATGCTGAGTGATGAGGTGTCTTGTGCCGGGAGTGAATCCATGCTGTTACTGGTTTCGGCTCCGACATACGTATGCTCTGTAAAACATTGAAAAGCACCAGGGAGTTTCGTACGTGAGGAAGCACCCTGCTTGAACCGGGGACGAGTGATCCGGGAACAAGGAGGTTTCAGCAATTTAGCGCGGCAGGAAAGACGGGAGCGGCGGCGACTGACATATTTAGTTGGTTGCTTCTTTCTCTTCTTGCTTCGCTTCGCTGTTCGACTCATCTCGATTTCCCCTTAAAAAATGTGCTTACGCATCGTATGCCCGGATTGGAAATACGGGCACGGCAACCGCCGTTATTTCCAGATATACGGTTCAGTCCCCAATCCCTTCTTCTTCATTACACATACACTGCAAGTACAATGAAATGCGATTCAAACGGATTATTTCTCAAAATGAACTGGTTTATGGGAGGTGGATGAGATAACCAACTATAATGTATTCAACCAATCCAATGGTCCTCTGTTTACTCAACTGACCAATACCTTCTCGGCACCTGGAATTGAAGCTTCACCAGACAGCGGTGCAGCTGCTGCAGGCAGCTTTTTTGCCCTAACGACCAACAATTCCTCGATTCCTTCCAACCAGAACCTTCTACTACAAGTCGTGAATGCAGCAGGTAGCGGAAGAACTTTGCGAATCTCCGGCCTCACCGGGGGAACTACAGCAGCAGCTACCCTGGTCATCTACTCTGGTGGAACGGTGACTGGTGGGAGTACACCTGTACCCGTCAATACACTACTTGGAAACACGAACACCAGTGTAGTTTCCACAAGGCAGAATACAGGTACATTGGGTGGTGCCTTCACGAGCCTAACCAGTATCCCGCTGACAGCAGGTATGTATTTACTCAATCTGAACGGCTCAATTATTGTTCCACCAGGACAAACATTATCCATAAGCGTAGGTACGGGGAATCAGACTGCAGCCATTAACCTGTTCTGGTGGGAATTCTGAGTGTGATTATATGTAGAAGGTGGTGTAACCAGTGCCAAACAATAATGTATTTAACCCGTTAAGCCAGCCCGTCTATACGTCGAATACCAACACATATACCTCTCCCGGCATTGTTGCCCCACCGGAGAACGATGCCGGCAATACAGGCAATCTGTACAATGCAGGTTCCACCAATTCCACAACACTGGGGTTGCTGGGAGGAACGGTGATCGCCACCGTACAATTGGCCAATCCCGCAGGGAGTGGGAAAACCCTATACGTATCACGGCTCTCCGGCGGAATCACGGTATCACTCAATCTATTATCTTCCTTCAGTGGTTCCATGAGTCTGAGCGCGAATGGAACACTGACATCGCCCACCACACTAACATCAGTAAACAGCAATCTTTCCAGCAGCAATACCAGCGTAGCCACGGTACGGTTCTCTGCTGCTACACCTTCAGGAGCGACCCCATTGATGGCTATGCCCCTTCAAGCAGGGCCGTTTCTGTCCAATGAATATGGCCGTTACGTGGTTCCTCCGGGTCAAGCCATTAATCTCTCTGTCAGCGGATCACTTTCGGTTGGAGGACTGATGGCCTCCACTGCTTATTTTGCTTGGTGGGAAGTATGATTCGTTCAATATATAACATTCTAGGATAGCAAACGGCCGACACACATTAAAAAGAACCGGCATATGCCAGTTCTCGCCATGTTTTAATCTCTTTAGTGTCTATCTTTCTTATTTCCCTAAAAGCATATGGATTTGTACTTCGAAGATCGAACCATCAAAAAAGCACTCTATCATAATCCGTTACCTCTACCGATTGTTCAGCACAGAGCATAATGAATTGCTCCCACTCCGGTTTTAATAAGTTATCTACACTTATACCTTCTAAGTAGTTACGAGAATGTAATGGCCACCTAATGTGGCGGCGACACGTAAAAATTCATGCTTGCAGTGTGTTATATTCTCACGGACATAAAATCGATTCATTTAAGATCAAAAAGAGCACCCGTATGGATGCTCTCTAAGAATGAGTAAAACGATGATTTATTATTCAATGCACTTCTTTCTTTTTGTCCATTTCAGCCCATACTAGATAAATAATTCCTAGACATAGTGCAATTATTTCTGGGACAAAAGAAAAGGATCTAGTAACTGACAAAGCGTACTCAAACATACCCTCACCTAAAACATTATCTTTGCGGCCCATAATTGCCGCAACAATAAAATGTGTACTATTTCTCGAAATAAACAATATGGCAGAGATGACAAGGAGGGTAATACCAGCTGCCCGTTTATTCATATAATCATTCCTCCTTGGTATCAATAGATTGGTTTTAATTCGGAACTGTATCAGTTTCCATTATTACATAGAGCCCATCAGGCAATCCTGCATTTCCTTTTTTCGCGATATAAACGTCTAGAAAATATGTCTCATCAGTTATTTTCACATTGGTCTTACCATCGAAGTTCCATAGTTCTTCATACATTGTACCAAAAGAATTACTCATGTTGGGAGTATATTGCATCCATGAGTATTTTTTTGGAGGTATTGGTTGAGCAATTGAATCAGTGTTAGAGTATGAGTTGCTCCACGATGCCCCATGCTTGTCGTATCTTATTTACATGTAAGTTGGCTTCCCTCGGCTTTGGTAAAACCATGATTATCTCCTCACTCTTTTATGGTAGGAACAGCTAGCTATTAAGAGAGTCCCAAGTTTCAATATGGCTAGTTGTCTGACTGTGGATACAATGATGTTAGGAATCGGATCAAAGCTGTCAGTCCAATTCCTGCGGAATAGTCTTTTTTGCATCAGACACCAGAGGCTGCTTCCCTTCCCACAAGATGTGCTGTAGTAGTATGCCGGTAAGACCAATTACCAGCGTAGCGAGACCGATATATTGAAAGGTGGGGCTCGGCCCAGCAACTCGAATGAGCGCTCCACCTGCAAGTGGAGCTACAACCAGTACAACACTGGACAGTGAATTTTGAATGCCGAAGACGCGCCCTACATAAGCAGGAGGGGTCTCTTTTTGCAGCAAATAATTCAGTGTTACCATAAAGAGTCCATTACCCAGCCCGATGCAGAGGCCCCAGATAATGACCCAAATTTCGGGTGTTTGTGGGCCGATCCACCCCAGCGCAGCAATTCCGGCACCCACGAACAGATATCCTCCACCCAGCCCCCACCCATACCCAATTCTCGGCAAGCGATTTAACAACAAAATGATAACAACTGCCCCGGCTCCTGCCGAAGACCCCAACCAGCCGAGCAGTGATTCATTACCCGGCTTGATCTCCCGAAACAGGGTCGTAAACTGATAATCAATCATGAGAATGGCCATGAGTCCAAAACAGCCGAACAGAATCGTGCTCAGCACGGTGCGACTGCTCTGAATAAAAAGCCAACCTTGCTTCCACTGGGAGAACAAGGATTCAGTTCCATCCTTTTCACTAGCAGCACTTCCGTCTGATTCAACGGACTCCGACTTCTCCACCAAACGCCGCAAGGGCCATAATACTGCGCCTGACAACAGGCGGGTACAGGCATTAATGACAATACAGATTTGTGGTGAAAAGAAGGCCAAAATGACTGCACCCAGAAGTGGTCCCGCCACTTTCGAACACTGGCTCACAAAGCCGTTAAGAGACGATGCCTGAAACAGATGCTCCTCTGCCACCACCTGGCGGGTTAACGCCTGCTGAGCTGGAACGTGAAAAACTCCCATCATGGCCCGCAGGACAAGCAGTGGAAGCAACCATATCGGGCTTGGTGCGAATAAAATAGCAACGGTTAATCCCACGGTGATCACATCACACAAGATCATGATCTTTACTTTGTGCAGTCGATCAGCCAGGGCGCCTGCAAAGGAGCCCAGCAGTATGCCTGGGACAGCCATACATACAGGAATCAGCGCAATGATCAGTGGATCGGCGCCCCAGCGGTAGGCCACCATCACCTGGATGGCGAGTGCATCGAACCAATCTCCAAACGTAGCCAACGAGTATGCGATAAACATGCGGACAAACCGGAGATTAGTCCATAAGCTTTTGGAAGATTCCGCAGATAAGGCGGTTAATTCGGTGGACTCATTGGATGTGGATTCATTAGAAATGACGGTCATACATGTACTTCCTCCCTTGATTACAGCCAATTGTGGTCTGTATGTTCCTTGGCTGTAATCATAAAGGAGTTATATCAGAGGAAGATCAGAGGATGGGGAGGTAGGAGATAAAAAGTTACGTATTTCATCTACAATTTGTGGTCCATATGCGGGTACACCGTAACTTTTGCCGATCTCTGCATACACTTGACGATACTTACTGCGAAGTCTGCCTTCAATTCGATGATGACCCAGGAATAGGAGAATCTGATATGCAGCATTCAGATATAGCGGTGCGTTCAGCGACATCTTCAATACGTCTAGGCCATCATCCATTCTAAGTTCCGCTTCACGAACTCGTCCTTGCCGAAGCAACCATAACCCCTCCATCACCTGAAAACGTCCGATCTCTCGCAGATAGGGTGCATCCTTCAATCCTGACCGCAGGACTGCCATCTGGGCCTCAACAGCTTCACCGCTGCCACCCCACAGTTCCACATATAACGCTGCAAGTGCTACAGGCAGTTTGAAATTAACTAACTCGTCTGTCTCTATTACACGATATGTTTCTTCCAGTTGCTCTTTGGCACGTTGATATTGGCCCACCTCTACATAGACTTCGATGATGTTCAGAATGCGGAGTTCGCGAAGCTGATCGACAGATAATGCCGATGAATTCAGCGCTTGTTCATACAACTGAATACTATCCGCTGGCTCGATCAGGGGGTGCACGAAAATCAGTAGCCAATATAGTCGCTCCTCAAAGGGAATTTCCTTTGTTGTAATCAACCATTCCAGATCTCCCTGTATAAAACGGATATACAACTGATAATAAGGGGCAATCTGAATGCCGAGTGCTTCCTGCTGTTGAACCAGGGTCTGTATGGCGTTTCCCTGCCCAAACACGTGATATTTACGAAGTAAATTATGAATGGCATCCTGCATTTCTGGGTCCTGAACAGAAGGGCTAGGAGGTAGAACGGACTTGTTCTCTTGCACAGCAAGCCGATAACCGTATCCCCTTACCGTATCCAGACTGATCTCGTTCCAGTGCTTCAGTTTCTTGCGCAGGCGATAGATATGATCGTCCACGGTGCGTTCAACCGGATATTCAAGCGGCCATACCCGATCCAGCAATTGGCTGCGAGTGAAGGCTTTTTCCTTGTTTTCATACAGAAAATGCAGTAGTGCAAATTCCTTGGCGAGCAGGCGAATGGACTCTGTACGCCGCGTGACCGTATATGTTCCTTCATCCAATTGCAAAGACATGCCTGGTTCCTCCTATTATGTATAATTCGCTAATCCGAAATCGTATAGATTCATTCCACTTTCTTCAACGTGTTCAACATACCATAAAAACCCTTTGCGAGAACGCAAAAGGTTTTTATGGTCTAATTTATAGATGGCTTAGATTGTGGATTACGGTAAGTATATCTGTTCTTCCAACAAGTGTTCCCTTGCCTTACCCCAGCACGACACGATCATCTGCCATTTTTTTGCCGCTAATCCGTTCGAATTCACCAAGCAATTCAGGTACAGTCAACGTACGCTTCCGCTCTTCGCTGACATCCAGAATAATTCGGCCTTTGTCCATCATGATCAGACGGTTACCCAGACGAATGGACTGCTCCATATTGTGCGTTACCATCAAAGTAGTCAATCTCATCTCTCGCACAAGTGTCTCCGTTAGTTCCGTGATCAGTTCAGCACGTGAAGGGTCAAGGGCCGCCGTATGTTCATCCAATAGCAGAATTTGTGGCTGGGTAAACGTAGCCATTAACAGGCTGAGTGCCTGCCGCTCCCCGCCAGACAAGAGACCCACTTTTGCATTCGGACGCTTCTCCAGTCCAATTCCCAGCTTCTCCAGTTGGGTGTTGAAAATCTCCCGTCTGGCACGGGTAACTCCGAAGCCCAGTCCGCGTCCTTTGCCACGTTTATATGCCATCGCCATATTTTCTTCAATGGACATATGTGGTGCTGTTCCTGCCATTGGGTCCTGAAACACCCGACCAATCCAGCTACTGCGTTTATGCTCCGGCAGGTTTTTAATGGAGCGGTCATTGATCAGCACATCACCCATATCCGGCTTCATCACACCCGAAATGATGTTCATCAGCGTGGATTTACCCGCTCCGTTACTGCCAATCACCGTCACAAAGTCTCCCGGATTCATCGTCAGATTCACACCAACCAGCGCGGTCTTCTCGTCCGTTGTGCCTGGATTGAACAGCTTGGTTACTTGCGTAATCTCCAGCATGATCACATACCTCCCTTCGCCTGTTGACCACCGGATCGCATCAACTCTTCCGTTCGTTTGCGAGCTAGACTACGCTGCTTCATGGAGCGCTGCATAGTAGGGAATACCAATGCAATAATGACAATTACAGCGGTGATCAACTTCAGATCAGATGTATCAAACCATTCCACTTGAAGGGCAAGCGCGACCACAATCCGATAAATGATTGAACCAACGATCGCTGCAAGTGTAGCCCAGAATACCGTTCTTGCTCCAAGAATAGCTTCACCGATAATCACGGAAGCCAGTCCGATAACGATCATGCCAATGCCCATCGTAATGTCCGCAAAGCCTGATTGCTGTGCAATGAATGCACCAGACAGGGCAACCAACCCATTGGATAAGCTGACTCCTACAATCGTAGTCACATCCGTGTTTGCACCAAAGCTGCGAATCATGCGTTTGTTATCACCTGTCGCACGAAGGGCCAGTCCAACATCTGTTTTCATGAACAGATCGAGCATGATTTTAAACACCAGCACAACGATGATAATTAGCACCATGACATGCTCACCTGAGAATGGATTATCCATACCCATAATGGATTTATTCGGTGCACCAAGGATACGCATATTAATGGAGTAGAGCGCGATCATCATCAAAATCCCGGATAATAATCCGTTGATTTTTCCTTTGGTATGAAGCAGACCTGTACAAGCCCCAGCCACCATGCCGCCAGCCATTGCCGCCAAACAGGCGAGCCAAGGAGAGAAGTCATTGGAGATCATAACCGCCGCGATTGCGCCTCCTGTTGTAAAACTTCCGTCTACGGTAAGGTCAGGAAAATCGAGTACGCGGAACGTAATATATACACCAAGTGCCATCAGTGCATATAAAAGCCCCAGCTCGATCGCCCCTTCAATTGAATTCCAGCTTATACTCACACTACTTCCTCCCTGTCTATCGAAAAGAATGAGGCGAACCCGTTGCACGTCCGCCTCGCATCCATACTGCCGGATTACACTCCAGTCAGATTATTGAATAATGTTGTTTTCCTGGTCTTTAACTTCCGCTTTCATCTCATCCGTAACCGTGATACCTTGGGCTTCAGCCGCTTTCAGGTTCAGGATCAGATCCAGTTTGTCCGGAACGGTGACTTTCATATCACCAGGTTTTGTACCATTTTTCAGAATGTCCGCAGCCATCTCACCCACCTGATATCCATGGTCATAATATTTGAAGCCAACGGTTGCGAAAGCTCCTTTTTCAACGGTATCCCGATCACTGGAGAAGAACGGAATTTTATTACTGTTTGCCGTTTGGATGATCGTATCAACCGCACTCACGACAGAATTATCAAGTGTAATGTAGAAGGCGTCTACTTTGCCAACCAGAGAGTCCGTTGCCTGTTTTACTTCAGATGTATTCGTAACTGGTGCTTTCACCAGCTTGATATTATGTGTTGCCAGCGCTTTTTCAGCGTTATCTGCCATAACCACCGCATTTGGTTCGCCTTCGTTAATGACCAAGCCTACCGTTTTCACATCCGGCAGATTTTTGGCGATAAAGTCAGCCAATTGTACGATAGCCTCCGGATTCGTATCCGATGCACCTGTAACATTACCGCCCGGCTTGTCCATATCGGTCACCAGTTTGGCACCCAGTGGGTCTGTTACTGCTGCGAACAACAATGGCTTGTCCTTCACTTGTTGAGCCAGAGCCAGCGCAGATGGTGTTGCGATGCCGAGTACGAGATCATTTTTGGAATCACCCGAGATTTTCTGTGCAATGGACAGGTTGTTCGTCGAATCACCTTGCGCATTATTGTAATCGATTTTGAGGTTCTTGTTCTCTTCAATACCCGCATCCTTCAGGGCCGCGATGAAACCTTCACGTGTAGCATCCAGGGATGGATGTTCAACAATCTGCGAGATGGCAATCTGGTATGATTTTTCCTCGCTGCCTCCACCTGTTGTAGTCCCTGATCCTTCGGATTCCGAGCCTGTACCGCTGTTATTTCCGCAACCTGCTGCAACGATCATTGAAGCAACCATCATCAGTGACATCCAAAATTTCTTTTTCATGTGTGAGAACCCCTCTCCATCTTATAAAATGTGGTTACCCTTATCGAGATTCCATTGACACGATAGGGCGGGACAAAACAAACGCTTCAACGCATTGTTGCTTTGATCGACAAAAGCAGACAAATATAGACTTTTCTCATGCGACTGAAGTCCATGACCCGTGTTGGTGTTTTATTGTTCCCCTAATATTAAGGGGCGTCCCGATATCCGTCAATGGTTGAACCGCTTCCAATTTACTTTCATCGTATGGTTGTGATAGAAAACATTACATAAAACATAAAAACCACCCACATTGTTCTGTAGATGGTCGCCATGGGTAAAACAAAATAAGGTCCTACTCATGAAAGTGGAGTATGAAGTCTTCTTCTAATCTCGTCCACAAGTATTGTTTTCTCCGCTTCCGATATGGCATCCGCGATCAATTTTCGTGCTACAACAGGCGCAATCCAAGGTTCGATATCTGCATAGCCAATACCGGACAACTTCTCATACTCCTCCATAAAGATGCGAATGCTGGAATAAAGGTATCATGCTCTCGAAGGAGTATGTTACCCGGGTTGGGATTACCGTGACATAGTTGCTGCTTCATGGGTAATTGATAACTGGGCAATCACGGCAGCTTTCTCCGCTCCAGACAAGTATTGTGCTTCATCATGAGATTTTTCATATTTAAAATTTTCAAAAAAAAAGAGGCATCCCTCCCAATGTACTTTGGGTATGGTCGCCTTATATCAATCAAAGGATAGCTCCAGAGTGCTTATTCCTTTTCTTTTTGCAGTTCCTCTAATTCAGATGAAGTTAGTCCGGTAGCCTTAATAATTGTAGCCTGATCAAGACCTAAAGTGAGCATATTCATTGCGATTTTTCGCTTGCTCTCAGCTTCACCTTCTTTGATCCCTTCTTTGATTCCTTCTTTGATCCCTTCTTCGATTCCTTTTTGAATTCCTTCCTCCATGCCTTTCTTGAGACCCTCTTCTCGTGCGCCCTCAATCATGGAAGCTTCGTCCCATAGAAATTTCTGACGGTCGATATATCGTTGACGTGCTTGCTCATCCTGGCTCAGAAACTCCAATACACTCATGGCTTTTTTCAAAGCCGGTTCGGGTTCGTGCATCATTAACGCCTCCCAGCTTGATTTAGTCATTCCTTTCAGAAATAACAGCCAACGTACCAATCCATCCTTTATTTGAATATTTTCATCATTGAGCTTTGGTATTTCCATAAAATGAATCTCTATAACATCCGTTAACGGAATATCAGTTTGGTCTTCTCTTAAATGAAATACGTTGTGGTACTGATCATTAGCGAGCATTTTGAAATTAACAATGTTGATCGCTACGCATTTTTTGAGTTGACTATATCTCTGTCCTTCAAGTAATTGTCCGGAATATTGTTTACCCCAATAGAACAAAGTCCTCTTCTCTAAATCATACTGATTAAACAACTGCATTTCAACATTAATTAGCTCACCTTGATCTGTTTTGGCCCGTATGTCCAGTATGGACTGTTTATCTCTCGGTGTATCCTTGTCCAGATAAGGGTTGATTAACACAATCTCGGTCAGTAAAGATTCACCTGCATTTTTGAAGGTATGATTCAGAAAAGCCAAAAGAACATCCTTATTCTCTTCACTTCCAAAGATTCGTTTGAACACATAATCGTTCTTGGGATCAAGCAACTCTGTCATTATTATTCACTCCTACGCGCAAAATGGACAGGATATATCTGCTGAAGTATCAGCAGATATAAGGATGCGAACATGCACTGGATGTTAGCTCCATTATAACACGCATCGCCATACGTAAATAGCGTTTATACGTAATTCATTACCAGAAAAAGAGACTATTTCGACGAATCGAAACAATCTCTTTGTATAAACCAGTTAATTCCCCGACGCTTCGCGAATCTCATACTTGCACCTTTTGCCGCCATCGGCGTAACATTCGGTACGCTCTACCTCAGCTTGAAGTAGCGAGCGAAACAGTTCCAACTCACAGCGGCAAGCCTGCTTGTAGACACTCGCGACTTGCACAATCGGGCAGTTCATTTCCGTAATGACGTAGGTTCCATCGTCTTCTCTGGACGCATCCGCCATATATCCGTTGGTATTCTGGATTCGCGCGAGTTCCTCCACCCGTCCGGCCAGATCCTGGCCCTCCATCTGTGGCAATCCGCTGCGAAGTAGTTTGTCCCGGCGACTCTCGAACAATGCATCTACCACACCGCTCCCGGCTGAATCAGACAATTCTTCAAGCAGTTCCAGCGTAAGGGAGGAATATGATTTTGGAAAAAAGCTGTCCCCGCGTACCGTCAATTGGTACACCGAGGACGGGCGTCCGGCCGTAGCCCGGGCCTCCCTAACCTCAATCCATCCGTCCTGCTCCAGTGCCGTCAGATGACGGCGAATGGCCATGCCGGTCAGGCCCAGATCAGCTGTCATTTCCCTCGCGGTCAATGTGCCTTGCTGCTTCAGCATGAACAAAATCCGTTCACGCGTCGTTCGTTCCTCTTCGCGCTTCACGATCAGCACCTGCTCTCCTGCTTATGCGTGTACCGGTGCTGCCTCCCGGCAGGCATCCGAGCAAAAGCGGTTATGCGTCTCTTCGCAATCCTCACAGCTTACATGCTGCAGGTTGCAGGTTGGACAATTAATATATCGGTCATGTGTCGTTCCACAGTGATAACAGCTGGCAATGACGATATCTTCTTCTGTCCGGTTAATCGGTACAGAGATGCGCTCGTCAAATACGTAACACTTGCCATCGAACAGATGGCCTTGTACTTCCGGATCTTTACCGTACGTGACAATACCGCCGTCCAATTGAGCCACGTCCTGGAATCCTTCATTGATCATGAACCCAGTCAGCTTCTCGCAGCGAATGCCGCCAGTGCAATAGGTAATAATCGTTTTGTCCTTCATGTCACCCAGGTTCTCGCGGATCCACTCCGGAAACTCACGGAATGACTCCACATCTGGACGAATGGCCCCGCGGAAGTGACCAATTTCGTATTCATAATCATTGCGACCATCGATAACGATGACATCATCACGTTGCAGATGTTCATGGAACTCTTTCGGTGAGAGGCGTTTGCCGCTAATCACATTTGGATCAAGGTCATCGTCCACGCGGAACGTAACCAGCTCTGCTTTGTGACGAACAAAGATTTTTTTGAACGCATGCTCTTCCACATCATCAATCTTGAACACCATGTCGCTGAAGAGCGGATTAGCCAGCATATCTTTCATGTACTGTTCCGTCTGTTCTGGCGTTCCGGATACCGTACCGTTAATGCCTTCGGATGCGATCAGAATACGGCCTTTCACACCAAGGTCCTTACAGTATTGCAGATGCTCTTGTGTAAATGTCTCAGGGTCTTCAATCTTCACGAACTTATAATATAAAAGCACGCGGTACGCGCTGTTACACATGTATATCACCTGTTCCTATTCCATGTTGTTATTAGCCGGATCATCCGGCAAGACGACTACGTTGCACCCTTACTGTTAAAAAGAAAATAAACAGCCGCCCGAAACATCGTCTCGAACTGCTGCCTTACATTCGACTTTTATTCCTGCATTCTAGTTTATCGGAAGCGGAACAGCTTAGTCAATATAAATGTATAGAAAGGGATGAAAGATATGGAACATATCTGTCTGCAACAATCATCCTATTCTGAGATCGTAATGACAGAGGTTACAAAGTGATACGATTCATTCTCCAATACCGCCTGCGATAACAGGATTTTATTGCCTTTCGGACTCCAGGCGAGTGGGTCAGAAGCGTTGTCCATATCCGCCGAGATCTGGAACTGTTCTGCCGACTCCGTATTGGAGACAAACAGCCCTTTCTCATTATCATTCTCGGAATTAATGGTGTATGCAATCTTGGTATCATCACCCGACCAGCTTGTGCCAAAGATTTGCGTGCCTCTGGCGAGCGTGGCCTTCTCATTGCCTTCCAGATCGGTGAGCACCAGCGCCCGTTTGGTATCCGCTGTTCTTTTCACAATCGCAAGCCTTGTTCCATCATTAGAAGGGATGACCCACTCCACACTTTTCAGCACCTGTTTCACTTCACCCGTCTTCGCATCGTATGCATTCAACTGGCCGTCTTCCCCTGTAATATAATAGAGCATATTGCCTGACACCTTGATACTCCGTACATTGAAATTACCTGTCTCCACCAGTACCTTTGTTGTGCCATCTACACTTGCCGAGATCAGATCACCCTTCATATTGGGGAAAACGACATGTTCATTATCCAGCCACGCGCCCTCTTGGATGAATCCATCCTCCTTACCAGCAGGGGTTGTCTCCCCGTTATGCAGGTTCAAGAAGTAGCCTTTGCCCGTATTTTCCTCCGGCTCCCGATAGAATAAGTACTGACCATCCGGTGACACTAGCGGTGCACCCAGGCTGGCTTCACTTTCCTTAAGCGGCGTGTCTGTGCCTTTCGTCAGATCATACATATATAAGTTATGCGGGTATCTTTCCTGACCTTCAACCGTGACGGGTTTCAGGGACTTGTTCTCCTTGTCGGATACAATCCAGTCATCACTAAGCCATGCAATTCCGCGCATATTCGGCAATTTATCAATCTTCTCCAGCTTGAAGCTCTGGTACACGGACGTGTTGGTATTATCTTTTACCGTAATATCCGTGCCCGTTTTCCCACCTTGTGCGTTGCCCCCCGGCTCCGTTGTTCCCCCGCATGCCGCTGTCGTTAACAGGGCAATGGCTCCAAACGTGCCCATAGCTGCTTGTTTCCAATTCATGATGGTCCCCCCTGGTTTCTCTTGGTATAGACCAAGCATACACATCGCATACTTCCAAAGTTATTCAGACTTGTTTCGAACTTGTAAACTTGAATCAGCCAAAGGGAACATGAGCTGGAACGTCACACCTTCCCCATCTTCTGGATCGCCCAACAGCAGGGTGATTGTACCGCCCTGTTTTTCAACAAACTGCTTCACGAGAGATAGCCCTAGCCCGGTTCCACCGGTTTTTCTGGCTCTGTCTTTGTTCACGGTATAAAAGGGTTCAAAAATCTTCTCCTGCGCCTCTGCCGGAATCGGCGTACCCGAGTTATAGATGCGAATGACCGCTTGACGCTCCTGCATCCGCAGTTCACTCTTCACCCGGATCACACCATCTGGAACGTTATATTTGATGGCATTATCCAGCATATTGATGAAAATATGCATAAGACTCTCCCGATCACTGCGGATCACTGCCGGTTCAAGTTCCAGTTCCATGTTCAGCGCGAACTTCTCCGCTTTGCCCCGCATCCGGCCACAGGCATCCTTCAGTAGAGCGCTGACCTCTACATCTTCGGCCTGGTTCTCGAAGTCATACTTCTCCAGGGCAGATAAATGTAAGACTTTCTCGACCATCTCGTACAGCCGCTCCGTTTCTTTGCCAATGTTACTTGTGGCATCATCAAGCAGTTGCGGATCATCCTTATACATGTCGAGCAGCTCCACATAAGCTTTGATCGATGTCAGCGGTGTCTTGAACTCATGGCTAATGTTACCGATATATTGTTTCTGCTGCTGTTCCAACGCCTGAAGTTTCTCAATCGCCAGTTGCAGCTTCTGCTGCTCCGCATGCATGGCTGTGATATTTTGCTGAATGGATGTACTCATATAATAAATGCCCTGCCCCAGCTCCCCCAACTCATCCTTGCGCTTTAAAGGAGACTCCGTAATGTAATTCCCTTCGCGAATGGAATCTGCGGACTTTTTCAGCCGAGTTATCGCAACGGCAAACCGATTGTAGAACAGATAACCTAATATGAAGCTCAGCGCCACAACCGCAATCCCTGCCCACATAAATAGTTGAAGGATACGGGCATAAAAATCTTGGTAACTCTGGACCGGATACTGTATCCACACGGCACCCATCTGTCCATCCGGACCATCCAGCGGTGCAGCGTAGAGCAGGGTGTCCCCTTGTTCATGATAGGCAATTTTATTTTGCAGCGCATAGTCTAACGTTTCCTGAACGAGTTCACTCTCACCGGAGGCGAAGGATGCTCCCACCTGCTGACCTTTCATGTTATAAAGTGCTATTGGCAATCCGGTAGAGTTGGCCAGTTCCTGTGCCAGCCTGCGGCCATTTCGCTGTAAAAAAACGTCCTGATCGAGATGAACGGACTCGGTGTAGTAGGACTGTCGCACATTCAGATTCACCAGCCGTGTCTGCTGTGATAGAATACCTTCAATCTGTGACTGCTGATTGCGTTCAATACCGCGCAGGACCAGTGAACTAAGCACAACCACGGTTAGGATAAGCAAGGCTGCCAGAAAAACACTGAATTTCAGCTTGATGCTGACTCTCATATGGGCCCGCCTGTATCAGGTGCAGATGCTTTGTAGCCAATCCCGTATACGGTCTGCAATTTTTGCTGATCCGTATCTCCAATTTTTTTACGCAAACGTTGGATGTGAATGTCCACGGTCCGTGTCCCACCTGCATATTCCATGCCCCAGACCCGGTCCAGCAGATCGTCTCGTGTGTACACACGCTCGGGATTGGACATGAGAATGGTCAGCAGATCGAACTCTTTTGGTGTCAGATCCAGCTTCTCCTCATTCACGGTCACCGTGCGGTGAGCAACATGAATACGCAGTGTACCATTCACAATGGCCTGATTCTTCGAATCGTCAGGTGGTGGACTGCTTTTCTCGACACGGCGCATGAGTGCTTTCACCCTTGCGAGCAGTTCGCGGATCTCGAATGGTTTGGTCATGTAATCATCGGCACCCATTTCCAGGCCAACGATTTTGTCCACGATATCATTTTTGACCGTCAGCAAAATAATGCCGATATCCTCGTGGTCCTCCAGCCTGCGGCATACGCCGTATCCATCAAGCCTGGGCATCATCACGTCCAGAATCATGACCTGTGGGTGAAACGATGCGACCTTGACCAAGGCCTCTTCGCCATCACTCGCAGTCTCTACTTCATATCCTTCGCGCCGCAGCGCGTAAGCGATGGCACTGACGATACTTGATTCGTCATCTACCACGAGCACTTTTTTATTCATGGGATTCATCCTCTTTATCTATGTCATGAGTTAGTTTATGGGTCTATGTTAGCAAGGTCCTTGCTAATTAGCTATGGATGAGTTTGCAATTTGTATGAAAAGCTTGCATTCTCTCAGCTTGGACTTGGGTCTACTTTCTTTATACCCTAAAGGTAACAAAAAGAGCCAACCCGTGATTGGATCAGCCCTTGATCTATAGATTCCCGTTTCATGTTACTGTTTAGGCAATAACTTATTGATCACCTCAGCATTTACTCCTCAAATGACAGATTGAGCGGCTCGTCCGACATCTCGTATTCTGTCTCCATATGTGTCAGCGGTGTGTTCAGATCCACTTCCTCGAAGCGGAAGCTATCTACCCACACTTTTCCTTTACCGTTCAAAATAACCCCGAATGAAATGACCGCGCTACCCTCCGGTACATCAAGCACAATACTATACTGATTCCATGGCTGCGTACCCGTAATTGGCCGATCATGCATATTATCAAATTGGAGTACATCATGGACGTTATTATCCACACGCATCCATAATCCACAAAAAGCATCCACACGCTCGGTCTTCACGAATCCCGATAATTTCATCCGCTTGCCCACATACTTGTCCGCTCTGAACTGTTGCATCATTGTTGCGAACTCGTTAGGCTCCATCGGCGTAACGGCCTTCAAATATCCTGAAGCTTTCCCCTGATGCACTTCGGCTGGATCAATGCCCATCTCATAATTTTGCGGGTGACTTCCCGTTAACATCCAACCTGTAATTGTTGACGTCTGATTCATCTGTAATTCTCCTCCTCTGGTTCTTCCTTCGAATAATTTCAGATCAAACAATTTGCGAAAACGTCCTGGTGGCATGCCATATAATTTGCGGAATGCGCGGGTGAAGGCTTCCTGACTCTCAAAACCACATGCCAGAGCGATGTCCAAAATGCCCGCATCCGTCGATCGGAGGGTCGTGGACGCCAGACTCATCCGGCGATTGCGGATATAATCCACCACGGTCATGCCCACCTCATTACGGAAAATTCGATGGTAGTGATATGGCGACAACAACGCCACGGATGCCACTTCTTCCAGTCCAATCTGCTCATGCAGATGAGTCTCAATATAGAACAAACTTTGCTGAATCATTGCACGATAACGGCTCAACTGAGGTAAAGCCCCCTTCCATATCCTTACTATACGTGAATGATGTAACCGCCGTTTTGATCATTTTTGCTATCTTTATTTCTGCTTACCTCTGCCGGAGATGCAAAAAGAGCCAATCACGGATGGAATCCTTTCCGTAATTGACTCTTCTGGGAAACTGCTGCCCTGTGGCTACTCTAGAGCCACTTCATTGATCTACAACAGGTTCATTTATATCTTTGCACAACATTCTTCGTCAGACAGCCGGTACCGGCTGTGTACCAACCTCTTCGTCATCATGCTCCACCAGTTCATGTTTCTCCCAAGCTCTACTCTTCCAGCGGAAGTACATAATGACCGCGCGGGTCCACTCATCCGCCGCAATGGCAAGCCACACACCCGCGAGCCCCAGATGAAGCTTGAATATGAGCAGGTATCCCAGTGGCAGACTCATGCAAACCATGGAAATCAGACCCATGTATACCGGGAACTTTGCATCCCCTGCCGCACGCAGTGAACCAATGATCACAATATTGCAAGTACGCCCCGTTTCGAGCAAAAGACTGAGTAGAATCACTTGAGCACCCAGCTTGATAATTTCCGGATTATCCGTAAATATGCTCATCAACGGCACACGGAACAGAATAATGATTACATCAATGATAACCGTGGCCAGAAGGGCCCATTTTACACTGTCAAAAACACGTTTGTACGCATCGTCTTTGCGCCGCGCACCCACAAGCCGGCCTACAATGATCGATGTCCCCATACCAATCGCCATGCTGAACAAGTAGATATAGCTGGAGATATTACCTGCATACTGTTTGGTTGCCATAGCTTCTGCGCCCAGATAGGTCACATACAGCGTGAACACGAGCTGGCAGGAATGATATACCATGGATTCCATCGCAGACGGAATGCCAATCCGCAGAATTTTGCCAATAAAATGTTTGGACAACTTGATGTAGTATTCGAAATCCACCCGTACCTCGCTCACACGATACAACAACCAGAAGAAGATCAGCAGGCAGATAAACCGGCTTCCCACCGTGGAGATCGCTGCCCCTTCCACCCCAAGCTTCGGCAGGCCGAAGTGTCCAAAGATCAATGCATAGTTACCAACAACGTGAATCACGTTCATGAATACAGCAACATACATCGTTTCTTTGGTGTAACCATGTGTACGAATCGTCGCAGCCAGCGCATTAATGAGCGCCTGGAGGAAGATCCCGCCACCAACGATATTTATATACGAACGGGCAAAATCATAAATTTCGCCTTGAATGTTCAGGAGTGATAACAAATGTCCTCCGAACAGAAGGAAGATTCCGCTCAGGACCAGACCTACGATAAGATTCAGTGTGATCGCATTACCCGTAACTTGTGCTGCTTCACTTAACTTTTTGGATCCGATATATTGTGCGACTACAATCGCAGCACCATGTCCAATGACTTCCAATACAAGGATAGCGATAGAAATAATCTGATTGGCTGCTCCAACGCCGGAGACCGCATTATCGGACACCGAGCTGAGCATGAGCGTATCCACGCTCCCCATCAACATAAATAAGAAGAGTTCCAGGAAAATAGGCCATGTCAGTCGAATCAGATTCAGATCCTTGGCATCAGAACGAAGAGACTCTTTGGTTGAGGATATTGCTGTCATTTTCTCACCTTTCCCATGTGGGCTTTAATTCTTAGGGTATGTTAGCACAGGTGGTTTGAAAATGCAGCAGTTTTGCGAAAATAGTTGAAAGTTTTTTGCAATTCCATAAATAGGTATTTTCACCGCTTTCATAAAGCCCCGCTTGCGTACGCCTGCCAGAGGTTGTAGAAGACAAAAAAGGTCCTTCCATTACTCGCTTTTAAGCAAGTAATGGAAGGACCTTAGGCCCTCAGCCTTTTAACCTTTAACAGAACCCGCAGCAATGCCCTCCACGATTCGGTTACTCAGGATGAGAAAAGCAATCAGGATCGGCATAATGCTAATCATCAGCGTTGCACCAATGGCTCCCCAATCCGTTGTATATTGACCGATAAAGTTCTGTACCCCAACAGTCAGAGTCTTGTACGAATCTGTACTGATGAACGTATTAACAAAGATGAATTCATTCCAGTTATAGATCATGTTGATGATCGCCGTTGTTGAAATGACCGAAGACGTCATCGGCAGCACAATCCGAAAGAAAATCCGATGCACGGAGCAGCCATCCATCACTGCGGCTTCTTCCACTTCCCGGGGAAGCGCGTAGTAGAATCCAAGTAGAATCATAATGGTAATTGGCATATTAAAAGCAATATAAGACAAGATGACTGACAAAGGATGATCTGTGAGATGAAGCTTCAGGAACAAGCTGAACAGCGGGATCAACGTGGAGTGTACAGGGATCATCAGACCCACCATGAATAGTCCCAGCACCAGCGAACGACCCTTCCAGCGCATACGTGTAATGGCAAAGGTCACCAGACTGGCAAACAGCACGGTAACCACCACCGAGACCACCGTAATCCATACACTGTTGAAGAAGTACAAGCTGATATTTCCCTCTGTCCATACCTTGACATAGTTTTCCCAACGCGGAGTCGCAGGAAGGGAAAAAGGCGCCATGTCGAATACTTCCTGATTATTTTTAAGCGAGAACAACAGCAGCCATACCAAGGGTAAAATTTGCAGCAAAGCTACCAGGGACAAGAGGAAATACAGCAGAACATATCCGAATCTCCTTAACCATGCTGAACCTCGACTTGTCCCCGGGTAAGTTGGCAATCTAACAGCCGTATCCGTCTTCACCGGGATGGACCTCCTTTCATTTCACTAGGGCGTGTCTGGAAACTCCGAAGGTGGCAGATTTTGCCGAATTTTCGTTCCAAGCAAGGAACACGTCAAGGGAAAGTGACGCAGCAGGGGGCGAAAAGGCGGTAAAAGATGCACTTCAGCGAGTTTTCAGACACGAACTAGCGTCAGGAATACTGGATCGTATCTTTGGATGCTGTCGCTTTACGAAGCAGCCAGGTAACAAGCAGACAGATCAAGAGCAGGAAGAATCCTACAGCACTGCCGTAACCAAAGTCGAAGCTACGGAACGCCTGACGATACATATAGGAGGCCATCACTTCGCTGGAGCCATTCGGTCCGCCATCGGTCATGACGTAGATGAGGTCAAAATACTTGAGCGAGCCCACCACAGCTAGTACAACGGTCACCTTGATGACTTCAGTAATTAGCGGCAGCTTGATTCGAAAAGCGATCTGCCACGGGCTTGCCCCGTCAATCCGGGCCGCTTCCACCAGAGATTCCGGAATATTTTTGAGGGCCGCATAATAGATCAAAATATAGAAGCCTGCATACTGCCATAGAATCGGTACGAACAGTGCATACAGCACCAGGGATGGCTCCGCCAGCCAGGCTGGCGGATTGCTGAAGCCGATCGCTTCCAGAAAGGTGTTCAGTACACCATTGCTGGGATGATAGATCTTCAGCCATAACTGGGCGATCGCGACCGAAGACAGCAGCATCGGGATCAAATATATTTTGCGGAACAGATTGGCCCCCTTGATCTTGCCTGACAGCACCAAAGCGATCATCAGATAACCGATCAGACTCAGCGCAGAGAACAAAGCAAGCAAAAAAGTATGGTTCGCACTCTGCCAGAATGTCCCGTCTTGAAGCAGTCTGGCGTAATTATCTAATCCAATAAAGGTCATTGCACCGATCCCGTCCCATTGCATCAACCCATAATACCCGGTGAGCACGATCGGGATATAGACCAAGACCAGCAGCAGAAGCAGTGCAGGAAGCACGTACAACGCAGCAACGAGACGGTTGGACATGACTTTGTCCATCACATTATCCTCCCTTCAAGCGTTCAAGCACGTGTACGTCAATTGCCTTTATCAATCGCAGCCTGATGATTCTTCACAAAGTCCTCCGGTGTTACCGCTTTGCCAAACAACGCCTGAATCATGTCCAGATGTGCCTGAGCGGCTGCCGGTTTCATCTGTACGTCTGCAAAGAGCGTGAGACTGCTGGCCTGATTCAATTCGTTCAGCAGGTCGATGTAAAGCTGTGGCAGCTGTACTGCAGCCGTATCCACTTTGGTTGCCGGGATGACGCCTGCTTCAGTTACCGAACTTTCACCCCATTTTTCTACAAAGTATTGCACGAACTTCTGCGCTTCTTCCTTCACTTTGGAGTTCTGGGCCACGAACAGTCCTACGCCTGGACCACCTACCCAGCTGTTAATATCACTCTTGCCATCTTCCATCGTTGGGAATTTGAAAAATCCGATCTTGTCCTTGAATTCCTGCGGGATGTCCGGGTTAGTCGTGAAGTTTGGCAGTTCCCAGGTGCCCATCAGATACATGGCAGCTTTTTCGTTCATGAATTCGGATTTGCCCTCATCGTTAGACAACCCGTTGAAGCCTTTGTTGAAAGCATTCATATCCACCAGTCTTTGTACCTCGGCGGCAGCTTGAGTCAGCGCAGGATCGTCAAACTTGCCAGAGCCATTGATGGCCTTTTCCAGTGCATCTCCACCTAACCGATTCGCCAGATACATATACCAGAGTGAGCCGGTCCAACGGTCTTTATTGCCCAGTGCGATCGGCACCTCACCGTTCTCTGTCAGTGTCTTCAGCACACTCAGGAATTCATCGTACGTTGCTGGCGGCTGCAAGTTATATTTTGCAAAAATGGCTTTGTTATAATAAATGGGAGAGATATTCAACTCAATTGGTAATGCATATGTTTTGCCGTCTATGGCATAAGCTTCTGTTGTTCCGGCTATGAATTTCTCGCCCAGCGAGTCGCTCAGCAGATCATCGACCGGTGCGAACAGGTTCCCCTTTACATAAGGCTCCAGAAATCCGGCAGCCCAAGTTACACCCACATCGGGAAGTTCATTGGATGCCGACAGGATTTTCAATTTGTTCTTATATTGTTCATTCTCCAGCACTTCCTGCTTAATGGTTACATTCGGATGATCCGTTTGATACTGCTTGATGATATCGTTGACCAATTTGTTTTGCTGTGCGGAGCTGCCTGCTGGCCAGAGGTGCATGAATTTGAGGGTTACTTTCCCATCTGTGCCGTTGCTGCCTGTTTCACCCTCTTCATCCGAACTTGAACTGTTACATCCGGATAAAATTACGGCGAGAACCAGCGTCCATGACAGAAGAATGGCCATCGTCTTTTTGCTCATAATCCCAACCCCCTTGGTTTTTTCGGTTAATGTAACCGCTTTAACCAAATTGTAGCACGGGCCTATTGCCTCTATAAGACCAGAACAATTTGGAAAAACTCCACTTTTTTGAGGTTATTTGTTATTTCGTTCAGATAGGGAATGCCGATATTTGCTTGGACTAAGCCCCTCAAGGCTTTTAAATACCGTTATAAAATACTTATCCGTCTGATAACCCACCTGTTCCGCAATCTCTGAGATTGGCATCGTTGTCTGCACAAGCAACTCCTTCGCGCGCTGAATGCGTTTGCGGGTAAGGTATTCACTAAAATTGATGCCGATCTGTTCCTTGAACAATACGCTGAAGTAACTGGAGTTGAGATGGAGTAAATCAGCGATTTCTCGCATGGTCACATGTTCACCCAGATGAGCATCCACATAGGTCAAAGCTTCACTGATCTGGCTATTGAGCCTCTGTTCCCCGCGCTCCTTGGCATCCAGAAGCTTGGGGTCAACCATTTCCTGCATTGTTTGAATGCGTCGCTGTTGTTCGCTGAACTTTAGGGCTTTCTCGACGGTCTGAAGCAACTGTTCCTTATCAATGGGTTTCAACATATACTCCACGACCCCCAGCTTAATAGCCTGCTGGGCGTACTGAAAATCGGCATGCCCCGACATAATCAGGACAACAGGCTTGTTCGAAAAATGTTGAATGGCTTCAATCAGAGACAAGCCAGAGAATTCCGGCATGCGAACATCCGTTATTAACAGATCTGCCGACTTTTTCTTGAGCCATTCCACTGCCTCGACGCCACTTTCTGCAGTCTGAATGTGATTTCGTCCTGCCGACCATCCTTCCAGTGTTTTGCGAATACCCTCTCTTGTACGCGGCTCATCATCCACGATAAGAATCGTTTTGTCATGAATCATATGCACCCTCCGTTCCCATGGGAATCTCAAAGCAAATGACAGTTCCTTGCCCAACCTTACTTGTTATGGAGAGCTTACAACGTTCGCCAAGTTGGCTGCCAAAGTAAAGCTTCAGTCGTCGATGTACGTTGATTAGACCTACACCTGTCCCCTTCTTGGACACAGCCGGTCCGCCATGTAAAGCATGAATGACAGATTGTAACTGTAATTCATCCATACCGGGACCATCATCCCGAACCTCAATGCGAACCAGATTCTTCTCGGTCGAAGCATCCACATGGACGCTTATCTTTCCCGGTCCCAGTTTACTTTCAATCCCATGAAGAATCGCATTTTCGACCAAAGGCTGTATAAGAAGTTTCGGTATTGCGACCTTACGCACCGTATCACTCAGCTGAATCTCCCATTGCATTCTCTCTCCCAACCGCATCTGCATAATTTGAAGATAACGCTCGGCGTGTTCCAGCTCGTCGGCAATCGTAACCCATTCATCCTGTTGCGAACTGGAGATGATGTAGCGAAATAATCGGGACATCGCCACAACCATACGTGCCATCTCCTCGTCTCCCTTCTCCTCAAGGGACCAATAGAACGCCTCCAGGGTGTTGAATAGAAAATGGGGATTAATCTGAGACTGCAACGCCTTCAACTCGGCCCGGGACTGCATGACCTCCTTCTCATGAACCACACGGGTCAATTCATTCTGCCTGTAAACCATCTGGTTATATACGTTGTTAAGTTCATTGATCTCCATCGTAGAGCTAACCATTAGATTAGGTCTCATTGCTCCCGGCTGTGCACTGCGCATGGCCCGCATCAGACGTATGAGCGGACGTGTGATCATTGTGGACAGAAAGAAAGACATGATAAGGAACAGAACAACACCAATCATTCCCGAGACGAGCAGCGCCGTTCTCAGGATGGATACACCTTCCGTTGTCTCCCGCATCGGGGTCAGGACAGCAAGTGTCCATCCCGTTAACTCCGATTTTTGCCGGACGACGATATAGGATTCCTCCCCGTTCTGCACGACTGATCCGCTGTCCAATAAGGCTTTGGGATCGAGATTAATCTCCAGATCGGAAGTCACCACTTCGCCTGCCCCATCCAAGAGCATGATAGAGTCCTGCGAACCATCTGCCCCATTCGATTCATTGAGTTGAAAAAAACTGCGTTGCATCCGCACCACCACATAACCTCCATGTTCGAAAGAATGATCCAGCAGGTTAATCCGCCGAATAGCCAGGAGCACACCCGGATCTTCTGGGTCAGCGCCTGCCCATACCAGTCTGCCTTTTCCTTCATCGGCCAGGCTGATCCAGTTGCGCTCCACTCTGAGATCGAGGGATCGGTCATCCATTGGAAAGATGCGGTTATAACCCGTAGTGTATATCTCCATACTTTGCGCTCCGTTGATGAAAGACTGATAACTGCCTGCAATCTGCAAGAGGGCTTGACGCTGATTAAAGGTCGCCGGGTTGCCTTGCTTCTCATCGCTGAGCAGACGCTGCACGTATGAATCATCCGCCACCTGGGCAGTCAGCGAATTCACTTGTGCAATGATTGCATCCAATCTGCCACTGGCCTGGACGGCGGTTTGGTGAATATGTTTCTCCGCATTGCTTTTCAGCAGAGCAGCTACCCGATCATAGGCCGATATGCCTGCGAGCAATAGAACAACAAGCATCACCATAACAAAACCAATGAAAATCTGATTGCGAAGTGAGTTAAAATGTCCTTTTTTCCCGTGCAACTTCCCCATTCTCCTCTCTTTTTGGCATGTAAAAGAACCCACCATCTTACGCCTGTGTTCTCTTGAAGACTGGGTACAAACGATGCCGGATTTATCTACGTATTCAGTTCTTCTATATAAAATGAACAAAAGAATATTTACACTAGCCACTACGATGACAGAATAACCTTCCAATCGCTGTTATCCCCAGATTTTTTGATTCCCTTTTTAAAGGGGAAAATCCGGTGATAAAGGCGAAGCATATGCTTCCGATGCAGCTTTCTTTCAGAAAGCTATTAGCTCCGCTTTTTCAGGTTATTTCTGCCCTCTCCGTTCTCGTGTAAATGTTTAGTTCATTTATATAGTTAAAGCGCTTGCATAATTGAACCTTAATCTTTTTTCTTCTAGTCTTTGTTTACCGATTAAACTAACGACTAAAAAATAGCATAGTTTTACAGGTTAATCAATCCTCTGAAGCGTTCCCAAACGTTAAATAACAAGGATCAAAAAAAGAGAGGGAACCTTTAAAGTCCGCCTCTCTTTGTTCATATCTCTTCACACATATTCTTTTCTTTGGCCAATCTTCAGTTATTTCACAGACCCTTGGGTAACCCCGTTGATGATCCACTTCTGCGCAAACAGGTAGATGATAATCATCGGCAGCAACGCGAGCAGGTAGGATGCAAACGCAAGGTTAAACTCGGTATTGAACTGTCCTTGGAATACATACTGTACCAGCGGCAGCGTGTATTGTCCCGGATCACTGATAATAATGAGTGGCAGCAGGAAGTCGTTGTACGTGGACAGACAAGTCAGAATACCGACCGTGGCACTGATGGGTGCCATGAGCGGGAAAATGATTTTCCAGAACGTGCCCCAGGTTGTCGCCCCATCCACAAACGCCGCTTCCTCCAGCGCTACCGGAATGGACCGGATGTATCCCACGTACACAAATACGTTAAATGCCAGCCCATATACCGTGTGCAGCAGGATCAGACCTACCAGATTTGTCATCTCCAGCGATGCGGTCAGCTTAACAATCGGCAGCATGATGATCGGAAATGGAATGAACATCGCGCTGACGAAGTAATAGTAGAGCCCTTTGAAAAACTTGCGTTTCTCCATATTCCGCGCAATCGCATAGGCCACCATCGAGTTACTGAGCAACGTCAAGAGCACAGTTGATGCGGTAACAATCGCACTGTTACGGAACGATTGGAAGAAGTTCGTCATGTCGATGGCCCTCGCGAAATTCTCCCAGTGAAGTGTGGTCGGAATGGCAAAGACCGATTGGGCCATCTGTTCCGGATTTTTCAAAGCAATCGTAACGGTCATATACAATGGGAACAGGATAAACAGGGTACCCAGCACAACGAGCAACATAACGAGCCAATTGATTCGTGTACGGCTTCTCATTACAGATCCATCTCCCTTCTTTGCAGGAACCGGATTTGCAGAATTGAAATCACCGCAATAACGATGAAGTAAATAACCGAGTTCGCAGATTGATATGCATATTCGCCGCCTTCAAATCCGCCGGTGTAGATCAGATGGGAGATGGACTGCGTCGCCCGTCCGGGACCACCGTTGGTCAAGGCTACGATTTGGTCGAAGACCATAAGCGAGTTTTTCATTGCCAGCACCATATTAATGGTGAAGAACGGGGCAATAAGCGGGAAGGTAATACTCCAGAATTCACGCCATTTGCCTGCGCCGTCGAGGTTGGATGCCTCGTACAGTGTCGTTGGTATCGTTTGCAGACCAGCCAAATATAGAATCGTATTCAGGGCAACGGATTGCCATACTGCGACAATGACGATACCGATCCAAGCCAGACTCTCGCTACCGAGAATGTTGGTGGATAGCGCATTGATGCCCAGATTTTGTCCCCAGATCGGGAATACGTTGGAGAACAGGTAGTTAAATATGTAACCTACGATCAGTACACTCAGAATATTGGGCAGGAAGTAGATGCCGCGGAAAAAGTTACGGAACTTGATCTTGGCATTCAGCCCAAGTGCAATGAGCAGGCTCAGGATATTGGTCAGGATCGTCACTACGATCGCGAACTTGAACGTAAACCAGTAGGCGTTACCTACATTGTCGTCCTGGAACAAGTTGAAATAGTTTTTGAAGCCAACAAAATCATACTCTTTCCCGAATCCGTTATAATTCGTAAATGAATAATAGATGCCCTGGAGGGCCGGCAGCGTCATAAACACAAAGAACAACACGACTGCCGGAACCGTCATCCAGTAATAAGGTGCGATACGCTTGTTCATATTCCATCCTCCTTCAGACAAGGCTTAACGCCGGTTCGCGACCTTGTCCCATTCTTTGTCGAGTGTATCTAGATAGTTGTCGATGTTTTGATTCTGCAAAAAGGACTGTACGATGGAATTCAGCTGCACGGCAGCCGGGATATAGTGATCGGGAAAGTCAATAACCTTGCCCTGCTCGATATATGGCATCAATTCCTGTACGGCAGGATCATCCTGCTTCACGTCTTCTACCGCAGAGAACAGCGTCTGTTCGTCAATGTATCTTCCGATATTTTCAGGCTCTAACAGAAACGCAATAAACGTCTCCGCCTGCTCGCGATTAGGCGTGTCCGCCGCAATGGTAAACAGGGAGTCGATCCCGTTCACCAGCTTGATCTCGCTTGCATCGTTGCCCGTAGGGAATGGGAAGAAACCAATGTCGACATTTGGGTTCGCTTTGCGGATCTCCGAGATGGCCCAGGTCCCCTGGATGTACATGAAAGCTTCACCGTTAGCAAAGGCACGGTTACCGTCCGAATAGGCTTTACCAAAGTTATCGCCGTGACCATACTTCATGATTTCCAGTTGCTTTTCAGCTACCTCGCGGTATTTCTCTTTGAACGTCCCTTTGTTATCGCGCCGCTCTTGGTAGAAATCAATACCGACCAGATTGGAGGCCAGTGCATTGAAGGGCAGGCTTGTCTGCCAGTCATCCTTGTATGTGAAGTAAAATGGAATCTCACCTGCATCCTTAATCTTTTGGGCGGTCGCAATGAGTTCATCCCACGTCTTTGGCACGTCCAATCCCATGTCCTTAAACAACGTTTTGTTGTACATAATGCCGTTTGCATTAGTCGCGTAAGGAATACCTGTCACTTCGTCCATGCCTGTGAGATCATTCAGCATCTGTATGTAGTTCGGATCAATCGTCTGGAGTAATGAACTATCCGTCAGATCGGTGAAAATATCACTCTGAGCCAGGATCGAATACGTATCCGTTGCCCCCATGGCCATGATATCCGGGATATCATTTTTGACAACACGCGTCTTCAATACCGTCTCCGCATCGGGTGGATTCACCTGTGTCACCTGAATATCGTCATGCTCCGCGTTGAACGTTTTAATTAGTTCATCAAAGGTTGTTTTGGCTTCAGGCTTGTTCTGGAAAAATTCAATCTGCACTTTGCCATTCGCGCTATCTCCACTGGTACAGGAAGATAAAAGTACAGCCATCATTCCACACAGCAACATTGTCCCGAGAGCCTTGGTAAGCGTTGTTCTCATGTTGTACCTCCCTCAGCTTTATACGTAAGAATTTACCCATTCAGATGGTGAAATAACCATTTGGTTAATCCTTCCAAACCAACTTCAATCTGAATGGATAATATACGTCTTTATTATTTCTAAAACGGTTTCGATAAAAATGAATCAAGGCAGTTCTTCCCATGACCTGAATCAGGCATAACAAAAAGGACACTGGATGATATCCAATGTCCCTCATTTTTTCAGCTTACGTGTATAACCACCGAAAGCCTTTATTGCATGTTACGAACGCTCAACCTTCGGCAAAGCATTACGTAAACGCTTGGCCCGATAACTCTGAAATGCTCGAATCAACATGCCGATGATGATCATGACCACACCGATGTTAATTGCGACATCAGCGAGATTCAAAATCCCGCGTCCTGACGGAAACACGAGGAAATCCGTTACCCGGGCATAGATAAATCGATCGATCGCATTTCCTAAAGCCCCACCGACCATAAAACCCGCGCCAGCTTGCATCCAGAAACCGCGAATCTCACCTTTACTCCGGTAATACAGCATGCCGGCTATGAACAGAACAGCAATTACACCGAACAGACGCGCATTTCCCTGAAACATGCTGCCCGCCATTCCACTGTTCTCGTAATGCTGTAACTGCATGCCGGAGTTACCCAGTCTCATGACGTCGCCAACTTCCATATACATCCTCACTGCAATCTTGGTTCCCTGATCAACCAAAGTTACCAGCAGTGCTACAAAATAAAACAGCATCGTGCCTCTCCTCCTGCCTACTGAACGACAAATTATTTTAACTTTAAGAGTTTTGTATATTAGGTTCCCTTCACTTTAACACAGCCGATGTAAGGTCTCCAAATGAGCGGTCTTTAACTTGCATAAAAAATCTACTACCCTCGTTCAGACTGCATCGAGAAGGGACTACACCAATCCATGTCGAATGTAGACATCAATCATATATGTAAAGGGGCTGCCTGCAATTTGAACCTAACCATGACAGAGAAATTAAAGGAAATGCAACGGGAAGAAAAGGACTTGGTATTCAGCACATTTGATTCTGAAATGGCGCTTGGACTTGGCCTGCATCTGGTCGAGGAAGCGAAGCGTCGTTCCCAAGCCGTGACCATCGACATTACCCTGAAGGGACATCGTCTCTTTTTGCATGCGATGGAAGGCACTCATCCCGACAACGAGGACTGGATTCGCCGTAAGAACAACGTGGTGAATCATTTCTCCTCCAGCTCTTGGCATACTGCCCTGCGGTTAAGAAGCGAAAACCAGACACTTGAGCAAGACTTCAATCTGCCTTCATCGGACTATGTTCTGGCTGGTGGCGCTTTCCCACTGATTCTGAAAAATGAGGGACAGGTCGGCACCATTACGGTATCGGGTTTGCCTGATGAGGAAGACCATGATCTGGTCAAGACAGGCATTCGCTCGTTTTTGTTGCAGCAAAACTAGATTAAATGGAGCAAAAAAAGCCCACCTGATCAATATAGATCAAGTGGGCTTTACTAGCTAAAGCAGTGCTCAGGACGGATTTTTGCTTTTCATAATATGGTACACATTGCTAAAGCTGCCGGAGAGAATGCCTGTAATCGGGAATATGGCCCAATTGATATCCCACCGTTGATATACAAAGCCTGTGAACAAGAAGATGGCTGTCGCCAGCGGCCATACAATCGCTTCCACGGCTCTCACAATTTTCACTTCTTGCTTCTTCTCTACCGTCAACTGGTGCTTCTCCAGCAAGTTCGTGTAAGCCCCCTGAATATTACCGTAATATACAAACAGGAATGCTCCTACCCCAACCATAACCATAAAGGCAGATACACCATAAGAGGCGTAGTTATCATTGATAGAGGACGCTGCGAAAATAAACACAGGAGACAGAATGCACAGGCAAACACCCGTAATGATGGCTATACGATAAGTCAGAGCGAAGCTCTCCCGACTATGCTGAATACTCATTTTAAGTGTATAAGGAAGCTGGAAGCCCTTCTCCATATGACTGAAGCGTTCAAGCTTCATGCCACTGTGAATGAACATGCCTACCGCAATCGCAATCAGCACGAACATGCCGATCAGGCCCAGTACAGCCCCCGTTTCCACCGAACGGTTTGCAGCTGAAGTGGCATAGTTCTCAAATAAAGTATCCATGAAAATCAGAAACGCCACACCCGACGCGCACAATAAAACACCCAGCCCGATCCAAAATCCGGCATTTCTTTTTGCATTGGTATATGCGTAGGCTTCTTCTTCCGTCAGCACAGGTACTGCCTCTTCCGCACTGACTGGTTGAATACCGAGTTCTGCAGTTAGCTCCTCGATATTACCGAATTCTGAGATCACAATACCGATGGCTTCATTCTCCGACTTGCCTTCCCGCTTCAACTCCAGGTACTTATCTTCCATCCCCGAAAGGAGCTCCTGTTTCAGATGCTCCACCTCGGGTGTCTTCGGTAGACCCGCAAACATGTTCTCCAGATACACCATAATTGTCTCCATGTTCCGTCACAACTCCCTGATAAATAGATTAACAACCTCCTGCGTAACCTTCCATTCTTCACACTTTTCTCTGTAATAGTCGAGGCCGGGCGGCGTAATCCGGTAATAGGTACGACGCTTTCCCAAACTATTCTCATCCAGGTAAAACGATTCAATATAACCGTTCTTCTCCAATCGGGTGAAGGCCGAGTATAATGTCGTCTCCTTCATGACGTACTTTTCCTCTGTCAGCTGCCTGATGTTCTTGGAAATCTCGTAGCCGTACGACTCCCCTTCGAGCAGCATGTAGAGGATCAGCGTATCATTGTAGCCACGTATAACGTCACTGCTGATCACAAAAGATACTCCTCCTCATTACTTCATCTGTCGTAGTAGTTGAAGTATAGCACATTTTACTACGACAGGTGAAGTAGTTATGCCAAAAATGGGCAATAAAAAATCCGTACCTGGGATAGGCACGGATTTTCTTCTTTTTCCTGCAGTTACATTCCTGCGTTTACTGGATCGCTGAGAGAACGTCCAGCAGCATGGATTTGAATTTGGGCCGATCAATGGCTTCACAGACGCGTACATTGGGCTCTTTGCCAAAACGTCCGTTGATATCAACCACACTGTATCCACGTGTCAGCTCTCCTGCGGCTTCCACATCCACATAGTACTGACCTGACTTGGTCATGATGGATTCATCTGCCGCAACAGCCATCAACAACGTATCGGGATGAGTGGTGCCATTGAGTTTATGTACCGACTTGTTGAACTGCATAACCACTTTGTTGATTGCAGTGAAGAAATCGGCACCCGATGTACCCAGAGCCGCAATCTCTGCATGATCGTCATCGTCCATCACTGAATATTGCGTGCACATCTCCCAGCCAACCATCGTGATTGGAATGCCTGCATGCAGTACAATTTTCGCTGCTTCCGGGTCCACGTAGAAGTTATACTCCGCCGCCGGTGTGATATTGCCCAGTGCATTATTGGTTCCGCCCATGATGTACAGGTGAGCAATCTCCGGAATAATGGTTGGGTCCTTCTGGATCGCCATTGCAATATTAGTCAGCGGGGCAATCGCCAGAAGTTCAATTTCGCCTGGATGTGCGTGCACCTTCTCAATGATAAAATCAACCGCATGCCCGCTCTCGGGACGCTGGTCCGCCTTCGGGAAATGCGCGCCGCCCATGCCATCATCGCCATGCACATCTTCCACTGTGCGGTGCTGAGCTTTACCGTAGGCCATTAGCGGACGCTCGCAACCTTTATACACAGGCACTTTGCCGCCATGTCCAGCAACCTGTACCGTGTACAGGGCATTTTCAACCTCCTGGTCGAATTGTACGTTACCGCCCGTAATGGTGATGCCTTCCACCTGAAAGTGATGCAATGCCGTCAGGATCGCAATCGTATCGTCTCCTGCTGTATCTGTATCGATGATGACTCTTCTCATGATGCCGCGCTCCTTCTTCCGTTTATATAGTACATTCTATAAAACACTATGTCTTATTTTACATCAAAAACGTACCGATGACGATGGAAACGCCGATGATAATCGAACGCAGCAGCTGTGCTACTGCCATATTGCCTCGTGCGATTTCTTCGCATACTCGCATTTTAGGCGTAAGGAAATCAAATATAATATAGACCAGGCACAACACAATAATTCCAAGTGCCGACCACAGCAGCATATCCAGCCACGAATGCGTCGAGAAAGACACCATGCCTACGATAATACACAGTCCCAGCAATTTGCTGCCCATATACATGCCTGCCGCTTCGTTACCTTTGGCGATTTCCTCACTATCGTCATACCGGGTCAATCTGCTAAAAGCGAAATATCCACACACCAATACCACCAGCAGAATGCCTATACCCACCGCAACATTAAGCAAGTTCAATCCCAAGTTCTCCATTCCTTCTCCTCCTCATCATTCATCCGTTCGCGAACTGTAGCCGCGCAATAATAGGCCATATCTCCGGTTACTTTCTCCCCGACCCGTGGTAGCAACCCAGCCAAACGCCCACCGATAACAAACACCCCTGTAAGCAGATAACCACTGTACGCTCCAGCTTCCGTCTCGATCACAACCTGTTCCATCGGAACCAGCTGCTGATAGATTTTGGGCTGATTTTCGTAATAAGCTGTGATCTCTTCATCCTCGTCTGTTGCCCCAGTTGCAAGATTGGATTCCAGCGCCTCGTTAAGAGGATGCCCTATATCCTGCTTCCCAAGGGCATTGTCCGTTCCTCCATCCAGCAAAAGAGTTCCTCTACCTTCGCGCCCCCAATAGCTTTTGGATACATATGGTATGGCGTTCAGCTCGAAGGGCTCAGCCGAAAAATAGGTAGGCAACAGATATCGGGAAATAACGTCCATCTCTGTTTCATCAAAGAGGGTAAACCCGCAATATTCCGGGGTTTGCTCGTTCCGCTCGTAGAGCGACCAGATTGCCGCCATGAAGCCTTTACTCTGCATCAGTACATGCTGAACCGGATTCATCAGGCCCAGTCGTCCATCACGTACAAGTTCAAGCAGTGCAGCACCAATGTCCACCCCTGTCGTCTCATCCCGATCATCGATCAGATACTCCAGTGGATAAAGGCGATACAGTAGGTTAATCTCCCGACCCTGATGGTAAAGCGCCTCCCCTGGAACAATCTCCAGTTCCTCAAGTGGAGCATAGAAGACTTCGTATCCAGCTTCCTGACAACGTTTCATTAGGTATTCCGTATTTGTTCGATCTTCGACATGTTCGCCAAAAGAAGTGAATGTCACCGGACCCTGTAATCCTTGGTTTGCATAGAATTCGAGCCATATCCTGAAACACTCCCGAATACGTGTATCCATCTCGGCAGATGGTGCGGTCAACGTGGCATCCTCAGCAAGACCCACCAGGATATTTTCCAATGCAGCAGCCTCCGGTATACCCGTAGGAGTGTCCGTATTATTTTCAATACACTTCGGCCCAGCTTCTCCAATAATCCAGTCCTGACGAGTAATGCCTCCAGTCACCATCTCCATACGTGCCGTCGGAATAAGCCCGGGATGGATACCGAGCTGATGCTCCAAAAAGGAGTCCGGCATATATTGCTGGATAAATCGCATCACTTTACAGTAAATGCCGTCTACCGCCTCGGCTGCCGCACGCAGTTCCTGCATCTCCGAGGGAGAATAGACCGTCAAGGCAGGCACACAATACTGCTTCCCGTACATTCGATGGTATGGAATCTGTTGTTCTGATTCACCCTGAAATACCTCTTCGTGACTAAAGGGTAGTTGAACCACTTGCCTCATCCGGTTATCCTCCCGAACTGCGGAAGAAGCTACCGAAGCCGCTTGATTTGGACTTGGACTTGCTATAGGAGCTGTTACTGTCCTTGTTGCTTCGATACGACGACCCACCGTAGTAATAGTGCCCGCTGCTGGAATCATATTCACATCCGGTATCATACTCCGGGTCACATTCATCATTGTTGCTGCCACAACCGGATAACACGGCAGGAACCGCCAGCATCAGGGAGAAAGCAACCAGCTTCGCTTTTGATCCGGGTTTGGATGCTTGCCCCCGCTCTTGGTCACTCATTACAGATCCACCTCTTTCATATAAAACAACACTTTCTTGCGATCCGCATCCAGCACGGAATACAGGAACTCATACGTCTTGCCACTGCGAACCATGTAATGGTCCAGCAGTTGCTCGGCAAGCTCCATCGTATAGGCGGATGACGTTGTGAGCTCCAACTCCTGAAACGAACTTCCATTCCACAGCATATACTCTGCACTGTACATGGAAGACATTTTGCACATTGCCAGCGCAGCATCCGCAATAGCTGCACCGTACTCATCCGGCATCTGTTGCTCATACGCCGTTACATATACTGCATGTTCTCGCCCATCCTGGCATTCATTGGACAGATGCGCCCAGAGTTTGTTTTTCACCAAGGTGGCATCCACCAGTTTGCGCATGAACAGTTCATCTCGTGTGACTGAAGTCTGTTCCAGCAATCCCGTCTCCGCCTGTCGATCATCCGACCAACTCCGATACGTCAATGAATAATAGATACCGATAACCTCCCTTTTTGCGAGCTCTTAGGTGAGCCGTTTCAATTCATACAAACGTATTTAACGCATCAGAAGGAAAAAAGTTACACAAGTGAATCAATTTCATATTACCTTTAGCTGCTTCAAATCAAGGATAGACATAGATCAAAATGGTTTAATTTGTCTATGTCTAGTTGCAAAACTCCATTTTTAATGAGTTATGAAATTGATTCTATTCACCATGACATGTAAAAAAAAGCTACTGTTTGAGGCGTCATCGATGATGCTACATTCGTGATTTAACGCTTGCTTGGCTAGCACGCAGATTCCTCGTTTGGTATGTAATTCAGTTCTAAAAGGCCGGAGAAGATTCTCCGACCTCGTTTATTCCAGCTTATGCTCATGCCATTCGGACTTATAACTCAGCCCACTGGGCCAATACATCATTATATTTAGCGGACAATTGCTCGCGATCATTCCAGATTTGCTCCAGTTCAAGCGGATTGTTCTGCACAACTTCCAACTGTTGATCCAGCACCTGAATCTGTGCCTCAAGACGAGCTAACGTTTGTTCCAGCTTCTCCGCAGACGGCTTGTTGCCATTGCCACTTCTATGTTTCGATGCAGCTGCTGCGGAAGGAGTCAACGCCTTGCCTGATTCCGTAGAAGCTTCATGATCTCGACTTCCATCGGTAGCCGCAACAGTGGAATCGTTCATTGTCGAGTTTGTTTCTGTTTTCTTCCCTGATCTGACAGTCCCGCCGGGCGCAGACGTTAAACCTGACTTCAACTCTGACTTGGCGTTCCCACGAGAGGAAACCCCCACTCCTGCTGTAGCCTGAGTTGTCGCCGCCGCACGAGCTTGCATATCAAGCTTCTTCTCACGATACGCCTCATAGTCTCCCAGATAAGCGGTCATCTGTCCGTCCTCCAGTTCCCAGACACGGGAGGCGAGGCGATTGACGAAGTACCGATCGTGCGAGATGGCAAGTACGGTTCCTTCAAAATCAACCAAGGACTCTTCCAGCGCTTCTCTGGATGCGATATCCAGATGGTTGGTCGGCTCATCGAGCAGCAGTACATTGGGTTTGCGTTGCACCAGCAGAGCCAGCCGCAGGCGCGTCCATTCCCCGCCAGATAATTGCCCGACAGAGCGGAATACATCCGCTCCATAGAACAGATATCGGGCCAGAATCCCGCGAGCCTCGCCTTCCTCCACACCCGCTTCCAGACGGAAGTATTCAAGTACGTTCAGCTTTGGATTCGTGGGTTCCTCCTGTTGAGCCAGATACCCGACATCCACACGTGCCCCCCACTCCAGCTTGCCCGCATTGGGCTGCTCGTCACCAAGCAACAGCTTGAACAGGGTCGTCTTGCCAGAACCATTCCGGCCAATGAGTGCAATTTTATCCCCATATTCCAACAGACCCGAGATTCCGCGCAGGATTTCACGCTCACCATAGCTTTTCTCGACCTGTTCCAATACCGCTACCCGTTTACCCGTTCGATCCGTAGGGCGCACATCGAACTCGGCATTGCGGCGCTCCAGTACAGGACGCTTCACCTGCTCCATCCGCTCGATGGCTTTACGCATCGAAGCCGCCCGCCGGAAGAACTTTTCATTGCCACCCACACGACCCCATTCCTCCAGTTGACGGATCGTTTCTTTCATTTTCTTGATAACCTTCTGCTGCTCCTTGAACTCCTCGAATTGCTGCAACAGCCGTTGTTCCTTCACTTTCATATATTCCGTATAACCGCCAGCAGACGTTTCCGCTTCTCCATCCTCCAGCTCCAGTGTTCGATTCACGACCCGATCCAAAAAATAGCGATCATGCGAGATCAGGACAATGGTTCCCGTGTACTCTCGCAAATATCCTTCCAGCCACTCGACCCGCTCCAGATCAAGATGGTTTGTCGGCTCATCCAGCAATAACAGGTCGGGTCTTACGATTAGCTGTGAAGCCAGCACCACCCGAGTCTGCTCCCCACCAGACAGGGAACCAAAGCGCCAACCATAGTGTGCCTTGGCGATATCCAAACCGTCCGCCACCTGATCGATCCGGGCATCCATTTCGTATCCACCCTCACGCTCGAACTGGTCTTGCAGTGCAGCGTAGCGTTTCAGCAGGCGCTCCAATTGATTAGGGTCTGCTGCACATGCCGGATCGGACATCTGTTGCTCCATTTCCTTCATTTGCGTGCGACATATCATAAGCTCCTTGAATCCAAGACTCAGTACATCCAGTACGGTATGGTCATCCAATCCTTCTGGAACCTGAGCCACATATCCCATTCGTGTATCTTTCTTGATCATCAATTGCCCTTCATCCGGCTTGTTCAGTCTTGCCATCAGGCGCATAAGTGTGGTTTTGCCGCTTCCGTTGCGGCCGATCAGGGCGACCTTGTCGCCTTCCATAATTTCAAACGTAATGCCGTCCAGCACCAGATGTGCTCCGTGGTATTGAGTCAGTTGTTGCGCGCTAATCATCATCATAATAAGGTTCCTCCTATGGTATGGAAGATCCTGACCGCAACACAAAAAGAGCCGCAGGAGGTTAGCTCCGCGGCCCTTCAGAATTCAAGCAATATCGCTTATCGTCCGAATGAGGTCAAGGCAGGCATCTTCTCGCAAATGTTAACTTCCGTATATTCAAAATTGGACAGACTTCTCCCGTTGGTCAGAAAAGTATGAACAATGCCAGCCATAGCAATCGGCAGCTGGCTAATACGGTTGTTAAGCATCTCGTGATTCACCTGTCTTCACCTCCCCTGTCATAATTAATGTCAATATATCACAGACGAATGCATTCCTGCAACCATCCCATCGCCCAATTCATCCTTACTCCACAGTAGCTACTGCTCTGATTAATCCCTGCCCCGTCGCCGAAGCATTACATCCCTGATCGCCACCGTAATGAGTGTTAACATTCCCGAGGTACCCAGTGATGCGCCAAGCAGGGCATATCCGATGCCGTTCCACCCGCCAATATCGATGCTGATCATGATTACAACGGCACCGCCGAGCAAGGCCACACATGGCAATATATATTGAACCCACGTCATTCGCCGTCCTTGCAATCGGTAAATAAGCCATTCAATCAGCAGCTGCACCGCCCACATTCCCAATGTCCACAAGATCAGTACTTCCATAAGGTTCCCCTCCTGTCGCTGGATGGATCAAGCCCTTTCTTACAGACCTTACGTTACTTCAACCAATCTGAGAAAAATTGACGGTATCCTTCTTTCATCTTCGTACGCGAAAAAGCACCAAACGCATACTCCCGGTTGTCTTCTGACACACTGCGCGGCGCAGCCGCAGCCATGTTCACCAGTTCAAACCAGTTATCCTCGTTGCCTGCAAAGGCATGCGTGGATCGAATGTGACCGTAGCAGGCATGCTCTGGCTTCACGACCATTTTGCCCATCGCCATCGCTTCCGTCAACGGCATCGCAAATGTATCAAAGGCCGAACAATTCCAATACACCTTGGATGAGTTCATCAACGTAAATATCTCATCCTGCGTGAGCGCAAACTTCAGCTTCACGTTGGAAGGAATGTCGTACTTCTTCATGGTTTCCTTATAGCGTACACCGCCAAACACCATATATACTTCCTTGTCCGGGTTCTGCCGAGCATATTCCAGAACTAGATCCGGGCGACGGTTCGCCTCATCCCGACCGATCCAGAGCACCCGATTATGCACAACCTGACTCGGATCATAGTGCCGGTTCGCCAGCTCTTCGCTAAAGCCAATCGGAATAACATTCACGTCATGTACACCGAAATTGCGACCCAGCTCTGTTTTCAAAAACTCCGTCTGCACAATCGCTTTATCCACCATCGTATAAAATGGCTTCATCATCTCATATCCCGTCAGCGCGGGATCGGGGAAACTGTGCGGAAACAATACGCTTTTCGGTAAGAACATCTTCAAAAATGTAAACCCGGATACGGTGTAGATAACATGCTCTATATTTTGACTATGAATCTGATCCAGCACGATATCGTAGTTCACCAGGTCACCCTTCTCATGCTCATAACCCGGCAACCAGTCGTATCCGCTGACATGACGCTCCGGCGAGATGAACACAATATCCACGCCCAGCTCCAGACCAATCTGCTTCAGCCGATCCGCAAATACGCGTGGCCCCTGTGCTTCCGTGAATTGAATTTTACGCATAACAAGTCCGACTTTACGCAAGCTTCTCACCCCTCATTTCTATTCCTCACGCATGTGCTTCATGCACTGTTCCAGCGTCGCTGCTGTCTCATACCACTGGTTAGCCAACTGTTCCTTCGGCCACACACATTCCTCACTCCTCAGATCACCGTCAATCAAACGCAGCATCCAGAGCGAGAATACAATAGCATAGGCGTCGTACCATTCTCCAAAAGGAACCCGTTCAATCTGTACGCCCAAGCTCCCCAGTTTGTCCAAATAAACATCCATAACCCGCTCTCGCAGGTCCGGCGTAACCGTTCTGGGAAATAGCGGATGCGAGAGATCCACCAGATGAACTACATCCCACAGCGGCGTATTCAGATGGGCATGCTCCCAGTCCAAGACGACCAGTCTGCCGTCCACCTCCGCCAGATTACCGGGATGCAAATCTCCGTGACACAGAACAGTTGGAAGTTCTTCCTCTGCCGTGAGGATCAACCTCGTGATCTTATTCCAATCAGGTTCGGACAGTTGCATATCCAGCCTGGATAACAGTTCATCCGTAGATTGTCTGTGCATTTGTAACTCATCCAGCATTGTGTGAATAGACGGTTTCTGGCCCACGCGAGGCAGTTCACCCCAATCCGTGACAGACAACGCATGCCACGTTGCCATATGTACAGCTGCGCCGAGCATCGTCGCTTCTTGTGAATCATGCACCAGTTGCCCCAGATCCTCGTAGATCATCCAACTCTGTGCCGGTGTAATGGTAGGGTCCGACGCTGCAATGAGCTGCGGATAGATCGGTGGTAAGCCAGACATCACACGCTCGTACATCCATCGTTCCCGTCCATGCTGTGCAGGATTCGTCAGCGGTTTGAAAATATAACTTTCACCGGTAGAAACAGTGAATCGCTCCACATATCGTCCGTTCATTCCTTTATACAATGGTTCACGGCTTGTTATATAGTGATCATTCAGCATTCCTTTAGGTGTCACCCAGCTGTATGCATCCATCTCTTCGTTCACGCTACCCACCATCCGTTTCGTTCTCCCTGCTGCTCCGATTATGATTTCTATTCATCATACGTTGCTGTTCACAAGCCTGCAAGCTTTGGTCGTAAGCGCTTATTCAGCGTCTCAATTTAGAGTTTCAAAAGTGCTTGTTGCATTTTGGTTAGTAATCACTTACTATACAATCATGAAGAACAAATCTCATGTGGATAGCAAAAAGAAAGATATCCTACAAGCGGCGATGCGCTTGTTCGCAACCAAAGGCGTTGACGGCATATCCGTCAAAGAGATCGGTGATGCCGCCGGAGTAACCGATGCGGCGATCTACAAACATTTTAAAAACAAGGATGCCGTTGCCCTGGAAGCCTTCACCCAATACTGTGTCGACTATACTGCATTGATTGACGGGTATGTTCGCCGGGAAGGTCCCGTACTGGAACGCTTCAAGCAACTGGTTACCGAGGTTCTCCATCTGCATGATGAAGATCCCTACGGACTGCTGCTGATTTCACAGAATCATGAAATATTCATTGAAGCTGGAAGCAGCGAGGATTACCGTCAGCCATTGGATGCGTTAATGGATCTGATCGATCAGGGAATGATGCGTGGCGAACTGCCTCAGCAGGATTCACGGCTCACTGCCGTGCTGATTATCGGTGCAATTACACGCATGGCGGTCTCCAGTATGCAAGGTGAACTGCCGGAGTTGCTGGTACCTTATACGGGGGAAACGGTTCACCGACTTGCATCGATGTTGGGGCAGGTACCTCAGGAGTAACGATGGAAATGGGATGAAGCTAGAAATGGAGTAGCGGAGCGTAGGGAAAACGACGTGAGCAACTACGTTGTTTCCGAAGGAAACAACCTTCGTAAGTTCCCGCTTATTTCGGCTGAATCCCATCTTCGATGCTGATGATACCGCTAGGCATGATTTGTAATGCGGACTCTTTGAACAACTTCTAAAAGAGAATCGTCAACATACCATCAGGATATACCAGATGGATTATCGGGTCATACGTGACCTTTTCTTTTTGCACATGAGGTTAGTGTTCATTAACTAAAATAGTCAGGATGTGTCATTTTCCATGAAAAAAATATTAATTATTCAAGGCAATCCCGTCTCACCCAGTTATAACGGCGCAATCGCCGAGGCTTACCGCAAAGGCGCGGTGCAGGCTGGTGCCGACGTCCGCATGATCACCCTGAACGAGTTGGCGTTTAACATGAATCTGGAAGGAGGATATCGTAATAAACTTCCGCTCGAACCGGATTTGCTACAAGCTCAAGAAGCGATTAAGTGGGCTGAGCATCTTGTATGGGTATTCCCAATCTGGTGGGGAGGACCACCTGCCCTGCTGAAAGGTTTCGTTGACCGAATCTTTATGCCAGGTTACGCCTTCAAGTATCAAAAAGGAAAACCTTTCCCGGATCAACTGCTCAAAGGCCGCACTGCCCGCATGATCACCACGATGGATGGTCCGAGCTGGTACTTCAAATGGTTCCAAGGTGAGCCCGCACATAAAATGATGAAAATCTCCACATTTGGACTCACCGGCATCAAACCTGTGCGGATAACAACTGTAGATCAAGTTGGTAAGAAGTCAGATGAACAGAGAAAGAATTGGCTGGATAAGATTGAACAGCTTGGGCGGAAGATGAGTTGACTAGTATAGCTACTTTAATTGCTAGTTCTAGATAAACAAAAAACAATATTTACTAGAGTATGTAGGCCTGCCTAGAGTATCTATTATAGACAGGCTGAACCCCTATTAAAAATATGATCATCCTTAAAGCTACTTTGGTGAAATTGTTTTATTTCTCACAAATATTTCACCCGAAACAAGGATTATTCTCAAAATGGAAGTTTGAATATGAAGCAACTGTAACGTGTTCCGTCGTCTAGTAACTTTCCATGTTTGAGAAGACAAAAAAAATGTACGAGATAGCCTAATCAGCCAATTAAGGAAAACGAAAGATACGATTGAGCAAAATTTAGCCGATGCTTGAAGATATCATGAAACAAGCCCTTGTATGACGGCATCAGTGCGGAACATGAAAAAGAATAAGATTCATCTATATCACCTTGGATAAAGGGGTAAAAACCATTTTTTTATATGTGTTATGTACTAAAAGGTTTTTTTCAAAAAAGATAGTGCATCTTGAAAATTTGAGAGACTTTAAGAGCAGGTGTCAGCCTCTAGCAAGTATGGTAGGCTGTGTTGTCTATTTGTGAGAAATACAAAATAGTAAATACGACCTTTCATAGTTAACGCGAAACCTATTATACATATTTATGAAAAGCTCAGTCCAAGTGGATCAATTATTCTATTGAGATTAAAGCCACTTCAAAAAGTAAATAACCGTCTCCTATAAAAATACCAGGAAACGGTCAAGTAAGTCTTATGATTTGATATGGTTATGACAACAATTTTTGAAAGCAAATTAGCCTACTACTTCCCTAAAAAAGAGACTTTTGATTCTACTTTTGGTCTATATATATTGGATCCTTTGTATATATCTGAGGATGCAGTTAGTAAAACACTGGTAATACTGGTTCTGGATTCTGCAGTAGCAGACTCGCTCGTTGTATTCAAATACCAAGTTCCAGTTTGCGGCAAGGAAGTCCAAGTTACTGTATCACTATTAGGTGTGACAGCAAAAGGCCATGAAATAGATAGCGTAACACCATTAAACCTATATTTGTAAGAAAGAACAATTTTATCAGCATTGCCAGTACCTAACCAAGATGTCTTCAATGAACCTGAATCGACTTTTAAAACATTTGTTGTAATTGGATATAGATAGGCTAATTCACTATACCCATTAGTAGCCCAAGTTATTTTAGCACTGCTACTATTTGGTGCAAAGGCATTCAACTCATTTACACCACTTCTTGACCAATCATATTTAGTTCCGAAAGTTGAAATCGTTGGCTCCTTCTCTAGTAGATTATCAACGTATTCTGAAACTAGTTCTTTATTTTTCACTTCACTTGGTATAGTAAATGTTTTGTTTCCATATTCATCAAGCCATGTTTGCACATCAAATGCTTCACCTTCTACTTCATACGATTTAGTATCAATTAAAGTAAGAGAGCTATTTTCCTTTGCACTTGCATAACTTAGTGGTACTGTGAGAAGTACTGCACAACATAACGAGATTATACCTTTTTTTACTTTCATGATTTTGTAAACTCCTTTTTTTTTATTTATATCAATTTATTTGATACCGTCAGTTATTGTTTCTAAATTTTTTATTAATTTTTCTTTTCTCGGAACTTGCTTGTTTATTACTCGAAGGATATCAACAGCAATATACGTCGCCAATATATCGTACCCTTCCGAGTAGCCTGAGATATTAAAAAAGCCATTATCTAGCTGCAATTGTTTTATATATCTGTAAACATCTTCATTATCTAGTTTTATTCCCAAGTCCGGATAAACTGTCAACAAATTTATTGCGGTATAATATTTATCAAGCGAAGGAAGAGCCTTAGAATAAAGTGATGTTAAATCTTTAAAGTATATTAATTCAATGTTTTTACTCGGTTTTTCTCGACCGATTATTTCTTCGATCTGTGAAATAAGATATATGTAACTACCCTTCGATACAAAATCCAGACCACTTTGAGCATTTAAATTCTGAATTGTATCTTTTAGATAGTTTATTATTTTGGATTGTTCAGGAACTTCTACCCCTCTTTTCTTGTATATCTCTAAAGCCATTTTTGTATCTAATAGATACAAAAATGGATTTTTTTTATTATTATCATCTATTTCTCTTAAATTAGAATAGTAGAATCCATCTCCCGAATATAACTCCTCAACAAAGTTAATAATTTTAGTGTCATCTTTCAAATTCACCGACATGACATAAAGCCATAAATCGTACATACCTGGATTGTCATTTATGGAAGCTGTATTTTCGTTTATTCTAGTATCTACTTTTTCTTCTTTTAGCAAATTCATAGTTTTTTTAGAATAGTAAAAATCATAGTAATCAACATTATCTAATAAAGCGCTGCTTTCATCGCTTGGGTAGTTATAAATCATAGTACTATCCTTATTATACAATTCTACATAAGGCTGATATACTTTTCCATCTTCTAGCAAATAATCGGGAATAGAAATTATTACACTTCTCTTTTTAGTATTAATATCTCTATTAATTATCTCATTATTATAAGTAACCTTAATGTTACTTGTTTTATTAAGAAGTTCATTATCAAAAAATGTGACTATAAGATATCCCAAACTTTGTGTCCCTACTACTTCAATCTTTTTATTCTTAATGATTGGAACACTTACGACTTTACTATAATCTACTTTATCACCATTTTTAGTGGCTTCAATTGATCCAATTTCATCATCGGATTTGTAGGAAATTATTGTAATCAATGAGTTTTTTTTACTAATATTTTCATAGTTTAAAATTTCAATTTTTTCATTTTGAGATATAGATAGCACTTCCTCTTTGGTAATACCCTCAGTTTCATTATCAACCAAGGTTTGATTAAAGAGAATAAAAACAGAAACAAGTACAGCTACAATACTAATAAGAACAATATTTATTTTTTTTCTTTTATCACTCATTTTACACCCATACCTTCCATAAACTCTTAAAAATTTCAATTTTACTACACTAATTCCCAAATCAATATACCAATAATAACATTATTTTCATAATTTGAAAAGGTTTTATGGGATTATTAAACAATTCTAAACTCGATACGACATTTAGCCGGTGCTGGGGCATCCAACTCTCACTAGAGAATCTTCAAAGAGCCGGACAAAAAATGAAGCAGCATGTAAATGAATTTCAATCTAGCCTCCCCACAGCAACCAATGCCATTCTCAGACTTATTCAGTCCAGCGATAGCCGCTTTCTTGAACCTATTGTGGATCGGTTAACAAGTGATTTGCATAAATTTAGCCGCTGGTATGAAGAAGAAGCACATATCATTGCAGAGTATATTAATCAAAAAGCGGAAGATTTCAGACAAGCCGACGAGGGTTGAAAAAGGAGCGACGAAGCCTATGTCACGGAGCATTGTTGTAGAATTAGTTGATTTGATGAATGCCGAGAAGGAAATCAATGATTTAATGGATATGCTTGAAGCTAACAAACGTCATGTAAGATCCATTGATGAGAGTATTGGAGATTGGAAAGGTAAATCTGCAGAAGAATTGCGAAGAAAGATGGATCGTTTCCAGAACATTTTAGGAGAATGGATTGAAGATTTCAAGCAGCAACAGATTGAGCTTGTGAAGTATACATATCGTATGGAGCGTGCAGATCGGGGAAATTAGGATAATCCTAAACTGATAAATAAGATGTGAAAAAAGAGGCTCCTTACCATCAAAATGGTAAGGAGCCTCCTTCACTATAAATTTCATTTAAACGAAATACGACCCGATGGATGCTCAGGCAAAATAGCTGTAATCAACTGCTGTACAGCCGGATGATCCGACTGCATCACCGGATCCCCGGCATCACCGCTATATACCAGCTTTCCCTGATCCATCACGGCAATGCGGTCACAGATCGTCATGGCAGCTCGAATGTCATGTGTGATAAAAAGGTAAGACAACCCGTAGGATGCTCTTAACTCTCCCAGTAAGGATAGGATTTGTGTCTGGTGCACCATATCCAGGCTGCTGATTGATTCGTCCAGTACGATTAACTTTGGCTTGAGCGCGATAGCTCGTGCAATGTTAACTCGCTGTAATTGCCCACCGCTGAACTGTTGCGGGAGCTTGTTAGCATCCTCAGGTGTAAGTCCAACCTGCTCAAGCAGTTGTCCAATCACACGAAGATGTTCTTTTGCCGACAATCGCTCGTAATTATCCAGCGGCTCCCCAATGATCTGCGCAGCAGTCATGAGTGGATTCACAGCCGAATAACAGTCTTGGAACACGACCTGCAGATCACGTCGTAATCCCTTGAGGACGGGTTTGCTGGATCGGTAGATATCCTGTCCTTGAAATAAAACCTGACCCTGGCTTGGCTTCTCCAGACCAAGAATAATTTTGCCCAAGGTACTTTTACCTGCTCCACTCGTACCTAACAGTCCCAGACAAACACCCTTTTCAATTGTAAGTGAAATGTCTGCCAGCACAGAAGGACGCGCTCCCGAACGATCCAGCCAATTGCGTTTGCCATAGCTATAGCTTATTCCACATACCTGAAGCATCAGGTCATCCTCCTCTCTTGTACTTGGCAGAAGCAATCTCCGAAGAAGCCGAATTTAACCATCACCATGTTCATTCCACCCCTGCGCTACCCACTCAAAATACAGTTCATATCCGCTCTACACACTCACTTACTGAACGCTTCATCACATCTGTCATTCCTATCGTCTCAAAGACATACTGGGCCTGGCATTTAACAACATCCGTGTATACTCATGCTGCGGGTGATCAAACAGTTGATACACATCTGCCTGCTCCACAATTCGTCCCTTCTGCATAACCGCGACTTCATCTGCCATTTGCGAGATCACGCCCAGATCGTGGGAGATGAGCAAGATGGATGTGCCGTATTCGGTACGTAACCGATCCAATTCCTGAAGCACCTTGAACTGATTCACAACATCCAGTGCCGTCGTTGGTTCATCAGCAATAACCAGGGCGGGTCGCAGGCACATCGATATGGCGATCATCACACGCTGCAACATACCGCCACTCAGTTGGAAGGGATATCGCTTCATCAGTTTAGCTGGTTCGGGTAAGTTCATATCTGCCAAGGCAGCAATGGCCCGCTCCCGGGCAGCTGCTTTGGACATTCCCGTATGCGTACGCAAGGTTTCAATGAATTGAGATCCAATCGTGTACACGGGTGTAAAAGCATTCATCGGATTCTGCATAATAAATCCGATGTCCTTGCCCCGGATGCGCCGCATCTCCTCACCTGACAACGAGCCAAGCTCCCGTCCATTCAGGCGGATGCTGCCCGACACTTCCATCCTGCGCGGATCAAGCAGATGGAGCAACGCGTTACACGTAACGGTCTTACCGCTGCCACTCTCGCCGACCAGACCGAAGACACGACCTTTTTTTAATTCAAAATCAATGGGCTCCAGTAACGGGACTGAACCCTCCGCTGTTCTTAGATTCACTTGCAGACCACGAACTTCAAGTACTTTCGCTGCATCATCCATCGTTACGTTCACCCCTCATATGCCTTCGATTCCGAAGCACTACCTTTTTGCAATGCCATAACGCTCGGATAACGCTTCTCCCATGATGTTGAACGTAATGACTACCAGCAGAATTAATGCACCCGGGTAGATCATCAACTCCGGATGACTGCGAATGTAACCTGTTCCTTCATGGATCATGGCGCCCCATTCTGCATTCGGTGGTTGGATGCCAAGCCCCAAGAATGAAAGTGCCGATATATCCATAATCGCCCATCCCATCTCCAGCGTGCCCATCACAACAATCGGACGCTGCACGTTGGGGATGATATGTTTCCGAATAATCGTCCACGAAGAAGAGCCGCTAATCCGCGCCGCTGCGATAAAATTCCGTTCCTTCAGACTTACGACCATGTTCCGGCAGATACGTGCATAATACACCCACTGTACCATCATGAGGGCTAGAAGCACCTGCATCAGACCTGGACCAAAGATCCCTACAATACCCAGCACCAGCACCAGATTCGGAAACGCCATAATGCCTTCACACAAGCGCATCAGCAGACTGTCCACCCAGCCACCAAGGTAACCGGAGATTGAACCCACAATGACACCTATGAGCAAAGAAGACAGAAAGATCAGGGTAGCAAATCCGAGCGACACCCGTGCTCCATACATCAGCCTGGTGAGATTGTCGCGTCCCAGATGATCCGTTCCCAGCCAATGCTCAGGCGATGGACTCGCCAGCTTCTGCAACAGGTTTACCTTCACCGGATCATGAGGAGCAATCCATGGGGCTAATAACGCGATCACGAAAAAAAGCAAGATGATCACCGAGCAGATCTGGATGGCTCTCTGTCCTTTAAATACCGCACGCCATTTGTTTATCAATGTTCTGCCCGTCCTTTCGCTGAAATCCGTGGGTCCATAACGAGCTGCACCAGATCAACGAGCAGATTGCATACGATGAACAGGCATGCCGCCAGGAAGACATAACATTGAATCACGGGAATATCCCGGTTAAATATCGCATCGACGAAATAACGCCCGAACCCAGGCCAGGAAAACACCTGCTCTACAATAATGGTGCCTGTGAGCAGCTTGCCCATACTCATCCCCATCCCCGTAATGAGGGGCGATATGGCGATTTTCAGCACATGCTTGAGCATAATCACTCGTTCGCGAATCCCGCGTGTTCTTGCATACTGTACATATGTCTCCTGCAATTGCTCCAGTACACTGGAACGTAACAATCGGGTGTAGACCGCAATAAGAATCAAGGAAAGTGTAACCGTAGGCAGAACCAGATTCTCCCACGATCCACGTCCCTCCACAGGCAGCCAGTCCAGCTTCACTGAGAAAAAGAAGATCAGCAGGTAACCGAGCCAGAATTGCGGAATAGATGCTCCAAAATAGGAAATCGCCCGGCTGACCATGTCAATCCAGCTATTCTTATACACCGCCGCCAGTACTCCCAAAGGAATACTTACCAAAACCGATAACAACATACTCCAGAAGGCTAGTTCAGCCGTAGCGGGAATCCTTAGTTTCACTTCATCCCATACGGGTTTGTTGGTGAGATACGAAGTGCCAAAGTCGAGCTTGGCAATCTTCTGAATCGTATGCGCATATTGGGTTAATAAAGGCTGATCCAGACCGAACTCATGCCGCTTTTGCGCAAGCAGCTCCGGTGTTGGATAGATATGAGCGGCTGTCAGATAAGCCTCGGCCGGATCAACCGGCGATATATGAATAAGCCCAAAGGTAACGAGTGTAGCGATAAAAACAATAGGAATGATCGCGATCATTCGTTTACCGATATAACTGATCACCAAACGTTCCTCCCTTTTATCAAGCTACATGACCTTTCCAAGGCCTTACCATTTCCAAAATCAAAGTATTTACTACTTATTGATTGCCCAACTCAATGCCTACAAACGGATTTTCATCACGGTTCGCCGGGAAAATAAAGTTGGAGATTTCCTTCTGATATACCGCCGTTTTCTTAACATACGAGATGGGGACAATCGCCGATTGTTCCTGAAGTGTTGTCAGGATGGAGCCATACAGCTCCTGACGTTTCGTCTCATCTGTTGATGATAGTGCGGCATGTACCTGCTCGTCCAGTTCCTTTTTCATCGGCAAGGCACTGAGCGTCTCAGAGATACCAAATCCTGGGCTCGCTACAACGTTAATGAAGGAATGTGGATCATACGGAGCACCATAGTTATACCAGAAATACAGGTCGAAATCATTGGCTTTCAACCGTTTGATCTGTACCGTCAGTTCCAGCCCAGTGAGGTTTACCTTAACCCCAAGCTCGCTCCATTCCGCCTGAATGGTCTCAGCCATCGCTTTCTGAATCGGGTCCGTCTTGTCAAAAATCATTTCGAATTCAAGCTGTTGGCCGTCTTTCTCACGAACGCTACCATTCGCAGGCATCTTCCAACCCGCTTCATCCAATAAAGCTTTGGATTGTTCAACGTTATATTCGATCGGTTTCAGGTCAACATTGGTGTATGGGTAGTTTTTGGATAGTGCCGTATCTGCCGGTTCTTCCAGACCCAGAGTGATGCCTTCCACCATCGCTTTTTTGTTAAATCCTTGCTGGAGCGCCATCCGTACTCTGAGATCAGACAGCTTCGGATTGGAGGAATTCAGCAGCAGATCTCGCGTACCTACCGGATCAGACAGCTGACTCACATATTTATCGTTGTCACGAAGCTGTTGGAACGCATCCAGACTGATCATACCTTCACCATAGATCAGGTCGAGATCACCTTTTTCAAAAGCAAGCACGCGGGTTTCTGCATCAGGGATGATCTTAACCGTAATCTGATCCACCTTCGGTGCGGTTCCCCAATAATTCGGGTTGCGTTTGAAAACAGCATATTCGTCCTGCTTGTAATCAGCCAGCATCCACGGGCCAGTACCCACCGGCTCTTTGATGCCTTGGGAAGTATCTCCGTCATCCGGGAATCCGGCTTCACCCAGGAAGCGGAAAGGACGAACCACCGACAAGTCCTGAAGAACAGGATAATACGGCTCTGTGAGTGTCATGCGGAAAGTCTGATCGTCCACAACCTCCGTCTTGTCGAGCACACCTACAATGCCCAGCCAGCTATGTGTGTCTTTATTTTTCATTACAGCGTCAAAATTCTTTTTCACAATCTCAGCATTAAATGGCGTACCATCTGAGAATTTCACACCTTGGCGAAGCTTGAATGTATATACTTTGCCGTCATCGGAGATGGTCCATGATTCTGCCAGGGCAGGTTCCAGTTTTCCGTCCTTCTGGTAACTGATCAGCGGCTCATAGAGCATGGATTGGGCAAATAATTGCGAAGGATTGTACGTGTGCGGATTCATTGTACCGATATCACGTGGCCATGACATCGTAATCGACTTCGTAGACGTTTGATCCGAAGCAGCAGATGAGGATTCATCTCCACTTCCTGTATTGCTGCAACCCACAATAACGAATAACAACAAGAGCATAGTTGCCAGCGTGAGGGCCGAAGATTTGCGATGTTGTACAGACATGGATGTTGAACCCCTTTTCTCTATTTTATGATAATGATTCTCATATTCATTCATTAAGAATAGGCAGGAGCCCTCCTTTTGTCAACAAAATTCGACATAGTATGTGTTGTTATAAGGGAGGGCTAGTCAAAGAAATCTAGTTCAATATGAAACAGTTTTCTCATTTCGCCAAAAAAAGTGTTAAGCATATATTATAGTACAAAATAATGTAAATTAAGATATTTTACGACATTATTCGCTATTAACATTCCAAATATTTCATTATATAATAATAAATGAGTTTGATTAGCTGGCCAGCTTTCAAATTAATTAATACAGAATAGGGGAAAAGTTCATGAAAATAACAAAAAAAGTAATTAAAGCTCTGGCAGTTACAGCAATATTGGGTTCCATTGCTTCATCTGCTTATGCAGCTAATCCTTTTGGTGTTGGAGGAGGATGGGTAGAAGGTGAAGGTTATTTCACCAACGCCAGTCCAGATAGAGGAATTACAGCACGGACAGTAAAATTATATCCTGATTCCCATGAAGGGTATTCTGAGTATAGTACAACAGATAGTAAATTAAAGCGTGCTGTTGCAAAAACGGTTTGGCCAGGTACTAAACATTACTCTAGAGCTCAGATGGAGTGGATATGGGTTAGAGAAGATAGTGGCAGAGAGTGGGGGACCGGTACAACAAGAGCCAAAACAAATTATGCTAGTATTGACCTCATTTCTAAAACATATTGGGGAACCGAAGAATAGCTTGTATTGAGAGTTTCTTTAGTATTTAATACTTAAACAATAAAGCGGCAAGATTTCTTGAAAAAGAGACTTGCCGCTATTTATGAAAGGTAATGGAATGATGAGTAATCTTTTAAAGAAAATAAATAGAGGTGGGATTTTTCATATTTGTTTGCTTTACTTCTTTCTGAGTATCATGATTGTTTCCATAAGTTATTATGAAGTTAAAAAGAGTGAAATGGATATATTAGGAAGAAGTCTCTATGATGAAAATAGTATCTTTTTTATACCTGATGAATCTATGTTATGGGATTGGCGCGATATAAACATTGAACAGCAGTTTACGTTGTTTAAGGAACTTCAAACAGGCTCAAGAAACATTCGAGCCATATACTTTGATAATCAGACGTATGTACCACCGATGGTAGAAGGCAGATTTTTTCGAAAAGAGGACTTTTACGATAAAGAGAAATTTGCAGTGGTCGGAAAAGAAATTCAGAGATCAGAGCTAAAATATAAAAACGGGAAGTTATATTATATTTATAAAAACGATGAGTTTGAAGTTATCGGAACAATGGGCGCCTCTCATCTAACTGAAATAGATAAAACAATACTACTGTCTATGAACGGATTAAGTAGCGATGAAAATAGAGAAACAGGTATTTTTGTATTGAATGCCTCGGATTTAAGTTCTGTTACCAAAACTAAGATACTGGATGTAAAAGGCGTTAAAGTGCCTATTCACTTGTTTGAACGAGGAGAATATGGAGCACAAAGCTATGCAAATTCAGATATTTATAATGTTATTTTGAAAATTATAGTATTTGTACTAGTTTCGTTTTCTAGCGTTATTTTTACAGTGAGTTGGATCAAGAAGCAGTGGTCCGAGATTCGTGTACTTTGGATTCTAGGGTATCAACCAAGGTACCCATTATTCAGATATGTGATTAAGTATTTTATGATTACGTCATTTACTTATTTTTTAGTAGCCGGCGGTAGTTGTGCTATTCTAAATATTAATCAAGAGTTTTACAATGAATATTTTCTTCATATTTGCTTTGGTTTTCTAGTTATAGTCCTCACCTCTTTTTTTTCCTTGAGAATAACTATGAAAAACTTGAGCAAGAGGCTGATAATGTAGAATCATTTTTATCTTAAGAAAGGATTTTTCTATGTACGAACGAATATACACGGAAGTGTTTGAAAGTATCCGTAAAAATAAAATGGTTACGATTCTAATCATAGTTGAGATCCTCTTCCTGTTTTTTTTAGCTATGGTTGTATTCCTAGGTTTGGATAGCCTTGAAAAAAAATCAAATCAAATCAATCTTCTTGAAGATATGAAAAGCTACAAGCTTTCTGATACATTGCTTGATGGGGATCAATTATCAAGTTTAATGAAACAAGTACATTTTCTTGAAACACTCAAAAAGTTTTATAGTTATCTGGAAAAGGATATAAACGAAAAGTATCTTTATATATTCACTCAACCCATTGAGTTACTCGACTTCACTAAGGCAGAAAAAGAAAAATTCACCCGAGATTATGAAATGGGTTTCGTAAGTGAGCCTTTTGATATTGACGGTGAGGGCCCATATAATGCTATCAAAGCAATACAATTAAATGAGCAGGCGGTAGATATGTTTTCGGTTAGTGCAGTCGATGGTGAGAGTTTCGTAGAAAATGATTATATGGGAAATACGGATGATCGGATACCCGTACTATTAGGTCATGAGTATACAAATTTCTATCATCTAGGAGATACAATACAAGGGCAGTATTTATTTAAGCGATTTAATCTGGTTGTAAAAGGCTTTCTCAATCCCAAATCTCTGATCTTTGACTCTAATGGAACAGAGTTATATTTGGATCGTTATATTGTAATGCCCGCACAACAATTTATATCTGCCCCACAAAGCGAGGAGGATTTCAGTTTTCAACAAAAGCATTATCTCCAACTAATTAACGGCTCAGTATATAGTGCTTCTGGAGATTTTATTGTAAATAAAAAACTAGAGGAAGCTAAAGAAAGGACGGGCTTCGTTGATACTAGATTTTTAGGAGCTAGCGCAATACCTTTTGGTTTTGTTCTATCAGCCCTGAAGGAAAATAAAGTTCTCCTCAGCTTAATAGGAATTATGATAATGTTAATCGTTGTGTTGACAATGTGGATTTTTTTCAAAAATAAATTTGAAGACAACCTCAAAGCGTGGTCAATTCATTTGATATCAGGAGCTGTGCCTAATCAAATATTTCTCTATTATGTAGTTGAGATTGGAATTGTAGTGTTATCACCCGCGTTTATCAGTTTGATACTGTATGCAATGTTTATAGGCCATAATGTGGTTGCCTATCTATTCATTTTGCTGACTCTTTCAGCCATAATCATACTGTCCGTACTTATTCCCTTATATATACGCATCCAAAATGAACAAATGGGTTCTTTGCTAAAAAGAATGGAGTGATCTTATTGATTGAGATTAATGACTTGCATAAATGCTATGGAACTGGAGCCAAAAAGAATGAAGTATTGAGAGGTCTAAGTCTCACTTTAGAAGAGGGCTCAATGACAGCAATTATGGGAAGAAGTGGCTCAGGTAAATCTACGTTACTAAATATAATGGCTGGGTTGGAGAAGGCTGATTCTGGGATATACAAGTATTTGGATCAAGATGTACTATCCAAAACATCCGCTCAGTTTGCTATCTTCCGCAGGAAAGTAATAGGTTTTATTGTACAAAACTATGCGTTAATCGAAGCTAAAAATGTATTTGAAAACGTGGCTTTACCTTTAAGGTACAGTAAAGCACCAAAATCAGTTATAAACAAAAAAGTTAAAGAGACACTGTCATCTTTAGAAATAGAGCATTTATCCGAGGAACCTGTGAATAATCTCTCAGGCGGAGAAATGCAGCGAGTCGCTATTGCGAGAGCACTAGTGCAAGATCCGTCTATTATTTTGGCTGATGAACCGACAGGTTCTCTTGACGAGAAGACAGAGCAATCCATATTAAGCATTTTCAAAGAATTGCACCGAAGAGGCAAGACCATTGTCATTGTCACACATGATTATCAGGTAGCCGATGTCTGCGACAGAATTATCTATATTAAAGAGGGGACTGTTGTGTAGGTTGTTTATTAGTCATATTGTTGTATATAAATAGATCGCGGCTGGATTGGGTTCCAGACGCTTTTTTTATTTTTCCTAAGCGTCAGTAAGAAGGTGGCATCGAAATCATACGGACTAGTGATGCTTTGGTGGTATTCTTTTAACTGTTTCAATAGCATGCTGCCCATCGTCCCCATTCCTATCTGCACATACCTAAACCAAAGAAACGCATATGAGACTAACCCTGAAATTCATCTTCATATACGTCTCCTGGCTTGTTTACTCTTCTCTATACCTTAACTTCATTTATATAACTACAGCTTGCCTTCCTCGTGGTCACCGGCGATGACTTCATCCGTCTCGATCACATAGTTCACGATCTCTTCGATGGTCGTGTACGCCACGCCCACATACGTATCGGCAGCGCCGTAATAGATGGCGATACGTCCGGTATCAGCATCATGCAGTGTTGCACACGGGAAGATGACGTTATCAACGAAGCCTTGTTCTTCATACCATTTTTCCGGTGTCAGCACGAAGTTGGAGGAACGATATTTTACTTTGGATGGCTCATCCAGATCCAGAATAACCGCACCCATGCTATATACCAATCCATTACAGGTTCCCGTGACGCCGTGGTAGAACATTAGCCAACCTTCGGACGTTTCGATCGGAGCAGGACCGCCCCCAATTTTGACCGATTGCCACCAGCCTTGTCCGCCTTTGCTCATCACATGACGGTGCTTGCCCCAGTACACAAGATCCGGGCTTTCACTCAGGAAGATGTCCCCAAATGGCGTATGTCCACTGTCACTTGGTCTGGACAACATTACATAGTTGTCCTTGATTTTGCGCGGGAACAATACGCCATTACGGTTGAATGGCAGCATTGGATTTTCGAGGCGGACAAATGTTTTGAAGTCATCTGTTTTGGCCAGGCCCAGTGCTGCGCCGTAGAAGTCTGTACACCAGATGATGTAATACGTATCTTCGACTTTGACCAAACGTGGATCGTACGCATAGTTCGGCATAAATGGATCACCATTTTCATCTACAAATGCAATACGCTCTTCTTCAATCGTCCACTCCAAACCGTCCTCACTTGCCCCCATGTGCAGGTGCGGACGGCCATTAACGGTTTCGGCGCGGAATACCCCAATGAATTTCCCTTCATACGGTACAACAGCACTGTTGAAAATGCGGGCAATGCCTTTGACCGGGTTACGCGGAACCACCGGGTTCGCCGAATGTCTCCATACCGGGCCTTCCGTTCCCTCCGGTTTGGCTTCCCACGGCATATTCGGCAAAGCATCCCCAACAATGTGTACGTTTTTCGTTTCAGCAACTGACATTTTCATTTCTCCCTTCGGTTAGGCTTTATGAAATGAATACTTAAAATTGCACTAGACCACTTTGATGACAGAACAACCTTCCGATCGCCGTTATCCCCAGATTTTTTTTGATCCCCTTATAAAAGGGGAAAATCCGGTTATTAATGCGAACACTCCGTTTCTCCAGCTTTTTTCCGTCCTCTTCGTTCCTGTGCATTCTCATATGCATTTCATATAGCCTTTCGTTTTTTTATTTAACGGAGCCTTGCGCGAAGCCGTTGTAGATGTACTTCTGTAGCAGCAGGAAGATGATCATCGTCGGAATAATGGCGATCATGATGCCGGCGCTGATGACTTCCCACTGCGATCCGAACGGTCCCTTGAATTTGAACAAGGCGGTGGATATGACCTGTAGATCGGTCTTCGGCATGTACAGGAACGGTGTGTAGAAGTCGTTATAGATGTTCACACCCTTCACGATAATGACCGTTACAATGGCCGGTTTCAGCAGTGGCAGAATGATTTTCCAGTAGATCGTAAAGTACGAAGCGCCGTCCAGCATGGCGGATTCATCCAGTGCACTTGAGATGGAACCCAGGAATTGCAGGAAAATATAAACCGCGATGATATCTGTACCCAGGTACATCACGATGGCTGCCCAGCGCGTGTTGAACAGGTCGAGGGCGTTAATGATCTGGAATGTGGCGACCTGCGTCGTAACACTTGGAATCAGCGTAGCTAGCAGGAATGCCGCGACCATGATTTTCTTACCTTTGAATTTGAAACGATCCAGTACATACGCGATCATGGAACCCGTTAACGTTGCACCTATAATGGAGATGATCAGGATAATAATTGTATTTTTGAAACCGACCAGCATGTTGCCATCCACAAAAGCCTTCGTATAATTCGCAAAGTTCAGCCAGTTGGCTGGCGGGGCAAGCGGACTGCTGGTAGCGTATTCCGCATTGGTTTTGAGAGATGCAAACAGGATAACCACGATGGGTAACAGCGCGATAAACGCCGCAAGCACCAGGGAAGCATATTTAACCACGCTCGCAAGGGTGTATTTGAATTGGTTCACATTCATTCCTCCCCTTTCATGGTGACGCGCTGAACGAGCGTAACGAGAATAACGATCAGGAGCAGCACCACAGCCATGGCGGATGCCAGTCCCAGCTTGCCATATTTAAACGCCAAATGAACCGTCTGGATTACAAATGTCATACTGCCGTTGGAACCATCAGTCATGATATATGGAATATCGAACGCACTAATTGCGCCGCTAATCGCCAAGATCAGGTTGAGCTGCAGGATGCGTGTAATGCTTGGCAGGATGATGTGGCGGAATTGCTGCCAGCGATTGGCACCATCAATATCGGATGCTTCATACACATCCTTCGGAATGGAGGAGATTGCACCCAGGAAAATGATAAAGTTGAAGCCCATGTATCTCCATACCGAGGCACCTGCGAGTGACACGTTAATAATATTGGGATTACCGAGCCAGAGCTGCGTGTATTGTCCCAGCCCGACAGCCTGCATGAGCATATCGAGTGTACCGTCCGGTTTGAAGAAAAAGAGAAAGATAAAACCGATGGCTACCCCATTCAGCAAATAAGGGAAAAACAGTATGCCTTTGAAGAAGTTTTTGCCTCGAACTTTGAAACTCAAAATCGTGGCAAAGTAAAGCGCCAAGCCCATCTGTAAGAACGTAGCCACGAAGTAATACAAGCTGACAATAAATACTTTGAAGTATTCGGGATCACTGAATATGCGCGTATAGTTCTCAAACCCAACATAATCAAACCTTTTACTGTATCCGTTCCAATCGGTGAAACTGTATTTGAACATGTTGATGACCGGTAAGTATGCAAACGTGAACAGCAACGCCAGCGGAATAATTGAGAAGGCACAAATGATAAATATGCGTTGCGCTGAGTAGCCCCAATTCGAAAGTTTTAAGTACTTCATGCTCTCCACACCTCCAAGCGGTTCTCCCGCCTATATATCGAAAGACTCCCGTCCAATGGAATTCTGGAGGAACAACTGCCGAGGAAGAGCATCTGGCATCATGCTTCCGAGTACCAGATGCTCCATGCTCCATTCATATATGGATTCCTATATCCCCGCAGTCCATTCATCACCAGATCCACTTACGTTAATCCAATTATTTCGTGAGTTCTGCTCTTGCTTTTACCCACTTGTCGTTCAGATCTTTCATGATGTCGTCATACGATTCCTTGCGGTTCCCAATACCTGCTTCGATAATGCGTTTCTTGAAGTCAGGCTGCCAGAGACCGATTTCGCCTTCGTTATCAATCTTGTCGACCAGACCCTCCTGACCTTCTTTGGCAGGTGTAAGCGTGGAGAATTTCACATCTTTATATTGATCCAGAATCGGTGGCAATTCAGCATTCTTGTCTGCATCCATACCGCCGCCCTGTTCAACTGCATAGTTCGATTTCGCCAGGAACCAGTCAATCCACGCTTTGGCAGCAGGTTTGTTCTCACTGTTCACGTTCATGCCGATGTTATAGTCTGCGGAGAGCGGAACCACAACCTCACTTGCATTGGTTGGGAAAGGTAAGAATCCGATGTCCTCCGGAGTATCCGTCATCCCTTGGATCTGTGTGATCGCCCAAGAGCCCAGTGCCATCGTAGCAATTTTGCCTTTGGCGAGATCCGCTTTGGAGCTTTCCCAGTCGGTTGTTGTTGGATCTTTCTCGATTAGACCGTTCTTGGCTGCATCATAGAGGACTTTGTACAGTTCATAGTGCGGCTGACCAGGCACAAAGTTTTCATCTGTGTTCGGTTGGACCACGTTAACGTAATCCACACTGCCTGCAACGGTTGGCAGATCCGATTCCCATTGGGTGAGAGCCCAGCCGGATGCATAGTTGGTGTAGAGCGGAACCGCATCTGTATTGTCTTTGACCAGTTGAAGCGCAGCCTGGAATTGCTCCGGTGTTTTGGGAACTTCCATAATGCCTGCGTCTTTGAAGACCTGTTTGTTATAAATGATTCCGGAGAACGTAATTACGGTAGGGATACCGTATACCTGACCATCCACCATGCGTTCTTCAATAGCGGTGTATTTGTCTTTCAATTCATCGTACGTGCCGAGCGGTTCGAAAAAGTCCGGGATATCCGCGATCGGAACACTGGTCGGGATCATCAGTACATCACCATAATCCTTGGTGCTCATACGGATCTTCACTTGTCCTTCGTAGTCGGCCAGCGCCTGAAAGTTAACTTTGACATCGGGATATTCCTTGTTGAATTCTGCTGCGTAGTCTTTGAACACGGTATCCACAATATCTGTCCGTTGCGTCAGAACGGTTATTTCACCTTTGATATCTGCCGGATCTGTACTGATTTCCTCCCCTGCCTGCGAAGATCCACCTCCGGATGAACATGCAGCAAGTAGCGAAGTGATGAGCAGCATCGTCAGCAACATCATCCAACCTTTGTTTTTTCTCAATTGTTTCGGCCCCTCTCTTAAATAAATTAAGTTATCGTTAAGGTTACAAAATGAATTCTATTATGGTAACGCTTACCTGTCAATTAAATTATTTATAACTTAACAAAAGAAATTACGAAGTAATTCGTTGACATCTGTTTTTCAGGGCACTAATATTGTTTAATAAAGTTACCGTTAACTTAAATATATATATTGATTAAACATTTACACGAAACGTAGAGGACAGAAAGAACCTGAAGAAGCGGAGCGTTCGCCTTTATCACCGGAATTTCACCTTTGAAAAAGGGAATCAAAAAAAATCTGGGGATAACAGCGATCGGAAGGTTATTCTGTCATCGGAGTGGCCAGTGTAAATATTCTTTAGTTCAATTTATATATTAAGATTTATGTAACACGTTGAAGGAGCGCTCACTTATGAATACAAAAACAACCGAACTTCAATCTGAGATTAAAGCGCATTGGGAAAAGCAAATTTTACCCTTCTGGTCCAACATTAAAGATACAACCCACGGTGGATTCTACGGCTGGGTTGGCAATGATCTTCAGGTGAATCCACAGGCACCCAAAGGCGGAATCGCCACAGCACGACAACTCTGGTCTTTTGCCGCAGCGTATCGGGTTACCGGAAACGAAAGATGGCGCGAGCACGCGGAGCATGCATACCGTTTTCTCGCCGATCATGTGATGGATACCGAATATGGCGGCATGTACTGGATGGTAGATTACACAGGGGAAGCACTGGATACGAGCAAACATGTGTATACGCAATCATTCGGCGTGTATTCACTCAGTGAGTACTATCGTGCTACCGGGGATGCCTCTGCATTGGAACTTGCGAAAACGCTTTTCGCTCTAATCGAGGACAAAGGTTTGGATGTCGAACTACCTGCGTACAAGGAACAATTTGATCGCACATGGAAGGAACAGCCCAATGAAATGCTGAGCGAAAATGGAGTGATTGCAGATTACACAATGAATACGCATATCCATGTGCTGGAGGCCTACACCACGCTCTATCGCGTGTGGCCGGATCAACAAGTGAAGGCAGCGCTGGAACGCCTGCTCGGGATTCTATATGAACGGGTGTATGACCAAGACACCAAGTTTCTCGGAGTATTTTTCAATAATCAGTGGGAATCCCTCATCGATCTGCGCTCGTTCGGACATGACATTGAAGCCAGCTGGCTGATCGACGAAGCACTGAAAGTTCTAGGGATGGAACAACATCCGGAGTATGCGGCAATGGTAACGGATATCGCCTATAACATCTCCAATGTAGCCGTGAATGTGGATGGTTCCCTGTTAAATGAACAAGAAGGTGAACATATCGATGAGAAGCGAATTTGGTGGGTTCAAGCCGAGGCGATGGTCGGTTTCTATAACGCGTATCAGCGTACAGGTGATCCAATGTTTCTGGAGAGAGTGGAGCGCTTGTGGACCTATACGCAAGAAAACATCATTGATCAGCGCGCTGGTGGGGAATGGTACTGGTCAGTTGATGGGAACGGAACACCGGATCAGAGCGAAATTGCCGGACCGTGGAAATGCCCGTATCACAATAGCAGATTCTGTATTGAACTAATCGAGAGGATGGGATCAGAATGATACACCCGAAATACAAGGAGTTACTGGAGAAACAGGAGCAGCTGCTTACTCGCCCCAATGAGATCAATTCTTCCTTCTACAACGGCATATATGATCGGTATCAATATCCGGTTATCACCCGCCATCATGTACCGCTGCATTGGAGATTCGATCTGGATGAGACGACCAACCCGCATTTCATGGAACGTCTGGGCATTAATGCGACGCTGAATCCTGGAGCCATCTATTTCAATGGCAAATACGTCATGGTTATTCGTACCGAAGGATTGGATCGCAAATCGATCTTTGCGCTCGCCGAGAGTGACAATGGCATCGACGGATTCCGCTTTACAGGTAAACCATTAGTCTGGGAAGATATTGATGCGGATGAAACCAATCAGTATGATATGCGCCTTGTTCAGCATGAGGATGGTTGGATCTATGGCATCTATTGCTCGGAACGCAAAGACCCGGAGGCTCCTGCATTTGATACATCCAGCGCAGTGGCACAGGCAGGACTGGTTCGTACACGGGATCTTACAAGCTGGGAACGGTTGCCCAACATCACAACGAATTCCCCTCAACAGCGCAATGTCGTATTACACCCGGAATTCGTGGATGGAAAATATGCCTTCTACACCCGTCCACAAGACGGATTCATCTCAACAGGCAGCGGCGGCGGAATCGCCTTTGGTCTGTGTGAGGACATCTTGAACCCTGTCATTCATGAAGAGACAATTATCGACGAACGGCAATATCATACGGTATACGAGGTCAAAAACGGTCAGGGCCCTGCTCCGCTCAAGACGGATCGTGGCTGGATTCACATTGCTCATGGAGTTCGGAACACCGCAGCAGGCCTGCGTTACGTGTTATACACCTTCGCGACGGATCTGAATGATCCGGCACGTATTATTGCCAAGCCGGGCGGCCACTTCATTGCTCCTTATGACGATGAGCGGGTAGGCGATGTGTCCAATGTTATTTTCTGCAACGGTGCTGTGGTCAATGAGAAGGAAGAAGTCTTTATCTATTACGCTTCCAGTGATACCCGCTGTCATGTGGCAACAACCACGCTGGAAAAATTAGTCGATTATACGTTCAATACACCGGCTGATCCGTATCGTTCCCTGGACTGTGCCAGCCAGCGGGGTCAGCTGATAGAACAGAATGAGAAGCTTTTACAGAAACAATTGACATAACATCGGTAGAGCGTCCTCTCAGGGAAACCTGCAATGTGCTGAAAATTAGCGAAACAACAGCCGGAATTGCTTTATTCCAAGTTGGTAACGATGTATACTGATATGGATTGTTATTATGTCGGAGAAAGCACTCATCATAATGACAGCACATTGTGCCTATACCGGCTTGAAGGAGGCGACCATACTGAAGAATAATATCACCATGCGGGATATCGCCGACAGGCTCGGGGTCAGCAGTGTGACCGTCTCGAAAGCATTGAATGATAAAGATGGCGTGAGTGGCGAATTAAAGGAAAAAATTAAAGTCCTTGCTGTTGAAATGGGCTACCGGTATAATGCCGCTGCCCGTTCGATGAAGGAAGGCTTAACCCATAATATTGGCGTAATTATCCCGGAGCGTTTTACCGGGCCTACGCAGTCGTTCTATGTACGCGTGTTCCAGCGCATCACCAAACATCTGGAGGAACAGGGCTACTACGGCATTCTGCACATTCTGAATGTGGAGGATGAGGAGGAATTAACACTGCCCAAGCTGTACAGCGACAACAAGGTCGATGGTTTCATCGTGCTCGGACAGATCAGCAAAGAGTATATTGAACTGGTGCGATCGATGGAAGTTCCCAAAATGTTTCTCGACTTCTACGATGAACATTCGGACATCGATTCCGTTGTTACCGATAACTTTTACGCTGCCTATGAGCTGACGAACTATCTGGTTCAGCAAGGCCACCGTAACATTGCTTATGTAGGGAACCTGTATTCCACGAGCAGCATCCAGGACCGATTCCTCGGTTACTACAAATCCTTGCTGGAACATCGGTTGCCAATGAATCCGGATCTGGTTCTGAATGATCGGGATGAACGGGGTACGTTTATTGAGATTGATCTGCCGGAACAGCTGCCAACCGCTTTTGTATGCAACTGTGATCAGGTCGCTCATCTGCTCGTTCAAAAACTGACTTCCATGGATATTCAGGTGCCTGGCCAATGCTCTGTTGTTGGTTTTGATAATGATATCTATGCGATGTTATCCGATCCCAAGCTGACAACTGTTGAAGTGGATGTGGAACAGATGGCACGCACGGCAGTTCAGTCCATGCTCAAAAAGGTCGACAACCCGAACCGCAGTTTCGGCCGTGTACACGTGAAAGGCAACATCATCTATCGTGACTCGGTGAGTACTGTGTCTGCCTCATCAGATACTATGGATAACTGAATTAAAAAAATGAAATCAACGAACACAGATGACTGGCCTTTATCTTACGGGCCAGTCTTTTCTAATGCATCGGAGCTTAACGACGGCGATGATCTGTTGAATTCTTCAAAAATGTAGTCGTTCTCCAAATCGAGAGGATGAGGATCAGCTCATACACATTGGTTAAAGCTCCACTTTCCACTGGCAGGGAGATTAACTGCCCTGCAAACAATAATGCAGTCCCAACAAACAGCCATACCCATTTATGTTTGAAAAGAACGATCAGGCTAACAAACAAGAGTACAAGCCCCACGATGATCACCATCATCGGCGGACCTCCATGACCTTCTGCCATATATCTCAGTACTCCATACTCTTCTGTAACTTTGAGATTTTTAACCTCGGACACAGTAAAGCCTACAATCTGGTAGACAACCAGACCTAAAGTTATCAGCCATGCTACCACACTCGTTATACTTCTATTGGCAAACCTGGCACCTGAGCTGCGCAAGATATGGTAACCAACAAGAATAAGGGTAGGGGTAGCAAAGGCATGTAACCAAAATCGAAGGCTACTGAGAACCATTAACATATCCCCTTCCCCTATCAACTTACCTACAGCAATAATTCCATTATCATATGCCAAGCTAAACGCTACAACTAGCTGAAAACTGGAATACGCAAGCCATTGCTTCCTCCGGGTTAAATCGACGCCCATCCGAGCAACAAGTATCAAATAAACAAGCGTAAGTGCGGAGTATATCCATACATCCAAACTGCTTCACCATCCTTATTGGTCAATTCTAATAATTATATTTACCGGTAAGTAAAATTACAAGTCGTACTTGTATAAATGGTTAATTTGTCATAAATTACTCACTGGGGTAATGAAGATGGATATTGATATACAACGATCACCGGAGAGACCAACACATGCTGTAGCTGGAGATGATCCACTTTTACAAGAAATCATTCTTCTATAGGCCACCAAACTGTTTATGTAGCTAAATTATATAAAAAGAGCACTCCCGGCTATCGTAGCTGCAGGAGCACTCTTTTCCTTATTTGAAGAACGTAAAAGCAACAGGTTACTCTGATATCAATAACTTGTCTTCAACCAATTGTCCTTGGACCAGGTCAATTTACCCGAACCCGCGCCATTGGAAGCCGTGAGGCGTGCATTCAAAGTGGACGGATCATCCGTGGTATAGCTGTACGGCAATGACGAGAAGCCATTCCAGAAGAACGATTTTATCACCGCCGGGATTGGCGCCAGTGGACTGCCAGACGTATCACTGCTGCCACGGAATGAGCTTCCATCCAAAGAATACATGGTATCGGTCACTCTGATTTTGCCGGTATAGGTTGAATCTGCCGGATCGGTCTGATTGTTGCGAACAGGATACAGCACGTCCTTGATGACTGATTTCTCAACCAATACGGCTCCGCTCTCTGTGGAGATTGCCCCATTGCCAATGATATCGAACTTATAACCTTTGGACGCAATCGCTGTTGCCATCGCCGTTGTAATTTTGGCTTTAGCGGCACGTGCCCCTGTCGAATCCATCACGATGTTGTATGCATGTGCGTTGCCTCCACGCAGGCGTGGCATCCGATCCTGAATATCTTTGTACAGATTATGGTGCAGTGTCATGGACAGGTTGGCGTTAGCTGATTCCAAGCTGGTCGAACCGACCAGATGTCCTTTCTTTTGTGGTCCTGAGATGGCGATAATATCGGCTTTGCTAAGACCTACAGCACTGCTGCGAAGGTAGTTGTACATGGGATAGGAAGCCTTATTCGCTTCCAATTCGTTAATCTGCTGGGTAACCCAGCTGTTCGAGCTGCCGTCATCCCCTTTGAAGAGGGACCAGGAGATGGTCACGCCACTGGTTCCTTTTTTCGAATCGACAAGTCCGTCATAGGCTTTATTAAATGTGCAGTGATCAATCCATACGTTGCTGTTCTCCTCCAGGGTGATGTAATCCCAATCGTTCTTGTCGTAATCACCTTTGGTGGATTCATCCCATTCCCATAACTCATCGAATTCCAGGTTGCGGATGATGACATTTGAGCTTCGTTTCACGCTGATCGCAGCGTGTTTGATTTTGGAGCCATTGGCGGAGAAAATCGTGAGTCCATTGAAACCGTCAATCGTGAGCTTGCTGACACCAGTCTGTTTTAATACGGGATGCGTCAGCGCATCATTATGCTTGGCAAAAGGAGAAGTCTGCGCTGCGCTCGGAATTTCATTCCATCCCAGATTCAGATCGTTCATGATCTCAACAACTTTGACACCGGAGTTCTTTTTCAGAGCCAGTGCCAGATCGGTCGCATTATACACTTTCTTATACGTGGCTGTGTTTGATTCGCTAATGATGCCGCCGCCCGCGTTCCCTTGGGAGAAGCCTGTGAGATTGTAGTCTGCGTTGCCTGCTGCCTGCACACTTGCCGGGCCGGACAATAAAGTTAACCCCAACGTTAGAGCCAAGGCTGTGCTGCATAAGCTTCGAAATTTGATTTTCATCGATTCCATTCCTCCCGAAATATAATGATTACATTCGCCCATCGCTGCCATGCCATGTTACGAAGGACATGTTCTCAATGTACATTTTGTAAACGATTACAACAATAATCTCTATCTCACATATGGTTGGAAAAGGCTGGTATGGTAAGGGTTTGTACTGTAAGCAACCTTGAATCGTACAGAGTTAACTTGGGGAGTAAGGTTTCATGGATATATCGTGGTACAAGAACATTCCAGATGGGATGAAATTAAAAAAGCAGGACTGCATCTGCTGCAGACCTGCTCGATTTTACTTTTTGATGGAACGTGTCCAGAAGCCGCCATGGAACTGTTTGGGCTCCACGGTAATAACAAATGCTTTGGGGTCCAGATCGAGAATCGTCTGGTAGAGCAATTTCTGGTTTTTACGTTTTGCCAGAATCTCCATCACAAGCCGATCTCCATCACGTCCACTGCCCACCCATGCAGTAACACCATATCCTTTATCTCGCAGGGCATTCGCGACGTTGTTGCCCATCTGGTTACAGATGACTTTAACGGTAACGTAACCGAGCGCGATCTTCTCTTCAATCCACGCACCGAGCAACACTCCCAGTCCATAACCCACCGCGTATACGATCAGGGCCGAAGGCTGAGTCAGGTATTGGAGCACAAGATTCAGACCGAGTACATAGATCACAATCTCACCCATGCTGATCAGTGCAGCGATGTATTTCTGGCCTTTGAGTGTCAGAATCATCCGTAATGTATAAGCCGATACGTATACAATCTGGATCAAAAAGATAAATACCAATATTTTAAACAATCACAATCCCTCTTTCCTGGCCTTCACAATGGAATTGGCCCTTTGCTGCATATCCTCGACGATTTCGTATCATCTATGCTTCCTGTATGTTCGCTCTATCTCCATCATTGGACGTTATACCCTCATTCTAAACGGTTGGATGTAAATCCGTAGGCATTTTCTGCTCTCTGGCATGCCGGAACTGCCATTATAGAACCGTTTGTACCGATTATCAACCCGGCGGAGTTCCCAGGGTCGAAAACGGGGGTCTTTGAATATGCTGTATCATCATAAAGCCAAGCACGCTGGCACAGGATATCAGGTCAAAACCAGGATGGATGGGTCAAAACAAAAAGGGGGTACCGTCATGCAGCTATGGCAGGAGATGGAGCGGGAAGGCATGGAGGAACTCATTTTTTGCCATGATGCAGATAGTGGATTGAGGGCGGTCATTGCCATTCATAACACGGTCCTTGGGCCTGCGCTGGGCGGATGCCGTTACTGGACATATGCCTCCGAGGAAGAAGCTGTTCGGGATGCCGTGAAACTTGCCAAAGGCATGACGTACAAAAATGCAATCTCCGGACTGCCGTATGGTGGCGGGAAAGTGGTCATATGGAATGTGCCTATTGCGAAGAATGCAAAACCGGTTGAGGATGGTTGCGGGTCTCAGAGCGTTGAGCATGTTGCTGGAGATCTAGGGGTAGAGCAGCAAAAGAGCGCTGCCGCAGAAGGGGAAGTCGTTGCCAATCAGGTGGCGCATCCACAAGATAAAAGTCTGGATACGGACGTATCCAAGCGGGCGCAGCGCTTTCGTGCACTGGGACGTTGTCTGGAGCGGCTGAACGGACGGTACGTGACCGGTCTTGATCTGGGTACCACGGCGACAGACATGGACCAGATCCGACTGGAGACCGCACATGTGACGGACACCACGGGTTCGCTTGGGGCGCAGGATGACTTCACTGCCGAGATGACCGCCTACGGCGTACACATCGGCATTGTGACCTCCCTGCGCCAGCAAGGCATTGCATCTTTGCAGGGCATTCCCGTTGCCGTCCAGGGACTTGGCAAGGTCGGGTATGCCCTGTGCCGTTACCTGCATGCAGCCGGGGCACGGCTCATTGTGGCAGACGTTGTACCGGAGCGTGTACAACGTGCCCTTGTGCAGTTCAGCGGCGCCATCCCGGCCGATCCGGCCCATATCCACGCCGCTGACTGCAAGGTCTTCGCCCCCTGTGCCCTAGGGGGCGTACTGACCCCGGCAACGGTGGAGGAGCTTTGCTGCTCCATCGTTGCCGGGGCGGCCAACAACCAGCTGAGTGAACGACAGCTGGTTGCAGGCCGCATGCAGGCGCGCGGTATCCTGTACGCGCCTGATTATGTGCTCAACGCAGGCGGAATCATCTCCACCGCCTACGAGCTGGAAGGCGCCGGGCCTGACCTGATCCGCCAAAAAGTGGCGGGGATTGCAGGCACGCTGAGCAAGGTATACGCAGAGGCTACGCAATCTGCGATCTCCACAGCGGATGCAGCCGATCGGCTAGCGGAATCCATCCTCCGAGCAGGCCTCACAAGATAGGGTGCCCCCTCCTGGGGAACCTCCACTGCTTTACTTCATTCTAACGAACCTGATACACGTTATTAGCCCCTTTTAGCATGGATCTAAAATCTAACGAATCTCAGACACGTTATTGTGCCAAGTTTGGTCCTTTTTCAAGCTAAATAACTACTTTTCCGAAGGATAGCGTTCCTGAGGTTCGTTAGAATTTATATTTCAGATTCTGACCCTGAATAGGTTGTCTCAGGTTCGTTAGCGCTGCGGACGAGGTTCTATGGGGTAGTATCACTTATCAAAAGAGCTAACCTAGACGTAAGTGTCCCGGTTAGCTCTTTTACCCTCTCTTATCGTTTAGCGCTCTTACTCTCTTTCTCTACTACTCTATTCTCAAACTGCAACCGGCCTCTTCTTCGCTGTCTTCTTCTCCTGAAACAGTAGCGTCCACAGCAACACATTCGCTACGATCAGTAACGCACCATAGATCCATACGCCCCCCGATACCGAGCGGAAAAAGACATGGACTCCCCATAACATAGCAAGCACAGGAAGGGCGGCGAATACATACCAGCCATCACTTTGCTGCGCCATACTGAAGGACTGGGAGAACGGCGGCTTACGCAGCAACAACTTGCCTGCCAGTGGGACAAGCGCCGTAGCCGTCAGCATAATTATCGCAATATCTGGCAGTATACGTAATCCAAATGTCCAGGTGAACAAAATGGCATTTGCCAGAAATATAGGCAGGAACATGTTGCATAAGAATGCCTTTAGAGCTCCTTTATATAACGCGCTATCATTCGCCATCGGTGCAGCGCGAAAAGTCCAGAATGCCTTATATTGTCCTGAAAATTTCAGCATGACTACAACCGTTACAACCAGCATCAGCACGATGTAAAAGGTGTATACAAACGAACTTTGTCTAAACTCCGCCCAACTAGAAGATTGCAATTCAGTAAACCAAAATACATAAGGTAAAACAAATGATAAACCAAGCGATGGATACACCTTCAGCTTGAATTCCCGTTCATTACGCATCATGCTGGCTGACAGACGGAAGCAAGCCTGCTCCTCTCTCGAACGACTGACCACCTTGGAGATCAACCGATCCCATCTTCCACGTCTGCGTCCGGAGGACTGACCCGAATGTGCCATTTTTTCCAAATACAATTCAAAGGAAGGCATAAGCTTCACATATACGATCATACTCACGACAGGAACCAAGACTGCCAGTGCTGTGAACGTATAGATCCACACATTCCCGCCCCCTGCAAATAACCATTCATATGCAGCCGCATACCATAACGGAGGTAACAGCAACTGCCACCAAGCCGGGGTAAATACCATACCAAAGTCAATAATGCTGAACGAACGAATGACCAGCTGATAACCGATCGCAATCCCCACGGATAGCAGAATCTGCACCATATTGATCATATCCTTCAGCTTCTCGCCATCCAGAAACTTCATCATGAACAGATAGATCAGGGACGTTGTCACCAGAATTAACATATTGATCAGAATCAGTTCCACAAGAAAAATCAGAAAGAATCCGATCCCATGCGTCACCAACGCGGCAATTAGCGGTATACCGGTTAATGAACCCGTCAGCAATAGCAGATATACGCCTGCGTGGATGGCTCGGGCCATACCTACCGTTCGCCCATTAACGGGCTTCGTCATGATGATATTGCGATCCCGAATGTCCAGCAGTACGGAAGAAAAATCCGAGATCATGGACGTCATGATCATAAACATTAAAATGCCAAATACAAGACCCATCTGAAGCATAAAATGCCCCGTATCCCAGACGACGAAGGGAACCATCATCAGTCCCATTAATCCATACAACCACAGGGATCGAAGAAACTGATTACCTTCCTTGCGCTCCTTTTTCCCTGAATTGTTGGATAAAATAGTAGGTACTCTACGTTGATCCATCTGGAACTTCACTCGCAAGATCAGGCGCAGCACATCATAATCCGCCCCTGTTTTGGCGATGAGCGGACGAAAGCGATCCAGAATCTGGAGTGTACGGAAGTCTGAGGATTCCTCCATATCAGTACACCTCCTGCACAATGGATACAAAACGCTCAGCAATGGATTTATGTTCATTGAAGCCCGTTAATTGATTGAATACTTCCTCCAGCGAGCCTTCCATGGATTGCTGTTGGAGCTGCTTGAACGTACCGTCTGCCACTACGCGTCCTTCAGCGATCAGTACAATTCGACTGCTGATCTTCTCCACCACATCCATGATGTGTGACGAATAGAAGATGGTTGTGCCTTTGGCTGACAATTGTGACAAAATCTCTTTGACCACCATCACACTATTGGCATCCAATCCGCTAAGCGGTTCATCCAGGAACAACAGATCCGGGTCGTGCAGCAGCGCAGAGATTAACAGCACTTTCTGACGCATACCTTTGGAAAAGGAGGCAATGCGGGAATGATATGATTTTTCCAGTCCAAAACAATCCATCAATAGCTTGGCTTTGTAATCCGCATCTTCATAGGACATACCGTATAACTCTCCCGTAAAAGTCAGATACTCCGCAGGCGTTAATTGTTCGTATAATTCCGCGACCTCCGGTACATAGCCAATTCTGCGCTTATACTCTACATCGCCATCCGCAATATCTTTACCAAAGATTCGCACCGTGCCTACATATCCTTCAACCAGCCCGAGTAAGATCTTAACCGTTGTACTTTTGCCAGCCCCGTTTGGACCAATATATCCAATCATCTCACCGCGATTTACTTCCAGATCGATGCCATTCAACACATAACGTCCGTTGTATCTCATACGCAAGCTTTCAATGGATAGCACTTGTTGTTCACTCACTTCGTTATCCAGCTCCTGTCTCTATCTTTTTCTACAATTCTACTAGTTTACCACAGATTGGGATGGTAATGATCGGAAAAAGGTCACGATATCAGCCATCGTCTGGACATCCCCTACGAGTAAAAGCATCACTTAAATGCGTGAATACATCACAAAGCCCCTGTCCCACCTTATGGTAAGAGACAAGGGCTTCCACTTTATGCTGAACCTTATTTTATAATATTTAAAACGTCTTACTGCACCTTAACAATCTGAAAATGCTGATTCGCACCGCCATTATCCGTCCACTGGATGGCCGCAGCCCCATCTGCCAGGGATTGACTAGAGATATCCAATACCTTGCCTGTACTGCGGTTTTTCAGTTTATAATAACCACCACCTACATGGACGAGTTGCCATTGCTGGCTGGCCCAGCCACCATCATGCCACTGTTCAATGACAGCCCCATCGGTCGTGGCACCATTCTCCACACCAATTAGCTTGCCACTGGAACGGTTGATGATTTTGACATAACCGCCACCCGCATCGGTAATCTGCCACTGTTGACTTGTCATCCCCCCATCTGCTCGCTGCTCCAGATCCGCACCGTTGGCGGAAGAACCCCCAATGACATTTAGCAATTTGTTACTCTTACGACTAATCAGCTGATATGAAGCATTCGGGTCCCATACATCCGATGTACTAATTCCGGTCACAGTCCCTGTTGCTGTATCAATCGTAATACTGCTGGCCCAGTTCATCGCCAGACTAGTTGCACTCGGGAATGAGAGTGGCAGCCAGACATACTTGGAATCCTGCACGGGTCCGCTCCAGGCACCGGCCCAGCGATCACCCATGTAGAGATAAGATGTGGTCTGTGAACCTTCTACAGGAACAACATAGGTGGATTGAGAACCATATGTTGTGCTGTCTCCAAAATTGCTTAGGCCGCTCCATGTGCCTGTAATGCTGGAGACTGTCGCATATTTGGCCTGATTTGGATTCCAGCCGGTCGCACCCGAGGTGATCAGGAAGTAGACGCCGTCTTTTTTGAATAGAGCAGGTGCTTCACGATATTGTCCAGGCCACAGCGTTGTGACGAGGGATTCCACACCCAGGAAATCCGGGGTCAGCTTATATATATTCAGATCAGCATTCACTCGGGTCGCAGAGATCAGATAAGCGGTTCCGTTATCGTTGTATACCGTCATATCTCTGGAGTCATACCCAAGTGGACGATAACTGCCCACATACGTGTAATTGCCATCAACCGTATTCGAAGTAGCTACCGCCACTCGGGCCTCGCCATAATCAAGACCATTCTCCTTGTGCATCCACAGCACATATTTGCCAGTCGAACTGTTATAGATGACTTTTGGACGTTCAATGTTGGAGATATTTAGCTCGGTAGCCGAGCTGCTGGTCAGCACATCATTGCGATACTCCCAGTTCTTCAGATCCGATGAACGATACACCGATACCGCCTTGAACGTTCCATTTGTATTACGATTCTCCCCGAACCAGTAATAATACCCGTTTGCCTTGATCATCCCGCCCCCATGGGCATGAACAACATTGCCATTGGTATCCTTGAACTGTATCCCGTTTGTTACACTAAGCGGAGCAGCTGAAGCATACGGTCCGGGTGCAAGCAGCATCCCTATTGATTGCAGTGCCAAGAGTAAAACAAGCAGATAACTTAAGCGGTGGGTAAAGCGGCGTGAAAGTGTATTCTTTTTCAACCATCCATCGTTCATAGCCATATCGTAATGCACCTCCATATTTTTAGTGAAGCGCTTACATAAAAATAAAATCGATATGTCTCTTCTGCCTCCGATCGATGATGCATTTCAGCATTAAAATTCCTGGCATTACTGGCTGGGCCTTCACCTCCCTGATTCCGATTGTATCCGCCACGTTCCCGCTCGAATAGTGAACAATCCGGCGGAAGATGTACAATTTTATACTCCGCTCTCTCCATAAACAGCAAAAAGACGCTTCCCCCGAAGCGTCCACTGCTATACCTGCCCTGCACCTCCATGATGTAACGATCTCTAGCTGTGTAAGGCTGTTCATAGGCAGGTTTTTATATGATGTTTTAACGGCGTATACTCGCCCTTATTGCTTAATCTTGGTCGTCAAAATCCTGGTCAAACGATAATACTTTACCTGTGTTGGCATCGATATCTACATCTGCTTCACCTTGAGCAGTTCTCAGTTCGATCTCATACACATAGCGACCATCATCATGATCCAGCTCGACTTTGGTTACTTTACCACCCGTAACTTGTTTCAACGCAATGTTTGAAGCTTGGGATGCCGTCAATTTGACCTGCTTGGAAGCAGAGTTATTAGACGTGTTGCCGGATACAGTACCTTTATAATCGTCGTCATCATCGTAGTCTTCATCATTCACGACCGCAAGGATTTTGCCTGTATAAGCATCCAGACGAACGACAACATCATTAGTTCCTTTTCTGTCGATCTCAACTTCATAGAACGTTTGGCCGTTTCTACGCTCCAGATCCACGTCATCCACTTTACCATCGGCCGCTTTTAACGCCAACGCTTTCGCTTGTGATGCATTCAGCATTTTACCTGTGCTGTTCTGATTCTGTGTTGCAGATTGTGTTGTTGACGTTGGTGTAGTTTGCACCGATTGTCCGTTCACATTCCCGCTAGCCGCCACGGCTGATCCACCAAGTAATACTGCTGCTGACAAGCTACCAATCCAAAGTTTATGTTTGTTCATCATCATCATTCATCTCCTCGTTGTTGTTTTCGTTCTCGTCTACTTTTATAGAATAACCTGCAGGAATGAGAGATCAGCGAGAGTTAGATTAGAATTTGATGAGAAAATGAAGAGAATGCTCATTTAATGAGTGTTCATTATGTATGTAATCTAAAAGAAATGAAAAAGATGACCCCTAAATTAGGAATCATCTATCCAACAAGGTGTAACTCTATATTCAATGGATTCCTGTACAAATGTTAATCCTCGTCCTCATCCCAAGTCACCGATCGAATCGCTCCCGAGATCGCATTCACCTGCACAATGGCTTCCCTGCCATCCGCCAGATCAATTTCCACCAGATAATACGGATTCCCGCTGTTGGTTCCACGCAGTTCGATGTCGTCCACTTCCCCCGGAACCTCCGCAAGTGCCTTCTGCTTGGCTTGTTTCTCGCTCAGAAACTGAGGTTTGGGATCATCCTTGGTTGGTTCAGTTGTCGGGGCTGCTATTGTTTTGGAAGCTATCGTCTCTCCCGTGTATGGATCAATCGTGAGTTCTTCACGGCTGTTATCCTTTGCCTTTACTACCGCGGTGTATACCGGACTGCCTTGCTGCTCCACAAGTTCAAGCGAGACCAATTGGTTATCTGTTTGTTGTTTTAACAACGCCGTCTTGATCTGCTCGCGGCTCCATAACGTCTTCTCTTCCGCTTGCGGGTTCGACTCCAGCCGTTTAATGGAATTCACAGCAGCTGTAACGGCATCCACTTGCACATCATATAGGCCGGTCTCCGAACGGAGCTGCATGATATACGTCCCATCCTTCAACGTGGAATTCACAATCTCACCCGGATATTGATCCAGTACGGATTGGGCCGCCGCATCTGCCGTAAGTACCGCACCCGTCGATTGCCACGGCTTCCACCACACAACAGCTGCTACAATCAGCACAACTAGAAGTCCTGCACCCCACCAGAGTGACCTTCGCGATTTTGCCCATCCACTGTTCCCTTGTTCATGCCGTTTCATCTCCGGTGGTCGCTGCTCATGCTCTGTCATCACGTTTCCCCCTATGCACTCTCTTATCATCCCCAGTTGATCTGATGCTTATCAGTATATAAGAGAAGAATGAGAATTTCATGAGAGCGGCCCGTTCTGAACCGATAAAGGCAAAATAATTGAAGCCTCGGTGCCTTCACCCTCGGTGCTGGTCAGTTCGATCCGTGCTCCAACTGCTCCTGCAAGCTCTTTGGCAAGTGACAACCCCAGACCTGAACCACTTGCGCCTAAGCTGCGTGTCCTGGCCGGATCAACCCGGTAGAATCGGTCAAATACCTTCTCCAGCTCGTCCTCCCGCATACCAATCCCGGTATCCACGATTCGAATACGGCACTCCTGTCCCTTGGCTTCCAGCCTGACTTCAATTGCATCCTCACTATACTTCCGGGCATTATCCAGCAAAATAAACAAAAGCTGCTTCAGCTTACTCTCATCGCTGATCGCCCAGATTGGACCTGGATCTTCACACCGGACTTCACGGTGATAGGCTTCGCGAAACGCACGTGTGGAGTCTGTAGCCAGTCTCGTGATATCCACACGTTCCAGCTGCACATTCCACTGCTCTGGCTGCTTCGCAAGCAGTAACAGTTGCTCGGTCATCTCCCGCATACGAACCGATTCGGCCAGAATCGCTTCTACCGCTTCATCAAATACCTCGGGCCGCTCTTTTCCTCGCCGCTGTAGCAGGCTGGCATAGCTCTCAATAATGGTCAGTGGAGTTTTGAGCTCATGAGATGCATCAGATACAAATCGTTCCTGTCGTTCAAAGTTGGATTCGAGCAGATCCATCATCCGGTTAAACGTCTGTCCCATCGTTTTCAGTTCATCCTTAGACCCTTCCTCCAGTGGAAGACGCTTGAATTGGCCGCTGGACTGAATGTCACTCATTGTACGTGTCATCTGCTGAATCGGTCTGGTCATCCGATTCGCCAGAATCCGGCTGGAGATAATGGCTGGAATGAGAGCAATAATCGTGACCGCCACAAGCACGGTTCGCAGTACAGATAGGCGATTCTCTGTCTCTGCTACACTCTCGGTGACCTGCACATTCACCACCTCGCCATCAGGCCAGATGACCGGGACTGATACCCACACATAACCAATCTGTTCAACTTGGGTATACTCCGATTTCTTCTCACTTTCATACTTATAGGGCAGCTTGCTCAGCTGCTCGGAAGCTGCTGTTGTTGTCACCGGGGAACTGGTGCCGTCTTCAATAACAATCCGAAGCATGCCGTTCACAGGCGCGTACGCCCGTAACAAGTCATCCGGCGGAATGGAGCCGGCAGACTGACGCACTCCTTTGACAATAGACTCCGCTTCCGCTTCCACCCGATTAACTTCGTTATCAATCGACATCCGTTCAAACACGATGTAGACGGATAGGTTCACCGCGATTAACAGCACAGCAAATAATACAGACGAATATCCGTAGATTTTACTGCGCAGGCTCATAACTGTTCCTTCAGGACGTATCCAACGCCCCGTACGGTATGTATTAAGGGCGGTGTGAATCCGTTATCCACCTTTTTGCGCACATAACGGATGTACACATCCACCACATTGGTATCTCCATAATAATCGTATCCCCACACGGCCTGTACAATCTGGTCACGACTGAGCACCTGACGTTGATTCTGAAGCAGATACACGAGCAGGTCGAACTCACGTGGAGTAAGCTCAATGGCCACACCATCTCGGGATACCTCTCGCGTTCCTTCATTTAGTTTCAACCCGGCAGCCGTCAACCAGCCCGCCTCAGCTTCATCCTGATGCCCAGAAGAGCCATTCCCCGGATCAGCAGGTGTAGACGAAATAGCGGAAGAAGCCACAGACGCTACTGCACTAAGCCGCAATGCAGCCCGAACTCGGGCAAGCAGCTCTTCAATCTGGAACGGCTTGGTGATGTAGTCATTGGCTCCTAGATCCAGGCCGGATACTTTGTCTTCCACAGAATCTTTGGCAGTGAGCATAATGATCGGAACCGTAGCATCTTTGGCACGAACTCGCCGCAACACTTCAATTCCACTCAGACCAGGCAACATCACATCCAGCAGAATCAGATCCCACTGTCCTTCAGCATACTTCTCCAGTCCTTCTGTTCCACTACCAGCCTTGCCCACCTGATACCCCTCATACTGTAGTTCCAGTTCCAGCAGACGTGCTATTTTGGGCTCATCCTCTATGACCAGCACGGCTTCGTTCATGCAGCGCTCCCCCTCATCCCCATCATTTCATTCTCCCGTTATCTTACAATAACATCTACAATTTGCCCAAGGCATCTTCAACCGGATGCTCCCCGGCAATTAGATCAAAGGCCATTCGGTACGTCTTCTCTTCCTGCAAAGAAGCCACGATTACGCGGGCTACATCTTCACGCGGGATGCTTCCTGGCTCCAGATCGGTTCCAACTGCGATCTTACCTGTGCCCGGTTCATTCTTCAGACCACCTGGACGTATAATCGTGTAATTGAGATCACTTGCAAACAACACACGATCCGCATAATGTTTCGCCACGTAATAAGGCTTAATGGACTCTGACCATTTCTCCCGTTGATCTGCGCCATACGCGCTGACCAGAATATATCTGGAGATTCCTTGCTGCTCTGCGGCTTCCATCGTTTTCACCGCACCGTCGAGATCAATAAGCAGTGTTTTGTCCTGACCGGTAGATCCGCCAGAACCCGCCGTAAACACAATGGCATTATGATCCTTCATTGCCTCAGCCAAATCCTCTACACTACCCTCCAGGTCACCAATCACCACATCTGCACCGAGTTCCTTCAGTGCATCCGCCTGCTCCGGTTTGCGGATCATAGCCGTTACTTTATGTTTGCCTTCCTGTGCCAGCTGCTCCACCACAAACTTACCGATTTGCCCATTTGCTCCTATAACTAAAACGTTCATACGTCATTCTCCTCTCAGTTGAACGGATGGCTTGTTGTTGCTCCCCGTTCCTTTTATTTAAAGATGCTCATCCTATAATTTAAACGAAAGCCGGCGCTTCTAAGCGCCGGCTTCATGTCCATGCCTGTTCAGTACCTCTAAGAAATGTGAAGTCTTCCGTTGTCCCATTAATATGCCATATCCCCTAGGTACTTTATACGCGACCTCACATTTGACCACTTCTGCCGCACCTTTTTTCATTCTGAATATCTGTTATCCTTTGTAATCGTGACAACCAAAAAGGACGCCCAAAAGGGCGCCCTTGAATGGCATTAAGATTAGTAAGCCAGTGCGAACAAACCGTGAATATGAGCCAGGTAACGGATGTTACTTGCTTCTTTCATCATGGTTGCAGGCAGACCTTTCAGACGAGTCTGGTTGCCACCGATCATGCCGACAGCATCTTTACGACCCAGACTTCCCAGCGTACCGGAGAATACTGGTGTGAAGGATTCCATTGCGCCACCTTTGAACATAACGCCCAAGTTGTGACCAATAGTCTCACCCATTTGCCAAGCCAATTGTGCTGTTGGAGGGTAAGGGCGAGCGCCTTCGCTAGGGAAGACTACTGCGCTGTCACCAGCAACAAACACGTCTTTGTGAGAAGTCGATTGCAGAACTTCCGTAACTTTCGCACGGCCACGATCCACTTCAATTCCGCTGTTAGCAACAACAGCGTTGCCTTGTACGCCACCTGTCCATACGAGTGTGTTCGTAGGGATGGAGCTGCCGTCTTTCAGCAGAACTTCGTTTTCTTTCATCTCGGTAATCGCTACGCCAACGATGAAGTTAACGCCACGTTTCTCAAGACTTGATTTAGCACGCTCAACCAGCTCTGGCGGGAATCCTGCCAGGATGGAAGGACCTGCTTCAACTGTGTACAGGGATACTTCTTTGAAGTCGATGCCTTTTTCTTGACATACAGCAGGAAGCAGGTCAGCGAATTCGCCAACAAGCTCAATACCTGTCAAGCCGCCGCCACCAATAACAAACGTAGCGTCTGCTTTGTTGCCGGACTGTTTGTAAGCATCAAGACGTGCTTCAACGTGTGCACGAATACGGTTTGCATCGCTAACCGATTTGAGCGTGAAGCTGTACTCTTGCAATCCCGGAATTCCGAAGAATGCCGTTTCGCTGCCCAAGGCAACGACAAGTGCATCGTAAGAGTATGTGGAGCCGCTGGTCATCAGAACTTTTTTCTCGTCCGGCTTGATTGTATCCACCGTATCGATTTTCAAGTTCACGTTTTTGCCACGCAGCAATTTTTCAAGTGGAAGAGCAACTGCTTGTTCAGCAATGCTTCCCGCTGCAAGACGGTGCAGTTCCGTGATAATTTGGTGTGTAGGGTAACGGTTCACGACAGTAATTGTCGCTTCTTCCGGAGACAAGTATTGACGCGCAGTCAATGCAGTCAACAGACCGCCGTATCCTCCACCCAAGATCAAAATTTGCTTCGACATATCCATCCTCCGTTCTTCTAAGTCTTAACGTTTCGGTTGTTGACGCTCGTTCAAGATGCTCAAGAAAGATTGAGCAAAACGAAGCGATTGTTGTACGTTTGGATCTTTAAGCATTTTCAGCATAGCGAACAAGCCAACTGAAGTTTGCTCTGTTTGCGCACGGTCATTGGCTTCGATGGCAGCAGAAGCTACACCTTTAGCTTTGTCTACAACAGGCTTAGCGAACTCGCCCATTGCGCTCATTGTGTCGCTGATCAGAACTTTGTCTGTTGCTACACTTTGTGCAAAGTCATAAGCTTTTGTCATAGCAGTAACCATTTCAGCCAATTTAGGCAGGTTCTCCACCAGAACGGTTAAAGACTCCTGTACCTCAGGCTTCATCAGTTGATCCAGAACGTCCAAGGACTGGCGCTCGGAAACGTTGGCACCTTCTGTAACTGGCACCTCTTGTTGAGTAGGCGATTGTGACATAAGAGAAAGTCCTCCTTTACTTTGGGATAGAAGTCCGCGACTTTCATGATGCCTGTCAAGCAGAGCCGAACCACAAAATACATCGAATACATTTAAATGTACCAAATTTCACACAATAGGATAAGCGTAGCTCAAGGCTACTCCCACATCATGCATTGTATCTTGGATCTATTGCGGACAACATGTGTTGACGCACAAAACGACAAGCAGGCCGAAACCGAACTCTATACCCTTATATTACACCTCTTACACATGAACATGAAAAAGAAATTTTTTACACTTGTGAAGATATTGTGAACATTGTAACAAAATCGATTTTTTTGTCAACCCATGAAGGCAAGCTAACGCCGCCGATCCTCCTGTCCAAGATCTGTATTCCTACCACATGTGGTATTAAGACAAGATCACATATGACCAGATGTGCGATATGTACACAAGGAAGGATTCGTTTATCCAAATGCTCAGGAATTGTTTTCCAATATCAAGATAATCATGCAACGAAATTGGTCACTGTCGTTATTATGCAGCGTTGGGCTCTGCCTTATTCCATTATTGAGACATCTTTTCAATTTCAAGTATGAACCTCTTGCGTCACGAATGCAAAACTTGGCACAAACCCATTGCGTTTAGAATACGGACATCCCGGTTAATAAGGACTACACCAGAAACGAAGGAGATGTTCGATATGAGTAATTCAACTAGCGATAAAATCAAAGCAGGCGTAAACAAGGCCAAAGGCGAAGTGAAGGATCAGATCGGTAATGCAACCAATAACAGATCCCTTCAGGCTGAGGGTAAAAAAGACAAAGCCAAAGGTGCCGTACAGGATAAAATTGCCGACGTTAAAAGAGATCACTAGATCCTTTTGATGCAGACCTCAGAAAGCACGAAGATTTCGTGCAATAGATCGTTTTAAAATAGCCTGACCGTCCGTGTTCGGAAGTTATCCGAATGTGAGACGGAGGCGCAAAAAAGCCAAGGAAGGTGTTACTCAATACACCCTTCCCTGGCTTTTTTTGTGTTTTTTATACTGCTGGAACTGCGTATCTTGCCATATCGATAATGAAACTGCGCGTTTCCCTTGTTGTATGGTATTCACGGCTGAACTGTCTGACCCATTCGGGATGTTCCCGATACCAACGGAAGGTTTTTTCCAATCCCTTTTCCAACGTGGTTTGCGGTAGCCATCCCAATTCAGCTCGCAATCTGCCTGAATGTACGACTAGACTCGACCCTCTGGACTGGGTTGGTTCTTGCTCCCGAATCTCTACAGCAGCTACGGATCGATCCATTGGTTTCAATATCTCCCCGATCTCCTGCATGGTTGTTCCAAGCCCTGTTGATATGTTGTAGACCTGTCCGTCTTTGCCTTTCAGCATAATCTGTTCAATGGCCCGGAGGGCATCATCTACATACAAGAAATCACGCACTGCCGATCCCTGAATATCCAGAGGCAGTCCGTCCAACATCCGACCAAAATTTCGGGGAATAATACGGTCTGGTAATTGCCATGGACCATAGAGGTTGGTCAAACGAAAGAGTTTGACTGGAAGCTGGTAACATTGAGCGTAGGAGTGAGCAAGCATCTCACAGGCGACCTTGGATGCAGAATAAGGAGAGACGGGTGCATACGGATCTGATTCGTGATAGACTCTGCCCCAATCGCCGCCATACACTTCAACGGATGAAGCCAGCAAGACTGGAATGTGATGTTCCGTAGCATATTGCAGGATAGCCTGTGTGCTAAGTGTATTATTGCGGAAAACTTCCCCTGGCTGATGATACGAATAATCCACGTGTGGCATGGCTGCCAGATGGATGATGTAATCTGTTCCTGGAGGTAGATGAATCCGGTCCACTGTAAGGTCACAACAGATGAGCGGCATCTCATGCAGAGGTGAGATATGAACAAGCCTCTGACAATAATCATCCCGATCCAGAAGGGTAATTCGATGCCCCTTTTGCGCCAAATACTGTGAAAGATTAAATCCCACAAATCCAGAAGCCCCTGTAATCACAATGTTCACACACGATTCCCCCTTGCGATTTATACAACGAGTGCATTGAAGAGAGTTTATGTACTGAGTATAACCTTAAAATGATACATTTTGTATCATTTTACAATTGTTTTTTGTTCGTCCTTGAGGTTATCGGGTAATTTATAGTGAGGTGATGTGAGATGAATGAACGGAATAAGGACATAGAGACGTTATTCCTTCAGGATGACGGTGTAATTCCCAATCATCCGACCCTGCCTGTGCTTTTGTATAAAAACGTATGGGCTGAAGAGGCTCTTCATGCAGAATCGTTGCTGAACCGTAATGGATGGGGAAATAGCTGGTTGAATGGTGTGTTCAATTATCATCATTATCATAGTAATGCTCATGAGGCACTTGCTGTGGTGAGTGGATTCGTGCAACTGATTTTAGGCGGAGAACATGGTCAGAAAGTTTACCTTCAAACAGGCGACGTTGTTGTGCTTCCCGCTGGGACAGGGCATAAACGTCTGGAGTCCAGCAGTGATTTTCGTATTGCCGGTGCTTATCCGGGCGGCATGAGTTACAACACACGCACAGGTGAAGAAGACGATCGTGCCAAGGCTCTTCAGGAAATCCGAGAGGTTCCGATCCCGGATACCGATCCGGTCTATGGGCAGCAGGGGCCGTTACTAGAAATCTGGGATGGGAAGAAATCTTAATACAATGATGATCATAAAGAAGAATGTTATTGGATATTGCACAAGCGAAGCTGGTTTAGTACCTAATGAGAAAAAAACAGACTGTTCCCCGGACATGTAGGAGTTACTCACCGGTGGAACAGTCTATTTAAGTGTTAAATCTGAACAGCTGGTAACGGAGACACTTCGTGATCATCTTCCTGTAAGCGCAAGGAACTGCTCAAATCTTCCGTCTTATTTCAAACTTTGTGATCTCGTCGCTTGTTTTTCTATCCGTGCGTTTCAGCCTTAGTCCCTTTCAGCGCTCGGGAAGCCGAATACTGTAATACCTCATTGCAAGTGGCTTTCCATCCATTTCAAGTTGGCCTTGCAGCACCAGTTGCCGTAGACGGTACTCCACGAACGCATCACTTATATGCTGGCTACTTGTACCAATCACTTCACCCACAATACGAGCTGCTCGGATATACTTGCCTGGCTCCCAGTTCGGTGTCAGTTCCCTCACCTTCTGCATAATGTACTCGTCCAACGCATCTTCAGTTAAGCTCCGAATCACGCCATTCTCCATCATACGTAATAGCCCAGGCTGTACCGAAAGTTCCAGCCAATCCTGCTCCAGTTGGCGGCGCTCTGGCTTGGACAATGGCTCTTGCTCAGAGCAGACGTGCCACATCGCCAAAAGCTTTTCCGGAAGAATCTCGCCTGTGTGGAGCACATCGTATTGAACGTCAGGTCTATCAAATAATTGCTTATATAAGCCACTCGTTTCGATAAGATATATGGGGCTCTCGCTGTTCCGCAATAGATACATGGCGTAAAGCAGTCCCGTCTTCTCCCGTGCATTATTCGCATACCAGATAATGATCGACGTCTTGGAATCAAAGGACTGTATTGTGGCTTCGAGATCAAATAATGATTCCAGTTCATGCATGCCATATGCCTCACGGTCATTGAGACACATTCGTTCGGTCAGCCAGAGATGCCTGCGTTGCAAGTCTGCACGCCGGGTGAGATCACCTAATGGCCCTACCGCATAATTATCATCTATAGAGAAATAACTCCGTTTTTCCTGATCAGGTAATGTACTCATTCCCATTTTCAGACTACTCAGAGGTGATTCTCCAAACGTAATATGAATTTCATTTGGCTTGTCAACCTCGGCGAGAGCTTGTTGTTCCAGACGACCCAGATCAAATGGGGTATCCATATTTCGAAACAGTGACTGTACCGCTTCCGCAAAATCCACCTTTTCACCTTGCTCTTCCTGCCGCTTGACCACGTGAGCTGATTTCATATAGAGCACACGCAGTACTGAACGAAGTTCATCTTCACTCATACGATTTATCGTTCGGCTGAATGCATAGATATTATCATTCATGTTAGGTCCTCCTTCGATCTAACAGGATTACTGACATCCTATACTGCGTACTGATCATTTTTTATGAAGAAATCGATTTGCCAGTTGGTTGATTCAGATCATGTAGATCTTCACCATCTGACGATGACCGGGTAAAGTGTCGCTCCAGTTTGCGGCTTGCCCACAGGGATACCGCAATAAACAGCAATACGCCTACCCAGCGTATAGGGTGCTCCAGAAATTGTTCCACATTGGAACCGATATACGTAACAGAGAAGATCATGATCGCTTTACCACAGCCCACCGCAAGCAGGAAGGATAACAATCGCATTCGCGCGATACCTGCCGCCACGTTAATAATGACAAACGGACCTACCGGGAAGATACTCAGCAGAAAAACATAACTGAATGCATTCCTTCGAATCCATACCATGCTGCGTTGTACACGAGGTTTGCGTGCCCATCGCTCTACAAAAGCGGATTTCCCAATCTCCCGTACGATCAGGAATGTAACGGTACAACCGAGCACCATGCCGATCCATGAATATATAAATCCTGCCCACAGACCATATACCGCACCGTTTACGCCCACAATCAACAGCGTTGGAAGCGGCGGTACAAATGATTTCATAAACGTAAGCAAAATTCCCGGTAACGGGCCCAGGGAGCGAAACTTCTCCAGCCAGAAACGAATATTTTCTTCCGTAATATATGACATAATGTCCAATGCTGCCGGGGTCATCTGCATCCATCCAATCTATACAGTCTAAGTTCTCAGGCTTGATGTTCACTATACATTTCATCATTCTTATGGATGATGAAGCTTCGTTAGCAACTCCCTCCCAGTATAACGTACATCTTCAATGAACACCGATGTCAATTTGAAGAAATTATTGCACGGCAAACTCACTTCCCACCCCAATCAAAATTAAATCAAAAAAAGCACACCTCGACCTCTGTGGTCTTGGTGTGCTTTTCATATCGAAACCCCGATCCTTCTTCGGGGGTATTTATCCTTCTTCCAGCTGCGCTTCCTGCATGGCCAGTTCAATCAACTCTGCCTGATGGGCAGCATTCCATTCGGGAATACCGGAACGCATGAACTCTTCGGCATCCATCGCTGCTTTGGACTGGTTGCACAGATTACAGGCGCAGACACAGTTGAGCGGGGTGGTATGTCCACCTTTGGCACGCGGCAGCAGATGGTCAATCGTATCTCCATACGATCCACAGAAGTAACAGGTGTAGTGATCCCGGGTTAAAATATACCGCTTGAAATCCTTGTTGCTGAACAATCGGCGAATCGTGTACCGATTGACCACCACAGCGGCTTTTTCCTTGACCAGCGTGACCGCAAGCTCCATGTCCACTTCCTGATGCCAACGTCTGCCCTTGTCGGTCTTGCCTCGCATCCGTACCATTCCTTGCCGGTTGGTCCGGAGCGAAGCCGGATCTTCCGGGTCGATGGCTACCGGGGCCGACGGGGTCTGGCGGCGGGGACGGCCATCCGTGCCAGCCCCGTGGCTTCGGCTGGCATGCGCGGGTCGCTGCCCAGATACACCGCGGGCAGCGTCTTCGCCGTTCGCCTTGGGCGCACGCTCCTTGCGCGCCTGGCGCGGCTTGGACCCTGGCGAGCCAGGCTGGCGCACGGGCGCAGGAGGCCCTGCCTCCGCAGCAGCCCCCGGCGCTTGCCCGGGCTCGCGCCCGGTGGCGGCAGGCTTTGCCTCCGCCGCCGTAGGCGCAGCGACCGTGGTGGCATCGCCACGGTCGCTCAGTGCCGGCGCATGGGCCTCAGCAGCTACGCTGCGGGCCTGCCCTGCGCCGGGCGCGAGCGCGGCAGCACGCTTGCGGCGCCGCTTGCGCTTGCGTTTGGCTGCGGTCGGTTGATCCGCAGCCATGGGCTCTGCTGCCGGGCCTTGCGGCTCAGCTGGCAGCAGAGCTTGGTGGGCCGCCGCCGCTTGCTCGGCGGCCTGCACTGCAGCGGCAGCTCGCGCGCTTGCCCGCTGTGCAGTGCCTTTCTCATTCGCAGAAGCACGCCCCTGCGAATGCCCTTCTTCCCCACGCCAGTGCTCGCCTGGCTGTGGCTCAACCAAGACCTCACCTGCCAAACCATCCTGCTCCAGACTCGTCTCTCTCAGCTCATTCCCCGTTATGCTCTCTGATCGCTTGCTCTTCCTCCGTCTTCTCCTCTTCTTCGGAATACCCGAAGAAGAGGGTGAGGAAGTCACCAAGTCAGCATGTTCATTGTCATTCGAAGATGACGATTCTACTGATGGTTGAGACACCAGAATTCTGTCAGACTCAGCCAACGTAGCAGATCCCTGCTCCATACCATGGGAGGTACGACCTGCCTCATTTCTCACTGAGGCAGACGGACTGTCAGTAACCTCACGGGTCTCCAAGCCATCCCGTTGACGCTCCATCCGTTCATTCGTTCGCCCGCTCACACTTGAACCTGCCTCGTGGTCAGCCTGTCCACCAAGCTGGCGACAGCTACGGCAGGCTCCCCGCCTGGCTCCGGGACCTGCCCGCTTTCCGGTTCTGCGCCGGAATTCGGACATTGGCCGCTTTTGTCCGCAATACATACACGTTTTGCTCAGTCGCGCTTCTTGTTCCGTCTTTCCTTGCCGGAAAGGGGCTGGACCCGTCTCCATGTTGTCACCTCGGTTCCGTATGAATCCGGTTTCTTTCTATTGTATCACATCTGCTCGTGAACACCCTCATGGCCATAGGCCTGATAATCTTTTGAGTTGTACTCCTGTGTCTGTTCACTGCATTCGTGAAGAATGTGTTCCACATATTCCAATATATCCTGCATCGGTCTCCCGCATTTTTCGCATGTTGTCATTATATTCACCTTAATCCTGTTATCCATAATGTATTATCGTTCCGCCTTATGATTACCCCTCATACATGAAAAAGAAACACTCGTTCCCCACATCCAGCATATCTATATAGACGAAAAAACCGCTCCCCGCTCTCCCCTAAGGTCGACCAAGAAACGGTTTACTATTCCTCTAATTGGAAATGTATCTTAACGTACGTCCAATTGTCCCGAGTTCTGTTGTGGCGCGAGACGTGGTTTCGGTTTTGGCAGATTGCCAAAGATCACCCATGCATATGGAACAAACCTTGCCGTCAATCCAACGACAACCCACGAAGCGATCAGAGCTACACCGAATCCTCCGGCATACCACAGATGCACTAACCAGGAAACACCTGTTTGCGGTGGAAATTCACGATACACCAGCAGGAAGAAGGGATGGATCAGGTAGATCCCGAACGACAGGGCTCCAAGCCGGTTTAGCGGCTTCACGATCAGTGACGGTCCTTTGCGATAGAGCAGATAAGCGACCTGGATAAGTACCAGCGCACAAGCAAAGGTATGCACATTCCAGAAGAATTCATACCACAGTGTGTTGTACGTTGCGATCTTCAGACGCAGCAGATAATAGATATACACATGGCCAAGTCCGGCAATGATCCATACCGCCCAGAGCAGAATCCATGAAGCTACGCGTCCTTTGGTGGCATTGGCCCGACTGATGACAAACCATTGCTTGATTTTAGGGAAATACACCCCGATAAAAGCACCCAGCATGAAATAGGAGAAGTACGAGAACGCCCAGCTTCCCTTGTTGGGTACCTGGAATCCATATTTATTACTTACGATGAATGCCCATTGAATCAATAGTCCAATCGGAACAGACCATTTCACCACAGAAGGATATTTCTTAAGCAACCATAACACCAATGGGAATAATAGATAAAATTGCATGTTAATAAACACAAAGTACAGATGTGTATAGGCCTTGCCCGTAAACAATTTCGTGATAAAACTTACTGCCGATTCGCCGAAAGGTCGGCCCTGATAATGCGTGAAATGCAGCAACACAAAATACATTAATGAGAACAGGAAATACGGAAGCAAAATATACACAAATCTTTTCTTGTAGAAGTTACTCACGAGTTTCTTATCCAACGGACGAGAATAATAGTTATAGAACAGTACAAAACTGCTCATAAAAATAAAGGTTGGCGTACCATATTTCATAAAGATATTAATAAAGTTGTACAGCCAGTAGTAGCCTGAACCCGTCATGTCCACCGTCGCATAGGACGTGGAATGCACGCACAGTACGCCGATAATTGCCATGGCACGCACCAGATTCAGTTCTGGAATTCGCTCTCTTTTCAGTGTTTCACTCATGTTTACGTTTCTCCTTAATGTGTTCGTCAATATGTCAGATATGACTTAATACAATAAAGCTCTCTATCTATTAAAAGCCATAATGCTTAAGATGGATAGTCCATTTTCTTAACAATTCCTAAATTTTCAACACATTTCACACTATTTTCATGTCTATATATGTAAAAAAGACCGCGAGTACGCGGTCTGTGGAACATCCTGCTCTCAACCAAATGAATATTGGATCAAACGGATGAGAATGGTAAATTTGGGTTTGGGCATGCATCCCGCCCCTGACTCAGTCTACTTCGAACGACTCGCCAGAATCTGTTTATACACGTCAATAGCTACCTGTCTCGATACCTTCAGATCAACGATGGCATCCTTGCGCGGCTGATGGATGTCCTTGCTATGCAGATCCTTCAATTCAGGCAACCACTTGCGAATATAATCACCTTGCGGATCATATTTCTCGGATTGTGTTACTGGATTGTTCACCCGAAAATACGGAGCCGCATTCTCACCAAGCGAAGCACACCATAACCAGTTACCACGGTTTTGAATGTTATCATAATCACTCAGCTTGCGCCTGAAATAGGCTTCACCCAAGGTGAACGGGCATTGCAGGTTTTTGGTGAGAAACATCGCCGTGAGAATTCGCAGCCGGTTGGGCATATGTCCGGTTTCATTCAGTTCCGTCATCGCTGCATCAATAATCGGAATGCCTGTCTCCGCCTTGCACCACCGTTCAAAGTGATTATCATGGAGAGTCGAGAGATCGTACACCTTTTCATATGTAAAATAGTGACTCTCATAGACCGCTCGATACAGATAGAAGTCGCGGAAGCACAACTGCCTGATCCATTCCCCCGCTTCTGCGGTGCGACTCGCCGCATCATACATCTTGCGAATGGATACGGCCCCCACAGCCACGTAAGAACTGAGATGACTCGGCTCGTAAGCCTCATATTCATCCCGATGATCACCGTATTCAGCAATTCGATCCGATAAAAATTGATCCAACAGCAGATGAGGGTCCTCGTCATTCGAACCACTGCCCTCCAGCAACTCTGGAGGTACCTGCATTACATCCGGCCATTCAATCTGACGATCACTCACCTTCAACGCTGCAACCGTTGTTGCCGAAGGAGGGTTGGGATGTTCATTCATGAATTCCACCCACCGCCGATGGAAAGCCGCAAATACCTTATATGGCTCCGACTTGCCTGTAAAGTTGGCAAATCCATTCAGATCCATCAGCAGATGATCCGTCAGTTGTGTGAACGAAACCTCGTGCGCCTCACTGACTATGCGTATGGCCCTATCCCGCTCGATTGCATATGGCGTCATGTCCCGATGGACCACAATCTCGTCAATCTCACCTTTGAATTCGTTCAGAATGAAATCTACCACTTCAGCCGGTTTGCCGTAAGCAACATGCAGTTTTCGTTTGGCTTCAAGATACTGTCTGCCTAATTCCGCCGCATGCCGCCTGAAATTCACACCGCTGTGTTCCTTCTCTCGGCCTCGCCGCAGGAGGAAAGGATCATAGATGAGAACATGCACACTCTCTTCTTGGTGTTCCCGCAAATAATCGAATGCGGCCAGATCATCCGTACGCAAGTCTTTGCGGTGTATGAATAGCTTCATGTCTCACCCTCCTGTCTGAACTTACGTTTATTGCTCCGTCAGGTCCTGATACAACCTGCTTGTTTCGGGCTCGGGCTGATACCCCAGATCCTCATTTAATGTCAATGTAAATGAATGATATAAACGAAGTATGCCTTGCTGATCATCCATGGACGCATACACTTCCATCATGAGTCGACAGATCTCTTCCGAATAAGGCTCCCGTTCCTGCAATATCGTTAATTGCTCAATCGCTACCTTGCCACGACCATGCTCCATGTCCCATCTCGCGATATCCATAACCAGCGCTGTATACTTGCGTCTGAGTTCCCTTGCTTTGGCCTGTGCCCAATGATAATCATGCTCTTCCAGATAATCGCCACGATAAAGCGGAATCATATGCCTCAAGTCTTCAACACTGTCTGATGTGATGACGTTGTAGACCATGGCTTTTTCAAATTGATCCACATCACTTACCAGATTGCCAGATAACAGACGATAACGGTTCATATTGTACTCCAGCTTACCTGTCATGTTCCATTCCTTAAGCAGCTTTCGAATCTGGTACACGGAAGTATGTAGATGGGTTAATCCCTTTTCCTGGGAAACATCACCCCATAGCTTATCCAGCAGAATCTCCTTGCTTACCCATTCTTCCCTGTGATGAAACAAAAAAGCAAACAATTCCTGTGATTTGGTTGTGCGCCACTTATGTTTCTTGGCACCCTGATCCAAGCTTCTGTAGATATCCAGATGTTTGAACGTAAGCAGCCCCGGAACTTCAGTATCCAACTCCACAGATACAGGTTCCGATTGCTGTACCTCGGTGGTGGCTGCAACTTGGGAAGTATGCAACATTATGCCCGCAATTCGATCAATGGTTTTGGCCAATCGGGCGGAGCTTACCGGTTTCAGTACATAATCCAGAGCATGCAGCTCAAATGCTTCCACTGCATGGTCCGCATAAGCCGTAACAAAGATGATACGAATACTCTGATCCAATTGCTGTATATATTCAGCCGCTTCCAGGCCATTCATCTCCGGCATTCCAATGTCCAAAAATACAACATCTACACGTTCCTTTGCCAGAAAATGCAGACCATCACGAGCTGTTGAAAAACATTGCACGGGTGTAATTCGTCCGTCCGTTCGTAGTAGTCGCTCCAGATGAAGCTGCGCTGGCTTCTCATCATCGATCACAATGGCTCTCATCGTTCTTTCAGCCTCCTGCCATGAAAGATTCAATAGGAATACCGATTTTATCAGCACCCGCTTATTAATCTGTTAACCATAATTGCTTCACTCTGCACATTAATTGGAATAATCCACCTTTTGCACAGGGATACGGAATCGGATCTGCGTGCCTTTACCCACATGGCTATGAATCTCCAGTCCCTGACCATATAGAGACATCAGGCGACGGTTTATATTTTGCAGCCCGACACCTCCCGGACCTTCGGTGCGCCCAGACTTGACCTGAGCCATACGCTCAGGAGGGATACCAACACCATCATCCTGGACCTGTACAACTACATGCTCACTCTCTTGGAAAATCCTAAGATGAACTGTCCCACCAGCTGCCCGCTCCATCACGCCGTGGCGAATGGCATTCTCCACAAGTGGCTGAATACTGAGAGGTGGCAGATAGAGCTGTATGTCTGGTTCCACCTCATACTCGACCACGAGTCTTTCCTCAAATCTGGCCTGTTCCAGATGCACGTAAGACTCCACCAATTCCAACTCTTTGGTCAAAGGAACAAGCTGCTCCCTGTTCTGGAAGTCAAAACTTCCGCGCAGGTAATGACTCAATTCAATCAGCAGATCGGTTGCTTTGTCCGGATTCACTGCACAGGTCGCGATAATAACATTGAGTGCATTATATAGAAAGTGCGGCTTGATCTGGGCCTGCAAAAAGGCCATTTCGGTCCGAATAGCCTCCTGCACAGAACTCCGCATCTCAATTAACGTCCGAACCCGGGCACGCAATTCACCAGCATCCACCGGTTTGCTCAGGAAGTCATTGGCTCCCGCCTGGAATCCGTGTTTGATATCCTCAGGCAACCCGCGGGCGGTCAGCATCAGAATCGGTAACTCCGACAAGGAACTCTGCTCGCGCAATTTGCGACATAACTCAAGCCCGGACATCTTAGGCATCATCCAGTCCGTAATAACAAGATCAATGGACGGGAACTCCTCACGGAGTTTCAATGCAGTGGACCCGCTGTCCGCTGCAATCACGCGATATCGTTCTGTCGACAATAGGTTAAGCAATACCTGTCGATTCACGGGGTCATCGTCTACAATCAGAATCGTATGCTCCGCTTCCGGAAGATCATCCGGCTCATCTGACTCTCTTGTCACAAGCTCCTTCGCCCCTGCCCCCTGTGCAGCAACATATCGGGCGGCAACTGGTTTCGAATGAGATTGCAACATAGGCAACTTCATAACAGGCAGGGTGAAATGAAAGGTCGAACCTTGCCCCGGCGCCGATTCAACCCAGATCTCACCACCGCCAAGCTCAACGAGTTTTCGCGTAATACTCAGACCCAGTCCGGTTCCATTGCTCAATCGCTCGATCGTGCCGTTACTCTGCTCATACGCCTGGAAGATATCCTCCTGTTTGTCCAAGGTAATGCCTACCCCTGTATCCGCGACCGATACCTTCACCCAATCCCCCTCCACACTGGCGTACAATCGAATCTCACCCTGCTCAGTGTACTTATAGGCGTTACCCAGCAAGTTATACAGAACTTGCCTTAGGCGATCTTCATCTGCCTCAACAAGCGGCAACGACTGGGGCCATTGTTGAATCAATATAACCGGCTTGTCCTCAAACGTGAAACCCGAGACTTCAACCACAGTACGAGCAACGGATTCCAGATCGACAGCTACCCGTTTTAACTCGATCTCACTATTTTTTAATTTGGAAAAATCCAAAATATCGTTAACCAGCAGTGAAAGGCGCTTGCCGGTTGAAGTAATCATGGAGAGATTTTTGGCTTGCTTGGGCGTGACTGCTCCGGCCGCCCCTTCCAGCATGGATTGCGCAATATTAATGATGCCATGGAGGGGCGTTCGCAGCTCATGAGACGTGTTCGCCATGAACTCGTCCTTCAGGCTGTCGATGGCAAGCAAACGCTCTGACAGGGCTTCCACGTCTCGGAATGATTGTGCAAAGCGGATTGCGGTCACTATCATCTGGGCAAATACAAATAATAAAAGTTCAATCAGCGCAAAGAACGCTGTGTCTAGGGTAGTGAACGCACCAAGCGTATACAACACAACAACCATGAGTATGCTCATCATACTCACCAGTGCAAAGTGGCTGTCATTCGGCCGGCCTTTCAACCAATAGAACATGGCTCGCAGCGTATACAACATGACAACAAGCGAGATCAGCAACATGGGAAGCTCAAGAGACGAGAACAGTGTCGGAGGAAGCGTAAGACCCACAATAGTCTGGGTAACGATTAGCACTACAGCCAGACGAACAAACCACTGATGAACTGCTCCTGGCACACGGGCATCCATATACCGAAGCAAAAAGTAATAGGCAGCGGCTGAACTAAGGAGCTGAATCCGAAGTATCTCATTATTGGTCAGGAACGGTACAAACGTACCCAGTAACTTCTCCCCATGTGTCAGGGCGTATAGCGCACCAGAAAGGCTGAATAATCCGAGAAAACGAAGCTCCTTCTCCGTACGTCGTAATCTGAACAGAAGTAGAAAAAAGGCGGCTGGCAAGATAAAACCGAATAAGGCCATCAGATCCTTGAGCCAACCTTGTTGCTGACTTTTCAGAATACTATGCTCGTCTCCAAACAAAATAGGCGCTACAATGCCCCCAGACGAGTAACTATAATTTGATACCTGAATGATAATGTCAGCCGTACTGCCCTCAATGGACGTGAATCCTGTAAAGGGCAGATTTAATTGTATATCTGTTGCCTTGGTCTTTCCTGGCAGGCCTTTGCCACCAATCTCTTTACCATCGATAAATACCCGGTGGGCCATGCGTATATTCTGCGTGCGTATACCATAATCGTTTTTCATCGTCCGGGGTGTAAGCTGAACTTGCAAATGATAGGTTCCATACCCATGCGCCTGCCCCAAAGATTTGTTCCATCGGGCAGGAACTTGAGTGCCAGACGAAGCCGGCAAAGGCTTGCGACCGGATACATTTGCTTCAATATCTGCCGGACTCAGCAACTGCCCAGGGTAGAAATCCCAGACACCCTTTAGAGACGCTGCACCCTTGCGATCAAAGTCCCAATGGGTCAGGTCAATTCTTCCATCTGCAGCCTGGGGGTTACTCCGCTCACTAATTAACGTCTGAGCGATCCAACCCAGCGGAACAATGACAATGCATATGAAACTTATGGTCAGCATAATCCAGTGTTTTCTCATCTATGTATTCCTTCCATTCACAATGGCGAGAGACGTCTAATTTTGTCGATTTATCACTATAATTCATGTTACACGTTTCTGCTGCTCACGGAAATAGTTTCCGTATCAAAATCGGCCAACTTCCTTATAATTTTAAGGATCTCTATCTGTTTTCGCCAGCTCTTGGTACACCAAGAAACCCCAGGCCGAATTTCACCGGAATGAACGGGCGAAATGACCTGGGGGTGATTGAATGAAGATTTATTTAACAACTTGGGCAAGCTTCTGAACGATTCCGGCCCATCCCTGTTCCATACGTTCGCGTACGATAGCGTGGGCCTGTCCAAACTCGGTCAGTTTATCCGCATCCCAACCGCTGTGAATCAGCGTGAAATCCGTACCTTCGGGCTGTTCATTCAGTTGGAACGTCAACGTCCAGTCCTTACCCCAGCGGAAGGACAGCTTGTGCAGCGGATGAACTTCCGTCACCTGACATGGTGATTGGCCGAAGGGGCCTGCTTCCAATATAAACTCGTGACCTTCCACGGGTTCCAGATTGCCTGGCATGAACCAGGTTTTCAGTCCCTGCTCGGTCGAGACCTTTTCCCACACCTTATCTACAGGTGCATGGAGTACCAGTTCCTGCCGGATATCTGGCAGTGCACTTGATGAACTTGATGATGAATCCATTCGAATCACCTCCTTATACATTTCATTTCCATTTCGTATAACTACCCGAATAGAAGTTGACCTCCACTTTATCCCCACCCTATAATTGGAACATATTCCATAAAAGGTGCGTGAATCCTATGATAGTCTGCTCTGAAAAATCCATTTCCAACCGTTGCCGGAAGGGATAATCTTAACGAGTTCCCTTTCACGTTTGCAATTCATTATATCAAAATGTGGGGGACACCTATACTATGTCATTCAGTTATTACGGTCCATTATGCACCACCGTTTATGATCTAACAAAACCTGTGGGACACTCCTTGGGAGGAGACATTGAATTCTATCGCCATTATCTTCAGCGCTGCAAAGGACGTATCCTTGAAGCCATGTCGGGATCAGGCCGAGTGCTCATTCCTTTGCTTGAAGCAGGCTTGAAGGTGGATGGAATTGATTATTCAATGGATATGATTGACTCCTGCCGTTCTCGTTGTATGGAGCGGGCATTACCCATGCCTGAGCTGTTCGTTGCCGATCTGGAGAAGCTTGACCTTCCATATCGATACGAGGCAATTATCATTCCCGGAGGTTCTCTGCTCCTCATCCCAGACAGACAGGCGTCGATTAACGTATTACGTAATCTATTTCAGCATTTGGAACCTGGCGGCAAGCTCGTGTTTGATCTGTTTCTGCCCGATGTGACACAACCCTCTTCTGTAGAAACATCAACCGTTTCATTACCCGATGGTGATACGATCACTGTAGAAGTGAAAACCATTGAAGTGAACCTTCTACACCAATATAAGGTAAGTCTGATTCGCTACGAACAATGGCATCAGGGTGCTCTTGTTGCTACGGAGCTGCAACAACTCACCCTACGTTGGTACGGCATAGAAGAGTTACGCCTAATTCTCGAACACATTGGTTTCTCTGACATTAAAGTGTACGCCGACTTTAACCCGGATCAACCACCCACGCAGTCGAATCAAAAATTCGTCTATGAAGCGACTCGAAGAGCGTAGCCATCCGTAATTGGATGGATATGCTTCTCAATATCCAAAATCAGGCCACAGCATGAGGTTTAACCCATGCTGTGGCCTTTTTTTACTATATAAAATTTGCAATAACATTTACACGAAAACGAAGAGGACAGAAATAACTTGAAGAAGCTAAGCTACAAGCTTTCTGCAAGAAAGCTACATCGAAAGCATACACTTCGCCTTTATCCTCAGATCGGAAAGTTATTCTGTCATCGGAGTGGCAAGTGTAAATACAATTTAGAGCAAATTAGTATCCACGAGAATATTGCTCTGCAATCGCAGCTTGATCCTTGCTGACGCCCAGTTCCAGAGCAGCATGGTTTGCCCAGTAAGGGTCACGCAGCATACCTCTGCCAACAGCAACCAGATCCGCATCGCCGTTGCCAATCACCGCCTGAGCCAATGCTGCATCCTCCAGCATACCCACTGCGATTACAGGAACGTTCAGCTCTTCACGGAAGCGACGGGCAAATGGTACCTGATACCCTGGATAGTTCCCTGGTTTCCGCTGACCGGAAGGTCCTTCGCCGCCTGAACTGATATGGAACATGTCCACGCCTGCATCTTGGTAGGCACGAGCGATATTGATGGTGTGGTCGATGTCGTATCCACCATCCGCGTATTCTACAGCTGAAATCCGCAAAATCAGCGGCATATCTGCTGGCATTTCTTTTTTCACTGCACGAATGACTTCTACGCCAAAACGGGACAGATCCTGCCCATATACATCCTCACGTTGGTTCATCAGCGGGGAATGGAACTGGTGGATCAGATATCCATGTGCACCGTGCAGTTCAATGGTATCTACGCCAGCCTGTACTGCGCGGCGAACACCGTCTGCAAACTTCTGCACCATGGCTTCTACCTCTTCGGTACTTAACGCGCGTGGTTCCTTGTACTTTTCTCCCGGGAATGTAACTACCGATGGGGCAACCGGCTGCGGAGCATCCTCTGCTTTTCGTCCTGCATGTGCGATCTGAATAGCTACTTTGGAGCCGTAGGCATGGATTCCGTCTACAAGTTTGGTGAAGGCAGGCACATGCTCATCTGACCATATACCCAAGTCATTATCGGTAATACGTCCATCCGGATCTACATCGGTCATCTCGATTACAATCAGTCCTGTTCCTCCAACCGCACGGCTCACATAGTGAACCTGATGCCAATCGTTCGGAATGCCGTCCTTCGCCGTCACGGAATATTGGCACATGGGTGCCATGACGACACGGTTATTTAATTGCAGACTCTTGAATTGATAAGGGGAAAATAATTGTTCAGTCATTAATATTACATCTCCTGTTCCATGATCATGATATATATGAAGCCTTACTTATTTGTCTAAGTCCGAAAACAGTTTTCCGTTCTTGCCGTAATTGTCCTTCTCCAAATCCTCAATGAAGATAAAGACTTTGCTCGGATCAACATCCAGTGTCTCACAAGCCACCTGAGTCATACGTTCAATCAACTGACGTTTCTGCTCAACCGACTTGCCTTCCAGTACTTTAACCGTGATAAATGGCATGTCTAGAACTCATCCTTTCTTCATCATTTATTATGAACCTCAGTTACAGAAATACAAGTACGTACATTTTTGTGACCTAGTACCCTTTTTGATACCTAGAAATCCTCATATTTCGGTTCTGCCCCATTCTGGAAATGACTGCAAAACATGATATGATAACCGTAGAGAACCACAATAATTACTATACCCAATTTACATAAGTTGTGACTAACGGTTACACGATAACGGAGAGGGCAGAAATAACCTGTAGAAGCGGAGCGTTCGCCTTTATCCTCAGATTTTCACCTTTGTAAAAGTGGATCAAAAAATCTGGGGATAACAGCGATCAGAAGGTTATTCTGGCATCGTAGTGGATCAGTGTAAAATAAGTAGCTCAACTTATATACTACTCAAGCTAGGGAGCGATAATAGATGAAAGATATATTAATTCAAAGACTGAGTACTTATGTTCAGATGGATACCCAATCCGATGAAAATAGCGAGACATGCCCTTCCACACCCGGCCAACTGGCCTTGGGCAAACTGCTCGTTGAAGAATGTAACTCCATTGGTCTGCAAGATGTGACGATGGATGAGAACAGTTATGTCATGGCTACACTGCCATCCAATACCGACAAGGATGTTCCCGTAATTGGTTTCCTGGCTCACCTCGATACAGCGACCGACTTTACTGGCAAAAATGTCAAACCACAGGTTATCGATAACTATGACGGTGCTGACATTGTGCTGAACTCGGAACTGGATGTAGTACTGTCCAACAAGGATTTTCCGGAACTGCACGAGTATAAAGGCCACACCCTGATCACAACCGATGGTACAACATTGCTTGGTGCAGATAATAAAGCAGGCATTGCCGAGATCATGACGGCGATGGCTTATCTGATTGAACACCCGGAAGTGAAACACGGTAAGATTCGGGTTGCTTTTACCCCCGATGAAGAGATTGGCCGTGGACCGCACAAGTTCGATGTAGCTGCTTTTGGAGCCAAATATGCGTACACAGTCGACGGTGGACCACTTGGTGAGCTGGAATACGAGAGCTTTAACGCAGCTGCCGCCAAAATTACCGTACGAGGCACCAATGTACATCCCGGAACAGCGAAGGATAAGATGGTGAACTCCCTGAAAATTGCGATGGAATTGAATCGACGCCTGCCTGTGGAGGAAGCTCCTGAATTCACGGACGGTTATGATGGGTTCTATCATCTGTTGTCTCTGGAGGGTGATGTTGAGCTAACAAAGATGAGCTACATCATCCGTGATTTCGACCGGGCGAAGTTTGAAGAACGCAAAACAAATCTGCTCCAAATCGCAAACGAACTGAAGACCAAGTATGGAGAGAAAAGCATCACAGTTGAATTGAATGACCAGTACTATAACATGCGTGAGAAAATTGAACCCGTACGCCAGATCGTCGACATTGCCCATGAAGCCATGACCCGACTGGACATCGAACCTGTTATTCGCCCCATCCGGGGAGGAACAGACGGTTCCCAGCTATCCTATATGGGTATGCCAACACCAAATATCTTCACTGGTGGTGAGAACTACCACGGCAAATTCGAATATGTATCGGTAGACAATATGGTGAAGGCCACCCGTGTCATTGTAGAGATCGCTCAATTGTTCGAACAACGCGGAGATATCTAATCCACTTGAAGTGTATAGCAAAAAGAGCACCCCTCGGTATATTCGGGAGGGTGCTCTTTGTTATACCGTATTGTAATTTAATGTGTCGCGTCATGTCGCATAGATATACAGGCTTGGTCTTTATTTTAAAATGCCATCACTCATATATATTGCCTCCCGCGATGACACGCAACTGTTCCAGATCACAGATCACTAGCTTTCGCTGCACTTTGAGAATAATATCTCGATTACACAGATCTTGAACGACTCTATTAAGATGTCTATAGCTGGTGCCCAGCATATCTGCCAGTTCGGTGAGCTTGGAGGTCTGGATCTCTTCTGAAGAGGACTCCTCCTGGCCCATGGTGGACAACAGATAGCTGGCAAATCGGCTTTCGACCGGATATAACATATTCAGACTTGACAGGTTGGAAAAGGTGTACAATTTATGCGTAACTTGACTCAGCATAAAGTGGAGAAACCTAGGGTTCTCTGCATACGTATTCTGGAGCGCGCGATAGCTGATACCCAGCAGCAGGCTTCTGCTCACAGACTCTACCGTATTCATAGCCTCCTTGCCATTTATCAGTTCCAAATCTCCCACGAGCGCAAGTGGTGTACTGAAACGAAGCAACAGAGACTTCCCGTTAGGCAGGGTGGTATAGATCTTGAGCTTGCCCTGCACGAGAAAATACAATCGCTCCGGTCGCTCACCTTTGGCACATATCATCTCGCCCTTCGCAGCTTCAAGTAGTCGCAACTCAGCAAGTGCAGGCTTGTCCAGCACCTGATCCAACCCATTCTCTCGGGCGAGTTGCCGCACAAGTCCAAAGTCCATAATTTCTTTCATTCCGACTTCCCCTCCGTTGTCGTATATAACGCATGCAAAAGGACATATGTCCCATAATTGATATACATTCGTACAAATATCTTGATATAAAAATAGTTACAGCTAACACTTATATCCAGTAAATCATTTCAAATGGGAAATATTTTAAAATTTAATCATAAAATGTTCATTCTTTCATGCAAAATGCCGTTCACGAAAGGCCATTACCGTCCGATGAAAGATAGAGCATTCCATAGAGATCGTTAAAAATAATACATTCAAATATTGAAAGGATGGTCCTCTTCCATGAACGTTGTAGATGCCCTGCTTAAAGTAATGCCTTATATCAGCCTGATCCTTAGAGAACCAGCTAGTTTAACTGTATATGATCACGAAAAGGTATTGGAGGTTATTACCACCGACAAGTTTGACCTTGGTTTTGAAAAAGGAATGCCACTCTTGGAATCGTATCAAAACTTTTCCATCTTAAAAAATGGAAGAGAAGCTACTCTCGCTACTCTCTCCAAGGACGTTTATGGTATCGAACTGGATATTTTGAACATTCCGATCTTTGATGATCACCAGAAAGTTGTTGCTGTTTTCTGTGTATCTTACGACCAATCTAACCAGAACCAACTTGAGGATATTATACAAGAAAATCAAACCATCAATGGTAACCTCGTTGATATGGTGCAACATGTCGCTGCTCATGCTGAAGAATTGCAAGCAACCAGTGAGCAGATCTTGCAGAACACAAGACTTGCTGTTCAGAACTCTTCCCAAATCAACAAAGTAGCCGGGTTCATTCGTGAAATCTCTGAGCAAACCAACTTGCTTGGCCTGAATGCCGCTATTGAAGCCGCTCGCGTTGGTGAAGCTGGTGCTGGTTTCGGTGTGGTTGCTTCCGAAGTACGCAAACTCTCTGTGGATGCCAAACAAGCTACAAGTGATATCGATACCAGTCTGAGAGATGTACAACAGGTCATCAAACAGATGGAAGTTGAAGTCTCCCAGATTGCAGCCTCTTCACAGGAACAAGCAACGCTTGTATCCTCCTTTACGGATGTGATTGAGCAGCTTAATGAAACAGGGGAGCGAATGAAAGTTCTGTCCGAACAACTGATCAGCTATTCCGTTAAAAATTAACCAAAACATATCTTTTGATGAACTTTGGCTAGTGCAAAGATATATTTTATATGCAACAAACAGGACTCGGGTTGCCCATGATGGATAATCCAAGTCCTGTTGTTTGTTGTGCCCATTTTATATAACCAACTACGTTCAGATAAAATCTTAATTGGTTACATGTTTTGATTTATCTCCTATAACTTCTTCTTCCGACTGCCAGCATTCCACTTCACCCGGAATATGAATGCGGTCCCGCGTAAAGACGGGATCACGTCCTTCAGCCTTTTGTTTCTTGTAGTCCTTCAACGCTTCAAAAGTCACCTTGGACAGCATCAGAATAGCAATCAAATTCACAACAACCATGAGCCCCATGAACAAGTCTGCTAAATCCCATACCAGCTGCACTTTGGCTACCGCACCAAACACCACCATCGCGATAACGCAAATGCGGTATACCCACAGCCAAACTTTGTTGGATTTGATAAACTCAATGTTGGTTTCTCCGTAGTAATAATTTCCGATTAGTGTACTGAAAGCAAACAGGAACACCATAACCGCCAGGAATCCTGATGCCCATGGACCAATATGTACACTTAATGCAGCCTGAGTTAACTCAATGCCACCTAGATTGGAACCTTTGTATACCCCGGATAGCAAAATAATCATGGCTGTGCTTGTACATATCACTAACGTATCTGTCAGCACGCCAAACGCCTGAATAAGTCCCTGTTTCACCGGATGTGTTGCATCCGCCGTTGCAGCAGCATTCGGGGCGCTACCCATGCCCGCCTCATTGGAGAACAATCCGCGTTTCACACCGTTCATCAGTGCAGCACCTAACGTTCCTCCAGCCACTTGTTCGATGCCGAAGGCATTTTTGACGATCAAGGCAATCATGGCCGGAAGCTGGGTAATGTTCGCCAGCACCACAAAAGCCGCTACCCCAATGTACAATACGGCCAGTACAACAACGATGTATTCCGATGCTTTTGCAATCCGCTTGACACCGCCCATGATAATTCCTGCAAATATCACAGCCATAATGATACCCACCGTTAACCGATCCGTGCCAAATGAGTTCTCAAATGCAACGGTAATCGTGTTAGACTGCACCGCATTGAAAACCAAACCGAATGAAAGCGTGATGAGAATGGCAAATAAAATCCCCATCCAGCGTTTGCCCAACCCACGTTCCATATAATATGCCGGACCCCCGCGGAATCCGCCCTTATCTTTCACTTTATAGATCTGAGCCAACGTACTCTCCACAAAACTGGAGGCTGACCCGATAATTGCAATGATCCACATCCAGAATATAGCCCCAGGTCCACCCAGTGCGATAGCCAGTGCAATACCGGTAATATTCCCCGTACCTACACGGGCCGCCATACTAATACAGAACGCCTGAAAAGGTGAAATTTTTCCTGGTACCTTGCTTTTCGGCTCTAGAAGCACCTTCACCATGTCTCCAATCATGCGGAATTGCATGAATCGGGTCTTGGTGGTGAAGTATATACCACATATTACCAATAGTATAATTAACACTTTGGACCATAGAAAATCATTGAAAATGACGACAATATCTTGTATTGTTTGCTCCATCGGTATGCCCCTTTTATGGTGTATTTCAAACACAGAGATGGTCACGTGAAAAGTTTGTACCATTCTGCACAACACTAGCCCCAGACTTCAGGATGTTACTTATATTACAAGGACATCTACGGAAATCGACAAATACCTACATGCAATTCCTACATTTATTTTAAAAATGGGCTTTATCGCCCAATCATTGTCATTTAACCTGACATATCAGGTTCTATGCAAGAAGGAAAGGAACGATTACACTGGAACGAGAGTTCATGGCGGAGTTAACCCCCTTTACCATAGATTTATCAATCACACCATTCGCAGAGAAAGGGAATGACTGACATGCGTTATTTTATCGTGGATGATGATCCCGGCGTTCGTTCCATGTTGATGGATATTATTGAGGATGAAGGCCTTGGCGATATTGCCGGGGAAGCTGAGGACGGAGCACATATTCACGCGGAAGTGTTGGAACTGCATAAGGTGGATATCCTGCTGATTGATCTGCTGATGCCACAACGAGACGGGGTCCAGACTGTGCGGGCGCTTGAAGGAAGGTTCGAGGGCAAGATCGTCATGATCTCCCAGATCGAGTCGAAAAATATGATCGGAGAAGCCTATTCACTAGGCATTGAATATTATATTACGAAGCCGATTAACCGGTTAGAGATTCTATCTGTTCTGCGGCTGGTGAACGAAAGGCTTCGGATGCAGCAATCCATCGCTGATATTCAGCGGACATTGCAGGGATTGTCCGGTTTGAATTCTAGCGAACGTGCTGCGGCTCCTGTTCCGGACAAAACAATTACGACTGCAGGACATTTCCTGCTGTCCGAGATGGGCATGATCGGCGAAGCAGGCAGCAGGGATCTGCTGGACATGCTGGAATATCTGGAGCAGGTAGAGACAGATGAGCATAAGCTGTCCCCCTATACGTTCCCATCCCTCAAAGACATCTTCCAGAATGTAGCGATACGTAAACTGGGAGAAGACGCCTCTCTCGCAGAGGTGAACAAGGAGATCAAGGCATCGGAACAACGTGTTCGCAGAGCCATCTTCCAGACTCTGAGCCATGTGGTTTCTCTGGGATTAACAGATTATACACATCCCAAATTCGAGAACTATGCATCCAAATTTTTCGATTTCACCGAAATTCGCAAGAAAATGCTGGAGCTGCAAAACAATGTGGAGCCTTCCTTGTCCCAGACACGCATTAATACAAAAAAGTTCGTGCAGGTCCTATATTTGGAAGCCAAACGATTGCTGCATTAAACAGATGCATGATGGATACAATGCCAAAACAAACGGGCATGAATATTACGCCGGTAGGATACCGCCTCATCAACTGAGGCTGTCCATACCGGCTATATTCATGCCCGTCTGTACGATCAAGCGTTACAATCTATATGATTTGTTTCGTGTATAAAATCAAAATCGCTTTGGGTTCAGGCCCGTGAATGGTTTCGGCTAATTCGGTTATACTCATTAATCAATTCGTCCAATGCCATAGACTGCCGAATCACATCGGGATGCCCAAGACCACCCTTGTTATGCTCTACCAGCATATGAAGGTTATGTCTGGCCTTCTCTATTTTATTTTTCAAATCCAAACTCATAACCATGACCCCTGATACCTCCTTATTCTGTGAACCATTTTAGTTTTTCCTGTCAATCTATAGTTGGATTAACATATGGCATAGGAGACAAGGATGTTTTGTATTCTTCTCCAAATTTTGATAAAGATTATTTTATCACACAAGAGCTGATCCGAAAATGGCTGATATGACGCAATTTTAGTGGTATTATCGTGGGTTGGATTCTAGCGTCTGGCCTCATCGTTCACCGCCAGAACGGATTGTGTCGTAAATGTGTATATTGAAAAAACAGAAAGTACATTGGTTCAAAAGGTAATAAAATCCCTTTCCATAATGGGGTCATTCAGGTACAATAGGGCGATGTGTGTGTCCGGACCCGGCGGATACAAATGATGTAATGTAGAGGACGGCCAACGACGGCCATTGATCCTGATTTGATATTATTGGAGGCTTAATCATCACCATGCAGACCGATTCACAGACTAAAGTCAAAATTGTTAACGCCGATCCCAGCGCAATGGGATTATTTGGGTTGGCTATCGTAACCCTGGTCGCTTCTTCCCAAAAGCTTGGCATTACGGATGGACTTAGCTACGCTATTCCTTGGGCGATCTTCCTGGGTGCCTTTGCCCAGCTATTCGCATGTATTCAAGATTCCAAACGCAACAATACCTTTGGCACAACGGCTTTTGGCGCGTACGCATTCTTCTGGTTTGCCATGGCGGCCAACTGGATGATCAAAATGGGCGTATTTGGCTCCACGCTTGCTGAACAGGCCGATGGCAAACAGCTCGGATTTGCTTTTGCCGGATACCTCGTATTCACCCTGTTCATGACAATCGGTGCGATTGAAGCGAATAAAGTATTGCTTATCATCTTCATTCTGATCGACTTCCTGTTCCTTGGCTTGACCTTTGACGCTTTCGGCGTAGCTCCTCACATTTTCCACACCATTGCAGCATACGCTGAACTGGCGATCGGAATTGTGTCCCTGTATGGTACAGGTGCTTCGGTACTGAACGCTCACTTCGGTTATGCGTTCTTGCCGATCGGCAAACCGTCCGGCATTTTCAAGCCTAAGGCTTAATATACAGCAGTTAACCGCCAGCGCGCCGGTCCGCGCCTGGCGGTTTTTTTGCAGTCTGACTTCATTTGAATATGTATCTAACCGACACCTATACTAGGGATAACAGATCAAAAATAGACCCTGCAACACCCGAAATGAAATGTCACAGCAGCCATACTGTAAGGAGGAAAAAGCATGAGAGAGATACCGAAACCCACGGAGATGGATCAGGTGGAGAAAAAATATGTACGCGAAACACGTTGTTTCAAGACGGCACGGGTGTTCCCAACCGATGTCAACAATCATAATACGTTATTCGGCGGCAAGCTGATGTCCTACATCGATGATATTGCATCTATCGCCGCTTCCAAGCTATGCCGGGTCAATACCGTAACGGCCTCAACTGACTCGGTGGATTTCCTGTACCCGATTAACCCAACGGATTCGGTTACGCTTGAATCGTTCGCGTCCTGGACAGGACGCAGTTCCATGGAGATTTTTGTGAAAGTGATTCGAGAGGATCTGAAAACCGGAGAGAAGAAAATTGCAGCAACTGCATTTCTGACCTTTGTGGCCTTGGACGAAAATAATCGCAAACTGATCGTGCCTCGCATTATTCCGGAGACGGAAGAAGAAAAGAAATTATACGAGACCGCTCCGGATCGTGCGGCCATGCGGAAACAACGGCGGCAAGAGAGCAAGAAATTCGCTGACTTCCTGACCGTTACTTATCCTTGGGAATAAAAACAAGCTAAACAATAACAAGATTGAATACCAGCATTACATTATCTGGACGATGCCGGATAGATGGACACCGCTCTGTTATCCGGCAGTTCGCCACCCATGGAGACACACCACTGCTGATAGATGCGATACGCTGCACCACTCTCCAGCAATCCCTGACAAGTGTATATGCCCTCTTCGATGGAATTGACACGCCCCGCCACGTACAAGCGAAAACCTCCATTTAACAAGACCTGATTCACAAAAGCAATATGACCCTCACCGCTTAACACACTTTCCGCCACTTCAAGTTGCTTTGTAGCCGTCCAGACGAGCTCCGGCACGGGCATATCCAGTTCATAGGCTGCTGGATCAACCAATTCCAGCTTCATATCACCGTCTTCCACGGCGTATACGCGGGTTGGGCGATCAATATACAGATCCTCAGAACCTTCCATCCCCTGTACAACATAAGCACGACGATAGTTAAACCGGGTGAGCAACTTCGCAATCCGATCCAGAAAGGTATTATGAAACACACCAAACACCAAATACGGTGAATGGTTATAATCAATCAGTTTCTCTGCTGTGTTAAACACCGTTCGAAAACCCAGCTCTTCCCGTAACGGACGAAGCTTGCGAAGAGGTGCGCACCAATCCTCGGAGGACACGTACATGACACCCGAACGCAATGCAGCGCTCCGGGCATCTTCCCGATCCATCTTGTGTGTATCAATACCCACTTCCTTCAACAGTACCGACAACGTGACGCCCCACTTGGGTGGTAAAGGATCACTTCCGTGCAAAGTCACCGGCAACCCGGCCGCCGCGAGTACAAACGCAACCGGAAACGTGGCCATGAACGACTTTGTCCGTCCATCATAAGGACCCGCACAGTCCAATCCATCCTGAAATACGGAGAAACGTTCCGCACTGTTACGACAAGCATGAACAAAAGCTTCCAGCTCCTCGACGTTTTCCATTTTCATACGTTCAGCCATAAGAAACGCAGCCGTCTGGGCAGGGGAAACCTCCTGTTTCAGGATTTTCTCTGCAACGGTCAGTGCTTCTGTATAATTCAGATCACGCGAGCCTCGTTTCCCACGTCCGACCTCTCGGAGTATCTGAGACATATCCATGGAGAATCCTCCTTCCAATTAAGACTGGAGCAGTTGATGGGCCTTCACAATTGCTGTAGCTACATCGACCATCCGTTTGCGTTCATCCATCGCTTTTTTGCGTAACAGGTCATAGGCTTCGGCCTCCGAGATCTGCTTCAGATCACTGAGGATAGCCTTCGCCATATCAATCCACTTCCGATCTTCCAGCCTGGATTGCAATTGCTTCCGTTCCTGCTCCCACTGTTTGCGTTCCATGTAACGTCGGGCTGCAAAGTGAAGAGTCCAGTGAATCTCGGGCCCGGTCATGGATGGCGTAAGTATTCCATCAAATGAGGTTTCGACCTCGCAGGACTCTGCGGAGGAAGAGGCTGTGTCTGGCGCGCACCACCAAAGCAGTGGTGAATCCGACTTCCCCTTTCCCAGGCAGTTCCCCCAGTATTCCACATCAGTCAGGGATAGGTGTAAAATGGATGCTTCCGCCTCACGAGCTAGCTTCAGCACCTCCGTTTCACTGCCTGCCACTTGTACATGGTACCCGTTTGCTCCCAGCAGCCTCTCCGGTGTCAGAGGGATTGCATCGGATGAGGCAGCTATCGTTGGTTGTACACGGATGACCAATAAAGATCGCATGATGGATCAATCCCTCCCTATTACGTATAGTCAGAGTCCATAACATTTAAGGCGTTAATACATGAAAGCAATAAATGTGTCATGTTACCTGACAAAAACCAAATAGTCACGATTATACGTTCTGAATTCAACATGTTAATAAGCACTTCATGCCTCGCCATCCTGCACTAAAAAAGGGTGAAACAGTGACCATGGCACCTTTTCTACAGTTTTATTCATAACCGGTATACTAATTTTATCTAAATCCTTCATTCTTATGAAGGTATATCTGTAAAACGTCGTCGTCCCATTGATATTCCAATAAACTCATGTAAACATAATTAACTTTAAATTTCAAATACTTTTTTTATGTTAACTATCTTGACATGGTTAGATCGATCTTTTATAGTTAAGCCATAACAACTCCATATTTGAATCGATCACAGTTACAACGGCGTAGCTGGTTGAAATGGCAATGAAGCCTGTTTTGCAATCTCGGAGCAAGGGATGCGTATGTATATGCGCAGTCCTCCGAGGCATAACAGGCTTTTTCGATTTTAGAGACAAGGTTTTGAGGCAGTTTGCAGAATGGACCTAAGGGGGCTAATCATAATGAGTACAACGAAAAAACTGGTGCTGGTCGGTAATGGCATGGCGGGAATCCGCACAATTGAACATATCCTTAAGCTTGCTCCGCATGCTTATGAAATTACAGTCTTCGGCGCAGAGCCGCATCCCAACTACAACCGTATCATGCTATCTTCTGTACTGGCAGGCGGAACAACGATCGAAGATATCGTAATCAACGAGTGGAGCTGGTACGAAGATAACGGCATTCGGGTATACCCCGGTGACCCAGTCGTTCAGATCAATGCCGAGCGCAAAGAAGTTGTATCTCAAAATGGTGTACGTGCAACCTATGATGAGCTGATTATGGCAACAGGTTCACAGGCATTCATCCTGCCACTTCCCGGCGCTAATAAGGAAGGCGTGATCGGATTCCGCGATATTAAAGACTGCGAGACCATGATGGCAGCATCACAAAAGTATCGTAAAGCTGCCGTCATTGGAGGCGGATTGCTTGGACTGGAAGCAGCGCGGGGACTGCTTAATCTGGGCATGGACGTCACGGTTATCCATATTAACGGCCATCTGATGGACCGGAACCTGGATTTGCCGGCAGGCCTGATGCTCCAGCGTGAGCTTGAAGATCAGGGCATGAAGTTCCTTTTGAACAAACATACCGAAGAAATCACAGGGAAACATCGAGTAAAAGCCATTCGTTTCACCGATCAAACGGTGCTTGAAGCGGATCTGGTTGTCATGGCTGTCGGGATTCGTCCGCAGATTGAACTGGCTCGCAATACCGGCCTCGATGTGAATCGCGGAGTCATTGTAGATGATTATATGCATACCAGCATCCCTGGCATCTCTGCCGTTGGCGAATGTGCAGAACATCGCGGTATTGCCTACGGACTGGTAGCTCCATTATATGAACAAGGTATGGTGCTCGCAAAACGCCTGGCTGGCGCGGCAACCGAAGGATACGAAGGTTCAGTCACTTCTACCAAGCTGAAAGTATCAGGTGTTGACGTATTCTCTGCCGGACAATTCAAAGACGCTGCAGACACTCGCAGCATTCGTATTCAAGATGACGTCGATGGTGTGTACAAAAAGATGGTGATCAAAGACGGACAGCTGATCGGAGCTGTATTGTTCGGGGATACCACAGATGGCGCTTCTCTATTTTCCCTCATTAAGAGTGGTGAGAACATCAGTGGTCGGGAGAAAGAAATTTTGCTCGGTGTACCTTCCGGTGGTTCGGCCTCGGGCCCATCTGTCGCAGAACGCATGGCGAGTATGCCGGATGACGAGATCGTCTGTGGTTGTAACGGTGTTACCAAAGCTTCCATCGGGGACGCGGTTCTGAATAAAGGCTGTAATACACTGGGTGCAATCAAGTCCTGTACCAAAGCTTCCGCTTCTTGCGGTGGATGCAAACCGATTATCGAAAATCTGCTCACGTATTACGCAGGTGATAATGTAGGCGAACAGACCAAAGAAGGCATCTGTGGCTGTACGTCCTATGATCGGGATGAGATTGTTGCTCAGATCAAGGAGATGGGACTCAAAAGCGTGAAGGAAGTCATGAATGTTCTCGGGTGGAATGAACCGGAAGGTTGCTCCAAGTGCCGTCCTTCCCTCAACTATTATCTCGGTATGATCTGGCCGGCTGAATACACAGACGAGCGTGTATCCAAATTCACCAATGAACGCTATCATGCCAACATCCAGAAGGACGGTACCTACTCCGTTATTCCACGGATCTATGGTGGTGTTACTTCTCCAGCGGAATTGATCAAAATTGCAACTGTTGCAGAGAAATACGATGTGCCTTTGGTGAAATTCACGGGTGGACAACGACTCGATCTGCTCGGTGTACAGAAGGAGAACCTGCCGAAGATCTGGGAGGAACTCGATATGCCTTCCGGCTTTGGTTATGGCAAAGCGCTTCGTACGGTGAAGACTTGTGTAGGTAATACGTTCTGCCGATTCGGCACACAGGATTCCATTGAGATGGGTATTCGTCTGGAGAAAAAACTCGACAAGATGGTAGCTCCAGCCAAAGTGAAACTCGCTGTCTCGGGATGTCCGCGGAACTGTGCTGAAGCGACCATCAAAGATCTGGGTGTTGTCGCCATTGATGGCGCTTGGGAGATTCATGTTGGCGGTAACGCGGGAGTCAAGGTTCGTGCAGCCGAGTTGCTCTGTACGGTGAAGACCGATGCGGAAGTGGAAGAGTGGACTTACTCTTACCTGCAGTACTATAGAGAGAACGCAAAATGGAATGAGAGAACAGCGGCATGGATTGAACGGGTTGGTCTGGATCATGTGAAGGAAGCATTGGCGGATCGGGATGTACGTCTCGCTCTGGTTGAACGTCTGGAAGTTACACTGGGTCACACGGTTGATCCTTGGAAGGAAATCATTGAAGATGAGAAATTGCGTAAAAACTTCACCCCACTGTCCGGTGCCGAGCCGGTAACCCACTAGAAGAGGAGGAACAGCGATGAACAAATTCCGGATTGGACACCTTGCGGATATTGATGAAAAGGGAGCACGGACATTCCTGATACAGGACACCGAAATTGCCGTCTTCAAACTGAGCGACGGAAGTCTGCACGCCGTCGAGAATCGCTGCCCTCACAAGGGCGGCAAGCTGTCGGAAGGCATGGTGTGCGGGACAGCTGTTCATTGTCCTTTGCATGATTGGAAGATTGATCTGCGTAACGGTAAGGTACATGAGCCGGATGAAGGCTGCTTGAATACCTACAAAACAGAAGTGGATGGCAACAGCGGAGAAATTTACATCACGATTGCGGGCTAAATGCTAGAGATACCCTGACATCAAGGAGGCGTGCGCTATGGATTTTGTTAAACCTGCAGAAGTGCTGCAATCGATGGTCGAAGCTGGTGAGAGCAAGGCCAGAATGAACCGGGTACAGATGCTGATCCGCGGTTTTCTGGCGGGGGCTATCCTTGCCTTTGCAACGACACTGGCATATACCGCTGTATCTCAAACTTCCGTTGGTTTGGCAGGTGCACTGATATTCCCGGCTGGATTCGCCATTATTATTCTACTGGGTCTTGAATTGGTGACAGGAAACTTTGCGTTGCTTCCACTCGCAGTGATGAAACGTAGAGTAACATGGATGGAGATGCTCCGAAATTATTTTTGGGTGATTACCGGTCATCTGATCGGATGTGCTTTCTATGCTCTCTTATACGGCCTGACCATTACCAAGATGGGTACGGATATGAGCAACCCTCTAATTCAAACGCTGATCCAGACCAGTGAAGGCAAGACACTGGGGTATCAGCACTTGGGTGGGGCTGGCATTGTTCTGGTCACCATCAAAGCCATTCTATGTAACTGGATGGTCACACTCGGGGCAGTGATGGCGATGACTTCCACTTCCACACTGGGCAAAATCGTAGCGATGTGGCTGCCCATTACCATATTTTTCGCTCAGGGATTTGAGCACGCTGTGGTAAATATGTTCGTCATTCCGGCAGGCATGATGCTCGGCGCACAGGTCAGTATTGCTGACTGGTGGCTATGGAATCAGATCCCGGTATTGGTTGGCAATCTCATAGGCGGAGCCGTATTTACTGGACTCGGTCTGTATGCCGCCCACCACTGGGGAAATCCGGTGAAGATATCGACGAAACTGGCAACCATTCAGGGTGGTCGTTCAGGATTGGCAAGTTCTGATGCTACACCGAAATTGGGGACACGATCATGAGCCGGGGCCTGGTTAGTATTGTTGGCGCTGGTCCTGGAGATCCGGATCTGATTACGGTAAAAGCCCTGAAACGTATTCAGTCCGCAGATGTCATTATGTATGATCGGCTTGTGAATGATCAATTGCTCGCTGAGGCTCATGAAGGAGCACTCCGCATCTACTGCGGCAAGGCCCCAGGCCTTCATTCCATGAGTCAGGAGATGATTGGACGGATGCTGGCTGCCCATGCAGCGGAAGGCAAACAAGTCGTACGACTCAAGGGTGGCGATCCGTTTATCTTTGGCCGTGGTGGTGAAGAAGCGCTTGTGCTGGCGGAAGCAGGGATTGCATTTGAGATCATTCCCGGCATCACTTCAGCTGTAGGTACATCCTCTTCATCCCTTATTCCGTTAACTCATCGCGGGGTTGCTTCATCCTTCGCATGTGTCACGGGAACCGGCAGTGATGGAAGTGTATCTTCGGTCCGCTGGGACCTGCTCGCCCATAGTGTAGATACATTGGTCATCTACATGGGTATTAGCCAACTGCCCCAGATCCAACATGAATTGCTTCACCATGGCAAAAGCGGACACACCCCCGCAGCTTTAATCGAACGGGGAACCACTTCGGAGGAACGCATTATTACCGGCACACTTGCCGAACTCCACTCCCTCGCCAAGTCGCATAAAGTGAATAATCCCGCATTAATTATGGTCGGAGAGTCTGTCCTGATCCGCGAACAGCTGCTTCAGATGCAACAGGCCGCGAACGCCTCCATGACCGGATAATCTGACTCAATCCAACAGCATACGCTCATGAATAGTCCGACCCTTCTGCCCTGGTTCAATCAGCAGACGGGTCGGTTTGATGTTAATCAGTGCCGTAAGCTGCTCCCCCATATAATGCGCAGAATACTTGAATCCAATCTCTGCCCAATGCATGATCACACCTACCGTTGCAGATACCAGATAACTTAACATGATGTCGTAATTAATCGTCCACTCACTATCCTCGGTCACCAATACAAAATCTTCGGTTAGATACGTTCTAAACATATTGCACAGCCGGGAACCCATATCTGAATGCATCGTTATTAATGCACGAAAGATATCCTGATGGGCTTCAATATATTCGAATACAGGCATCGTGGATGGCAGCAATGCAGTCATGTCCACTTCTTTGAGCTGTGCGTATGGTTCTGCATAAGCTCGCCCCACTCCCTGCATGAAATCATCCAGTATGAACTGCAACAACTCCGGTTTGCCGGGAAAATGTAAATAGAAGGTTCCTCGGTTGTAATCCGCCCGCTCTGTAATGTCCCGAATGGTTAAAGCGTCTGCTCCCTTCTCCAATATCAAAGAAACCGCCGCAGCGATGATCGCATCCTGCGTTCTTCGTGCTCTCCGGTCCTGAGGATGTTCAATGATCAACATTCTCGCCTCCTTTGTTCATTATTGTAATATAAATGAACACCGCTTACATCTATGTCCGATAGCTGACATATGCGCTGTCAATGATTATTGTCACATTGCTATGTATATCTTAACATTGAGACAGGAAAGATAGACGACAGGTTGAAACTTTTTTTGAGAAATACCTGCCAATAATGAATAAGGAGCGGATAATCATGAGTACATCTTATACACATACAGCCGTTATTACAGGAGCAGCCGGGGGCATTGGTAAAGAATTGGCACGCCGCCTTGCTGAGCGCAAAATCAACTTGGTTCTGGTGGACCTGAATGAAGAAGCCATCCAACAGACGATTACTGATCTGAACCTCGACAAAGAGCACGTCATCGCCGTAAAAGCGAACGTATCCCAAGAAGCAGACGTGAAAAACTATGTGCAAAAAGCATTGGATGCATTTGGCCGAATCGATTATTTTGCCAACAATGCCGGTATTGAAGGTCCAACAGGACTGATCGAAGACCTGAGTGTTGAAGCACTGGATATGGTATATAACGTCAACATTCGTGGGGTATTCCTGGGTCTGCAAAATGTCATTCCAGTGATGAAAAAACAAAAATCGGGTGCGATTCTAAATACCTCTTCCCTCGCGGGTCTGATGGGTGCACCTGCTGTGTCTCCATATATTATGTCCAAACATGCCGTAGTTGGTCTCACGCGTACCGCTGCAAATGAATTGGCACCTTATAATATCCGGGTTAACGCTGTATTGCCAGGCACAATCAACACACGTATGATGCGCCAGATCGAAGCAAATTCCGGTAACGTGGAAGACTATCAATCAGCAACGGTGTCCAGCATTCCAATGGGTCGTTACGGTGAACCGGAAGAAGTCGCTGCAGTAATGAACTTCCTGTTGTCCGAAGAAGCATCCTATGTAACAGCTTCCCTCTACACTGTAGATGGCGGCATGATGGGTCAATAAGAAGCTGCAAACGGTAGGATTGATAGAGATTGGGTCGATAGAACTTCAAGTCCATCCTTAGAAAAGTTATACCGACAGGTATTCCCGAAGGAACGCCTGGTCGCTACAATCTAAAAAAGACCTCAACACCACAGTTTTGTGGAGTTGAGGTCTTTTTTACAGTACAACACTTGCCATGCAGAAGGCTGCATCTGTGAAAATGTCTTTTGAAACGCCATTTAACGCCTCGTTGCACCTTGTGATCACTCTAACGAACCTAGGGCACCATATATCAGCTAAAAGCGCTTATTTCCCGAACTAACGAATCTCAGACACGCTAATTCCGCAGAAATGCTTTAACTGCATGGGAAAGTCCTAAAATCCATAGAATAACGTGTCTTAGATTCGTTACATTCCCAATCGAGCGAGAAATGCCCGAATAGCGCGTGTGAGATTCGTTAGATTTTGCCCACACTTAACTTAATCGACGTATCCCGCGTGACCCTTGTCCATCAAGTAGTCCATCTCAGCATCCAGGATGCTTTCCACGGTCAACTCATCCAGCTTCACATCTTTACGACTAAGGATATAGTCAGCCAGATCATCGCCGTCAATATCCACATCGTTACCTTTGGCATTCTCATGCGCCTTGTTGATGTACGCTTGCTCATGCTTCAGCACAAGGGCGATATTCGCCTGGCTTGCCTTCGTTTTATCTGCAATATATTGCATCATTTCTTGTTCATTAATTGCGTTTGCTTCTGCCACGTTCAGTCATCTCCTTGATTCATACATACTGTTGCCATTGTAGCATAGGTTAACCCATTACAGGCAGAACTTATGCCTGAAGAACAATTATAGAGAGGGAACGAAGGATTAGTGTGGAGCCGAAACGTAGGTAGCATTTTTTCATACGCTGGCTCATCACACCTCCCTTACGACAACCGCACGTAAAATGTAGCACCCTCTCCGACTACACTTCGAGCGTACAGCTCTCCTTTGTGCTGATCCACAATGGAACGAGCAATCGCCAGGCCCAGACCATGCCCACCATGTTTGCGTGCTCTTGACGAATCGGTGCGATAGAATCGATCGAAGATCCGATCCAGATGTTCCGGCGCAATGCCTTCCCCAGTGTTGGACACGGTCAGCACGACATCATTATTCTGTTTCTGGAGGGTGACGTTTACGGCGCCTTTTGGACCGGAATACTTCACAGCATTATCGAGCAAGATCAGAATGACCTGTTTGATCTGCTCACTGTTCCCATGAACCGTAAGATTCGGCTCAATATTGTAATCGAGGGAGATGTTTTTCTCAAAAATAACGGCCTCCATCGGCAAAATAATACTTTCCACCGCATCGCTCATATTAAACTTCGCATGAATCATCGTGGAACGCGAGTCGTCCATCTGTGTCAGATAGAGCAGATCATTCGTAAGTCCGGTCATGCGCTCGGTTTCCGACTTGATATAGTGCAGCCACTTCGCCTGGTTTGTTATGGTATCCTCCTGATTCGCGAGCAACACGTCGGCATTGGTATTGATGATCGCCAGCGGTGTCTTCAGCTCATGTGAAGCATCACCGATGAATTGTTTTTGCTTCTCAAACGCTTCTCTGACTGGTGCAATGGAGCGATTCGCAAAATAACGACTCAGGAAGTAGATCACAATCAGCATGACCAGTCCGACAACAGCAAATGTATAGATCAGGTTCGTCAGAATGCCTTGTTGTGCGGTCACATCAATAAAGACAATCATATGCCCATCACCGCTCGGATCAACCACATAGGCCCAATCCGTTCCGTCCAGCGCAAATTGTCCAGTCTGCCGTCCCGAATCACCAACTTTATCTTGGTCAACCTTTTGCAACGCCGCGGTGTAGAACGTATCTTCCATATCAAAGCGGGAATGCGTATCCGTAATCTTCCACTGGTCATCCGTCTTGATCATGAACGAAACGGAACGTGCCGGAGGTGAGTTGGGATCACCTCCCGGGCCTCCATTATCACCACCCATGGCATCGGAGGGAAACGAATCTGTACCGGAACCCTGTCCTTCCCCGCGCGGCATCTTGGATGAATTATAAGGACTGTGATAGAAATCGGACACCTTGTACAACTCCATATTTGTCTCACGTTGCACATTCTGATACGTAATTGTATAGATCGTCGCAAATGCCACCAGCATCATAATAGATATGGACAACAGATTCACGATCAGGAATCGATTTCGGAGTTTCTTGAACATCAGGACGTCACCTCAAGCACATACCCCACACCCCGAATCGTGTTAATGCGAACAGCAGAGTTCAGGAAGGTTAATTTTTTGCGCAAAAACGATATATAAACCTCCACATTGTTATACTCCACTTCCGAATCAAATCCCCATAACTTCTCAATAATCTGCTCTTTGGAGGTAATCGCCTGTTTGCGGGCAATCAACAGCTCCAGCAGTTCATTCTCCTTCAGATTCAACTTGATCTCTTTACCCTGTACGCTCAGCTTCAACTGGGTTGTATTCAGCTCAATGTCGCCAAACTTCAGCCCATCCTCGGGAACCACTTCACCCTTCCGCCGTAAAGCTGCACGAATCCGGGCTAACAATTCCTCTGTGGCAAAAGGCTTGGCGATATAATCATCGGCACCATAATCGAGCCCTGTGACTTTGTCCGATAGTTCACCCTTGGCAGTAAGCAGAATGACAGGCGTATGAATGCCTTCACTGCGAAGTTTCTTCAGGACGGTGATCCCGTCCATCTCCGGCATCATGATGTCGAGTAGTAACAGGTCGTAGATGCCGCTCTGCGCATAATCGAGTCCTGACCTGCCGTCGTGGACCATGTCCACGGAGTAGTTGTTTTTTTTCAGAATCTGCGATACAGCCTCTGCCAAATGAACCTCATCTTCCGCAATTAATATTCTCATGCTCTATTCATTCCTCTACTTGAATTATTTCTCTCAATGGGCTTGTTTTATATGTTCTTATTCTATCAATTAAACCTTGAATCAATCTTAATTCATTTTGTGCATGCGCACTATTATAGGAAGGTAAAAAAATGTTAACGCAATGTAAAACCATTTAAGATTCATTCAAGGTTGGGGCTCTAAGATACAGACATGGAAGCAATACACGATGCAACAAAACATACAACCCACCAACGAAAGGAATGAGTCCCACATGGCTATTGAAGTATTCAACCGATATGAGAGCAAGTACCTTCTGACGGATGAGCAGTACGCACATTTCTACAATGACCTGCTGAAATACATGGAGCTGGATGCCTACAACAAGAAACATGAGTACTACTCCATCAGTAACCTGTACTTCGACACTCCGCAGGATTCGCTGATCCGCGCCAGTCTCTCCAAACCAAAATACAAGGAGAAGCTGAGACTGCGGGCTTATGGAATACCTGAAGAGAATGCCAAAGTGTATCTGGAGATCAAAAAGAAAGTATTTGGCCTGGTGAACAAACGCAGAACAGCCTTGAAGTTGGATGAAGCTTACGAATTCGTTCGTTCGGGACAGGCACCGGAGCTCGCGGATTACATGAACAAACAGGTTGTCGAAGAGATCAAATATTTCCTCCGGGTATACGATCTGGAACCGAAAGTGTATCTGGCGTATGAGCGCAAAGCACTCTTTGACAAGAACAGCCGGGATCTCCGCATTACCTTTGATACCAACATCCGCAGTCGTAGATACGATCTGAAGCTGGAACAGGGAGATTACGGCGAACCGCTGGTGAAGGACGGTCGATGGCTGATGGAAGTAAAAGCCGAGAAAACCGTTCCGCTGTGGCTGTCGCAACTGCTCTGTGAGCATGGTCTATACCGCACCGGATTCTCCAAATACGGTAACGAGTACAGACACCTGGTGAGAACAACCAACCTGAATTACCAGACAGAGCGCATTCTTGTACCAGGTACCGATTTCAACCCATCCATAGAACAAGATAAAACGATTATAGAAAGAGAGCGTGTCCTATATGCTTGATTCACTGTTCAGTTCAGCCCTAACCGATACCAACCTGACGTTTAACAACGCAGTCATTACTATTGGTCTTGCCATCATTCTGGGATTGGTCATCAGCCTCACCTACATGAAGACTAACCAAAACACATACTCCCAGAGCTTCACCTTAACGATGGTTGTCCTGCCCGTCATTGTCGCTATTATCATCCTACTCATCGGCAGCAACATCGCACGAGCTTTCAGCCTGGCAGGTGCCTTCTCGATCATCCGATTCCGAAGTGCCCCTGGTGATCCAAAGGACATTGCTTACGTATTGTTCACGATGGCTTCCGGTCTTGCTTGCGGTGTAGGCGCTTTTGGATACGCGGTTCTGTTCACCATTATCCTGTGTGTACTGATGTTTGTCCTGAGTCGCTTCAACTTCGGCGGCAAGAAAAGTCAGCTGAAAACGCTGAAAGTCACCATCCCCGAAAACTTGAGTTATGAAGAAGCACTTAATGAAGTGTTCCATACATTCAATGTACCTTTTGATCTGAAAAAAATCAGAACCACTGAACTCGGCAGTCTGTATGAGCTGGTCTACAGTGTAACCATTCACGAAAGTGTTAGCCAAAAGGAATTCCTCGATGCGATCCGCACACGGAACGGCAACCTGGATATCTCGTTAACCATGAGTCCAACAACAGAATATTAATTTTTAATTCGAAGGGAACGATCTAATATGAAGAAAAACATGATAACAGGCAGCAAACTTTGGTCCATCGCCATGATTACCAGTCTACTCGCAGCATGCAGTTCACCAGCAACGACAAGCACAACGGCCAATGCCGCAACGTCAACGACAGGAACAACCAAAACGGTATCTGTCAGCGAGCAAACTTCAGTAAAATATGCAGATCTGGTCTCTCTGGATGCTGACGATACCAATATTATCTGGAGTGAGGCGGATTCCACAGCGATTAAACTGAATGGCACAACTGCAACGGTGACTGGTTCGGGTGCCAAAGCAGCGAATGGTTCGGTAACCATCTCCGAAGCAGGTACTTATGTACTTAGCGGTGAGCTAACGGATGGCCAGATCATGGTTAACGTTGCCGATAAGGGCACTGTACATCTCGTATTAAACGGAGCAACCATTCATGATAACGACAGTGCAGCGATCTACATTCAGAAGGCTGGTAAAGCGGTGATTACGCTCGAAAAAGGAACCAAGAATACCATTTCCGATGGTAAAACGTATGTGTACGCCGATGCTACGATAGATGAGCCGGATGCTGCGATCTTCAGCAAAGCGGATCTTACGTTCAACGGTGCAGGTCAATTGACCGTCACAGGTAACTATAATGAAGGTATTACGAGCAAGGATGATCTGAAAGTCATTAGCGGTAACATCAGTGTCAAAGCAGCCGATGACGGCATCAAAGGTAAGGATATGGTCGCTATTCAAGCGGGTACGATTACCATTCAAGCCGAAGGCGACGGTATCAAATCGACCAATGACACGGATACCACCAAAGGTTACGTTGCTATCGCAGGAGGTACCTTCGATATTCAAAGTGGCAACGATGGTATTCAAGCCGAAACCGCACTTGTTGCGGATGGAGGCACATACAACATTGTAACGGGCGGCGGTAGTGCCAATGCACCAGCCAAAGTTGAAGAAGGTCCATTTGGCGGCGGTGGCGGTGGATGGGGCGGCGGCACACCACCAACAGATATGGGCACACCACCAGATGGCGAACCACCTGCGGATATGCCAGAGATGCCTAATAACAGCGGTACAAATGCAGGTGCTAATACGAATGACGCAGCAGCATCCAACTCTGCCAATGCAACAGCAACAACGGATAACAATGCTGATGCGGACACTGCTACAACAGCAACGGAGTCCACAAGTGCCAAAGCACTCAAAGCAGGAACAGACCTTACAATTAATGGCGGTGCGTATACCATTGATTCCATGGATGATTCCCTGCACAGCAACAATAACGTAACCATCAACGATGGAACATTCAGCATTGAATCCGGTGATGACGGCATCCATGCCGATCAGGCCCTTACGATTAACGGTGGAACCATCACCATTGCGAAGAGCTACGAAGGACTTGAGGGGGCAGTCATCACCCTGAACGATGGGGATGTGGATGTAACAGCATCCGATGATGGCGTAAATGCTGCAGGTGGCGAGACGGAAACAGCTGCGAATACAGCGGCAAGTACAGATAGCGCTACTACAGCAACCGATGCCGCAACGACTTCCAACATCTCTGTAACCGAAACGACGGGCACAACATCAACTACCGATCAGGCATCCCAAGGTACAGCTACTACTCAGCAAGGACGTGGACCGGGCGGTATGGGCGGTGCGGCAGCGAGCAATAACGAGTTCCACATTAACGGCGGTACACTCACGGTGAACGCAGGTGGTGACGGACTGGATTCCAATGGTTCCATTAACATGACTGGTGGAACGGTTATTGTGAACGGACCGACGGATAGCGGCAACGGAGCACTGGATTATGACGGCACCTTTGAAATCAGTGGTGGATACCTCGTGGCTGCCGGAAGCTCTGGTATGGCACAAGGAACATCCGATGCGTCTACGCAAAACACCATTGTGATGACATTCCCTGCAACGCAAAAAGCTGGAACACTTGTACATGTACAAGACAACGAAGGCAACAACATTCTGACATTCGCTCCGGCAAAAGATTATCAAACCGTGGTTGTCAGCTCACCGGATCTTGCAAAAGATGGTTCCTACGTGGTCTACTCCGGTGGTACATCAACAGGTAAAGCGGTAGATGGACTCTACACAGACGGTACGTATAGCGGTGGAACTCAAGTGGTTGCCTTCCAATCGACAAGCAATGTAACTTGGGTCAATGAATCTGGTGTAACTACAGCCAATTCAGGTATGGGTGGTCCAGGAGGAGGCCGTGGTCAAGGTGGCTTCGGAGGCGGCAGAAACAGATCCCAATCCGGTACAACATCCGACAGCACAGGCACTACCGATTCTGCAAAATAATACGTGCGGTAAACAATAATCAAGCAATCTCTTGCCCCAACTCAAAGGCGAGACAAAAAGGCCCCGAATCACTTCATAGTGAGTTCGGGGCCTTTTTCGTATCCTCATTCTTACGTGGTATCTGCATTACTATGATATGAAGCGCACTCTTTCATCCATTAACGTTATGGCAGAAGGTTTACAGCACTCCAGCTGAGTAAACCTGGTGATCACTTTCCTGTTCTTTTCTTTAAAAGGAATACACGTATACCTTGGTACGCAGGGCATCCCGGCATGTAATAGTACGTAGTGGTTCTTTTCCTGGCAGGGCAAAACAGACGCTAATCACCTTGGCACCCGGCGGAAGCTCTCGACTGAACTTGTCCAGAAGCTTAGTCATGGCACCCGGAAACAGATAACAGATCACACAATCCGCATGTTCATAGGAACTGGTGTAGATATCCCCGCGCATGAAGCGCAGCCTGCCCTTGAGAGAGTACTTTTTTCCCTTGGCTCGACGTAAGCGAACACTGAAATAGGCAATCAGTTGGGAAGACCATAAGGGAATTCTCGAATTCTCAATCCCGGTAAGCCTTTTACCAGGGCAGTGTCTTACAACATCCAATCCCAATGTGCCCCATCCGGAGCCTGCTTCAAGCACATCCCCGTACCCGGGAATACGGTTTACCTCTTGAATGACCACCTGTCTGACACGACTGGATGTGGGCATCGGGGAAATCCCGTTTTTCCAACTCACGAGTACGATCGATATGACACCGATCAATGTCACCACGGCAATCAGCCATGGAATCAGGTAAATGATGAACATGAACTCATCCCTTTGTTATCACTCATTCATTCCGGCACATGAGACTTCATATATACACCTTTTTTATATACAGACTTGATGGTAAAATGTACACCCAGCTTGCGATTCGTCCGATAGATTAGCGAGTTAATCTCGTCGATCCCCACCGCTTCACTCTCCAGCATGCTCCGCTCCGGCCACACCTGAGCCACAATCTGCTCTCGGGTCACAAAATGGTCCAGTTCACTATACAGCAGCTTGAACAGTTGATACTCCTTCTTGGACAGCGGAATCTCCACTTCACCGATCTGCACGGTTTGCAGGTGATCCTGCAAGCGTACACCCTCACCCAGCAGATCCGACACCCGATATTCCCTCGTCTCTCCAAGATCCCCTTCAGCGCGAAGCTGGATCAGTCCGTTGACCAACGTCAGGCTATCGCCCTCGCTAAACGGATATTTCTCATAGGGAACGAGGCGCTGCCCATTCAGTTCGGTACCATTTTTGCTATCCAGATCCTCAATCCATAGCTGTTGCTGTACATCATAATGAATGCGGCAATGCCGCTTCGATATCATCTGATTATAGATAGACAAGTCCAATTCACTTCCGCCTGTGTAACGTCCCACCGTAATGGAGCGACCTTGGCTTACATAAGCAAATGAGCCGTCACTTTCCTGTCCTGGCGTACGAATGACGATTTTTGCCGTCTCCCGCATGTTATTCTCCCACCTTCAATGATCACTCACTCGATCTCTATAAACATTTCATAACAATAATGATAAAATCATCAGATTTGTTCCATTGTTTGCACCGCTATAGTTCAATATAGTGGTATACAGGAACGATTTATGTTCGGTTCTACTCACTCTACTATACCAGACGTTGTGCTTTTTTTCTCATGACGGCCGGATGTCTACTTTTAGCTCATTCAACAAGAGAGGTACCTTCCTATGAACAAAAAAAATATTTTCATATACGTGTTACTCGCCTTTGCCCTATCCATGACATTAACTGTGCTCTCCCGTATGAATGATGATGGCGGAGAACCACTGAAAGGCACCTCAGCTGCCGAAACCTCATGGTTACAAATGAAGATCCAACCCTAAGTCTACTCTATTATAACGTGATCTCTGCGCAAAACGTTTCACGAATGTCATATTAGGCTAAGCCATAGACTCATATCAATAAGGCCCCAGATTGCTGGTAACAGCAACCCGGAGCCTCATTTTAATCCAGAAAATCTATATTACACGACTTATTTCACAGAGCGAAGTGAAGTGGACAGCGGACATTCCCACCATCCGCACTCACGTCATTGCCGCTTCTTTCTCACGCCGAATTTCCTCCACGCATACACGATAAGAGCTACAGGGCCACCAAGCCATAACAGTTGCCAAAGCATGATTTTCAGGTCAAATCCCACTTCGAATCCCTCCCCATATAATCGCAAATGCTACTTCTATCGTTCGTATCCAAGTTAGTCTTGGTCTTCCTCAGGCACATTCGGCTCGTCGTCAGGCTTCGCTACCACTCTGGACTGTACTTCCTCCATCCGGCTGGACACCTTCTGATACAGGTAAGAGATCCCAAGCAGTAGTACGCCAAAGCTAAAATAGGCAAAGATTTTGCTGCCCGAGGTGAGCATCCCCACATCATAGAACACCATCTTCCCCGTAGCGAACAACGTTAGTCCTAGGCCCAGACGCCGAATCATGACATATTTTCTACGGAATCCATAGGCAATATAGAGAATCGCCAGCAGCAGATAGATCAGGCTGAACATCAGCCCCACATCGCCCCATTGGAACTGAATCGTCAGGAAGACGGTGATGACACCCAGCAGATACACCCCTGCGATAACCGGGTACCATTCAATGCTCTTGAACTGCCCGCGGATGCCTGCAATCAGCAGATCCCTTCCTGCAAAGAATACCCCTACGTTAAAGATAATTAGCACCAGCAAACCAATAATCTCCGCCGCCGTATGCTGCTGAACTTCCGGCTGAAGCGCTGGCATGGTTAAGGTTACGGCCAGTGCAATACAGCAGCCAATAGCATGCAAGAAGGTGGTATACACCTGCACGTATCGATCACGCAGCAGCTTCACCTTGTTCAGTCCATAGGCCAATGCAATGGTGAGCGCTGCGAACATGAGCAACTTGTAGAACATGTATAACAGGAACGTCCCATCGACAGCTCTGGTATACAATTCATTCGACTCATACAGCACGTATAACCACAGATTCGCAAGTGTTACATACTTGAACCCGTTCAGGAAACCCAGCTCCAGCGCGCTGTAATTGAATCTCTCCCTGGAAGATGAGTTGCCGTGGACTGCCCAGGCATAATAAAGTGTAATAAGTAAGGTTCCCAGCGTGATGCTGGAGTATTTTAACATAAAGTAAGAACGTTCCCCGATGAAGAATAGCGCCAGCAGATCATAGTACACAAAAGTGATTAGACATAGAAGCACAATGCCCCATCCAGCACGTTCCACCGATTTGAGCCGTTTTAGATGTCCTAGCGTGACCAGCAGAACGCCTTCAATTAACCAACCCATCGATAACCACTTGGCCCCGAATTGGAACGGAATAATTAGAATGGCAAAGGTCAGGGAAGTGACATAAAAGAGCAGAATCGTCTGTTTCTCCTGAACCATATGGCGCTGGACGAATCGTGCGAGGCCCAGATACACCACGCAGAAGATCAACGCCAGTAAACCCTGAGCATCATTCCAACCCGCCACATCAAATAATACGTATAACATCAGACAACTAATGCTCGTATTCATGGCGAGTAGAGCGAAATCCCACCAGGTTAACTTCATCCGGTGTTTGAACGGATATGCCAGCGTAATGCCTAGATATAATGCAAACGTCACAATGGAATACAACATGCCAATCTTCTCACTTGGCGACAGCCATAATAGGATGAGCATGGATGGTGTGTTGAACAGGAAACTGATATAGTGCACCACTGGCCACCGTTTGCCAAACGAAATGAACACAATAATGCCGTTTAAGAGCAGCAGATAGATCATGGCTACATAGACAGCCGGACCTTCGAGTCCGAACGAGAACATGTAGGAGAATAGCGGAAGATATCCACCCACCAAACCTAGTGAACAGATGGTCTTCGACTGGTATCTCAAGGACAATAATACGGAGATTGCCGATACCAATACAGACAGGGCAAGTCCCGTATATAACCCGATAATATGCAGTAAAAAGTAACTATAGAAGACAGAGCCGAACAACACGGATATCCCACCGCCGAGCAGCCCCATCGCAAACGTCTGTCTTTTGCGGCGGAACAGCCACTCTCCTCCAGCGAGCATCAGTGCACCGAGCAGGAAAAAGGCTCCGCTCTTCATCTCGTCATTAAACCAGGTCGAGTACGAATATTGGAACGCTGCTCCAACCCCCAGAATGAGGAGCAAGATGGCTACTTTGTTGATCCAGCTGAGTCCAATCTTCATCTCCATGCGATTCTGCTTGATCCGGCGTTGAATAGTCTCTTCGCTCAACCCTTCCTCCGCCATATGCTCATATCCACGTTCCATGTGCCCACGCAGAGCCTCTTCTCTATCCCGTACGGCTCGTCTGTGCGATTCAATACGCTCATTCACCTCTGCCGCAAGGTAAGCAATCCTCTCCTTTACCTCATCGGAATCCTCTTGCAACTCCTGTGCCGCCTGGTTGTACAGCGCGTTTAGATTGGATTTGGTTCGATGTTCATGGAATGCAATTCGATCATTATGTACTGCTGTTTTCCCTTGAAAATAGGTCTCCATCTTCTCCCGGGATACCCGGATCAGATTCAGCTTCTCATCCAGCATCTGTTCAGATAACGCCATGCGAAGACGTGCATTCTCTTCTTCCATCTTGCGCGAGCGAAGTTCAAGCTGGTGCAGCTTGAGCTTATGGGCTTCATACTGTTCCTGTAACTGTTCATTCTGAACGATCAGGTCATCGGACTGGTATTCCTGGAGCAAGGCATGATACTCCTTCGCCAGCTGTTTCTGCTGCTCCTGAACCTGTTGAAGCCGATCCTTAAACTCCTTCATGAGCTTCCTCCGTTGGTTGATGTTTAATCTTTTCCCTATATTTTACTATATGTATGCCATAAAAAGAGGTTTAAACATTAGATATATCTGTTCAATATTTCATCCGTAGGATCTCAAACGCAAAAAAGCCGGGAAGCAACTGCTTCTCCCGACTTATATTCATATGAGCTTTGCACAAGAATGGATGCTTATGCCGCATCACTCGTCTCTGATTGGTCCGCTGACTCGGGTTCAATAATCTCAGTCGCATCCGGGTCCAGCCAACTGGCGATCATGCCACGCACATATTGCAGATCGTCCTCCGACAGATCGTAGTACCATGTGCCACTGCGCGTTGCACCCTCACCCTTCAGCATATAATTGCTGATCGTTGGTATGCTATCTTTCATATATAAGGACTCGGCAAATTTCACGATAAAGTCCGAGGTCATGTTAGTTGTAAAATTCGATCCGGCAATCTGGATTACGTCCGGGATCTTGGTCAGATTTTTGACTTCCAGCGCACGATTCATGAAGGCGCTTAAGAAAATCCGGTGACGCATCGTCCGATTGAAATCGGAATCTTCCCGGTAACGCACATATCCAAGCGCTTCTTCGCCGTTATAGATCGGTTTATTCGCTTCAACAAACAGCTTCTCATGAATTTTGAGCTTGTTCTCAATGTTCTTTTTGATCGGCAGTTCCACACCACCAACCGCATCAACAATATCCTTGAGCCCGTTAAAATTAATCGCGGCATAGAAATCCACTTTGTTCCCCAGCAAATTCTCCACCGTATCCATCGCCATCTTGGCTTCACCATGGGCATACGCTGAGTTGATCTTCGACTTCACATCCCGGCCGACAATCTCGGTATAGGAGTCACGCGGAATGGACAGCAGCAGCACTTTATTGTCTTCTGGACGCACGACGGAATAGATGATGGTATCCGAACGGCTTGGTTCGTTATCCCGTTGGTCAATCCCTAGCAGCAACAGCGAGAATGGGTCGGTATGTTCCACGACAGGGGCATCCTTATCGCCCGCTGGTACAAAGGAGTCATCCAAGGCTTCCTTCACTGTAGCTGAAGCGAACAAATTAAAGGCAAACACGACGAGTTGCTTTTGATAGATAAATCCGAGTCCTCCCAACACAAGCAGCACACTTAGGGTGATGATCAATGGCTTCTTCCATTTCTTCTTCGGTTTCTTCGGCTTCCGTCTTGTTAAATGTGCAGCACTGTTTTCCATCATATCTCCTTTGATAACGGGTTCTTAGAATCATTTAACTATATTAATAACACGTTTTCAATAGATTACGTTATAATCTGCATTACATAAATGTACATAAAGGGAGCGATGAATGATGGAGTATCGACGTTTGGGCAATAGTGGTTTGCGTGTATCGGCACTGGGGCTTGGCACCAATGCATTTGGCAAACGCGCGGATGAAGCAGCTTCTACCCGCATTATTCATGCAGCGATGGATCAGGGCATCAACTTTATCGATACTGCCAATATCTACGCAGGCACGGAATCGGAACGCATTATTGGACAGGCTCTCACAGGTCGACGGGAAAACGCGGTGCTTGCTACCAAGGCCGGATTACCCCGGCATGATGGTCCTCATGGGCGGGGTTCCTCCCGCTACCATCTGCAACAAGAGCTGGAACATAGCCTGCGGCGTCTGCAAACGGATTATGTCGATCTGTACCAGATCCATACTTTTGATCCGCATACACCGCTGGATGAGACACTGCGCACACTGGATGATATGGTCACTTCCGGCAAAGTCCGTTACATCGGAGCCTCCAACTACGCAGCTTGGGAGCTGATGAAAGCTCTGGGCATCAGTGAACAGAAAGGTTATGTGCGCTACATCTCCACCCAAACCAGCTACTCCCTGGCAGACCGTACGCCCGAGTTGGAACTGGTACCGATGTGTCTGGATCAGGGTGTAGGTATTATTCCGTACTTCCCGTTGGCAGGTGGTATTCTGACAGGTAAATATAACGGACAGACCCGTGTGCCTTCTGGTTCCAGAGCAGACACCGATCCGTCTTTCAACCGTTTCTTGCTGGAACATAATATTCAACTGAGCGAACAAGTAAGCGCAAAAGCGGCTGCATATGGATGCTCCCCGAGTGTGCTGTCGCTTGCATGGCTGCTGACACGTCCGGCTGTATCCACAGTGATTGTTGGCGCTACACACACCGATCAGTTGGAACATAATCTGGCTAGTCTGGACATGTCACTGCCCGATGAGCTGTTGGCCGATCTGGACCAGATCAGTGACTCTTTCCGTCGCCGCGAGCCGTTTGCGTCCTATCGAATCGATTGAGCAACCGAAACAGACCTCCCGACAAGATGAAGTCAGGAGGTCTGTTTGTATTTTGCAGAGGTGCTATAATTATTAATAATTAGAAAATTTCCCAGTTCCACTACATTCTGTAGTTTAATACATTAAAAAAAGATATATTACGGATCAACTCTCTGTTTTTTGGCGAAGAAACTCCTGCATGATCTCCAAATACTCTCCCTTACGTTCATCCAAAGTTTCGAAAAATGCCTTGTCCGATTCCTCGACCAGATGGATTCCCTCCACAGCCAATCGGGTTCCTTCTTCCGTTGTTGTGATAATGTTGGCACGCGTATCTGTCTGATGACGGGCGCGGGTAATTAATCCCCTTTTTTCAAGCGCACGTAGAACCTGAGAAGTTACGTTAACATCCACCTTGGCAAACTGAGCAATTTGGACCTGAGTAACTCCTTTGCCTTCCTCATCGTGTTCATTGAGCCACAAACAGGCGTGCAATAATACAAATTGAGGTTGTGTCAGTTCGAGGGGCTCCAGCACCCTGCGTACTTCCTTTTGCCACATGGCTGTAACCTGCCATAACAGATATCCCGGACTTTCTTGTGCGTTTTTATACCGTGAGCTTGTCATCTCATACCTCCATGATGTGCGACCTTATGCAACAGAATATATACCCGTCAGTCAATGAAGTAAATCCATTATTCATATAACGATGATGGAAACATATCCGTTGCAATTCTGTGTGTTCTTTCTCAAAAAAATAATTAGCGGGCAGGAATAAACTGCTTCACCCATTGTCCGAATCCTTGCGGATTGCGGCTCTGTATAAGAATGGTTCCTTCTCCCCGGAACCGACATACCAGTCCTTCTCCACTTGTAACACTGGATAACCAGCCCTGTGAAGCTTTCTCAATACGGTAATCTACATAATGAGGCCATGCCACCAAATGGGCGTTATCCACGATCATTTCTTCACCTGCTGCCAGATTAATCGCATGGATGGCACCATAGGAAGACAGAAATACGGTTCCACGTCCGCTGATCTCAATAATGAAGAAACCTTCTCCCGAAAAGAGACCTTTCTTCAGGTTTTGCATTTTGGTATTCACCTGAATGCCCTCGGTTCCCGCCAGAAATCCGTCTTTCTGCACATAGAGTGAATAGGAACCGTCCAATTCAACAGCTTCTACATCGCCCATGCTTGAAGGTGAGAGCAGAATCTCTGCCGACCCGCCCGCAGCCGTCAGTTCCTGAAAGAAAAACTTCTCCCCGCTCAGCATCCGACCGAACCCGGCAAACATTCCACCTTCTGCTGAACCCTTCAGTTCAACCGTAGGCGTCATGGATACCATCGCACCACTCTCAGCCTTGAACCGCTCTCCCCGCTGCAAATGTACCTTGAGCATCGCAAAAGCACCATCATATAAAATCTCATAGTTCACGGTTGCACCAGCTCCCTATTGTCAGAGTTAAAATCATTGAGTCCATTATCTTCCAGAACTGCTGATTTGTCTCCGTATTCCTTCACAATATGTTGATCTCCCCAATTACAGAGTGCATTGAGAATCGGTTCAAGACTTCTCCCGTAATCACTCAATTCGTATTCTACTTTGGGAGGGACCTGATTATATACGATTCGGTTTACGATTCCGTCGTTTTCAAGTTCTCTCAGCTGCTGTGTTAACATTTTCTGTGTGATTGCGGGCATAATACGTTTGAGATCACTGGTTCGTCTCTTCCCATGTGTCAGATGACAGAGAATGACGCATTTCCACTTGCCACCGATCACTTCTAAGGTCGCTTCAACCGAGATGTTATATTTTTTTCTTACCATAACTTGCTTCCTCCCTGATGAATTGGATTACATCCGTCGCATGCTGTATAGGCACCAAAAAGTACGTAGGGTACTAAAAAGTACGTACTATTCAATCTATACCGAATAACTCATAATAGCATTTGCCGGTACGTAAATCTACATTCTGGGGAGTTGAGCAAGAAATGTTACAGGATTCAAAACGCAGCACGTGGGCACTGCTAGCACTGGCCATTAGTGCATTCGCGATCGGTACCACAGAGTTTATCAGCGTTGGGCTACTGCCCCTTATTGCAGATGACCTGGGCATTTCCGTAACTACAGCGGGACTGACCGTTACTTTATATGCATTAGGCGTTACCTTTGGGGCTCCTGTTCTGACCTCACTGACGTCTACCATATCACGCAAAACGTTATTGCTTGCCATCATGATTGTCTTCATTGCGGGTAACACGATGGCTGCATTATCGACGGGCATCACCATGTTACTCATTGCACGAGTAGTGTCCGCTCTGGCACACGGGGTGTTCATGTCCATAGGCTCCACGATTGCAGCCGATCTGGTGCCTGCCAACCGTAGGGCGAGTGCTATTGCCATCATGTTCTCCGGTCTAACCATTGCCACAGTAACCGGTGTACCTCTCGGTACACTCATTGGCCAACATTGGGGCTGGCGCGCTGCCTTTATCCTGATTGTTGTGGTTGGCATCATTGCGATGATCGGGAACCTGATACTCGTGCCATCCACGTTGAAGCGAGGAACACGGACGGCATTTCGGGATCAGCTGAAGCTCGTTACAGGTGGACGCTTGCTGCTTGCTTTTGCCATCACTGCTGTTGGGTACGGAGGAACATTTGTTGTCTTTACGTATCTGTCCCCGTTGTTGCATGATATTAGCGGTTATTCCGAGAAAACAGTAGCGTTCATTCTGTTGTTGTACGGAATAGCCATCGCTATTGGCAACATCATCGGTGGCAGAGCAGCCAATCGCAACCCGCTCAAGGCGCTCTTCTACATGTTCATCATTCAGACCATCATTCTCGGCGTGATGTACTTCACCGTCCCGTTTAAGTTGGCCGCATTGCTCACCATTATGGGTATGGGCCTGCTCGCTTTCATGAATGTGCCTGGTCTTCAGATGTACGTTGTAACCTTGGCTGAACGATATGCACCACAGGCCAAGGATGTAGCCTCAGCCTTTAACATCGCCGCATTTAATGCAGGGATCGCTATAGGTGCCTATTTGGGTGGAGTGATCAATGACTCCATTGGTTTGATTCACACGACATGGGTTGGTGCCATGATGGTTCTCGTAGCTGTAATCCTGACCGCTTGGGCTAAAATGCTGGAAAGCAAGGATCAACATGTACCTGCCGAACTGCAGAAGGCTTCGTTCTAAGTTGCATCCCGACCCTTGGGCTCGGCCTGGGAATATTGGTTCCAAATTTATGAGGGGAACCGGTTTCACATCGTATTTTACTATACTATATACGTTGAACCCAATTTGATCTACTATGATTTAATTTTGTATGATAAAACAACAAAAATTCAGCTTAATATGACTGATTTTTACACACTTTAAGGAGGAAATCTCATGACAACAGCTCAAACCGCACAACATTTACAATCTACAGTAACTCTGCATAACGGTGTTTCTATGCCTTGGTTCGGACTTGGTGTATTTAAGGTAGAAGAAGGATCTGAACTGATTGAAGCCGTGAAAAGTGCGATTAAACATGGCTACCGAAGCATTGATACTGCTGCAATATACGGCAATGAAGCCGGTGTTGGTCAAGCGATTGCAGAAGCTTTGCAAGAAAACAACCTGAAACGCGAAGAACTGTTTGTTACATCTAAAGTATGGAATGCAGACCTCGGATATGAAGAGACACTTGCCGCTTTTGATACCACATTGAACAAACTGGGACTGGAATACCTGGACCTGTATCTGATTCACTGGCCTAAAGCAGGCAAATACAAAGCAGCCTGGAAAGCAATCGAGGAGCTGTACACGGCTGGCCGCATTAAAGCTATTGGTGTCAGCAACTTCCAGATTCATCATCTCGAAGACCTGATGCAGGATGCCAAAGTGAAACCGATGGTCAATCAGGTGGAATACCACCCTCGCCTGACTCAGGTTGAGCTTAAGGCTTTCTGCGAAAAGAATGGTATCCAGCTTGAAGCTTGGTCCCCTCTGATGCAAGGTCAGCTGTTGGACAACCCAGTGCTCACGGCGATTGCTTCAGACAAAGGCAAATCGGTTGCACAAGTAATCCTGCGTTGGGATCTGCAAAATGGAGTCATTACCATTCCGAAGTCCACCAAGGAAAACCGGATTATCGAGAATTCCTCCATCTTCGACTTTGAACTTTCAAATGAAGAGATGGATCAAATCAGTGCTCTGAACGAAGATGTACGCGTTGGACCTGACCCAGACAACTTCGATTTCTAAATTGAAGTTGTCCACATGATTCAGGGTTGATTTACAGCAAAAATAAGTAGGGCAAAACCTCCAACTCTCATTATGTACGAGAGTTGGAGGTTTTTTGACGTGGATTCACATCAAAGCCGATATTTCTATAAAGTCTGTTCTAAGCATACGCACTTTCGAATCATGTACTCCACTCCCTGTGCCTTGGATCAGAACAATGACAACTTCATCTTCCCCATCTGCATCTAAATCAACGACCGATATTTGAGGATAAAAGGAGGGATTTGCTACATTGCCCCATTTGAAGGTTTTCGTTTCACCATTTATTACGATCTGCTGAATTTTAGCTGCCTCGCCTTCCAAATCCTTAAGGTTAACGTCAGTAAATTATATCCATTATAGCGAATGTTGTTCGTTCTCCTATCCTTAGATTTGATGGGCTTGTAACGATTATCAGCAATTATGTTTATGTTAATATAGAGACAGTCGCCCCATTCACTACCTCGGCTGCGAGCGGGTATGCCGCGCTAGGGGCAAGTGGAGCAAACAAACTGTGCTTCTTATGGACACGATGACGCAGAGGAGGAGAGTTGCAATGTATCGCATATGGATTGTGGAGGACGATCCGAATTTGGCTTCGCTTTTACAGGCTTGTCTGGAAAAGTACAACTTAACAGCGCAGTACGCGGACGATTTTGAAGATATAATGGCGCAGTTTCAGCATTACGAGCCCCATCTTGTACTGCTGGATGTCAATCTGCCGAGTTACGACGGGTATTACTGGTGCCGGCAGATCCGCAAAGTGTCTACCTGTCCGATCATCTTCATCAGCGCCCGCTCAGGCGATATGGATCAGGTAATGGCGCTGGAGTACGGAGCCGATGACTATATGACCAAGCCGTTTCACCATGAGTTGGTCATTGCCAAGGTGCGCAGCCAGTTGCGGCGGGTGTACGGTGAATATGCGGGGGATGCGCGGGAGAAAATGGTCGAGCAAGGCGGGCTCGCCCTCTATCCGGAGCGGCTGGAGCTGAAGTGGCGGGGCGCGACTGTCGCATTGGCGCGCAAGGAGGCGGATCTGCTGGACCTGCTGCTTCTACGCTACCCGCTGGTCGTTACCCGCGAAGCACTGCTGGATAGGCTGTGGGACGACCAGCAGTTCGTGGACGAGAACACACTGAACGTGAACATCGCGCGTGCCCGCAAGAAACTTCAGGAGATCGCGGTTGCGGGCAGTATCGAGACGGTGCGCGGGTCCGGATACAAGCTAGTGCTGGAAACGGACGAATTGGGTGAACCCAAATGAAGCTACTAATCCGTGAGCATTGGCCCATGTTTGTTATGCATCTTGTTCAGTTGACGCTGGTTGTGGCGATCTACTGGCTTGACGGCTATCGCAACGTGTACACCGCCCTCTATTCGATATTTCTTGGCATGGTCACCTTGCTAGTTTATACTGGTTGGCGCTATATCAGCCATCGCAAGATGTACGATCGGCTTGCGGAGCCGCTAAATGAGCTGGATAAGTCTGCGGCTGGTTCCGGCAACAGTGCCCCCATCGCGCAGGCAGTCGACCAACTGCTGCAGGCGCAGTATGCACTGTACATGACTCGTATCACAGAGATGGAGCGGCGCCGCCGTGAGCATTCGACATTCATTACCCAATGGGTCCACCAGATGAAAACGCCGCTTTCGGTTATCCACCTGCTGACCGAAAACGAGAGCGACCGGCGGCAGGTCGACATCCGCGACGAAGCAGACCGAATCCAGTGGGGGCTAGAGACAGTACTGCACGCGACCCGGTTGGAGACGTTTGAGGAGGATTTCCAAGCGGCGCATGTGCCACTTAAACGTGTTGTGCGAAAAACGGTCAATGAACACAAGCGGCTGTTCATTGTCAATAATCTATACCCTCAAGTTCAGATGGACGATGAACTGACGGTGCCGACCGACGAGAAGTGGATCGGGTTCGTATTGACCCAATTGCTGTCGAACGCGATCAAATACTCTGCTGGCTGCGGCCGGACCGTCGCCATTCGCGCCTGGCGGCAAGGCGCGAAGACGGTGCTGGAGGTGGCAGACGAAGGCATCGGTATTCCGCTAGCCGACTTAAAGCGGGTGACTCGGCCGTTCTACACTGGTGAGAGCGGCCGCAAGTTCAGGGAGTCGACGGGAATGGGGCTGCATCTGGCACAAGAAGTTTGCAACCGACTGGGCCACGAGCTGGAGATCGATTCTACCGTTGACGTTGGCACCCGGGTGCGGGTTTATTTCTTGACTGCGGTCAAGCTTACATCGATGTAAGCTAAATGTAATCTTCGTCGATTGGTTTGCTCGGCGAGCCCGCCGTATACTTGAGGTGGAGAACAAGAAATCACCAGCTACATGAAGGAGCGAGGATATGGAACTTCTGCGAACAACTCATCTGGGCAAGATTTACAGCGGCCAGGTCATGCACCGGGCACTCGGCGATATATCGTTCAGCGTCGAGAAGGGCGAGTTTGTCGGCATTATGGGGCCATCGGGCAGCGGCAAGACGACGCTACTACAGTTGATCGCGACGATCGACAATCCGACTTCCGGTGAAGTGCTCATCGACGGCCAGAACCCACACCAATTGGGCCACAACGCGCTCGCCCGGTTCCGCCGACAACAGCTTGGATTTATTTTTCAAGACTACAATCTGCTTAACACACTGACAATTTTAGAAAATATCGTGCTGCCACTGACGCTGGAAGGTGAGAAGGTGCGCACGATGGAGGAGAAGGCGCAGAGAATCGCTGACAGGCTTGGGATCGCCTCCATTCTGGACAAGTGGCCCTATGAAGTATCTGGCGGACAGGCGCAGAGAACGGCCATCGCCCGGGCGATCATTCACGAGCCGAAGCTGCTGCTGGCTGATGAACCGACAGGTAACCTCGACTCCAAATCATCTCGGGACGTTATGGAGACGCTGACGGCGATCAACCGGGCGGACGGGGCGACAATGCTGCTTGTCACGCATGACGCGCTAGCGGCCAGCTACTGTCACCGTGTGCTGTTCATCAAGGACGGTGAACTCTACAACGAGATTCACCGCGGGGACAGCCAGCAGGCGTTCTTCCAAAAAATCATCGATGTACTGTCACTGCTTGGAGGGAATGCGCATGACCTTTCAACAATTCGCGTTTAATAACGTCATGCGCAACAAACGCCTGTACATAGCGTATTTTCTCAGCAGCGCATTTGCGGTGATGGTGTTTTTCGTCTATGGCGTTTTCGCCTTTCATCCGGGGCTGGCAACGAGAGAAATCGGCAGTCCGGTAACGATCGGATTACTAGTGGCGCAGATGCTCATCTACCTATTCTCATTCTTCTTTGTCCTTTATTCAATGAGCGCTTTTATCAAGTCGCGCAGCCGAGAGTTCGGATTGCTGGTCATGTTCGGCATCACCAATATGCAGCTCCGGAGGCTCGTATTTATCGAAAATATTGTGATTGGTTTCGGCGCCACGCTGACTGGCGTCGCGTCCGGGCTGGTACTATCCAAGATATTGTTGCTTGCGGCGGAGTCGCTGATTGGGATGGAGGAAGAGCTCCCCTTCTACATGCCGTACCGAGCGCTCGTTCTGACCTTTGCCGCGTTCATGCTGCTTTTTCTGGGCATCTCGCTATTCACGGTGCTGTTCTTTCGTGGCAACAAGCTGATTGACCTACTCAAAGGATCCACCAAGCCCCGGCCTGAGCCCCGCGCTTCGATCTGGCTGTCACTCGCGTCGCTCGCACTGATCGGTTGTGGATATGGTGTGTCGCTGGTCGTCGAAGGCTTGATGGTCGTGTATGCATTGCTGCCAGTGACAGTGGCGGTCGTCGTCGGGACGTACTTTTTGTTCACTCAATTGAGCGTATATACGATCCGCGGCTTGAAGCACAACCGGAGGCTATACTGGCGACGAACGAACTTGTTGTTTTTCAACGATCTTGCATATCGGATGAAGGACAATGCCCGCACTTTTTTCCTTGTGACGATCCTGTCGACTGTCGCTTTCTCAGCAATCGGTGCCCTAGTCGGGTTCAAGACGATCCTTACTGAGTCGATTGAAAAACCGTTCGCCTTTGAATATATCTCGTATGCGGGGAACTCTCCGGAACAGGCCGCCTCGGCGGTGGATGTGATCGAACATAAACTTTTCGTGGAGGGAATTCCCTTCACGAAGCTACAGGCCGAGCTGCGCTCTTACAAACGAGCCGAGAGCAACGAAACGGTGATGATCGTCAGCGAGTCAATGTACAACACATTTGCCGTTGTCGCCGGGGATCAGAAGTTGAAACTAGGAGCGAACGAAGCGGCTATCGTCCAGTACAACTCAATAGACGGAAGAGGCGAATCCTTCGACGAGCAGGAGCTGGCCGTGGAAGGCGGCGGAAAACCACTGTTGATCACACAGAGTGCCTCCTTCTTAATGTCGGAGTACATGTCGAAGTACAACAAGTACTATGTCATGAATGATGACCGCTACGAGCAGCTGCCAGAGCCGCAATCGTCCGAGGGCTACTATGTGTTCGCAGTCAGTGACTGGAAGGCGACAGAAGCAGTCGGCCAGCAGCTGAACAATGAGATTGGCCACTCCAAGAATGATAGCTTCTTCTCACTCGCGTTCCACATCAAGCAGTTGCTTCAGAGCTATAGCGCAGTGATGTTCGTTGGGTTGTTCGTTGGCGTGGTATTCTTTGTGGCGTCCGGCAGCTTCCTCTATTTCCGACTGTACACGGATCTGGATGATGACAAGGCGAAGTACGCTTCAATCATGAAGCTCGGGCTGACCAGCCGTGAGCTGTCGAAGATCGTCACTCGCCAGATGGCTATTCTGTTCTTCCTGCCGATTGCCATCGCGCTCATTCACGGTGCAGTGGCACTGACGGCACTGCAGGGCATGTTCAATTTTTCGCTCATCAAAGAGTCGATAATCGTGTTGAGTGCATTCGCGATCATTCAAATCGTGTACTTCCTAGTTATCCGCAGCGGCTATTTGCGGCAGCTTCGGTCCGGTGGAACCGGATAATCTCGTATTAAAGAACGGTTACAAGGGGACGATTTGTACGACCTGTTCATGCAAAGAGACAGAAGAGTATAGCAGATTGCCGATAGAGGACGTCCTGTAAACGTATTATCGTAATGTTGATATTCCTGTTTTTCGGGATTACGTCATGTGGCGTCATCTAACAGCTAAGAATCGGTATTATGTTGGGTGAAGTTAGCTGTTTCTATTGTCGGCCCCGACGATGTTTATTACAACATGCGCAAAAAAACTAACTGCGTGTAAACCATTATTTTTACAGTTGTGTTTGAGATGGCGAATATAGTATCGCAAACTATGACTATAAAGCGATTTTTCCATAGTCAGTCGTGCATTTGATTGCGGAGTTCCTGCATACCCTTCGTTCTACTCCTATGTGTCTCTTTATGCTGCTGCCGTTAGGACTAGTGGCAACAATTGCCTACTTCAAAAAAATGGATAATCACTGAGGTAGGCTGGTTGGAGTTCTCCATTGTAAGTTGGAAATTCAGGTGGAGGTGGGATTTTGTTTCAATGGGATATTGATATGTTCCGGACGATTAATGATCTGGGCAAACAGTTTACTTTTCTGAATCCAGCTGCTGTATTTGTGGCGGAATATATGCTGTATGTACTAGCGTTAACAATGCTTGTTTATTGGTTCACCCGCAGCAGCCGGAATCGGATGATGGTTATCCAGGCAGGGCTTGCTTTTGTTCTGGCAGAGATCATCGGTAAATTGGTAGGCAAGTTTTATGAGCATTATCAGCCGTTCGCGGTATTGCCAAATGTCAACAAACTCCTAAACCATGATATAGATAATTCTTTTCCGAGCGATCATACGATTTTGTTTTTTTCCATCTCTGTCTCCTTCTGGCTTGTCCGGAGAAAGGGTGGGTGGCTCTGGCTGGCGCTTGCTTGTTGTGGTGCTGTCTCCCGCGTTTGGGTTGGAGTTCATTATCCAATAGATATCGCAGTGGGAGCGTTGATTGGCATCATTTCAGCTTTGTTCATCTATTGGTTGGCACCAAAGCTTGGGATTATCAGGCGGTTTCTGGCTTTATATGAAAAAATGGAACAGCGCGTATTACCTGTCCAACGTAAGTCTGGTAGTATGTAAATTCCCGCCAGTACCAGGTTTGTTACGATATGTCGAAACAATTGCTATGTATCTGGTCTTAAACAAAAATGCGCAAAACGTACACTGTGTAATTAAATCCAGTAAACTCACCGATTTCCGTACACTAAGGAACGCAGCACAAAGCCAATTATATGGTATTTCTTCTTGTTATTCAGGCCAAACCAACCAAGGAGAAATAAGCAGGTATTATCTTTAGTGGTTTGTAGCGCACAATAAAAAGCGGTAGCAGGTCTAGAACTTCTTGGTTCCTAGATTGGCTACTGCTTTTTTTACGAGTCTTTAATAAGTGGATTTATGATTTTGATCCCTTTATTTTGCCGAATGATTGTTCCTTTCAGCGTAAAGTACAAAAAAAAGCCTAGTTATGTTGGCTATCATAGCCACAAGGCTTCAAGTCATCCTACAGCCCTTAAGCTCCGAATGATATTTATTCTGCCCCTCTCTCCTTAACGAAGAACCATAATCCAATTGCAAAGAAAAATATAATATAGATGATGTCTATCATTAACGATATAGGTAAGCCAACTAATTCTGATTTATGTTGTGATGTGCTCCAGTAGACACTTAAATCATCGTGATGAATGAATAGAATGTGCGTCCATGATATGGATAAAAGGCTATTTTCAAATATTAACTGAAAAAAGTATAACACTAAGCTTCCGCCTACCCCGAAAGCAGCTGATCTCGTCCATACGCCTATAAATGACGCTAAGCTTGCATATAGGCAGCATTGCAATACGAGAGCTCCGATAATGTATATAACAACTGTCATGTCCCCCCATTGAATGTTTTGTGGAACTGCTAAGAGATTTAATACCAAAGAAATCAGGAATATACTAAAAACACCCGAACTGATGAGCAAGATCATCGCAACAATTTTGGCAAAATACAACCGTAAGCGCGAAGAAGTATGCAGAAATAGCTGTTTCAGAGTACCATAATGATACTCATCCGTCCAAATAAGAGGGGACATAACTATCGCCCAAGGTAAAATAACAAGCATTCCCGATAAACTAAGCAAAGAACCTACCATTTGAGCCACTGTAACATCAGCCTCAAGACCACTGATGTACGACGAAGACAACAGTAACGTCATCACAATAAAACCAAGGTGTGAAAAAATAAAGACTTTTTTATTCACTATCTTCAAACATTCATTCCATATCAACTTAACTCACCCCCATCTTGCACAGTTGTCCATTCTAAAAACTTATCCTCTAAACTGGTATGTGCCTGGAACACCCGATGAACGTTCACATTAGCATCACATAATGTTCGGATGAGCTTTGGAACTTGACCTTCATCAATAGCTATTGTAATAGTATACAGGTGGTTGGATAATTTATCCAATTGCTTATATTCCAATGCATTTTGATCATGCCTATACAAGTTGGCCATAACTTCTCTTGTTCGCTCAATGTTATCAATATGAAGAGTAATACAGAAGATGTCATCATTTATACCCTTACCAATTTGCTGTTCTGTCACTAAACGACCATGCTGTATAATGATCACTCTGCGCGCCATCTGCTCGATCTCTGATAGTTGATGGCTAGAGATTACAATTGCTACTCCCAAGTCGGCAGCTATTCGATTTAAGTAGTTTCGTGTTTCCCGCACACCAGCAGGATCGAGTGCATTCATTGGCTCATCCAAAACTAGCAACTTTGGCTTACGTAGTAGTGCTTGTGCTATACCCAGTCTTTGCTTCATTCCCATGGAGTATGTGCCTACTCGCTGCTTAAGCGCATATTCTATCCCGACCAGGCTAGCCACCTCTGACAGCCACTCTTTACTTGCATTTCTGTGCAACCGCTGATATTGGCGTAGATTTTCATATCCGCTTAAATATGGATAGAATGCAGGGGCTTCAATCACGGCCCCCACATTAGGGAGGGCTTTAGAGAAATTAGTCTTAATGCTATAACCTGCGATATGAATGTCCCCGGCACTTACTTTGCTTAGACCAACCATCATCTTCATCGTGGTTGTCTTGCCCGCTCCATTGGCACCAAGTAGTCCGATAATCTCCCCTGCTGCCACATCAAACGATATGTCTTGTACAATCAACTTGCCCTTAATTTCTTTCGTTAGGTGTTTTACCGATAATATCGTTTTCAAATGTCTCCCTCCTCAATGTATCTGTGCAACTCAATTTTGTTTAATTCAACAAGAAAATCCTTTATATTACAGATTGTAATATACTTTACAGCATCTTATCTAGAAAATAAAAAGAGCCCATGGTCTAATCCGTGTAGAATAAAGTCACAAACAACTACATTCACACAGGAGAATAAGTCCATGAGATCCTCACATCTACTTGATTGAAAACCCGCCATATAAAAACAGTTATGAACTCATTTCTTGATAGTAATATTGATAATAGCTTGAAGTATGTAACAACTGATTGTGATTTCCTACATCACAAACCCTTCCATTCTCCAAGACAATAATCATGTCACTGTTCATAACGGTCGATAACCGATGGGCAATCACAATTCGTGTGCATTTAATACTTGATAAATATGCATCTACTCGAGCCTCAGTTATATGATCCAATGCACTCGTTGCTTCATCTAATACAAGTATTGATGGGTTATTTAAAATTGCCTTGGCTAAGGCGATTCTTTGTCGTTGTCCTCCTGAAATATTTCTACCCATTTCAGCTAAAACTGTCTGATATTGCATCGGCATCGACATAATTTCATCGTGAATATTTGCTGCTTTTGCTGCCCGCACTACTTCATTCATAGTTACACCATCCTGGTGCATGACAATATTATCAAAAACACTACGATTGAATAATGATATATCCTGCGGCACTATCCCCATCTGTTTACGTACGTATTGCATGTCCAAATCCGATGTTCCATAACCATCATAGTATACCTCACCGGATATCGGGGCAAATAACCCAATTATCAAATGAGCTAAAGTTGATTTTCCAGAGCCAGATTGTCCAATAATGGCTATCTTCTGTCCTAATTTGATGTGTAATGAAATGTCATTTATAACGATCGGACTATACTTTGAATAGGAATAGCTAACATGTGATAGTCTGATGTCACCTAGTACTTTTAATTGCAGTTTACCTTCATTCTGCTCAGGTGGAGCTTCCAACACGTCATGAATTCGTTTCAAAATAGTAGTCGTAAGAATATATGAATTTATCGTATTCATGAGGCTTGATGATGTAGTAAAAAGAAGAGTCGCAATCGCTTGAAATGAGACAACCATACCAACAGTCATAGAACTGTATTCCCCTGTAATTAACATAACGCCGATACTTAGCACAACGAGTGGTGACATAAATTGCAATCCATTGCTAATTGTTGTAATGTAGCTATTCAGATTTTCCTTACGGCGGTATACTTGCAATAAATGTTTGAATTTATTAAGCCATTGGGAATATACTTGTTGTTCTGTCCCTGATATTTTCACACCCATAATACCGTACAGCATCTCTGTCTGCACTGCTTGTACTTCTGTCGTAGCCACCACTTGTTGCTGATTAATCTCGGCTACATATTGTTTAGTGAAAATTACTAACAAAATATTTATACTCACAAGCAAAAATACAATCATCGCAAGCAATGGAGATATGAACAACATATAACCAGACAATACAAATAACATGAAGCTATCCAATATACCTGTAATCAGAGCGCCTGACAGCTGATTTCGAATTGTGACCAAGCTATTCATTCGAAAAAGCATGTCCCCATACGAGCGCAGTAAGAAGAACGGAAAAGGTAACTTCAATAAATGTGAAAAAAAGCGTGTCTGCATCTCATAGTCCAAAGCATTGTGTAATCGAACCAAAACACGACTGCGCACGAATGTAATTATCATGTAAGCAAGTAGAAAACTGACTACAGATATAAAAATCATTATAGATAAACTGGATTTTTTAGGGATCATAACTTCATCAATAACATGCTTCATGAATAAAGGCATACCTATAACTATGAATTGCAAAGCTAGTGTAATAAGAAAAACATATACAAACAGATTTTTATGCGCTTTTACATGGACTAAAACATCTAACCAAATATTTGGGCTTTTCTCAATGTCGATTTGTTCGGTTAACCCCACTGTCATTAAAAATCCAGAAAATTGCTCGCTGAAATTCTTTAATGACAGCTTAATTCTCCCAAAACGTGGGTCAACAATACGGGCATAATTATTATCTATCTTTTCCAAAACTACAAAATGACCTTGGTTCCAATGCAGAATGGCTGGTAAAGAAACTTGCTGTAATTGAAATTGATCAATATGTTCAATGCGATAAGCTTTTACATCATAGCCTAAGCTCACAGCAATTTTCTTTAGTTGCAACAGCGTTGTACCATCTCGTCCAACGTCTGCCCGTTCACGTAGGCGAGATAATGAAATCTCTTTCTTATGGTATGCAGATATCATTGCAAGGCAACAAAGTCCACACTCTGACTGATGCATCTGCTCGACATAGGGTACACGCCGACGAGCCATTACATTCTCTCCCTTCTACTTTGATTTAAGATCACACAGTTAGCCTTGAGATGGAAGGGAAGAATTTATCATTTTCCAGGTTTAAAATATTAGGAACTCTTTCCGGAAATGCCTGTTTTAATAGCCCAAATCCAATACCCGAAAGACCACCCATTAATCCTTTAATATCAAATGCACGATGGACACCTGTGTTATTCCATGGTTGATCATTTAGAAGTCTGAGCAGATACGCTCTGACTATATTGATAGTATCCTCATTACGCTCCAAAACTGAATTAGCATAAAGTAATATTTCCAATTGTCCAAAATCACCATGACAATAGACAGGTTCTGTCCCAAAGCCTAATTTAAGAGTTGTTTCAAGCGCAATATTAATCTCTTGATCAATATGTGCATCCCAATATCCATTTTCCAACAATCGTAGTCGAGATAATAATATACCCGGTGCACCATGACACCATGTTACCCTTGCGGTATCATTAGGAGTAATCCAATTTTTCAATTCAGCACTATAGTTTGCACGCTCATACTGTAAACCTTTTTCAATATATTCAATGTACTTTTTATGTTGAGTGACCCTATATAACGATGATAATGAAGCAATAATTCCAGATACGCCATGGGAATACCCTACATAAGGCTTACTATTTGGTGTTGTCAACCAAATCATACTACCATCTGGCAAGGTTTGAGCATTCTGAAGCAAATGTTCAGCGCATTTCTCTGCACCTTGTAGCGCCTGTTTCCATCCGGTTCCATGATATACATGTAAAAGCACATCAATAGCTCCAGCTGCACCACCGATATAATCGAATGAGGTATCTTTATCAATGAGGTTACAGTAATAAGGAAGAAATTCTTTAACAGTTTGTAGTAAATCTTCATCATTCCATAAGCGTGATAATTGATAGGTAGTAAATACGCCACCACCAATGCTACCAACTTCAAATACCCCAACGTTTAACGATACATCATTTGATTGATACGTATTTCTCATAATTTCAATCAACGGCTGCAAAGCTTTTCGGGCCATATCTTTATAATTGTTATTTGTAGTTAGTTCAGATAAATAACCCAAAAATAAAGCAATTCCGCCATTCCCATTATAAAGATCATTTCCTACAGGAACGAGTCTCAGTTTTCTTTCATCCTCACTATTGGCTACTAAGCCAATCCATGTTATATCATCAGCTGCTGGACTTGAAGATATAACTGCTGATTGAACTAAACTTTCTCCAATTGAAATAGCTAATTGGACATACTCGTCTTTCCAATTAGACCCTAACACGTCGTTTGATTTTATAAATTGAATTTCAGGAAAACAATAAGTATAAAGATCAGGCTTAGATGACAAAACAGACATATTTAATAACTGTAACTGTTCTTTTAGGTCCTTCTCGCCCATTTTATCGATTTTGTTTATTACAACCTCTATACCTGATTGTTCAAATAACTGAGGGATTCGTTCATTATTAGATGACCAAGCATCTCTTTCGGACGGAGAAGTGTAAAAGATAGGGATATCCCCGTCTTCAATATCACGCATCTCGTGGGAAACAAATTTTAAATGTTTAGGATCGGCTAAGCATTGTAACCATAATCGATGCAAAACAACTTTACGATCTAATTCATCTCGTAATAAGTCAGGATGGTATAGGGTACGCATTAATTCACCATACGCTCTAGTATCTCGCACGATTACTCTAACTCTAACATCATCAAACTCTCGGATCATTTCTTTCAGTCTGTGCTTGTTTTCCATCATAATCCTGTAAGCTTGAGCAAAACCTTGTTCAATGTCGTCAATATAACGATAACTATCTACAACTTCATTATTATAATATGGAAGATTATAGGTCTTACTAGATTCTCCCTCCCCTTTTTCTAACCTCATTCGGTCTGTCCCTCTGTGAGTGAGATTCAGTACATTTGGTACTTTTTTCCACCGTGTCCGAAAATACCACTGATGTCTATACCGGAGTACGTATCTGACTTAAAAATGTACTGTGGTAACATGCCAGAAGACATCACAGAATGAGATATAATTTCATATGCATGGCCACTGGCGTTATGTTCAAATTTCTTCGTACTTATATGTCTATGAAATAAGGATTCTAGATCAATTACAACAGGGCTAGATCCATGCGCAATAATATTCTCATAATGGAAGTCTGTGGCGTTAAACATATACATTATAGCCAAATTTACGCCCATGTTTTTGTAAAATCCACTAATTTCCTCAGTGGAATTGCACTCAGAATGCTCTACAAACTCTGTCCAGCCATAACTTCCACAATCTAAATTTTTTATCATTTTTGTGTGAGGAACGCCAAAATGCTGCATCCAAGACAAAATTTTGTAATATTCTTTATCAACTCTTAATGAACGAGGTTTATATACTAATTTGCCTCCTGTTGTAAACTCTAGAATCGTTACACTTCGTCCATCATGAGTATCACCTGCCCCAATATGTAACTGGACAAGCTTACCGAACTGGTTGACATCAGGCATATGTGAAACAATTTTTGGATAGTCAGCCTTGAACCTATCTAACACTTCACTAACATGGGCTGTCCATTTTTCAGTTATACGAAGCAATGAACGTATTAACACTGGGTATTCATTGGCCAATTGTCTTAAATACTCTTTATCATGTAGCAAATTTTCAAAGTACTGGTACCTCTGTTCTGGAGTTTCTCCTCTCAAAAGTCCCTGATTACTTAATACATTCAATTCCAATATTAAAGTTTTGTAACTGCAATCCATGATTCTTTCGAATAAAGAAGAAAGTAGCCTTTTAAAAAAAGAACTACTTGTATGTAAAATACGAGAATCTGAATCACTGATGTTTTCTTCCAATTTATTGATAGCAAGTAAGAGGAAACGTTCAGTAAATCCCCAAAATTCAGGCGGAGTAGCGGGAATATATTCATCCATTGAGTCAATTAGCAACAAATTTTCCCATTTCAATTCCCATGATGAGTCAATTTTTTTTATATTTGAAATAGTATCGACTTCTAAATTTGACACTTCTTTGAGACTTTTTTCCAAATATTCTTCTTTATCATAGAAAAATTTTGCCCAATATTTTATCTTTTCACTAGTATTTATCAATGTATAATAACAACCTTTCGATAATTTAGAAGAAACAGATAATTGATATACCTACATGGATAAGAGGGCATTTCTAGCTGTATCCTCGGCAGCATCATTTATAATGCTCCGATAATATCAGCAGAATGCCCTCCTTATAAAATCCATGTCAAACCTAACTCATTATCATTCTGTTACTACCGTGTATCAACTAGCCCAATGATTGCAATAACATTTAAATTTCAGCTGTTTATTAACATACCCATGTCCATCCTGGGGTACAATCAGCCGTAATGCTCTTAACACAATTACCATCTGTAAAGCCTTGTGCCTGAGCACCACCAGCCACTGTATCCATCTCAGTGTCTGTCAATTCAGATAGCACACTTCCTACTGGATTATATGTAGCTGCATTAGTATTTTCCATTTGATTTTTCAATTTCATAGTTTTCACCTCCTTTCATAACTCATCCTGCTCAGCAGGGTATTCATTGTTCAATATGATAATAGTGTTCCAATTGGTTCTTAAGTACCAATTACTTATATGGGCAATATTACCATATGTATTTATGGAAGTAAATAGATTTAATAGATATATTTAAAAATATTTAGATATAATAAGTTTATTTGGAGATTCATATACATTTATATCGAAATTTAGTAGTTATACATTTCAAATTTTTTAACCTCATGAAGCTAATTAAAGGACTGATCCTAAAGAAACTAAAATCAATCACATAAAATTCTTTGAATACGAGATTGCTCAGAATGAGCAAAGGATTTAGCGAAGTAGAGCAACTTTCTGTAAACCTCTATGTGAAATCTGTATCGACCAAGGGAATAGCGTATACGGACGAATTCAAACAAATCTTTATTGCATCGAATCAACAAGGACAGCTGCCCAGAGAAACTTTTGAGTCTTGTGGATTCGATGTTCAGATCATCGACATGACCCGGATTAACGCCGCAGCCGACCAACGGAGAGCAAGTTACCAGGAACAAGGAGAACAGGAACTCACTACACTCATCCAGATTTTCAGAAGACAGTGAAACGTATGGGGCTTGGTCAATCGATGTCCAGACGAGGGAACTGCTGGGATACCGCACCGCAGGAGTCGTTCTTTGATCATTTTAAGGATGAAATCTCGTTAAAGAACTGCGCCAAACGGGATGAAGCCAAACAAGAAGTTAAAGCCTATATGTCTACTACAACCACTGGACTAAAGATCCCTAGTGTTGGCTTGTTGGCCTCAGCCTACCTTTTGCCGGATGCTAACTACGGCGAGTGTTTCATTCACATGAGAGAAAAACCACCGGATCAAAGATGAAGTGACCCCGTAAAGTTAGACAGATTATATCTTTAGGCAACTTGTTGGGCATGAATCCGGTATCGTACCGGACTCATGCCTTTTAGTTTTGCCTTAATGCGTTTGTTGTTGTAATAATCGATGTATTTGGATAGCTCTTGTTTAAAATGTGAGACACTTTCAAATTCCTTTAAATATAATAATTCGGATTTCATGATGCCAAAGAAATTCTCCATGACGGCGTTATCGTAGCAGTTACCTTTACGGGACATACTTTGCGTGATGCCACGTTCTTCAAGGGCATGACGATACGGTCTCATCTGGTAGTGCCAACCTTGATCCGAATGAATGAGGAGTTTATCTTTATTTGTTAAACTGCAAAATGCTTGATCTAACATCGTGGAAACAAGCGAGTAGACCGGTCTTGAACCAATCGTATATGTAATGATTTCTCCGTTATACAGATCAAGTATGGGAGATAAATATAGTTTTTCTCCGAATAATTTAAATTCTGTAATGTCCGTAACCCACTTCTCGTTTGGCCTTTCAGCGTGGAAATTGCGTTCTAATAGGTTCGGTGCAATCTTGCCAATTGTCCCTTTATACGAACGATATTTCTTCATACGTACCAAACACTTTAATCCCAATACTTTCATCAAACGCTGTACCTTTTTATGATTTACATGGTGTCCACGATTGATTAACTCGTCGCGAATACGACGATAACCATAGCGTCCCTCATGCTCCTTATAAATCGCTTGTATCATGTCTTTTAGCTCTAAATCCTTGTCTACCGTACCAAACGCTTTTACCACGTAATAATACGTGCTACGAGGGATATCTGCTAGCTTTAGAAGTGCTTTCACCGAAAATTCGTTCCTTAGTTCATAGACTACTTGAGCTTTGTCTTGTTTGGTGATTTTTCCTTGTTTCGAACTAAGGCATTCAACTTTTTTAAATAAGCATTCTCCATTTTCAAACGCTCTACCTCTGCTTGTAAAGCCTCTACAGATCCTTCTACTAGCGTTTGATTCTTCTGTGCTTTAGATCCTTTTTTCATGGATGAGCGCCCCTTTTTCTTTGGTTGAAGGGCGTCTATCCCTTGTAATTCCAAGCTTTTTTGCCAACTTAAAAGGGTACTATGGCTAGGAATATTAAATATAGCAGCCGTTTCTCTAACAGACGTCCCAAATTCGTTCATATAATGAAGTACGTCTAGTTTAATCTGCGCAGGATATGATGTATAGCCCTTTTTAAAAGCTTTTTCACCATGATGCTCATATTGTCTAATCCAGTTTAAAAAGCCAGAATGGTGAAGCCCGATTGATTTTGCAATGCTTTTCAAGCTTTCTGATCCCTTTTTATAACGCATAACGGCTTGTATTTTTTCATCTGAACTGAATTTAGTCATGAAAAAACTGCACCTCCAATTGGTAGTTGTGTCTAACAATTGGGGTGCAGTTCAAGATCGGCGGTTTTTCGTGTCTACTGCACGTTTCAATTCAAAATGTGGTAATCCATTTTTTAACTATTGAACCTGCCACAATGCAGGGACATTGGATGGTTCCCACCCAGACAAGGATGTGTGGGACTGCAAACATTTATACGTCTTACCGCTATAGGTGACCAGCTGTCCTACAGTATAGGCTGTATTCGCCTGCCAGGCGGAAACGCCCGGATTTGTCGTTCCTGCTGTTGTTTTCACGGTCACCGCATTGCTCGCAGCAGAACCATTCCCCGCCGCATCCTTTGCTTTTACCGTAAATGTATACGAGGTATCCGCTGCAAGCCCACTGATCGTTGCTGTCGTTCCCGTCACGGATGTCGCCAGAGCCGCTCCGTTGTACACATCATAACTCGTTACACCCACGTTATCCGTAGATGCCGCCCAGCTCAGCGTTATGCTGGATATTGTTTGCGCGGTTGATGCCAGATTCGTCGGTGCAGTTGGTGCTTGCGTATCACCTCCCGGTTGAGTCGTAGTGCTCACGTTTACAACATTACTGGCTGCAGACAGATTGCCTGCCGCATCTTTTGCTTTGATCGTGAAAGTATAGGAAGTACCCGCGGACAGGCCGCTGATTGTTGCGGTCGTTCCGTTGACGGAGGCAGCAAGATTGGCACCATTGTAGACGTTATACCCAGTAACCCCCACATTATCCGTTGAAGCATTCCAAGCCAGTGTAACCGAGTTTGCCGTCACACCTGTCGAACGGGCATTACCGGGTACACTTGGCGCCGTCGTATCTGCTGGAGGCACTGTACCTCCGGTAGGCAGATCGGCTTTCAGTTTATTTTGGAGTGTTTTGTTCCGGTCACCGCTAAGCTCCCAGAACATTGCTCCGCCGAGTCCCTTGCTCTTGATATAAACGGTTTTATATCCAATAGACTCCGCATCGTCATAGCTAATAAAACGCTTGTTGGTCGCATTATAGAGATATGGCACCTTGGCCGTGTCATTCCAGTAACGCGTGTACCCGTTTTTGTTAATGTAGTTGGTCTCCAGATCATAGAAATCAAAGGAGCCTGCTTCCCATGTTCCAACGGAAGAACCTCCCGCACAGGTCTGATACTGGCCATTACCCGCCTGTGCGCATCCATCCCAGCCGCGGCCATAGAATGGAACACCAAGCACAAGTTTAGCGGCTGGCACGCCAGCATTCAAATGCCCTTGTGCTCCGGCAGCCACGTTAAATGTATTGGCATCCGGCACCCCAGCAGCCGAAGCCGCAGGGTCATAGTTCAACGGCGCGTTATGCGCACTGACTTTTTGCCAGGCCCCGTTAAAATCGTATGTCATAATATTAATCCAGTCGACGATGGCAGCTATATTGGCAAGCTCAGTATTCGCGGCATAGGTCGTCGATGCACCGCTTGCAATCGTAAGCAGATACTTCTTGCCGTCCACAGCTCCGGCAGCATCCAGCTTCTCACGGATTTTGCTCAGAAGCAGTGTGTAATTCTGCTTATCCTCAGGACGTTTGCTGTTACCATCAAGTCCGCCTGATACCGGGTACTCCCAGTCCAGATCTACCCCGTCAAAATTGTATTTCCGCAGGAAGTCGACGGCAGAGTTTGCAAATACCTCTCGCGTTGCAGCAGTCGCAGCTACATCAGAGAAACGGTTGGACCATGTCCATCCTCCCACGGAGATGATTGTCTTCAGATTAGGATTGATCTGTTTCAGCTTGTTAAGCTGATTGATATTGCCTGCAATGGGCTGATCCCACGTATCCCCTGCAAATGTCTTGCCTGTATCAATCCATGGATCGCCAAGCACGATCGTGCCATTGGGTACATTGATTGTCTGGCTCTTCTCATTCTGACACGTCCAGGTCACCGGATTAGGGCCCGAAGGGTCCGGATTTCCATGAACACCATTCCAGCAAATATCGGCAAAAGCATAGTTGATATGCGTGACTTTGGTTGGGTCGATATCCGTTACATTATAGTTTCTCCCATACGCAGCCCAGGACGGGTAGTAACCAACAATTTTATAAGAATCTGCAGCTGCTGCCGTAGCGGGTTGGAGCACAAAAGAAGGAATAATGACGGATAAGAGCAGGGATAGACCCAGGAGAAACTTTGCGGTTTTCTTGAAAGCAGTGTGTTTATTTAAATGTATCATCTAATACACAACCTCCTTTGTCGTTTGCATACTCAGCCCGTTCAGGAACGGACGATGTGCGCTCGAAAACTGGTTATTCGTATATGCGTCCCAGTTGATTGACCAGGTCATAATCCCTTTTATCCCCGCATAGCCCGTAGACTGGTGCAAAGTATAGGAACCACCGTATGACACACCTTTGATTAGATAATTCAATGCCTTCTGCAGATCGGCCGGGGTTGTATAACCACCTCCAGCAGCCTGCTGGGAAGCCGGTACACCGATTGCAATCTGATCCGGTCGCAAGGGACTAAAGAAAGGGCCTGTACCGCCGCCTACATGAAAGCCTTGAAGCAGCATCTCCGCCATAGCCACATGGAAATCAGCTGTTCCTTGGGCGTAAGAACGTCCATCCAGCCCCACCATGGAGCCCGTGTTATAGTGCTGCACATGAAGCAGGGTCAGGTCATTACGCAAGGCATGGATGACTGGCAGGTAAGCTCCCCAAGGGCCGCCGTAGCTCAGATATCCCCCCTGCACATAGGCCGTCTCCGGCGCAGCCGTCAGGATGAAATTGGCGCCGAAGTGTGACTTAACCGCTTTCACGCCTTGGATGAGGTTAATAATTTTCGGTGTAGTTGGACTACGGAAATCGCTATCCCCTGCATTCAGAGACAGAGAACTTCCTTCCAGATCGATATCTAGACCATTGAAACCATACGTGGAAATGATTGATTTTAACGAATCTTCGAATTGCTGTCTCTTGGTCGCATCGGTGAGCTCAATGGTACCGTTGGCTCCCCCCATGGAAAGAAGTACTTTTTTTCCCTGGCTTTGCAGATAGGCAATATCGGATTTGAATTCGGCTACCGTTGCATTGTATGGAGTAAAAGCAAGCGTTCCGCTGCCATGTGAAATCGGTTCGGCAAAGGAGACATTAATGACGTCATAGGCTGTTGATACGTTACGAAGTCTGATATTGGTTGAACCATTGTCGAAGTTATGCCAGTAGCCGATCAGCCATTTGCTGCCGGTTGGCTCAGGGTTAGAAGATCCATTGGAAGTTGTTACACTGAGGGAGGTGCTCGCAGCGGATACATTGCCTGCGGCATCTTTGGCTTTTACCGTAAAAGCATAAGTCGTGCTGGCTGTCAGTCCAGTGACTACAGCTGTTGTAGTTGAAGTACTTGTCACAAGAACGCCGTTCCGGTACACCTCATACCCCGCTACGCCCACATTATCCGTGGATGCATTCCAGGAAAGACTCACGGAGTTGTCCGTGATAGAGGATGAAGTCAGACCCGCAGGAACAGAAGGTGGTGCCGTATCTGGCGTTGGCGTTTCCCCTCCCGAACCTTCCCCGACGTATTTCCACAACGCGGGCACAACAGAGGGCTCCCATCCGGTCAACGCCGTGTGGGCCTGAATACACTCATAATCTTTATTTTGATATGTTACGAGGTCTCCTTTCTTGTATGCGGTGCCTGCCTGCCACTGGGCGGCGGCATCGGCTCTCGGTGCAAACCACGAAATAAGTAGAAGAAATGTCAAAGCAAATGTAATGACCGGGCGGAATCGAACAGCTTGATTCAAGCAAAATCCCTCCTGTACTAAGGATACGTTCACCTTGCAAACAAAACTTCAATTGTCCACCTGCATCTGATCTGTGATCGATTAGAGCCAGCCTCATTCAGCCATCTGATGTTGCGTGTCACTTCACTCCCTTCCCTTACCAAAATGGACCTTCCCTCTCGTGTTCTTTTTTTGCAGGCACCATCCAAATTTTACAGGGAATTTACAGATCCTCACCCTGTATTTAATCAGTAAAATGCAAAAGAGATAAGGGATAAAATAGTTCTATTGGGGGCGAAAAATGTAATATAGCGCACAAAAAAGGTTTTCGTTCAAGTCCTTAGGAGACTTGAACGAAAACCTATGTTAGATATTACGCAGAGAAGAGGGCATATCTTACCGCCGCAGCTCCCCTCTCCCTTCCAAAGGCTGCCATCCATCTACGCCGGACAGAATCAGAGGTACAGTGTACTCGGCCGCTTCCTGTTCGGTCAGTATTTTGGCCCAAGGCACACGATCAGCAGCACATCCGGCACCAGGCCCGGCGCTGTTGTATTCCGCATACTGAACGGTCTGCTCTGCATCTGTCTTGTTCCAGTTGTGCCATCCCTCCCGCTTCACATGAGCGCCGATCCAGCAGTTCAGAAAACAGACTTTGGCATGATGACGCCACGGTCTGCCCAGATACACCGACTGCGGCGGAGCATTGCTGGTCAGATCACAGTCCAGAAACACATAGCCGTAACGCACATCCTCTGGCGTAGAGGCTGCGGTAATCCAACCGTTCACTTGTCCATCCGCTGCCTCCGCTTCAGTCAGGCGATTCTTCGTAAAGATCTCGCAGCCCTTAAACACCACGGTAGCCGAGCCAAAAATAAAATCGATATCACCTTCGATGTAACAGTCCTCGAAATACTGCCGCAGTTTGCGCCGCTCGGCACCATCGCGTGGCCCACCAAAATAACTGCGATCCATGGGCTGCTCCGGCAGCGGGCCGGTGAAGATTGTATCCTGGTGACCGATCAAACGACAGCGGCGAAAGACCGCCCGGTCTCCATCCACATAAACGGCCAGGGCCTGACCAACTTGCTTGCCCGGCCCGGCAGCATTTACGAAGGAAATCCCCTCTGCCGTGAAATCATCGGCACCAATGAAAGCCGTATAGGAATGAAACGTATGATATGGCGACCCGTCCGGGAACTTCTTGAGTGCATGATCATCATACGTAATGATCGTCTGCTCCGCCCCCTCACCAATCAGGTGGATGCCCGGCTTCTCCATATGCAGCTTCTCATGATAGACACCAGCCTTCACTCGAATTGGAACGGTTCCGATGCCATTCTCCGGCAGCGCATCAACTGCGGCCTGAATCGTCACATAATCCCCTGTCCCATCTGAAGCAACAGTCAGACAGGGAGCCGATGATTCCAATGCTGTATTTGGCAATCTCTGCTGCGTCATGGCAATCGCTCCATTTCCAGCGCTGCCAGCAGAAGCGGAGCCACCCCCATAAAAGAATCGCTTACAACCGCTTCGGTTACATAGTAGTTGTACGAGCCATCCCGATCCAGGCTTAGTCCTGCGCCATGACAGATCCCGTTTAACCGAATGCCGTCAGCCGTCTCCTCCACCAATCTGGAGGAAAGTCCCTGCCATCCCTTCTCCGCCGCAGCTCTGAAATGCGGCTCCAGATACCTTAGTCGCACACCCTTAGCAAGTGCATATACAAACATGCTTGATCCGGATGCTTCCAGATAGTTGCCTTTGCGGAAACCCTGATCCAGTACCTGGAACCATAACCCGCTCTCCTGCTCCTGCATGCGCACCAAAGCATGGCACATCCGTTCGAAGATACCGATGATGGTTCCGCGCTTTGGATGATTCACGGGGAAATGCTCCACGCTGTCTACAATCGCCATGGCATACCAGCCCATCGCCCGGCTCCAGAAATGTGGGGAGCAACCTGTCAATGAATCTGCCCAGACCTGCTCCTTCGATTCATCCCAGCCATGATAGAGCAGTCCGGTCCGCGGATCACGGGTCTGGCGTTCGACCAGCAAAATCTGATGTGCAACTTCATCCCATAACTCGGGACGATGAAATGTCTTCGCATACTCGGACAGAAAGGGAGAGGACATATACAGGCCGTCCAGCCACATCTGGAATGGATAGATTTTTTTGTGCCAGAAGCCGCCCTCCGACGTGCGGGGTTGCCCTGCGAGCTGTGCTGCCAGGAGATGCGCCGCTTCTGCGTAACGCTGATCTTCCGCACCATCCAGTAATGCAAACAGGTTTTTCCCCTGATTAATCTGATCCAGATTATATTCTTCCAAAGTATAGGTGCCAATAGAGCCGTCCGGCTGGATATACAGGTCCATATGTTTTTTCATAAAATCAACATACTCTTGCTTGCCATAATACTGCCCGGTTCGTGCCATCGCCATCAAGGTCATGCCTTCCACGTATGCCCATCGTCCCGAAGGGAACGCATGATAACCGTCCCCGTCACATTGCTGGATAATTGTTGCTGCAATTCGCTCAGACCAGGATAACTGTGTCTGTACCTGCATAAGCAATTCCTCCTTGAATGTTGTACTCACCTAATAGATGTATGACTAACTGCTGTTGAATTGCGAAGGTTCAGCTTGGGCTGAATAACTACCGGAACGTCGACCTGTTCATCACGGATTAACGATACAATCAGCTCTGCTGCCTGCACGGCCAGTTCATCCAGAGACGGGCCAATCGTCGTCAAAGCCACTTCGGCATATTGCATATCCGGTAGATCATCATACCCGATTAACGAGATATCGCGTGGAACGCTGTAACCTGCCTCAAGTAAAGCCCGGAGCGCACCTCGGGTGACCAGGTTGTTCAGTCCAATAAAAGCTGTCGGCGAATCCGGCCCAAACGCATGATTACGTATGGCAAAATACCCGTCTTCCCAGGAGGAATACGCTGGCAGCACATGGTCTTCGTTAAAAGCCAGACCCGTACGCTGCAACGCTTCCCGGTATCCCTCCAGCTTGACATGCTGGGAGTTTCCGATGAATCCGATTCGGCGGTGGCCCAGCGATTTCAGATGCTCCACTGCTTTGAACAGCCCTTCTTTGCGGTCAATCTTGATGTAAGGAGAGTTCGGCGCTTCATCTGTACCCAGCACAAAACATGGCATGTTGAGTGTTGCGAACTTTTTCCAGAACATCTCCCGATTGTCCAGTGCATAGTCCCACAGAATACATCCGTCCACGCGCAGCTGGCTGAAGACATCCACGCCATCATCCGCCACAACCAGGATCATCTGATATCCCCGCTTCTTCAGCTCGGTGTGCAGACGTCCGGAGATGTTCGAGAATAACGGATTGCTCAGCTCATCCAGTACAAAACCGATGATGTTGCTTCTGCCGGTGGAGAGCTGCCGGGCCAGCATGTTTTTCCGATATTGATGTTTCTCCGCGACCGCAAGCACCTTCTGCTTTGTTGCCGGTTTGATCGCGGGATCATCATTCAGCGCCTTCGATACCGTGCTATAGCTCACCCCCGCCAGTTTGGCAATGTCTTTAATGGTTATCAAAATCAATCAACACCTCTCATACGCCTGAAACCCTAATTTTCTATTTCTGTGCAGCCTTATAACGATCATATTGTGCCTGTCTGCCCGCAATAACCTGCTCTATATTCATCTTCTTCAACGTCTCAATATAACTGTCAAACTGGCCCAGACTGGCGTCCCCGCTAATAAACTTAAAGTTCATCTCTTCCACATATGTGGTGATGTCAGGCATCGCCATGCTTTCCACACTCGCTTCATCCGGCAGGGCATAGACAAACGGGAACGGTTCGCGCACATACGGCTCCAGTTCCTTATCCATTTTTGCATGCCAAGGGGCTACGACGGAATCAGCAGAATCGGTGGATTGGATGTTCGGCAGATTCACCGGACCAATGCCCAGCTTCTGAATGTATTCATTGTCCTTGCCTTTGTCCGTGAATGTCTTCACTCCATTCTCTTCCGTATACGTGTCATCCTTGATGCCCCACGTATAATACGTCTGTGCTTCCTCACTTACGGCATAGTCCAGGAAGCGGAAAGCAAGTTCGGGATTTTTACTATCGCGTGTAATGCCAAAGATGCCACTCACTGGTGTACGTCCTACATAGAACTGATCCCCATGCGGTCCTTTCAGTGGTAAAATGCCTTTGATGATTGGCTCTTCCGGATTGTAATCCTTGAACAACGGACTGTAGACCATCGACATATACCAGCTAAAATTAAACGTTGCGCCCGTCACATCCTGAGAGATGCGCGACGTAACCTGATCACTCGTTGTACTCGCATAATCCACCCCAAGCAGACCTTCCTTGTAGAGTCCGTTCAGATAGGTCAAGTACTCCTTGTAGGCAGGCTCATAATAGCTGAAATGCACCTTGCCCTGATCGTCTGCATAAAACTGATTGGACAGATCAAGTCCAAATGCCGGGCCAAAGGCCATGGACACAAATTTTGCTTCCATGGACAGTGGAATCTCATCGGCTTTTCCGTTGCCGTTCGGGTCATCTGTCTTGAACTTGCGCAGCATCGCCGTGAATTCATCCAGCGTGGTCGGCTCGCTTAATCCCAACTTATCAAGCCAGCGCACATTAACCATAAATACCGGCATGTAGTTGCGGGTTAACGTCTGCTGCGGGATATAATACATTTTACCATCTGGCGTTGTTAAACTGGCTTTGACCGAAGGCGACTTTTCATATATTTTTTTGAGATTCACGCCGTATTTCTCTACCAGTTCATTAATCGGAATGAATAGACCGCTGTTAATGTACTTCATCAGCTGATCCTGATCCGGCAGGTACACGATATCGGGCAAGCCGGTACCAGCAGCCAGCCTCGGATTGACGGCATCCGCATAGTTCTGCGGCGGAATCAGATCCCAATCCACCGTCACACCAGCGTTGCTCTCAATTTTCTTCACGATGGCTGCGGTGGACAAGTCCACATTGGTCGTCCAAGCGTTGGTGCCGAGAATAGACAACTTGGCATCCGGTTGATCCGTCACCGGCCCTGCTCCGGTATAATTGAAGGCTGGCTCCGAACTGGACGGGGTGCTCCCCGCATCGGTTCCCGCCCCTGTTCCACCGCTACATCCCACCAGGCTGATTGCCAGTATCGCTGCGATTACACTTTTTCTTCCTGCCCCTTTAAATCTCATCCATCATTCCTCCTTGGTATGAACCATTTTGAACTCCCTTGAATGACATGACACTTAAGTAAGTAAAGCTATCCTTTCACGGCTCCGAGGGTAATCCCCTTAACGAAGTACCGTTGGATAAACGGGTAGATCGTAACAATAGGCAGAATGCTGACCACAATGGATACATAACGAACCTGAAGGGAAGAGACCGCCAGCGCACCGGATGTCATCGTACCGCCCATCTTCTGCATCACTTCCGGCGAAGCCATGATCAGCACTCTTCGCAGGAACATCTGTAAGGGTTGCATATCCTGTTTGCCCAGATATAATAGGGCCGTGAAAAAGTTGTTCCAGTGGAATACCGCATAGTACAGCGTGAGCACAGCCAGTGTTGGCTTGATGATGGGAACCGCCAGACGATACAGCATCGTCATCTCGTTGGCCCCGTCTATACTGGCACTTTCGAATATTTCATTCGGAATACCTTCGAACGCTGAGCGGCAGATCATGACGTTAAACGTAATCACCAGCACAGGCAGCACCATAACCCAGCGGGTGTTGTACAGCCCAAGCGAGGTAATCAGCATGTAGACCGGAATGAGTCCACCCGAGAAATACATGGTAAAGGCGATGAAGAAATTCAGCTTGCGGCGTAAGAAAAACTGCTGTCTGGATAATGGGAACGCGGCAAGACATGTTGCCACAATGTTCAATAGTGTGCCTACCACGGTGTACCAGAGGGTGTTATAGAACGAAACCCACAACTCCTTGTATTGCAGTACCATTTGGTAACCTGACAGGGTAAATCCAACGGGCCACAATACAACTTTTTGTTTGTCGATGGCATCCACTGAGCTGAATGAAATACTAATGACGTACAGAAAGGGATACAACGTGACAACAACCGCCAGTATGGTCAGCAGGTAGACACATCCGTAGAACAAACGGTCACTTCTCGATTTTTGCATACAGGTCTCCTTTGGTCCGGGTTATAGTCTTACCAGAGTGACATCTTGGTCAGGCGTCGGGTCATGGAATTGGCTGCAAAAACAAGGATAAAGGTGATAATGGAGTTGAACAAACCCACTGCTGTGGCAAAACCGTAATTCTGTCCCTCAATCCCCATCCGGTATACATAGGTAGACAAGACATCAGCTGTTTCGTAGGTGGCTCCGTTGTAGAGCAGATATACTTTCTCGAAACCTACACTCATAATGCCGCCAAGCGACAGAAGCAGAAGAATGACAATGGTTGGTTTGATACTGGGAAGGGTCAGGTGCCATAGCTCCTGGAATTTGTTGACGCCGTCGATTTTGCCGGAATCATACATCTCGGGGTCGATCCCCATAATGGCTGCAATGTAGATGATGGAGCTGAAGCCAAAGCTCTGCCAGATGTCGGAACTTGTGAAGATGGTACGGAACCAGCTCGCATCCATCATGAAGTTCACTTTTTCCATGCCAAGACTCGCGATGAGGGTGTTCACAATACCGTCTGTTGGTGACAGGAAGTTAATAATCATGCCAGCTACAACAACAGTGGAGATGAAGTGAGGAAGGTACGTAACGGTCTGGGCAAATCGCTTGAATGTCCGGTTCTTGATCTCCACGATGCAGACAGCGAATAAAATCGGAATGGAGAAACCAAACAGGAGTGGCATGAAGGCGAGCAAAAATGTGTTACGAAGCAGTCGCCAGAAGTAAATGGAATTCACGAATTGTTCGAACCAGCGCAGCCCCACCCACTCCCCGCTGAGCATGCCCTGCCCCGGCAAGAAATTACGAAATGCCAATAACACGCCAGGCATCGGAAGGTACATGAAGATGAGGTAATACAGAAAGATAGGCGAAAACATCAGTAGCAAATACTTATCCCGTCTGATCAGGCTGAACAGCGTGGACATGCGTTTTTTCAACGTGAAACACTCCCCTTCGCTACATAATTACAACGTTTGAATTTTTGAATAAAAAGTAACTGTCATTCCACTGACGCATTTGTTATTCATCTCATTCACAATTTGTAACAACCTATATCATTCTGCGTAATAGCGAGATAACTAATTTGAAATAGTCCTCCTTACACCGTATTTATTTCTTTTTAACATTTGCCATAATTGTAATTACAACGTTGTAATTTTAATCTAATGTATACGCTTACATAAACTTTTTCCCATCTTAGCAAAGTCTTCAATGTTTGGCAACAACAAAAATCAGTGACATGCTGTAACGTACTAAAATACAGTCTCGCATACGCGAGACTGCCCGTTAAAATCTAAATGTGATTCCGATATTCCATCGGTGTCATCACATACACTCGCTGAAAGGCTCTGTAAAACTGACTGACGCTGGAAAATCCCAGTTCATAACTGATTGTGGTCACTGAATCCGTTGTATGGCGGAGCCTCCTGGACGCTTCTTCTACGCGCAAATTCAGCAGATATTGATACGGTGTTGTTCCCGTAATAGCCTTGAAAGAACGCATAAAATGATACCGGCTCTGATGCGCGACCATCGCCATCGAATCAATATCCATTGGACCTGTGTAGGCACTGTGAATGTAATCCAGCACTCGTTGGAGATGAGGATCAATGAATGTACCGGGATTTACAGTCCTTTTTCCATTTTCCTGCCCCGTCAACATACGCCTTAGATACGTTTCAACCGCCAGTTCTGTTTCCTGCACTTGCAGCATTTCGGGCACATCATCTAACAAAATGGAATTCCAGCCTCGAAACAGACTGCTGATCTCAGCAGGATCAAATGTCTGGGTAGGTCGAAACTCAGCTCGTCCCCCACTTAATTCCGCACCTTCTAAACTACCTAATGGCGGTTTACGGAACTTGATCACAATGACAGCCGAATCCGACCCTATCTCAAAATAATGCTCAGTCTGGGGATGAGCAATAATCCCTATGCCTGCTCTTAGCGGGTATGCATGCCGTTCCTGTACCAGATGACATTGACCTCTGACCGGCAGCGTTAGCTGATACCAGTCGTCATGTACATGCGGCTCATTCGCAAACCCTCCGGTAGCTTTCCATAATTCCAACCCATTTAGCGTCATGTTTAATTCCATCGTTTGCTCACCTGCTGACATTATAGCAAATCGTGCTCACTTTCCAAGCACTTTTCACAAAGACATGATCTTCCCCCATCTTTTATCATAGAAAAAAATAATTCGAGGTGATCTCCCATGGCTCAGGCCACTTTAAGCAAAATGCAAATCAACTCCTCCGCCAATTGGGCACTTGCCGGAGTCAGCTTCGCCCATCTGCTGAATGATGCGATGCAGACAGTGGTTCCGTCTGCTTTCCCACTATTCCAGCAGACCATGCAGCTCAGTTTCGCCCAGATGGGCTGGATTGCCTTCACCCTGAATATTACCGCATCAGTCCTTCAGCCACTGGTCGGTTATATGTCAGACCGCAAGCCCATGCCGATCCTGCTTCCCGGAGGCATGTTATTCTCCCTGATCGGTGTTCTCGGCTTAGCCTTGTCATCCGAGTTATGGATGCTGCTTGTTGCGGCAGCATTGATTGGTATAGGCTCATCCATCCTCCATCCCGAATCCTCACGTGTGGCCCATATGGCAGCCGGACGAGGACGCGGAATGGCGCAGTCGATCTTCCAGGTGGGAGGCAACACAGGACAGGCTATTGCTCCATTACTGGTCGCCTTCATCCTGCTGCCACATGGACAGCGAAGTTTTCTATGGCTGATGGGCTTTGCCCTGATCGGCATCTTTATTCAGTCTTTTGTCAGTCGTTGGTACAGAGACAAGCTTGCCGAGACTCGCATTCGTCAGCAACGCCCTCTAAAATCAAGCGGCGCAGAGCCAGTGACACAGCCTGTGAGCAGGGGATTCATCGCTTTTACAATGGGAATTCTCATCCTGCTGTTATTCTCCAAATTCGTATATATTGCTGGCATGACCGGGTATTACGCCTTCTATTACGCCGATGCATATGACTTACCTCTCTCCCAGGCACAGATCTGTCTGTTTATTTTGCAATTTGCAGGTATGGTCGGAACCTTGCTCGGCGGCCCACTCGCTGACCGCTACGGACGCAAACCGATGATCTGGTTCTCCATTGCAGGCACTGCACCGTTTTCCCTGCTGTTACCTTATGCAGGACCCGTCTTGTCCATGGTATTATGCGGAATGATTGGACTAATCCTGATGTCCGGCTTCAGCGTCATCATTGTCTATGCACAGGAATTGCTTCCTCGTCATATTGGAACGGTATCCGGATTGTTTTTTGGCCTGTCGTTTGGCATGGCTGGACTTGGTTCGGTTGTGTTAGGTTCCTTAATTGACGTGACCAGCATTGCGTTTGTTATCAAGTTATGTTCGTTTTTGCCACTGCTTGGTGTGTGTGCTGTATTTCTGCGCAAGGACCAACCAAGAACAGCGTGATAACCGTTGAAACCTCACTGATTTTGTGACCACAATACACCTAAGACACTCGAGGATAACAGAAGGAAGGAATAACGCATGATTATTGATGTACAGCATGTTACTTGGAAAAGGGGACCCCTTACCCTGCTGAACGATGTGAACTGGCAGGTTAATGACGGTGAACACTGGGCGTTGCTTGGCCTGAATGGCTCCGGCAAAACAACACTCCTGAACATGATCACCGGGTATCTCTGGCCGACCGAAGGCAAGATATCCGTGTTAGGCCATGAATATGGGGATGTGGATCTGAGACAGCTTCGCAAATCCATTGGCTGGGTCAGTTCATCTCTGCAAGAGAAATTGCATGGCACAGACCGCACACAGTATGTCGTGATCAGCGGCAAACATGCCACCATTGGCTTGTATGACAAGCTGTCGAATGATGATCTGGAACAGGCACAGGAATTGATGCAAACGCTGGGCTGTCAGCACCTGTGGGATCGCGAATATCGTACCTGTTCTCAAGGGGAGAAACAGAAACTTCTCATTGCCCGAGCACTTATGGCCAATCCACGCGTACTTATTCTGGACGAGCCTTGCAATGGACTGGATCTGTTCTCAAGAGAACGACTGCTGGAGAGTATTCGTGAATTGTCCCAGCGACCCGATACCCCTTCGCTCATCTATGTCACCCATCACACGGAGGAAATATTGTCCGTCTTTAGTCACAGCCTTTTGCTGCGCCGAGGTGAAGTTGTCAGTAGCGGATTAACTGGCGATTTGATGAACACAGAAGTGCTGAGCAACTTCTTCGAGGCACCTGTGGAAGTGGATCGACATGGTGAACGTGTCTATGTCAGAGCTGCGGCGGATTCATAATTACGGGGTTATACACAGCAAACGTAACATAGGTGTAGAAACATAACAGTAAAAAGCCCAATATCTTATCCACATGTGGATAGATTTTGGGCCTTTTACTGCTATATCTAGTGTTATCCACCGTTTTCTGTGTAGAACTTTCTAATTTATGAGTATAACTTTACGGTTCATCTATTTATCTATACGTTTTACCACTATCCTATTTCCGGGCACCTAGAAACAGAAACAATGGAATACGCTGCCTGCGTAGATAGGTTTCCTCGTTTACAAAATAGGCACGCTGTGGTGCTGACTCTCGTAAATGTTCTACATGAAATCCTGCCCGCTGCAACGCCATATAGTATGATTCAATGGAACGATGCATCTTTTTCACAGAACCGCCCAGCCACTGCTGCTCCCGATATCCTTCCACAAAATACTGATCAACCACCCAATCCGTTCGAGTCCCGGAGGGTTGCAGTGTAGACGTGATCACAGGATGTTCTACCGAGAATACAAATGCCCCGTTCTCTTTCAACGTATTGTATATGTTGCGGAACAGGCTCTCCAGATCTTCAATATAGTGAACAGCCAGTCTTGATATAACCAGATCGTACGCTCCCGCCGGATAGGTCCAGTCTTCCATGAACGCTTGCTCAATCCGGGCATTCAATCCATTTACTGACTCGTTAGCTGCCTGAATCATATTCACAGAACCTTCAATTCCCGTATACGTCGCACCTTCACTCTCCATACTGAGCAATTCTGCCGCGAACCTTGCATCTCCACAACCAAGGTCCAGAATATTCTTGCCAGCAACGTCTCCGATCAACTCCAGCATCACCGGCTTCTCCAATGTATCATTGGCGTTCTCCTGCCACTTGCGACGTTCCATGTACTTTTCGAAATTCGCCTCATTATCGTAAAAATCCGATCCTCTGCCCTTCATTCTGTGACCCTCCATTTCGGATAAGCATGCTTTCTATTTACAGCCTGTAAGAGTATACAGAATATGGATGTCTCTGACTATAACAAAAAAAGGCTGTTGTCTGGAGTTATCCAGCAAACAGCCTTTCTGCCTTACACTTATAACATTTACGCCGCTTAGCCAAAACGTTCTGTTTTGTACCATTTGCTTTCGCGTTTCCGAATCTTGTCCATGATCAAGGAGTAGAAAGCCTTGATCGAGATCAGGATGAACAGCTGTGCATACGTGAAATAGGATACGCAGGCATAGATGAAATTACGAGTATTGCTCTGTCCAATATCTGCGGCAAGTGCCAGATTGATCTGTAACACGTAAATAAAGTACATAAGTGCCCAACCAATGACCAGGAACACATACGCATCGCCGGCAAACTGGAACGGTGAACTTACCTCTGGTTTAAATATGGCAATGACCCGATAAACCAGATTCACGAGAAATATAATATCCGATACAATGATCGCAAGCATAAACCAGAAATAACTGACGGCATAATAGATGACAAGCAACTTATTACGCCAACTGGAACGGTTAAACAGGTTATGAATATTATCCAGTACCACTTGGTAGTTCCCCTTGGCCCAGCGTTCGCGCTGCTTCATGTATACACTAAGCTGTTCCGGCTCCTGCTGATAAGCTTCCGCTTGCGGCGCAAGCGCCACAAACTGTCCGCGATTCAAAATCTCGAATGATAGCGCCGTATCTTCTGTAATGGCTGTCACATCCCAGCCGCCAATCTCCCGGATCAAGTCGGTTTTGATAATGTAATTCGTTCCCGGGATGGAACCCAGCTGAAACAATTCCCACAGACCCGTGTGATACACACGTTGCGAAGTGATGATCTCCAGATTAATGCATTTGGAGAGGAAATTCTGTCCTCTGTTGCGTGCTTTGTTTCTGCCAAAAACCACGCCATATTGTTCAGGGTTCTCAAGCGATTTTTGCGTCAAAAACATTAATGAATTCCGTTCAGGTGCGGCATCTGCATCGAAGATACAGATCCAGTCGCCCGTGGCAATGTCCAGTCCGTCATTTAATGCCCCGGACTTGCCACCGGTTCCTTTTCGCTCCATTACCGTCACATTACGATGCATATAACTGGTCTGACTGAGGAATGATCTCAGCTTCTCTGCGGTATCATCTGTACAGTTATCCGCGATCACGATGACCTGAACTTTATCCTCCGGATAATTCAGGCGCAGAATATGCTCTACCGTCGCAACAATGACCAGACCCTCGTTATGCGCAGGTACCATGACCGTGACTGTTGGATAATGATCCATATTTTCAGGGATCTGAATCCCTTTTTTGTCCTGTTTATTAATAAAGCGAATCGCACCTGCCATAATAACAATTGACTCGAATACGGCAATCCAGATACTAAATATGGATAATATTAAAATAAAATCAGCCACTTACTTTCCTCCGATCATACTTGCGAATAACTTTCGACCGAAAGCGAAGGGTTGCAATTGTTAACCAAATCGTGAATACCGCAAATAAAGAACTGACGGCGATACAGATCGGGATGAACCAGGACATATAGTCCACAGCGCCTCTCTCCTTCCCGTTATATATATTCTCCGATGAGATCGGTCTCTGTGTTTCGTTCAAGGGCAGCAATAACCGCGTCAATGTCCTCGTACTTGCTGAATTGCTCCTTTTGGAATACCAGAGCACCAGAGCGTATCACCGTCTGTAGTTCATTTCCCTTTTTATCAATAATATGAAGATCCATGATGGCTTTTTTGATCCGCTGTGTAAGAAGTGGTAGGTATTCCACATTCACCATTGGACATATGATGACAAAACGCCCACGATCCACGAAAAATTTATAATCCTCATATCGAATCTGCTTCTGGATCGTACCCGAGATTTCAAGCAGGAATTGTGCATACCGGACAGAACCAAGGGATTCCATCACCAGTGGCAAGAATTCAATCTTGAACATGGCAATGCTGAATCCATACTTTTCGGAGTACCGACGAGCAAGGTTACTGTGTTTGATTAACGTATCTGCCAGAGCTCCCTTATTACCAAGCGTGGTATCCAGATCGATTTCCGGGTTACGATCCTGCATATCCTGAAGACGTTCCACTACACGCGCACTGCGCAGCAGACTTACCTTGATGAACGCAGCCACGGCAACGTTGGCAGGGATGAGCAACCACCAGGAGAATACAAGCACATTTGCATCAGCATAAGTAACAAGCCACACAAAATAAGAAACCAGATATACAAACCCCGCCACGACGGATACACCAACAGGCAGAAAAAGACCGAAAACCAAAGCACCCAGCGACATGATACTAAAAATCATATCCCCTGTAGTGTAGCTCTGATCCATGTACACTTTAAGATAAATCATCAGTTGCTGCATGAGGGCGAGTCCAATTAAAAGGGCATATCCCCACGCAATACGGCGGGTAGGTGCTTTATTCCTCATAGTTCCTTCTCTCCGTTGAATTTATAGAACTCTTGTTCAAACTCATTTCTTTATATATTGCAACAATTTATGACATGTTTAGACAAAGATATGCTAACACATTGCAGAATTCATTAAATGACAAAATCCTTACTTTTTAATATTTTTCTGTAAATTGACTTCTCCCAATAAAGGAAAAAGATTATCAAACAGATGTGTGTTACCGTCAAATACATATCCACCTGGATAACGAGTGTCCTTACCACGCAACGTAGTCATATGGTTATACAACTGTTTGGCCCATTTTGGATCACCTGAACGAACAGCGAGTAAGATGGCGAGGCCATATACCGAGGAAGATTCATAAGAGACGGCAGGTGTACGTGATTCTCGCTTATACTGTCCGGGCAGCTGATGCCGGGTGTTGAACTCCTTTTTCAAAAAAGAAATGAGCTTGTCCGGTTTGCGGTCGGTCACGGTTAGATGATTCGCCACAATCAACTGGTCGATCAGATTCACCGTATCATCATACGTATATTTTTTATGGACCACATCGAAGGTCTTCGGATAGAACAATCCATCGTCAGGCATCTTCTTCAGCAAAGCTTCGTACTTAGCATAGGTTCCCGGTTCCACCATCTGATGTTTTTCCATCAATTGAAGAGACGGGAGATCAACATAAACCAGGCTTAATGTATCTGTGGAGTGACCACTCGCAAAATCGTGAAAATCCACATAATATCCTTTATTCCGAACCGATTGCGAAAGTGTACGGGATATTTCCGAAGCCGTTTCCAGCTTGGCTTCTCTTCCTTGTTTCCATTGATCTGCTGCCTTTAATAAAGCACCGACAATTCGAAAATCATCGCCAAGCGCGTTGGTAGTCACTTGAGATTCACCTTCGGCATCCAGCTTCCAAGCTATATATTTTTGCGGCATGAGGAAATAGGTGGTCAGCAGGTCATAGCTTTCCTCGAATAACACCTGATCATTCTTGGCTACAGCATATTGCATCCAAAGACCAAGTGATTCAGATAAAGCCTCTCTGCCTGCTACGATGTCCGCTCTCTCTGAGGTAGCATCTTGCAAATAAGTCGCAATTGTACCATTGGGATTAGTCATATGATCTTGAACAAAGGATACCGTAGGGGATGATTCATTCATCACGAACCGCTCCTTCTCAAAAATAATTAATGCTGCCGTGATACTGACTGCCAATATGATCCACCACGTTAGCCTTTTCCGGTATAGCCGTTTCATGACTCCCTCCTGTACTGATGCTGCTCTGTCATAATGGCTCTTCTCCTTTGGATAGGTTCGGCTAGAGTCTGGGATGGAGGGGTCAAGGATCGTTCCTCTGTTCATTCCGAAATATCCATGTAGGATCGTCGTCCACCCTTTTTGACAAATTTCCAGTCCACCTCGATATTATGGCGCATTCGACGGAGAAGCATGACCGCTGTCTCGATCTCTTCCTCCGTCAGACCATCCAGAGTCACCTGATCCGAATGCAAGCCCTCTTTACGAATGAATTCCCATGCTTCAAGCCCAGCTTCAGTGGGATATAACACTTTATTCTTCTTATTACCCATTGCTGGCTGTTTAATAATGAATCCATCGGATTCGAGTTTGCTAATAGCTCTGGCCGCCGTCGTGCGATCCACTTTGATCAGTTCAGCAAGCTGATTCGGAATAATGCCCGGATTCTCACAGATTCGATACAGATATAGATATTGTCCACGGGACAGGTTCAGATGCTGAAACTCGACGTTACTGATTGAATCCAGACAGCGGGCAATCATACCAATTTCACGCAGCACTTCTTTTTTCTCAGTCAACACACTCACGCCCCTATAAAATTGTTGCAATCGCAACATAATTGATGGTATAACTACTGTTGAAAAGAACGAGATTCGTTCCACATTCCTGTTATGTACCAGTTTATCACGTCAGGATAACATTACGATCACCCAAAGGAGAAACATTCATGAATACAACGATTGTTGAAGTTAATAATCAGGAATTGCTCGATGCCTGCTTCGCCATTCGCACCGCTATTTTTGTTGAAGAACAAGGCGTACCCGCAGCGGATGAATTCGATGCTTATGATACATTAGACGCGGAGGCGCGCCACATTCTGCTCTACGTAGACGGAGTACCTGCTGCTTCCTCCAGACTGCGCATTGTGGAACAGGTCGCCAAATTGGAACGGATCTGTGTCATGCTCGATTACCGTAAACACGGCCTGGGCCGTGTGCTGATCGACAAGCTGGAGCAGATGGCTGTTGCTGAAGGTCTTGAGAAAGCCAAGCTGCACGCACAGGTACAAGCTTCCGGGTTCTACGAACGTCTTGGATATGCACCCGCGTCGGAAGTATTTATGGAAGACGGCATTCCCCATCTGCTCATGACCAAAAAACTGAAATAATGACATTCCAAAAAACGCCTCCGTTATCACTTCTCAGTGATATTCAGAGGCGTTTTGCATTCAAGCAACGCATTCATGAGTGACTCAACAACGGTAAATGGCACGTACAAAGTATAGGCACTGATTATAATAACCATGCATTCTACTTACTTGCCAGCTCCGTGCTGTGCCTTACCCCATTGCCAGACGGTCTGGCTCGGATTCGGCAGCGTTGTTCTTCATTTGTTTACTACGCAACTGTCCGCAGGCGGCATCGATATCGGTACCGTGTTCCATACGTACAGTCGAGTTGATGTTGTTCTTTTTGAGTGTATCATAGAAGCCCAGAATCGATTCTTCTGTACTCCGTTGATACTGACTGTGCTCATCCACCGGGTTGTATGGGATCAGATTCACACTGACCATACTTCTGCGACTGGACAACAGTTCAGCCAACTCCGCGGCATGCTCACGTTGATCGTTAACATCACGCAGCAGGATGTACTCAAACATGATACGTTTGTTCGTTGTAGCCAAATAATAATCCACCGCATCCATCAATTGCTCAATCGGGAAAGCCCGGTTGATCTTCATGATGTGTGTGCGCAGTTCATTATTCGGTGCATGCAGAGAGATCGCCAGATTAACCTGCAGACTGCTGTCCGCAAATTCCTTGATTTTGTCCGGAAGGCCACTCGTGGATACAGTAATCCGTTTGGCGGCAAGTGCCAGTCCTTTGCGATCTTTAATGACCTCGATGAAATCACTCATGTGCTGGAAGTTATCAAATGGTTCACCAATACCCATCACAACCACGTTGGTTACCCGTTCGTCTTGACCCGCTGCATCCAGATGTCGCTGCACATGCATAATCTGTTCCACAATCTCTCCAGCGGTCAGGTCTCGGCTCTTCTTGATCAGACCGCTCGCACAGAAGCTACAACCAATATTACAGCCCACTTGTGTGGTCACACAAACGGTAAGCCCGTATTTTTGCCGCATCAATACCGTCTCAATCAGGTTGCCATCCTGCATCCGAAGCAGAAATTTCACGGTACCATCTGCTGATTCCTGCTTCACATGTTCGCTCAGAGAGTTCATTGTGAAATGCTCGGAGAGTACATCCAGACATTCCTGACGGACATCAGACATCGCAGGAAAATCATGTACACGCTCTTGATATAACCATTCCCAGATCCGGGATGCACGGGATTTCTTCTGCCCATGCTCCGGCAGCCAGGAACGTAATTGCTCTAATGTTAATCCATATATGGATGACTTGTTCATTGTATAATCCTCTTTTCGCTAAAAAGCTATGGCTTATCGGTCCTACCCAAAAAACCTCTACTCCGTATTGTCCCAAAATTGAAGCGGGAAAACAAGGGCTTTAGCATTTCTTCCAAGAGGTTTTATCTATGGCAAATCTGCACAACAGACAACATTTATACCTATCTGGTCTTCAGTTTAGAAGTGAATGATACCGGAAGTGTGCAGTAGAACCAGCAGAACCAGGATCGGTGCCACGTAACGAAGCATGAACAACCATACCCGGAACCATCCGGAACGCAGTCCTGAAGCTTCCGCAGCCGTTTTCCAGAAGTATCCGGCAAAAATCGTCACAAGCAATCCACCCACAGGCAGCAGGATGTTGGATGCTACAAAGTCCATCCAGTCGAACACACTCTTCGATCCAATGGTCCATTCAGGCAGCAAGCCGAGCGACAATACTGAAGGAAGTCCCACGATGAAGACTGCGAGTGATATCACCCATACTGCACGACTGCGGCTCCAGGACAGACGTTCCATGAAATATTTCACCGGAACTTCCAGCAAGGATACTCCCGAAGTTAATGCGGCAATAGCGAGCAGGATGAAGAAGAGTCCGCCAAACAGGAAGCCAAGCGGCATCGCCGAGAAGGCTGCCGGAAGTGCTATAAAGATGAGTGACGGTCCTTGGTCCGGTGCAATACCAAACGAGAATGTCGTTGGGAAGATGATCAGGCCGGCAATGAATGCATAGAGCAGGTCCCCCGCCCCAACAGCGATGGTGGCCGCTCCGAGTGATTGATTTTTGTCCACATACGAACCATAGGTTATTAGAATACCCATACCGAGTGACAGCGAGAAGAAGGCATGTCCGAGCGCCACCAATGCTGACTCCGTTGTAAGTTGTGAGAAATCAGGATTCAGGAAAAAGGAAACCCCTGCTCCTGCACCAGGTAACGTTACGGCCCGGATCATCAAAACAATGAGCAACACCAGCATGGCGGGAATTAACACTTTGTTAAACTTCTCAATCCCGTTGGATACCCCTTTGGCTACAATCCAGCCTACGATAAGTACCGAGACCAGTTGCCACACGATTGGCATATAACCGCCTACAAAGGAATTGAATTGTCCCGCATAATCCGGATTGTTAAACAATGTTCCACTGAAGGACGTAATCGCATATTGCAAGGTCCAGCCTGCAATAATGACATAAAAAGAAAGGATGATAAAAGGTGTCAGTACTTGCAGCAAACCGGCTGCGAGCCAGCCTTTATGTCCGCCTGCTTTGATAAAAGCAGTTGCAGCACTTCCTCTGCCGCTACGACCAATCGCAAGTTCTGCGAGCAGTACCGGCAGACCAATCAGCAGCAAACAAACGATGAAGAGCAGGAAAAACGCAGCTCCTCCGTTCTCCCCCGTAATGTACGGGAATTTCCACATGTTACCCAGACCAACCGAACTACCAATGGCTGCCAGAATGAATCCGGCGCGAGAGAAGCGCTCACCTTTGCCAGTGTTGTCTTGATCGAGATTAGGCTTACTAAAATTCATCGTATCTACTCCATCACTTTAAAGTTTTCCCGTAATTATATACTACTCACCTTGTCAGGTCATTCGAAATTCGAAATTTGTCGAAATGTTATTTTTTTACATATAAAACACACGGAAATCTTCAGCTCATAAGTTCCTTAAACACAGTATGTGATAAAGTCCGTAAGTCCAACCGTATGAAATTTCAACAAATCCGTATTCCCAACCGTTCAAAGCCCAATAGAATCAAAAAGAGATGTCCCTTCAGCCAATTGGATGACTGCGGAACACCTCTCTTTTTGAATTACACTTTAATTTGAAGTAACTCGTACTTGATAACGCCCATCGGAGCATTGACATGAATGACGCTGCCCACTTCTTTGCCCATCAATTCCTTGCCCAGTGGGCTCTCGTACGAAATTTTATTATCCGCAACATCGGCCTCGGCAGGACCAACCACTTTATATTCAATCTTCTCGGCGAACTCAATGTCATTAAGTAACACCGTTGATCCAATGCTCACTTTGTTGGAGTCTATATTGTCTGAAGAGATGACTCTTGCTTTTGTCAACATCTTCTCCAGAATCAAAATCCGTGTCTCCATAAAGGCCTGATCATCTTTGGCTGAATGATACTCACTATTTTCCTTCAGGTCACCGTAACTGATCGCGAGTTTAAGACGAGCTGCCAGTTCCTTACGCTTCACCGTCTTCAAATCCTTCAGTTCGTCCTCCAGCTTTTCCAAGCCTTCCTGTGTCAAAATCACTTCATCATTAGCCATTTTTCCATCTCCTAATCCTGCTATCTATCTATATTCTAACCTATATCCACTCCAAAGGGTTAGCATACCCCGGAAAAAGAAATAGCCCATCCATATATTTTATTTCAATGACATCAGAACCATGTCCATCTCTTGAGATGAATTTCAAGGCTTTGTTCAATAATTGTACCGTTACAATCTGCTCAACTGATTATGTTGTTTTCACCCGTTGACTTTTACAATGAACTCAGGGCAGCAGACGTTTTATAATCATCGCCTGCAGCCCACTATATGACGTGAGGTGATCTGGATGATTGAACTATTGAATACAGCTGAAATACAAGCCTATCTGAAACGGATTGGCATGGATGATATAAAGGAACCTACACTGGAGTTCTTATTTGAACTCCAGCGAGCACATGTACAATATTTATCCTGGCAAACGGTCGATATTTTTGCAGGTCGTCCTACGGGAATCAGTCTTCAAGAATCGATTCAACTTATATTACAGGGACGCAGCGGCTACTGCTTTCATCTAAATGGTGCATTTAGTGTTCTTCTCCGCTCGCTGGGTTATACGGTTAATTGGCATCGCGGGGGAGTACAGCCTCATGAGCAACAACCCCGTGTGAACTCATTCCATCTCGGTCTGTCTGTGCTTCTGCCGGATGCTGACCCGACAGTTGAGCGCTGGATTGTAGATGTAGGTCTGGGCGGAATGCCCTTTGAACCTCTACCACTTCGTTATGGAACCTATGGTTCAGCTCCGTTTACGTATCAGTTAATGCCATCATCTGTTGCTGCTGAGGGATGGCGGCTTGAGTACGAGCCGAATGGTCCGAGTGAAGGAGTTGACTATGCTCCCGAGGTAGTCCACGATCTGGGGGAGTTCATTCCCAAACATGAATTCTACAGTCAGGCGGCAGAATCACCTTGGCATAACGTATTTTTACTTCGTCAGCGGGATGAGAACCGCAGTCATGAACTACGTGGATGTATGCTCCGAACACATGATATGAAAGGAATTCAGAAAACGGAGATCCGGAATTATACCGAGTGGCGTAACGTATTAACTGAAATATTCCATGAACCCTTGGTGAATTACAGCGAACTGGAATGCCAGGATATGTGGGAGCGAGTGCAGGCTGCACATATGGAATGGAAACAAGCGCAAGAAGCATGATGATTAGGAGGAAGAGTTGAGGGTCCATTCCATATAAAGGAAAGTTATTGATCCACGCCGAATACGTATTCAGGTGATAAATGATGATAACTATTCGTGTGCTCCAAGTTCCAGAAGTATTGCCCGAGGCGTGCTGGAACCACTTTTTGTCGCAAGTTTCTGCCGAGCGACGTGCTCAGGCTTCGCGTTTTGTGCGTCAGGCTGACGCGTATCGCTCCGTGCTGGGAGAGATATTGACTCGTGTGACTTTGAGCAAGTTAACTGGACTGAGACCTGCTGATCTTTCTTTTACCCGTAATTCCTACGGCAAACCTTCGCTCAGTCACCATTCGGATGTACCATTCAACGTCTCCCATTCTGGTGATTGGATTGCTCTGATCTCCGGCGGTACAGATGAACTGGGCGTGGATGTGGAAAAAATAGCTCCAATTGACATGCAGATTGCAGAGCGTTTCTTCTCTCCTAAGGAGAGCCAGTTCTTGGCTGCCAAGCCTGACGATCGTCGGCTGGAAACCTTCTACCGTCTATGGACGCTGAAGGAAAGTTATATCAAGGCAGTGGGTATGGGGTTGTCCATACCACTGGACTCCTTCGCCATCCTACCTGATGAGCGGGAAGATTGGCATTGCAAACAGGCCGGGACATATCTCTTTCTCAGTCAGCGACTCGATAATCAGCATATGCTCGCAGCCTGTTCAGCCGGGGAAGAGCTGCCGAGCAAGCCGGAAATCGTAACCTTGGAGGATCTATATACGGATTTGGTTTAGTGTGTGGCTGGTTGGGCCTTCAACGAGTTGGAATCAGTTGAGTTATGTAAGAGGCCGCCATTAATAATATCCTGTTAAGGTTAATCAAAAAAGCTAACGACGTGAGTATCACGCGTTAGCTTTTTAGCTTTAAATCCACACTCAGTTTAACTTCTATCTGACGTATTGAATAGGACTAGTCCCGGCTCCGCAATTTGCCAAGCAATCGGATGATCTCAATGTACAGCCATACCAGTGTAACCATCAATCCAAATGCACCGTACCACTCCATGTACTTGGGTGCACCACGTTCAGCACCACCTTCAATGAAGTCGAAATCAAGGACCAGATTGAGGGCAGCCACAATGACGATAACGACCGAAATACCGATGCCGATCAAGCTGTTATCATGCAGATAAGGGATTGTAATTCCGAAGAAACCCAGTACAAAGCTCAGCAGATACATGATCATGATACCGCCAGTTGCAGCCACGACCCCAAGCTTGAAGTTCTCCGTAGCTTTGATCAATCTGGTTTTGTATGCCACCAGCAGAGCGATGAATACAGCCATGGTCAACAGAGCCGCCTGCAAGGTAATTCCGTTATACAGGGACTCATAGGTTGCGGAGAGTGCTCCAAGGAACAGGCCTTCTGCCACGGCATAGACAGGTACGAGATAAGGTGCCGCTACAGGTTTGAACGAAATCACAAGCGCCAGGATAAAACCAACGATTAATCCGCCATAAGCAAGCGGCATCACTTGTTGTCCGTTAAAGAACATCATCCAGGTTGCAAATGCACTGCCCAGCAGGATCACCAGCGTAATAAACGCTTTGTTCACCGTGCCGTTGATCGTCATGTAATTCTGATACCGATCTTCTCCATATCCTCTGTTTTCAAACGTGCTGTCTTTAAGTGTAGGGTTACCGCTACGACCGATCAACACAATCACCTCTTCATATGTATTTGGTATATCTGTGATACTAGGCTTGGGCTTACTACGTTTCAAATTCTACAAGCTACTCCCTCGAAAAGATCGGAATGGCACCAGAAGGAATCGGATGCAATCCTTCGATTACATCCTTACCCCCTGGCGCAACACTTAGGACATATGTCCCAGACATTGCATGTTCATGTGCTTTTTAAGCGTCTTATTTGTACAACACTTTATCTACATTGTATTTCGCACGCATCGTGTTGATGATATACGTCTCGTAAATTTCACGATCTACCGGATCTTCAACCAGGCATACTTCAATCTTCGTTACTTCCTCGCGGTGATTCTTGATTGGTGATACGGTGTCTTCAAAATGCTTTTTGATGCGGGGTCTTAATTTTCGTGCTTTACCGACAAATAACAACTCTCCAGCGGCATTGTAAAACATGAAAATCCCGCCTAGTTCCCGGGTAATCAGGTGAAAATCAGTAAATCCATAAATGTGACTAAGCTGTGGATCAACCTGCTTTGTGATGGTTACATCCGGTGTTGGCACAGTAATATTAATCAATAGGCTCACTTCCTCATTATCTATAGGTTTAGATCTTATCACATATTATAAAGGGACACCATTTCATTCTATATGAAGTACAATTCACGCAATTTTCGCTATTACGACAAATATTTCAAAAAAAAGGTTAACTTCCCTGATTCAAAGTGGTACTATAGGGGTATGAGGAAGAAATTGGGCACTGAGACATACGTCTTTATATCTACCTCCGTCTATTGTACCCTATGATTGAATATCTTTTTCATGCTGAATTCTGTTATGTGATCACGACAAGAGTACAGTTAGCAAGAACCCTAGTTTATAGATTGTAGATTCATCATCTAATCGACCCCTTGCAGCAAGCAAACCTAGGAAGACCTAGATTCATGATTCACTGTAGATTTTTAGTATCACCTAGAAAGCCTGCAATTATAGTCGTACTGAAGTTAATAGACACACGTAGAAGGTCAGATAGCTATCGATCCTAGAGAGACTAGTCATGCAATACAACTGTAGAAATTATAGCAGCAGTACTATAGAAAATGGATCAAGTTTCACCACCAGGCCCGGCATACTGCCAGGGCTTTTTTGCGTTTGTGCGAACAACCAACCACACGCTCAGGGAAACAGAGGTATCGTGGTTCTTTCTGCTGGGTTTATAATATGGCAAGATACCAGTAGAGGGAGTGATGGGATGTATTCCGATCTGCAACTGACGGAGGACCGCCCTGTATATATACAAGTCAAAGATTATATGAAGCGATTGATGCTCAAAGGCGGCCTGCAAGCCAAACAAAAACTGCCCTCGACCCGTGAACTCAGTACACTCATGAAGGTTAGCCGCAGCACAGTCCTGCTCGCTTATGCCGAGCTTGAAGATGAAGGCTTGATCTACGCAGTCAAAGGCAAGGGCAATTACGTCAGTGCCTCCATCGAAACACCTGAGGCAGCAGCGAGCTGGGAACTGGACTGGAAGACAGAGGTAAGTGAATATGCAATTCAGGCAGAGCAGTACGATCTGATGAAGCATGGCTCCGGAGCAGAGCGCGGCGAGATATCGTTTACCAGCATAGCACCGGATGAAAAGCTGTTTGATCTGCACAACGTGAAACGGGCTTTTCTGGATCGCATGTCACTTGAAGGCGAAGTACTGCTGAATTACGGATATGCGCAGGGATACAGACCGCTGATGAACTATTTACTACGATATATGGAGAACAAAGGTGTTGACCTCCGTGGCAAGGACATTCTGATCACCAACGGATTCACGGAAGGTTTCGATCTGGTGCTTGGAGCGTTGCGCAAAAAAAGCGGAAAAGCGCTCTGCGAGAATCCAACGCACCACACGGTGATCAAAAATCTGAAGCTGCACCAGTTTCACCTGACCGGTGTGAACATGGAGCCAGATGGCTTGGACTTGAAGCAACTGGAACATGAACTTGAGGCAAGTCCATATGATCTGGCGTATCTCGTGCCATCCTATCACAATCCAACCGGGATTGTGACGTCCCCTGCAAAACGGGTAGAGATCATCCGGTTGATGAACAAGTATCAAGTACCCATCATTGAGGATGGATTCAACGAAGAGTTGCGCTATTCCGGTTCCCACGTATCTCCCCTGATCGCCAGCATGGGCAAAGGCAATGGACTGGTGTATCTGGGCAGCTTCTCCAAAGTCCTGTTCCCAGGCCTGCGGGTAGGTTGGATTATTGCGGATGCGGCGCTGATTGATTATCTGGAGAGTATGAAACGGGCACGCAGCATCCATACCTCCACGCTGGACCAATCGTTATTGTATCAATATCTGAGCAACGGTAATTTCGAGAAATATTTGAAGAGAGCTCGGACGGAGTATAAGCGAAAATATGAATTGGTTGTGCGTTGCCTGAAGCAGCATCTGCCAATGTGCCGGATCTCCGGTGCGGGTGGTCTGCATCTGTTCGTGCAGTTCCCGTCCGAATACAGAACCCGTGAACTGCTGGCGGCCTGTAAAGTGAAAGGTGTGACGTTCACACCAGGGGATACCTTTTATCTGGAACCCGGTCAGGGTGTAAACACGATGCGCCTGGGTTTCTCCAGAGTCAGCGATGAAAATATACGTAAAGGCATTCGCATCATTGGCGAGACAGCAGCTCAAATGAGATAAGGAGGATTTCACATGAAAGTTGGAGTGATTATGGGCGGTACATCTTCAGAGCGGGATATTTCCCTGCTGACCGGACAGGAGATGATTGCAAACCTGAATAGAGACAAATACGAGGTTGTACCCATTGAGCTGAATACCAAGCGCGATCTAATCGACAAGTCAGCGGGGATCGATGTGGCACTGCTTGCCCTGCATGGCAAATACGGCGAAGACGGTACGGTCCAAGGCACATTGGAATCTCTGGGTATTCCCTACACAGGTTGTGGTGTGCTGGCGAGCAGTGTATGCATGGATAAAGACATGTCCAAACAACTTATGCAGCATGCAGGTGTGCTTACCGGAGAGTGGCTACGAGTGAGTCATATCGAGGAACTGTCCTCAACTGCTGTTCAACAATTAACGTACCCCGTGGTGGTCAAACCCAATTCAGGCGGTTCCAGCATCGGTACCCAAGTAGTGAAAGAGGCTGCCGCCCTGCCCGCTGCTGTGGAGGCTGCCCTCGCCTGGGATGATACAGTCATGATTGAACAGTATATCGAAGGTGAGGAGATTACCTGTGCCATTCTGGATGGTAAGATGCTGCCGGTGATCTCCATTCGTTCGAACGCCGAGTTTTTCGATTATTCTTCCAAATACGATGACCACGGAGCAGATGAGCAGGTTGTGCAATTGCCTGCGGATCTTCACCATCGTGTGGAAGCCGCGGCACTTGCCTGTTATCAGGTGCTGAAATGCAGTGTCTACGCGCGCGTGGATATGATGATTCGCGAAGGTTTGCCTTATGTGCTTGAAGTAAACACGCTGCCGGGTCTTACCCGTAACAGTCTGCTGCCCAAAAGTGCAGCCGCTGCAGGCATTTCTTTTGCAGAGTTGCTGGATACCATTATTGAACTTTCATTGAAGGAAAGACCCAAGGAGGATATAACATTATGAGCCTGGATGTGACGATTAGACATAGCTCCACTACAGATCTGCAAGATATGGTCATTCTGATGGACCAACTTGGTTATCCCACCACGTACGCCGAGATGGAGGAGCGCTATACCCACATTGCTGCAGATGCTAACTTCACCACACTGGTTGCTGAAGCACGCGGACGTGTAGTTGGACTGATCGGATTACAGACGTCTTATCTGTATGAAAAGAACGGAAGACACTGCCGTATCATGGCATTGGTTGTTCACGACCAGTTCAGGGGCTCAGGCATCGGCCGTCAGCTCATTCTGGAAGCCGAACAATGGGCCGCCACGCATGACGTGGACTCCCTGTCTCTGAACAGTGGTAATCGCCCTGAACGTGAAGCTGCACATGAATTCTATCGTCAGATGGGCTTTACAGCCGGGAGTACCGGATTCAGCAAAAAGCCGCAGATTCTACAGCACACCTAAACTGCGGATGATATGTTATCTCGATTACATGAAAAAGAACGCCCCCGGCAAAATGGCCAGAAAAGGGCGTTCTTTGATATATCTATGTCGGGTCTTTGTACTTTACTTGTTACTTCAAGCAATTAAGGACGGTCAATGTAAATCCAGCCTGTTTCTTGTTCCTTATCTACAGTAGCTCCAAGGGATTCAGCCACAAAGCGCAGCGGCACATACGTCTTGCCGTCCTTGCCTACATAGGCGGATTCCACCATGGTTACTTCTTTACCAGCAACGGTTGCCTTCTTGGAACCTACGGTCAGGACAATCTCATCACCAGTGATGTCATCAATGACAACGATTTGGTTTGAGCCTTTGGTCCATTTCACTTCCGCATCCAATTCCTCAGACACGTAGCGAAGCGGAACAAATGTTGTATTCTTAACGGTGATCGCTCCAGCGTATTCATCATCCGGGAAGAGCACTACACTTTTACTCGTGATTCCAGCTTCATCTTTCAGCAATTGGTATGCCAGTGAATTGGAATCAAAATTGCGCAGCATCTGTCCAGGCGTAATATCATCCTTCATCAGATCCATAACGCCGCCCGATACATCCACTTCATCAACTGCAACTGTGCCACCGATATTCCACTGTTCACTGTCTCCACTTACGGTTACAGAGTTCACCGGCAGATCCTCAGAAGCAGGCAGCGCTACTTTCAGTTCAAAGTTTTGCTTGCGAACATCAAGCTTGCTGTCGAGATAAAAATCCAATTTCAGTTTGGTATCTGTGCCAAAGACCGTTTTAAATTCAGGGGTCTCATTCAACAGGTTGTTCAGCTCCTGATCGTAATTGACCAGCATACTGTCCAGTCCTACTTTGATGATGGCATATAGTGACGCAACAGCTTCATCTTTCGATTCAGGAACGATCGAATTCAGCGTTTCATCTCCCCCGCCTTCAACCTCATTCACAGCTTCAAGTACAGGGTAGAACACATCATACAGATCGCCAATCAGGTCTTTCAGTCCTTGCTCATCTTTAGAAATACTCGTCAGGAACGGTTTAACCATGGCAAGCATCTCTTCACCACTAACTTCCAGATGCAGCTTGGAGAGGCTAAGCGCTTCGCCATTCACGGATTCCTGTACCGGTGTTACGGAGATGTTCTTCGGATTGGACAGATGTTTCAGAACAAAAGAGAACAGTTTCGGGGAAAGTTCCTCGAGTTGTTTCTCCAGAGCCTTCGTATCCACCATTGGAAGCGCTTGTGCATCCTGGAACGTATCCAGAGATATGTACAGCGGTTTCTGGGCTCCGTCCAGATCAATCACCAATTGGGACTCATTCATGGACAGGTGGAAAGGTAACTTCGCTCCCTCCATGCTCAGTGTACCTTTGATCGATGCTGTCTTCGCATCTTTCATTTTGGCTTGATCAATATCCAGGGATATGGAGTTAATAAGTTCGATCATTTCAAGGTCTTTCTCTGTAGCAAATTCCTTAGCCGGTTCTATGTTTATATTCATGGATTGTCTGGATTCACCGGACTTGATACTCGCGCCATTGGCCATTGCTTTGCCAACGTCTACTCCACCCACAGCCTGACATCCTGTAAGAACAACCATTAATAATACAAGTGGCACTGCCATCCATTGGACTAACTTCCGATTCTTAATATGAACTCCTCCTTAGAAAAATATGGTTCATTTCCATTATGAAGGTATAGGTAATTCTTGTAAACGGATACGCAAAAAAATAAACCAAAAGGCCGGAACATGTCCGACCTCTGGTCTATCTATATTTCAGCATATCGTAAGATTCGATAAAACATCCTGCTTCATTATGCAATACTGGGAGTTATTCTTGCTCCTGATCTTCTGCGAGCTTCTCATCCGTTTCTTCATCTTCCGCAGTTGCGGGAGTCTCGAATTGATCCGGCTCGTCCTCTTGAATCGCTTTGTTCTCTTCGTTCTGATCCTGTGTCATATCGCATTCCCTCTCTTCTACCGGATTGTCATGTCATCAAGGCCTGAGCCTTGTGTCTATCAATAACCCGAATAGGAGCAGTTCAAACCTGTCCCAACGTCTCCCACACATTTTCCATCATAATTTCAATGCTCACTTAGAAAACATAAAAGATGATCCCGTTCCCACTTGCAGCCGTGGCCTGAAACAAGGCCTGGACATCATCCACGGTCTGAACGATCTCCTGAAATGTCTCTTCCGCATCCCAATCTTCCATGACAGGGTAGACGCCTTCAGCAATCATCCGGTCCAGACTATACCGTTGCTTCAATTCCTCCGGTGTGAGCTGCTCCAATGCCATGTATGCTTCCAGCACCTGCTCGTTACTAAGCAAAAACAGATCCATGTCCGAATAGTTTCCCACGTATTGCTCACCTGCGAGAGGCACCACATATCCCAGGGGCGGCTCCCCTTCTACCAAGTTACCGTTCAGCGTGAATTGAAGCATCTGCCACGTTTTATCAATATCCAGATCCACTGCACAATCATGCACACTGATCTCACCTGACTTAATGGATTCAACTATCTCCTTTGTTACCACAAGATATCTGCCGGACATTCCCATACCGTTACCCCTCCTGTGTAATTCCTTCTATTGTTCCCCATTAACCGTGCTTGTTGGTTCAGAATCGGGGTAATCCCTACCAAGGAGGGTGTAAACATGAAAAAATTTGATTACAGTCTCAATTATGATGAGTTGGATCTGCGCAAACATCCTGAGCTGTACACCGTAGGCCGGGGAGAGCAGGGTGTGCTGATGGTAGAGCCGTACAAGGGCGAGATTCTGCCACACTGGCGATTCAAAACACCAGAGATTGCAACAGAGTCATCGGAGAAAATCTATGAGCTATTTTTGGAGTATAAGAAAAAGGGGGATTTCGTGGGTATGGATATGGCTCGCAAATTTCTCCAGATGGGTTATACACGGGCCAGACGGTATACAAATCACAAAGGAGGACGCAAATACTCGAAGGAGGATGGCTCAATCTTGCCCTATCAGAATGATAAGGTGAAGGCAGAAGCCGCAGCTATATTCAAAGCACAATGGGAGATTGCGAAGACGGATCCAGACTATGTGAAGATGAAGAAGGAGCATCGGGAAAAGTACGAGTCTGAGCAGACGTAAGAACATCGGGTAAACGATTGACTTATGGAAACATTTGTCTCAGAATCGATCTTGTTACTGTACATTTTCAACCATTATATTGGAGAAGAGAGGCATCCGATTATGACAGATTCGTTCATTCACTTAAACACAGGCCAGAATATCAGTATCAACGAATCCATCCAACTTCAGGTAACCATTCAATGTACATCATCTCCTTCTCCCTTGGATGTTAGCTGCTTTATGGTGAACGAAGAGGGAAAGGTCCCATCTGACGACTATTTTGTATTTTATAATCAGAAGGCCGATCCCCATCAAAGTGTGCTTTTGCAACAGGCAGAGGAACTGAAATCCTCTTTTGTACTGGATACAAATCAATTACGGCAGGCCCCTGTGGAAAAATGTGTGTTTACGGCTACCCTGGATGCGGGAGGGACTTTCGCCGATGTTCAGGCATGTCAGGCGATTGTACAAGCGGGTTCCCAGCAGATCACTTATGGGATCACGCAGGTCACTGCGGAAACAGCTCTTATTTTCATTGAAATCTATAAGTATCGAGACGGGTTCAAAGTTCGTGCGATTGGACGAGGTTTCTTTGGTGGATTACAGCCGCTCGCAGAGTCATTCGGTGTTGAAATTGAGAGTAACGACAACTTGGAAGCCGAACAGATTCTTCTCACGGCACAAGCTGAAGTGGCAGCCGCCTCTCCAGAAGTCTTGGTACCTGATGCTGCACCAAACACGAATCATGCACCGCTTAACCTGACTAAGATCGATCTCCTCAAGCGTAAAGTAACCCTGTCTCTGCAAAAGAAAAAGATCGAACCAATACAGGCACGTGTTGCCGTTGTATTTGATGCATCAGGTTCCATGTACCATCTGTATCGCAAAGGCATCGTGCAAGAAGCCTTCGAGCGTATCCTGGCGATTGCATCAGCGTTTGATGATAACGGAGAGATGGACGTCTGGTTCTTTGCCAAAGACTTTTTACGTGCCCCTAGCGTCACCGCCAGGGATTTCGAGAATTATATTGAACGCACATATACGTTGGGAAGCAAAGGCGGTACCAACAATGAACCTCCTGTGATGCAGGATGTCATTCGCAAATACACGATCGAGGAACCTAATGTAAAGATCCCAACGTATATTATCTTTTTTAGCGATGGTGGAGTCAGTCAAAAAGGGAAAATCATGCGGCTTATTACCGAAAGCTCAACCAAAAATCTGTTCTGGCAATTCGTCGGCTTGGGACAAGCCAATTACGGTATTCTGGAGAATCTCGATGATATGACTGGACGTTTCATCGATAATGCTGACTTTTTTGCACTGGACGACATCTCCAAAATCAGCGACGAAGAATTGTATGATCGTCTCCTTACCGAATTTCCAGGCTGGATAAAGGAAGCTCGGGCCAAAGGCATTTTGGCCTAAAGCTTTTACCCTATACCACTAATCAGGCTTGTACTTTTTCTGCTTTACCATCCTTGGAACGTGGACGGAGCATACTTCCTACGATTCGCAACATCAACTTGCGTGGCACGAGGCGGGTGAACTGCGCTGTCCAGTAATTGCCGGCCCCCGGTACAGCATAAGGTTTGCCTGACTCGAGTGCACTCATGGCCACCGCCACGACATGCTCAGGTGTATCACGTTTACCCACCGAGGCTTCATCAGCGCCCACTACATCAAAGAACGAAGTCTCGGTTGAGCCTGGGCATAGGGCCAAAAACTGAACGCCACGCTTCCTGTTTTCTTCGTATAATGCCTCTGTAAAAGAAAGTACAAATGCCTTCGTTGCTCCATACACAGCCATATACGGATCAGGTTGAAAGGCAGCCGTCGACGACACATTAATGACAGCACCATTTCGCTTCTGTAACATGTCCGGCAAAAAAAGATGTGTCATGTTTGTCAAGGCGAGCACGTTCAACATAACTTCCTCCTGCTGCCGGGAACCATCCACCTGTTCAAATAATCCATGAGTAGCAAATCCCGCATTGTTGATCAGCATATCGATGTGTATTCCCCGATTCTGACATTCCTCATATACCCTCTGAGGTGCATCGACTTGAGACAAATCCGAAACGATCACCTCAGCCCTTACTTGATATGTACGTTCTATACGTTCTGCCAATTGATTCAGTTTGGATTCTGTTCTGGCCACCAGCACAATATTTTTACCCTTGGAAGCCATTTCGAGTGCAAAAACTTCCCCAATACCTGAAGAAGCACCTGTAATAAGTACCCATTGACGCTGTTCCTTTATCATCTCTCATCCATCCTCTATGCATAATTTAAACACTCGTTTTCATTAGGAAACATTGTTTCTTTATAGAATCATCGTAACCAAATTTCATGACGCTGTCAAATACATTTGATAAATTTGAATCTAGAACGTGGTGCTTACTTACTAAATTCGGATTAAATTGACGTCATCCGGCGTAAAACAGTAGAATGACCATAAGAAAAAAATATATCGACGTACTTCCATAGAAGACAGACCGCATTTAAGCTGAAGTTTTTCTTGCGATCATCGAATCCTTCAGCTCCGCTGAAAACGTATAAATTCTATAATCTTAAGAAAAGGAAACGTAGTTTCTGTTCAACAACAATACGGTTACGAGGATGAAATCAATGAAGAATCTTAATTCGGGTTCCACAGAATCTGCACATACGGTAACAACCTTTCAGGAAGCCAGACTTCAGCACTCGGATAATCTGCGGCAAAATATTGTGCATGCTGCTGCTGCTTTACTGCAAGAGCATGGACCAGAGGCCGTCACGGTACGCCGTGTAGCTGAACGCATGGAGTGCTCCACCAAGATCATATATAACCTGTTCGGGAAAAAAGAAGGGTTAGCCAAGCATCTATATTTAGAGGGATGTTCTCTTATGGCCCAGCGATTTGAAACTATACCCCGGCAGGAATCGTTCGAACAATATTTCCGTGATCTGGCCTACGTCTACTGGGACTTCGGCATTTCTCAATCCAGCTTCTATCAGCTGATGTTTGGAGGATCTTTTTCCGAATTCAAACCAGATGGAGAGACCTTACAGGGAACAGCGACTGCACTGAAGCAAGTGTCTGCTTTGGTGGAGATAGCGATTGAACAGGGAATGCTTCAGGTGCAAGATCCCCTGCTTGCGGTTCGGATGATCTGGGCTCCATTACACGGTGTTATTCATCTGTATTTGGGAGGCCATATTGAGAGTGAAGAAGCTGCCAAAACCCTCTATGATCATACGTTGTCCATGGTTATACACTCCCTTGTGAGTACATCTGCGAATGGATAAGCATTAGATCTGTGCTGTTTTAGATACTTTTGGAAGATAACGAAAAAGGAGCATGCCCTAGGCGTATTACGCCTAGGGCATGCTCCTTTTTTCGGTTGACTTTATCTAGTTCCGTAACGGTTTCAGTCGATTAACGTGCCTCTTGGTTCTCAGCTTCCCAACGTGCAATTTCTTTGCGCACAATTGGAGCGACTTCTTTACCCAGCAGTTCGATTGCTCTCATAACCTCGTTGTGCGGCATGGTGCCGAGGGGGGTGTGCAACATGAAGCGTGTGATCCCAACTTCTTTGCGCAGGTAAATAATTTTCTGAGCTACGGTCTCCACATCACCTACATACAATGCACCCTCCAGGCTACGCGCTGCATCAAATGTTGCACGGCTGTAGTGTCCCCATCCACGTTCACGGCCCAGTATGTTCATGACCGCTTGCGCTGGCGGGAAGAATTTCTCCACAGCTTCGTCTGTTGTATCGGCAATGAAGCCGTGAGAGTGAGAAGCAACGGTCAGCTTGGAAGCATCATGTCCCGCATGTGCAGCTGCTTTCTTGTACAGTTCCACCAGTGGTGCAAATTGTACCGGACGGCCACCAATAATGGCAAGCACCAGTGGCAAACCGAGCAATCCTGCACGAACGACGGATTCCTGATTACCGCCACTGCCAATCCATACCGGAAGTTTCTCCTGTACCGGGCGCGGGTAGATGCCCAGATTGTTAAAGGAAGGGCGGTGTTTGCCTTCCCAGGTTACTTTTTCCGAATCACGCAGCTTGAGCAGCAAATCCAATTTCTCATCGAATAACTCATCGTAGTCGTTCAGATCATAGCCGAATAGTGGGAACGATTCGATAAATGATCCCCGCCCTGCCATAATCTCTGCACGCCCGTTCGAAATGCCGTCCAGTGTCGCGAAATCTTGATAGACCCGAACCGGATCATGCGATGAAAGCACCGTTACCGCACTCGTCAAGCGAATATTTTTGGTCTGTGAAGCTGCGGCTGCCAGAATGACAGCTGGTGATGAAGCCGCATAGTCAGCACGATGATGTTCTCCCACGCCGTATACATCCAGACCCACCTGATCTGCCAAAACAATCTCTTCAACAACATCGCGAATGCGCTGCGCATGACTGATAAGTTCTCCTGTTTTTACATCCGGATTCGTCTCCACAAATGTACTAATTCCGATTTCCATTGTCTGTTCCTCCCTGGTATGAAGCGATCCGTTGTTCATCTTACCTATTGTAAGTAGATCACCTTTTGTTATGTATCTTAATATTGAACTATTTTGATGAAAAACACAAGTACCCTCTGTTTCCAGAGGGTACATTTATGTTTATTTCTTCCTCCCAATGTACAGCAGATGCGACGAGATTCCCAATATAGAAGGGTCTTTGGCGGCTTCAATCATATAGTGCATAAGTTCATCATACTCGCCGCGTTCTTGCCAGTGTTGTAGCTGCTCGTCCGTCAGCATTGCTCTAAGGCTGGATGAACCGATCAAATCCACGGTTTCAAATCCATGTTGTTCCATGAAGGGCTTAACGTCCTGAATATTAAAATAGTATGCTCCCGTAAATCGTCCTTGATCCTGATGATCGAATATACCCTTTTCCACAAAAGAACGGATTGCTCCCATATGGTCATTTGGTTTCCAGTGCTGCGGGGATTGCAGCGAATTGATACTCATGCGCATTCGGCTCTGCATGGCTACAAACACCACGCCCCCTCGCTTGGTTACACGGTACAACTCCCGTACAGCAGCCGTGCGCTCTTCGTCTGTCTGCAGATGATATAACGGCCCCAGCATGAGGGACGCATCATAAGTCTCGTCAGCCATACCGGAGAGCGAAGTCGCATCGAGAACATGGAATCCATCGAATTGCTGTGTCAAACTAAACTCCTCAGCCTTTTGCCTCGCAGTATCCACCGAGGAAGGTGTCAGATCCGATAAAGTGACCTGGTACCCCAATTTCGCAAGCTCCATGGCATACTTTCCTGGTCCTGCGCCATTATCCAGAATACAACCAGCAGTGGGGAGATGTCCCCTGATGTAATGCATGTTAATGATGAATTCAATCGGTTCCCGCTCCAGTCTCCCCCACTCATCAAACCCGGAATAATATTTAATAATGTGATCTCTCTTCATCGCTCTGACACCTGCCTTTTCTAATATGTAGACCACCTAACCATGTTCAAAATTAAATTCCAACCAGTATATATCTACTAAATATTTCCTGTCAAACAAAAAACGTTCAATTCCCATTGAATGCGGAACTGAACGTTTCTCGAACTTATATCTTTTTCACAAACTCAGACTTCAACTTCATTGCACCCAAGCTGTCGATCTTGCAATCAATATCATGATCCCCATCAATCAGGCGAATATTCTTCACCTTCGTGCCCTGTTTAACCACGAGTGAGCTACCCTTAACCTTCAGATCTTTAATGACGGTAACGGTATCGCCATCACTTAGCACATTTCCGTTGGCATCACGGATTACTTTTGCATCCTCTGCATTCTCATTGTCTGCTTCCAAAGACCATTCATGCGCACACTCCGGGCAAACGAGCAGATTACCATCCTCGTACGTGTACTCAGAATTACATTTCGGGCAGTTAGGCAAATTAGACATATGTATTAAACTCTCCATTCTACGATTGGCTTTCCCGCAAGTATACGGGATATCGACGGTATATTCCATACGCTTGGTCACTGCATGGATGGATTTAAACCAAATTTAAGGTTCATGCCTCCCTCACTTTAAGGGTAACTGCTTATGATGTAACTAATAGATACGCACTACATTTACATGAATTTTAATATCTCTATGAATTGTTATTATATTTAATACCAAAGGAGTTCCTGCTCATGTCCTCATATGTTTTTCCTGTGCAAACGGCTTTTTTTATCTTTGTCGTTGCCGCCATGTTTTTGCTGGTGCCATGGTTGATCTATGGATATCGTAAAGACGGCTTCTTCAGCTGGTCACGGTTTGGCATCAGCTTTTCGTTTATCTTTTATATTCTGGCCGCCTATTGCCTCGTCATTCTCCCGTTTCCGACTACGCGAGATACCTGTGCGCAGCAAGCCTCTGACACGATCTACTACAATCTGGTTGCATTCACTTTTGTCAAAGACATCATGAAGGAAACACCCATTGTATGGTCTCAGCCTTCCAGCTATCTCAGTATGATTCAGGGCAGAGCTTTTCTGCAAGTTCTATTTAACGTCCTGCTTCTCATGCCGCTGGGTGTATATATCCGTTATTTTTTTCAAAAGAGATCATTCTGGAAGTACGCCCTGGTTGGTGGATTGGGCCTTTCCTTATTCTTCGAGATCACTCAAATCACCGGATTTTACGGGTATTATAATTGTCCTTACCGCCTGTTCGATGTAGATGATCTGTTATTGAATACTTCGGGAGCAGTCATTGGATTCTTCATAGCGCCCATCCTGCTTGCTTTATTCCCATCACGTGCAAGCATTCAGGCGAAAAGTGAGCAGATCGTGGAACAAAATCGCGTGTATGCTATGCCTCAATTGCTCGCGTTAATTATTGATGGAATCATTATTGTCTTCCTTTCGAATCTACTCTCCATCTTTACAGCGTCTGATGTAATCAGTAATGCGCTAAGTACATCCATTGCAATGGTCATTGTGCTGTTCTTCATACCTTGGGTGCGGAATGGGGTAACTCCAGGCTCGGCCATTTTGCGATTCCGCTATGTGAATCGTCAGACCGGCACACCCACCAGTGAATCGTTATTCAAAAGATTTGCCGCACTCTATGTTCCATGGCTGCTCGTTACGATCATTCGCTTGGTCAACGATTATGCTTTTTCAGGTCATCAGGATGTTATGCTTCAGCCTTATCAAATGTGGATCTCCTTGGGGACATTCGGTATCTATATGTTAGTCTACGCCGTGCTCTTTGTTCATGTCTTGATCGTGCTCTTCTCCCGTGGAAAACGTTCCTTCTACTTCGATGAGGTGTCCCGCACACGTGCCTCTCGTAAATAATGTTTGGAGTTTAACAAGGCATAATGTACCTCGAATTAGTGCTTACGTTCTGCTTACTATTCAGCCGGATTACCAAAAGAGGACGTTCATTCTCAGAATGAACGTCCTCTTTTTAATTTGCTCATTGCAACTATTTAGAGTATCCATACACAATAACCAGCCAGGATTATAACCCTAACAGCTCTCGCTTGGCTGCATCCGGATCATATACAACCTCAATCTCATGGTTGAAGATTAGTGTCGCACGATCCTGCTCATATTCAGGCCAGTTCACACCTGCAACTTCAGGTTGGCCATTCTTGGCAAAGGAAATCCAGGCATCCTGTACCTTGAGGGCAAGTGCTGCCGCAGCTTCATCCGGCTCCGCATTCATGAACTTGAGGACATGCAGTGTATTAAACACAAAGAACATTTCGATGCTGTGAATCGCTCTTTTTAACAAGGGATGTTCCGGCATCACCCAATCAAATCGATACATCCACACCGGGGCATATTTCTGTTGTGCCGCAGCATATTGCAGCGCTGACCGCCAGAAGAACATATCGGTCATGACTTGGGCTTGTCCATCTGCCGTTTTTGGATAACTATCGGCGATGGCTACCCGGTTGTCCAGATCTGGCGTCATAAAGTCTACGCCCTGAACCATATCGATTTCTTTTGAAAAAGGCACATGTGGCTGGATGAACAGTGCACCCTCGTGTAATGTCGTACCAATCAGCACCGGAATATCCTGCGCTGAGCCTTCGCTCACCGCCTGAAGTGGCACCTGTGGCAGTGTATGCCCATCCAATACAGGTTGGAACAACAATGCCATACCTGCACCGCTCTGCTGTTTGACCGTTTCACCCGCTGCAACAATCTGCTCTACAGGAATTGTATTTAACTTCTGCAGGTTGTCCCGGTCCACCCCAAGAATCTTTAACATCCCTTCCCGCAACGCTGAAGCTTGCTCTGCCGGCATGAACTGAGAAGCACCGCTCTCCATAATGGCACGTTGGAAAAGTCCTTTGGCCGCTGGCATCGCCATCAGTGCTGCAATACTCATGCTGCCTGCTGATTCGCCGAACACCGTAACTTGATCCGGGTTACCACCAAAAGCAGAGATATTATCCTTCACCCACTGTAATGCCGCAACCTGATCCAGCAGACCTGCATTGGATACATATGAATCATCCAATGGGGCCATGTGAAGGAAACCCAAAGGTCCGAGTCGGTAGTTGATTGTCACAACGATGACCTCACCCCGAACCGCTAACTGCGTACCATCATACATAGGCTGGCTACCTGAACCTGATACGAAAGAGCCGCCGTGAATCCATACCATGACCGGCAGTGGTTCCGCGCTTTTTTCCTTAGGCGCCCAGATGTTCAGATATAGACTATCTTCTGACTCATTCGGAAGTTCTGTCAGGCCTTCTGGTTGATGATTTCGAGGTTGTATATTCTCAGGTCCAAATTGAGTGGCCTGTCTGATTCCATCCCATGACTCGGGTTGTATCGGAGCCTGGAAACGTAATTCACCTACTGGGGGTTTCGCGTAGGGAATGCCCTTCCATACGCTTGCACCATGCAAAAGCTCGCCTTGAACTGTACCGTACTTCGTTGCAACTTGAAGTTCTTTCATATGCCGCCTCTACTTCCTCTCCATGAATAGGTTAGACTAACGATTAATAAGTTAATGTGTACTTATTTGAGTATAGTTTGTACGAACACCCATTTACAACTTTACCCAGTATTATATGCCCCTACTACGTTTCACGTGGAACTTTATGGGGTGGATGATCTGATACATACCTTTAAGATGGACACCAAAAAGGCCACCCTTTGAGCAGTATCATCAAATCTAACTTATCTTAATGATATTGACCCTTAGAATGACCCCTTCCCGTTGACTATCCTAATAACTAACCTTCTACAGGATAATGCACCGTAAACGCAGCACCCTCGATCCATTCACCCGTAACAAAGTTCCGTCCCTTCACAACCACTCGATCCTTATAAACCTCCACATGAAGTCCTTCACTGCCCTCCAGATGTTCATCCTGATCCGTCCAGAGATAACCTACAGACGACGCATTGAACATGGTTGGCATCTGGCCTGCACCATCGTACATCGTATGCTGTGCCTCCAGCTGCCAATGGGTGTGACCCGAGAACAGGATCGCTTGCGGGTATTTGGCTAGAACGGCCTTGAGTTCTGCATCCTGATTCACACCATACCAGCCTTGTTCCTTCATCGATCCTGCCACCGTATCCATAAGCGGCTGGTGTAAGAAGAGAAAGATCGGTTGATTCGGTGTTGCATGCTCAGACAATTTGGCATCCAGCCACGCCAATTGTTCAGCCGACATATCGCAATCCTTCGGATGAGGTTGCTCGGTGCCCAGGAAAATATAATGATACCCATCAATCCAATGGTCGTGGTAAGAGCCCCTCATGCCGGTTGTCCCTTCAAAATCACTTAATCGACGCTGCCATAACCCGGAAACTGTAATGGGGTCAACTCCTGAAGAGATCGCTCCCCCATCCTGGCCCTCCTGCTCCGTAGGTGCAGCAGACAACGTATAGGTTCCGCCCGATAACTGCTCAATCAGTGCAGCTGATTCAGCAGCGGTTTGTTTTGTGACCAGCTCCATATCTGCTTCCTGCTCCAACATGTCGGCTACTTCATCCTCTTTCAACTCAAGCAAAATGATCGGCGGATCTTGCCATACCACGGCTCCAATATCATGATTACCTACCGTGTACCGGATATCCGGCAAGTGCTCCGCATGTTGCTTCCATATACGTTGCAACTCACGGTACTCGCTCGGCAGACCTCGATCCGTCACATCGCCCACATGCATAATCCCACTGCTTCCCTGACTGAATGTAGCTATATCGGCTAATGCTTGCTCCAGATGTCGGTTATGAATGTGGTCTGCCTCGTCCCGTACATGCGTATCTGTAATGACTTGGAAGGTAGTAAGAGGTTGCTCAGGTGTATGTTCATTTTCCATCAAGAATCACTCCATTTCAGTCCAATAATGCCAATCAGAATAAAACCGATCCAGACCATCGACGTGAGCCGCAGACGTTCACCGAAATAGTAATGCCCTACGACGCCAATGAGTGTAATGCCCACGCCAGACCAGATCGCATAAGCTACAGCCAGCGGCATATACTTCACTGCAAAATTGAGGAACGTAAAGCTTGCGCCATAACAAACAAACATCATAATCGAAGGCCATAACCGTGAGAATCCATCCGATACTTTTAGCAAAATAGTAGCACTCAGCTCCAGTCCGATGGCCAGAGCCAACAGAACCCAGCCCAAGTAAGCGTGACTGTTCGTCATCGGCCAAGCCCACCATTCAGCAATTCATGGAACGATTGAATCGTTCTATCCGCCAAGCGGATTTTTCCCGGTTCTCCAATGCCAATCCTGTACCCCGCACCAGCGGTTCGTGCCATCTCCATATCTCCATCCGTATCTCCAATGACCACCGTATGCTGCACAGATACACCCAACCGTTCACAGGCAAGCAGAAGCATATCGGGAAAAGGTTTGCCCCGCTCCACCAGATCCGTACCAATCACCACGTCAAAAAAGGATTCTAGTCCCATCCACTGCAAATGTTTAATTGCACTTGGTGTATCATCTGCCGTCACTACACCCATAACCACGCCTTCGCTACGGCACTGTTCCAGGAATGCTTGAACTCCCGGTAACGGACGTGCTGGACGATGCTGCTCCATCTCTTCCTCCGCTCGCGCCAAGCATCCCCGAACCATAATCTTGGATTGCGCCCAGCTGAGGCCCGCACGATATCCATGCCACGTCAGCACGGCATACACTTCATCCATGGTTCCCATCGCAAGCGGCCCTCGCACGTCATACCCATTCATTCGGCCTTGTTCATCGTGGAATGTACCCCAGATCTGCGGAAGTTCCTCTGTGTTGATACGCAGTCCTCGGATTGCCAACTGATCTCTGAAGTCGTTCAACACACAATCGGTCCAGAATCCCCACATACCTGTAAAATCAAGCAATGTCCCGTCCTTGTCAAACAAAACGGCTTCAATCGGATTCGGTAATCCGTCCACATACGTCTCATCTTGCATTGGCTAAACTCCTTGTCTGCGATCTTGTATGAACAAAAAGGACGGTACAGCATGTACCGCCCTTTTCGCTTAATTCACATGCCTGTATACGATTATTATTTTGCTACACGATCCAGTTCCTTCTGCGCTTTCTCTTTCGCTTCCTTCAGCGCTTGTTCTGCTGGCATATTATTGATCTGAACCTGATCAGCTGCATCTTTCAATGCATCATTGATCTTGCCACCCGTTGGATCCTGGAATGGAGCCGAAGCGTGAGCTGCCTGTTGCAGTGGTACAGTGACCTGTGGATTTTCCTCACTGAATTTCATGAACTCTGGATCTTGTTGAGCCGATTGACGAACTGCGATATATCCGGTGTTCATGGACCATGAAGCTGTGTTCGAAGTCTCAGAGAAATACGTAAGCCACTTGTAAGCTGCCTGTTGTTGTTCAGGAGTTGCAGCTGACGGAATACCTGCCGAAATGGCACTGGCTACCGGTTTTCCTTCACCAACACCTTCCCAGCCTGGTTGTTGCATGGCAGCGACTACGCTAAAGTCCAAGTCCCCTTGGTCACCGCTAGATCCGGTATAACCTGCTGCTTTATTTTTCATCACATCATCAATCGTTTTGTACCAGTACTCCCAGCCCTGACCTCCATAGTGAATACCCATAATCTTGTCTTCGTTGATCCATTTACGGAACATGTCCCATGTCTCGAACCATTCCGGAGAGTCGATCATGACGGTTTTGCCATCGTCGCTAAGAATCTGTCCGCCCTTACCCAGCACGGCATCGATCATATTGTCTCTACCCCACATCGGTTCCCAACCATAGAAGGTGGTCTTGCCATTTTCTTGTTTGCTCATCTTCGCAGCCGCCTCAGCCAGCTTCTCCCATGTCGTCAGACTCGCTGGGTCGATTCCGTTCTCCTTGAACGTATCCATGCGGTAATACATGATCTGGGTTGTACCGTACATTGGCAAAAAGTATTGCTTTCCATCCACCTGTCCCTGGTTCAGGAATGTCTGAATGAAATCGTCTTTCTTAAAATTCGGATCAGCGGCAATCATCTCATCCATGGGTGCGTAATATCCTTTGCGTGCCCAGTCTATATTGGAGCTGAGTACAGCGGCTGGAACCTTCTTGGAAGCAATTGCTGCTTGCAGCTTCTGTTCCGTTTCCGTGTAATCTGCTTGTACAATCCCTTTTACAACGACTTCGTTCTGGGAGGCGTTGAACGCATCAATCGTTTTTTTCATGTTATCGCCCAGATTACCACCCAGACCATACCAGAATTCAATCTCCACCGGATCTTTCGCCTGAGCTTCGGTTCCACTGGCAGCAGCCGTCGTGCTTGATTCTGCAGGTGCTTGTGTTCCACAAGCCGTCAGTAGCGCAAAGCTGGTCGCGAGTACCAGCGACATGCCACCCTTCCAGTTCAACCTCAATCTCTTTTTCCATGTCATGCTTGCCTGACTCCAATTCATTGTCGTTCCTCCCGTTTTAGGTGAAATGTTGGTTTGCATAAATTGAACTAAGAAATATTTACACTAGCCACTCCAATGACAGAACAACCTTCCGATCGCTGTTATCCCCAGATTTTTTTGATTCCTTTTTATAAAGGTGAAATTCGGGGATAAAGGCGAGCGCTTCGCTTCTTCAGATTATTTCTGTCCTCTCCGTTTTGTGTAAATGTTTATTTCAATTTATATAGTAGGGTAGTTAATATCAGTTCTTGTTCACACCAGCCGTGATATTCACGCTCTGCATGATGGTCTTCTGGGTGAACAGGAAGAGAATAAGTAGTGGTGCGATCGTGAAGGCACTCGCAGCCATAATCTGTGGCCAAGCCAGTCCATATGCCCCACCTTCTACAAAGAAGCTGCGCAGACCAGCCGATACCAGCTGCAAGTCAGGGTCTTTGGTGATGAGCATAGGCCAGAAATAGTTGTTGTATTGTTCAATGAACGTAATCAGAACCATCACGGCGAAGCTTGAGCGAACAAGCGGCGTGATAATTGTCCAGAGAATCCGGAAGTGAGATGCACCGTCCAGCTGTCCGGCTTCCACTAATTCATGAGATACCTGCATGAACGCCTGCCGGATCAGGAAGATTGAGAACACGCTGACACAGTTGGATACAATTAAGCCTGTGTAGGAATCCAACAGGTTAAGTTCGCTAAGCACCAAGTAACTAGGCAGATACACGGCTGTACTCGGTATCATATAACCCACCAGAATCAGGGATGTCAGTACACCTTTGAGACGGAATTTCATATGTGTCAGGGCGTACGCCATCATACTGGAGTTGACGATCTGAAATAGACAGATGGCTAATGCTACCCCGGTACTGTTCAGGATGTAACGGGCAAATGGTGCCGCATTCCAGGCGTCTACATAGTTGCTCCACAGGAATGTCTCCGGCCAGAAGGTCGGCGGGAACTGCCAGATCTCATCATTGGTTTTGAATCCGCTAATGACCATCCAATAGAAGGGAAAGGCTGTACCCAGCGCGATAACGGCTAACAGGAGGTAGCGGATCATTTTACTTATTTTAAAATTGGTATGTGACACGTTCTGCAACTCCTTGCGCTTCATCCGTTTAGACTTTTTGTTGGGCAATGTCATTGTCATTAGTAGTGCACCAGACGTCTGCCAAGCAGGAAGGATACTCCCGAGAGCAACACGCAGATCAGAATAATCACAACGGCGATGGACGAAGCTTCACCTACGTTAAAGGATTCGAATGCAGACTGGTAATACATGTACAGCAACGTTCTCGTTGATCCCGCCGGTCCGCCCTGCGTCATGACATTAATCTGGTCATAGGCTTGCAAGGACTGGATTGTAAGAATAATCGAGAGAAAGAATGTCGTTGGTGAGATCAGTGGCAGTGTGATACTTCTGAACTTGTCCCAACCGTTGGCTCCATCGATTGAAGCTGCTTCGAGTAGATCGGACGGTAGATTTCGTAGTGCAACCAGATAAAATACCATCGCCCACCCAATTGACTTCCAAAGAGTAACGATGAGAACGGCAACCAATGCCCAGTCCGCGTCACGCAACCAGCCAATCGGAGATACACCAGCCCAGCCCAGCATGAGATTAGCAAGTCCCACTTCGGGCTCGAAGATCCAGGACCACGCAATGGACACCGCAACTGTCGGGGTGACCCAAGGTGAGAAGAGTAATGTCCGGAAGATGCCGGATGATTTGATTTTGCTATTCATGAGCATCGCAAGTGCCAATCCGCCCACAATGGTTGGGATTACACTCCCCAGTCCGAATAACAAGGTGACTTTCAGTGATCGATAGAATTCAGAGTTCGTCAGCAGATAACTGTAATTGTCTAATCCAACGAACAACTTGTCCGGGCTCATGAAGTCCCAATCGGTGAAACTGAGATAAACGATATATCCCAGAGGTCCCAGCCAGAAGATCAGCAATGGGATTAGAGCTGGCAGCGTGAATAGAACCGCTTCAGACTCCCTCCATAGTTTTAAACGCAAATCCCCCACTCCTTACTGTCCAATTTTTCTTTAATGATTGGGAATTTTTAAGTATAATCAGCTTTATATTTCTTCTGTACAAAATTGATTGTACACTTGTATTGAAAATTCTAATTCCGGCTTATGTTAAAATTGGAGCAAGTCATGTAAAATGTGAAATGAAAACAGGGAATCCCATCCATATACTAGAGGTGAGATTGTGGGAAATGACGCTGCCGAGGATCAGAACCATTCTTCGTTGTCCTATCGGCCTGAGCTGAGGAAAAAGGTAATTGGTGCGATTGCAAATACGATGGATCTTTACGGAGTCAATCATTCATTTGGTCAACTGTATGGCATTATGTATTTTGAAGATCGCCCTATGACGCTGGAAGAGATGAAAACATCCATGAACATGAGCAAGAGTAATATGAGTTATGCAGTACGTTCTCTTACCGAATCCCAGATGATCTATAAATTGGAGGAAAAACGGGAACGCCAGGATCAGTATCTGGCTGAAACCAACTTTTTCCGTACATTTCAGAACTTCTTCGGGGCCAAGCTTCAACGGGAAATTGACGTGATGCAGGAAAGCCTTGGCGAGGTCATTCCGGAGTTATCGGAGATTATTCTCGCCAGAACAACGCTGCCGGAGGAACGGGAAGACGCTTTGCGGGATTTGCATAAACTTCAGCATGCCGAGCAGTATTATGAGTGGTTGCAGGGATTTGTAGACCAACTGCGGGATGGTGTTTTTTTCAAAGACGCCTCACATGAGAGTGATTAATACAGCGTTGCGAAAAGATCTCCCATTCACGATCAATGAAACGAGCTTCTTACGAAAAACCAACACAAGGCCACCCCCAGGGGTGGCCTTCTTTGTTACACTCGTGGATTCGCAGGTGTTCAATTCGATCAAAATGTATACGTGCCATCTCGATCGCCCACGTTGTGCCGTCGCCAAGAATGCTATACAGTGCGGTCACGGAATAGCCAAGAGTACCTCTCACTTCTTTATGATGAACGTCCCACGGGAAAGCATCTACAAGCGATGTAACGCTTCTTTGCCTCCATCGGGCATAGCGTCTTAATTAGATTTTGTTCAGATTTTGTTCAGATGCACTTCGTTAAATTAAGGACATATCTATCAAACTGAAATTAAATCATGAGGAGGAAGTAGTAGGATGAATAAAAACACCGTATTATATGACAAACTTTTCAAAATAGCACTTGCTACAACGATAGCAACAAGCGCACTTACCGTTGTGGCACCGGACTATATAAAAGCGAGTGAGAATGGGGAAACTTTTACAGATATCAAAGTTGCTTCGGATTACTATGAATATGTGAATGAACTATTTGAGCGTGGTTTTGTTAGTGGTTATAAAGATGGTTCATTCAAGCCAGGAGGACTGTTAACACGAGCAGAAGCTTCTAAAATTCTAGCACTCAATCTAGGATTAAATGTTAATAAATCTTTTAATCCTACGTTTAAAGATGTTTCAACGAGTGACTGGGCATACCCATACATAGAAGCATTAAAAGAAGCAGGTGTTATCGATGGCTTCCAGGATGGGACATTTAAACCGAACTCACCTATTACACGAAATCAAATGGCAAAAATTATTGTCAATGGCTATGGTTTAGAACCTGCTAAAGAAATTAATTTACCATTTACGGATACACAATTAAAAAATAATTGGGCTGCTCCATATATTCAAACCTTATATGATCTAGGTATTACAACCGGACAATCCGCCCTAAAATACGGCGGAATTTCGACACTAACTCGTGGAGATATGGCAGCATTCACAATAAGATCCGAGAAAACAACAGATTATCGTGATAACCGCCAACCAGATGAGAAAATCATTTCTGAGATTAGCGGCAATAAAATGACTATGGGTGGTCAGGTATTTTACATCAAAAAAGAGCTTCAGCCATTACTTCATTCCAAAAATTTAGCAGCGTTGAATGAGGCGAATTTAGACTTTATCAAAATTGGCACAAAAATCATCGGTATTCGCAACCTGGAATTGACTAATGGAGGAACGGTGGATAACCCGTTAATATTAGATTTGGCAGGAGGTAATGTCGAAGCAAATATAACCATTGCGGGCGATTATATTAATCTGGCAAATGCTAATATTACTGGTGATATTACGATTAAAAAAGGTGACCAAAGGCAAATTGAATTAAATGGGCTTGCATTAAACGGAAAATTGATCATTGAAGGGGATGCAAAACGTGAGCAAAAATCAGTTATTAAGCTTACGAACACGACAGTAGATGAAGTTGTTGTGAATCGTGACAACACTGAAATTGTCACGAATAATGCTACACCATCTATTATGGTTGGTAATAATGTATCGGGTATCGAAGTTGCCGGTAAAATGAATTCAATCCATTTTAATGGGAATCAGAACGTAGTCGTCAAAGGACAGCTTGAAACAAACAATCTAACAATTGACACGCCAATAAAAGTAACGCTTGAAAACAAAGCCCAACTGTCGACAGTAGAAACGAAACAATACGGAAGTCAACTGATTGTGCCAAAAGACACTACAATTGATACTCTAATTAAGCCAGTAAATATAAAGCCTGAAGAAGCTGTGCAATACCCTGGAGGTATATCGTCAGCAATTAAAAATGTGACGAATACAGGGCAGGTAGAACGCTCTACCTCCCCGATCATTCCAACAACACCGACTGCACCTTCGAGTGGAGGCGGATTTACTGGTGGTGGATCTAATGGTGGCGGATCAACTGACGGTGGAAACAATGGGGGCGTACCGAATCCATTTGTTTCTCAAACTTTAAAAGCCAATAATATTGAAGATACAGACAACGAAGACCCACTTGCTGTAGGCATGATTGGTACAACAATTACATCAAATAATGAAACAGTCGCAACCGCTACCTTAAAGGATGGAGAAATCATCATCACATCAAAAGGTCCGGGTACAGCTACTATTTCAATTAAAGAAGATGCACCTTCCTTAAAAGAGTCACAAATTATCGTAACAGTAGATGCTAATGGTAAAATGACACATACGATTAAACGCCCTGTAGAGGTAATGCAAGATAAAATCAATGCAACACCAGCACCGGCTGCAGAGGTTTTGATAAAACTGTTCGAAGGTATGGATATTAAGGGTGTTAAGCCGGAAAATATCACAGATGTAACTACAGCAGTGAAAAAAGCGATTGCTGAAAAAGGGAAGCCTTTAACAGGGGATGAATTAAAGTTAGTAGTCGATACGGCATTGCTCCCTTCACTTATTAAAAAAGAAAACCCAAGCTTAGAGCAGGTATCTACTTCACTTGATTTAGTTACAGAGGGACCGAATGGTACAAGCTTTAAATGGGATTCAGCTACAAAAGTGGGCGACCATAACGCAAGCATTGATCTTTCAACAGGAAACGTAACGCAGGATGATGCGGATAATGAAAATGACCAAGTGACTTTAAAGGTTACGGCAACGAATGGAAATGCAACCAAGGAGGCTTCCATCGGAACGACAGTGTTAGAATCGAAAAAGCCATACCTGGTAAGTGCAATTTTAAATGATATGGATAAAGATGGTGATACATCTCCAGGTGATACAATTACATTCAAATTTAGTGAACCCGTTCGATATAGTGGGAACACAGAGGATCATAATATTGATCTGGAGCTTTTTGGAAAAGATTTTGTATTTGGCATGGGTGATGATATAAAAGCTGTTTGGTCTGAAGATGGGACAAGTCTTACAATGACAATCGGTGGAGACACTACTAGCCCTAATGTTTTCAAAGTCGGCTCTGAAATTTCCCTAGTCGCAGGCTCAGTAAAAGATGCAAATGGCGGGCAAAGTATAACCAATTCAGTTAAATTGCAGCATGTACCGTTTGATTATGAAATTGCTCAAAATGATTTAACAGGCGACTTTATTTGGGAGAATGGCGCAGTTGTCAGTGAAGCAGCTGGGAAAATAAAAAATTCGATTACTTTCTCACAGAATGGGGAACCGGTTGAAGGCTTGGAGATCTCATACACAGATGAAGACCTCGCGCAAGGTACCATCGCTTCAGGTTCATTTTCGCTCAAGTCTGTAAATGTTACAAAAAACGGTAATTTGCAAAAAATCACTTTTGCAGACGGGGAAACTCTTAAGGTTACCACTTCGACTGTTTTACGTGTAAAAGACAGTACGGAAGTAGTAAATAGTGTTAATCATAACTATGTGAAAAATGGTTTGGTAAAAACAATAACAGTGGATGACACTGTAACAGGTACTATTTCAGTTCTTGTTTCAGATCCTAAGGTCACTTTAGCTAACCCCGTTATTATTGACGGTCAGAATAAATTGGAATTTAAGGGTGGTTTGGGGGTCACAGTAAATCAGAATGAAGTTTTATTGAAAAATCTAAAGGTAACAGGTGGTTATTCCGCACAAAGTGGAGATCGTGGACCCGTTTATATTAGTGGATCAGCAAACGTTACATTTGATCATGTAACAGTTGATGCCCAAGCGGGTACTGGTGGTTACGGGTTTTCAGCGATTATATTAAAAACTGCGAATGCAAAACTAACAATCAAAGATACAAATATTCTACTTAAATTTGATAACAACCAGAATCCCGCTTATTACGCATATGGAATACGAGCTGATGCAGAAGGTGCTTCAATAGATATTATTAATTCTACAATCTCATCAAATGGTGCAAACGGTGGTTCTAGAGTTATTCAAACGGCCAAAAATGCTACTGTAAATATCGCTGATAGTAAAATAAATGTTGAAGCAAATTCTTCGTACACGGGTACCGTATATGGTATTAACTTGGGAGATGGCTCTAGTTTAACAACAAGTGGTGCAAGTGAAATTGTTGTCAAAGCTCCAGCCGCGAATGGATTTGGGATTGGAAATAATGTTAATTATACCAATTTGAATGTTTCGGATACCACTGTGTTTGATATAGACGCTGCTGCTTCTGGAAAAAGAAAAGCTCCGTATGAGTATGCACCTGAAGATTTAGCAGCACTTAATAATGCATGGGTAAAAATGGATGAAAGCCTAATTAAGGCCAATAATCCAACCTTACAGGAAGTAACCGAGGCTTTAAATTTACCAACGGATGTAGATGGCGTTTCAGTTGCATGGACTGCTGATACCGTTGATGGTGCAACAGTCAATGCTGATGGAACGGTTACTAGAAGCAGCAATGACGATGCGGATGATGTGGTGACATTAACAGCCACACTTACACACAATGGAATGACGAAAACGAAAGATTTCCAAGTAACGATTAAGGAAAATAAGGTTCCAACCATTACTTCAGCAGCATTAGTAGATGGTAATACCGATGGAAAAGCTAATGTGGGTGAGAATGTTGAGCTGACATTTAGTGAACCTGTAACTTTCAGTCAATTATCCATTGGTGACCAAGAAATCGATCCGGAATCGGGAGTTTGGTCGGAAGATAAGAAGACGTTGACTGTAACCTTAGCAGCTGATATTACAGCAGCTGGTACAGTAACTGTAAAGGTTACTAACTTAGAGGATGCGGCCCATAATACTAAAGATGAAAGTGTAGTGGAATTAACAGTGCCAAGTGCAATCGAGGCATTTAAAATGTCTGTTGTAAATAATACACAAAATGGTGCTGAACCTATAACGGTAACACAACAAGGAATTTATAAATTTACCGTTGATATAAACCTTACTACAAATGGAGAAGGATTTGCTCTAGATGACGTATATGTTGCTCAGGTTAGTGGAGGTGTCATGAAAAAAAATGAAACTCCAGTTGCAACTGAAAAATATGATACTGTTGTAGAACTTGGTGGAAGCCCATATACTATAGTAACGGTAACAGAAAAGGTGGCAAGTGGAATAGACCCAGAATTAACGTCCTCTATAAGATATGCTGGAAGCGCTGGGTTTAAAGCTACTACTATAAAGCCAAGTCTAATCCCTTCACCAGGATCACAACAAATTGCATCATTTACAGTATCAGATGTGATTGCGTTGGAAGGAACAACTACACGTAATCAAACCATTGCAATCACTATTGATGGAACGCCAGTTGAAAAAGTAATTACATTATCAAGGGAAGCAACGGATTCAACGCTTTCTGCAGCCATTGCTGAGGTATTTACAGATGCATTTCCGAATTACGCTATTACAGCTGAAAATAATAACGTAATTATTACTGCCAATGCAGAAGCTCAAAATGTAATCATTTCAGCAGAATTAAAATAATATCTGTATCTATGAAATGAGCTAAAGTAAAACATCCCGTCCAGGATCTTACCTTGACGGGGTGTTTTTGATATGAATATAAATCTTTAAGAATAGGCTCCGTTGTTCAGATTTTGTTCAAGCGCAATATGATAACATTCCAAAAGGAGTTGATTGAAAAAAACATTAACAATATGATGAGAACATCATATTAATTCAATCATATATGGAGGCATGATAATGAAAAGGAATATCCTAATCATTGTGAGTATTATCATGCTGTTTGTAAGTGTCTTTTCACTTGGCAATTGGCATTATCTTACCAGTAACCATCCCAAAATTGTACATGATGGAATTGTAAAAATAGATACGGAGCAGTTACAAAGGACGGTTAAGTTGGAAGGTGATTGGGAATTTTACCCAAACGTCCTAATTGCATCTTCCGAAAAACTGGATAGCTATCAGAATAAACGAATTACACTTGATGTACCATTTCATTGGAAAGAGTACGTAGAACCCAATAAAGAAGGAATTTCAGTTGGGACCTATCATGTTAGGATTCATGTACCGACAGAGGGATTTTACGGTTTGTTTATACGGAATATTCGTCAAGCAAATCGTGTGTTTATAAATGATGTGGAACTAGGAGCGAGGGGGAAAACAAGCACTGTTTTAAGTGAATTTGGATCCGAAAATGATGATAAATATACCGTATTTGCTCGTAGCGAACATAAAGAGCTGGATATTATTATTCAAGTATCCAACTATAATTCCCCACAGGCAGGTATTGTCTATCCTATTGAATTTGGGACGATGGGAGCCATTCAGCAACAATATCGTTGGAAGGTATTTTTAGATTCATTCGTATGTATTGGGCATGTGGTATTCGGAATCATCTATATCTTTACATTTTTACAGAATCGGAAACGCAAAGAAGAACTGTTCTTTGGTCTTTTTACCATCTCATTAGGACTTTATATGTCATTTATTAACCAAAAAGTGTTCTTCCTATTATTCCCTGACATTTTACCTGCCAATCAATTGCGATTGCAGCTCAGTATTATTCCGATCGCGCTAATAGCTTTAACACTGTTTATTCATTCCATGTACCCGCAAGTACAAAAAAGAAGAACGATATATTTGCTTATGATTTTACTAGGCATAGTAATTGTTTTTTATGGTATTTATAACCCGATTACCCAAAATCACAGGGCTTCTTCAGATTTGGAGTTGTTTCTGAGAAAAATAGCCTATATCTGTGTTACGGCTCCAGTCATATTCTATAATCTATGGGCTCTTATTAAAGTAACAATACAACGTCTAGAAGGCGTTCGTTATGTTCTAATTGTGATTTCAGCGATTTGTTGTTATAGCATTTTACTGATGTTTAACTTTATTATGGGGATTCCCATAGATTACACAGAATTTGCATTATTTCTACTTATATTATTCGGGTTTGCTTCATTATTAAATTTCCGTGCGAACCAGGCTATTTTGAAAGTCCAGGCACTATCAGAGGAATTGCTTGCACATAATCAAATGAAGGATGTATTTTTACTGAATACTTCGCATGAATTACGCACACCCCTTAACGGTATTTTAAATTTATCGAAATCCTTAATGGAAGGAGCTCAGGGACCCTTAAAACGGGCTCAACAAGAGCAAGTCATTTTAATTCATAGTGTTACTCAACGTTTAGGACATTTAGTAGAGGATTTGTTGTTCTCTTCAAATCAAATGACCGGAGAAGTAAGAGTTGCCCCACGTAGTGTTCCACTCTCTGTTATTACTGAAGTCGTGTTGGAAGTTCGCAGTGTGATGCCAAAGAGTCATCAAGTAAGTGTTACTGCAGAAGTAGACTCGGAATTACCGAATATATACACGGATGAATTACGTTTTAAGCAGGTTCTATACAACTTGCTGCACAACGCTATTAAATATACAGAAGTTGGGGAAATTGCTGTGACAGCCTATGTCCATCAACATGAGATGGTCATCCAAGTAAGAGATACAGGCTGTGGTATTCCGGCACACATGATTGATCGGATCTTTGATGCCTTTTACCAAGGAAATAATCATCATACAAAAGAAGGGCTCGGTTTGGGATTAAGTATTACTAAAAATATTGTCGAAAAGTTAAAAGGTGCGATTTATGTTACAAGTACATTAGGAGAAGGTACTACATTTACATTTACAATGCCACTGGCCACTGACGAACAGATAAGCATTGAGCAATCATCTACAATTACCGGGCATAGAGCTAGAGAATTACAGCTTCAATTGCCTCTCATCTATAAAGGAAATAATAAAAAAATACTTGTGGTAGACGATAACCATGTCAATATAAAGGCTTTAGCTGAGGCACTAAGACTTAAGGGATATACTGTAATTGCAGTAGATAATGGTTTCGATGCAGTAGATTATATTAAAACCAATCAGGTAGATTGTATGTTAATAGATTTAATGATGAATGGAATGTCAGGTTATGAGCTATGTAAGCGAGTACGAAAACAATATGATATGCTGGAATTACCGATTATTATCTTAACAGCGATCATGAAGCAGTCTGATTTAGTGTTATCTTTAAAAGTTGGTGCAAATGATTACTTACAAAAACCTATTTTAATGGATGAACTATTTATTCGTATTGAATCTCTGTTAGCCGTCCGTCAATATTCAATTGATGCAATTGAAGTAGAAATGAATTATTTGTATTCACAGGTCACACCGCATTTTGTCTACAACACGCTGAATACAATTATTGGTTTAAGCTATACGGATATGGACAACACCCGTGAAGCACTCTACTGTCTGGCGACCTACTTCCGTGCCAAACTTAATGTCCATTACCGAAATAGCTATGTCTCTGTTGAAGAAGAGATGGAGCTTGTCAAGGCATACTTATATATTGAAAAGATGCGTTATGGTGATCGTTTAAATATAAAATATGATATTGATGAATCCATTCAATTAATGATTCCAGCACTATCCATTCAGCCATTAGTTGAAAATGCTGTTTTCCATGGTATCTCTAAGAAACAATCAGGCGGTACAATTGAGGTAAGTATTCAACGGGAAGGGCAATTTGTCCGAATTAAAATCTATGATAATGGTGTAGGTATTCCCGAGGAAAAACTTCAGAAGCTGATAAATGAAGAAAGCACACGTATTGGGTTTATGAACCCATTAAAAAAATTCAAATTAATGAAAAATGCAAGTTTACGTTTATACAGCGAGGAAGAAAAGGGAACAACTATTGTCATTTTATTACCAGAGGGTGGTGGAGCATGAACATAATTATTGTTGATGATGAAAAAATGGCAATCGATGTATTAAGCATTATGATTAAACGGCTGACACAATTCCAGGTTACAATCAAGGGGGCATTTACAAATGCAGTAGATGCCCTTCGCTTTCTGGAGAAAGAGGCCATTGAACTTGTCTTTTTAGATATCGAAATGATCGATATGCACGGTATGCAAATAGCTAGACAACTGTTACAAAAATACCCATCCTTACAAATCATTTTTGTGACAGCACATGCGCAATTCGCAGTGGATGCTTTTGAAGTGGAGGCAACCGATTATTTATTAAAGCCTGTACATGAAAAACGGTTGATTACAGCGCTAACAAAAGCACAGAAAAAATCGCAATTACAAGTTAAAGCGCCCCGTAATAATAAAAAGAATCTTTTATACGCTCATACTTTAGGCAGTTTCTATCTTCTTGATACTCAGCAAGAGGTAGTAAAATGGCGTACAAGGAAAGTACGCGAACTTTTCCTATTCTTATTATTTAATCAAAAAGGACCAATGTCGAATGCCATCATCTCTGAAGAATTATGGATAAACTTGGACTTTGAAAAGGCCTCAAGTAATTTACATACCTCTATTTATCAATTGAGAAAGCTTTTAAAAGAAAAGGGAATACAAGACCCGATTCAATTGGTAAATAATCACTACCAATTAAATGTTGAAATTGAAAGTGATTATGAGGAGCTCAATCAATTGCTGGAACGGGAAAAACATGATGAAAAGTCTATTCAACAGTTAATTAATTGCTATGAGGGAGATTATTTGGTGGAGGAAGAATACCTATGGGCTATTCAAATAAGACTCCGGTTAAAGCAGGGTGTACTGCATACACTTGAACAATATGTCACAAGCACAAACTCAATTAATTCCTTACTCAAATTTAATTGTTTACAAATGATGCTAGAATTGGATGAATTCAATGAGCAATATATGTTTTTATTATTAGAATTCTTAATTGAACAAAATAAAAAACAAGATTGTTTAAAATTCTTTGAAACTATACAAGCCAAATTAGCTGAAATTGGTCTCAATGTTCCCGAAAGGATTCATAGAAGATATAACGAATATTTGGTCAATGTATAAATTAAAGTAAAGACTAAGATAACGATGATGTGAAAAGCTTCAATACAGGCATTGTCACAACAGATTTTTCCGAGTTTGCTACGGCACACTTTGGAAGCATACTGATCTCCACGATCCAAATGGTGAGTGAGTCCCGATTCACATCTTCTCCACTTGAAAGTCCGTTAAGCTCCGTACGTAAACTAAAAAAAAACAGCTCAGTGAGCAATGATGTATCCACAAGACTTGTTCTGGTTATAGACGAGTAAAAGGGGCGTCCCGCCATGATTCATGGTTTGGGACACCCCTTTTTAAGTTATAATATGCTATTTTATTTCTGCGCTGCAGCTTCGATATCTGCATATGCCCAATGTGTTGCTGGTATATCACTGAAAGTTGATGTACCTGCGCCAGTTAGGGGTGTACGATTGAACAATACGTTCAACACTTTCACCGCTTCAGCACGCGTCAGCTTGCTGTCTGGTTTGAATGTACCATCGTTGTAACCAACCATCAGGCCAGCGGATTGCACATAAGCAATTGCATCTGCTGCCCACAGATCTGCGGATACATCTGTGAAGGACACTGCTGTACCATTCACTGTTGTATTACTCGCTTGTTGCTGCATCCAGCGATACGCAATCGTTGCCATCTGTGCACGGGTGATCGAACCTTCCGGTGCAAATTGGGTGTTGCTCATGCCGTTCATGATACCTGCAGATTGTGCTTTTTGAATTTCATTTGTTGCCCAGTGTGTCGCAGATACATCCTTGTAACTCATGCTATTGGTGGAACCTACTGCCGCTTCAGTTGAAAGATTGCGAGCCAGCATGGCTGCCATCTGTGCACGCGTTACGAATGCATCTGGGCGGAAATCTGTACCAAATCCTTGGATGTACGGTTGGTGTGTACCTTGTGAAGCTTTCAGTCCATCCACAACAACGAGGGTGAACGTACTGAATTTTGTTACGGTAAATTCGATGCCTTCGCTGTTATCCGCGAGTTTCACCAATTTGCCTTGAATCAATTCTTTTGTGCCGTCACTGTGTTCGATGTAGATCGCCAGGTTGTCCAATGCTTGCTGACGAGCAGCCGGATCGGTTGGCAGACTGTCACGCAGTGGCAACGTGAGTGTCACTTCGCGGCTCTGCATATTTGTGTCGATCTCTACCGGACGAGCCAATACACGAACATTCGTATTCGGAGCAACTTGTTGAATCAATTGCTCTTTCTTCGCACGCTCTTCGACTTCTTTGCGCTCTGATTCCTTTTTCAAAGGTACAACGCGGAAGTATAAGTCTTGATCGAATCCGGCGATGGAATTCGTAGGAACGGAAATCACTACATTCTCAGTGGAAATCTCCAACTTGAGCGAGCCATCATTTAGTTCTTTTACCGCTGCTTTAGGCAGTTCAATCCGTGTCTCGGACACGGAATCTTTGGTGTCTGGAATAACAATGCGTGCGGTGTTCATGTTCAATTGCTTCGCTTTTTCAACGGATTCCTTGGCAATCGCTTCGGTCATCTTCACCAGATCTTTGATCGTGCCGTTGATTTCCGTTGTACGTGTGATTGGTGTTTTGGTCAGGTTGGTGCCGTTTGTTCCATTAACGTCAACCACGATCTGTTCTTGTTTCGTTGTTGGTGCAGGTGTAGGGGTTACAGGTGAAGATCCTCCTCCACTTCCACCGCCAGTTGATGGTGTTGGTGTTGGTGTTGGTGTTGGATTAATAATTATGACCTGATCGAAGAAACGATCAAATGCTGTCTGCACTTCGCTAATACTGCTGTATCCGTTAGCAGGCTTGCGGTCCAGCATCCATTGGGCGAGTTTCCCCATTCGATTCTCATCTTCTACTAGATCCTTCATAGCGTTCAACTTAAGTAGGAATGGTTCGTAAGGTTCCATCGCCTCAGTCGATTGTTGGAAGCTGTATAGCATCAGCATGGCATTCTGCATCTCGCTAACGCCTCTAGCATCATTAATGTAGGAATAATTCATGACTAACATTAAAGAAGCACCGTAAACCTGTTCAATTGAAAGATCCGAACCCTGAAACAGACGTTTTGCGGTATAAGCAAGCAACTCTTTATCCACATTGGATGCATTTAAATATTTTTGACCTAACTCTTTAAACATTTCCATCCCTGGATATTCAAAGTACTCTGTTGACTCAACAAAAAGGGAATAGAACTCATTCAAATGCTGTTGGAAAAGGATCCTGTCTGTTTGTTTGATCGTTTGGATGCCTTTATATCCAATTTTCACAGCATATTCTACTTGTTTCTTAAGATTATAGGCATAGTCACTCGGTAAAAAGGTCATTACCACATTAGCTATGGCTTTCTTCTCCTCAGGTTGGAGAGTGTCAAAGCCAGCCGGAAGATCCAACCATTCCGGTTGAGTAATTACTCCCAGGATAGCATCAGTATTCTTCGTAGCTCTCGCTTCGTTGATTACCTTCAAAGGATCTGCTGGATTAAAGAACTGATCAAAAGTTTTTTGGATGTTTTTATAGTTTTCATAACCACCAACTGGACGCTTATCAATCATCCACTGGGCAAGTTTTCTATATGTCGCATAATCTATGCTATCCACTTTGTCCATGTTAAGCGGAAACTCTACCATATATTTGATAGTACTAGGGAGATTGTTATACTGTGTTGATTCCTTCTGTACCAAACGAAGACGTACCAAAGCATTATACATCTTGGTTTGAGTAGTTACATCATTGATTGCATTATAAGTAGATAACGACGTAGAAAGTTGATCTCTGTTCTGATATGAAGGAATCTCATCACGCATTGAGTAAAATTTCATGCGGTATGCAAAAATTTGTTTATCTACAACAGACAAATTTTCATACATTTTCCCTACTTTATATAGTGATTGAATACTTGGGTCGAGGTTTATGCTAAAAACTTCAGGTAAATTTAATAATTTGGAAAAATAAGCATTGATATTCTCCTCAACATCAGTCAGTGCAGGTTTATTAAAGAGGTTTCGTGGTTCTACAGCCATATCAAGTACATATTGTACTTGTTCTTTACTCACATATTCCTTTGCCCCATTCATTAAAGTGACAAATACAGCTACAGATTCTTTCTCATCGTTGCTCCAATCACTGAAATCTACAGGCAGTCCGAGTCCCAACGTGGAACCTTGGATTGCGGCAAGCACACCTTTTACATCTTCATTACTCTTAGCTAGATTCAATAACTCAAGTGAGTCTGTTTCTATATTCTGAGTAAAAACCAAGATCTTATAGAGGCTTGCAGTATTACTTCCGTTTGCCTTAACACGAACCCATACCGTTGTATTCCCTTCAAATTGGGGTGGGTTCGTGGAGCTGTAAACAAACCAATTTTCGCCATTGTTCTGAGTGTATTCCATAGTCTCATCGGCATCAACAATGACATTTACATTGTCATCTACGCTTACTGCTGGTGCTACCGGTATTGGCTGAATTGGTGGGAATGGTGGGAATGTCGGTAGTGGTGGAATCATCGGGAAGAAGAAGTTATTGAAAGCTATTTGTATCTCACTGTAATTGGTGTAACCCCCATTTGGCTTTCTATCCAACATCCACTTTGACAACCGTTCCATTTCCGCAACATTAGAAGAAATAATCTGCATTTTATGGAAATCAAGCGGGAATATCCCTATGAAGCTCTCCTTAGGAGTTCCCTTATATTGCTCCGCTTTTTGTTGAATTTTATATAGCCCTGTTAAAGCTTCATTCATTTCGTTAGTCGTTGATGCTTTGGTGAAATAGAAACTTTGACTAAGCATCATATTGAGATTCATCACAGACTGTTCTAGTGATAGATCATTTCCAATTCTATCTAGATTAACTGAATATGATAATATGTTTTTATCTAGATCGGCCCCCAATAGATACTGATACAGTTGTGGCTGAATCGCACTTAAATACGCTGGGCTGAATACATTGTTCGCACTAGCTAGTTTCTCAAAATAAGAGGTTAGCTTAGCTTGCATAACAGGCAATTGATGTTCACGCATAACTAATAGACCTTGGAATGCCAGATCAACCGTAAATTGAATTTGATCCGTGTTCAGATATTTACCATCTGGTAGATGGGAATGTCCCACTAACGATATGATTGCATTCTGTTCATCAGGAGGAAGTGATTCAAATGCTGGAACCATGGTGATGAAGCTCGTATTTTGAAGTAGCTCACTTATTCTTGAGGCATCAAAATTTGCCCCAATAACATTGTTGAATTCGCTTAGCAAGGTATTCGATGTAAATGTTATGGATTGCATCTGGTATGCAATTTCCATATTATTTCTATCCTGAACGATTACATTAAAATAATACGTTTCCCCTTCGACTAAATCGGTAATCACTTTGGTGAATATACCTGTTTCGGAATCGCTACCACCAACCCAATTACCATAGGCGTATTGTGGAAATCCGCTGATTTCCTCCATATCTTTGATATTAGGTGCCTGGGAGACGAATACTTGATAATTCAGATCAGGTGAAGACGTTGTAACTGACTCGGCATACTCCCAACTTAGTTCAACCGAGTCATCACCAATGTTCTTTACTGTAATTAGACCATTTTTCCCCGGTACCGGATACGATACTTCTGCGCTAACCTTTCCTACTGGTGCCAACCATGGTGCTACCAATAGCAAAATGAGCAATATGTTCACTATTTTTCTGTACTGCATATTTCTTATCCCCCTAATCTCGCTTTCAAAAGATAGGCCTATTGTAGTACACAACTCTGAACGGATTCTGAACATTGGAGCAAAAAAAAGGGGTGATTTCCATAATATATATGAAAGATGGGGGTTTATTTCATTTTTTTCGTCATAATTCAACATTTTTTTGTTAAACATGTTATCTATGACCTACTATCAGACTATCGCGCATGTATGCTGATCTCTCCGGATTATCGCACCTGTATTGAGGTATTTGACCCAAAAGCTGTCATTCCAGCGGAGGGTGAACCTGCCACCTCTCCTGAAGCGGTCCGGCACGGCGCACTGTTACATTTCGCCTTTTACGTGCATGATGTAGAAGATATCTATGAGCGAGCGCTCGCCCATGGAGCCAAGGCCTATGTTGAACCGGATTGGATATCGCTTGGTGAACCTGCACTTCTGGTTAGAAATGCGCTCGTCCACAGTCCGAATGGTGAAGTGATCGAATTCCTTGAAGAGGTTAATTTCGACCGATCCTCATCCTCACCATCATCTACATGAAGTACACAAATAGCCTGCTGCCTCGTTATCCGTGGCAGCAGGCTATTTCATGATTGGATTTGCTTGGCAAGCACCAGCACACGCACCTACCCTACTCTTGCTCTGCATTCCCCAGCGTATACTCGCTTAACTTTCCTTCATAGACCAATTGCAATCGTTCACTCTGGCGAAAATCATCCGGTGTCACCAGCGCAGGCAGCTTATTCCACAATTTGATTCCCGAACGCTGTAGAATCTCAGCTACAAATTGGGAGCAGAAGTAGGAGTTGCTGAACTCCACCGGTTCCTTGAGTGTAATGCCAATCACGCCGAGCAGATTGTACATATATTTCTGGCGGCTGCGGATGAAGATGTGCAGCACACGTTTCATCTTTTCCACTTCACGATCCGTCACCTGAAGCTTGTATATGACACATGTGGTATTGGGATATTTGCTGTATGTACCTGTCTGAATATCTTCCTTCACAAACCCGCCATTTAGCGGATTGCTCGGATGTTTACGTCCGAAGCTGTACAGCTCGGTTAACTCCCGGTCAAACGAGATCGATGCGTGATTATATGGCGCTCGGGTATAACTCTGAATAACCTTGGTAAACAGCGTTCCTGTATTCGTAAGCAAGATATAGATGGAGCGTTCATCTGTCATAGCAAAATTTCCCCTTATCAAGTCGGTACTATTCCTTCATAATAACATAGGTACCCTATAATGGAATCTTACTTTGAATAAGCAGGTGATCAGTACGTGAGCAGTTCACTCTTTACACTAACGTTAATCTTCACAGCTTTACTTGTGATACATATCGTGTACAAAATTATTGCAAAGCTCCAGCCAAGCAAAGACTATTCAGGCATCGGCCAAAAAATCAAAACCTGGTGGGGTATGTTTGTGATCTTCTGCCTCGCCACCCTTTTTAACCCCATCGTGTCCCTCATCTCCCTCATGGTGCTTGCATTCTTCTCACTCAAAGAATACTTCTCCATGATTCGCAGTACACGCAAAGCCGACCGCAGGCTGTTCCTATGGGCGTATCTGGCAATTCCGGTTCAGTTCTACTGGATCTACATTGGATGGTATGGCATGTTTATCGTGTTTATTCCACTATATGTGTTCCTGGTGCTGCCCCTGCCTCGTCTGATCAACAAAGGTACGGTCGGGTTCCTACGCAGTGTCAGCTCCACACAATGGGGACTGATGCTGATGGTGTTTGGACTGAGCCACCTGGCCTATTTTCCTTTTGCCACACCGGAGTACGGGTCCAAGCTGGTGTTGTTCCTAGTCGTGTTAACACAGCTTAATGATGTGGTGCACTATCTGGTCTCTATCTATCTGGGCAAACGAAAAGTGGTGCCTACCGCCAATCCTTTTGTCACCTGGGAAGGGTTCGCGTGTGCGTTTATTGTAACGACAGCAACGTCTTATTTTATCCATCCCTACCTGACGCCATTTGATTGGAAATTCTCGCTATTCATCGGGGTCTTGATCAGTTTGGCTGGATTCTTCGGCAGTCTGACGGTGTCTGTACTGAAGCGCGATCTGTTAATCGGAGATGACAATAAGTTCGATTCGCTCAAAAAAAGCTACCTGAGCCGGGTCGACAGCCTGACCTATACCTCGCCGGTTATGTTCCACGTGGTCCGTTATTTCTTTGACTTTATGTAGCAACAGAACGGATAGATCGGCGAGCTTGTAATTATGTATGTCAAAAAAAGCAGCCCAAGTGGCTGCTTTTCCTGTTCAACAGGCTCCAGTCGGAGCCTTCATGATGTGCCTGCTACTTCAACTTAATTTCTTTTTCGGACATGATTTCGTTCCCCTCATCATTTGTGAAGACAAATGTGGCTTTGCCCCGCTCACCCTTCATCTCATCCGAATAGATAAAGCCGGAGAATTGTCCATTGCCGCTAAAGTAGAACCCCTCTTCACCATTTCCACCATGTTCAATGGCTTCCTGTAGTGAATTCACAATCGTAACCGTGTTAGACGTCCATCGCATCTCCGTTAGTGTATAGCCCTTCGGAACCTGCTTGAATCCAAAATCAAAGCTGTTACCCTCACTCGGTTTCTCCGACTGGTCAATGACGATATCAATCTGCTCAGACGGTTCAGTGGATTCCGATTGAGCCGTAGGCTTGCCCTCATCACCACTGGCACTACCTTGATCATTGTTATTCTTCGCATCCGCATTCGGAACAGAGTTTTCCCCAGCTTCCTCTACGGGTTGCTTCGATTGCGGATAGGCGTGCTCCTGAACTGATTCTCCACTAGTGCCACAGGCAGTGACTAATAACGAAATACATAGCACAGACATGCAAAGTGCAGATTTCTTTATATTTATTTTCATCATCTAATTCTCCCTTCATCCATTTACAGTACATATATCCAACATACTACTTACTAATCACTACACCATATCGTCCCACATGAAGCTCCATTATATGTAAATGATTAATAAATTCAGTATGTAACTGCACCTCGATGAGTAAAAAAAGAACTCTGTTCATGACGTCATGCACTGTTTAATTTATCGATCAAACCCAGGCAAGACCAACACTTGTCCAATCTGGATGGCATTATGCTCGATTTTGTTCACTTTCTTGATTGCTTCTACATACACACGAGTGTCCATCTGCTGAGGTTTATATGCCAATGAAATGCCCCACAGTGTATCTCCCTGAGATACAACGATCTGGTCACCCGATAATAATTGCTCATCCCCGGCAAATGCAGTGAATACAGCACTACACCCTATGATTATAATTAGAGTTATAGTGACGATCTTCATTAGCCAAGATGGCGCCTTCACACGCTGCATGAATTGATCTTTAACATACACGGTGCGAGACTCGGACGTTTTGGTATAAACGGACTCATAAATACTTTTGTACGTAGAATATCTCATTCTAGTCGACCTCCAGACTTTCATTCCGCTAATCTTTAATTTCATGTTTACCTATGTATTTTTCCTATAACAATGAATGATCAATAATTCACTTTTTCACTGTATAGGTATCTTTGCCTAAGTATCCCTACCCTGATAGGTCTATACTACCAGTTCACTCTAAACAAATTCTGAACAACCGAATTTCAATGTTATATCCGATTTAATCTATCCAATATTCATGCCTGATTTTCGGCGATGCTTGCTGTAACGTTTTTCTATAATAGGTTATAGATAAAGATTCTAATGAGTAAGGACGTGCCCCATGATTTCTGCTGATCTAAAGGAACAATATTACGAGGCGCTTGTGGCCAAGGATTCGGAATACGAGGGTTTATTCTATGTTGGGGTCCGAACCACGGGTGTGTTCTGTCGTCCCACATGCCCGGCGCGAAAGCCAAAATTCGAAAACTGCGAATTCTATGAGACGGCTCAGCAGGCACTTCTGGCCTCATATCGCCCTTGCCAGCGCTGTCGCCCGCTCTCTCACCCCAACCAAGTATCCGATGTCGTTCGCATATTAGTGGAAGCTGTGGAGAAACAACCGGAGAAACGCTGGAAAGAACAGGATTTCAAGGCCCTCTCCATCGACGAATCCACTGCTCGCCGACAATTCAAGAAGCGGTTCGGCATGACCTTTGTAGAATATGCTCGCGCTCGCCGCATGGGACTTGCCCTGAAAAATATTCGCTCCGGTCGCACCGTGATTGATAGTCAATTATCTACTGGATATGAATCAAGCAGCGGCTTCCGCGATGCCTTTTCACGGATCATGGGTGCTGCCCCTACACAAGTCGATGAAGGACATATCCTAAAAGCGTCCTGGATTGACACCCGCCTCGGCCCGATGATGGCTATTGCTGATGAGGAGTCGCTATATTTACTGGAATTTGTGGACCGCAGAGGTCTGGAACGCGAAGTTGAGCGTCTGCGCAAACGAACCAAATCAGCGATTGTGCCCGGTACTACAGCTCCCATCCAGTCCATTGAGCGTGAACTAAACGAGTACTTTCAAGGTATTCGGACAGCATTCGACACACCGTTGTTCTGTTTAGGAACACCATTCCAAAAGCGTGTGTGGGACGAGTTGCTGGCCATTCCGGCTGGTGAAACGAGGTCATATCAGGAGATTGCAAATGCACTGGGAAAACCGACTGCTTGCCGAGCTGTGGCACAGGCGAATGGTGCCAATCAGCTTGCGATTGTGATTCCATGCCACCGTGTAATCAATGCCAGTGGCGAACTGGGTGGATATGGCGGGGGATTAACTCGCAAAAACTGGCTTTTGACTCACGAGAAACAGGGGCAGGAACAGGATAGCTGCGAATAACGGAATGAAGTAATGAAGTACGCATCAAATGTCCAAAGGAATGCATGATATAACAAAGGAGAGTCAACATAATATGAGTACCTTAGAAGAAAAAGCAGCGTTGTTCCAACAATACCATGTGAAAGGAAAACCACTTGTTCTGGTCAATGTATGGGATGCCGGAAGCGCACAAGCCATCCAATCCGCTGGAGCAACGGCCATTGCTACCGGAAGCTGGTCCGTTGCAGCGGCCCACGGTGAACGCGATGGTGAAGCCATGCAATTCCATCTGGTGCTTGCCAATCTCGCACGGATTACAGCAAGCGTGGATCTGCCTGTAACGATCGATATAGAGGGAGGGTATGGGAGGTTTGTGTCAGAAGTGAAGCGAAATATCCTGCAAGTCATCGATCATGGTGCTGTAGGAATCAACATTGAAGATCAACTTCCCGCTGGCTTGGGATTGTACACTGTGGAGGAGCAATGCCCGAGATTGTCCGCCGCCCGGGAAGCTACGCAGCAGGCAGGCATCCCGTTGTTCATTAACGCCCGCACAGATATTTTTCTGCAACATGCACCTGAACACCATAACCACTCTCTCCTGGAGGAAGCACTTATACGTTCGAGCCATTATGCAGATGCAGGAGCCAGTGGTCTGTTTGTACCCGGTTTGCAGGATCACCAACTGATTCAGGAATTGTGTGAGCGTTCACCGCTGCCAATTAACGTTATGGTTACGTCTCCTGAGCCTTCACCAAAACAGCTTGCCACACTGGGTGTAGCACGTGTAAGCTACGGGCCATATCCCTATCTGCAAGTTATGGAACACCTGAAAGAACTGGGGAGAAACATTTTATCGGGAAATTAACAGGAGGGCATGTTATAATCACCTCTATTGAACATTTACAGGAGGCAATTATGCTTAACGTGGAACAAAAGCTAGAAGTGTTACAATCGTATCCCCAACTGCAACGCAAAGATGTTTCTCTCGGTCGAGTTAATTTCCACTACGAGGATAGTGCGTATGATAAAAAAATTGTTGCTCTCCATATTCACCCTAACGGAAACGGTTATATCTATGCAGGACTACTGTCTAACTATGAGACCAATGCTAAAGGATTCGTCAATATTCGTGATTACTCCGAAACAGATCTGCGCACATTGTTAGATCAAACGATCCAAGCGATGTCTCACAATCCCAACGCAGCTGAATTCCAAGAGCCAGAACAAGTAAAAGCTGCTGCTCCTGCATTGTCTACAACCTCTACGGGTGGCGGAACGTGGATCGATGAAGATGGACATACGCTGACTTTAAAATACGAAGATGACATGTGGTATGTGTATTCCGGTGATAACCTGGATATGGCTTTTGAAACGCGTAGCGAAGCCGGCGAGTACCTCAAAGACGAAGGATTCAAACCGCAGGCTCAGGCTTAACTCATACACATTTCAGTTTGGAATTCCGCACAAAGATTGTTGAATAGGTATATTCTGTGATTTAATATGCTACAAAAAACACGAGGCGTGTTCGCACTCGTGTTTTTCATATTTACAGGAAGTTTCGCTTAGATTCCTTGCCCAGTTCCTTTATAACTGTTTCCTGTCAGTCTTTTTTGGATTTCATGGTAAGCGGTGCATTCTTCATCATCGGGTACGTAGACAGAAGTAGCGCACCACCAATACACCCTAGAACGGTAAACAATGTCATCATATTCACACTCGCAAACCACTTCATCCACTCCCCAAAATCTGCGAAGACAACGATCAGTGTGATAATTAGACCTACCCCAAAGAACATAATGAAGAAGTTACGCATCCCCAATCGCATCCAACAAACCGTTGGGAAGACAGAGATTCCCAGTACGAGAAAGCCGCACATCAGATCGATCCACAGGTAGGATAAGAAATGATATTCGCTTGAATACAACATGCCCGGTTGATAAAGGGTTACGTCAACAATTCCTTTTCCCTGAAGCAGGTGTATGAGGAAATACGCCACATGCAGAATAACCATGGTGCCTGCAACCATCCATACCGAGTTCATATAGAAGGATTTCATAAATTGAATTCGTGTACTGCCCATACCAATCGCAACCGGAAACAGTGTAATCATTCCCCCGATTGCAAACGCACATATCCCTCCGTACATGGGACCAAACAGTTGCGTAGCATACGAGACATCAAATATGAAGCCAATGGCCAAATATACAACGGTGAGCATTAGAGCGATGGATGAAAATATGGTCAGAAACAAACGCATATCATCGCGAATCAGTCGGTTTGTACCTTTTACTGCGTTCATGGTTTAACCCCCTCTTGATTACGGGTTCTGTTAACCAAATAATCTTGTAATGTCGCTTTCTCAATAGAAAGCCCCTGTGAATGAGCGATATCCTTCCACATTTTCGAGTAGGGCTCATCAATCATCACTTTCACAGTTGATCCCATCTGGGAAGACTCTATAACTTTAACACCTGCTGTGACTCGGTTGATATCATTAATTCCCCCTGTTAGAAGAATCCCTTTTTCACGCATCTCTTCCATCGGTTGATTTAACAACACCTCTCCGGCTTGCAAAACGATAAGAGACTCACATAAAGGCTGAATCTCCTCAATGTGATGGCTGGATATCAGAATCATACGCGGGTTATCTTCATAACTTTCCAGTAGCGCATTATAGAAGAATTTACGCTTCTCAGCATCGAGCCCATTGGTGGGTTCATCCAGAATGGTTATCTTTGCATTACTGGCAAGACCCAATATAATCTGGGCAGCAGTCTTCATGCCTTTCGAAAATTTAATGATTTTCTTCTTCGCCGGTAGTTCGAACACATCGATTAAACGTTCCGCCAAATCCTGATTCCACTGCGGATGAAAATATTGTCCCATTTGAACCATATCACTAACTGTCCAGTTTTTCCCCAGGGGATGATTCTCCTGGATGTAACACAGATGCTCTTGGGAAGCCAGATTATTATAGGGGTCTTGACCCATGATCTGAACGGTTCCACTGTCCGGGCGGTTATGCCCTGCCAGTAAACTCATCATGGTTGTTTTCCCCGCTCCATTTCTTCCCCAGATTGCACTAATGATTGGCTCACTCTCATGTAGCGTAATCTGGTTCAGAACGGGCGTCTTCTGGTAGCTGTAGTTGACCTGCTCCATATGAATCATAACTCACTCTCCTTATCCTTCTTGCCGCGAATCAGATCAATGATCATGTCTTCATTCATGTGAATCCGTCTGGCTTCTTCAAGTAAAGGCTTGATGTATTCTTCATAAAAATCTTGTTTCCGTTCAACGAGCAATGCTTCTCTTGCTCCCTTTGCAACAAACATTCCAACACCTCGCTGTTTGTATATAATCCCCTTGTCCACGAGTTCCTGCAGTCCTTTGCGGGCTGTAGCCGGATTGATATTGTAGAAACGTGACAGTTCATTGGTTGAGGGAACCTGTTCTTCCACTTTCAATCTGCCCTCTACAATATCGTCCATAATCATCGTGGCAATCTGATGAAAAATAGGCTGAGATTCATCCAAAGTCGATTTCATGTGCTTCCAACTTTCATACGTATTCATTAGTCAGTTAGTCGGTTAGTTACTCATGTAACTAACTATAGTATACAAAAACTCAAATGTAAATAGGCGAACTTAATTCATCGCTTTTCCTACCTTGGCTCTGTTGTATTGATTAATAAGCCCGTCCAGGACTACGGATTGCTGGATCACTTCCGGATGAAGCAGACTGCCGTATTCCATATGCATGCGATATAACAACTGTCTGGCATCTTCGATCCGTGATATCAAATCCAGGCGATCCATAGTATCCCTCCTTTTTGTCATATTTTAGTGTATTATGCCAATCAAAAGCGCATGTGAGATACGACATACTTATTCTTCCACTTTGATACACAAAAAAAGAACGCTTCTGAATAAATCAGAAGCGCTCTTTACTTTTGTTAAGTTCCAAATCCATGATCAGCCGGTCTCATAATTTCGGGGTTCGGGATTTCCTTGCCTGGGACAGGTTCCGTAGCAGGGGCTACGATGAATACAACGATACTACAGGTAGCTATCAGCAAAGCCAACTTTCTCTTCATTGAGTTTCTGCACCTCACTAATTATCATTTTGTATTGCTTTTTCGCCGTCTCAGATGCAAATTCCCGGTATTGCTCAAACAGTCCGACACCTCTAAGCATACCTCGTCCACTGCTAATTTCAATAGAAAATTTCAAACTATCCAGAACAAATTCTATCCCTAAATGGAACTCGTCTTTCTTTAAATAATATGCACCTAAATCTGCTAAAAGTCGTAAATATCGATCATCCGTAACCTGTCTGCTCACTTTGCCAATTCGGTTGCTCTGTTCCTGATAAGTGAAGTACGATTCATACTGTTTGAGAACATGATCAATATCCTTATCATAACGATTAGCCGCTGTTACAATATCACACAGCGCTGGGAATATCTCATTTTCCTTCGTCGAGATATACGCCAGATAATCAGGTAACACCTCAAAATGACCACCCATTAAATGATATATATATCGATTCGCTTCAGCCCATTCCTGAAACTGATTCATAACAACGATTTCATCTTTATCCGGGTTCTTCACCCAGTGATTATCCGAATATAAAGAAACATATTTAAGTGCCCCAGTGTAGTCTTTCAAATGATAACAGGCACTTCCTGCAGCTAGATCGGAGTACAGAATATAGAAGACAATTGGTCTTTTGGTCTCTTCTTGTTTCCTTCGGCCATTCATCTCATAATGGATGGACGCTTTTATTTTCAATTTTTCAGATAACTCCTGAACCTTGTTCCATCTATGCAACGCTCCAAATGCATTAATTAGTTCGTTAAGCGCATCCAATTGATAGCGCTCATCCAGCCGATCCACATAATATTCGAACCGTGCTGCAATAATCAGATTCCGCTGCTGATCATTGGTCAGTCCCAACCGGAATAGTCGATACTGACAGAGTGCAAGCCGCTCGGAATGTTGCATTTTCTCGCTTTCAGCAATGTTCTCATATAGAAGAATGGCCGGTTTGAATTTACCCGCTTGGTAGAATTCTTCAGCCACATCAAATAACAAAGGAATATAAGATAGATTATCCATCATTAGACGAATAACCTCTTCAATACAGTCCAATTTGTCCAACTCGGCACAGCGATGAAGGAAGGGTCCCAGTCTTCGCCAGTCCGGGGTCGCGTGCACAAAACACTCATCTATGTATAACTCATAGAAGTAACCTTCTTCCAGTCTCATGGCGGAAGTAATGCGATCCAACTGCTGCATGGCAATTGGCCGATTTTTATTCAAAATATTGCTGAGCGTACCCGAATTAATCCCTGACGTTTCCGAAAAATGACTAATGGACATCTGTTCACGCTTCAGATAACTTTCCAAGTGATCGCGTATCGTGGTTGTCGACTCCAAACGAACACCACCCTCCAAAATAAAAAACATAAACGGGATTATCGGTATGCAAAAGTAATTATATGTAATTAGAAAGTATCGGTCAATATGATAATTTCAACTAATTTGTATTAAAACCATTTTAATCCTTTTATAAAACAGACAATCATATCCTTATTTTATATCGGAAACCCGTCTGGCATCAAACCTGAAAATAGACAAAAAACACGAGCCATCCACGGGCTCGTGTCCTCAACTGACTCAGCAGTCAGTATGCTCACTATAACTTGGATTTAAGGCAGTATATTACCTGCCGCACGGTAAATTTCATACCACTCTGGACGAGTGAGATGAACATCTCCTGCTTTTACACAGTCTTGCAGACGTTCAATATTCATCGTGCCTGTCACAGGTTGCATCTGTGCAGGGTGACGAAGCAACCATGCGATTGCAATCGTTGTATTGCTCACGTCATACTTCGCAGCAATCTCGTCAATCTTTGCATTCAATTCCGGGAACTTGTCGCTACCCAGGAATACACCTTCGAAGAATCCGTACTGGAACGGGGACCACGGCTGAATGGTGATATCATGCAGACGACAATAATCCAGGATACTGCCGTCACGGTTAACCGCAGCGTCGTTCTCCATGTTCACGTTGATGCCACTGTCAATCATCGTCGTATTGGTAATACTCATCTGCAACTGATTGGCTACCAGTGGCTGTTTCACGTATTTTTTCAACAATTCGATCTGGTTCGGATTCTGGTTGGATACCCCGAAGTGACGCACTTTACCTTCGCGCTCCAGTTGATCAAAGGCTTCAGCCACTTCCTCCGGCTCAACCAATGCATCTGGACGGTGCAGCAGCAGAACGTCAAGATATTCCGTTTTCAGACGTTGCAGGATGCCATCGACTGAATTCAGGATGTGCTCTTTGGAGAAATCAAACATGCCTTTGCGGATACCACATTTGGATTGAAGAATCATATTTTCACGAACTTGGGGATTCATCTGTACCGCTTCGGCGAAGATCTCCTCACATGTTCCTGTGCCATAAATGTCGGCATGGTCAAAGAAATTCGCGCCAACCTCCATTGCAGAACGAACAAAATGTTCGGCTTCCTTACCGTCTAGTGAATTAATCCGCATGCAGCCCACCGCGACTACAGGTACTTCTAGTGCACTGCTGCCCAATTTAATCGTTCTCAAGATGTTTTCCCTCCATATTCGAATATTATCGTGTATCTTACTTTTGATTGTGACATATATCTGCAATCGGTTTCAATAGATTTATCCTACTTTCATATGGAGAAATGATAGGTTCTTCATTCCAGCCTATAGATCCAAAAGAACAAGTTATACTTCTTCCGGTATGATAACCTCAATATGCCTTGGCAGGACACGGATATGAATCGGCAGGGCAGGACCTTCTTCCCCATCTACATTGGTGCGAATGGCTTCGTCTGAGCGAACATGAACTTCTTTGGCTGTAAAATAGTCCACGTCCTTATGGTCTTTCAGACTGCCAAATAAAAGGGAAGTGCCAAGGGTCAGACTGTTGAACACACTGATATTACGAACAACAAAACAATGTATCAAACCATCGTCCACCTCTGCATCCGGAGACAACTTCTCGAATCCTCCAACCGAGTTGGTCAGCGCCGCCAGGAAAAGTGGCGATTCCCCCTCCCAGATCTGTCCGTCATATTCGATGGTTAGATGATTGGCTGGTGTATTCACCAGATCTTTCAAGCCTTCTTTGAGATATGCGAATGATCCCAACTTCGACTTCTCTTCTGAAGATACGGAGAACAAAGCTTCTGCCAAAGAACCCGCAGCCACAACGTTAGCAAACAGGCGATCATTGATTTTCCCCATATCCACGATATGGGTCTGATTCGAACATAACTGCCTAATGGCTTCTTCCGGGTCAAGCGAGATATTCAGCGCTCGCGCAAAATCATTCACCGTACCTAGCGGTATAATGCCCAGTCGGGGACGATGATCCTGATCCATCATGCCGTTAATCGTCTCATGCAGTGTACCGTCGCCTCCGATGGAGATGACCAGATCACAGCCGTCTTTGCAGGCGCTCAGACAGTAGTTGGTGGCATCACCTTCCCCGGCCGTCTCATTAACAACCACCTCATACTGCTGTGACTCCAGAATTTCTCTGACTTGGGACACATACTGCTCGGCCTCTTCCTTACCTGACGATGGATTACTAATGATCATGGCTTGGCGCATACTCACATCTTCCCCTCCAAAATGGCATCTTTACTTCATCATTACCCGTTTCAAGGGTGGGTTGAATAGGGTCTGTGGTGGATGTTCTATTTTTTTTGATAAACATGTCTCTGAAGAGTGCAGAGCAGGGATTGTTTCATATAGAATAGAAGTAGAGAAATACCTATTACGAAATTTCTTGTTCCTTTTCCCTGTTGACGGGTTAATAACTATAGATGTGCTTTGAGCCGAACCTGCATATGTTAAACTATTCAATTCACACTGAGCACTCCCGTGGGCAGAACAACCTTCCGGTTGCTGTTATCGTGTAAATACTATACTTAATTAACTCAATCTGTTCGGATTATTTTATAATTCTAAAAATCGGAGGGAATGCATGCAATGAGAAGAATGACGCTATTACTTCTAGTATTCATCCTGAGTCTCGGGGCATCGGGGCAAGCCATGGCTTACACAACCACGGACTTGGGCGAGGGAATCATTGAAGATCCTGCTTTGGAGGACGGACTGAAACTAATCCTGAACAAACCTCTGGATGTGCCCTTAACTTCAACGGATCTGGAGCAGCTTGAAGTGGTGGATCTGAGCAATGCAGGTATTCACAGCCTGTCCGGTCTCGAATATGCAACCAACCTGACACACCTCCGATTATATGGGAATGAGATTGAGGATCTCACACCGCTGGAGCACCTAACCCAGCTTCGCGAGATCGATGTTCGCAATAATTACATTACATCCATAGACGCACTTACTGAATTGAAAGACTTGGGACGGCTGTATATCAGCAATAATTCCATTTCTTCTATAGAGGTTGTACGTGGGTTCAACCGATTACATACGTTCCACGCCAGCGGTAACCAGATTGCCAGTCTTGCGGCCCTCTCGGATGCGGATGCACTGAAGTGGCTTGAGATTTCGAACAATACCATTAGCGATCTGACACCGCTCATGGGTAAAACCCGGCTCCAACAACTCAACATAGCTAACAACCAGGTTCAGACGCTGGACGTACTGGCTGAATTGCCAAATACACTGCGGAATCTGAATGTGGCAGGCAACCAAATCACGGATCTGACACCACTGGCGCACATGACACGCCTTCGGACACTTGATATCTCTGGTAACCAAGTACAGCACCTCAAAGGGCTTGAGGGACTGACTGGGCTGACGGAGTTGAATGCAGAATCCAATCAGATTTATGATCTGGAACCTTTACGGCAGCTTTCCAGCCTGGACGTATTAAAATTATCCAACAACCGGGTGTGGGATCTCACACCGATTGCAGGTTTTACGTTTACCCGTGATCAGTCAGCGACAAATGTTATACAGGATATCTCGGCGTCTACCTCGTTATCCTCGGGTATTCAAACGTCTGTCTCAGAGGTTGTGCCTGCCGGACTCACAGTGCAGAATAATTATCTGGATGTTGTGAGTGGTAGTCATACGATGCAGCTTCTGAACCAGATGAATGTGCGGGAGCAGAAACGAACGCCGCAGGGCAGCTTCCAACGTCTGATTGAAGGGTCCACCACTGCCTATGTCGGGGATCGTGCTTATGCACTGGATGCTGCACCTTTTATCGATGAAGGGCGCACCTATGTGCCTCTGCGTTTTGTCTCGGAGCAGTTAAACGCCCGTGTGAACTGGAACAACGGTACGCGCGAAGCCGTGATCACACAGCATGATAAGACCATCCGCTGGAGCGTGGGTAACAAACAAGTTGCCGTGAATGATACGCTTGCGATCAATGATGCTCCTCTTCTGATGAAAAATGGTAAAGCTTTTGTACCTGTACGCTTCATTTCAGAGCAATTCAATACCTCTGTTGGTTACATCGGAAGCAGCAAAACGATTCTGATTTTTGAAAATAAACAGCTTGGTGAAAGTGTACAGCCTTAAGAGAATTTGAGAAACATAGCGCAAGTCCCCGTCTGAACAATCAGTGGGGATTTTCGCTGTGTTGTGTTATGACATTGGATAATGGTATATGGACATCGCCGATCACAAGCAAACACACTATACCATCTGTCTGTGCGGATACGAACTCATGATGCTTCATCTTGGATTAGGGTAAATTTCACACGGTTTAGCATATCTTCTTTTGCCGTGGGAGTTGTTATACTGAACGTAATATATATGACAACTGAGGTTCAAGCGAGGAGGAAATTCACATGACATTCACGCTCACTGGTTATTCCACAACCCAAGACAGCCCGTGGAGAGAGCTATCTTTTGTGCCGACTAATGAAAGCGCTAACTTAAAACTGACGGGTGAACAGCACCAACTTGTGGAAGGGTTTGGCGGATGTTTCAACGAGCTTGGTTATATGGCTCTGTCCCACTTAAATGAGGAGCAGCGCCATGAGGTATTTCACTCTCTCTTCCATCCGGAGGGTGAGCACAAGTTTAACATCTGTCGCCTGCCCATCGGCGCAAGTGATTATGCAGAACAGTGGTACAGCCACAATGAGGTGGACGGCGACGTGGCCATGGAACATTTTTCGATCAATCGTGATTTCAAATATCTGATTCCTTACATCAAGGAAGCTCTGACTTATAACCCGAACCTGCAATTCTTCGCTTCGCCATGGAGTCCGCCAACGTGGATGAAGTCGCCGAAAGCCTATAACTATGGGACACTGCGCTGGGAGAAAGATATTCTGGAGGCCTACGCTCTGTATTTTGTAAAATTTGTACAGGCCTACCGTGAAGCAGGCATTACGATCCATCAGGTGCATGTGCAGAACGAAGTGATTGCAGATCAGAAATTCCCTTCTTGCATGTGGACAGGCGAGCAGCTTCGTGAGTTTATCGCCGATTATCTGGGCCCGGCTTTTGACCAACACGGTCTGGATACGGAAATCTGGCTCGGAACGATCAATGCCCCTGATCCATGGGAAGAATTGATCAAGAAAAAAACAAACGACTTCGATGAGTATGCCGGGCTTGTCCTGAGTGATCCAAAGGCCTATTCCTATATCAAAGGTGTTGGGTATCAATGGGCAGGCAAAAATGCCATTCAACGTACCTCGGCCAGTTATCCGGAGCTGCGTTATATGCAGACCGAGAACGAATGCGGTGATGGCAACAACTCATGGAACTATGCCAAATATGTATATAACCTCTACCAGCACTACTTCAGCAATGGAGTGAACGCGTACATCTACTGGAACATGGTTCTGGAACCCAAAGGCCGCAGCACATGGGGCTGGGAGCAGAACTCCATGATTACGATAGATCCCGACAATAAGGAGGTTACTCGGAACCCTGAGTATTATGTGATGAAACACTTCGCTCATCATATTGTTCCTGGTGCTCGAAGAGTCGGCTTGTCTGGCGCCTGGAGCGGTAAATCCGTTGCTTTCCGCAACCCGGATAACAGTCTCATCATTGTCATTAATAATCCATTCCAAGACCGTCGAAATCTGTATCTGACCATCGAGGAAGGACAGACCCTACACATGGAGCTGGAAGCCGATTCATTCAACAGCATGGTTATTCATCCGAAATAACTAATCCAACACATCGTTAAAAACGCGGACATCAATAGCGTTGAGCTCAGGAATTCCTTGAGCCGGCGCTATTTTTCATGGACCAGACCATGCTTATTGTCACCATGATTACTCCTGTAGAACACAAGCCGAAGACGACTTAAAGATATGACGTTTCACCTTTTATATTTACAAATCTATAAATCTAGATATAATGTAATCCAGAGAACTTACTCTCATGTCCATCATATTATAGGAGGCAAGGCAGGCTCATTACGACATGATATATCTACTTTTCTGTATATTTAAATTTATTGGAGGTACGCTTTGCATGAAATCACAACAGGTCAATCCACTCCTTATCTTGATGCTGGCACTCGGGGTATTCGGAATTATTACAACAGAAATGGGAATCGTGGGGGTACTTCCTCAGGTTGCGCATAAATTCGGCATCTCGGCTGCACAGGCAGGTTGGCTGGTCAGTATATTTGCGCTAGTCGTAGCCATTGCGGGCCCTTTTCTCACCTTGCTGGCGTCCGGAATTAATCGCAAAATCATCCTTTTAACCGCTGTGCTGATGTTTGCCATTTCAAACGTCGTATATGCCTACGCCACAACCTTTGATACCATGCTTATCTTCCGTATCATTCCCGCGTTATTCCATCCCGTCTTTTTTTCCGTAGCCCTGGTCACCAGTGCCCAACTCGTAACAGCAGAGAAAAGCAGTCAGGCCGTCGCCAAAGTATTCACTGGAGTTACAGCGGGCTTTGCCTTTGGCGTGCCACTCACATCGTATCTTGCTGAACGCCTATCCCTCGAAATCGCCTTCCTGTTTGGAGCGATGGTCAGTGTGGTCGCTTTGATCGGCATATGGATCTGGTTACCCTCGATGCCCGTGAAGGAAAAGATGTCCTATGGCAAGCAGCTCGGTATTCTGCGCAAACCTGGATTATGGCTGAATGTTGCCGCAGTCATTTTTATATTCGCCGCCATGTTCTCCGTGTACAGTTATTTCGCCGAGTATCTTGGACAGGTCACCCACATGAGCGGATCATGGATCAGCGTCATGCTGACCGTCTTTGGTGTCGTCATGATTATCGGAAATTTGGGGTTTGGACAGTTTCTGCGTAAGAGTGTGGTCCGAACTGTCCTCATCTTCCCCCTGCTGTATGTAGCAGCTTACGCACTCGTCTATTGGGCCGGTCCTCACTTCATGTGGATGGTTATTGTAGTCATCCTCTGGGCATCCGTGCATTCAGGAGGATTAATTGTAAGCCAAACCTGGTTAACCGCTGAAGCGCAGGACGCGCCTGAATTCGGCAACAGCTTGTATGTATCCTTTTCCAACCTAGGTATTACCCTGGGTACTGCTATCGGCGGCTGGTTCATCGCGAACCTAGGAATACATCAACTGATCTGGAGCGGAATGATCTTTGCACTGATCGCTTTTGTATTGGTTTGGATTAAAATCAAATGTTTCCCTGCACCATGAATTGCCGAACACTGTTGAGACAAAGCATTAACACAAATAGCGCCATGTTCCCATGCTTAACATGTGGAACAGGCGCTATATGGTGTTATATAATCAACCAATCTACATAGAAGATCAGACTCGTCAAAACGCAAGCTTAAGGATTATTCGCCAGGTAATTTCTCAGCCATTGCATAGCCGGACGTTCTGTACCGTTGCTATTGACCAAGTGAGAGCCAGCCTGCCAGGTTTGATTCTGGTTGTAACCCCACAGCGTCACACCTTTAACAGCAGAGTGTTTCCACAGCACAGGGAATTTCTGCTGATAACGTTGCAATTGTGTATTGTCGTCACCTGTCATATCCAGCTCGGATACATAGATTGGCAACCCTGTCGCTGCGAGCTTGTTCAATACCGTGTTCATCGTGCTCACAGAAACGTTGTCCATATTGAAGTAATGCGCCTGGATTCCAATACCATCAACTAGACCTCTGTTTTTCAAAAGGTTGATAATCTGGATATATTGGTCCGCTTTAGCGGGATCACCGATAATACCATACTCATTAATTAACAATTTGGAGTTAGGGAAGGCTTGTCTCGCCTGTTGAAATGACCAGATAACCCAGTCCCAACCCGTTGCCCCATCTCCACCAATGGCATTGCGATAGGATGGTTTCGCATGCAGAGGTTCATTCACCACATCAACGAAGGCAGACTTCGAATACCGCTGTCCTGCGGCTTTAATCCATTGTGTCACTTCAGCCTTCTGATCTGCGGCTGAGAGACTGTTAATCCAATTTGGCTGTTGATTTCCCCATACGAGCGTATGGAATTTGAACGGAAATCCGTTATTGTTAGCATAGTTGTAGGCCATGTCCGCCTGGCCCCAATTCATTACGTTGCGTGTGCCTTCAATAGCATCCCACTTGGTAGAGTTCTCCGGAGTTACCTGATTCCAATATGGGTTAAAATTCGAAGGAACCTGGTTGGCAATAATATTGCCCAGAAATTTGCTACCTTTCGCCAAACCAGCACTCACACTGCCAACCGCAACAGAAGCAGCGAGAATCCCTACCAATGCCAATGAGCCGACTGTTTTGAACCACTTAGACTTAATCAATGATTTTCCTCCTTAGTATTCATTTTTTGTTAAGCGCTTACAAACATCATTTTACTGGATAATTTTGGTTTTTAACACCTGTCAAATTATAGTATTTTATTGTAAAGAAAATAGAATTAAATGCTTTTTCTGAAGCTATTTATAGATTCACTCTCTTAAATCCAACATAACTCTTACATTGGAGTTTACATTCACCACATGTTTATCTAGTATGAAATGATACATATCTTTACACACACTAGATAACAAGGGAGATTACAACATGCGCAAAATTTCAACAAAACGTTTCGCCGGATGGCCTTTATCGTTCCTCTTATGTGCCTCCATTTTGTTTGCCCCTTTTGCTTCCACTCCGGTTCAGGCTGCTGAGGCAGACAAGGAGACTAAGATCACGTTGCTGGGAACATCCGATATTCATGGTCGATTTATGCCGTGGGACTATGCTCTGGACGGTCCAAACCCAACCGGTAGCATGACACAGCTCTACACGATTGTGAAAAAAGTGCGTGCGGAGAATCCCAATACGATTCTGCTCGATGCAGGCGACATGATTCAGGATAACTCGGCTGAGTTGTTCAATGATCAGCCCCAATCTCCCATGATGGTGGCAATGAACGAAATGAAATATGACGCATGGGTTATGGGTAACCATGAGTTTAACTTTGGGCTGGACGTACTGGAGAAGATCTCTTCCCAATTCAATGGACAACCTCTCGTGGGTAATATTTTCAAAGAAAACGGCGACCGCTACATGCCTGCCTATACGATTATCGAGAAAGACGGAATCAAAGTGGGTGTTATCGGAATGAACACACCAATGATTACCGAGTTCGAGAAAGGTACGGATCACCTGGACGGCATCATCGTCAAAGATCCTGTGGAAGAGACCAAGAAGGCCATTGCTGAGCTGAAAGGCAAAGTTGATGTCATGGTTGGACTCATGCATATGGGACTGGACAACGAGAACGGAAATCCGGGAACCGGAGTGACGGATATCGCCAATGCCAACCCGGAGCTGGCTGCCATATTTGCCGGACACATGCATACCTTGATTGAATCCCAAACGGTTAACGGCGTATTGATCTCCGAACCGAATAAATATGGCTCACACATCTCTCGAATTGATCTGACATTTGAAAAAGACGGCGACAAAGTTGTGCTGAAAAGCAAGGAAGCTCAAGCTCTCGCTGTGAAAGCAGCAGACGGAACATATGAAGTCTCCGATCCTGCGCTGGAAGAAACACTTCACCCATTCCACGAGTTCGCTCGTGCCGATGCCAATATTGAAGTGGCTGAACTGAAAGGAACAAACCTGGTCCCTGCTGATGAGATTAAGGGTATCCCTGCGGTGCAGATCCAGGAAACACCTTTGTCTGACTTTTTCACCGAAGTGATGTTGCATTACAGTGATGCCGATGTGGTCGCGCACCAGATTGATAACGACAAGGCCAAGCTGGATGTAGGCCCGATCAAGAAAAAGGATATTGCATTCAACTACCAATACACCTTTGGTGAAGTGACCGTATATGAAGTGACCGGACGCGATCTGATGGACTATATGGAGTGGTCTGCGGGATACTTCAACTCCACACGCCCGGGTGATGTGACCATCAGCTTTGATCCGAAACGACGTGCTTCCAAATACAGCACAGATGATTTCTTTGGCGGCGTAACGTATGAGATTGACCTGACCAAACCATACGGCAGTCGGATTACAAATCTCAAGTACAGCAACGGTACAACAGTAAAAGAAGACGATACGTTGAAACTTGGCATGAACGCCTATCGAATGGAAGCCCTGATTGCCAAAGGCGGCGCCATGGAAGGGCGCAAGTTCAAGCAGCTCTGGTCCTCCAAGGATGCCTCGGCATTTGGTGAGATTCAAGGTACAATTCGCAACCTGTCCATCGCCTATCTGAAAGATGTCATGAAAGGTGTCTACGAACCGAAGATTCAACACAACTGGAAAATCACTGGCGTAGACCTGACTGCACCGGAGCGTGCAGATGTAGTGGAGTTAATTAACGATGGCATTATGTCTGTGCCAACAACAGAAGATGGCAAGTACACCAACATTGCCTCCATTAACATTTTGGATACGGTGACTCAGGAAGAGATTGATACGCTATCTGCCAAAGCAGATGTGAGTGCGGCACAATTCGCAGGCGCGAAAACCAAGGGAGCGTTCTATCACAGCTGAATAAAGCTCGCAAAGCGGCAGGCAATGGCGAGGGAGCAACTACTCCTACACCTGAGAAGCCGACAACGCCAACGAAACCAAAACCAACACCGACTCCAGGCACGTCGAAACCTGGCAAGCCATCAACACCGAACACAGGTAAACCAGGAACTGTCACCAAAGGCAAACAAGCCAAGGTTACTGCGGTTTACCTGAACGTACGCGCCGGCGCTTCATCCAAAGCCAAGGTCATTGCTGCTGTACCGAAAGGCACCCTGCTTGAAGTGATCAGTACAGACAAGTATGGTTGGGTAAAAGTGAAGCTGGATGGACGTGTAGCATTTGTATACGGGAAATACGTGAGTATAATGAAATAAACACATTCGTGACGCACCACGCTTAATGAAAAAGAAAAAGGGCGATTCTCCCATGGAACTCATGGTCGGGATCGCCCTTTGTTATGTTAACGAACCGTTAGAGTAACGCTGTAACTGCTTTGCGAGAGTACGTGCCATAACGGGTGAACCAATTATATATGCCTTCGATGCTCAACCTCTCTTTACATCCCAATTCGCAAGCATGCCTCTCGCCATCTCCATGTCGGACTCCTTTCCTGTAATTAGTGCAAACTTGGCAACAATTGCAGGATAAGCTGCCCACTGCTCCCGAATATGCTCCAGCATCTGGGGCCATGTTCTTCCCCCTGCCTTCTCATAACGACTCAAAAGCTCACGCAGCCCCTCCTCCTGAAAGAGTGCGTAGTAGATGACAAAGTCCTTACCCGGATCTGCAATCTCCGCTTCCGTCCAATCAATAAGCCCAGTTACTCGCTGGGCATCATCGACAATAATATGCGGCGGATGCAGATCACCATGGATGAACGCCGAGTGCTGAGGCCAATAACTACCTACAGAAAGCCATACCGTCCAACGTTCAACTAACTCGGTTGGCACCGAAAAATTCTGCTTAACCTCCTCTATATTGGCTGCAAATTCTTTGCGAGCTTCCATAGGTGTCTTGATCCGCACTCCACCTTTCTTCGCCTTGTCGGGATCGATGTTATGCAGCATGGCGAGAGTCGTAGCCAGTGAATCCAGGAATGTATCCGATAAGCTCTCCTGAGGGAATCGCCATACATACCCTCCCCCTGCGGGGTCCACAACTGCGATCGGATCACCATCAAGTAAAGGATAAGCTATCAACTCTGGCGTGAAGATCCTCCAATCCGGTACTTGTGCGGGTATATTTCCTCGGACCACATCCAGCACCTTGCGCTCATTCTCGGCTCGCTCCCACACGTCTTCGCGTCGCGGCTGGCGCAGAACCCATCTGCGGCCTTCTTCATCCGTGGCAAATGCTACTCGAAAATCCATACCCGACTCGTTGATCTCCAAGGATTTCTCAACAATAAGTAGTCCGTTCTGTTTTGCTAAAGTTAATAGTTCCTTATGAATTGCCAAATTTTCATTTAAGTTCGGTTTTGTCATATCAGGTACTCCCCTTTTCCTGGATAAAATAAAAAACACAGACATGTTCGCCTGTGCAGTTCATTTCGGAAGTTGGCATACCTGGATGCTCACAAAAAAATAGTAGTACATCAAAGAACCACTTCAAAAAGTGATCCTTTCATGACGACTAGCGGCATACGTGTAAACAGGCAAACTTCTCCCGATGATCTGCACACAGGCAGTGAAACAGCAAGCGCAAGCAAACGTTCCGCTACTATCTCAATCGAAAAAAATTTACCACACGTATCCCTCCGTTCAGTAAGTTAACTATATGCTAACATATTCCAATTTTCAGTACCAGACTGAATCGAATGATTTTGGTTCTTTTTTATTGATATACAGGAACTTCGTCACCTCAGGTAACGTCCATAGTTATAGATGCATTAAAAAGGATGAGAGGTGAGTAACCCGATGTCCATTGTACGAAGATTATTCGTATTCCCGTTTATCTTGCTTCTGCTAACGCTCGGATGCGCAGATAAATCCGAGGAACAAGGGAAAGAGAAGCCACATGTGCGAGGAATTATTACGGATTTTGAGGAAGAAAGAGGTCAGGTACTCATCGAGAATAAAGAAGATGGCGGTGTTGATTCTGGACCGATTTGGGTCTCGCTCAGCAAGGACGCCGAACTCATCATCGAAGAAGAGATTGTCACCGTCTCTTTGGATGAGACACTCGTTGGTCGAAGTGCAGAAGTATGGATCAATGGAGTTATTGATCAATCTTACCCTCCCCAAACCAAAGCTGTAAAAATGGTCATTCATTAACACCAAGCAAAATACGCCGATACATTTCGTTTCACGTGGAACGTTATGATACACATACGAACAGCAACGGGTGGTTGCTACTAAAATCGGAAATGATGAAAACAATTTACACACTTGAAGCATTTACTCCGTTAGCCTGCCTGCATATAGAGTATAATGAAGAGGTATACGATAAATGTACGGTGCAATGCTTGTATGTAGAGTATTCAAAACTAACGCAAAAGAGGTAAACGATGAGCGAGCAACAATTTAAAGATTATGGACTTGGTGAAGAGATCGTAAAAGCACTGGACAGTCTGGGCTATGAGACACCAACCGAGGTTCAAACCAAAGTTATTCCGGTAGCACTAGAGAATCAGGATCTTGTGGTCAAATCACAGACAGGCAGTGGTAAAACAGCCGCCTACGGCATTCCGCTCTGCGAGCTGGTGGATTGGAATGAGAATAAGCCACAGGCTTTGATTCTTACACCAACCCGGGAACTGGCTTTGCAGGTTAACGAAGATATTACGAATATCGGCCGCTTTAAGCGTATTAAAGCAACCGCACTATACGGACAGTCCCCTTTTCATATCCAAAAAGCAGAGTTAAAACAAAGAACCCACGTGGCTGTTGGTACACCAGGTCGGGTACTGGATCATATCGAACGCGGCACGCTGCCACTCGAACGGATCGCCTATCTCGTTATTGACGAAGCGGATGAGATGTTGAATATGGGCTTTATTGAGACAGTACAGTCCATCATTCAGAAACTGCCGCAGGAGCGAGTAACGATGTTGTTCTCCGCTACGTTCCCTGAAGATGTAGCCAAGCTGTCACGCAAATACATGAACAAACCGGTGGAGATCGAAATCAAGGCAAGTGGACTGACAACAGCCACGATTGAACATGCTGTGATTAACGTACCCGAGGTGAACAAAACCGCACTGCTTCAAGACTTGTTCATTGTGGAAAATCCGGATAGCTGCATCGTGTTCTGCCGTACGCAGGAGAATGTGGATAAACTGTTCCGGGTTATGGCTGATCTTGACTACCCAGCAGATCGTATCCATGGTGGTATGGAGCAGGATGAGCGGATCGAAGTGATGAACGCATTCAGACGGGGACAATTCCGTTATCTGATCGCAACGGATGTAGCCGCACGTGGTATTGATATCACAAATATTACCCATGTCATCAACTACGATATTCCTTTGGAAAAAGAGGGATATGTTCACCGTACAGGCCGTACGGGTCGCGCAGGCAAAACAGGTAAAGCCATTACGTTGATCACACCGAAAGATGGCAGACGTCTGGCTGAGATTGAATCCTATATTGGATTCGAAATCCCTGTCGTGAAAGCACCTTCTGAAGAAGCTGTGGATCGCCGCAGAGAAGATTTTGAGAAACGATTGAAGATCGTTCCTGAACGTAAAAAGGACAAGCGTGAACAGCTTAACCAACAGATCATGAAGCTGAACTTCAACGGAGGCAAGAAGAAGAAACTTCGCGCCGTAGACTTTGTAGGTACCATAGCCAAGCTCGAAGGGGTAACCGCAGACGACATCGGGATCATTACGATTCTGGATAATGTGACGGATGTAGAGATTCTGAATGGCAAAGGCCCCCTCGTACTGGAGCTCATGCAAAACACAACGATCAAAAAGATGCAGCTCAAGGTTCGCAAAGGTCATAAATAGTTTGGTAAATACGGTCAAATAAATAGAAATTCAAACAGGGATAGTGGACTCTTTTCTAAGTCTGCTATCCCTGTTTTCATTACCTCTTCTTTTTCCGCACTGTACCGCCTTCCACCGTATACCGAAAGAGCGCATCTTCGGCGCCCCCGATATCATCCGTAACCTGAAACGTTGCTACATCTCCCGACTTATAAACCCCACCCGTCACAAAACTGAACACCACACGCTCATCTTTACCCCAATATTGATTCAGCATGACAAATGTACTACCGCTCACACCCTTTACCGTGCGGTTGCCATTGGCATTATATAGACCATTCTGATCCATTGCCCAACTCTGGGGATCAGCATCGAATAGATGTGTAAAGCTGGCTCGATCGATATGTTTATTTGGTTTACCCCATAGATACACACGATTGGCATCCACCGCCCAACTGCCGGAAGGTGTTATTAACTCAAACGTTGCAGCATCAGCTCCCTTGATGATCTGAAGCACATCGTCTGGATGACCGAAAGGCTGACTTGTCCGAACAACCTCGGCACGATACACATGTTGCTGATCCATGGAAAGTCCAAGATGCTCCGTCCCGGCAAACGCTACAAATTGCCGAGCATCTGCCTCGTCGACACGGTAACCGTTGTAATACACGTGTTTGCCATCACGTCCAAAAGGTCCACCTAGTGACTGGAACGTATCCGGGTCTGCTCCTTGTACAGTACGCCACTGAAAATAAACACGTTTTCGGTCCCGTGCAAACTGCTCATCCAGCGGTTCACAGGTAGACCTGTCTGCTCCACGAACAAGGTTGAATACCTCTTTTGCTTCTCGATGAGCCGTACCGCCCCATTCGGTTTTATAAAAAATAGACGACTCTGTCTCATACCAATTCCCTGTGATCTGCGTAGCGCCCTCTGCACTGTGGGCATAATGCGCATGCCACCAGCCATGTACGTCGGGATGATGTTCTTGCAACCATGCCCTCACCTCATCCTTTTCCCCATTCGCGTAACGAAGAGAGCTGGACAGATGGAACAGATGGTCCTGGTCGGTGCAATAGTCGTGATGAGCAATCACAGAGTTCGTATCGATATCCTCAAATAGATGAAAATGCGTGCTGCTCTTTACATATAAATAACGTTGGTCCTGAGCAAAGTAGGGCGTATCCGGCAATAGCCGAAAGTTGCTCGGATCGGAGTCAGGCATGGCCCGATCTTCCAGATAGACGTACTGAGAGTCGCAGCAGTAATCTTCATCGATCACACGAAAAGCTTCCGTATCCCAACTGAACAAACTCGCCTTGTTCTTACGGGCATTGAACCACCATATTCCCTGACGATCACGTAGATAGGCGAAGGTCAACCATCCCTTTTGATAAGTAGAGATGACTTCAAAATCCTGAGTAGTAATGCCTCCCTTAATCGGAGTGCTCGTTCTATCCTCGTCATTATGCAATATCACCTGAAGGTCTTCATCTACAATAAACTTGTTCATGACGGTTCACCCTCCAACCATGATGTGAATTCAGTCTAGCTTTATTTTAACGTGTGTACCTGATCCTCTCTACATCATCGTACTTGATATTTAGGAACATTTCCTCCGCTCTCACCGCTCAGCCACGATGAAATGAAGGTTTGTTCAGCAATGGATGGATTGTTCACTTGAAAAAGAGTCTGACCCAACTACAATATAAATGAAAGCGCTACATTTAATCTGATATCTTTCGGGAGGTGTATGTAATGGGTAACAGGAAAGCCGTCTGGTTTCTGGTCTTTGCACTCACGTTCACCCTGTTTGGACTTCATCCTGAACGGACAAGCGCAGCAAGTGTCACAATAACCAACGGTACCGATTGGCTCGATACCGCAGGCAACCCCATCCATGCGAATAGTGGCAACATTCTGCAGGTAGGCTCGACGTATTATCTGTACGGTGAACATGCGGTGGGCGGCAGGTTTGACAGCGTGAACGTCTACACCTCCACTGATCTGAAGAACTGGACTTTCAGCAATGCCATCCTGACGAAAGATTCCGCAACCGAGCTGGCCTCCAGTAAGATCGAACGCCCCAAAGTCATCTATAACGCCTCCACCAATCAGTATGTGCTCTGGGCACACTATGAGAACGGTACAGACTACAACCTCGGGCGTGTAGCGGTCGCAACAAGCAATACCCCGAATGGCAAATTCACCTATGAGGGCAGCTTCCGCCCGCTGAATTATGAATCCCGTGACATGACCGTCTTTGTTGATACAGATGGCACAGGTTATCTGGTTACTGCTTCCCGCAAAAATGGCGGTGCCAATGATACGATGGCTATTTTTAAAATGAATGCAAGTTACACCGGAATACAGTCCTTCGAGGGCTGGCTGTTCGAGAACGCCTACCGTGAAGCACCTGCTGTTGTGAAAAAAGGAAACCGTTACTACCTCTTCACCTCTCAAGCCGCTGGCTGGTATCCGAATCAGGGCGCTTATGCTACAGCAACTTCCATGACGGGTCCATGGGCTGCGCTTACGCCATATGGCAATCCATCTGCCTTCGGTTCGCAGATTCACGATATTGCCACGATTACAGGCAGCAACACCACATCCTTCATCTACATGGCGGATCGCTGGAATCCGATGAACCTCGGAGAGCACAAACATATCTGGCTGCCACTAACCTTGAATGATTCGAACGGAACCGCATCACTGGAGTGGTATACAACGTGGAATATCGACGCAGTAACGGGTGCGGTAACACCGCCTGCTCTCGTCAATCATGCACAAGGCAAAACAGCTACCGCCAGCTCCACAGCCTCCGGCTCGTCTGCATCCAACGTCAATGATGGCAACTACCAGACTTCATGGGTGGCTTCCTCCAATAGCTGGCCTGCCTGGTGGCAGGTGGACTTCGGCGCACCGAAGACGATCAACGAGATCGACACGTCCTGGTTTATGTATAAAGGTTCCGAAGGATACTACAAATACAAAATTGAAATTAGCAACGATGGTGTCAATTACTCCACCTTGGATCGCACCAACAATCTGACCTATGGCTTTACAACAGATGCTGTGCATTTCACAGCCCGTTATGTACGGATTAATATGGTGAACGCGGTCTTGTGGAATAATCCGGGTAACTGGTACACCCCAACCCTGCACGAGGTCAAAATGTTGGGTCCTGCAACACCGGAAGCCACAGGTTACAGTCGGTTCAGTTCACACAACATTCCGGATCGATACATCCGTCATGCCAATTACACTGCTCGCGTGGATGCCAACGTCTCCCCTGTTCTGGATTCCCAGTTCCGCGTCGTACCGGGTCTTGCCAGCTCCACGGGAATTTCACTGGAGTCCATCAACTTCCCGGGTTACTTTTTGAAGCGCAACACCAGCAATAAAATTGTACTTGAAGCTTATGCCGACACCTCCGCCTATAAGGGAGATGCTACGTTCCTAAGCAGTCCAGGTTGGGCTGACAGCACCAAAGTATCCCTTCAATCGTATAGTCAGCCTGGACATTACATCCGGCATTATGATTACGTATTACAACTCGATGCCATCAATGCATCCAGCAGTTCAACGGTGAAGAGTGACGCCACGTTTGGGCGAACCAATTTCTAAACAAATGAATTACAGATGAGGATTTAGCCACCTACATCTACAATTTAAATTTCAGAGAAAGGCCGCTTTTTCAGGAGTCACAACTGAAGAAGCGGTTCTTTCTGCTGCACTATTTTAGATATAGATTACGTAACCCTATCTCAGACTGAAAATATAGATTTAATTAGCGCGTAATCGCCAGCCAGCTCTCCATGGATATTTTATAACGACCGGCATATGCCTCTGCATTCACCCGTATATGCTCTACTTTTCCAAGAACCAGATGATCGCTGCATCGACTCCACCAACGAAGCCGGAACCATATTGATGACAAATTCCCCCGTCTCTCGAATATTGAGGAGCGTGTCCTTCAAGATACCTTGGATGGAACATAATAAGCGTCAAAAGTTTGGTTCGAACCGCAGACTTGCCAGCTTGCACATTTCAGTTACATTGTGCTTTCCGACGCTTTTCCCTCGCCTTGCTAACGCAAAAAAAAGAGCCTGCTCCCTTCGGAAGTAGACTCTTCTTATACTTTTTGATTAACATCTTACACTATTGCAACTTATGTTTCCTCACAACTATTTTTCCTGAAACTTCCTCTCTATAAATCATATACAGGTTGCCGTCTTTACCCCTAGCGAAACTCAAAGTGAGCGGACTAGCTATGGAAAAACCTTCTTCGCCAACTTTGATCCACGCACTTTCGTACTTCACTACGGTTGCCAGTTTCTCATTTGATCGATCATCATAAGAAACATAAGGAACACCGTAGTCGTCAACAGCGAGTCTTAACCTTCTATAATCGGACGTCGGTACCCTGCCCTCACCGACCTTTTCCCAATCCGTCCCGTTGTAGCTCGTCAGAACCCAAGAGCCAGGCGTTGAGTAAAGGACATAGGGCACGCCATCAGGAGCAACCGCAAACTCTGCTGGTTCCACAAGAGCTCTTACTTCTACGAGACCCAAGTTGCCGATATGCTCCCAAGCTTCATTCTCATATTTCGAAACTGTGATACGTGAACCTCGTCCGTTTATAGCAGGATTCCCTCTATCGATAAATTCGGACACATCGTTCATTACATATGGGATATTGTTTCTATCAAATTGGATAACTGGATTAAGCGCCTTCCCGCCAAGACTATCGCCGCCAGTTACGGAAACCCAACTATTCCCTTCGTATTTAACCACTCTCATTTCATACTTATTGCTGCTAATTAAATGATTATAAACCAGATAAAGCACGTTATTTTGGTCAAACGCAATATTTGAACCTTCCCCCGGAAGAGATCCGTTGCGGGCTATATCTTCCCACTCCGTGCCGTTATACTTCTGCACATATACGCCTTCGCCGCTGGACGAAGTCTGGTAAAGATTGTCCTCATTGTCAAAGACAAACCGCGTATAGCTCAACTTGTCACCCGTGCCTTGGTAGATGTTCTTCCACACGCCTCCTTCATATTTGTCCAGGCGCAGGTCATTCGATCGATAAGAAGCATACACCGTACCCTCACTGTCGGTTAACACTTGATAAGTTGTACTGCCTTCTAACAAACCACCTACGTTGAACCACGGTGTCACTGACCATTTTGCGTACAAGGTAAGGGATGCCGTCACTTCCGTGTCGAAATCATAAGCTTGCGTTCCGGCAATGTCGCTGTACCAACCATCGAACTTATAACCCTCCCATGTTGGCGTAGTCGGTACTATCGCTTTGCCGCCGGGGCTTACCATTTGGTTCTCTACATCCGACCCGCCGTTGCTGTCGAAGCTCACCGTGAGCTTGTTGGATGTCCACTTCGCGTATAATGTTAAGTTATTCGTCACTGGTGTCGTGAAGCTGTAAGCCTCGATCAGACCTGCATCACTGTACCAGCCGTTAAAAATATACCCTTCCTTTGTTGGAGCGGCTGGCTCTGTAGCTGTTCCGTTGTATTCCACCGTCTGGTCATCAACCACCGAACCTTCATTGCTGTCAAAGGTCACTGTATAGATCGCTGTCCATTTTGCGTACAACGTGATGTTTGTCGTCACCGATGTTGTGAAGCTGTAAGCTTGCGTACCGGCAAGGTCGCTGTACCAACCGCTGAACACATAGCCTTCGCGTATCGGTGCGGTAGGTTCTATAACCGTATCGCCCTCGTTCACGGACTGGCTGCTCACCAATGATCCGCCATTACTGCTGAAGTTCACAGTATAGCTGTTCTTCGTCCACTTCGCGTAGAGCGTTATATCTTCCATAACTCCTGCTGTAAAACCATAAGCAATCGTCAAGTCTATATCGCTGTACCAACCGTTAAACGTATAGCCTCCCCGTAAAGGAACGCCAGGAGCGGAAGCCACAGCGCCTTCGTTCACCGTTTTGGCATCTACGATCGACCCACCATTACTCTCAAAAGTCACCGTATAGGTATTCGGCACATAAACCGTCCACTTTGCGTACAACGTAAGATCCGTCGTCACTACTGCTGTTGTGAAGTCGTAAGGGGTGATCAGATCAATGTCGCTGTACCAACCACTGAATACGTAACCTTCGCGCTCCGGAGCGACTGGAGCTTCAGCCCTAGACCCTTCGTTCACCATCTGGCTCGTTACTATTGAGCCTTCGTTACTCTCGAAGCTCACCGTATAACGGAGCAGCCACTTCGCGTACAATGTAAGATCACCCGTCACCGGTGCCGCGAAGTCGTAGAGAGTCGTCAGGTCGCTGCCGCTGTACCAACCGCCGAAGACATAACCTTCATTTGTCGGTTCAACCGGTGTGCTGACCAAACTGCCATACCCTACCGTCTGGTTCTCCACTTCTTCCGCTCCGCCATTGCTGTTGAAGCTCACCGTATAAGCGTTCGTCGTCCACTGCGCGGTGAACATAATGCTTTCCCCAGGCATGGTTGTCGGAGGAGTTGGTGACCATCCTGTGAAGACATGCCCCTGCCAGATCGGTGTGCCCAGATAGAGCTGCGTCGTCGCTCCAAATGGAACTTCTACAACTTTGGTCTCTTGGCCGGAACCATTGTAATCGACCGTCAATGTATGAGCATCACGCTTATAATACAGCTTCAGAACCGTTTTTCCATTGCCGGTTATCTGACTTGTTAACACCGTTCCGGGAATATTTTCATCCAGTTTAAACCCAGCATAGGACCTTGGAGTTATATTCGTCAGATTGGCTTCTGTATCGGTAGCTCCGCGATACGTTTCCGTATCTGCCACCGTATAGGTGTCACTCGCCATATTCTGCTTCAAATACACGACTTGGTAAGGCGTATCTTCTTTGGCTGTCCATATTGCGGTATACTCCGTATTCGAAGTCGGCATCACGCTTGGCGCCTCCGGCGACCAACCGGCAAACGCATAACCCGGTCTTGTCGGCACCGGTATACGCCCCTCGATATTTCGGCCGGACGGTTCGGTTAAGGTGCTGCGCGGAGAGCCCGGATAGCTCAAATTAAAAGTGATAGTCGGACTCGTCGGATAATACTCAACCCTTACGACCGTCGAACCATCCCCCTTGATCAGGCGTCCGTATATTTCTCCGTTCGCATAACCTCGATCCTTGTATCGGTCAGAGTTGATGCGAATCTCCGTATCGGTCGTTCCTGTCAACAGTTCCTTATAATCCGGCGTAGTCGAAATCGACTTTCTTGTATTCGGGTCTATCAAATAATGCTCCACTGTATATGGCGTATTCTGGTTCGCTGTCCAGTGCGCATACAGTTGGTAATCATCCTTAGGCATGCGGCTCGGAATCGTTACCTTTGTTCCCCCTGTAGCTGCCGTATACCATCCGTCAAATGTATAGCCCGGATAGACCGGAGTAGGCACATTAACCGTTGCATTATAAACAAATGGAAGAACCTGAGTCGCGTTGCCGTTTCGTGGATCCAACTGGAGGATATATTCACCCTCCGTAACGCGCCACGTCAACGGTATCGTGCGCTTGAGCGTACGAGACGTGAATGAAAGCGGCGATCCTTTCCAAGTGATGACCAGATTACCCTTACTTACCGGAAGGCTGGTATTCACTACTTCGACCTTATTCGTACCCAAGTTATACCTGAAATTCGCATTGTCTACGTATATATCGAACCTTGAAGCACCAAACGCTTGAGTATCGGTATCGCCTGTTTTCAAATCGAACATACTCATCGAGAGCATCGACTGCGGTACATCAAGGGATGCCGCAACACCTGCCAGACCAAGCAAAAGATTCTTATCCTGCGGATAAGCGAAGTCGGAGACGTTGTATTGTTCACCAATCGTATATAGTGGCCACTCTTCATCAACCAGCCCCACGCTGCCCGAGAGCGCTCCATCACCCAACTGGGCACCGAGTTCGACCTCCAAATAGATACCGATCTCAACAAACAGAGCACCTAAAGACTTTGTAGATCTTACCCCGTTTGTATTTGTCAACTGATAGTAGAAGTAACCCCATAGATTGATATACACACCAGGTTCTACGGCAAGTCCAATACTATTTAATTTGACACTGCCAATCCCCGCTTTGACCTCCATATGAATGCCGGCTCGCAACCCGAGCGTCCCCATCACATAGAAGGTGAACTGGTAATCGCCGTCTCCCGGCAAGCTGACCGTATTGCTCGTACCACTAAAACTTAACACACGCAAGGTCACCGAGTAGCGCTTCGCCATCTTGTAGTAGAAATCTGCACCCATCGTTAAGTTAACCTGAGCACTGACTACAAACTCTGCTTCAAATTTGACTTCTACAATCCCGTAAGCCACGCGCACACTTTTTTCAAAGAGCTCTTTCTTGACCAAAGGAACCCATTCCGTATCTTGCTCCAACATCTCTTGGTACTGTTCTTTCAATTCCTCCGTATCCACAGAGGTACCTTGTACACCATCCATAGATGCTTTGATCTGTGTGGCGATGTCCTGTACCTGACCTAACCTGCCAGCTTTTTTCTCTCCGGCCCAGTTATTCAGTGCAGCCTGCAACTTATCGTGTTCAATGAGGGCCATCTCTGCTGTAATATTAAGCCCGGTATAGCTATAGGCATCCAGATTGGCAGTGATCACATAATCGTCGATGCTATACCAGTAAGGGATTCCCCACTTTTTCAGCCAATGCCCTTGCATATCACCATTAATGCCGAGATCCAGGCTCATTTCTTGAACGAATGTACTAGTCATATGGATAACCAGATCGCTGTCTTCATTAATATTCACGACGATATCGGCGCCAACTTGCAGTGTGGCGCTGACGCCGGAACTTCGGCCGTTAATATTCTTCAGTTTCGTCCCGAGTGAGGCAACGACCGTCAGGTTCTCTACGCTCACCCGGCTACTTTTGCCCGAAGCCAGGGAAGACTGAGCCTTGATCTGCTGAATTTCTTTCAAATCCTTGATATCCTTCGTTTCCATAGCTAGATCGGATAGATAATCTGCGGCTTGATCGACGAATCCGCTGTCTCTCGCTTGCTGCTCGATCTGCTCTTCAAGCTCCGCGATCTGCTCTTCCGATAACAGATCTTCGCCGTCAATTGCTTGCTTCTGATAGATGTTGAAGACATTCTCAATATCTTCAATCGTGGCGTCAGTATATTCGATGACGTCCATCTCAGCTTCAGGCGTAATCGAAGTGATACGTCCGTACCCAACGGTCTCAAAACCTGTTTCGGCGCCGAATTCACCTTTATAGAACCCGATAAAATCACCCACATCCACCGTGGTTAACTCATCCAAGCCGAAAGGCTCATACATGCTGTCGCTGTAGTTCATCTTGGTATGCTCAACTGTGATGGAGTTGTTGTTCGGATTTCCATCTGTGTCCGCTTGCTCACTCACCGGCAGAACATCCGCCTTGAGCAACACTTGCTTGATATCCGCATGATCGTAGGTATAGGTGCTTCCGTCTACCGCCGTAATCTGGACATAGGCCACATCGCCGTCGTCAGCGTCGGTGGTTTCTAACGTGCGTTGATCGGGACGAACCCCTTGATAGATGGCGACTGTATTGCCGACTTGAATCACGGTGCTGCCGGAATACACGAACGTTCCACTGCTCGCATTCGCCTCGGCAAGCGCATTTTCGCTACCGCCCACCGTCGTGGCAACTACCGAAATCGCTGGTGAACCCACCTCTGTGCCATTCAGCATCATATCCGTGACATCCGTGTACGGAAGGTAGATCATGTTCGGGTTCAGCGGAATGTCTAAAACCTCTTGCTTAGCGACACTAAACACGTAGATGCTTGTCGTCTCGTCTTGTCCTTGGAAGGACAACTTGTCATCCGTCAATGTAAGTTGATACGTATTACCTTCGACGAATTTTCCGTTTTCGGCTGCAGACGCTACCGTGAAGGCCCCGTTCCCGCCAGTGACGGTAATACCTGCGAAGTCGGGATTCGCCGTGTCTGTGAACGTCATACCCGCTTGGACCTCAGGTACTGTCAGATTGCCTGATGCATCGTGTACTGCAATCGTGAAGTCCGGTGCCACATCCAGCACCGAATAGCTTGGTGTGCTCTGTACGGCATTATCTATGCTATCTGTATACTTCGCATACAACTTCGTATCCGCACTTATCGCACTATCCTCTGCAAAGATGAGCGAGAAATCGCTATCTGTAAACCATCCTTGGAATATATATCCTTCTTTTGTTGGAGCCGGCAGGTTATTTAGCACCTGGCCTTTTCGTACCGTCTGCGCAGCAATCGCCGTGCCTCCGTTGCTCTCAAACGTGAGCGTATACGTAGTGGAACCCGTGCCGGGGTTACCCCCGTTATCTCCAGGCGTTCCTCCACCACTATTACCGCCGGGTGACGGCGTTGGCGTTGATGTCACCGGCGATGTCGGTGTTGGTGTCACCGGTTGTGCCGGTGTTGGTGTAGGCGTAACCGGCGTTTGATTCTGATTTTTCCACGCCTCTACAACCGCGTTGTTGCGCATGAAGAGAACCGCTGCTTCCGCGCGAGTCGCTTGCACAAGCGGGTTGAAGTTACCCTTTTCATCCCCGGTGAACACCCCGGCTTGCCACAGCTTGATGACCGCGCCAGCCGCCCAAGGCGATACATCCGCGAGATCGCCCGGCTCTGTCGTGACCGGATTTTCGGTCTGATAAGGAATCTGTTCGCTTTCGAAATATCGCAACGTCATCGTTGCCATCTGCTCCCGGGATACAGTGGCATTCGGCGAGTATTTTCCTCCGCCCGTACCGTCGGTAATTCCTTCCTTAACTGCCCATTCGACATATGGGGCATACCAACTGCCCGCTTGTACATCAGCAAAGCTAGAAGTAGAATAAGCTCCTGTATCTACCCCAGCCATTCGTCCGAGCGCTGTCACATACATGGCACGCGTCATCGTCCCTTTTGGCGAGAAGGTGCTGGCAGTCGTGCCACTAAATATCCCCTTCTCCTGCACCTGGATGACCGCATCGTGGAACCAGTCCGTCGGACTCACATCCTGGAACCCACTGGATTTGGTTACTGCTGTCTGCTGCATCGGCAGTTCAGCCGCTGCCGCCGACTGCGCCGGAAATACGGGCACAGCAGACACTATTAAGCTGATAACCAGCATCCACAATAGAATCTGTGAGCTCAACTTCCACAACCGTTTTGTTGCTTTCTTCACAATCATTCATCCCTTCTATGTATAAAACTAAAGAACCGACTTTCTAGAACCTGACAAAGAGCAGATTCATCATGGTTAAAGACACTTTCGTTAGGCAAAACTCAATACTCTTCTTGCTAACAACCGCAATGTAATGGATGCAGATTGGCTAATTCTATCGATTTTTCTCCTCGAATTCTATCATGCTAAATGAGCCGCTTGTGAATTATAAAGAAAACTTTAAGTAAGCAACAACTTGCAAGCGAGAACATCATCAACCAGCATCCTCGTAAATGTCTAAACTGGGAATCTGCTCAAGAAACCTTCATGGAAGCACTGTCTCACTCGGCTGGACAATCCGTCATATTAAAAAGGATGGGCAATAGGAGACTCCCCCTTGCCCAACCTCGGTATGCTAGTCTGTAATTCATTTTAGATGATTCGCGTCTAAACAATTCATATACCAAATTCGACTATATCGAACTACTCTCCCCCCAGCGCAGTCTTTGAGAAAGCGAAAAAATACTTCTATGCTTCTTGGATTTTAATGAGATAAAAGGCTCCTGCTGATTCTTCGCCACATTGTGGGCGATGTGCCGGAAGCGCAGTCCGTTTTCAAGCTCGGGATCAAGCGCAATCGGGATTCCTTTATGTACGGAACGTATAACTTCTACATCGCTATAGATCACGCCAATCACACCAATATTGAGAATATCGATGATATCCTCCATCTTTACCGTTGTCGAAGGGGTTTCCTGTCCGTCGGCCATATTAATGATGAGCTGTGGAGGAGCCGGAATCCTATCTTCTAATAATCCGATTACACGATCCGCGTCCTGAAGCGACGTACGATGAGGCGTAGTAACGACAATAGCCTCATCTGCCGCTAAAGATGTATTCCAGAATCCATTTTCAATGCCTGCCGGCGAATCGATCAGCACATAATCATAACCCTGGGCTATTTGCTGCACAACCTTGCGAAACACTTGCGGATCATCGTGATGCATCACGTCGTTACTACAGGAGATAAAGAACAAAGTGCTGATTCGCTTGTCTTTGACGATTACTTGATGCAAAGCACAACGACCGGTCAGGAAATCGGAAATATGATAGTTTACCCTATTGCTCAAACCAAGCGGGATATCCAGATTTCTCAATCCAAAATCAGCGTCAATCAGGCAAACCCTGTTCCCCGATAAGGCAAGGGCAGTCCCCAGATTAGCCGTCACCGTCGTCTTGCCAACTCCACCTTTCCCTGATGTGATACATATAACTCGTGCCATTGGAGCCACTTCCTTCTTTAAGTACTAATGCGGGACAGCATGACAACTATTTCTTCACGTGTAATCGTTATATTGGACACTGTGATTTTATCATGGTGGATTAGCCTATTTGAGAAACCTAAAGAAAACTTTAAAATCGTGCTCACAATGCAAATCATTTTGAAGAGGATGGAAAAGCGCAGACTGGTGTTGAGGAATTCAATATCTTGAGTCGATTACGAAGCTAGTGGAAAGAACAAAAAATGGGCCAATAGCGTCAGTTACTGCTCCAACGCCATTTACCCATTTATAATAGACTACCCTTACTGCTATATTCATGCTTGTGATGTACTGTTAGAAACCAGCATATATCCGCTCCCCCGAACCGTAATGATTCGCTCGGGGTCGGCAGGGTCAGACTCAATTTTTTTGCGTAAATTACTGATATGTACAGCAACCGTTCTTGTATCCTCCAGACTTTCCATTCCCCAGATGATTTGAAACAACGTATCGACACTGACGACACGATTTACGTTTTGTGCCATATAGGACAGCAGACTGAATTCTTTTTTCGATAAAGAGATAGGCATACTCCCCATGTTGACGGACTGCGTGTAGAAATCCAGTGTCAAACCCGGTAACTCCAGCAGTTGTTCCCTTCTGCCCGTTGCTACTCTGCGAAGGTGCGCCTTGATCTTGGCCATGAGCACTCCCGGACTGAACGGCTTGGTCACATAATCGTCGCCACCATAGGATAATGCGCTAATTTTTATTTCGTCTTCCTCTTGACTGCTCAGAAACACAATCGGCGCACTGGTGAGATTACGCGCATTCCTGCACCAGTCAATGCCGTTTTCATTAGCCAGCAATATATCCAGTACAATCAAATCGGGCTCGAACGATGCAAGCAGTTCCATCGCTTCTGTCCCGCTATGACTGCAGGTGGAGATAAACCCCTCCCGTTCGCAATACACCTGAACAATCTCGCATATATGAGGATCATCATCGACGATCATTATTTTGTGAGTGTCCATCCCATCATCCCCTTCCTTCATTGCCGATACAAGGAAGCGTTACATAGAAAGTCGCCCCCATCTTACCGTCGCTCTCCGCTCGAACTGTCCCTCCTTGTGCGAGTACGATTTCTCTGCAAATCGCTAGCCCTAGCCCACTGCCTTCTATTCCATTCCCCAAGCCCGGCCGATCGTATCTGTAATTACGTTCGAAGATTTGCTCAAGCTGATCCGGAGGAATACCCATGCCAGAATCCTGTATGCTAATGATCGCATGGCGAGTACGATTTATCTCTTCCACAGCTAGTGCAATACGCACCAGCCCTCCCCTGGAGGTGAACTTCATAGCGTTCGACACTAGGTTAAATAAGGCCTGCTCTATTCTTTTCGCATCCATCTCGACAACTGGCAAAATAGTTCGTCTATCCTCGGTATCTCCGATATCCAGTATGAAGTCTAATCCTGCGTCGCGCACTACCAACTCATATTGTTCAAAAAAACCATGCAAGAAAGGAATCATCTGAACCGGCTCCATTCGGTACGAGACCTGTCCGGTCTCCAAATGAGACAAGAAGGTCAGCTCCTCGATCATACGGTTAATCCTTATCGTGTTCTCCCGGATGTACTTCAGATATTGCTCATTACGTTCCGGCTTGACCCTGTCCTGTATAGCTTCTACATATCCAAGCATGCTGGACAGCGGCATACGCAGATCATGCGTAATGTAGGCAAGAAGCTTCTTCCTCCCTTGCTCGGAGTGAAGCAACCGGTCATACGAAGTGCGGAGATCATCATGAGCTGTAGATAAGGCCTGAGTTCGCTCCTGCACGGTCCGTTCCAGATTCATATTCATTTCGATCAGCTTGTCGTTAACGTCCTGCAACTCACGTGATATTTTCTCCTCATTGGATGCTGTCCTCGTAAATCTCGAAGAAAGCAGAACCATCTGTGCCATCGTAAATATCAATAAGCCAAGCGGGGATGTATTTCCGATCAGCGACCAACCGTTGTAATATAAAAAATCGTTGACAACCGTGACCAAAGTAACCACCGACACCAGCAGGAAGATCAGCGCTCCCTCCATACGTCGCACAGCCGCCTGAACCAGCCCGATCATCAGATAAATCATATGTAGAACTACCATCACACCGATTACCAGCAAAAATTTTGTATATATAATTGCAGGGGTTACCACTACAAGGATACAGAATGCACCAGTTACGATCCGGGTGCCAAGACGAAACCATCGCGACACATAATTCGGAAAAATACAATCAAAATACATGGTGATGATATAACCGCTGAGGCAAAGAATCAGATATTCGATCTTGAACTGCGATTCCCAAGGAAAATGAGGCAACCATTGTGTAAAGATAAGTTCGCCGTTGAACAAGGATCGAATACCAAGCAGTACAGTAAACAGGCCAAAATATAATGGAGCTTTATCCTTACGTCGCAGCATGAACAACAGCAGATTATACAAACCGATCACTAGCAAACTTGCCGTGATGAACATATCCCTGGCAAGATTCAGATTGGTCTTGGTCGTTAGTACGTCACTGCCACCCAGCTCGATATCCTTGGTAATGCCGCCCCGATGATGTTGGAAGTTGGATACTTGCATGACCAGCTCTAACGTGTCGCTTTCAGGCTGAAAATACACCAGCTTTGTTTCCAGATGCGGGGTCACGTGGTTCTTGTCCTGACCTACCTCACCAACTTCCGCCAGCAGCTCGCCATTCACCCATAATTTGTACGCATGAAAAATGCTGGGCAGCCGCAGAGTAAGCCGCTCGTTTCGATCCTGCTCGCTTAGTTTAATCATCAGTCGATAGGTTGTATAGCCTGTACCACTCAGCCGCTGACCTTCTAACGGATAGCCTAGCCAGGAGCTCGGGATGCTGATCCAGTGGTCCTGATTTCCTTCCCTTGCCGAACGAACCCGTATGTCCTCAGGCGACAGTAGCTCTTGCCAGTAGAACGACCACTCCCCTGTTAACTTTTGCGGATTCGTACTGAGCTGAACCTGCCTTAAATCCAGAATACCTTTTTCACTTTGGAACTTAGGAGAGTCCGGCTCAGAGAGGACGACATAGCCTGCAACCAAGCCAACAATAACGGCAACAACGATATAAAACCACACCTTACGAGAACCGACTCGGAGAATTCCCCTCATGATGAATCCAACCCCAATCTCTAAAAGCGCAATAAGTAAGTTTATTTATCCAAATGATATCATCATTACAGGAGAATGTACCCTGCAAATTTCTAGGAAGAGACAAGAACAATCATCACGATGAAGCCCTTTTGACGACGCACGCTTAGCTGGACACACCCACAAAAAAGTACGCACTTTGAAGTGCGTACTTTTTTGAAGGAGCTTATTCGTAATGGACAATTCAAGTACAACCCCATGTGCCAGAATCACAGACACTTCATGAACTATAAAGAACTATTAATGATGTCTGCGAATGCATCCCTGTTGTACGTATCATCCTGAATGCGCCATTCGCCCTGATCCTGCAAAAAGGTGATATCGCCCGATAGCGGAATGGACTTGAACTCTTTGCCATCCTTATCCGTAAATTTCAGATCAAGCGTGTATTCCACCAGAATCCAGTCGCTCTTGCTATCTTTGATCTTGGTTTGTATATTTTCAGGATGCAGCTTCGCTTGTTCGATGTGTGCAACCTGAAGAGGCAAGACAATATATCGATTAGCCATGTAAGCCTCATAATTCCTGGAGGTCAGGAATGGCTTCATCGTCTCTCCTTTGGCCAATAACCCTTCCATCTCTAACGTATCCTCATAGTCCTTGCCATCCACAGTGAGTTCTGTTGTCTTATACTCCAGTGACATTTCGAGCGCTTGTTGCTGCTCCTCCGCAGTCGCCTTCTGGTCCCCCGTATCACTTGGCTGTTCCGTTGCTGGTGGAGTGACGGGTTCCGTGCTTTCCGCTGGTTCAGATGATGTACATCCCATTAACATGGCGGCGGAAAGAAATAATATACCCATCACATATGCCAACTTGCGCATGGTTAATCCCTCCCTTTCTCGTCAGTATTACTCTCAATTATCCCTTCAATAGGATATAATGTCCAGTTATTGGGCGCATCTGAACAGACACCCAGTGAATTACATCCATTGGGTGTCATCTTCATCATAGATTGTGTTATAGTCATCGGGAAGTGATTTGGAGGAGATAATAATGATGATCAAAATTACAAATGGACCAACTCTCGAAGGACAGCGCCTGCGGGTCCAATAACTGCGTGTTTCCTTCAACAATGAAGGTGTGAAAGCTATGTCAACTTATCAAGTCGTTCCTATGATCTATAATTCCAAGGAACAGATTGATGCTATTATTTTGCTCGAACAACAATGTAAACAGCTTGATTCGATTTATCTCAAGGCGGACCTTGACCATATCAGCAAAAAAGACGGGGACCATGCACTCCTCTGTTATCGTGATGGTGAATTGGTCGGACTTCTCAGTTGGTACCCTTCGGATGACGTAACCGGAAATATTAATGCCATCGTACATCCGCATTTTCGTCGCCAAGGTGTGTTTCTCCACTTACTGAAACGAGCCCTCCTAGACATGCAACCACAGGGAATCAACCAACTCAGTTATCGCGTTCCTCAGGGATTATCTCCGGGTGTTCATACTGCCCAATCCCTCGGAGCCATTTATGATCGTGCGGAGTACTCGATGCAACTTGTGAATGAGGTCCTTTCGGTTGTGGAGCCTCCTGAACTAACGTTGTCCTTGGCAGAAGCCGAGGATATGGAGTTTATGGTCACTTGCTCCTCCCAAGCCTTTGGAGATTCGGAGGACTGGACACGCGAGTACTTTATGCAAACAAATGAACCCAGCCGAGTCACCTATATTGCATGGCAGAATCAACTGCCTGTTGGGCTGGTACGGGTCAACTCCATTAATGCAACAACCGCATTTATTCATAACTTCTGTATCTTGCCTGCTTATCAGGGACAGAAACTGGGGCGCACTGCGCTTAGCATCCTGGTTGATCTCCTAAGGAAACAAAATTACACAGATATCCGCCTGTCTGTGGTTACCGAGAACAAACGCGCTTTGAATCTGTACCGCAGTGTTGGTTTTGAAGTAAATTCTGAGTATCACTATTTCAACGGTAGTTTATAAAAGGCAGTGGAGAGAGATATCGTTTTCCGCAAAGGGAGACGGTCTCTCTTTTTATATATTGGAGAATTGAAAAATCAATTTATAACCATCGAACGTTTGCCCGTACATCTCCCGATAGTTACCTTTGGTATAATTATTCACTGTTTTCCGCCAGAAAGATTGGCCAATCTTATTTTTCTCCGATGGATTGGTGAACAACTCCCAGTTTCCTATAAACATTCCGAAGATCGTCGATGCCGCGTGTTCAGCAACGCCTACACCTCGAAACGGCTGCATCAGAAAGAAGTCATGTACAAAGAAATTCGTGCCTTGTGAACAATATGGCGGAGTAGCTATGAACGCAAAACCTGCCGGTATGCCATCCACAATCATGAGGAACGGATAAAGACACTCCGGTTTTTCCCACCATATGTTCTGGACGTTATACTGATCCTGCAAAGTTATATAATCAGGACTTGGCTCAAAAATGCCATGTTCGTTCGGAGTATGCTCTCCACCCAGACCATAATGTCCGGATAGATCATGAAGGTATAGCGGGTACATATTTTTAATCACATACGCCTCGTCTTTATTCGTTAATTTCACTTCTATATTCATATTATTCATATTCACCAACCTTACCAGATGATTTAAGGAGTTATTTTCAAGAACTCTCAACGCATATCCTTGTACCGTCAAATGAATTGTACGCGTAATTAACAACCTCGAATATGTAAAAAAGCTTTAATAACTATTCTTTATTCTTACAGGAAAAAGCCACATTCGTGGTCTTACCCCTGTCAAGTAGACAGATGGAAAAAAGCTATGCTGCCAGTGCGCATCGATATTCAATCGGTGCGCGCTGTTTGAGTTTGGCTTGAAAACGTCGGTAGTTGTAATGGTACATATAATCTTCCACGGCTTGTCGAATCTCTGCTTCTGAATTACACTGGTTAAGGTACAGCTTCTCTGTCTTGAGATGCGAAAAGAAGGATTCGATGCATGCGTTATCCAGGCAGGTTGCTTTGCGAGAGTGGCTGCCCTTCACGCCGAATGCTTCTAATCGTGTGTTGTACGCCTGAGACGTGTATTGGAAGCCTTGATCCGAATGGAGCACGGCTTCCGAAACGTCTCTTTTTTGTGTCCATTGTTCCACCGTATCCAATACGAGCTGAACATCGTTCCGTTTAGATAATTGCCAAGCTACAATTTCGTTGTTGAACAAGTCTTGAATGACAGACAGATAAACGAATGTGTTTCCATCCGAAATATAAGTAATATCCGTCACCATTTTTTGCTGGGGGGCTGTGGCATGAAATTTGCGCTTCAGGCGATTCGGATAAATCACAGATGGCGTATAGCTGGACTTCTTCCGCTTCTTACGAATGACCGATTGGATCGATAGTTCCCGCATGATTCGCCATACTTTCTTGTGATTAACGTTCAGACCAGCCTCCCAGAGCGCCGTTGTCATGCGAGGATAACCAAACTCTCGGTTTGCAAAATGAATAGCCATCATGTGTTCTTTGATCTCACGATCACGGTCTTGTCTTGCGTCTCGCTGCGGCTGTGTTGCTCGCCATTTGTAATAACTGGAACGGGGTATTCCTGTAATCGATAATAGGCGTGTAATGCTATGCGAGCAGCGCAATTCGTCTATGATATCGTAGTTCTCCCGTTGGCTCAGCGCTTCTCCTTTACTAGATTTGGATACCGCTTTTTTAAATAATCCACCTGTGCTTGAAGGTAGTCACGTTCTTCTTCTACACTGCTAAAGGCAGTACGGGGAAGTCCTTTCATTGGATTCGGAACATTGTTTTTTCGCTCATCGAACGCTTCCCCGTTTTTCCACTTTTTCACCCACACCTTCAGTTGTGAACAGTTTCGAATTCCTTCGCGTTCAGCTACCACTTTATAACTTGAAGACCCTTCGACATAGGATCTAACCGCATTCAATTTAAATTCTTCGGTATACGTCTGAAATGTTTGTCCTTTTTTTGCCATAAAAATATCCCCTCCAAGTGTCACTTGAACCCTCATGATAACATGAAGGCTTTTTCAAGTGTCTACTTAAAGGGGATAATACCATCGATTGCTCGAACATGGCTTTTATAGTTTCATCCCTTTTTGCAATACACAATTTTCTTGATGCTATCGATGGATAAACAGTATTGGTCCGCAAGCTTATCGATGGTTGTTCCGGCAGCAAAAAGCTGGCGGATCTCGTCGTTCCGCTCCCTGACAATCCTTCTGCCACCCGAATTCTCGCCCCACTTCTTGTGGGCATCCTTGGGCCTCGGAATATAGATCAAGCCACCAGAGATATGACGCTGTATTTCTTTGAGTAATTCTTCCGGGAAGATTGTATCCGCATTAATATATTTCACGTTGCTCCACTCCTTAAAAGTTAAAATCTTTAAGGCAGCAGAGTCGTACAATGAACACATTGGATATGCACTACAATGATATGGCGGAAAAGAATTTCAAGCTCTATGCAAACAACCGCCGTTGTTCATCACATGGACTCTGCATAGAGCGGGTCGTTAAATTTATTATGAATCGAATCATGGTAGCCCCCCATTCAGTTAATCTTATTCGTGCTGAAGAACTTTTAACTGTCTATACCATAATAAGGTTTACTTTCCCTAATGGCAAAATCTACACGTCGAATCTGTAATATACCCCTGTTAATTCTTCTGATACGCTCCATAGCTTGTTTGAAATGTTAGCGTCATATAATTTTTCGATGATCTTAGCGCTCTTGGGATAGCCCTTAGTGCCGCCCATACCGCTGGGAGCAATATACTCCCCTCCCGTGATCGTCGGATCTGCTGCAGCATATAAGGTAGGTAATGCCCCCATATGTGCCGGTTGACTAATGATTTTCAAAAGACTGCGCATGAATATATTGGTCTGTTTCCCCGAACCAAAGGAAAATAGATTGGTATGCGAAATCCCTGGATGAGCGGCGATACTCATGGAATCAATATGGGCGGAATTAAATTTATTCTGCAGCTCTCTCGCAAACATCAGATTGGCTAGCTTGCTTTGACTGTAGAACTTCATGGGATTATATCCTTTGGAGCCATCTAAATTATTAAAATCAATCGCACCATTATGAGCTGCCATACTACTTACAGTGACAACTCTCGATTTCGGAGTAGAGATCAATCGAGGCAATAGTAGACCCGTAAGCGCAAAATGGCCTAGATGATTACTACCAAACTGTAATTCAAAGCCATCTTTCGTCAACTGGAAAGGAGGGTTCATAATTCCTGCATTATTAACGAGAATGGACAAAGAATCGTATTGCTCAAGAAAAGCGGCTGCGAACTTACGGATACTAGCTAAATCGCTAAGGTCGAGCTGCATAACGATTACCTCTCCAGCTACATGCACAGACGACTTTATTTTATTAGTTGCCTTTTCACCTTTTTCCATATTACGAACTGCAAGGATAACTTTTGCGCCTTTTTCAGCTAACGCTAATGCCGTTTCATACCCTAACCCGCCGTTTGAACCTGTCACAATCACTACTTTATCGGATACAGTCGGGATGATGTCTTTAGTCCAAACTTCGCTCATTTATCTACACACCTTTCTTATCTCTTCCTTGATACCCTAATATCCAGCGTTTGAAAGCTTTTATCCCCCACCATACTGGCTTAAACTCCGTTCCAGCATCCCTCTAACCTGCTGTTGCAGTTCGAGCGGAGACACCACCTTCACTTCCGGCCCATAGGAGAGTAACTTTCGCGCTGTAAAAGAGAACTCCTCCGGCGGAACCAATCCACGCCATTCTTGGCCTTCAACCGACTTGAACAACACATCTGAAGCGGCAATCCTCGCTCCAAATTCCGTGAAATGCAGCACCACTTCTACGCTTGCTCTGTCTTCTGTGGCAGCTAGCCATGCCTTTAGACTTGGAACAGATTTATCCACTGATTCCCTAACCGTCAATTGCTGCATGCGATCCACCCGATACAACAATACGCGTTCCCTATTTCGGGCTGGCATGTACCAATTTCCCTGCTCATAGTAGATGCCATAGGGAAAGACTTGGACTTTTTTACGCCCACTGCGGGCATGATACATAAATTCCATTTCTCTCTTTTCCACCGCTGCACTCAATATCTCGGTTGTTAAAAGCTCGGCATGCTCACCGGGGTGCTGGACAAAGGTGATATGCTCTCTCATTTGCATAATCAGATCCTGTACATCCTCAGGCAAAGTAGAGAAATACTGTTCAGCCAGATGTTCACGCATGGATCCGTACGGAAAATCCGGAACTTGCTGTAGGTATTCCAGCATCATAAACAGCCCTAATGCCTCCTGCTGTGTGAGTTGAAGAGGTGGCAGAATCCGATTGGGCAACACCCGGTATCCTCCGTTCACGCCAACTTCTGTGTACAAAGGAAAACCCAGCGCCTGCAATGCATCCAGATCTCGCTGGATCGTACGAACCGAAACGTCGAACCGTTCTGCCAGTTCCCGGGCAGTGAACTTCTGTCTTGAATCCATCAGGCGCATAATAGCCAGTTTTCGATGATTCATGAATTCACCATCCTAACTACGTCAACTTTTGTCATAGTTAAAGTGTATCATACATTTTAGAAGGGAGCGATGAACATGTCTGATAACAAAACAATTTTGTACATTGCCATGAGTTTGGATGGATATATCGCAAGACTGGATGGTTCGGTAGATTGGTTATTTGATGTGGAGGGTGATGGTGGAGACAACGGGTATGCTGCATTTTATGAAACGATCGGTAGCGTTATTATGGGACGTTATACGTATGAAGAGGTGCTCACACTGTCTGAAGAATTCCCCTATGCAGATCGGCCAACATATGTGCTTTCTCGTTCGGAACAGCCGCTCGCTCCGCATGCACAGTTTACAACTGAGGGGGTAGAGACACTCATTCCCCGTTTAAAACAAACTTCTGATGGAGACGTGTGGATTGTAGGTGGCGGAATACTGGTTCAAGCTGTGTTAGCAAAAAAATTACTGGATGAGATTGAAGTCGCTATCATTCCCAAAATCCTTGGTGAAGGCATCCCCTTATTCCCGACAGGCACTGTGCCCAGTCAATTCAAAATGGTCCGGACCCAGACGCTGGGACAGATCATTTCGATTCGTTATGAGGTACAGAACAGCGGCACAGTGGACACACCTTCGAATGTCTAGATAAGTAGAAATGGAAAAGACCATTCTTATGATGAAGGGACCTCATCAAGTTAGACACCATCTAACCATTGGGGTACATTTCATGAAAGAGTGGTCTTTCCATTACCATGTATCAAGTTATCCTATCAGTCCTCGTACATATTCCGCTAACACCTCTGCCGTCCTACGGTGAGATAACTCGCCTGGATGGGTACGCGCCCCTACCGTCTCTTCGGTTGTATCAGGAAGCTGGATGATTGAGACCATGTGGTCCCCTGTCCCCTTTGTATACGCATCAACCGCACGGTAGATGGCAGGCATCATGGGAAAACCCAGCATGCCATAAGCCCATACGAGATGTGCATCCGGATTGTTTTTCCGAAGTTTGAACAGGAACTGTTCCACCGCTTTCTCAAAAGCAGCCAGATCTTCTTCATGATACGTACCATCTTCGTTCAAACGCTGCTTGTACACCTTGCCCGTGTCGGGGTCTTTCCACTCAGGTGACTGAAAGGCGCCCCCATCATTGCTACCCAGATTCACGACTACCACATCCGGCTGCCAGGAACTAAAATCATGCTGATCTCCTGCGCCTAGCGCATCGTTACGTTCACCAGTAAGCAAGCCACAGACCTTTTCGTAATACTCGGGGATGTTCCCTTTTGGATTGTTATCCCAACTTGTCAGCACACCCCAGCCACTTTGCGAGATGACCCGATACTCCGCATTCAATGCCTCTGCTGTCATAAACGTATAATTATGTATGGCGCTGAACCACATCGGAATCCAATCTTCCTCCGCTTTCGCTCCAATCGCACCTTCGCCAGATGTAATACTGTCACCAATGAACTCGATCTTGTACGGTTGTTCCTGCACAGGCAGGAACGCTCCATCCGATTTCAACGCATGAATCTGCAAGGCACAACCCGGGTCACCACTCATCGCTTGAACATCTTTGACGATCCGTACATTCTTCACCACATCTGCGTTCATACCTCGGAATACACAGACCCAGTACCTTCCCGCCGTTAACATCTGTCTGCTCACCGGAACACCGTTGATCAGAATGCTGATCCATGACTCATACATGTCATACTGCGACTCTACCTCAACCCATAGTTCGGAGCCCCGTACATTAAGTTCAACTGCACTCCCCGTCCAAAATAACGTCAACGGCGATCGCTCTCCAGTTGTTCTGCCATGAACTTTAAGATTTCCGATCTCAGGCAGAGCATATACCTTTAAATTCTCATTAGATATCACGGTGCAAACCTCCTACGTTTGGCTCAAATTATAAGTAGGCTCTCTACATGCTTCAGATGTGCGCTTAACGGATATTATGCAACTTTTGAAGCGCTTCCTCTTTGGTTTTCAAAAAGAAAACATGCTTGCCATTGTTGCACTCATAGATGAAATCTCTCAAGCTCTTGCTGTTATGCCCATCGAAATCTCCCACAATAGCAAGCTTAACATGATAGTTTACGTATTTCTGCAAAATCTCACCTGCAAGCTTGGTTTTCAGTTCGAAGAACTCTTCCGTGATGTTGGATTTGTTGATAATGAGTTTATCGGCATCATCGCTATACCTTACCGAAGCCATCAAATCCAGTGCATCTTGAGCATTGTTGATGACGATGCCATCACTTTCAATAATGGCGACCTTGGAATTGCCTTGCTGATCAATGGTTATGTTCATTTCACTTTCTCCTCCTCTGAACATCGTTTCTTTATAATATCTCGTAGTTTTATAATAAAAAGCAATAATCGTAGAGTGCGTTCAATCATTAGCGTGATTAATTAACTTCGAGTTGTCCTTTCTTAGTAGTTATAGACTGTAATTCATATGATATAATGGGGTTATTTCCTAACTAAACTAAATCTCGTGACTTGCGAAGAAAAGAGGTGTCCATGGACACAAAGTGGCTAGAATGGGCAAAACAGATTCAAGCTATCTCACAAACAGGTTTAACCTATGCCAAGGATGTTTATGATATCGAGCGATATGAGGAATTGAGGCGCATTAGTATTGATATCTTAAGTAACTATACTTCTGTTAACAAAGAGAAAATATCACTTACATTTGCAAGTGATTCAGGTTACGCAACGCCTAAAGTCGATATTCGCGGTGTTGTTTTCAGGGAAAACAAAGTGCTTTTGGTTCGAGAGAAAATAGATGGCGCATGGGCATTACCAGGGGGATGGAGTGACATCGGCCTATCACCATCAGAAGTAGCTGTGAAAGAAATTAAAGAAGAATCCGGTTTTGATGTTGTGCCGATGCGGTTGTTAGCAGTATTGGACAAAAAATTCCATGGACACCCACCTGAGCCTTATCACGTATATAAGATGTTTATCCGCTGTGACATTGTGGGAGGGCATGCGGAAACAGGTGTAGAAACCAGCGCAGTTGATTTTTTTGCTATCGACGCTTTACCTGAATTATCATTGGAAAGAAATACGCTGGAACAAATTAAAATCATGTTCGAATTTCTTGAACAACCAGATAAAGAAGTCATTCTGGATTAAAATAATAACCCCTTCGGCTTGCCCGTCTTTGGTAAAGTGACCTCGACACCGCCGATGGTCACCTTCCCGGGTTTTCATATCCTCCAACAGACAGAGGCATATGATGCCTCAATTATTCATCTTTTCAAGCGTCTCCATATAGAACACATGCAGGAACTTTTTGATATTAACCTTGCCTTTGTCGCCTGCCTGATCTTCTTCCATGGCTCTCATCTTCATTCGAACATCCTGGAAGTCGAAGTACAGGGGAGCATAGTGCTCAAACTTGTGGTTGCTATAATCGTTGAGTCCAATCGAGGCCATGTTTGTTAACGCGGCAATTACCGTTCTGCGAATGCGTTGTTCCATCGCCTTGCTCTCTTTCTCCACGTCCTTCGGCGTAGACTTGTAAGTCTGGGCCACCGCTTCATATGACTCCTTCAGAGGTGGCCACTCCGCGACCTGCTTCTGGTCAATCGCATACTCCATGAGTGCAATGATATCCTTGCTACCACTCTCTCCAATGATCCCCAGATCCATTAGAATGCTTTTTACCGCATCTCGCACCGTACGACCTTGGGCAGGGGCTGGTGCTTCCACCAGATTCAATCGAGCCATCGACTGCTTGATCTCCAGCACGTAACGCTCATACTTCCACTGTTCATTCACTTTGCTGAGCACATGCTCCACTTCCACCCGATTAATCGGTTTATGAATGAAGAATTCAATGCCGTTCTGGTAGGCCGCCCCCACCATCTCCTTGTTCTCCACCTGAGAGATCATGATGAATTTACCGGTATAACCGCCTTGCTTCAGCTTCGCTACCGTCTCAATTCCATCCTGATCCGGCATCAGCAGATCAATCAACACCACATCAGGACGCAGATCCATGATCATCCGTGCGCCTTCTATACCGCCCTCAGCCATGCCCGCAAGATCGCCGATACCACAGGATTCAATGATATCATGCAGCATGCTCCGGCTCACCACATCATCATCCACGATCATGATAGAAAGTGTCATCGACATCGGCCCCCTTTATTAAATTCATCTTGGGAATAACAATACTAAATGTAGTCCCGCTCGCTCCCGGAGGCGCCAATTCCACCGTAATCTGTCCCGCCAACGACTGAACGATATCACGTACATGGGACAGGCCAATGCCCGTCGCGGCAATGCCGACTTCATTGAACTTCGTTGTGTAGCCCGGTTCAAAGATGATATCCCGTTTGGCTTCGGGTACGCCTTTTCCAGAATCCATCACGACGAAATGTACGTCATCTTCCTTCTCATACACACGAATTCGGATCGTCCCGTCATGCTCAATCGCTTCTACCGCATTGGCAATCAGGTTATTCATTACCGTGAGAAGAGGAATGTAATACGGAGACTCACAATTATACTGTTGCTCGATGTCGATCTCGACCTGCTTATGCAGCATTTCGCTATATTTTCGGTTTGCTTTACTGGCAAAGTTCAGCACTTCAGACAGGCTCATGTTGACTGCTTTTTCGTTATCATACAGCTTCAGCAGACCCGCCAGAATGCGTTGTGAATCCTTCTTCACTTCATGAATCTGCTGAGCAATGCCCAGGGTGCGCTGACTGTATTGATTCATGTCCTGCTCCCGGAGATCGCGATATAGATCATAGCTGTCTGCCGTAATACCTTCGATTGTATTCATCGCTTTCTTCAGGTAAAATACCTCGCTGTACAGACCTGAGTTCACACTCAGCATCTGCTCCATCCGCTTCTCCTGCTCTGCATGTAATAGCCGCATCTGCCTCACCGCAATGCTGTTATATAACCCAATCACAAAGTAACTTCGCAGACCGCCTACCACAAGCAGATACAACCATTCCTTCATATAAAAGATATTGGTCCCGCTTAACATTCCACGAAGAAACAGCTCAACAAGATTAGAGGAGAAATCAATACAGGTAATCAGCCCACCGAGCAGAAGAGGCTGCATCTCATGGAATCGATGCTTGAATTTGCTAAGCCCATAGGCAAAGACCACATAATACACACCTGCCCCCAGATTGTCCCGCATGCTTTCCAGAATGGACACGGTCTGTACATGATTGATGAGATCTGCCGACTGAAACAGCAAATTCGCGATGCCTGTCAGGATTCCTGTCTTCACATAAGACAAGTGTGGCATGATCATCAGCAGAAATAAAAGGATGCTAACCCCGAGCCCGATTCGGAAGTAATCTTCCCGGAACGGATTTATCTTGAATTGCGCCCCTACCGCTGTGGCAAAGGCAATGGCCGTCATCTGCACATTCTCATTTTTGACCCAATTGCGCATCGATCTCTTCACCCACTATAACAACGTTTAGCGCCCAATGCCGGAACCCGCGCTTCTAATGTTAAACATACTAACATATGAAAGAAGCATTAGAAATAATTAAAATTAGGGAATGAACACGCAAGCAAAACAAAAAGGCCGGAAGTTTCACTTCTGCGGCCTTTTCCTTATATCTCATCCGGAATATCAAATGAAACCATCGTGCCCTCACCCGGCTCACTTACAATCGATAATCCCCGACCATACCGTTGCAGCAATCTGCGGTTTGTATTCACAATGCCTATTCCGCCTTTTCCACCTGGCGTAGCATGTAACAGTTCTGCAACCTTCTCCGGTTCCATACCTTTGCCATTATCCTTCACCTCAATACGGGTATAACCCTCATGACGAGTGATGGATAGGTATAACGTACCGCCAACATTGCGGCTTAATAGACCGTGTCTGACGGCATTTTCAATCAAGGGCTGAATGGATAGCGGCGGGAGAAGCAACGGAAGGTCCGGCTCTACGTTTAATACCACCGACAATCGGTCTTCAAATCTTGTTTTTTCAATAAAAAGATAAGCTTCAACGAGTTCCAGCTCGTATGATAGTTTCACCAGTTCCCCTGTATTGAGATAGTTGAAGCTGATCCGTAAATAAGATGAGAAAGCTTCACCAAGCTTCCGCATATGCTCTGTATCAATATCACTTAAAACCATAAGTGAATTCAGGGTATTGAACAGGAAGTGAGGCTGGATCTGAGCCTGCAAATAGGCGGCCTCCATACGCAGACGTTCTTGGATAGACTGATTTAGCATGGTCAATGCACGTATCCGATATTTCAGTTCCACCGCATCTACAGGCTTCGTGACATAATCATTGGCCCCCGATGCAAACCCCGTGTAGATGTCTGGCGGCTGACTTCGTGCCGTCAACAGCAGCACAGGAAGCTCAGACATCGAGAATTGTTCCCTCACCTTCTGGGTTAACTCATATCCGGACATATTGGGCATCATCACATCTGTAATGAGCAGATCCCACTGACGTGTGCCGAGCAATTCCATCGCTTCCTGACCCGAACCTGCTGTAGTTATATCATAAGGTTCCGTCGAAAGAATGCTGACCAGCACATCCAGATTAACCGGATCATCATCCACAGCCAGAATGGTAGCTCTCCCTTCTTTTAGCAAAGGAGCCATCTCCGCTGTCGCCGAGGACTCTACGCCGCTCATACCGGGGCGAGGTAACAGGAATCCGCCAGGTGCATCTTCCATCATCTCCATTGCCTGTTCCCAGATTAGAGGTAGCTGCGACTGAGCCTGATCGGCGGCTTCATCCGCGAGTGGCAGATCGAAGCTGAATACCGAGCCCTTTCCGAGTTCCGAGTGAACCGTAAGTGCCCCGCCGTGTAGTTCTACGAGCTCTTTGCAGATGTTCAGTCCAAGCCCGATGCCTTGTCCATCACTGATTCCATACGACCCTTGTTCATACGGGAGGAAAATGCGCATCCGTGTATCCTCATCCATGCCAATGCCTGTATCCGTCACATGAATCAGAGCATGTCCTTCACGAATTTCGGCACTTACGGATATCGTTCCTTCCTCTGTATGTTTAAGCGCGTTATGCAGCAGATTATACAAAATCTGAACAAGCCTTTCTTCATCAGCCATCACCTGAGGGAACGATTCCGGAATCTCCATATGAAGGCGGACTGATTTTCGTTCTACCATGAATTGCAGCATGGCGATAACGCCAGGCACAACCGATTGTATGGAAAGAGGCCCCTGACGTAACACAATGCGGTGCTCCTTCAGCCGGACTACATCCAGTAGATCACCAAGGAGATGTGACATCCGTCGACCGATCGTAATCAGCAACTCCATATCCTCCAGGCTCCGTTCATCCAACCGGCTTTTCTCTCGGGTGATCACGTTGTGAGCGATGTTAATGATCCCGTGCAGCGGGGTCCGCAGTTCATGTGATGTATTTGCCAAGAATTGATCTTTAATTTTGTCACCCTTCTGCAGTTCTGTATTCAGCTTCATATTCTCTTTGGCATTCCTGAAGTATTTCTTGAACCAATAGGCGGAGAAGCCGGTAATGGCAAAAATGATGTCAATAGGATAATAGACGGTTGTCACATCTCTGGCTGTCTCAGCCACACTCCATAACAGGTTGGATGTAATGCCTCCTGCAGTAAGCAGCAGAAAAACAATATCCCGGTCCGCCTGTTTCCTGAAGATCATCGTTCCGACGATATATAGGAACCAGATCAGAGATACAAGAAAGAATAGGTTAATAACGTTGTAATGGATCATGGCATATGTAATATGAATGGGCACCGCCACAATCACGGCCGTATAGATCAAGGTCATGACAACATGCCACTTTAGCCATGCCTTTCGTACATGAACCACCGTTAATCTCTGGAATAACAGAAGGATACAAGCATTTTGCAGCAACAATGAGATCAATCGAATTTTAATGCCCCAGGTATAATTAATTGGAAGCCATAACATCAATATATTGTCATGACCCATCGTAACCGTGATGCCAACAGATAAAGTTAATAGGGCTCCAACCAGCAAGGAACGTTCCTGTCGATTAAATGCGTAAAGAATACAGGCATACATGCCGTGGAGGAGCATAACCAGAAAGGTGAGCATCTGAAAACCAATGGAATACCAACGCGAAAAATCAACGGCTGCCTGTGAACCAAAGCGAACAGGTTTGCTAATTCCGCCCATATACGGGCTGTCGTAATTGGCTACACGGACCAATAGTTCAATGGAGGTTGTTCCTTCCTGATCATAGGTCGCTGTATACGAAGTGCTTCGGGGTATATATGTACTGCTATCCGCAGAGACCTCACCCATCCCCCCGTCGTTGTATCCATTCATCTCAACCTCGGATGAACTTTGAATCCCTTTGAACCAAAAGGTTACCGGCGTCTGAAGCGGATCTGTCAAAATGCGCAATCGATACGTTCCGTATCCGAACGAATTCTCTTGTTCCTGACTCTGTCCAATCCTCCAGTCTCCTGGGATCTGAACACTCTTCGCACCGCCATTCCTCTTCGCAATATCTTGTTGGGTTAGTAACTCATCCGGGTAAAGTTCCCATTCCCCATTCAAGTACATGACAGGGGATTGATCCAGATCCACATCTCTCAGATCAAGCACCCCGTTAACGGCGCGATGCTCATCTACTGTGTCGAATAACTCTGACCATACCGAGCGCATGCCAATTAACACTCCAAAAATGATTAGCATGATGATCAAATATTTGTAACGGTCCCTACGTTTCGTTTGAAGTAATTTCATTAATTATTTTCTCATGACTTTGGTTAAACCGAGCTTCCAGTCCTGATACCATTCGGTAATGTTCTCACTGATCGGTATCTCCAAATCTTGCTCCATTCTGGTGGTTAAGAGACGATACTGCTCCTCCACACCGAGATCGTTGTGCATTTCATCATATAACTTCATTAGCATAAAATAACTTTCTTCTTCATCCGGAAGCATATGCTGGATACGTTGTGTACTCTCGATCACTTTCTCCGCCAGCCCATGCTGCTGGCAGTACAGACTTAGTTGTCTCATATGATACAACCACAGATAGCGTAATCTTTCCCGCTCAGGTTCAGCCCACATGTATTCATAATTACCAAGATAGGTACCCTTATATAGATGGAGCGCTTGCTCATAGGCATGAACGGTACTTGCGTTTACGACTTTCCATTGCCTGATTTCCCGTTCCCACTGCTCACTATCCAACTGAGCCTCACCCAAATCGAGTCGATACCCTGCCTCCAGGTGTCCACTCTGAATCTTGATCATATTCATATTGCAAGTTTTCAGGGTTTGGCGGACATGATAAATTGCAGTGTAGAGTTGGTGTGCCGTCTTCTCCTCTTCCATTCCCGGCCACAGAAGCTCCAGCAGAACACTGCGATGGATGACCTGGTTCCGGTGGTGAAGCAAGTATGCAAACAGCTCCTGCGCCTTGCTTGTACGCCATTTGGCAACCTGGATATCCTTTCCTGGAAGCTTAAACTGAATCTGATTAAAACAGCAAATTAAAGGTACGTTTGTATCCTTTGACTGCTGCTCGCGTTTCACGCTCAATTTCTCTCTTACACGGCTTACCGTCTGCTTCAATCGGTCCTTTTGGATGGGCTTCATCACATAATCCAAAGCCTGTAGTTCGAAAGCATGCACCGCATATTGATCGTAACTGGTCACAAATATAATTTCGGTGCCCGGTGTTGCCGCCTGAATCTGTCTTCCCAGATCCATACCATCCATCTCCGGCATATGAATATCCAGAAATACAACATCGGGACGGTGCTCCACAATACCCGCCACAGCCTCTGTTGGATTCATATATGTAGCAATAATTTCAATGCCGCTTACTTCTTTTTCTAGTGATTTTTGAAGGCCTATCAACGCTAGACGTTCGTCGTCAACCAATATCACTTTCACAGGAGCTTCCTCCTCGACCCTGAGGCCTTGAGATTTATTTCCACTATTATATCATAGGCATTTTAAGTATTTAGCGTTCTTGGTTATCCATTTTTAATTTTTAGCAATTTAATTGTATAATACTAAATAGAAGACAGGTTATCAGATCCGGTCTTGGAAGAGAGGAAGGTACCATATGTCAGATGCTAATCAAAGCTTTGGGCAAGCCCTTGTCAAATCATTAGTGGGGGAACGCGGTCATATCCGCATCGCCCGTGCTCTACCCGATATCGATGTCACACTTGCTGCTCGTACACACGATGCTATGCCATATACGATCTATCAGTTGGTGAAGCATATGCATTATTGGCAGCAATTCATGCTCGAACACTTGGAAGGACGCAAGCCACAGCTCCCTGCTAACGTGAGTGAGAGCTGGCCTGAAGAGAAGGGTCCACAAGACGAAGCCACGTGGAAGGCAGATATTCAGGCATTCCTGGATGGGGTTGATCAAGCCGCAGCCATTGCAGAGTCTGCACAATTAGATGATCCACTGCTCTATTTCCCGGGTGAAACCAAGGCAGGACTTCTGCGCAATATCGCATCCCATAACTCGTACCATTTGGGTGAGATTGTTCTGCTGCGTCGCTTCTACGGCGCATGGCCGCCTCCAGGTGGCGGGTTCCCGGCATAAACGATATTTACAACAGATCTATTGCACGAATATACAGACACATCTAAGCTGTGAAAGGACGATTGTTCCTTTTACAGCTTCTTGTGGTTATAGGCAACTAACATCCATTAAAGTGCCAATTATAACGCTCATATCCTGTACCAGGCTCATATATTACTTTAAAGTACGTATATGACTTTGAGGTGCGTACTTCTCATCCCTCTTTTTCTGACCCACAATAGGAGTAGAAGAAGAGAGGAGCATGTCCATTGAAACCCGAACAATCCGTTACCCGTCACACCGCACTTGTCATTGGTGCTGGAGGCGTCATTGGAAGGAACCTTATTGATTATCTGATGACACTTCCACAATGGAATGTCATTGGTGCATCTCGCCGCGGAGGGGAAGATGCCCCTGGGTTACGTTATATATCAGCTGATTTACTGAACGAAACAGACACACAAGACAAACTGAGTCATTTAACGACCGTTACGCATATTTTCTACGCCGCGTATCAGGATCGCCCAACTTGGGCCGAATTGGTACAGCCCAACCTGGCCATGCTCGTCAATGTCGTGAATACCATCGAACCGATCGCTCCAAACCTCCAACATATTAGCCTAATGCAAGGTTATAAAGTGTACGGTGCACATCTGGGGCCATTCAAAACACCTGCCAAAGAAACGGACGCATATCATATGCCCCCTGAATTCAATGTCGATCAGCAACAGTTTCTCGAGGATCGGCAACCCGGAAGCAGCTGGACCTGGTCAGCCCTGCGCCCGTCTGTTGTATGTGGATTTGCCCTGGGTAATCCAATGAACCTTGCCATGGTTATTGGCGTTTATGCTGCTATCTCCAAGGAACTTGGCTTGCCCCTTCGATTCCCTGGGAAACCAGGAGCATATCATTCGCTTCTTGAAATGACTGATGCGACATTGCTGGCTCATGCAACCGTATGGGCAGCAACCAATCCGCAATGTGCCAATCAGGCATTTAATATCACCAATGGTGATCTGTTTCGCTGGAACGAACTATGGCCCAAAATCGCTGCGTTTTTCGAATTGGAAACAGCACCTCCACTGCCCTTTTCACTTGCAACAGTGATGGCAGATAAAGAAAATCTTTGGAATTCAATGATTGAAAAGTATGATTTGATAAACACCCCTTATGATGATGTCTCTTCCTGGGCATTTGGTGATTTTGTCTTCTCGTGGGATTACGATTTCTTCGCAGATGGTTCCAAAGCTCGCCGCTTCGGATTCCATGATTTCATTGACACTGAGACTATGTTTATGGATATTTTCAGAAATCTACGTGATCGCAAGATCCTTCCGTAAAGTAAATAAAATGCATAATAAGCCGATTCCTGAATTGCAGAATCGGCTTATTTTAAGTCATTCAACGGTCAGTAGTTGGTGGCTTAAACAGAATTTTTCCTCGATCACCATATACATTCTCCACGTGTATATCGCCCCACCTACACATCAGATGAAGAATCTCTTTAAGACTCCATCCATACGCTGTTAACTCATATTCCACTTTAGGTGGGACCTGGTGATGGGAAATACGGGCAATAACTCCCGCCTCCGTTAATTCACCAAGTTGCTGGGTCAGCACTTTCTGGGTGATCGCAGGGATCAGTTTCATCAGCTCACCATTACGTTTCTTGCCAAAGGTAAGATGGAATAGAATAACAGGCTTCCACTTTCCCCCGATTACTTCAAGAAAAGCTTCTACTGCGGTGTTATATACTTTGAGCGGTTCCTCCATATCACCTTCTGTCTCCCTTCCAGGCTATTGATCAATCTTCCCGATTCATCTTCTCAAAAATATGGACTAATTGCGCTCGATCCGCTTCGTTTAATTTCTCGAACAAATTCTTACGCAGCTTCTGGCCCTCCAATATTGCTCTTCCGAGGACTTCGGCACCTTTATCTGTAATGTTCAAATAAATAATGCGACGGTCCGCCTCATCTACCATTCTAACAACTAGTTCCTTGGCTACCATCTTGTCAGATAAATAACTGAGTGTAGGCGGAGTGAACCCTAAGATTTTTGCAATATCCGAAGGTCGGCTTTTTCCATTTTGATGGAGATGGCTGAGTACAAGCACATGAGAGACACCCAGGTCCTCATTGAATGATTTATTCCATTGTATGATCAATTTATTGGTGAAATTATCCATGTTGTGTATAAGCTCAAAAATGTTCTGTTCTTCCATTAGATCCTCCTCGAAAAAATAAACAACAGCCCTAATTCAACTTAAGGGCTGTCATCATTTTACACGCTATTGGGCTGAGTAGCCACCATCGATCACCAGTTCAGATCCTGTAATGTACGAAGAATCATCCGACGCCAAGAACAACGCGGCTTTGGCTATATCGATAGCCTGACCCAGACGCTGCAAAGGCGTTGCCTGAATTAATCGTTCAAGCAGTTCTTTTGAGGTGTTCAAGGATTGGGTCATTGGTGTTTCGATGATCCCAGGAAAAAGAGCATTCACCCGAATACCTTGACGTCCGAAGGTGGTTGCAGCGGCTTTGGATAATGCACGTACTGCGCCTTTGGATGCCGAGTAATGGTTAAAGCCTTGTCCAATCAAAGCGGTGTATGATGAGATATTGACGATGGAACCTTTCTTCTGGGCTGCCATATAAGGAGTGACATGTTTCATGCCAGCGAATGGGCCGAAGCCATTAATGGAGAGCATTTTCTCCCAATCCTGTGCATTGATTTCCTCAAATGGCTTCTCCGAAGAAATGCCTGCATTGTTGACCAGAATGTCAATTTTACCAAAACGTTCATTCACTACTTTCGCCAGTGCCTGCCAATCCTCATCCGAAGATACATTCAACTTCATTCCGTACACATTCTCTTTTTGGCTTGCTTTCTCCAGTGCTTCCTCATTAATGTCTGCTGCAATGACGATGGCGCCTTCCTGCGCAAAAAGATCAACCATGCCCTCCCCGATTCCCGAGGCTCCGCCAGTAATAATGGCTACTTTATTATCTAATTTTCCCATGTGAATTGCTCCTAACGTATTGATTTATTTGGATGAATCTAATTCAGCTGTCAATTTTGCCTTGAAGAGAATATATTATTTAGACATCTAAAATCTACACAATTAAATATTAGATGTCTAAATAATATCAGAGGAACTGCCTTTATGCAATATGCACACCTCTATATGCCTATTTTGGATTTTTATAACAAATATAATTCATCCATTTTCATTCCTTGACAAAAATATCGTTCGGCAACATGGCGTTTATCCCAATAACTGGGCAGTAAAAAAGGCTACTCCCTTCGTTAGGGCGCAGCCTTTTCATTTTCAACGGTTTGTATAAAAAGAAGCTCATACCTTTACTTACAGTGCACCTTGAAGGTTTGCAGGTTGATTTTCCTCATTCACCAGACCTTGGATAAAGGTTTCAAAATTGGGCGCAAGCCAAGTGATCTTGTAGCCTTCTTTTTTATCCACATGAACAACCTCGGGCTCACCCGCATTGCCGGATTCACGATAATCCAGCATCACGATCTCTGAATCGGAAGGGCACTCACATAGTACAACACCAATCTCGGGGTACCCCCCCTGCTCGATGATATATCGGCTACCCGCTTGACCACCCAACGAATGTGCTTTCTCACGTCCAATACCCAGTATTCCCTTGATCTCCACGCGGACCTTCTTGGCAGCCTCTACTTGGCCGACAGGATAATGCCGATAGTGGGGAACACCACCATTATGTAATTTCATCATGTTAATATAGGAAGTTGGCAGCTTGAACACCAACTGCTCCTCCATTGACTCGATCTGTCCATCGGTAGGCGGGGCCAATACATATTGATCCGCAGCTTCAGCACTGTCATTCCAAAAACCCATTGGTTCCAGATGGCTAACACGAACAGGTGCAATTGAGATTTCAGAGACTGATGGGACGGTATCCACGGGCTTCTCTGCAGATTCGGACAGCTCCTCCATTTTGCTTCGAATCCACTCCAGAAATTCCAGCGTATCTTCATCTTCAGGATCCAATTCATCCGCTCTTTCGAACGCCTGCAACGCATGCGCATATTGCTCTAGATAGTAATAAGCCAGTCCAATCCGATAATGCCAGAGTGGGTCACCTGTTCCCTCTTTAGCAACCGTCAGGAATTGTTCGACTGCCTCTTCATATCGTTCCAGGTTATTCAGCGCTCGTCCCAGATGGTTAACCAGCTCATAATCCCTTTCTTCCACAGGAATCGCTTGAATTGCATCTACAATTTCCTGAAATTCATCTTCTTCATGCCACTCTTGCAGTTGAACCAACAGATCGTCTCTCATTCTCTTTTCCTCCCGTTCATTCACTCATGACTACGTATTGAAAATTATACCACTATCCGGATCACCATCTCCAGCAAAGCAAGATCCTTAGGGATATCATGAATCGATATCTTTTCATTTCGGATGACAAGACTAAAAGAGGTAACCTGAACCCGGTTAAGAAAACCAGGCAGGCTACCTCCTTATATTCCTTCCACTACATTGCATTCTTCATTCAATTCAGCAACTCAACACAATCGTACACCCAACCTGCACTTAACCAGTTACCCAAGTCACTTGAACCGCTGATTGGCGTAATCGTGATGGTATTGGAACCATTCACGAAGTAGGATGCTGGAACATTCCAGCTAAAGGTTGTGTTGTTCCCACGATACGTACCAATGGTGAAGCTGCGAGAATTGGGCTGTGAAGATGCAGCAGGATTGGTTAAAGCATGTCCATTAACCGTTACACTAGGTCTGCCATTATTGTAAGCTGCGGTAATACCGATGTTGAGCGTATGAGAAGACGCCGCTTGAGATGCATTCAAATTAAACGTTATTGTGGTTGGAGAATTCTGACCACGGAACTGGATTGCCGGGAATCGATTGGTCGCGCTACCGGTAGCATAGGTGACAGGCCCCCAGCTTGGGTTGCGACTATCGGATGGGTGACGAATCGGAATCGTCTGTCCATTCAGGAGCTCCCGTGGTGTACCATCCCAATTGCCAATTCGCCAGATGTTAGAGGCTTTACTTGGGTCATTGTTGATCGTACGTGTATTCAATGTCATCGTTTGTCCTGCCGTGACATTAACCGTTTCCGTATATACAGCCAGTTCTCCCTTATAGGCTGTCATGGTGTACGTGCCCGGAATCATGCTGTATTTGGCTGCCGCCCCACTTGAAGAAGTTCCTACCCAATACTGGGCATTGCTATTGGCGAATCCAATTGTGTAAGCATACCCTGTATCCATCCCGGAGAGACCATTAAGTACCACGTTCCCCCGACTGGATACCCAACCCTGCAGATTCAGACCAGACATCCAGCTGAAGTCGGGTACACTTGGCGTACCTCCGGTTGTAAAGATCAAAGCGTACGGCCCATGCAGACCCAGGCGCCAATTCTCCGTCTGTGCATGTCCCGAGTTCATATAATTATACACTTCCGTCTCTGTTCCACTTTGGAACTGGATGTCGCGGAAGAATGGACCACCAGAGCTTTTTTCCCGATTGCCGTAGGCCATAAATACACCGACGCCATTCCCCGTAACTCCACGAACGGATAAATCTTTGGCCTGATCATTACCATAATATTTGGAGGCTGACTGTCCATTTGCAAACCCGAACACATCCTGACTTTCAATCGCTCCAGTGTTACCTCGGTTGTTTGAATTCGCCGGAACACCTGTCAAAACACTACCATTACTACGGAAAATGTATCGCAGCTCCCCGATCGAAGGTTGAGCCGTGATATGCGTTGCCATGTATATGATGTTCTCCCCACCACGTGAAGCATAATAGTGGGTCAGTGTGCTTGTGGATACCGTGATTAACACGGTTGATCCGGAAGGTGAGGTATTCCACGTCACATTGGCCGAGGAGCCCAAACCTGAGCCGATATGTGATCCTCTATTGCTGTTCAGCTCCGTACCGTTCATTTTGGCTGAGATAATATCCCCATTGGTTTTGTTCACCACATAGACTAATCCTGAACCGGTGTTTACTTCAATTCTGGAGCCGTTATCCGTAACATTAATGGTGGCCGCGTGTCCGGTAGATGCAGGGTATACAACAGCTGTTGCAATCATAACGACAATTAAAAACAAACCAAGCGCCTTTCTCACTATACTTTTGGTCATGAGTAAATCCCTCCCTGGATTTCATTTAATAAAGCGCTTACATTATAATGTATAATAACTGACACTTTCGTCTCATATCGATATGTCTGCTATGCGGGCATGTCCATAATCAACTGAAATGTTATGTCTGCGTGCGTATAAAATAAAATCATCACTTCATGTAAACCAGATCTCTTCACCCCCTTTTTAAATCACTCTTCTAAATACAAGTATTCTTACAATTCCAATAAAATAATACCATTATATTACATATATTTGCAATGAAAACGGCTCGTATATCCGATAGTGAATTCTGAAAATAAAAAACGCAGCTTCAAAAAGCTGCGCTAGCAGATACCAAGCTCGAGACAGTATCATCTCTTCCGAATAGGTATCCAAATCTCACTTCTATATTGCTCTACAGTAACATCCTTGTGCTCATTCCATAACATTTCCGGACCCTCACTCAGCTCATAGTCCGATGAAGGAAACCACTCCGCGTAGATCCGGCCCCACACCTCCTGTAGCGTGCCTGGAAACGGGCCAACGACAGTAAATACAGCCCACGTCGAAGCAGGAACCTCGAGCTGTTCCAGTCCTTCAGGCACTTCTTTTGTCGTAGCAGCGCCAATGTAATGATCCAGTTCTCCTTGTTCTGCCATCCGCCCCTCACTGAAATGGGCCGAAGCACTAATTAAGCCCAGAGGCTGGACGTTCGATGCCCCCTTAATTGTATCAATCAATTCCGGTGTAAGACTCTGGTACATCGCAGCGATCTCCGGATTAACCCCGTTGAATACGATTGGCACCCTTTTACGAATACCCACGATTCGAAACGCCTCTTTATCTTCAATGCGGTAGTTCATTTCGCTTCCTCCTTGAATGGTCAGTTGAAATGTCATCCGTGGGAAGGCTTTAAGAAATGGACCATGGTTTCGCGCTTCGGAGGGCGTAGTGCCATGCATGCTTTGAAAAGCACGAGAGAAAGAATCCGGCGATGTATACCCGTATTTCAACGCAATATCAATGATTTTGCTGTCACTGTGGCTTAACTCCATAGCTGCAAGTGTCAAGCGGCGACGTCGAATATATTCCGAGAGCGTTACACCACTAAGAAAAGAGAACATGCGTGTAAAATGATACTCCGAACAGCAGGCAATTCGGGAAATCTCCTTCATGTCCACGACATCCATCAGATGCTCCTCAATATGATTCAAGGCTTCATTTAACCGCCTCAGCGTATCCATATCATCCCTCCCACGTTAATTCAAGCTTAGCAAATTCATTCTCTTTGCATCCGACATTACCTGCACCATTCTGTAGGCTCTTTGCATCTAAACAGAAAAAAGAGCAGCATCAGCTACTCTTTTCTAACCTTGATATTCACATAACACCAGTAATCAAGTCAAACAGGTCAAACCAGATACTCTGCCATAATCTGCTCGATATCGTACGGCGTAATGCCTTGATTCACCGAATAGATTGTATCCGCCTGATCCATTGTATCCACCAGCTCTCCTCTAGCTTTGGCATGGAGCATGAACAAGTCATGCAGATCGGGTTTGCGTAAATTCGTTAGTGCTTTCCCCATCAGGACCATGCCTTTTTGATTGCCTTCCACATTATTGTAGTAATCGGGATGGCTTGTCAGCGCCAGGTCTGTCCAGATGACGGTACGTTCGACCAGGTCCATAATGACAGGGATCGCAATCTGGGTATCCGCGGTAATATCGATTTTGTTCGCTACGGTAGATGGTTCGAAAATTTCGCCAGACCCCGGCTTCTTCCTCATCATCCAGCCCACAAAACATTCCGGCAGATCACAATACGGATGACTGGTAAACGAAAGCAGTGTCGCCACCACATATCGTCCACCATAAGCCACGATGGATGGAATATGCAGATCAATGAACTCACTTGCGCCATAAGGTGCGGTCACGATATCTCCGCTATGAACAGCCTTATAGTTGGAGGATCGCAGATTCGTATAAGAAATATGCTCCACATAGTTCCAGTCCTTATCGTACATCACCGCAGACAAGTCAATGTCCACACGCCCTGTAGATTTGCCATCCACGTCCCCCTCTTTCCACCAGTTGAAGAAACGAATGGTATCACCCTCTGCCATCGGCACACGGCTTCCACGAACGATGGTACGTAGAGCCTTGCTTGCCGATCTCTGGGAAAACGGTACCAGATAATCATGAAGCTGTGGATCGACATAGGTCTTTCCAAGCGTGGGAAGGACAGCGAAGCGCTCTATCAGCGCCTGTTCGCATAATTGCACGACCTCCTGACACGTGGCTTCATCGATGTCTGGCAACTCATTCGGAACAGCAAAGGCTTTCGCTACATTGCCTTTTGGGAAGAAGACACGCAGATCCTGCGGTTCATTACGCTGTGTAAAATGCTGTCTCACTTGCAACAAGACCGGGGTAGATACCTGCTCCAAAACCTCACCAAATGCCAGCAGTACATACGCTTCATCTTCGGTCATCCGCAACAAGTGATCCAGTCTTCTCGCGAATTCACCTGGACGCTGTGATAACAGATCGATCAGACTCCAGACATTTCGATATTGGAATGCAAGTTCCACACTTCCGTTGAAAGTCGAATAAGGTTTATTATTACGCAAAATAGCAAAGGCTTCTTCACATCGTGGATACCGAAGCTTATATTCCGAAGGATGCAGAATTTCGCCAAGGCGAATCCAGCGATTCTTATAGCGGAGCATATCCTCCGTGATGGAACCACATTGTTCCAATAATCCGAGCAAAAGGCGTCTCTCGCGGCGTTTGAATTTCCGGAAGGGAGAAGCCGCAGCGAGGCTGACATCACCATTGGACCAGGCAACAGCCAGACGGAGGACATCACTTGCCGTTTTGAAATACGGACCGATCCGTTCGATGTTCGCTTTTTCATGTTTCAACAGCGAGGCGACCACAAAGCCCACATTTTCTTTGAACGGAATCTCAGCGGGTAATAGCGCATCCACGTCTTCCGGGTTTGCATGCTCCAATACCATATCGATATCCGCCTTGTCCGTTTCCGAGATGGAACCTTTTGCTTCAATGATCTGACGGATGAGCGTCTGGAATGCTTGCTGGTTTCCCAAACCAATGACTTTCAAGTCCGTCTTCTCCAGCAAAGGCATTCTTTCCACACATTGTTGATCCGGATAGACCACAGTCAGGTTGGTCAGATAATGAATAATTGCATTAAGGTATAACTCCGCTTCATCCGCTTGCATCACCTGCATCGGGAATCCTGCATACATTGGTTGATACTTCACATATGCGCCGACCATGACTCTCAGATCAGCCACCAGTTGATGATATACTGTTTCAAACTGTTCCTTGGACAGCTGCCGCATCGCCTGCATTAGCTCATCCGAGAAGGTGTATCCGAGTGCTTCAATATTTTTGAGGGCAGTCGCCAGATGTGTCTTCGGCAACTGTTGTTTCCCTTCGTTTGATTCGATAATAAGTTTGTTCGCTCTGCGCAAATAGATTGTATTGTTCATGATAAAAGAGTCCAGGAAAGCCACATCCCTATATAACGTGAAAGGTTAGGGTTAGAAGGAAGGAATGTGATAGCCTGGACGCCTCCTCTCTGAAATAAAATCTTCAGGAGAGCTGCGACCCTATGATCTCCAATGATTGTAGAAGGAAGGATCGCAATAGCCTGAAGGCCAGCAGTTCAAAGTTTGTCGCCCGAACCTCTGGTGAACCCATCATCTCAGATTCCACGATCTGCCAACAGGGCGAAAGTATTACGACATGAATTTAAGAATTTAATAAAAATAGAAAAAAGCCTTTGCCGACCCCCAATGTCAGCAAAGGCTTTTCATTTTAGATTGTGTTTATTGATCAATCAAGTTTGTTACTTTCAACATTCTTGCAATCAATGCAGTAACCTCGGCACGAGTCATCGTGGTCTTTGGACTCAGAACCTCTGGCCCATTACCTTGAATGATTCCGGCTGCAATCAACTGGGCTACATCTTCTTTCGCCCAATTCGATACATCCGCTGCATCACTGTAACGTTCCAGTTCAGAGTTCATCTGATCCGGGCTAATTGCCGCTTCCGGTTCAATCAGACGGTAGGCACGAGCAACCATAGCAAATCCTTGCTCACGTGTGATCTCCTGATTACCGTAGAAGTTCCCATTATCGTAACCGCGAACGATACCGAATTCATTTGCAAGGGCTACCGCAGAGCGGAACCATGCGGAATCGTTAACGTCAGGGAATAGATTCTGTGGTGCATCCTGACGCATTAAGCCCATTCCAAGTACAACAATCTCGGCAAACTCAGAACGAGTAACCTGACGGTTCGGTGAGAATGTGTTATCTCCGTTACCTTGCAGATCTAATCTCGCAGCGATGTTGTTCACATCCGTTTTACCCCAATGGGATCTGGCATCTTCAAAATCCTGCGGATTCCAGATGACCGAATAACTTCCGCTGCTACGCAAGTCATTAATGAGCGCGTAGTAACGACTATTGATCTTCGTGACAACCGTTGGTACATGGAAGATGCTACCGTCCGGGTTGATAATCACGCCTGTTGTAATCCGGTTCGGGTCGATACCTTCCGGAAGTGCAATATACTTCGGTGCATAGCCGTTCAGCTGGCCGGATCGCACGGTCTGTCCATCTTTCGTAAACGTCAGATCCAGATCAACCGGCGTCACAAGTAGCTCGTATCCTTGGGATGCTGCTCTTGTCTCGGCACTGTCAATCAAAGCATCCGAGGAACGTGCGATATCAACATGGACATCAATATCATTCAACGCTGCATTACCAAGCTGTCTGGACACACCATTCACGTCCATTTTACCGCCAGGTACCGGATAGATCGCCAGCGGATTGCTAATGTTTAGTTTGGAACCTTGATCCACTAATTGTTTCAGAGTTTCGAGGGTCAACCCGTCCACCTTCATATACCCATCATTTGGTGAATGAATGGCGAACTGCTGTCCTGTGCCTTGTGACATGGCAACATTCAGCTTGGCTGGATCAACTTGAACCAATGTTTCTTTGTTGTCAGATGGTTTGGATGTAGCAAATGGTTGATGGCTACCATCCTGAGTTGTTTCCAAATTATCCTTCACGGGTGCTGGCGTTGGTACTGGCACAGGTGTAGGTGCTGGTGTGCTTCCACCGTTACCTCCCGTATTTCCGCCGCCATTGTTGCCTCCACCATTGTTACCATTGTCATTGGATGCTCTGGTGATGACCGTAGTGTACTCCGTCTGCAAACCATTCGTATCTGTAACTCTAATGACAATTGTGTTTGAACCTACCTTAAGTGCAAGATCATCACTACTATTGCCACTCTCCACTTCCTTCCAGATTCCATCATGCAAAATCTCAATTTTGTCTGCAGCATAAGGAGCAGTCGGGTAAATACGTAGATTGTACACATCATTGGTTACCGTTGCTGCGTAGTTGAATTGGTTTGGATCAAATGCTTGGTTCAACGCAATATTTTTCCCAAATGAATCGGTCAGACTGAGCTGTGTCAGTGCTTCTTTTACAATAGTAAATGTTTTCGTTTTCGTAACGGAACGTCCTCCGTCCACTGCTGTTACCTCAACGGTATAAGTGCCGGGTGCAAGATCTTCATCCAGATGATAGGACCAGTTTGGGTCCCCAGCATTCCAGATCAAACTTCCTGCAACATCAATTACACGACCTTCTGCATCTTTCAACACTGCACTCAGCGTATCTGTATCCGTATGGACCGTACCCGAGACTGCTGGCTTCTTATCTGAAGTACTCCCTGCTGGTTCAATAATCTTCAGCGCGCTCGCGAATGGGTCTTCCAAATCGAATTGGAAATCATGAACCAATGTTCCTTCTGCTCCCTCGCCTTTTAGATAGCCAGATGTTCCATTGTAAGCAACGTTAACCTTCTCATCACTTGATAATTTAACCGATTCGGGCAAGGTCAAAATCAATTTTGTAGGATCAGATCCATCGATGACAGCTCCGACAACTTCTACGGCTTGCCCACCTACCGTAACTGTAAATGAACTACTTAGATCCACTTCAGAAACTACTTCGATACTTTTATTAAAATGAATGGATATCGTGCTTTCGCCCTCGATGAAGCTGCCGCTGTCCGCTTTGGGTTGATTCTTGACCAATCCATCGATTGCGTTATCCAATACACTTAACAGGTCATTTACTTGAGTCTGTGTTACCAAAGGATTGCTCAAAAGTGTCTGTGCCTCTTGGACTTTGGTTTGCAATGCATTCCATGAATCAGTCGTGTAATCATCATTCGATAAAGCTAAGGCTTCTTTCACTTTTTTCGCTAATGGCATTGTATTGACTGCATGAATAGCCTGATCGAATTCATCAACCTTGAGTCCGGTTAACGCGTCTCTCAACGTGCCACTACCGTCATAGTTAATTGTAATTTCTCCTCCCGATTCAAGCTGAGCTTCCGTCAGAGGGATGGAAATCGTAGATCCATTAGCTATATATTGACTCAGATCATCATACACGGTACCTCCAATTGTGACGGTGAAGCCCTTCAAATCATCCGATTTCACGTCACGATTGAAGGTTAGATTCAAAGTTCCATCGTCATTGACTTGCGATGTTAGCAAGTGAGCATCTTTAGGGTCTGGATAAGCAGCTGCAAACGTGAAGTAAGAACCGTCCGCAAAGTTGGAACTGTTTAATGTAACCTTTCCATCCGTTACTGGATAAAAGGTATCATTGTTGTCAAAAGAGTCATCTTGGCTAAGAATGATGTAGCTTGGTTTTAAGCCTTCAGCATCATCCACTTGAAGTGTGATATCTTGATCACTCCAGTTTGTTTTGTCCACCTGATACGAACGATCCATGATCTTTACACGAAAGCCATCTTTCACGATGGGTGCACTTACATAAGATACGGTATCGTTCGCGCTCTTGTCTGCAAACATAAAGAAGGAGTTGTTATCCATCGTATTCTCATTGTCGACATTATCTGAATGAATCGTATCTCCAAGAGCAATGGCTACATTTGAGCCGACTCCTTGTGACTTGGATTGTTTCTGGTTCTGGGCACCTAAGTCATCACGGCCAATCCCGGTAATGCGATTCTTGTAATCTGCCTGGTTCGACGAATTCCAGAAAACAGTACCTTCTTCTCCGTTCCAATCACTGGAAACATAGTTGTCTGCCAGAGTGATTCCGTATTTTAACCCCAAGTAACTGTACACTTTAGTTCTTTCAACGTCCTGTAACTCGCGATTATATAATATCGTTTCCGATATTAGTCCATTAAACCTTCGATTATGCCCTGCTCCGAAGTAGTAACCCGTAGCACTCGTGGCACTATTAAAGCTCGCTGTTCCTGCAGTTGTTTTATCGATTAACTTCGTATGATTTAAATACATCCCAAAGTAATCCTCAGTGCGAAGTACATTGAAAATATCTGCTTGCCCTAACTGATACGGGTTACCTGCATTATTTCGAATCAATTCGTCGTTCCCTGCATTGCCAAATGAAGATCTGATTACACTTGTACTGTACGTGTCGGTGCTTCCTTGGCCGCCAAAATGCCATGGGAAACCATTCGCAGCAGCTCCTTGAATGGAAAATGCCTCACGAGCGACATCCGTTGTATGGAAAGGCGCCCTGATATAGTATCCTTTGTTACCATCAATTAATATACCGCTGTTAAAGTTAATGGCACCTGTAACTAAGGTGTTAGGATTTACGATACTCCATACATTATCATGTTCTACATTGGGGTCCAGATCTACCAGATCGGTCAAAGAAGTGATTTTACTGCCGTCAGCTGCCAGATTCATACTTCGCTCAACATCAATCCATGATATGAGTCCGTCGCTTACACCACCCGGATATCCCCCTGCGGTAATCGCGGTACTGTTGGATGCAGGATTTTCAGTATCTGCATGAGCTTCTATGGCTGGAAACAAAATTGGTGTAGGCAATATACTCGCTACCATCACCAAAGAAAGCACCCTTGACCATACTCTTGTCATTTTGCTGTTGCGCAATTTCTTATTGTTCTTCAAACACTTGTCACACCTTTCGACTATAACTAATTTAGCTAAATCATTCTTCTCATAATCCCTTCAGGATGTCTGATTTACTAGATTGTGTTAATTTTGAAATGCTTCACCGCTTATTTTACACTGAGCCTCTTACCAAACTCTTACCAAGCTATACGATAATGAATACTGATCGGTAGAAGGAAACAAATAGAGTTCAGTACTCCAACGTCATTCCAAAAAGAAAAAAGCCTTTGCCGACCCCCAATGTCAGCAAAGGCTTTTCATTTTAGATTGTGTCTATTGATCAATCAAGTTTGTTACTTTCAACATTCTTGCAATCAATGCAGTAACCTCGGCACGAGTCATCGTGGTCTTTGGACTCAGCACCTCCGGCCCGTTACCTTGGATAATTCCGGCTGCAATCAACTGGGCTACATCTTCTTTCGCCCAATTCGATACATCCGCTGCATCACTGTAACGTTCCAGTTCAGAGTTCATCTGATCCGGGTTGATTGCCGCTTCCGGTTCAATCAGACGATAGGCACGAGCAACCATCGCAAATCCTTGCTCACGTGTGATTTCCTGATTACCGTAGAAGTTCCCATTATCATAACCGCGAACGATACCGAATTCATTCGCAAGGGCTACCGCGGAGCGGAACCATGCGGAATCGTTAACGTCAGGGAATAGATTCTGTGGTGCATCCTGACGCATTAAGCCCAGTCCAAGTACAACAATCTCGGCAAACTCAGAACGAGTAACCTGACGGTTCGGTGAGAATGTGTTATCTCCGTTACCTTGCAGATCTAATCTCGCAGCGATGTTGTTCACATCCGTTTTACCCCAATGGGATCTGGCATCTTCAAAATCCTGCGGATTCCAGATGACCGAGTAACTTCCGCTGCTACGCAAGTCATTAATGAGTGCGTAGTAACGACTATCGATCTTGGTTACAACCGTTGGTACATGGAAGATGCTACCGTCCGGATTGATGATTACACCTGTGGTAATCCGGTTCGGGTCGATACCTTCCGGAAGTGCAATATACTTCGGTGCATAGCCGTTCAGCTGGCCGGATCGCACGGTCTGGCCATCTTTCGTAAACGTCAGATCCAGATCAACCGGTGTCACAAGTAGCTCATATCCTTGGGATGCGGCTCTTGTCTCGGCACTGTCAATCAAAGCATCCGAGGAACGTGCGATATCAACATGGACATCAATATCATTCAACGCTGCATTACCAAGCTGTCTGGACACACCATTCACGTCCATTTTACCGCCAGGTACCGGATAGATCGCCAGCGGATTGCTAATGTTTAGTTTGGAACCTTGATCCACTAATTGTTTCAGAGTTTCGAGGGTTAACCCGTCCACCTTCATATGCCCATCATTTGGTGAATGAATGGCGAACTGCTGTCCTGTGCCTTGTGACATGGCAACATTCAGCTTGGCTGGATCAACTTGAACCAATGTTTCTTTGTTGTCAGATGGTTTGGATGTAGCAAATGGTTGATGGCTACCATCCCGAGTTGTTTCCAAATTATCCTTCACGGGTGCCGGAGTTGGCGTTGGTACAGGCGCAGGTGTAGGTGCTGGTGCTGGTGTGCTTCCACTGTTACCGCCCGTATTTCCACCGCCGCCATTGTTGCCTCCACCATTGTTACCATTGTCACTAGATGCTCTAGTCACGTTGATTTTATACGCCGTAACATTTCCAAGTGAATCGGTTACTCTAACAACGATCTTATTCCCACCGACTTGGAGCGGTAGATTCTCACTAACAGTGCCACTTGAAACCTCGTTCCATTCTCCATCTCCAACAGCTATTTCAATCTTCGCAAGTGGATCAAGTGCCGTTGGCGTTAACTGAAATTGATATACGCTATTTGGTACTGAGATGGTGTACGTGTCTTTAGCCGGATCAAATGCCGGGGATAAGCTTCCCACGGAAGGGACCAGTGTCTGCAACGTAGATTCATCTGTACCAATTACTTTGGTAAGTCCCGTTCTAGCGTTAGTCAGATCCTGAAGTGCCTTGTCTACCTGCGCTTGATTCGCTGTCAAATCATTCAACACTCGCTCTGCTTCATTCATCGCAACTTTGAGTGCTTCCCAGCTCTCTACCGTATATTCCGTTTCAGTTAGATTTTCACCCTTGATTCTATCATGTTCATTTTTCAGCACTGACGTGTCGACACCAGTACCAGGCTTTTTGGTAAGCCCCTTTCGGGCATCCACCAGATCTTGATAAGCCTTTTCCACGAGTTCCGGTGTTGCATTCTCGTCGTCGAACACGGATTCAGCAACTCCTACCGCATCTTGCAGCGTTTGCCATGTTTCTGGTGTGTACTCCTCTTCGTCCAGTTCGCCTGATTCGATTTTACCGTTAATCTCATCGGCTTTAGCTTTCAACTTCGACTTATCAATAGCAACAACATAACTTTTCGAATTCGACTCTTCTGAATCAGAATAGGCTGGATTGTTCGTCTTCGCTGTTACTGTCACTTTGTGGGTACCAACTTCTAGCGATGGTACCAATTGCGACAGGTTAAGCGCCGTTCCGGTTACTTCCTCCGTCCGCTTCGTGCCGTCTTCCAGTTCAATCGTTACTTCATATTTATCTGCATGCGCAACTGCTTCCCATGTCAACTCATCGTCGGTCAGTGTGACGTCCGGTACCGTCAAAGGAGTAGCAGCAGTTGCAATGGTAAAGTAAGAGTTCGGACCAAAATTTGAGGTATTAAGAGTTACTTGGCCGTTCTCAATTAAATGGAATGAGTCTTGTCCATCAAATTGAGCATCATTGCTGATCACAACATATTGAGGCAAAGCCGGGTTAGCTCCCGCTTCGTCTACCTGAAGTGTAATCTGTGATTCAGTCCAGTTTGCTTTCTGTACCTTGTAGACACGCTCCATCCCAAGTAGTTTTTTCCCATCTTTCGTAATTGGTGTTTTGAATTCAGTACTTGCTCCATTGTCACCAAACGTAAAGAAAGAAGAATCCTTTGAGAATTCATTTTTATTTGCAGAATTGGCATCCTCAACACTGTTGCCCAAAGCAATCGTCAACGTAGATTCCTGTTCCTGCGCTTTGGCTTGTTTCTGCATCAAGCCGCTCTGATCATCTCGACCGATGCTTGTAATACGATGGGTATAGACTGCGTTCTCCTGGGCATCCCAGATCGTAGCCATGTTTGAATCGACATATGAATTGGCTGTCGTCTGATCAAGCGTATAGCCGTATTTGATCGCCAGATATGTGCTGACTTTTTGGCGTTCTACGTCCGTAAGATCATGGTCAAATACGATGATTTCTTCAATCGAACCCTGCCAATATCCACTATTGGCCGCAGTTGCCGGAATTAGCTTACCAACTACGGCTCCGTCCGAGTTACCAGTATTCCACGCCTTATTAAGTTCTTTTCCCCAACCACCCAGTTCCTGTACCTGCTTCATTTTACTGTACAATCTAGCTATATTCGTTCCAGTGTCCCCACCTGTCCAAGTAACAAATAGCTCGGTCGGGAACGTCATTCCCATAAACTTGTCGGGAGTGTATAAAGTCTGGTTAGGGTCACTGTTAAATGTCGTCAAGCCGCCTCTTGCGTCAACTTGAAGCATCCCCATGCCCGTATAACCGCCCGTTTGTACTCCCCATGAAATAATATAATTGAGGCCTCCTGTTTTATTGGTTTTGCTAACGGTAATGATCGATCTGGGGCTCTTCCCTTGAGGGAGCTTACTTACATCCAGATTCATAAAACTACTTGTGCCGTTATATTCCAATACCGGATTGAAATTGATATTATGATTTTTATCATCCCAATAGGTCGGTTGATTCGCGACCACGTCTTGCGTTGCGTTATTTATTTTACTGCCTTGATCTTCCCACATACTCACCTTTTCGCCGCTGGCAACTCCGTTTACCCGCTCTGGTCGTAGCCATAGTGAAGGGGATCCAACTCCGCCCGGACCAACAGGAGTCTCGTTAGTCGCCTCCGCTTGAGCCAAACTCATGGGTAACGTTCCAATCGCCAGAATAAAGGAAAGAACTAACATGGACATTCTTTGCCATGGTTTCTTCCGAATTTTTGCTGTGTACATAGGTTCCTCCTACTTAATATGTTATTTTTGGACTGCTTACTGACTCAAAACATAATGTTGACCCTCATCTTGCTTATTCTACACATAGCCTCTTACCAAACTCTTACCAAACCTTTCGCTAGCAAATACGACAAAAAAACAGCCTTGCAAACGAAGCTGCAAGGCTGTATATTTCCAATTAACTATTTGATTGTTTCCATTGCTGGTACCACAACTCAACTTCCAGACCAGGACGTATGCCCGCCTCTTGTTCTAACGTAGTGACCAACTGATTATATTGTGCGATTACAGGATCTTTATTGCCTAATCGATCATAGGTCTTCATTAAGGCCAATCCAACTTGCTCCAATGATGGCTCAAATTGCTGTACCCGGTGATATAACGTGAGTGCTTCCGTATTCTGTCCCATTTCAATATAGTATTGTGCAAGTTGCATGGCGTGATTACGCCAGAGTGCATGCAAGCGCTGACGCTCCAGCTCAGCCCATATGTAATCGTCCTCACCATAATATTTGCCTTCATATTGATCTGAGGTCTGTCGATGTTCAGCTATTGTAGACGAAGATAATAGAGGCAATCGGTTAAGACGGCTCTCCCATTCTTCCGCGTCAATCCTGAATTCACCCGTTTCCAATAGATAACCAAACTGTTGATAGCGAATGGACATCTTATCCTCACCCATGAGTTCGTTCATCATGCTGCGTAAGCGATGGATCCCACTGTGCAGATTGGATATACCTCTCCGCTCATCCAACTCTGGCCACAACAGTTCAAGTAACGTATCCCGCTTAATCGGCTTGTTCCGATGGTGGAGCAGATAAGCGAATAACTCTCTAATCTTGGTTGTTCTGAATTTCATATGTTTTGGCGGCTCATTGGGGTGCACTTGGACTTGGAGCATCCCCAGACAACGGATCAACATGGATGGCCCTTCTGCTATATTCAGAATTGCTGACACCGTTCGGCGTTGATACATCTTCATCGTTTTTTCCAAACGGTCACGCGTTACAGGCTTCATAATATAATCCAGCACTTCAAGCCCATAGGCCGTGAGTGCATGTTCGTTATATGCGGTTGTAAAAATAACTTCTGTTCCAGGAGAAACCTCATGGATACGTTCGGTCGCCTCAATCCCATTCATCCCCGGCATCTGAACGTCCATAAAGACGATTTCCGGCAGATGAATTTCGATCTGATCTATGGCTTCCTGTGCCGTCAGAAAAGAGCCGATAACTTCGCAATCCTCTCTCTCTTGCAACAGTTTGTTCAACCTGCTCAGAGCGAGATATTCATCATCTACCAAAATCACTCTCATATGCACAACTCCTCTGGCTCACTGATCACCCTTTAATCTATAATTTTACCATAAATCCTGACGTGGGACCGCTATCATTTAAATATAGAATCTATGTTCCGGTATTCAAAAAAATGTTCTTCTTTGGCGGAGGGCATGCAGGAATTTGAAGTAAACTGTCGAAAACTAAAGTCTGCCATGAAACTATTAACCTATAAAAAAATACCCCGATATGTAATGTTGTCAATTCTATTTCTGACTATTTTACTTGGCTTTCGTTGGATATGGTCCGTGTCTTTCACTATACCCGCACATCCTGAACCCGCTAAAGGCGTGTTGGACCTCCGAGGCTGGGACCTCGCCAACGCTTCACCCATATCCCTGGATGGAGAATGGGAATTTTACCCCCAGGCGTTAATCTCTAATCGTGACGCGAAGATAGCGGACAACCCATCCACACGGATTCAAGTTCCCGGTGACTGGCGGAATGCATTACCACAATCCTCATCGTCATTCGGATATGGAACGTATCATCTTCGCATACTTTTAGATCCATCTGTGAAGGAAATCGCTCTCTGGGGTCAGAAAATCCAGACATCATCGATCATCGAGATGAACGGGACCATTGTGGCCGAATTCGGCCAACCTGCTACCCATGCTGAAGCCTATCGACCGGAGAGGACTGCATTTACGACTTCCTATGCGCTTGATGGTTCCACCGAAATCAATCTTCTGGTGCAGACAGCTAACTTTGATGACCCTTATAGCGGCGGGATCACACGCTCCCTCTATTTTGGTTCTCCAGAAGCCATTGGAAGTGAACGAGGATTGTCTATCGATCTGCAAAAGATCACGTTCGCCATACTGGTTTTGCACAGTTTATATGCTTTTGTCATGTTTCTGTTTATCCGGAAGGAACGAGCTCTGCTGACGTTCTCAATGCTAACATTGGTAGCTGCCCTAACGGTCGCCTCCGACCATGACAATCTGTTATTGAGTTGGATGCCACTCAACTTCACTTGGATCGTTAAGGCCAAAGCGTTGTCCTATCCGTTGTTCGCATTCTTCCTTATACAGATGGCTAGAAGCTTCTCCCATAATCTACAAGGGCGTACACTGTTCCGTATCTATGCCAGCGTGCTTGGCGCTTACTGTTTATTTCTGCTAGTCGCACCAGTGACCCTGATCTACCATGTACTTGAGATTGGACTATCTGACATCCTTTATCTGTTTGCCATTGGCTGGTCTGTGTACCTGTTCTTCCGAATGGCAGCCGAGAAACGAAGTGACGCCAGCTTTTTGCTCTTTGCGGCAACTAGCAGCCTATCAAGCGTGTTATGGGGAATTGTGAACTCGCGTAGCGAGATTACCAACGTGTATTATCCGATCGATGTGATCGCGGCCATATTCGGCTTCTCCGCCTATTGGTTCAGGAAATACTTCCGCAATTCAAGTGAGATTGAGCAGTTGTACGAACAGCTCAAAGAGGAGGATCGGCAGAAGGATCAATTTCTTGTGAATACGGCTCATGAGCTGCGTACACCGCTGCATGGCATCATCAACATTGCTGAGAGTATTGCAGTCCGTGAACGGCGTAAATCAGGTGGGCAGCAGGCAGAAGACATGAAACTGTTAGTTACCATCGGTCGTCGCATGTCTCAACTCGTTGATGACCTCCTGGATGTCATTCGTTTGAAGGAAAAACGCATTACGCTTCAGAAGAAACCTTTATCTCTTGCATCTGTCATTCCAGGCGTGATCGGTATGTTCCGATTCATGGCAGAGGGAAGGCCTGTCCACATGAAGGTAGATATTCCTGAATCACTGCCTTTAATTCAAGCCGATGAGAGAAGACTCGTTCAGGTGCTCTACAACCTGTTGCATAATGCACTGAAATTTACCGATGAGGGTACGATTACCGTATCTGTCCGGGAAAATGGAGAAAGCATTGTAATTCAAGTCTCAGATACAGGTGTTGGTATAAGTGAGGAGATACAACAGCGAATATTCGAGGCGTATGAACAAGGGACCCCAGAGGCTCGTTTAAGCGGAGGAATCGGCCTCGGTCTTAATATCAGCAGGCAGCTCACCGAGCTCCATGGCGGTCAGCTCACCGTGCAATCTGTACCTGGACAAGGATCAACCTTCCAGATCTCGCTTCCACGGGAAGGTACCGCATCGCTATCGGACCAGACTGAGCAGCAATGGGACGCTCACAGCTTCGATGAAATTGCGATTGTAGAGCCGCAGCAGCAGACCATCTCTCAAGATAAGACTGCCGCAAGAATTCTTGCCGTCGATGATGATCCTGTAAACCTGCGAGTACTAGTCTCCATGCTTGCGAATGAACCATACCACATTCAACCAGCAGCTTCCGCACTTGAAGCACTAGAGTTGCTGGATAAGGAGCCTTGGGATTTACTGATTGCGGATGTCATGATGCCCCATATGTCCGGTTATGAATTGACCGAGAACGTACGCAAGCGTTATTCGGTATCGGAGCTTCCCATCCTGTTACTGACGGCCCGTAACGAACCAGCGGATGTATACGCCGGATTCATGGCCGGTGCTACGGACTATGTCACCAAGCCCGTGGATGCCGTTGAATTAAGGCATCGCATCGGGTCTCTGATCGTACTGAAACAATCCATTGATGAGCGACTGCGCATGGAGGCTGCTTACTTACAAGCACAGATTCAGCCACACTTCCTTTTTAATACGCTCAATTCAATTATGGTTCTTAGTGAGATGGACACGGAGCGAATGCAGAAGCTGGGTGACGCTTTTATCGAGTATCTTCAGACCAGCTTTCATTTCGTCAATTCGGAGAAAATGGTGGAGGTCACTCATGAGTTGGATCTTTCCCGCGCCTATCTCTACATTGAGAAAGAACGTTTCATGGACCGGCTAAATGTTATCTGGGATATTCCAGAGGATCTTGATCTGTCCCTGCCGCCACTCACCATTCAACCGCTCATTGAGAATGCTGTTCGACATGGTATTCTCAGCAAAGTGGAGGGTGGAACCGTGCATATCCGAATCATCAACCAAGCAGCGTCCACCTTGATTGAAATCGAGGATGATGGTGTGGGGATGCAGCCCGAGCAGATCGAGCGGGCCCTGGCTTGGCCCAAGAAAGGTCCCGGCGGAACCGGAGGCATTGGATTAACCAATACACATCGCCGGTTGACCCAGATGTACGGACAAGGTTTGACCATCGTCAGCTCGCCGGGCCAAGGTACAAAAGTTTCCTTTGTCATCCCTTTGGACCGCAACACAGGAGTCTAAGCGATACGATCGTTCTGTAACTCTACAACTGGCATTCCGTACAGTCCGTGTCCGTATGTTTTGTGTAAGGTCTAACGTGAATGCGATGGTGAAGGAAAGGTTCAGCTTCAGGTTCAGATATACCTAATAAACCAAAAGAGAGCTAAGCACGGGTTTCATCCCGGCTTAGCTCTCTTTTTGGACTTGATCCTTGTTAACACGATTAGATTAATCGTTATACGTGCAGGACATGTTTTTCATCCGATAATCCCAGCGCCTTGGCTGTTGAAGAATGAACCTTTTTGAGGAGATCCAGGTTCTCCACAAGGGATATGCCATAGGAAGGAATCATTTCCTTGATCTTCGGCTCCCATGCCTCCATATGCTGCGGGAAGCACCGTTGAAGAATCTCAAGCATGACCTGAACCGCGGTGGATGCACCCGGTGATGCACCTAGCAGAGCCGCAATCGTTCCATCTGCAGACGTGACCACTTCCGTACCAAATTGGAGCGTACCCTTTCCGCCCTGGACGGTATCCTTGATCACCTGCACACGCTGCCCCGCCAGAACCATATCCCAATCCTCGCTCTTCGCACCCGGAACAAAGTCACGCAATTCAGCCATACGTTGTTCTTTGGATAACATCAGTTGCTGGATCAGATATTTGGTCAAAGAGATTTCTTTGACACCTGCTGCGAGCATCGTAAGCAGATTATGCATCTTAACCGACGTGATTAAGTCAGCATTGGAACCCGTCTTCAGGAACTTCGGCGAGAACCCGGCAAACGGCCCAAATAACAGCGACTTCTTATTGTCGATAAATCGAGTATCCAGATGCGGAACCGACATCGGCGGAGCGCCTACCGAAGCCTTGCCATATACTTTGGCATGATGCTGTTCCACGACTTTTTGATTTTTGCACACCATAAAGATCCCACTGACCGGGAATCCACCGATATGTTTACCTTCCGGAATGCCCGTCTTCTGGAGCAAATGCAGACTCCCACCGCCCGCGCCGATAAAGACGAATTTGGCCTTATGGCGTTCGACTGCACCGCTCTTTAGGTTTTTCACGGATAATTCCCATTGTCCATCGCTGGTGCGTTTCATATTCTTCACGCTATGTTGGTAGTGGATGCCCACGTGTTGTTCCTTCAAATGTTTGATCAGCATACGCGTTAAAGCACCAAAGTTAACGTCCGTACCGGAGTCAATTTTGGTCGCTGCAACAGGTTCATTACTGGTACGATCTTTCATCATCAGCGGCATCCATTTCGCCAGCTCTTTCTTGTCATCCGAGAATTCCATGCCTGCGAACAACGGGTGATTCGACAAGGAGTCATACCGTCTTTTCAAAAACTGGACATTGCTCTCTCCATGTACATAACTCAAATGAGGAATCGGCATAATGAAGTCCCGCGGATTACGAATCAGACGGCTATTGACGAGATAGGACCAAAATTGCTTTGAGATCTGAAATTGTTCATTCACTTTAATCGCTTTGCTAATATCTACGGTTCCGTCTGGTCGTTCAACGGTATAGTTAAGTTCGCACAATGCAGCATGCCCGGTTCCGGCATTATTCCATTCGTTGGAGCTTTCCTCTCCTGCAGTGGCTAGCTTTTCGAAAACCTTAATATTCCAGTCTGGTGCCAATTCTTTTAGCAAAGTTCCCAAAGTTGCACTCATAATTCCGGCACCAATCAAGATAACATCTGTACTCGTTTGTCCCTGGCTCATGTCTACCGTCCTTATATCCTATATTTGCCAAAAGGATGTAAGCGTTATCGATTTGGCATTTGCAGCAAGCCCATTCTTGAACGGGATCGCACCTTCTCTGAATGATTATAACCTTGATCTAGTGTATCAATAATATAGAGCAATTTAAATATGCAATTTCAAGATATTTGCTATTCAATCAGTATACGCTAGTTTACATCGGAACGTTAGCCCGGTTATAGGCCTGAAAGATATATTTGTTCAAAACAAAGAAAGGAACCCGGTTTTAGGGGGACTTGGGTGATCAAATGGATGCACCAAAAGCCGCTTTCGAATCTCTTCGTAAGGCGGCTTCATATATAAATTAACGATTACAAACCCCGGCGTTTCCGGGAGTACTCAGAAAATTGAAATTAGTTCCTTTGTATACGCATGGCGTTCTCCAGCGAACAACGCATCTGCGCCAAAGCGGTCAACGATCTCACCTTCCCGCATAACGATGATGCGCTGGCTCATGCGATGTACCGCAGCCAGATCATGAGAGATGAACACGTATGAAAGACCAAGTGATGTGCGGAGATCCGTAAGCAATTGCAGAACTGCACCTTGCGAGATCACGTCCAGGCTGGCCGTCGGTTCATCCAGTACAACAACGTCCGGTTCAATGCCAATAGCACGTGCGATCGTGACCCGCTGACGCTGGCCACCACTTAGCTCATGGGGGTATCGTCCAGCCAAATCGCTCGGAAGCTCGACCGCTTCAAGCAGCTTTTGGACGTAAGCATCCTTCGACGTATAGGTAAAGTGGGACAGCTCGGCGTTCCGTCCAAGTTGTTCGTATGGATCAATCAGCGAATCAGCAATCTTGAGCTTCGGGTTTAGTGCAGCCATTGGATTCTGGAAAACAATCTGAATCTTCCGGCGATGTGGCCGCAACCGTCGGCCGCTCAGCCGTGCAATATCCTGTCCACCCAGTGTAATCGAGCCTGCATCTGCATCTTCGATCCTCAACAGACAGCGTGCGAGTGTACTCTTGCCGCAGCCGCTCTCCCCAACCAGGCCAAGGCATTCACCGTGGTTCAGAGTGAAGGAAATATCATTCACAGCCGGTCGGTCTGCACCTGCATACGTTCGGCTGAGATGTTCCACGTGAAGCACAGGGCCGCCGGAAATGCTGAGCGATGAAACGTTGCCTGTACCCGTGGTATCTATATCAGCATCTGTGTCTGCATGATCTGTATCTGTAATATCTATGACTGTACTGTCTGTGTCTGTATGGTTTAAGTCTCTAGCAAAATCATGGCTTCGCACACCGGAATCTTCGGACTGCACGAGTCCACGGCGTTTTTCATTTTCGTTCATCTTCATTCCGTTCCTGCCTCCTTCAAGCCTGACTTCAGCGAACGACTCAGGACGGGAGCCGCATCAATCAGCTGGCGCGTATATTCATGCTGGGGATGGTCAAGAATGCGATGTTTTCCGCCAGATTCGACAATCTGCCCTTCCTTCATCACAGCCAAACGGCTGGCATAGCGGCGTACATGGCGCCAATCATGTGTGATAAACAGAATGGCACATCCCGTCTCCGCTTGTTTGCGTGCCAGCAACTCCAATACGCGATGCCCAGACACACTGTCCAGTGCCGTTGTTGCTTCATCTGCAATCAGCAGACGAGGAGACAGCATCAGTGACGTAGCAATTGAAGCCCGCTGAAGCTGTCCACCGCTCAACTGGAACGGATAGCGGCGCAGCAATTCAGCGCTAAGGCCAACCGATTCCAGCGCTTCCTCAGCCCTTTTCTTACGGAGGGCAGAAGACTTTTCCCCATGTACCTTCTGGTATTCATCAAAGTGCCCACCAATACTGCGAAATGGCGTAAACGCTCCCTGATAGTCTTGAAAAATATATGAGATGCGGCTTCCCCGTAGGGCTCGCATCTCCTTCGGCTTCCGTTCGAGCAGGTTGCTGCCTTCGAACATGACTCGTCCCGACGCATGCAGGTTGGGCGGCAGCAGACGACCAATCGCTTGCGAGAGCAAGCTTTTGCCACTACCGCTCTGACCAACCAATGCCATGAATTCACCTTCGCGAACAGCCAGAGAGACTTGATCTACAATCGTACGATCCCGACTGGAGATGCTCAGTTCCTCAATGGAGAGAATCATGGCTGCACCTCCTTCTTCACGTCAAACCGGTCTCGCAGATAGTCACCCAGCATGTTGGCAAGCAGGACTACCGAGACAATGGCAAGGCCCGGATAGATCATCAGCTCTGGTCGAGACTGGAAGTAAGGCCGTGAGTCGTTCAGCATCGCACCCCATTCAGGTGTTGGTGGCTGTGCACCAAGGCCGATGTAGGACAACGAAGAGATGAGCAGGATGATTTTGCCCAGATCGAGACTGGCTAACACGAGCACATGCCCTGCGATGTGCGGAAGCAGATGTTTTCTCATGATACGACCGTCCGATAGTCCGTTGGTCCGGGCGATGCGAATGTAATCCTTTTGTGACTCAGATAAAACTGTACTCCGAACGAGACGGGCGTAGCTGACCCACTTTACGATTACGATCGCTAATACCAAATTACCGATTCCCGCGCCAAGCAAGCCACTTAGTACAATCGCCACGATGGTATCAGGGAAAGCAAGAAAGGCATCAGCGATCCGCATGAACAGCTTATCGACCCAGCCACGTTTGTATCCTGCGATCAGTCCAAACGGAATACCGATCAGCAGTGCAGCACCGAGTGCCAGCAGACTATAACCCAGTGTTTGGCCGCCGCCAAGCAGCAGACGTGTCAGTACATCGCGGCCCAAATGATCGGTGCCGAACGGATGGAGAGCACTTGCGCCCTGCAATCGTCCGCGCAGATCAGTTAAGGTATGATCATGTTTTAGAACGAAAAAGGCATATACGGAGGCCGCGATGACCAGAAGTGCAAATAGCAAACCAACGATCGCCTGCCAGCTATGTTTTTTAGATTTTGTCGTTGGAATGGGCAGGGGTATGGTTTTCATCGGTGGGCCTCCTTTTCCTTCAGTTTCATTTCAGGATTCAAATAACGGTACGACAGATCAACCGCCGTATTCACGAGAAATACCACGATAGCCATGATCAGAATGTAACCCTGAATCAGTGGATAATCACGCTGGCGGATGGCGTCAACGACAAGCTTGCCGATGCCCGGATAAGCGAACAACACTTCAATCACAACAACTCCGCCAATCAGGCTGCCGAGACTGACGCCGAATACCGTAATGACAGGCGGCAGACTGTGCCGAAACGCGTGAAGCATGAAGATCCGGCCTTCGGATAACCCTCTTGCCCGGGCGGATCGAACGAACTCCTGACTTAGTGAATCCAGCAAGCTGGAACGCAAAAGACGCACATAAACGCTGGAGATGGCAAGTCCCAGCGTCAGAGATGGCAGAATAAGCGATGTGAATCCATCCCGGCCCATGGTTGGCAGATTACCGAAGCGTACGCCGAACATGTCGATCAGGATCAGACCCAGCCAGAAACTTGGCACCGCCGCACCCACAATGGAGAGCATCCGGCTGCCACGGTCAATCCAACTGCCACGATGGAGCGCTGATAGCGAGCCAAGAGGAATTGCTATGACGAGCATGACCAGCAGTGCGCCAATCGTCAGTTCAGCTGTGGCTGGCAGCGCACGCATCAAGGTCTGCATGACAGGCTGGCCTGTCGAATACGATACACCGAAGTCGAGCCGAACGAAATCGAGCAACCAGTTGCCAAACTGGACAGGTAGGGAATCGTTGAAGCCCATCTCCTCGCGTACAGCTTCGACCTGCTCCTGACTGACGGACAGTTCGTCTACGTTCATTATCGTCAGCACGGGATCACCCGGAGCCAGACGAATGAAGAGGAAGCTCACAAACATAATGAACAACAGAAAGATAAATACCTCAAGAAACTTCCGAAGCAAAATGCGAAACATTACATCACATCCAGCTTATTGGTAATCATGTAATATTCACTGCGGGTGGTAACCCAGTTCTTGATCTTCTTGCCGTTGTAGGCAACGATCGTACCAGGATGCAGCACGAATGAATTCAGCACGTTGTCATGCACGTAGTTGGCTGCCTTCTCGGCAAGCTCTGCGCGCTTCTCCGGTGCAACTGTGAGATTCAATTCGTCGATGATCTTGGTCAGTTCTGGATCTTCCGATCCACTGAAGTTAAGAGCACCTTTCGGATGGTACGTCGCATTCAGGTAATAGCCTGCATCCCCACGCGGAGCTGTCAAATTACTATACGTTGCAATATCCCAGTCACGGTTGGATGCCATATAATCTTCCGGTGTGTCGATCTGGCGGATCTGCACGTCGATGCCGATCTTCTTGGCATCAGATTGGAACACTTGAGCAATCAGTGGCAGATCGGCACGAGCTGAATACGTCAGCAGCGTCAATTGCAGCGGCTTGCCATCTTTCGTCATCACGCCATTTTGCAGCTCGTATCCAGCTTCCTTAAGATAGTTCACTGCGGCGTCAGGCCCGGATTGCTTAGCAGTCTCTGCATAATTCGGCGCGAACGGCAGCGATGGCAGGAACGGACCGACGGCTGCTTCCCCGTAGCCGAGCAGGATCGTGTCAACGATACCCTGACGGTCAATCAGCGCGTCCAGCGCACGACGAACATTGAGGTCCTTCATACTCTCCCGCTGCATGTTCATCGTTAGCTGATGCACGCGGAATGTCGATGTGGACTCAACCTTCATGCCGTCCAGCGCTTTGAGCGATTCGAGACTCTCTACCTCCGGACGGTATACGATATCAACCTGCCCAGATTTGAGCGCTAGTGTACGGGCATTGGCATCTTCATTGAATGAGAACGTGATGGAATCCAGAGGCGATGCTCCGTCCCAGTATTCATCATAGCGATCCAGTTGCAGCTTGCTGCCTGGGGTAAAAGAGGTCAGCTTGAACGGGCCCGTACCAATGGGCTTGTTCACAATGTCCGGCTCACTCACGTCGATAATCGCCGTGTTGGGGTTCACCAGTTCCGAAGCGAACTCCGGGAACGGCTGAGTTGTGGTAATCTCCAGCTTGTCACCCTCGGCTTCAATCGTATCGATCTTGAGCGCATTCTGGATCGCTACACTCTCTTCCAGCGCCCGCTCAAGGGATGCCTTAACGGATTCACCCGTCATCGGCTTGCCGTTCTGGAAGGTCACATCATCTCGCAGGTCGATCGTCCAATGCTGACCATCTTCGCTCTCCCAGCTCTCGGCGAGCCATGGAGCAACCGTCAGGTTCTCTTCATCGAGACGAACCAGCGTTTCCGTAATGCCCGCGCGCAGCGGCACATAGCTGGAATCCACATGTGGATCTAGCGAGCTGGTGGAGAAGTTATATAGGAAGTGAACATTTTTATTATCAGTGGATGGTTGCGCAGCGGGACTGGACTCAGATGATCCGCAGGCGCTCAACAGTCCAGCGCTCAAGGCCAAGGAGACCAGCGCTAGCAGTGGCGTCTTTTTATTCAAGGTAATGCCCCTCTCTCTTAATCGTAATCATTATGATCTAAACAATGAGTATTATCATATCGTAATGATTACGTTTTGACAAGAGTTATATTGGTGTTAGAACGAGAAAAAATCCGACTCTCGAATGAGAGCGGATTCTTCATGTTTTTTGTTACATATGAGGGCTTATCTTGTTAACGATTTGCTTTCTAGCTCAATATTGTTAGAAAGGCTCTACTGCAGTATACTTCGGCACTCTTCTTTTATATTCATCTACCTCTTCAAATGAAATCATACTTAAGCGTTCAGGTACTTTCGTTCGAGAAATGTGGACTCCTTGAAGACAAGAATTACACCATATGTCTAAAAAACCTACTCTTGAACGTGTGTCTCCCACATACTGATAATTAACTTTAGTCTCTTGGCAGTTAGGACATTTAATAGTAGATATATTTTGATAGTTCTCAATGATCTCTGTATTTACCTTGATCCAATCTTTAAATTTAGAGTTCGTCATAGTTATCTTTCCCTTCGTTGATAATACTCCCACCAAGAGCTCTCTGAACCATAGGCTCCTTTCTCATACTCAAGCAATGTTTCCGGATCTTGAGGCTTACCAAAGACCTTAGTCTGATATATGTGAATTCTCTCATGCCCTAGGGTCTTAACTAGATTCTCTTTACTACTAAATGCATCCGGATAGAGAACTATCCTGTTACCTTTCGGATCAGCCCATCCATATAAATCCTTCCCTACTAGCTCAGCATCCCGGACTATTTCTATCTTTACCCCTTTGAGTCCTATTCCTGCATCTCCTGCTACCTTATCAACATGTCTTAATTGCATAGGCTCAGATAAGTCCTTGAAGGCTCCCGTATTGGAAGTTCTACGATATAAGTCATTGCCATTGTTATTGCTTATACCTGCCTTTTGTTCAGCTTTGTTTATATTATTCTGAATCTTAGATGCCAAACCAGATGACGACGTTTTAAATGGTCCTGAACGTCCCGGCATATTCCCACGAACCATCTGAATCGCCATGAATATCTGACTAAACTTCAGAGAGGTCACCATCATCTGAGCATACTTATCGGATACAGCCTCTCCTGTCGTAGGATGAATGCCCATCTCAAATGCCTTGATCTGTAACGCAAAAATATCTTCTCCAGGCGGTTCAACGTTCACAGCTTGCATGCGATTAAAGTCCAGATTTCCCTGATCCCTCTGATAAGCCTGAAGAGCAGCCTGATCCGCAACACCATTCTCGTTGACAGGCATCCACACCCACTTACCAAACATATTGACTTGCGCCATCCGATAGCCCTTGTCACCCGAACCTGAATCACCTGATGATTTGGTCATCATAGCTGCAGCACCGACTGCTCCAAACGCACCACCCAGACTTCCCTTCTGAGCATCTGCATCTTGGAAACGCGTGGCGATATCCTTCAATTCCTTCGATGTGTTCACCATACTCTCCAGCGCTTTATCCAGTATAGGTCGTGACTGCTCGAACTCATAGTAAAATCGCTCCTGCGTCGCGCCCATCCACATCATCTGAACGAACATGATCTGTCTCGTCAGTTCACTTCGTATACTCTCCAACTGTTGTCTGGCTTGATCCACCTGATTCGATACGTGATGTAGTTGTTCAGGGGTAACTTTGATTGTACTCATACGTTTCTCCGCTCATTCGAAATAGGATTATCCTATGTTAGCAGAAGTGTAATATGTAAACTATCCGGCTAACATCCTGATTTCACCATGCTAAAAACACAATCTGTGCTACTTATCGGTGCTATGGTCCTATATGCATATACCCACTTCAAGGCATATCCTACCAGTTTCAGTAAATACCTCTCCTACTTCATTTCCTCCAGCATCACCCGATACCGCCCAATCTGCTCCGCTGTCGCCTCTTCCCGCAATGATTCCAACAATGCCGTGCACTTTATAAAATACCGATCCATCCCAAGCTTATCCGCTAACCTGATCGCCTGTAAAATGAACTCCACGGCCTCCTGTGGTCTTCCCATCCACTGTTCATACAATGCTCGCTGATAACAGAAATGGTACATATCATCGTTGTTTGAAGAATTCATTTCTGTGCCATCGCCCAGCATCTGATCCTCAAACACATGTAAAACCCGATCAATCTGCCACCTATGCCGCACTGCTGCTTCCGTAATCACTTTCAGACCCATCAACCATTCCTCCCGATGCTCAAGCAAAAAGTTCACAAACTCCTCCAGCAGTTCCACCTGCCCAGCTTCAATCTCAAGAGCATACCGATTCACCTGTGCCTTATGCTTGAACTCCTGAACCACCTGCATACCTACCTCATCCAGATCCTCCATCCACCCCAGTTCTGCATATTGATCGATACATGCCCTCGCCTGATCTACCTGTCCCATCTTCTGGTGAGCCCTACCCCGCATTAAGTGACTGAACCCGTAATAGTAAACCAAGGGACGCTCGATGTGTATATGTAGTGCATGCATTCCCTTTGACTGATACTCCTGCCGCTCTTCATGGATCGACTGAACACATTGATATAACATGTTCGCCCTCTCCATCACCTTGTTCCAATTTTCAAAAGCCACAGCCATCTCCAACATTTCAACAATGATGTCAGGTTTGAGTGATTTTAGGATAGATTTCCGCAAAGATAATCCTCCTTAATTATCGATTTTCTTATAATTGTATAGATAAACCAAAAGAAGATCAATATAAATTGTACTCATAAGTACTGTTTAATAATTATTTCCTTTGCGTATATTAGTCTGTAAGGATTGTATAACCTCTTCTAACCTTAAGTGGAGGTGATCAAATGAGTTTACCAGAGGACGTAGGAAATCGAATACGTGAGTTAAGGAAGGCAAAAGGCTGGACTCAGGAACAACTGGCGGAAGCAGCAGGTCTTCATTACAGCTATATTGGTGGAGTTGAACGGGGAGATCGTAACATTTCTTTGGAGACTCTTGAGAAAATAATCAATGGATTGCAGGTCACTGCTGAAGAAATCTTTAAATTCAAAGAAGACTCTGAGTACAAAAGAGCCTTGGACGAACATATAACTTTAATAAGCAGCAAAAGTACAGATGAAATCCTATCATTGACTAAAATCAGCAAAGAAGTTTTAATTGCTATCGAAAAATCACATAAAAATTCCGAATAAATATATCTGTATCAACATCATTACTTTAATACCAAAAAAGAGTGGAGTACGTCTCCACTCTTCTCTTATTTCTCTTTTCAAATAACTTCCCGCTCAAACTCCGCAAACTCCACTCTGTTCCGCCCATTCTGCTTCGCCTGATACAAGGCCTTATCCACCGCAGCGAACAGTTGCGTCAAATACCCCTCCGGATTGTCCGGTACATGCACAACTTCAAAATCCTCAAAGGCCAGAATTCCAATACTAATCGTAATCGACACCTGCAAACTCTCGTGATCCACCATAATGAAGTTGGACTCCACAGCTGTTCTCACGCGCTCTGCGATTTGGTTCGCCAAGTCATGCTCGGTATGCGGAAGGTAGATCATGAACTCTTCCCCGCCATAACGCGTCAGGATATCGGTACTGCGAATCGATTGTTTGACGGCCTCCGCCGTGCGAACGAGCACCTCATCCCCGATGACATGTCCGTAGCGATCATTGATGGCTTTGAAGTAGTCGATATCGAGCAACAGGAGTGAAAATGGTGTTTTGTATTGAATATTGGTAATGACCTCGTGATTCAGATGTTGGGTCAGATAACGACGGTTGTAACAGTTGGTTAAACTGTCCGTCAGCGCCAGTTCCTCCAGTTTGCGATTGGCCTCGGATAACTCCTGACGGATCAGGTCTAGCGCCTGATTTCGCTCCTGAAGCGTTACGTTCTGGCGATTCATCTCTTTCACGTAGAAACGCTCCTGCGAGACATCCTGGAACGTAAGGATATGACCGATCGGCACAAGAGCCGAATCCACAATCGGAGAAGATTGCAGGATATAGTGCCGGATATTGTTGTCCCGCTCCACGATCACTTCAATGTGAGAGAGGGTATTTTCTTTTTTCTTATAATGATTCACGAACTCTCGACAGCTGCCCACAACATGAACAGACTCCAGAAAGGCTTCCATATCAAAAGAATCCCCCACATGCAGATCCATAAAGGATCGTGAGGCTTTGTTCGCTTCAACAATGACTTCATTCTCATCCAGTACCAGGATGCCATATGGAATGGTATTGATAACATCCTCATGAGCGATGGAGACCAGATCGAACACATTGTATCTTTTGATCACATAGACGAAGAAGAGGTCCGACAGAAAGATCCCCAGCGAAGTCATGCCAGGAATGATCGGCAACCAGCGGGCTAGAACGACATTCAGAATCGCATCAATTGTTGCAAAAATAGCCAACACCAAGATGCCCCACAGGGTGATTCTCACCTGTTTTTTGATCATGGCAGACGTATGCGAAGAATACACCGCCCGGAATAGAACCACGAGAGAAGTCAAGAAATAGCTCACCAGAATAGTCATCACAACCCAGAACCAAAGACCGTAATCCCGCTCGATGTACCCGCCCTCCAGTGGAATGACGAACTCGTTCCATGGATTAACGACCACACATATAGCCCCGATCACCGCAGGGACAAATAGCAAGAAGGTTCCTTTTGCACTCAAACGCTCTGAATAACCGGTAATAAAGATCGTCAGTAGAAGCCACCCACTCCCAAGCAGAGAGACCGCGACGAAAGATAAGGTAATGTAGAATAACTGCAGACCGGAATCATCCGTGAGCGTACTCGCAAATTGACAGAAAGGCCAGAGCATCATCAACCCGTGAAATAAAAAGTATACCTTATGTAAGTTCGTAATTCTAACCGTAGCAAACACATATACACCTACACCAAACAATAGGACAAATAAAAAGAGATCATACCATACTAATGGGTTCACGAATCTTCTCCTTCTTAGATGCTACAATGACAACGTGGTTGTTCATGATTCTAAGTGATACGTATATAAAACTTCAATAAACACCTATACAATTCTGCTACGCCAAACTTATTGGTTAATTTAACCATATCTTATCACACCACTATGAGGGTGAGTAGCCCATACACTGGAAGTCCGACCAACCTCTGATCGAAATGTTGATCTATTTTGCGCTTTTGTGAAGGAATCTGATTGTTCCACAAAAAAAACCGCCCATGTCCAACTGAGCGGCCAGCCAGCAACCTGTTTTATTCAAAAAATCCAAACTATTCGCGGAGTTAACCTCTCCGGCAGTAATACTTCACCTGCTGATCAAGCTGCATCTACTCTTCTAGTATTTTGGTTATAACTTGCTCATGATTAAGTAACCGTTCGCCTTCAGCGACCTGTTTCTCTGCGACCAACAGCTCCGATTGCAGCTTATAACGCGCCTCGTTTCTGAGATATGCTTCATGACTCATCCCAACTAGATCTACTTCATAATTAGGTGAATGGAATGGTTCGTTGTCCGAGAACAAGTCTGGGTTATGCTTGAGCATCTCCGTAATTACCTCTGCTGTCTTAGCCGCATCACACACTCTTACGACCGCATCGCCGAGCTTTCCTGTACGCATCGCACCTTCGCGAACCAGTACCTCATCTACTTTCCAGAAATGCTCCGACCATGGCAACCCACAATGTCTGCGGGATGGTACTGAAATCTGACTTCCATCTGGTAAAACCGTATATAGCATCTCATGCTCGTCCGTCATTCTGCCAGGGATGTCCACCCACTCTTCGACCCCATGAATGAATGTATTCCGCTTCAAATCAACGCCTACCAGAAGAATGGTCGCCTTACGGTCAAGCAGTTTCCCCCATGCTGAACCTCTCGCACATGGTGTGTCGAAGAGATGATCATCCTTCGTAAATGCCTCTGCATCCCTTCCAAGTGCTGCTACCGAGTGCGTTGGGTGCCACGAACGAACCACGCCCGGACGTTTACGAAACAGTTCAGGAAGAATACCGACACAACAGGTAGAATTTTCCACGTGGAACATTGGGTTATCCGCATTAATGGTAGACCACGTATGAGTGGGAAGCACCAACAATCCGTCTTTCATATAGTCGCTACAGGCATCCAGCACCGTATCTGCTCCACCTTCAACCTCGCCTATACTTTTCATGGAAGAGTGAATGAGCAACGTGCCTTGCCTATCCACACCAAGCTGTTCTAGATGCTGCATCAAGCTTTCTTTTGTGTACATATCCTTTCCTTACCTCCTACATTTCTTATCTCTTCTCGATGAAAAAGTAAACCCATGCTCAGTTTCACATCATGCTTCTCAGCATAACAAACAAAGGGCCGAGGGTTAACCCCCGGCCACAGAGAAAGATTTGTATAAGTTCAGGCAGTAGCTGCCACTCAACTTTTACTTAATAATAACGTACTCCAGATTCACCAGCTTCGCATACGTCACGATCTGATCTGTCGTCAGGTTCAAGGATACAACCGTATGGTGACCGCCACCATTTTCGATCCATGCTTTTACCCCGTCCTGGAAGTTCGGCTTCACGCTCCACAATACACGCGCTACAGGCAGGTTAGGCGCTGGAACGGTTGGCTCAAATGCAGATACTTCGTTGATCAGCAGTTTGTAATGTGTACCGAAGTCTGCCATGGATACCACGACACCTTCGCCTGCTTTACCATCGAATACGAGACGAGCCGGATCTTCACGATCGCCAATGCCCAGTGGAGACACGATGATTCTCGGTTTCGTGCTGGCGAGTGTAGGATCTACTTCAAGCATGTGAGATTGCAGGATCGCTTCCTGTCCAGCGGCCATCTCGTATGTGTAATCTTCCATGAAGCCTGTGTTCTCGTTATGGGCCATGATTTTCAGCAAGCGATCCAGCGCAGCTGTTTTCCAGTCACCCTCACCGGCAAATCCGTACCCTTGAGCCATTAGGCGTTGTACAGCCAGACCCGGAAGTTGTTTCATGCCATGCAGATCTTCGAAGTTTGTAGTGAAGGCACTGTAACCACCTTCGTCCAGAAAACGTTTAATGGCAATCTCATAGCTCGCTTGCACACGTACACTGGCTTCCCAAGCTTCCTTGCTGTTCGTGCCATAATCGAATTCATACAGGTCTCCATACTGAGCGATCAGATCATCGATTTCCTGCTCTGTTACAGCGTTCACGTATTGCACGAGGTCACCAATGCCGAAGTAATCAACGGTCCATCCGAATTGGATCTGTGCTTCCACTTTATCACCTTCGGTTACACCCACGTTACGCATATTATCACCGAAGCGCGCTACTTTGATGTTAAAGCTTTCATTATAAGCTACCGCTACGTCCATCCAGTCAGCAACCTGTTGTTGCACTTCTGGGCGCTCCCAGTAGCCAACAACGATTTTATTTTGTTTTCTCAGACGGGCATTAATGAAGCCGTATTCGCGGTCACCATGTGCCGCTTGGTTCAAGTTCATGAAGTCCATATCGATGGTTGCCCACGGAATGCTTTCGTTGAATTGGGTTGCCAAGTGAAGCAAAGGTTTTTGCAGCAATTTTGTACCACGAATCCACATTTTCGCCGGGGAGAACGTATGCATCCACGTAATCACACCTGCTACTTCGTCGCGATAGTTGACTTCCTTCATCGTGCTCGTGATTTTATCTGCACTTACCGCCAGATCCTGCAATACGAGCGGGTACGGCAGTACGCCACTTGCATTAAGGGCATCCGTGATTTTCTGTGCGTTGGCTTTTACTTCGCCCAGTGCTTCTTCTCCGTACAAGTGCTGTGAACCGACCACAAACCAGAATTCTTTTGCTGCTGACATATAATCATCCTCATTTCATTATTTTATAGTTGAACCAATGGGTTTACACTAGCACACTGCGCAGCCAGAATAATCTTTCGATCGCTGGTTATCCCCGGATTTTTTTGATTCCCTTTTTTAAAGGGAAAATCCTGTGATAAACGCGAACGCTCCGCTTCTCCAGCTTTCTTCTGTCTTCTCCGTTATCGTGTAAAAAGTATAGTTGAACAAATCATTCCCACACTAAACCACTTGGAAGCCAGGACATGCTTCCAGTCACTGTTATAACCTAATTACTTCTGTCCGTAATACGCGTCTTTTCCGTGTTTTCGCAGATAGTGTTTATCCAAGATGCCTTGCGGCAGTTCTTTCGCGAAGTTATTTAATTGCCGCGCGTACAGGTTCATTTTGCACACTTCCTCCAGTACGACACTGTTCACCACCGCAGACTTGGCATCTTTCCCCCACGTAAACGGTGCGTGACCATGGAGCAGTACAGCTGGAACCGCCATAACATCAATTCCACGCTGTTCAAACGTTTCAATAATGACGCGTCCTGTCTCCGCTTCGTATCCGCGATCAACCTCGTCCTGATTCAGGAAACGTGCACAAGGCACCGCCCCATAGAAGGTGTCTGCATGCGTGGTGCCCATCACAGGTACGTCCAGTCCGGCTTGCGCCCAGATGGTCGCCCATGTGGAGTGTGTGTGCACAATGCCACCAATCTCCGAGTAATGCTTATATAGTACGGCGTGTGTTGCGGTATCCGAGGAAGGTCTCATTTCACCCTCCACCACGTTACCGTCCAGATCGACCACAACCATGTCACTAGCTTTCATCGTATCGTAGCTGACGCCACTTGGTTTGATCACGAACAGACCGTTTTCCCGATCGATTGCACTGACGTTACCCCATGTGAATTTCACAAGTCCGTGCTTTGGCAGTTCCAGATTCGCCTGGAATACCTCTTCTTTCAGTTGCTCTAACATGTTATTCCCTCCCGTTCTCTACCAGATGATCTACAGCTGCCTGCTCAATCACAAGTCCACTCCGGTAGCGTTCGATAAATGCTTCAAACCCTTTCACATCGGATGCATCCGGCGCCACTTCGACTCCCTCAACATCGTTAAAGACCTTCTGCTCCAGGAACACATCCAGGCTCTCCTCTTGATCTTTGTTGATCATGTACGAAGCCAGAAGTGCCATGCCCCATGCGCCGCCTTCACCAGCGGTAGACATTACCGACACCGGCACGTTCATCGCAGCGGCTACAATCCGTTGTCCGACCACAGGGGTTTTGAACAGACCACCGTGAGCCAAAATGCTGTCAATGGCTACATTCTCTTCTTCCGTCAAAATGTCCATACCCAGCTTGAGTGCACCGAAGGCACTGAACAGATGTGTCCGCATGAAGTTTGCCAGATTGAAATTGCTTTCCGGGGAGCGGACGAACAATGGACGGCCTTTCTCAAGTCCCGTAATGTTCTCACCTGAGTAGTAACCGTAGCTGAGCAAGCCGCCACCATCAGGGTCTGCCTCCAAAGCTTTGTTAAACAACACACTAAACAACTTGCCGTTATCCACTTCATATCCCATCGCTTGCGAGAATTCACGGAACAACCCAACCCATGCGTTGATATCACTTGAACAGTTGTTGGCATGTACCATCCCTACTGGGCTACCATCCGGCGTGGTGACCATATCGATCTCGGGATACACTTTGGATAATTCCTTCTCCAGTACAATCATCGCAAATACGGATGTGCCGACGGAGATGTTCCCCGTACGTTTTCTTACGCTATTCGTTGCCACCATACCCGTTCCGGCATCGCCTTCTGGCGGGCAGAGCGGAATGCCTGCTTGCAGATCTTGCGAAGGGTCGAGCAACTTGGCTCCCGCTTCCGTCAACTCACCTGCATTCTCACCAGCGAGATACACTTTGGGAAGAAGGTCTTCAACCTTCCACGGATAGCCTTTGCCTGCGATCTGTTCATCGAACTGTTGGATCATGGATGGGTGGTAATTATGCGTAGACTCGTCAATTGGGAAAATGCCAGAAGCATCGCCGATCCCAATCGCCTTATTGCCCGTCAGCAACCAGTGGATGTATCCAGCCAAAGTTGTCAGGTGATCGATCTGTGGCACATGCACCTCTTCGTTCAAAATCGCTTGGTACAAGTGGGCGATGCTCCAGCGTTCAGGAATATTGAATTGCAGAAGATCCGTTAGCTCTCTTGCAGCTGCTCCTGTAGTAGCATTACGCCAGGTGCGGAAAGGTACCAGCATTTCGCCCGCGCCATCCAATGCGATATATCCGTGCATCATGGCCGAGAATCCAATTGAACCGACCGTACGCAGCGTGATTCCGTATTTCTGTTCCACATCTTGCTTCATCTCACGATAGGCCGCTTGCAAACCGGTGATGATATCCTCCTGGTTGTACGTCCAATATCCATCTTTCAGGAGGTTCTCCCATTCGTAACTGCCTGACGCGATGGTTTCAAAACGCTCGTCAATCAACACCGCCTTAATCCGCGTTGATCCAAATTCAATTCCAAGTGAAGTAGCACCCTTGGTAATGGCTTCTTTCAAGTCCAATTGACTCATAATCACGTGTATCCCCTCTCCGGTCGCGATTTCACATCCCAAAGGATGCATATATAAGGTGAAGCTCTTACTTATGGCGATAGCTAATAATGAATTTTGTATAAATGCTTTCTGTTGTGTTTTCAAAGAATGCGCTTTCCTTTTCTGACAGCCTTAGTATATTTTTTGTACGTACATTTGTCAATAATATATAATAGTTATACTTACAAAGGGCACATATCGTGCTCTATTTGATCAATAAAAGGACTTAAATGGCTATAAATTGGCTATGTTGTAAGGTACACCTCTTTCTAAAAAGACCTGATATGTACGGTTTATTTCAAAAATTGTGCTGTTTTATATGCATTCAAACTGAATCATGCTAAAATATGTACGTACAACTATTTGAACAACTACGTTTATATAGATGAGTAACGATGAAAGAAGTGGACTACGTGAAGCCAAAATATCAGGTCATCATTGATGATATAAAGAGTCATATCCTTTCGGGAACATATAGCATAGGCGAACAGATCCCCACCGAGTTGGCATTACAGGAAAGCTACACTGTAAGTCGCCAGACGGTGCGGAAGGCTATTTTGGAGTTGTCAAACGAAGGGTTTTTACGAAGTGAAAAGGGTTCAGGGACCTACGTTAGCAATCAGTATCGATCACGATCAGGCGTAAACACGTCGAAGAAAACGATTGGTGTGATCACGACATACATCTCGGATTACATCTTTCCATCCATTATCCGTGGCATCGAGAGTCGTCTGAATGAGGACAACTACTCGTTACTGCTGGCCAGCACCAATAATGATGTGGCACAGGAGAAAAAAGCCCTCGAAATGATGCTCTCCTACGGCGTGGATGGCCTGATTGTCGAACCGACCAAAAGTAATCTGTACAATCCCAACATTGCGTACTACCTGTCCTTCAAGGAGCAGGATGTGCCGTTTACGATGATTAATGCATTTTATGAGGAGCTGGAGGTTCCGTTCTTCTGCCTGGATGACGTGCAATCCAGTTATCTTGCCACTCGGGAATTGATCTCTAAAGGCCATACCCAGATCGGCATTATTGCCAAAATGGATGATCTACAAGGCAAGTACCGGATGAAGGGGTACATCAAGGCGCTGGGTGAAGCGAAGTTACGGTTCCATCCTGAGCAAGTGCTTTCCTTTGATACCGCATCGAAACCGGATTTATCTTATAATGTAGCCACGTATCTGGACGAAAACAGGGATGCGCTCACCGCGATTGTCTGTTACAACGATGAGGTGGGACTGGAGGTCGTGAACGCCTGTAGGCAACTCGGCATCTCGATCCCGGATGAGTTATCCATCATTGGGCAGGACAATTCGTATATTGCCAAGAACGCCAACATCCGGCTAACAACGCTAACCCATCCCCAAGAGCAAATGGGCCGCGATGCTGCCGACTGGGTGATCAAGAATCTGCAAGGCAAAAAGGATCTGCCAACGAACACCTACTATCAGCCGGTGCTGGTTGAGGGGGAGACGGTGAAGGAGATCGTAGTGGAATAATATTGTTGTGGGACGAGCGTTAAGTTGTTACCGAGCGTTTCTGTCCAACATACTTAAAGAAGGCCGTCAGAATATCTGCGGCCTTCTTTGTTTTTGTTCAATATAATGAGGGATTAACTTCTTTCTTACATATACATATACATTTTCTCTAATCAAAACTACTTCGCCTGACCCTCTTCATCGCTTATCAGACTTACAACGACGCCTTTCTTCTCCAAGTTTTTCACAACCTGCTCTGCACGCTCATTCAACGGATTGTTAGCCAAATATACCTCTGTTAGATGTGGGATGGTTTCGAGCACTGTAATATCCTCGATGAGGTTATCTTCTACATATAGATACTCCAAGGTCGGATGATTTTTTAAAGGAGTCAGATCCTGAATTTTATTATCGTTCATAATGACCCATTCCAGCTTTAACTTCTGAAGAGGACTTAGATCAGTCACCTGATTACCACTGGCGAGTAGACTGGTCAGCTTACGCATATTTTTTAATGGAGCCAGGCTTTTGATTTTGTTATCGTCCATAACCAGATTTTGCAGATTAGTTAGACCTAAAAGTGGTGAGATATCTGCAATCTGATTGCCTTCAACAGCTAAGAACGTCAATTTTTTCAACTTGTGGAGTGGCTTAATATTTTTTATATTTTGATCAGGCAAGAATATATCCGTCATATTAACGGCATGTTCAAGACCTTGCAGGTTAGAAATCTTACTTTTTAATTCCATAGCATATAGAGATTTTAATTTTTTCAAATCGGCAGCCTTTATTTCCTTCTTAGCCGACATCTTCAGATCTGCTCGAATAACTTTGGCCAGGACCGGGTCTTTGATAAGCGATGCAGCCGAGATAATAGTGGTCGGTAATAGTACAAAAACCAAACATAAAACGATCATACTTTTGATGAATTGATTACGCATATAGATTCTCCCTTTAAGCATCTTAATTAGTGGCTCCGTTTCAAGGAGTTGAGGTCAGCCGTAACGATTTTACCTGTATTTCCAAAGACGTACACTTTCCCTTTAAACTCCACCGCATCGTACCAATCGTCTACCGTCAAGACATCCTGCTTGGTCCATTTCTCAGCGTCATCGGAAAGGAAGATGGAACCTTCACTGCCGACAGCAATGAAGAGATTGCCCACGTATGAGATGCCAAAGAATCCAGTGTTCATTCCACGAGCATATAATTCATCACGGAACTCTGTCCTCGCCCATTTCTTACCGTCCTCTGAAGTCAAAATAACCGCACTCTGTGCATTCCCATAGTAACTGGCAGTGGTCACGACAAATTTTCCGTCACCCCATACCACATCGAAATTATGTCCAGGAAATCGTGCCGGGATTTCGTTCCACTTCAGACCATCCTCGGAGACGAGCAAAAGTCCTTTTTCTCCAACGGCTACCAGTGTTGTGCCGTTTGATGCCATCGCATTGATTTTTTTCTTTACATTAGTGTTTAGGATCCTCCACGTCTTCCTATCCTTGGAAGAAAGAATCGTGCCGGCCTCACCTGCCACGTAATACGTATTATTGGCATACAGCACGCTCGTAAGTGATTGAGTTGTCGGGGATTTAATGTCCTTCCACTTTCCCCCATCAACAGAGGACATCATCTTCCCGTTATCTCCTACCGCAAAAAAGTCCTTCCCTGACCATACAACTCCCCGAAGTGGATACGCTTGATCCACATAAGAAGATTGCCATTTGCCAGCCGTGTTCATCTTTGCAGAACCCTGCGAGCTGACGGAAAGGAAGTTAAGCTGGCTACGATACCCACCCACCAGCACCAGCCTATCCTTGCTCACTGCTGCTTCATATACGTTACTTGGAAGCACAAAAGGATATCGCTTTGTCAGCTTCCATTTGCGCCCATCCGCAGATGTTTGAATACCAGCATCCGTAATCGTTATATACTGTTTGCCGTTGTGAATGGTAAAAAACGGGTTCTGCTTAGGGCTAGTTGCAAACCCAGCATTGCTCCAGCTCTTACCATCCTTGGATGTCCAGTTGACCTCCTTCAGGACATGATTGGCTTTATTCACATATTCAAAACCAAACATATAAAACCTGTCCTTTGCCCAGTACACCTTGGACCAAAAGGCTTTGGACGATACGTATGTCCATTTCAGTCCATCCTTCGAGGTCATGATCGTTGCATCCCCTACAGCAACAAAAACTCCACCGCCATAGGTCATATCCCAAACTTGCTCATAATTAGGCTGATTGGTCTTCACCTTTTTCCAGGTGATTCCGTCTTTGGATACCGCTACGACTCCGCCTTCATAACCTTGAGCCACGAAGGTATTATTGCCCCATGCTACGGCTGTAAAATTGGTGGAGATACCTGTTTTTCGCTCGGTCCACGTTAATCCATCCTCTGAAGAGAAAATCTTTCCTTCATATGTTGTTCCACCAACTGCAATATATCGTTTCCCGTTCCATACGGCGTCTTTTAAAAATCTTATATGTATTGAATTATTTAACTTCTCCCATGACAGACCATCAGTGGATGTCCATACGGTTATGATATCTGCTTCCTCACGAAAACCCATGAATTCTGACTTTCCATGAATAATCAAACTAAAATCTACTGGATTCCCGGTATAGATTGTCTTCCATGTAACTCCGTCCTTAGAGGTTTTCACATAACCTCCGGCAGCTGGCATCATATAAATCCCTCCACCATAGGCAATGGAATGGGAAACTCCACTATTTAACTCATCCAATGAAGACCAATTAAGGCTCAACTGACTTTTTACTACAGCATCCTCAATGTTCGCAACTTCACCCTCTGCCTGGGCAGGATGTACAGAAATTAGGGAAAACAGCAGAATCGTAGTTAACAGCAGAGGTATTACTTTTAGTGAAAAAACTAGTGTGCGACTCATAGTTATCTCCTTACATTATTTAATACTAGAAATATACCATGATCTGGAATGCAATACATCGATAATATGTTCATCCCTTTCTAATAGAAACCCCTAATATGATATGAGCCTTTACAATTTTTTCATTGACACTCCCTTTGATAAAAAGATATATTTATTGATGTTGATAATCATTATCAGGTATATAAAACGTTTTATATATCTACTTGTTCACATCCCCATGGATGTAATGGATCAATCAGGATGTTAAGCACTACCAAATACATTTTAAGATTCAGGAAGGGGAAACACATGAACACAAAGAGAAAGTTTCCATTAACGGCGTTACTGGTTTCACTAGTCTTTATCCTGGCATTGGTAGGTTGTGGCAACCAAACAGCTGAGCCAGCAGCAACTCCTGCTGCAAGTGACTCGGCAGCTCCAGCTACAGAAACACCAGCCGCTACAGATGAGAATGCCGGATATCCAATTACGATCAAGCATGCACTGGGCGAAACGGTTATTGAGAAAAAGCCTGAGCGTGTAGCTACTGTACAATGGGCGAACCAAGATGTCGTTCTCGCGCTTGGACAAGTTCCTGTAGGCTTCTCTGCAGCTAACTTTGGTGTTCAGGACGACAGCGGACTGTTGCCTTGGACAGCTAAGAAACTCGATGAACTCGGTGTAACCGACCCGAACGTTTTCCAAGATACAGACGGACTTGATTTTGAAGCGATTTCCGATTCCAATCCGGATGTTATTCTTGCAGCATACTCCGGTATTACGCAGGAAGACTACGATCTTCTTAGTGAAATTGCTCCAGTTGTAGCCTATCCAACGGCTCCATGGGCAACAACATGGCGTGAGCAGGTTACTTTCAATGCGCAGGGTATGGGGATGGAAGCAGAAGGTGAGCAATTGATCAAAGATACTGAGGCTATGGTCAACGAAAAATTAGCAGCATATCCTCAGATCAAAGACAAAAAAGTGGTTTGGGTTAACTTCTCCGCTGAAGACATGTCCAAACTTCATATCTATACACCTGTAGATTCACGCGTGGCCTTCCTTGGTGAGCTAGGGTTGGTTGTTCCAGAGAGTGTCACTAGCCAAATTACAGACCCTAACAGCTACTCCCTGAGCTTAAGCGCAGAGAATGCTGAAGCCCTTAATGATGCAGATATCCTTGTTGGATACGGAGATGCTGAGTTGCTAAAAGCTATTCAAGCTGATCCTTTGCTGGGTAAAATCCCTGCGGTTAAACGTGGTTCTGTAGCGTTCATTGAAGCAGATACACCTTTGGTTGCTGCTGGAACGCCAAACCCACTGTCCATTTCCTACACGATCGATGATTACCTGAAACTAATTAGCGGAGCTATCGACAAGATCAATGAATAGTACATCGCTTTCGAACGATAATCACATACGAGCACATGTCCCCAAGAACTTCATCCTGGTGTTAGTCATTTGTTTCATTCTGCTCGCTGCAACTATGATTGCCTCACTGGTCTTTGGCTCTAGACCCGTGAGGTTTCATGAGTTAATCGACGGATTATTTCACCCGGAAGTAGACTCTTATGGGGCAAACATCGTGCGCAAACGGATCTCCCGAACAGTCTTCAGCTTGTTATGCGGGGTAGCACTCGGCGTATCAGGAGCACTGATGCAAGCCGTTACCCGGAACCCACTTGCCGACCCAAGCATATTGGGCGTCAATACAGGGGCATCCCTGTTTGTGGTTATCGGTATTGCATTTCTGAACATCAGCAGCGCCAATCAATATATCTGGCTGGCACTTGCCGGGGCTGCAATAACGGCTGTGTTTGTATTCGGAATCGGCTCAATGGGGCGTGGCGGAGCTACGCCCATTAAGCTTGTTTTGGCCGGAGCAGCCATTAGCGCCGCGCTCTCCTCACTCGTCACCGCCATTATGATCCCTCGTTCGTATGTCATGGACCAGTTCAGGTTCTGGCAAGTGGGCAGCGTAGGATCGGCAACCTGGAGTGGAATCAGTACGTTCATCCCGTTTCTGCTCATCGGCGTACTCATTGCATTTCTTACGGCTCCGGCACTAAATGCGCTGGCGCTGGGTGATGATGTTGCAACAGGACTCGGTGTTCGCACAGGAACACTTCGATTCATTGCAGCCCTTGCAGGGGTTTTATTATGCGGAGCAGCTACTGCTCTTGCTGGACCGATTGGTTTCATCGGATTGTTATCCACCCACGTCATACGCCTTATACTGGGGCCCGACTTACGTTTTGTCATACCCATGTCAGCCATAGCTGGAGCGATCATTCTAACGATATCCGATGTTGGTGGCAGACTCATCAGCAACCCTGGAGAGCTTGAAGTCGGTGTCGTTACTGCCTTTATAGGTGCTCCAATATTAATCATCCTCGCGATGCGATCGAAAGTGCGTTCATTATGAGAGATCAATCGATTGAATTTATTATGGCGGGCAGACGTCATCGACGTCGCCGCTGGATACTTGTCACCAGTCTCCTTGCCATACTTGCATGTGCTCTTTGCTGCGCCATGCTTTTGCTCGGCAACACAATCTATCCGGTCAAAGATGTCATTAGCTCCCTTTCGGGAGAGAAGATCAAAGGTGTGTCTTTTGCCGTGAATACGATACGTCTACCAAGAATGCTTACAGGTCTCTTTGCCGGATTTGCCTTCGGCATTGCAGGTTATACCTTCCAGACCATGTTGCGGAACCCGCTGGCCAATCCTAATGTTATCGGGATCACGTCAGGTTCAAGCGCTGCTGCTGTGTTTTGTATCGTCGTACTTCATGCAAGCGGAGCTATGGTTTCCTTGGCTTCAGTGATTGCAGGTCTGGCTACGGTATTGTTCATATATGTACTTTCCAGAGGAAAAGTGTTCTCCATCGGACGGTTAATACTTATCGGGATTGGTATTCAAGCTATGCTTGATGCAGTAATCTCCTATCTCTTACTGGTTAGTTCTGAAAAGGATATTCCTGCTGCAATCCGATGGCTCACAGGCAGTCTGAACGGTTCTCAGATGAGTGCACTGCCGCCTCTCGTGATTACCGTACTGATCTGCACACCTATCATCATGATGTTGGGCAAACACCTCAGTATATTGGAACTCGGAGAACAATCGGCATTCTCCCTAGGTGTGGATACGGACAAAACCAGAATTGCACTTATTGTGAGTTCCGTCTGCATGGTTGCCATTGCTACCGCGACTACAGGTCCGATCGCCTTTGTCTCCTTCCTTGCGGGACCTATCGCGAAGAGGCTCGTAGGTGTTGGCTCCTCGAACATCATCCCGGCTGGTTTGGTTGGCGTTAATCTGGTTCTAGCCTCAGATCTCATCGGACAGTTTGCTTTTGAGTACAGATTCCCCGTAGGCGTCATTACCGGATTGCTCGGAGCACCGTATCTGATCTTCCTGTTAATCCGAATGAATCGTAAGGGAGAGTTATAATGAAACCGACACATGTATTTGAAGCGAAACAACTGGTTGCGGGATATGAAAATAAAACCATTATCCACGGTGTGGACATCGTAATACCGAGTAACCAAATAAGCGTCATTATTGGCTCTAATGGTTGCGGAAAGTCTACCCTTTTGAAAACCATGGCTAGGCTCATTAAGCCTACATCTGGCAGCATTACGCTGGACGGCAAAGCCATCAGCAAGATCCCGCCCAAGCAATTGGCTCGTGTGATCGGATTACTCCCACAGTCTCCCATTGTTCCGGAAGGCATATCGGTAGCGGATCTGGTGGGGCGTGGAAGATTTCCACACCAATCCTTGTTCAGTGGCTGGACCAAGAAGGATTACGAGGCTGTCGCTGAAGCCATGACCATCATGAACATTACCGAGTTTGCCAATCACAATATTGATGAACTCTCGGGCGGCCAACGTCAGCGTGTGTGGATTGCGATGGCGCTAGCGCAACAGACGGATATCCTTTTTCTCGATGAGCCTACAACCTTCTTGGATATCACGTATCAAGTTGAGATTCTGGATCTGCTTACCGAGCTGAATCGCAAACACGGAACGACCATTGTAATGGTACTACACGATATCAACTTATCAGCACGGTATGCAGATCATATCTTTGCACTTCATACCGGAAAACTTGTTGCTGAGGGTAAACCTGCAGAGGTGATAACCGCAACACAAGTGAAAGACATTTTTGGATTGGAATGTACGGTCATAGAAGACCCCGTCTCGGGATCACCGATGGTGGTGCCGAAAGGGCGATATCATGCTAGATAGACGAATAGCGGCAGTTGCGACAAAGATCCCTTTGTCCTACTGTCGCTATTTTATTTTGGTCTAATCCATTTTAGCTATAAAGCGAATCGTCACCGAGGTCCCCTGAGCTTTTGCGCTGTGATATTCGATCGTTCCCTCATACTTTTCCACGATATTATAGCAGATCATCAATCCAAGCCCCGTTCCATTTGTTTTCAATGAATAAAACGGAGTCCCCAGTGACTTCACCTCTTCCTCCGTCATGCCGCTTCCCTGATCCGAGATCCTTATCTCTACCCATTGCTTCACTCGCTTCGCTGTTACGTGGACGGTTGTACCCGCATCCGAAGCTTCTAATGCATTTTTGATAAGATTGATCAGCAACTGCTTGAACTCAATTGTATTAATGAGAATTATGCAATCCTCATCCACCTTCACATCCATATGTTTGTCCGATAACATCGCATAGGAGCTGAGCAGACCCGTCACACCTTCAAGGACCTCCCTTACATCGACCTTCTCTGGTCTCAGTTCTCTATTGGGTTTGGCAAGGGTCAGAAATTGAGAGGTCACCTGTTCGACAGTATTCAGTTCATCAATCATTAAGGCAAACTTATTCCTCACCGGCTGCTCAAAAGAGTGATCCTCTCGATATAGCTGCAAAAAACCTCGCACCACCGTCACTGGATTACGAATCTCATGAGCGACAGCAGCTGTTAGATGAGCGATCATCTTCAAACGCTCTGTTTGTTGTAGCTGCTCAAAATAAAGTTCCTGCTTTTTCATTCGAGAAACGCTCAGATGAAAAATAAGAAATAAAATGACCTGACTTCCCATAATATTGATAAAATTGCCTACCACATCTGTATGTATATATGCATACTCATTCCCTTGGTTATACAGAAGATTATAACCAAACGTAATGAGGAGCAATATTCCATTGAGAATTAACGAGAAATAAAATAATTTCAGATCATAGAACAGGATGGCGAGGGCTGGAAGTAGACTTATGAGAATGTAGGTTGTCCAAGACTGGGGATATAAAAGAGCAAGCGTATAGAAGTATGCAAATCCGATCAGAATGATGCTCAATCTGAAGGGAAACGTCTCAAACTTGGGATATATCAATAAACATACAGTGAGAACGGTTACGCATAAGCAATGGATCATATAACCCACGGTAATCCCATTCAATTCTGTCGTGGACAGGATTAATCCCGATAACATCAGAGCAATAATCGCTAGCATTGAAATATAATACGTTTTCCGATTCATCTGACTGTGCAATTCTTTCATGAATTCACCACTTTTGAATGGATTTCTACAGTATTTCTACAGTATCATTGTATCTTATTTGGTGACCTGCATACTATGGATTCTGATCAAATTATTGAAGCGGATGAGCACATTTAATATTAACATTCACTTCGAAAAAGATTACACTAAAAAGCCATACGGATGTTGTCCGTACAGCTATTTCGCAGTTGTTTTTGTTCATACACAACATGTGATTAGTGACGAATGAAGATAAGAAATTTTACTTCCTTACTTCCAAAGCTCTTCGGCAATTTCCTTAATGAAGGCAAGCTTGCGCCATTGCTGTTCCTCGGTCAGATGGTTGCCTTCTTCCGTGGAAGCGAAGCCGCATTGTGGACTCAGGCAGATTCGATCCAGATCAACATATTGTGTAGCTTCCTCAATCCGTTTCAGGATATCTTCCTTGTTCTCCAACTCTCCGAATTTGGAAGAGAAGAGCCCAAGTACAACCTGCTGATTGTCCTTCAGGAAACGAAGTGGTTTGAAGTCACCAGCCCGTTCCGTATCAAACTCCAGATAGAAACCAGAGTAGTTATCGATGCTCAGAAGTGTCTGCGCAATCGGCTCGTAACCGCCACCGACTCCTGCAAATGTCGAAACATAATTACCGCGGCAGACATGAGTGGTTACCACGAGGTCTTCCGGCAGGCCAGATACCACATCTTCGTTCAGTTTTGCGAGTTCGTTTGCGTACTCTTCCACATTGACACCAATCTGCTCCATCACTGTGATGAACTGTTGGTCACACAATGCACCCCACGTACAATCATCAATCTGGATGCTGCGGCAGCCGGCTTCATAAAAAGCCAGAATGGATGCTTTGTACGCCCCAGCAATGTCCGAGAGAAGCTCTTGGCGGTTCGGATAGATGGCCTGTGTGCTTTCCTTATTATCTGCCCGGTCCAATTCGAATAGGAACTGTGCAGCTGCTGGGATGGACTGACGGGCAACAACGTCTTCCCCAGCCGCTTCTTTCAAGAAGGCATAATGAGCTACAAATGGATGACTGCTGTAGCTGATTTTGCCGCTCAGACGAGCTGTTTCCGGTCTGGATGTCGCACCGTTGAATCGGTAGCCTTCCTCAATGATTGTCCGCTCTACACCATCCAGTCCCCAGAAGAAGTCCAGATGCCACCAAGAGCGGCGGAATTCGCCGTCCGTTACAGCCTGAAGGCCAACCTCTTTTTGTTTCTGTACAAGTTTCACAATCTCGGCGTTCTCCACTTCATTCAACTGTTCCGTGGTAATTTCGCCGTTTTGGTATTTTAATCGGGCATCCTTCAACGCACTCGGGCGCAGGAAACTGCCCACAATATCATATCGAAATGGAGTGACTGTTCGTTGTTTAGGTCCTGTTTGTACGCTCATAGTTTAATCTCCCCGTTTATCATTATAGAATTAAATATAACATATCCGATCGGAATAGCTGTTCTACGAAAGAGTTATAGCCCGCTATAGGTATTAGCTATAGCGGGCTATATTTAAGGAGAATCTATATACAATCATGTATTCAATCTTACCTGACCAGATGTCCGGAACAGGATCTCAACATCGATGATCTCAAGTCAACGTAAGAACGATCTGATCCCCGGAACGGGTGATTCTGTAGATACCCTCCTGCATGTCGATGCCATAATGCTTTTTCAGCAACCACTTGGCGTTGAGATCGGTCTCGACAACCACCAGATAATCGTAGCCGCTCAGAAGGTTATCCATATTATCCTCATAGAACAACACAATCCCGTCCACATGAGGAGCATACAAGAAATACTTCCCTACATATTGCATGTAATAGTTCGTGACCTGTTGGTCCCTGTCTGAGGCGTAGAAGAGATATCTGTTGTTATCCTCCTGCCCACCTGAGTACCACCGATCACCAGTAACCGCATGAATCTTGTAAGGAAGCGTTGTATCATAGCTTTGGGCGATAGACACGATACCATTGTATTCGGACAAAAGGATGGTGGCTGCAACCGCCATACAGCCGATAATGCCTTTTTGATAATGACCTTTTGTCTCAACTGTCTTAAAGGACTGATAATCTGGTACTTCACCGATCCGATAGTGGAATGATCGCTCCAGGTCGATCGCAGCGCACAACACCAGCCCACCGGCGAATAGCACCACGATACTTGATGCATAACGCTCAAATCCAGCCAGGACAATTGCTTCATCCAATGGCATGGAGAAGAGATACAACGCCAGAATACCCGCATAGTACAGTAACAGCACAACGTCCAAAGCAATTAATGCTTTCCACAAGTTCCACTTCTTCTTGAGCACAACGATGGCAAATACAGATGCTGCAATCGCGATAAGCTGGAAAATAACAATGCCGATCACTGGCCGTGTCGTCAGATCCGTACTGGCCTTCAGGAAAGTCCACAGAATCTCACGCATCTGCTCTGGCGTTTTGCCGGCTTGAATCCCCGAGGTAGCCACATCGAACTTGTTATCAATCCCTTGGAACACCGTCGCCATTCGCCAGCTCCAGCCAAAGTAGGGAATCAGCGCACCGCAGATCGTACCCACTACAGCGAGCGCTGTTTTCCAATCGAACTTTTGTTTATGTTTTAGCCATGTATACACTAGGAAAATCAGACCGATCGCAGCGAAAATAATACCCGTGCTTTTGATGATGGTCAGTAATCCCGCAAGCGGAAGAACAACAATACATGCCTTTTTGATCTCATTACGATATTGGTAGATCACCGCCAGGATTGCGAGCGCGTAGATCGGAAGCAAGAAATCCACGAGCAGGTTGGTGATCCGAATCGTAAGATTGAAAAACGAAAGTGTAGATAACCCGAGCCCGAGAAAAGCGTACAGAAGAAAGCGTTTCTTCTCCGAAACAATGCCAAACATGGCATAAAAACAGGAGAAGATAAGTAATCCCTGTGCCAAGAGCATTACGGACTGGGAGTGCCCCATGAAGCGACAGACATAATAAATGAAAGACGAAGTCCCAAGCGGATAGTTTTTAAAATCAATCAGGTTGGAGTCTGGCGTTGGAAAGGCATCTGTACTCAGCATCTGCTTCAGTACGATAGCCCAGTGTGAGAAATTATCGTAATGTGTTAATTGGTTCTGAAAGAGCACCAGCAAGAAAACAAAAGTCCCTGCCAGGAATGAAAATTGGAATATAGAAAAGGACATCCTTAATGATGCCCCTCGGCGCAACCTGAGAAACAACATTCCCCCATATAAAAGCAAACCTGCAATCAGGATGACAAGGCTGCCCGTAAAGAGCTGCCCTGCCAAACCACTCAGAAAAACAAAGCAAGCAATCGAGGAAAACACAAATACAGGGATGAACTCCCAACGTAGTGAAAGAGCCTTCCGTACAAACTGCATATAACCAAGAAAGGAGAATATCAATAAAACTCCCATCACAAAATGAAGCACAATGAGCATCTCTATCTCTCCTAACCCTCTCTGGTGGAACGATCGGAATGTGGCTGAATCAAATCAGTCAGCAATTGGTCGATCAGGCCCTTCTCCACAATATCATCGATATTCTCCACCGAGAGAAGCACTTCACGCTCACGGGCTGTCGTTTTTCCCGTATGTTGCAAAATGACTTCAATATTACTCTTCGTATAAAAGGTAACGACCGCTCCTGCCGCAATATCACCATGGAAACCCGTCGCGGAGAAGAAACGATAATTGAAGCTGCGCAGTGTACAGCTAGCATCATTGGTGAAATGAACTGGAAGCTGAAGGGATAGCCGCGGCATTTTTCGCTGATCCGATCTGGGTTGAACAATCCGTTTTTTCACATTACGTAACATATCGTCATAAGCCGTATCCCACAGATTCATCTGCTCTGGCAATGAGTGTTTACGGTCGTAGATGATTTGCATGTATTGGCGGTTATCATTCTCATCAATCGGCTGAACCGTTGCGGAGTAACGCCAGCCCTCCCCATCCTGTTTCACATAAACGATGACTGCATCGAGATTGGCCTCATACCGGTCGGTTTTGACAACCAGAGAGATGATCTTCTGCTCAGCCAAATAAATGGGATAAGGAACATAGAAGGCAATACCTTGCTCAGATACATCCACCGTTTTGGCCTGATATCGCAGATTGTTGGCTTGGTCGTGAATCGTGACATCTTCCTGCGCCCGAATCCGTTCTGTCTCCCGATACGCACGGCGGCCAACCATGAAGAACAGGGCGTAACATAGCGCAATCATGTTATGAATTAGCCAGAAAATAATGATACTGCTGAAGAACAGCGCAATGCCGTACTTGCCATTCACATACCGAATCACGGCTGCAATGGAAAGCAACAGCAAGAAGATATGCGGAAGTGCATATAACAGAGCAGACATCCATTGTCGACCGCTTGCTCTGCTTTTGTTGGTGACCTTGAATTTTTTCTCACGAATACCCAGCGTCTCCAGGAGAACCGGCCAGATCAAGTAAGGCATGAATATGGTATCGATAACCTGACTCCATCGCTGATTCCGAATATTGCTGGACAGATATCGCATGGATACACTATAGAAGAAATAAGATGGAAGCCAGAATATTAGGATTTGCCAGAAGGTTGTATTCACAATCTGGAAGTCGAATAACGCAAACAAAATAGGTGCCAAAATGAAAATCAACCGGTTAAAGAAGGACCACCAGTATAAGAAACTGCTTAAGTAGGTCACCCTCGTCCAGAAAGGAAGCTTGCCAGATAAGGGTGCACGCGTATTCTGCAGGCTCTGAATGATACCCCTTGCCCAGCGAATCCGTTGCTTAATCATACTCTTCACTGTTGTTGTCGTCTGCCCGGCAGCTTGAACCTCTTGAGTTGCGTAGGTAATATAACCTTCCTGCTGCAAGCGGATGCTTGTCTCAAAGTCCTCAGTGATTGTATTGAGTGGAAAACCTCCGATGTCTTCCATGCCCTGCCGGGAAATGATCGTATTACTTCCTGTATAGGCTACCGCATTGGAGGCATTACGCAGGATGTTCACTTCTCTGGAGAAGAAATCCTGTTCATTCGGAATACCTTGCTCTGCATACAGGTTGAACTGGAATAGATCCGGATTGTAGAAACTTTGCGGGGTCTGTACCAGACCAAGCTTGAACTTAGGGTCCATCTCGTCCTCTCGGCGAGGACGCCATACCTCATTCTCCTTAATAAACGTGGAGAGCATGAAATAGGGTACCGTTTTCATCAAAAAGGTGTGCTGTGGAATCATATCCGCATCAAACGTTGCAATGAGCGGCGAAGAGCTTTTGCTCAGTGCATTGTTCAGATTACCAGACTTGGCATCCTTGTTTCCGGGGAACCCCAGATATCCCACACCAAACTGTTTGGCAAGCTCCTCCACCTCAGGTCTTGCTCCATCATCACAGAGATAGATATGAACCTTCTGTTTGTCCGGGTAATCCATGAACGTACAGGCATTAACGGTTTTATATAACAGATCAACAGGCTCATTATGCGTAGCAATAAATACATCCACATCCGGATAATACTCCGGCGGAACGATTGGAAAATCGAGCTGTGTACGTTCTTTTTGCATTTTTTGAAAGAATAATTCAAAGGTTGTCAGTACGGTGACCGTCTCAGCCACAATCAGCAGCATACCAAAAATGACGTTCAGAACGCCCTCACCCCATGGCAACGTAAAGAACGTACGCCATACCAAATAAATCGACATCAGGATCATCGTGATGACAAAAAAGATATTCTGCCTTTTTTCGTTTTGCACTACAACTGCTTCCTCCTTGCTGCAAATACCCATCTTCGCTGCAATTGGAAACTGAGCAGGAACAGCAAGGCATCACAGACGAATTTCGCCAATTTCTCATCTACGAAGAGAACGGTATGGAATATATAAACACCGGTACTGGACAGCAAGATCACTACTCCGCATAACGTTAGATAGCGCCATAGACTGCCCTGGCTATCCTCCTTGCGGAATACAAAGTGTCTGTTCAGTACATAGTTGACTACAATGGAAATAATTCTCGCAATCACGGTTGCCAGCAGAATTCTTAAATAGTGCTGCTCACCCAACATGGGCCGCAATGCGTCGATCAAAAACCAGGCGATGCCCAAATCCACGACCGAACTCGCCACCGACGATGAGATGAACCGCAGGAAATTGGAGAACAACACCCCCATGACCCGAGCACTATCCTGGATCGCTTTAAAATGAGTGCCCGCATTGCCATTTTCATAAATGACTTGAATTGGCATGGTATGAATCGGAATGCCCGATTGGATGCACGAGATGAGCATCTGCAGCTCATATTCAAATCGAGTGCCGCGAACATCCTGCATAAACGCAAGTAACCCTGGACCGAAGGCACGAAGCCCAGTCTGGGTATCTGACAGCTTTTTACCATACAGCATGGCAAAAATAAAGGAGGTCATCCGATTGCCTAACAGGGACTTTGGGGGTATATTCCCCTCGCTGAAGTTCCTTACCCCGAGCACCAACGAATCCGGATGAAGCCTTGCTTCTTGGGCTATGCGGTATACATCCTCAGCTGCGTGTTGTCCGTCTGAATCAGCGGTTACGACGAAGGAAGATGCGTCGAATTGCTGACCAATATACTCAAATCCGGTCTTGAGTGCCGCACCCTTCCCCTGATTTTCCGCATGTGTCATCAGAGCACAACCGTTCTCGCGAAGCTCCTCGAAAATCGACTGGTAGGCCTCACCAGATCCGTCGTCCACAATAACAATATTAGTAAATCCATACTCTCGCAATTGCCTTACATAGGCTGGAAGTCTCTCATCCGGTTCAAGCGATGGAATGAGGATGATCGTTTCGCCGTTTTGTCTACCTATAATCATCCTGATAAGCCTCAATTCGACATATTTTCACAGATTCTTTTTTGAATATTGTGAGTATAACACCGAAAAGGCATACAGTAAACGAATAACTTGTATATATATTGGTAAAAAAGTTGCACTCTTTTATAAGCTAATTCATAGGCGAAAAATACTAGTAGAGGGTTAGTCTAGCACTACTCAAACAATTGCACATTTGGCTCTCGTTTCAGCACATGTACCAGCATGGCGTGAATGAACGCCTCCCCAGAATGCAGTCGTTCCTCGTATTAGTTCATCTTCTGTCTCCATCGACCGATTGGACATGCTTCCCACTTACAAATCTAGACGAATGGCCACTTATGCGGATCACGAATTTGAATTAGAATGACCGTAGACGATTGAAAAAGGCTGTGATTCCAATGTTATTCGAAAGAGACAAATGGTTGCAGTATGGCATTCTGCGCGATGAGCCCTCTCTTGCAGAACTGTTGCCAGAGACACAGTTGCTTGAGAAGGATACGCTAACGAAGATGCTTCTTCAGTATTCCAGCGTTGTACTGAAACCTCGTAATGGCAGTTACGGAAGGGGTATCCTGTTCATTAAACGAAGCGGTGCAAATGCTTATCGTATTCAAAATGAAAATAACTCAGTCACCATGAGAGACAACGTGCAGTTAGTCGAATGGTTCGAACAAACAATCAAAAGTGATGAATATATTATCCAAAAGCGTCTGCAGCTTGCTCAAATTAAACACAGGCCGTTCGACATTCGGATTATGGTTCAGCGCAAAAAGGGTTCCTCGTCCACTTGGAACGTGACAGGTTCCTATGCTAAAGTCGCAGCACAAGGATACCAAGTCACCAATGTGAATAACCGCCCCATTCCCGTTATTAAAGCACTGAGACTAGCTCGAATTGGAGATCGGCGCTTACTTGTCAAAGCGGAACAAGTTGCACGATTAGCTGCCAAACGATTGGGAGAGCATTACCCCATGCTTAGACAAGTTGGGTTCGATATAGCCATCGACAAGAAACGGCGAATTTGGATTATCGAAGGCAATTATCAACCGGATTTGCGCCCTTTCCGACTTATGAAAGACTCCTCGATGCACCGCAGAATATTATGGTACAAGAAACACTAAAACGAAAAAAGACGACCTGCCTGCTAGCCCGGGCAAGTCGTCTCTTCATGTTTCGTACCTAATCTCGATATTAATCCTCTTCGGTTATTTCCGGCATTTTCTAATCGTACTTGTAACACGTGTCACTCGGAACTGATTTACCCCTACCTGTATAATGGCGAACTGGCTGTACGAAGTACCAGAAGAGGTATACGGTTCAGCCTCAATATTTCCACTCGGTGTTCTAACCGTCGCGGTGATTCTAGTTACCAGGCACACACCACGGTCGGAAGATCTCCAAGTCTCGTCACGCTGAACACTATATCTGTCGTTGCTACAAAAGATGGATGCATACTCCACTACTCCACTCGCATTAAACGAAGTCGAGTTATAGATCTGAACAGGGTCATAACCACCTCTAGGTGCTCCAGGTCTTCTATTTCCCATTCTCAAAACCTCCTTTTTTATTGATAGTCTATTAAATGCAATTAAATAGTTTTGGTGAGGTATAAATGTGGACAAGGTAGAAAAAGTGTGTTTGTACACTGTTGACAAACACGAAAAAAACCACCCTTTAATGTACAAAGGTGGTTTGCGAATTATAGACCTACTGTTAGTATCATTTTAATGAACTAATTCCGTCGAAACAGTACATCATAGACGGTCAAAACTCTCCAAATTGCAGATGCTTCTACTCTGCCGCTTCGCCAACCATGCTTGCATAGCCGGAGATTCCGCCCGATTCAAACGTAAGGCGATTTCAGTGTTGATCTTATCCGGCGGCATGACTTCAACAAGGACACATACGGACTCTCGCGGTTGATTTAAGGCAAATATGCCTTCATCATCGAGCATTTTCATCGCCAGCTCCATGGCTTTCAGCCTCACATCCAACTCGCGATTCCAATCATCATTCTCCAGTTCCGCAATGAAAGGACGCTCGTTATATCGTTGTTTGACACCGTCAAAGTGATCATCCCCAAAACAACAATAGGGCGAATCCGCATACGACCATTTGATGAGATCCGCAATCGTGGATACCGGCGTATCACTTTCCTCTGCTTGTCTAGCCGATTCCAACGCCAAAGCTTCCCACGACCATGCAGAAATGCTTGGCACATGTCCTTCGCCAGTAGTGTATAACGTACAATAATAGTAACGTTCACCATTTTCAAAAAGGGTGCAAAAAGACTTTCTGGCGGCAGCAGCGATCTCTATGGCCAGTGTCTCTATTTCTTGCATTGGCTTCATGAATAGAGTTCCCCTTTCCATTCGTTGATCATTTGCCCCTTCGATATGAATTGGCTATTTGGACTAGATACCAGACACCCGCACCCACAAGGGCAGCAGACACCAGATTGATGCAGCCAAACACGATGAGTGACTTTGCTTGGCCTGGACCAATCCGGAAAGCCGTAACAAGCTGGAAGACAGCCGGTAGCAAAAATGCCAGCCAGGAGATGGTTATAAGCTTTTCTGTTCTGAAACTCCACCACACTGCGGAACATGAGGCAACTAGCAGTACCCAGGTACAGATAATATTTAGGGCGAACGTCATTTCGTCCCCCTCCTATTTGCCATGAATCACAAGTCTATATTTACTGAAGATCCACGATTGGCTCAATTCGTGCATTGCATCATGGCTTATACGCACAGAGGGCTTTTGCTCCTTCATCGCATCTGCATCAAGGGCTGAGAAGCGAAGGGGTTTGGTCATTTTTTTGATAGTTTCTCTTATTTCATCGAAAAATGCATAGGTCAGCGGCTTATGGTCCCGGATATCCTCATAAATATAGTACTTTCCTTTTTCATCTTCCAAATTAACTTGAAAACCTTTCGGAAATGAAAGCAAGATACACGGCAGTTCATCCTCTGCCCATTGTCCGTGATATGGAAAAGAAACCCCTTCATTTCTTACAAAAAATCCTGAACTTTCTTGATCTGATGCAATAGAAATAGAGTAAACAAAGAAGGGATGGATGTCATCTCTCTTTTCTCCTGCCACAAAATACTGATAGAACGTCTGATACTCCTCGTACACCTGATTATAATCATGCTCTGTTCGGGCAGCATTGGTACGATAGAATTGCGCTTGCCGATGCTCCAAAAGCTGCAAAAGGCTTTTAAACTCTTCAGGAGTGATGAAGAATCTCAGTTTATAGAATCCGCTATTCTTTAATTTGTCCATTTCTTTTCGCTCACCGCCCTGTTTAGAAATGTTATGCCAATGACCTTAGCGGTTCAGGTTCAACTATATATGTATCTTATTTCCATTATAGTGATTACCTTTCCTGAGTCTACCTACTTTACACCTGAATTTTGCGAATGAACTTTGAAAAGGTAGCGAAATATAAGGATCATTGCGCTTGTACGCGAGCAAAAAACATACGTGAGGTGAATTCCAGACTACCCGCCTTGTGAGGTTGGGAGCACGCCAACATCTCGTAATCAGCACAAATTAGCCGTACGGATGATCACCCGTACGGCTAATTTTGAATTATTCAGCTTTGCGAATTTGGAATTGTTAAGGTTTAACTACAGAGAGAAGAGACTCATTCCCCTCAGAGATCACCGTCACATCTGGTGCAAACGTTGCATCACTTACATGTAACGTTTCTCCAAGTTCCATAGTACTAATGTCAAATTCAATCGACGTTGGCAAGTGTCTCGGCAATGCCTCCACTTCAATAGAAGATAATTGAACCTGCACGACTCCGCCCTGTTTTGTACCGATCGGTGTGCCGTTGAACTTCACAGGAATTTTAGTACGCAGGATCTCATTGGTCTGCACCTGTTGAAAATCCACATGAAGTAAATCCCGTGTAACTGGATCACGCTGGAGATCTTCCAACAATACAGTCAATGAGTCTTTCTCTTCAAACTGCAGTTCGATAAAACCAGACGTACCCTGCTTCAACCATTTTTGAAATTGTATTGTTGGAATATGAATCATTTCATTCTCCGTATTTTTGCCAAAAACAATACCTGGCAAACGCCCGGATTTACGTAAATCCCTAAGTCGGGATGTATTTAATGGACTGCGGTTCTCCGCTTGAAAACTAGTAGTCATGCTATGTTCGCTCCTCTTTATTAAATGATATTTTCACATTTTTTATACTCATCCAACCATCCCCTGTTGGGGCTAAAGAGAGAAACATAGCATCACCACCTCCATATACGATCCAATTGATTTTAAAATACATTTAATGTAAGCAACCATAATATACATGAAGGCACTCTACTCCGAAGAGTAGAATGCCTATGGGATGCTTCAACCCTATCATAGAAACATCGATTTGTCGATTTAACACGCCATTTCCCATTTTGACGACTGGAACAGGCCTTCATGTCCATGAGCACCTTATTTCGAGAAAAAGAAAAATCGCGTCCTCTAAGGAGAGAACGCAAAATAAAGCAGATTGATTTTGTGTTTCAGCATCGTCAATTAACGCTTTCGGGCCACCACCGCTAGCCTACCGTTTTCGGTCGAATACTCGCATGTGGACAGTACAATAAGCTTGTCACCATACTGTGCTGTTACGCCTGTGTCATAAAGAGAGAGTTGTTGGATATTCTGAACATATGAATCGAACTCGGCGGGCGTACTTACATTCTCAATCTGGTAGTATTTAAACACGTCGTCCGATTTGCGATAAACTTTTGACAGAATAACGGCAACAATCTCATACTCTTCCTTCTCGTAAAGCGTGCTGAACTGGAACGTCGCATGTTCTTGATAGAAGCTTTTGTTCTTGTACTTCATTAAATCTTTAAACATCCAACCACTTTTCATGTGATGACCATGAATCAGCAAAATGTCCGAATTGTTGGTCGTACTAGACTCGTCCAAAAAAGGAAGCCCGCCTTGGTTTTCATTTTTATCAAAATCATGATTGAGATAGTACTCCGAATCCTGTGGGCTCTGCATGACCGGGTACTCAATTCGGGTACCGTCAATCTTCAGCCAGCCGACGATGTCTGAGTTCCTCTCGTAAAGATCTCGAAATTCGGGAAGCATAACCGGCTCATTGCCTTTATTGAACAAGGTGGAGGGGAATACATCCCCTCCACCTTGTTCTGATCCTTCTTTCCAAACCTTTGTTAACTCTTCGATTTTCTGCTTCTCGGCATAATCTCGCAAGAAAGTCCTCGCAAGACTGACAAGTGAAAATACCAACACAAGCAAGGAAACAGCGATAAGAATTTTTTTAGTTTTGCTCATTTTCTTACCGCCTTCCCTTCCATTACTGGATGTGCTTTTTCTTCTTGTACCCAAGCAGACAGAACCCGATCGTCATTAAGGACATCAGCGCCAAAATCATATACAAGAATGGCGATACGCTGTTATCTCCAGTTTTCGGAGCATCGTCCAACTCGTTGCTATCGTTCTTAAGCTGATCGTTACCATTGCTTGGTTCAGGCGTTACGATGCCTGGTTCAGGCGTTACAGTGCTCGGATCTGGCGTTATGGTGCCTGGCTCAGGCGTTACGGTGCCTGGTTCAGGCGTTACAGTGCCTGGTTCAGGCGTTACCGTGCCCGGTTCAGGCGTTACCGTGCCTGGTTCAGGCGTTACAGTGCCCGGTTCAGGCGTTACAGTGCCCGGATCTGGCGTTACGGTGCCTGGATCTGGCGTTACCGTGCCTGGACCTGGCGTTACCGTTCCTAGACCTGGCGTTACGGTACCTGGACCAGGTGTTACGGTGCCGCCTCCGTTGTTACCATTGCCGCCGGTGCCGCCTCCAGAACTAATCGGCTTCATTGGCACATCGTACCTGACAATGTCAAAATCAACTGAAATCGTACCACTTGTGTGCGTTTCGTATCCGTCTTTCGTTACGATCAGATAGTAATCCGCTTCAGGAAACACCATGTACGCATAGAAGCCATCTGCATCACTACTCTGCTCCGGGCTCTCGTTGTCGTACGGCGGGAAATTTGGAACCTTTGGAAGCGTTACTTTCGTACCCGGAATGCGGCCGTTATCTCTATTCCGCTGCGTATCCGCATAATACAGTGTAACTTTGGCTCCATCAATTTTTTTGCCAGTGACGGCATCTCCTGTCGTTTCATCATAGACCGTACCATAAGGGTCGACTAATTCCTCTGAAATATTCAGCTCTCCGTTAGCTTTAACGTCAAGTTGCGCCACTTTGAGGAGCAATTCCTCGCCGGTCTCAGCTTGATAGCGAACTTCCATTGTGTACTTCTGCTCGCTTAGCCCTTCCACAGAGAAAGTTCCATTCGTAGCCATAGGAAATGCTTTAGGTTGGCCGTTTTCCTTAATATAAATGCCATCCTTGTCTTTCAAATAGATATGCATCTGGCTAGTCAACAAATCGTTGAATAGCACTGTTGTTCCATCCAGTTGTTTGAACAGAATGATCCCCACGGCCGTAATGTCCGCTGGAACAGTCTCGTCCGTTACACTGCTTTTCACATTTGCTTTCTGCGTAAACTCAACAGGTACATCCTTACCGCCTACCCGATACATCTTTGTATATCTGATCGTATAGTCGGTATCCGCTACGGCTGGGATTGAATATTCACCCTTCTCATTCGTTTGCGTCTGAATCTCTTCACCTGTCTTCAGATCGGTTACCGTAATCGGTGCATTCGGAATGACTTCTCCTGTGTTATTGTTACGCAGCACGCCTTCCAGATACGGTCGGGTATTGGCAAAATGTGCTTCAGACCATTTTTTCTCTGGAATAGTGCCAATGTGAATGAGACTCTCTGGATCAGTCACATAGCCATCTTCCGTATAGTCATCTTGGGTCACTTTATACTGAAGATTGGTTGGAAGCCCTTGGACAATGAGCGTCTGTCCATCTGTAAGCTCGAAGCTCTCACCGCTCTTGATCATGCCCTTGCTGCCGTCTGACTTCTCATAGACGTAGGATTCGTCCGATCCCTCGCCTGTGAAGGCAACCGTGTACTTAAACAGCTTCTTCTTGTCTTCATCTTTGCCTTTAACTGTGTTGCTGATTAATAGGCCGCCCTTCAAAACTCGCACGTTCGTGAATGGGGCATCTTCATCAATGCCTTTCATGAATCCGGCATAATACCGTTCCTCAGGAGTAGTCATATATTCATCGGTTGTGTAGTCTTGTTGGGTAACGGTGTATTTCAGATTCTTAGGCAGGCCCAGAATATCCAGTGTCTCTCCATCCTTGAGGCGGAAAGTATCGCCGGACTTGATCGTACCTGTGCTACCGTCCGTCTTCACGTAAGTGTAGCTTTCCTCTTTGCCTGCATCCTCAAAGTTGACGGTGTACTCGAACTCCTTCGTCTTATCGCCGCCGTTGCCCATGACCGTATTGCTGATGGTCAGCTTGTTAACGGTCCGTTCGTTGATGAAGTCCGCCTTGTGATCACCTTTATTCATGATTGAGCCAGACAGTTCTCTCGTACCCGGTATCGTCGTATAACCGTCAACGGATGTATAATCGTCCTCGGTTACGGTATAGACCAGATCCGCAGGCAATGCTGGGAACGTCACAGATTCCCCGTGCTTGAGAGCAATCTTGTCTCCGCTCTTGATCTTGCCAAACGTATCATCTGACCTCTTATAGGTATACTCTCTGTCCTTACCTTCGCCAGTGATGGTCACGGTATACTCGAACTCTTTGTCCGGATTACTGCCGTTGCCTTCCACCTTATTGGTAATGGTCAGCTTGCCTTGGGCCGGTGTAGGCACGATCAGCGGATTATCAGAGGTTAATTTCACCCCGTCTACCCAGATGGGCTTCCCTGGCGTATTCCCTACATATACTTGGTATACCCTTGTAGTTGGCAGCCAAGTATTGGTGTCAATATAAGTTTCTTTCAGCTCATAATACCCTGGATCAGGGAATAGCAGATTAAGTTTCCCTCCGCTATCGGTTTTTCCTTTGGTGATTATAGTTCCGCCGTCTTTCTTATAGAGTGTAAACTCTACGTCTTTTAGCGGATTGCCATTGGGATCTACCTTTTTCAGAGGCAACAGAGCATTGGAACTTGAACTGCCGGCCACGTCCGAACTGTCCAGTGTGCTTTCACTTCTGGCACTGACAGATTTCAGATTGTCATCGCCCTCCAGTTTTACCTCGTTGCCCATTGTGTCTCCAGCTTTCGCTTTAGATGGATCAACTTCTGTTTGGTACACAAACTGGTACAACTGATTAGGGTCGTCCATTTTAAATGTTAGAACCGTAGTGCCACCCGCGCCTGGTGCAGCTTCTACTTGAACTTCAGCATTCGGGTCGCTGAGGTCCAGTGCTGCGCCCTCTCGTTCCAGAGTGCCGCTTGCGGTCAATTTAGCAGGATAGACTGCCATACTAGGTGATGTCAGCACAAGCTTCCCGTTTTCTTCATAACGCAAATTCATGCCTGTACCCAGGGTATCCTGCAAATAAACACCCTGCTTCATGTTAAATGGCGGGGTATAGTTCACCGTCCATTCCAGCACTCCTGGAACTGGCTTAGCTACCGACTTTCCAAGGGTCTGAATAGGTACAATAACTTTGCGCTGTTCGGTGACAACCTTCTCCACTCCACCCCATGTCATATGAAGGTCGGCTTTGTTATACAGCACCTGTTTGTCCGTGCCGTTGATGGTGTATTCCTCTAAATACTTCTGCAGAGCATCATTGGAAGGTCTTGCCTTCACCAGAATGACATAAGGACTTTCCAACTTGGAGAAGGTGAAAGTACCCTCGTTTCCAATGTGTGAAAACTGGACTACATGAGAACTAGTACCTGGTTCAATTAGAGTTCTAGCATCGTTTCTAACACCATATTCTGTTCCTGCACCATTGTCCGAAAATCCTTTCCACAGCTCAAAGTCCTTAGTTTCAGAGAAAGGAACGAATTCCCAGCCTTCGGGAAGTGTATCTACTAGCTTAATATCACTAATGACTCGATTACCGCCATCCTTAGCCATTTCTTCTGTGTTATATCCTGGCATATTAACCCCTAAACGGAATGTGACCGTTTTGGTTGTCCTGTCATAGCCAGAAATTGTCCATGCTTCACTGTTATCATTTCTAATGTAACTGCTAACGTTATTCGGCGTCACATTTTCAAAGGTACCATCTACTTTTAATGGCTTCGAAGCAAAGAGCATATCTTTGTTCAACATACGCAGGTGTAGGTTGGCACTGTTATTTGCTTGTTTTACGCTTTCGCCATCAATCAGCAAAGCCCGATTCGAGCTTGCTTTCCCTGCGTTAATTTCCTGTCTGAAGAGAATGTTCGGGTTGGTCTCAAGTGCACGGAAGCTGAAGGATGCAGCTTCTTCGGTGTATCCGGTCACCTTGATCAAATCCGCCACCACTTTACCGTCCACGGTTAATGGAATAGCTTTCATCGTCAAACCGGTTGCATTCGACTTCAGAGTTCCCGCTTTGTACTGCTTCCAAAGCTGCGCAGAAGTGATATTTGCTTTAATTTTCGCAATTGTATCCGCACTCACCTCGCTGGTTTCATCTACAGCGTTGTCCAAGACGTTCAAGTCACCGCCATGCACAAGGACATCGTATATTGCCGCGTTAGGTAAAGCATACTGTGGTGCTAGATTAACGGTCCACGTGATACTACCCAGGTTATAATCCTCGGGTGATACTGTGCCTGTTTTTGTAAACGTGTGTGCGCCAATGCTGACGCTTGCCTCATCCGTCACGGCAATTGGTCTTTTACCCGTCATTACATCGTTGTTCTGTATACCACCTGGTGTATCCAAATTCCAGTTGGCACGAGGGTCAATTTGGAAGCTGGAACCACTTATCGCCTTGCTTTTAATCAACAATTCGACTTTTCCATTAATATCCCCGAAGGAATAAACGCCGTTCGAATCTGGTGTAATTGGCGTTTCTTCAGATACAGCGCCATCTACCCATGTCTGCCATGCAGCTGATTCAAATTCTAGCCCAGCCGGTAATACATTTGTGATGGTAAAGTCCTTTAACCCTTTTTTGTTATATTGGTTAACCGTGACCTTCCATGTAATGGTTTCATTCGCATGGTCATACGAAGCGCTGGCTTGAATCCAGTCGGGAGCAAAGGAAATCTCCAAACCTGACTGTACCAACATGTCATTGTCTTTTCTCAGTTCCACCTTGCCATTCATATCCCGATGGCCGCGACCAAGATTGGCTGGCGGATTCCGATACTCATAATAATAAGCTTCCTTAGAAATCCATGTTTTATATTCAACCTTTGGATCTAGACCGGTTCCCTGTGGAAAAGTGTAAGTCAGTGATCCGTCTGGACCAACGACTGGAGTTACATTTTGATCATTTACTTTAAATGAATTCTCCATATAGGTGCCGCGGGAATTTCCAGGGCTGGTATTGTACGTTGAGGGATTCGTATAAAAGGTCTTTCCGTCTAGTGGCAATTTGATTGTTTTATCAAACTGATCAAACGTAGATACGGTTGACTGCCAGGTAACAGCTCCCTCAACAAATTGTGCTGGTTGAATTCCGCGATAGCTATACTGATCCCACCTGATCATTCCAGGCGAGCTTAAAGTAATGTTATACTCTGCTGTAACATCTGGGTTCTCTAGCTGATATGCACCACCAAAGATGTTGATTGGCTTTTTATCGCCATACGCCAATCCCGTTATATCTGCATTGGCAGTAGATTCAAAGCTGAAGGCAATGCCTCGTCCAACACCATTGAAAAAATAATCATCACCGTTAAATACAATCCTGATGCTATTTGGAGTGAAATAGGCGGTACCCAGCTGTTTTGTACCTGATTCCGTCTGTGCATTCAAGGTTTTAGTAGCTGTTGGCAGCATCACTTCCTTGAAGTAATCTTCTCTTTTCAGCTCGATCCAGTCACCCTTTTGGATGTATTTCTCAGGATCTGCATTAGTTGGATTTGGGTCATCACCATTCACTGGTACCTTGAGACCTTCCGATTTGAGAGTAAAGGGCTGTCTACCCTGAATAATACCGTTCGGATTAATAACAACATTCCCCTGTGTCACTTCCAGCGGAAAGGTTGAATTAGATTCCATAAATACCGCTGTTTTGTCCGTTGGGACTGCCGCCATCGCTACGAAATTGTTCGGTGCTTCGTACACTGCCTCAGGTACCGAAAGTGGTTCATCGGCACTCGGCGAGTCAGATTCACTGACCGCTTCCATTCCGGAATCGGTTGGCACACTCTCCGCATATGCGGCGGTGGAGTATATCACTGTCTGCAAGACGAGCAACATTGCCAGAAATAAAGACAATAACGGTTTACCTATATTGCGTTTTTGTTTCAAACGAAAATCTCCTCCACTTCTAAAATTTTTGCAGCAACCAGAAACTTTTTCCCTTTCCTTTGGCCATTCCATCCTTACAACAGAAACTGATAAAATTCATCAAGTTCATATGGCTTGCCTTACCATTTTACTTTAGAGCCCTTACCAAATTCTGAACACTACGCGGTAACCAGAGCATAGAGCCAATTCAGACATGGATTTCTCCATAGAATCGTGGATTATAAGCATAAAAAAACATCCTAAATTGGGATATGGCATTCTCCTGGATAAACCCTTTTCACCAATTAAAGAACTACTTGATGAGAGGGTTTATCCGTAGAGGAATGCTCATTCGCCCGATAGGATGTGTTTCTCTGTTTTAATATAAAGTTTGAATAAGTTCTACATTATGAAGCTTTTGCTGCAACAGCTTTTTCAATTAATGCTTTTGCATCGTTAGTAGTCAGACCTTGTTTAGGTTGAAGTGATTTTTTATCTGTTCCAGCAAAAATACCTTTGTCAATCAGTTTTGCCATAGGTTTAATTGCATAGGCAGACACGGATTTACCATCTTCGAAACTAGCAATAATCGTAGCAGCGTCTTTATCAGTCGCTTGATCTTTTACCAATTTAGCAAGAATGGTAGCTGCTTCTTCACGTGTAATATCCCGATCAGGATAGAAGTTTCCACCATAACCTTGAATGAATCCAGCATGCGTAGCTTCAGCAATCGCATCTGCATATGCAGCATTAGCCGCAACATCCTTGAATGCAGGTGCTGTAGCTACTTCGTTAAGTTTCAACATGTCGACCAGAGCACTTACAAATTCAGCACGAGAAATGACTTCTGTTGTTACAGGTGTTTCTGTTGGCTCGGTAGATGCAGCCAGGTTTGTGATACGTCCTTCATTTTTAGCTACGATGCTACCACCTTTATACGTGTCTACGATGTATTGGTAGAATACATCCAGATCGATAGGACCTGCCAGGGATGATTTAGCATCCAGCAGCACTTTATAGTTATCTCCACCTGCAGCCATAAAGTTGTTAACTACAGCCGTATATGTTTTTGCAGGATCAATCGTTGTTCCATCTTCAAGACTGAGACCAGTAACACGCTCTGCGACAGGCTTATTGAAATCTGCAGTGTATTTCAAACCAGAGATTTGGAGTGTTTTGGTATTAGGTGTCCCGTCAGCATTGGTACCCCATTGCTGCTGCAACAAGGTTTTAACCTGTTCGCCAGTCAGCTCAAGTTTTACTAGAGTATTACCAAACGGTTGGATTTTGGCAAGATCAGCAAAGGTCACATCGCCTTGTGGCAGATCCGCACGAATACCACCTGGATTCATAAATGCAAAGTCAGCAGCACTGGCCTTATCCCCAAAGTCTGCTTCACGCATTGAATCTGCAATGAGGTTGCCTAGAGGGGCCTCGTTATTATAAGCATCTGTACGGGTAACAGAACCATCCGTTGTACCTACTGGCTTCGTCAGCTCAGGATGCTTGTCCAATGATTTTTTAATAATAGCCAACGTCTCAGGGTCTTCTTTTACACCCTCTTGGAAAGTCGTTGTAACAGTCGCTGATTTTTCAGTTACATCCCCGGTGGCAGGGTCAATCATCAGCTTGATATCTTCAAACGCCGTACCATAGGAATAAGCTTGAACGATCAACTTTCCATTCACTTCACCGTTAGCCAAAGCATGATTGTCACCTGCAACGATAACGTCAACAGGGGAGTCCGCCGGTAAAGCTTTTGCCAGATCAGCTGCTTCTCCAGTGGTTACGCCTTCTTTGGTTGTTGCTGGATCATGTGCCAAAACAATGATCGTTTCTACGCCTTGGTCTTGCAATTCTTTGGCATATTTATTAACAGCTTCCACTTCTTCTTCTGCGCTTAAGAAACGTACGCCAGCTGTCCCAGATGGAGATACTTTGGCAGGTGTGGATTTCGTCACTAGTCCAATAAATCCAATTTTGACTCCGCCCACTTCTTTAATCACATACGGCTTAATCAATGTTTTTCCTGTGGTAGTTTCAATCACGTTTGCATTGACGTAATCAAATTTTGCACCGGCATGCGTTACTTTACCTTCTTTTGGATCGAGGCCACCAAAGATTTGTGCTTTTAATGCTGCAATTCCTTGATCGAACTCATGGTTACCCAGAGATGCTACATCAAAGCCCATCATATTCATCCATTCCATGGTAGGCTCATCACGATCCAAAGATGAGGCTGGAGCAGATGCACCAACAGAGTCCCCATTATGGAAGAGTAGGGAGTGTTCATATTTGGCTTGAGCTTCTTTGAGATAGGTTGCTAGAATTGGAGCCGTTCCTGCCTTCTTATCACCCACGATTGATGTCGTATCTAACTGACCGTGGAAATCATTGATTCCAATCAAGTGTACTTCTACATCGTTACCTGCGGCAGAGACAGAACCTGCTGCCCCCAATAGTTGCGTGAGTAATAGTGCAGCAGTAGCTACACGCAGTGTGCTTTTGCCCAAAACTTTTTTCCAAAACATGAATGAAAAAACCCCTCTCCAATTTTAGATCCTGAGATATTTTACCATAGTTCAATTCATAAAAATCATTAAATATATAAAATGGATGTAAAAAGTTGAGAGATTGATAGAACAACAACATGACATGTTACATTTCAGCCAAAACTTCACTATGGGTGCTCTGACACGCAGCTCAATTCTTCTTACGCTATCACCTACTGGGTACGTTCAACATAGTACAATGGCACTAGCTAAAAAAAGGCACCCTGCAGGGTGCCTTAGTTTCTTCATATAATATCTCAAAACACTCAGACGACGAGGTATCTATCTCTTACTCCAACTTGCTTTCCTCTTTATAGAGGTAGAGATGTTTCTCGGTTAACTACTATTCTGCTTTGGTTTTATCTATCATGTTCATTAATATAACTACAGCCTCTGCTCTGGTGGTTTGTGCTTTAGGTTTGAAATCGTTGTTACCCATGCCTTCTACAAGACCAAGTTCCTTCAGAGCTTCCACAGAGGTTTTCGCCCAAAGAGGAATAGATTTGTCATCTGCAAAAGACGTTGTAGCATTGCCTGTAATAGATACCTTTAGCGCATTCGCAACCATCACTACCATCTCGGCACGTGTTATGTTGGTGTTCGGACGGAACGTGTCATCCGGATAACCGCTAATAATGCCTTCTTGCACGGCTTGCGAGACTGCCATTTTGGCCCAAGTTCCGATCTCGGTTTTATCTGAGAATACCAGTTCCACTTCTGCTTTTTGTGAATTCAACGCACCCATCAGCATGACTGAGAACTCGGCACGTGTGATGTTCTTCCCTGGATTGAACGTTCCATCCGGATAACCGTTGATGATGCCGTTGCTTGAAGCTTGGTTAATTCTTGCTTCAGCCCAGTGTCCCGAGATATCGCCAAAACCAGGTTCCGTGGTGGGTTCAACTGGATTATTCAAGACCGGCTTTCCACTGGTTTTGTCTACAACAAGGACGGCGAACTTCGTAAAGTGATTGACCTCGACTATGATTTGGTTCCCTTTTATAATGCCTCCGTCCACTTTCTCCCATGCCTTGTTCACTTCATCATAATAATATACAGCTGTCGAATGATGATTCTCAAGACCTGATGAATCAAATGTAAAGGTCATTTTTACCGGCTTGAGGAAGTTCTCCGGAAAATTCTTCAGAAGCTCAAATATTGGGCTGGCCAGAATCTCTTTATTTGTTAGCAAAGTTTCGGTATTCGACACTTTATCAATCGATAAAGTCAGTTCTTGAGGTGATCCCCCTGCTGGAATTGAAATTTGAATCTCTTTGCCCAAGCTAACCAACCCTGATTTGCCCACCGGAACGGTTATTTTACCCGTTGTTGAAGTGACTGTATTGTCTATTGTAGCCATTGGTGCTGAAGGAGTACTCGGACTTGTTGTTTGTACGGGCTGTACAGTGGAAACTGAATACGGATTGGACTCCGTTATACCCTGTCCTGCATTACCGGCACCATTGGACACTCCATTATTCTGAAGGGTGATGACATTGACCGATTTGTTCACGTTAGCTTGAGGTGTTAACGTTGCGGTCCACGTCACACCCCCATCGGATGAATGAACAGCACTCAGTGTACCACTTGCAACCGTCAGATCTGCATTATCAAAACCCGACACAGCCTCAGAGAATGTGATTGTTACCACTGATGTTTTGCCACGGGTCAGCGTTGTATCGGCTACAACAATCGTTGCCGTTGGTTGGGCGGTATAAACCGTATAATTATTCGAATCCGTCGTACCCGTTCCGGCATTGCCGGCAATATCATTGATGCCTGTATTATCAAGCGTAATGATATTCGTGCCATCCGTGGTGCCAACAGCCGGCGTCAATATCGCGGTCCATGTAATGCCTCCATCGGAAGAGCTAACGGCACTCAGCGTACCGTTTGCAACGGTCAGGTCGTCATTGGTAAATCCTGTAACTCCTTCGGAAAACGTGAAGGTGACCTCCGATGTCTTCCCGGCAGTCAGTTTCGTTTCGGTGACGTCGATCGTTGCTGTAGGTCTAACCGTATCAATGGCGTAGTTATTGGAATCCGTTGTACCCGTACCTGTTATGCCGCCTTGATTCATCACACCCGTATTGTCGAGTGTAATCTTATTGGTTCCAGCAGTCATGCCGACAGTCGGGGTTAGTTCTGCTGTATAGATAATATTATCGTTAGTAGCCAGATTGTTAATGGTTCCATTCATCGCTGCAAGGTCTGCAACAGTAAATCCTGTAACTGGTTCAGAGAATGTGATGGTGACCTGTGATGTTTTACCAATGATCAGTGTTGTATCGGCTACTACAATCGTTGCCGTTGGCCGGGCGGTATAGACCTCATAATTATTCGAGATCGTTGTCCCTATGCCAGCATTGCCTACATCATTGCTAATGCCTCTATTATCAAGCGTGATGATGTTGGTTTCATCAGTGATACCATAAGCTGGCGTCAATGTCGCAGTCCATGTAATACCTCCATCGGAGGAACTAAGGTCGCTCACCGTACCGTTCTCAACTAAAAGGTCAGCGACGTCAAAACCTGTCACTGCTTCGGAAAACGTAATAGTAACCAGTGATGTCTCCCCGGCAGTAAGGACCGTACCAGCTATGATAATATTTGCTGTGGGTCTTATTGTATCAATCGCATAATTACTCGAGGTGGTTATACCTACACCTACAGTACGGTCTTGATTCATCACACCCGCGTTGTCGAGAGTAATGACGTTGGTTGCATCTGTAGTGTCGGGTTTAGGTGTAAGAGTGGCGGTCCACGTAGTGCCTCCATCTGAAGATGAAGGTGCAGTCACTGTAGCGTTTGGAACCGTTAAGTCTCCCGTATCCAACCCTTGTACCGCTTCCGAGAACGTAAAGGTTACCTGTGATGTGCTGCCAATTCTCAGCAGCGTGTTATCCATTGTGATTGTTGACGTTGGAGCCGCAGCATACACCTTATCCGATGGTTTTAAGTACAACAACCCTGTAATGAGAGATAATACCAGAACCAAGCTCCCTATCTTTTTGACAAAATACATATGACCCTCCTCGTATCTTTCCTCTGGATGAAAAACTTATCTGAAACCCTTCTGAAATACTTCAAATCAATCTAATCATTCATTCGACACATTCGTTCAAATTCCTATATCCACAAATAAAAATAAATCGTCTGCCACAGCTGAACTACTAACTGTAAATCGAGAGTAAGACTAGTTAAAAGTATTCATTTATGCCTTCCACTATCGCCCGGAAAGATTTTAATAGAAAATTATGTATTTTATCTTTTAAGTTGATATAATGGGATAAAAAGTCATATTCGTTTTTGTGATCACATGTACGGCAGTTATGATAGTAAGCTTCCTCGGACCTCAAACCCCTCAACTTTAGTTAACACATATCATTTTCATACTATGTATTGTCTATTAAAGGAGGTGACCCCGAAGAGCATTGTAAATCGATTTTCCCTATAACTACCACTGGGGGATGTGCTGATTGCTCTTTCACCACTCCTAACCGAACGCTGTGCAGAAATACGCGATAACTGTAAGGGTTTGTTGTTCTATGCATTTAGCTTTAACCATTATAAAAACATAGGAGCGTGTCCAATGAACAGACAACTTTTCCCCAGATCATTTCGCATTCTGATGGCTTGCTTGTTGATTCTTGCATTTGCCGTACCAGCAACAGCTTCTGCTGGCTATCTTGGGGATAAGCTCACGATCGGCCAAAGCATGGCGAAGGGTGACTATCTCACCTCCCAAGATGGTAGATTTTCAGCCATTTGGCAGAATGATGGGAACTTCGTTATCTATCAAAACGGTTCTTCTCTCTGGAGTAGCGGAACTAGTAACAGTGGGGCTCTTTCGTTCAATTTTGAATCACAGTACGGGAAGCCTGTCATCTATAAATATGGCATGAAATATCAAAACGTTTACCAATATGGTTATCGTTATGGTTTCAACCCGGCTACAGGTAAATTCGAATATTACACCGGTTGGGGATGGGATAAAGTTTTGATGATTGATACTTCCGTACAGGTAGCTGCTTGGTCTCCCAATACCACCTCATGGATTCCAGGTCATCACGGGAGCAACTTACCGGCTAACACAACAGGTGATACACTGGTCATGCAAAGTGATGGGAATTTAGTTCTCTATAACACAACCCTGACCAATAGCAATTATCCGAATAGTTGGATTCCTGTCTGGGCTTCAAATACGGGTGGGCGTTAAAAGTAGATGGAGAGCCGCATGGTGTGCGGCTCTTTTTTGTTTATCAGGAGGATATCATTGATATTGTTCATATTGCTGTTGAATAGACAGCGAAGGCTGTAATCCAAGTTCATGAAGCAGTAATTGCGTATATTGCTCATAGTGGTTATGTAGTGATTTTCGATCTCCCATGGCTCCCAATATACTTAATAACAGTAATGTTGACTCTTCCTCAAACTCATTGCGGGATACAATTCTTCTGGCAATGCGTGCTGCTTCATTATATTGATTCCCTTCCAGCAACCAGCTTGCAAGACGCTTGGCATAGGAAACGTACACAGTTAACAATCTCTCACGTTCCCCTGTCGCCCAATCAAAAGATTTACCCTCAAACAACTCGCCTACGAACTGTTTCTCTAACGCTATGGCCGCTTCTTCATTAGTTATATTGAATTCGAATAACTCCAATATGGTCTGTTCGAATCGAATAAAGTCAACATCGGCTTGATCTAAATCTACCCGATATTGCTCTTGCGCTGATAGGATCATCTCCTTGAACCCATGCTCGGATAACACCTTTCTAAGCTGATAGACAATTGTATTCAAGTACACTTCCGCCTGCTTGAGAGGCCTCCCTGGGAAGAGATCCTCCAGGATTCGGGATTTGGCCACACTTCGACCCTGATGAACAAGCAGATAGGCAAATAGCTCCATGCTTTTCTTGGATTTCCATTTCACTGTACCCGCTTGTTTGCTGCTAGCCTCGAAGCAACTCAGTCCATGAACCGTCAGCCGATTAGGCACAAGGTCGTCAGCAAGATTAGAAGAAGATCTGCGTCTGCTGGCCGCCCTAGTGAGCGTCTGAGCCAGTCGCATTCTGGAAATCGGCTTAACCATGTAGTCCAACGGATAAACATCGTAAGCGTGAATCGCATATTCTGCATGCGAAGTGGTAAACACAATGTCAAGATCATTACAAACTGAGATCAAGCTACGTGCAAGCTCTAATCCATTGTCCTCAGCGATCTGGATGTCCAGGAATGCGAGATCCACTTCCCTGTTCTTAGCGAAATCGAGTGCCTCTGCCGCATTCTGAAAGCTTCCGACAATCTCCACATCTTGCATATTCGACAGCATCCGCTTCATTGCCAACAGCATGGCAGGCTCATCATCAACGATGAGAACTTTCATCTCTCTGTTCCGCCTCTCAAAGTGAAGTGAAATACGCTTCCTTGTCGCACCGTGCTTTCTGCCCACATATCTCCACCACTTAGTTGTACGAACTGCCGACTTACGAGCAATCCAAGCCCTGCCCCTTTTTCCCCTAATGTACCCGCCATGGAGTTGAGTTGCTTCTCGTTAAATAGCTGACGAATTCGCTCCTCTTCCATACCTACTCCGTTATCACGAACGGACACGATCACCATGTCTCCCGACAACTGAGCGTACACTTCGATTAAACCACCCAATTCGGAAAATTTGATGGCGTTGGTTAATAAGTTACGAATAATTAAACCAACTGTTTCCCGGTCTGCATATACATGGGTGCCTATGGCAATCTTATTCATCACACTGATATGTTTACTCTCACTTTTGATGTGTAACATATGACAACAGTCCTCAACAACCTCCGAAAGCTCCAGTAACTCTGGACGAAGTGTCATGTCTTCAACCTGACTGCGAAACCACTCTAACAAGTTATTAGCCATTCCAAGTGTATTACGAATCTGGTCACCCAGCTGCTCAATGATCTCTTGATGATCCGCAGCGAAGGATTGCCTGTCCGCCTCCAGTAACTCCACGAGTTGAAACTGCAGCGCTAGCGGACTGCGAATATCATGCGATATAATTGTAAACAATTGATCCTTCAGCTGGTTCAACTGTGCCATCTGCTCCAGATGCCGTTGTTTCTCTGTAATATCAAAAATAAGAGAAATATTACCCTGTGCCTTACCCAGTGTATATAACGGATATACGTTTATACTATATATTTTTCTTTCTCCATCCAGCCACTGATCAATCTCTACACTACCCGGTTGCATAGACTTGCTCAGCTTATACCATTCTGGCCAGGACGCTAGGATTTCCGATATATTCCGACCCGAAATATTGGTGTAGCCTAACTCTGAGAACCATTGTGAAGCTCGATTATTGCTATCAATAACCTTTCCCGAACCATTCACAATCACAATACTCTCCTGCAACGTATCAAGTACAATATTCCTGGCAATCGGAACGGTAGAGAAGAACTTAATCCTCAAAATAATCACCAGCATAATTGTCCCTGTAGATCCGCAGTAAACTGTTAATGGAAGTAACCATGATGACCACTCAGGATTCACAAATTTGATAATCTCCAGGACAAACGGTAATGTAGCCAGAAGGAGAACCCACATTCCCGGCTTACGATAATCACTCCTAATATTCCTTACATACTGAAATAAATAGTAGAGGCATATAACCACTGCACTATAACAAATGAGGCTGAATACTCTGGAATAGAGGGTTTTTGTTGTGACTAGGTGGCCATTATAAAGCTCAATCGTCAGATATATAATATGAAGGTTTGGGTCAAGCCACATAAGCAACGACCACGATGCGAATACAGCAAACAATAGGATCTTCCATCGGATCTTCAGCAGCTTGTCTCGACCGACTAAGTGATAAACAAATAAGATCAAGAAAGGGACCATTACATTTTGGGTCGTATTCTGAATATTGCGAAAAATGAATTTAGTCATTAATACATCGCTATGTCTCTCCAGAATGATACTGCTTGAGTACATCATCCGGCATACGATCAACCCTACGAGGTAGATTACTCCGCGCTCTCGTCTAAACCCGTACACAGTGAGTAAGATGATACCCGTCATGATCAATGAAACAATCATGAGGATAAGTTCTAGAGTGGAATTCATACATCAGGTCCCTTTATATTTAAATTAAGAAAATAGACACCTTATGCCTTTTCTATCCATAATAGTAGAGGGAATTATGGATTACAAGCCTATCTGCTATCAGGCTTCAACAAAAACTGACCCCTGATGTCATCTAATGACATCAGGGGTCAGTCCTTTATTGCTTAATGTATAGATTTCCAAAGTCGCAAGAGTACAACCGCTGCTTCGGCTCTTGATGTTCGTCCCTCCGGAACAAATCGATTACCCGCTTGCCCTTTCAGAAGTCCGTGCTCCTGAGCAGCTTCGACATATGCCTTGGCCCATGTTGGAATGCTTGTATTATCAGAGAAATAAGAGCTAGCTGTACGATCAGCATTCCACTTCATCGCCTTGGAGAGCATCGTAGCCATCTCTGCACGGCTTACCGTTTGCCTCGGCCGTAATGTTCCATCGGGATATCCTTGCAGAATTCCCTCAGCTACGGCTGTCTGAATCGCCAGGTGTGCCCATGCCGGGATGCTCTCTGCATCGCTGAAAGACACCTCACTTGATTCGTTACGTATCGGGATCTGAAGTGTCCGCATCAGCATAACAGTGAACTCTGTTCGTGTTACGTTGCCTCTTGGTACAAAGGTGTAGGCATCTATCCCCTCCACAATACCCAATTCTGCTGCCTCGCAAATTTCGGATGTTGCCCAGTGATTCTCGATATCCGTGAACCGACATACCGGAGCTGATGGCACATTATTCTCATCATCGGTAATACGGGTAACCGTTACGATATACGTGTTGATCGTTCCATCCTCGGCTTGAACCGTAAGTGTTAGCACATTGGCACCCATCGCCAAAGGGACGGTCGTCACCTCACCTATGCGTTCTCCCCTTAGCTTAACAACCGCCTTGGAATGGACTGAAGTTACTTCCAACTCCACCTGCTCAGCATCTGTCTCTACTGTATAATCCATAGTCCCGGATGTGAAATTAGGCGATAATTCCAATGCCTTTCCGGAATTATAAACATTTATTTTAGCTAAAGCTGCCTGGTTAGATGGGGATGGGGTTACTGCAGGCGGAGCAGCTGAACTACCGCCTTGATCTATTGGGCTCGTTGGTGCCGGTGCTGCATTCACAGTTACCGTCGTAGATTGACCCGCAACCTCACCCCCATTTAGATCACTGGTTAGCCTATAGCTTCGATCGGTTCGAGCTGAATTATGCGGAAACGTTACGGTCGCTGTTGCGCTCTTGTCACTGATGACAGTCGCTGCGGCGCCTTCAGGAGCGCCATCGACGTATATCCGCACCGTCTGTCCGGTCAGGTTGGTTCCTGTAAGGATGACGGCTGCATCGCCTCCGGTGTGGGGCAAGCTATTGGGGCTAGCCGCCAGATTCGTAACTGTAGGCACAGCTACGATAAAGCTCACATTCGCAGCTTCGAGTATATTATGATTCTCATTTTCCACTACGTTTCCAGCTACAAGAACCCTGTATTCTCCATCCTCCAGCGCTTTGTTAAATGTCAACGTAAAGGTTCGTGAAAATTCATCATAGCTTGGTGTATAAGCTGAGAATACGTTACCATCCATCTCCATGCTGATCAGCGGCAACGCATTGGCAGTAATGAGCGGAGCATCGTCCGCGATCCAATACACCAATTCACTGACGGAAACGGAGATTTCTGTTGGCGGTGAAGCGAATTGCTGATGATCCATGAATCCGTCAAAGGTAACCACCGGCTTCGTCGTATCATACAGCAAGCTAAGTGTGTTGGATACTGTATTTTCAAGCCCTGCTTTATCCGTTGCTGCCGCTGCATCAACCGCTACCGTCACAGCCTGACCACTCGTTATGGGCGTAATGGTTGCTGTGTAAGTAGTTGCGTTCTCAGCAACGAAATCGGAAACTATTCCATTTACGACCACAAGTTCATCCTCAGTGAAATCTGTTACGCCTTCGTTAAAAGAAATTCTCACCGGAAATGCATTGTTTACCGTACCGCTTGCCGAGCTGGATACGGTTACTGTCGGCGCGGTATTGTCCAGTAGAAAAGGATTGGAAATCGCATCCGTAACATTCCCTACGTTGTCTGTTGCGCGAATGTGTAAGTACCAGTTGCCATCCCCGCTAGTCTGACTCAACGTATCACCGTCACTAAATGGCGACCAGCCACTTATTGGAACGGTGGTACTTTGCGTCCACAGATATTCCAGTAAAGTCTCATCTACGCCGCTTTGTAGATCGCTGACCGTTACGATACTTGCTGCAGTTTTCGCTGCCACTGCACGACCATTCGTACCAAACTGCACTTCTGGAGCCGTGGAATCAATCGCTAAAGTAATATTATACGTTTGACCGGGTAACAAGTAGGGCTCCACGCGAACTAGGATAACCGTATCCGTGGTTGCTCCCGCAAAGTTTATCGTCTTCGTGCTGCCAGACGGCAGCAGCTCATCGTTAACATACATAACTGTCTGGTTAGTACTTGCAAGTGTAGGCGTTACATCTACACTCGACAGCGATTGCCCATCGTAATAATACGTGTAAGCCGTGACTGAAGGATCGAATGATTCGATGAAGTCCCCTTCCTGTAACTTAAGATCACTCAGACGGGCATTCCCAGGTACATTAGTTTGTCCATTCTGATTGTATCCCCAAGCGACTACGGTGCCATCTGACTTCAGTGCAAGGGAATGTTGGGCACCTGCAGCGATCGCTACTACCCCGTCTAAGCCCACTGGCACATTTGCTTGTCCATTCTGATTATATCCCCAGACGACCACGGTGCCATCTGACTTTAACGCTAGTGAATGATATAATCCTACAGCGATCGCTACTACCCCGTCTAAGCCTGCTGGCACATTTGTTTGACCATAGTTATTAACGTTATTGTACCCCCAGGCTGCCACGGTGCCATCTGACTTTAGCGCTAGTGAATAATCAGTTCCAGCAGCAATCCCCACTACTCCGTCTAAGCCCGCTGGCACATTTGTTTGACCATGGGTATTGTTCCCCCAGGCAACTACGGTGCCGTCTGATTTCAATGCAAGCGAGTGGATGTCTCCAGCAGCAATCCCCACTACTCCGTCTAAGTCCGCTGGTACATTTGTTTGACCATGGGCATTGTTCCCCCAGGCAACTACGGTGCCGTCTGATTTCAGTGCAAGCGAATAAACTCCTCCTGTGGCAATTGACACCACACCATTCAAGCCAACCGGCACGTTGACTTGGCCGTTATAATTATGCCCCCAGGCCACCACAGTTCCGTCCGGTTTTAATGCTAGTGTATGTAGACTCCCAACATCAATTGCTACAACTTCGCTTACGCCTACGGGCAAGTGTAGCTGACCATAACCATTGTTTCCCCAGCCAACCACGGTACCATCTGACATTAATACCATAGAAGAATGACCCCCACCGTCTATTTTCTCCGCATTAACAGGAGAAGCAGGACCTGCAGCATAAACTGATCGCACCTCGAATGGAGCGATTGTGCTGAACAACAAAATGAAGCATATAACAAGATAAACCGTCTTTCTCCAATTAAACGATAACAATATCTAATCTCTCCTTCATCCCTTTGATTCAGGCAACGCCAGAGCATACCTTTTAACCAGATCCGAAAGTCATCACCTTCTATGGATATTAACAGAGCGCTATGAAAGAATAATGAAAGAAAGTAGGATGATGGAACCAACTCGCTATATTTGTGATAAGGTTCAGCTTTAATTTTACATACTGCAAGGCGTGCTGATAGACTCACCACTTAACAAAAAGAGGTCAACCAGTAAAAATGGCTGACCTCTATACATAAATATCGTATGGGACTATCCCACTCTCTATATCTCGGGGAAATATAATAACTCTAGAGCGTCTATTACTTTGCTGTCTGAGCTTTCTTCAATTTATCAGCAACAGCTTGAGTGTTGGATTGGATAGCAGCAGTTGCTTTGTCTAATGTTTTCTTCCCGTTTACTACCTGTGTCAATTCTTTCAATACAATTGAGCGAAACCTCAATTCGAAATTTGGTGACTTGTTCATGAGAACATAACTTGTTATCGATGAATCCAGGTTAGGTTTTAATTTATAGAATGCATCCATCTTGTAACCAGAGTACTCCTTAATCATGCGAGATAGAGGAGCACCGATACTATTGTTCGAGTTCTTGGGTTTATAGTATTCATTAGCGTAGTCATCTCCATTGAAATATTTGATGAAATCCCAAGCTGCATCAACATGAGATGCGCCTGCTGGAATTGCAAATATCTCATTAACATACACGTTCCCTGTTGACTTTCGGTCCTTAGCGGCTGGACCGGCAGCAATACCAAGCGTGAAAGGTTTATAATTCTTCACACCTTTTTTGGCTGCTTGCAGGGATTGCAACTGACTAATAGAGGCTACTTTCATAGCTGATCGTCCCATAATGAACGAGCTGCTTTCCAAGTAACTTTTGCCGGACAGACTGATCATCTCGTCAAGTACCCCGGACTTCGTTGCCTCGCTCGACAGACGATAAGCATTTTTCCACGCAGCTGTATTTGCAGTAGCCTTAAGGGTATTTGGATCCATGTACGTTAATCCTTCTGTTCTGGCGATTTCCATTACCAAATTGCTTGATCCAGTGGAGCTTAAGCCCCAAATTCGGGAGTTCTTATCTCCCTTGGTTGGGAATTTCTTAGCAAGATTCAATATCTCTTCCCATGTCATCCCATCCGTTGGAGTTTTAACATTGTACTTTTTAAATAAATCAGCATTATACAGAAGAGCGTAGGAATCCGCTTTTGGGCTTAACCCATAAAGTTTGCCACCGCCTTGTTTCTTCAATTCATCAAGCAAGCCGGGGTATAACGTTGTCGTGTCATACGTATCTCGCTTAATTAAAGGTTCTAAATCAACCAGCTTTTTCTCTTTAGACATTTGTTGGTATTGGTAAGGGGGGAGCATCACAAGATCGGGTGAATACTTATTGATAGCCCCGTTGTAATCCCTAATCGCTTCCATACCTCCAGGTGTAACTACTTCGATATTTACATTCGGGTACTTCTGACTAAACAGATCTCCATATGTCATGTTGAAATCATTTTCGTTCCAGTACAATACTTTTAAAGTACGTGTAGAATCTGCCCCGTTGTCCGAATTTGCAGAGACTTGCTTGCCTGTGCTAAAAACTGTTGAAATACCGATTAACATAACACTTAGGCTAACAAGCATGGCCTTCTGTAATACCTTATGCTTCAAAAATAAAACCTCCACTCATGTATTGTTCAAACGATTATTCGCTTGTGTTGTACTCAGTATAGAAGTGAAAGCTTATCATCTAACTACCGAACTTCTTATCATTTCCTTAAATCATGCTGACGTTATTCAATGCATAAGGAATATCGCTTATAATTATTGTGATGCTCTTCAATTAAGGAAGATGCTGGAATAGGGAGGGTTTATGGCGGAAAGCACAATTTTAATGGTGGATGATGAAGCGGAAATTATCCAATTAATGAGTATTTATTTCAATAACGAAGGTTACAAGCTGCTGCAAGCATCAAATGGGATGGAGGCGCTGAAGATTCTGCAGACCAAGCAAGTCGATCTAATTGTACTGGATCTAATGATGCCCAAGATGGACGGTTTGCAAGCGTGTATGAAAATACGAGAGACGAATCCGATTCCTATCATTATGCTGTCCGCTAAAAGCCAAGATATCGATAAAATATCAGGCCTCAGTATCGGCGCTGACGACTACGTAACCAAACCGTTCAACCCACTCGAGTTGATCGCACGGATCAAGTCGCAGCTTCGGAGAATGAACCAGTTCAACTCCGTTTTGGGCAATACGAACGAAATACATATCGAAAACGTCGTGATTAATAATGCATCCCACACGGTAACGGTCGATCAGCAGGAAATCAAGTTGACTCCCCGCGAGTTCGCGCTCCTTCACATGCTGGCTGTCAATAGAGGGATGGTGCTGAGTATGGACCGCATCTACGAAGAAGTCTGGAACGAACCTTTTATGGAGTCGAAGAATAGCGTCATGGTTCATATCCGTAAGCTCCGTGAGAAGATAGAATCCAATCCACGTGAACCACGGATCATTAAAACCGTGTGGGGGATCGGATACAAAATCGAAAGCGATTTAAAAGCAAGGGGTGATTAGGATCCAACCACAGTGGCTGTATACGATTCGGTGGAGATTAATGCTGATCATGGTTGCAAGCCTGGTTTTGACAGGCATAGCTATTTTCTTGGGGTATGTCATGGCGGGAGCGCTGCAGAACATTGAATACGTAGCTGTTCCGATCAATTGGCTCATTGAGTATGCCGGGTCCGTTCGCGTGATGATCATAACCGGTATCGTTCTATTCCCCATTAATTTCTTCCTTGCCAGCCTCCGTTTGGTTCGGGATTTACGTGAAATTAACACCGGATTGCAGGAAATATCGGCAGGGCGGTTTGGGCAAGTTGTAAGGGTTAAGGGTAAGGATGAGTTAAGCGTAATCGCGGAGAGTATGAATCAATTGAGCAGCGAATGGGATCATTATCTTGCGGAAATCACTCGCGGCCTGGGGGAGATTGCGAGCGGACAGTTCGACCATCAAATCCCCGAAATTGCCGATCATCAACTGGGAGAGGTAGCACGCAACATTAACCGGATGAGCATGCAGTTGAAGCAATCAATTGCGGAGGAACGCAAGGCGGAAAAGACCAAAAATGATCTGATCACCGGTGTATCTCATGACCTGCGAACTCCACTGACCTCGATACTCGGTTTTCTCGAAGTCATCGAGAAGGATCGGTATCAGGATGAGGTGGAGATGCGCTATTACGTCAATATTGCATATGAGAAATCCTTGGCACTTCGGCGATTGATCGACGAACTATTTGAATACACACGGGTCAACAATGGCATGCCTCTGGAACTCAGTGAGCTTAATATGACCGGGTTAATTGGCCAGCTTGCCGAAGAATTCGTGCCGATTACCGAGAGTGCAGGCATGCAAATCAGGCTGAATGTTCAAGAAGGAGACTTCAACATTCAAGCGGACGGAGCATTATTGGTACGGGCATACGAGAATATACTCGCCAATGCCATCCAGTACGGGCGTACAGGCAAATATATCGATATCGATATTGCACAAGATGGAGATATGTTAGTTGTACGGATTCAAAACTATGGAGTCCCTATTCCCGAGCGGGATTTACCTTTTATTTTCGACCGTTTCTACCGGGTAGACAGCTCCAGGTCGAAGCAGACCGGAGGTACAGGTCTCGGTCTCGCCATAACAAAAAGTATTGTCGAGGTACACGGAGGAGGCATCACTGCGCACAGCAGCAAAAGGGCAACCTGGTTTGAAACACGGTTATCGATGTTCGGACCCAATCAGACGCAAGTGGCTGTTACGGAAGAAGTTCAAAACGAAATCAATCGGATACCGACCGTGCTTCCGGAACAACACCTTGTACCAAAACAAAGAATATTTCCTTGGCTTCGACACCTGTCTCTCTCCAGGATAGCTGCTGTACCCATGATCTTGTTGCTCGTCTGCGCGGTGGTACTATTCAGTATGAAGAATTCATTTACCTCTAATCTCGTGGTGAAGTTACCTTCCATCTTCTCTGAAAAAGAAGATTCAACGCTGATGCCAACAACCGGGAAGGACGAATTGGTTCTAATCACCGGTAAAACAGACAAAGACTATACACTGCTTATTCATAACTACCTTTTCGACGGGCATGACCTAATTATCCAATACTCCATGAAACATTCTGACCAGATATCGGAGACGCAGTGGGCGAAACAATCGGTCAAACCGACTTTTATGTTGGACCCTTCAACGATAAAGATAGTTCCCGGCATCGCCACAGATTCAGGAGTAGTGTTCGCCAAAAATGGCACCCTCCATTTTTATTTTATCGAGAATTCGCCACCTCCAGACCAGTTCCTGTTGAAAGTCAACGTAAATCAGTTAGTTCTGTCCAATGGACCGGATCAGCAGGATCTGCTCACTGGAGACTGGAGCTTCGAAATTCCTGTGAAGAAAAATTATGAGCAAAAAAACAATGGTCAAAGCGCGCCCTTGTAGAATTCAACCTAATTGAGATTCTTGAAATAAGTATTATACCTCAGAACCAATGAATTACGGTTATAATTGCCCTCCAAGCAAAAAGGATCTGGAAGCTTAGTTCCAGATCCTTTTTCTATATTGAGGCTTCGAATTTTTATTGTCACATCAGGTACTAATGAATATTTCAGGGGCAACTAATTCTTATTTCGTTTGTTAACTTCAATTGCAATGAACTCTGGCAAATAATTAGGAGTACAACCCTTTGATACCATTTCACCCTTATAAAGACCTGTATTCTCACCAAGTTTAATACAACGCGAACGATACTTTTGATCATAAATGCCTATCCAGCCTGCAATGAAATTCATAGCCCACTGAACTTCCGGCTCTTCCTGCGTAATATTAGCTTCAATTGCAGATAGTAAGTCTTCGGTGTTATCAGGAGGCGTTTGTCCAGTCCATCTCAATCGCGCTTGATAATACCAAAAAGCTCGCCTTTGAAGAGCAGAAGGGCTGTTTTCCCATAACTCCATCAATGCAATGGTCTTCTTGTCTTTGGTAAGCTGATTAGCCATTAACCAATCCATTAAGTTATTTCGCTCATCAAAAGTGTGAGTCTGCATATCCTTATCAAACCTATTAAGCAATTCTTGTGAGAGAAGTTTTTTATCCATAATTAAAATAGCTAATAGTCTGGGCAAAAACGCTTCGGTCGACCAAAGTTCCATAGCAAGTTCGTGATCTTTTTTTATGTCCTTCGCGATTTTTCGTAAGTCACCTAGCTTAGTTTTACTATTGATCTGCTGTAGAATGTCCCCTGCTTTTGAAGAGTATTTCATTTCTGTACTTTTATCCTTATTCATTTGATACCACAGCTCCTTTATGGTGAAAGTCTTTGAAGAGCGGTAGGGCTATTTCCCATGACTCCATCAACCGCAGTAAGATAAGCTTATTTTCATATATTGACAAATAAATATGTTAGACTACTTAAAGAAAGAATTGCCAATCTATACTAAAGAACGCTACACAACTGGATGCAGGCAGTTATTACACGATAAACGTAGTTAGAAAGGAAACCCCATGAATAGTTCCTTGAAGCAACGAATGAAATCATTATTAGCACCAGTGTTTCCCGGTGGAATCATAACCATTCTGATATTTTCCCTTGATTACTTCCAATTCGAACTTGTTGAAAAATTTCTGCTTTTTGCGGCTTTTGTCATTGTACCTCTTGTGATTTTACTTTTGAACCCTGACGAAAAGAATAAACATCAACGAATGATTTATGCTGCTATGAAATGGCTTCAATTTCCCGCTGCGCTTCTTACCCTGGCCTCGGTAATGAGTAGTAAGATGTGGGGGTTAGAAAGCACGGTAATACCGGGGATTCTGTCCCTTGGGTGGCTACTGTTCACACTGCTGCTCGGCATCTATGGCTTGACCACTATTGTGATCTCTAAAGGAAAAGCAGCGGAAATAGCGATTGGTGCGGGGCTCGTTTATTTTTTTATCGGGGGCATTTGGTTTACCTTATATCAATATCAATTAACCCTCTTTCAAGCTAATCCTGCAACGCACGCGTTAAGCTCGCTCCACTTTCATTTCTCATCTGCGATCGTTCCGATTTTTATTGGTGCACTGGGACGCATCATGACGAAGAAAAGCTGGTATCCCTGGGTTGTTGCCATCGATATCATCGGACCAATCTTGATTGCTATTGGTATGATTTTCTCCAAGCCGATTGAATACGTCGGTGTCAGTTTGTTCGCCTGCAATATTGTGGTTTACACCGCTTATCTCCTTGCTTACTTGAGGAAAAATGCTTTGGATGTTAAGGCAGCCTTCTTCTTAGGCCTTTCTTGTCTAGCCTTTTACACGGTTATTGTCATTTCCATCTTCTATCCGTTACTGAAAAATATGTACTCCTTAACCATACTCGATTTTATTCCCATTTACGGATCTCTGCATGCGTTTGGTTTTGTTTTATGCGGACTGATTGGTTGGGTGTATATGGTGGACTTCATTAAGGAAAAGGCTAACCAATCGGCTTCATAGGAGTAGTTTAGTCAGGTTCGTGCTATAATAGTGATCACATAAATAACATTCATCATTCTGCCGAGATGGCGATGATTAAGGAGATTGAATTTTGACGAACAACCATGATATTGGAGCAGTTAACGAACTACCGGAGAACTTTGAAGAGCTCAAACGAGCGGCTAACCGGACGTCGAGCTGGAGAGAAAGACTGAATGCAGTGAACGAATTGGGGAACTGGAATACAGCTCCTACCATTAAATTGCTTCAGCATGTTTTGAAAAATGATCAAGTGTTTCAAGTGCGCGAAGCCGCATATCACAAGCTCAAGCAGTTGGATGAAGATGTACAAATGCCTGCCAAAAACAAAGGTGAGCTGTTTAAAGGTACTAACAAAATTTTGCTACGGATTAAAAAAAGCCTTCCTGAAGGTCACACATTCGAGCAATTTAAGGAAAAACTGCAAAAGACACGTCTGGATATTTATGATACTTACGAGGGCGACAAAGATGCTGAATTCGACTCCTGGCTCCATGGCATTTGGGAGACACTAGGTAGAAGATAGCCGCCGTTCACCGTATAATAGCTGAGTACAAAGCCACTTCAAAATAATGGAGTGGCTTCTTTATTTCTTCAGGCTCATCTCCAGCAGATATGAGTTAATTTTTTCTAAAAAGTTGCTGCGGTCAAACTGATCTGACAAAAAAACGCCCTGTCTACTGATTCTTAAAAATCAGTAAACAAAGCGCAAAGTTAGAGCCTACATTCAACTTTACATGTACATTCCTCGTACGATGTGGAAGTTTGTGGTATACCATTTACTCTGGGATATAAGGAAGATCCAGTGTCTTCGGAACGTTGATGACATGCTTTTCTGTATAAGTGCGGATACCTTCCGCGCCGTATTCACGGCCAATACCGGATTGCTTAACCCCACCGAAAGGGAACCGAACGTCGAGCCCCTGCACAGCAGCTGTATTGATCATGGTCGTTCCAGCTTCGAGTTGACGTGCGACGGAGATGGCATCCTCTTCTTTCCCCCATACAGAACTCGTCAATCCATATATGCTTTCATTGTGTAGATGAATAACCTGCTCTTCATCGTCAAATGGCAGAATCGGAACCGTAGGACCAAACTGTTCCTCCACTACAATCGGATCATGAACATCGCAACCTAAGACAAGCGTAGGTTGTAGGTAGTAACCTTGTTCAAACAGCTTCTGATCAAGAATTTGACCGAGAGGGATGACCTTAGCCCCACGCTTTTGCGCATCTTCAACCAAACCAAGCACATAATTTTTCTGCTTCAGGTTATTAAGTGGACCTACTGTCGTATTTGAATCAAATGGGTCACCAATTCGAATCCAGCGACTAGCGGCCTCTATATATTTTTCCACAAACTCATCATAAATAGAACGGTGCACATACACACGTTTGGCGATCATACAGATCTGGCCTGCAGTCAAGAAATTAGAAATGACAATCCGGCGCATTGCTCGCTCATCATGAACATCAAAGCTTTCCAAGAAGATAGCCGCATCATTACCACCAAGCTCAAGCGTCATATCCTTAATCGTTTCCGACGCAGCTTTAATGATATGCTTAGCTGTTGCGGTTCCACCTGTAAAAGCGATTTTAGTAACAAGAGGATTACTAGTTAGTTCAACACCCACATCCGCATCACCATGAACGACATTGATTACCCCAGCCGGGAACTCACTCGCAATAATCTCTGCCACCTTCGCTGCCGCCAGTGGCGCATATGGGCTTGGTTTAAGCACAATCGTGTTGCCCGCAAGTAAGGCAGGAGCGATCTTAATCGTAGATAAAGCAATGGGATAGTTCCATGGACTAATCGCTGCCACCACACCAATTGGATCATAGGAAAGAATCGTTTTACCATTCTCATGCTCTTTGATCTCTTCCTGTAGAGCCGATTTGGCTTCATTACAAGCAAACTCCATCCACATTAACGAAACATAAATTTCACCGTGTGCATCATACAGGGGCTTGCCATGCTCTCTAGACAGCAAATTCACAATTTCATTCTCAGCTGCTCTAATCTTCTCGATCGCCTTGCGCATCATCATAATGCGTTCATCAATGGTGGTCTGCTTCCATGTTTTAAAAGCTCCTGCCGCTGCTTCAATCGCTTCAACCGCTTGTTCTTTCGTAGTGACAGGGAAATAACCTACGATCTCAGTTGGGTTTGTCGGATTCTCTTTTGCTAACTGCGAAAGGGATTTTACATTTTGACCATTAATGAACGCTTCAACTATAATTGTCTCTTGGTCTGCTTGAATTGTCATTTTACATCCCCTCCGTTATTTAAATGGATTAATTCCAAACTTCTTCTGCAATTTTCTTAACATAACGAAGTTTACGCCATTGTTGTTCTTCCGTTAAAATATTGCCTTCTTCTGTAGATGAAAAGCCACATTGTGGACTCAAACAAAGTTGCTCAAGTGGTACATAGGTTGCCGCCTCTGCAATCCGAGCTTTAATGTGTTCTTTATCCTCTAACTCGCCTGTTTTTGATGTGAGTAAACCAAGCACGATTTTCAAATCTTTTCGATTCACATATTTTAATGGCTCGAAACCACCTGAGCGCTCATCATCAAATTCTAAAAATAAACCATCTACGTTTAAGCCTCCAAAGATAACTTCAGAAGCGTAATCATAACCACCCGTTGAGAAATAGTTCGATTTATAGTTACCACGACAAATATGCATCGTCACCACTAAATCTGCCGGTTTATGAGACAAGGATTCATTAATCATGCGCTGCATCGTTTTCAACTCTTCCGCCGGTTCCAGACCTTTAGCACGTAGCTTATCGTGACCAGCTTCTGAGAACAGGTCTGCCCAAGCTGTATCATCTAATTGCAGGTATCGACATCCTGCATCATAGAAGGCTTGAATGGCTTTTTGATACGCCGCAATCGTATCCTGAAGAAATTGCTCTCGGTCCGTATAGATATTGGCGTCATTCTCCAATCGATATAGAAGCATGTTTGGACTTGGAATGGTCTGTTTCGCTACTGCGTCACCTGCATGCTTTTTCAAAAACTCAAAATCCTGAACAAAGGGATGACTCGAGAAATCAACTTTACCAACAACACGAATCCCACCCTTGCGCGTTTGCATATTGTGGAATTTTGGTCCATCTATTTGCTCATACAGCTCTACGCCATCCAGGCCGCCCAGAAAATCAAAATGCCACCAGCTTCTGCGGAATTCACCATCCGTAACTGCCAATACGCCATTTTCCTTTTGCTTTTCAATAATTCGAATAATCTCTTTATCTTCCACAGCTCTTAATTGCTCATATGTGATGTTGCCTAATTTATATTGTTCACGTGCCTGACTTAAATCTGCAGGACGTAGAAAGCTACCTACATGATCATTACGAAATGGTATCATAACTATTTCTCCTTCTAACTTTTTAGTCTAATGAGTATAGCATGATGGAAAGGAATGCTTGTTATATGAAAAAAGCATGGCTAGTCATAGCTTTTAACAATAGCTAGAAGACTTTAATACGCAAAAATCCACAACTTCATAGGGTAGTGGATGTGGTTTTACCTTTTATCAATATCAATTCAGGCTAACATACACCTTCCTATCTCTGCCATTATAATTATTTTCTAGTATAATAACGGGATACAACAAACATTTTAAAATAGAAGGAGAGTTGTTATGGAATATCATGTATCCAACCATGGGAATGATCAAGGAAAAGGAACAGCGGATCAACCCCTTCGTACCATATCACGCGCTGCGGCTCATGCCATGGCCGGTGATACAGTTACTGTTCATGCGGGAGTATACAGGGAATGGGTTAACCCGGCTAATGGAGGAACAGCGGAGCATAGAATCGTATATCGATCCGCAGGAGACGGGGAAGTCGTGATTACAGGAGCTGAACGGATTACCAACTGGAATTCTGAAGGAAACAATGTCTGGAGCACAGAAGTGCCCAATTCCCTCTTTTCCGTTCGCAATCCCTATGAGGTAGAGCTCAGTGGAGACTGGTTGTTTGACGGGCCCTTCCCAATTCATCTCGGCGATGTCTATTTGGATGGCAAATCATTGTATGAATGCGATAGTATTGAAAGCGTTCACAATCCTGGAGTTTGGTCCGAAGCCAAGTATCCCAAGGATTCATTGTTAAAATGGTATGCCGAGGTTGGTTCTACAACAACAAAAATCTGGGCCACCTTTGGTGGAAAAGACCCTCGTACGGAAAATGTAGAAATTAATGTACGTCCTTATTGCTTTTGGCCTGATAAACCGGGACTGAACTATATCACCGTAAGTGGTTTCACACTTCGTCAAGCCTCCCCCCAATGGGCACCACCTACGGACTACCAGGAAGGTTTGATTGGACCTCACTGGAGCAAGGGCTGGATTATTGAAAACAATATAATCAGTGAATCCAATTGCGTTGGTATTAGCCTGGGTACCGAAATCGGCACAGGCCACACCAAGTCTTTGGAGAAGCATAGTAAAGGTGGTACTCAACGCGAGCAGGAGGTTATTTTACGAGCATTACGCTCCGGCTGGCATAAAGATAACATCGGCAGTCACACAGTTCGAGGTAATGTAATTCACGATTGTGAACAGGCAGGTATTGTGGGTCATATGGGAGCAGCCTTCAGCCACATATATCAAAACCGTATTTATAATATTCACCACAAACGACTCAGACACGGTGCCGAAGTAGCGGGAATTAAACTGCATGCTTCCCTGGATACTCAAATTAGCGAAAATATAATGTATAGCTGTTACCGTGCGCTTTGGCTGGACTGGCAGGCACAGGGCACTCGCATCAGTCGTAATGTATTTTTTGACAATCTTTCGGAAGACCTCTTCGTTGAGGTGTGCCATGGTCCGTATATGGTCGATCACAATCTATTTCTCTCTCCGATGAATTTCAGAAATATGGCTCAGGGCGGGGCATTTGCTCATAATTTATTTGCAGGCCGATTTGTCGTTCGTTCCGAAATTACTCGTATTACGCCATATCATTTCCCTCACGAGACGGCCATGGCGGGATACTCCAATATCACTGGAGGCGATGACAGGTACTACAACAATATCTTTATAGGTGACAATGATCCTAATAAGGAGCCTGTGCCCATCACCTTTTTTGAGCATCTTCCACTTAAATCAAGGGATGAAGTTGGAGAGGACGGGAAGACGGTCATGGATGGTGTTCCGGACAATTCCATATGTTATCTGCATGCTGTGGGACTTGGAGGCTACGATCAACATCCTGATGTGAAAGATAAGAAATGGTGGGAATACACCAAAGAGGAGCTTCTTGAGCTTGGCGATGCGGCGAAGGATATCTTTATAGGCAATGCCGTTCTTCCGGTCGCTATGGGTGGCAATGTATTTCTTAACGATGCGGTTCCAAGTCGTCACGAGTCCCAAGCGAAGATAGTTGCACAGAAGGGCGTAAAAATTGAGATGAATCCTGCACTAGGCAAAGTGCACATTCAGATCCATGGTCCCGAATTGCTTCGGGGAACCTCTGCAATGTTAGTTACCACAGATCTGCTTGGAAAGACTTATCACGCCAACATGAAGTTTGAGGAGCCGGACAGCAGTCCATATTATTTTGGCTCTGACTTTTTCGGAACAAAGAGACCCGATGCAGTTGTCACACCTGGTCCGTTTGAGTTAAGCGGAAATGGTAGTGTTGAGTTTGAGATGTAGTTTGTTATTGAAGGTCCAGTCACTTTAGGTGACTGGATCTTTTTTGTGTGTTAAGCCTCTACTCCGCTAATCGGAGTAGAGGCTTTAATTGGTGAACGATGCTCTGTTTCCTTTCGGGTGATTTCTATTTTTATCAAAAGTATTCCGCTGTTACTTGTGGCACGGTTCACCGTAACATTTGTAGAGCGAATTTTAAAGGATTTCTATTACTTTTGTGTTGATTCTTACTCTCGTTCATTCAGTTTGTATTAAGTCATTTAGAGGGTTTGTTATGCTTCTGGCAGATCTTTTCAACACTAGTTTTCAGGTGCTCAGCAGTGAATTGATATCCGCTATATTCCAAATAATTCACAGAATTCTTCCTAAGAAAGCGAGCAATCATTGCAGCATTTGAAAGAAAAAATATAGACAAAACAGAGCGACCGTTAAAACACAAGTCGCTCTAAATTAATCACAAATTTTATAATGGACGGATTGTAATATGAAGTGCGACACCCGCTAGAAATAAAAAATGGCTCATAGCCTGATTCGTGTAGAATGAAAGTTACCACACCAGCATTCACACAAGGAGAATCAGTCCATGAGTTATTCACATCTTAGCATAATCGAACGCAGCAAGCTAGAAATCCTCCACAGACAAGGCAAAAGCTCAAGAGCTATTGCAAAAGAGCTGGGAAGGCACTCATCCACGATTTGCCGTGAACTAGATCGTGTTAATTCATCGCATCCCTATCAGGCAGAACACGCTCAGAACGCTTATGAGGAGCGTCGTAAAGCCTCTGTCTCTTCAGGTAAATGGTCAGACAGCTTGGCTGCTTCACTGGAGGAAAAACTGGAGGCAACGTGGTCTCCAGAACAGATCACTCAACGCTTCCGTATCGAAGGCCGGCGTGCAGTCTCCTTCAAAACCATCTATCGCTGGATCTACGCTGGGCGCTTGGTTCGAGGTGTATTACAGGTTCTTCGGCACAAGGGGAAGCGCCAGAAACCGGCAGAAACTCGCGGTAAATTCGCCGTCAGCAGATCCATTTCAGATCGTCCCCAAGAGGTTCGTTCCCGCGAAACGTTTGGACATTGGGAACTGGATACCGTCGTACCGGGTCGTGGGAAAAGTAAAGGCTGCGTAGCCACGTTGATTGAACGTAAAACACGCCTGTATACCGCTGTTCTCATGCCAGACCGTACCGCTTTGTCGATGGAGATTACGCTCGGTGTAGCGATCTCGCAGTACCCTACAGGGACCTTCCTCACAGCTACAGCTGATCGAGGAAAGGAGTTTGCATGCTATGCCAATCTGGAAACGACCCATAACCTGCACATTTATTTTGCTGATCCATATTCGTCTTGGCAACGCGGTTCCAATGAGAATGCAAATGGGTTGCTTCGAGAGTTTTTCCCTAAAGGTAACGATCTCGCTCAAGTGGAGGATGAAGCTCTCGCCCGTTCACTCGATCTAATGAATCACAAACCACGAAAATGTTTGGGTTGGAGAACCGCTCACGAATCCTTCACAGAGGAACTGTCGCACTTGGTTTGACAATCCGTCAATGAAAAAAACTATTATATAACCAACTATTAGGAAGTAAGTATAGTCCGTTATTTAAGTTGATAATGAGTATAGTATAACCCAAACAAAAAAAGGACCAACATACATTTGAGCATAAATATTTTTAAAATTTCCTTCCTAATCATTACTTTGTTCATTATACGAAACCTTCTTATTAATTTGGTAATTGAATATAAAATATATATCGAAAGTAATACATTAATCCCCCAAATAGTAGCCACATCTTCTTCATAATGAAACAAGCTTAGCCAGAGATCAGACAAAAAACTCATAACATAACGAGAAGCTATTAGTATTATAAGTAACAATATCCTCATAAACACCAATACAAAAATAAATAACAAAAGAAATTTTAAAAATACTTTAGCAAATTTCTTCTTAAGATCTTTTCTTATAAACTTATGTGTATGATATGCTTCTATTAATTTCACTCTTATATCCGGCTCTAAATGACGAATATTTATTAAGTTTGAATACTTTTCCACTGAAATATGTGAATGATGTTTAATTACATTAATTAATGTTTTCTTTCTGGTTTGATCAACTACGAATTTATCTGCTAAATTTTCATCTATAATAACACTAAATGCCCGAGAGAAAAAAATGATTATAAATCGGAATGTATGTAGTGTTAGCATAAATAAATTTATAAAAGAGTCAATTAGTAGTACCTTTGAAAGAAAGAATCTCTTTTCAACTTTAAGACTTTGCTGATAAAGCTTTTGAATTATTTCCGTTAACATTGAAAAAAATAATTTATTGATTTCGTGAACAGGCCAATAAATTAAATGATAAATCTCATGGTAGACTGCTGCAATGATTTCCTCCTCACGCAACTGCAACAGTCCCTCATATAAGATAATATACCCTTCATGATTATTAGCCTCTGATATTGCATTCACTGCTGGATGCTGCCGTACAAAAAGATAAATATTTCTTTTGAATTTTAAATTATTTAAAATTCCTTCGATTTTCTGAGATAATTCAGGATAATCAATCTTCAAAGGTATATCATCTTCTTCAATCAATAAATCTTTATCTTTTTCTCTAATAAATTTTAGTAAAGCGATAGATAAAATAAAGCAAAAGGATATAATTCTCACTAAAACCATTGACGTCTGAATGTTAAATATTTCTGAAATTATTATATATAAAATCTGAGGCACGAAACTAATTAGATAAACAAGCGAACAAGAGTATACTATAATAGTTAAAAGATATAATTTATTAATCTTAAAACCCACTCCAAACATTACTTTTCTTTAGAAATCCAATTGGAAACCTCTTCATAATTTCTGAAATTCTCATTAGAAATGTCGTATATAATAAATCTTATATCACCATATTGATCGTGTGAAATATTATCTTCTGAGGAAACGATTATTATTCCTTTAATAGAGTATTTTTTATTAACTTGTTTTTTTAAAGATTTGATTTTCTCCCACATATCTTTCACGTAATCATACTCATTACTCGAAATGAAGAGAGGTTGAATGTCAACTAAAATAAGGTTATTTGAGGAATACTCAATAACAGCCCCTATAAATTTATTCTTCTTTTCGTTCTTTTCCGTGAGAACTTGGTAACGTTTAATACTATAGGCATTACTGAATAGCTCTCTCTCTAATTTATCATAGATCAAATCCTCATATTCTATAAGTGTATCTGCATTATGCTCTTCAAGTAAATTATTCGGTGTATCAATAGTCTGGAATTCCGATTCATATTTAACTATTTTTTTCTCAGCTTCATTAAGAATTTGAGATTCATTCATGGGTTGAATATATCCATTTTCTTTATTTTTCCCATAAAATATTCTTTCGAAAATTTGAAAAACACTAATCAGATAACCTTTTTCAGAAATTAGAGGAGCTATTATAAAAATAGCAAGGATGATTGATATCCATTGATTAGATATCAAAGATAATCCAAGGATTATTATTATCCCGAGAATTTTCATTTGAGTTGTAACGATTTTATTATTAAAACTATGTTTTATTAATAAAAATGAAATTATAATGCCACATATAATTGATATGCCACCTAATACGCTCATGAATGGAAAATTTTCTAATAACATAAAGACTCCTTTTAGTATCATTTAACTCCACTGTTTCAAATTATATCTTCCAACACAAAAGAAGATTTTTTTACATGTCTAAGCTCTTTTCTTTATCATTTGCCTCTTTAAACTTATCCCTTGCATAATCTCTAATCAATTTAATCACCTGTTTGTCTTTAATCTCCGATAGAGTCGTTGCTTTATTTGCGAAATCTTTGATTGAGGAACCTAGTAAGTAACATTGATTATCTACAAATAAATATCTATCGTGGAAGTCTTTTACTTTGCACCAATCGAAATTTTTATGTTGAGCTTCATACTTTTCCAGAGCTACTGGAATGTCGCCGTTTAACTTAGAAGTTATTAGTTTTATTGTCACTAATGGATTCAACTCATCAAGAGTCAAAAACAGAGAAGAATCTATGTAATTATCAACAATAAGTATTTCTCTTTGGGCACTTCCTAAAATAGATTTTATTGTGTTGTACGCATCAAATTGCCGACCTTTTTCAAAAAATATTGTTTCTGGTCGTTTATTGTTCGATTCATTCTCCCATGTCAGCCATACACTCTGAAACCATAGCTTTTCATTTCCTTCAAGAGTTCTCCAGGTAGGACGTGTTAGTCCTGGTTCCAAATGCACTTGTTGATAAAAGTCGCTATCCTCCATGTACCAAATCTGAATATTGTTTTCAATAACTGAAAAGCCTATGTCCTCCAAAAAATCTGATTCAATTGTACTCACCAGCTCTTCAATTCTATTGGTAATACTGTTGTGACCATATTCCTTAGCTATCAATAGGTAAGGAGATTCGTTCTCTATGAAAAATAGGAATTTTACAAATCCCGCAAGTCAAAGCTGGAACTTGAGCTTCGGGATGATCAGGTGTACGCTCCCTTATGACAAACTTTCATGCCCTCCTACATCAATCTCCGTTTCAGCAGCGCAAGACCCTGCTACACCTGATCGTTAAGAAGATTACGCTGGACGACAAAAAGCGAGTTGAAAAGGTGGGACTTGACTTCAATGAAGACAGTAAGAAGTATTTTTTAAGCGTAGCCCCTTCTGCCGATAATTTGGTAGAGGGGGCTTTTCCTTTGTCTGGAAAAGCCCAAAAATCAGTTAAAAATCTCAACTTAATCATCTAATATAAAACCATTATTTACCGATATAAATATCATATTATTGATAGAAAGGTTGATATATATGGCAGATGCTTCGAATAACACTAAAAAAATTGAAGTAAATCAAATCCTTGAGCTAGCTAATGATAAACAAATTATCGACGCATTTGTAACAGACGACAACAATGAACATGAAGTGGTTGTAGCTATAGTCGTTAAGGTTCCTATTACCAGAATTAAGTCCGAACAAGGTTGGAAGGCTACTGTTATAGATGCTAAAAGAAATAACAACTTTGATTGTGTAGAAATTAATACAGAACCTGAAAGCCGTATACCATATAACGGTGTAAACTTTCATTCCGATGGGAAAATTTATTCTGACTATGTAGGATATAATAAGGCAAAACAACAGGAATATATTAAGAAGAATGGTAAAAAGTCTTTAGAGCGATATAAACAATTTTACTCCTGCCCTTAAATTTTGAGTAAGAGACTGGCGGTTGATAAATGCAGCCGCCTAAATTAAACTTTGTAGATTAAATTATGCTACTGTATAGAGATCATGGAGATTTTTCTTCAACAGGCTAACATAAAAACAATATCGGCCATATTTATAATACTTACTCCTCTTCAAGTAGCTTAGTCAGAGTTTATATTTCAATTACATTTCTGCCTTCCAATGCTTTAGAAAGTTGTTGAAGATTAGCAAATGGACTGCTGGAAACAATTTTGCTAAGACCCTGCATACCTATGTTTACCATCTCCTTATCTCCTAATTCAAGACCACGATCTATTATTTCAAATGATTTATTAATAGCAACTTTACGCTCATCAAAAATTGAGTCGAATACTTGATGATAACGTTCATATTTACTTTTGATTTCAAGCAGAGCAACTTCTTTTTGTGCCTCTAGTTTCGCTAATTCTAAACTTGTAACTTGTTTCTCTTTGTACGCCTCGCCCAATAAGTTAAATAAGTGCAATACATCAGGGATTGGAATAATCTTTGCGGTTTCTCCTAATTTAACAACAGCCTGTTGAATTTGCTTATCCTTCATTACCTTCTTAAACACTTAGATCCCTCCTAGTTCTTCGTCAAAAACAGGTGTATCAATCATAGCTGCAAAATCGGATGCAATACCACCTATATAAGAAATATGCTTTAGATCATTTTCTGAATAATAACTTCCCCGAAACAAATTCCTACGGAACCAACGAACAAGTTTAGAAATGATAAAGAATCTATTTAAGTAACGAAGAGTTTTTCTTAATTCACTTTCGAAAACAGATCGCGCCTTATCAATTGCAATAATGAGTTCATTAGATCGTTTTTCTATAAGTTTCATTTGAAGTATGTTACCTTCCATTTGATCAATATAACCAATTACTCTATACATTTCTCTTTCAATCTCATTAATTTTCTTGTTAGCATTAAGGTGACTAAACACTCCAAGTAAAGCAAGAGCAGGAATTGCAACGATCCCTCCAATAACAGCGGTTCCAGCAGCCATGCCACCGCCACCAGCAGCAATTGCCCCACCACCAAACCAAGCTAGTGTAGCGTTCGTGGCTGCCGCTCCTGATAGACTAGCAATCGCTGTACCGGTTGAAGCTGCACCAAATGTTGTGACAAGCGCCCAAGTCCCCAAGGCAGTCCCAACACCTGCTGACACACCTTTAGTAGCTGACATTGCGATTTGCCCAGCGGTTATAGTTTTTTCAATTCTTTTGAAGTCAATCATTTCATATTGATTTCCATAACTTCTGGATACAATATCTCGGTCTTTTCCCTTTAAATTCTTAGAAACCTTACTAATTTTCTTTAAACTCTTAACAGCTTTAACCTTGACTTGAATAACGTTCTCTAGTGTTATATCCACATCTCTTCGTTTAGACTCCATTTCAGTATAAAGCTGTTCATATCGGATCTTTAAATCTTCAAACTCAGTAATCTTACGTTCAACACGCCCGTGTGCCCCAAAGGTGACTACATTTTTAAAAAAACTCACTGATAGACTCCCCCTGATTCCCTCTTATAAAGCTATGATTTCAATGTTCCTAATTTGGAAAACCCCTGCAGAACTTTTAAAAACTGACCTAATACTTTATTTAAACCATTAAAAATTTGGAATGGATCATGATTGGGGTTAGGATTAGGCAGTATCACTCTACTTTTCAAAACTAATGTAATAATATTACTACTATATTCCAGTAAATTGAACAAAAAATTTGCTTAGCTTATACACGTACACAAAGAATTGCGCCCTACTTATGGTAAGGTTCACCGCGATTTATCTTCACAGCGCGATAAATCTGCTCCACCAGCACCAGCCGCATTAACTGATGCGGCAGGGTCATGCGCCCGAAGCTCAAGCGCTGCTTCGCGCGGCGCAATACCTCATCGGAGAGCCCATGGCTTCCTCCGATGACAAACACGACATGGCTCGTCCCATACGTGCCGAGCTTGTCGATCTCCAATGCCAGCTCCTCGGAACTCCAGAGCTGGCCATCCAATGCGAGCGCGACCACATGCGCCTCGCTCTTCACATGCGCGAGGATGCGTTCGCCCTCGCGCTCTTTTACCGCCCGAACCTCAGCTTCGCTCAGGGTATCGGGCGCCTTTTCGTCTGCAACCTCGATCATCTGAAACTTGATGTACGGGGCGAGACGCTTGGCATATTCTTGAATGCCCAGCGTGAGATACTTTTCCTTCAATTTGCCTACGCCAATAATCTGAATAAACATGAAATTCGTTCCTCCTAAATTGTCTTGCGAGATATTCTATAAATAAGATGCTTCATCGCATCGTTCATTCCAACTGTATTATACCTATACTACACATTTCTCCAAATTCTAACGAACCCCACACACCTTAATCAGCCCCATTTCGGCTACTTTAAAATCTAACGAATCTGAAACACGCTATCCCAGTCAAAACAAGCGTTTCCCACCTCTTTCGAGGCCATTTCAGGAATATAACGTGTCTACGATTCGTTAGATTTCAACCAGGCGGTATTTGCCCAAATTCGTTAGAGCTACTCGGTCAAGCCACGCCACGCCACGCCACGCCTCCGTATCTACCCACATCGCTGTCACACAACTTCACTTTCCCCGTACCCGGGTGGCATCCATTTCTATTAACTACTTACTTTGTACTTTCGATACGACCTGGTTCACTTCCAACTCAGAACTCAGCACCAACCTACCTTAATCTTCTCCTACTATCCTCTACTCCAACGCCAGCCCCTAAAGCCTCGCCCAGCTCCACACAGCCTACTAACCACACCAATTCCCCCCACAAACACAAAAAGAGCGCTCATCACGCTCTCCTTGGCTTCTTGCTGTGATGTTCATACCGGATGGAAAGTCAGCCCGAAGCGCCACATTAAGTCACGCCTCCAGCCGTCTAAGTCCTACAGTACGCTAAACGACGAGGAATTCCGCGTGCTGTTCGCACTCGGCGCACTTCGCAGGCGGGTCCCAATCGGCAAATTCCGTCTCCTTCAGATCAACGATATCTGGAGCGTCCTCATACTCATCGACAAACATGTCGATGGCAATGTCCACGTGTTCTTTGCATACAACGTACATCCGTTAAGCATCCTTTCTGTAACCAGCTATGTTCCCGATTCACAACCGCGTATCCCATTACAGGATAGCCACTTCTCAGTTCTATCACACCTGCCACCGAAAAGAAACCCCTAGCCCTAATTTATCGTGCCCAACCTCCACCAAACCTCTCCATTCGTCGTAAAAGAACACAAAAAGCATCCCTTCCAGATACCTCCACGGTACCCTGAAAAGAATGCTCCTTAATCCATGCTCTTTAATTCAATCCCGACTGCGCCTTCGTCAACAGCTTCCCGCCTTGAAAAGCAATAACAGCATTGGCACCATTGCCGGCTGTGCCTTTATAGTTGTAAACCACCATATTCTCCGCTTCACTCAGCGCTTCACCTTCGCCGCCGAGGATCTCGATGACATCTCCCACCGACATGCCAACCTCAAGCTTCTCATACTGGGCAAATGTAATCAGCACCCCATCGCCTTTCCCGGCCGATCCGTTGTTTCCTGATGCTACAGGCGTTTGGCCAACAGCCTCACCCACCGCAATCACGTTTGTACTCAGCTCATTCAACTTGGCCTCAAGCTCTGCGATCTTTTGTTCCTGCTCAACGCTCTTGGCTCCCTGCTCCACCAGTTTCTTCTCAAGCCCTGCAATCTTCTCTTGCAGAGCACTTGTATCTACAGATGTTCCTGTTGTAGTTGTAGCTACCTCGGATCCACAGGCAGACAGCATAAACAGGGACAGCGCCAAACTCGTTCCTCCAAGCATCTTTTTCCTCAACCGTTTCATTATAAATACCCCTTCCATTCTGAAATAAAAGCAGATCGACAAACAGATGTTATTGCATCAGCGACCGTCTCCAACATATTGACAACAGTTTACCACAGCCCAAGTCTTATGTATCTGCTCCTTTGGCTCCGGGTCTAACTGATCATGAGAACATAAAATGGTTGATCTACTCATTTACTGTCGAACGAGCACATTCACCCATAACAACTAAAAAAGAGTGGTCAGTTGATCTGATCACTCTTCTAGCATTCCCTTATTTCAATCCGTGCAACAGTATAGGCTCGCTCGTTGAACTTCCCTTACTCCGGTTTATCCGTCAGCTTCACCGATACTTTCTCCGCTTTGCCATCCCGGTAGAAGGTTACTTCGATGGTATCCCCAATCTTCTTCTCATCGTACAGATACTTCCGCAGATCCAGCGTGGAGGTAATTTTTTGCCCGTCAAATTCCGTAATGACGTCATTCAGCTTCATACCTGCTTCAGATGCCGGACCGGATGCTTCCAACACAACCACGCCGCTGTCCACGTGAGATGGCAGCTTCAGATCTTTGCGCTGCTCGTCATCCAGGGGTGCATATGGGTTGCTCAGATCGACCGTGTACACGCCGAGGTATGGACGAGATACTTTGCCATTCACGAGCAGGGAATCGACCGTTCTCATCACTTCGTTCATCGGAATGGCGAAGCCGAGACCTTCAACGCCCGTATCCGAGATCTTCATCGTGTTGATGCCGACCACTTTGCCGTTCAAATCCACCAAAGCACCGCCGCTATTGCCTTCATTAATCGCCGCATCCGTCTGGATCACGTTTTGCTCCCAGTCGTATACTCCGTCCTGATTAATCGATACAGGCAGAATACGATCCGTGTAACTGACAATACCGGAGGTCAGCGTACCGCCCAGACCGAGCGGGTTCCCAATTGCCAACACCGTTTGACCACGCTGAAGTTTGCTGGAATCACCGATCTCAGCGACTGCACCCAGCCCTTTGTCTTCTGCGGATAGTACCGCAATGTCACTTACCCGGTCTTTACCAACCAGCTTTGCCTTATGTGTCTCCCCATCTACGGTCACAATCTCCAGATCACTCGCACCCTCCACGACGTGGTGGTTGGTCATAATGTAGGCCTTGCCATCTTCCTTCTTGAAAATGACCCCTGAGCCCAGCGCCGAATCTTCCATCGATAGACTGCTACCCGTTTTATGGTTCACAATGCTCACCACGGAAGGACGGACGTGGGCTGCTGCCTGGATAATCCGGTCGTATGGATCAGCTGCCTGTGTTGCCTGTGCACTACCTCCACCACCGTTGCCTGTAGCATTCGCCAGCGGTAACGATGTGGGCTGTGTGATGAAGCTAAACAGCGTGACGGTCACGATGGAGCTGATCACCGAGCTGATCACAGCAACTTTCACTGTGGAACTGATTCCCGTACGCGATCTGCGCGGATTGCTCCAGCGGTCACGTCCACGTGCTCTGCCTCCAGGGCGGATGATCTGAAGTTTGCCTTTCTGTTCAGGTTCGGCGCGTCTTGATACTTTGGTTGAATAAAAATCGTCTCCAAACAATCCCATCGTGATCCTCTCCCCTTCGTTGTCACGCATCAAGACCCTGACTGCCGCCTAAGTTGTCGCATGGTTCAACGATGGTGTTCTTACGTTACCCCACTCCAGCCACAGCCGAGCTTCCGATCGCTGTTACTCACAAATTTTTTTTATTTCTTTTTCCTAGGTAAAATTTGTTCATAAAGGCGAACGCTACGCTTCTCCAGCCTCGTTCTGTGTCTTTCGTTACGTGCGTACCGTAAATAACCTCTCGTTTTCCCATGCTTTTTTGCAATTTTATAAAATGGTCTTGCATATCGCCGCATCCCGGCATCAAATCAAGATACAGCGTCTATGTACAACAGAACGGACACGCCATTCTGCCAGTGACTCTATCAATCATGCTCTCGCATTCTATGACATGCTATTTCACACGCAAAACAGCCAAAATCACAATGCTCCTCATATACTAAACACGTCAAATCAAAAAAAGTTGCATATTTACGAAAATTAAAGCAAATTTCCGCTATAACGCGCTTAACAATAAAGGTCCATAGTATCTATCACCACAAAATCCGGTCCGCTAAGCGCCATTTTGGCAAATTTGAAGAACTTTTTCACCCCTGCATAGTCACAGGTTCAGCATACACGTCTCATCACACAAATGTTAGCAGCAAAAAGAGGAATGTTTTCCACCAAGCCTGACTACAATAATAGTAAAAGACAATTCGAAGCTTCATAGAGGAGGATATATATGGATCGCACACGTACACTCACAGCCATGGATGAAGTTCATATGGCGGCCAAGCTGGCCGATCTCAAGGAAGAACACTATCGCAATACCCTTGCACTCAGCACCATCATTGAACTGCTTATTGATAAAGGCATTCTGACCCGCGAGGAAGTCGAACGCAAAGCCGCCGAACTCGACAGCTTTATGGCTCACCCACCCTATCCCATGGCGTAGGACGGTCGTAATACGTATCACAGAGTTTGAACTCATGATCCCGATAAAAGCATCCACGGCTCTCCATCGCGTCGCGCACCGACATTTTCGCCAAGTCCATCATATTATGATCTCGGCTGAGATGTGCCAGATACGTGCGCTTGATGCGTCCGTTCATCAGTTCACTAAGCGCTGCGCCTGCTGCTTCGTTCGACAAATGCCCGATGTCGCTCAAAATCCGGCGCTTGGTGTTCCATGGATAACGCCCCATACGCAGCAATTCGACATCATGATTCGCCTCCAGCACCAGTACGTCAGAATCTGCGATTGCATCGCGCACCTTGTCGCTCATGTACCCAAGATCGGTTGCAACAGACAGCTTCTCCGTGCCATCATCGAAAGTGTACCCTACCGGCTCAGCTGCATCATGTGAGATCCCAAAGGATTCCACGCGCAGTGACCCAAAATCATGCTTTTCACCTGTCTCAAACACCCTCCGGTTTTCCTCTGGAATCGCCCCAACTGACTTCTCCAGTGCCGCCCACGTATTCAGATTCGCATAGATTGGTAAATTATATTTCCGAGACATCGCGCCTAGTCCTTTAATGTGATCAGAATGTTCATGTGTAACCAGAATTCCGTCCAGTTCTGCCCCAGAAATCTCCCTTTCCTGAAACAGTGCATCCAATCGCTTCGCACTAAGGCCGGCATCAATCATGAGAGAAGTGCCCCCATGCTGTATGACTGTGGCATTGCCTGTCGAACCGCTGGATAACACGGTAAAATATATCCCCATAACGCATTACTCCCCTGGTTTGTCTGTCTTGGGACTGAATACATCCCCACTGATGCCCTGCACGTACAACACTTCGCCACTTTCCAGCACGAACCGCCATGCCGGCATCGCTACCTGTATATCTGAATTGAACAACTGGCCGTAATAGCCCAGCTGAATATCTTTGACAATTGCATCATTTGGCAAAAAGTTCTCGATCAGCGTTCCCAGCGCCTTCGACGCCGGAAGTACCTGCTGATCGCTCTCCTCTGCGGTTGTAATCCGCACCGGAGTCTGACGGTAACCCGTTATTTTCTGGTCGCTGTAGAATAGCTCCAGACTCACATTGAAGAGCGGCCATTTGCCATCCACCAGTGGGTGAAGCACAAAAGCCCCATCCTCGGCCATCAGCTGATCCAGCCGGTATGTCCCGATCTGTGGAATCTCACGCTGTAATGCATCTTCCAGCTCGCTCTGCGAGAAGATCAACTTGCTATCTACAGGCTGTTCCAGTTCCATATCAACGCCAGCCTTGTCCTCTTCAATGAACTCATAAGACAACTTTGGCAGCTTCGGCGTTTCATTCGGAATCGGAGCCAGTACCTGAATGCCCTTCTCTTCCATCGCCTGCTGTGTGTTATCTGCCAGTGAGGTGAAGTCCAGATTGGCTCCGGCTGTCTCCCGCGCATCCATCCAGATCTGGTATCCCAGCACCAGATTGAGCAGCAGAAAAGCATAGATCAACACATTTTTCGCCCGTCCCCAATCCAAAACATCACCTCCTTCAGTTAACTGGCTGAAACACTTTCTCAAATTGCCTACCCTTCCACCGGAACTAGCCGTTTACTAGCCTTTGAACTTAAAGCTATACGACAACGGAGAGGGCAGAAATAACCTGAAGAAGCGGAGCGTTCGCCTTTACCAACAGATTTCCCCCTTATTAAAGGGAGTTCAAGAAATCTGGGGGTAACAGCGATCGGAAGGTTATTCTGCACGCGTAGTGATAAAGTACAGCTACTCTTTGTTCAATGACTATAACCTATCAAGATACGGTAGTCTCCTCACCATTGCCAAAGCGGATTACCCATACCGGGATCAGCTTCAGCCCGTCCTCAATTGTAGAAGGACGATATGCCGGGTACACGTCCACCACCTGACGATTCTCACCTGCTACCTTTTTGATCAGAGCCTGGAGCTTCTCCCCGCCTGGCAATTTGACTGATTTCTTCGTCTCTGCGCCTTCGTTCAGGTATTCCAGCGATCGTTCGTAGCTGGACACCGTCTCCTGCTGCATCTCCATGCTGATCGTTCCGAAGCGGAACTGCATGGAATCCATAATCGGATAACTGCCGTAGTACTGCTGGAATTCAAGCTGTGTCTTGCTGTCAGCGGTCTCCAGCATCATGCGCGACCTGCCTTTCCAGCCGCCATGCTGGTTCACAAAATCAACCGCAGACAGCGCATCCTTCGCGGGATCAATCTGTCCCGCAGGCGGTGCGGCTGGGTCGGTGTAGCTGATCCAGCGTTGTTCCTGTTTTACCTGCAGACTACGTTTACTGTCCGTATAGATCTCCGACCCGTCTTTTTCCCGTATGTTCCGGGTCATGCTTGGATCGAAGAACAGACTGCGTTGCATCTGCTCAACCGTGAATTGACCTGTCGGCACATCTGCTTCAATCGTCTCCAGAGCTTCCGCCGGGATATAATACCCGCCGTCCATCAGTGTATATGGCGTCCAATTCGTACCGAAGTCGACATGCTGCTGCACGTCCTGTACCGTCAAGTCCGCCTGAGTTGCTTCGTATACCACATCTCCCTTGGCGCTGAAGAACAGCGCATGGGCCTTCGTTTCATTTTTAGCTGTATAGATCGAGATTCGGTTAATGGTCTCCCCTTGGAACAAGGAATCCGTCCCCAGTCTCATCACCCGCTGTAACAATGCTACGGGGATACCTTCTTTGAACGATAGCTCAAACCCAGGGTTCTCCTTGCGAATCTGATCCCAGTTCACCGATTGCACACTGCGGCGCTGAAAATCATCGAACGCCCGCCCCTGTAACCGTGAATAGATCAACTGATAGAACGTATTGCCAGGGTAAAACACCGTATGTTTATCCTCACCCAGATGAATAATCATCTGATCAGGGAAGATCAATTCTTCAATATTGCGTTCCTGACCCATATTTTCCGTCTTCACATAGTTCGTCTCTGACGTCACAATGGAATCTCCGCCTCCGGGCAAACGGTAGATCAGAAAATAACTCTGAACCAGACTGGCCACAACAAGGGCAGCAAGCACCAAGGATTTAATCCGTTCCTTCACGGTGCTCACCCCCTTTCTCACGCATCGGCAGTGTGAACGTTACTGTCGTTCCCACATCTACTTCAGACTCCAAAGAGATGCTTCCATCATGTGCCTTCACAATTTCCCGGGCAATGGACAGTCCTAGCCCTGTGCCTCCCATACTGCGAGAACGAGCCTTGTCCACCCGATAAAACCGCTCAAAAATGCGATCCAAATCGCGCTGTGGGATACCCATTCCGGTATCCGATACCGAGATGGCAAGTGTGTGTTCATCACTGCGTCTAGCCGCAATCGTAATGGTGCCGCCTTCCAATGTATATTTCAGCGCATTGGACACGACATTATCCAGCACCTGATCAATCTGGTCGCGATCCAGCGGAACAGCCGGAATATCATTCTCTACAGACAGCACAGGCTGAATATCCTTCTGATGCATCTGGAACGAGAATCGATCCGTCACTTCCTCCAGCATTTCCAGGATGTCTGTTGGCTGTTTACGTAGCAAAGCCTCTTTGGAATCAAGCCGCGATAGATGCAGCAGATCCGTAACCAGTCGTATCATTCGCTCTGTCTCGTTCTGAATAACACCAACGAAACGACCGGCAAGCTGCGGATCTTCCAGTGCACCGTCATCCAGTGCTTCCGCGTAACTCTTGATCGTAGTCAGTGGTGTACGCAGTTCATGGGATACATTGGCTACGAATTCACGACGGGATGCCTCAAGCTCTTCCTGCTCGGTAACATCCTGAAGTACGGCAATCGTTCCCGTGATCCCCCGTTCACGCCGATGAACCGGTGTGAACGTCATCCGAATGACCACAGGTTCTTCTTGTCCTGCGGGTGCAATCTGCAGCAAAGTTGAACCTGTGAAACCACTCGCAAGGGCTTCCGCATCCTCCGGATCAATGCCGAGTAATATAGCGAAGTGTCTTCCTTCAATATCCGCAGGATGCATACCCAGAATGCTGCTGGCACGACGGTTTACGAGAATGACTTTACCGTACTCATCCGTAGCCACCACACCATCACTCATATTGGTCAGAATGGAGGTTAACTTCTCCTTCTCCTCTTCATTCAGTGAAAGTGCATCCCGAAGCCTACTGGTCATATAGTTAAAAGCCCGACTGAGCTGACCAATCTCATCCGTGCCAAATACAGGTGTCTGCTGATCGAAGTTACCTTCTGCGACCGCTGTCGCTCTCCGAGTCACTTCCTTAATCGGCTGTGTAATCGTATGGGACAGGATCACGCCAAGCACCGCCGTTAACACCAAGGCAATCAGAATGCCTGAGATAAAGATTTTGTTGATTCCCTCCATCGTGGAATACAGCTCGTTCATGGATGCCGCAATGTAGACCGCACCAATGATCTTGCCGCCGGACAGCACCGGCTTGGCGACGACCTTTTTGCGAACATTATCCTCGTCCACAATATATTCCTCATTGTCCCGAATACCTTGCAGCGCACGGCTGACAACGGTTTGGGTATTTTTGCGCCCCACATAATCCGAATGTGAACTTAGCGAGGTTGTCAGTACTTTGCCGCTGGCATCCAGCACCTGAATCTCGGCACCGTTAATGTTGAACAGGTTGTTCACCAGCACACGCAGATTTTCCGTTTTGTCCTCGCCAGCTTCTGCTTCTCCACCCGCCATCGTCTCCCCCACGAGAACCGACAGCATCTCCGCACGCGCCTGCAAGTCTTCCGTAAAGTTGCTCGTTAGTGAGTTCTTCATCGCGCTCACAAAATAAACCCCGATCAATTGCATCGCAATCAGAATCAGTAGTACATAGATAATGATCAATTTCGCCTGAATCGTTCGGAAGAACGAGAATCGCGCGAATCGGCCCATTATATCCCCACGCTTTTGGCACTGCGCACGAGATAACCGAGCCCGCGGCGTGTCAGAATCGTTTCCGGTTTGCTTGGATTCTCCTCAATCTTCTCACGCAAACGACGGATCGTGACATCCACGGTACGTACATCGCCGAAATATTCATATCCCCATACCGCTTGCAGCAGATGCTCCCGTGTCATAACCTTGCCGGAGTGCTTCGCCATATAATAGAGAAGTTCGTACTCACGGTGGGTCAGATCAAGCGGTTCTCCGCCTTTATAAGCCGTATACATGTCCATATCAAACGCCAGATCAAACAGCCGCATGACCTGCTTCTCTTCGTCTTCGTGCGCTTCTGCCGTAATCGCAAGCTTTTGCCGTCTGCGCATCTGTGCCTTCACCCGTGCAAGCAGCTCACGCGTACTGAATGGCTTCGTCACGTAATCATCCGCACCCAATTCCAGACCAAGCACCTTGTCGATCTCGCCATCCTTGGCGGTAAGCATAATGATCGGCATCTCCAGATGAGCGCGCACCTCACGACAGACATCCATACCGTCCTTGCCCGGGAGCATCAGATCCAGCAGCATCAGATCCGGTTTCTCGGATAACGCCAGTTCAACCGCACGAATGCCATCAAATGCACAGATGACCTCGTACCCCTCTTTTTCCAAATTAAACTTCAGAATGTCCGCGATGGGCTGTTCATCGTCCACCACCAAAATCTTCCCCTGCATCGGCTAAGTTCACCCCTATATCCTGCTTAATCCGCGTTAGCGTTTATATCTCTTTTCTATGTTTAGCTTGTACCAAGCCTGCTTGATTGGTTTCTCTAGCTTGTTGTTTATATTCTCTAGTTTAACATACCTGAAGCACCGTCACATCCCGATCAGGGGCTTGGAAGGTCTTTCATCTGAAAATTTTTTACAGCAGCAAAAAACAAGGCCAGCATTATAGCCAACCTTGCTCTACTTAAGCTCTATATTAGTTCAGATACGTTAACGGATTTTCTACCGTTCCATTCTTAATAATCTCAAAATGCAGATGTGTTCCAGTCGAACGACCCGTGTTGCCCATAACGCCGATACTCTCGCCTTTTTCAACCACTTGTCCAACCTTAACGCCAATGCTGTTCAAATGTCCATACAGTGTTTCGTATCCGTTACGGTGGTTAATAATGATGACATTACCATAGCCGCTTTTCTGTCCTGCAAAAGTAATTACACCCTCATCAGACGCTTTCACATCGCGGTTACCTACCAGATCGACACCTTTGTGCTGGCGACCCCAACGTTGTCCAAAGCTGCTGCTCATCGTTGCATTTGATACCGGCCAAGCAAATTCACCTGAGCCCTCACCAACAACTTTTGTTCCGCTAAGGACTACTTCAGTTACTGCTGTTTTAATCACTTCCTGACCAAGCCACTCTTCCTGAACCACTTCACCATTTTCTTTGGTTATACGGTACTGCATGCTTTTCAAGCCACTTTGTCCTGGGCGCACGACTTTTGTTGTACCTGCTTTCAACGCGTCACTTTTGCGCACTTCCACTTGCGGTTTGATCTCAATCTGTTCAACAACCTGCTCAACCGATTTAACGGTTACCGCCGGTTTCGGAACGGTCAAGGTCAGTTCGTCTCCGATTTGAAGCGACGTTTCCTTGATGCCCGGATTATGCTTACGAATCTCGCTTTGTGTAATTTCATACTTGGCAGCGATCGAAGAGATTGTATCTCCTTCACGAACCACATAAGTTACAGGCGCGTCTTTACCAACGGTTAATGCTTTAACCGCCTCGGACACATCCCATATTTTGTTTGGATCAGCCTTCACCACATCTGTCGCTACATCTTCCTTGATGCCTACCGATTTCAGGGTTGTGCTAGGTCCCTCCTCTTTCTTCGAGGAGTTAGCCGATACCGACTTCGTCTTCAGCGAACTTCGCACAGCCGATGCCGATATGTATTTGCTCTGCACTTGTTCCAGGATTGCATCCGCTGTTGCCTGATCCTTCACGATACCAATGACTTCACCGTCTACCTTGAGCTCCACACCTTTGGCGTAGGCTGTCAGCATGTCACCCAGTTTGTCCAGCGTCTCGTCACTGTTCACTTCAGGTTTGTACGCTCTTACCGTTTCGGTTGTGATGCCATCCGTGTTCAGCACCATCTCTGCATCCGGATATTTATGTTGATATTCCTCAGTTTTGTCTGTAAATAGTTGTTGTAATTGTGCCTCATCTGCAATGGTACCAATCTCGCTACCTTTAACCATTACTTTATAGTACGGTACGGTGTTTGCAGTAACATATTGTTTGCCTGCGAACCCAAGCGATGCTGCGATGAATACACCACATGCTGCTGTAATGATCCATTTGCGCGAGGCCAGAACGCGCTTCTTATTCACACTGAAGGTGGACATGCTCATGTTGTTTTTGTCTTCGGCCGTCCGGTGTTCCCCGGATTGTTCGTGTACCCGGTCTTTGCCCGGTTGGCGTATGCCTCTGAAACCTTTCATGATTCTCTCCTTTTCAGCACTTCTCAGTTCGCATTTCTGTCAAGACATCACCCATCGTGTCTGTCCCATGCTCGTTGATACTTGTATTGGTTGTCCGCAAAATCGGACTTTAGCTACGCTCTCAAAAGTGTCAAAATTTTAACCTTTTATCACACCCGTATACTTTAACACAGGTTTTACACTCATTTCAACTCTACACGTCACACCGCAAAGCCACGCCCCGCTTGGTTTCCCTTAATTACCCATAAGATAGTATGGCTGTTCCATCACCCATTATGCCTCAACATCCGCTGTACTATGTACTTTTGTTCGCAAATTAAGACTAGGTTCTAAGACCCAGTGAAATATGCTTTATTTTTCATAAAAATACAAATAAAATCCCTCACCAGATCAACTCTGATAAGGGATTACGTAAACAACCTGTTTGTGGTTTATCTTAAACTGGATTTCATCTCATGTCACAATAGAAATTAACCTTCATGTCTCGATTCTTTGGCTGCAAGAATTACAAATCGCTTCTGCTGTACTTCCCAGAATCCATTTTGCTCCATCTCCATATGAATATCCATTAACGGCTGACGGAACTGTTTTACCTTGAAATCAGGTACTTGCCACGGGATGGTCTTTAGATAATATACCAGTGCCCCTATATCATAGAAACGCTGCGCGGGAGTTGCTTCCCGTTGCTCCAGAATACGGAATCCACACTGTTCCAGCTGAAGAACAGCACGATCCAGCTCCCATCCAGCGTAATCCGCTGGCATAGGAATGCCGAGCCGATCATTGATCTCCCTGCAATCTGACCAACCTACCTGTTGAGTCAGAAACAGTCCACCTACCGATAGAATCCGCCTAACTTCCTGCTCATCATACGACTCATGCCGATTAAGAATCAGATCAAATTCCCCATCTGCGAAAGGAAGTTGTGAATCATCAGTCACTGGAAGCACCTTCACACCGAGCGGCTGTAAACGTTCCTCTGCAATCGGTATATTGGGGAGATAGCCTTCGGTCGCACATGTGTATGGAGGAAGGGGACAGAGCCTGGACAGCATTTCTCCTCCACCAGTCCCCATGTCGAGCATTCGTTCTGTTTGATTCAATAATCGGCGCGCCATCGTTCCATAGGACCAGGGCAACATTCCACTCTGAAGTCGCTCACTCCCTGTTACATAGCTAAGATCCCAGCCACTAAACGGCTGATCTGCTTCTTGCAGACCTTGCTCGTATCGCTCTTTAGCAGTCTCGGCAAACTTGTTTACTGACGGTTCTGACTTCGAATGATATAAGTTCATGTTCAATAAAACCTCCAATTAGTGAATTCATAAACACAGATACATCGTATCTCTTGAATGCACCCTATGAACGGAGGCCCCCGAATTGAACTAGAGGTTTCTGCAATTTTGCCTAAACGTTTTTATATGTCGTGTTCTTTCCCTTTATATTTCATACACTGTACCCTCCTATAGGCATTTCCAGTATTTATTTAAATAGATTATATTCAATAGTCATCGACAAGTCCAATACAGTATGAATCAGGCGTTACTCGTCTATGAGCACGCCTGTCTTCCCTGCCTATCTTATTCTGTCTGCAGTACTTCCATCAGATTGTCATACTCTTCACTGGTCAGGTACTTCGAGATCACCTGTTCAATCTCACGTAGTTCCTGTTCCGTTAGGCCACCTTCCATGGCACCTGAGATCTGTTGCATTTCTTTCTGCGGCAGCTTGTTCATGAGCAGGCTGAAGATTTTTTCTTTCTCCTCTGCTGGCAGCTTGTCCTTCGCTCCTGTAATGTCATCCGGTGATACAACAATGGCATCATTGCCTGTAGAAGCACCTCCGCTGGCCGCTCCGGTTCCATTACCTGAAGCTGAACCACTACCCTGATCTGTTCCTGAGTCATTACCCGTGCCCGTATTCGTCCCATTGCCTGCACTTGTGCCTGAATTTGATCCTACGGTCGTATCTGTACCTGAACCTTCCCCAGTGCCCTCGTTTGAGCCACTTCCTTGGGACGCATCGCTACCTGTATCTACGCCAGATTGACCGCTCTCCGTCCCATTCCCCATAACTGAAACAGCATCTTCCGGAACCTGCTCTTCGTCCGCTCCTGTCGGCTGATCTGTCGTCCCATTTCCTGATTTGTTCCCTTCACTGGTTTTACCGCCCAAGGCACCTTGGAACATGGTAGTTAACCCCGTGGGTTGACCTTCCCACTGAATATTGAAACTCGCGAGTAGCGACTTCGCATATGACTGTACAATTAATCCGGTCGTGAGCAGTGTCAGTGAACTGACCAGCAACACGGTTAGCACGATTTTGACAAACCACACAAGCAACTTCATTCCGTTCTCTCCCTCCGATTATCCCACCCGTCTAACATGCGCATGTCGGGGTCTGTGACTCTACTGTTAACCAGTATTGACGGAAATCTTGGGATTATATCCGAAAAACATACAAAAAACCTCCAGTCATCGCTATAAAAGCAACAACTGGAGGCTTAACATGCCTAAGTCGGCAGAGGATTCTATTTTATAATTCAAGAAACAATCTCTCTATTTCTTCGATTACTCGTAGATTGGAAGAACTTGATTTGTTTGCTCACGGTTACGACCAACGGAGAAGATGGCAATTGGAATGCCTGTCAGTTCGGAAACACGTTTTACATAATTCTGTGTGTTCACTGGCAGGTCTTCAAGTTTCTTAGCTCCAGTGATATCTTCGCTCCAACCTGGCATCTCTTCGTATACTGCTTCACATTCTGCCAGCATTTTGAGGCTTGCCGGATAGTGTGTGATGACCTCGCCGCGGAATTTGTATCCTGTGCAGATTTTTACAGTTTCCAGACCTGTCATTACGTCCAGAGAGTTCAGGGACAGACCTGTGATTCCACTGACACGACGCGCGTGGCGAACAACAACACTATCGAACCAACCTACACGACGTGGACGTCCAGTTACCGTACCATACTCATGTCCAGTCTCACGGATTTGGTCGCCGATTGCATCATGCAATTCCGTAGGGAATGGGCCATCTCCTACACGCGTTGTGTAAGCTTTCGCTACCCCAATGACTTGCTGAATACGAGCCGGGCCTACGCCAGAACCGATACATACGCCACCTGCGGACGGATTGGATGATGTAACAAATGGATAAGTTCCTTGATCAAGGTCCAACATAACGCCTTGTGCACCTTCAAACAATACTTTTTTATCCTCATCAATATATTCGTTCAGAACAACCGATGTATCACGTACGTAAGGACGCAGAATTTCGGCATATCCGAGGTAATCTTGCAGAATCTCTTCCACATCAACAGGCTGGCCGCCATAGACTTGCTCGATGACACGGTTTTTTTCTTTGACCAGATGACGCAGTTTCAGTTCGAAGTCTTCAGCATCCAGCAGGTCAACCATCCGAATACCAATACGGGCTGATTTGTCCATGTAACATGGGCCAATTCCTTTGCCAGTCGTACCGATTTTATTCGGACCTTTGCTCTCTTCTTCGAGTGCATCCAACACCATGTGATATGGCAGGATGATATGTGCGCGCTCACTGATGGACAGGTTCTTCGTTGTGAAATCATTGTCATGAATATAGTTAATTTCTTCGATGAGTGCCTTCGGGTTGATAACCATTCCGTTACCAATAACACACGCTTTATCCGTGTAGAAAATCCCTGATGGAATCATCGTCAGTTTATATTTTTTGTTATCAATCAGAATTGTATGACCCGCATTGTTACCACCTTGATAACGAGCCACCACATCAGCGCTCTCCGCCAAATAATCCGTGATTTTACCTTTTCCTTCGTCTCCCCATTGCGTTCCCACTACAACTACCGTTGACATAGTTAACATTCCTCCGTGGGTGCCTTGCGCACCTTTGTATTGGTCTGTCCGTCCTCTATCCCGGCAGGCGTGTTACGCAAAAAACCGACTGAGAAGCGTGCTAACGGACAGTAAAAATGTCCTTCCGTTACATTCAAGGGAAGGTTTGCGCTGCTTTAACGCAGCAGTATTAGTGTACCAGTACCCTTTTTCAAAGTCAAATCAAATGGCGAACAATTAGATATAGTACAACTGTAATGTTCGGGATTTACCCATTATTTCGACACAAAAAACCGGAGACTTCAGTCCAAGCTTGCTTGACTGCTATCACCGGTTCAAGGATACCCATTTCAATGTAATTCTATATCTGGTATTTATAAGACCTGTTTGCGTTCAGTTGCTCTAATGGTTGATCTTCGGGACAAACGATTCTGGCTTCTTGATCGAAGCCGTCAGCACCTGCCCGTTACATCGCGAAGGCGTCATTGTGCGCCCTCTCGTAATTGACGAATTTATTAAAGTTTTTCAGGAAGACCAGTTCTACCGTACCTACCGGACCGTTACGCTGTTTAGCGATAATGATCTCAATAATATTTTTCTTCTCGGTCTCCTGGTTATAGTAGTCATCCCGGTACAGAAACGCTACGATGTCGGCATCTTGCTCGATCGAACCCGATTCCCGCAAGTCACTCATCATCGGACGTTTGTCCTGACGTTGCTCTACACCCCGGCTCAGCTGGGACAAGGCAATAACCGGAACTTCCAGTTCCCGGCCAATCTGTTTCAGTGTACGTGAAATCTCGGATACCTCTTGTTGACGGTTCTCCCCTGCTTTACCACGTCCACTAATCAGTTGAAGATAGTCGATCAGGATCATGCCAAGGCCTTTCTCTTTCTTCAAGCGACGGCATTTGGCACGAATATCCGCTACGGTAATCCCTGGCGTATCATCTATGAAGATGTTGGCTTCTGACAAAGCGGCAATACCCATCGTCAGCTTCTGCCAGTCCTCATCACCTTTGAAGTCACCCATACGCATTACGCTGGCATCCAGGTTGGCTTCCGCACAGATCATACGTTGTACCAGCTGGGCAGCTGACATCTCCAGACTGAAGATAGCTACCGTCTCCTGTGCCCGAATGGCAACGTTCTGAGCGATATTCAGGGCGAAGGCCGTCTTACCTACGGAAGGACGGGCCGCTACAATGATCAAGTCACTGCGCTGGAATCCGGCAGTCATCTTGTCCAGATCGATAAACCCGGACGGAATACCTGTCGTTGTACCCTTATTCTGATGAAGTGTTTCCACACGATCGAATACTTCCATCAGTACGTCCTGAATGGCTATAAAACCACTACTGGAGCGACGGTTGGAGATCTCCAGAATGCGACGTTCAGCTTCTCCGAGCATCGCTGCAACATCTTCGCCGCCTGTATATCCTTCGCTCACGATCTGTGTTGCCGTACGAATCAGGCGACGCAGCATCGATTTCTCTTCGATAATCTGAGCGTAGTAGTCTACGTTCGCGGCTGTAGGTACACCATGGGCTAGCTTAGCCAGATAACTAACGCCCCCGATGTCCTCCAGCTCACCTTTATCCTTCAGAAGCGAAGTCAGTGTCACGAGGTCAATCGGTTGATTTCCCTCACCAAGCTGGATCATCGCTTCAAAGATTAATTGATGGGGCTTATCATAGAAATCCTCGGTTTGCACCCGTTCCATCGCTGTAATCAGGGCCTCGCCCTGCAACAGGATTGCACCCAGCACGGCCTGTTCGGCTTCCAGGTTCTGCGGGGGAATCCGGTCGAATAACATTTCTCCGCCCATCTTACTCTTCCGTTACCTGTACCTTCAAGGTTGCCTTCACTTCAGGGTGAACCTTGACAGTTACTTGTGTTACGCCGAGTGTACGAATAGGCTCGTCCAGCTCAATTTTGCGTTTGTCTACTTTCAGACCCTTTTTAGACAAAGCTTCTGCGATCTGTTTGCTGGTAATGGCGCCGAACAGACGACCACCTTCGCCGGACTTCGCTTTCAGTTCAGTCACTTCTGCTTCCAACTTTTTCGCAAGTGCTTCCGCTTCCGCTTTCTCTTCCTGTTTGAGTCTTTCCTCAGCCGCCTTCTGGTTGTCCAGTGTTTTCATGTTGCCGTCCGTTGCCAGACGTGCGATTCCCCGTGGCAATAAGAAGTTCTGTGCGTAACCCTCAGATACTTCTTTCACTTGCCCTTTCTTGCCTTGACCCTTCATATCTTTTATAAAAATGACTTTCATTCGAACAGCCCCTCTTCCTTTTCGATTTCAGCCAGTACGTTCGTCAGCCGTTTTTCTGCCTCTCCAAGCGTTCCTTCAAGCTGCACGGCAGCATTCGTCAAATGTCCGCCACCGCCCAGTCGTTCCATGACAACCTGAACATTCATGCGCCCCAGCGATCTCGCGCTGATGCCAATGAGTCCATCCGGACGCTCGCTTATAACAAATGAAGCGACCACGTCAGTCATGTTCAGCAATGTGTCCGCCACCTGGGCGATCATCATCTGTGAAATCTTGCTGCCAGGGTCTGTGACCGCCAGCGCAATGTTTCCATATACCATTTTAGCATGCTTTATGATTTCTGCCTTAGCAATATATTCTGACAGATCCTCTTTCATCAACCGCTGGATCATAATGGTGTCCGCACCGCTACGGCGCAGGAAGCCTGCCGCTTCGAACGTTCTGGACCCCGTGTGCAGTGCAAAATGCTTCGTATCTACCGTAATTCCGGCAAGTAGAGCCGTAGCTTCCAGCGGAGTGAATTGTACCTTATCATGAATGTATTGCAAGAGTTCGGTTACCAATTCGGCAGCAGAGGACGCATAAGGTTCCAGATAGATCAACACTGCGTCATTGATGAACTCTTCACCCCGGCGATGGTGATCCACAACGACGACACGGGTAGCAGACTGTACCAGTTTTGGCTCCATGGTCATGGAGGCCTTATGAGTATCCACTACCACCAGCAACGTGTGCTCGGTCATCATCTGGGTTGCTTGTTCCGGTGATACAAATGCTTTGGACAACTTCTCGTCCTTATTCACTTGCTCCATCATGCGTTCAATCGATGGATTAATTCCATCCAGAACAATCCGTGCTTCCACATTATACAGACTGGCCGCTTTCCACACTCCGATGGATGCGCCGATCGCGTCCATATCCGGAATTTTGTGCCCCATGATGAGCACCCGATCGCTCTCCTGCATAAGATCACGCAGCGCGTGCGCAATAACGCGGGCTCTTACCCGTGTGCGTTTCTCCACTGCGTTAGACTTACCGCCATAGAAAGACAGGCGTTGTCCGGACTTCACGGCAGCCTGATCACCACCACGTCCAAGCGCCATGTCCAGACTGGACTGTGCCAGTTCTCCCATCTCGCTGATGCTATCCGATCCAAACGCCAGTCCAACACTGAGTGTCATTGGCACTTTGAGATCAGCAGTCATCTCACGAACTTCATCCAAAATGACAAATCGGCTCTGCTCCAGTTCCTGCAAAGACTTATGATTCAGCATCAACAGATAACGATCAGAAGACAGACGGCGCAGGTACACTTCGTACCGCTTGGCCCAAGACGTAATTTCGCTGGTCACTCGGGCAATCAGTGCTGTACGCTGTTGATCGTCCATGCCTTGGGCAGCCTCGTCCAGATTATCCAGAACGAGAATTCCCAATGCAAGGCGTTCATTTTCATATTTATCACGAAGAATGGCTAGCTCCGTAATCTCGTATACATATACATACCGCTCCTGCGGGTTATGAATAACTCCATAATGTCGATCATCCAACTGGAATTCGTCATGCAACTCCTTGGATGAATGTTCCTTCGTCCCATCCTTCTTCTCTTTAGGCTGAGGAAGTTTAGGAAACATATTAAGTAGCGGATTACCCACCATTGTCTTCTCCTGGAACATCTCCGCGACAAAGCGGTTATGCCACTCTACCGTACGATCTTCGCTGTACAGCACAATTCCGAATGGAAGCATGCTGACCGCTTCCCCCTCCATCCGTTTGATCCGAATAGATAGGCCATTAATGTAGTCGTTAAGCTCACGGCGGAACGCGAGCTCCGCCTTAATCATGACGATTCCCAGCGCCGAAGCCAGTATCAGACTAATCAAACCAAGCGTCCAGTTATAAATGGTAACGAACATAACGAGCAACAGCAGCAGTATGAACGCCCATACGGTATAGTAGCCGTGCCAGCGTTTCTTCAGAAATTTAGGCATGACTCATCACCCTATCGTTTTGATTTCGATATTGCCTCACGAAGCGGGAACGCCAGATCGATAATTCCGATAATCCGAAGCGGGCCAATGAAGAAGACCGCAGCCGCCAGGAAATATGGTATAACCGGATTCCATTTCTTTGTATGTGAGAGAAAGAAGAAGAAACCGATCGCTTGAATCATGAAGCCCAGATTAATTAACGGGGACAGATTCATGGCAATCATGGTCCAGTATGTTCCATCACTTTGTCTGGAGATCACTTCGATCAAGAGAGCAAGGAAATAATACCAGATCAATGCACGCGGCATACGCCATTCTCTCGCTGGTGGAAGCTTCGATACCACCACACCCATCACGTTCAGAATTGGACGAGCTATGGCGTGTGTAATAAAGGCCATTACCATCGATGTGACAACGAGAGCAAACGGAATCATAAGCTGTGTTTGTTTGGCAACATCCTCGGTCATCTCAGGTGTCCATGCAAACCCGTTGATCATCTGATTCGATGTATTGGTTAACGGTTCAATGGTCAATTTGACGACATCTTCAATATAACTGGACAGGTCGAATTGAAAAATGACACTGCCCACTAAGAGCAACAACAAGTATTCTGCCAACATCATGCCACTTCCCGCCATCAGAGCGAACAGGGCTGATTTGCGTGTTTTATACGCGTGACCCATCACGATCGCAGGCAGGGTGAAGATGAGCAATAGTAACAGATAGATGGGGTGGAATACGACCAAAATAACGGCTACGGGCACGAGATGCCATATAAATGATTTTAAAGATAATGAAGCATACAAAATAACTCCCGGAATCATCATAAAAAATATGGCAAGTACCGATAAAGGAGTTAACAGCGAAAGTAGCAAGAGCAGATAGACTGCGCTCCAAACAGCTGATTTAAAGCTAAATTTCAACAAATTCACCTCTTACGCATATGATCTTCTAGCGCGGAAATATCCTGGTACCAGTCTTCAAGCTGGTGACCTTCCTGTTTATGCTTTTTCAACTTCTCAACTAGCAGTGCATCCAGATCCTTGAAAGGAATACCGAGCCTGCGGCCCAATATGTAACTACTCATAATCAAACTGGCAAGACTGTCCCCGATTCGAGTTGTACTGCCTTCCCATAACGCCTTGAATAATCGGGATACCTGATCAAGTACTTCGGTTTTCAGCCATTCAATCACTTTAGCGCGTTTGGCTACATCCAGTTCTTTAGGCATTTGGCGAAAGTCACTCTCCCCCGAAAAAGCTTTATTCTCGATTATAGCATAAAAAGAGGGCCCGCAAAATTACCCCAAAAAGCGGAGAAGTTCTCCGAAACTGATGTCAGGTACTTATGCGGAGTCCTCCGTACATCCTAGCGACCTATATATTTGTAAAAAACTTCGAATGCGTCCCTAGTTCAGGACTTCTTAAGTTTAACATGATACCGGACGGCTGTGATTATCCCTAATGACACAATAATGTTTAAATTCGTAACCACCTTACTTAGCCTTGATCGATTCTTTGGCTACAATGCCCTCACAGTACTCAATAATCTGACTCCGTCTGACAATACCAATGAACCGATCCATATCATCGACCACAGGAACAAAGTTCTGAACTTTAGCCAGATTAATCAGGTCCTCCATGTTGGCGTCAATGGATACGGGTTTAATATCCAAGCGAAGTGGAACGTCCTTGAGCAAGAACTTTGAAGCGTTTTCAAATGAAATCTTTCCCTCGGCATTCTTCATATACCATAGTAAGTCGCCTTCGGTAACCGTACCAATATATTTGCCCTCTTTATTCAAAATGGGTACCGCCGTAAAACGATGATATTCCATCCGTTCCAACGTTTGCCGCAGCGTAGAATCCGACGTCACGCACGTAACCTCTTGTTTGGGTAGCAAAAAAAATGCGATGTTCATACCCTTGTATATCCTCCTTGTGAATTTCTTCGTTCAACTTATCTCGCTCAACTTATATTATACGGATCAGAACGCAGGATGTTCCAAAAGGATAATAGTTCTCACTACAAAGAAAAAAAACAGCAGCCCGCGAATAAACGTACTGCTGATTGTGGTCTACAACACATCATTGGTATGGAATTGGTTATTCAATCTTTTGCCGGTCAGGGATCATTACTTCACCGGCTGGGGTCGATTGATCCATCCAGTTGTTAATCAGCTCTTTGGCATATTGGACATCTTTCTCGTCAGCCTGACCATAATAGATACCGTCTTTTTTCATCCCCTCACCCAAAATGGTGAAGCTTGAGATCTGCGGTTTCTCCTGAGTAAGCACTTGTTTAGCCAGATCAATAATGAAAGAAGCTCGCATATCTGTCTGGAAGCTGTCTCCCATGATCTGAATCAATTCCGGGATTTTGGCGATTTGATTCAAATTCAGCATTTCATTCGCCATCGCGTTGAGGAATATCTGCTGCCGCTTGGTACGATTAAAATCGCTATCCTCACGGTATCTTACATAGTACAGTGCTTCCTGCCCGTCATAGATCGGCTTACCGCCTTCAATCGTGAATTGCACATGATCCGGGTTTTTGTTCACAATGTCCTCATCAATTGGCAGTTTTACACCACCAAGCGCATCAACCACTTTTTTGATTCCGTCGAAGTTGATCGTTGCATAATAACCCACATCAGCATCAAGAAATTTCTCCACCGTATTGATGGACATATTCTCCCCACCAAAAGCATAGGCATGCGCCAGCTTATCATAATCATCTTCGCCGTCCTTGTTCGCGTCCCGTCCTACAATCTGCACATACGTATCACGTGGAATGGATACCAGAAGCACACGGGATTCCTTGGGACGTACTACAGCATAGATAACGGTATCCGAACGTCCACGCGTTTTTTCATAGGCGCGTTTGTCCGAACCGAGCAGTAATACGGAAAATGGTTCCTTACGGTATACCGTTGGATCAGGCGTGTTATTACCTTCTTGCGGTACATAAGAGCGGGATAGCTGATCTTCTACCGAACCGGCGAGAAACAGATCAAATGCCGCTACAGCCAGTTGCTGACGGAACAAATAACCTCCGATTAACAAAACAACAAGTGAAACGAGCGTTATATATAGGCCTTTTCTTCTTTTCTTCTTCTTATCTTTAGTTCTGCTTTTCATCCATTGATTCCTTCTTCACTATCAAAATGATAATCCATAATACCAATTAAACGTCTGGGATGACTTGTGACTCGGTGTTCTCTGAAGTTTTCTCTCTCTGGAATCAAGACACCGCTTACGCTCGTTCTATTGTAATCATTGCAGGAGCAAGAAAAGTTACAATCCGGTTAAATTGAAAAGAACAGCGACTCCTTTTTAGCTACAAAAGGTACACTGTTCTCTTCATTTCCAACATTATTAAATCAGTTTGTGGATACACCTTCCACATGATGACTCTTCTCTTTTTGACGCAGACGTCCCGTTATAAGCGCAGCTACCAGCGTAAGCACGCTGAATACCACCGCAGACCAGAAAAGGCCATTATAACCCTGCCCTGTCGTTTGATGCACTGCCTGGAGCAACACCTCACGGATGCCTTCATCAGGAATCTGGGACAGGCCCTCTGTCAGACTGGAGACATCACTCCCTGCTGCCCCTCCCGAGGCATATTGTTGCAGCATCTCGGGCGGCACCTGAATTCCTTTGTCAGCTAATCCTGCCTGAATGTTGGATCCCAGATTAATGAAAGAACGTGCCAGGAATCCGGCAAAAATGGTAGGTGCAATAGCCATAGCCATCTGGCGGAATAACGAGCTGGTCGCTACTGCGATGCCTTTATTGTTCTCACCGGCCTGTTCCGTGACAAGTACATTAACTGGCGCACCAAGCATCATACCGAAGCCAATACCTACGAGTGTACTCGCAATGACAAATTGCCAGATATGCTCCACCCATAGCGGGAACAGCAGGAATCCAATCGCAGATAGCAGCCCCGCAACCGATAACGTCCAGATTGGCCCTTTGCGGTCTACGAGGTATCCACCTCCACCTGCCCCGATGCCGGATGCCAGCGCGAGCGGAGTAAACCAGTACCCGGAAGCTGTATTGGATACGCCAAGATATTGTTCAACAAATCCGGGAATAAAGATCACCGAGGCCAGAATGGCTCCGGAGAAAAAGGCAATCAACAGCGTCCAGCGAAAGGACGCAATGCCCAGAAGTTGTGTCGATACAACAGGTTCACGTTCAGATCCTTCCAGCCTTTTTTCCATGAAGTAAAAGAGTACCAGAATAATCACACCTGCCAAGAAGAAACCGTAGAACATCGGTGATCCCAGGCTTTGAAGCATGTTCACACCGTCCAGATTGCTGAAGCTATACATTAAACTGAGTACACCCAACGTTAGGACAGCAATACCGCTCCAGTCCACTGCTGCACGATTCAGTTCCTGTTCTTCCTGAATAAATCGAATACCTGCAATGAATAGCAGAATGGCGATAGGTACATTGATCAGGAATAACCAATGCCAGTTGCCCGTAAGATCCAGTATAAAAGCACCGACATTAGGTCCCAAAATAGCGGCAACACCATTCATACCTCCGAGCAGACCCAAAGCTGTACCCTGACGCTCCGCCGGGAACTTGCTTAATACGTATGAGCTGGCGATGATAAATATCCCTCCACCGCCCAGAGCTTGAATGACACGAGCGATCAGGAAAAAGGTAAACGATGTGCTCAACGCAACGAGCAGGGACCCGATCCCAAACAACGCCACTTCAATCAAAAATAGTTTCTTGCGACCATAACGGTCCGACAGTTTGCCTGCAATAGGTACACTCACCGCAAGCCCAAGCGTGTAAAGCGTAATCGTCCATGCTCCCCATGTTGGCGACACACCAAATGATGCATTTAAGGTGGTCAGTGAAGAGGTGATGATCCCGTTATCCAGCGCAGCCATAAATACCCCTATGGCAAACAGGATTAGCGGCCATTTCATTTGTTTTTGCATCACATATTACCTCCCGATCAGATCGTAAATTCAGTATCGTACAGTTGGTTTGGTACATATATATTAAACTGAATTGAATAATAATGACTCACTGGTCATTTTAAAACAAAAGAAAACCATATGTCAATTTAATAATATGATTATATGGATCAATTTACCTCTGATTCGATAAAATAGAGCTACCACATGTTCAGTTGAACTTGCGGACAGCCCTCATATCTTATCTAACGTACTAACGCTTGCGTAATGCTTCAATAATCTGGTCTGACTTGGTTTCCCGAAAATCCATAGTTGAATAACTTCCGAGTCTCCACAAAACGCCCTTCACGAGTATCTGTTCCAAATACAACTGATATCAGTCTTTTGCCATCACGTTCAGCTGTCCCCACAAAATGATATCCGGAATCTTCATCATACCCGGTCTTTAATCCGTCATTCCCATCGTAAGCATACGGCCCACCAATAGAGGACAACATCCAGTTCGTGTTACTCATGTACATCCCTTTTTGATGCATTGATACTTGCATTTGACTGGAAATTCTTAAAATCTCGGGATGGTTATTCAGCAGATATCGCGCGAGCTTGCATGCATCTATAGCCGTCATTAAGGTCTGCCCTTGTATTTCCATCGGACGGTTAGGACCAAGCAGCTTTTCACTGAGGCCCGTTGAATTCGTGAATTGTGTATCCTCAGACAGCCCAATCTGAGTTGCTTTCTGATTCATCTGTTGCACGAACTTCTGCTCTGTACCACTGATATGTTCAGCCAGAGCAACCGCTGCATCATTGGCTGAATAGACAGCTACGATCTCGAACAACTCCTGAACGGTGAATTGCTCTCCCTGTTTCAGGGTCAGTTGACTGCCCCCCACGGAGCTGGCATACAGGCTCACATTAACAAGATCATTCCAGCCTATCTCACCATTGATCACGGCCTCCATTACTAACAGTTCTGTCATCAACTTACTGACGCCTGCCGGAGCAATCTCTTCGGAGCCGTTAAAATCCATTAAGATCTGTTCAGAGTTCATATCCATTAATACCGCAGATTCAGCTTTAATTCCCGGTTTGCCTACCAGCATGTCCGGTTTCACACCCAAATATATAATAAGCAAGAGAGCTAGCAGCATACCTGCCCGTTTCCACCATTTTCTCATAAGATGATCACCTCTTACCTATATAGACGAAGTAAAGAGGCATTTTGTCTGCACTTTTTTGAAAAAAAGTTAAATTTTTTTTATTTTTTGGTTACAAAAAAAACATGAACCCCATACACCCATGCCAGAGTGTACAGAATCCATGTTTTTAAAGACACTTTTTATTCATTTTCCCAGGAGAATTCTTCTTTGATAATTTAGCAACCGACTTCTTAAAGGACCCCAATCCTAACAGCTGCTAATTTAAGAATGTGTTACTCAGCTACAACTGCTTTGTCTGCATTAACTTGCAGGTCGCTCAGGTAAACGCCTGTTCCATCACCAATCGCATAGTTCATTACACGTTTGTTAACGGGTGCTACAACTGCACGATACAGTGTAGGGAATACAGGAACTTCATCTACCATGTATTGCTGCCATTGATTGTAGATCTCTTTACGCTTGTCTACATCAAATGCTTCAGCAGAGATACCTTGTGCCAGCAATTTGTCATTCTCTTCGCTGGAGAATCTGGAGAAGTTGTAGAGTGCATCGCGGCCATATAGACCAGATGGATCTACGTCAATACCAACGCCCCATGCGGCTTGATACACATCAATGTTCGGATCATCTTTACCTGTGTTACCTACACGGTCATAGAAGCTGTTGAACTCAACCATTTCCAGGTTTACTTTCAAACCAATAGCTGCCCATGATTGAACATAATAACGAGCCAATGGTTCAGCTGTGTCGCCACCAGTCATGGATACAAAGTTGATTTCGAGTGGTGTTCCATCCGGATTCGTACGGAATTCACCATCCAGTTTGTAACCAGCTTCGTCGAGCAATGCTTTCGCTGCTTCTGGATCATATGCTACACCCGGATTGTTGGAATCATGGAATTCTGGGTGAGACGGTGGAATCAAGGTTGTTGCATTCCAACGCAGGCCATTATAGAAACGTTTACCTACTTGATCGTTATCTACAGCCATCCACATTGCTTTACGCAAGTTTTTGTCGCCCATTTTTGCTTCGGCATTGCTTACAACTTTTCCGTTCTCTTCATCCCACGTACCCAGTTTGAAACCGATGTACGTATAAGCACGATCGATTGCGCCCAGGAATTCTACGTTGGACAGGTTTGCATTGTCTTTATATTGATCTGTCGGGAATGCATCCACGAGGTCTACCCCGCCAGATTTCAGTTCTTGAACAACCGTTGTCGGGTTGATAACTTTCAGAGTCACTTTGTCCAGTTTTGGAGCTCCACGCCAGTAGTCTTCGTTTTTAACATAAGTTACAGACTCACCCGGAGTGATGACATCCACTTTAAATGGACCAAAACCAATTGGTTTTTCACGTACTTCTTTGGAAGAAGACATTTTGGCTACATCCATATCTCCGAAGATATGTTTAGCCAGTGGATACGTCCATACGCCACCTGTCAGCAGGGACGGAGTAGATTCTTTATACGTAATGCTGATTTGTTTGTCGCTCAGCACTTTAATACCAGAGATTGTTTTTGCTTTTCCAGCATGATACTCGTCCATACCTACGACACTAGTGAAGTTGGAGTCGTAGCGTGGACCATCATACGCTTTGTTACCGATCACTTCATAAGCAAACTGCAGATCTTCAGCCGTTACCGGCTTGCCATCATGCCAGTTCACATTGTCACGAATGGTCAGTGTGAACGTTTTGCCATCTTCAGATGTCTCATATGTTGCTGCACCATCGTTGGTGTACACATAGTCTTTGTCCCATGTAAGCAATGCCTCATCAAACCATTGCAGTACCTGAACATCTGGGTTACCGGAATAGAAGTTGTAGTTCAGTGTACCTTCAAAAGCAGTATCCGATACAAGTCCGAATGTAATCGATCCACCCTCGATCGCAGTACCCTCATTCGTTTTGACATTGTTGAAGTCTTCAATGGAGTAAACGCCCTCTTCATTAGCAGGTTTTTCCTCCGTTTTTCCCTCTTCTGTGTTGGAAGCTGGAGCTGGAGTAGCTGCTTCTTTCTCAGAGCACGCTGCGAGCACCAATACAAAGACCAACATCATCGTGAAAAATAGTCCCCGTGAAAATAATCCCTTTTTCATGAACCTTTCCTCCCTTTTTTTAACCTCTTCTTTGTCTTGCATCAGTCGCACGCTTTAGGGCTTGACCGACATTATTTATACTCAACATCAATACCAGAATCAGTACCGATGCGGGTAGCCATATCCACCATCTGGATTCCAGGGTTTGCGGATTACGTGCATAACTTACGAGTGTTCCAAGACTAGGCGTACTTTCGGGAAAACCAAACCCTAGGAAAGACAGCCCGGATTCGAGGCCAATGTTGGCAGCGAGATTCAATGTCATCGTTACGATGATAATGGAGCTCAGATTCGGAAGAACCTGTGAGAGCATAATCTTCAGATGAGAAGAGCCCAATGTTTTTGAAGCTTTTACATAATCCAGTTCCCGTTCCTGTAATGCTTTGGAGCGAATCAATCTGGCGATACCCATCCAGAGAAATGCCGTCATGATAAGAGAGAACGAGATGATATTGTATTTCGGTACTGCCGTAACAAACGCGATAACAATCATCAACATCGGAAGGATCATGAAGAAATCAACAACACGCATAAACAGGTTGTCTATCATTCCACCGAAATAACCGGATAAAAGGCCAATTAAGATACCTATGAAGCCAGTCATTAACGTTACGATAATTCCAATGGTCAGGGAGTTACGTGTACCGATCACTAGTTGGCCAAATACATCACGACCTCCATAGTCCGTTCCAAGCCAATATTTCGCGGATGGTGGTTCATATAAGGCAAACAGATCCACGCGCACGATATCATCCTGATTCAGAATGAGAGACGTGCCATATACCAGCAACATGACCAAGCCCAAGAAAATGAGCGAGATTAGTGCCACCTTATCTCTGACAAGCTCCCTCCATAAAATACTCAAGCTGGAGGGGCTTTTATCAACCTTTTGTGAAGTTACAACTACCTCGTTGGCCTTGCTCATCTTGTTTTCACCCCGAAATCTTCAAGTTCTTACTTGATCCGTATACGTGGATCTACAATTCCCAGAATTATGTCAGACAGCAATGCCCCGAGAATGGAAGCTACGCCATACAACAATACGAGTGCAGTCACAACGCTGAAATCACGCAATGAGATGGAACTCAGGAACAACTGCCCCATACCTGGATAACTGAATATACTTTCGATAAAAACCGTACCTCCGATAAGCCCTGTAATCTCATATCCGAAGAACGCGGCGATAGGTAATAGTGAGTTCCTCAAGATATGCCTGTTGTAGATCCGGGATTCCGAGGCGCCTTTGGCTCTGGCAGTAATAACGAATTCCTTATGCTTGATATCAATGATTTCACTACGCAAATATTGAACAGTAGATACCGTTGTAATCAGTGCCATGGATAGTGCCGGCAATAATAGATGATAGAACTTACTCATTATGTAGCTGAATGTGCCTGGTGTAAGTCCCGGCGCAACGCTACCTCCTGTCGGGAACCAGCCGAAGTGGAATCCGAAGATCCATACCATCACTAGTGCGAAGATGAACAATGGTGCGGCAAACCCCAGATAGGTGTATCCCGTGATCAACCGATCAGACCAGGTATCGTTGTAACGACCACTGATGATACCCAGTGGAATAGCGATCAGGTATGTCAGTACAAGTGTCGCCAGTGCGAGCCAGAATGTGTTTGCTACACGCTGACCGATCAAGTCGGTAACCGGCATTTTGAAACGGAAGGATTGCCCAAAATCACCTTGGACGGCGTTTTTGATCCAGTCCCAATATTGCACGTACCAGGGATTATTCAATCCCAGTCTCTCTCGCTGGGCTTCCAATGCTTTGGGATCAACGCTTGGATCAAGCAATCCGGTTAGCGCGTCGCCCGGCATGGCCTTGGCCATCAGAAAGACCAAAAGACTAAGTAAAAAGATCTGAGGAATCATTATGATAATTCTGCGTACTATCGTTTTCCACATATGGCCTTCAACCTTTCTGAGGTAGAGCTACTCGGTGAGTATCGGAAATGGATTTGAGCGAGTATGCAAGCCCTTCCTCATCAAAGAAATTTCGGTATGAATGTTCATACTCGGATTTGACCTGTTGACGGAAGGCTACCATTTCCTCTCGTTTGGTTGGGTCCATATCCGGAATGGCTGCAATAAGACGTTTGGTATAGATGTGTTGCGGATTCTCAAAAATATCATTTGTTGTGCCCTGTTCCACATATCGACCTTTATACATAATTCCAATCTGATCACACATATGACGAATGATGCCCAGATCGTGACTGATGAACAGATAGGTCAGATTCAGTTCTTTTTGAATTTCCTGCATGAAGTTGAGTACCTGAGCCTGTACCGATACATCGAGTGCAGATACAGGTTCATCCGCGATAATTAGCTTCGGCTTCAGTGCAATAGCCCGTGCAATGCCGATCCGTTGGCGCTGCCCCCCTGAGAATTCATGCGGATATTTGTAGATTGATTCCGGACTTAGACCAACCCTTTCAAGTAATTCTCTTACTTGTCTTTTTTCCTCGGTAGCGGTCAGACGCTCATAGTTACGGAAAGGCTCAGCAATAATATCGATAACCCGCTTTTTTGGATTCAATGATGAATATGGGTCTTGAAAAATCATTTGTACATCCCGCTGGAGCTGCCTGTTCTTACGTCGCTCCGTAGCCAAATTTTTTCCATTAAACAGAATCTTTCCGTCAGTGACATGGTTTAGCCCAATAATGGCTCTGCCTGTTGTTGTCTTACCTGAACCTGATTCGCCAACCAGACCATAGGTCTGTCCTTCTTCAATGGAGAAGCTAACATCATCAACAGCCTTTACACTGCCAATTTCCCGTTTAAGCAATCCACCGCGAATCGGAAAGTGTATCTTGAGCCCTTCTACTTCGAGTAATGCCATTATGTTATTCCTCCTCAGCTTTGGTCAGGGAAATGAAAGTGCTGGTAACAGGTACACCGTACAAAGTGACCTGGTGCAATTTCATGCATCTGTGGGTTCTCTTCATGAGCCGAATCACTAATCCATGGAATTCGGGCTTTGAATCTGCACCCTTTGCGAGGAAGGTTTTTGAGTGATGGTACGATGCCTTGGATGACATGTAATTTGGATCTTTCTTCAGACAGGGTGGGAATAGAGTTCAACAGTGAGCGGGTATATGGATGCTTCGCATCGTTCATCAATGTGAAGATATCTGCGATTTCAACAATTTCGCCTGCATACATTACTGCAACGCGATCAGCCATCTCAGCTACGACACCCAGATCATGTGTAATCAGAATAATGCCTGCGTTAATTTCATTCTTCAGATCACGGATCAGCTCCAGGATCTGTAGTTGAATCGTAACGTCAAGCGCCGTCGTTGGTTCATCGGCTATGAGTAGTTCCGGTTTGTTGGCAATCGCAATGGCGATAACAATTCTCTGTCTCATACCACCAGATAGTTCGTGGGGATACTGCTTGTATATTTGTTCGGGACGTGGAATCCCTACCTGATTCAATAAGTGAATGACCTTTTCTCTCTTCTCTCTGGAAGACAGCTTGGACTGATGAAGTGTGAGAATCTCTTCAATCTGTTCACCAATAATCATTAGAGGATTTAGTGCGGACAATGGGTCCTGAAAAATCATGCCCATTTCTTTGCCTCGTAGCTTGTTTAACTTGCTTGGGGAGATATTGGCAATATCTTGTCCTTTATAGAGAATCTGGCCTTCAATTTTTGCTTTGTTATGCAAACCCATAAGAGAGAATGCAAAAGCACTTTTACCTGACCCGGATTCACCTACTATCGCCAACACTTCATTTTTCTTCACCGTAAGGTTAACGTGATCCACTGCTGCATAATAGTCATCTTCAATTCTGAATGATGTTGTTAGATTTCTGACTTCCAATAGCTCTGTATTCAAATCAATCACCCTAACCCCATAATTTCCGTAGATTGTATTCGTGTGTAGAGAAATGCATCCACTGTATATTTCCAAGTTCTTGAAGATAACGAACAATAGCTTATACAAAATACCAAATTGTTAGGAGAAACAAGTTTAAGAGACTCATATTTAGACCATTGGTCAATTAATGTTGATAATTCCTAGCGGAATTATATATCAAAATAATTAATGTAATCATACGTGTAATTTTAGCTAACGTCAATGCTTATTTTGAGATTTTTGGTATAAATGTTTTTTATAATACAGATTTGGATATTAGTAATACTATAAAGGTATATATCAGAGAATTTGAATGGTATTATTTTGTTTTTTGGCTGTGAGGTGCACATAGGCAATTAGTCAAAATAACATATACATAACATAGTAGTTACATCTAGTGTATGTGTATGCTTTGACTTTAGTAGACATTCTTAATTTGGCGTGAGGTAAATGTTACATATATAAGTGATGATTATAACTCGATCTATAGCTGAATTTTATTTAATCGGAGCCGATATACTACAATCGAAATAATATATGCGATCAAAGTAAGAAATCTAGTTAATCTAGTATAGTTTTATTTATTTGCTAATGTAAAGACCAAATTGTCATCTTTTATCATTTATTTTACAAAAGAAAGAAAAAAGCCCTGCAAAATGCAGAGCTTATCTAATATTTATTCATTTAATTGTATATAAAACAACCTTTTACGGAGAATCAGGAGGTCTTTTACCACGTTTTAACTCATTAATACTCAAGCCAAAATCCATCTGCAAGTGAGGATAGTCTGGAAAGTTTGCCCAATCTCCACCCCAAGTGAAACCTAACTCTTTGGCAAGCTCCACAACTTCCATCCAGTCTGACTTGCCATTGCCGTTATCATCACGTTCCATATCCCACACCACATCACCGTCAGGCGTACTCAGTGCAAAATCAATTGCTAATCCGTAGTTATGATATGACTCACCACCACGCGCATTAGTAACGATATTACCTGCACTTGAGCGTCCTTGGTTGAATAGTGCATCTTGCTCCTCGGAACTTCGGTAGCCGTGGGTGATAACAATCACTATTCCACGTCTCGCTGCCTTACGTACCAATAATTCCTCATTCTCTGCTACCACAGGATGTAGGCCGGTGATTGGCATAGCTTCTTGAATTGTTGTCCCGGGCCACCTGTTATCTATATCACCTTTTTGCTGTAACCATACATATATAATGGAAAGTAAAAGAGTAGCTATAATCCAGGTTTTTAGACTGCTCTTTTTTCTCTGTTTGCCTTTACGTTTTGATGTATTCATATCCACTCCTGGTGTTTATTCTGAAATAAACAGCTATTCCTGCTGCCTGAACCTTTTCAGTAGATTAGACTCTATTATAATTCATTTGAGCCTTGAATGCTTCTATCACCACAGTTGAATTCTTCCATTTGTTAGAGTGGATCTGTTATTTCTATTACTTCTATTCATATATACAAAAAAGCAGCCGGCTATAAGCCGACTGCTTCGTATGCAAGCTGAGTAAAGACTACTCAGTTGTGTATGGCAATAATGCGATTTGACGGGAGCGTTTGATTGCAATCGTCAGCATGCGTTGATATTTAGCGCTAGTACCTGTTACACGGCGTGGCAAAATTTTTCCACGTTCGCTGATAAATTTACGAAGCAAGTCCGTATCTTTATAATCGATGTGAGTAATTTTGTTAGCTGTGAAGAAGCACACTTTACGACGTTTATTACGGCCGCCACGACGTGCCGGTCTTTTATCGTTGTCTCCGCCTTCTCTTTGCTTGAAGCCCATGCTTTTCAGTCCTTTCCTATCATGTAACCCATATCTCCTAAGAGTATCAGTTCATGTTAAAATGGCAAATCATCATCCGATATATCAATCGGTTTTCCGTCATCGGAAAAAGGATCCTGATTGTTGCTACGCGAATTATTGTTATTGTTCGCGCGTCCGCCGCCTCCATAAGAAGGCTCTTCACGCATTGGTTGCCCACCGCCGCCACCGCTATTATCACGGTTAGCTGACTCCAAGAAACGGACATTATCGGCAATGACTTCGGTCACGTATACACGTTTTCCTTCGTTATTCTCGTAGTTCCGTACTTGAATGCGTCCTTCGACTGCAGCCAGGCGTCCTTTGCGCAAGTAGTTCGCACAGGTCTCGGCAAGCTGTCTCCAGGTTACGACCGGAATGAAATCGGCTTCCTTTTCTCCCCCTTGGCTTGTAAACGGTCTGTCCACTGCCAAAGTAAATTGCGTAACTGCTACTCCTGCTGGAGTGTAACGCAACTCAGGATCCCGGGTTAACCGTCCGATCAGAATGACACGGTTCAACAATGTAATCCCCTCCTTCAGAGCGTATTGGTGCGTTAATCACGAGTAGTCTTAAGCAGACTTAACGTCGTTGGTAATGAGATAACGAATTACTTCGTCAGAAATCTTCATGAGACGCTCAAGTTCAGTTACAACTGCTGGTTCAGCAGTGAAATGTACCAGAACATAAAAACCATCACGGAATTTCTTGATCTCATACGCAAGACGGCGTTTACCCATAACGTCGTGAGCTGTAACTTCACCACCGCCGTTGGAGATGATGCCTTGGAATTTATCGACTGTAGCTTGAACAACTTCTTGCTCAATGTCAGGACGAATAATGTACATCACTTCATATTTGCGCATAATTTTCACCTCCTTATGGACTCTGGCCCTCAATCTAGGTTGAGAGCAAGGAACGAGCACAAACTCGAACTATATTAATATAACAAATACCGGGCCAAAGTGCAAGCAAACGTTCCCTGTACATATTGGCACATGATCAGCCTGGCTATGGAGCACACTACAGAAGCAACAAAGTAACATAATCTGCAGAGGAGGTTTTATCATGGGTGAAAAAACCGAGTTTGAACCAGGAGACAAAGCACCAAACGATGGAGAGTACACGGAAGTTGGGGAGAAAAGCTTTGTCACGGAAATTCAGAATCCAAAGCGGGTAACACTGAAAAAAGGTGAAGATTTTCCCGAAACAAGCAATCATAATCGCAAGTGGAAGAAGCTGACCAAGGCCCGCGTCCATTAATCGCAATACTTTTTTGACGATCCATGTATATAAAACGGAATAAAGCACATAATACAATCAGGCGGTGCACGAGAGAGGTGTGGTTCCGTTGGACAACGAAGCCGATCATTCGCTGTTGGAGATTCATCACGTAATTTAAGAAGCAAGTGGTTATGTGTAGTAAGGCCCTTCGTCTGAAGCACGCGTATTGCTACGTGCAGTACACCAAGTTTCTGATTGTTACGACCGATTGTTTCCTAACAAACAAATGCACCGCCGGATAAAGAGCCCTTCGGGGCTCTTTGTTTTTCGTTCGAGTCATTAATGATGCATCTGATATGGATACACGTTTCAATACATATTCAATAAAACGTTATACAAAAAAAGACTTTCCTAATGGAAAGTCTTCTTATCGATCTTTTTATTAAACTCAATGTGTATTGAGTAAGTTACAATTGAAGTGGCGGAAAGGGTGGGATTCGAACCCACGCACGCTGTGACACGCCTAACTGATTTCGAGTCAGCCCCCTTGGGCCTCTTGGGTACCTTTCCGCAGCAATATTGATTATAGCATGATCATTTACAGAACGCAACACTCATACGGAGCCTGCATGTAAACGTTATTACGCATACTGCATACCGAATTATTGCAAGCTCAGGATTCAGTGGAGTCTTCGGCTGAACGCAGTACCTTCTTCATGTTTTTCTCGAATTTCGCTCTTGGAATCAACACGCTGTGTTTACATCCGACACACTTGATCCGAATATCCATACCCATACGAATGATCTCCATCTCATTGCTGCCACAGGGATGCTGCTTCTTCATCTGCACGATATCCCCAAGCTGGAAACTTTTACGCTCCACCTGTGCCATCCCCCTCATCTTTCTCCAAAGCTATTGCCTGTTCCAATATGGCTTGATTGCTCATCTCATGATACTCCAGCGTTTTCTTCACATCGCCCTGAATCTGACGTTCCACCGAAGCACGAGAGTTAGGCATACATTCAGCCACAATTCGCACCACATACTCAGATGTAGACATCGACTGTATACCGAGCACATCCGGCACCTTCACAATATTTAGGTCACGCTCTTCAATCCCAACCAAAGACTTTTTCACCAGATGTACTGACTCATCGAGACTTAAGTCCGCCTTCATCGGAATATCCACTACAGCCAGCGAATTCGACATGGAGTAGTTCGTTACACTTGCAATCGCCCCGTTTGGGATAATGTGCACCTCACCTTGCCAGCTGACCAGTTTGGTAGTTCTAAGTCCAATCACTTCAACCGTTCCCTTGTAGGTTCCCGTCTGAATAACATCCCCCACAGCAAACTGGTCCTCCAATATGATGAAGAAACCGGTAATCACATCCTTGACCAGACCCTGTGCACCAAAACCAATGGCAAGCCCGAGCACACCAGCACTCGCGAGTAGCGGTCCAACTTGGATATTGATCTCAGATAACAGTAGCAGAATCATAATAAAATTACATGTTATGGAGGTCGCATTTTTCAACAGTTCCCCTACGGTTACGAACCTGCGCGGATTCACGCGAATCTTGCCTTCCTGCTTGCGTTCCATGGAACGATCTATAATTCGATATACCACCTTAATGACAATACGGGTGATGATAAAAATAATGATGATCCGGATTGAGCTGAACATAATGTTAAGCCACATATCAGGATCTGCAATTTTGTTCCATACTTTATCCGTCCATCGAAGGGCTTCACCGACGGCCGCTACCGCACCGCCGCCATCATTCCCTTGAGCAAACTGAAATGACAACATTCATCATCCCTCCTCTACATCGGTATGTTATCATAGCTGTCTTCTGTTTTGAAATAGAGGCCTCGGATCTCTACAAACTCATTACGAATGATCTTCTGCACTCGCTCCAGATCCTCTTTTGGAAACTGAATACATAGCGCACACCCTGCTGTAATTTCTTTTGGTGTAGGGAACAAATCAATCTCTATCTCAGCAAACTCCAGCAGCATTTCAGCACGCAGTGCCTGCTGGGTTGAATCAAATGCAATCAGCATCCAATCGTTAATCCATTCGTCCATATCCGGCTCCTTTCGCCATACGTCCAGCTCTAGAGAAAAAGCTTGTCCTCGTGAAGTATAAAACGCTCTACCTTTCCATATACTGTTACTACTATTCCAAGGGAAAGGATAGATCCTATGAATCCTACTTCGCGTTCCTTTTCATCACAAGACATGACCAGTTTGAAAATCCCCCATACCGATCCAGGTATTCACTCGGCCATTACCCATCGTTTAATGTTCCATCTCTATAAAGCCCATTCTCTGCAAAATGTAGTGATTGTCTGTATCGGCACAGATCGCTCAACAGGCGACTGCCTTGGTCCTCTGGTCGGATCAGCCCTTTCCAAGTGGGACAGCCCTTTATTCCATCTATATGGTACCTTGGATGAACCAGTCCATGCGATGAACCTGCAAGATACACTCCACAACATACAGAAAACACACCATAACCCTTATGTGATTGGCATTGACGCCTGTCTCGGACAATCATCCAGTGTGGGATGCATTCAAGTTGTGAATGGTCCACTCAAGCCGGGTGCGGGGGTAAATAAAGAATTACCGCCGGTCGGCGATATCCATCTGACAGGTATCGTTAACGTCGGCGGCTTTATGGAATACTTTGTTCTACAGAACACACGGCTCAGTCTCGTTATGCGCATGTCCGAGATTATATCCAGCAGTCTGTACTCGGCCATTCGGGAATGGCATACACGTTCTACTCTGCTTGCTGTGCCAGAGTAATAGCTTCCTTTTCCTCTGGGGACAGAGTATACGTGGACTCTCCCCCTTTAAGAGGTTTGGCATATACGTAAGAACCGTCACGGTTATATATCCCCGTAAGGATCATGCCATCCTGGCTATCATTAATCATGGCCATTGAGAAACTCAGATCACTGCCACGCTCTCCATATGCATTGTACCTTTTCACGCCAACTTTACCTTGAATGCGGGTCAGCTTTTGCATGACAACTTGCAGCTGATTCGTTTGCAGTTTGTGTTCATCCTCAATGCTGTCCATCTGAAGTTTCAGATTAATCAGCAATGATTCCAGGTCCTCTACTCCACTGCCAGCCATCATGGCTTCATATTTACGTTTAAACTTTCGTAACTTTGCCCCTTGAACAATACTCACAATCAGCAAGATCACCGTAAGTAATGCCATTCCGCCAATAATCCATAACAGCTGTTCCAGAATCAGCTCGTTTAATTCAGCCATGTAATTGCAACTACCCCTCTATATTTTTGATCAGATTAACGTCTGTCCTGTAATACTATCATTTATTATAAATCAACCCGGTATCCATAAGCTTAATCAAGCAACCCTGTATCAAATGAGTTCATCATTTCAACTCTAATCTAGTCTGCTCCAGTCAATTCCAACACTGCCTTAACGAGTGCTTCCACATGTTCTCTAGTTGAATTGTATCCCACACTGGCCCTTACTGCTCCGGTAGCGGTTGTACCAGCAGATTCGTGTGCAAGGGGTGTGCAATGAAAACCGGAGCGAACCGCAATCCCATAATTCCGATCTAAACGGAAGGCGAGTTGTGCTGAATCATACCCATCTACAGTAAAAGATACTAATCCAGTGCGCGGCTGTCCAATCTCTGGACCAAGCATTCGTATACCCTTAACGGATGACAGCCCATCCATTATATGTTGGGTCAGTTCCCACTCATGTTGGTAGATGAAAGCGGGTGTCATCTCAAGTACATGTTTCACACCCGCATTCAGCCCTGCGATCCCGACTGTATTCGGCGTCCCCGCTTCATACCGATCAGGACGCACCTTTGGCTGCTCCAGAGCTTCTGACTGACTTCCTGTTCCTCCATGAAGTAAAGGCTCTATATCGAGCTCTGGAGCAATGTACAAGCCCCCTGTACCCTGAGGACCAAGCAGTCCCTTATGCCCTGGAAAAGCCAACATATCAATGCCCAATTGTTGTACATTCACAGGCATAACCCCAGCACTCTGAGCTGCATCTACCAATAAGATCGCCTGATGTTTACGACATAGGAGCGAAATTTCTCCAATAGGAAGAATACTGCCAAGCAGATTCGAACTATGTGTACATACCACCAATCTGGTATTGGAACGAAACATACGTTCCATTTGCATCAGATCAATGGCTCCCGAAGCATCAACAGGTACATAATCAATCTCCACATTTCGGAGTCTGCGCATATACTCTAGTGGTCGTCTGACTGAGTTATGTTCAGCCATGGTGGCAATCACATGGTCGCCCTCTCTGAGCGAGCCTTGAATAGCTAGATTTAGCGCTTCAGTCGTATTTGATCCGAATGCAATATCATTCGCATTTTTGATTCCAAAGATATTGGATATGGATTTCCTCGCCTCGAACAACACACGACTTGCCTGAACAGCCATACGGTGACTTCCTCTGCCAGGATTAGCTCCGGCAATCTCCAATGCACTCAACATCGCATCACCGACAGCAGGTGGTTTGGGCCAAGATGTTGCTGCATGATCTAGATAGATAACTCCCTCCACCTCACAACCACCTCTGTCCCATAAATTAATAATTCCCCTGCACATATTGCACGTATAACCCTATAAACAAAGAATGACATATCGTATCTCCATGGTACAGAGGCGATATGTCATGACATGAGTAAGCCCCGCATGTTGTTAATGAATCATAGACCCGACTGTTATTGTAACAATTCCAATAGCCGTTCCAGATCCTGTTGACTGTAGTAGTTGAGCTCAATTTTACCTTTATCTTTATTGTGCTTGATTTTCACTGTTGTTTTGAAACGTTCACGCAGAGATTCTTCTAACGTATCAATGAATGGATCTTTCTTTTTCAACTTCGATTTGGCTTTAGCCTCACCTGTTTTGGAGCGATCCAGTTGTTGAACAGCTTCCTCCAACTCACGTACACTCCATTGCTGATCAATGGTTTGTTTGGCAAGTTGCTTCACCATAACCTCGTCTTTCACACCCACGATCGCACGTGCATGTCCCATAGATAATGTTCCACGTGAAACATGGTCTTTTACTTCTTCCGGCAACGATAACAGACGCAAGAAGTTAGCAATGTGAGAACGTGATTTACCTACTTTTACAGACAACTCTTCCTGAGTCAATGCGAATTGATCCATTAACCCCTGATAAGCAACTGCAACTTCCATGGCGTTCAGATTCTCCCGTTGCAGGTTTTCGATCAACGCAATCTCCATTACCTGCTGATCACTAAAGTTGCGGACTACAGCCGGTACCGTGGCATTACCACAATATTGCGAAGCTCTGAACCGTCGTTCTCCGGCAATAATCTCATAACCTCGTAATACAGGACGAACAATAATGGGTTGTATGACACCATGCTGACGAATGGACTCAGCCAGTTCATGTATTGCGCCCTCATCAAATACCTTACGTGGTTGATAGGGGTTAGCCCGCAGTTGACTAATCGGGATTTCTACGACTTTATCATCGTCATTAATTGAAAGCGAAGGAATGAGGGCATCAAGACCTTTTCCAAGCCGCTTACTCATAAGAAATCACTTCCTTTGCGAGCTCTAAATACACTTCCGCCCCTCTTGAACGAGGGTCATACGTGATAATGGATTGACCATGAGATGGTGCTTCACTAAGCCGTACATTACGCGGAATAATTGTTTGATATACTTTTTGTTGAAAATACTTTTTCACTTCTTCAATAACCTGAATCCCCAGATTGGTCCGTGCATCAAACATCGTCAACAATACCCCTTCAATCTGCAGGGATGTATTCAGATGTTTCTGTACCAGACGAACCGTATTGAGCAACTGACTTAATCCTTCAAGTGCATAATACTCACACTGAATCGGAATGATCACCGAATCGGAAGCAGTCAACGAATTAATCGTTAACATACCAAGGGATGGTGGACAATCGATCAGTATGTAATCATAGTTTTTCTTCACCATGGCGAGTGATTTTTTCAGGCGAACTTCCCGTGATATCGTGGACACCAATTCGATCTCGGCTCCGGCAAGCTGAATCGTTGCAGGTATGATATGAAGGCCTTCAATCTGAGTCTCCACAATCGCTTCTTGAGGAGGAACCTCATTAATAATGACATCATATATACAATTAGCCACATCTGCTTTATTGATTCCGACTCCGCTGGTTGTATTCCCCTGAGGGTCAATATCGACAAGCAATACTCTTTTCCCGAGTGAAGCCAGTCCTGCACCCAAGTTAACAGATGTCGTCGTTTTCCCCACACCGCCCTTTTGATTTGCTACGGCCATAATCTTAGACAATTACTTCACCTCAAATAAAATAGGAGTCTTTTCTGTAGGTTGTGAGATATTGTTAACAAAAAGCAGGCGGCTATCGTCCACACAAACAACAACTACCGTTCCATCAATATACCGACCGTTCTTTATAAATGTCAGACCTAACTTGCTTTATAGACATAAAAAGCGGCCCATTGCCGCCATAAGCTTCAATTATTTGCGTTTTGGAATATGGATAACGATCTCATAATGATCCTCATGGTCTGCTTCTTTTGTTTTGATGTCCAGACCTGAACAAGTTACCATATCAATGGATTGGCGAATTGTATTAAGTGCAAGTCTTACGTCCTTGGTAAAGGAAACACGTCTAGATTTCTTAATCTTGGAAGATTCCTTGTAAAAGGCAACACGTGCCTCTGTCTGTTTCACATTTAATTCTTTTTCGATAATCTCACCGAGCAACTTCATCTGCAGTTCTTCCGTATCCAGAGAAAGTAATGCCCTTGCATGCCGTTCAGAAATTTTGCGTTCCATCAATGCGGCCTTAATGCCTTCCGGGAGCTGTAACAACCGAATTTTGTTCGCGATGGTTGACTGGCTTTTGCCGAGTCGTTGTGCCAGACTTTCCTGTGTCAATTGATGCAAGTCGATCAGCTTCTGATAAGCGACAGCTTCCTCAATGGAAGTCAATCCTTCACGCTGCAAGTTCTCAATCAGTGCAATGGATGCGGCCTGAGAGTCGTTGAATTCACGCACAATAGCCGGAATCGTATCCAAACCCAATTTTCGAACTGCACGCCAGCGACGTTCCCCGGCAATAATCTCATATGATCCATTTCGCACGCGAACGACAATAGGCTGAATTACACCATGTGTTTTGATCGTCTGCAACAACTCATCAATTTTATCATCATCAAAAATAGTACGGGGTTGATATGGGCTGCTCACAATTTCATTAACCGGAATCTGTTTGATCTCATCTCCGTTATTGCGCTCCGCCAAACCAAACAACTTCGAAAATTGTTCTTTCATTCCGCAGATTACCACCTAGTTTCGTAATAGCTCCCACAGTCTTTGCAGGTGCTTCTTATTCAATAAGCGACCTTTAACATGCATCGTTCTTGGAATAAGTTTTGCCTTTCATAACGCTTCCTGTCATGCAACATTGAACGCATATCCATCTATCTATACATATAATCTATGATCGCTGTGACCCAGGATCGGATACTTCTATTCTATCATCTTTTCTATCATAATCCTATGCTTACCTATTCTTTAAACTCTGCTAATTTTCCTGCTTTTTCTTTGTGAATATTGGAAATATGACGACTTACACACATTCAAATAATGAAATTGTTCATGAGCTAATATGCGTGAGATTCATCATTACAGGTTCTTGAAGAGATATGTAATACGGAGTATCTGTAATGTTGATCCAGTCCTCCATTTCAGAAAACAAAAAAAAGAGGAATGTTTCACGTGAAACATCCTCTTTATCTATGTCTAAAATTCTATTCTGTTTTGACTGACTTCGTAAACATCACGCAACTATATCAGCGGAGTCTTCATTGGAGTACCTGGTTTGCGCGGATACTTATATGGTGTCTTATCAAATTTCTGAATCAGAATGATGTGACGCTCTGATTCTTCAACCGGCAGCTGGAAAGGATGAACGGCCTTAACCCGTCCTTTCAGCTGATTGAAGCTGAACTCAGCTTCCTTCATTTCCTCACGGGGGTCTCCGCCCTTCATCGCAGCAAAGATTCCACTTTTACGAACAAACGGAAGGCAGAATTCATTCAGCACAGCCAGCTTGGCTACTGCACGCGCCGTAACGAGATCGTAGCTATCACGATACCCTTCTTTGCGTCCAATCTCTTCAGCACGTCCATGGACCAATTCCACATCGGTCAGACCAAGGATATCTACCACATGCTGTAGAAAGCCAATACGTTTATTTAATGAATCAATGATCGTAAGCTTAATATGCGGGAAACAGATTTTCAGTGGCAATCCCGGAAAACCCGCTCCTGATCCAATGTCAGCAAGCTTATTCACTTTGGTCATGTCAGTATAAAAAGCCAGCGATACCGAATCATAGAAATGCTTTGTATATACTTGCTCCCGATCCGTAATGCCGGTCAGATTCATCTTTTCATTCCAGGATACCAGTTCCTGATAATACAGTTCGAATTGCTCCAACTGGAGTTCGCCCAGCTCTAATCCATGTTTCTTTAAGCGCCGCTGCAGTTGCTGTTGAATATCGTCCATTATTGTCCCCTTGCTGCGGTTACACGGTTATAATGCTCCAAGTAGACCAGCAGAATGGAGATGTCGGCAGGAGTAACTCCAGCAATACGAGAAGCCTGACCAATCGAGATTGGACGAATCGTAGCGAGCTTCTGTTTGGCTTCCATGGCAAGACCATGAATCTCATCATATACGATAGTGTCCGGAATTTTCTTTTTCTCCATCTTTTGCAAACGTTCCACGTGGATCAATTGTTTCTCAATATAACCCGCATATTTAATTTGTATTTCCACTTGTTCTTTCATATCTGCTGTCAGTTCTACCTCAGATGGAGAGAGCTGTTCAATCAGTTCATACCCCAGCTCCGGGCGACGCAGCAAGGTAAGCAACGTACTGCCATCCTGAATAGGTGTAGATCCGTACTCTTCCAGCTTGGCATTCACTTCAACCGGGCGAGCTTTAGCCACTTTCAGACGTGCAACTTCCTGCTCGACTTTCGCCTTTTTATCCAGGAATTTTGCATAACGCTCTTCAGGGATCAGGCCAATATCATGTCCGATTTCCGTCAAACGCATATCTGCATTATCATGGCGAAGCAACAGACGATACTCAGCGCGTGAAGTCAACAGACGATATGGTTCATTTGTACCCTTTGTCACCAGATCATCAATCAGCACGCCAATATAACCTTGGGAACGATCCAGTATTACCGGCTCTTTCCCCTGTACTTTGAGTGCAGCGTTGATTCCAGCCATAACACCTTGTCCTGCTGCTTCTTCATAACCGGAGGTACCATTAATCTGGCCCGCCGTAAACAGACCTGGTAGACGTTTAGTTTCCAGTGAAGGCCACAATTGTGTAGGCACCATCGCATCGTATTCAATCGCATAACCATTACGCATCATTTCCACTTTTTCCATACCTGGAATTGAACGCAACATAGCCAGTTGTACATCTTCAGGCATACTCGTAGACAATCCCTGTACGTAATACTCGGATGTGTTCTTGCCTTCCGGCTCAAGGAATATCTGATGTTTCGGCTTGTCGCTGAAACGAACAATTTTATCTTCAATGGAAGGGCAATAACGTGGTCCGGTTCCTTCAATAAGCCCCGAGAACATCGGAGCACGATGCAGATTATCATTAATAATCTGATGTGTATCCACAGATGTATACGTCAACCAGCAAGGCAACTGCTCATTATCGGAAGATTCTGTTTCATAGGAAAAGAACTTCGGCTTGTCATCGCCAGGCTGAATTTCGGTTTTGCTAAAATCAATCGTATCCTTATGGACACGTGGTGGTGTACCCGTTTTGAAACGAACCAGATCAAAGCCCAGTTCACGCAGATTCTCTGACAATTTAAGAGAGGGTTGTTGATTGTTCGGTCCACTCTCATACATCAACTCGCCCATAATCACTTTGCCGCGCAAGTATGTGCCTGTCGTTAGAACGACTGCTTTAGCCCGATACTCTGTTCCGGTCTGAGTCACAACGCCTACACATTTTCCGTCTTCAACGATCAGTCGATCAACCATACCCTGACGCATTGTCAGATTACGTTCATTCTCCATCGTTTCCTTCATTTTATGCTGGTAGGAGAATTTATCTGCCTGAGCGCGAAGCGCGTGAACAGCAGGCCCTTTACCCGTGTTAAGCATCCGCATCTGAATAAAGGTTTTATCGATATTTCGTCCCATTTCTCCACCAAGTGCATCAATCTCGCGCACAACATGTCCTTTGGCCGGTCCCCCAATAGATGGGTTACAAGGCATAAAGGCCACCATGTCCAGATTGATCGTAATCATTAGTGTTTTGGACCCCATACGAGCTGCGGCCAGCGCGGATTCCACACCAGCATGCCCTGCACCAACGACGATTACATCATAACTGCCGCCATCAAAAGCCATTCCCGTTTACCTCCTTATTCCGCTGCATTTGGTGTAACTCACGCAGACGGATCATGTTCTAAAATAATGAAACTACTTCTAACCGTTCATCGGAACTGCATTCCTATCTATATGAAACCAACACGTAATGGCTACAATATCATTCTATCCTTTGACAACAGGCAGAAATTGTACCTCTCCATCATACACTACGATTTAACTCAATCGGCAGTATATTATTTTTACTTTCCTAGACAGAACTGGGAGAAAATCTGATCAATTAATGCATCATGTGCTGTATCTCCAACAATCTCGCCCAAATGCTCCCACGCCAAACGGACATCAATCTGAATCATATCGATCGGAATGAACTGCTCTGCTGCTTCATAGGCATCCACCAGGGACTGCTTCGCTTTTTTGAGCAAAGCAATATGACGCACATTACTGACATAGGTCAGATCTGCGGACTCCAGTTTACCACTGAAGAATAGCGTAGAGATGGCATCTTCCAGTCGATCCACACCCAGATCATCTTTCACCGACATCGGTACAAGCCGTTCTTCCGGAATGTAAAGAAGCAGCACGTCACGTTCTACCTGTGGCGTTAAGTCCATTTTATTCATAATGATTATCGATTGTCTACCGCGGATTTGTTCCAATAATTCAATCTCATCGGGATGAAGTGGCTCCGCAGCATTCAAAACCATTAAGATCAGATCGGCATCACTTACCGCAGAGCGAGAGCGTTCTACCCCGATCTTCTCTACAACGTCCATTGTTTCCCGGATTCCTGCCGTATCCAGCAACTTCAGTGGGATATTATTGATCGTAATGAACTCCTCGATCACATCACGAGTTGTTCCTGGAATGTCCGTGACGATAGCCCGATTATCTTGAGCGAGTGTGTTCATCAATGAGGATTTACCTACGTTAGGTCGTCCAACGATAGCCGTCGTGATACCTTCTCGAAGGATCTTTCCTTGCTCTGCTGTAGTGAGCAATTTATCAATTTCAGTCATAACCTGACTGGACTTTTCTTTAATAAAATCAGACGTTAACGACTCCACATCATGCTCGGGATAATCGATATTCACTTCAATATGAGCCAGTGTTTCCACCAATGTATATCGCAGATCACGCAGTTTGGAAGACAGTTTGCCTTCAACCTGTTTCAGTGCAACCGAGAAAGCTCGGTCCGACTTGGAACGAATAAGATCCATGACACCTTCCGCCTGAGACAGGTCAATTCGCCCATTGAGAAACGCACGCTTCGTGAACTCACCAGGCTCAGCCAGACGAATATCAAGCTGCAATAACAGGTCCATGACCCGTTTAACAGACACTACACCGCCATGCGCACTGATCTCCACCACATCTTCTGTTGTGAACGAGCGTGGTGCTCGCATGACCGTAACCAATACTTCCTCAATCTTTTCCCCATTAACGGGATCTATGATATGACCATAATGAACCGTGTGAGATGCTGCTTGAGTTAAAGGGGTTTTACTGCGAAAAATCTTTTCCGTCTCCGACACTGCATCCGGGCCGCTGACCCGGATCACGGCAATACCCGCCTCTCCGACAGCCGTTGATATCGCTGTGATCGTATCACTGATCATGGTTATCTCTCCTTGCTCTATTTTAAAATTGCCGTCCCTCTGGGGACGCCATATCCATTTTCAAATCTATTAATGATATATCATATGACATGTTGCTTATCGTATTAAGTCCACTCTTTACTTGTTCTACGCACCTTATCAAATTGCTTCTGTACGAAAAAAGCAATGGCTTCTGCACCGGGCAGGAAGCCATTGCGTCTTCAATTTCGTGTTATTTCGTCGTAATAACCACACGCCGATTAGGCTCCTCGCCCTTACTTAATGTCTTAATCTGCGGGTGATTTTGCAGTTTTGCATGGATGACTTTTCGTTCGAGCGGAGGCATTGGTTCCAGTACAACTTCCTTACCGGTACGGATTGCTTGTCCAGCCAATCGTTCAGCCAGATCCTCCAGCGTCTTCCGCCGACGTTGACGGAAATTCTCCGCGTCGAGCACAATTCGAACGAAGCTTTCCGAATATCGGTTCGCTACAATGTTCGTTAGATACTGAAGCGCATCCAGCGTCTGTCCACGTCTGCCAATAATCATGCCCAGATCTTCGCCGGCAATATTGAAGATATGTCCATCCCGCTGTTTTTTGATATGCACTTCAACATCCAGTCCCATACCTGCTGCGACCTCTTTCAAGAAAGCAGCCGCTTCTTCATAGGGATTTTTAGCTGCAACATCCTCAAGTAATGCATCTAATTCTGGTTTGTATGCAGCTGGCTTGATCGGCTGTGGAACAACTTCAGGTACAGGCAATAATTTCACTTCAACTTTGGCCGCCCTCACCCCGAACAAACCCAGGAATCCTTTTGACGGCTGCTCTAACACTTGTATCTCGACCTTGTCCCGACTTACGCCAAGCTCAGTCAATCCTTGGTTTACAGCATCTTCAACGGTTTTTCCTGACGTAATGACTTTGGTCATTTCGATTTTTTGGCCCCTTTCGACCCTTTTCCAGAGACGGTTGCTTTGCCACCGTTTTTGCGTTTAGCTCCATTTTTGGAAGAGCTATTCTGCTTCACGTTGACCTCAGCCACGATTTTATCATTATTCCGGTAAAGGAAATAGTTTTGCACGATCGTGTAGATGTTACTGTAGAACCAGTACAGCGGAAGTGCTGACGGGAACTGATACGACATCACGAAGATCAAAATTGGGTATACCCATAGCATAAACTGCATCGGACCCACTTGCTGTGCAGGGTTCATACGCATCATCATCCATGTTTGAATGAATGTTGTAATAGCGGCCAGCACTGGCAAAATAAACAGGTGATCGGGTGATCCGAGCTGGAGCCACAAGAAATCATGCGTTCTCAGACTGGAGTTTCCGTAAATTGAGTTATAAAGTGCGATGTAAATCGGCATCTGAATGATAAGTGGCAGACAACCGGCCATCGGATTAACTTTGTTCTCCTGGAACAACTTCATTGTTTCTTGCTGAACTTTCTCAGGTGTATCTTTAAACTTGGCTTGAATCTCCTTCAGCTGCGGCTGAATCGCCTGCATAGCTTTGGAGCTACGGACTTGTTTCATTGTTAGTGGTAAAATCAATGTCCGTACAATAAGCACCATCACGAGGACGGCCAGTCCATATTCACCGTTAAACCAGTTGGCGAATGTATCCAGCGCCAGTGAGAACCAGTACACAACATTGCTTTGCCAGAATGAGCCACTATTCTTCAGATCTTCCGTAGTAACCCCGGCTCCTTGTGGAGTACATCCGGCGAGTACAGTGACCATTGCAATGACTGCAATGAGGAGAATCCACTTCCCCTTTGATGTCTTCAATCGCGACACTTCATAACCCCTCTCTTAACCATTCCATTCCATCGTAAAATCATACCATAATTAGGAGGACAAATAAACCGAAGCTTACCGCTTGCTCGACTTCAAAAGAGAGCCCTTTCGCATCGCATGTAGCAGGCTTTTTTCCATTTCCTTATAGGGCATGTCCAGTGCACCTTTTCTGACGATAAAAATCAGATCCATCTGCGTGACGATCTCATGCTCATGATGACGAACAATTTCCTTGATCATGCGTCTCATCCGGTTGCGTACGACAGCGTTTCCGATTTTCTTGCTGCATGATACACCTACCCGGAATTGTTCCGTATCTTTACGGCGACAGCCATACACCACGAATTGATGATTGGCAAACGATTTCCCATACCGGTATACGCGGCTAAAGTCCGCCCGGTTTCGTAGACGCAGTCTTTTATACACGGCGCTTCTCCTTGCTCTTCTCCACCAATGTTATTGACGGAGGCCTCATTACTGATTTAGTATAGGCTTTCTTGAATGACGGTAAACCGCCTTGGCGACAACTTCATTTGGGATGATTGTTAATCAGCTACTTGAACTGATCAGCATTCATCCGGATGAATGTTGATTGGCCATTTAAACCTATCAACGATTCATCATTATATAAGGTAAGTTTTCGAAAAATGGAAAACTCACTCAACATACATCATGTGTGTTCAGCACTTTTTCGCAGACCATTCAGACCTGATCTGTAGCAGCATCCAGTCTGATTTGAGCTAATTAAGAAAAAAAAGACCACCTCGGTGGTCTTCAATGCTTAAGCACTCAGGTTTTTACGGCCTTTAAGGCGACGTGCGGCCAAAATTTTACGGCCGTTGCTCGTGCTCATTCTTTTCCGGAAACCATGAACTTTTTTACGTTTGCTAACGTTCGGTTTGAATGTAGGTCTCAATGTATTGCACCTCCTCACAAGGAAATACTTATGTGATGAATCACTTTCATCTTCACAGAAAACACCTTTATATATTTAACCATGATCACCTGGAAAAGTCAACTGCAAGGCGCAAGGCTTCTCCCTCTTTTATATATACTCTTCATCCCACCCAAAGTAATGACCACAGTTCGTCCACTTCAATACCAGCAGCAAGCCCCGAAGAGAGACCTGAAAGTTATCCCCAGACCCTGATCAGATCACCCTATTTCGTCATTTATAGTTATCCACAACCTCAAATGCCTGTTATCTCCTTCATTGTATCCTGTTTGAAGTTATTCACATGTGGATAATGGTTTTAGGCTATTAATATCGTCGAATTCTAATTCGGTTGTATCCGCTTTAATTAAGGTTTACAAGCTTTTGAGAAAGGTGTAGGATAAAAATCACATCTTGTATACAAGTATATGGATGAGGCTGATTTACTTACCTGCCTTTAGTAGTCCTTTGAAAAAAACATTAGCCGTTAGCTTGTAACTACAGACTATGGATTGAACTGAATGTCCAGTCCGCAAAATAGTTATGCTATGATCAGTAATGAACTGATTACTTATTAATAGGAGCGTTAGCCATATGTTATTTCCTTCTTCCTGGCTTCAAGGCGCATCCCGTGGTGAAGCCATTGCCTGCGAATTAAGGCTGCGGATCATCAGCGGTACCCTTCGACCTGGAGAGATTTTGTCGGAAAACCGAATTGCGGCTGATTTTGACAGCAGTCGTTCACCTGTCCGTGAAGCGTTACGAACATTGTCCAATGAAGGACTTATTCGACTTGAACGTATGGGTGTCGTTGTCATTGGACTACGAATCAAGGATGTCGAAGAATTGTATGATGTCCGTTTCCTGATTGAAAGTTTTGTGCAGCAGCGACTCGCGGGTGAGGTCCCGGAATCATTAATCACCCAGCTTCGTAACGTGATCGACAAAATGCAGCTCGCTGGAAGGCATCAGGACGCCGTTGAATTCGCCTATCAGGATCTCGTTTTCCACGAGACCATCATTGAAGCTGCTCAGCATTCCCGTATTTCACATCTATGGAAGAGTATTCGATATGTTGTGATGACCGTTATGCTGCTCACGACGCGCAGGGTATTTGTTCAAGGCGAGCAGAAAGTAAGCGCTGTAATTGAGAAACACCGTTTGCTCGTTGAAGCACTTGAATCAGGTGACAAGATGCTCATTCAGGCTGGAGTCCGCACGTATTTCCAAGATTCTGGCAAAACTCTGCACGAAAGCTTTGATTCCTAATGGGTGCAAGGCGTTTGCAATCATATCCGTCGTGATTGATTGCGGCTTAACTTGTCGACAAGTATACAGAATGCGATTTTCTTTCAATTTAGGGCATGATAAAACTACATTTTTCGCCAACACCTTCTACGATACTGGTACACATTTAATTGTTGACGATAATTTCACTTGTAAGCGTTCTATATCAGAAATAAAGGAGCACACAACATCATGAGCACTCTTTTTGGACTATCCCACAACGCAACATTATTGGTTTGGACGTTAATTGCGATCGTTTTTCTGATCGTTTTGATCTCCAAGTATAAATGGAATCCCTTTATCACCCTGCTGTTGTCCGCATTAATGCTCGGTTTGCTTACAGGCATGAAACCTGCTGATGTGATCTCTTCCATTACCGGGGGACTTGGCGGCACACTTGGAACCATCGCAATTGTTATTGCTCTTGGTACAATGCTTGGTAAGATGATGGCTGAATCTGGCGGTGCCGAGCGCATTGCAACTACATTAGTTGATCGGTTTGGTGTGAAACGTGTGCACTGGGCGATGATGATTGTTGGATTTATCGTTGGTATTCCTGTTTTCTTCGAAGTCGGTGTAATTTTGATGATCCCTATCATTTTCACCGTTGCACGTAAAACCAACATGTCTTTGCTGCAGATTGGTATTCCCATTTTGGCGGGTCTGTCGACTGTACACGGTTTGGTCCCACCCCATCCAGCGCCAATGATTGCGATTGAAGCCTTCAGCGCGGATCTGGGTAAAACCATTCTGTACTCCCTTATTGTTGGTATTCCTACAGCGATTATTGCAGGTCCCTTATTTGGTAAATTTATTGGTAAAAGAATACACACCGAACCGCCAGCAGAACTGGCTGAACAATTCGCAACCAAAACAAACAGCAAGATGCCTGGGTTTGGTATTACCCTGTTTACCATATTGCTGCCGGTTATTTTGATGTTGATTGGTTCCATTGCAAGCATCATTGACCCAAATGCCACGAGTGGCTTCACCGTGTTCAGTGAATTTATCGGTCATGAGATCATTGCTCTGCTCATTTCAGTTGTATTTGCCCTCTTTTCACTCGGCTTTGCACGTGGATTCACCAAACACGATATTTCTCGCTTCACCAGTGAATGTCTGGCGCCTACGGCGACCATCATTCTCATCATTGGCGGAGGCGGTGCCTTCAAACAGGTATTGATCAATAGTGGTGTAGGTAACGCCATTGCTGATGTTGCTACCCATGCCAACATCAACGTGATCCTGTTTGCATGGCTTGTCGCTGCGCTCATTCGTGTAGCTACCGGTTCAGCCACCGTAGCCATGACAACAGCTGCCGGCATTGTCGCTCCAGTGCTTGCACTCACACCAGGGGCCAATATTGAGCTGGTTGTACTCGCCACAGGTGCAGGGTCACTTATTTTGTCCCATGTGAACGATGCGGGATTCTGGATGATCAAAGAATTCTTTAATATGAGCGTCGCCCAAACATTGAAAACGTGGACCGTTATGGAAACACTATTATCCGTGGTGGGACTGATCTTTATTTTGCTCCTGAGTACAGTGGTATGAATGGTCTCTCTATAGTAGACAGAAATTAAAATCTCATCGCTTTCTGGAGAAAGAAGGATTAAATATATGAACAACTACATGATTGGGATCGATATTGGTACCACCAGTACCAAATCCGTGTTATTTACCGAGCAAGGCTCCGTCGTCAGTACCTCAACGCAGGAATATCCTTTGTACACCCCTGCACCCGATGTTGCCGAGCAGGACCCTGAAGAGATTGTGCAAGCAGCCCTACGCTCTGTGCGAGGAGTCATGGATCAGAGTGGTGTTGCTGCCGAGCAGATCCTGTTTGTATCCTGCAGCTCGGCTATGCATAGTGTCATTGCCATGGGGCAGGATAACAAACCCTTAACTCGTTGCATCACTTGGGCGGATAATCGAAGTGCAGCTTGGTCTGCCGAGCTGCAAGAGAATGGATTGGGCCATCGCATCTACCTGCGCACAGGTACACCGATCCATCCCATGTCACCGCTGACCAAATTAATGTGGCTGCGCCACGATGAACCTGAACTTTTTGAGAGTACCGCCAAATTTATTTCGATTAAAGAATATCTGTTCTTCCGTCTATTCGGACAATATGTCGTCGACCATTCCATCGCTTCCTGCACAGGTTTGCTCAATCTGGAACAACTGGACTGGGACGCAGAGGCCCTTGAGGTTGCAGGCATTACACCCAACCATCTCTCGAAGCTTGTACCTACAACACATATATTAGAAGGAATGCATCATGAATCGGCTGAAAAAATGGCTCTCTCCCCCTCTACGCCCTTTGTTATTGGCGCAAGTGATGGGGTTTTATCCAATCTCGGCGTAAACGCCATTGAACCTGGTGTTGTCGCAGCAACCATCGGAACCAGCGGGGCCATTCGCACTGTCGTGGACCGTCCGGTTACAGATCCCAAAGGTCGAACCTTCTGTTATGCCCTCACAGAGAATCTTTGGGTCATTGGTGGACCTGTGAATAACGGTGGCATGCTGTTTCGTTGGGTGCGGGATGAATTCGCCGCGTCTGAAGTGGAGACAGCGAAGCGACTTGGCATCAATTCCTATGATGTGCTGACCAAAATTGCCGAACGTGTCCGGCCGGGATCGGAAGGACTTCTGTTTCATCCGTACCTTTCGGGCGAACGTGCCCCTTTATGGAATCCGGATGCCCGTGGCTCCTTTTTTGGCTTAACACTCCATCACCAGAAAGAGCATATGATTCGTGCTGTCCTGGAAGGGGTTATTTTCAACCTATACACGGTACTGCTCGCCATGGAAGAACAGATTGGGCAACCTACCTCCATTCAAGCCACAGGTGGGTTCGCCCGTTCTCCTCTCTGGCGCCAGATGATGTCCGATATCTTCAATCAGGAAGTGGTTGTACCCGAGAGCTTCGAAAGTTCCTGTCTGGGTGCCGTCGTGCTTGGTTTGTACGCTACAGGGCGGATCCAATCGCTTCATGCCGTTTCTTCCATGGTGGGTACAACGCATCGGCATACCCCTGTCAAAGAGAATGCTGTACTCTACCAAGAGCTCCTGCCCATCTTTATTCGGATCTCTCGCAAACTGGAAGAGGAATACGCAGATATCGCTGAATTCCAGCGTAAGATGTCCCTTCCCCGCCTCTAAATCATCAATCCATACTTCGTCGCTGCACCAAAAAAAGAGGGTGTCCTCTAAAACCGATTTTTGGTTTTAGAAGACACCCTCTTTTGCTATACACGCATAATCTATCCTTTGAATTCATACTATACATTCATACACTTCAACCTCCATATCAGAGCATCAGCTTACCTCTTGATCCTGATAATTCACATTACATATGTCTTGAAATGAAGTTCTCATGATCCATTATTATGGTTCACTATTCTTATAATTCACCGATGGCAGAATTAACATCTGCTCAGAAAATACACCACTGATCTTGTTCATTTGAGGAATGAGTTTACTCCCCTCTCCGTCTCCCACCAAGACACTTAAATTCATGGGTTTTACCCTAGCCACATTGGAAAGAAAACACGAGGGTGAGAGGTCACTCTTTTTCCGATCTCAATCATGCTTCATTTTCACTTCACGGTTATCCACAGAAAGGTTATTCACAAACGAAGAATACTTTTACACACAATTTGGCATCTTTTGACGGATAACCTGTGTATAAAACATTTTTGGTTTTTGGGTCATTCTGTCTAAAATTAAACAGTTTATAAACAATATATTGTGTTGTGACTAAAAATTATACACAAGTTATTGAATTTGTGGATAAAATCACGCGATACGTTGAAATGCGGGGTTTCTTTTGCTATGATTGTATTACTTTTGGATGTGAATATGTGATCTGACCCATAATATTATCAACAGCCTGTGGATAAAGTTGTGAACAATTTTCCGTTGTTCATACTTTTTTTGTTTTCGACCTGCGGGGGTTTGGGGATAAATTCAACAATATATCTCGTATTTCGACACTGCATCATGGCTTAAGCCACACTTGGAACATGTAAAAGGAGTGACAGTCT